>NZ_CP107845.1:4800000-7200000 GCF_041431415.1 Streptomyces sp. NBC_00513
CCGCCCACCCGGGGCAGGCACGGAGGGGCGTCACCGGGCCGCCGCGGGCTCACCGACGGCGCGGGCTCACCGGGCCGCCGCGGCCTCACCGACGGCGCGGGCTCATCCCGCCCGCGCCCGCCGGCAGGGGACGACCGTCAGACCAGGTCCTCGTCGCCCCGGCGACCGCGGCGAGGCCACCGCCGGTTGACCGCGAACGCCCCGCCCGCCAGCACGGCCAGCGCCCCGCCCGCGATGCCGAGCGCGGTCCCGACGCCGCTGCTGCCGGAGTCGTCGCCGCCCGCCGACGTCTCCTTCTCGTGCGTCTGGGCGGGGGCGCCGTGCGACTTGGTGTCCGCGCTCTTGGGCGGCACCAGCTCACCGACCGGCTTCACCTTCCCGGCGGCCGAGAAACCCCAGTCGAAGAGCGCGGCGGTCTCCTCGTACACCGAGTTGGCCCCGTCCGAGCCCGGGTTCATCACCGTGACCAGCAGCTTCTTGTTGCCCTGCTGGGCCGCGCCGGTGAAGGTCGAGCCGGCCATGCTGGTGTTGCCGTTCTTGACCCCGGCGATGCCCTTGTAGGGGGAGAGCCCGTACGCACCCGTCATCAGCCGGTTGGTGTTCTGGATCTCGAAGTAGTCGCGGGGCTTGCCCGCCTCCTGGAGGCCCGGGAACTTCGCGCTCGCCGTGCCGCAGTACTCCCGGAAGTCGGCCTTCTGCAGCCCGGAGCGGGCGATCAGGGTGAGGTCGTACGCGCTGGAGACCTGCCCCGGCGCGTCGTACCCGTCCGGGGACACCACGTGCGTGTCGAGGGCCTGGAGTTCCTCCGCGTGCGCCTGCATGTCCTTGACGGACTTCTCGATGCCGCCGTTCATGGCCGAAAGCACATGCACGGCGTCGTTGCCCGAACGGAGGAACACGCCGAGCCACAGGTCGTGGACGGTGTACTCGTGGTCCTCCTTCACCCCGACCAGGCTGCTTCCCGCGCCGACCCCGTCCATCTCCTGCTCGGTGACCTTGTGCACCCGGTCCTTGGGCAGGCTCGGCAGCACGGTGTCCGCGAACAGCATCTTCATGGTGGAGGCCGGGGGAAGTCGCCAGTGCGCGTTGTGCGCCGCCAGTACGGCGCCCGTCTCCGCGTCCGCGACGATCCACGACCGCCCCGTGAGGTTGGTGGGCAGCGCGGGCGCGCCCGGCAGCAGGTTCACCTGGGTGCCCGGTTGGCCGAGCGTCGTGCCGCCGACGGTGGACATCGACGCCGGCGGGCCGCCGTCCATCGGAGGGCGGCCCTTCCCGTCGGCGGGCGGGGCCGGTGCGGCGTGCGCGGGGGCGGTGAACATCGCGGGGACCAGCAGCGCGGCGGACAGGACCGTCAGCGCGGTCTTCTTGGCATACACGCAGGTGAAAGTACATCCCGATGGGCTGTGCACCGTCGCTGACCGGCCAACCCGCCGGAACCACCGCCGGTCTAGCCCACCCTGGCGCGTCCCTCCCGGGGACGAATCCGATACTGGGGACATGAAACTCAGCCGCACCGCCTCCTGGTTCCTGCTCGCCTTCGGAGTGTGGAGCTGGATCATCTGGGTGTCCTTCGTCCGGAACCTGTGGAAGAACGGCAGCGGTCTGGCCTTCGACACCGCCGGTGACCCTACGACCTACTTCTGGGTCCACTGTGGACTGGCGGTGGCGTCCTTTCTCCTGGGGACGGCCGTTGGTGTGATCGGGTTGCGTTCCCTGCGCGCGCTGCGGCGTGAATCACGATGACCGTAATCGTGGTCGCGCTCGTCGCGCTCGCCGTACTGGGCCTGTTGGCCCTGGTCCACCGCTGGCTGTGGGTCCGCCTCGTCCGTGACACCACCCGGTCGGGTGGTGTCGCACGCCGGACGGGGACCGCCCTGACCTTCGCCCTGCCGCTCGCGGCCGTCGCGGCCCTGGTCGCCGGGCGCGCCGGGGTGCCGTTCCCGCTCCAGCAGGCGGTGGCGTGGCCGGGGTTCATGTGGCTGGCCGTGCTGCTGTACCTGAGCCTGGCGATGCTCGTCGGGGAAGTGGTCCGGGCCGTCTGGCTCCGCCGGGTCACGCCGCCGGCCGCGCGGGTTCCCGTCCCGGTCTCCGCCCCGGCTTCCGCCCAGGCCTCCGCGCCGGCTTCCGCTCCCGTGGATCCGGCGGCGGAGCCCGACCCGTCCGCCCCGGCGGACCGGGCGCCGGCCGCCGACCCCGCCGCCGAACCCGCGCCCGCCCGCGAATCCGCCTTCGACGCCGCCGTCCTCACCCGGCGCCGGTTCGTCGCGCGGACCGTCGGCGGGGCGGCGGCCGCGGCCGCTCTCGCGACGGTCGGGTACGGGACGTACGGGGTGCTGCGCGGCCCGCGCGTGAAGCGGGTGCGCGTGCCGCTCGCCAAGCTGCCCCGCGCCGCGCACGGCTTCCGGATCGCCGTCGTCAGCGACGTCCACCTCGGGCCGATCCTCGGCGCCGCCCACACCCGGCGCGTCGTCGACGCCGTCAACGGCACCCAGCCCGATCTGATCGCCGTCGTCGGCGACCTGGTCGACGGGAGCGTGCCCGACCTGGGGCGGGCCGCCGAACCGCTGCGCGGCCTCCGGGCCCGGCACGGATCGTTCTTCGTCACCGGCAACCACGAGTACTTCTCGGGCGCCGAGCAGTGGGTCGACCACGTCCGGGAACTGGGGATGCAGCCCTTGGAGAACGCGCGGCGCGCCCTGCCGTACTTCGACCTGGCCGGCGTCAACGACGTCGCGGGCGAGAGCGAGGGCCACGGCCCCGACTTCCGGGCGGCCCTCGGTGACCGCGACCGGTCCCGGACCGCCGTCCTCCTCGCGCACCAGCCGATCGTCATCCACGACGCCGTCCGGCACGGGGTCGACCTCCAACTGTCCGGGCACACCCACGGCGGTCAGCTCTGGCCCGGCAATTACCTCGCAGAGCTCGCCAACCCGACCGTCGCCGGCCTGGAACGGTACGGCGACACACAGCTGTACGTGTCCCGCGGCGCGGGCGCCTGGGGGCCGCCTGTTCGAGTCGGCGCGCCGTCCGACATCACCGTGGTCGAACTCGCCTCATATCAGGCCTGACCAGGCATAACAGGCCTTCCCGCAGCCGATCTTCCATGATTGGGTGACCGATAGTCGGATACGGGGTTCGAATATCGGGGTGCAGGGGATGCGGTCTGTCCGCTCGAAGGTGATCGCGGCCGTGCTGGTCCTCGCGGCGGGCGGCGGTGTCGCCGCCTGGCAGCTGCTCCCCGCCGAGGGCAACGGGCGGGGCACCGCCATCCGGGTCGGGACGAGCGACGTCGTCTCCGACCTGGACCCCGCCGGTGCCTACGACGCCGGTTCCTGGGCCCTGTTCGGCAACGTCTACCAGTCGCTGCTGACCGTCAAGCCGGGCTCGGAGGCCCCCGTCCCGGACGCGGCCTCCGCGTGCCGGTTCCTCGGCGGCAAGCTGACCACGTACCAGTGCGAACTGCGCCCGGACGCGAAGTTCTCGGGCGGCCGCGCGATCACGGCGGAGGACGTCAAGCACTCCTTCGACCGGATCAAGAAGATCAACTCCGCGCAGGGTCCGGCACCGCTCTTCAACACCCTGGAGTCGGTCAAGGCCGAGGGGCGGACGGTCACCTTCAACCTCTCCGGTCGCGACGCCACGTTCCCCTTCAAGATCGCCACGGGTGCCGCGTCGATCGTCGACCGGGACAAGTACCCGGCCGGGGCGCTGCGCCACGACGGCAAGGTGGACGGCTCGGGCCCGTACGTGCTCGGTGCGTACAAGGCCGGCGAGAGCGCCGAACTGAAGCCGAACCCGACCTACACGGGCCAGGCGAAACCTGCCCGCACGCCCGTCACGGTGAAGTACTTCGCGGACTCCGCCGGGCTCGACCGGGCGTGGCGCGACCACCAGGTCGAGGTCGCCCACCGGGACATGCCGCCCGAGGTGCTCGCGGCCCTGAACCCGGGCCTGGAGGACACCCGGTACCAGGCCTCCGGGGGCACCGAGACCCGCAACCTCGTCTTCAACGTCCGCCCCGGCTCCACCGCGGCGAAGCCGGCCGTGCGGCGGGCCGTGGCGGCGGTCCTCGACCGCTCGCAGTTGGCGAGCGAGGTCCACCGCGGCACGGTGACCCCGCTCTACTCCCTGGTCCCGGCCGGTGTCGCGTCGCACAGCACGCCGTTCTTCGACACCTGGCCGGCGCCGAACACGGCGACGGCCAGGAAGCTCCTCAAGGCGGCGGGCGTCGCCACCCCCGTCCCGATCAGCCTGGGTGCCAACGAGCGCGGCGCGAACCTCGCGGAGGCCGACGCGATTGCCAAGCAGCTCACGGCGACCGGTCTCTTCCGGGTGGACGTCAAGGCGGTCGCCAAGTGGGAGGACTTCCAGAAGCAGTACGCGGCCGGCGACTTCGACGCCTACACCGTCGGTTGGATCGCCGACTTCCCCGACGCGGACAACTTCCTCGCCCCCCTCGTCGGCGCCGGGTCCACGATGAACAACGGCTTCTCCGACAAGGCCGTGGACGCGCTGATCACCCGTACGCAGGCGCACTCCGACCGGGGCGAGGCGGCGGACGACTTCCGCGCGCTCCAGCGGATCGTCGCGCAGCAGGTCCCGATGGTGCCGATCTGGCAGAAGAAGGACTACGTGATGTCCCGCGAGGCCGTCACCGGTGCGCAGTACCTCTCCGACGGCACCGGCGTCTGGCGCCTGTGGGACCTCGACTGGCTGTAGCGCCGCGGCCCGGGGGCGACCCCCCGAACGGCGTCGGACCCCTACCCCTTGCCGGGGTCGGGGTCCGAGGCGCGCTTGCGGGACACCGCCGTCTGGGCCATGCCGGGCAGGAAGTCCGCGAACAGCTCGTGCACCTCCCGCACCAGCGGCCGCAGCACCCGGAACCGCGCCAGGATGATGCCGCGCGTCGTCAACTGCGCGCCGCGCTCGGCGAGCCGGCGGGTCTTCTCGCTGTCCGGCGAGCGGTCGAAGACCCAGTACAGGACCAGCCCCATCTGCGAGAGCCACATCAGCTCCGGCAGCACGTCGGCCAGTTCGTCCGGCACCTTCGTCTTCGCGCCCGCCAGCACCTCGCGGTGCATGTCGATCGCGGCCTTGCGCGCCGGTTCCGATTCGGGCGAGAAGGGGCTGAGGGGGCTCTCCGGGTCGGCCGCGTTCTTGAAGAACTGCGAAGCGAACTCGTGGTACGGCGCGGCGATGTCCAGCCAGCTCGTCAGTACGCCCGCGAGCCGCTTCTGCAAGTCGCTCTCGTTGTCCAGGATGGGCCGGACCGCCGCCTGGTGCGCGGCGCCGATCCGGTCGTAGAACCCCTGGACCAGGTGTTCCTTCGAGGCGAAGTAGTAGTACGCGTTGCCGACCGAGACCCCTGCCTCCTTGGCGATGACCCGCATGGTCGTCTTGTCGAAGCCGCGCTCCTGGAAGAGCCGGAGCGCGGTTTCGAGGATGAGCGTGCGGGTTTGCTCGCTCTTGGGAGCCTTCTGATCAGTCACGGTGTCCGACCTTATCGGGGTACGGCGCATCGTTCGTCACAGGCCGCATCCCCGGGCTCCGCTTCGCCGTTGGTACGGACCGCGGATCGCCAGGCGGACGCGGTGTGCATCGCCGCCCGGGCGAAGGGCCGGCCGGCCGGGGTGGCCAGCCAGTTCGCCTTGGGCCGGTGCTCCGCCAGGGCCCACAGGCACACGATGAGGGCGTCGGTGTCGGTCCACACCTGGCCCCGGTCGCCGATCACGGTGATCCGGCGGAGCGTCTCCTCGTGGTCGAGACCGGGGAAGAGGCGACGGGCCTCGTAGGACCCGGCCGGGACCAGCCACAGGGGCGTGAGCCACCGCTGCCCCAGCAGCCAGTGCCGGATGTGGACGCAAAGCGGACAACCGGCGTCGTACAGCACCGTCAGGTGCCTGGTCGGTGCGGTCGTGTCGGTCATCGGGATCAGGCCCGGGCGGGCGCGGTCCAGCCCTGGGGGGCGACGGGCGGGGTCTGCTGACGCTCCATGATGCCCCGGCGGCGCATCTTGTTGAGGACCCACACGTTGCCCAGGTGCATCACGCCGAGGACGAGCAGGACCACGCCGAGCTTCACCGACAGGGCCTCGAAGAGCCCGCGCGCCTCGCTGATGGTCTCGGCCGAGCGGAGGTAGAGCGTCACGAAACCGATGTTCACGAGGTAGAAGCCGACCACCAGGAGGTGGTTCACGGCGTCCGCGAGCTTCTCGTTGCCCTGGAGGACGTCGGCGATGAAGACCCGGCCGTTGCGGGTGAGCGTGCGGGCGACCCAGATGGTGAGCCCGATGCTGATGACCAGGTAGATGACGTACGCGACCACGGTGAGGTCCATTGCCCTCAGCCCCCTTGAACGTGTTCAACTGCTGACGTCCACGACTGTAGACCCATTTTTGAACAGGTTCAAGCCTTCCGTCCGGGCCCGCGCCCGCCCTCCGTCAGAACCGGAGCGCCGCCCACCCCAACAGCAGCGCCGCCGTCTCCTCGGGACGCTCCAGCGACGGCAGATGACCCGCCCAGGGCAGCTCCACGTGCTCGGCGTTCGGGACCAGGGACGGCAGTTCGGCGGGGAAGTCGCGGAAGTCGGGGATGTCGTGGGCGCCGCCCACGGCGAGGACGGGGGTCTCGATGCCGGCGAGATCGACGGGCGGCTCGGGGAGTTCGAGTTCCCCGTCGGCGGACAGCCCGGCACGGAAGATGGCCAGTTGCATCTCCCGCACCAGGGCGTGCGCCGCCCCGTCGGCGTCCGGTCCGAGCCACTGGCGGGCGTTCAGCTCGGCCGCGCCCGCCAGGTCCCCGGCCTCCAACAGGGCCGCCTCGGCGGCGTTGAAGGCCGTCAGGGCCGCTCCCCGCCGGTGCGCCGGCCGGGCCGGACAGAGCAGGGCCAGGGCGCGGACCCGCTCGGGCGCGTGCGCGGCGAGGCGCAGGGCGACCCGGCCGCCGTACGAGGAGCCGACGAAGGCGGCCCGCCGGATGCCGAGCGCGTCCAACAGGGCGAGCACGTCGCCGTCGTCGCTGTACGGGGCCGTCGCGGCGGGGGACTCGCCACAGGTGCGGAAGTCAGGCCGGACCACCCGGAACCCGGCCTCGACCAGGGGGGCCCACTGCCCGTCCCACATGCGTCGGTCACAGACGGAGGAGTGCAACAACACCAAGGCCGGCCCGTCTTGGGGCCCGGCCACATCATGAGCGAGGATCATGGACCGATCCTCGCGCCCCGCCCGCCACGTCACCACCGGATATCGGGCGCCGGGAGGGCGGTCGGCCCGGGGCGCGGGGCCCCGGGCGTCGCGTCACATGCTGAGCGAGCGCGCGTAGTTGAGCTGGCCCATGACCCACTGGAAGGTGTACGCGTCCGTCGCCGGGATCATCGTGGAGTGGTGGCGGCCGCCACTGGTGACGGTGACCTGGACGTAGCCCGTGGTCACCTTCTCCTTCATCAGCAGGAACAGCAGGCCGACCAGGCAGAACAACGCGAAGCAGATCGCCAGCACGATCGCGTGCGTCGGGATCTTCTCCTCGGTGCGGGACATGTCCATGGCGTTCCACACCGCGCCCCTGAGCGGCATCGTGCCCGCCGGCGTGATGATCTGGTCGCCGGAGACGGTGATGTCGCCGAGGGAGAGGGTCCCCCCGCCCTGACCGTGGCCGGGGGCGCCCATGGGCATTCCGCCCCCGAGGGTGGGCTGGTAGGCCGAGTAGGGCTGCGGGTAGCCGTAACCGGGGTTCCCGGGGCCCCACCTGTAGTCGTCCTGCGGGCCCTCGGCGCCCGGGTCACCGGAGTACGGGTTCGGCTGCTGCTCGCTCATGCGCACGATCCTTCCACAGCACGTCGGCGGCCCGCGCCCCCCGGTCGCGAAACGGTCCGGGAAACGCAGCGGGCCCGCACCCCCGTAAAGGAAGGTGCGGGCCCGCGGCGACAGGCGTCGGATCAGAAGCGGCGCGTGATCAGGGCACGCTTGACTTCCTGGATCGCCTTCGTGACCTCGATGCCACGCGGGCACGCGTCGGTGCAGTTGAACGTCGTGCGGCAACGCCACACGCCGTCCTTGTCGTTCAGGATCTCCAGCCGCTGCTCACCGGCCTCGTCGCGCGAGTCGAAGATGAAGCGGTGCGCGTTGACGATCGCCGCCGGGCCGAAGTACTGGCCGTCGTTCCAGAACACCGGGCACGAGGACGTGCACGCGGCGCACAGGATGCACTTGGTGGTGTCGTCGAAACGCTCGCGGTCCTCGGCGGACTGCAGGCGCTCGCGCGTCGGCTCGTTGCCCTTGGTGACCAGGAACGGCATGACGTCCCGGTACGCCTGGAAGAAGGGCTCCATGTCGACGATGAGGTCCTTCATCACCGTGAGGCCCTTGATGGCCTCGACCGTGATGGGCTTCTCCGGGTTGATGTCCTTGATCAGCGTCTTGCAGGCGAGCCTGTTCTTGCCGTTGATCCGCATCGCGTCGGAGCCGCAGATGCCGTGCGCGCACGAGCGACGGAAGGTCAGCGTGCCGTCGAGGTCCCACTTGATCTTGTGGAGACCGTCGAGCACGCGCTCCTTCGGGTCGATCTCGATCTGGAAGTCCTGCCACTGAGACTCGTCCGAGATCTCGGGGTTGAAGCGGCGGATCCGGAAGGTGACCGTGATGAACGGCGAGGCGGCGGCCGCCGCCTCCATCTCGTCCGTCTTGGACAGGGTGGGGGTGGCCATCAGTACTTACGCTCCATCGGCTGGTAGCGGGTGACGACGACGGGCTTGTAGTCGAGACGGATCGAGTCCGTGCCGTTGTCGTCGACCTCGCGGTACGCCATGGTGTGGCGCATGAAGTTGACGTCGTCGCGGTTCGGGTAGTCCTCGCGGTAGTGACCGCCGCGGGACTCCTTGCGCGCGAGCGCGGACACGGCCATGACCTCGGCCAGGTCGAGCAGGTTGCCCAGCTCGATGGCCTCCAGCAGGTCCGTGTTGAAGCGCTTGCCCTTGTCCTGCACGGACACGTTCTTGTAGCGCTCGCGCAGCTCGGCGATCTTGTCGACCGCGGTCTTGATGGTCTGTTCCGTGCGGAACACCATCACGCAGGCGTCCATCGTCTCCTGGAGCTCCAGACGCAGCTCGGCGACCCGCTCGTGGCCCGTGGAGTTGCGCAGGTGCTCGACCAGCTCGACGACCTGCTGCGCCGGGTTCTCCGGCAGCTCGACGTAGTCGTGCGCGTGGGCGTACGCGGCGGCCGCGATGCCCGAGCGCTTGCCGAACACGTTGATGTCCAGCAGCGAGTTGGTGCCCAGACGGTTCGCGCCGTGCACGGAGACGCAGGCGACCTCGCCGGCCGCGTACAGGCCCGGCACGACGGTGGTGTTGTCGGCCAGCACCTCACCCTCGACGTTGGTCGGGATGCCGCCCATGGCGTAGTGCGCGGTGGGCTGGATCGGGATCGGGTCCGTGTACGGCTCGATGCCCAGGTAGGTGCGCGCGAACTCCGTGATGTCCGGGAGCTTCGCGTCGAGCTGCTCCGGCGGGAGGTGCGTGAGGTCCAGGTACACGTGGTCCCCGGCGGGACCGCAACCGCGGCCCTCGCGGATCTCCGTGTAGATGGAGCGCGAGACGACGTCACGGGACGCGAGGTCCTTCATGACCGGCGCGTACTTCTCCATGAAGCGCTCGCCGTCCTTGTTGCGGAGGATGCCGCCCTCACCGCGGGCGCCCTCCGTCAGCAGGATGCCCATGCGCCAGATGCCCGTCGGGTGGAACTGGAAGAACTCCATGTCCTCCAGCGGAAGGCCCCGGCGGTAGCAGGCCGCCTGGCCGTCACCCGTGAGGGTGTGCGCGTTGGAGGTCACCTTGAAGAACTTGCCGGTGCCGCCGGAGGCGTAGATGACGGACTTCGCCTGGAACACGTGGATCTCGCCGGTGGCGAGCTCGTACGCGACCACGCCGGCCGACTTCTTGACGCCGTCCTCCTCGACCAGGAGCTGGTCCAGGACGTAGAACTCGTTGAAGAACTCCACGCCCTCCTTGACGCAGTTCTGGTAGAGCGTCTGGAGGATCATGTGACCGGTGCGGTCCGCGGCGTAGCAGGACCGGCGGACCGGCGCCTCGCCGTGGTTGCGCGAGTGGCCGCCGAAGCGACGCTGGTCGATGGTGCCGTCCGGGGTGCGGTTGAACGGCAGGCCCATCTTCTCCAGGTCGAGGACCGCGTCGATGGCCTCCTTCGCCAGGATCTCGGCGGCGTCCTGGTCGACCAGGTAGTCACCGCCCTTGACCGTGTCGAAGGTGTGCCACTCCCAGTTGTCGTCCTCCACGTTGGCCAGCGCGGCGGCCATGCCGCCCTGCGCGGCGCCCGTGTGGGAGCGGGTGGGGTAAAGCTTCGTCAGCACGGCCGTGCGGCTGCGCTTCGTCGACTCGATGGCGGCGCGCATGCCCGCACCACCTGCGCCGACGATGACGGTGTCGTACTTGTGGATCTTCATTGGTTTCGCCTCAGCCCCGTTGCCTAGCGGATGTTCGGGTCGAAGGTGAAGATCACCAGCGTGCCCAGAAGAATGGTGAACACCGTGGCGGTGTAGAGCAGGCCCTTCAGCCACAGCCGCGTGTTGGCGCGCTCCGCGTAGTCGTTGATGACCGTGCGCAGGCCGTTGGAGCCGTGCAGCATGGCCAGCCACAGCATCAGCAGGTCCCAGACCTGCCAGAACGGGGACGCCCAGCGGCCCGCCACGAAGGCGAAGCCGATCTTGGAGACGCCGCCGTCCAGCACCAGCTGGATGAGCAGGTGGCCGATGACGAGCACGACCAGGACGATGCCCGAGAGGCGCATGAAGAGCCACGCGACCATCTCGAAGTTGCCGCGGGTCGAGCGCGGCGTCCTGCCGGTGCGCTTGCGCGGGGCCTCGATGTACGGCGCCGGGTTCTCGACGTCGTAGAGGGAGACTCCCTCGACGTCGCCGATGGCCGTCTTGGTCATGTTGGGAGAAGTGTCAGAAGACATGCGTGTCACTTCCCGAACAGTTCGAGGTAGGCGTGACCCAGGACGGGGTACAGGGCCCCGGCCATCAGGACGAGCCAGATGACCACGACGGACCAGAGCATCTGCTTCTGGTAGCGCGGGCCCTTGGCCCAGAAGTCCACGGCGATCACGCGGAGACCGTTGAGCGCGTGGAACAGGATTGCGGCGACGAGGCCGTACTCCAGCAGCGCGACGATCGGAGTCTTGTAGGTAGCCACGACATCGTCGTACGCCTCGGGGGAGACGCGGACGAGAGCGGTGTCGAGGACGTGTACGAACAGGAAGAAGAAGATGAGGACGCCGGTGACTCGATGAGCCACCCAGGACCACATTCCTTCCCGGCCGCGGTACAACGTTCCAGCCGGCACGGAAAACCCTCCGGAAGCGGGGCGGGGGCCAGCCGGCTTCTTTGTCGGTCGGGCCCGGCCGGGTACGGTCCTCCGGCCCCGGACATCGTAGCGACGCTTTGTCGGTTCCCTTGCGCCGGGTCCATCGGTGTGATCAAACAGGCACGGACGGACTATCCCACAGGGGCGAATAGCCCGAAATCAGCCGCAGACAGCCCATCGGACGAGGTCAGTCGGTCCAAGAGGGCGGGCAGTCGGTCCAACAGACCGGCGAGTCGGGCCTGGGAGAGTCGGCGCAGCTCGTCGGCGGAGATCGAGCGTTCCTCGTCCACCTCGTGAGCCATCCTGCGGCGGATCGCGGCCAGCAGCTGGTCCGCCTGCTCCTCCGGGGGGTGCCCGTCCAGGCAGATCACGAAGGCGTGCCCGAAGGTTCGTTCGTACTCCGCCCGGGCCGCGTCGAGGGCGAGCCGGGCGGCGTACGAGGCCCCGTGTCCGAGTTCCGCCGAGGCCTCGCCGGCCAGGGCCTCCGTCAGATCGGCCTGGGAGAGGTCGTACGAGGCCTCGTCGGCCGCCGCCAACAGCGACGCGATGTCCGGATACGGTCGGTGCGCGGTCATCCGGTGTGCCCAGCGTCGGCTGCCGCAGCAGAACGACAGGGCCGCGTGGGCCGCGTCGGGCGAGAGGGCGTTGAACCGCGTCAGCCCGGATCCGCGGGAAGGGTCGGAGCCGCCACGAACCTGTGCCGGAAGGTGGCTGGACAGCGGGGGGCTCCTCGGGGCGCGGCGTGGGTGTGTCGCCACGCTAGCGACGCAGGGCAGGGTGTGTCGTACCCATTCGGGGATTTCACCCGTAAGTGAGCCGAAAGGATGACGTCTGGCGTGTATGACCAGCCCGAAGAGGGGAAGGCGACCGAGGCCGCCACCCCCCACAGGAGAGGCCCCGGTCGCCGTCCGACACGGACTCGTGCGACAAGCCCGTATCCCTGTCAGCGCCTCGGATGCGTTTTGTGTCACACCCCGCTCCGCACAGGCTTGGTCGCCGGCTGTAGAACTCGTGGACGAGAGGTACTTGAAAGCCGTAACGTGCGGATTTGCGCCACACGTACAGGACAGTGAACGGGTTGGGGACTTTGCTGGGGGACGACGCGGAGCTGACCGCCGCGGTGCTCGCGGCACAGGACGGCGACGAGAACGCGTTCCGTGCTGTGTACCGCGCCGCGCACCCACGCCTGCTCGGATACGTACGCACGCTCGTCGGTGACGGCGACGCGGAAGACGTCACCTCCGAGGCCTGGCTGCAGATCGCCCGCGACCTCGCCTCCTTCACCGGCGACGCCGACCGCTTCCGCGGCTGGGCCGCCCGCATCGCCCGCAACCGGGCCCTCGACCACATCCGCATGCGCGGACGGCGTCCCGCCATCGGCGGCGACGAGAGCGAACTGACCGGACACGCCGCGGACTGCGACACGGCGGGCGCGGCCATGGAGTCCCTCTCCACCGGCCTCACCATGGCGCTCATAGCCCAGCTCCCGCAGGACCAGGCCGAGGCCGTCGTCCTGCGCGTGGTCGTGGGCCTGGACGCCAAGAGCGCCGCCGAGACCCTCGGCAAGCGCCCGGGCGCGGTGCGCACCGCCGCGCACCGGGGCCTGAAGAAGCTCGCCGAACTGCTGGGCGCCGAGGCCGGCGTCGATCCCGACGCCCTCGTGCTGTCCGATCCGGACGCGGGGACCGCCCTCCACTTCGGTCATAATGCCGAAGGCCAGGCCAGGGGCGGTTCAGGCGTACGAGATCTCGACGCGGTCCCGGCGCAGCGCGGCCGCGGCGGGGGCCTCGTGGAACAAACCGGTGTGACGCATTCACGTTGGCGGACGCAGAAGGACATGTGATGGCCGACGAGCGCGACAGGTGGCTGGACAGAGCCGCGGCGGACAGACTGCTGCGCGGAGAACCACCGCTGGGTCCCGACGCCGACCCGCGCGACCGGGCCGCCGCGGCCCGACTGCGCACGGCGCTCGACGCGCTGACCCCACCCATGGCCCCCGGGCGGGAACTGCCCGGCGAGGCCGCCGCACTGGCCGCGTTCCGCAAGGCCCACGGCGTCGCCCGGCCCGGGACGAGCCCGACGGAGCGCGCCGACGCCGACCCGACGGCCGAACGTGACGTCCTGGTGGACCTGGTTCCCGCGCCGCCCGTGCGCGTCCGCGTACCCGCGCCGCGACGACGCGCCGCGCCCGTGCGACTGGGGTTGGCGGCAGCCCTGGCGAGCGTCGCCGTCGGCGGGCTGGCGGCCACCGTGGGCACCGGGCTGCTGGACCGGCCCGCGCACGAGGCAGCGGGTCCGCTGCCCAGCGTCTCGGTCGGCGTCGACTCGGACCCCACGGCGTCCGGTGACCTCGTGGGCCCGTCGCCCACCGCCCCGCAGCCGCGTCCCACCACCCCGATGCGGGACGGCGGCGGGGCCACCGCCGGCTCCCCGGGGGTCTCGGCGACCCCGGACGGCGGGTCCCGCATGACGCCCGAGACCGTGGGGGGACCGACCGCGGGCCCCATCGCCACGAGCTCCGGACCCGTCGGCACGGACGACACCGCGCAGGAGCGGCCCGACGAGAAGGGCTTCGGCAACTCCACTCCCGCCGGCGGCGGCAAGGACCGCGAGCGCGAGAGCAGGGTGCGGGCGGCCAGGGACCTGTGCGAGGAGTACCGCATGGGGCACATCGTCGGCGAGCGGCGCGACCACCTGATCCGTCTCGCCAAGAACCGGGCCAACATCGCGCGTTTCTGCGAGGCCCTCCTGGACGGCCCCGAAGGCACCAAGAGCGGTCCCGGAAGCAACGACGGGAGCACCGTTCCGCAGTCGCCCACCCTGAACCCGGGTGGCGCGCTCGGCTTCCGCACGAAGAGCTGAACCGTCGCTGTAACACTTTTCGAATCGCCGGCGCAGTACATATCGAGCCGACTGGTCATCGGCCGCGCATGAGCCGGGGTTCCCCCCGTACCCCTGGGCTCTGCGCAACCGGCGCGGGCGGGGCACGTTCCCCCGGCCCTGCCCGCGCCCTTTACCTCCGGACCCCGACACTCGCCTCCGGACCCCGCCGCGCTCGCGGATCACCAGTAGACGACGACCTTGTCGCCCACCTTCACCTGGTCGAACAGCGCCGCCAGCTTCACCTTGTCCCGGACGTTCACGCATCCGTGCGAGGCGCCGGAGTACCCGCGGGCCGCGAAGTCCGACGAGTAGTGCACCGCCTGGCCCTGACTGAAGAACATCGAGTACGGCATCGGCGTGTGGTAGATCGTCGACGTCCAGTCCTTGGCCTTCCACTCGACCTTGAACTCGCCCTCGCGGGTCGGGGTGTTCTCCGACCCGAAGCGCACGTCGAACGACGAGACGATCTTGCCGTCGATCATCCAGGCGAGGGTCCGGCTCTCCTTGCTGATGCACATCACCCGGCCCTGCATGCACCGCGGGTCCGGCGTGTCGACCTCGATGGTGGTCGGCGGACGCAGCTCCGCCTCGGTCGGCTTCCGGCTGACCCCCTGGACGCTCTTCCAGGTCGCGTCGTCCACCGAACCGGTCGCGGGCAGGCCGTGACCCGACTGGAAGGTCTTCACCGCGGCGGTCGTCTTCGAACCGTAGAAGCCGGTGGGCGCCACCGACATCAGCTTGAGCTGCTTGAGCCGTGCCTGGAGCTCGCGGATCTGCTCGCTCTCGTCCCCGTTCGCCATGATCGGCTTGACGGCGGGCGACTGCGAGACGGAGGCCGACGGGGACTCCGACGCCGAGGACGAGGACGAGGGCGACGCCGACGGTGAGGCGCCGCCGGGCTTGTCGTCCGAGCCGGAAGGCGAGGCGGAAGGGGAAGGCGCCGCCGTGGACGCCGACGGAGCCGAGGAGGCGGAACCCTTGGATTCCGACTTCTGCGGTCCACAGGCGGTCGCGGCGAGCACGACGGCGGTGGCCAACCCGAGCGTGCGGATCATGACTCTCTGACGTGGCATTGTGGTCCCCCGATTTCAGCGTTGTGTAACTAGGTGATGTCTCAGGGCCAAGGAGAGTTGCGGTCGCTCGCGGGATGTTGCGCCATTGTGACCGGCGACCGTCACGGCGCGGACGACCCGGGCATCGGCCGGGGAAGGTTGTATCAGTCCCGGGCCGGTCGGTTCCACGAAGGACGGCGGCGCGTGGCGCGTACCGGACGGACGGGGAGGCCCTCCGGCGGGCGGCGGTGAAATGACTGTCGGACGTTCCGACCGGCGTGGGACACTCGCGGAATGCTGGGTGTCACCGATCTGCCGACGTATCTCGCGGGCCTTGTCCTGATCGTCCTCCTCCCCGGACCGAACTCGCTGTACGTGCTGTCCGTCGCGGCACGCAAGGGAGTCCGGGAGGGGTACAAGGCCGCCTGCGGCGTGTTCACCGGGGACACCGTCCTGATGGTGCTCACCGCCGCCGGCGCGGGCGCGCTGCTCCAGGCCAGCCCGGTGGTGTTCACGGTGGTGAAACTGCTCGGGGCCGGCTACCTGGCGTGGCTCGCCGTGGGCATGATGCGGGCCGCGTGGGGGATGTGGCGCGACCGGGCGCTGCGCCAGGAGGAGGCGCTGGCCGAACCCGCCGCGGCGGACGAGCGGCCCTACCGGCGGGCGCTGGTGGTCAGCCTGTTCAACCCCAAGGCCATCCTGTTCCTGCTGTCGTTCTTCGTGCAGTTCGTGGACCCCGGGTACGCCTACCCCGCCCTGTCCTTCCTGCTCCTCGGCACGCTGTCACAGCTCGCCAGCTTCCTGTACCTGTCCACCCTGATCTTCACCGGCACCCGACTGTCGGCGGCCTTCCGCCGCCGCAAGCGGCTGTCCGCCGGCGCGACCTCCGCCGCGGGCGTCCTCTTCCTCGGCTTCGCCGCCAAACTCGCCACGGGCTGACCGGCCGCGCGGGGGAGCCGGACCGGCCCCCCGCCGGGCGTCAGCGCAGCCGGCGCAGCACCGGGAACCGGCGCAACAGCCGACGGCCCGCCCGGCGCACGAGCCGGTTGCGCGGAAGGAACGACAGCCGCGCCGGGACCCCGCCCGGCAGGGCGAGCGCCGTCAGCCGGCGGCGCCTGAAGTACCGGGCGGTGTCCGCCGTCGGGTGCGCGGCCAGGAAGCGTTCCACGTCCGCCCGCCGCTCCGCGAGCACGCGCGGCTGCATCGTGAAGCCCACCGCCGCCACCAGGGCGGGCAGGTCGACGGCGCGCGGGGGCTCACCCGACCCCGCGAGGTCCGGCAGCAGCGCGTCCACCAGGACCAACGGGATCCGGTTGCTGTTCTCGTACGGGGTCAGCCGCTCCAGCATGGCTCCCGTCCCGGTCCGGGCCACCGGGATCCCGTACAGCGTCGACGCCGTCAACAGGCCCGTCGAGAAGCAGCCCACCACCAGCGCCGGCCGCAGCCGCTCGTACAGGGTCTCCGCCAACACCGGCTCCGTGATCACCGTCAGCCGCGCCCCCAACCGCCGCGCCTCCTCCTCCGCCCGCCGCGAGTACGCCGCCGGCGCGCTCGGGTGCGGTTTGAAGACCAGCTCCCGATGGCCCCGGGCGTACGCGCCGCGCACCATCTCCACGTGCAGGTCCTCCTCCTCCGCCGCGGACAGCAGCTCCAGCGCGGCGAGGTACTGGCCCAACAGGACCGCCGGGGATTCACCGACGTGCGCCGGCGGCTCCCCGTACGAGGTCAGCTCCGCCAGCACCTTCAGGAAGTCCGCCGCGGGCACCGGTTCCGCCGGCACGCCGAACTCCGTCAGCAGCAACGGCTCCAAGCCCGGTACCAGGTCCAGGTGCAGGACCCGCCGCACCCGCATCCCGATCCGCGGGTCGAGCCGGACGCGGGTGGGGCCGTAACTCATCAGCCCGTCGGCGTACACGTCGACGGCCGCGCCCGGGAACACCTGGCACAGGCCCTGCGCCGGCGGCACCTGAAGGGACTCCACGACCAGTTCGACCCGGTCCTCCCCGAGCCCCCACGACGCCCTCAACTGCCGCTCCCACAAAGGGACGTCCTCGGTGCGCGGGGTCCAGGTGCCCGGATGCTGTGGCGCGATGAAGGCGTTCCAGTCGCGCACCTCGTCGAAGCGTCGGCGCAGCGCGTCGAACCCCGGCATCGCGGTGAGCCCGGGGGTGATCTCGGGGGTGACGGAGTGGTTGCTCGTCAGCAGGATCCGCCGGCCGGCGGGCGGGAAGACCCCCGCGTCGACGCCGGCCGCGAGCGTCGCCGCGCCGTACGGGGTGGAGGCGAGGAAGATCTGGGTGACGTTCACGCGGCGGCTCCCGCCGGGCCGCGGCGGCGCAGCCTGCGCAGCAGCGTCGAGCGCTCGGTGTCCATCGAGTCCAGGGCCTGCTCCAACACCGCGCGGGGCATGCGCGCGAGGGCTGCCGCGCTCATCGCGCGGAGTTTTCTGGCCACGGCCGGTTCGAACCTTTCGATGGATCCGATGTGGTGCGCGATGATGGCGCAATACGTGCGAACGGCTTTCGGCAGCAGTAGATCGGATTCCCGGTCGGCCGCCGCCTCCGAAAGGACTTGATCGAATGCGCGAATGAAATCGAGCTGACGCTCGTCGCCGATCTGGGTCAGTGAGGTGGAAATGCCCCGACGATAGAAGATCCCCGGCAATCCGACCGGCGCGAAGGACCTCGCCTCCCGGTGCAGCCGCCAGATCCACGGCCGGTCCTCCGCCGTCCGCAGCCCGTCGGTGAAGTGCAGCAGACCCCGGTCCAGCAGCCGCCGGTGGTACATCCCCGCCCAGGCGAACGGATAGTCCACCGCCGTGGCCCGCCCGGCCGGCAGGATCCCGGCACGCGGATCGGCCACCACCCCCTGCGGCCCGTACGGGACGCGCTGCACACTGCGCGCCCGCCCCGTGACCTGAACATGGTCTGTACGGACGAAATCGCAGTTCAGGGCCTCGATGGCGGCCACCGTGCGGGCCAGGTGACCGGGCGCCAGCCAATCGTCCCCGTCGAGGAACGCGAGGTACTCGCCGCGCGCCGCGTCCAACCCGGTGTTGCGGGCGGTGGCCAGGCCGCCGTTCTCGTCCCGTCCGAGGAACACCGCGCCGGGCAGCTCGGCGGCGGCCCGTTCCAACAGTTCGGGCGTCCCGTCCGTCGACCGGTCGTCGACCAGCAGGAACTCGAAGTCCTCCCGAGCATTGAGTGCGAGGCTTTTCAGGGCATCCGGGGCGTATGTCTGCACGTTGAAGAACGGCACGACGACAGAGAGCTTCACCACCAGTGAGACATTAGGGCGCCGTCCGGCATTCACCGTGACCCGGGCGCGTATTCCATGTGAACGACGCGGGGCGGGCGCGTTAACCGGTCCGCTTTCGCATTTCGTCGACGGGTTGTTAACCAGCTGTTGTGCGCTCGTTGGGCCGATCACCGGAAATGCGGAATAGCTTCGGCCGGGTGCCAGCCAGTAGCAGTCGTGGCGATCGACGCATCGCCGTACTCGCAGATTCCGACACGCGGTGGAAATGGGGTGCCCTCACCGCGCGCCGCCTCGCACCCGACCACCTCCCCACCGGATACCTGCTGCGCGGCCGGGCCACCCCCACGGCGCGCCAACTCGGCGAGGTCGGCGTGCGGACGGCCGCGGGAACGGCCGACGCCGCCCCCGGACCGACCGAGGTGACCTGCGCCGAGTTCCTCGCGGAGATCGCCCCCGGACGCGACCGCCACGACGTGGTCGTCCTCGCCCTCGTCGGCGGCGCCGTCCAGGCCGTACTGCACGGGGCCCGCGCACTGTGGCCCGACCCGGCCGCCCGCCCCGTGTTCGTCACCGGCTACGTCGGGGTCGTCTACGAGAAACTCGCCGACGGTCTGCTGCTGCGGCACGGCGCCGACCTCGTCCTCGCCAACTCCCGTCACGACGCGGGCCGGTTCCGCGCCGTGTACGAAGGCGTGGGCGCCGATCCGGACGCCGTCACCGAGACCGCGCTGCCCTTCCTGGGCGGCGCCCCCCACGTGCCCGACACGGGCCGCGCCCGGACGGTCGTCTTCGCCGTCCAGCCCTCCGTGCCGGAGAGCCGCGCGGACCGGGCGTACCTCCTCGCGCGGGCCGCGGGGCACGCCCGACGCCACCCCGACCGACAGGTGTCGGTCAAACTCCGCAGCCGGCCCGGGGAGCACACCACGCACCTGGAGGAGCACCCCTACCAGCGCCTCGCCGACCGGCTGCCCGGGGGGATGCCCGCCAACTGCCGACTGGTGTACGGGAACATGGGCGAGGTACTGGACGACGCCGACCTGCTGGTCACGGTGTCCTCCACCGCCGCCCTGGAATCCCTGCACCGGGGCATCCCGACCGCCGTCCTGACCGACCTCGGCATCCGCGAGGCGCTCGGCAACCACCACTTCCTCGGCTCCGGCTGCCTGGCCTCCTGGGACCAACTGGACGAGGGACTGCTGCCGCGCGCGGACCCGGACTGGCTCGCCGACCAGGGCGTGGCCCCGATCGCCGGCCCGGGCGCCGCCGCACGGAACGCCGACACGGCCCCGACCGGATCCGCCGACCCCTTCGATGCCGCCCGCGCACGACTCGCCGACCTCCTGGGGAAGGCCCAACTCCCGCCCGTGGCCCCGTACTACACCCCGGTCACCGCCCCCGGATACCTCCCGGGCATCCTCGCCCGCCACCACCTCGCCCCCGACGGGACCCCGCTGCCCGGCGCCGTCCGACGGGACGCGGGGCGGTCCCCGGCCCGCCGCTGGCTCCGCGCGCACCTGCGCGAGGCCGCGCGGGGCGCCTACCGGCACGGCGTCCAACGGGTGGCCCCCGTGATCCGACGCCTGGGGGAGCTGTGAGCACCCGCCGCGCACCCCTGACCCGCGTCGCGGGTTCCGGGCCGAGGGTGCTCGCGGTGATCCCCGCCCGCGGCGGCTCCAAGGGCGTCCCCGGCAAGAACCTCGCCCTCGTCGGCGGAACCCCGCTCGTGGCACGGGCCGTACGCGCCTGCCTGGCCGCGCCGACCGTCACCGACGTGCTCGTCTCCACCGACTCCGAGGCCATCGCACGGGCGGCCCGGGCCGCCGGGGCCCACGCGGTGCGCCGCCCCGCCGCGCTCTCCGGGGACACCGCGAGCAGCGAGGCCGCCCTGTTGCACGCGCTGGACTCGTTCGAGGAACTCCACTCCGTCACCGTCGACGTGGTCCTCCTGGTCCAGTGCACGAGCCCCTTCCTCACCCACTCC
Organism: Streptomyces sp. NBC_00513; assembly: GCF_041431415.1. Lineage (GTDB taxonomy): Bacteria > Actinomycetota > Actinomycetes > Streptomycetales > Streptomycetaceae > Streptomyces. Next base: position 4,820,551 of record NZ_CP107845.1, read on the forward strand.
GACGTCGAGTCCGTGGCCGCCGCCGTCGCCTCCGGCGCCGCGGACTCCGCCCTGACCGTGGCCCCCTTCCACGGCTTCCTCTGGCGGACGGACACCGACGGCTCGGGCCTCGGGGTCAACCACGAGACGACCCACCGCCCCCGCCGCCAGGACCGACCCCAGGACCTGCTGGAGACCGGCGCCGCCTACGCGATGGCCGCCGCCGGGTTCCGTACCGCCCGGCACCGCTTCTTCGGCCGCACCCTGCCCGTCGCCACCGACCCGGCGCGGGTGCTGGAGATCGACGACCCGCACGACCTGGCCCGGGCCCGCCTCGTCGCCCCGCTGTTCGAACCCGGACCCGAACCCGGACCCGAACCCGGACCCGGACCCGAACCCGGACCCGAACCCGGACCCCGCCCCGAACCACACCCCGAGCCCCGCCCCGGACCCGAACTCCACCCCGAACCACACCCCCTCGTACGCCCCGACCCGAACCCCGTACCCGCACGCACCGTTCGAAGGACGTCACCTGACATGAGCGCCACCGCCAACTCCCGCCTCCGCACCTTCGGTTCGCGCACCGCAGGCCCCGGCCACCCCGTCTACGTCGTCGGCGAGATCGGCATCAACCACAACGGCGACCTCGGCAACGCCTTCGCGCTCATCGACGCCGCCGCCGAAGCCGGCTGCGACGCCGTCAAGTTCCAGAAGCGCACCCCCGAGATCTGCACCCCGCGCGACCAGTGGGACATCGAGCGCGACACCCCCTGGGGTCGGATGACCTACATCGACTACCGCCACCGCGTCGAGTTCGACGAGGCCGACTACCTGGCCATAGACGAGCACTGCGCCAAGCGCGGCATCGACTGGTTCGCCTCCCCGTGGGACACCGAGGCCGTCGCCTTCCTGGAGAAGTTCGACGTCCCCGCCCACAAGGTGGCCTCCGCCTCCCTCACCGACGACGAACTGCTGCGCGCGCTGCGCGCCACCGGACGCACCGTCGTCCTGTCCACCGGCATGTCCACCCCCCGGCAGATCCGGCACGCCGTCGAGGTGCTCGGCAGCGACAACATCCTTCTGTGCCACGCCACTTCGACCTACCCGGCCAAGGCCGAGGAGCTCAACCTGAAGGTGATCAACACCCTTCGGGAGGAGTACCCCAACGTCCCCATCGGCTACTCCGGCCACGAGACCGGCCTCCAGACCACCCTGGCCGCCGTCGCCCTCGGCGCCACCTTCGTCGAGCGCCACATCACCCTCGACCGCGCCATGTGGGGCTCCGACCAGGCCGCCTCCGTCGAGCCGGGCGGACTGACCCGCCTGGTCCGTGACATCCGCACCATCGAGACCGCCCTCGGCGACGGCGTCAAGCGCGTCTACGAGTCCGAGCTGGCCCCCATGAAGAAGCTCCGCCGCTTCCAGGGCGACCTCACTGCGGTCTGACCGTCCCGCTCCGCCCCGGCGCGGCCCGCGGTCCCGGCGCGCGCGGTACCCCCGCACCTGACGAGGAGAACGTGGTGATCCCTTCCGCATCCACCCTGGCCTTCGTGGAAAGCCCGGTCCAGCTGCTGAACGTCCTGGAGTGGGCCCACGCGCGCCGAGCCGACGACGGGCCCGCCCGAGCCGACGACGCGGCCGCCCCCGAGGCCGCCGGTCGGTTGCTGGACGGCGTCCCGCGCCAGCCCGGCCGGTCCACCGCCCGGGCGACCGCCGGGGATCGCACCGCCGACCGCGCCGGCGGCTCGCGCACCCCGTCCGGCTCCGGGGCTTCGGGCCCGCAGGCGCCGACGATCGTGGTCCTCCCGCCCACCGACCCGATGTCCCGGGGACAGCTCCGCCGGGTCGCCGGGCTCGCCCGCGACGAGGGGTACACCGTCCACTGGCAGGAGGCGCGCGGGGGCGCCGGCGCCCCCTTCAAGGCGCTGGCCGCGCTCGCCGCCGACGTGCGCCGGGCCGAGCGGATCGTGGTGGGCGACCCCTTCTCCCGCTTCGTCCAGCTCCTGCTGGCCCCGGCCCGGGCCGCCGAACTGGTCGTCGTCGACGACGGCACCGCCACCATGGAGTTCGTCGCGCAGCTCGGGCGCGGGGAGCGGCTGCGCCGCTGGCACCGTACGGGGGCCGGCGCCGGGGCCCGGGTGCGCGAGCTCGCGTACGCCCCGGTGTCGGGGACCGCGCGCCGCAGGCTGACCCCTGGCGGCGACCGTCGCCGGGTGGAGGTGTTCACCTCGATGCCGGTCACCCCGCTGCCCGGGATGGAGGTACGCCTGAACGACTTCGCCTGGACCCGGTCCCGTTTCGGCCCGCCCCGCCTGACCAGGGGAACGGACCTGGTCGGCACCTCGCTCGTGGAGACGGGCGTGGTGGACCCGGTCCGCTACAGGGCCGCCGTCCTGGCCCTGACCAGGGAACACGGCGCGACCCGCTACTTCGCGCACCGCCGTGAGTCCCCGGAGAAGCTGCGCGCGCTGAGCGAGGCGACCGGGCTGGAGATCGTACGTCCGGACCTGCCGCTGGAGCTGATCGCCCGGCGGGGGCCGGTGGGCCGCACCATCGTCAGCTTTCCGTCCACCGTCGTCCACACCCTGCCGTACGCCCTGATCGGCGCCGGCGTCACCGTGGCCGTGTGCGAGGTCGATCCCGCCTGGCTCACCGCCGCCGCCTCGCCGCGGGCCCGCGGCTTCCTGGCCGGGGTCACCGAAACCGCCCGTGATGTGCGCAGACTCCCCGCTCAGACCGCTCGGGCGGCCGGCTGAGCGCGCGAGTTTACCCGCGCACGCATACGGTCATGCGTCCAGAGGTCGGGTTTCTTTCCCCTAACGGCATGAACTTTTTGTGATCTCCAGCCAGTTGACCCGTCGGTGGGCCTACCCTTAAACGGGTGAACCAGTTGATGTCCCGCGAGTCCCAGACCGCCCTGCCCGGCAAGCCCGACCGGCCCGAGCTGCCCGGCAAGCTTCCGGACCACCTGCGTGCCGAACTGATCGCCTTCCGCCGGGACTTGCACATGCATCCCGAGTTGGGACACCAGGAGGTCCGCACGACGGCGGCGATCAAGGCCCGGTTGGAGCGGGCCGGCCTGCGACCACGGGTGCTGAAGTCCGGCACCGGCCTCATCTGTGACGTGGGGACCTGGGACGGCGGCCGGCCGATGCTGGCCCTGCGCGCGGACATCGACGCCCTGCCCATCCCGGACGCCAAGGTGCACGTCGAGTACCGGTCCACCATCCCGGACCGCGCGCACGCCTGCGGACACGACGTCCACACCTCGGTCGTGCTCGGCGCCGGCCTGGTGCTCGCGGAACTCGACCGGCAGGGCCTGCTCCCGAATCCCGTGCGCCTGCTCTTCCAGCCCGCCGAGGAGGTCCTGCCCGGCGGCGCGAGCGACGCCATCGAATCCGGGGTGCTCGACGGCGTAGGCAAGATCATCGCGGTGCACTGCGACCCCCGCGTGGACTCGGGGCGGATCGGACTGCGGTCCGGCCCCATCACCTCGGCCTGCGACCGCCTGGAGGTCACCCTGGCCGGTCCCGGCGGGCACACCGCCCGCCCGCACCTGACCACCGACCTGGTGACGGCCGCCGCGCGGGTCGCCGTGGACGTCCCGGCCGTGCTGGCCCGCCGGATGGACGCCCGCTCGGGCATGTCGGTCACCTGGGGCCGGATCGAGTCCGGGCACGCCTGCAACGTCATCCCGATGCACGCGGAACTGTCCGGGACCGTTCGCTGCCTGGACATCAACGCCTGGCACGAGGCCCCTGACCAGATCCACGCGGCCATCGACGAGATCGCGACCCTGCACGGGGCCAAGTCGGAGATCACCTACGTCCGGGGCGTCCCGCCGGTGGTCAACGACCCGGTGGTCACCGAACTGCTCCGCGAGTCCATGGCGGCCCGGCTCGGCGCGGAGTCGATCGAGGACACCGAGCAGAGCCTGGGCGGGGAGGACTTCTCCTGGTACCTGGAGCACGTTCCCGGCGCCATGGCCCGTCTCGGCGTCCGCAAGCCCGGGGACACGACCAAGAAGGACCTGCACCGGGGCGACTTCGACGTCGACGAGTCCGCGATCGGGGTCGGCGTGGAGTTCTTCACCGCCGCGGCCCTGCTCGACGGGCGGGGCGAGGCCCGACTCGACGCCCACCGGGGGCGATCGGCCGGGTAACGCCGCCCGCTCGGCGCCGACCCGGGCGCCAGGGGGTTCGCGGTCAAGGTCGCGGTCAAGCCCCGGCAAAGTCCCTACATCATCCGGTGGTCGGTCGGTATACGTGTCCAGCCCTTGGTACGCAAGGGCTGGACACAAGGGGAGTCACCGATCGGTCACTGTCCGGTTCGCGACGATCCGATAACGACTCATGAACGGGCCTTTAACTGACATCTACGCGCGTTACGATCGCCGCGAAACCAGCGCCGGTCGTGGCGCTTCGGTCAGGTTTTGAAGGAGCCTCCCCTTGCGCCGGATCACCAGGATCGCCACCGTGGGCCTCGCGTCCGCCGCGCTGGCCCTCTCGGCCACCGCCTGTGGCGGTAAGAAGTCGTCTGACAGCCCCTCGTCCTCCTCCTCGGAGACGAAGGCCGCCGCCGGCGCCGCCATCGCGTACGACATCGGTGGCCGCGGCGACCAGTCGTTCAACGACGCCGCCTTCGCGGGCCTCGAGAAGGCCAAGTCGGAGCTGAAGATCACCACCGCCGAGGCGGAGCCCACGGACGGCGAGGGCGAGGCCGACAAGGTCCAGCGCCTCACCGAGCTGGCCCGCAAGGGCAACAACCCGGTGATCGGCGTCGGTTTCGCCTACGCCCCGGCCATCAAGAAGGTCGCGCCGAAGTTCCCGAACACCACGTTCGGCATCATCGACGACACCTCGGTGACCGGCAAGAACATCGCCAACCTGGTCTTCAACGAGGAGCAGGGCTCCTACCTGGCCGGCGTCGCCGCCGCCAAGGTCTCGAAGACCGGCACGGTCGGCTTCATCGGCGGTGTCGAGGTTCCGCTGATCAAGAAGTTCGAGGCGGGCTTCACCCAGGGCGTCAAGGACACCAACCCGAACGCCAAGGTGCTGTCGGCCTACCTGACGCAGCCCCCGGACTTCGGTGGCTTCTCCAAGCCCGACCTGGGCAAGGCCGCCGCCAACGGCCAGATCGACGCGGGCGGCGCCGACGTGGTGTACGCCGCCGCCGGTCTCGCGGGCTCCGGTGCCATCGAGGCCGCCTCGGCCAAGGGCAAGTGGGCCATCGGCGTCGACTCCGACCAGTACAACCAGGCCGGTCTGTCGAAGTACAAGGACCACATCCTGACCTCGGTCACCAAGGACGTCTCCGACTCGGTCTACAACCTGATCAAGTCGGTCAAGGACGGCAAGCCGGAGAACGGCGAGATCCGTTACGGCCTGGACAAGGACGGCGTCGGCCTGGCCGACTCCAACCCCGAGTACAAGAAGATGGCTGAAGTCATCGCCGCGGTGGAGAAGGCCAAGGCCGACATCATCGCCAAGAAGATCACCGTCAAGACCGCCCCGTAAGGGCCGTCCGACATGCGGTAATGGTCTCCGGGGTCCGGGAAGCGGTCTCTATCGCTCCCGGGCCCCGAGCCGTGTTCGGTGTTCCTTGTGGTCAGTTGGCCGCAAGTTTTCACTTTCGACAGTGCTACGCGCGTAGAGGCATCGTGGACGCGATACCTTCTCTCCCCGCCCTGTCCTCCTGCCTCCAGCTCCTTCCGCGCCAAGGAGAGTGCGTCATCAACGCGTCCAGCCCCCCTCTCGCCGTAGAACTGCACGGCATCACCAAGCGTTTCCCCGGCGTCGTCGCCAACAAGGACATCGCGATCACCGTCCGCAAGGGCACGGTTCACGCCCTCGTCGGTGAGAACGGCGCCGGCAAGTCGACCCTGATGAAGATCCTCTACGGCATGCAGAAGCCGGACGAGGGCACCATCGCCATCGACGGGGAGCAGGTCACCTTCTCCAGCCCCGGCGACGCCATCGCCCGCGGCATCGGCATGGTGCACCAGCACTTCATGCTGGCCGACAACCTCACCGTCCTGGAGAACGTGGTTCTCGGCGGCGAGAAGCTCTACGGCATCGGCGCCAAGGCCCGCAAGAAGATCAAGGAGATCTCGGACGCGTACGGCCTCGGCGTGCGCCCCGACGCACTGGTCGAGGACCTCGGTGTCGCCGACCGCCAGCGCGTGGAGATCCTCAAGGTCCTCTACCGCGGCGCGAAGATCCTCATCCTCGACGAGCCGACCGCCGTGCTCGTGCCGCAGGAGGTGGACGCGCTCTTCGACAACCTGCGGGAGCTCAAGGCCGAAGGCCTGACCGTCATCTTCATCTCGCACAAGCTGGGCGAGGTCCTGAAGGTCGCGGACGACATCACCGTCATCCGTCGCGGCACCACGGTCGGCACCGCCGACCCGCGCAACACCACCACCAAGCAGCTCGCCGAGCTGATGGTCGGCTCCGAACTCCCTTCCCCGGAGACCCGCGAGTCGACCGTGACGGACGTCCCGATGCTGAAGGTGGCGGGTCTGACCGTCGCCGAGGGTGGTCTTCCCCCCGTCAACACCGAGGACACCGCGCGCACGCCGGGCCTGTCCGACGCCTTCGTCCACGAGCCGGCCGGCATCGGCCGCCTGCTCCTGGACGACATCGCCTTCACGATCCACAAGGGCGAGGTCCTCGGCATCGCGGGCGTCGAGGGCAACGGCCAGACCGAGTTGATCGAAGCCCTGATGGGCATGACGACCCCGGACGCCGGCGTCATCACCCTCGACGGCACCGAGATCACCAAGGCGTCGGTCCGCAAGCGCCGCGAGGGCGGCATCGGGTACATCCCCGAGGACCGCCACCGGCACGGCCTGTTGCTGGAATCCCCGCTGTGGGAGAACCGCATCCTGGGTCACGTCACCGAGTCGCCGAACTCCAAGCGCGGCATCCTCGACCCGAAGGCCGCCCGCAAGGACACCGAGCGGATCGTGCGCGAGTACGACGTCCGCACGCCCGGCATCGAGGTGACCGCGGCCTCGCTCTCCGGCGGCAACCAGCAGAAGCTGATCGTCGGCCGCGAGATGAGCCACAACCCGAAGTTCCTCATCGCCGCCCACCCCACCCGCGGTGTGGACGTCGGCGCGCAGGCGCAGATCTGGGACGCCATCCGCGAGGCCCGCCGCGAGGGCCTGGCCGTGCTCCTGATCTCCGCGGACCTGGACGAGCTGATCGGCCTGTCCGACACCCTGCGCGTGATCTACCGCGGCCGCCTGGTCGCGGACGCGGACCCCGCGACCGTCACCCCCGAGGAACTCGGCACCGCCATGACGGGCGCCGCCTCCGGGCACCTGGAAGCCACCGACAACCACTCCGCCGGTACCGACGCTGGTACCGATGCCCCGGAGGACGAGGCCCGATGAAGAAATTCGACAAGGACCGGCTGCTCCTCGGCTTCGCCGGCCCCGCGCTCGCGCTGGTCAGCGCCTTCCTGCTGACCATGATCGTGCTGGCCGCGACGGGCGTGGACCCGATCGAGCCCATGCGCCTCATGGTCGAGAACGCCTCCTATGAGGACGTGCAGGTCCTCATCGTGAACCAGGCCGGTACGTACTACCTGGCGGCCCTGGCCGTGGCCATCGGCTTCCGGATGAACCTCTTCAACATCGGCGTCGACGGCCAGTACCGCCTCGCCGCGATGATCTCGGCCGTGGTCGGCACCGCCGTCACCCTGCCGGGCCCGCTGCACATCCTGGTGATCGTGGTCGTCGCCATGCTGACCGGTGCCTTCTGGGCCGGCATCGCGGGTGTCCTGAAGGCCAAGCGCGGGGTCAGCGAGGTCGTCTCCACGATCATGCTGAACGCCATCGCGACCAGCCTGATCGCCTGGCTGATCCTGCCGAAGAACCTCGGCATCCAGCCGGCGGGCTCCAACGACCTGACCACGGGCGACATCGCCGAGTCCGGTTGGTTCCCGGCGCTGTCCATCGGTGACGGCCTGGAGATCTACGGCTTCACCTTCGTGGCCTTCGCCCTCGGCATCGTCTACTGGTTCGTGCTCAACCGCACCCGCTTCGGCTTCGACCTGCGCGCCACCGGCGCCAGCGAGTCCGCCGCCCAGGCGTCCGGCGTGGACGCCAAGAAGATGATCATCACCTCGATGTTGATCTCGGGCGCCGTCGCCGGTCTGTCCGGCATGCCGCAGCTGCTGGGCGAGACCCACACGTACAACCTCTCCTTCCCGGTCGGCGTCGGCTTCACCGGCATCACCATCGCGCTGCTCGGCCGCAACAGCCCGGTCGGCATCCTCCTCGCCGCGTTCCTGATGGCCTTCATCGACAAGGCCTCGGCCTCGCTCGACACGGCCGGGTACGCGAAGGAGATCGGCACGATCATGAAGGGCCTCATCGTGATCGCGGTCGTCGTCTCGTACGAGCTCGTCCGCCGTTACGGCATCCGCCGACAGCAGCAGAAGGTCGGCGAGGAACTGGCCGCGGGCCACGCCATCAAGACCGACAAGGAGGTCGCGGCGTGAGCACCAGCACCGTTTCCGCGACGGCCGCCGCCCCGAAGAAGTCCGGCGGCCGCCAGAAGCTCAGCCTGCCCTGGATCATGCTGATCATCGCGGGTGGTCTCGCGCTGATCTCGCTGGTCCGCGTCATCAGCGGCGCCAACGACCTGACCTCGGTCGGTCAGGTGTCGGGCGCCCTGTCCCTCGCCGTGCCGATCGGCCTCGCCGGTCTCGGCGGTCTGTGGGCCGAGCGCGCGGGCGTCGTCAACATCGGCCTCGAAGGCATGATGATCCTCGGCACCTGGTTCGGTGCCTGGGCCGGTTACCAGTGGGGCCCCTGGACCGGCGTGATGGCCGGCATCATCGGTGGCGCCATCGGCGGCCTGCTGCACGCGATCATCACGGTCACCTTCAACGTCAACCACATCGTCTCCGGTGTGGCCGTCAACATCCTCGCCCTGGGCTTCACCCAGTACCTGTCGAACTTCACCTTCGCGGACGCGCCGGGCGGCTCCTCCAAGCAGTCCCCGTCGATCGAACCGATCTACAAGATCACCGTGCCGGGGTTGTCCGACTGGATGTCCGACCTCCAGGGCAAGCACTGGTTCTTCATCTCGGACCTGGCCGGCGTCATCGGCGGTCTGGTCACCGACCTGTCGCTGCTGACCGTCGTCGCGCTGCTGCTGATCCCGGGCACCTGGTGGGTGCTGTGGCGCACCACCTTCGGCCTGCGACTGCGGTCCTGCGGCGAGAACCCGGTGGCCGCCGAGTCCCTCGGCGTCAACGTGTACAAGTACAAGTACATCGCCGTGATCGTCTCGGGCGGCCTGGCCGGCCTCGGCGGCGCGTTCCTGTCGATCGTCGCCAGCTCGATCTACCAGGAGGGGCAGACCGGCGGTCGCGGTTACATCGGTCTCGCCGCGATGATCTTCGGTAACTGGATGCCCGGCGGCATGGCGCTCGGCGCGGGCCTGTTCGGCTTCATCGACAGCCTCAAGCTGCGCGGTGGCGCCGAGAACGTGCACGCGCTGCTGCTGCTCGTCGCGATCGTGCTCCTGCTCGCCGCGCTCTGGCAGGGCTACAAGAAGAAGTACCTCCCGGCGGCCGTCTCCGCGGTCTTCGCCGTGCTGATCTTCCTCTGGTACGCCGTCACCGACTCGGTTCCGAGCCAGTTCGTGGACGCCGCCCCGTACGTCACCACCCTGCTGGTGCTCGCGCTCTCCGCGCAGCGCCTGAGGATGCCGAAGGCGGACGGCATGCCGTACCGCAAGGGCCAGGGCAAGTGACGACGGCCGACGCCCCGGACTGGGACGGCCTGCGCAAGGCGGCCCGGGACGCGATGTCCCGGGCGTACGCCCCCTACTCGGGCTTTCCGGTCGGGGTGGCGGCGCTGGTCGACGACGGCCGCACCATCGTCGGCTGCAACGTGGAGAACGCCAGCTACGGCCTCGGCCTGTGCGCCGAGTGCGGTCTGGTGTCCTCCCTCCAGGCCACGGGCGGCGGCCGACTGACGCACTTCACGTGTGTGGACGGCAAGGGCGACATCCTGGTCCCGTGTGGCCGCTGTCGCCAGCTGCTGTTCGAGTTCGGCGGCCCCGAACTCCAGGTGGAGACGCCGGAGGGCATCCTGCCGCTCTCCGCGATGCTCCCGCAGGCCTTCGGGCCCGACCACCTCAGATAGCCGCATCCCTGTGACGGCCCTTCCGCCCGCGTGCGGAAGGGCCGTTCCCCTTCACCCCTCCATGCCACCCCGCATGTCTCTATGCGCGTAGAGTTTTCGAACGTACGCACCGCCGGAAGGAAGTCACCCTCATGGACGTCATCTCCGTCATCCGCACCAAGCGCGACCGCGGCGAACTCAGCCCCGAGCAGATCGACTGGGTCATCGACGCGTACACGCGCGGCGTGGTCGCCGACGAGCAGATGTCGTCGCTGGCGATGGCCATCCTGCTCAACGGCATGAACCGCGGCGAGATCGCCCGCTGGACCGCCGCGATGATCGCCTCCGGCGAGCGGATGAACTTCGACTCCCTCTCCCGCCCCACCGCCGACAAGCACTCCACCGGCGGCGTCGGCGACAAGATCACCCTCCCGCTCGCCCCGCTCGTCGCCGCCTGCGGCGCGGCCGTCCCGCAGCTCTCCGGCCGCGGCCTCGGCCACACCGGCGGCACCCTGGACAAGCTGGAGTCCATCCCCGGCTGGCGCGCCCTGCTCTCCAACGAGGAGATGCTGCACGTCCTCGACACCACCGGCGCCGTCATCTGCGCGGCGGGCGACGGCCTGGCCCCGGCCGACAAGAAGCTGTACGCGCTGCGCGACGTCACCGGCACCGTCGAGGCCATCCCGCTCATCGCCTCCTCGATCATGTCGAAGAAGATCGCCGAAGGCACCGGCTCGCTGGTCCTGGACGTCAAGGTCGGCAGCGGCGCCTTCATGAAGAACATCGAGGACGCGCGCGAGCTCGCCTCGACCATGGTCGCCCTCGGCACCGACAGCGGCGTCAAGACCATCGCCCTGCTCACCGACATGTCCACCCCGCTCGGCCTGACCGCCGGCAACGCGCTGGAGATCCGCGAGTCCGTCGAGGTCCTCGCCGGCGGCGGCCCCTCCGACGTGGTCGAGCTGACCCTGGCCCTGGCCCGCGAGATGCTGGACGCGGCGGGCATCAAGGACGCCGACCCGGAGAAGGCCCTGGCCGACGGCTCCGCGATGGACGTCTGGCGCCGGATGATCTCCGCCCAGGGCGGCGACCCGGACGCGGCCCTGCCGGTGGCCCGCGAGCAGCACGTGGTGACCGCGCCCGAGTCCGGCGTGCTGACGCGCCTGGACGCCTACGGCGTGGGCGTCGGCGCCTGGCGCCTGGGCGCCGGCCGCGCGCGCAAGGAGGACCCGGTGCAGGCCGGCGCGGGCATCGAGATGCACGCCAAGCCGGGCGACACCGTGGTGGCGGGCCAGCCGCTGATGACCCTGCACACCGACACCCCGGAGAAGTTCGACTACGCGCTGTCCGCGCTGGACGGCACCTTCGACATCGCCGCGGCGGGAACCTCGTTCACCGCCACGCCGATCGTCCTGGACCGCATCGCCTGACCCGCGGCCGCCTTCGGGTGAACGGGACCGGTGGACCCCCACCGGTCCCGTTCGTCGTACCGGGCGCCGGGCCACGCCCCAACAGAGAGCCCAGCCCCGAGCCCCGGAACCGATGAGTTCCGGGCCCCCCGGAGGTCCACCCTGGTGTGGACACGACGGAACCCGAACCCCTGACCGTGCCCGGGCCCGCTCCGCTGCCCCGGGACGTCGCCGCGCTCTGCGAACGCATCGGCCGGCTCGCCCGGGACGGCCCGCGCGAGGTGGCGTGCGACGTCAGCGCGCTGACCCGGCCCGGCCTCGGCGTCGTCGACGCGGTGGCCCGACTGGCCCTCGCCGCCCGACGGGCCGGCATCCGGCTCCGGCTCACCGGCGCCGGACCGTCCCTGCGCGCGCTACTGGCCCTCGTCGGTCTCGCCGAGTTGCTGGGGGAGCCCGAAGAGCGGGAACCACCGGGCGGTGTCCAGGAAGGCGTTGAGCCCGACGATCTTCCCGTCTGAGATCTCCAACACCTGGAGCGCCCACGGCTCGTGTCCCGGAAGTCCGTCCTCGCGCGGCCGGTACTGGCCGAAGGCCGGCATGCCGTTCGCCGTGGTCGCGATCAGCCGGGAGCCCTTGCAGCCGATGCCCTGGTTCAGGTGCCAGGCCGCGATGTCCTCGTGGCCCCGGAGCCACAGGTCGAACGGCGGCATCGACAGCACGGCGTCCTCGTGCAGCAGGGTGGTGAGGCGGGTGATGTCGTACGCCTCGAAGGCGCTCAGGTACTGCTCCAGCAGTCTCGCCTGGTCCGCGTCCAACGGATCCGCCGGGTCGCTCTCGCGGATGCCCTGACCGGCCAGCGTCGCCCGCGCCCGCTGGAGCGCGCTGTTCACCGAGGCCACCGTGGTCTCCAGGAGGGTGGCGACCTCGTCCGCCTTCCAGGCCAGCACCTCGCGCAGGATCAGCACCGCCCGCTGCTTCGCCGGCAGGTGCTGGAGCGCCGCGACGAACGCCAGCCGGACCGACTCCTTCGCCAGCGCCATCTCCGCCGGGTCGGCGGTCTGCGGCAGCACCCGCCCGTCGGGGACCGGCTCCAGCCACGTCACCTCGGGCCGCTCGTTCAGCACGGCGGAGGCCTGGTGCTGCGGGGCGCTGAGGTCCATCGGGCGGGCCCGCTTGTTCCCCGCGTTCAGCAGGTCCAGGCAGACGTTGGTCGCGATCCGGTACAGCCAGGAACGCAGCGAGGAGCGGCCCTCGAACTTCTCGTGGGCCCGCCAGGCGCGGATGTACGTGTCCTGCACCGCGTCCTCGGCGTCGAAGGAGGAGCCGAGCATGCGGTAGCAGTAGCCGGTCAGTTCGACCCGGTAGCGGTCCATGGCCGCATCCAGCTCCGGGCTGGTCGCAAGGTCACTCATGGCGTCGATCCCCCTGGTCGGTCCGATACCCGGAAGCTACCGGAGGGGTCTGACAATCGCCTCCGCAACGCCCAGACCAGCCCGAACGCCCCGACCAGGTCGGACACGCCGGCGGGGACGCGCCCTCGGGCACGTCCCCGCCGGCCCCGCGCTCAGCGGGTACGCGTCACCGCGCGGCCGCCGCCGCGGCCATCGGCCGACGCTCGGAGCGGGCCGCGTGCGACCCGTACAGGGTGATCGACACGACACCCAGGACCGCCAGCAGCGCGATCCCGACCGTGGCCGCCCACCCCGAGGAGTGGTAGGCGAGCGCGCCCAGGGTGCCGCCCGCGCTGGAGCCCAGGTAGTACGCGGACTGGTAGAGCGCCGAGGCCTGCGCCCGGCCCGTCCTCGCCGTCCGGCTCACCGCCGCCGAGGCCACCGCGTGCCCCGCGAAGAAGCCCGCGGTGATCAGCACCAGCCCGGCCAGGATCGCGGCGAGCGAGTGCGCCAGCGACAGCAGCAGCCCCAGCGCCGTCGTGGTCACGGCCAGGTACAGCGCGCCGCGCCGCCCGGCCCGCGCCACCAGCCGACCGGCGGCCGCGGAGGACGCCGTGCCGACCAGGTACACCAGGAAGACCGAGCCGACCACGCCCTGTCCGAGCGAGAACTCGTCGACCAGACGGAACCCGACGACCGTGTACACCGCCCCGAAGACGGTCATGAACAGCGCGCCGATCCCGTACAGCCGCAGCAGCAGCGGATCCCGCAGGTGACCGGCGACCGTGCGGCCCACGGCGCGCGGGTTCAGCGAGGCCGGCCGGAAGAACCGGGCCCGGGGCAGCAGCACCAGGAACGCCACCGCGCAGGCCAGCGACATCAGCCCGACGGTGAGCAGACCGGCGCGCCAGCCCCACGCCTGCGCCGCCCATCCGGTGACGATGCGCCCGCTCATGCCACCGATGGAGTTGCCCGCGACGAACAGGCCGATCGCGGCGACCAGCGCCTTCGGCTTGACCTCCTCGGCCAGGTACGCCATGGCGGAGGCCGGGATGCCGGCGATTGCCGCGCCCTGCACCGCGCGGAGCACGATCAGCCACTCCAGGTTCGGCGCGAAGGGGACGAGGAGCCCGAGAGCGACGGCGATCACCATCGACCAGGTCATCATCCGGGTCCGTCCGAACCGCTCGGACAGCGCGCTGAGCGGCAGGACGAACAGCGCGAGCGCGCCGGTGGCCGCGGACACCGTCCAACTGGCCTGCCCCGCCGTCACGCCGAAACCCGCGGAGACCGCGGGCAGCAGCGCCTGGGTGGAGTAGAGGAGGGCGAAGGTGGCGAGCCCGGCGGCGAAGAGCGCGAGGCTCATCCGGCGGTAGCCGGGGCGACCGGGGGAGTGGGGCTCCGGTGCGGGAAACGACAAGGTGGAGGCACCCGGGATGACGGGTGCCCCGGTATGAGCGGGAGGCATGCCAAAACCGTAGGCCCGCGTTTTTGATGCGTCCAATGCATGGAATCGCCATAATCGATCCACTGCCGCATCAGCACAGGTCACAGGGGTGCATGTCAATGAACCGTTACGAAGAAGACATGGCGGTGACAAGTCTGCTGGCCCCTCGCCTGACGTGGTTCGTCGCCGTGGCCCGGCACGAGCACGTCACGCGCGCCGCCCACGAACTGGGCGTGCCGCAGTCCACCCTGTCCCGGGCCGTGGTCCGCCTCGAACAGGACCTGGGCGTCACGCTGTTCGCCCGCAAGGGCCGTACCGTCGCCCTCACCACCGCCGGACGCACCTTCCTCGCCTCGGCCGAAGGCGCCCTCGCGGAGATCGCCCGCGCGGCCGAGTCCGTACAGCAGGACGCCGACCCCACCGCCGGCAAGGTCGCCTTCGGCTTCCTGCACACCCTGGGGTCCGAGACCGTCCCCGGCCTGATCCGCGCCTTCCGCGCCGACCACCCGCGCATCCGCTTCTCACTCGTCCAGAACTACGGCGAGGCCATGCTGGAGCGGCTGCGCGCCGGCGAACTCGACCTCTGCCTCACCTCACCGCTGCCCGACGCCCCCGACCTGGTGGCCCGCCGCCTCGACGAACAACGGCTGCGCCTGGTCGTGCCGGACGACCACCGCCTCGCCGGCCGCAAACGGATCCGGCTGGCCGAGGCCGCCGAGGAAACCTTCGTCACCCTGGAGCCCGGCTACGGCCTGCGCCGCATCACCGACGACCTGTGCGCGGAGGCCGGGTTCACCCCGAAGGTCGCCTTCGAGGGGGAGGAGGCCGAGACCCTGCGCGGCCTCGTCGCGGCCGGCCTCGGCGTCGCCCTGCTGCCGCCGCCCGCCGTGGCCCGGCCGGGGGTGGTCGAACTGACGGTGACGGCGCCCCGCGCGGTCCGCGAGATCGGCGTCGCCTGGCTCGACGGACACCCCGACACACCCCCGGTCGCGGAGTTCAAGCGCTTCCTGCTGTCCCGACGCGGTCGCCTGATCCCGGAGTTGCACGGCCCGATCTGACGGCCGGCCCGGCCCGGGCCGATCCGGTCCGGGCCGCGCGCCTACTCCTGCGGTGCGGCCGGCTCCAGGGCCGCCGCCGTCGACAGCAAGTACCCGGCCTGGAAGCGGGACTTCGCCCCGACCGCCCGCATGATCTCCGCGATGTGCCGCTGACAGGTCCGCTCCGACATCCCGAGCCGGCGCGCGATCACCTTGTCCTCCAGCCCCTCCGACAGCAGCCGGACGATGGTCTGCCGCAGCTCGTCCGACAGCGTCCGGGCCGCCTCCGGACTCACCGTCACCGGGAACGGCTCCGCGTCCGACCAGGAGCGGTCGAACGCCGACGTCATGAAGTGCACGACGCTCGGCTCCCGTACCACCAGGGCCGCCCCGCCCCGGTCCGGCACCGCCATCAGGCCCGTGTGCCGGTCGAAGACCAACATCCGCATCAGCCCGTCGCCCAGCGTCCGCACCTGCGCGCCCAGCGCCGTCACCCGCTCCACGTAGGCCGCGGTCGGACGCGAGTACCGGGCCGTGTGCTGGTAGATGGTTCGCATCCGGACCCCGCGCGCCAGCAACGCCTCGTCCCGCCCGATCGACTCCTCCAGCACCTCCAGGGGCCGCCCGCCGCCCGGCTGCGAGGTCAGCATCTCCTCCTCGGCCGACGCGGCCAGCTCGGCGATCAGCCCCCGTACCGCCCCCAGGTCGGTCACCAGCTCCAGCCGGGCGGCCCCGCTCAGGTCCCGGTGCGCCGCCCCCGCCTCGTAGGCCGGCACCAGCCGCTCCAGGCGCCCCCGCAGCCGGTCCATCTCGTCGTGGGTCTCGCGCACGAGCAGCGCCAGCGGGGCCAACGCCCGGGCCGCCGCCGCCCGGGGGGCCACCGCGCTCCACCGCTCCGGTCCCGCGTCGGGAGACCGCTGGAGCAGGTGCGCCGCCGCCAGTTCGGTGATCGCCGCCGCCGCCCGCACGCCCAGCGCCGCCGTCGCCTCCGGAGGCGTGAAGGCGTGCCGCTCCACCGCGAACGCGTAGAGGCGCCGCGCCGCGGGACTCAGTTCGCCCATGTCTCGGACTTCATCGGCTGGCATATGCATATTCGTCCCGGCCTGTGAATGTTTGTAAACCCCTCGTGTTCCCGCAAGGCGGCAAGACGACCCCCGACCGACCGCCTGCGGCATATGCCGAACCGGCACAGTGGAGCCACGGCGTGAAGGGGGAGCGCGGTATGCGGCAGCGGACGGCCGACCAACGGCACCGGCCCGTGGCCGTCCTGCTGAGTCCGCGCCCCGCCGTGGTCGCGGCCGCCCGCCGTGCGGGCGCGCGCACCGTGGTGGTCGCGCCGGATCCATCGGTGCCATCCGACCGTGAGGGGGCGGAGCGGCGGGTACGGACGGACTGGCGCGACCACCCGCGCCTCGTGGGGGCCGTCGGCCGGCTGGAGGAGGTCCGCCGCGGCCGGGCCGCCGTCTTCGGCTTCGACCCCGCGGGCGCCCTCGCCGCAGCCCGCGCCAACGAGGAACTCGGCCTGCCCGGCACCCCCACCGCCGCCGTCACCGCCCTCATGGACAAAGCCGGCCTGCGGGCCCGCTCCAACGGCCTCCACGCCGCCCACCCCGTCTCCTTCGCCCGCTGCGGCCGCGCCGACCTCATCCCCTTCATCACCACCCTCATCGGCTACCCCTGCGTCATCAAGCCCCGCTGGGGCGCCGACGGAGAGGGCGTACGACTGGTCGCCGACCCGGCCGGGGCCCGATCCGCCGCCCGCGGCTACCCGGCCGTCACCGACCTGCTCGTCGAGGAGTACCTCGAAGGCCCCGAGTTGGCCGTCGCGACCCTCTCCCGGGAAGGCCGCCACCGCGTCCTCGGCTGGTCGCGGCGCATCCCCGCCGCCGGCCCCGACCTCACCGCGACCGGCCACCGCCTGCCGATCGCCCTGGACGCGACGGCGGCCGAGGCCGTCAGGGCCCTCGTACGCGCGGTCCTCGACCTCGCCGGGCACCGCGACGGCCCGTCCCACACCGAGGTCGTGCTCACCCCCCGCGGGCCCCGGCTGATCGAGGCCCACGCCCGACCCGGCGCCGACGAGCTCACCCACCTGCTCCGGCTCGCCCACGGCACCGACGTGCTCGGACTGGCGCTGGCCGCCGGACTCGGCCTCCCCGACCCGCCGCGCCGGCCGCGCGCCGCCCACGCCGGGCTGCGGTACGTGGACTTCCCGCCCGGCTGGCGCACCGCCGGGGCCGGTCCGGGCGTCGCGGCGGCCCGGGCCGTACCCGGCGTGGTCCGGGTCCACCTGGACGTCCCGCGCGGAGCCGTCGTCCGCCGCCCGCCGACCGGCGCACGGCACCACGCGTACGTACTCGCCGCCGCGCCCACCGCGGGCTCGCTGGGCGCCGCCCTGGACCGGGCCACGGGCCTGCTGGGCGGCCGCCACGACGCGCCCGGGGTCCACGTGGTGCGCTGACCCCGGCGAACCGTCCCGGACGGTCCGCCGGGATCGGCGCGTCAGCCCCGCAGGGACCGCCCGAACCCGGAGGCGAGCGGCATCCGCAGGCCCAGCGGCGGCGGCGCGGCGAGCGCGTCCGTGACCGGCCGCGAGTACCGGCCCGAGAACACCGCGCCGAGCACGAAGTCCACGGCCAGCGCCACCACTTCCGCCTGGTGCTCGCGCAGCCCGTGCCCGTCCGAATGCACCTCGAAGCGGCAGGTCGAACGGTTCGCCTTCTTCGCCCGCGTCGCCAGCCGGAAGGAGGACTCCGGGTCGCTGCGCGCGTCGTTGGTCCCGTGCACGATCAGCACCTGCCGCCCCGAGAGCTGTTTCACCGGTTCAGGGGGCTCCTGCGGGGTGGGCCCGCCCAGACTGGGGGCGAGCGCGAGAACCGAGTTGACCGCCGCGTGGCCGCCCGCGCGCAGCACCGCCCGACCCCCCGCGTCATAGCCGACCAGGCAGACCGGCACGTCCCCGTACCGGCGCACCACCTCGTCCGCCGCCCACTCGGCGTCCTCCTCCCGGGCCCCGGCCCCGTGCACGACGGGGTGCGTGACCAGCCCGTGCGCCGCGCCCGAGCGCGCCAGCGCCCGCGCGAGCGGACGCAGCGGCCCGGGGGACCATCTGGACGCCCCGGGGAGGAGGAGCACCACACCACTGACCGTCGTGACCGGGCCGTTCGCGCCGGCCGCCCGCCCCAGGCGGGCCCCGCGCGCCGGCGGCGCATGCTGTGCCATGGCGGAACAGTCTCAGACCGACGGGTGTACGCCACCCGTCCGCACGGTCACTGTTACGTATCGACGGCCGTCGCGGACACCCTGCTCTACGCGCGTAGGAGCTAGAGTGCCCAGATGACGAGCGAGACCCTCAACGTGCCCACCCCGGATCAGATCCGCCGCTCCCCGAAGGTGCTCCTGCACGACCACCTCGACGGTGGACTGCGCCCCGGGACCATCATCGAGCTGGCGCAGGAGGCCGGCTACGAGAACCTCCCCGAGACCGATGCCGACAAGCTGGGCATCTGGTTCCGGGAAGCCGCCGACTCCGGCTCCCTCCCGCGCTACCTGGAGACGTTCGCGCACACCTGCGCCGTCATGCAGACGAAGGCCGCCCTGTTCCGGGTCGCCGCGGAGTGCGCCGAGGACCTGGCCGAGGACGGCGTCGTGTACGCCGAGATCCGCTACGCCCCCGAGCAGCACCTGGAGGCCGGCCTGACCCTCGAAGAGGTCGTCGAGGCGGTCAACGACGGCTTCCGCGAGGGCGAGCGCCGCGCCAAGGCGAACGGTCACCGCATCCGCGTCGGCGCGCTGCTCACCGCGATGCGCCACGCGGCCCGCGCCCTGGAGATCGCCGAGCTGGCGAACCGGTACCGCGACAACGGCGTGGTCGGCTTCGACATCGCCGGCGCCGAGGCCGGGTTCCCTCCCACCCGCCACCTCGACGCCTTCGAGTACCTCAAGCGCGAGAACAACCACTTCACCATCCACGCGGGCGAGGCCTTCGGCCTTCCGTCGATCTGGCAGGCCCTGCAGTGGTGCGGCGCCGATCGCCTGGGTCACGGCGTGAAGATCATCGATGACATCGAGGTCGCCGCCGACGGCACGGTGAAGCTGGGGCGCCTGGCCTCCTACGTGCGCGACAAGCGCATCCCCCTGGAGATGTGCCCGACGTCGAACCTGCAGACGGCCGCGGCCGCCTCGTACGCCGAGCACCCGATCGGTCTGCTGCGCAAGCTGCACTTCCGGTTGACCGTCAACACCGACAACCGGCTGATGAGCGGTACGAGCATGAGCCGCGAGTTCGAGCACCTGGTCGACACCTTCGGCTACTCGCTGGACGACATGCAGTGGTTCACCGTCAATGCGATGAAGTCCGCGTTCATTCCTTTCGATGAACGACTGGCCATGATCAACGAGGTCATCAAGCCCGGTTATGCGGAGCTGAAGTCGGAATGGCTGTTCCGGCAGACCGCTTCGACCAGCGGTTCCGTCTCGGCCTAGGCCAAGGCTTGACGGACTGAAGGCGCCCGGGAGGGGCAATTCCCGGGCGCTTTCTCGTATTTACAGATGTTTGCGGGCCGGGGTTTGAAGTGACTAGTTTGCGGAGCCGCTCAATTCCCCGTCGCAAGGACGATCCTTCATGAAGCAGTCAGCTGCCAAGACCTTCGGCCTCGCCGCTCTCGGTGCCGTCGCCGCCGTCGCCGCCGCCGCCGGTTCCGCCGCCGCCGTCCCCGCCGTCGGCCTCACGGACGCACTGGGCCCCGTCACGGGCGCCCTCCAGACCGCCACCAGCCAGCAGCACGTGAAGGCCGAGGGCAGCCAGTCGAGCGACCCCGCGGCCCCGCTCGGCCAGCTCACCGACTCCCTCGGCCCCACGCTCGGCGGCCTGCCCATCGGTGGCGCGCTCGGCGGCTGACCCACGCCGCGATCCGCACGCGAGTACGCATGGCGCACACCGCTGCGAGCAGGTGTGCGCCACGTCGCGTCGTGTGCCACGATCGCCGTCAACTGCCCGCCAACGCACGCGGTATGAGGTCATCGGTCATGCGCCTGAAGGCACCAGTCAAGCTCGGAGCGGCCACGGCCGCACTGCTCCCCGCCCTCCTTCTCGGAGCGGTGGGTTGCAGCGGTAAGGGCACCCCGGAGGCCGACAAGGCCCCGGACCCCAAGGGCTCCGCCTCGGCCCCGAACCCGTCCTCGGGCGCCCCCGGAGCCCCCGCCGGCTCGGCCGCGCCGAAGAAGGGCGGCAGCGGACTGGAACGGTCGGCCCTCGAACAGGGCGACCTCGCCGGCTACCAGATCTCCGCCCAGGGCAAGAACCCGAACGCCCCCGACGGCCAGCCGCAAGCCGACAGGAAGCCCTGCCAGCCGCTCGCCGACATCATGGGCGACAAGCCCGACCCGGCCGCACGGGAAACCGTCAACCGGGGCGTCGGCTCCCAGAAGCAGGTCGGCCTCGCCGTCTCCGCCTCCGTCAGCTCCTACGCGGAGAAGGACGCCAAGCGGCTCATGTCCCGCCTGCGCGACGCCGTCGCCGCATGCGGTTCCGGCTTCGCGGCCACCGTGCAGAAGCAGACCGGCAGCTACCGCGACGTGAAGCCCGTCGCCTACGAGACCGGCGGGGACGAGAGCGTCAGCTGGACCACGACCGCCGCCGCCCAGGGCGTCTCCGCCCAGGTCCATCTGGTGGTCGTGCGCGAGGGCGACACCGTCGTACGGCTCATGGCCCTGAACGTGGCCGCCGCCGAGAAGAAGGCGCAGGTCCCCCGGGAAGTGGCGGACAAGCAGCTGGAGAAGGTCCAGCGGGCGGCCTGATCGAACCGGCGGAACGGACTACCAGGCGGTGTGGGCGGAACCGGCGGCGTGCTTCTGGTTCGGCAGGAGCACCCACAGCGCCAGGTAGATCAGGAACTGCGGACCCGGCAGCAGGCACGACAGGACGAAGATGATCCGCATCGTCCTCGCCTTGATTCCGAAACGCTGCGCGAGACCGGCACAGACGCCACCGATCATCCGTCCGTCACGGGGGCGGGTAATCGCGCTCATGGGATTCTCCTTCGTATGGGATCGCTTTCCTGCGATGCCTCAATACTCGCGGGGAACCGCCGACAAAACCTCGGTCCAGGGGCCGAGGTCGACCCTGGTGATTCTCGGGGTGTGCCCCTGAGAACGCCTCAGGCGAGCCCTCAGGGCCGGCACCACCGTCGCGTGCGCGATCAGCACCCCGGCCGTGTTCAACAACAGCGAGTCCACGTCGACCACCTGACCCGGAACCGCCGTCTGCAACATCAGGATGCTCAGCGACACCAACGCCCCCGCCGCCGCCGTCCGGGCCAGCGAGGCCCACGCGGCCAGCGGTGACGGCGCGAGCCGCCCGCCGGTCAACGGCAACAGCACCCCGAGCGGAGCCAGCAGGGCCAACCCCTTGCCGATCCGGCAGGCCGCCTCCAACGGTCCGTACGCGAGGTCCGCCCGGATCCCCTCCAGCGGGGACAGGTTCGCGGCCGCCGCCCAGGGAACGTCCAACGGCCGCAGGCTCAACCAGCCGACGACGAGGAGATGGGCGGCCAGCAGGGCCCCGCCCAGGAGCCGGAGCCGAAGATCTATGGCGGCGCTGCCGCCGCCCTCATGACGCTGCACACCAGCGAGGACGCAGGCCCCGGTAGCGGTGGTTCCGGCGGTTCGCGAGCGACTGCGCCACGTTTCAGCCGGTGGCGAGCAGCACGATCAGCGCGACCGCGCCGATCACGGCGGGCGCGATGATCTCGAACGACCACCGCACGCTCACGTCGCCCCGCGCCCCCGCGCGCGAGGCCCCGCGCTCGGCCAGTTCCCGCAGCTCGTCCACGACCTTGTCGGCGCCCGCCCGCTGCGGCCCGTCGACCGCCGCGCCGGCCCTCCCCTGGTCCGGGGACAGCCCCTTGCCGGTCAGACCGCCGCGCCGACTGTAGGGACGCTGCGCCTTCTTCCGCTCGCGCAACGAGACCGGCACGGACCACAGCTGGTAGGTGGAACCCTCCGCCAGCACCTCGGCCGAGTAGCCGGCGCGCACGGTGTCCACGGCCGCCCAGGGCAGTTCGATCACGCGGAAGGGATTGCGCACCCGCATGCGGTCGTCGTTGGCGAAGACGGCGGGCCGGATGGTGAACGCCACGACGAGCGGCACGGCGCACACGGCGATGGCCAGCGCCACCCACCGCGTGCCCCCCTCCCCGCGCAGGACCGCGTCCCCGCAGAGCCAGGCGACCAGCCCGAGCATCAGCACGCCCGTGACGATGGCCATGGGCGAGCGGTAGACCCGGTCGTCGTACACCGGCTCGTCAGGGGGTTGCTGGCTGCTCATGCGCCCGATTGTGCCTCACGCCGTCTCACCCCACGAGATCGGCGTACAGGATGATGTTGTCGGGGCGGTGGCCGTCGGTGATCTCGCCGCCGCAGGTGACGACGCGCAGCTCCGGGCGGGTGGTGTTCCCGTACACCTTGGCGGTGGGGAAGCTCTTCTTGTCGACCTGTTCCAACTCGCGCACCCGGAAGACGGCGGAGCCGCCGTCCGCGCGGGACACGGTGATCTCGTCGCCGACGTGGACCTTGGAGACGTCCTTGAGCACGGCCGGGCCGCGCGCGGTGTCGAAGTGGCCGATCAGCACGGCGGGACCGGTCTGCCCCGGGGTGACGCCCTTGGTGTACCAGCCGATCTTGTCCCCGTCGGCGACGGAGGGCACCTGGACGGTGCCGTCGCGCTCCAGCCCCAGGCGGAGCACGGGGGAGGTGTCGACACCGGCCGCGGGGATCCGTACCCGGACGGGCTCCGAGGCGGGCAGCGGCGCGGCGGCCGCCGGCGCGGCGGACGTCGTCGAGGCGTCCCGCGCGGGCGTCGCCGCGATGTGCGGCGGCGGTGCGGCGGCCGCTCCGGCGGGGCGTGCGGAAGCGCCGCAGCCGGTCAGGGCGGCCAGGGCGACGGGCGCGAGGAGGGCGGCGGCGAGCAGGGGGCGGACGCGATGGGCCATGGAGGTGCTCCGGGAACGGGCCGGTGTGGCGCGGGCGGGAAGGGAACGCCGTCCGGCGGGCCACCGTGAAGGTGACCCGCCGGACGGCGTGTGTGACGAGGGGATCGGCGGCGATCAGGCGCGGCCGCGGGAACGGCGGGAGAGGTGCATCGCCGCCGCGCCGAGCGCGGCGAAGATCGCCACGAGGCCGGCGCCGGCCGCGACGGTGCTGCTGTCGTCCGTGTCCGCGGTGGAGATCTCCGCGCCCGCGGCGACCGCGCCCCGGGGGACGACCGCCGTCTGCGCCTTCACGTCGGTCTTCGTGGTGACGCCCGCCGCGGCCGAGGGCTTCGCGGAGGACACGACGGTCGGCTTGGCGGAGGGCTTCGCGGAGGGCTCGGCCGACGGCTTCGTGGACGGCTCGGTGGACGGCTTGCCCTTCGGCAGCGGGTGGCTGCTCGTGCCCGCCGGCCCGCGGACGGTCAGCGAGGGGGCCGCGGTGTCCGCCTTGACCAGCGTGAACGTGGACCCGTCGATCGTGGCGGCGGTGTGCGTGCGGTTCAGCACCTCGTACACGTGGCCCGCCCAGCCGTCCGAGGGCTTCCAGTCCGGGCCGACGGCGCGCAGCCACACCTCGGGGCCCTCGGACTCGTTCCGCAGCACCGCCAGCACGCCGTCGGCCACGAGGACCAGCTCCCCGGCGTAGCGGTCGCTGCCCGACGTGGTCCCGGACACCGCGGTGACGGCCTGGGGAGCGGGCGCGGCGAACGCGCCGGCGGCGGGAGCGAGGAGCGCGCCGGCGAGGGCGGCGGTGACGATCGAGGTGCGGAGGGCGGTACGCATAACGACTCCTGAAGCGTGGGTGAGGAAAGTGGAGGAGAGTCGCATGCCGCGTTGAGTCTGGTCGGTCTGGTTCACCGGGTCAGGTGTGGCGGGCTGCTGAAGAGAAATCTATGGATCTTCTGCGGTCGGACGATCCTGTTCCTGTCACCGGATCGTCACGACGCGCGGTCGTTCGGCGGCCGCATGCGTTTTCGGTTGATTCGGGGGAGGGGGGTGACAGGTCGCTACGCGCGTAGATATGCTCATGTGGTGACCATGCCCACCACCCTCACCGCATTCGCTGACGTGACGACGTCCGACAGCGCGCTGCGCCGCTTCCTGCACGGGCTGCCCGGCGTAGACGCAGTCGGACTGGAGGCCCGCGCGGCCTCCCTCGGCACCCGCTCGATCAAGACGACGGCCAAGGCCTATGCCATCGACCTGGCCATCTCGATGATCGACCTGACGACGCTCGAGGGTGCGGACACCCCGGGCAAGGTCCGGGCGCTGTCCAACAAGGCCGTCCACCCCGATCCGACCGACCGTACGACGCCCATGACCGCCGCGGTCTGCGTCTATCCCGACATGGTGGCCACCGCCAAGGCGGCGCTGAACGGCGCCGACGTCAAGGTGGCGTCCGTCGCCACGGCGTTCCCCGCCGGCCGTGCCGCCCTGCCCGTGAAGCTCGCGGACACGGCCGACGCCGTCGCCGCCGGCGCCGACGAGATCGACATGGTCATCGACCGTGGCGCCTTCCTCGCCGGCCGCTACCTGGACACGTACGAGCTGATCCGCTCCGTCAAGGAGGCCTGCGTCCGCCCCGACGGCACCGCCGCGCGCCTCAAGGTCATCTTCGAGACCGGTGAGCTGTCGACGTACGACAACATCCGTCGGGCCTCCTGGATCGGCATGATGGCCGGCGCCGACTTCATCAAGACGTCCACCGGCAAGGTCGGGGTGAACGCCACCCCCGCCAACACCCTGCTCATGCTCGAAGCCGTCCGCGACTTCAAGGCGCAGACCGGGATCCAGATCGGCGTGAAGCCGGCCGGCGGCATCCGCACGACCAAGGACGCGATCAAGTTCCTGGTCCTGGTCAACGAGACCGCGGGCGAGGACTGGCTGAGCAACCACTGGTTCCGCTTCGGCGCCTCCAGCCTGCTCAACGACCTGCTGATGCAGCGCCAGAAGCTGAGCACCGGCCGTTACTCCGGTCCCGACTACGTGACGGTGGACTGATCACCATGGCATCCCTTTTCGAGTACGCACCCGCCCCCGAGTCCCGCTCGGTCGTCGACATCGCCCCGTCCTACGGGCTCTTCATCGACGGCGAGTTCACCGAGGCCGCCGACGGCAAGGTCTTCAAGACCGTCTCGCCGTCCTCCGAGGAGGTCCTGGCCGAGGTGGCCCAGGCCGGCGCCGCCGACGTGGACCGCGCCGTCAAGGCCGCCCGCAAGGCCTTCGAGAAGTGGTCCGCGCTGCCCGGCTCTGAGCGCGCCAAGTACCTCTTCCGCATCGCCCGGATCATCCAGGAGCGCAGCCGCGAGCTGGCCGTCCTGGAGACCCTGGACAACGGCAAGCCGATCCGGGAGACCCGCGACGCGGACCTCCCGCTGGTCGCCGCGCACTTCTTCTACTACGCGGGCTGGGCCGACAAGCTCGACCACGCCGGCTACGGCGCGAACCCGCGCCCCCTCGGCGTGGCCGGCCAGGTCATCCCGTGGAACTTCCCGCTGCTGATGCTCGCCTGGAAGATCGCCCCGGCGCTCGCCACCGGCAACACGGTCGTGCTGAAGCCCGCCGAGACCACCCCGCTGTCCGCGCTCTTCTTCGCGGACATCTGCCGCCAGGCGGGCCTGCCCAAGGGTGTCGTCAACATCCTCACCGGGTACGGCGACGCGGGTGCGGCCCTCGTCGAGCACCCGGACGTCAACAAGGTCGCCTTCACCGGCTCGACCGCGGTCGGCAAGAAGATCGCCCGCCACGTCGCCGGCACCGACAAGAAGGTCACCCTGGAGCTGGGCGGCAAGGGCGCCAACATCGTCTTCGACGACGCCCCGATCGACCAGGCCGTCGAGGGCATCGTCACCGGCATCTTCTTCAACCAGGGCCAGGTCTGCTGCGCGGGCTCGCGCCTGCTGGTCCAGGAGTCGATCCACGACGAGCTGCTGGACTCGCTCAAGCGCCGCCTCTCCTCGCTGCGCCTGGGCGACCCGCTCGACAAGAACACCGACATCGGCGCGATCAACTCCGCCGAGCAGCTCGCCCGGATCACCGCGCTCGCCGAGACCGGCGAGGCCGAGGGCGCCGAGCGCTGGTCCCCGGCCTGCGAACTCCCGTCCGCCGGCTACTGGTTCGCCCCGACGCTCTTCACGAACGTCACCCAGGCGCACACCGTCGCCCGCGACGAGATCTTCGGCCCGGTGCTGTCCGTGCTGACGTTCCGTACGCCCGACGAGGCCGTCGCCAAGGCCAACAACACCCAGTACGGCCTGTCCGCCGGCATCTGGACGGAGAAGGGTTCGCGGATCCTCGCGGTCGCCAACAAGCTCCGCGCGGGCGTCGTCTGGGCCAACACGTTCAACAAGTTCGACCCGACCTCGCCCTTCGGCGGCTACAAGGAGTCGGGCTTCGGGCGCGAAGGCGGCCGTCACGGCCTGGAGGGCTACCTCGATGTCTGAGCAGCAGAACCGCCTCAGTGTCTTCAAGACCTACAAGCTGTACGTCGGGGGGAAGTTCCCCCGCTCCGAGAGCGGCCGGGTGTACGAAGTGACCGACTCCAAGGGCAAGTGGCTGGCCAACGCGCCGTTGTCCTCCCGCAAGGACGCCCGTGACGCGGTCGTCGCCGCCCGCAAGGCCTTCGGCGGCTGGGCCGGCGCGACCGCGTACAACCGCGGCCAGGTCCTCTACCGCGTCGCCGAGATGCTGGAGGGCCGCCGCGAGCAGTTCGTCCGCGAGGTCGGCGAGGCCGAGGGGCTGTCGAAGTCGAAGGCCGCGGCCGTCGTGGACGCGGCGATCGACCGCTGGGTCTGGTACGCGGGCTGGACAGACAAGATCGGCCAGGTCGTGGGCGGGGCCAACCCGGTCGCGGGCCCGTTCTTCAACCTGTCCACCCCGGAGCCGACCGGTGTGGTCACGGTCGTCGCCCCGCAGGACTCATCGTTCCTGGGCCTGATCTCCGTGATCGCCCCGGTGATCGCCACGGGCAACACCGCGGTCGTCATCGCGAGCGAGAAGTCCCCGCTGCCCGCGCTGTCCCTGGGCGAGGTGCTGGCCACCTCCGACCTGCCCGGCGGCGTGGTCAACATCCTGTCCGGCAAGGCCGGCGAGATGGGCCCGCACCTGGCGTCCCACCAGGACGTCAACGCCATCGACCTGGCGGGCGCCGACGTGGCGCTGGCCAAGGAGCTGGAGATCGCGGCGGCCGACAACCTCAAGCGCGTGCTGCGTCCACAGCCTGTGGACGACTGGACGGCCGACCCGGGCACCTCCCGCCTGACGGCGTTCCTGGAGACCAAGACGGTCTGGCACCCCACGGGTTCGCTCGGCTCGGGCGGCTCGTCCTACTAGCCCGCCCTCGGACCGGCCCCGGCAGCGACCCCCGTGCTGCCGGGGCCTTCCCGTACCCGCGCGCCTACTTGCCCGCCGCCGGGAGCAGCGGCCCGAGCAGCGAGGACGCCGCCGCGGTGGGGAGTTCACCGACCGAGGGGCCCTGGGTCAGCACTCCGGTGACCATGCCCGTGCCGACCGACGGGAAGTCCGCGATCTTGGTGGCCACGCCGTTGTCGAGCGGGTCCACGCCGGTGTGGGCGAGCGGGTTCACCTTGAGGTTGGAGATCGGGTCGGCGACGCCCGCCAGGGCCGCCGGTACCGAGAGTTCGCCGGCCTGTGCGCCCCCCGCCGCCATCGCCAGGGCCGCGCCGGCCATGGTCAGGGTGAGGCCCGCGCCGCGAAGGGCGCGAGTGCCGGCGCCGTTGCCGGGGGCTGCGTGACGTGCCATGAGGATCCCGCCTGTGGTCGTAGTCGCGTGCGCACGCAGCGTAGTGCAGGTGCGGGTGTCGACACCAACCGGCCGCGCGGGTGTGAGAGTGCTCGCAGGGCACGTCGCCGATGTATCGATACCGCAGGTCATGGTTCACACTGGTGTCCCGTGAGCTGTTCCTCTCCTCTGCCAACGCGTGTCGTGCTGCTGACCGGACCCTCGGGCTCCGGCAAGTCCTCGCTCGCGGCCCGCTCCGGGTTGCCCGTGCTGCGCCTGGACGACTTCTACAAGGAGGCGGACGACCCGACCCTCCCCCTGGTCGAGGGCAGCTCCGACATCGACTGGGACTCCCCGCTGTCGTGGGACGCGCGGGAGGCGGTCGCCGCCATCACCCGGCTCTGCGCGGTGGGCCGGACCGAGGTCCCGACGTACTCGATCGCCACCTCCTCGCGGACCGGGACCGAGACCCTGGACATAGCGCGGACCCCCCTGTTCATCGCCGAGGGCATCTTCGCGGCGGACATCGTGGCGCGCTGCCAGGAACTGGGGCTGCTCGCCGACGCGATCTGCCTGCGCGGGCGACCCTCGACGACCTTCCGGCGGCGCCTCGCCCGGGACCTGCGCGAAGGCCGCAAGTCCCTGCCGTTCCTGCTGCGCAGGGGCTGGCGGTTGATGCGGGCCGAGCGGGGCATCGTCGCCCGGCACACCGCTCTCGGCGCCCATGCCTGCGGCCGCGACGAGGCGTTGGGCAGGCTGGCCGCCTGCGCCGCCGGCCGCCACCGCGCCGCCGCCCCGGCGTAACCCCCGCCCGACTCGGGCACCCGTACACGCGCATGCGAAAAGGCGGGATCACGCGGACCCCCGGCCGCTTGATCCCGCCTTCTCTCCCCCCGTGACCCCCGCCCCACCCCCGCAGGACGGGCCCCCCGGCCCCGTGGTCCAACCCCCGTTGGTCTCTGTCAGGCGACGAGCTCGCCGAACGAGTCCGACTCGTCGCGGCCGAAGCTCAGCGCCTCGTCGTCCCGCAGGCGCCGCAGCGACCGCCAGATGCTCGACTTCACCGTGCCGACGCTGATGCCCAGGATCTCCGCGATCTCCGGGTCCGTGCGGCCCTCGTAGTACCGCAACACCAGCATCGTGCGCTGCGGCTCCGGGATGCGGGTCAAGGCCTGCCACAGCACCGTGCGCAGCTCCGTGCCGCGCATCGCGTCCGTGTCGGAGGCCGTCTCCGGCAGTTCCTCGGTCGGGTACTCGTTCAGCTTCCGCCGACGCCAGGCGCTGATGTGCAGGTTCGTCATCGTGCGCCGCAGGTAACCGCCGACGGCGGCCTTGTCGCTGATCCGGTCCCAGGCGCGGTAGGTGGAGAACAACGCGCTCTGGAGCAGGTCCTCGGCCTCGTGGCGGTCGCCGGTGAGGTGGAAGGCCGTCGCGTAGAGGGCGGCCCGCCGCTCCTGGACGTACGCCGTGAACTCGGCCTCCGAGGAGGACGGGATCCGTGCGGCGGGAACCGCCTGGTACGTGTTCGCGTCGATGGCTACAGGGTGCGTCGGTCGCTGACGGGCGACCGTCGCCGTACGGACACCCGCCCGGCGGTTCACATCGTGCAGCCGCGTGACAACCGCGCTGGTCGTGGTGCTGTGCAGCGTGTTCATCTCGCGCCCCCCGTCGTGGAGTCTGCTTCGGTCCGTTCGTTGGTATGAAGACTGCCCGGCGGAGATAACCGGGTTGTCCTTCGACTGTCACAGGCCTGTCACAGGGACCTGTGAGCGATCTCCACCTCAGGACTGTCGAAGTCCCAACGGCTGATGGGACAGAATGAGCCCGTGCCTTTCCTGTTGCTGATCGAGGACGACGACGCCATCCGCACGGCCCTCGAACTTTCCCTGTCACGCCAGGGCCACCGTGTGGCCACCGCGGCGACGGGCGAGGACGGCCTGAAACTGCTGCGCGAGCAGCGGCCGGACCTGATCGTGCTGGATGTGATGCTGCCCGGGATCGACGGCTTCGAGGTGTGCCGGCGGATCCGCCGCACCGACCAGCTGCCGATCATCCTGCTCACCGCCCGCAGCGACGACATCGACGTCGTGGTGGGCCTGGAGTCGGGTGCCGACGACTACGTGGTCAAGCCCGTCCAGGGCCGGGTGCTCGACGCCCGCATCCGGGCCGTGTTGCGCCGCGGCGAGCGGGAGGCGAGCGACTCCGCGGTCTTCGGGTCCCTGGTCATCGACCGGGCGGCGATGACGGTGACGAAGAACGGCGAGGACCTCCAGCTGACGCCGACCGAACTGCGCCTGCTGCTGGAACTCAGCCGCCGGCCCGGTCAGGCCCTGTCCCGGCAGCAGTTGCTGCGGCTGGTCTGGGAGCACGACTACCTCGGTGACTCGCGCCTCGTCGACGCCTGCGTTCAGCGGTTGCGCGCCAAGGTGGAGGAAGTGCCGTCCTCACCCACGCTGATCCGTACCGTTCGGGGCGTCGGCTACCGGTTGGACTCCCCGCAGTGATCAGAGCCCTGTTCGCGGGCCGGCGCTGGACCAGCCTGCGGCTGCGGCTCCTCATGGTGTTCTCGCTGGTGGCGCTGACGGCCGCCGTCTCCGCCTCCGGCATCGCGTACTGGCTGAACCGCGAGGCGGTGCTCACCCGCACCCAGGACGCGGCGCTCGGGGACTTCCGCCAGGAGATGCAGAACCGTGCCGCCGCGCTGCCCGGCGATCCGACGCCCGCCGAGATGCAGCGCACCGCCGAGTTGATGGCGGGGAGCAGCCCCGGTTACAGCGTGCTGCTGGTGGACGAACGCAAGGACGGCCGCAAGGTGTTCGGCGCCGCGGGCCCGGACACCTTCGGGCTGGACGACGTGCCGAAGTCCCTGCAGAACGCGGTGAACGACCGGCAGAAGGCGACGGCCGCCAACGACGCCGACTACCACATGTACTGGCAGCGCACGAAGCCGCGCGGTAATCCGTACCTGGTCGGCGGGACGCGGATCGTGGGCGGCGGCCCGACGGGCTACATGTACAAGTCGCTGGCGCAGGAGCGGGACGACCTGAACGCGCTGGGCTGGTCGCTGACGATCGCGACGGGACTGGCGCTGCTGTGCTCCGCGCTGCTCGCCCAGGCCGCGGCGCGCACCGTGCTGAGGCCCGTGCAGCGGCTGGGGGACGCGGCGCGACGGCTGGGCGAAGGGGAGTTGGACCACCGGCTGGACGTGTCGGGGACCGACGAACTCGCCGACCTGGCGCACACCTTCAACAAGACGGCGGAGGCGCTGGAGAAGAAGGTGGCGGACATGAGCGCGCGGGAGGAGTCCAGCCGGCGGTTCGTCGCGGACATGTCCCACGAGCTGCGTACGCCGCTGACGGCGCTGACGGCGGTCGCGGAGGTGCTGGAGGAGGAGGTCGACGACCTCGATCCGATGATCGCGCCGGCGGTGGCCCTGGTGGTCAGTGAGACCCGGCGGCTCAACGTGCTGGTCGAGAACCTGATGGAGGTCACCCGCTTCGACGCGGGGACGGCCCGCCTGGTGCTGGACGACGTGAACGTCGCCGACCAGGTCACGGCGTGCATCGACGCCCGGGCCTGGCTCGACGCCGTCGAACTCGACGCGGAGCGCGGGATCGTGGCGCGACTCGACCCGCGGCGTCTCGACGTGATCCTGGCCAACCTGATCGGCAACGCGCTCAAGCACGGCGGTTCGCCGGTGCGGGTGTCGCTGGCCGTCGACGGGGAGTGGCTGGTGATCGTGGTCAAGGACAACGGGCCGGGCATTCCCGAAGAGGTCCTCCCGCACGTCTTCGACCGCTTCTACAAGGCGAGCGCGTCGCGTCCCAAGTCCGACGGCAGTGGATTGGGCCTGTCGATCGCGATGGAGAACGCGCACATTCACGGCGGCGACATCAGCGCCGCCAACGGGGCCGACGGCGGGGCGCAGTTCACGCTGCGGCTGCCGGTGGACGTGGGGAAGGCGGTCATCCGTGACGCGGACGCGTAGGGCCCTCGCGGGCATCGCCCTCGGCGTGTTGCTGACCGGCGCCTGCGGGTGCGGGATCCGGGCCACGACCGTACCCGTGGACGTCGGGGCCGCGCCCTCGCGGGTGTCCTGCGACACCCCCGAGCAGGCGGGCGGCCAGAGCGGGGTACAGGGGTTCCGCGCCACGGTGGCGCTGGTGTGCGGATCGCAGCTGGTCAACGTCGAGCGGGTGATCCCGGTGCCCGAGAAGCGGCCGGTACGCGACCCGCTGGTCCTGGCCGCGCAGGCGCTCCTGGAGGCGCTGGAGAAGGAACCGTCGGCGGCGGAACGGGACGCCGGTTTCACGACCGGGGTACCGGAGGGGCTCCAGGTGGCGGCGGCGCGCGCGGGCGACCCGACCGGCACGGTGCGCTTGAGCCGCAAGCCGGAGGACCTGCCGCCGGTGGCGCTGTCCCAGCTGGTGTGCACGCTGGCCGACAGCGACGCGGTGTCGGCGGGGCCCGGCCCGGTGGTGCTGGGCGGCCCGGACGCGGATCCGCCGCGCGCCTGGGAGTGCGGCGAGGCCGTGCGCTCCCGCCCGGAGTCGGTGGCGACCCTGGGGGACGTGGTCCGGCCGTCGACGACGCCGAAGCCGTCCCCGACCCCGTAGGCGATCCGAACGGCCGGCCCGGCCCGGACGACACGACGGCCCCCGGAGCGCAAACTCCGGGGGCCGTCGTGCGAGGCGCGGACGGGCGGGCTAGATGCCCGCCGCCGCCGAGAAGTCCTTCTTGATCGCGTCCAGGATCTCCTGGCCGCGGGCGCGGGCCGGGGCCAGGTCGGAGGCTTCCGCCACCGGGACCACGACCTCCAGGTAGCACTTCAGCTTCGGCTCCGTGCCCGACGGGCGGACGATCACCCGGGCCTTGTGGTCACCGTCGAGGTGGTACCGCAGGCCGTCCGTCGGCGGGAGGGACTCCGTGCCCCGGCTCAGGTCCTCCGCGGTGACGACGCGCAGGCCCGCCAGGGACGTCGGCGGCTCCGCGCGCAGCCGTGCCATCGCCGAGGCGATGACCGACAGGTCCGAGACGCGGACCGACAGCTGGTCGGTGGCGTGCAGGCCGTGGGCCAGCGCCAGGTCGTCCAGCAGGTCGGACAGGGTACGGTCCTGCTCCTTGAGCTCCGAGGCCAGCTCCGCCACCAGCAGGGCGGCGGTGACGCCGTCCTTGTCGCGGACCCCCTCGGGGTCCACGCAGTAGCCGAGCGCCTCCTCGTAGCCGTAGCGCAGGCCCTCCACGCGGGCGATCCACTTGAAGCCCGTCAGGGTCTCCTCGTAGCCGACGCCCGCCGCCTCCGCGATCCGGCCCAGCAGGCTGGACGAGACGATCGACTCGGCGAAGACGCCCCGGGCGCCCTTGTGGACGAGGTGGGCCGCCAGCAGCGCGCCGACCTCGTCGCCGCGCAGCATCCGCCAGCCGCCGTCGTCGGTGGGGACGGCCACCGCGAGGCGGTCCGCGTCGGGGTCGTTCGCGATCACGATGTCCGGGTTCGCCTCGGCGGCCGTCGCGAAGGACAGGTCCATCGCGCCGGGCTCCTCCGGGTTCGGGAAGGCGACCGTCGGGAAGGCCGGGTCCGGCTCCGCCTGCTCGGCGACGAGCACGGGCGTCGGGAAGCCGTGCCGGGCGAAGGCGGCCAGCACGACGTCCTTGCCGACACCGTGCATGGCCGTGTAGACGGTCCGCACACCCCGGGGGGAGCCGGGGGTCAGGACCTCGTCCGTACGGGCCAGGTAGGCCTCCAGGACCTCGTCGCCGAGGTCCTCCCAGCCGGACTCCGGACGCGGCACGTCCGCGAGCGCGACGATCGCGTCGATCTCCGCGGCGATCCCGGTGTCCGCCGGCGAGACGATCTGGGAACCGTCGCCGAGGTAGACCTTGTAGCCGTTGTCCCGCGGGGGGTTGTGGCTCGCGGTCACCTCGACGCCGGCGACGGCGCCCAGCTGCCGTATGGCGAACGCGAGGACGGGCGTCGGCAGCGGACGCGGCAGTACGGCCGCGCGCAGCCCGGCGCCGACCATCACGGCGGCGGTGTCACGGGCGAAGTCCGCGGACTTGTACCGCGCGTCGTAGCCGACGACGACCAGGCCGCCGTCGTGACCCTGGGCCTTCAGGTAGGCCGCCAGACCCGCCGCGGCCCGGATGACCACGTTGCGGTTCATCCGCATCGGACCCGCGCCCAGCTCGCCGCGCAGTCCGGCGGTGCCGAACTGGAGCATGCCGGAGAACCGGTCCGCGAGCTCCGCGGTGTCCCCGGCCTCGACGAGCGCGCGCAGCTCGGCCGCGGTCTCCGGGTCCGGGTCCTCCGCCAGCCAGGCCTGCGCCCGGGTGATCAGGTCGTCCTGTTCCTGCACTACTTCCGCCTTACCTCTCGTACGGTGCCGGTGGCTGTCCCCGCTCAGATGCGGGCGAGGACCTGGGTCAGCAGCTTGCCCATGCGCGCGGCCGAGTCACGGCCGGCCTGGAGCACCTCTTCGTGGTTGAGGGGCTCGCCGGAGATGCCCGCCGCCAGGTTGGTGACCAGGGAGATCCCGAGCACCTCGGCGCCGGCCTCACGGGCGGCGATGGCCTCCAGCACGGTGGACATGCCGACCAGGTCGGCACCCATGACGCGGATCATGTTGATCTCGGCCGGGGTCTCGTAGTGCGGGCCGGGGAACTGGACGTAGACGCCCTCTTCGAGGGTCTCGTCGATCTCCTTGCACATCGCGCGCAGGCGAGGCGAGTAGAGGTCGGTGAGGTCCACGAAGTTGGCGCCGACGATCGGCGAGGTGGCGGTGAGGTTCAGGTGGTCGCTGATCAGGACGGGCTGGCCGGGCTTCATGCCCTCGCGCAGACCGCCACAGCCGTTGGTCAGGACGACGGTCTTGCAACCGGCGGCCACGGCGGTACGGACGCCGTGGGCGACGGCGGCGACGCCGCGGCCCTCGTAGTAGTGGGTCCGGCCGAGGAAGAGCAGCGCGCGCTTGTCGCCGATCTTGTACGAGCGGATCTTGCCGCCGTGGCCCTCGACCGCGGGCGGCGGGAAGCCGGGCAGCTCGGTGACGGGGAATTCGGCCTCGGGCGCACCGAGCGCCTCTGCGGCGGGGGCCCAGCCGGAGCCCATGACGAGGGCGACATCGTGGGTTTCGGCGCCGGTCAGCTCACGCAGGCGGGCGGCTGCGGCGGTGGCGTCGGCGAAGGGGTCGGTAACAGATGCGTTCACCGGACGAGCGTAACCGCTGATGGCCTACGCGCGTAGATGGCGCAGCTCACGGTGTTCGGATCGTTGCTTTGTCGTTTCCGCCGAATCGTCCCGGAGCCGGTGGGCGTCAGCAGGGGCGCTTGCGGAGTTCCATCACGTAGTCGTGCGGGGCGCCCGCGGATTCGGCCGCGTCGGCGATCTCGCCGAGGTAGCGCGCGGAGGGCAGACCGCCCTCGTAACCGTTCAGGACGTAGATCCAGGCGGCTTCCTCGCCGTCCAGGGTGTGCACCCGCACCCGCATCCGGCGGTAGATGTCGAGCCCGACGCCCTCCCAGCGGTCCAGGGAGTCCTCGTCCAAGGGGGCCACGTCGTACAGCGCGACGAAGACCTGGTGACGCGGGGCCTCGACGACCGTGACCAGCGCGCCCTCCCAGCCCATCTGCTCGCCGCCGAAGGTCAGCCGCCAGTCGTTGATCCAGCCCGTGCCGCGCAGCGGCGAATGCGGAGCGCGGCGCGTCATCAGCCGCGGGTCGAGGTTGCCGGCGTACGCGGCGTAGAGCGACATGTGGTCGAGGGTACGGGAGGGGCGGGGATCGACGCGTGCCCGGATGGCGGGACCGGGCGTGAAGCACCTTGATGCGTGCGGGACAATGGGGCACGGAATGCATCCCCCGGGGAGACCCCCCGGACCCCCCGGCCGGGGGCGGCAACCGGCCGGGTAGACGTGAGGCGGAGTTTTCGTGACCCGGATCGTGATCATCGGCGGCGGACCCGGCGGATATGAGGCGGCCCTCGTGGGCGCCCAGCTCGGCGCGGAGGTGACCGTCGTCGACTGCGACGGCCTGGGCGGTGCGTCGGTTCTCACCGACTGCGTGCCCTCGAAGACCCTCATCGCGACCGCCGAGGTCATGACGACCTTCGATTCCTCGTACGAGGAGCTCGGGATCGTCGTCGCTGACGACACCCCGCACATCGAGCAGGCGGCGCGCGTCGTCGGCGTGGACCTCGGCAAGGTCAACCGACGCGTCAAGCGCCTCGCGCTGGCCCAGTCCCACGACATCACCGCCTCCGTGACCCGGGCCGGCGCCCGTGTCATGCGCGGGCGCGCCAAGCTCGGCGGCCCGCAGGGCATCGACGGCACCCGGGACGTGATCGTCACGGCGGCCGACGGCACGGAGACGATCCTCACCACCGACGCCGTGCTGATCGCGACCGGCGGCACCCCCCGGGAGATCCCGGACGCGATGCCCGACGGCGAACGGATCCTGAACTGGACCCAGGTGTACGACCTGGAGGAGCTCCCCGAGGAGCTCATCGTGGTCGGCTCGGGCGTCACCGGCGCGGAGTTCGCCGGCGCGTACCAGGCGCTCGGCTCCCGGGTGACCCTGGTGTCCTCGCGCGACCGGGTGCTGCCGGGCGAGGACCCCGACGCCGCCGCCGTCCTGGAGGACGTGTTCCGGCGCCGCGGCATGAACGTCATCGGCCGCTCCCGCGCCGAGTCCGCCAAGCGGGTCGGCGACCGGGTCGAGGTCACGCTGTCCGACGGGCGCGTCATCACGGGCACCCACTGCCTGATGGCGGTCGGCGCGATCCCGAACACGGCGAACATGAACCTGGAGGAGTCCGGGGTCCGGCTCAAGGAGTCCGGGCACATCTGGACCGACAAGGTCTCCCGCACCTCCTCGCCGGGCGTCTACGCCGCCGGTGACGTGACCGGGATCTTCGCGCTCGCCTCGGTCGCCGCCATGCAGGGCCGCATCGCGATGTACCACTTCCTCGGCGACGCGGTGACCCCGCTGAACCTCAAGACGGTCTCCTCGAACGTCTTCACCGACCCCGAGATCGCGACCGTCGGCTACACGCAGGCCGACGTGGACTCCGGCAAGATCGACGCCCGCGTGGTGAAGCTCCCGCTGCTGCGCAACCCGCGCGCCAAGATGCAGGGCATCCGGGACGGTTTCGTGAAGCTGTTCTGCCGCCCGGGCACCGGCATCGTCGTCGGCGGCGTGGTCGTCGCGCCGCGCGCGAGCGAACTGATCCACCCGATCTCGATCGCCGTCGACAACAACCTGACGGTCGAGCAGATCGCAAACACGTTCACCGTGTACCCCTCGCTGTCCGGTTCGATCGCCGAGGCGGCACGCCAGTTGCACAACCGGAAGGCCGCCGGCGAGGCGTAGGCACCGTCAAGCGCCTTTGTCCGCAGGGAGGTTGGGGCGGCCGGGAGTGACGTGGCGGACTGTTCACGAAACTGTCCGACCGCGTATACCACTAGTCACCCCACCTTACGGACAACTTCGGTATTCCGGCGTAAGGAGCTGAAAGCAGACGGTCGTTGGGGTTACTGTCAGTTTCGTGTTCGCTGCAGAACGTCGCCAATTGATCCTCGAAATGGTGCGGGCCAACGGAGCGGTATCGCTTCGTGAGCTCGCCCGCGTCGTCCAGACCTCCGAAGTGACCGTACGGCGGGACGTGCGGGCACTGGAGGCAGAAGGACTCCTCGACCGCCGGCACGGCGGTGCGGTCTTGCCGGGCGGATTCACGCGAGAGTCCGGCTTTCCGCAAAAGTCCCATCTCGCGACGGCGGAGAAGACCGCCATTGCCGATGTCGCGGCCGGCCTCGTCGAAGAGGGCGAAGCCATCGTCGTCGGCGCCGGTACCACGACGCAGGAGCTGGCCCGCCGGCTCGCCCGGGTGCCCGGACTGACCGTCGTCACCAACTCGCTGCTCGTCGCCCAGGCGCTGGCCCATGCCAACCGGGTGGAAGTGGTGATGACCGGCGGAACGCTGCGCGGGTCCAACTACGCGCTCGTCGGCAGCGGCGCCGAGCAGTCCCTCCAGGGGCTGCGGGTCTCCCGGGCCTTCCTGTCCGGGAGCGGGCTGACCGCCGAGCGCGGGCTGTCCACGTCCAACATGCTCTCCGCGAGCGTGGACCGGGCGCTGGTGCAGGCCGCCGCGGAGGTCGTCGTACTCGCCGATCACACCAAGCTCGGTACGGACACCATGTTCCAGACCGTGCCCACGGACGTGATGACGCGGTTGGTGACCGACGAGCCACCGCCGCACGACGAACGGGCGGGTACGGAACTGCAGGCGCTGGCCGATCAGGGCGTGCAGATCACGGTGGCCGGGGCGGTCGCCTCCGGCGGTGGTGACGGGATGCAGGGGCGTCGGCCACGGCGGGATTCCCCGCTGCCGGTCCAGCGGCGGGGCGGTCCGACCGCCCAGTTGCGCAGCGCGCCCGCCGGGCTGCTGGAACAGCAGGCCGGGGAGCGGGCGCGGGTCGCGGACATGCGGCGTCGCTAGGCCCTGGGCGCCTCCGTCGTCGAGCCCTGCGGCGGAAGGCCCCTGTGGTCGTAGGGCCGGTGGTCGTAGGGCCAGTGGTCGTGGGCCCTGTAGTCGAAAGGCCCCGCCCGGATCACCGGGCGGGGCCTTCGACGTGAGAACGGGACGGTGGTCAGTCCTTGATCTCGCAGATGGTGGCGCCGGAGGTGAGGGAGGCGCCGACTTCGGCCTTGAGGCCGACGATGGTGCCGGAGCGGTGTGCGTTGAGCGGCTGTTCCATCTTCATGGCCTCAAGAACGACGATCAGGTCGCCTTCGTTGACCTGCTGGCCTTCCTCGACGGCGATCTTGACGATGGTTCCCTGCATGGGGGAGGCGAGGGTGTCGCCGGAGGCGGCCGGGCCGGACTTCTTGGCGGCGCGGCGCTTGGGCTTGGCGCCGCCGGCGGCGGCGGTGCGGGCCAGGGTCATGCCCAGCGAGGACGGGAGGGAGACCTCCAGTCGCTTGCCGCCGACCTCGACGACGACGGTCTCGCGGCCGGGTTCGTCCTCGGCGTCCTCCGCGGCGGGGGCCACGAACGCCTTGATGTCGTTGACGAACTCGGTTTCGATCCAGCGGGTGTGGACCGTGAAGGGTCCTTCGGTGGGGGCGAAGGCGGGGTCGGTGACGACGGCGCGGTGGAAGGGGAGGGCGGTGGCCATGCCCTCGATCTCGAACTCGGCGAGTGCGCGGGCGGCGCGTTGGAGGGCCTGTTCGCGGGTGGCGCCGGTGACGATCAGCTTGGCGAGGAGGGAGTCCCAGGCGGGGCCGATGACGGAGCCGGATTCGACGCCCGCGTCGAGGCGGACGCCGGGACCCGACGGCGGTGCGAAGCGGGTGACGGTGCCGGGGGCGGGCAGGAAGCCGCGGCCGGGGTCCTCGCCGTTGATGCGGAACTCGAAGGAGTGTCCGCGCAGGACCGGGTCGCCGTAGCCGAGTTCCTCGCCGTCGGCGATGCGGAACATCTCCCGGACGAGGTCGAGGCCGGTGACCTCCTCGGTGACGGGGTGTTCGACCTGGAGGCGGGTGTTGACCTCCAGGAAGGAGATCAGGCCGTCGGCGGAGACCAGGAACTCCACGGTGCCCGCGCCGACGTAGCCGGCTTCCTTCAGGATGGCCTTGGAGGCGGCGTACAGCTCGGCGTTCTGGGCGTCCGTCAGGAACGGCGCCGGGGCCTCCTCGACCAGTTTCTGGTGGCGGCGTTGGAGCGAGCAGTCACGGGTGGAGACGACGACGACGTTGCCGTGGGTGTCGGCCAGGCACTGCGTCTCCACGTGACGCGGCTTGTCGAGGTAACGCTCGACGAAGCACTCACCGCGTCCGAACGCGGCGACGGCCTCACGGACGGCGGAGTCGTACAGCTCGGGGACCTCTTCGAGGGTCCGGGCGACCTTCAGGCCGCGACCGCCGCCACCGAACGCGGCCTTGATCGCGATCGGGAGGCCGTGTTCCTTCGCGAACGCCACGACCTCCTCCGACCCGGAGACCGGGTCGGGGGTCCCGGCGACCAGCGGGGCGCCGGCGCGTTGGGCGATGTGCCGGGCGGCGACCTTGTCACCGAGATCACGGATGGCCTGCGGCGGCGGCCCGATCCACGTCAGACCGGCGTCGAGGACGGCCTGGGCGAAGTCGGCGTTCTCCGACAGGAAGCCGTACCCGGGATGGATCGCGTCCGCGCCGGAGTCCGCCGCCGCCTGCAGAACCTTCGCGATG
The DNA here is from genome assembly GCF_041431415.1 of Streptomyces sp. NBC_00513. GTDB lineage: Bacteria > Actinomycetota > Actinomycetes > Streptomycetales > Streptomycetaceae > Streptomyces. Next base: position 4,860,954 of record NZ_CP107845.1, read on the forward strand.
TCGAGGTAGCTGGCGGCCGGGGTGTCACCGCCCAACGCGAAAGCTTCGTCGGCCGCGCGGACGTGCAGAGCGTCCCGGTCCGGGTCGGCGTAGACGGCTACGCTCGCGATCCCGGCATCCCGGCAGGCCCGAGCAACGCGGACAGCGATTTCGCCACGGTTGGCGATGAGCACCTTGCGCACGATGGCTCCCTCCTTGAAACAACCTGAGTTTAGGGACAGCCCACACGGCCTTTCGACCCTTATCCAGAGGTGAGCTTGCCCACACAGAGTGTGATGCGAGCCTGCCTCGAGTCCGGAAAGCCCTTGTGGCGCCCCAGGCAAGGGGGATCCCCGACTGCACAGTAACCCCGTCACGCATCCGAGGTCTCTGTCCGGCGGGTCAGCGGCCCCGGGTGATTCTTTGTCGAGTCCCTACGAACGGACCAGGCTTTCTTTGCTTGATCGCTGCACGGACCCGATTCGCGCAATCAACCTGCCCGCACCCCTTGTCCCGGGGATTACCCGTTAGTAGCCTCCAGGGCGTCGAACAGGCTTGTGGCTTGTGGGGATGGGAGCGTCGTGCTGCGCAGAATCGTGGCCGGCGTGGCGGCGGTCGTGCTCGTCGCGGAAGCGGCGTTGCTCGTCCTCGTTCACGTCGTGTTGGGAAAGACGACCGCGAACCAGTCGATGTCGATCGCCGGCATGGATCCGGACGTCATGTCCAAGGCGACCTACGCGATGGGCGCCGGCATCGGCGCGTTCCTGCTGGTGTGCGCCGTCCTGCTGGGCATCGTCGCCGTACGGGACCGGGCTCCGGGTCGCTTCGCCCGCATCGTCCTCGTCAGCGCGGCCGTCACCCACGTGGTGCTCGGCGCGCTGGCCGTGGCGCTGGTCGGCTGGTCCGCCTTCGCGGCGACCATGCTGATCCTGTGCCTGATCGTGCTGGTCCTGACGCTCCCCGCGCCCGGTGACGCGGCGCCGGCCGCCGGACCCCGGGACACGCTGCCCCGGGACGTCCCGCCGCCCCCGCCGTACGGAGAACTCAAGCCCACAAATCCGTGATGGACACGTCCAGTTCGCCGAGCAGCGAGCGGAGCAGCGGCAGGGAGATCCCGATCACATTGCCGTGATCGCCGTCGATTCCGTCGATGAAGGGCGCCGACAGACCGTCCAGGGTGAAGGCCCCGGCCACGTGCAGCGGCTCCCCGCTGGCCACGTACGCCGCCACCTCCGCGTCGGACGGCTCGCCGAAGCGGACCGTCGTGGACGCGGTGGCCGAGACCCGACGGCCGCTCGCGGTGTCGATGACGCAGTGCCCGGTGCGCAGGACGCCCGCCCGCCCGCGCATCGACTTCCAGCGGGCCGTCGCCTCCTCGGCGTCCGCCGGCTTGCCCAGCGCCTCGCCGTCCAGCTCCAGCACCGAGTCGCAGCCGATCACCAGGGCGCCCGCGGCCTCGTCCAGGGCGGCCACCACGGCCGCCTTGGCCTCGGCCAGGGCCAGGGCCAGTTCGGAGGGGGTGTCGGCGCTCAGCGTGTCCTCGTCGAAGCCGCTGACGATCACGTGCGGGGCGAGCCCGGCCTGTCGCAGCAGGTTCAGTCGGGCGGGGGAGGCGGAGGCGAGGACGAGCGCGCGCGGTTCAGCAGCAGTCATGCCCGCCATCGTAGGGCCGACGGCGGGGGACGCAGGAGGGGTCTAGAAGTGGTCCACGCCGAGGACGTACACCACCACGATCATGGCGAGCGCGAGCACCACGATCATTCTCCGGACCATGGCCTGGGCGTCGCGCATGTCCTTCGGGGGCTCGTCCTTCGGGTCTGACCAGAGCATGCGTCGATCCTGTCCCGAGGGACGCCGGTGGCGCCTGAGTACTCGTACTCAGGCGCCACCGTCCGTTCGCGTCATCTTCGGTACCGGTACCGAAGACAGGGCCTAGCCGGGCCAGTACGTGCGGCCCCACGCGTGCGGCCCCGGCTGCGGCAGGCGCCGGCGGGCCGTCCGGGCCGGCGAGGCCCACTCGTCCTTGACGCGGGAGGCGCCCGGCGGCACGGAGGCCAGTGCCGCCGCGCGCGCCTGGACCACCGCCAGTGCGGCGGCCAACTCCTCCGGGGTCGGGTTCCCCTTGACGACCTTGATCACCACTGTGAGCTCCTCGGGGCCTAGAGGGGGATGTTGCCGTGCTTCTTCGGGGGCAGGGACTCCCGCTTGGTCCGCAGCTGACGCAGCCCCTTCACCACGTGCGCCCGGGTCTCGGACGGCATGGTCACCGCGTCGATGTACCCGCGCTCGGCGGCCGTGTACGGGTTGAGCAGCGCGTCCTCGTACTCGGTGATCAGGCGGGCGCGCGTCTCCTCCACCTCCTCCGGGGCGGTCTCGGCGAGGGTGCGGCGGTGCAGGATGTTCACCGCGCCCTGGGCGCCCATGACGGCGATCTGCGCGGTCGGCCAGGCCAGGTTGAGGTCCGCGCCGAGGTGCTTGGAGCCCATCACGTCGTAGGCGCCGCCGAAGGCCTTGCGGGTGATGACGGTGATCAGGGGGACCGTGGCCTCGGCGTACGCGTAGATCAGCTTCGCGCCGCGCCGGATGATTCCGTTGTACTCCTGGTCCGTGCCCGGAAGGAAGCCCGGGACGTCGACGAACGTCAGCACCGGGACGTTGAAGGCGTCGCAGGTCCGCACGAAGCGCGCGGCCTTCTCGGAGGCGTTGATGTCCAGGCAGCCCGCGAACTGCATCGGCTGGTTCGCGACGATGCCCACCGGGTGGCCCTCGACGCGGCCGAAGCCGGTGAGGATGTTCGGCGCGAACAGCGACTGCGTCTCCAGGAACTCCGCGTCGTCGAGCACGTGCTCGATCACGGTGTGCATGTCGTACGGCTGGTTCGCGCTGTCCGGGATCAGCACGTCGAGCTCGCGGTCGGTGTCGGTGACCTCGGTGTCCGCGTCCTCCGGGAAGGCGGGCGGCTCGGAGAGGTTGTTCGACGGCAGGTACGCGAGGAGCGACTTGACGTACTCGATCGCGTCCTTCTCGTCGCCTGCCATGTGGTGGGCCACGCCCGAGGTGGAGTTGTGGGTGCGGGCGCCGCCCAGCTCCTCGAAGCCCACGTCCTCGCCGGTGACCGTCTTGATGACGTCCGGGCCGGTGATGAACATGTGCGAGGTCTGGTCGACCATCACCGTGAAGTCGGTGATGGCGGGCGAGTAGACGGCGCCACCGGCGCACGGTCCCACGATCAGGCTGATCTGCGGGATCACGCCCGAGGCGTGCACGTTGCGGCGGAAGATCTCGCCGTACATGCCCAGCGCGCTGACGCCCTCCTGGATGCGGGCGCCGCCGGAGTCGTTGATGCCGATGAGCGGACATCCGGTCTTCAGCGCGAAGTCCATGACCTTCATGATCTTCTGGCCGTAGACCTCGCCGAGGGCTCCGCCGAAGACCGTGAAGTCCTGCGAGAACACGGCCACCGGGCGGCCGTCCACCGTGCCGTAGCCGGTGACGACGCCGTCACCGTAGGGGCGGGTGTTCTCCAGACCGAAGTTGGTCGACCGGTGCCGGGCGAACTCGTCGAGTTCGACGAACGAACCCTCGTCCAGCAGCAGGGCGACCCGCTCACGCGCCGTCAGCTTTCCCTTGGCGTGCTGCTTCTCCACGGCCCGCGCGGACCCTGCGTGCGTGGCTTCGTCGATGCGTCGCCGCAGGTCCGCGATCTTGCCCGCGGTCGTGTGCGTGTCGATCGGCTCTGAGGGTTGTGACATCGGGGTCGCGGCTCCCTGTGTGGTGTCAACTGCCTGGTCAATTGATTGACTACTGCTGGCTACTGGTGCGTAGCGTATCGGCGGGCATGGCGCTCGGCAGTGCGGCGTTTGACACACCTACTGTGGCTTGCATGACGCCATCAGATGCATCAGCCGGAACTCCGACCGGAGGTTCCGCGGGCCGCTGGTCCAGCCTCGACCGGCCGCCGTTGAACGTCGCCGCCCTGCGCCGGGCGCTCGTCGTCGAGGACGGGCTGTGGACCTCGCTGGAGGTCGTGCCCGCCACCGGGTCCACCAACACCGATCTCGCCGCCCGGGCCGCGACGCTGCCCGAGGGAGCCGTGCTCGTCGCCGAGGAGCAGACCGCAGGGCGCGGGCGCCTCGACCGGACCTGGACGGCGCCCGCGCGGTCCGGGCTGTTCTTCTCCGTGCTGCTCAAGCCCGGGCCGGACGTACCGCAGGAGCGGTGGGGCTGGCTCACCCTGCTGGCCGGCGTGGCCACCGCGACGGGGCTGTCCCGGGCGGCGGGCGTGGACACCGCCCTCAAGTGGCCCAACGACCTGCTGGTCACCGTGGACGGCGAGGAGCGCAAGACCGGCGGGATCCTCGCGGAACGGGTCGGCGACGGGGTCGTCGTCGGCATCGGCCTCAACGTCACGCTCGGCGAGGACGAGCTGCCGGTGGACACCGCCGGTTCCCTGGCCCTGGCCAAGGCGACCGTCACCGACCGGGACCCGCTGCTCAGGGCCGTGCTGCGGTCCCTGGAGCAGTGGTACGGGAACTGGCGCGCGGCCGGCGGCGACCCGGCGACCAGCGGGCTCCAGGAGACGTACGCGGCGGGGTGCGCGACGCTGGGCAAGCACGTGCGCGCGGAGCTGCCCGGAGGCCGCACGCTCACCGGGACGGCCGAAGCGGTCGACGCGGACGGTCGGCTCGTCATCCGGACGGCCGACGACGCGCACGAGGCCGTGGGCGCCGGCGACGTCGTCCACCTGCGGTCGACCCATTAGGCCGGCTCCGGGTGCCCGCCCGGGGCGGGCACCCGGCCGGCCGGCCCGACGGGGCGGCCGGGCGCGGATCACGCTCGGGTCGCGGCCGGCGGAGTGGGGAGTGAGCTACGGCACACCTGCCGTATGGTTTAGGCGATCCCGGTCCTCCCGGTGATCAATCGGTTCGGAAGTCGGAATTGCGCACGGAATGGACAGGAGGCGGCCCTTGACCGTCGACGACTCAACGTCCAGTGCGCCCGCGTCCGGCGCGTCCGGCTCGTCCGCCGGCGCGGGCACCCCCATCGGGCGCGACCAGCACACCCCCCACCACGAGGTCGACCACACGGCCCAGCCGACGGCCGACCCGCTCGCCATCCGCCTGGAGCAGCTGATCCTGGGCGCCGAGCGCCGGTACACGCCCTTCCAGGCGGCCCGCAGCGCCGGGGTCTCGATGGAGCTGGCCTCCCGCTTCTGGCGGGCCATGGGCTTCGCGGACATCGGCCAGGCCAAGGCACTGACCGAGGCCGACGTACTGGCGCTGCGCCGACTCGCCGGCCTGGTGGAGGCCGGCCTGCTGAGCGAGCCCATGGCGGTGCAGGTGGCGCGGTCCACGGGCCAGACCACCGCCCGACTGGCCGAATGGCAGATCGACTCCTTCCTGGAGGGGCTGACGGAGCCGCCGGAGCCCGGGATGACCCGTACGGAGGTCACGTACCCGCTGGTCGAGCTGCTGCTGCCGGAGCTGGAGGAGTTCCTCGTCTACGTGTGGCGCCGCCAGCTGGCGGCCGCGACCGGGCGCGTGGTGCAGGTCGCCGACGACGAGGAGATGGTCGACCGCCGGCTCGCGGTGGGCTTCGCGGACCTGGTGGGCTTCACCCGCCTCACCCGGCGGCTGGAGGAGGAGGAGCTCGGCGAACTCGTCGAGGCCTTCGAGACCACGGCGGCCGACCTGGTCGCCGCACACGGCGGGCGACTGATCAAGACCCTGGGCGACGAGGTGCTGTACTGCGCCGACGACGCGGCCACGGCGGCGGAGATCGCGCTGCGGCTGATCGAGACCATGGAAGCCGATCCGCAGATGCCGGAGCTGCGGGTCGGGATCGCCTTCGGCACGGTGACGACCCGGATGGGCGACGTCTTCGGCACCACGGTGAACCTGGCGAGCCGGCTGACGTCCATAGCGCCCAAGGACGCGGTGCTCGTGGACGGCGCGATGGCCGAGGAACTGGGCCGGACCGGGGCCGCGCCGCGGTCGGAGAAGGAAGCCGCGTCGGAGGAGGGCGGCGGCACCTACCGCTTCGCGCTCCAGCCGATGTGGCAGCGGCCGGTGCGCGGGCTCGGGGTCGTCGAACCCTGGTCGCTGACGCGGAGGACACCTAAGATCCCCGGGTAACGTTCGTTAACCGGGAGGGTCCCCAGTGCCTGTGGAGTCGGAGTTCGTAGCGGTACGTCGGCACGGAGACGACGGGGTCGTCGAATTGGTCCTGGACCGCCCCAAAGCCATGAACGCGGTGTCGACGGAGATGGCCCGGGCCATCGGCGCCGCGTGCGCCTCGCTGGCCGCGGACGCCTCGGTGCGGGTCGTCGTACTGACCTCCACCGCGGAACGGGCCTTCTGCGTCGGGGCCGACCTCAAGGAGCGCAACTCACTGTCGGACGCCGAACTGCTGCGGCAGCGGCCGACCACGCGCGGGGCGTACGGGGGCGTGCTGGAACTGCCGATGCCGACGATCGCCGCGGTACACGGGTTCGCGCTGGGCGGCGGCTTCGAGCTGGCCCTGGCCTGCGACGTGATCGTGGCGGACGAGACGGCCGTGGTCGGCCTGCCCGAGGTGTCGGTCGGCGTGATCCCGGGCGGCGGCGGCACCCAACTGCTGCCCCGACGGGTGGGCGCGGCCCGCGCGGCGGAGCTGATCTTCACGGCGCGCCGCGTCGAGGCGGCCGAGGCGCTGGACCTGGGCCTGGTGGACTCGGTGGTCCCGGCGGGCTCCGACCGCGAGGAGGCGCTGGCGCTGGCCGGGCGGATGGCGGCGAACTCGCCGGTCGGGCTGCGCGCGGCCAAGCGGGCGCTGCGGCTGGGGCACGGCATGGACCTGACGGCCGGCCTGGAGATCGAGGACGCGGCCTGGCGGACGGTGGCGTTCTCCGGGGACCGGGCGGAAGGTGTGGCGGCGTTCAACGAGAAGCGGAAGCCGCGCTGGACGTAGGGCCTGGCCGGCCGGGGGGTTGGTGGGCGGGGCCCGGGGCCCCGCCGGCCCCTGGATGCGGGGGGTGCGGGTGCGGGGTCGCGCGCGGCGCCGTTGCGGGGGCGCTGCCCCCGGGCCCCCGCGCCTCAAACGCCGGCGGGGCTGGATTTGTGCGGCCGGGTCGATTCGCGCGGCCGGACTGATTCGCGCGGCCGGGTGGGAAGGTACGAAGTTGGACAAAACTCCCTAGTCTGGGGTGATGGGAGTTGACGGGCGGCTGAGAGCCGTCGTGGGCCTCGCGCAGGCCATGGCGGCCGCCTGCCTGCCGCGGGACAGCGTGCGGGCCGCCGCGCGGGGGGCGCGGCTGGCCCTGGACGGATCGTTCGCCGCCATCTCCGCGTGGGAGCGCGAACGGGGACGGCTGCGGGTGCTCGTCAACGAGGGGGAGCGGCGGGCCGGGGAGGAGGCGTTCCCCGAGGACGAGTCCTATCCCGTCCACGACTTCCCGGAGATCACCGAGTTCCTGCACGAGCGCTGGGCGGGCGGCGGTGGCCCGCACGCCTGGGTCGAGAGCGCCGTCGGAGACCGGCCCGGACGGCGCGGCGAGGCCCTGCGCCGGCGCGGCCGGGGCACCTGTGTCGTCGCGCCCATCGTGCTCAGCGGGCGGGCCTGGGGCGAGCTGTACGTGGCCCGGGACGAGGGGCTGCCGGACTTCGACGAGGACGACGCGGAGTTCGCGACGGTCCTGGCCGCCGTCGTGGCGGCGGGTCTCGCGCAGAACGAGCGGCTCGAAGAGGCCCGGCGGCTGGCCTTCACCGATCCGCTGACCGGACTCGCCAACCGGCGGGCCGTGGACATGCGGCTGGACGAGGCCCTGGAGGAGCACCGGCGCTCCGGGGCGGTGGTGAGCCTGGCCGTCTGTGACCTGAACGGCCTCAAGAAGGTCAACGACACCCTCGGTCACGCCATGGGCGACCGGCTCCTGGAGCGGTTCGGGTCCGTGCTGAGCCTGTGCGGGGCCATGCTGCCGGGCGCGCTGGTGGCCCGCCTCGGCGGTGACGAGTTCTGCCTGGTGAGCCTGGGGCCGTCGGCGGACGAGGTGGTGCGGGTGGCCGAGGAGCTGTGCCTTCGGGCCGCCGAGCTGGAACTGGGCGAGGGAGTGGCCTGCGGGGTCGCCTCGACCGGGGATCCCATCGGCTTGGTGAAGTCCTCCCGGCGGCTCTTCCGGCTCGCGGACGCCGCCCAGTACAAGGCGAAGGCCGCGCGGTCGCCCCAGCCCGTGGTGGCGGGGCGGGACACGGCCGTGGTGCGGCTCGCGGACGCCGCGCAGGAGGCGGCGGGGGAGCGGCGACGGTTCCGCGGCCGGGCCTGAGCACCCGCTCCCGGGCCGGACAAGGGCCGTGACGGGGGCGGTGACGGCGCGTGAGGGACCCTCATCGAACTGGCTAGTGACAGAGAAGGATTCAGTCCGTAGGGTGCTGAATATGGATATGCACACTGTCGTGGTGGGGACGTCCGGGACCACCGCCGAGGACGTCATCGCCGTCGCCCGCGGCAACGCGCGCGTCGAGCTGTCCGGCGAGGCACTCGACGCCCTGGCCCGCGCCCGCGAGATCGTCGACGCGCTCGCCGCCAAGCCCGAGCCCGTCTACGGGGTGTCCACCGGGTTCGGCGCCCTCGCCTCCCGGCACATCAGCCCCGAGCTGCGCGCGCAGCTCCAGCGCAACATCGTCCGCTCGCACGCCGCCGGCATGGGCCCGCGCGTCGAGCGGGAGGTCGTGCGCGCCCTGATGTTCCTGCGACTGAAGACCGTCGCCTCCGGACACACCGGCGTACGCCCCTCCGTCGCCCAGACCATGGTGGACGTGCTCAACGCCGGGATCACCCCCGTCGTCCACGAGTACGGCTCCCTCGGCTGCTCCGGCGACCTCGCGCCGCTGTCCCACTGCGCGCTCGCGCTCATGGGCGAGGGCGACGCCGAGGGACCCGACGGGTCCGTCCGGCCCGCCGGCGAGCTGCTCGCCGAGGCCGGCATCGAGCCGGTCGAGCTGCGCGAGAAGGAAGGGCTCGCCCTCCTCAACGGCACCGACGGCATGCTCGGCATGCTGGTCATGGCCCTCGCGGACCTCGCCAAGCTGTACACGTCCGCCGACATCACGGCCGCGCTGACGCTGGAGGCGCTGCTCGGTTCCGAGAAGGTCCTCGCCCCCGAGCTGCACGCCATCCGCCCGCACCCCGGCCAGGGCGCGTCCGCCGCCAACATGGCCGCCGTCCTGAAGGGCTCCGGGCTCACCGGGCACTTCCAGGAGGAGTCCGCCCCGCGCGTCCAGGACGCCTACTCGGTGCGCTGCGCCCCGCAGGTCGCCGGCGCGGGCCGCGACACCATGGCGCACGCCGCCCTGGTCGCCTCCCGGGAACTGGCCGCCGCCGTCGACAACCCGGTGGTGCTGCCCGACGGTCGCGTGGAGTCCAACGGCAACTTCCACGGCGCCCCCGTCGCGTACGTCCTGGACTTCCTGGCCATCGCCGCCGCCGACCTCGGCTCCATCGCCGAACGGCGCACCGACCGGCTGCTCGACAAGAACCGCTCGCACGGCCTGCCGCCGTTCCTCGCGGACGACGCCGGCGTGGACTCGGGCCTGATGATCGCCCAGTACACGCAGGCCGCCCTGGTCAGCGAGATGAAGCGGCTCGCGGTGCCCGCGTCCGCCGACTCGATCCCCTCCTCCGCCATGCAGGAGGACCACGTCTCCATGGGCTGGTCGGCCGCGCGCAAGCTCCGTACGGCCGTCGACAACCTGACCCGGATCGTCGCCATCGAGCTGTACGCGGCCACCCGGGCCATCGAGCTGCGCCACGGGCTCACCGCGGCCCCGGCGAGCCGGGCCGCCATCGCGGCCGCCCGCGCGGCGGGAGTCCAGGGCCCCGGGCCGGATCGTTTCCTCGCCCCCGACCTGGCCGCCGCCGACGCGTTCGTTCGATCGGGCGAACTCGTCGAGGCGGTCGAAACGGTGACCGGTCCGCTCGCCTGACCCGTCACGGCTCGCCCGACCGGCGACAGTACGACGAAGGGCCGCGCCCGGGGCGATCCCCCGGTGCGCGGCCCTTTCGCGTCTTCTCACGCCTTTGATCGGGCGCCGCGTGGCTCGGGCGCCGCGTCCGTCGTGCGTCGCGTCCGGCGCCGTCGGCCCCGGAGGGCTCAGCGGCGCTACTCGGCGCGGGAGCGGCGTACGGAGAAGGTCACGAACCCCGCCCCGAGCCCCAGGAAGAGGGTGCCGCCCATCAGGTAGGGGGTGGTGTCGATACTGCCGGTGTCGGCGAGGGCGAGAACGGCCTCCTGGGGTTCCGCGTGGTTCACGATCGTGTCGGAGGACGTGATCGTGCCCGTGTTGGCGGGGACGGGCGCCCCGGAGGATCCCGACGCCTGTTCCGGTGCCGTGGCGTTGGCCGACGGCACGAACCAGAGGGCGGCGAGGAGGGTGGTCGCTCCGAGAGCGGTGAGCAGCGGTCGACGTGCGGACACGGTGCGATCCCCCTTGTGGCAGCAGCGAATTGGCCGTGTGCGCCGATGCTAGTGAAAGGGGCGGGTCGTGGGAAAGTCGGGGCGGCCGCGGGCTTACTCTCCGTCGTATGAACCCTTCTGAGACATCACGGTACGTACGACTTCGGGTGGATTTGGTCCTCGAAGTGACCGACGCCACGGCACTGACCGGAGCGGCGCACACCCACATCAAGGCCGACGAGTTCATGCCGGACGAGGAGCGCGGCCACGCGGAGGCGGCGGTCCGCGACGACGAGTCGGAGGCCCTGGCCTACCTCGTCGACCCCACCGACCTGGTCACGGACATCCCCGGAGTGGAACTGGCCCAGGCCTCCTGGAGCAGCGAGCCCGCCGAATACGACCCCGAGTCCATGGAGTGGGACCTGGACGAGGAAGATGGGGAACACGACGAAGAGCCGACCGGCAACGCGTGACCGTGGGATTGCACACATTCGAACCGGATGTGGAACCGAACAGGGTCGTGTGAGCGTTGTTGATCCGTGGCAGGGGGGCGTGCCCCCCTGTCCGGTAGGGATACCGCCCGGCGGTAGCCGGGTGGAGCTCGGGGGTTCCGGCAACGATGGAGTGGCGTGTGAGGACGGACAGCATGCGGAGGAAGAGGTCCCTGGTGGCCGTTTCCGCCGTGCTCGGTGGCGTATTGATGCTCTCGGCCTGCAACGGCGGCGGAGACGGCGACCCGAAGGCGGGCGGCACGGAGAGCGGCAAGTCGCAGGCGGACGTGGACGCCGCGGCGGCCAAGGACAGCTCCAAGGCCCGAATAGCCATCACGCCCAAGGACGGCGCCACCAACATCGGCCTGAACGACGCGACCAAGGTCGCCGTCAGTGACGGCACGCTCACCAAGGTCGAGCTGAAGAGCACGGAGGGCACGGTCGTCCCCGGCAAGATCGCGGGCGACGGCAAGAGCTGGAAGCCGGACGGTGCGCTCAAGCGCTCCACCAAGTACGCCCTGTCGGCGACCGCCAAGGACGAGGCCGGCAAGGAGGCGCACGAGAACGCGTCCTTCACCACCGTCTCCCCGGAGAACAGCTTCGTCGGCTCGTTCATCCCGGACGAGGGCCAGACCGTCGGCGTGGGCATGCCGGTCTCGATCACCTTCAACAAGCCGATCAAGGACCAGAAGGCCGTCCAGGCGGCCATCAACGTCACCTCCAGCAGCGGCCAGGAAGTCGTCGGCCACTGGTTCGGCTCGCAGCGACTGGACTTCCGCCCGGAGGAGTACTGGAAGGCGAACTCCACCGTCACGCTGAAGCTGGCGCTGGAGGGCGTGAAGGGGGCGCCCGGCGTCCAGGGCGTCCAGAACAAGACCGTCTCCTTCAAGGTCGGCCGCAGCCAGGTCGCCAAGGTCGACGCGAAGACCAAGCAGATGACGGTCACCCGGGACGGCGCGGTCCTCAAGACCATTCCGATCTCGGCGGGGTCCCCGGACAACCCGACGTACAACGGCAAGATGGTGATCTCCGAGAAGTTCAAGGAGACCCGGATGGACGGCGCCACCGTCGGCTTCAAGGACGGCGACGGCAAGGGCGAGTACGACATCAAGGACGTCCCGCACGCGATGCGGCTGTCCACCTCGGGCACCTTCATCCACGGCAACTACTGGGGCGCCGACTCGATCTTCGGCAAGGTCAACACCAGTCACGGCTGTGTCGGTCTCAACGACGCCCAGGGCGCCAACGACCCGAACACCCCCGGCTCGTGGTTCTTCGACAACTCGCTGATCGGCGACGTGGTCGAGGTGGTCAACTCCCCGGACAAGACCATCAAGCCGGACAACGGCCTCAACGGCTGGAACATGAGCTGGGCGGAGTGGAAGGCGGGCGCGGCCTCCTGACGCCGTGTACGACCCGAACTGACGCCGTGTACGAACTGAACTGACGCGCGGACACCACGGACGGCGGGAAACCCACACGGGTTTCCCGCCGTCCGTCGTCGTCCGGCGTCTCGGTCCCCTTCTCATCCGACTCCCGCCCGCGGGTGACGATGACGGAAAACCCCTGAGCGCGCGGCGGACGCCCCGGCTAGGGTCCCGCTCATGACGATCCGACCCGTTGCCCCACCCCCCTCCGACGCCGCGGTGGACTCCTGGCTCGCGGTCCTGACCGCCGCCACGACCACCGACCTGCCGGGGCTGCCGGCGCCCTCCCGCGTGGAGGTGGCCGGCCGGCTCCGGGTGCCGCCGGCCCGGGGCCGGAACGCGTTCTGGACGACGGACGACGGGGCCGGCGTCGCGGGCCTGCTCCTGTTCACCGACGAGGGCAACACGCACACCGCGTTCCTGGACGTGCTGACGGTGCGCCCCGAGGCGCGCCGGCGGGGCGTGGGCACGGCCCTGTGGGAGCGGGTCCGGGCCGAGCTCCTCGCGCGCGACCGCACCTCGGTCTCCGCGCTCGTCGACCTCGAAGGCCCGGGCCGGGCGTTCGCCGAGTCCCTCGGCTTCGAGAACGTGCTGCGGATGGCCTGGTACGTCCAGGACGTGGCGACACCCGCCGCGATACCGGCCACCCCCGGCTACGAGCTGCTGTGCTGGCCCGGGATCGTCCCCGACGCGTGGGCGCCGGCGCTGGCCGTGGCCCACGGCGCGATGGAGGACGCGCCGAGCGGGGACATGGACGAGCAGACGATGACGTGGACGGCCGAGCGGGTACGGGCCGCACAGCGGCTGGTCCTGGAGCGGGGCGGCGACCTGACCACGGTCGCGGCGGTGACCCCCGCCGGGGAGGTGGCCGCGTACACGGTGCTCGTCCGGACGGACCCGACGGGGCCGCGCGCCCTCCAGTACGACACGGTGGTCGTCTCCGCCCACCGGGGCCACGGCCTCGGCCGCGCCGTCAAGCTCCGCATGCTCGCGGACATGGCCGCGTGCCACCCGGACCTGCGACAGATCGGCACGACCGTGGCGGACGAGAACGGCCCCATGCGGGCGGTCAACGAGTCCCTGGGCTACCGGTGGGAACGCGGCGTGGGAATCTTCCAACGCACACTGTGACCCGGGGCCGGGGCGCGGCGCGGACCGTGACCCGCGGCGGGCGCCCGCGGGGCCGGCCGGACGCACCTCAGTTCTGCGACGGGGCGTCCACGGGGGAGTGGGTCGGCGCCGCCCAGGACGACAGCAGGCGCAGGGCGTCCGCCGACGGGGAACCCGGGGTGGCGTGGAAGGTGACCAGCGACTGTTCCGGGTCGTCCCGCAGGGTCAGCGTCTCGAAGTGCAGGTCCATCTCACCCACCACCGGGTGCCGCAGCCGCTTCACTCCGTGCGTCTTGTCCGCGACCGTGTGCGCCGCCCACAACCGGCGGAACTCCTCGTTCTTCACCGACAGCTCCCCGACCAGCGCCGACAACTGCTCGTCCTCCGGGTGCTGGCCCGCGTACATCCTCAGATTGCTGACCACCTCGCAGGCCCGGCACTCCCAGTCCGCGTACAGCTCCGCCGTCGCGCCGTCCAGGAACACCAGCCGCACCAGGTTCCGTTCACCGACCGGCAGCGCCCCGAAGTCCCCGAAGACCGCCACGGCCAGCCGGTTCCAGCCGATGACGTCCTGCCGCCGCCCCACCAGGTAGGCCGGTACGCCCTCCATCGCGTCCAGCAGCGTCCGCAGCTCCGGCCGGACCTGCTGGGGCCGCCGGGACTGGCGCCGCTTGAGGGTCCGCGGGCTCGCCAGGTGGGTCAGGTGCGCCGACTCCGTGTCGTCCAACCGCAGGGCCCGCGCGATGGCGTCCAGCACCTCCGCCGACACGTTCTGTCCGTGTCCCTGCTCCAGCCGCGTGTAGTACGCCACCGACACCCCGGCCAGCTGCGCCAGCTCCTCGCGGCGCAGGCCGGGCACCCGGCGGTGGCGGCCGTAGTCGGGCAGCCCCACGTCCCCGGGGCGCAGCCGGGCCCGCCGGCTCCGCAGGAACTCGCCCAGTTCGGCTCGCTGATCAAGCTGGTCCATACAGTCAGTATGTCCGGGTCGCGAACCGTGTGCCTGACCCCGCCAGTGGTAGGTCCACGGGACGTAGGCACAACAGGGGACTGGGTGACCCGAGGGAATGGGGGCATCGTGGAGATACCGCTGGAAATCCCCGTCCGAGGAGCTTCACCATGTCCGTCACCCAGGTCGCCGCCTACGCCGCTCCCGCCGCGAAGGCACCGCTGGAGCGCACGACGATCCCGCGCCGCCCGGTCGGCGAACACGACGTCCTCATCGACATCAAGTTCGCCGGCATCTGCCACTCCGACATCCACCAGGCCACCGACGGCTGGGGCGAGGGCATCTTCCCCATGGTCCCCGGCCACGAGATAGCCGGCGTGGTCACCGAGGTCGGCGCCGGCGTCACGAAGTTCGCGGTCGGCGACCGGGTCGGCGTCGGCTGCTTCGTCGACTCCTGCCGCGAGTGCGAGCAGTGCCTGGCCGGCTTCGAGCAGTACTGCCTCAAGGGCATGACCGGCACGTACAACGCCATCGACAAGAACGGCGAGCCCACCTACGGCGGCTACTCCACCCACATCGTCGTCGACGAGAACTACACCGTCCGCATCCCCGAGGGCATCGACCTCGACGTCGCCGCCCCGCTGCTGTGCGCCGGCATCACCCTGTACTCCCCGCTCAAGCACTGGAACGCGGGCCCCGGCAAGAAGGTCGCCATCGTCGGCCTCGGCGGCCTCGGCCACATGGGCGTCAAGATCGCCTCCGCGCTCGGCGCGGACGTCACCGTCCTGTCGCAGAGCCTGCGCAAGAAGGACGACGGCCTGCGGCTGGGTGCCTCGGAGTACCACGCCACCAGCGACGAGACCACCTTCGAGAAGCTGGCCGGCACCTTCGACCTGATCGTCTCCACCGTCTCCGCGCCGCTTCCCCTCGACACGTACCTGCGGCTGCTCAAGGTCGACGGCGCGTTCGTGAACGTCGGCGCCCCGGAGGACCCGGTCTCCCTGAACCTGTTCTCCGTCATCGCCGGGCGCAAGACCCTCGCGGGATCCTCCATCGGCGGGATCGCCGAAACCCAGGAGATGCTGGACTTCTGCGCCGAGCACGGCCTGGGCGCCGAGATCGAGCTGATCGGCGCCGACCGGATCAACGAGGCCTACGACCGGGTCCAGGCGAGCGACGTCCGCTACCGCTTCGTCATCGACACCGCGACCATCTGACCCGCCCGCTCGGCGTCATCCGACCGCTCGGCGCGCATCCGGCCGCCCGGTGGCATCCCGCTGCTCCGCGCCGTCCGAGTGCCCCGCCCGCCCTGCCCGACCCGCCCGACCCGCCTGCCCCGCCGCAGGCGGGTCGGCCCGTTCCAGCGCCGCCGGGCCGCCCCGGCGGGCGTCGTCACACGCTTTTCACGCCCCGTGCATGGTCTTGCCGGCGCGCCCTGCGGACGATCGCCTCACCAGCCTTCCGTCCCACAGGAGTTCGCGATGCCCAGCCGCCGTCACTTCCTCGCCGGATCCGCGGCCGCCGTGGGCCTCGCCGCCCTGCCCCGGGCCGCGGAGGCCGCACCCGCACCGGCGGCCGAGGACACCGCGCCGCCCCACCTGGTGGTGATCCTGGCCGACGACCTCGGATACGGGGACCTCGGCGCGTACGGCCAGAAGCTGATCACCACCCCGCGCATCGACCGGCTCGCCGCCGAGGGGCTGCGGTTCACCGACGCCTACGCCGCGGCCGCCGTCTGCGCCCCGTCCCGGGCCGCCCTGCTCACCGGCCTGCACACCGGGCACGCCGCCGTCCGCGCCAACCCCGACAGCGGCGGCCAGGGCGCCCTCGGCGCCGGGGACACCACCTTCGCGGAGGTGCTCCGGGCGCGCGGCTACCGCACGGGCCTGTTCGGCAAGTGGGGCTTCGGACCGGAGGTCGGGGACCAGCCGAGCCACCCCGGCGCCCGGGGCTTCGAGGAGTTCCACGGGTACATCGACCACGGCCACGCCCACCAGTACCGCCCCTCCTACCTGTGGCGCAACGGTGCCAAGGAACCCCTGCCGGCCGGCACCTACGCGCCCACCGTCATCGCCGAGAGCGCCCTCGGCTTCATCGACGCGCACGCCGCCGGCCCCGACCCCTTCCTGCTGTTCCTGACCCCGAACCTGCCGCACGCCCCCAGCGAGGTCCCCGACGTGGGCGCGTACGCCGCCCGGACCTGGACCCAGGAGAACAAGGCGCACGCCGCCCAGATCAGCCTGCTCGACGCCCAGGTCGGCGCGGTCGTCGACCGGCTCACGGCGCACGGCATCGCCGACCGGACGGTGGTCCTGGTCGCCTCCGACAACGGCCCGCACGAGGAGGGCGGGGTGAACCCCGACCTCTTCGACGCCAACGGCCCGCTGCGCGGCTACAAGCGCAACCTGTACGAGGGCGGCGTACGCGTCCCGCTGATCGCCTGGAGCCCCGGCCGGATCGCCCCCGGCACCCTCAGCGACCGCCCCACCCCGCTGTACGACCTGCTGCCCACCCTCGCCGACCTGGCGGGCGCCCCGGCCCCCGCCGACATCGACGGGCTCTCGGCCGCCCCCGTGCTCACCGGGGCGCCCGCGACGGCCCCGCTCCACGACCACCTGTACTGGTACCGGGACGAGCAGGGCGTCACCGCCCGGGCCAACAGCCAGGACGGCGGCCGGGCCAAGAAGGTCGCGGAGGCGATCCGCAAGGACCGCTGGAAGGGGGTCCGGTTCGCCCCCGCGCGGGACCGGACCGTGCCCGACGCGCAGTGGCGGTTCGAGCTGTACGACCTGGCCGCCGACCTCGGCGAACAGCGCGACGTGGCCGCGGCGAACCCGGCCGTCGTCGCCTCCCTGACGGCCCTGCTGCGGTCGTCCTGGTCGGACGCCTACCCGCGCCGCCCCTGGGGCCTCACGGTGGCCTCGGACGGGGTCACGGCCACCACCACCCTGTCCAACGGAACCTCCCGCGCCTGGCCGCAGGCCCGGGTCGGCCTCACGGTCCCGGCGGGCTGGACGGCCACCCCGACCGGCCCGGTCACGGCGGCCTCCCTGGCCCCGGGCGCGCGCCTGACGACCACCTGGAAGATCACCGCGCCGGGCTCCGGATCCGGTCCGGCCGTCCTGACGGCCCGGGCCGACACGGGCGCGTTCCGCTTCACCGCGGCGCACCCCTTCACACCGCTCCCCGCGCCGCCCACCCGGGACGGTCACCTCAGCGACCTCCCGTGGGTGTCGGCGACCAACGGCTGGGGCCCCGTGGAGATCGACCGCTCCAACGGCCGCAAGGAGGGCGGCGACGGCACCCCGATCGCCTTCGGCGGCGTCACGTACGCCAAGGGCCTCGGCGTGCACGCCCCGTCGGAGGTGGTCTACCACCTGGGTGGCCGCGCGGCCCGCTTCACCGCCCTCGTCGGCATCGACGACTTCTCGACGAGGCAGTCGGCGGCCGGCGCCACCCGCGCCGTGGTCCGCGGCGACGGCCGCACCCTCCTGACCACCCCGACGCTCACGGGCGCCTCGGGCCCCACGGCCATCGACCTCGACGTCACCGGCGTCCGCCTCCTCCACCTCGTGGTGCAGGACGCCAACTCCAACTCCGCCTTCGACCACACCTCCTGGGCCCGCCCCCACATCACCCTGGCATGACGAGGCCCCGGCCGCCCGCCGCGGGTGCGGCGGCCGACCGGGGCGTGCGCGCGGGACGGCTCAGGCGCCGGCCGCCGGGGCCTGGGCCACGCCGATCGGGCAGCTGACGCCCGTGCCGCCGATGCCGCAGTACCCGCCGGGGTTCTTGTCCAAATATTGCTGGTGGTAGGCCTCGGCCGGCCAGAACGGGCGCTCCGACGCCGGGAGGACGGCGGTGGTGATGTCGCCGTGGCCCGCTGCCGTCAGGACCCGCTGGTAGGCCTCGCGGGAGGACTCGGCCTCCGCCTGGTGGGCGGGGGAGTGGGTGTAGATCGCCGAGCGGTACTGGGTGCCGACGTCATTGCCCTGGCGGAAGCCCTGCGTGGGGTCGTGGGACTCCCAGAACAGCTTCAGCAGGGTCGCGTACGAGACGAGCGCCGGGTCGAAGACCACCCGCACGACCTCGGTGTGGCCGGTCTGCCCCGAGCAGGCCTCCTCGTACGTCGGGTTCTCCGTGAACCCGCCCTGGTAGCCGACGAGGGTCGTCCACACCCCGGGGGTCTGCCAGAACTTGCGCTCCGCGCCCCAGAAACAGCCCAGGCCGAAGTCCGCCACCGCCAGGTGCGGGGGGTAGGGGCCCGCCAGCGGGTTGCCGAGCACGGTGTGCGCGGACGGCAGCGAGAAGAGCGGTTCCGAGCGGCCCCGCAGGGCCTCTTCGCGGGTCGGGAGCTCGGGCGTGCGGCGGTACGAGAACATGGGTCGCCTCCTTGGTAGTGGGAACAACGGACGAGGGCGGCCCGGGATTCCCGAACCGCCCCGCGGTCGCCCCTCGCGTGCCCGCCGCCCCGCGTCAGTGCGGCAGCGTCGCCGGCGAACCGCCGTTGGCCTCGTAGCCCGCCACCGCCAGCGCCCGGTACACCGCGTAGGCCGCCGCCGGGTCCGGCGAGGCCGACCAGGGCAGCGCGCCGACGTACCCGTCCACGTGCCGCACCTGCTCCATCGCCTCCGCCCAGCGCTCCATGCTCACCAGGAACATCAGCAGCAGGTGCCGTACGTGGGCGAGCATCGGGTCGTCCGCGCGGGCCGTGCGGACCGCGTACAGCGCGCCCTCCACGGCCCGGGTGACGACCGCGCTCTGCCAGAACGTCGACACGAAGTTCACCTCGGGCAGGTGCTCGTACACCGCGAACAGCGGCAGGGCCGCCAGCAGCGAACCCTGCGGGGCGCGGGCCGCCGCCGCGTGCGTGAACGCGTCGGCCTTCTCCCGCGAGCCGTGCCACTTCTCGCACCAGTAGTTCAGGGCGGCCAGGTGCGCGCCCATGTGCTGCGGGGCCCGGTCGATGACCTTCGCCCACAGTGCGTCGTACTCCGCCTCGGAGTAGCCCAGCGCCCGGCCGATCGCCAGCTCCGTGATGTACGGGACCGGGTCCCCCGGCGCGAGCAGGGCCGCCCGCCGGCAGGCCTCCAGGGCCTCCTCCAGGATGATCCGGTGGTCCTCGGAGCCGACGCCGCCCGAGTGCCGCCAGGCCTGCTGCACCAGCAGCTCGGCGTGGACCTGCGCGCCGCCCGCGTCCTTCGGCGCCTCCAGCCGCCACGCCTTCAGCCACTGCGCGCCCTCCCCGGGCCGGCGCACCAGGTCCAGCGCCGCCGCACCGCCGAAGGCCTGGACGCGCTGCCAGCGCTGCTCGCCCTCCGTCGGGGTCCCGGCGAGCAGTTGCGAGGCGGCCTGCCACTGGCCGGTGCGCTCGACGTTGTCGAGGGCGTCCATCAGGTCCTGGTCGGGCCCGGGAACGCGGATGTCCAGCTCCTCTTCCCGGTCGAACCCGTAGTTCGCGGGGTCGGCGGCGTCCGGGCTGCCGGGCGCGACCAGCCGGGCACCGCCCCGCCGGCGCCGGATGTAGGGGGCGGCGATGGCCACGAGCAGGCCCATCGCGAAGAGGAACCACAGAATCTCCATGCCTCCAAGCGAACCAGACGCACCCGGGCCAAGGCCAATGCCTCACTGGCCAGGTCCGATGGTCGGGGCACGAGAGGAACCACCGCCGTACGGGGCATAGCATCTGCCCATGAGCGACAGCCACGAGCACCAGAGCTTCGAGACCCGCGCGATCCACGCGGGCAATACGGCGGACCCGCGGACCGGCGCGGTCGTGCCCCCGATCTACCAGGTGTCCACGTACAAGCAGGACGGCGTCGGCGGACTGCGCGAGGGCTACGAGTACAGCCGCAGCGGCAACCCGACGCGCACCGCCCTGGAGGAGAACCTCGCGGCGCTGGAGGGCGGCCGACGCGGTCTCGCCTTCGCGTCCGGGCTCGCCGCCGAGGACTGCCTGCTGCGCACGCTGCTCTCCCCGGGCGACCACGTGGTCATCCCGAACGACGCCTACGGCGGCACGTTCCGCCTCTTCGCCAAGGTCGTCTCCCGCTGGGGCGTGGAGTGGTCGGTGGCCGACACCTCCGACGCGGACTCCGTGCGGGCGGCCCTGACGCCGAAGACCAAGCTGATCTGGGTCGAGACCCCCTCCAACCCGCTGCTCGGCATCACGGACATCGCCGTGGTCGCCGACATCGCGCGGTCCGCGGGCGCCAAGCTGGTCGTGGACAACACCTTCGCGTCCCCGTACCTCCAGCAGCCCCTGGCGCTCGGCGCCGACGTGGTCGTGCACTCGCTGACCAAGTACATGGGCGGTCACTCCGACGTCGTCGGCGGCGCGCTCGTCGCGGCGGACGAGGCGCTCGGCGAGGAGCTGGCCTACCACCAGAACGCCATGGGCGCGGTGGCCGGTCCCTTCGACTCGTGGGTCGTGCTGCGCGGCATCAAGACCCTGGCCGTCCGCATGGACCGGCACGCGGAGAACGCGGCGAAGATCGTCGAGGTGCTGGCGCGCCACCCGAAGGTCACCAAGGTCCTCTACCCGGGCCTGCCCGAGCACCCGGGCCACGAGGTCGCCGCCAAGCAGATGCGCAACTTCGGCGGCATGATCTCCTTCCAGGTCGCCGGTGGCGAGGAGGAGGCCGTCGCGGTCTGCGGCCGTACGAAGATCTTCACCCTGGCCGAGTCCCTCGGCGGCGTCGAGTCCCTCATCGAGCACCCGGGCCGGATGACCCACGCCTCGGTGGCCGGCTCGGCCCTGGAGGTCCCGGCGGACCTGATCCGCCTCTCGGTCGGCATCGAGAACGCCGACGACCTCATCGCGGACCTCACCCGCGCGCTGGGCTAGGTCCCCTCTTCGCCGGATGCCGCCGGGCGGTCGTCACCAGCCCTCCAGGGGCGGGGAGACATCGCTCGGCGGCGTCGCCCACGGCCGGGTCAGCGCCGCCCACACCGTGAACGCGAGCGCCGCCGCGCACAGCACCGTCCAACCGAACCGGCGCAGCGCCCGGCGGCGGCGCAGGAGCCGGTCCCCGCGGGCCGCGGCGGCCGCCGCCAGCCCGACCGGCACCGTCGGGTGGGGCCCCTCCATCAGCTCCCGCACCCGGGCCGCCTTACGGTCGGGGAAGGCGCTCACGCCGCCTCCCGACCGGGGGCGGGCGCCGCGTCCCGCAGGGCCGCGACGGCCCGGTTGCACAGCGCGTGCACCCGCTCGGCGGGCAGCCCCAGCTGCGCCGCCGTGACCTCCTCCGCGACGCCCTCGTACACGCGCAGCACCAGGACGAGCCGTTCCAGCGGGACCAGCCGCGCGAGCGGCCCGGTACCGGAGGGCCGGCGGCGGGCGGTGCGGGCGTACGCGGCGCACAGTTCCTGCCGCGTGTGGTCGTACGGGTCGTCGCCGCGCAGCCTGCGCCAGTCCGCGTACGTACGGGCCAGGGCGCCCGCGAGGAGCCGGCGCGCGACGGCCGGGTCGTCCTCGGGTTCCGCGGTCAGCAGGATCGCGACGTGCAGGAGCCGGCCCGCCGCACCCGCGACGAAGGCCTCGAACTCCGCGTAGGGCCTTGCCCGGTGGTCCACAACCCCCATGGCTCACATAGTGCGGTCGGGGGCACCGTCTTGGTCAAGGGGTCGGACACGGCCGGATCCGTACGGTGGGGCGGGCGGCCCCGGGGACCGGGCGGCGGCGGGGTTCAGGAAGCGGGGCCCGCGTCCGCGACGGAGGCCATCAGCTCCGACAGCGACAGGTTGAAACGCGTCAGCAGCCCGGTGAAGGACTCGCGCTCCTCCTCCGTCCAACCGTCGGTCACGCGAGCCATCAGCTCGCGCCGCGAGGACCGGACCTCCTCCAGCCGCGCCAGCCCGCGCGGGGACAGCGCGAGCACCACGGCCCGGCCGTCCTCGGGGTGCGAGGTCCGCTTGACCAGGCCGCCGTCGACGAGCGGGGCCACCTGGCGGGTGACGGTCGACGAGTCGATGCCCATGCCGCCGGCGAGCGCCTTGACGCCCATCGGGCCTTCCAGGTCGAGTCGGTTCAGCAGCAGGTAGGCGGCTCGGTCCATCGAGTTGCGGGCCTGACCGACTCCGCCGAGGCGGGTCTGCTCCGCCCGGCGGGCGAAGACCGCCACCTGGTGCTGGAGCGCGTCGAGGAGACCGGCTTGGGCGGGCGTTTCGGCCACCGTGGGCAGGTCGGAACTGGCCGGGATGGAGGGCATGGCCGTGGGCTCTCTTCGCGTGGGTCCGACAAGGATGGGGGACAGAGTACGCGGCCGTGCGGCGGCTCGTACGCCTCGTACGAGAACTGATACGACCATCGCCGGACGGAGCGCGGGCGCCGTCGCGATTGGCGTGATCCCGCCCCCGGCGTCCCGATCCCCGGTCGGCCGGTTTCCCACCCCTGGCGGCGGGTCCCCCCTTTCCCGGGCCCCGTCTCACGGGTTCGACGTCCTGCGCCCCGATCCGCGCGGACTGCGAGACTGGCCACATGAACTACCGCGTGCCGACGCCCGTCCCCCAGGTCATCCTCGACGACGTCCGGGGGGCCCAGAAGATGCTGTCGGGCGTCTCGCGGGTCACCGCGATGGAAGGCAGTCGACACCTCTCCGCGCTGACCGGATCTCCGGTCCACTTCAAGTGCGAGAACCTCCAGCGGACGGGTTCCTTCAAGCTGCGCGGGGCGTACGTGCGCATCGCGGGCCTGCGCCCCGAGCAGCGCGCCGCCGGTGTGGTCGCGGCCAGTGCCGGCAACCACGCTCAGGGCGTCGCGCTGGCCTCGTCCCTCCTGGGCGTGCGTTCCACGGTGTTCATGCCCGTGGGGGCGCCGCTGCCGAAGGTGGCGGCGACCCAGGAGTACGGCGCCGAGGTGATCATGTACGGGCAGGTGGTCGACGAGACCCTCGCCGCCGCCCAGGAACACGCCGACCGCACCGGGGCGGTGTTCATCCACCCCTTCGACCACCGCGACATCATCGCGGGTCAGGGCACGGTCGGCCTGGAGATCCTGGAGCAGTGCCCGGAGGTGCGCACGATCCTCGTCGGCATCGGCGGGGGCGGGCTCGCCGCCGGCGTCGCGGTCGCGGTGAAGGCGCTGCGGCCCGACGTGAAGGTCATCGGCGTGCAGGCGGCGGGCGCCGCCGCGTACCCGCCCTCGCTCAAGGTCGGCTACCCGGTGTCGATCGACAACCCGAACACGATGGCGGACGGCATCAAGGTCGGCCGACCCGGCGACGTCCCCTTCAAGATCATCGGTGAACTCCTCGACGACGTCCGCACGGTGTCGGAGGACGCGCTCTCCAGCGCCCTGCTGCTCTGCCTGGAGCGGGCCAAGCTCGTGGTCGAGCCGGCCGGCTGCAGTCCGGTCGCCGCGCTGCTGAGCGAGCCCGAACTGTACGGCGGCGGCCCGGTGGTGGCGATCCTGTCCGGCGGGAACGTCGATCCGCTGCTCCTCCAGCGGATCCTGCGGCACGGCATGGCGGCGGCCGGCCGCTACCTCTCGCTGCGGCTGCGCGTGAGCGACCGGCCCGGAGCGCTGGCCGGTCTGCTCGGGGTGTTGTCGACGGTGGACGCGAACGTGTTGGACGTCAGTCACGTCCGGACCGATCCGCGGCTGGGACTCACCGAGGTGGAGGTGGAACTGCACCTGGAGACCAAGGGGCCCGAGCACTGCGCCCAGGTCGCGCGGTCGTTGCACGCCGCGGGGTACACGGTGATGAGCTGAGGTCGGGGCGTCGTCGCGTCGGCACTCGCGGCGGGTCCCCGATCGGGGCGGGACGCGCGGGGCCTCGCACATCCGAACGGAACTCCCCGCCCCATGGCGGTACGCGATATGACGCGATACCGTACCGGCTCGGCTCGTGCGCGCCCGGAGTCGGGCGGTCGAGTCTTCGCGAAGCCGGGCGGAACTCGTGTCCCGCCCATAAGATTTGCCCGGGAAACACCCGATTCGCTCTGGGAGAATCCTTATGCCAGGCGCCATCTACGCCGAAGGCCTGGTGAAGACCTTCGGTGACGTACGGGCTCTGGACGGCGTGGACCTCGATGTTCCCGAAGGAACCGTCCTGGGCCTTCTCGGCCCGAACGGCGCGGGCAAGACCACGGCCGTGCGCGTCCTGACCACCCTCCTGCGACCCGACAGCGGCAGAGCCCTCGTCGCGGGGTTCGACGTACTCGAGAACCCCGACCAGGTCCGCCGCTCCATCGGCCTCTCGGGCCAGTTCGCGGCGGTGGACGAGTACCTCACCGGCCGCGAGAACCTCCACATGGTCGGCCGGCTCTACCAGTTGAACTCCAAGGCGGCGAAGGCCCGCGCCGCCGAACTGCTGGAGCGCTTCAACCTCGCCGAGGCCGCCGACCGGACGGCCAAGACCTACTCGGGCGGCATGCGCAGGCGCCTCGACCTCGCCGCCGCGCTCGTCGTCAGCCCGCCCGTGATGTTCATGGACGAGCCGACCACCGGACTCGACCCCCGCAACCGGCAGCAACTGTGGGGCATCATCCGCGAACTCGTGGCGGGGGGCACTACCCTGCTGCTCACCACCCAGTACCTGGAGGAGGCCGACCACCTCGCCCACGACATCTGCGTCGTCGACCGGGGCAGGGTCATCGCGCGCGGCACCTCCGACCAGCTCAAGGCCCGTACCGGCGGCGAGCGGGTGGAGGTCGTCGTCCACGAAAGGGACCACCTCGCCACGGCGCGCGCGGTGCTCGCCGGTTTCGGCAAGGGCGAGGCCGGCGTCGAGGAACACACCCGCAAGCTCACCGTTCCGGTGTCCGGCGGCGCCAGACTGCTCGCCGAGATCATCCGCGAACTCGACGGCCGGGGCATCGAGATCGACGACATCGGACTGCGCCGGCCCACGCTCGACGACGTGTTCATCTCGCTGACCGGCCACGCGGCGGAACGGGACGCGGGGAACGGCGCCCCGGACGGCACCGCGGCCACGACCGGGGCCGAGCCCGAGGGCGACACGGCGCGGAAGGAGCAGGTGAAGTGAGCAGCACGACCGACTCCCTGGTCATCGCACATCGCAACCTCCTGCGGATGAGCAGGATCCCCGAGATGATCCTGTTCGGGCTCATCCAGCCGGTGATGTTCGTGGTCCTCTTCACGTACGTCTTCGGCGGGTCCATCAACGTTCCGGGGGCGCCCGCGGGCAGCGCGAGCGCCTACAAGGAATTCCTCATGGCCGGCATCTTCGCGCAGACCGTCACCTTCGCCACGGCGGGCGCGGGCGCCGGCATCGCCGACGACATGCACAAGGGGCTCATCGACCGGTTCCGCTCGTTGCCGATGGCGCGCGGCGCCGTGCTCACGGGCCGCACCCTCGCCGACCTCGTACAGACGGCGGTGACGCTGACCGTACTGGCGGGCGTGGCCTTGATCGTCGGCTGGCGTACGCACGAGAACATCGGCAAGGTGTTGGGAGGGTTCGCCCTGCTCCTGCTGCTCGGCTACGCGTTCACCTGGATCGGCGCCCTCATCGGCCTGACCGTGCGGACGCCGGAGGCGGCGACCTCGGGCGGTCTGATCTGGCTGTTCCCGCTGACCTTCATCTCGATCGCGTTCGTCCCGGTCAACGGCATGCCGAGGTTCCTCCAGTACGTCGCCGAGTGGAACCCGTTCAGTGCCACGGTGGCGGCGTCCCGCGGGCTGTTCGGCAACACGATCGACGGGGTTCCGCTGTCGGTGACCGGCGCCTGGCCGATGCAGCATCCCGTGTGGGCCTCGATCATCTGGTCAGTGGTGATCATCGCGGTGTTCCGCACGCTGGCGGTCCGCAAGTACCGCCGAGTGGACGCCTGATTCCGTCTCCTGATTCCGTCCCTTGAAAGCGCGGACGGAATCACACGGACGGCATCGGGAAGCCCGCCGATCGCAACCGGCGGGCTTCCTCGTACTCACGAGCAGAAGAGCGTGTACCCGGACTTCTTGTAGAAGGTGATGCGTCCGTTCACCTTCGCGCTCGCCAAGGTGGCGTACTTGCCGCACGGCGGAATCGCCGCCTTCGTCGTCACCTTGCCCGCGGAGATCGTCTTGCAGGTCGTGGAGATCGCGACGTCGGGGGTGTACGGGTGCGCCGCCAGCAAGGTGACGCAGAACTTGGTCGGGGCGTTGGGGCCGTTGAGGTTGGCCGAGCCGACGACTTTGCCGCCGCTCGCATAGGGGGCCTTCACCGTGCCCGACGCCTGCGCGTCCGCTTGGGCCGTCAGCGCACTGGTGAAAACAAGCGCGACGGCCGCGGCTGCGGTTCCCGCCAATCGGAATACGCCCTTCACAATTCGCTCCTCGCTCATGCGCGGTGGGGTGTTCGCCTCGTGCGGTGCCTCGTGCGGTGCCTCGGTCGGCGCCTTGTTCGATGTCTTGTTCGGGTGAGCACGAGAGAAGCTACCCGCCATGTGTGGACGTTCGTGATGCGAATCCGGCCAGGTTTCGGCCTGATTCGGACCGTGAAGGACGGGCGGCGTCGGCTTCCGGGAGGCGTGCGGGAAGAGCCCGGTCACGCGAGAGCCCCCGCCCGGATTCGATCCGGGCGGGGGCTCTCGACGTGCGCGGGTGCTCAGCCGGTGAAGGGCTTGACGTCGAGGATCTTGACGGCCGCCGTCTTGCCGTTCGGCAGCTCGTACGAGGCGTCCTCGCCGATCTTCTTGCCCATCACGCCGGTGCCCAGCGGGGACTGCGGGGAGTAGGTCTCGAAGTCCGAGGACGCGTACTCGCGCGAGGCCAGCAGGAACTCCATGGTGTCGTCCTCGTCGCCGTCGAAGGCGATCTTGACGAGAGTGCCGGGGGCGACCACGCCGTCGGAGGCGGGGGCGGTGCCGACCTTCGCGTTCTCCAGGAGCTGGGTCAGCTGGCGGACCCGGAGCTCCTGCTTGCCCTGCTCCTCCTTGGCCGCGTGGTAACCGCCGTTCTCACGCAGGTCGCCCTCTTCACGGGCAGCTGCGATCTTCGTGGCGATCTCCGTGCGTGCGGGACCAGAGAGGTAGTCCAGCTCTGCCTTCAGCTGGTCGTACGCCGCCTGGGTCAGCCAGGTGACGCTCTCGCTCGTCTGGGTCACGGGTGCTCCTCGTCGGTACAGGGGACTTCAAAGCCGCCAGCGGCGGACGAAACCACGAGCCTAACAATTCGGGAAGAAAAGGGGGAGGACACCCTGTGTATGAAGTGTGTCATCGCGCGTCGCCGGGCCGGGCGGCGTCGCAGGTCACACGCCTGGTGCGGGGTGCGAGGGCAATCTTCCCGGGCGTGGCGCGCTACCGATCCGTAATGGGCGCCACCGGTCAGGAACGGTCAGTACCGGTCGGTGGCGGGGCCGTGGCCCCCGGGCTGCCCGACCGGGCGAGATCCGACCCGGCAAGATCCGAGAGGGCGGGATCCGAGAGGGCGGGATCCGGAAGGGACGGCCTACGAGGCGGCGCCGGCGGCCTGGCAGCCGACCAGCTCGACCGTCGTCGCCCGCCCGGTGGTCTTCAGCGAGACGACCTCGTCCACGCGCGCGTCCCGCTGCCCGAAGGTGAAGTCGGCGCGGCCCACCTCGCCGTGCCCCTCGTCCTGGGAACTGAGGGTGCAGACCCCGGTCACCCCGGTGTCCTTGCGGACCTCCAGGTGCACCTTGACCTCGCTGTCCGACACGATCTGGAACTTGATCACCTCGGCGCTGACGGTCTGCCCGCCGACGTAGTCCCAGCCGATCCAGCCGACCACGCCCAGCAGCCCGACCCCGAGCACGGACCCGACGATCTTGAGCTTCCGGTCCGCGCGCTCGTCCGCCGACCGGCCGTAGCGACCCTCGGGCAGTCCTTCGCGCACCGTGCTCATCGATCGTTCCTTTCGCGAGGGCCGGGAAGCCTCGCTCCTCCGGTCCGGTCACCGTAACCGGAGGATGTCACGCCCCCCGGTCCGGGGCGGAATCAGGGGGCCGTCGGCGCGGGCGGTGAAAGCGGAATCCGAGGGCCCGGGAAAACCGGCGAAGGGCGGCCCGGGCACGCATTACCTTGGTCGGACCGCATGTACACGGGCACCGCGTGCGGGGCCTCGTCCCCCGGGACGAGTGTGCCGGGAATCTCCCTCGTCTCCGTTTGTTGAGGGGAGGAGTGACTATAGAAGGCGCCCACCGGCCTTCCCTTTTGCCAGACGAGTACCAGAGGATCCTGTCTTGACCGAGCAGCTTCGACTGATGGCCGTCCACGCCCACCCCGACGACGAGTCGAGCAAGGGCGCGGCCACCATGGCCAAGTACGTGTCCGAAGGGGTGCCCGTGCTGGTGGTGACCTGCACCGGCGGTGAGCGCGGCTCCGTCCTGAACCCCAAGCTCCAGGGGGACAAGTACATCGAGGAGCACATCCACGAGGTCCGCGCCAAGGAGATGGACGAGGCGCGCGAGATCCTCGGCATCGAGCAGGAGTGGCTCGGCTACGTCGACTCCGGGCTGCCCGAGGGCGACCCGCTGCCGCCGCTGCCCGAAGGCTGCTTCGCGCTCGCCGACGTCGACGAGGCCGCCGGCCGCCTGGTGAAGAAGATCCGC
The DNA here is from genome assembly GCF_041431415.1 of Streptomyces sp. NBC_00513. Taxonomy (GTDB): domain Bacteria; phylum Actinomycetota; class Actinomycetes; order Streptomycetales; family Streptomycetaceae; genus Streptomyces. The sequence goes on from NZ_CP107845.1 coordinate 4,889,849, forward strand.
GCCTTCCGGCCGCAGGTCGTCACCACGTACGACGAGAACGGCGGGTACCCGCACCCCGACCACATCATGACCCACCAGATCTCCATGGTGGCCTTCGAGGGCGCGGCGGACACCGAGAAGTACCCGGAGGCCGAGTTCGGCCCGGCCTACCAGCCGCAGAAGCTCTACTACAACCAGGGCTTCAACAAGCCGCGCACCGTCGCCCTGCACGAGGCGCTGCTCTCCCGCGGCCTGGAGTCCCCCTACGGGGAGTGGCTGGAGCGCTGGAAGGAGTTCGAGCGCACCGAACGCACGCTGACCACGCACGTCCCCTGCGCGGACTTCTTCGAGATCCGTGACAAGGCGCTGATCGCGCACGCCACGCAGATCGACCCGGACGGCGGCTGGTTCCGCGTTCCGATGGAGATCCAGAAGGAGGTCTGGCCGACCGAGGAGTACGAACTGGCGAAGTCGCTGGTGGACACTTCCCTCCCCGAGTCCGACCTCTTCGCGGGCATCCGGGAGAATGCGTAGTCATGAGCGCTACGCAGGAAGCAATCGTCCAGCTCCTCCCGCTGGCCGGCGACACCTTCGACAAGAACAAGGTGACCCCGGGAATCCTCGGTTTCATCGTGTTCGCGGCCCTCGCCCTCGGGGTGTGGGGCCTGATGAAGTCGATGAGCAGGCACATGGGCCGGGTGGACTTCAAGGAAGCCCCCGAACCGGCGGCCAAGGGCACGGCGACGGACGGCACGCGGGCCCCGTAGGCCCCTGCCCCGCGGGCCCCTGAGCCCGCGGGGCCCACGCGGGCGTCGGACGCACGCGCGACGACCGCCGCCCCACCCGCGGACCGGTGGGGCGGTGGCACGTACGCGTGCGCGATCACGGCAGGCGCCGGGACGCCCGGACCGGGGCGCCCCGCCGGGGCCCGTCCGGGGCCGCTGGGGGCCGTCAGGCGCCCGCCGGGGACCGGCGGGTCCCGTCCGACTGTCAGGCGGGCGCCGGACGCGGCAGGTCCCGTCCGGGGCCGTCAGGCGACCGGCACCACCGGCACCCCCATGACCTCCCGCGACCGCAGGTTCGGGACCATGCCCAGGCGCCACGCCTGCCAGCCCTCCGCCGGATCCACGCCCCGCCCCAGGATCACCCCGTACGTCTCCAGGCAGTCCTCCAGCCGCCGGTCACGCAGCGGGTGCGGGGCCGCCGCCAGCCGCGCCAGCTCCGCCCGCGCCTCGTCCGAGGCGCCCGGGACCGACGGGACCGCGTACGGCAGCATCGTGCAGCGCAGGAAACGCGCCCAGTCCTCCCCGCGCAGGTCCCCGTACGAGGCGAACAGCCGGGCCGCCTCCTCGCACAGCCCCAGCGCCTGCGGGACCCGCGCGTTGCCCGCGTCCACGATCGCCAGCTCCAGGCAGGTCCAGCCCTCCCCGTGGGCCAGCCCGATCCGCCGGAAGTCCGCCCGCGCGTCCACCAGCAGCTGGCGGGCGAAACCGGAGTTCCGCAGGTTCCCCGTCTGCGCCGCCCGCTGGTCGCGCGTCACCCGGCCCGAGTGGTGCCGGGCGTGCGCCAGCCCGTACACGTCCCGCATCCGGGAGAACATCGTCCGGGCCCGCTCCAGCTCCCGCACCGCCTTGTCCCGCTCGCCGTCCTCCTCCAACGCCTGCCCGAGGTAGTACAGCGTCCACGCCTCGCCGCGCGCGTCCTCCGCCAGCCGGTGCCGGGCCAGCGCGTCCCGCAGCCGCTCCAGCGCCGGCCCCGGGTCCCCGTCGACCACCCGCGCCCGGCCCAACTGGGTCAAAGCCCAGGCCTGACCGCGGTCGTCGCGGGTGCGCCCGTACATCTCCAGGGCCAGCCGCAGCTCCGGCTCCGCCCGCTCCGGCGCACCCATCCGCAGGTACACCTGCCCCAGCTGGAAGTGCGCCCACGCCTCCCCGTGCACGCTCTCGCTCTCCCGGTGCAGGGCGATGGACCGCTCCAGCAGCGTCAGCGCCTCCCCGAGCTCCGCCCGGTCCCGCTGCACCGCCGCCAGCGCGTGCAACCCCCACGCCCGGTCACCCGCCAGCTCCGGCGACTCCTGGAGGGCCAGCGCCTCGCGCAGCCGGGCCGCCGCCTCCGGAAGGTTGCCCTGGTGGTGCAGGGTGATGCCCAACGACACCAGGGCCATCGCCGCGCCCGCCTCCTGCTCGGCCTCCATGTACTGGTCGACGACCGAGGTCAACGTGGTGCGGGCCTTGTCCAGGTCGCCGAGCTGGCGCGCGGCGATGCCCGTGCGCCACTGCACCGAGCGGGCCATCCGGCCGCCCCGCCCCGGCTCCCCCCGCTGCCCCGCCTCCACGGCCTGGGTCAGCTCGTTGATCTCACCCAGCCGGTACAGGTCCCCGCGCAGCAGACAGAAGTCGCACAGCGCGCCCAGCAGGTCCAGCACCGCCTGCTGATCCACGTCCTGCGAGTGCCGCAGCGCCGCCGTGATGAAGCTCGACTCGTCGTCCAGCCAGCGCAGCGCCGCGTCCAACGAGGCGAAGCCGTGCCCGCCGAAGTGGTTGGCGCGGGTGGACATCTTCCCGTCGACCATCCGGATCACCGAGTCCGCGAGCTGCGCGTAGTTGCGGATCAGCCGCTCGTGGGCCGCCGCCGCCTCCGCCCGGTCCTCGTCGGCCGTCAACCGCGCCGCCGCGTACGCGCGCACCGCGTCGTGCATCCGGTACCGCTCCCCGCGCACCGGGTCCAGCAGGCCCGCCCGCGCCAGCTCGCGCAGCAGCCGCCCCGCCTCCACCTGGTCCGCGTCGATCAGCGCCGCCGCCGCGGACGGCCCGAGCGAGGCCCGCCCGGCCAGCGTCAGCCGCCGCAACAGCCGACGCCGCTCCTCGGGCAGCCGTACGTACGCCAGGTCCAGCGCGTGCTCCAAGGTGCCGCCGGAGCCCCCGGCCGCCCCTGCCTCCCCCAGCGGAGCCAGCACGCGCAGCGCCAACGGCAGCCCCGCACCGAGCACCGACAACTCCCGCACGGCCTCCTCGCCGTACGCGGGAACGCCCGCCGCCTCCGCGCCGGCGCGCAGCACCTCGGCCGCCTCCGGCTCCGACAGGCGGGCCAGCGGAAGCTGGTGCACCCACGCCGCCAGGTCGGTGGGCAACTCCAGCGGGCCGGAGGCCGTCACCAGGACCAGACTGTCGGACCGCTCCGGAACCAGCGTCCGGACCTGCGCCGCGTCCACCGCGTCGTCCACCACGACCGTCACCGGCAGCCCCTGGAGGTGCTGGTGATACAACTCCCCGAGCCGCCGCACCTGTTGCTCCGCCGAGGCCCCCTCGCGGAACAACAACTGCTCGCGCGGGGCGCCCAGCCGGTTCAGCAGGTGCAACAACGCCTCCCGCGTCGACAGCGGGGCCTCCGCGGCGCCGCCGTACGGGGAACCGCCCCGCAGGTCCACCACGCACGCCCCGCGGAACTGGTCCCGCAGCGCGTGCGCCGCCCGCAACGCCAACGCGGTACGCCCCGAACCGGGCTCGCCGTGCACCACCACGACCACCGGCCGGGTCTCGGTACTGGCCCGCGCCGCCTGCACCCACTGCGCGATACGCGTCAGTTCCGCCCGGCGACCCGTGAACCCCTCGTCCGTGCGAGGGAGTTGATTGAACGACTGCTCCAGCACACTGCGCCGCCGCGCCTCCGCGCTGCGATCCGTCCCGCGCAGCGCCGGCCCGGAGCCCGTCGTCTGCTTCACGAGGCCGACCGCGCCACCGTTGACGCCCGACCGGACGCGCGGCGGATTGCGCACCGCCGTCGCCGCCAGGCGCTGCTGCTCCAGAAAGGGCCGAATGCCGCGCACCTCCAGCGCCGACAGCCACTGCAGCCTCAACTGCTCCGGACCGCCCGGCCTGCCCGCCTCCCCGGCCCGCCGGTTCGCCGCCGGCAGGTGAAGAGCCGTCACCTTGACCGCCGTCGTGGCCGCCCCCGCGACGCCCACGACCATGCCCGTACTGAACGCCGTACCGGCCGCCACGCCGAAGGCCAGGTCCGCCCCGACCGCCGCGACCGCCCCGACCGCCGTGACCAGCAACGCCGTCGAACTGTTCGCGCGCCGGAACGCCTCGCCCAGCGACTGGTCCCCGGCCGCCGCCTCGTCCAGGGCGCGCACGTACGCCTCGTACTCCTCGGAGGCGCTCGCGGCGAGCGTGTCCAGGGACTCCCGGCCGCGCGCCAGCAGGGCCGCCTTGTCGACCGGCGCCCCCGGAGCGGCCCGGCGCTCCTCCTCGTCCACGGCTCGCACCAGAAGCCGTTCGGCCTCCACACGATGACTGTCCCGCATCGGCATCCCCCTCAGAGCGCTCCGGCAACGTGCCCCAAGTGTCCTGCGGGACGGTCGCGAGCGCGAGGGAATCCGAACCGGTTCAGAGGGAGTTGGCGCGTCTTCGGTCGACCGCGTGCATATATGTACGGCCGGGCGCCGGGGGAGCTGCCCGGCCGCGCCTCCCGGACAGATCAGTAGGCTGATCCGAACATCCGACAGTGTGGTGGGGGCGGCACGATGACGGGGACACCGACGCGCGCCGCCGAACGCCGCCGCGCTGAACGGCACCGTGCCGAAAGCCGCCGTGCCGAACGCCGCCGCGCGGAACGGCACCGTGTCCTGCCCGCCGCACTGACCGCCTCGCTCTGCGCCGCCCTCGCGACGGCCCTGCTCTCGGGCGGCTGCGCACCCGCACCGCGCGGATTCGCCGTACGGTACGAGGCCCCCGCCGCCGGCGACGAACGCGAGGCCGACTTCCTGCGCGACGGGAAGCACGCCGACCGGGCCGTCACCCGCCTGAACGCCTACCTCGACCTCCCCGACCGGGTCACCGTCGTCGCCCGCTCCTGCGCGGGCGAGGGCACCGCCTACGACCCCGCCGCGCACCGCATCGACCTCTGCTACGACGACATGGCGGAGGACCGGGAACTCCTCACGACGGACGAGAAGGTCGGCGCGATCGTCGCCGAGAGCGTCTACCACGAGGCGGGCCACGCCCTCGTCGAGGCCCTCGAACTCCCCGTCGGACCCGACCCCGACGAGGAGAACACCGCCGACCGCTTCGCGGCCCTGATGCTGCTCCGCGAGGGCCCGGACGGGGAACGCGCCCTGCGGACCGCCGCCGAGGAGTACGAACTCCTCGCGGCGCGGGAGCCGAACACCGCCCCCGACGATGACGAACACGCCCCGCCGGCCGACCGCGCCGCCGCCTACCTCTGCCTCCTGCACGGCGCCGCCCCCGACCGCCACCCGGACCTCGCCACCCGCACCCGCGACTGCGCCCCCACCTGGCCCACCACCCGCGCCACCTGGGAACACGCCCTGGCCCCGCTGCTGAGGTGATCGGCCGGCGGCGGGGCGTCGCGGCGGTCCGTCGCTCCGAGTACGCGAGCACCCACTTCAAGCGCGCCGCGGCGCCCCGCGCGTCCTCGACTCCGAACAGTTCGCGCCGGGCGGCTGCGATCTCCTGCTCGGTGAGCGCGCCGTGTTCCTCCTCGTGGGATGCCACGATCTCGGCGAGTCCGTCCATGGCGAGCGGGTGCCTGACAGCCTCGGTGATGTAGCTGGAAAGTCCACGGCGACCGGTTCGAGATCGCAGCTCACTGATCAGCTCTGCCGGCATGGACACGGAAATTCCGGCACGCGATCCCAGTGCCCCGCCGCTTTCGATGGAAGACGGTGAGGGGCGACTTCTCGGTTCCTACAGGACCCCAAGGTCAACCGTGACGGAGAAGGGCGCGGTGGCCTTCACCGTGCCCGTGAACATCTCGCCGTCCCTGTAAGCCTTGGTGGCGGGATCGAGAACGTAGGTGTAGACGATCGGGACACCGGTGGCGGCCTGCTCGACCCGCCAGTAGAACGGAATGCCGGCCTTGGCGTACTGGTCCACCTTGACGATCCGGTCCGTGGTCTCCGAACCGGGTGACACGACCTCGACGACCAGGAGTACGTGCTCGGGGCGGGTAGGCGTGAGGTCGATGGTCTCTGCCCGGTACACGATGACGTCCGGACGGCGGTTGGTGAGCGGAACGTCCTGCAGACGGACATCGAAGTCCGTGTCGGCGTTCCAGTCCGGGCCCGCGGCGGCGTCCAGGGCATTGGCCAGGACCCGCGCCAGCCGGTGGCGCCGTTTGGAGGCGCTCGGGCTCACGACGACCATCCCGTCCACGATCTCGATGCCGGCGCACTGCTCCTCGGACCAAGAGTCGTACTGGTCCGCGCTGATCTGCGAATGCATCCACGCGGGCGCCACCATCTCGGCGGTCATGGTGTACCTCCTTCGAGGGGCCTCGGCAGGTCCGGCGCTGCTGCGCCCAGCCTACTGTTCCGAGGTGTCGGGCCGCCTGACTTGGAGGAACGCCGGGAGAAGTTCGACGCCGACCGTGAGGGGAAGGAGCCGCCCGCCACGGGATGACTCATAAGTGCAATTCAGCCAAGCGGGGCGGGCTCGTGAGGGTTTCGTCGGTCGCGTCAGACGCTGTGAGAGGCTGGGCCGTATGAACCGGTTGGCTGGTGTGACCTCGCCCTATCTGCTTCAGCACGCCGACAATCCCGTCGACTGGTGGCCCTGGACGCCGGAGGCATTCGAGGAGGCACGACGGCGTGATGTGCCCGTTCTGCTCTCGGTCGGCTATTCCGCGTGTCACTGGTGCCACGTCATGGCCCACGAGTCCTTCGAGGACGAGCTGACCGCCGCCTACATGAACGAGCACTTCGTCAACGTCAAGGTGGACCGCGAGGAGCGGCCCGACATCGACGCCGTCTACATGGAGGCCGTACAGGCCGCGACGGGGCAGGGCGGCTGGCCCATGACGGTGTTCCTCAACGCCGAGGCCGAACCGTTCTACTTCGGCACCTACTTCCCGCCCGAGCCCCGCCACGGCATGCCCTCCTTCACCCAGGTGCTCGAAGGCGTGCGCGCCGCGTGGGTCGGCCGGCCCGATGAGGTCGCCGAGGTCGCGTCGCGCATCACGCGCGATCTGTCCGAGAGGCAGTTGGACTACGGCAAGGCCGAGGCTCCCGGCCCCGAGGAGGCGGCGCGTGCGCTGCTCGCGCTGACGCGTGAGTACGACTCCACCCGCGGCGGGTTCGGCGGCGCGCCGAAGTTCCCGCCGTCCATGGTGCTGGAGTTCCTGCTGCGCCACCACGCCCGGACCGGATCCGAGGGGGCCTTGCAGATGGCCGCCGACACCTGTGAGGCGATGGCCCGCGGCGGTATCTACGACCAGTTGGGCGGCGGGTTCGCCCGGTACGCGGTCGACCGGGAGTGGGTCGTGCCGCACTTCGAGAAGATGCTCTACGACAACGCGCTCCTGTGCCGGGTCTACGCCCACCTCTGGCGCTCCACCGGGTCGGAGCTCGCCCGCCGGGTGGCGCTGGAGACCGCGGACTTCATGGTCCGGGAGCTGCGTACCCGCGAGGGTGGTTTCGCCTCCGCCCTCGATGCCGACAGCGAGGACCCGTCGACCGGCCGGCACGTGGAGGGCGCGTACTACGCCTGGACGCCCGCGCGGTTGCGCGAGGTGCTCGGCGAGGAGGACGGGGAGGCGGCCGCCGCCTGCTTCGGGGTGACCGAGGAGGGGACCTTCGAGCACGGCACCTCCGTGCTGCAACTCCCGAAGGACGGGCCGGCCCTGGACGCGGCGAAGGTCGCCGACATCAAGGCCCGGCTGCTCGCGGCTCGCTCCGGGCGGCCCGCGCCCGGCCGGGACGACAAGGTGGTGGCCGCCTGGAACGGGCTGGCCATCGCGGCGCTCGCCGAGTGCGGGGCGTTCTTCGAGCGGCCCGATCTCGTCGAGCGCGCCACCGAGGCGGCCGACCTGCTGGTGCGGGTCCACTTCGACGCGACGGCCGGGCCCCGCCTGGCCCGCACCAGCAAGGACGGGATCGTCGGCCCCAACGCCGGGGTCCTGGAGGACTACGGCGATGTCGCGGAGGGCTTCCTGGCGCTGGCCTCGGTGACCGGCGAGGGGGTCTGGCTGGAGTTCGCGGGCTTCCTCGTGGACCTGGTGCTGGACCGGTTCACCGCCGAGGACGGCTCGTTGTACGACACGGCGCACGACGCCGAGAAGCTGATCCGGCGTCCCCAGGACCCGACGGACACGGCGGCGCCCTCGGGCTGGACCGCCGCCGCCGGCGCGCTGCTCTCGTACGCCGCGCACTCCGGTTCGCAGACGCACCGCACGGCCGCCGAGCGGGCGCTCGGGGTGGTTCAGGCGCTCGGGCCGCGGGTTCCGCGTTTCATCGGGCACGGGCTGGCGGTCGCGGAGGCGCTGATGGACGGGCCGCGCGAGGTGGCCGTGGTGGGCCATCCGGAGGATCCGGCGACGGCGGCGCTGCACCGGACGGCGTTGCTGGGGACGGCTCCCGGCGCGGTGGTGGCGGTCGGTCTGCCACTGGCGGCGGACGGCGGCGCGGCGGAGTTCCCGCTGCTGGTCGACCGCGCGTTGACGGACGACCTCCCGACGGCGTACGTCTGCCGGCACTTCGTCTGCGCCCGCCCCACGACAGAACCGGCCGAACTGGCCGAGCAGGTGGGCGGCGCGCACCCCTGAGCCCGAGGGGCGGGGGAGTCGCGTCCGCGGTCGCGCCCCGCAGTCGCGTCCGGCAGTCGCGTCCGGCGTCGGTCCGGTGGCATCGCCGGCGGACCGACCGCCCGGCGACGTCAGTGCTGGTAGGCGGCGAGGGAGATGCCCACGTAGTGGGCGACGAAGGCCGCGAGCGTCAGCGAGTGGAACACCTCGTGGAACCCGAAGAAGCGGGGGGAGGGGTTGGGGCGCTTCATGCCGTAGATGACCCCTCCCACGCTGTAGAGCAGCCCGCCGACGATCACCAGCACGAGGACGGCGATGCCGCCGGTGCGCATGAAGTCGGGGAGGAAGAAGACGGCCGCCCACCCCATGGCGATGTAGCAGGGCGTGTACAGCCAGCGCGGGGCGCCGACCCAGAAGACGCGGAAGGCGATGCCGGCGCCGGCGGCGATCCACACCGCCCACAGCAGGGTCCGCCCCGTGGAGGGCGGGAGCAGCAGGACGGTCAGCGGGGTGTAGGTGCCCGCGATGATCAGGAAGATGTTGGCGTGGTCGAGCCGCCGCAGGATCGCCTCGCCGCGGGGGCCCCACGTGCCGCGGTGGTAGACCGCGCTGACGCCGAAGAGCAGGCAGGCCGTGAGGATGTAGACCCCGCAGGCGACGCGCGCCTCGGTCGAGTCGGTGAAGGCCATCAGCGCCAGGCCGGCGACGATCACGGCGGGGAACATTCCCAGGTGGAGCCAGCCGCGCAGCAGCGGCTTGTGTTCCAGGGCGGACTCGACGGCCTCGACGGCCTCGACGACCGGGTGGGCCGGATCGGCCGGGGCGGCCTCGGATGCCGGAGCGGCGGCGGCGTCAGAAGTCATGGCCACATGCTATCTACGGGTCCGTAGGTTTCCGTCAGTCCTCTTTACGGAAGATTGACGCGAGTGGCGATGCTCACGTGAGAAGCCCCCTGGACATATGCGCACATGCACCGGATGATCAGATGAGTGCGGTCGGCACCGGATGAGCGGAGCGCGAAGCGTCCGGGTCGCAGCCCCCACGGGGCAAACACCAAACAAACCCCTCAACAAGGAGCGATCGTGGCGCGCGACAACGCGGCTCCCACTTCCAACCCGACGCAGCACAAGGCGTTGACCTCCTGGGTCGACGAGATCGCCGCCCTGACCGAGCCGGACCGGATCGTCTGGTGTGACGGGTCCGAGGCCGAGTACGAGCGCCTGTGCGAGGAGCTCGTCGCCCAGGGCACGTTCAAGAAGCTCGACCCGACCAAGCGCCCGAACTCGTACTACGCCGCCTCCGACCCCTCCGACGTCGCGCGCGTCGAGGACCGGACCTTCATCTGCTCCGAGAAGGAGGAGGACGCGGGCCCGACCAACCACTGGAAGGCCCCGGCCGAGATGAAGGCCCTCTTCACCGGCACGGACGGTGGGCAGGGCATCTTCCGCGGCTCCATGAAGGGCCGGACGATGTACGTCGTCCCGTTCTGCATGGGCCCCCTCGGCTCCGAACTCTCCGCGATCGGCGTCGAGATCACCGACTCCGCCTACGTCGCGGTCGCCATGCGCACCATGACCCGCATGGGACAGCCCGTCCTCGACGAGCTCGGCACCGACGGGTTCTTCGTCAAGGCCGTCCACACCCTCGGTGCTCCGCTCGCCGAGGGCCAGGCCGACGTGCCGTGGCCCTGCAACACCACCAAGTACATCTCGCACTTCCCGGAGACCCGCGAGATCTGGTCCTACGGTTCGGGCTACGGCGGCAACGCCCTGCTCGGCAAGAAGTGCTACGCCCTGCGCATCGCGTCCGTCATGGCCCGCGACGAGGGCTGGCTGGCCGAGCACATGCTGATCCTCAAGCTCACCCCGCCGCAGGGCGAGGCCAAGTACATCGCCGCCGCCTTCCCGTCCGCCTGCGGCAAGACGAACCTCGCGATGCTGGAGCCCACGATCCCCGGCTGGACCGTCGAGACCGTCGGCGACGACATCGCCTGGATGCGCTTCGGCGAGGACGGTCGCCTGTACGCGATCAACCCCGAGGCCGGTTTCTTCGGTGTCGCGCCCGGCACCGGCGAGCACACCAACGCCAACGCCATGAAGACGATGTACGCCAACACCGTCTTCACCAACGTCGCGCTCACCGACGACGGCGACGTCTGGTGGGAGGGCATGACCGAGACGTCGCCCGCCCACCTGATCGACTGGAAGGGCAACGACTGGACCCCGGACAGCGAGACCCCGGCGGCCCACCCCAACGCCCGGTTCGCCGTTCCGGCCTCCCAGTGCCCGACGATCGCGCCCGAGTGGGAGGACCCCAAGGGCGTCCCGATCTCCGCGATCCTCTTCGGTGGCCGTCGCGCCTCCGCCGTGCCGCTGGTCACCGAGTCCTTCGACTGGAACCACGGCGTCTTCATCGGCTCGAACATCGCCTCCGAGAAGACCGCCGCCGCCGAGGGCAAGGTCGGCGAGCTGCGCCGCGACCCCTTCGCCATGCTGCCGTTCTGCGGCTACAACATGGGCGACTACATGGGCCACTGGGTCGACGTGGCCAAGGGCAAGGACCAGGCGAAGCTCCCGAAGATCTACTACGTGAACTGGTTCCGCAAGAACGACGCGGGCAAGTTCGTGTGGCCGGGCTTCGGCGAGAACAGCCGCGTCCTGAAGTGGATCGTCGAGCGCCTCGACGGCACCGCCGAGGGCGTCGAGACCCCGATCGGTGTCCTGCCGACCGTGGCCTCCCTCGACACCGACGGCCTGGACCTGCCGGCCGCCGACCTGGACTTCCTCCTCACGGTCGACAAGGAGATCTGGCGCGACGAGGCCGCGCTGGTCCCCGAGCACCTGAACACCTACGGCGACCACACGCCGAAGGAACTGTGGGACCAGTACCACGCGCTCGTCGAGCGCCTGGGCTGACCCGCCCGCCCCGTCCGGGGCCCGAGAACGTGGGAGCCCCCGACCAAGCGGTTCCCACCGCAGCACGTGACCATCGTCAGGAGCGTTCGCGCTTCCGGGCATGTCGTGTGCGTCTGCTGACGGCGGACCTCCTGCAAACGGAGGTCCGCCGTCACGCGTTTCGGCCAGGGCCCGTCGGGCGACCGCGTCGAGTGGACGGCCGGCGTCCGTGCGATCCCGCTTCGAAATGCTGTGTGGGCCCTTGGGTGCTGGTGGGAGGGGCGGGCTGCCGGGAGGATCGTGCCATGGGCGTGAGCGCGTTGAAGTGGCAGGGCTGGCTGGTCGGTCTGGTCGTGCTGGCCGGGATGTTGGTGTTCGCTCCGCTGGGCCTGTACGTGTGGGCCAGCGGCGAGGGGCCGGCCGAGCCGCCGGAGGTCCCGCCGGGGGCGGCGGTGGACGACGTGCGGGTCACCTCGTGCCGCGTCGATCCGGTCGGCCGCAGGGTGGTGGCCGGGGTCGACGTCACGGGCCGGGTCCCGGGCGTGAGCGCGTACCTGGTCACGGTGGAGTTCCGCGAGAGCGCCGAGCCGGAGCCGGGCGGTCGTGCGGCCCAGGCGCTGGCCAGGATTCCCGGGGTGGCGCGGGGGGCGACGGAACACGCCGAGGTGGTGGGCCCGGTGTGGCCGGCGGCGAAGGTGCCGTGGTGCGGGGTGGCGGGGGCGGAGTTCGGCCCCACGCCCTCGGCGGGCACGCCGTGAGCGGTCCGCCCCGAACCCCGGCGCTCCGAGCGCCCGGGTGCACGGCACCGGGTCTCGACGCGCGGGTGCGCGGCACCGGGTCGGATCGTCCGGGTGCGTCGCACCCGGTCTGATCGCGCCCCGCGCCGGTACATGGCACCCGGTCCGGAGCCTCCGCGGCCCCGGACCGGGGCCGTCAGTGGGCGCCGGCCAGGTCCGCGTCGGCGGAGCGCAGGGCGGCGGCGTGCGCGTCCATCCGCTCGGCGGCGAGGATCGCGGCGGTGGTGTCGGCGCGGGACGCGGCGACGAGCAGGGCGCGGGCGGCGAGGTCGTGCGCCCGCTGGTGGAGCGCGGCGGTGTTGTCCGCCCGCGGCCGGCGCAGTCGGGCGGGTCGGGCGCCGCGCAGCCGGGTGACCTGTTCGGCGATCCGGTCGCCGGCCTCGTCGAGCCCGAGGTCGTCGGTGACGGCGAGCAGCGCCGAGAGGTGCCCGGCGAGCTGGATGTCCAGCGCTTCGCCGCGGCTGCTGTGCGGGTAGTCGCGGCCGCCGTCCATACGGTGGACGACCGACTTGGTGCGGATCGGCTCGTACATGAGGAGGCCTCCTGCGTGGTCAGGAAGCCATCCTACATTGGATTGGTTCTAAAGTTGTGCTTGATCCGGTCGATCGGTGGGATCCGGCCGGCCCTCCCGCTCCTACGGCTGGCTGTAGCCGTCGAGGAAGGTGCCGATCCGCGTCACCGCGTCCGCCAGGTCCTTGGCGTTGGGCAGCGTCACGATGCGGAAGTGGTCGGGCTCCGGCCAGTTGAAGCCCGTACCGTGCACCACCATGATCTTCTCGGATCGCAGCAGGTCGAGGACCATCTGCCGGTCGTCCTTGATCTTGTAGACCGACGGGTCCAACCGCGGGAAGAGGTACAGGGCGCCCTTGGGCTTCACGCAGGTGATGCCGGGGATCTGCGTCAGCAGGTCGTACGCGGTGTCGCGCTGCTCCAGCAGCCGTCCGCCGGGCAGGACCAGGTCGACGATCGACTGCCGGCCACCGAGGGCGGTGGCGACGGCGTGCTGCGAGGGCATGTTGGCGCACAGTCGCATGTTCGCCAGGATCGTCAGGCCCTCGATGTACGACGAGGCGTGCTGCTTGGGGCCGCAGACCGCCATCCAGCCGGCCCGGTAGCCGGCGACGCGGTAGTTCTTGGAGAGCCCGTTGAAGGTCAGGGTCAGCAGGTCCGGCGCGATGGCGGCGGTGTTCGTGTGCGTGGCGCCGTCGAACAGGATCCGGTCGTAGATCTCGTCCGAGCAGACGACGAGGTTGTGGCGGCGCGCGATGTCCGTGAGGCCGCGCAGCATCTCGTCGTCGTAGACGGCGCCGGTGGGGTTGTTCGGGTTGATGATCACGAGCGCGCGGGTGCGGTCGGTGATCTTCCGCTCGATGTCCGCGAGGTCCGGCATCCAGTCGGCCTGCTCGTCGCAGCGGTAGTGGACGGCGGTGCCGCCGGCCAGGCTGACCGAGGCGGTCCAGAGCGGGTAGTCCGGTGCGGGGACCAGTACCTCGTCGCCGTCGTCGAGCAGCGCCTGCATCGACATCTGGATCAGCTCGGAGACGCCGTTGCCGAGGTAGACGTCCTCGACGTCCAGCTCGATGCCCTTGGTCTGGTAGTGCTGCACGACCGCGCGCCGCGCGGAGAGCAGTCCCTTCGCGTCCCCGTAACCGTGGGCGTTGCCCAGGTTGCGGAGCATGTCCTCAAGGATCTCCGGCGGGCAGTCGAAGCCGAAGGCCGCGGGGTTGCCGGTGTTGAGCTTGAGGATGCGATGACCTGCCGCTTCGAGCCGCATGGCCTCTTCGAGCACGGGCCCGCGGATCTCGTAGCAGACATTGGCGAGTTTCGTTGACTGGATCACCTGCATGACGGGAGTTTACGGGGCTCGCCGCGGACCCGCTTCGAATTGCGCACCACGAAGAGGGGGAGGATTTGCCCCATTACGCGCGATGCGTGGGTGGTGGCGCGGTCCCTCCTTGGAAACGGGGGTCAGGCGCCGGTCCCGCCCTGCGGAACGGGTGTGTGCGCAGGGCGGTGACGATCGTGTTGCGCTCGTCACCTCGGGGGACGGGCGGGGGCGGCGGCCCCGCCCGCGCGGCACGCCCGGTCCACCCGGTAGGTCGCCTGGGTGAAGCCCCCGCCGAGAGCCTTCGCCGAGTCGAGCGTCAGGCCCACGTCCGCGTGCAGGGGGCCGAAGAGCGGGATGCCGGAGCCCAGCAGGACCGGGGCGCGGGTCGGCAGCGTGTGGCGGGCCTCGTGGTGGGCCCGCAGGGCGGCCGGGGCGTGCCGACGGAACTCGGGTCGGTCAGGTCGGTGCACAGGGCCGCCAGGTGGTTCGCGTACGCCTCCGGGCCGGCCGTCGGGCTCCAGGCCGCGACGATCAGCGCGTCCAGGGCGTATGCAGGCGCAGGCGTTCGAGCACAAGGGGGCGGGCGCACAACCTGTGGCCACAGGCGAGGACGGGGCCATCCGTCCACTGACGCGGGCGCCGCCCGACGCGTCGCGAACGTGTCGGGACGGGTGGCGGCGCCCGGTCGGGAGGCGCGCGCTACGGGAGGTAGCGTTCCAGCGCCGCCGGACCCTCCTTTTCGATCATCTGACGCGCCTTTTCGAGCCGCTCCGGAGTCGGCTCCTGGCCGCGCGCCATCACAAGGTCCTCAGGGTCGAACGGACGCTCCGCCCCGGTGTAGAGGTGGGCCGGTCGGCTGGGCCGCTGGTCCGATTCACTGTCCATCGCGTACCTCCTCCAGTGCCCCCTGGCCCCCATCGTGCGGCGACATCCCCATGAACGCACGTCGGCCCGTTCCGGGCCCCGAAACCGGCCGCCCCGGCCCCGACTAGCCGGCCAGCAGCGTCAGCAGGACCCCGAAGGCGAACAGGGTGCCGCAGACCGTCAGGTTGACCCCCTTGTGCTCCACGAACACCGCGACGAACTCGCGGATCGTGGCGCTCGGCCAGAAGTACGCGGCCGTCGGGGAGCCCAGCACCTGGCCGTTCACGCCGACCTTGCGGGCCATCATGGCCGCGCGGAAGGCGTGGAAGTTGTTGGTGACCACCACACAGCGGTAGTCCGCCTTCCCCTCTTCCATGATGGTCCTGCTGAAGGTGAGGTTCTCCTCCGTCGTGCGGGAGCGGTCCTCCAGGACGACGTGGTCCGCCGGCACGCCCTCCGCGATCAGCCAGTCGGCCATCGCCCGGGCCTCCGCGACCTTCTCGTTCGACCCCTTGCCCCCCGAGGGAAGCAGCAGCGGGGCCGTGCCGCCGCGGGCGCACTGGGCCACGTAGATCCGCATGCCCTTGCGCAGCCGGGAGGCCAACAGCGGGGGGACCCGGTCCCCGCAGATCAGGCCGGAGCCGAGCATCACCACGTAGTCGACGTCGCCGCGCACCCGGATCCGCCCGTAGAGGTAGGCGTAGGCGAGGAAGCAGACGAAGAGGAACGAGACGTAGACCGCGATCATGATGACCATGGCGGTCATCCCGGCGACCTTCGTCGAGCCGCTCGCCATCGCGACGACCGCCAGCGCGAGTACCGCGAAGATCGCCAGACCGGCGAGCAGGGACAGCAGGTTGCCCGGGCTGCGGCCTTCCTTGCGGACCATGGTCACCCCGTTGGCGACGAGGAAGCACGCGAGGGCCACGACCCCGACGGCCGGCACCAGGAACACCGCGACCGCGACGATCCTGGCGAGCGTGTCGGGGAGGTGCGTGAGTTGGAAGAGCAGGGCCATCGCCAGGCTGATGAAGGTGAGGCCCAGGAGGACCGCGTTGCGAAATCGCCGCCGGTCCTCCCGCACACTCGCACAGAAGAAGACAAACAGGAGGGCTGCGGGGGCGAAGGCGAGCATGCCGCACATCGTAAGCGGCTCAATTGAACCGTCAGCGGCCGGAATGCGGCGTCCGTCGTACCGAACGCCCGGCCAGGACGTCGGTCCTGCGACCGTCCCGCATCACGAAACGCCCGTCGATCAGGACGTACGGGATCCCGGTCGGCAGCACCCGCGGACGCGCGTACGTGGACCCGGCCGCGACCGTGTCCGGATCGAAGAGGACCAGGTCCGCCCGGTACCCGACCCGCACCAGCCCCCGGTCGGGCAGCCGGAGCCGGGCCGCCGGCCGGCCCGCGAGGTGCGCCACGCACTCCTCCAGGGTGAGCACCCCCAGCTCGCGCACGTAGTGCCCCAGGTAGTGGGGGAAGGTGCCGTACGCCCTGGGGTGCGGCTTCGCGCCGCGCAGGATGCCGTCCGAGCCGCCGGTGTGGGCGGGGTGCCGCATGATCGCGCGGACGTTCTCCTCGTGCCCCACGTGCTGGAGGATCGTCGGCCGCAGCCGGTCCCCCAGCAACAGCCGCCGGGCCGCGTCCCAACCGGTCAGGCGCGTGCCGACGTACGCGTCGAACGCCGGATCGCCGACACCCGAGACCTCGATCGTCGACCAGTCCACCGGAACCCCGTGGCAGCCGTCCGCACCCTCCACCTCCAGCGCGTACCGGATCCGCTCGGCCTCGGCGTCGTCCGCGAGCCGGGCGAGGACCGCCTCGGGGCCGCCCGCGCCGGCCCGACTCGGGAGCAGGGCGACGAGGGTCGTACAGCCGGCGGTGTACGGGTAACTGTCGAGGGTGACGTCGCAGCCGTCGGCCAGCGCCGCGTCGAGGAGGTCCAGCAGCTCCCCGGCCCGGCCCTCGTTCTCGTCGAAGTTCATGGTGGCGTGCGCGAGGTGCAGGGCGCAGCCGGCCCCGCGGGCCAGTTCGACCATCTCGGCGTAGGCGGCGAGCGCCCCGCGCCCGTACGAGCGGTGGTGCGGGCAGTAGTAGCCGCCGTACGAGGCCACCACCGCGCACAGCTCCGCCAGTTCGGCGCCGGACGCGTACATGCCGGGGGTGTAGGTCAGCCCGGAGGACATCCCGACGGCGCCCTGCGCGAGGCCGTCGGCGACGAGCGCGCGCATCCGGTCGAGTTCGGCGGGGGTCGCGGGACGGTCGTCCCAGCCGAGCACCGTCGCGCGCACGGTGCCCTGGGGCACGAGGTAGGCGGCGTTGACCGCGACGCCCCCGTCGAGGCGGTCCAGGTAGCCGCCGACGTCGTGCCAGTCGAAGTCGACGTCGTCGCCCGGGCCGTTCCATCCGGCGATGGCCGCCCGCACCTCGGCGCGGGTGCGGTCGTCGACGGGTGCGTAGGACAGGCCGTCCTGGCCGAGCACCTCCAGGGTCACGCCCTGGGCGACCTTCGCGCCGTGGTCCGGGTCGCGGAGCAGCGCGAGGTCGCTGTGGGCGTGCATGTCGACGAACCCGGGGGCGAGGGCCAGGCCGTGCGCGTCGAGGGTCTCGCGGCCGGCGCCGAGCCTCCCGATCGCGGCGACGCGGCCCTCGTGCACGCCCACGTCCGCGAGGTACGAGGGCCCGCCCGTGCCGTCGACGACGCGGGCCCCCCGGATGACGAGGTCCACGGCTAGAAGAAGGTGCGCACGTAGTCGGTGACGGTGCCGTCGGCCTCCACGACCGGGATCAGCGGCCACTTCTCGAAGATGGTGCACGGGTGCGACATGCCGAGGGCCACCCAGTCGCCGACCCGGACGTCCTCGGCGGAGTCCGTCTCCAACCAGGCGTGCTGATCGGACAGTTTGACGACCCGGACGCCGTTGGCCGGGCGCTCGGTCCCGTCGAGGGCGTCGCGCACCAGTTCCGCCTCCGGCAGCCCGAGGTCGTAGGCGACGTCGCGCTTGCCCGCGTTGACGAAGGCCTGGGTGGGGGAGGGCCGGGAGACCACCTGGGCCCACAGGCGGAACGCGGGCCGCAGCCCGCCCTCCTCCGGGATCCGGTTGAAGGGGGTGAGGCGGGTGTACCAGCCGTGGTCGTGCGAGACGTACGCGCCGGAGCGCAGCAGCTTCAGGACGGGCCGCGACAGCTCCGGGATCGCGGCGAAGACGTCCGCGACGGCGTCGAACCAGGCGGAGCCGCCGGCGCTGACGACGATCTCCTCGACGTCCGGGGCGAACCGGCCCGCCTTGTCGAACTCGACCGCGAGGCCGGTGAGCCGGCGCAGGTAGGCGTGGACGCGTTCGGGGTCGGCGTCCGGGACCTCCGCCTCGTAGCCGGCGACGCCGACGAGGCGCAGCGTGTCGGTCTGCGCGACGGCGTCCGCGACGGCGCGGCAGTCCTCGTCGGTGCGGGCGCCGGTCCGGGCCCCCTCGCCGGCGCCGAGCTCCACGACCACGTCGACGACGGCCGGCCGGCCGCGCAGGGCGCGGTCCATCAACTGGACGCCGCGTACGGAGTCGACGTAGCAGACGAACCGGAACTCGGGATCGGCGGCGAGCTCGTCGGCCACCCAGGCCAGGGCCGCGGGGTCGACCAGCTCGTTGGCGAGGAAGATCCGCCCGATGCCGAAAGCGCGGTAGACGCGGGCCTGGTGGGGCACGGCGGCGGTGATGCCCCAGGCCCCGTGGTCCAACTGGCGTTGGAACAACTGGGGGGCCATGCAGGTCTTGCCGTGCGGGGCGAAGGCCAGGTGGTGGCGCTCGGCGTAGGTCTCCAGCGCCGCCAGGTTGTGGGCGAGGGCCTCGGCGTCGAGGGTGAGGACGGGGGTGGTGAATCCGCCGGTGTGCAGGTTCCGGCGTTCGGCCGCGAGCTGCCCGACGGTGAGGGAGGCGCGTTCGGCGTCCGGGGGGAGACCCTTGAACCGGTGGTCGACCGGCTCGTCGGCCAGACGTCGGACTGCTTCGCTGCCCATGCGGAATCCTCTCGCGTTGCGTGTGACGCAACGTGCGTTGCGGGTGGTGCCTGTGGCTGTCTAACATCCCGGATGACGACGGGTCAACGGTGTCGGTTCCGTTCCCCTTCCGTTCCCCGCCGCGGGAGCCCGCGACGGCGGCCCGCTGCGAGAGGACACGGCGTGAGCCAATCGGTGGAGCGGGCCCTGCGGATCCTCCCCGCGCTGGCCCGGGGCCCCGCCGGCCTCGGCGAGGTCGCCGAGGACCTCGGCGTGCACAAGAGCACCGCCCTGCGACTGCTGCGGACCCTGCACGAACAGGGCTTCGTGTACCGGCAGCAGGACGGCCGCTACCGGCTCGGCGCCCGCATCTTCGCCCTCGCCGCCGAGGCCATCGAGAACCTCGACATCCGCGGGATCGCCCACCCGCACCTGGTCGAGCTCAACCGGCTCACCGGCCACACCGTGCACCTCGCCCTCCACCAGGACGACGAGGTCGTGTACGTCGACAAGGTCGACAGCCGCTACCCGGTGCGCATGTACTCCCGCATCGGCAGGCCCGTCCCGCTCACCGTCGCCGCCGTCGCCAAGCTCCTCCTCGCCGACCTGCCCGAGGCCGAACGCCGGGCGCTGGCCGACCGGATCGACTACCCGGCCTACACCGCCCGCTCCACCCCGGACGCCCGGGCCTTCCTGCGCGAGCTGGACCTCGTGCGGGAACAGGGCTGGGCCACCGACTTCGGCGGTCACGAGGAGTCCGTCAACTGCGTCGGCGCGCCCGTGCGCGGGCCGGACGGGCGGGTCGTCGCCGCCATGTCGGTCTCCGCGCCCACCGTGGTGGTCGGCGCCGACGCGCTGCTCGAACTGCTGCCCCTGGTGCGCCGCAGCGCCGACACGATCAGCCGGGAGTACTCGGGCGCCGCCCGGGACCCGGACCAGGACGCCGACCAAGGCCCAGTACAGGAACCCGTACAGGAACCCGCACAGGAGGACACGCCGTGACCGACAAGATCGCCATCACCCCCGACACCCACACCACCCCGCCCGCGAGGTTCTCGCACGGCGTGCGCAAGGGGAACCTGCTCCAGGTCGCCGGCCAGGTCGGCTTCCTCCCGCACGTCGAGGGACAGCCGCCGACCCCCGCCGGGCCCACCCTGCGCGCCCAGACCCTCCGGACGCTGGAGAACGTCCGTTCCGTGCTGGAGGCCGGCGGTGCGACCTGGGACGACGTGATGATGATCCGCGTCTACCTGACCGACACGGACCACTTCGGCGAGATGAACGCGCTCTACAACGCCTACTTCGAGGAGCAGGGCCTGAAGCAGGCCCCGGCCGCCCGCACCACCGTGTACGTGGGCCTGCCCGCAGGGCTGCTGATCGAGATCGACGCGCTGGCCGTCCTCGGCTGACGCGGGCCGCCGCGGGGGCCCGCGTGCGGGCGTCCGCGCGGGAGGGGCGCGGGAGGGGCGCGGGAGGGGCGCCCCCCTGGCGGTGGGGCGCCCCCGTCGGGGTGGAGCGGCGGTCAGGTCACTGCGTGCAGTACTGCGCTTCCTTGCCGATCGAGCGGTACATGCAGTCCGCGTTCTCCAGGAGCTGGAGAACGGCGTCCTTGTTGCGCGCCGTCTCCCGGTCGATCACCTCGTCGGGCGGGTAGAAGCCGCCGCCGCCCCCGGACTCGGACGGGTACATCTCGAAGGTGTAGGAGAAGATCCGCTGGTTGCCCCACAGCCAGTCGTCGATCGTCCCGTCGGTGATGTACAGGTCGCTCGACTGCTCCGGCGTGTAGCCGTTGCTGTTGGCCATGCTCGTGCCGATCTTCTTGTACACCGCCAGGTCGTCCGCGTTCAGACCGGGCGCGGTGTCGTTGTACGTCCACCCGAACGGCCACAGCACCAGCTCGCTGTAGGTGTGGAAGTCGATGGCGGCCTTGATCTGCTGCTTGCCGCCCACGATCCGGCTGCGGACGAAGTCGGAGACCACCTTGACCTCGGGCGCGGAGGACGCGGCGGCCCCGCGGTAGGTCTCGGAGCTCTTGCTGCCGCTGGAACCGCCGCAGCAGCCCCACTTGTAGTCCCAGTTGCGGTTCAGGTCGGTGCCCACGTACGAGGAGCCGGAGTTCGGCTGCCGGTTCTTGCGCCAGGAGCGGTAGGAACCGGTGGCGATGTCGTACTCGCCGCCGTCCGGGTTGAGGTCGGGGATGATCCAGATCTCGCGGCCGTTGACGGCGTTGGTGACGCGGGAATCGGTGCCGTACTTGGAGCCGAACTCCTTGAGCAGGTACAGGGCCATCTCGACCGTGAGGTGCTCACGGGCGTGCTGGTGGTGGGTGAAGAGGACCTCGGGTTCGGCCTCGTCGGTCGCGACGTTGTCACTGATCTTGATCGCGAAAAGGTCCCGGCCCTGGTAGGACTTCCCGATGACCTTCTTGCTCATGATCCCGGGGTACTGGGCGATGCGCTGGTCGATCTCCGCGTTCGCCTCGGCGTAGTTGTGGTACTTCGAGTCGGCGGACGGGAAGTCCATCGGGCTCGCCGCGACGCCGCGCTCGGAGCGGTCCGGCGGCCCCGGCAGCGCGGTGAGTCTGTAGCCGAGGGCGCGCAGGCTCTTGGCCTGCATCGGGTCGGCGCTGACGACCACCGAGCGGGCGTCCACTTCGTCGATGGAGGCGCCCGTGCGGAGCAGGGCGGTGCGCTCGACGGCCGTGGACGGCCCCTGGATCTCGTACTGGACGATCGCCTCGTCCTGGGTCGCGGTCGACGGGGTGGGTGGGGTGGACGCCGTCGCGCTCAGGCCGTAGGCGGGTGCGCCGAGGGCGAGCGCCAGCAGGGCCGCCGTGACGGCGGCCCTTCGGCGGGTGTGGAGCCGCATGCGTTCTCCTGGGTGGGGAGGTGGGGGTGCCGTGCGGACGCGCACAGCGTGCTCTCATGGCATGTCCGGGTCAAGAATTCGAAACCGGCCAATGTGACCGCGGTCACGGCCACCCCCACCCCTACCGCCTACGGCAGGCTGTGGACCTTCGGACCCACCACGTTCGACCAGGTGCCACCCGCCTTGGCGTCCCAGTTGGTCGACCAGGTCATCGCGCCGCGCAGCCCCGGGTAGGTCTTCGACGGCTTGAACGAACCGCAGTTCGTGCCCCGGGCCAGGCAGTCCAGGGCGTTGTTCACGATGGTCGGGGAGACGTAGCCGCTGCCCGCGCCGCTCGGGGACGCCGGCACGCCGATGCCCACCTGGGAGGGGTCGAGGCCGCCTTCGAGCTGGATGCAGGCCAGCGCGGTCAGGAAGTCCACCGAGCCCTGGGAGTAGACCTTGCCGTCACAGCCGTTCATCGCGCCGCTGTTGTAGTACTGCATGTTGACGACGGTCAGGATGTCCTTGATGTTCAGCGCCGTCTTGAAATAGCCGCCCTGCGCGGACTGCATGTCGATCGTCTGCGGGGCCATGGTGAGGACGAGCGAGGGGCCCGCCTTCGCCGACAGCGAGCGCAGCGCCTGCGTCATGTACGTCGGGTTGAGGCCGTTCTCCAGGTCGATGTCGATCCCGCTGAAGCCGTACTCCCGCATCAGCGCCCAGGCCGAGTTGGCGAGGTTGTCGGCGGACGCGGAGTCGTTGACCGAGATGGTGCCCTTCTCGCCGCCGATGGACAGGATGACCGACTTGCCGGCCGCCTTCTTCGCGGCGATGTCCGCCTTGAACTGCGGCACCGTGTAGCCGCCGAGGCCCGCCGAGTCGAGGTTGAAGGAGATGCCGCCGGGCGTGGTCGTGGCGTCGGCGAAGGAGACGGCGATGATGTCGTACTGCGCCGAGACGTCCGAGAGCTTCTGGACGGTCGCCCCGTTGTTGAAGTTCTGCCAGTAGCCGGTCAGGGCGTGCTTGGGAACGCCCGGATTCGGGTTGCCGCCGCCGCCCGTGGTGGTGCCCGTCACCGCGGCGGACCTGGGCCCCTCGCCGGCCGCGTTGTACGCGCTCACCTGGAAGGAGTACGAGGTCGAGGCGGCCAGGCCCGAGATCTGCGCGGAGGCCGAGGAGACCGTCTGGACGCGGACGCCGTCCTGGTAGACGTGGTAGCCGGTGGCGCTGCCCACCGCGTTCCACGAAAGAGTGAGGGCGTTCGCGCTCTGGCCGGAAACGGCGGCCCCGGCGGGGGCGCCCGGGACGCTCGGGCCGGGATCGGTGCCGCCGCCCCCGTCCGGGCCGAAGACGCTGAACTCGTCGACGAGGAAGCCCGGCTGGCCGTACCAGCCGTGCGTGTAGACGGTCACCCGGGTGGTGTTGGGGCCGGTGGAGAAGGTGGTCGACAGCTTCTGCCAACCGCCGCCCGAGCCGGGGGTCCAGGTGGACACGTCCTGGGTGCCGGTCCCGGTCGCGCCGAGGTACACGTACGAGCCCTGCACCTGCGTGCTCAGCGTGTACGTGGAATTCGGCTTGACCGTGACGGTCTGGCTGCACCGGGCGTTGTCCGAGCCCGCCGGGGTGGCCTTCAGGGCGCCGGCCCCGGCGAAGACGGGGGAGGACACGACGGCGCCGCCGCCGCCGGTGCAGGACCAGTCGGACAGGCCGGACTCGAAGCCTCCGTTCCGGGCGACGTTGACGTCGGCGGCTTGCGCCGTACCGGCGGTGAGGGCGGTCAGACCTCCGGCGGCGAGGGTGGCGGCGCCCAACAGGGCGAGGGAGCGTATGCGGTTCACGAAGGCTCCGGTGGGGGGAGAAGGGGATGTGAAAGGCGTGACAGGGGCAAGTGGGGTACCCCGCAGCCAAGTTGGTCCAGACCAATCCCGGTGTCAAGGGTCTTGGCAATGTGGCTTGAAATGACCTCTACGTCACCCGTGTGCCGATCCCCGATGTCCGGATTTCTCGCCACCTGCGCCCTCTGCTCCCGCGCACGGGAATCCGCAAGGCCCTGCCCTGCCAGGGAGGACGCGGATATGGTGCTGAGGCAAGGGGGAGCTGCGCGGATCGTTTGCCGTCGCGCAGTCGTGCGCGTACGTGGGGACTGCGTGACGGGGGTGGGAACGCCCGTGACGTACAGGGTGAACGGGGGGATTCGCGTGCCGACCGCCATTGCTGTCACCAGTGCCGATCTGGTGCTGCCGGCCCCCGACCGCCACACCCCGACCGCCGCCGTCCTGCGCCCGCCCGACCAGGTCGACCTCGACGGAGCCCTCGCCGAGACCGCCGCCCTCCTGGAGCGACACGGCCACCTCGTGGTCGTCGTACCGCCCTGGCTGCCGCTCGCCACCATCCGCCGGCTGCACACCGTACGGGCCATTCTGGAAACCGACCGGATCGCGCTCCTCGACATCGATCTGCCGCCCCTGGGAACGGCCCTGCTGGTGCGTCAGCTCCGCCAGCTCAGCGTCTGCGACTTCAGCCCCGGGGTGCTGGCCTCCGCGGCCCGCCTGCTGCCGCACTACATCTACGCGGGCGCCCTGCTCGGCAGCGTCGCCAAACTGGACCGGGTGCCGGTCAGCCTCAAGGCGCACGCCAGGTCCTGGTCACCGAGCGCCCAGTTCGCCGTACTCGCCCACCCCACCCCGCACCTGGCCAGGCTGGGCACCTCCGGGTCCTCGGGCGCCCACAGCGCGGGCGGCGCCGCCGCGGGACTCCCCGCCGGCCCCGGCTTCGCGACCCACCTCACCTTCGCCCGCGGCCAACTCGCCTCCGACTGGGTGACCGCCGAACTGGCCCCCGCCTGGCAGGTGCAGGGCGTCATGGAGAACCCGCTACCCGCCGACTCGCCCGTCTGGTGGGCCACGTCGAAGCTCGTCGAGTTCGGCGCCGCCATCCCGGACGTGGCCGTCCTCTACCAACTGGTCGCCTCCGTGCGCCGGGAGCAATGCCGATGGTGCGGCTTCGAACTCATCGGCGACCGCTGCGGCTTCTGCTCCGCCCCGCTGACGGCCCCACCGCCCACGGCCGCGACATCCCGATCCAGACCCTGACCACCGGCCCGAACGAACGAAGAACGGCGAGGTAGTACGGCCCATGAACTCACGCCAGCGCCGCGGCGTCATCCTGCTCCTCCTGTCGATCCTGTGCGCCCTCGCGGCGTTCGCCGGGGTGCTCGTGGTGATCGGCGACGTCAACTCCAAGGTCGGGGCCGAGGTCGTCGCCTACCGCGTGAAGGGCGACATCGCGCCGTACAGCGCGCTCACGGCCGGCCAGTTCGAGCAGGTCACGGTCCCCAAACGGTGGCTGTCCGAGACGGCCGTCACCGACCTCGGCGGACTCGGGAACAAGATCGCGCTCACCACGCTCAAGAAGGGCTCGCTGCTCCAGAGCGACATGTACGTCGACAAACCGCAGCTCCAGCCCGGTGAGCAGGAGATCGCCATCATGATCGACGCCGCCACCGGCGTGGCCGGCAAGATCACCTCCGGCGCCAAGGTCAACATCATCGCCACCTTCAAGGGCGCCAAGGAGACCGACCCCTCGCGCTCCGTGATCATCGTCGCCAACGCCCGCGTCCTGGGCGTCGGCAAGCTCACCGCCCTCGACAAGGACAGCGACCGCAAGGGCCCCGCCGAGGCCGTCCCGATCACCTTCGCCCTGAACACCAAGGACACCCAGCGCGTCGCGTACGCCGAATCCTTCGCGGAACACGTCCGGCTGGCCCTGGTGGCCCCCGGCACCGATTCGGCGCCCAGCCCCAGCGACCGCACGTACACCCTCGACGGGGACAAGTGAGGCCCGGATGACCACCCGAATCCTCCCCGCGTCCGGCGACCCGGACGCCGCCCGCGCCATCACCACCCTCCTCGGCCAGCTCCCGGACACCGAGCCGGCCACCCCGGTCCCCGATTCCACCGCCCTCCTCGACACCCTCGCCCGGCTGGCCGCCGAATCCCTCGACGACCTGCCCGAGGTGGTGCTGGTCCACGAGCGGATCGGCCCGCTGCCCGCGCTGGAACTCATCCGCGAGGTCGCCCTCCGCTTCCCCGCCGTGGGCGTGGTCCTGGTGTCCTCCGACGCCGCACCCGGGTTCTTCGCCGCCGCCATGGACTCCGGCGCCCGCGGCCTGATCGTGCTCCCCCTCGCCTACGAGGAACTCGCCGCGCGCGTCCAGGCCGCCGCCCAGTGGGCCGTCGGCGTACGCCGCCACCTGGGCCGCGGCCCGGACCTGCCCGCCGGACCCGGCGGCCGGGTGGTCACCGTCGCCGGCGCCAAGGGCGGGGTCGGCACCACCTTCACGGCCGTCCAGTTCGCCCTCGCCGCGGCCGCCTCCGGACGACGTACCGCCCTGGTGGACATGGACCTCCAGGGCGGGGACGTGGGCTCGTACCTCGACGTGCAGTTCCGCCGCTCCATCGCCGACCTCGCCGGGATCCAGGACATCTCGCCCCGGGTCCTCCAGGACGCCGTGTACGACGACCGGACCGGACTCGCGCTGCTGCTGGCCCCCGCCGACGGCGAACGCGGCGAGGAGGTCGACGAACGCGCCGCCCGACACGTCGTGACCGCCCTGCGAGGCCGCTACGAACTCGTCGTCATCGACTGCGGCACCCAGGTGACCGGCGCCAACGCGGCAGCGGTGGAAATGGCCGACATCGCCGTGCTCGTCACCACCCCGGACGTGGTCTCCGTCCGCGCGGCGAAACGGCTGGTCCGCATGTGGGAACGCCTCCAGGTCCGCAAGGCCGAGGACACCACCATGGTCGTCAACCGCTGGAGCAAGCACACCGAGATCCAACCCGCCCTCATCGAGAAGATCACCAAGACCCGACCCACCCGCACCCCCGTCCCGGCCGCCTTCAAGGAACTCCAGGCGGTCGTCGACGCGGGCCGCGTCCAGGACCTCGACAACCGCTCCACCGTGAAACAGGCCCTGTGGACCCTGGCCGGCGAACTCGGCCTGCTCACCGCCCCCACCACCGCGGCATCGGCCGACGGCGCCGTCCCGCCGCCGCGCTCCGCCGAACTGGCGGTCCGGCCGTCCGGGCCCCTGGCCCGGCTGCGGCGCGGCCGGGAGGGCTGACCGGTGCCCGCGCGGAGACGGGGAGGGGTTAGGTCGTGGGGTCAGATACGGGAGGCCCACCGGGACCGGGGCCAGGTGGCCGTCGAGTTCGTCGGGATGGTCCCGTTGATCCTGCTGCTCGTGGCGGCGGTGTGGGAGTGCGTGCTGATCGGGTACGCGTTCTCGCTGGCCGGCAACGCGGCGGACGAGGCGGCCCGGGTCGGGGCGGTGCACGGCCGCGACGCCTGCGTGGCAGCGGCCGGCAAGTACATCGGGGGCGCCTGGAACATGACCGCGGAATGCGGGAAGGCCGGTGACATCTACAAGGCCACCGTCTACCTCAACGTCCCCGTGTTCTTCCCCGGCCTCGACATCGGCGTCCCCATCACGGGCGAGGGCGGCTCCGCGCTGGAGAAGGAGGACTGACGTGAACCGACACCCTGATCCGCACCGTGACCGCGACCGCATCCCTGGCCGTGACCGGGGTCAAGTGGCCCTGGAGTACATCGGGTTCATACCGATCCTGCTCTTCGTCGCACTGTGCGGCATCCAGCTGGGCTGGGTCGCCTATGTCCATCAGCAGGCGGAGACCGCCGCCCGCACCGCCGCCCGCGTCGAGGCCCGTAAACCGGGCGCCGGATCGGCCGCGGGCGCGGCGGCGGTGAAGCCGAGCCTGGGCGCCAAGGTGGTCGTGGCCACGACCACCGACGCCGTCACCGCGACCGCGACCATCACGATCAACTCCATCGTGCCCGGGCTCCCCATCGACCCGGCCACCGCCACCGCCACCATGCCCAACGACGACCCGAAGGTGACCGGACCATGAGCCTGCGTTCCCGGGTCAACACCCCCGACGACCGCCACAGCCACGGCGACGACGGCCGACTGGTCTCCTCGTACCGCGCCAAGCTGCTGGAGGAGATCGACCTCGCCGAGATGTCCGCGCTCGCGCCCACCGAGCGCCGGGCCCGTCTGGAACGCGTACTCGGCCACATCATCAGCCGCGAGGGGCCCGTCCTCTCCACCGTCGAACGCGCCCAACTGATCCGCCGCGTCGTCGACGAGGCCCTCGGCCTCGGCGTCCTCGAACCGCTCCTCGAAGACCCCTCGATCTCCGAGATCATGGTCAACGGACCCGACCAGATCTTCGTCGAACGCGCCGGCCGGGTGGAGCAACTGCCCCTGCGCTTCGCCTCGCACGAACAGCTCATGCAGACCATCGAGCGCATCGTCTCCACCGTCAACCGGCGCGTGGACGAGGCCAATCCGATGGTCGACGCCCGCCTCCCCAGCGGGGAGCGCGTCAACGTCATCATCCCGCCGCTCTCCCTCACCGGCGCCACCCTCACCATCCGCCGCTTCCCCCGCGCGTTCACCCTGCACGAGATGATCAGCCTCGGTTCGCTGGACGAACAGATGCTCATGCTCCTGTCGGGCCTGATCCAGGCCAAGATGAACGTGATCGTCTCCGGCGCCACCGGCACCGGCAAGACCACCCTCCTCAACGCCCTCTCCGGCCTGATCCCGGAGGGCGAACGCATCATCACCATCGAGGACTCGGCCGAACTCCAACTCCAACAGGCCCACGTGATCCGCCTCGAATCCCGCCCCCCGAACGTCGAGGGCAGCGGCCGGATCACCATCCGCGACCTGGTACGCAACTCCCTGCGCATGCGTCCCGACCGCATCATCGTCGGCGAGGTCCGAGGCGGCGAGACCCTCGACATGCTCCAGGCCATGTCCACCGGCCACGACGGCTCCCTCGCCACCGTGCACGCCAACAGCTCCGAGGACGCCCTGATGCGCCTCCAGACCCTGGCGTCCATGTCGGAGGTGGAGATCCCCTTCGAGGCGCTCCAGGACCAGATCAACAGCGCCGTCAACGTCGTCGTCCAACTGACCCGCTTCGGCGACGGCTCGCGCCGCATCACGGAGATCTCCATCCTCGACTCGCACGGCCGCGAACCGTTCCGAATCACCACCGTGTGCCGGTTCGCGGCCCAGCCGATGGGCCCGGACGGCCGCGTCCACGGCCACTTCGAGTACTACCCGCTGCCCCGCCGGATCGCGGACCGCCTCTACATGAACAACCAGCCGATTCCCCAAGCCTTCGGGGTCGCCACGTCGGACGACCAACTGGCCACCCGGACCGCACGGACCACTCGGACCACTCGGACCATCCTGTGAACACAACCGTCTCCCTCACCCTCGGCGCCACCCTGCTGGCCGGCCTCCTCGTGGTCTGGGGCGTACACGCCTACTCCGCCGGCCGCGCCCAGCGCGCCGCCCTGATCGAGCGCCTCGCCGCGAGCGGCGCCCCCGAGTCCCAGGGGCGCGGACGCCGCTTCCGGGAGATCGACCGGCGGCTGCGCCGCACCCGACTGGGCCGGCGCATCGAGATCAAACTGGCGACCACCGGCCTGGACCTCACCCCGGGCGAGTTCTTCGTCTACATGCTGCTGTCCGTGGCCGGGGTCTGGCTGGTCTTCGCGTCGTTCCTCGCCCCGTTCTTCGGACCGGTGGCCGCACTGATCGCGCTCTGGTCCGCCAACGCCTTCCTCAACTGGCAGCGGGCCCGCCGCACGGAGCGGTTCATCAACCAGCTCCCCGACCTGGCCCGCATCCTCGCCAACGCCACACAGGCGGGCCTGGCACTGCGTACCGCCATCGGCATCGCCGCCGAGGAACTGGAGGCCCCGGCCGGGGAGGAACTCGCCCGGGTCGCCGACCGGCTCGCCATCGGGCACTCCATCGAGGAGTCCCTGGGCGAGCTGACCGAGCGCCTGCCCTCGCGGGAACTGGTCGTCCTCGTCTCCACCCTGGTCCTGTCGGCCCGCGCCGGCGGCGCCATCGTGGGCAGCCTGCGCAACCTCACGGTGACGCTGGAACAGCGCAAGGAGACGCGGCGGGAGATCCGCACCCAGCTGTCGCAGGTGACCGTGACCGCGTACCTGGTGCCGGCCATCGGGCTGGGCTCCCTGCTGCTGGTGGACATGATGATGCCGGGCGCGCTGGACCGGATGACGGGGGCGTTCATCGGGCAGACCGCCGTCCTCGTCGCGCTGGGCCTCTTCGCCCTCGGCTTCGTCCTCATCCGGCGCCTGTCGAAGATCGACGTGTGAGGGGCACCGACCGATGACCGCACTCCTTCTCGCCCTGGCCCTCGGCCTGTCCGTCTTCGGCGCCCTGTACGGGCTGCGCCTCTACCGCGCCGACGTCAAACTCCCCAGCGACCTCGCCCTGGCCCTGGAAGTCGGCGCCACCCGCACCACCGCCGTCGGCTCGCTCGTCGACCGCCTCGGCATCCGCTGGGCCCCGCTCGTCCTGCGCCTGATGGGCCAGGACCGCGTCGCCCGCAAGCGCCGCCAGATCGACATGGCCGGCAACCCTGCCGGCCTGACCATCGACCGCTACGCGGCCCGCCGGGCCGTGTACGCCGTCCTGGGCGGGCTCGGCGCCTTCTCCCTGTTGATCAACGACCAGTTCGTACCGGCGCTGCTGATGGTCGCGTTCGGGCTGTTCTGGATCGAGGTCGGCCTGTGGTCCGCGATCCGCGTGCGACGCGACCACATCGAACGCACCCTGCCCGACTTCCTGGACGTCCTCGCCGTCGTGGTGAGCGCCGGGCTCGGCTTCCGGCAGGCACTGGAACGGGTGGCGGACAAGTACGAAGGCCCGTGGTCCGACGAGATCCGCATCACCCTCCAACAGATGGACATGGGCGTCAGCCGCCGCCAGGCCTTCGACGAACTGCGCCGACGCAACGACTCCGAGCAGGTCGCCCAGTTCGTGACCGCCCTCCAGCAGGGCGAGGAACTCGGCTCCCCGATCGTCGAGACCCTGATCGCCATCGCCGAGGACATGCGCCGCACGGACGCCCAGAACGCCCGCCGCCGCGCCGCCCGCGCCGTCCCGAAAGCCACCTTCTCCGTCACCATCTTCATGCTGCCGGGCACGCTGATCCTGCTCGTCTGCGGATTCGTGTACGGGGCGAACATCGACTTCGGCGCGATGTTCGGAGGCGGCTGAGCCATGCCCTCTCCCCTGAGCCCGCCCCTTCCTCCGGACCCGTCGGGCGCGCTGTGGACGAACGCGGTGCGGGCGAACGCGGTGCGGGCGAACGCGGTGCGGGCGAACGCGGTGCGGGCGAACGCGGTGCGGGCGAACGCGGTGCGGGCGAACGTACTGCTGACGAACGCGCTGTGGGCGTCCGCGCGGCGCGTCCTCGTGCTCCGGCTCGCACTGATCGCCGTGGGCGCCCCGGCCGCACTGGAACGGTCGGCGCCCGGCGGCCCCACCCACCTGACGGCCGGCGCCCTCCTGCTCACCTTCACGCTGTCGTACGCCGCGTTCCGCGCGGGGGAGCGCCTCGGACCGCTCGTCCCGCGCCACCGGGCGCTGCTCGCCTGGGACATGGCGCTCGTCGCCCCGCTGCTCGTCGTCGCCGGCCCCGCGCTCCCGCTCGGCCTCGTCTGCCTCTGCACCCCGCTGCTCGCCGGACTCCTCCACGACCGCCGCGGCGCGGCCGGGTACGCGGTCGCACAGGCGGCACTGGTCGCGGCGCTGACGGCGGCGAAGGGCGGTCTGCCCTCCCTCGCACTGCCCGCCCACACCCTGCCCTCCCTCGCGCTGCCCGCCCACACCCTGCCCTCCCTCGCGCTGCCCGCTCTCTGCCTGCTCGCGGGGGCGGCGGGGGCCTGCCTGCGGGACCTCCTCACCCGCTTCGACGAGGCGAGCCGGACCCGCGCCGAGACCGCCGCCCGCCTGGCCGCGACCCAGGCCGCCCGCACCGAACGCGACCGCCTGGCACGCGAGA
This sequence comes from Streptomyces sp. NBC_00513, assembly GCF_041431415.1. Classification (GTDB taxonomy): domain Bacteria; phylum Actinomycetota; class Actinomycetes; order Streptomycetales; family Streptomycetaceae; genus Streptomyces. Next base: position 4,921,516 of record NZ_CP107845.1, read on the forward strand.
TGCACGACTCCGTCTCCAAGACCCTGCACGGCCTGGCCCTGGCGGCGGACGCCCTGTCCCGCACCGCCGACCCGGCCGCGGTCCACCACCAGGCGCGCACGGTGGCCGAGGCCGCCCGCCGCGCCGCGGCCGAGTCCAGGCACCTCCTGACGGAACTCCGAGGCGACGGAACCGCCCCAACCGCCCCACCCGCCCCCGTCACCCCCCTCGTCGCGCAGCTCCGGTCCCTGGCCGCCTCCCACCCCGGCGTCGCCCTGCACACCACCGGAACCGTCCCACCCGTACCCCCCGCGCTCACCCGCGACCTGGTCGCGGTGGCCGCGGAAGCCCTGGAGAACGCCCGCCGACACGCGTCCGCCTCCCACGTCGACATCACGGCCGCCGCCTCACCCACCGGCCTGTGCCTCACCATTACCGACGACGGCCGGGGCCTGCCGCCCGGCGGCCCCGACCCGGCCCACCTCCGCGCCACGGGCCACTTCGGCCTGCTCGGCATGACGGAACGCGCCGCGGCCCTCGGCGCCCACCTCGCCATCGGCCCCCCGGCCACCGGCCCCGGCACCCGGGTCCGCCTCGAAATGCCCCTCGGGAGCCCGTGATGCCGCCCTTGCGTGTCCTGATCGCCGACGACAACCCCGTCGTCCGCGCCGGCCTCTCGGCCCTGCTCGCGACCGCACCCGACATCGAGGTCGTCGCCCAGGCCACGGACGGCCGTGAGGCCCTCCACCTCACCCGGACCCACACCCCGGACGTGATCCTCCTCGACGTCCGGATGCCGGGAGTCGACGGCATCTCGGCACTGCCGCACCTGGCGCGCCTGGCCCCCGTACTGATGCTGACGTACAACCAGGAGTCGGAAATCGTCCGCGAAGCCCTCCTGCTGGGCGCCGGCGGCTACCTGGTCCACGGCGAGTTCACGCCGGACCTCCTGCTCACGGCGGTCCGCGACACCCACGCCGGCCGCGCCCACTTCACCCCGACGGCGGCAACCGCAGTCCTCGCGGAGCTCCGGGCCTCTTCGCAACCGCAACGGATTGTGGCACAGTCTTCTCAGCGCCTTCCCAACCACATTGCGTTCGGGCTGAGTTCACGTGAGGAGGAGGTCATGGATCTGATCGCATCCGGGATGAACAACCAACAGATCGCGGCCACCTGCTTCATCAGCGAGAAGACGGTCAAGAACCACATCAACCGCATCTTCGCGAAGCTCCAGACCACCACCCGCAGCGAAGCCATAGCCCGCTGGCTGGGAACCGCCCGCCCAGGGGTGGCCGGCCATGGGTAGACAGTCTGCGCAGTGGGTCCGTAATTGGGCCCCGGGACCCTTGGTTATCACCGGTGACTCCCCGTACGGTCCGCAAATCGACAGCGGCACCGGCCCGGGAGGAACCCCTCATGTCACACAACACGCTGCTGAAGGCCACCGTGCAGACGTCCATCCGCCTGCGCGGATGGACGGACACGGCGATGACGAGCATCCGCAAGCGCTACACGACCACGGACCGCGGCCAGACGGCCTTCGAGTACCTGGGCATCATCCTGGTTGTGGTGGTCATCATCGGGGCGATGGTCGGTACCGGTATCGGCACGGCGATCGTGGGCCGCATCACGACTGCCATCGCGAGTCTTACCGCTGGCTCGTGATTGCAGGTCATTCCAGCGATCGAGGTCAGGTCTTTCCGCTGTACGCGATGGTCGTGGTCGGACTGCTCTTCGCCGCACTGGCGTTTTTCGTCTTCGGTCAGGCAGCAGTCGTCCGCAGCGATGCCCAAGGAGCAGCGGACGCGGGGGCTCTGGCAGCGGCTCGGGAAGCCCGGGACAACCTGCTTCCGGGCCTCGACCTTGCCACGCTCAAGCCCGACGAATGGCAAGACATCCTGACGGGTAAGTCCTTCGACATGGCGGGGGCTTGCGGCGCGGCCGAAGACTTTGCGCGGCGGAACGAGGCGTCGGCAACCTGCTCATCGTCAGCGCTCCGCTTCACCGTCGAGGTGACGACCGAGGGCACCGTCGGAGCTTCGGTGGTGCCGGGTACCCAGGACATGCACGGCGCGGCAAAGGCGGTTGCGGAGGTCGTGCCCAGATGTCAATTGGGTGACGGTCCAACCCCCTCCGCTACTCCGCTTCCCGCGCCGACCGATCCTCCGTCGACAACTCCCACCGTCATCAATTGCAAGGGCGGGAAGATCATCAAATTCGACCCCCGAAAGCCGGATCTTTGGAGCACGCTGGCGCGAAGCCTGTTTGATGTGCGACTGGTCGGCTGACCAAAGAACGAGAGACAAGGAAGCAGCTCAAATGAGCATTCGGTACACGGTGAAGGTTCACAGGGGAGTGGCTGCCGTTTTCGTGGCGGCATTGGCCCTCGCCTTGGCCGGATGCGGGGGAGACGGTCAGGGGAAAGCGCCTCAGAAGGCGCCGAGTGCCAGTAAGAGCGCAGGCAGTGATGCCAAACCCCAGCCTTCGGCGAGCAGCAGTCAGCCCTCCCAGCCACGGCAGGTGATGGCGACGATGACCGGTGAGGCCGGTGTCGTCCTGGACATCCATTCTGCGGCTCGGGACGCCTCCGGCTTTGTCACGGTGAGCGGTCAGATCAAGAACACCGGCGACAAGCCCTTCGGTAATACAGCGGCATGGCGTGGCAACGAGCTCAAGGCCAGCGGAGTATCGGTAGCGGGAGTCACGCTGGTCGACAAGGCAGGCAAGAAGAGGTATTACGTGCTGCGTGACACGGAGGGCAGATGCCTGTGCACAACGGGCGTGGTCATCATCGAAGCGGGCCAGTCGGTTCCCTTCTTTGCCCAGTTCCCTGCGCCCCCCGCGAGCACGAGCGAGGTCGAGTTCAACTTCCCGACTTTCTCGTCGGCAACTTTGAAGATCTCCGGGTGACCCCATGACCACACGACACCGCGTCTCCGCGTCCACCGCCGTCGTCGGGCTCGTCATCGCCGGCGCCCACTTCATCGGGGCCACCAGTGCCCACGCCGACGACGTCAAGCCGTCGGTGCCGCCCGGTACCGAGCCTTCGGCTTCGGCCCCTGTGGCCATCGACTCGAACGCCCCCGGGCTCAAGATCCCGCAGGGTGGGACCCTCGCGCCCGTCAAGGTGCTCGACATCGCCGAGGTCGTCGAGGACCTCGGGGGTGAGGAGCGGCGGCAGGAGACCAATCAGACCGTCATGATGGCGCTGCAGTCCGAGGTCCTGTTCCCCGAGAACAGTGCGGTGTTCAACGCGCAGGCGGCGGCGCGGATACAGGCCATCGCCAACGAGATCAACCAGCAGAAGGCGACCCGTGTCCGCGTCTTCGGGTTCACCGATGACCAGGGCAGTTATGAGCACGGCAAGGAGCTGTCCAAGCAGCGCGCCGACGCCGTGCAGGCGGAGTTGGGCAAGACCGTGACGAACCCCGGCGTCATCTTCGACGTCCGCGGTTACAGCGAGGACTACCCGATCGCCGACAACGGAACCGAGGAAGGCCGGAAGAAGAACCGGCGCGTGGAGATCACGTTCCCGCGCGGAAGCGGTCAGTAGGCCTTCGGTCAGTAGGCCTTCGACCAGTAAGCCTCGGTCAGTAGGCCTTCGGTCAGTAGGCCTTCGGGTGGGAGGCCTTCGGCCGGTGGGGGTTTGCCCGCCGGGCCTCATCGCATGAGGGCGGCCGCCGCCTCGCGGGCTCGGTGGGCCGGTGCGGGGCCGGGGTCGAGGGCGGCCACGACGGTGGCGCCCTCGACCAGGAGCAGGAGTTGGTCCGCGAGGGTTTCGCGGTCGGGGCCGGCGAGCTCGGCCAGGAGGTTCCGCAGCTCCGCTTTGTGGCGGCGGATGACGTCCACCACGGCCTCGGGGCCGGTGCCGAGTTCGCCGTAGGCGTTGAGGAACGCGCAGCCCCGGAAGTCCGGTTCGCGGAACCAGTCCGCCAGCCAGTCGAAGACGCCGAGGATCGGGTCCGGTGCTTCGCTCACCGCCGTGCGCAGGCTTGTCGTCCAGCGTCGGTCGCGGCGTTCCAGGTAGGCGGTGACCAGGGATTCCTTGGCGGGGAAGACGCGGTACAGCCGTTTGAGGGGGACGCCCGATGCGGCGCGGATGCGGTCCATGCCGACGGCTTGGATTCCCTCGGCGTAGAACAGGGTCTCCGCCGCGTCGAGCAGTCGGGTCCGGGCCTCTTCGTCGTCCATGAGGGCAGCGTAGTCCAGGGACGCTTGCCTGGAGAACGATCGTTCTCTAGGGTGGCGGGCCAGAGGGAGAACGATCGTTCTCCCCTGGTCGAGAGGGCTGAGCCAATGACCGCCACCACCACCGCACCCCGTCCACCCCTGCCGCCCTTCACCGAGGAGAGCGCCCGCGCCAAGGTGCGGGCCGCCGAGGACGCGTGGAACAGTCGCGACCCCGACCGCGTCGCGCAGGCCTATACGGAGGACTCGGTCTGGCGCAACCGAGACCGCTTCCTGACCGGCCGCGCCGAGATCCGGGAGTTCCTCGCCGACAAGTGGGAGCGCGAGCTGGAGTACCGGCTCCGCAAGGAACTCTGGGCGTACACCGGGAACCGGATCTCCGTCCGCTTCGTGTACGAGTGGCACGACACCGCCGGTCAGTGGTGGCGCAGCCACGGCAACGAGCAGTGGGAGTTCGACGACGACGGCCTGATGCGTCGCCGGGAGGCGAGCATCAACGACGTCCCCATCGCCTCGGAGGACCGCCGGCTGGCCGGGGCGCGCCACGACACCTGACGCCCCGGCCCCGGCGCCCCCGCCCGGCCCCGGCGCCCCCGCCCGGCCCCGGCGCCCCCGCCCGGCCTCGGAACGGGCGGCTACTGCCCGCGCGCCTGCGTGATCCCGTGCGCCTGCGTGATGAGGTCCGTCGCGACTTCCAGGGCCGCCTGGCGCGTCTCCTCCGGGTTCCCCTCCACGTGCTGGAGGAACATCATCCCGGCGTGCAGCGTGAACAGGGCGCTCACGCAGCGCACCTGGTCCGTCAGTGGCCCGTCGTCCGTCCGCAGCAGTTCGACCAGGGTGAAGAGCCGCTTCTTCACGGTCTCCCCGATGCTCAGCTCCCGCATGGTCGCCTGGTTCTCCTGCATGAACCGGTACAGGGAGGCCCCGGCCGCCATCGCCTCGCTGTAGCGCCGCAGCACTTCCCGCTTGGTCTCCAGCGTGCGCGGCTGCTCCTCGGCCCACGCGATCAGCTCGTCGATCGGACGCGTCACGTCCTCGAAGAGGCTGATGATGATGTCTTCCTTGGTCTTGAAGTGGTAGTACAGCGCCGCCTTCGTGACGTCCAGCCGCTCCGCGATCTCGCGCAGCGACGTCTTCTCGTACCCCTGCTCGGCGAAGAGCTCCACAGCCACGTCCTGGATGCGCTGGCGCGTGTTGCCACGGCGCTGCTGCGGACTGCTGCTGGTCATGGCGCTCCCCAAAATTACTTACTTGACGCCCGGCTAGTTACGGGTCTACCTTCCCCAGTGTAGTGAACTAGCCGGGCGGCAAGTAAGCCCCGGGGGTCAGGGGAGTGGACGAGATGGCGGAAATGACGAAGACGGCCGAAGCCTCGGAGGAGGTGAAGCCGCGCAGTGTCCGCGTCGTACTGATGGCGCTCATGATTGCGATGCTGCTGGCCATGCTCGACAACATGATCATCGGCACCGCCATGCCGACGATCGTCGGCGAACTCGGTGGCTTGGAGCACCTCTCCTGGGTCGTCACCGCGTACACCCTGGCCACGGCCGCCTCCACCCCAATCTGGGGGAAGATCGGCGACATGTACGGCCGGAAGGGCTCCTTCCTCACCTCGATCGTGATCTTCCTGATCGGTTCCGCGCTCAGCGGCATGGCCCAGGACATGGGTCAGTTGATCGGGTTCCGCGCGATCCAGGGCCTCGGAGCCGGTGGTCTGATGGTCGGTGTCATGGCGATCATCGGCGACCTGATCCCGCCCCGTGAGCGCGGCAAGTACCAGGGCATGATGGCCGGCGTGATGGCCCTCGCCATGATCGGCGGCCCGCTGGTCGGCGGCACCATCACCGACCACATGGGCTGGCGCTGGTCCTTCTACATCAACCTCCCGCTCGGCGCCGTCGCCCTCGCGATGGTCACCGCGGTCCTGCACCTTCCCAAGAAGAAGGCCCAGGGGAAGATCGACTACCTCGGCGCGGCCCTGTTGACCATCGCCATCACCTCCACCGTGCTCGTCACCACCTGGGGTGGCACCGAGTACGCCTGGGGTTCCGGTGAGGTCATCGGCCTGATCATCCTCGGCATCGTGTCCATCGCCGCGTTCCTCTACGTCGAGACCAAGGCCGCCGAGCCGGTCATGCCGCTGCACATCTTCCGCAGCCGCAACTTCACGCTCATGTCGGTGATCGGGTTCCTCGTCGGCTTCGCGATGTTCGGCGGCGTGCTCTACCTCCCGCTGTTCCAGCAGTCGGTACAGGGCGCCTCCGCCACCAACTCCGGCCTGCTGCTCCTGCCGATGCTGCTCTCGATGATGGTCGTCTCGCTGATCGCGGGCCGCATCACCACCAGCAGCGGCAAGTACAAGGTGTTCCCCATCGCCGGCGGCGCGCTCATGGTCGTCGGGCTCTTCCTGCTCGCGACCATGGACACCGGCACCACCCGTCTGATGTCCGGCGTCTACATGGCGGTCCTCGGTGCGGGCCTCGGCTTCCTGATGCAGATCACCATGCTCGTCGCGCAGAACAGCGTCGACATGAAGGACATGGGCGTCGCGTCCTCCTCCGCCACCCTGTTCCGCACCCTGGGCGGTTCCTTCGGTGTCGCCCTGATGGGCTCGTTGTTCACCTCGCAGGTGACCGACACCATGACCGAGCGACTGGGCCCCGAGGCCGCCGAGAAGGCGGGATCCGCCCAACTGGACGCCGCGAGCCTGGCCAAGCTGCCCGAAGCCATGCGCGATGCCTACCAGCACGCGGTCGCGGCCGGTACCCACTCCGCGTTCCTGCTCGGCGCGGCCATCGCCGTACTGGGCTTCGTGGCCGCCTGGTTCGTCAAGGAGGTCCCGCTCCGGGGCGCGGGTCCCGCCCAGGCCGCCGGCGGCGGCGAGGGCGGCGAGGGCAAGGCCGCTCAGGCTCCCCAGGAGTCCATCGCCCACTGAGCGACGCGCGCGCCGCGCATGACGTGCGCGACGGGCACGCCCCGTGTGACGTAAGCGACAACGTGGGAATCGAACGAGCCCGGCACCGGCGGATGAACCAATCCGCCGGTGCCGGGCTCTTCCCGTGCCCCCGCCCACCCCTGCCGTGCCCGCGCCCGCTGTGACGCCCGGGTCCGGAGTCGCCTCGCGCGAGGTCGAGTGAATCCCGTCCACGGGAGGGGAGATTGAGCCGCGAGGTGATGGGTAGCAGGTTGGGACGATTCGGCCCGGTTTCAACGTGGCCGAAAATACGGACGATCGGGGACGAATGTCCCATTACTTGGAATTTATGGGGGAATTCACTGGAACCCCTCCTCGTCACCCGGCGTCTGGAAGACGAGGGGGCACCACCACCGGCGGCGGTCGGAGGCGCCCACGAAGTGAAGGGGAGTGGACAGACTCATGGGGTTCTTGGCACGCACGCGCAAGCAGGCCGCACAGTCCCGGTTGACCGTCGTGGCGGCCGCCGTGGCCGTCGCCGCGACCGTATGGGGCGCGACGGCGATCGTCGGACCGGACCACCACGTCGGACAGGAGAACGTGGCCGGTCGGGCTGACGACCCCGCAGGCGGCGGCTCCGCGGGATCGCCCGGGTCCCCGAACGCGCCCCGGCAGCACATGCCCGAGGAGATAGCCCACGCCTCGGAGGGCGGTGGGGACACGGTCAACGTCACCATCGACGACGGACCCGACCCCCGATGGACGCCGCGGATCCTCTCCGTCCTCGCGGAGCACGACGTGAAGGCGACCTTCTGCATGGTCGGCCCCCAGGCCGCGGCCCACCCGGACCTGGTCAAGCAGGTCGTCGCGGGCGGGCACCGGCTCTGCGACCACACCATGTCCCACGACACGGCGATGGACAAGAAGCCCGTCGCCTACCAGAAGGCACAGATACTCGACGCGCAACGGCAGATAGAGCAAGCCGCGGGCGGCGACGCCAAGGTGCAGTACTACCGCGCCCCGGGCGGCGCCTTCACCCCCGACAGCCGGCGCATCGCCGCCGCGGCCGGCATGCGTCCGCTCGGTTGGAACGTCGACAGCAAGGACTTCAGCAAGCCGGGCGTCGCGGCGATCGTCAAGACGGTCAAGGGCGAGCTGAAGAACGGTCCGACCGTGCTCTTCCACGACGGCGGCGGCAACCGCGAGCAGACCGTCGAGGCTCTCGACAAGGTCCTGTCCTGGCTCGAAGACCAGGGCCGCCCCACCGGCTTCCCGGTCCGCACGGCCCCCTGACACGCCGTCCGGCGGCGAACGGGTGAGGGTCGCCCCGCCGGCCCCACCCCCGGTGTTCCCTGGTCGCACACGCGGCCGCACGTGGCCGCACGCAACCGCGTACGCATCACCGCGGGCAGGATCCCGCGTACGCATCACCGCGCAAGCATCACCGCGCACCAGACCCCGCGCGTACCGAATCCCGCACGTACCGAATCCCGCGCACGACCCGCCGGAGGACCGACCCGTGATCGCACCCGAGCAACTCACCGACCCAGCCGTCCGCGCCTTCGTCACGGCCGTGAACGCGGGCGACCGGGCGGCGTTCAACGCCGCGCTCGCCCCGGGCGCGACCATGTCGGACGACGGTTCCGACCGGGACCTCGGCGAGTGGACCGAGAAGGAGGTCTTCTCCTCGGCCGGTCACATGTCCGTCGCCTCGCAATCCGAGGACGGTCGCGCCCTCGTCGTCGACTACCGCAACGACACCTGGGGCGAGATGCGCACCGCCTGGCGGTTCGACGTCACCGCCGACGGCCGCGTCAGCCGCTTCGAGACCGGTCAGGCATGACCCGAGGCCGCGCCTGACCCGGGCCTGACCGCGCCTGCCCCGGCCCGGGGAAGCCGGCCGCCCCCGCCGCGCCGCTGTGCCCGAAGGCCTCGAACTCCTCCCGCGTTCCGTCGCCCCAACCGGCGTTCATCGGCTCGTATGCCTGGCCGCGCGCGGGAACCGTCACCTTCGGGTCCGCCCCCCTTTCCCGTACGGGTGAACGCGCGCCCCGCGTCGTTCCGGCCCGCCGGAAGCCCCCGTTGGGTCGGGCATGAAGCGCACCCGCACCGCCGCTCTCGCCCTCGCCGCCGCCGTGGCCGCCCTCGCCCCCGCCCTCGGCCAGTCCACCGCCACCGCGGCGCAGGGCGCGGCGTACCTCCAGGACCCGGGCGGCGAGGAGAAGGCGATGAAGTCGATGTGGACCAAGGACGACATGCACAAGGTGGAGGGGCAGTTCCGCTTCTACCCGACGGTCCAGTACAAGACGGTCACGAAGCCCGGCCCCGACGGCGCCCCGGAGTACGAGCGGAAGGTCGCCGACCCGAAGACGCTGGCCTGGTCGCCCTCGTACGAGTTCGCGTGGGCGGTGTCCGACTCCAAGCTCGTCAAGCGGGCGGTGACCACGAAGGACGGCAGGCACCCGATCGTCGTGCACGCCGTGCTGCGCGACGCGAGGCGGGCCAAGGCGGGCGAGGTGCGGCAGGAGCTGACGGACCGACCGGCGACGGGCCGCACGAAGGTTCCCGGCGGAAAGCGGATCGCCTGCGACACCGGCACCTACACGGTGGAGTGGTCGGTCACCCGGACCGGCTACGGGGCGCTCACGGGCACGTTGAAGTGGGATTCCGACTGCGGGCAGTACCGCACGGCGTTCTCGCAGGACAACGGCCGGCAGAAGTAGCCCCGACAGGTCCGACAGGTTCGACAGATCCGACAGGCCCGACGGGCCGACAGGTGCGCAGGGGGAGAGGCCGGCCGCCCCGCGCACCTTGTGGGTGCTCGTCGGGCGGCAGGGCCGCGGCCTTGGATCAAGTGCCGTGACTGCCATGGTGCCGCACGGGGTGGGATGCGGCAGGGGGCGAAAGTCCCTTTTCCCAGGGGGCTTTCCGTACGTACGTCTCGCCGGTCAGCTCTTGCGGCCGGCCTCGGTCGCCTTCGCGGCTATGCCCTCCAGGACGCCCTTGGGGTCGCCGGACGGTTCCACGGCGCGACCGATGTTGCGCTTGATGGTGTCGCTGACGGTCACCCAGGACGGGTCGTTGACCGGGTAGAGCTGGGCGCCGCGCAAGGCGGTCAGGAACTGCACGTCGTTCTGGTCGAGGCCACCGCCGGCCGGGGTGCGGGAGGCGGACACCGTCGAGGGCAGCAGGTGGTAGCGCCCCGCGAAGTCGGACAGGTTCTCGTCCTGGTAGACGAAGTCCAGGAACTTGCCGATCTCCTCACGCTTGCCGTTCTGGTTGAACGCCATCATCCAGTCGGCGACACCGACCGTCGGCGGAGTCTCCCCGGGGCCGAGGGTGTCCGACACCGGCATCGAGACGGCACGGACGGAGATGCCCTTGGCGCGCGCCTCGTGAGCGAGCGAAGGGTAGCCGTTGAGCATGCCGACCTCTCCGCGCAGGAAGGCGGCGAACGCGTCGGCGCGGTTGAGCTGCGACGGCGGGACCGGACCGGTCAGGCCCGGGGCGACCATGAACTCCTTGATCCACTTGAAGGTCTGGATGTTCTGGTCGGAGGCGAGGCTGTAGTTGCCGCTGTTGTCGGAGTAGCCGCCTCCGTTGCTCAACTCCCAGATCAGCGCCTCGGCATGGGCCTCCTCCGGACCGAGCGGCATGGCGTAGGGGAACTTCACGCCCTGCTCCTTGAGCGCCTTGGCGGCCGTCTTCAGGTCGTTCCACGTCTTGGGTTCGCTCGTGACGCCGGCCTTGTCGAACAGCGCCTTGTTGTAGAAGAGCAGGCGGCTGCTCGCGACGAACGGCAGGCCGTACAGGGTGCTGCCGACCGTACCGGCCTCCGCGAGCGGTTGCAGGAAGTTCGCCTCGGCGGTGACGGAGAGCAGCTCGTCCGCGGAATAGAGCTTCCCCTGCGCCGCGAAGTCCGAGTAGGAGCCCATCAGGGCCATGTCCGGTGCCTTGTCGTCCCGCACCATGCGCGTGACCTCGCTGTCGATGTCCGCCCACGGGAGGAGTTGGACCTCGACCTTGAGAGCGGGGTTGGCCTTGGTGAAATCGGCCGTCACCTTGTCCCAGAAGGCCTTGGAACTGTTGCCCGGACCGTCGCCGTATTCGGCGGCGACCAGCCTCAGTGTGCCGCCGTCACCGGCGGCCTCGTCGGAACCGCCGCAGCCGGCCAGCGGGATGAGGAGACCGAGCACGGCCGCCCCGGTCGTCGCGGTGAACATTCTTCGTCGCACGGATGGATTCCCCTGATTTTCTTTGAGTCCCGTTGTTACTTATGAGTCACTCCGGGCTGGGGTGTCCGTCCGTGGCCCGTTGGCCGGAATTCTCTCCCGAGGGTGGGGCGGTTGATTCCATTGGGGTGGTGGTTGTGGTCAATGCTCCAACTGGGGCTTTTCCACATGGTGTTTTCCGATATGTGATCCACAATTCCCACGCGCGTAGACATGCCGAAAAGCCCGTTTCCGGCCATGGAACGGGCTGTCGGGGTGGCGGGGGCGTCGGGCGGTCAGGCGGTCGGGCGGTCAGGGGGTCGGGCCATCCGGCCACCGGCCGTCCGGCCGTCGGGTCCTCGGGACGGTCAGTCGGCGAAATCGCCCGCGTAGGGGTCCGGCTCGCCCGTCTCCGGGTTGCGGCCCTCCTGCCAACGGCGCTGGGCCTTGCGCCAGTGGACGAAGCTCAGGTGGCCGCCGTCCCAGAAGGTGATGCTGACGGGGCTCACGTCGAACTCGTCCGAGCACAGCCGGAGCAGGAATTCGGCCATGCCGTACGGATACACCGCGAAGGACTCGGCGGTGTGCCGCCCGACCACCAGGACCGGCCAGCGGTCGGGGTCGGGGTCGGTCGTCAACCAGCACAGGATGTCCGAGCCGCCCGTGACCCCCCACGCGAGGATGGACTCCGGGTCCACGTCGAAGACGGCCCGGCCGCCCTCGGTCTTCCAGACCTGGCGGGCGTTGGCGGTCTCCTCGGCCATCTCGGCCGGATCCCACTGGAGTCCGGGCTTGGGCAGGGGCAACAGGATGCCGGCCTCGCCGTTGATGGACCCGGAGCCGAAGCGCCCCATGAACGCGATGAAGTCGGCCGGGAACCTCGTCCCCCAGGCCGCCTCGGCGGCCCGCCAGTCGATGTCCTCGTCGGCGCCGTGCGTCGCCGGCATGATCTGCTCCAGCGCCTTGATCCGCGCGTTCTCCGTCATGCCGCTCCCCTGACACCCCAGCTCAACCGCCCCAACCTACCCCCGAGGCGGTTCACCGCCTAGCGGGAGGTGAGACGGACGTCAGGTTCCGGCTCCGTCCGGTCGCGGTTCGACCTCGACGCGGGTCCCGACCCGCAGGCCCCAGCAGGCCATCGCACCCGCCTCGGCCTCCAGGACGTGCCGGGAGCGCGGACGGGGCAGCCCCAGCCGGCCGGGGACCATCGTGGTCAGGGCGATCACGTCGAGGTTCCGGTCGAGGTACGCGACATCGATCGCGAACCGCATCCGGAACGTGTGCACGCTGCCCGCCGGCGTCAACAACAGCGCCCCCGCGATCCCGTCGCGCCCGAGCAACCCGCGGGTACGGGCCCGGTAGGAGGCGGCGATCTCCAGCGGCACCGGCGCCCCGTCCGCCCCGCCCACGCGCAGGACGGCTCCGCCGTCACGCCAACGCCCCATGTGCCCCCGCCTCTTCCCGTCCGACCCGTCCGACCCGTCCGTCCGGGTGGTCAGGGTAGGGGCAATGGGCCCCCGGACCCATGCCCCCGCGAGGGACCGGGCCTACGGTCGTCGGATGGGCCTGGTCGTGATCATCCTCGCCGCCGCGTACGGAGCGGGCGCGGGCCTCCTGCTGCCGCGCGCGGCGTACCGGCTGTCCGTGGAGCCGGGGGAGCCCTGGCGGGACGCGTGCCCCGACGGGCATCCACTGCCGGGCTGGGTGGGCCGCGCCCGCTGCCGGCTCCCCGCAGCGCCGTCCGTGTCCCCGTCGGCGCCCGCGCCCGGGCGCCCCGGCCCCGGGGCGGGCGCGCCGCCTTCGGGGCCCGTCCCCGCGGACCCCGAGGCCCCGACCACCGGCCCGCCGCCCCACCGCTACGGGGTCCGCCCCGCGGGAGTCGTGTGTCTGGTGGCCGGGGTCTGCGCCCTGCTCGCGTGGGCCGTCGGGGCGCGGCCCGAGGCGGTGGCGTTCGTGGGGCTCGCGCCCGCGTTCGTCCTGCTCGGCGTGGTCGACGTCGCCGTGCACCGGCTGCCGGACCCGCTGACCCTGCCGCTCGCCGCGGCCGCGGCCGTACTGCTCGGGTGCGCCGGGCTGCTGCCGGGCGCCGCCGGGTCGTGGCGGTCGGCGCTGCTCGGCGGGGCCGCGCTCGCGGGCTCGTACCTGGTGCTGTACCTGATCCACCCCGCCGGCATGGGCTTCGGGGACGTCAAGCTGGCGCTGTCCCTCGGGGTCGCTCTTGGGTGGTACGGCTGGGGGGTATGGGCGCTGGGGGCCTTCCTCGGCTTCCTCTACGGAGCCGTGTACGGCCTGGGCCTGCTGCTGCGCGGCCGTGCGGGGCGCCGGACGGCCTTCCCGTTCGGCCCCTTCATGGCCGCCGGCGCGCTCACCGGAGTGCTGCTGGGCGGATTCGGAGCGTAATCGTTTTGCGTCAATGCACGCATCACGCTTTACGAAGGGTTATGGTGGAACCCCCCCCTCGGGCCGGTCCGTATCCCCCCCACGGACCGGCCCGTTTTTTGTTTCCCCGCGCCGGTTTCCGAAGGCGCGGCATCAGCGCAGGTCAGCCGCGCTGGGCCCAGATGTTGGCGCCGGGGGTGGAGACGGCGAGGGAGTCGATCTCCTTCAACTCCTGCTCCGTGAGCGGGGCACCGGCCAGAGCGGCCACGTTCTCCTCCAACTGCTTCACGCTCGACGCGCCGATCAGAGCCGACGTCATGCGCTCGTCCCGCAGCACCCAGTTGAGCGCCAACTGCGCCAACGACTGCCCGCGCCGCACCGCGATCTCGTTCAGTCCCTTGAGCCGGCGCAGGACGTCGTCCGAGAGCAGGTCCGGGTTGAGGGACTTGCCCTGACTGGCCCGCGAGCCCTCCGGGATGCCCTTCAGGTACTTGCCCGTCAGGAGGCCCTGGGCGAGCGGCGCGAAGGAGATGCAGCCCATGCCGGCCTCCTCCAGGGTGTCCAGCAGCCCGTCCTCCTCCGTCCAGCGGTTGATCATGGAGTACGAGGGCTGGTGGATGAGCGGGCGCACGCCCATGTCGCGCAGGATCCGCGCGGCCTCGGCCGTCTGCTCGGCCGTGTACGAGGACACGCCCACGTAGAGGGCCTTGCCCTGCTGGACCGCGGACGCCAGGGCGCCCATGGTCTCCTCCAGCGGGGTCTCCGGGTCGAAGCGGTGCGAGTAGAAGATGTCGACGTAATCGACGCCCATCCGCTTCAGCGAGGCGTCCAGCGAGCCGAGCAGGTACTTGCGGCTGCCCCACTCGCCGTACGGGCCGGCGTGCATCAGGTAGCCGGCCTTGGTGGAGAGCACCAGCTCCTCGCGGTGGGACGCGAAGTCCTGCGCGAAGATCTTGCCGAAGTTGAGCTCGGCGGACCCGGGCGGCGGTCCGTAGTTGTTGGCCAGGTCGAAATGGGTGACACCGAGGTCGAAGGCGCGCCGCAGGATCGCCCGCTGGGGCGCCAGGGACGTGTCGTCGCCGAAGTTGTGCCAGAGGCCGAGGGAGATGGCGGGGAGCTTGAGGCCGCTGTGGCCGGTGCGCCGGTACTCCATGGAGTCGTAGCGCGAGGGCTCTGCCCGATAGGGATTGGTATCAGTCACGTTGTCCTCCCTATCACGGACTTGTGATCGACCGAGTTGGGTACCCCTTCCCACATCCCAGTAATGTGGCGGACTCGGGGGACCGCAATTCGCACGGGGGCATTGCACGGAGGGGCTGGAAGATCGTGAAGCTGCGCGACCTGGTGTACAGGCTCTACGCACGCCGGGTGGAAGGCCGCCTCGACCATGACGAGGCACCCAAGCACATCGGCGTCATCCTGGACGGGAACCGGCGCTGGGCGAAGGCGTCCGGAGGGACCACGGAGCAGGGCCACCAGGCCGGAGCCGACAAGATCTCCGAGATGCTGGGCTGGTGCACCGAGACGGACGTCGAGGTCGTCACCCTGTGGATGCTCTCCACGGACAATCTGGACCGTCCCGAGGTCGAGCTGCGTCCGCTGCTCAATATCATCGAGAACACCGTGCGGGGCCTCGCGGCGGACGGCCGCTGGCGCGTCCACCACGTCGGCAACCTCGACATCCTGCCCGCGCGGACCCAGTCCGTGCTGAAGGAGGCCGAGCAGGCCACCCACGAGGTCGACGGGATACTGGTCAACGTCGCCGTCGGCTACGGCGGCCGCCAGGAGATCGCCGACGCGGTCCGCTCGCTGCTGCTGGAGCACGCCGAGAAGGGCACCTCCTTCGAGGAGCTCGCCGAGGTCCTCGACATCGACCACATCGCGGAGCACCTCTACACCCGGGGCCAGCCCGACCCGGACCTGGTCATCCGCACCAGCGGCGAACAGCGGCTGTCCGGGTTCATGCTCTGGCAGAGCGCGCATTCGGAGTACTACTTCTGCGAGGTTTTCTGGCCGGCCTTCCGCAAGGTCGACTTCCTCCGGGCACTGCGCGACTACGCCGCGCGCCACCGGCGGTACGGCAGCTGATCCACGGACGGCGGGCTCCTCGACGGGAGTTCGCCGTGACCGCGGCCCCTTCCGGTTCGGCACGTCCCCGCGCGCCCCGTCGCCCCCCTCTCAAGCCTTCACCAGGGGTTCACCGAGCGTCCGTCATATGCCATGGCATGGCCTTGCCCGTTCGAGGGCATAACCCTGGCAGGTCGACGTCCGATCCACGGGTGTCGAGTCTCAGCGGACGGCATGGGGTCGTCCGCCCGGGAGGCCCTTTGCACCAGGACGCACGTGCGGTTCGCACGGACGGAGTGGAGGGCCGGGAATCGGCCCGCGCATGGGTGCCGATGACCGGTCCGGTCTTCATGGCCCGACCTCTTCCGAGGGGGTACGTCCTTCCGTGGTGACCAGCACAAAGCGCCGCCTGCCCGACAGGCGGACCTACGTCCTCGACACCAGCGTCCTGCTGGCAGACCCCAACGCGATCTCCCGCTTCGACGAGCACGAGGTCGTGCTCCCGATCGTGGTGATCACCGAGCTGGAGGCAAAGAGGCACCATCCCGAACTCGGCTACTTCGCGCGCCAGGCCCTCCGCCTGCTCGACGACTTCCGGGTCCGGTACGGACGTCTCGACGCCCCCATCCCGCTGGGCGATCTGGGTGGCACCCTGCGTGTCGAGCTCAACCACTCCGACCCGGGCGTCCTGCCCGCCGGCTTCAGGCTGGGGGACAACGACTCGCGGATCCTCGCCGTCGCCCGCAATCTCCAGGCCGAGGGCTACGACGTCACGGTGGTCTCGAAGGATCTCCCGCTGCGCATCAAGGCCTCCTCCGTGGGGCTGCTCGCCGAGGAGTACCGGGCGGAGCTCGCCATCACCGACGCCGGATGGACCGGCATGAGCGAGCTGGCCCTCTCCGGCGAACAGGTGGACCTGCTCTTCTCGGAGGAGCGGCTCTACGTGCCCGAGGCCGCCGAGCTGCCCGTCCACACCGGGCTGGTCCTCCAGTCCGAGCGCGGCAAGGCGCTGGGCCGGGTCACGGCCGACGGCAACGTGAAGCTCGTGCGCGGCGACCGCGAGGCCTTCGGGCTGCACGGCCGCAGCGCCGAGCAGCGCATCGCCCTCGACCTCCTGCTCGACCCGGAGATCGGCATCCTGTCGATGGGCGGCCGGGCCGGCACCGGAAAGTCGGCGCTCGCGCTGTGCGCGGGCCTGGAGGCGGTGCTGGAGCGGAGGCAGCATCAGAAGGTGATGGTCTTCCGGCCGCTGTACGCGGTGGGCGGCCAGGACCTCGGCTACCTGCCCGGGGACGCCTCCGAGAAGATGAGCCCGTGGGCGCAGGCGGTGTTCGACACGCTCTCGGCGGTCGCCGGACGCGAGGTCATCGAGGAGGTGCTGAACCGCGGGATGCTCGAAGTCCTGCCGCTCACCCACATCCGCGGTCGTTCGCTCCACGACGCCTTCGTGATCGTGGACGAGGCGCAGTCGCTGGAACGGAACGTGCTGCTGACGGTGCTGTCCCGGATCGGCGCCAACTCGCGGGTCGTGCTGACCCACGACGTGGCCCAGCGGGACAACCTGAGGGTGGGCCGGTACGACGGAGTGGTCGCCGTCGTTGAGAAGCTGAAGGGCCATCCGCTCTTCGCGCACATCACGCTGACTCGTTCCGAGCGTTCGCCGATCGCCGCGCTCGTCACGGAGATGCTGGAGACCCTGTAACCGCAAAGGGGACAGAACCCCCATAGTGGGAAGTAGAGTTGGCGCCGCCCGGCAAAGGCCCAGAAGCCTAGCCGGGCGGCGCTGTGCTGCACAGGCCTTTGTCGAAAACAACGGCCTCTGCGCAGGTGTGACCTTTCCCACGCAACGTGGAATTGCCCTGCGGCGTCGAGGTCCGGCAGAGTCTGATTTCCGTCAGGCCCCACATACGGCACACCTGTATCTCTCGTGAGATACGCGCAGTACCACAACTCCACAGTCGTCTGCCGTATGTCGCCCGAGTTTCACGCGGCAGCTCCCGCAGGGGAGTTGCCCACGGGCCCGAGCCTCCAGTGACCGCGGATTCATGGAGGCCAGTGTCCAGGGGCACTTTTGCGCCCGCCAGGTCACTGCGGACGCTGCTGGAAGGACACCGTGTGAGCCGGATCTCGGTTCGAGGGTTCGCAGTGGCTTCGGCCACCGCTGTCACCACCGTCGGCGCAGTCGTGGGCGTTGCCACCGGCGACGCCACCACGAACGACCTCGAGACCACCGCGTCGGGTGCGACTCTCCTCACTGAAATCCCGGTCGGCGAGCAGGCCCAGGTCCAGAGCGGCTCCCTGACGCAGCAGGCCGACACGATCGCCCACGCCGCCGACGCCGACGCCAAGCGTTCGGCCGAGGAAGCCGCGCGCATCGAGGCCGCCGAGACCGCCAAGGCGAAGAAGTCCGACGCCCAGGCCGCGGCGGACGCGGAGGCCAAGAAGAAGTCCGAGGCCGAGGCCGCCGCGAAGCTGAAGAAGGAGCGCGAGGAGGCCGGCGAGGTCGCCAGCCGCTCCTCGGCGCGCGACGCCGGCGACTTCGACGTCCAGGGCTCCTACACGATCTCCGAGATCAAGTCGATCGCCCGGCAGATCGTCCCGGCGGGCCAGTTCCAGTGCTTCTCGGAGATCGTCAACCGGGAATCCACCTGGAACTACAAGGCCGTCAACTCGTCCTCGGGCGCCTACGGTCTGGTCCAGGCACTGCCCGGTTCGAAGATGTCCTCGGTCGGCGCCGACTGGCGCACCAACCCCGCCACGCAGATCAAGTGGGGCCTGGGCTACATGAACGAGCGCTACGGCAGCCCGTGCGCGGCGTTGAGCTTCCACGACGCCAACGACTGGTACTAGGCACGCGCCACCGCACAACCTCCGGGAGCCCCGCACCGTCCTACGGTGCGGGGCTCCTCGCGTGTACGGTCTTCGAGGTGTGTTCACGGGCGGGGGGAAAGGAAAGACATGTCGAAGAGGGCAGGCTGGCTCGGCCGGGTCGGGAGAAAGCTCAGCCAGGTGGAGGCTCGCCTCGACGAACGGCGGGCCGAGGTCGAGGCGGAGACCTCCGACGACCGACCGGTGGCCCAGGCCTCCCCGACGCCGCTCCCGCCCCCGGGAAGCACCGGCCCCGTCCGCGACGCGTCCGGCCGGCGGGTGCGCCCCGACCCGGTGACCGTCATCCCCTGGGGCATGCGCGTGGCCGCGGAGGCCAGTTGGCGGCTGCTGCTGCTCGCCGGGATGCTCTGGGTCCTGATGAAGGTGATCAGTGAGGTCCGCCTCGTCGTCCTCGCCTTCGCCGCGGCCCTGCTCGTCACCGCCCTGCTCCAGCCCTTCGTCGTCCGGCTGCGCCGGCTCGGGCTGCCGCGGGGCCTCGCCACCGCCGTGACGGCGATCCTCGGATTCGTGGTCATCGGGCTGGTCGGCTGGTTCGTGGTCTGGCAGGTCATGGAGAACCTCGACGACCTCTCCGACCGGGTCCGCGACGGCATCAACGAACTCAAGGTCTGGGCACTGGACAGTCCGTTCCACGTGACCGAGAAGCAGATCAACGACATCGCGAAGAACCTCACCGACACCATCGGCACCAACACCGAGGAGATCACCTCCGCCGGACTGCAAGGCGTGACGGTGCTCGTCGAGGTGCTGACGGGCATGCTGCTCGCGATGTTCTCGACGCTCTTCCTGCTCTACGACGGCAAGCGGATCTGGACCTGGGTGCTCGGCCTGGTACCGGCCGCCGCCCGTCCCGGCATGGCCGGCGCCGGTCCGCGCGCCTGGCGCACGCTGACCGCGTACGTACGGGGCACCGTCCTCGTGGCGCTCATCGACGCCGTGTTCATCGGCCTCGGCCTGTACTTCCTCGACGTCACGATGGCCGTACCGCTGGCCGTGTTCATCTTCCTGTTCGCCTTCATCCCGCTCGTCGGAGCCGTGATCTCCGGCGCCCTCGCGGTGGTCGTGGCCCTGGTGACCCAGGGGCCGTTCATCGCGCTGATGGTGCTGGCCGTGGTGCTCGCCGTGCAGCAGATCGAGGGCCACGTGCTCCAGCCCTTCATCCTGGGTCGGGCGGTACGGGTGCACCCGCTCGCGGTGGTGCTGTCCGTGGCCGCCGGCGGGATGATCGCGGGCATCGGCGGAGCGGTGGTCGCCGTTCCGCTGGTCGCCGTCACCAACACGGTGGTCGGCTTCCTCAAGGCGTACTCGCGCGAGCAACTCTACCCGGGCATGGCCGAGGTGGGGCCCGCCCCGCACGGGGCCACCGCGCTGGACGCGTCGCCGCGCACGCCGGGGGAGACGAGCCAGGGTGAGCAGCGGGTCTGACGGCGCCGCGGCGCCGGCCGGGGGCGGGGAGAGGGGCGACGGGTGATCGGCGAGCCGGAACTGGACGGCGAGTGGCGCACGGACCGGGTGGCGGAGACGGCGGAACCCGCCGCGGAGCCCGGGGCGGCGCGCGCGTCGGGGCGAGGACCGCGTTCACGGTGGCTGTGGGTGCTGGGCGGGGCGGTGCTGGCCTCGGCGGTGTGGGGCGGGACCCTGGTCGTGCAGAATCGTTCCGTCCCGGCTCCGGGGATCGCCTACCGGCACGTCGACGACCTCTGCTCGCAGGCGCCCCTGAAGGCGCTCGGCACGATCAACGGCACGGCCTTCGACATGACGTGGCCGGGCAAGGAGACGAGTCCCGCACTCGACTGGTCCTACTGCCGCGCGACGGGCGGGTACACCGAGGGCCGGCCCTGGTACGGGGTCGAGGTCATGGTCGAGCGGCACAAGAAGAGCGATCCCCGGCCGGAGTTCGAGGCCCGGCCCGGACTGGATCCCCGCCGCACGGGCGCCTCGGACGTGGAGGAGGTGCCCGGCCTCGGGGAACGGGCGCTGCTCAGGCGGCAACCGGGCACGGACGCCCAACTGGCGGTGCTGGACGGCGGCGTGGTCTTCACGCTCCGCGTGGAGTGGAACGTGGACAGGGACCTCGTGGACGAGGACGCGGTCCACACGGCGATGATCGAGGACATGCGGGCGCTGACGACCCGGCTGCGCGAGTGAACGGGTGAACGACGGGGCCCCCGCAACCGGTGACGGCTGCGGGGGCCCCTTCCGCGCGGACGCGGAGTACTACTCGGCGGCGAGGGCCGCTTCGGCGTCGAGGGTGACCGCGACGGCCTGGATCACCGAGGCGATCTTGAAAGCCTCCTGGATCGTGTCACGGTCGACACCGGCCTTGCGCAGCACCTGCTCGTGCGAGTCGAGGCACTGGCCACAGCCGTTGATCGCGGAGACCGCGAGCGACCACAGCTCGAAGTCGACCTTCTCCACACCCGGGTTGCCGATGACGTTCATCCGCAGGCCGGCGCGCAGGGTGCCGTACTCCGGGTCCGACAGCAGGTGACGGGTGCGGTAGAAGACGTTGTTCATCGCCATGATCGCGGCGGCGGACTTGGCGGCGGTGTACGCCTCCGGCGACAGGGCCGCCTTCGCCTCGGGCTCCAGCTCGCGCAGGACGCGCGGGGAGCGGGCGGCGATCGCGCAGGACAGGACCGTGCCCCACAGCTGCTGCTGCGGGAGGTCGCTGTTGCCGATGACCGAACCGAGGTTCAGCTTCAGGTCCTTGGCGAAGTCCGGTATGGCGGACTTCAGGGAGTCGAGGGACATCCGTCACTCACCGGCCAGCAGCGCGGGGGCGTCCAGGGTGCCCTCGCCCTTGTTCCAGTTGCAGGGGCACAGCTCGTCGGTCTGCAGGGCGTCGAGGACCCGCAGGACCTCCTTGGGGTTACGGCCCACGGAACCGGCGGTCACCATCGTGAACTGGATCTCGTTGTTCTGGTCGACGATGAAGACGGCGCGCTGCGCGAAGCCGTCCTCGCCCTGTACGCCACAGGCCTGCATGAGCTCGTGCTTGGAGTCGGCCAGCATCGGGAAGGGCAGGTCACGCAGGTCGGCGTGGTCCTTGCGCCAGGCGTGGTGGACGAACTCGGAGTCGCCGGAGACGCCGAGGACCTGCGCGTCGCGGTCCTGGAACTCCTCGTTCAGCTTGCCGAAGGCGGCGATCTCGGTCGGGCAGACGAAGGTGAAGTCCTTCGGCCAGAAGAACACCACGCGCCACTTGCCCTCGTAGGACTTGTGGTCGATCTGGGCGAACTCGCTGCCGGCTTCGAGCGAGACGCAAGCGGTCAGATCGTAGCTGGGGAACTTGTCACCGACAGTGAGCACGTGCTCTCCTTGCAAACGGGAAAGTGACCCTTTTGGGGGCTTTCCGAAGGGGTTGGACGGATCTCACATGCTGGCACAGCTGCATTGATTACGGAAATAGCTACTCTTGTGTCTGGTGATCGGAGGTGCCTATCAGTGGCTGTCGGTAATAGGGGACTCAAACAGGCGACGCTCGCGCAGCTGCGCGCGTTCGTGGCCGTGGCGGAGCATCTGCACTTCCGGGACGCGGCCGCCGCCATCGGCATGAGCCAGCCCGCCCTGTCCGGAGCCGTCTCCGCGCTGGAGGAGGCGCTCGGGGTGCAACTGCTGGAGCGCACCACCCGCAAGGTGCTGCTCTCCCCGGCGGGGGAGCGGATCGCGGTGCGCGCCCGGGGCGTGCTCGACGCCATGGGCGGGCTGCTGGAGGAGGCCGAGGCCGTACGGGCCCCGTTCACCGGCGTCCTGCGGCTCGGGGTGATCCCCACGGTGGCCCCGTACCTGCTGCCGACCGTGCTCGGGCTCTTCCACCGGCGCTACCCCCGGATGGATCTCCAGGTCCACGAGGAGCAGACGGCCTCGCTGCTGGAGGGACTGGCCGGCGGGCGGCTGGACCTGCTGCTGCTCGCGGTGCCGCTCGGGGTGCCCGGGGTCAGCGAACTGCCGCTCTTCGACGA
This sequence comes from Streptomyces sp. NBC_00513, assembly GCF_041431415.1. Lineage (GTDB taxonomy): Bacteria > Actinomycetota > Actinomycetes > Streptomycetales > Streptomycetaceae > Streptomyces. Next base: position 4,944,108 of record NZ_CP107845.1, read on the forward strand.
GGACTTCGTGCTCCTCGCCCCCCGCGAGCACCCGCTCGCCGGGCGCCGCGACATCCCGCGCGATGAACTGCGCGGCCTGCAACTGCTGTTGCTCGACGAAGGCCACTGCCTGCGCGACCAGGCCCTCGACATCTGCCGGGAGGCGGGCCGCACGGCGGGCGCGGACGTCACCACCACCGCCGCCGGACTGTCCACGCTCGTACAACTGGTCGCCGGGGGACTGGGGGTGACGCTGTTGCCGCGTACCGCGCTGCGGTTGGAGACCACGCGCAACGAGTACCTCGCCACCGGGTACTTCGCCGAGCCGGCCCCCTCCCGGCGGATCGCGCTGGCCATGCGGACGGGCACCGCCCGACAGGAGGAGTTCAAGGCGATCGGCGCCGCGCTGCGCGAAGCCGTACGCCCGCTCCCCGTCTGGCCGACCGACTGATCCGGTCGGTCGCGGGGGCGGTCGTACGGCCTCGGGCCCGGTCGCCTCGGGCGGGTCATCCGCCGCGCGTCACTCCGTGCGCAGCCCGTCCGGGCGCATCATCCGCAGCAGCGGCGGCAGGCTGAGCAGGGTCACCACCACGACCACGCCCGCTCCCACGCCCGCCATCGCCAGCACCGGACCCCAGTCGATCCCGACGGGCCGGCCGGCCATCCGGATCAGTACCGAGCCCAGCCCGACGCCCACCCCGATCGCCAGCGCCAGACCGACGCCGATGGGCAGGGCCGTCTGCCAGAGCACCGACAGGCTCAGCGTGGAGCGCCTGGTGCCGAACGCCACGAGGGAGGACAGCAGCTTCTTCCGTTCGCGCAACTGCTCCAGTTGGGAGACGAGCATGCTCGCCCCGATGAGGATCAGGACGCCGGTCGCGCCGAAGAAGAGCCCGGTGCGGATCGAGGAGTAACCGGCCACGGTGGTCGTCGACTTCAGGGTCATGGCCGTGGCGAACGGGTCGGCCTTGAATGCGGCCGTGCGGGCCCGCTCCAACCCGTCCGGCACCGACTCGTCCAGCTGGAGGAAGATCTGCGCGGACTGGTCGAAGCCCAGGTCCTTGGGCGCCGCCGACGGAGTCACCATCAGGCCGGTGCGCCGGGTCCCGTTGGGGTCCTCACGGGAGAGGACGGTGCGCGCGTCGGCCGGGAAGGCCCACTTGACGGCCTCCTTGTGCTCGAACGGGCCCCCCTTGAACCCCATGACATTGCCGGCGAGGAGCTGGTCGCCGGCCTTGGCGGTGCCCTCGGCGACGGGGCCGTCGAGCACGAAGGCGTCGCCGTCCTTGCACGCGCCGAGCTCCGCGATCTCCCTGAGCGCCTCGCAACCGCCGACGGTCACCGCGATGGTGTCGTCCGCCGGGACCTGGTGCGCGGCGTTGAACGAGGCCAGCGGCACGGTGCGGGTGATGCCGTCGGTGCCGTCGATCTCGGCGGCGAGGGCGTCCAGCCGGTGCTCGCCGCCGCTGGGCAGCAGGATCGACACGGCGGCCCGGGTCGGGTCCTGGCCGGTCTCGTTGCGGTACTCGCCCTCGACACCCGAGAAGAGCATCTGCAGGGCGATGGCCCCGGCGACCGCCACGGCGATGCCGTTGACGAGGCGGGCGGCCGTCCCGCTGCTGATCTGCAGCCGGCGCACGGCGAGTTGCCAGGAGACCGGGCCGCCGGGCGTCCCGCCGACGACGCGTTCCAGTACCCAGGGCAGGAGTGCGGTGATCCCGACGAGCAAGAGCACCACGCCGCCGCTGACCTGCCACTGGTTGAACTGCCCGTGTTCGGAGCCACGTCCCGTCAGCGGGGTGAGCAGGCCGAGTCCGCCGAGCGGCAGCAGCAGCCGCCACCAGACGCGCCGCTTGGCCGGCTTGGCCGTACGGACGACACCCAGCGGTTCGATCACCACGCCGCGCAGGGCGAACAGGGTCACCGCGACGGCCGCCGCAGGCACCGCGACGGCGACGAGGCCCGCCAACCACGGCGTCGGGTCGAGGTCGGCGGGGAAGACGCTGCGCTGTTCCAGGGTCAGATTGCCGACCAGGCGCCGGCCGATCAGGAAGAAGCCGACACCGAAGCCCAGCCCGAGCACGGATCCGGCGAGCGCCTCGCCCGCGGCGATCCGTCGCACCGCGCGGCTGTCGGCGCCGACCAGGCGGAGCGCGGCGAGCCGGCGGTCGCGACGCTCGCCGCCGAAGCGGACGGCGGCGGCGATGAGGACGGCGACCGGTGTCAGCAGGGCGACGAAGGTGAGCACGACCATGAGCATCAACACGGGATCGAGTGCCCGTCCGCCCGCGTCGTTCGCGAAGCCGGTGACGCGCTCCACGCGGTAGCCGGCTTCGCCGTCGGTCCGGAGCTGGTCGCTGCCCAGGTAGAAGAGGAGTTCGCCGGGCCCGGTCAGGCCCGCGTCGCCGACGACCTCGCCGATCCGTCCGTCCAGGCGCTCCCTGAGGAGGGCGCCGTCGGCGGACTTCATCAGCTTGTCCAGGGCGGGGGAGACGGCGAGTTCGCCCGGGGCGGGGATCCGCTTCAGGCCCGGCGGGACGGGCGCGTCCGGGCCCTCGGCCCGGAGAAGGCTGCCTTCGATGTCCTGCCCGTGGTAGGTCTGCCGGGCGGCGGCGGTCAGGAGGGTGTCCCGGCCGGGGGCGGCGGCCGTCGGCGCGGTCGTCGTGGACCGGGCGTCGGCCCGCTCGTCACGGGCGGTGAGCGCGCCGGGGACGGCGGTGCTGATCAGCAGCAGCGCGACGCCCAGGCCCACGCCCACGCCGGTGAGCAGGGTCCGGGTCCAGCCCTCGCGGCCGCCGCCCAGGGCGAACCGCACGCCCATGGCCAGGTCGCGGTACCAGGTGCGGAGCGTGTTCATACGATGCGCTCCATGTCGCGGGACCTGCCGTCGCGGACGACGATCTCCCGGTCGGAGTAGGCGGCCACCCGGGTCTCGTGCGTGACGAGGACGACGGCCGCGTTGGCGGAGCGGGCGGCCTCGGTGAGCAGCTGCATGACCAGTTCGCCGTTGAGGGAGTCCAGGGCGCCGGTCGGCTCGTCCGCGAAGATGACGCGGGGCCGGGTGACCAGGGCGCGGGCCACGGCCACGCGCTGCCCCTGGCCGCCGGAGATCTCGCCGGGCCGCTTGGCCCCCAGGTCGTCGACCTGGAGCCGCTCCATCCAGCCGAGGGCGGTCCGCTCGGCCTCCTTGCGCTTCACGCCGGCCAGGCGCAAGGGGAGGGCGACGTTCTCCACGCAGGTGAGTTCCGGCACGAGCTGTCCGAACTGGAAGACGAAGCCGAACTCGCCGCGACGCAGGGCGCTGCGCTCGGAGTCGTTCATCGCGGACAGCTCGCGGCCGGCGTAGGTGACGGTGCCGGAGTCGGGCGCCACGATGCCGGCGAGACAGTGCAGCAGCGTCGACTTGCCGGAGCCGGAGGGCCCCATGACGGCGACGACCTCGCCGGGGTGGATGGAGAACTCCGCGCCGTCGAGGGCCTTGGCGGACCCGTAGGCCTTGCGCAGGTCCGTGGCGCACAGCAGGGTGCCGGCCGGGGTCATCGGCGTATCTCCTGACCGAGCTGGTCGAGCCGGGCGGCGGTGAGTTCGAGCCACCGCAGGTCCGCTTCGAGGTGGAAGAGGGCGTGGTCGCAGACGAGTTGGTCGGCGAGGTCGCCCTTGCGCTTGCGGGTGGTCAGCAGGCGCATGAGCCGCAGGTGCTCGGAGCGCTGGGCGTCCAGCAGGTCCTGCGCGCCGCGGCCCGTGAGCAGGGCCAGTACGACCTTGGTGTACAGGGTGGACTGGAGGTACGGCTCGGGCTTCTCGGGCTGGGCGAGCCAGGTCTCGACGTCGGTGATCCCGGCGTCGGTGATGGCGTACCGCTTGCGGTCGGGACCGCCGCCGGCCTCTATCCCGTCGACCTCGACGAGGCCGTTCTTGAGGAGCCGGGACATGGTCGAGTAGACCTGCCCGTAGGCGAGGGGGCGGTCGTGGCCGAACTTCTCGTCGAAGGCGCGTTTGAGGTCGTAGCCGTGCCGGGGGCCGGCTTCCAGTAGACCCAGAAGGGTGTGACCGATGGACATGGCGGCGACTATACACGGGAGGTATACGCGCTGTGTATACCTCCCGTGCATAGCTCGCCGGATCGGTGTTCTGCCTGCTCAGGACGGGTTCGGTGGGGAGGATTCCGTCCGTGTCAGGGGTCGGGGATCAGGAATCGGAGGAGGTGCGGGGGCGGCCGCGCGGCGGAATCGGCGCCGCCCCGCCCGGCAGCCGGCCGGAGTCGGCCAGGGCCCGTCGGAGCAGGAACTCGATCTGCGCGTTGGCGCTGCGCAGCTCCTCGCCGGCCCAGCGCGCCAGCGCGTCATACACCTGCGGGTCCAGCCGCAGCAGGACCTGCTTGCGGGCCTGGCGCGCGGCCCGCGCCGTGCGTTCGGTGCCCCGCGCCGACGGGGCGTCGGACGCCCCGCCGGACCTGCTGTCGGAGCCCCCGGCCACCGCCCCGCCGGACTGCGGGGCGGACTGCGCGGCGGCGCCGGACGATGTGCCGGGCTGCGCGGCGGGCCGGGTGCCGGGTCGGCGGCCGGGCTCCCCGCCGGGCCCGGCGGCGGGGTCGGGGTGCGTGCCGCGGATGGGGCTCACTGATAGAGGGTGCCCGTGTTGATGACGGGCTGCGCCGCGCGATCACCGCACAGGACGACCATCAGGTTGGAGACCATGGAGGCCTTGCGTTCCGGGTCCAGGTCCACGATGTCCTCCTCGGCCAGGCGGGTCAGGGCGAGTTCCACCATGCCCACCGCGCCCTCGACGATCTGCTTGCGGGCCGCCACGACGGCGCCCGCCTGCTGGCGCTGGAGCATCGCGGAGGCGATCTCCGGAGCGTACGCGAGATGCGTGAACCGGGACTCGATGATGTGCACGCCCGCCGCCTCGACCCGGGTCGCCAGTTCCACCGCGAGTTCCTCGGTGATCGCCTCGGCGTTGCCGCGCAGCGACAGCCCGCCCTCGTCGTGCGAGTCGTAGGGGTACTCGATCGCGATGTGCCGGACCGCGGCCTCGGTCTGCGTCTCCACGAACTCCGTGAAGTCCTCGACCTCGAAGACCGCGCGCGCGGTGTCCTCCACCCGCCACACCACGACCGCCGCCAGCTCGATCGGATTGCCGTACGCGTCGTTCACCTTCAGGACGGCCGTCTCGTGGTTGCGGACCCGGGTGGAGATCTTCCTGCGGGAGGTCAGCGGGTTGACCCAGCGCAGCCCGTCGGTCCGGACGGTCCCCCGGTAGCGGCCGAAGAGCTGGACGACCCGGGCCTCGCCCGGGGCCACCGTGTTCAGCCCGCACATGGCGATGATCGAGGCGGGGATCAGCAGCACGCCGAGCGTGATCAGTACGGCCTTGGCCGCCGTCGCGGCGACGATCGCGCCGCCCGCGATGAGGCCGGCCCCGACGAGGACTCCGACCAGTCCGAGCAGCAGGGCCGCTCCGCCGCCGACGCTGCGCGCCGCGAACTCCCTTGTGGGGCTTGCCGATGCGGTCGTCGCACGCCTGGTGTCCGTGGTGTTCCCGGTGTCGGGAGAAGCCGATGTGCTGCTCATGTAATGCCCCCGTTTGTCATGCCGTGTCCGGACCTGTTCGGCCAGAACGCCTAGCAAAGTGATATCACTTTTTGCGTACACCGCAACCCTTGCGGTCTTATGTGCGTCGGTTCCATTGGCGTGGGTGCTGATTGTCACGTCCGAATTGACCGGTATTGATCAGGGTTAGTCGACCTTTGTTACAGCCTGCGGTGTTAGTTTTCTGAGCTGACGTCGGGGGGGTAATCGAGCGGAGCGGGAGCGATGGGCCGAGCAGAAGCGCGACGGGCGCAGCAGCAGCGCGGAGCGCGGAAAGCACCGAGCGGGCGCTCCAACGGGCGCGCGGGCAAGGCGGGCCGAAAGCCGGCGGGCAAGCCCTCCGGCATACGCCGCTTCTTCACCTGGAAGAAGATCCTCGGGTACTTCTTCGGGCTGGTCCTGCTCATGATGGGCGCCCTGGTCGTCCTCTACTACATGGTGGAACCGCCGGACAAGGCCAACGAGCAGGCTGAACTCCAGAGCAACACCTACGAGTACTCCGACGGCTCGATCATGGCCCGCACGGGCAAGACGAACCGCGAGAAGGTCGGGATCGACAAGATCCCGGAGCAGGTGCGCACGGCCTTCATCGCGATCGAGAACAAGTCCTTCTACGAGGACCAGGGCGTCGACGTGATGGGTGTCGCCCGAGGCCTGTTCAACACGGTCACCGGCAAGGGCAAGGCCGGCGGTTCGACGATCACCCAGCAGTACGTCAAGAACTACTACCTCACCCAGGACCAGTCGGCGACGCGCAAGGCCCGAGAGCTGATCATCGCTCTGAAGGTCGACCAGCGCATGAAGAAGGACGAGATCCTCCTCGGCTACCTGAACACCAACTTCTACGGCCGCAACGCCTACGGCATCCAGGCCGCCTCACAGGCCTACTACGGCGTCGACACCGACAAGCTGACGCTGGAGCAGGGCGCCTACCTCGCCGCCGTCATCCAGGCCCCCAGCCAGTACGACTGGGCGACCGCCGGACCCAACGGCAAGCGGCTGGTCATGATCCGCTTCAACGCCGTCCTCGACAACATGGTCGAGATGGGCAAGCTGGACCCCGCCAAGCGCAAGACCATGAAGTTCCAGGAGCCCATCAAGCCCAAGCCCGCCCCGGGCATGGACGGCCAGAAGGGCTACTTCGTCGAGGCGGCCAAGAAGGAACTCGACCGCCAGGGCATCGACGAGGCCGCCATCGCGGCGGGCGGCTGGACGTTCCGGCTGAACATCGACAAGAAGAAGCAGGCCGCGATGGAGAAGGCGGTCGCCGACGAGCTGGAGTCCAAGCTCGATCGCAAGGACACCAAGGGCCGCCCCCAGGACCAGAGCGTCCAGGCCGGCGCCACCTCGGTGGACGCCAAGACCGGCGCGATCGTGGCGATGTACGGCGGCACGGGCCTCTCCGAGAAGTACGAGAGCAACGCCCTGCGCACCGACTTCCAGCCCGGCTCGACCTTCAAGCCCATCGTGCTCGCGACGGCCCTGGAGACCGGCGCGCGGACGCAGGAGGGCAAGGAGATCACCCCCAACGCCCTCTACGACGGAACCAGCAAGCGCCCGGTCGTCGGCAGCGACATCCCGTTCGCCCCGCAGAACCAGGACGAGCGCGACTACGGCGACCCGATGCTCACGGTCCAGAAGGCCACCAACGCCTCCGTCAACTCCGTCTACGCCCAGATGATCGTGGACACCAAGCCGGAGAAGGTGAAGAAGCAGGCGCTGGCCCTCGGCATGGTCGACCGCGACGGCTGGCCCGCCGACAAGCCCGCCATGTCGCTCGGCACCATGAGCGCCAACACCGTCGAGATGGCCGGCGTCTACGCCACCCTCGGCAACCACGGCAAGAAGATCACCCCGACCATCGTGAAGTCGGCCGAGCACAAGGACTCCGACTTCAAGCCGGCCGGCGCGGTCGGCAGCCAGGTCCTCACCCGCAAGACCGCCGACACCGTCACCAAGGTGCTCACCGGCGTGGTCAACGACGGCTCCGGCGAAGTGGTCAAGAGCTCCGCCTACGAAGCCGCGGGCAAGACCGGCACCACCGAGTCCAACGTCGCCGCCTGGTTCACCGGGTACACCCCGGAGCTCGTCACGGTCGTCGCGATGTTCGGCGAGGAGCCCAGCAGCCACAAGCAGGTCACCCTGACCGGCACCGCCGGCAAGGGCCGCGCGGGTGGCTCCAGCTTCCCGGCCGAGATCTGGCGCGCCTACACGCTGGCCGCGCTCAAGGGCCAGAGCACCGACGAGTTCAGCCTGCCGGACGCCGAGATGGGCACGGTGGAAGCCCCGCCGCGCACCAGCTCCCCGTCCATCACGCCGAGCCAGTCGTCCAGCTCCCCGAGCACCACCCCCAGCAAGAGCTCCACCCCGCCGAAGCCGTCGACGAGCTCGCACAAGCCGGATCCGACGAAGAGCACCACGAAGCCGTCGAACTCTCCCGATCCGACGAAGTCGAACCCGACCAAGAGTCCGGACCCGACCAGGTCCCCGCTCTTCCCCCCGGCTCCCGACCCGCAGGAGTAGGGACCGCCGGAGCCCACGACACAGGACCGCCCCGCGGCGAGCACGCCGCGGGGCGGTCCTGTGTCGTACCGGGTCGGGCGCGGGACCTCAGCCGCCGTCCCGGACCTTCGCCGCGATCCGGTCGCCGGTCGCCTTGTCGATGTTGCGCCAGTACTGCAGGGCACGCTCCAGCACCGGGGGACTCACCCCGTCCAGCAGGTGCCCGGCGACGTTCGAGACGAGGCGCTCGCGCGCCGCGTCGTCGAAGACCTCCCGCACCATCGTGCCCGGCTGGCCCCAGTCGTCGTCCTCGGAGCGCGGCGTGTACGCCTCGCGGACCATCTCGCCGGACGTCGCCCAGCCCGCCGGCTCGCCGAAGCGGGCCGTGTCCGCGGCCGGGCCGCCGTAGGAGTTCGGGGCGTACGGGCGCGCCGCCGCCGACGCCTCGAAGCGCATCGCGCCGTCCTTGGCGTACGAGGAGACCAGCGACCGGGCCCGGTTCGGCGGGAGCTGCGTGTAGTTCGCCCCGATCCGGTAGCGGTGCGTGTCCGGGTACGAGAACAGCCGGCCCAGCAGCATCTTGTCGGGCGACGGGCCGATGCCCGGGACCAGGTTCGACGGTTCGAAGGCCGCCTGCTCGATGTGGATGAAGTAGTCGTCCGGGTTCTTGTCCAGCGTCATCCGGCCGACCTCGATCAGCGGGTAGTCGCCGTGCGGCCACACCTTGGTCAGGTCGAACGGGTTGAACCGGTAGCCCGGGGCGTCCTCGAAGGGCATGACCTGCACGTGCATCGTCCACGTCGGGGCACTGCCGCCCGCGATGGCGTCGAAGAGGTCGCGCCGGTGGTAGTCGGGGTCCTCGCCCGCCAGCCGGTCCGCCTCCTCCTGCGTCAGGAACTCGTTGCCCTGGTCCGTCTTGAAGTGGTACTTCACCCAGAACTTCTCGCCGCCCGCGTTCACCCACAGGTAGGTGTGCGAGCTGAAGCCGTCCATCGTGCGGTAGTTCCTCGGGATGCCCCGGTCGCCCATCAGGATGGCCACCTGGTGCGCGGACTCCGGGGACAGGGTCCAGAAGTCCCACTGCATGTCGTGGTCGCGCAGACCGTTGTCCGGCCGGCGCTTCTGCGAGCGGATGAAGTCCTGGAACTTGCTCGGGTCACGGACGAAGAACACCGGGGTGTTGTTCCCGACCATGTCGTAGTTGCCGTGCTCGGTATAGAACTTCAGGGCGAAACCGCGCGGGTCCCGCCAGGTGTCGGGGGAGCCCTGCTCGCCCGCGACGGTCGAGAAGCGGGCCAGCATCTCGGTCCTGCGGCCCGGTTGGAAGAGGTCGGCCTTGGTGAACTGGCTGACGTCGTTGGTCACCTGGAAGACGCCGTACGCGCCCGCGCCCTTGGCGTGCACCACCCGCTCGGGGACCCGTTCCCGATTGAACTGGGCCATCTTCTCGATCAGATAGTGGTCCTGGAGCAGGATCGGGCCGTCCGGACTCACGGTGAGCGAGTGCTCGTCGCTCTCCACCGGAATCCCGACGTTGTTCGTCGTGTACGGAATCTTCTGCGCGTCCTGGGTCACGAGCGTCCTCCCGTAGGGGTCGGTTGGGTCGCACGCATTCACCTGCCCAGTCAACGCCGATCATGCGCCCCCGGCAACGGGAGCTCGAACCACACCACCTTTCCACTGCTCAGCCGCGTCGCACCCCAGCGGCGGGCCATCCGATTGACCAGGAACAGGCCCCGACCGCCCTCGTCGGTGTCCCGGGCCCGACGCTGGCGCGGCAGCTGCGGGGAGTCGTCGCCGACCTCGCAGCGCAACACGTCCGTCCGCAGCAGCCGCAGGGTCACCGGCCGCTCGGCGTACCGCACGGCATTGGTGACCACCTCGCTGACCAGCAGTTCCAGCGAATCGCTCAGCTCCTCCAGACCCCACCGGGTCAGCGCCCGGCGGGCGAACCGGCGGGCCCGGCCCGGCGCGGTCTCCTCCGGGTCCAGGAACCAGTACGCGACGTCACTGGGCGCGATCCCCTCGAAACGGGCCGCGAGCAGCGCGATGTCGTCGTCCCGGTCGCCAGGGCCGAGCATGTCCAGGACGTCGTCGCACAGCGCCTCCAGCGGCGGCGGGTGGTCCAGGCCCGTCAGCTGGGCGGTCGTCGCCAGCCGCTCGCGGAGCTGCTCGATGCCCGTCCACACGTCGCGCAGCCGGGACTCGACCAGCCCGTCGGTGTACAGCAGCAGGGTGGCCCCGGCCGGGGCGTCCAGCTCCACGGCCTCGAAGTCGACGCCGCCCACGCCGATCGGGGCGCCCGGCGGCACCCGGAGCACCTCGGCGCGACCGCCCAGGTGGAGCAGGACGGGCGGCGGGTGGCCGGCGTTGGCGATGGTGATCCGGTGCGAGACGGGGTCGTAGACCGCGTACAGGCAGGTCGCCATCCGATCGGAGCCGAGCCGCTGCGCCTGCTCGTCCAGGTGGTGCAGGACCTCGGCGGGCGGCAGGTCGAGCTGCGCCAGGGTCTGCGCCGTGGTGCGCAGCTGGCCCATGATCGCGGCGGAGGTCATGGAATGCCCCATGACGTCGCCGACGACCAGCGCGACCCGGCTGCCGGGCAGCGGTATGGCGTCGTACCAGTCGCCGCCGACCCGGGCCGTCTCGGCGGCGGGCAGATAGCGGGAGGCCAGCCGGACCCCGGTGGGCTGGGGGAGGCTGTCCGGGAGCATGGTGCGCTGGAGCTCGTCGGCGATGTACGCCTCACGGCCGTACAGCACCGCCTTGTCGATGCCGAGCGCGGTGTGGGTCGCCAGTTGGGCCGCGACCAGCAGGTCGTTCGTCTCGAAGGCGGGCCGGTCGGGGGTGCGCAGGAACACCGCCGCGCCGATCACGCGCCGGCGGCCCCGCAGCGGGGCCAGGATGGCCCGCTGACCGCGCGGGACGGGATGGTCGGCCCCGAGCAGCTCCGGGAGGGCGTCCTTGGCTCCTGCGGCCGATCCGAAGACCGGCCGTACGCCGCGCAGCACCTCGGCGAGCGCCCCGCCCGGCCGGATCTCGCACAACTCGGCCGCCGGCAGGTCGCCCTGCGGGCCGACCAGGGTCATCTGGCTGAAGTCGAGCTCGCCGGCGGCCCCCGCGGCCCCGGCGGGATCGCCCCCGGTCAGATCGTCGAGCGGCCGGAGCCGGTCGGTGCGCCGAAGCCTTAAAACGACCGGTCCGACGGGGCGCTCGTCGCCCACCGGCAGCGGGTCGCGCAGATAGACGAGGATCGCGTCCGAGAACGTCGGCACGGTGGCCCGGCACAGGCCCAGCACGATCTCGTCGAGGTCGATGCCCCGGGCGATCCGGCGGGTGGCCGCACCGACGAAGCGCAGCCGGTCGCCCTCCCTGCGGGCCGTGCCGGTCTCCGCGCCGGAGATCGGGCCGCCGCCGTGCCGGCCCGCGCCGCCGCCCACACCGTCCACCTGGACCTCGTCGGCCGGTGCGCCGTCGAGGTCGCCGGTCGGGGCGGTGGGGTCGGGGCGGCTGCCCGGCCGGGCGCCGTGCGTGATCCGGTCCTCCCCGCCCCGGGGGCGGATCGGTTCGGGCGCGCGGTCCTGCGCCGCGGCGGCCGCGTTGCGGGCGGCCTCGCCGTCCCGGGTCCGGGCGCCGCCCTGACCCGGCTCCCCGCCGGCCGGCACGTCCGCCGGTGAGGCGGCCGCGGTGCGCGGCCGGGGAAGTTCGCCGGCCGAGGCGGACGCGGGGGCACCGCGCTCCGAACCCGGACCTTGCGCATGCGTGCGTACGGCCTCGGTGGCCGCGACGGCGGCCTTGCCGTGGCCGGCATCGTCCGTACCTCCGCCGGAGGCGACGGGCTGCGGGCCCTCCTGGGAGGTGGGGTACTCCGTCACGCGTGGAATTCCGTCCGTTTGCGCTCGATGTGCGCTGCACTCAATCGGTCAGTCGCGGTATACCCGCTCAGCGGCAGGGGCACCACCGCCCCGCGGTTCCGCGTCCCGCTCGTTACCTCTCGCCCAGCGTTGATCTCCGGTCAAGTCCCGTGTACGGCACGTCAATTACGGATGTACAGCCTGGCGGCAACGCCGCAGACGACCCGGCGGAGGACGATCCTACGGTTGAACCCCGGGGGCGCATCAAGGGTCTCATGAGGTCATATGCGCCGGGGTGCGGTCCCAGTCCCCGGGGAGAACCGGCACCCTCCAGGCCGGATCCGGCCTCCACTTCTCCCATCCTGAGGAGAACGGCGCCCCCCATTCCTTGATGAGCTCCACGGCCGCCAGGCCCGCCGCCTCCACCTCGCGCGCCCGCTCGGGAGCCAGCAGCCCGCTCCGCCGCGCCTGCGCGAACTCGTCCTCGTCCAGCCACTTCCAACTGCGGTCCGGGGCCACGGCGATGTCCAGGAAGTGGTCCACGGAGTCCACCCCGCCGGCCCAGCGGGTCCGCGGTTCCTCCAGGTTCACGTACCAGTTCTTGAAGCGCCAGCCCCGCTCCCAGAACAGCCACACCGACCACGGGTCCCCGGGGCGGGCCAACTTCAGCACCCCGGCGCCGGACCAGTGCGACCGGGCGGTGGTGCGCGGCGCGGTGTACCGGGTGGCGAGGGGCTCCGCGTGGATCGGGGTGCCGTCGGCCAGCACCGGCTTCACGCACTCGGTGCCGGGGGCCATCCACACGGCCAGCAACTCGTCGGTGTCCCGCACCACCGTCACGGGCCGACAGATGTGGACCCGACCCGCGGGCCCCGGGGCGTGGTCGCGGTAGCGCCAGAGGATCTGCTCACCGGGCGCCCAGTGCGAGCCCCGGGCCCCGTCGTGCGTCCCGCCGCGCGCCACGCCGCCCCGGCGGCCTCCGATACCTGTCATGCGCAGATCTTAGGGCTGAGGTCCGCACGCGCGACGCGACGCAGGTCACGGAGGTGCCCGGGGACGGGAAACGACCGAATCCGGCCCCCGGCGGGGGGCGATTTCAGGGCCGGGTCATCCGCAGGACGTCCAGCGCCTCGTCCAACTGGGCGAGGGTCAACGCGCCGCGTTCGACGTAACCCTCGTCCAGCACGACCTCCCTGATCGTCTTCCGTTCCGCCAGCGACCGCTTCGCCACCTTGGCCGCCTCCTCGTAGCCGATGTAGCGGTTCAGGGGGGTCACCACCGAGGGCGAGGATTCGGCGTACTCCCTGGCCCGCTCGGAGTTCGCGGTGATCCCGTCCACCGTCCGGTCGGCGAGAAGCCGGCTCGCGTTGCCGAGCAGGCGGATCGATTCGAGCAGGTTCCGGGCCATCACCGGGAGCATCACATTGAGCTCGAAGTTGCCGGCGGCGCCCGCGACGGCGACCGCGGTGTCGTTGCCCATCACCTGTGCGGCGACCATGAGGACGGCCTCCGGGATCACCGGATTGACCTTTCCGGGCATGATCGAGGACCCCGGTTGCAGATCCGGGAGATTGATTTCGGCCAATCCCGTGCGCGGTCCGGAGGCCATCCAGCGCAGATCGTTGGAAATCTTGGTGAGCGAGACCGCGATCGTGCGGAGCATTCCGGACGTCTCCACCAGCGCGTCCCGGGCGCCCTGGGCCTCGAAGTGGTCCCGCGCCTCGGTCAGCGGCAGTCCGGTCGCCTCGGCCACCTCCGCGATCACGGCTGCGGAGAACCCGGGCGGCGTGTTGATGCCGGTGCCCACGGCCGTTCCGCCCAGGGGGAGTTCGGCCAGTCGCGGCAGCGCGGCGCGCAACCGCTCGACGCCGTAGCGGATCTGGACGGCGTATCCGCCGAACTCCTGGCCGAGCGTGACCGGGGTGGCGTCCATCAGGTGGGTGCGGCCGGCCTTGACCACCGCGACGAACTCGGCGGACTTGCGCTCCATCGCGTCGGCGAGGTGCTCCAGGGACGGGATCAGCTCACCGATGACGGCGGCGGTCGCGGCGATGTGGATGGAGGACGGGAACACGTCGTTGGAGCTCTGCGAGGCGTTGACGTGGTCGTTCGGGTGGACCGGGCGGCCGAGGCGTTCGCCGGCGAGGGTGGCGATCACCTCGTTGGCGTTCATGTTCGACGAGGTGCCGGATCCGGTCTGGAACACGTCCACCGGGAAGTGCTCGTCCCAACGCCCGTCCGCGACCTCCTCGGCGGCGGACCGGACGGCCTCGGCCACATCCGCGTCCAGGACCCCGAGCCGGGCGTTCACCACGGCGGCGGCGGCCTTGATCCGGGCCAGTGCGGCGATGTGGGCGTGCTCCAGGCGCTGCCCCGAGATCGGGAAGTTCTCCACCGCGCGCTGGGTCTGGGCCCGCCACTTCGCGTGGGCGGGGACCCGTACCTCGCCCATGGAGTCGTGCTCGATCCGGAACGCGCCGGGTGTTCCTGCGGCCTGCTGGTCCTCTGTCATTTCCATGGCCTCCTCAAAAAGTTGAGCAATTGTCTTGTTCGAACTGTTCCCAAGTCATCTACCGGCCAGTAAATACCGGGGGTAACACCGATCTCGGGGAGGCGTTCATGGCACGTGCGCGTACCAGACCCATGCTCAGATGTACCGTCGTCGCGGTCGCGGCGATGGCGGCCGCCCTCGGCGGCGTCGGCGCCGTCACCCCCCTGGCCCAGGCGGCGCCCGTCGCCGCCGTCACCCCACTCTCGCCCGAACTGGAGGCGATCCGGGCCGCCGAGGCGACCAAGATCTACGGTGACTCTGCCATCCGCCCGCTCGCGGAGCGCAAGACCGGCCTGATCTCGCTCGGCGACAGCGAGATCTCGGGCGAGGGCGTCGGCACCTACGACCCCGCGACCAACACCCCGAACAACCAGTGCCACCGCTCGCCGGACTCCGCGATCCACCGCACCGGCATCCCCGCCGACCTGACCTTCAACGTCGCCTGCTCCGGCGGCTACACGGGAAACATCAGGATCGGCGGCAGCAAGCAGTACGCCGACGAACTCGTGCAGAGCGACAACCTCGCCGTCAAGGCCCGCAACACGAAGATCAAAATGGTGCTGTTGGTCGCGGGAGCCAACGACGACCTCCAGTTCGGCCCCGTCATGACCGACTGCGTCACCCGCTGGGTGCTGATCCAGGGCACCTGCGAACCCAAGTACGGCCCCGGCTGGCAGGCGCGCGTCGACGGCCTGAAGCCCAAGGTGGAAGCCACCGTCGCCGACCTCAAGACGGTCATGCGCGACGCGGGCTACGCCGACACCGACTACAAGCTCGTCGTGATGGGCTACCCCAGCCCGATCGGCCCCGACTTCAACGACAACCCGAACTTCCCCGGCAAGCTCCCCGGCGGCTGCGCCGGCTACGACTCCGACGCCACCTGGGGCCGAAACTACGCGGTACCCGCCTTCGAGAAGGGCATGCGGGCCGCCGCCCTCGCCTCCGGCGCCACCTACCTGGACAACTCCCGTCTCTTCCACGGCCACGAGGTGTGCATGGAGGACGCCTGGGCCCGCGGCCTCTACCTCGACCTCGGGGACCACTTCCCGTGGGACGAGAACACCGCCCGACAGTCCTTCCACCCCAACTACCGCGGGCACGGCGCCTTCGCCTCCTGCCTGACCCAGCTCTACACCTCGGGCCTGCGCGAGGCCTCCTGCGCCGACCCCGCGAGCACCGGCACCCCGGTCCTCCAGGCCGGGGCCTGGGACGACCTGTACAAGCCGCTGAGGAACGAGGCGACCGGCAACTGCCTGGACTCCAACGGCGGCGCGAGCGCCAACAACACCAAGGTGGTGGCCTGGGACTGCCACGGCGGTCGCAACCAGGGCTGGTGGTACGACACCGCCCGCAAGGCCCTCCACGTCGAGCTGACCCAGGACCGCTGCGTGGACGCCCCGGGCGGCGCCTACGGCAACGGCACCGGCCTGATCCTGTGGAACTGCCACGGCGGCGCCAACCAGCAGTTCGTCCGCGACGGCGCCACCCTGCGCCCCGCGGCCGCGCCCGGCATGTGCCTGACCGTGGCCGCCGCCCACGAGCAGCTGCGCCTGCGGACCTGCGACGGCTCGGCGAACCAGCGCTTCGCGTAACCGCCCCGCACCACCCACCCCGTTCACCCCCCACACCCGGCCGGCGCACCCCGGCCGGGTGTCACATGTCCCGCAGCAGCTTGCGCACGTCCCGCGGCCGGTTGGTGATGAGCGCGTCCACGCCGAGCCGCACGCACAGCTCCACGTCCTCCGGCTCGTCCACGGTCCACACCCGTACCGACAGCCCCTTCTCCTTCAACCGCCCCACCAGCCACGGGGAGCGGCGTACCAGCTCGATGCCCGGGCCCGCGTGCGTGGCGTACGGCGGGCGCACCGGCCGCAGCCGGCGTTCCATCAGGTACACGGCGGGCAGCCCCGGGGCCAGCCGGTGCAGCCGGGTCAGCGCGGTGCGGGAGAAGCTCATCACCTCGACGCGGCCGGCGGACCCGTCGGCCAGCCCGTACTCCCGGAGCACGCGCACCAGCTCGGCCTCCAGCCGGCCGCCCGCGCGCGACGGGTGCTTCGTCTCGACCGCGAGCCCTACCGGCCGCGGCGCGGCCAGGGCCTCCCTCAGCAGGTCCTCGAAGAGCAGCACCCGGGCGCCGGCGTGCCCGGACCCCTTCCACGCCCCGAAGTCGAGGGCGAGCAGCTCCTCGTACGTCATAGCGGAGACCACCCCGCGCCCGTCGGAGGTCCGCTCCACGCGCCGGTCGTGCACACAGACCAGCCTGTGGTCGGCGGTGAGCCGGACATCGCATTCGAGCGCGTCCGCGCCGTCCTCCACGGCCTGCCGGTAGGCGGCCAGGGTGTGCTCGGGGTGCTCGTGGGAGGCCCCGCGGTGGGCGATCACGCGTACGGCGCGGGGCGAGGGTGTCGCGGTCATGCGGAGATCCTTGCGAACCGGGGTGAACGGGGCGGTGCGTCCCTGTCACCCCGACGTTAACCGGACGCGCCGGCTCAGGGCCTGATCGGCGGCAGCGGCGGGCGAGTGACGTCGAACCCGCCCGGCGCGACCGATGCGAAGGGGGCCGGGGGCCGTGCACGGGCCCCCGGGCGCCCTTCCGCGGTCGGCGGACACGCGTGAGGGCCCCTCCACCGGGCGGCGGAAGGGCCCTCACGGGGCGTCACGAACCGGTGCGCGTCCCGGTCCGGGTCACGTGGACCGGCGTGTCACAGACCCGGGCCGCGGACCGGGATGTGGGTGAACGTCGGCTCCGGGGCCGGATTCTGGAAGAAGTCGTTGCCCTTGTCGTCCACGACGATGAACGCCGGGAAGTCCTCGACCTCGATCCGCCAGACCGCCTCCATGCCGAGCTCCTCGTACTCCAGGACCTCGACCTTCTTGATGCAGTCCTGGGCCAGCCGCGCCGCCGGGCCGCCGATCGAACCCAGGTAGAAGCCGCCGTGCGTGCCACAGGCGTCCGTCACCTGCTGCGAGCGGTTGCCCTTGGCCAGCATGACCTTGGAGCCGCCCGCCGCCTGGAACTGCTCGACGTAGGAGTCCATGCGGCCGGCCGTGGTCGGGCCGAAGGAGCCGGAGGCGTAGCCCTCGGGGGTCTTGGCGGGGCCCGCGTAGTAGACCGGGTGGTCCTTCAGGTACTGCGGCATCTCCGCACCGGTGTCCAGCAGTTCCTTGATCTTGGCGTGGGCGATGTCGCGCGCCACGACCAGCGGTCCGGTCAGGGACAGGCGGGTCTTGACCGGGTGCCGGGTCAGCGTCGCCAGGATCTCGTCCATCGGCCGGTTCAGGTCGATCGACACCACGTCCGCCGCGTCGTCGAGGTGATCGTCCGTCGTCTCGGGCAGGAAGCGCGCCGGGTCGGTCTCCAGCTGCTCCAGGAAGACCCCCTCGGCGGTGATCTTCGCGGTGGCCTGGCGGTCGGCCGAGCAGGACACGGCGATGGCGACGGGCAGCGAGGCGCCGTGGCGCGGCAGGCGCACCACGCGCACGTCGTGGCAGAAGTACTTGCCGCCGAACTGCGCGCCGATGCCGATCTTCTGGGTCAGCTCGAAGACCTGTTGCTCCAGGGCCTCGTCGCGGAAGCCGTGGCCCAGCGGGGAACCCTCGCGCGGCAGCTCGTCCAGGTAGTGCGCGGAGGCGTACTTCGCCGTCTTGAGCGCGTGCTCCGCCGACGTGCCGCCGACCACGATCGCCAGGTGGTAGGGCGGGCAGGCCGCCGTGCCGAGCGAACGGATCTTCTCCTCCAGGAACTTCATCATGGAGGCCTCGTTGAGGACCGCCTTGGTCTCCTGGTAGAGGAAGGACTTGTTGGCGCTGCCGCCGCCCTTCGCCATGAAGAGGAACTTGTACGCGCCGCCGTCCGTCGCGTACAGCTCGATCTGCGCGGGCAGGTTCGAGCCGGTGTTCTTCTCCTCCCACATGGTGAGCGGGGCCATCTGCGAGTAGCGCAGGTTCAGGCGGGTGTACGCGTCGTAGATGCCGCGCGACAGGGCCGCCTCGTCACCGCCCTCGGTGAGCACGTTCTGACCGCGCTTGCCCATGACGATCGCCGTGCCCGTGTCCTGGCACATCGGCAGGACGCCGGCCGCCGCGATGTTCGCGTTCTTCAGCAGGTCCAGCGCCACGAACTTGTCGTTCGCGGAGGCCTCGGGGTCGTCGATGATCCGGCGCAGCTGCGCGAGGTGCGCGGGACGCAGGAAGTGCTGGATGTCGTGGATCGCCTCTTCGGCGAGCTTGCGCAGCGCCTCCGGCTCGACCTTGAGGAACGTACGGCCGTCGGCCTCGAAGGTCGAGACGCCCTCCGCCGTCACCAACCGGTAGGGGGTGGTGTCCTCGCCCAGGGGCAACAGGTCGGTGTACGCAAACTCTGGCATGACGGCAGTCATTCCTCACTCGGCAGACGGCGCTGGCGACCAATTGGCAGCGCGGCTTACCAGCGTAGGACCTCCGTCCCGGGCGGCGCTTGTGAGGTAAGGCTCACTGGACGGGTGACGGGGAGTATCGCGATCTATCGTGTCTCGCTATGCTGGTCCGCGTGGACCTGGAAAAGCACACCGCCGCCCCCGCCGCATCCGCTGCCGCCCCGGCCGCCGAGCTGCGCGCCTCCGACGCCGACCGGGACCGGATCGCGCAGATCCTCGCCGACGCCGTGGCCGAGGGCCGACTGACCGCCGAGGAGCACTCCGACCGCCTGGACACCCTCTACGCCGTCAAGACGGTCGGGGAACTGGACGTGCTCGTGAGGGACCTTCCCGCGGTCGCCGGCTCCGGCCCCGCGAGCGCCACCCCCGTCGCCGCGCCGGCGTCCGGGCCGGTCGAGACGGTCGTCGCCGTGTTCAGCAGCTCCTCCCGCCGGGGCCGTTGGCGCCCGGGCGCGCACACCCGCGCCGTGTCGGTCTTCGGGGACATCACCATCGACCTCACCGAGGCCGTCTTCGAGCAGCAGGTCACCGAGATCAACGTCACCGCCGTCCTCGGCAACGTCGAGGTCCTGGTACCGGAGAACGTCACCCTCCGTGGCTACGGCAGCGGGGTCCTCGGCAACTTCGAGGTACACGGCCGCAGTCGCGGGGAGACCGACCCCCAGGCCCCGGTGGTGATCGTCCGGGGCTTCGCGCTGCTGGCCAACATCGAGGCCAGGCCCAGGCTCGGCGCCCGTCTCGTCGACCTCGCGGACCGGATGCGCAAGCGCTTCGACCGCTGACGGCAGAGCCGGCGGCGGCGCTCCGGTCGGGCCCCGAGCGGCCTCCGACCGGACCGCGAACGGACTTTGACCGGCGTGCGCGTGGTGCGGGGGGCGCGTTTCGGTCGAACTTCGCCGGAGCGGCCGACGCGCGGCACGCAGTGCATAGGGGGGCGTACAGCGGGTAGGGACAGGTGCATCGTCTCTCGCTCGCGTATACGTCGTCAGGAGTAGACCGTGCCGCATCCGCCGCATCAGTCCCTGCAGGTAGCCGCCGTCAAGAGTCTTCAGGCGCGTCCGACCGCCGTGCCGAGGCCGCGGGTGCCGGCAAGGGAAGAGGACGGCCCCTGGCACGCGGAGGCGGTGTGCCGCAGGGACGAGGCGGGCCTGTTCTTCGCGCCCTCCAAGGAGCCCACCGCGGCCCGTCTGGCCCGCGAGGAGGCCGCCAAGCGGGTCTGCGCACGCTGCCCCGTGATGGTCGCCTGTCGGGAGCACGCGCTGCTCCAGCCCGAGCCCTACGGGGTATGGGGCGGACTCACCGCCGCCGAGCGGCGCGTCGTACTGGCCCGCCGGCGCCGGCGGGCCGCGGAACTGCGCCCCGGCAGCGGCGCCGGCACGATCGCCGCAGCGGGCTGAGCCCCGGAGCGCGAGAGCTCGTACGGGGCAACGCGAGAGCTCGTACGGGGCGAACCGGCACGTACGCGAGAGGGGCGGGCCCGCCGCACACGGGACCGCCCCTCTCGCCGCGCCGTTGCGCCGGCCCGTCCGCTCCTACTGGGCGCGGTCGAAGTCGATCGCGCTGTACGCGCGCAGCTTCGACAACCGGTGGGTGGAGTCGATCTGGCGGATCGTCCCCGACTTGGACCGCATGACCAGCGAGGACGTGGTCGCGGTCGCCGAGCGGTAGTGGACACCGCGCAGCAGCTCGCCGTCCGTGATGCCGGTGGCGACGAAGAAGACGTTGTCGCCGGACACCAGGTCGTTCGTGTGCAGGACCCGGTCCAGGTCGTGGCCCGCGTCGATGGCCTTCTGGCGCTCCGCCTCGTCCTTGGGCCACAGCTTGCCCTGGATGGTGCCGCCGAGGCACTTGATGGCGCACGCCGAGATGATGCCCTCGGGAGTGCCGCCGATGCCGAGGAGCAGGTCCACGCCGGTGCCCTCGCGCACCGCCATGACCGAGCCCGCGACGTCGCCGTCGGAGATGAACTTGATCCGCGCGCCGGTCTCGCGGATCTCCTTGACGATGCCCTCGTGTCGGGGGCGGTCGAGGATGACCACGGTGACGTCCTCGACGGCCATCTGCTTGGCCTTGGCGACGCGACGGATGTTCACCGAGGCGGGGGCGTTGATGTCGACGAAGTCGGCGGCCTCGGGGCCCGTGACCAGCTTCTCCATGTAGAAGACGGCCGACGGGTCGAACATGGTGCCGCGGTCGGCGGCGGCCAGGACGGCGATGGCGTTCGGCATGCCCTTGGCGTTCAGGGTGGTGCCGTCGATCGGGTCGACGGCGATGTCGACCTCGGCGCCGGTGCCGTCGCCGACCCGCTCGCCGTTGAAGAGCATGGGGGCTTCGTCCTTCTCCCCCTCGCCGATGACGACGACGCCGTTCATCGACACGGTGGAGATGAGGGTCCGCATCGCGTTGACCGCGGCGCCGTCCGCGCCGAGCTTGTCACCGCGGCCGACCCACCGGCCCGCGGCCATGGCTGCGGCCTCGGTCACCCGGACGAGCTCCAGGGCGAGGTTGCGGTCGGGGGCTTCGGGAGAGACTTCGAGCTGGGGCGGCAGGTTGTGCTCGGTCATCGGAGCGCACCTTTCTGTACGGCGACGGCCGGGATGTGAGGGTGCTGGAACTCTATCGGTACGTCGACATATTGAGCAGAGCGGGTCACGAATGAGCGGAATATCGGTCAGCCGTTTGGCCTGAGCGGACGCCTTGCGCCGGCGGGGCCTCCCGGCGGGTGTCACGACGCCCCACCCCGGGGGTGATCGCCCCGGCCGATGGGGGACCATGGAGCCGTGGCAGGTATGAAGGGCAAGCAGACGGTTTGGGACATGGTCCGATCGCTGGCGGTGATCGGTGTCGTCGTCGCGGGGATATACATGTTCATCCCGCACGACGAGAAGGCGGACCCGACACGGGTGGTCGACTACCGGGTGGAGACGGCCACGGCCCGCCGCGCGGCGCCGTACCCGGTCGCCGCGCCCGCGGGGCTCCCCGCGCAGTGGCGCGCGACCTCGGTCACCTTCGACCGGAAGGACGACAACGCCTGGCACCTGGGCTTCCTGGACCCGCAGAAGCAGTACGTGGCCGTGGAGCAGAGCACCGACGCCTCGGCCAAGCGCCTCGCGAAGCTGACACAGCAGGCGAAGGCCACGGGGGAGACCCGGCAGATCGGCGACCGGTCCTGGGAGCTGTGGGACGGCGAGAAGTACGACGCCCTCGTCCGCCAGGAGCAGGGATACGTCACCGTGGTGACCGGGACGGCCTCCTTCGACGGGCTCGGCGCGATGGTGTCGGCGCTGGAGTTCAAGCAGGGGAGCTGAGTTCGGGCCGATCCGTGCCGTGACGCACGGGCTCGTGAACGACGGAAGAGGCCGCCCACCCCGGGATTCGGGGTGGGCGGCCTCTTGTCGTGTCACGACTCGGCGCGCGCGAGTCGCGGCGGCCGGGTCTCGACTCAGACGGTGGTGACGACCTGGTCGAACTCCAGGCGCGGGGAGCGACCGAAGGCGGCGGGCTCGCCCGGCTTGCCGATGTTGACGACCATCAGCGGGGTGTGGTCGGCGTCCAGGAACTCCTTCTGGACACCGGCGAAGTCAAGGCCGGTCATCGGGCCCGCGGCCAGGCCGGCGGCGCGGACGCCGAGGATGAAGTAGCCGGCCTGCAGCGAGGCGTTGACCAGGGCGGACTGCTCGCGGACCGGGCGCTCGGAGAAGAACGCGTCCTTGGCCTGCGGGAAGTGCGGGAAGAGCTGCGGGAGCTCCTCGTGGAACTCGTTGTCCGCCGACAGGATCGCGACCAGCGGGGCGGCGGCGGTCTTGGCCTGGTTGCCCTCGGCCATGTGCTTCACGAGGCGCTCGCGGGCCTCGGGGGAGCGGACGAGGGTGATGCGCAGCGGCGTCTGGTTGAACGCGGTGGGGCCGTACTTCACGAGGTCGTAGATCGCCTGGACCTGCTCCTCGGTCACCGGCTCGTCGGCGAACGAGTTGGCGGTGCGGGCCTCGCGGAACAGCAGGTCCTGAGCGGCGGCGTCGAGAACGAGAGACATCGAAAAGCCTTCTTCTGTACGGAGGTGTGGCGCGATGTCATCACCGTAGACCCGAGGTATGTGAACCTTCAACTAAATGGCTCCGGGGGTGACCGGGATCACTCCCCGCGAGCGCCCTCCGCGTCCTCGGTCGCCCCGTCCCGGGCGGCCAGGGCCGAGTCCAGTCGAGCCCGGGCCCCCTCCAGCCAGTGCCGGCACACCGTCGCCAGCTCCTCGCCGCGCTCCCAGAGCGCGAGCGAGTCCTCCAGGGAGGTGCCACCCGCCTCCAGCTTGCGGACGACCTCGATCAGCTCGTCGCGGGCCTGCTCGTAACCCGGCGCCGTCTCGGTTTCAGCCATTCCCGTGCCACCTTATATGTGTAGTACAACGATTTTGTTGCCGGAACGTGTCGACGTCCCCCGGGCTCATCCGGCGTCGGCCACGCCCTCGGCCGGGCCCTCGCCGCCGTCCGGGGTGCCGTCCGGGGCCGCTTCGGCCTCGACCCGTACGTGGAACTCGCCCGCCGCCACCCGCGCGCGCAGCACCTCGTCCGGCGCGACGTCCCGCGGCGAACGCACCACGTGCCCGTCGGCCCGCTGGAGCACCGCGTACCCGCGCTCCAAGGTCGCCGCCGGCGACAGCGCCACCACCCGGGCCCGGGTGTGCGCCAGCTCGGAATCCGCCCGGTCCAGCAGGTGCCCCAGCGTCCGCCGACCGCGCGCCAGCAGCGCCTCCACCTCGGCCTCCCGGGTCTCCACCATCCGCTGCGGATGCACGAACACCGGCCGGGCCAGGGCGTGGGCGAGCCCCCGCTCCTCCCGGTCGAGCAGCCCGCGCACCGCGCGCAGCCCGCGCGCCTGGAGCTGGCTCACGCGCTCCAGCTCCTCCCCGACGTCCGGGACCACCTTCTTCGCCGCGTCCGTGGGCGTCGACGCCCGCAGGTCCGCGACCAGGTCCAGCAGCGGGGAGTCCGGCTCGTGCCCGATCGCCGAGACCACCGGGGTACGGGCGGCCGCGACCGTCCGCACGACCTCCTCGTCGGAGAACGGCAGCAGGTCCTCCACGCTGCCCCCGCCGCGCGCCACGATGATCACGTCGACCTCCGGCAGCGCGTCGAGCTCCTTGACCGCCTCGATCACCTGGGGCACCGCGTGCACCCCCTGCACGGCCACGTTGCGCACCTCGAAACGGACCGCCGGCCAGCGCCGCCGGGCGTTCTCCAACACGTCCCGCTCGGCCGCCGAGGCCCGCCCCACCACCAGCCCGATCAGCTGCGGCAGGAACGGCAACGACTTCTTGCGGTCCGCCGCGAACAGGCCCTCGGAGGCCAACGACCGCTTGAGCTTCTCCAGGCGGGCCAGCAACTCCCCGATGCCGACGGGCCGTATCTCCGTGGCCCGCAGCGACAACTGCCCGCGCGGGGCGTACCACTCCGGCTTGGCCAGGACGACGACCCGCGCGCCCTCCGTCACCGCGTCCGCGACCTCGTCGAACACCTGGCGGAAACAGGTCACGCTGAGCGAGATGTCGTGCGACGGGTCGCGCAGCGTCAGGAAGACCACCCCCGCCCCCGGCCGCCGGGACAACTGGGTGATCTGCCCCTCCACCCACACCTGACCGAGCTTGTCGATCCAGCCCCCGATGAGTCGGGACACCCGACCGACCGGCAGCGGCGCGTCAGCCGACGTATTCAGACCCATGCAGGCAGGCTAACCGCCAGAACCGACACCGTCCCCGGGCCCGGCGACCCGATCCCCGGCGCGTCGGCCCCGCTGGACCACCCACACCCCCAACCCCACCACCAGCCACACGGCACCCACCAGCTGCGCCGCCCGCGAGGCCTCGACGATCACCGCGACGGTCACGGCCGCACCCAGCACCGGGATCACCAGGTGCTTGAACCAGTTCGGCGGCCCCTCCCGCCGCTGCACCACGAACCAGCCCACCACCGACGCGTGCAGCAGCGTGAACGCCACCAGCGCCCCGATGTCCACCACCGACACCAGATGGTCCAGCCCGTCGTCGCGCCGCGCCGCCCACACCGCCGCGACCAGCGTCACCGTCGCCGCCACCAGCAGCGCCGCCCGCGGGGTCCCGCCCCAGGTCCGCGACAGGACGTGCGGGAGCCGCCGCTCCCGGGCCATGGCGAACAGCAGCCGACCCGCCGCCGCCTGCCCGGCCAACGCCGCGAACGCCGCCCCGATCGCCTTGCTCACCGCCACCAGGTCGTGCAACCAGGACCCGACCGCCGACTCCACCGTGTTGTAGAACGCCGGTCCCTGCGCACCCGGATCGGCCGCCAGCTCCGCCGCCGTCATCGGGCTCAGCAGCGCCGCCAGATAGGTCTGCGCGATGAACAGCACCCCCGTCAGCGCCAGACAGAACAGCACCGCCCGCGCCACCTTCGCACTGCCGCCCGTCACCTCCTCCGCGAAGGAGGCGATGGCGTCGAAGCCCAGGTACGACAGCACGGCCACCGACACCGCCCCCAGCACGGCCGCCGTCGAGAAGTCCAGCGAACCGTCCCCCGTCAACGGCGACAGCCAGCCGCGCCGCGCCCCGCCCTCGGCCAGCGCCACCACCGCCGCGACCAGGAACACCAGCAGCACCACGATCTCCATGGCCAGCACCGCGAAACCCACCCGCGCGGCCGCCCGTACGCCCCACAGGTTCAGCAGGGTGGTCACCACCACCGCCAGCGCCGTCCACACCCACCGGGACACCTCCGGCACCAAGGCGTTCATCGCGATGCCGGAGAACAGGTACGCCACCGCGGGGATCAGCAGGTAGTCCAGCATCGCCATCCACCCGGCGATCAGCCCCGGCCCCTCGCCGAGCCCCTTGCGGGCGTACGTGAAGACCGAACCGGCCTGCGGGGCCACCCGGACCATCTGCGCGTACGAGAACGCCGTGAACGCCATCGCGACGGTCGCGCAGAGGTAGACGAGGGCCACCGCGCCGTGCGACTTGGCGTCGAGGGTGCCGAAGATCCCGACCGGGGCCATCGGGGCGATGAACAGCAGCCCGTAGACCACCAGATCGCGAAAGCCGAGGCTGCGCCGCAACGTCGCGGGAGCCTCGGAGGCCGAACCGGAATCCGTCACGGACGCCATCGTTCCTCCGGGGGAGCAGCAGGACAGAGGTTCGACCCAGTTTGTGCCGAACGGGCGACGACCGGCCTGCTGGAGACCCCCGTACGATGGAGCGTATGACTGCTCCCTCCTCTGCTCCCGCTTCCCGCCGCGTCCTGCTCGCCGCCCCGCGCGGATACTGCGCGGGCGTCGACCGAGCCGTGATCGCCGTCGAGAAAGCCCTTGAGCAGTACGGTGCGCCGGTCTACGTACGCCACGAGATCGTCCACAACAAGTACGTCGTCCAGACGCTGGAGAAGAAGGGCGCCATCTTCGTCGAGCGGACGGAGGAGGTCCCCGAGGGCTCCATCGTGATGTTCTCCGCGCACGGCGTGGCACCCGTGGTCCACGAGGAGGCGGCCCGCGGCCGGCTCGCGACGATCGACGCGACCTGCCCGCTGGTCACCAAGGTCCACAAGGAAGCCATCCGCTACGCCAACGACGACTTCGACATCCTCCTCATCGGCCACGAGGGCCACGAGGAGGTCATCGGCACCTCCGGCGAGGCCCCCGACCACATCACCATCGTGGACGGCCCCGACGACGTCGCCAACGTGCGGGTCCGCGACGAGTCGAAGGTCGTCTGGCTCTCCCAGACCACCCTCTCCGTCGACGAGACCATGGAGACGGTCGACGCCCTGAAGACCAAGTTCCCGCTGCTGGTCTCGCCGCCGAGCGACGACATCTGCTACGCCACCTCGAACCGCCAGGCCGCGGTCAAGGTGATGGGCG
The DNA here is from genome assembly GCF_041431415.1 of Streptomyces sp. NBC_00513. Taxonomy (GTDB): domain Bacteria; phylum Actinomycetota; class Actinomycetes; order Streptomycetales; family Streptomycetaceae; genus Streptomyces. Next base: position 4,970,875 of record NZ_CP107845.1, read on the forward strand.
CCGACTCCGACCTGGTCATCGTCGTCGGCTCCAAGAACTCCTCGAACTCGATCCGCCTCGTCGAGGTGGCCCTGGACGCCGGCGCGCGCGCCGCCCACCTGGTCGACTTCGCGAGCGAGATCGACGAGGCCTGGCTGGAGGGCGTCACCACCGTCGGCCTGACCTCGGGCGCCTCGGTGCCGGAGGTCCTGGTCGAGGAAGTACTGGAGTGGCTGACGCAGCGCGGCTACGCCGACGTGGAGATCGTCAAGACGGCCGAGGAGTCGATCGTCTTCTCGCTGCCCAAGGAACTCCGCCGCGACCTGCGCGCCGAGGCGGCGGGACTCGTCGCGGGGGCGGGCGACACCGAGGCGGGCGCTGCCGGGGCGACGGGTGCGACGGGAACGGCCGGGGCTACGGGTGCGACCGGCGCTACGGGTACGACCGGCGCGACCGAGAAGTAGGCCCTTCGCCGCCGTTTTCTCTACGGTGGTCCCATGCAGATCTTCGGCGTGGACATCGGCGGATCCGGTATCAAGGGCGCTCCCGTGGACCTGGAGCGCGGCGAGTTGGCGCAAGAGCGCCACAAGGAACTGACACCACAGCCGGCCACCCCCGACGGGGTGGCCGACCGTGTCGTCGACGTGGTCCGCCACTTCGACTGGAAGGGCCCGGTGGGAGTCACCTTCCCGGGCGTCGTCACCGGCGGGGTCACCCGTACGGCCGCCAACATGGACAAGGCCTGGATCGGGGTCGACACGGCGGCCCTGCTGTCGGAGCGCCTGGACGGCCAAGCGGTGACCGTCCTGAACGACGCCGACGCGGCCGGGGTCGCGGAGATGACGTACGGCGCCGGCAAAGGGGTCTCCGGCACCGTCATCCTGCTCACCCTGGGCACCGGCATCGGCAGCGCGCTCTTCACGGACGGCCGACTCGTCCCCAACACCGAACTGGGCCACCTGGAACTGCACGGCCACGACGCGGAGAAGCGCGCGTCGGTCAAGGCCAAGGAGGACCACGACCTCACCTGGGAGCGCTGGGCGCACCGGCTCCAGAAGTACCTGGAACACGTGGAGATGCTCTTCTCCCCGGAACTCTTCATCCTCGGGGGCGGCGTCAGCCGCAAGCCGGAGAAGTTCCTGCCCTTGATCGAGGGGATCCGCGCGGAGATCGTGCCGGCGAAGCTCCAGAACAACGCGGGCATCGTCGGAGCGGCGATGGCGGCCCGCGGCCCGTCGGCCTAGGCCTGGCGGCGGGGTCGGGGGGCGGCCGTCAGGTCACGGGCGGGGTGGCTGCGACCACCCGGCCCGGGTGGGCTCAGACCACCCGGCGGGGCATGCGGCGCTTCCCGATCAGCACGGCCTTGCGCACCAGCGCGATCAGGGCCGCGACGACCGTTCCCGCGTACAGCCAGCCGGCGTGCAGGGACAACGCCGACACGATCCCCATCAGCTGCCCGCCGATGCCACCGGAACCCCCGGAGACGGGCCAGACCCCGACCGCGAACGCGATCGGGGCACTGATGGGGGCGGTGATCAGGTCGGCGGGACGCACCCAGAGCGCGGTCGTGGCGGCCACGGGCAGGAAGAGCAGCCCGTAAGCGAACAGCGACGCGTCGAACAGCAGCCAGACGATCCCCGCGACCACCGCCATCGCCACACACGCGAAGAGCCCGCCACCGAGGCCGGTCAGCCGCGGCCGGGGCAGCCGCCGCCGGGCAGGGGCCGGCTTCGTCGGGCGAGCCGCCCCCGGGGTCTGCTGCCTCGGGATCTGCTCCCGCGGGTGACGTACTGAACGCGCCCTGTAGTGCTCCACCCCACCAAACTAGGCGGGGAGGCCCCTGTCCGAGGGCCCGGACACGCGTACAACGAGCGCCACTCATCGGAAAGTAAACTGTCCGACGGCCCATCCCGGGCCGCCGCCCCCTCCAGCTACGGGAAGTCGCCAACGTGTCGCTCACGATCGGAATCGTCGGCCTGCCGAATGTCGGCAAGTCGACCCTGTTCAACGCCCTGACCAAGAACGACGTGCTGGCGGCCAACTACCCGTTCGCCACCATCGAGCCGAACGTCGGCGTCGTCGGTGTCCCGGACCAGCGGCTGGCCGTCCTCGCGGGCATCTTCGGATCGCAGAAGGTCCTCCCGGCCACCGTCGACTTCGTCGACATCGCGGGCATCGTCCGCGGCGCCTCCGAGGGCGAGGGCCTGGGCAACAAGTTCCTCGCGAACATCCGCGAGTCGGACGCGATCTGCCAGGTCATCCGCGCCTTCAAGGACGAGAACGTCGTCCACGTCGACGGCAAGGTCTCGCCCAAGGACGACATCGAGACGATCAACACCGAGCTGATCCTCGCCGACCTCCAGTCCATCGAGAAGGCGGTGCCGCGCCTGACGAAGGAGTCCCGCCTCCAGAAGGAGAAGGTCGCGGTCCTGGCCGCGGTCGAGAAGGCGCAGAAGATCCTCGAAGAGGGCCACACCCTCTTCTCGCAGGGCATCAGCAAGGGCACGGAGCAGGGCGACCTCCTCCACGAACTGCACCTGCTCACCGTCAAGCCCTTCCTCTACGTCTTCAACGTCGACGAGGACGAGCTGACGGACGACGCCTTCAAGGCCGAGCAGAGCGCCCTGGTCGCCCCGGCCGAGGCGATCTTCCTGAACGCCAAGCTGGAGGCCGAGCTGATCGAGCTCGACGACGAGGAAGCCCTCGAACTCCTCCAGTCGGTCGGCCAGGAGGAGCCGGGAATGGCCACGCTGGGCCGCGTCGGCTTCACCACCCTGGGCCTGCAGACCTACCTGACGGCCGGCCCGAAGGAAACCCGCGCCTGGACCATCAAGAAGGGCGCCACCGCCCCCGAGGCCGCCGGCGTCATCCACACCGACTTCCAGCGCGGCTTCATCAAGGCCGAGATCATCTCCTTCGCCGACCTGGTCGACTGCGGCTCGGTGGCCGAGGCCCGCGCCAAGGGCAAGGCCCGCATGGAAGGCAAGGACTACGTCATGCAGGACGGCGACGTGGTGGAGTTCCGCTTCAACGTCTGAGCGGATGAAATAACACCACGTCGCTGACGTGGCAAACATGCAGGTCAGGAGGGGTCGGGCTCTGTTGAGCCCGACCCCTTCGTCGTCACCGTGCTGGATTGGTGCTGGATATTCTGACGCGGGGTCAGCGGCGATCAGGCCTCGTAAACGGTGGACCGGTGTCCGACGTGAACGACCCAGACCACCAATTCCCCGTTGTCGATCGTGTAGACGACGCGGTAGTCGCCGACGCGGAGGCGGCGACGTTCGGGCTGGGACGCGAGTGCGGTGGTGTTGAAGCCGAGAGGGTCGGTTTCCAGCTCGGTCAGCTTGGCCAGGATGCGCAGCGCCACGTCGCGAGGGATCTTCCGGAGCTCGGCCTGCGCCTCGGGCCGGAAGACGGTCCGGTACTCACTCACTGCGCGCCAGCGTCTCCCTCATGATGTCCTCGATCGGGATTCCGGGCGCCGGGTTGGCCATGCGCTCGTCGATGATCCGGTTGATCTCGCGCTCTTCCCACTCCTGATACTTGCGCAGCACGTCGATGGAGACGACGGCGGCGACTTCCTTGCCTCGGCGCGTGATCACCGTGGGCACGTCGTCGCGGTCCGCGCGCTCCACGACCTCGGCCAGGTGTGCGCGCACGTCGCGGATGGACTCTATGGGCATCTGACTCATGCGCCCAAGCGTACAGAGTGTGCCATATGTACACAACGCGGGGGGTGTGCTGGACGTGCTGGATGAACTCGCACCGTGCTGGATCGGTGCTGGATGACCACGTTCAGAACCGCGTTTCTGCAGGTCGGAGCCCTGTGCCGAACGTGTAGGTAGTTTCGTCAGATGCGCACTTCAGAAGGGGCCGGGCTCTGGCGAGTCCGACCCGCGCAACGAGGTCGAGTACCGGTCGTCGGACGCCCCCACCGTGACGCCGGAAGAGGTCACGGCCGACTTGGCGAAGGTGGAGGCGCTCATCGGACTCGCGGAGAAGGCGATCCCGAACATGCCGCGTTACTGAAGCTCTGATCCGCCGGCTCGGCCTCGGGGGTGGGAGCGTCGACCTTGTTTTCCCGTGCTGATTCCGTGCTGGCTTGGCCCGCCCAGAACCGCGTTTCCGCAGGTGAGAGCCCTGCGCTGCACATTCTGCTTCAACGTCTGAGCGGATGAGATAACGGCTCCGTCGATCAGCTCGGTGTGGCGTGGTGCCTCGGGGAGGCGGGCCAGGTCCTCCGCGAACCAGTCCTCCGCGAACCAGCCCTCCGCGAACCAGCCTTCCGCGCGTGGCGGGCGCATCCGGTCGGGCAGTGCGGTCACGGCTTCACATAGCGGCCCGCGGCTCATGCCGGGAGGGCCGATGGTGTCTCCTTCTGCTGATCGAGGAGGTCGACGATGGTCGTGGGGCGGCCGGGGTCGGGGTGGCTGGGTGTCACAGGGCTCGGGTCGAGGCGATCGTGAAGGTGGTCGGGGTGCCGTGGCCCGGGTTCATGGGGCCGCCCTGGTCGAACTGGGAGCGGACGATCAGGGTGCGGCCGGCCGTACGGGTCAGGGTCGTGGGGATCTGGAGGCCCGGGTCCGTCAGGGTGCGGGTCAGGCGGGCACGGGTGCCGTCGGGGGTGAGCTGCCAGCGGGTCAGGGTGTTGGTGGTGTTGTGGGCCACGCGCAGGACGCCGCCGGGGGAGAGGTGCAGGCCGTCGGCGGCCTTGAGGTCGCCGCCGCTGAGGGCGACGCGGGAGAGGGCGCCCGTGCGCAGGTCGATGCGGTGGAGGTCGCCCGCGGTCATGTCGACGGTGAGCAGGTAGCGGCCGGCCGGGTCCGCGACGATGCCGTTGAGGGAGAAGCTGCCGGCCGGTGACGGGGTCAGCCGGTCGCTCAGGTCGTACGCCGCTTCCAATGGGCCGGAGCCGGTGGCCAGTTGGGCGGGCGTGACGCGGTAGACGACGGCGCGGACGCTGTCGCTCAGGTAGGCCGTGCCGTCCGGGGTGACGGTCAGGTCGTTGACGAAGGACGGTTCGCCGCCGGTGACCTCGAAGTGGGCGAGGCGGGTGCCGGTGCGGGTGTCGTACACCGCCACGCCCGTGGTGGAGTCGGTGACCCACAGGCGGCCCCGGTCGTCGACGAAGAGGCCGTTCGCGGTGTCGCGGCCGTCGGTGCCCGCGGGCAGGAAGACCTCGGCGGTGCGGTGGCCGGGGCGGGTGCGGTAGACGGTGCCGTCGGCGTACGAGCCGACGTAGACCGTGCCCGTGCGGGCGTCCGCCGCGATGCCCTCCGGGTAGATCTTGGCGCCCGGGAGGGAGAAGGCGGTGGAGACGCGGGTGTCCGAGGCCTGGGCGGGCGCGGTGCCCAGGGCGAGAACGCCGGCGAGGGCAGCGGTCAGGGGCAGGGTCAGGAGCTTGGTGGCAGGTGCGAGCTTCATCGTCGGTTTCCCGTTCTCGGCATCAGTCGGCATCAGTGGGCGTCAGTGGGCATCGGTCATCGGGCAAGGGGCGTGGCGCGCGGGCATGGCTGATCGGATGCATGGCATCGTGAGGGGGCATTCGATCAGGTGAGTGCGAATCTATGTTAGAGGTCTAATGATTGGCAAGGGTCGTAGGATGCCGGAATGACTTCCATGCCCGCCGAGGAGCGCATCGGTTCTCACCTCAAGCGCGCCGAGCAGGCCCTCCTCGCGGCGAAGAACACCGCGTGCAAGCCGGCGGCGGTGACGGTTCCGCAGTACGCCGCCCTGCTCTGGCTCGCCGAGAAGCCCGGTATCTCCGCCGCGGCGCTCTCCCGGCTGTGCGGAGTCACCCCGCCGACGATGAACACCGTCCTGAAGAACCTCCAGGAGCGCGGCCTCGTCGAGCGGACCGCGCATGAATGGCACGGCAACGTCCTGGAGACGCGGCTCACGATCGAGGGGCGGGCCGTGATGGAGCTGGCCGACGCGGGTGCGGTACGGGTGGAGCGGGCGCTGGCCGCGGAGTTCACGGATGAGGAGCGCGAGCGGCTCGTCGAGCTGCTGGGCCGGTGTACACGGGTGCTCGGCACCCTGAAGTGAGTGAGGGCGACCCGGGGCGCACCCCGGTCCCCGCCTGCTGACCCCGTGCTCCCGCGGTGAGATCCGTGTCATGTTTTTGTCTGGTTTGGAACTCCCGGCAGTTCTCGTGCATCAGGACTGAAGGGATGCCCAGCCGTTCTGTCCCGCTGGGGCAGCCATGACCGTTCGGAGCGAAGTTCGTGCACCAGTACCCGCAGCGCCCGCGGCCTGATGACCAGCCGTACGATCCCGATCGGTCGTACCACGGTCCGGACCGGTCGTACGGTCCGGACCGGTCGTACCAGCCGCCCGAGGGGGATCGGCCGTCGCCCGAGCCGCGCGGGCCCAGGCGTTCCCGGCGCGCCCTGTGGGTCGGCGTGCCCCTGGTGCTCGTGGTGGTGCTCGGCGCCGGCGGGTTCGCCGCCTGGAAGAACGAGTGGTTCTCCGGCAACGGGGAGAGCGTGAGCTTCGGCAAGGACGTCCCGGCGGCGGTGGGGTCCGACGACCCGAAGCCGGGCGGTTCCTCCCCGGCGGCGCCGGCGCCGCCGACCGGTGATCCGGACGTGTCGCTGCCCGTCGGACCGAAGTCCGACTTCAAGCAGACCGCCAAGCTCGACGACGGCACGATCATCGCCAAGACCCGCCTCGCCGGCGCCAAGTCCGGCTTCGAGGGGGACGTCTGGGTGTGGACGCCGAAGGAGTACGGCGAGAAGGAGTACGAGAAGAGCGCCTTCCCGGTGCTCATCGCGCTCCCCGGGGGCAACGGCTTCCCGGCGAACTACTGGGCCGACCGCAGCCTGGGTCTGCAGAAGGCCGTCAGTGAGGGCGTCCGCGCCGGCACCAGCCTGCCGTTCATCCTGGTCATGCCCGTACTCAACCCGGACAACAAGTACTACTACGACGGCGCGGACATCCCGGGCCGGCCCAAGATGGGCACGTGGCTCGCCGAGGACATACCGGACTTCGCCCGCGCCAACTTCCGTACGTACAAATCCCGCGACGGCTGGGCCTTCATGGGCTCCTCCTCCGGCGCCTTCGTCGGGATGAAGCAGGTCCTCCAGCACCCGGACAGGTTCAAAGCCGTGATCGCCAGTGGTGGCGAGATCGTTCCCGACTCCCCGCTCTGGAAGGGTCACCAGGCGGAGATGGACGCGAACGATCCCGAGAAGCTCGCCAAGAAGCTGATCGACGCCAACGGTCCGGAGGTCTACATCAACTTTCAGGTCGGGACGAAGGAGACGGGCAAGGACCGGATGCTCCAGTTCCAGCGGGAGTACGGCAAGGGTCCCGTCAAGATCACCATCCGGGACATACAGAACGGCGAGCACAACGGCTGGCACTACGTGCGCGGCATGAAGGAAGGCTCGCTGGAATGGATCAGCAAGGTGTTGAAGGGCCCGAAGCCGGAAGCCGGGTGACCCACCCCGAGACCCCCCTGACAGGCCCCGACCCCGACAGGTCCCCCGACGGGCCCCGACCCCGACAGACCACGGCCCCGACAGAGCCCGCCCCGCGCCCGAGCGGTCCGCACACCGGTCCGGGTGGCGCGCGCCACGTCGCCCCGCTCCCAGGCAACCCATCACGTCGTTCACAACTCTGACAGGTGTGCACAGGGGGGACCTGTCGGTCCGACCCGCGCTCGGTGCGAGCGCAGGAGAAGGAACGGGAAAAGAAGTCGTGCTGCAAGAACAACAACGTGACGCCGACCATGCGACCGATGGACGGCATCTCGCGACCGACGGACGACGTCGCCCAAGGAGGCGCCCGGCCCTGATCGGCGGAGCCCTCGCCGTGGCCCTCGCGGGGGGCGGCGCGGCGGCCTACGCGTTCGGCGTCTTCTCGGACATAGGGGATCCGGTGTCCTTCGGCGCGTCCCACGAGCCGGCCGCGGCCACCGGGGACGTCACACCGGGCGTGCGCATGCCCACCGGTCCGAAGGCCTCGTTCGTCCGTAGCTCCCGGCTGCCGGACGGCACCCAGATCGCCCAGACGACCATCACCGGCGCGAAGTCGGGATTCAAGGGCGACGTGTGGGTGTGGGCGCCGAAGGAGTACGACGACCCGCGGTACGCCAAGAGCGCCTTCCCGGTCCTGATCTCGCTCCCCGGGGGTCGCGGCTACCCCAAGAACTACTGGGGGACGGGTCCCGGCCTCGGTCTGCAGCAGGCCGTGAGCAACGGGGTGAAGACCGGTACCAGCCTGCCCTTCATCCTCGTCATGCCGGTGATCAACGCGGACACCAAGCACCACTTCGACGGCTCGGACATTCCCGGCCAGCCGAAGATGGGCACCTGGATGGCCGAGGACATCCCCGCTTTCACCCGGGCCAATTTCCGCACCTTCGACTCGCGTGACGGCTGGGCCTTCATGGGCTCCTCCTCCGGCGGCTTCGGTGCCCTCAAGCACGTCCTGAAGTTCCCCCACCGCTTCAAGGCGGTCATCGCCAGCGGAGTGGACATGGTCCCCGATTCCCCGCTGTGGAAGGGGAACAGGCAGGCCATGGACGCGAACAACCCGGAGAGGCTGGCCGCGAAGTTGATCAAGGAGGGTGGCCCGGACGTATACGTCAACTTCCAGATCGGCACCAAGGAGAGCGGTCGCGCTCTCGCCGAGAAGTTCATGAAGAGCTACGGGAAGGGCCCCGTGCACACCCGCCTCCAGGTGATCCAGGATGGTGAGCACAACGGAAAGTCGTACGTACGCGGCATGAAGGAGGGCTCCCTCGCGTGGATCAGCAAGGTGATGGCCGCGCCGACCCCGACCAGCGTGGGCGCGCCCGAGGCGAGATGAGCACGAGGGCGAAGGGCGTGTCCGCGGCCGCGGCCGCCGGGATCGCCGCGGTGTTCGCCGCCGTGTTCGCCCTCGGATTCCTCAAGCCGTTCCAGGAGCGGCCGGTGCACCCCTTCCCCACCGTAGGGGTGCTCACGGCCAACGGGGAGCACTGGTGCACGGCGAGCGTCGTCGACAGCCCCGAGGGGAACGTCGTCGCCACCGCCGCGCACTGCGTGGTCCCCGCCGGCGAGGACGGGGTGCCCGGCCAGGTCGCGCACGACGGCCTCGCCATCGGCGCGCTCGCCTTCGCACCCGCCTTCTCCGGCGAGGGCGACGGCCATCCGCCCCTCGGCGTGTGGAAGGTCCGCTCGGTCCACGTCGACGACCGCTGGAGGAAGTGGGGCGACGACACCGTCGACTTCGCCTTCCTCACCGTCGAGCCGGACGAGAACGGGCGCAGCCTCCAGGACCGGGTCGGCCGCGGCGAGGCACCGAAGGCCGACTGGACCTCCGGGTACGAACGGGACGTCACCGTCGTCGGCTACCCGGAGTCCGGGCACAACCCGCGGAACCAGCCCGTCTCCTGCACCACCCAGACCCGGCACGACGAGAACGACCCCGACATGCTGTACATCGCCTGCTCGGGCTTCTGGACGGGGACGAGCGGCAGCCCCTGGATCGCCGACCGGGGCGGGTCGGGGCAGCCGGGCCGGTTGATCGGGGTGCTGAGCGGCGGGGACACGGACGTGGACTCCACGGCGGCGCTGTACGACGAGCGTGCCAAGGCGCTGTACGAGAGCGCCGCGCGCGGCTGACCCGCCCGGGCCCCGGGCCGAACCCGGCTGCTGACCTGCCCCCGATCTCCGATCCCCCCCGACCCTCACCCCCGGCCCGGTGCTCAGCCCTTGAGCAGGGCGTTCAACTCGCCGTAGGGGAGGGACCCGGCGAGGGAGGTGTACGTGCCCTCCCGGAGCATCTCCTCCGTGGCCCGGCGGACGACGGCGTACGCGGCCTCGGCCATCCACGATCCGAGGGAGACCCGGGCGACGCCGAGGGCGCCGAGCTCCGCCACCGTGGGGGCGCCCGGGCCGACGAGGACGTTGAGCGGGGCGTCGATGCCCTTGGCGAGCTCGGCGACGGTGGCGGGATCGGTGACTCCGGGGACGAAGATTCCGGTGGCGCCGGCCTCCAGGTAGGCGGCGGCACGCCTCAGGGTCTCGTCGAGCCGGCCACCCGGCTCCCCGAGGCCGAAGAGGTACGTGTCCACGCGGGCGTTGACGTAGAGCGGGACGCCGGCCGTCTCGGCGACGGCGCGGGCCGCGGCCAGCCGCTCCGCGTGATCGGCGGGCGCCCGGTTGCCGTCCTCGATGTTGATCCCGGCCGCGCCGGCGGCCAGTACCCCGGCCACGGTCTCCGCCACCCCGGCGGCGTCGGCGCCGAAGCCGCCCTCGATGTCCGCGGTGACGGGCACCGACACGGCGGCGGCCACCCGGGCGACGAGGTCCAGGGCGCGGTCCCGGGCCAGGGCGTCCCCGTCGGGCGCGCCGAGGGACCAGGCGACCCCGGCGCTGGTGGTGGCGACGGCGGCCCCGCCGGCCGCCTCGACGAGACGGGCACCGGCCACGTCCCAGGCGTTGGCCAGGGCGAGTGGGGAGGCGGGGGTGTGCAGGCCGGCGAAGGCGGTGGCACGGGCGACCTGGGCGGCCCGGCGGGCTGGATCGAGGATGTCGTTCACGGGGTCAGTCCAGCAGCCGGGGCGGCCGGCGGCCGGCGAATTTCCGTCACGATGCCCGGCAGGCACGGTGTCCGCCCGTTCCCTGCCCGGCCGTTCCGCCGCCCGGCCGCCCCCGGGCGGGCCCCGCGGGGCTCCGGGCGGGCGGGCAGGCGGTCAGCCGGCCGGGCGGTCAGGGTGCGAGCCCCGTCTTGGCGCCCGCGCCGCACAGGGGGACGACCGCCGTCCGACCCTGGAGCGGGTCCGAGGGGGCGCCCGGCGCGACCGCCGCCCAGCAGGCCGCCGCCGTCGGCTCGACGAACAGGCCCCGCGCCGCCAGGTCCCGCTGGGCCGCCCGCAGCCGGTCCTCCGACACCGTCACGAAGGTCCCGCCGGACTTGCGGACCGCCGCGAGGATCTGCCGGGCGCGCGGCGGCGCCGGGATGGCGATCCCCTCGGCCAGGGTGGGCCGTTGCGGCACCGGGGCGGCGTCCTCGGCGCCCGCGTGGAAGGCCGCCGCCAGCGGGGACACCTCCCGCGCCTGCACCGCGATGAGCGCGGGCGGCCGTACCCCGCGCCGGGCCAGCTCCTCCGCCGCCAGCGCGGCCCCGAGCAGCAGGGTGCCGTTGCCCACGGGGACCACCAGGGCTTCCGGCAGCCGCCCGCCCAGTTCCTCCCAGACCTCGTACGCGTACGTCTTGGTGCCCTGGAGGAAGTACGGGTTGAAGACGTGGCTCGCGTAGAAGACCCCCGGCTCGTCCGCCACCGCCCGGGCGGCCGCGGCGGTGGCCTCGCGGCCGCCCGGCACCACCCGGACGGTCGCCCCGTGCGCCCGCATCTGCGCGGTCTTCTTCTCCGAGGTGCCCTCGGGCACGAAAACTTCACAACTCAGGCCGGCGCGGGCGCAGTAGGCCGCGACGGACGTTCCGGCGTTGCCGCTGCTGTCGGCGACGACCCGCTCCGGGCCCAGTCGCCGGGCCAGTTCCACGAGCATGACCGCGCCCCGGTCCTTGAAGGACAGCGTGGGCATCAGGAAGTCGAGCTTGGCGTGAATCCGCTCCACGAGCGGAACGAGCGGAGTGTTGCCCTCCGCGAGGGTTACGGAGAACGCCCCCGGCAGGGGGAGCGCGGCGCCGTAGCGCCACAGCGAGTTGGGTCCGGCCGACGGTTCCAGCGGGCCGGCCGGATCGGGTGTGAAGTCGAGGTCCCAGGGTCCGGCGCACACCGGGCAGCACCACGGCGCCGTGCGGACGTCGGCACGGGTGCCGTCCTCGGGGCAGACGTAGCCAGGCAGTGCGTGCGTCATGTGCGGATCGCCTTTGCTCTTTCATGGCCGTTGTATGGCACGGATGTTACGCGTCCGTTGTCCTCTTGTGGGATGGCGAGAGGGTGGGTCAACCTTTCGTAGGCGAGGGCCCGTTGGATCCGACGGCTTGTCATGGCCATGTCTTTTCGGGTCCCGTTCCCGTGCGCCCCGCCACACCCGCCACACCCGCCGCACCACACGGCATCGCACCCACCCACGCACCGCACCCCCCGCAGCGCACCACCTATGAGGAGGACCCCTCACATGTCCGTGATGCGTCACACCCGCCGGAAGATCGCCGGCGTCAGCGCCACCGCCGGCGTGGCCCTCGTGCTCGCCGCCGCCGCCGCGTTACCCGCCTCGGCGGCGGACGGCCCGCAGGGCGTCATCGAGAACGCCGGCGCCTCGGGCGCCGTCCCCGGCAGCTACATCGTGACCTTGAACGACTCGGCCGCCCGCTCCACCGCGGACAGCGGGAAGGCCGTCGCCAAGCGGTACGGGGCCAGGATCGACCGGACCTACAGCGCCGCCCTCAACGGCTACTCCGTCGAGGTCTCCGAGGCGCAGGCCAGAAAGCTCGCCGCCGACCCGGCCGTCAAGTCCGTCGTGCAGAACCGCACCTTCACCGTCGACGCCACCCAGCCCAACCCGCCGTCGTGGGGCCTGGACCGCATCGATCAGCGGGCACTCCCGCTCGACAACAGCTACACGTACCCGGACAAGGCCGGTGAGGGCGTCACGGCGTACATCATCGACACCGGCGTCCGGATCTCGCACACCGACTTCGGCACCCGCGCCTCCTACGGCTACGACGCCATCGACAACGACAACACCGCCCAGGACGGCCACGGCCACGGCACCCACGTCGCCGGCACCGTCGGCGGCACGGCGTACGGGGTGGCCAAGAAGGCCAAGATCGTCGGCGTTCGCGTCCTCAACAACCAGGGCTCGGGCACCACGGCCCAGGTCGTCGCCGGCATCGACTGGGTGACCCGCAACGCCGTCAAGCCGGCCGTGGCCAACATGTCGCTCGGCGGCGGCGCCGACTCCGCCCTCGACACCGCCGTCCGCAACTCGATCGCGGCCGGCATCACCTACGCCGTCGCGGCGGGCAACGAGTCCACCGACGCGAGCACCAAGTCCCCGGCGCGCGTCCCCGAGGCGATCACGGTCGGCGCCACCACCAACACCGACGCGAAGGCGAGCTACTCCAACTACGGCTCCATCCTCGACCTCTTCGCGCCGGGCTCCTCGATCACCTCCTCGTGGGGCACCGGGGACACCGCCACGAACACCATCTCCGGTACCTCGATGGCCTCGCCGCACGTGGCGGGCGCCGCCGCCCTGTACCTGTCGCAGAACCCGACGAGCACCCCGGCGCAGGTCTCGGCCGGCCTGGTGGCCGCCGCCACCCCGAACGTGGTCACCGGCGCCGGCACCGGCTCCCCGAACCGCCTGCTGAACGTGGGGAACTCCACCACCCCGCCGAACCCGGGCACCCGCTTCGAGAACCTGACCGACTACGCGATCAACGACAACTCCACCGTCGAGTCGCCGATCACGGTCAGCGGGATCTCCGGCAACGCCCCGGCCACCCTCAGCGTGCCGGTGGACATCAAGCACACCTACGTCGGTGACCTGAAGGTCGACCTGGTCGCCCCCGACGGCACCCTGTACAACCTGCGCAACCGCACCGGCGGCAGCGCGGACAACATCGTCCAGACCTTCACCGTGAACGCCTCCTCCGAGGTCGCCAACGGCGTCTGGAAGCTCCGCGTCGCGGACCTCGCGGGCGCGGACACCGGAAAGATCGACTCCTGGGCGCTGCAGTTCTGACCGGGCGCCCCTGAGGAGGGGCAGGCGGTGCGGGGAGACCCGTACGGCCGGGCGATGAACCGCGGGGGCGACCACAGGGCGGTCGCCCCCGCTGCGTACTATTCGCGCATTCGTTCGCGCCCTTGTGATGGAGCACCACGCCTCGTGACCTACCCGCCCCCGCCGACCCCTCCCACCGGTCCGGCCAATCCGTGGGCCCCGCCCTCCTCGCAGGCCCTGTGGGCCCCGCCCCCGCCCCAGGGGCCGCCGGCGCTGAACGGTTTCGCCCTCGCCTCGCTGCTGGTCGGCCTGCTCTGCCTGCCGCCGCTGGGCATCGTCTTCGGCGTCGTGGCGCTGGTGCAGATCGCGCGGAAGCGGGAGCGCGGCAGGGCGCTGGCCGTCGTGGGCCTGGTCGTCTCCGTGGTGATGACCGTGGTCGCGGCGTACGTCACGCAGCAGTACGCGGACTCCTTCTCCCGGTACCTCGACTCCTCGGTGGTCGCGCGCGACGACGTGGAGGGCTCCCGGACCGCCATCGACGACATGGCGCCGGGCGACTGCTTCAACGTTCCGGGCGGCGACCTCATGAAGCAGTCGACCTTCGTCCACGCGGTCGACTGCACGGAGGTGCACCACGCCGAGGTGACCTCCTCGACCCTCCTGGACGACGGACCCTTCCCGGGCGACGACGGGTTGGAGTCCACCGCGACGGACGTCTGCTGGGAGGCGCAGGACGCGTACGCGATGGACACGTGGGCGGTGCCCGCCTACGCGGAGATGTACTACTTCGTCCCCACGCGCGCGCTGTGGCGCGAGGGCGACCGGCGTCTGCTGTGCGTCATCGGCACGTCGAGTGAGGAACACCGGGGCAGCCTGCGCAAGGATGCCGGGATGCTGAAACCGGAGCAGGCGGAGTTCCTGCGGGCGATGAACGGGGTCGACAAGGCCTTCGCGCGCCAACCGGAGGGCGGTCCCGAGGAGGCACTGTCCGAGTGCCGCACATGGGCCCGGGAGGTCGACACGGCGCTCGCCGTGCAGGCCGCGCTGTTGCGACGCGTCTCGGGGCGGCCCGGGATCGGCGCCGCGGCGGGCGCGCAGCTGGGCGAGGTCGAGGCGGCGCGCAAGGAGTGGCAGCGCGCGGCGAGGGCGACGAAGCCGGCCGAATTCGACGAGGCGTGGGACCGGGCGGTGTGGTCGCTCGACGTCGACACGGAGAAGGAACTGCGCGGGGCGTACGGGCTTTCGACGCGGGTTCCGGACTGGCTGGCGGACCCGGGGGACGAGCCCTCGCGCGGTCCGCGGATGGAGTCGACCTGAGGGCTTCCGTGTAACGCGCGGTAACGGGTTTGAGTGACCTGGCTTCATCACTTCGAGTGAAACTCTGGCCCTTGCTTGCGGTGCACAACCGTCGGTTGCCAGGGTGTAGCTGTCTGTCAACCTGATGGGAGTGGCCAGTGACTTTCGGTGAGCAGCCGGCCTATCTGCGCGTCGCCGGGGATCTGCGACAAAAGATCGTCGATGGGTCCCTGCCCCCGCACGCCCGGCTCCCCTCGCAAGCCCGGATCCGCGAGGAGTACGGGGTCTCCGACACCGTGGCGCTGGAGGCGCGCAAGGTCCTCATGGCGGAGGGGCTCGTCGAGGGCCGGTCCGGGTCCGGCACGTACGTCCGCGAACAGCCCGTGCCCCGGCGGGTCGCCCGCTCCGGCTACCGCACGGGGGGCGCCTCCACGCCCTTCCGGCAGGAGCAGGCGGAGTCGGGCGCCCGCGGCACCTGGGAGTCCGGCAGCGAGCAGACGGAGGCCTCGGCCGACATCGCGGCGCGGCTGGGCATCGAGCCGGGGGACCGGGTCATGCGCACCCGGTACGTCTTCCGCGACGCGGGGGAGGCGATGATGCTGTCGACCTCCTGGGAGCCGCTGGCCGTCACCGGTCGGACGCCCGTGATGCTGCCGGAGGAGGGCCCGTTGGGCGGGTCCGGGGTGGTGGACCGGATGGCCGCGATCGACGTCGTCGTGGACAACGTGGTGGAGGAGGTCGGGGCGCGGCCCGGTCTCGCGGAGGAGATCCTCTCCCTGGGCGGGGTGCCCGGGCACGTGGTGCTGGTGGTGAGCCGCACCTACTTCGCCTCCGGGCTGGCCGTGGAGACCGCCGACGTCGTGGTCCCGGCGGACCGCTACCGCCTGGCCTACCACCTGCCGGTGCGGTGACCGGCCGGATCGGCGGCCGGGCCCGGGGTGGCGCCCGACGCCGCCGGGCGGGGGGCCCGGAGGCCGCACCGGAAGGCGGACAGCCCGTACCGGACCGTTAACCGGGCGGTGACCTGACGGCCCGGGGCGTAACCCCCGGGCAACGCCACCGTGTGACGGGGGGTCACATCCCGGCCCTACCGTCCGGCGGTATGACCGAGACCGCCGCGCCCCCGCAGTCGCCGCCCCGTCGGAGCTACGCCAAACTCGCCGCCGACGAGAGCCGCGAGGACTACTCCCTCCGCTACGCCCCCCACGCGTTCCGCCGCTGGAGCCCCGGCACCGTCGCCGGCACGGCGCTCGGCGGGATCGCGTACCTCGCCGACTTCGCCATCGGCGCCTCCATCGTCTTCGCCTACGGATTCACCAGCGGACTCGCCGCGATCCTGGCCGCCGCCACCATCATCTTCCTCACCGGCATCCCGATCGCCCGCGCCTGCGCCAAGTACGGCCTGGACATGGACCTGGTGACGCGCGGCGCCGGCTTCGGGTACTTCGGATCCACCCTCACCTCGCTCATCTACGCCTCCTTCACCTTCATCTTCTTCGCCCTCGAAGGCTCGATCATGGCCCAGGCCATGCACCAGGCCGTCGGCCTGCCGCTCCAGGTCGGGTACCTGATCACCACGCTCATCGTGATCCCGATCGTCTTCAAGGGCATGGGCGCCCTCGCCAAGGTCCAGGCCTGGACCCAGCCGATCTGGTTGATCGGGCTCGTGCTGCCCTTCCTCGTGCTCGCCTTCCACGCCCCCGGCTCCTGGGGCGCCTTCGCCGACTTCGGCGGCACCGAGGGCGCCGGCTCCGGCTTCTCCTGGATCGGCTTCGGCTTCGGGACGGGCATCGCGCTCTCCCTCATCGCGCAGATCGGGGAACAGGCCGACTACCTGCGGTTCATGCCCGCCAAGACCCCGGCCAACAGCCGCCGGTGGAACCTCGCCGTACTCGCCGCCGGTCCCGGCTGGGTGATCATCGGCGCGGCCAAGCAGCTCGGCGGCGCGTTCCTCGCCTTCGTCGCGCTCGAAGCGGTCGGCACGACGCACGCCCTGGAGCCGATCGCCCCGCAGATCGAGGCCCTGCGGCCCTGGCTCGGCGGATTCGCCCTGCCGGCCGCCGCGCTGTTCGTGATCGTCTCCCAGATCAAGATCAACGTCACCAACGCCTACAGCGGTTCGCTGTCCTGGTCCAACTTCTTCTCCCGCGTCACCCACCGCCACCCGGGCCGCGTCTGGTACATCTTCCTCAACCTCGGCATCGCGCTGACGCTGATGGAGCTGAACATGTTCTCCATGCTCGGCAAGCTGCTGGGCTTCTACTCCAACGTCGGCATCGCCTGGATCGCCGCCGTGGCGGCCGACCTCGTCATCAACAAGCGACTCGGACTCAGCCCGCCCTACATCGAGTTCAAGCGCGCCTATCTGTACGCGGTCAACCCGGCGGGTTTCGGCGCGATGGTGATCGCCTCGACCGTCTCGATCCTTGCGTTCTTCGGGCTCTTCGGGACCGGCCCCGAGGCCTTCTCGACCTTCATCGCCGCCGGACTGTCCCTCGTGCTCTGCCCGTTGATCGCCTGGGCGACCAAGGGCAAGTACTACCTGGCCAGGCCGAACGGGGTGAACGGCCCCGGTGTCGAGGTCCCGGACATCACCGCCACGCACACCTGCTCCGTCTGTGAGACGGCGTACGAACTCCCCGACATCGCCGATTGTCCCGTCCAATCCGGGCCGATCTGCTCGCTCTGCTGCTCCCTCGACGCGACCTGCGGGGACGCCTGCCGCAAGGGCGCGAAGGAGGGCGCGGCCGGGGGCGCGGTGGTGCTTCCGATGCCGGTCGTGCGCCGGTTCTGAGCCGGGTCGCACGGCGCACCCGTACGCATGGCCGGATGCGTACGCCTGCGAGGTACCTCTTCGTGAAAAACCGTATCCGCTCAGTAAAGGTCGGGCGTAAGCTCGGGCATATGCGCAATGCGGTTTCCCGGGCAGGTACATCGGCGGAGGGTGAAACGCGATGAACGACAGCGGTGCCCTGCTCCCATGGCTGGTCATACGTCAGGACGACAACGGCAACCGCTACCGGGTGGGCCGGTACCCCACCCGGGCCGAGGCCCAGAAGGTCATCGACAGTCTCGACGACCGAGCACACAAGCAGCTCTACTGGGTCGAGCGGGTGGCTCAGGGCAGCCAGGCCGCCACGAGGAACTGAGCGTCGGGCCGTCGACGCACTGGCATAGGCTCCGTCCATGACTGTACGAGTGGTCGTGGGCGGAGCCCTTTGTCGTGACGGGCGCCTGCTGGCCGCCCGCCGCAGCGCGCCGCCCGAGCTGGCCGGCCGGTGGGAGCTCCCGGGCGGCAAGGCCGAACCGGGCGAGTCCGTCCCCGAGGCCCTGGTGCGCGAACTGCGCGAGGAGCTCGGCGTGGAGACCGAGGCCCTGGAGCGCCTCCCGGGGGAGTGGCCGTTGCGCCCCGACCTGGTCCTGCACGTGTGGACCGCCGGACTGCTGTCCGGGGAGCCGGCCCCGCTGGAGGACCACGACGAACTGCGCTGGCTCCGGCCGGACGAGCTGGACTCCGTGGACTGGCTCGACCAGGACCGCCCGGCGGTCGAGGAGATCGGACGCCGACTGCGCTCGTCCCCCGATCAGGCGGACGGACCGGCGCGCGGACCGGCGGACGGGACGGCGAACGGACCGGCGGACGGACCCACCGGCGCACGCGCGCTTTGATCAGGCGGGCGCGCGCGGACGGCTCGCCGGGCGACCGGGTCCCCGGTCTGTGAGGCTTGAGCTGTAGGCCGTATGCGCCACGGCGGGCCGGCGCATGGGGAAGGAGTGGTACGAGGTCCTGAATATCGGGTATGTCGCTATTAATCACCATCTCATCTTCATCTCATCCCCCTATCGTCCCTGCTGAATCCGACTGGGGTCGTCGCGGCCCGGGAAGTGATCGGCGTGATCGACACAGACGGTGAATGCGCCGAGTGGGCCTTTCCCGCCGAGCCCGGCAGCGTGCGCACCGCCCGTCACGCCGTGCGGGGCAAGCTCCGGGCCTGGGGCCTGGACTCCGTCGGAGACGTGACCGTCCTGCTGGTCAGCGAGCTCGTCACCAATTCCCTGCGCTACGCCTCCGGCCCCATCGGGGTCCGGCTCGAACGACGTGATTCGGCCGTCGAGGACGCGGCCGCGAGTCCGGCACTTCTCGTGGAGGTTTCCGATCCGCTTCCGGATCCACCCCGGGAACGCGTCGCCACGCCGGACGACGAAGGGGGGCGTGGGCTGCACCTGGTGTCCGTCTCGGCGCAGCGTTGGGGGACCCGGCACGGGAAGTCGGGCAAGACTGTGTGGTTCGAGTTGGCACTTCCTGGTGAGTAACAAGGGGAAGGGTGGCCGGCGATCACCGGGGGTGGCTCGAAACAGTCGGGACCTTTTTGTGATCGTGAACGCCATGCGGGCCGGGGCCGTGGTGCTGAATACTTCGGTCATGGCCGGTCCGGTTGCGGTGAGCTGGAGGGGACGGTCGCGTGAGCGAGATACCTGCGCAGGCACATCAGGCCCGAGTGTCCGGGGCGACGTGGCACGACGCCCTGTGGCACAGCAGCCCGCCTGGCTCGATATATGACTACATAAAGGTCGCGTCCTTCTCGATCGGCCCGGACGGGCTCATCGATCAGTGGAGCCTGCGCGCCGAGGAACTGTTCGGGCTGACACCCGCCCAGGCGGTGGGCCGCGACCCGGTCGACGCCTTCATGCCGCCCGAGCTGCGCGCCGGGGGACACCGCAAGGTCGCGGAGATCCTCGACGGCGAGGAATGGACGGGCCTCATCCCCTTCCGCATCCCCGGCGGCGACGGCGCGCACGGCGTCGCCGAGATCTACGTGATGCCCACACGGACCGAGACCGCCGAGCGGGCCGCGCTGTGCGTCGTCGTCGACGTGCGCGCGCTGCGACGCATCGAATCCGATCTGGCGGCCTCACAGGCGATATTCGGTCAATCTCCTTTCGGCTTCCTGCTCTTCGGTACCGACCTCACCGTGCAGCGCGCCAATCGCCGCTTCGCGACCGTCTTCGGCGGCGCCGTCGAGGAACACCGCGGCCGGACGGTCCACGACTACCTCCCGGCCCATGAGGCGGACCGGATGTCCGACGCCCTGCGTCGCGTGCTGGAGACCGGCGAATCCGTCACCGACCTGCGGATCACCGGAGCCACCCCGCGCAGCCGGGACAACCGCCACTGGGCCATCAACCTCTACCGCGTCCACGGCGGCACCGGACGACCCGTCGGTGTCGCCGGCATCGGCATCGACGTCACCCGTCGGCACCTCGCCGCCCGCGAGGCCGCCGGCGTACGGCGCAACCTGGCCCTGCTCAACGAGGCCGGACACCGCATCGGGAACTCCCTGGACCTGGAGACCACCGCCCGGGAACTCCTCGACGTCACCGTCCCCGGTTTCTGCGACCTCGCCTCCGTCGACCTCTACCAGGGGCTGCTGCTCGGCGACGACGACCGCCCCGCCCGGCCGCAGGGACCGGGGGTGCCCTCCCTGCCCGGGCAGGGGACCGGACGGGCGCCGTCGGCACCCCTGCGCCGGGTGGCGTTCGCCTCGGCCGTGTCCGACGCCCTGGGGTCGGGGTCGGGCGCGTCGGTCGCCGTGGGGGAGATCCACCGCTATCCGGCGGCCTCGCCCGGGGCACTGGCCCTGCGGACGGCGCGCACGCGCCTCATCGAGGGCGGCGGCTCCGACGACCTGGTGCAGTCCACGCTGGTCGTGCCGCTGGTCGCGCACGACACGGTGGTCGGCCTGGCCCAGTTCTCCCGTACCAAGGGCAGCGAACCGTTCGGCGAACGGGATCGGGCGGTGGCCGTGGAACTGACCGCGCGGGCCGCCGTGTGCATCGACAACGCCCGGCTCTACCGGCGCGAGCACGAACGGGCGCTGATACTGCAACGCAGCCTGCTGCCCCCCGGCGACCCGGAGGCGGCCGGCCTGGACATCGCCTGCCGCTACCTGCCCGGCAACGCGGCCACCGAGGTCGGCGGCGACTGGTTCGACGTCATCGAACTGCCCGGCCACCGCACCGCGCTGGTCGTCGGCGACGTCATGGGCCGGGGGCTGCGGGCCGCCGTGGCCATGGGCGAACTGCGCACCGCCGTACGGACCCTGGCCCTCCTGGACCTCGAACCGGCCGAGGTGCTCAGCGCCTTGGACGAGGTCGCGCGCGGACTCGGGGCGCCCGGCGGATCCCAGCAGGCCTCCCGGGCCGCCCTGCACTCGCGGGACGCGGACCGCTCGGAGGTCTACCTGGCCACCTGCGTCTACGCCGTCTACGACCCGGTCACGCGGCGCTGCACCATCGCCAACGCCGGCCACATGCCGCCGGTGCTGGTGGAACCGGCCGAGGAAGGCGCGCCGCCACGCCCCGGGCTGCTGCTGGAGATCCCCCCGGGGATGCCCCTGGGCGTCGGCGGCGAACCCTTCGAGGAGGTGGAGATCGAACTCCCCGAGGGCGCCATGCTGGCCCTCTACACGGACGGACTCGTCGAGTCCCGGGACCATCCGCTGGAGGAGGGCCTGCGGGGGCTGCGGGAGGCCGTCGCGGACCCGTCGCGGCCCCTGGAGGAGGTCTGCGACCACGTGCTGAACACGCTGCACACCCGGCACGGGGAGGACGACATCGCGCTGTTGATGGCCCGGGTCCAGGGACTGCCCGTGGACGCGGTCGGTGACTGGCAGCTCCCGAGGGAGGCCCGCTCGGTGGGCCGCGCACGGGAACTCGCGCGGGCGAAGTTGCCCGCCTGGGGGCTGGAAGGGCTCCTGGACACCACGGAACTCCTCGTGAGCGAACTCGTCACGAACGCCCTGCGGTACGGGGAGGGGGAGATCCGGCTGCGGCTGCTGCTGGACCGCACCCTGGTCTGCGAGGTGTGGGACGCCAACCTCGCCCAGCCGCGCCGCCGTCGCGCCCGGGACACCGACGAGGGCGGTCGCGGTCTGCAACTGGTCGGCCTGCTGTCGGCCGGCTGGGGCACCCGCCGCACCCACCGCGGCAAGACGGTGTGGTTCGAGCTGCCCCTGCCGGGCGGCGGAACCGGTGGGCCGGCGGAACTGTCCGCGGAACAGCTGCTGGGCATGTACGGCTGATCCCGCGCCCGGGCCCGGGCCGCCCGGCCGGGCCCGGGCCGGCCGCCCCGCCCCGGGCCAGACAGGGCCTAGGCCGCCCGGCCGGCCTTGAGCGCGGCCAGGCGGGCCTCGATCTCCGAGGTCTTGCCGAGGTCGTCCAGGGACTCGAACTGGGCGTCCAGCGAGGACGCGGCCAGTTCCTGCTTGCCCAGCGCCATGGCCTCCTCGCGCCTGACCTTGTCCTCGAACCGGTTCAGGTCACTGGTGGGGTCCATGACGTCGATGTTCTTCACCGCGTCCATCATCGTGTTCTGCGCCTGCGCGGTCTTGGCGCGGGCCACCAGCTCGTCGCGCTTCGACGTCAGCTCGGTCAGCTTGTTCCGCATCGAGTCCAGGCCGGACTTCAGCTTGCCGACGACCTCCGTCTGGGCGGCGATCGTCGGCTCCGCCGTCTTCGCCTCCCTCTCCGACTGCAACTGCCGGCCGAGGGCGACCTTGGCGAGGTTGTCGAACCGGTCCGCGTCGGCCGCCGAACCGGCCGCGCGCAGTTCGTCCGCCTTCCGGCTCGCCGCGAGCGCCTTGCCGCCCCACTCCGAGGCCGCCTCCACGTCCTCCTTGTGGTCCGCCTCCAACATCCGCAGGTTGCCGATCGTGGTGGCGACGGCCTGTTCCGCCTCCGAGATGTTGTTCGTGTAGTCCCGGATCAGCTGGTCCAGCATCTTCTGCGGGTCCTCCGCCTGATCCAGCAGCGCGTTGATGTTCGCCTTGGCGAGCTGGGTGACACGGCCGAGGATGGTCTGCTTGCTCATGTGCCTGTACTCCCGGGTAGAGGTGGGATGACGGAGGTGGGATGACGTCAGAAGCGGCCGCCGCCGCCCATGCGGCCGCGGGTGCCGCCGCCACCGAAGGAGCCCGGCCCGCGGCCGCCGCCCCCGCCGAAGGAACCCCCGCCGCCCCCGAAACCGCCCCCGAATCCTCCGCCCCGGTTCCGGCCGCCGCCGAGGATCTCGCCGAGGATGATCCCGCCGAGCACAGCGCCGCCCATGCCGCCCTGCCGCGGCCGGCCGCCGCCGTACGGGTCCTGGTAGGCCCGTACGTCCTGCTCGGCCAGCTGCTGGGCCTGCCGCGCGAGCGAGTCCGCCTGCTGGGCCTCCGCCAGCGCGCCCGCCGGATCCGTGCCGGTCAGGGCGAGGGAGCGCTCCAGGTGGCGCTGCGCCTCCGCCAGCCTGGTCCGGGCCTGGCTGCCGACCGCGCCCCGACTGGTGGTGACGTAGTCCGTCGCCGCGCCGATCGCGCTGCGGGCCGACAGCAGCGCCTGGTCCAGCAGGCCCGCCGCCCGCTGCCGGCCGCTCTCCCGTTCACGGGCCCCCGCGAGGGCCTCGTCGAGGGCCGCGTCGGCCTCCTCGACCCGGCGCAAGGCGTCGATCGGGTCGTACCGGCCGGCCGCCTGCTCCCGCCGCACGTCCGCCAGGACCGACTCGGCGCGGCCGATCCGCCCGCGCAGGTCCGCCGTCGAGGTCCCCTGCGCGGTACCCGTCAGCAGACCGCGGGCGTCCGCGAGGTCCGTGTCGGTCTCGCTCAGCGCCACGGGCAGCTTCCCGGCCGCCTCCGCGAGTTCCCGCGCCCGCCGCTCCACCGCGTCCACCAGGGTCGTCGCCTGGTCGACGGCGCTCTCGGCGGCCCGGACGTGGACGGCGGCCCTGCCGTTGTCGCCGGCGTCGATCGCGGCCCGCGCCTCGCCGAGGCTGGTCGTCGCGAACAGCAGCCGGTCCTTGGCCTGTTCCGGGTTGGAGGCGACCGGGGCGGCCGCGGAGTCCGCGTACCGACCCGTCAGCGCCGTCAGGGTGGCCACGGCCGTGGTCGTCCGGCCGGTCAGCGCGCGGAAGTGCGCCTCGACGGTCTCCAGTGCCTGCGGGGCGTTCTTCTCCAGGTCCCGCAACCGGTCGAAGTCGGCCGTCTCGGCGTCGAGCCGTCGGTTCGCCTCCGTGCAGCGGGCCACGATCTCGTCCAGCATCCGGCGGCGGGTCGCGTCGTCCTCCGGGTAGGCGTCGTCCAACTGCTGACGCAGCCGGAAAGCGTGCGTCAGCTCGCCCTTGGCGTACTCCACGGCCCCGGTGAAGGCCCCCACGGCCTCCTCGCCGAACTGCGCCGAGGCGAAACCGAGTTCCTCGGTGCTGGTGCGGACCGCGTCGTCGGTCTCCACGAGCAGCGCCCTCGCCCGCGCGTCGAGGTCCGGCAGGGCGAGGGGCGCCGCCGCACCGCCCTGACCGCCCCAGCCCGGCCCGGTCGTCGTCCCGCGCCCGGCGCCGGCGCCCTTGCCGCGCTTGCGGCGGCTGTACGCGTACGCGCCGAGCGCGCCCGCCGCGCCGACGACGACCACCGGCAGGACGAAGTCCCCGGCGCCCTCGTCGCTCGTGGACCCGCCCGGATCGGCCTCGCCGGGGGTGAGCGTGGGCACGGGCACGGGCAGGCCGCCCAGGACGGCGTTGTAGCCGTTGGCCGCGCCGATCGCGGCGCCCGCCCAGTCGTTCTCCCGCAGGGCGGGCTCGATGGCGGTGCTCGCGACGGAGGTCAGCTGTTGTTCGGTGAAGCCGGAGTCCACGTCGGCCGAGTAGGCGTACTGCCGGTCGCCGGTCGCCACGGCCAGCAGGACGTCGTTCTGACCGAGCCCGTTCTTCTGCGCCGTGGCGTCCGCCCAGCTCTGGGGGGAACGCCCGGAGAAGTCGCGCACGTACGTGACGAAGAGCTGGATCCTGCGGTCGGCGTACAGCTTGTCCAGCGCGGAGACGACGGCCGGCGCGCGGTCGCCCAGCGCCCCGACCCGGTCGGTGATCTGCCCCTGCTTGGACAGCGTCACGGGATCGTCGGCGCGGGCGGGCGGCGCCGACGACACCCCCCACCCGCCGACCGCCAGCAGCGCGGCGCAGAGCGCGAGTGCGGCCCGTACTGCCGGCCCGGCGGTGGTGCGTCTCTTCGGCGGAGTCACATTTCGGAGCGTATGGGCGGTTTCCTGCCCCCGCACCCGGAGTGATCACCGGATCGCACGCACGCGACCGCTACCGGTTCGAACGCCGGCCGATCTTGTTCCCGAGCCAGACCAGGGGATCGTAGGAGCGGTCCACCACGCGTTCCTTCAGCGGGATCAGCGCGTTGTCCGTGATCTTGATGCCCTCGGGGCAGACCTCCGTACAGCACTTGGTGATGTTGCAGTAGCCCAGCCCGTGTTCCTCCTGGGCCGTGCGCTTGCGGTCCAGGCCCGCCTCGGCGGCCGCGTCCAACGGGTGCATGTCCAGCTCCGCCACCCGCATGAGGAAGCGCGGACCGGCGAAGGAGGTCTTGTTCTCCTCGTGGTCGCGCACCACGTGACAGGTGTCCTGGCACAGGAAGCACTCGATGCACTTGCGGAACTCCTGCGAGCGCTCCACGTCCACCTGCCGCATCCGGTACGCGCCGGGGGCCACCCCCTCCGGCGGCACGAAGGCCGGCACCTCGCGCGCCTTCTCGTAGTTGAACGACACGTCCGTGACCAGGTCCCGGATCACCGGGAAGGCCCGCAGCGGGGTGACCGTGATCGTCTCCTCGCGGTCGAAGACGGACATGCGGGTCATGCACATCAGTCGCGGCCGGCCGTTGACCTCCGCGCTGCACGAGCCGCACTTGCCCGCCTTGCAGTTCCAGCGGACCGCGAGGTCGGACGCCTGGGTGGCCTGGAGCCGGTGCACGATGTCCAGGACCACCTCCCCGTCGTGCACCTCCACGGTGAAGTCCCGCAGCTCCCCGCCCTCCGCGTCGCCCCGCCAGATCCGGAAGTGGGCGTCGTAGTCAGTCACTCGTAGAGCTCCTCTTCGGCGAGGTACTTGACCAGCTCGTCCTTCTCGAACAGGGCGAGCAGGTCGGGACGGATGGGTTCGGTGCGGACCCGCGTCAGCTCGATCCGGTCGGCCGCGGGATCGGCGGGAGCCGGCTCCACCGGCCGGCACAGCAGGTTCACCGGCCGCCAGTCCCGCTCTATCGACGGGCAGTCCTCGCGGGTGTGCCCGCCGCGGCTCTCGGTGCGTTCCAGGGCCGCCCGGGCCACGCACTCGCTGACCAGCAGCATGTTCCGCAGGTCCAGCGCCAGGTGCCAGCCCGGGTTGAACTGCCGGTGGCCCTCGACCCCGGCCCGCGCCGCCCGCGCCCGCAGACCCGCGAGCCGCTCCAGGGCCTCGGCCATCTCGCCGGCCCGGCGGATGATCCCGACCAGGTCGTTCATGGTCGTCTGGAGCTCCTGGTGGAGCGTGTACGGGTTCTCCGCGCCCTCCGCGGCGTGGAACGGGGCCAGCGCCTCCCGCGCCGCCGCGTCGATCTCCGCCTGGGAGACGGCCGGGCGCTCGGCGCACGAGGCGGCGTGCGCCGCCGCGTGCAGCCCGGCCCGCCGGCCGAAGACCAGCAGGTCGGAGAGGGAGTTGCCGCCCAGCCGGTTCGAGCCGTGCATGCCGCCCGCGACCTCGCCGGCGGCGAACAGGCCCGGCACCCCCAGGGTGGCCGCGGTGTCGGACTCGACCGCGATCCCGCCCATCACGTAGTGACAGGTCGGGCCGACCTCCATCGCCTCGGCCGTGATGTCCACGTCCGCCAGCTCCTTGAACTGGTGGTACATCGACGGCAGTCGCCGCCTGATCCGCTCGGCGGGCATCCGGGTGGACACGTCCAGGAACACCCCGCCGTGCGGGGAGCCGCGGCCCGCCTTGACCTCGGAGTTGATGGCCCGCGCCACCTCGTCGCGGGGCAGCAGTTCCGGCGGGCGCCGGTTGTGGTCCGGGTCCTCGTACCAGCGGTCGCCCTCCTCCTCGGACTCCGCGTACTTCTCCTTGAAGACGTCCGGGACGTAGTCGAACATGAACCGTTCGCCCTCGCTGTTGCGCAGCACCCCGCCGTCGCCGCGCACCGACTCGGTGACGAGGATCCCCTTCACCGAGGGCGGCCAGACCATACCGGTCGGGTGGAACTGCACGAACTCCATGTTCAGCAGCGGCGCGCCCGCGAGGAGGGCCAGCGCGTGACCGTCGCCCGTGTACTCCCAGGAGTTCGAGGTGGTCTTGAAGGACTTCCCGATCCCGCCCGTGGCCAGTACCACGGCCGGCGCCTCCAGGACGAAGAAGCGTCCGCTCTCGCGCTCGTAGCAGAAGGTCCCCGAGACCTTCCCGCCGTCCTTCAGGCTGCGATCCTTCAACACGCGGGTGACCGTGCACTCCTGGAAGACCTTGAGCCGGGCCTCGTGGTCACCGAACTCCTTGAAGTCCTCCTGCTGGAGCTGGACGATCTTCTGCTGGAGGGTGCGGATCAGCTCCAGGCCGGTACGGTCGCCGACGTGCGCGAGGCGCGGGTACTCGTGTCCTCCGAAGTTGCGCTGGGAGATCCTCCCGTCGGGCGTCCGGTCGAACAACGCGCCCCAGGTCTCCAACTCCCACACCCGGTCTGGTGCTTCCTTCGCGTGCAGTTCGGCCATGCGCCACTGGTTGAGGAACTTGCCGCCGCGCAGGGTGTCACGGAAGTGCACCTGCCAGTTGTCGCCCTCGTTCACGTTGCCCATGGAGGCGGCGATCCCGCCCTCCGCCATCACCGTGTGGGCCTTGCCGAAGAGGGACTTGCAGATCACGGCCGTACGGGCGCCCCGTTCGCGGGCCTCGATCGCGGCCCGCAGCCCGGCGCCGCCCGCACCGACCACGACCACGTCCCACTGCTGTCGGTCGACTTGAGCCATGTCAGAAGATCCTCGGGTCGGTGAAGGCGCCGCCGGCGACCAGGTAGACGTAGAAATCGCACGCGGCGACGCTGATCAGCGAGGCCCACGCGAGCTGCATGTGACGGGTGTTGAGCCGGCTCACCCACCCCCAGAGCCGGTAGCGCACGGGGTGCTTGGAGAAGTGCTTCAGGCGGCCGCCCATGATGTGCCGGCAGGAGTGGCACGACAGGGTGTAGGCCCAGATCAGCACGATGTTGACCAGGAACAACAGCGTTCCGAGGCCCATGTGGCCCCACTCGTAACGGTCGTCGCGGAAGGTCAGCACGGTGTCGTAGGTGAGGATCCCCGCGACCGGCACCGCCGCGTAGAAGAAGTACCGGTGCACGTTCTGGAGGATCAGCGGGAAGCGGGTCTCACCGGTGTACGTCGCGTGCGGCTCGGCGACGGCGCAGGCGGGCGGCGAGGCCCAGAAGCCCCGGTAATAGGCCTTGCGGTAGTAGTAGCAGGTCAGCCGGAAGCCGAGCGGGAAGATCAGGATCAGCAGGGCGGGGGACAGGACCCACCAGCTGCCGAAGAGGTCCGCGTTGGGGCCGCCGCGCATCGTCGCGCAGTTCTCCGCCAGACAGGGGGAGTAGAAGGGCGAGACGTACGGGGCCGCGTAGTAGTCGGCGTTCGAGAAGGCCCGCCAGGTCGAGTAGACGATGAAGGCGAGCAGTCCCGCCGCGGTGCCGGCGGGCGACAGCCACCACCGGTCGGTCCGCAGATGTCGGGCGGCGATCGAAGCCCGGGAGGGCCCGTGGACCCCGCCGGTCCGCTGTCGGGATGGTTCCGTGCCTGTGGCCAAGGGGGACTCCGGGTGGAGTGATGAGGGAGTGGTCGTCGCCACGGCGTGCGCCGGTGCTACGCGGGTGGTGCGGGACGCGCGTGCGGCGGGGAAAGCGCCGGGGGCGGCGCGGTACCGGGTCGGTCAGGGGGCACGCCGGTCGCGGGCGCCGAGACCCTCGTCGTCGGTGTCCGTCCACAGCGTGCTGTCGTACGGCGCGTCCGGGATGGTCACCATCCGGGACGGGTCGGGGGCCGCGGGCCGGCGGCCCCCCGGATCCTGACGCCCCACCGTGCGCTCCAGCCGCTCGACCTTGCGGGCAAGCTCGTCGAGATCGCGTCGTACGGCGGTCAAATCATCGTGCAGGGACATGACTTGCCCTCACTTCCGCAGGTGCGGTGGCCGTGCTCACGGGCGCCTGAGAGTGTCGCCCCTCCCGTCCCCGGTTGTGAAGGCACGTGCACCGATTGCGGGCGCGAGGGCTTGATCCGTGCGCCCCCGCACCCCCGCCCCCGTCCCCCTTCCGGGGGAACGCGCGCCCGCCGCGCCGAGGCGATTGGTCCGCACGGGTGGGGTTCGCGGCGTGGCGAGGGTGTGGTGCGGGAGACCCGGGGGGCCGTGGATTTCAGTGGGCTTCGGCACCCAGTGTGATCAGCTCCATATACCGCCGAACGTGATCAATTCCCCCCTGCTCACGCACCCCCACGCCCCGCCCCGGAGGTACCACCCATGACCCAGAGAAGGCGCAGGTCCTTGGCGCTCCTGACCTCGGGAGTCCTCGCACTGCCGCTGCTCGCGGGATGCGGCGCGGGTGAGGACGACGGCGGCCCGGCCGCCGCGGGCCAGGACATCGCGACGACCACCCGCGACCGGGTCGTCGACGGCGGTGTCCTGCGCTGGGCCGTGGACAACCTCCCGAACACCCTGAACACCTTCCAGGCCGACGCCGACGCCACCACCGGCCGGATCGCCGGGGCGGTACTGCCCCAACTGTTCGTCATGGACGCCAAGGGACGGCCGGTGGTCAACCCGGACTACCTGGAGAAGGCCGAGGTCACGGAGCGCGAGCCCAAGCAGGTCGTGCTGTACAAGCTGAACCAGCAGGCGGTGTGGAGCGACGGCCGGGAGATCGGGGCCGCCGACTTCGTGGCCCAGTGGAGGTCCCTGAACGGCAAGGACTCGGCGTACTGGACCGCCCGCAACGCCGGCTACGAGCGCATCGAGAAGATCGAGCGGGGCAAGACCGACCTGGAGGTCAAGGTCACCTTCGCCAAGCCCTACGCCGACTGGCGCTCCCTCTTCAGCCCGCTCTATCCGAAGCAGGTCACGGGCACCCCCGAGGCCTTCAACGAAGGCGCCCGCGGCGCCCTCAAGGTGACCGCCGGACCCTTCAACCTCGGAGCCGTCGACAAGAAGACCGGCACGGTGGCGCTCACCCGCAACGCCCGCTGGTGGGGTCGCCCCGCCAAGCTGGACACACTGGTCCTCACGGCCGTGCCCCGCGCCGAACGCCCGGCCGCCCTGGCCGCCGGCCGCCTCGACATGGCGGAGATCGACCGCGCCGGCGCCGACCGGATCGCCCTCGCCCTGCGCGACGGGGGCCGCGCCTCGGGCGCCAAGGGCGCGCACGGCCCGGGCACCTCCGAGACGGCCGCCCAGGCGACCCTGTCCTGGGCGGTGGCGTACGGGCAGGACGAGAGCAAGGCCGCCGCCGAACAGGAGACCCGCCGCAAGGACGCGGAGGCGGTCACGAAGTACGCGGACGAGCAGGTGGCCCTGCGCTCCTTCACGGTGCGCAAGTCGCTGGAGCCCGCCTACACGCAGCTCGCGATGAACGGCGCCTCCGGCCCCCTCGCCGACGAGCGGGTCCGACGGGCCGTGGCCCGCGCCCTGGACCGCAAGGCGCTGGCCGAGATCGTGCTGAAGCCGCTCGGCCTGCCCGCGAAGCCGGTGGGCAGCCACCTGGCGCTCGCGGGGCAGCGCGCGTACGCCGACAACAGCGACGCGCTCGGCGGCCAGGACACCCGGGCCGCACAGGCCCTGCTCGCCGACGCCGGGTGGCGCCCGGGCGGCAAGCTCACCGCGCCGCTGGGCACCAAGGCCGGCCCCGAGAGCGACAAGACGGCCCCCGGGCAGGACGACGGCAAGACCCCCTCGGGCCCGGGCACCGGCAACGACGGCCTCTACATCGTCGGCCAGGACGACGGGAAGGCCGGCGACGCCAAGGCGCCGGCGCGCGCGCCCGGCGACCACGAGGACGCCGACGGCGACCACGAGGGGGACCTGCCCGAGGGTCGGTTGCCGGACGGCGAGATCGTCGACGCGGACGCCTCCGCACCCGACGCCGAGGAGCGGCCCTCCCCGGTGCTGGCCCCGGCCCCGTTCGCGGCCGCGCAGGAGAAGACCCTGCTCGGTCAGGCGCAGGCCCAGGCCCGGGCCCAGGAGGAAGCCGGGACCGAGGACCAGGCGCAGGACGACGGGAAGCGCGGCCCGACCCTCGACGGCGAGGAGGGCGAGGACGACAAGGAGCCCGCCAAGGCCAGCCCGGCCCCGGCCAAGCAGGCCCACACCTCGGGCAGCGTGCTCGCCAAGGACGGCAAGCCGCTCACCCTGCGCTTCGTCCTTCCCTCCGGCCCCGGCTCGGAGGCCCTGCGGGCGGTCGGCGAGCGGATCTCGCAGATGCTGCGCAAGCTCGGCGTGAACACCGAGCTGACCAAGGTGGCGGACGAGAGCTTCTTCAAGGACCACATCGCCTCGGGCCAGTACGACCTGGCCCTGTACTCCTGGCCGGCGACGGCCTACCCGGCCACCGACGCCCGGCCCATCTTCGCGAAGCCGGAACCCGCCGCCGACGGATCCCTCCTCGTCGAACAGAACTACACCCGGGTCGGCACGGACCACATCGACCAGCTCTTCGACCAGGCGGTCGGCGAACTGGACGAGGACCAGTCCCGCGAGCTGATGCGCAAGGCCGACGCCCGGATCTGGGCCGCGGCCGGCTCCGTCCCGCTGTACCAGCGCCCCGAGCTGGTCGCCGTCAAACCGAACCTGGTGAACGCGGGCGCCTTCGGCCTGGGCGCCCCCCGCTTCCAGGACATCGGCTGGAAGAAGGCCGCCCCGGCCAAGGGCGACGAGAACAAGAAGAAGTAGGACGCGGGGAGAAGAAGTGGTGACAAAGGGGGGTTCGGAAGGTTGACCCACGGGTCACAAGCTCAGAAGTGACTCAAGTCCCTTGCCCGCCGGACACCCGGCGGGCAAGGTCGTCGATACCCGTTGACCCGCGTGAACACCCTGTAGAACACCTTGTGGACCTGCGTGAATCCCCAGTGGACACAGGCGTCGGGCGCGACCGAGACACCCCACCTCATCCTCGGTCCCGCTCAGTCGTCCGGCCTCTTGACAGACCCCCCGGCAGCCGGTTCCCGCCATCCGACGTACG
Organism: Streptomyces sp. NBC_00513; assembly: GCF_041431415.1. Lineage (GTDB taxonomy): Bacteria > Actinomycetota > Actinomycetes > Streptomycetales > Streptomycetaceae > Streptomyces. Next base: position 5,002,832 of record NZ_CP107845.1, read on the forward strand.
ATGGGGTAAGGCCGTGGCAGGTTTTCCGCCCGGTCGAGGCTCGCGTGCCGGACCGTACGCGCCGCCATCCACGATCCCGGGAGAAGCGCCGAAGTGCCCACGCGCCACGACATCCGTAACGTCGCCATCGTCGCCCACGTCGACCATGGCAAGACGACCATCGTCGATGCCATGCTCAAGCAGGCCGGTGCCTTCGCCGCCCACCAGCACCTCGACGACCGCATGATGGACTCGAACGACCTGGAGCGTGAGAAGGGCATCACGATCCTCGCCAAGAACACGGCGGTGAAGTACCACCCCAAGGACGGCGGGGCGCCCATCACGATCAACATCATCGACACCCCCGGCCACGCCGACTTCGGTGGCGAGGTCGAGCGCGGTCTGTCGATGGTGGACGCGGTCGTCCTGCTGGTGGACGCGTCGGAGGGCCCGCTGCCCCAGACCCGCTTCGTCCTGCGCAAGGCCCTGCAGGCGAAGATGCCGGTCATCCTCTGCATCAACAAGACGGACCGTCCGGACTCCCGGATCGACGAGGTCGTCAACGAGACGTACGACCTCTTCCTCGACCTGGACGCCGACGAGGAGCAGATCGAGTTCCCGATCGTCTACGCCTGTGGCCGTGACGGCGTCGCCTCGCTGACCAAGCCGGAGGACGGCACCGTCCCCGCGGACAGCGACAGCCTGGAGCCGTTCTTCTCCACCATCCTGGAGCACGTCCCCGCCCCGGTGTTCGACGAGGAGGCCCCCCTCCAGGCCCACGTCACCAACCTGGACGCCGACAACTTCCTCGGCCGCATCGCCCTGGTGCGCGTCGAGCAGGGTGAGCTCCGCAAGGGTCAGACCGTCGCGTGGATCAAGCGTGACGGCACGATCTCCAACGTCCGCATCACCGAGCTGATGATGACCGAGGCGCTCACCCGCAAGCCGGCCGAGGTGGCGGGCCCGGGTGACATCTGCGCCGTCGCCGGTTTCCCCGACATCATGATCGGCGAGACCCTCGCCGACCCGGAGAACCCGATCGCGCTCCCGCTGATCTCGGTCGACGAGCCGGCGATCTCCATGACCATCGGCACGAACACCTCCCCGATGGTCGGCCGCGGCGGCAGCGGCAAGGGCGCGGACGCCAAGGCCGCGGTCAAGGACCGCAAGGTCACCGCCCGCCAGGTCAAGGACCGCCTCGACCGCGAACTCATCGGCAACGTCTCGCTCCGCGTCCTCGACACCGAGCGCCCCGACGCCTGGGAGGTCCAGGGCCGCGGTGAGCTCGCGCTGGCCATCCTGGTCGAGCAGATGCGCCGCGAGGGCTTCGAGCTGACCATCGGCAAGCCGCAGGTGGTCACGCAGGAGATCGACGGCAAGGTGCACGAGCCGGTCGAGCGCATGACCGTCGACGTCCCCGAGGAGCACATGGGCGCGGTCACGCAGCTCATGGGCGTCCGCAAGGGCCGTATGGACAACATGTCGAACCACGGCTCCGGTTGGGTCCGCATGGAGTTCGTCGTCCCGTCGCGCGGCCTCATCGGCTTCCGTACGGAGTTCCTGACCGGCACGCGCGGCACCGGCATCGCCCACTCGATCCACGAGGGCCACGAGCCGTGGTTCGGCCAGCTGGTTACCCGTAACAACGGTTCCCTGGTCGCCGACCGCGCCGGCTCCGTGACGCCGTTCGCGATGATCAACCTCCAGGAGCGCGGTGTCCTGTTCACCGAGCCCGGCACCGAGGTGTACGAGGGCATGATCGTCGGTGAGAACTCGCGTTCCGACGACATGGACGTGAACATCACCAAGGAGAAGAAGCTCACCAACATGCGTGCGGCTTCCGCGGACAACACCGAGAACGTGGTGCCGCCCCGCAGGCTCTCCCTGGAGCAGTCCCTGGAGTTCTGCCGCGACGACGAGTGCGTCGAGGTGACCCCGGAGGCCGTCCGCATCCGCAAGGTCGTCCTGGACCAGAAGGACCGCTCGCGCACCGCTTCGCGCGCCAAGTCCGGCAAGTAGGAACGTAGCCACAGGGCTTGTCGGCCGCCGCCCCGCGGCCGGCCGAAACCCGTCCCTGTGGCACGGCCCCGCCCCTCACGGATCATCGTGAGGGGCGGGGCCGTTCGCGTTTGTCAACCGGATTATTTCGTTCTGGTGTCCGGATACCGACCGTGACACTCCGGATGATGAGCTAACCGTCCGTTTCGCACGTGTCTGTCTCCTATCCGTTTGTCCGGATTTCGGGTTTTCGCCATGCGGTGATGTTGTGAAAACGAGACCACTTAAGTGTGGTTTACGGTCTGGCAGTCCCCGAGGATGGCTCCATTGAGCTCGGGTCAATGGGTCACACGCTGTGGGGAGCGTCGACTCACGAGCACACACGATGGGACCGGATTTCGCTGTCAGGGGTGTCAGCGAGCCGGGTCCTTCACGAATCGACAGTGACTCCTGAGGAGGCAATTACCCATGCGCGGAGCAACGAGCGCCAAGTGGGTCGCGGGTGCCGTCATCGTGGCGATGGCTGCCACGGCTTGCAGCACCAGCAAGGACAACGCAGGCGAGGGTGGCGGCAACATCACCGTTCAGCTTGGTGAGCCGCAGCACGGCCTGGTCGGTCAGAACACCGCCGAGTCCGAAGGTGCCGAGGTCCTCAACGCGCTCTTCACCGGTCTGGTCAAGTACGACAACAAGACCAACGAGCCGAAGCTCGCGGTCGCCGAGTCCATCGAGACCACGGACTCGAAGACCTGGACGATCAAGATCAAGGACGGCTTCACCTTCCACAACGGCGAGAAGGTCGACGCCCAGTCGTTCGTCCGCGCCTGGAACTGGGGTGCCAACCAGGACAACGCCGCCGAGGGCCTGCCGTTCTTCTCGAAGATCGACGGTTCCGACGAGCTGGCCCCGGGCAAGGACAAGAAGCCCACCGCCAAGGAGCTCAAGGGCCTCAAGGTCGTTGACGAGAAGACCTTCACCGTCACGCTGAAGGAGTCCTTCTCCCAGTTCAAGACGATGCTGGGTTACAACGCCTTCTACCCGCTGCCGAAGGCCTTCGAGGCCGACCCGAAGAAGTTCGGCGAGGCCCCCATCGGCAACGGTGCCTTCCAGATGGACGGCGTCTGGGACCACAACAAGCAGATCAAGGTCAAGCGGTACGACAAGTACCCGGCCGAGGGTCGCGCCAAGCTGTCCGGCGTCACCTTCAAGATCTACGACAACCTGGACACGGCGTACAACGACCTGCGCGCCGACAACATCCAGATCCTGGACAAGCTCCCCATCTCGGCGATGGCCACCGTCTCCCAGGAGTTCGGCGAGCGCTACATCTACAAGCCCGAGTCCGGTGTCGGCTACGTCGGCCTGCCGCTCGAGCAGAACCCCGAGACCTTCGGCAAGCTGGAGATCCGTCAGGCGATCTCCATGGCCATCGACCGGGACGCCATCGGCAAGAGCATCTTCAACGGCACCCGCAAGCCGGCCGACGACTTCATCAGCCCGATCGTCCCCGGCTACCGCAAGGGCGCGCTCGGCGAGTTCGGCACGTACAACCCGGCCAAGGCGAAGGAGATCTTCGAGAAGGCCGGCGGCATCCCGGGCAACAAGATGGAGCTCGGCTACAACGCCGACGGCGGCCACAAGGAGTGGATCGAGGCCGTCGCGAACCAGCTGAAGCAGAACCTCGGCATCGAGGTCACCGCCAAGCCGTACGCCAAGTTCGGCGACATGCTGGACGACCTGGGCGCCTCGAAGTACAAGGGCGCGTTCCGCATGGCGTGGTCCATGGACTACCCGGCGGCCGAGAACTACCTCCGTCCGATCTTCTCGAAGGTCGCGATCGAGAACGGCTCCAACTACGGCCACTACAAGAACGACGAGTTCGAGGCCGTCATGAAGCAGGCGGACGAGGCGAAGGACCCCGCGGAGGGCCTGAAGCTGTACCAGAAGGCCGATGACATCATCATCCGCGACCTTCCGTACATCCCCGTCTTCACGTACATGTCTTCTTCGGCCTACTCCAAGTCCGTGAAGAACGTCGAGGTCGACGCCCAGGGCCGCATGGACCTGGCGAACGTCGAACTCAGCTGACACCCCTCTTCACCAAGGGGACCGCGGGGGCGGGCAGGCGGAATCAGGTTTCCGCCAGCCCGCCCTTTCCCCCTGCTCTTCCGTTGGAGGTCTGATGGGCCGCTACCTCATCCGCCGACTCATACAGGCGATCCCTGTACTGCTCGGTGCCACGTTCCTCATTTACTACCTCGCCTTCAGCCTGCCCGGCGACCCCGTTTCGGCGCTGGCCGGCGACAAGAAGGCCGACCCCACCGTCGCGGCCATGCTGCGGGCGAAGTACAACCTGGACGATCCGTTCCTGCTCCAGTACTGGCACTACATCACCAACCTGTTCCAGGGGAACTTCGGTGAGACCCTGCAGGGTCGTCAGGTCATCGACCTGATCACCGAGGCGTTCCCGTACACGGTCAACCTGGCCGTCGTCGCCTTCGTCATCGAAGCCCTCGTCGGCATCACCGCCGGTGTCATGTCGGCCCTGCGCCGCGGCAAGTTCATCGACCAGCTGGTGCTGATCACCACGCTGCTCGTGATCTCGATCCCGGTCTTCGTCTTCGGTTTCGTGCTCCAGCTCGTCCTCGGCGTCGAGTTGAAGGAAGCCTGGGGAATCGACTTCTTCCCCGTCTCCTTCAACGAGAACGACGGTCTCCGCGCCTATCTCCTGCCCGGGTTCGTGCTCGCCACGACCTCACTGGCGTACGTGGCCCGACTGACCCGTACCAGCCTCATGGAGACCATGCGCGCGGACTACGTCCGCACCGCCACGGCCAAGGGCCTGCCCCGCCGCCGCGTCGTCGTGCGTCACGCGCTGCGCAACGCGCTGATCCCGATCATCACCTTCCTCGGTGCGGACCTCGGCTCCCTCATGGGTGGCGCGGTCATCACCGAGAGGATCTTCAACATTCACGGTATCGGCGGCACGCTGGCGATGTACGTCTGGCAGAAGCAGGGCGTGGTGGTGGTGGGCATCGTCACCATCCTGGTTCTCGTCTACATGCTCGCCAACCTGATCGTGGACCTGCTGTACGCCGTGCTCGACCCGAGGATCCGTTATGCGTGACACAACCACGGTGGGGGACGAGTTGACCGAGACCCAGACCGTCGGCGCCCCTTCCACCGACGTCAAGAGCCCCAAGGAGGGCGGGAAGCGGAAGAAGGAGCGCGAGGCCAGTCTCTGGTCGGACGCGTTCTACGACCTCCGCCGCAACCCCGTCTTCCTCATAGGCGGCGCGCTGGTGCTGTTCATGGCAGTGGTCTCGCTGCTGCCCGGCATCTTCACCGGCGTCGACGCGTACGCGGCCTGCAACCTGCGCGACTCGATGATGAAGCCCAGCGGCGACCACATCTTCGGGACCGACGTGCAGGGTTGTGACGTCTACGCGAAGACCGTCTACGCGGCCAGCAACTCGATCATCGTCGGCATCGCCACGACCGCCATGGTGGTCCTGGTAGGCGTCACGTCGGGTCTGCTCGCGGGCTGGTTCGGCGGCTTCGTCGACACCGTGCTCTCCCGCTTCGCCGAGGTCTTCTTCGCCATCCCGCTGATGCTCGGTGGCATGCTGATCATGTCGGGCCTCGGCAAGGGCAACGCCTGGACCGTCTCGTTGGTCCTCGCGACCCTCGGTTGGCCGCAGATCTTCCGCATCATGCGGTCTTCGGTGCTGGCCAACAAGCACAACGACTACGTGATGGCGGCCCGCGCCCTCGGCGCGGGCACCTGGCGCATCACGCTCCGGCACATCCTGCCGAACGCCATCGCCCCCGTCATCGTGGTCGGCGCGATCAGCCTGGGTGTGTACATCTCCGCCGAGGCGGCCCTGTCCTACCTGGGTGTCGGCGTCCAGGCGCCGGAGATCTCGTGGGGCCTCATGGTGAGCGACGCCCAGGCGCGCTTCCTCCAGGCTCCCTACATGCTGCTGTTCCCGGCCGCAGCGCTGAGCATCACCGTGCTCGCGTTCATCATGGTCGGCGACGCGGTGCGCGACGCCCTCGACCCGAAGCTGCGCTGAGGAAGGGCGTACGTTGACCATCATCGACAAGACCTCGAACGTCCCCGCGCCCCGTTCGGCGCCGGAGGGCACCCCCCTTCTCGAAGTGCGCGACCTGCACGTCGAGTTCCACACCCGCGACGGTGTCGCCAAGGCCGTGAACGGTGTCTCGTACTCCGTGAACGCGGGCGAGACCCTCGCCGTCCTCGGCGAGTCCGGCTCCGGCAAGTCCGTGACGGCGCAGGCCATCATGGGCATCCTGGACATGCCTCCGGGCAAGATCCCGCACGGCGAGATCCTGTTCCAGGGCACCGACCTGCTGAAGCTGCCCGCCGAGGAGTTCCGCAAGGTCCGCGGCCAGAAGATCGCCATGATCTTCCAGGACGCGCTGTCCTCGCTGAACCCGGTGCACACCGTCGGCGCCCAGCTCGGCGAGATGTTCCGCGTCCACCGCGGGATGTCCAAGAAGGACGCCACGGCCAAGGCCGTCGAGCTCATGGACCGGGTCAAGATCCCCGCCGCCAAGGCGCGCGTGGGCGACTACCCGCACCAGTTCTCCGGCGGTATGCGCCAGCGCATCATGATCGCCATGGCGATGGCCCTGGAGCCCGACCTGATCATCGCCGACGAGCCCACCACGGCTCTCGACGTGACGGTCCAGGCCCAGGTCATGGACCTGCTCGCGGAACTCCAGCGCGAGATGAACATGGGCCTCATCCTGATCACCCACGACCTCGGCGTCGTCGCCGACGTCGCGGACAAGATCGCCGTCATGTACGGCGGTCGGATCGTGGAGAACGCCCCGGTCCACGAGATCTACAAGCGTCCCGCGCACCCGTACACCCGCGGCCTGCTGGACTCGATCCCGCGCCTGGACCAGAAGGGCCAGGAGCTCTACGCGATCAAGGGCCTCCCGCCCAACCTGCTGAACATCCCCTCGGGCTGCGCCTTCAACCCGCGCTGCCCCAAGGCGCAGGACATCTGCCGCACCGAGGTACCGACCCTGCAGCAGGTGACCGAGCAGGACGGCGCCGTGCTGCCCGGCCGCGGCAGCGCGTGCCACTTCTGGAAGGAGCAGATCCATGGCTGAGCTCACCAAGAACGCCCCCGAGCGCGAGCCGATCCTCCAGGTGCGCAACCTGGTCAAGCACTTCCCGCTGACCCAGGGAATCCTGTTCAAGAAGCAGGTCGGAGCGGTCAAGGCCGTGGACGGGGTCTCCTTCGACCTCTACCGCGGCGAGACGCTCGGCATCGTCGGCGAGTCCGGCTGTGGCAAGTCCACCGTCGCCAAGCTCCTGATGAACCTGGAGAAGGCCACCGCGGGCGAGGTCTTCTACAAGGGCCAGGACATCACCAAGCTGTCCGGGCGCGCCCTGAAGGCCGTCCGACGCAACATCCAGATGGTGTTCCAGGACCCGTACACCTCGCTGAACCCGCGCATGACGGTCGGCGACATCATCGGGGAGCCCTTCGAGATCCACCCCGAGGTGGCTCCCAAGGGCGACCGGCGCCGCAAGGTCCAGGACCTGCTGGACGTGGTCGGCCTCAACCCCGAGTACATCAACCGCTACCCGCACCAGTTCTCCGGCGGTCAGCGCCAGCGCATCGGCATCGCCCGCGGCCTCGCGCTCAACCCGGAGATCATCATCTGCGACGAGCCGGTCTCCGCGCTCGACGTGTCGGTGCAGGCGCAGGTCATCAACCTGATGGAGAAGCTCCAGGACGAGTTCAACCTGTCCTACCTCTTCATCGCGCACGACCTGTCGATCGTCCGGCACATCTCGGACCGCGTGGGCGTCATGTACCTCGGCAAGATGGCCGAGATCGGCAGCGACGGCCAGATCTACGAGCACCCGACGCACCCCTACACCCAGGCGCTGCTGTCGGCGGTCCCGGTCCCCGACCCGGACGCCCGCGAGGGCCGTGATCGCATCATCCTCACCGGTGACGTCCCGTCCCCGGCCAACCCGCCGTCGGGCTGCCGCTTCCGCACCCGCTGCTGGAAGGCCCAGGACAAGTGCGCCACCGAGGAGCCGCTGCTGGCGATCCCGGAGCGCTTCAAGGGCCTGGACACCCTGGCCGCGCACGAGTCGGCGTGCCACTTCGCGGAGGAGAAGGCCGTCCTGGCCGTCTGATCTCCCGCGGGACGCACGTCTTTTCAGGGCGCCCGGTACCGGATCCTTCCGGTACCGGGCGCCCTGACGTGTGGGCGGGAACGGAAGCCGGTTGCCTTCGGGGCCCGCCGCCACCGACAGTGGGCCGATGACCGACATGCTGACCGTCCGACCCGCCGGGCCCGGGGACGCGTCCGACATCTGCGCACTGCTCAACGCCGTCGACGTCATCGAGATCGGCAGACCGGAAACGGACCTCGGCACGGTCAAGGCCGACCTGCACCACCCCGGCGTCGACCTGGCGAGGGACTCCTGGCTCGCCTTCCGGGCCGGAAGGCTCGTCGCCTACGCGCTGGTCTGGGCCGACGCCCGGCCGGGGCGGGTCGACGGCGACCACTACGTGCTGCCCGGCGACCCCGAGGCCGCCGTACGACTCCTGGAGCTGATGGAGGTCCGGGCCCGCAGGATGGCCGGCGCGACCCGCGCCGCCGCACTGCGGCTCCAGCTCAACGTGAACCCCACCCTCGACACCGGCCTCCTGACCCGCCGCGGCTACCGCTCCGTGCGCCGGTACCAGGTGATGACCCGTCGGCTCGACGCCGCCCGCGAACGGTCGCCGCAGCCCCCCGACGGGCTGACCCTGCGGCACTGCGCCGCCGACGCGGCCGACCCCCGCCGGGCCCACGCCCTGATCGAGGAGACCTTCGCGGCGCACTACGGGCACGTGGAGCGCGCGTACGAACCCTGGCTCGACCACCTCGACGCCCGCCGGCTCGACTGGTCCCTGGTCTGGATCGCCGCCCTGCCGGCGCGGGGCGACGTGGCCGTCCTGCTCACCCGGGACGACCGCATCAGCATGGGTTGGATCAGCCACATCGGCGTGCGCGGGGACGTCCGCGGCCGGGGCATCGGCGGATTCCTGCTGCGCCACGCCTTCGCCGCCTACGCGGAACGAGGCCGGGACACCGTGGGACTGGGCGTGGACACCCACAACGAGAGCGGCGCACTGGCGCTGTACGAGGCGCACGGAATGGGCCTGCACTACGCCGTGGACACATGGGAGCTGCCTTTGCACTCGCAGGGGTGACAGGCGGGTGACGCGAGGGTGCAATCGGTCCAACCGGAGGTGTATGGGACCCCTCATAGGGTGACATTGGCCCCTAAGTGAGACTTGGGATCCCTAGGAGGCACTCCATGCGCGGAGCCACCCACGCCAAGTGGGCCGCATGTGCGGTGGCCGTCGCCCTCGCGGCGACGGCCTGCGGCGGCGGCGGAAGCGACGGTGGCGGAGGCGAATCGGGGATCGTCAGCTCCTCGTGGGGTGACCCGCAGAACCCGCTGGAACCCGCCAACACCAACGAGGTGCAGGGCGGCAAGGTCCTCGACATGATCTTCCGGGGCCTCAAGCGCTACGACCCGAAGACCGGCGCGGCCGTCAACATGGTCGCGGAGAAGATCGACACGACGGACAGTCAGAACTTCACGGTCACACTGAAGGACGGCTGGAAGTTCAGCAACGACGAGCCGGTCACCGCGCAGTCCTTCGTCGACGCCTGGAACTACGGCGCGGACGTGCGCAACAAGCAGAACAACTCGCCGTTCTTCTCCGACATCGTCGGCTACGAGAACCTGCACCCGGCCTCCGGCGAACCCAAGACCAAGACGATGTCCGGACTCGTCGTCAAGGACGCCAAGACCTTCACGGTCGCCCTGAAGTCGAAGTTCTCCACCTGGCCCGAGACCCTCGGCTACCAGGCGTTCTCCCCGCTGCCCAAGGCCTTCTTCACCGACCACGCCGGCTGGCTCTCCAAGCCGATCGGCAACGGCCCCTACACGGTGGACTCGTACACCAAGGGCACCGCGATGAACCTGCGCAAGTGGGACGGGTACACCGGTGAGGACAAGGCGCAGAACGGCGGGGTGGACCTGAGGGTCTACACCGACAACAACACCGCCTACACGGACCTGATCTCCGGAAACCTCGACCTCGTCGACGACATTCCGGCGCAGCAGCTGAAGAACGTCGCCAACGACCTCGGCGACCGTTACATCAACCAGCCCGCCCTGATCATCCAGACCCTCACCTTCCCGCTGTACGACCCGCAGTGGGGCAAGGAGGGCATGGAGAAGGTCCGCCGGGGCATCTCGATGGCGATCAACCGCGACGAGATCACCAAGCAGATCTTCCGCGACACCCGCACCCCGGCCAAGGACTGGACCTCGCCGGCCCTCGGCGAGGACGGCGGCTTCAACGCCACCCTCTGCGGCGACGCCTGCGTCTTCAACCCCACCGAGGCCAAGAAGCTCATCCAGGAGGCCGGCGGCCTGCCCGGCGGCAAGATGACGCTCACCTCCAACGTGGACACCGGTTCGCACCGCGACTGGATGGACGCCGTCTGCAACAGCGTCAACAACGCCCTCGGCGAGGGCCCGGTCTGCACGGTCAACCCGGTCGGCACCTTCGCGGACTTCCGCAACCAGCAGAGCGCCTTCAAGCTCACCGGCCCCTTCCGCTCGGGCTGGCAGGCCGACTACCCGCTCATCCAGAACTTCCTGGAGCCGCTGTACTACACCGGCGCCTCCTCCAACTACGGCAAGTTCTCCAACCCGGAGTTCGACAAGCTCGTCGACCAGGCCAACCAGGAGAGCGACACGGCCAAGGCCACGGCCACCTTCCAGGACGCCGAGAAGATCCTCGCCGAGCAGATGCCCGCCATCCCGCTCTGGTACCAGAACGGCAGCGCCGGCCACTCCGAGCGGATCTCCGACGTGGCCCTCAACCAGTTCAGCGTCCCGGTCTACAACGCGATCAAGGTCAGCTGACCCCCACACGGATCCCGCGCCCTCCGGCACCCCCTCGGTTCCGGAGGGCCCACCGACACCCCGGAGCACTCCTTGGGACGCTACGTGATCCGGCGGCTGCTCCAGATGATCCCCGTGTTCATCGGCAGCACGTTCCTGATCTTCTTCATGGTGTACGCGCTGGGCGACCCGGTCGCCGCCCTCTTCGGCGACAAGGCGCCCGACCCCGCCACCGCCGCGCGCATCCGCAAGGACCTCTACCTCGACCAGCCCCTGTGGAAGCAGTACCTGCACTACATGGGGCAGATCTTCCAGGGCGACTTCGGTACCGCCTTCAACGGCCAGCCGGTCACCGAGCTGATGGCGTCCGCCTTCCCCGTGACCCTGCGCCTGACCCTGGTCGCCATCGTCATCGAGGTCATCGTCGGGATCACCCTCGGCGTGATCAGCGGCCTGCGCCGGGGCAGGACCGTCGACACCACCGTCCTGGTGCTCACCCTCGTCGTGATCTCGGTGCCCACCTTCGTGACGGGGTACCTGCTCCAGTTCCTCTTCGGCGTCAAATGGGGCTGGGTCCGGCCCACCGTCTCCGGGGAGGTCGCCTTCGGGGAGCTGATCCTGCCCGGCATCGTGCTCGCGCTGGTCTCCCTCGCGTACGTCACCCGGCTCTCGCGCACCTCCATCGCGGAGAACGTCAAGGCCGACTACGTCCGCACCGCCGTCGCCAAGGGACTGCCGCGCCGCCGGGTCATCACCCGGCACCTGCTGCGCAACTCGCTGATCCCCGTGGTCACCTTCATCGGCACCGACATCGGCGCCCTCATGGGCGGCGCCATCGTCACCGAGCGGATCTTCAACATCCACGGCGTCGGCTACCAGCTCTACCAGGGCATCCTGCGCAACAACTCCCCGACGGTGGTCGGCTTCGTGACCATCCTCGTCATCGTCTTCCTCCTGGCGAACCTGCTCGTCGACCTGCTCTACGCGGTCCTGGACCCGAGGATCCGTTATGCCTGAGCCGGAGCATCCCGCCTACGACCCGCTGCAACCCGGAGAGGGGGAAGCCATCGCCCCGACCGGACAGGGCGGACCCATGGATCTCGCGCTGGAGGAGGCCGAGAGCCTGGAGAAGCCACTCGGCGACGCACCCTCCGGCCCGGGGGAGAAGGCCCGCTCACTGTGGTCCGACGCCTGGTACCAGCTGCGTCGCAACCCCGTCTTCATCGTCTCCTCGCTGCTGATCCTCTTCCTCGTGATCATCTCCATCTGGCCGCAGCTCATCGCGAGCGGCGACCCGCTGCACTGCGAGCTGTCGAAGTCCCAACAGGGAGCCTCGCCCGGCCACCCCTTCGGCTACGACACCCAGGGCTGCGACGTCTACACCCGCACCGTCTACGGCGCCCGCGCCTCCATCACGGTCGGCATCTGCGCCACCCTCGGCGCCGCCCTGCTCGGCTCCCTGCTCGGCGGGCTCGCCGGATTCTTCGGCGGCTGGGGCGACTCGCTGCTCTCCCGGGTCGCGGACATCTTCTTCGGCATCCCGGTCGTCCTCGGCGGCCTGGTCTTCCTGTCCGTGGTCACCAGCACCACCGTCTGGCCCGTGGTCGGCTTCATCGTGCTGCTCGGCTGGCCGCAGATCGCCCGCATCTCCCGCGGCTCGGTGATCACCGCCAAACAGAACGACTACGTACAGGCCGCCCGCGCCCTCGGCGCCGGCAACGGCCGGATGATGCTGCGACACGTCGCGCCCAACGCCGTCGCGCCCGTCATCGTCGTCGCCACCATCGCCCTGGGCACCTACATCGCCCTGGAGGCCACCCTGTCGTTCCTCGGCGTGGGTCTGCGCCCGCCGACGGTCTCCTGGGGGATCGACATCTCCAACGCCGCCTCCCAGATCCGCAACGCCCCGCACATGCTGCTCTATCCGGCCGGCGCGCTGAGCATCACCGTGCTCGCCTTCATCATGCTCGGCGACGCGGTGCGCGACGCCCTCGACCCCAAGCTGCGCTGAGGAGTGGGCACCATGCTGCTCGAAGTCCGCGACCTCCACGTGGAGTTCCACACGAGGGACGGAGTCGCCAAGGCCGTCAACGGCGTCAGCTACTCGGTGGACGAGGGCGAGACCCTCGCCGTGCTCGGCGAGTCCGGCTCCGGCAAGTCCGTCACCGCCCAGGCCGTCATGGGCATCCTGGACATGCCGCCGGGCAGGATCTCCCACGGCGAGATCCTGTTCAAGGGCAAGGACCTCCTGAAGACCAAGGAGGAGGAACGCCGGAGGATCCGCGGCGCCGAGATGGCCATGATCTTCCAGGACGCCCTGTCCTCCCTGAACCCCGTCCTCAGCGTGGGCGCGCAGCTCGGCGAGATGTACGAGGTCCACCGCGGGATGTCCCGCAAGGACGCCAAGGCCAGGGCGATCGAGCTGATGGACCGGGTGCGGATCCCCGCCGCCCGGCAGCGGGTGGGGGACTACCCGCACCAGTTCTCCGGCGGCATGCGCCAACGCATCATGATCGCGATGGCGCTGGCCCTCGAACCCTCCCTGATCATCGCCGACGAGCCGACCACCGCCCTCGACGTCACCGTCCAGGCCCAGGTCATGGACCTGCTCGCGGAACTCCAGCACGAGCTGAACATGGGACTCATCCTGATCACCCACGACCTCGGCGTCGTCGCCGACGTCGCCGACAAGATCGCCGTCATGTACGCGGGCCGGATCGTCGAGGCGGCCCCCGTGCACGAGATCTACAAGCGTCCGGCGCACCCGTACACCCGCGGCCTGCTGGACTCGATTCCGCGCCTGGACCAGAAGGGCCAGGAGCTCTACGCCATCAAGGGCCTGCCGCCCAACCTGCTCGCCATCCCGCCCGGTTGCGCCTTCAACCCCCGCTGTCCGATGGCCCGGCCGGCCTGCCGGGCCGAGGTCCCACCGCTCGCCGACGTCGCCCCGGACCGCACCAGCGCGTGCTTCTTCTGGAAGGAGTGCATCGGTGCCTGAACCCATCCTGGAAGTGCGGGACCTGGTCAAGCACTACCCGCTGACCTGCGGCGTCCTCTTCAAGAAGAGGATCGGCGCCGTCAAGGCCGTCGACGGCGTCTCCTTCGACCTCGCCGCCGGCGAGACGCTCGGCATCGTCGGCGAGTCCGGTTGCGGCAAGTCCACCGTCGCGAAGATGCTGGTCAACCTGGAGCGCCCGACCTCCGGGGCCATCTCCTACAAGGGCGAGGACATCACCAGGCTGTCCGGGCGGGCCCTGAAGTCCGTACGGCGCAACATCCAGATGGTGTTCCAGGACCCGTACACCTCGCTGAACCCGCGCATGACGGTCGGCGACATCATCGGGGAACCGTACGAGATCCACCCCGAGGTGGCCCCCAAGGGGGACCGGCGCCGCAAGGTCCAGGACCTGCTGGACGTGGTCGGCCTCAACCCCGAGTACATCAACCGCTACCCGCACCAGTTCTCCGGCGGTCAGCGCCAACGCATCGGCATCGCCCGCGGCCTGGCCCTGCGCCCCGAGGTCATCGTCGCCGACGAACCGGTCTCCGCGCTCGACGTCTCCGTCCAGGCACAGGTGATCAACCTGCTGGCCCGGCTCCAGGACGAGTTCGAGCTGTCCTACGTGTTCATCGCGCACGACCTCTCGATCGTCCGGCACATCTCCGACCGGGTCGGCGTGATGTACCTGGGCCGGATCGTCGAGATCGGCAGCGACATCCAGATCTACGACCACCCCACCCACCCCTACACCCAGGCGCTGCTCTCGGCCGTGCCCGTTCCCGACCCCGACGCCCGCGCCCACCGGGACCGGATCATCCTCTCCGGGGACGTCCCCTCCCCGGCCGATCCGCCCTCGGGCTGCCCCTTCCGCACCCGCTGCTGGAAGGCCGAGGCGCGGTGCGCGGCGGAGGTGCCGCTGCTCGCGATCCCGCGGGTCTTCCCCTCGGGCCCGGCGGCGCACCCGTCGGCCTGCCACTTCGCGGCCGAGAAGCGGGTGGTCCCGGGACCGGGCGAACTCCCGCCGCCGCCGGACCCGCCACCCGCCGGCCCACCAGCCCCGGAGCCTCCGTCAGCCGGTCCGTCACCCGGAGACCCCCCGTCCGAGGAGTAGCCGATCGGGCCGGTGGCAGCACGGGGGCTCACACCCGGCGATCATTTCCAGCCACCCCCGAATATGCGGAGAGCCTGGCCCAGGGTGACGACAACTCGGTTTACCTGGTGGCAACTTGACCGTTTCTGGCCCGAGATGTGAACCGGGCAGCCTGGGTCGGGTGCGGCCGTGCGGGTGCCGACAGCCGGCCGGGCAGGCGTACGGCCTCCCCGGCCGGCCTCCCCCGTGACCCTGCGCATGCACGGCGTGCGCCCCTTGTGCTGCCGGAATTCGATCGATGCGCTGGTACGGATAGTTATGATCCGTAGCGCACGGTGGGTATGAGTCCGCCGAGGCACGAATGCGCGTACCGATGTCCGCTCGACGTGGAGGTGAAACGCCGTGGCACTCTCGATCTCGGCCGTGGTGCTGCTGGCGATCGTCGTCTTCCTGCTGGTTCGGAGGTCGGGACTGAAGGCAGGACACGCCGTCGTGTGTGTGCTGCTCGGCTTCTATCTGGCGAGTTCGACCATCGCGCCGACGCTCAGCCAGCTGACGTCCAACGTGGCCAGCATGATCAGTGGCCTCAAGTTCTAGGACTCAGCTCGTAGGCTGACCCCATGAACGGTCTTCCCGCTCGTCGTCTGCTCCTCGTGCACGCGCACCCGGACGACGAGTCCATCAACAACGGCGTCACCATGGCCAAGTACGCGGCCGAGGGCGCCCACGTCGCGTTGGTGACCTGCACGCTGGGCGAGGAGGGCGAGGTCATCCCGCCCGACCTCGCCCATCTCGCGGCCGACCGCGACGACACCCTCGGCCCCCATCGCATCGGCGAGCTCGCCGCGGCCATGGGGGAACTGGGCGTCACCGACCACCGGTTCCTCGGCGGCCCCGGTCGCTTCCGCGACTCCGGGATGATGGGCGCCGAGCAGAACCACCGCCCCGGCGCCTTCTGGTCCGCCGACGTGGACGAGGCCGCCGCGTACCTCGTCGAGGTCATCCGGGAGCTGCGCCCGCAGGTCCTCGTCACCTACGACCCCGACGGCGGCTACGGACACCCCGACCACATCCAGGCCCACCGCGTCGCCACGCGCGCGGCGGAACTCGCCGCGGAGGGCGCGTACCGGCGCGATCTCGGCACGGCGCACACGATCGGGAAGATCTACTGGAACCGGGTGCCGCGCTCGGTGGTCGAGGAAGGCTTCGCCCGACTGCGCGCCGCCGGCGGCAAGGCGCCCTTCCCCGGCCTCGCCGCGCCGGACGACGTGCCCGGAGTCGTCGCCGACGAGCGCATCACCGCCGAGATCGGCGACGGGGTCGCCGGCGAGGCGTTCGTCGCGGCCAAGGCCGCCGCGATGCGCGCGCACGCCACCCAGATCGCCGTGGACGGGCCCTTCTTCGCCCTGTCGAACGACCTGGCCCAGCCGCTCTTCGCCCGCGAGTACTACGAACTCGTCGCGGGCGAGCCGGGGGCACCGGCCGGCGAACGCGAGCGGGACCTCTTCGCGGGGGTGTCGGCATGACCACCACCTGGACCCCCGGCCGGATCGCCGCCCTGCTCGGCCTGCTCGTCGCCGGCGCGGTGGCCGGCGCGGCGGGCTGGCTCGTGGTGGGCCTGTGGTTCCCGGGCGGACTGCTGCTCGCGCTGGCGGCGCTCTTCGGCGTGTTCCTCGCGGGCCGGATCGCCACCGGAACCGGCATCGGCGTGGGCGCCGCGGTGATCGGCTGGTTCCTGGCCTACGTACTCCTCAGCCTGCCGCGCCCCGAAGGGGACTTCCTGCTCGGTTCGTCCGGAATCGGCATGTACGCGTACCTATTGGGCGGGACGGTGATCGCTGTGATCTGCGCCACGATGCGCGGCCCGGTCGACCGGCCGGTTTCGGCCGCGAAGCCCCGCCCGTGACGTGCCGTTGAGCGTGGACGCGATCCGATCGGGGACGGCTTGAGGGGGTTTGACGGATCGTTGAGTACCCTCTCGGAGCGGGTCAAGGGGAATCCCCGATTCCCCGCGAACAGTTGCGCCCGGGCGACGGCCAGTATGGTGGACGGGCCGCCGAGCTGCCCGCGCACGGTATGACGGGCGGCGGAGCCAACCGGGAGAACCTGCCTTGAGCCGTGAAACCGACAGTCCGTCCCCCGGGCCCCAAGGGCGCGGTGGAGCCGCCTACCCCTCGGGTACGCCGCCGTATGGAACCGGCCAGTATCCGTCCACGGACGCTGCGGCGACCACCCCGGAGGAGAACTCTGTGACTTCGAAGCCGTCCACGCCCGACTCCGACGGGCCGAAGACCGAGACCACCCTGACGACCCGGATCCGGATCAACATCCCGGGTTCGCGTCCGATCCCGCCCGTCGTCGTGCGCAAGCCCGTCAAGGACGCCGAGGGCGGCGCCGAGCATGCCGCGCCGGGCGCCGGCGAGTCCGCCGCGCCGCCCGCGCCGGCCCCTGCCCCGGCGCCCCTGCCCGTGCGCCCCCCGCAGTCGGCCCCGCCCTCCTCGGGGGGTTCGGAGGAGCCGGCCAGCAACTGGTTCGCGCCGCGCAAGTCGACCCCGCCGCCCCCGCCCGGCGACGGCGGCGCCCCCGCGGGCCCGCCGAGCGCCGGCCACGGCGCCGCGCCGGCCGGCCCCACCCCGCCCCCCGCGGGCGGCGGCTTCGCCCCACCGCCCCCGGGCCCGCGCGGCAACGCCCCCGCGCCCGGTCAGGGCGGCGGCTTCCCGCCCGGCGCCGGCGGTGGAGCCCCCCAGGGCTACCCGGAGTACGACAACGGCCCCGTCACCGAGGCCTTCCCCGCCTTCACCGAGCCCACCGGTCCCGCCGGACCCACCGCCGGTCCCGCCATGGGCTCCGCGCCCGTACGCGGCGGCGAGGCTCCGCGCTGGCCCGGACCGGAGGCCCCGCCGGCCGGTGGACCGATGCCGGGCGCCCCGATGCCCGGCGGGCCCCGCCCCGGCGTGCCGATGCCCGGCGCCCCGATGCCCGGCGCACCCATGCCCGGCTCACCCATGTCCGGCGCACCGATGTCCGGCGGTCCGCGCCCCGGCGCCCCGATGCCCGGCGCTCCCATGCCCGGCTCGCCGATGCCCGGTGGTCCGGTCGGCGGCCCGATGTCCGGCGCCCCGATGCCCGGCGGGCCCCGCCCCGGCGGCCCGGGCGGCGGACCCGGGGCCGGGCCGGTCGTCCCGACCCCCGCGGCGACGCAGCCGCCGAACCAGAACCGACCGGCCCCCAAGGCCCCGGCGGCGTCCTCGAAGAAGCCCCGCTCCAAGCTGGTCATCATCGCCGGCGGCATCATCGCCCTCGGATGCGTCGCCTACGGCGCGGGTCTGCTGCTGAACCACTCCGACGTCCCCAAGGGCACCACCGTCCTCGGCGTGGACATCGGCGGCACCCGCGACGACGCCGTCAACAAGGTCGAGACGGCCTTCGGCAGCCGCGCGAGCGCCCCGCTGCGGCTCACCGTCGGCGGCAAGCAGGTCGAGCTCAAGCCCGACAAGGCCGGCCTGACCCTCGACAGCCAGACGACCGTCCGCAACGCGTCGGGCAGCGACTACAACCCGATCACGGTCATCGGCTCCCTCCTCGGCAACGAGCGCAGGGCCGACGCCGTCATGCCGGTGGACGAGGAGAAGCTGCGGGTCGCCCTCACGGAGCTGGCCGGCACCGCCGACTCGGCCACCGAGGGCACCATCACGTTCGACACGGGCAAGGCCGTCGCCGTCCCCGGCAAGGCCGGCACCACCCTCGACGTGGACAGCTCCGTGGAACAGGTCACGAAGGCCTTCCGCGAACTGGTGGCCACCGGCGAGGCCAAGCCCGTCGAACTGCCCTCCGTCGCCAAGGAGCCGGTCATCGGCAAGGCCGAACTGGACAAGGCGATGAAGGAGTTCGCCGAACCGGCGATGTCCGGCATCGTCACCGTCAAGGCGGGCCCCAAGTCCATCGCCTTCGGCCAGCGGTCGCTGCCCAAGATCCTCAGCATGCAGGCCGTGGACGGCCACCTCGTCGAGAAGTACGACCTCGAAGCCCTGCAGGCGGCCTACACGAACACGTTCGACGGCGTCCTGATCACCCGGGGTACCGGCGCGAAGACCGCCGTCACCCCGAAGGACGTCGCGGGCGCCCTCATCAAGGGCCTGCGCGGCAAGACCCCCGCCGAGCGGACCGTGGTCATCGACACCAACCCGAGCTGACCCACCGAGGAACGCCGGACCACCGAGGAACACCGCAGGTCGGAGCCCCCGCCGGAGCATCGCGCGGGGGCTCCGTCATGCCCCCGACATGACAACCGTCATGTCGGGATCACGACCGGCGACACTGCCGCGCGACCCCCCTGCCCGGCGAACCTGGAGCCATGACGACGACAACCGCGACGCAATCAGCCGCCGCCACGACATCCGCCGGCGGCCCGGTGGTGAGCTTCGAGGACGTGACCAAGAGCTACGGCGCGGTCCGCGCGGTCGACGGGCTCTCCCTCGTGCTCCACCCCGGGGAGACCGTCGCGCTCCTCGGCCCCAACGGAGCCGGCAAGTCCTCCACCCTCGACCTGCTGCTCGGCCTGCGCCCCGCCGACTCCGGCACCGTACGGCTCTTCGGCACCACCCCCCGCGAGGCCATCGCCGCCGGCCGGGTCGGCGCGATGCTCCAGAGCGGCGGCCTGATGGAGGACGTCACCGTGCGCGAGGTCGTCGCGCTGGGCTGCGCGCTGCACCCCCGCCCGCTCCCCGTCGACGAGGTGCTCACCCGCGCCGGGGTCGACTCCATCGCCGACCGGCTCGTCAACAAACTCTCCGGCGGCCAGGAACAGCGGGTCCGCTTCGCCCTCGCCACCGCCGGCCACAACGACCTGATCGTCCTCGACGAACCGACCACCGGCATGGACGTCACCTCCCGCCAGGCCTTCTGGGCCACGATGCGCGAGCAGGCCGCGCAGGGCCGCACGGTCCTGTTCGCCACCCACTACCTGGAAGAGGCGGACGCGATAGCCGACCGGGTGCTGGTCCTCAACAAGGGCCGGCTGCTCGCCGACGGCACCGCCGCCGAGATCAAGGCCAAGGCGGGCGCCCGCAAGATCGCCTTCGACCTCACCGACGACCCGGTCGACGAGGCGACGCTGCGCGCCCTCCCGCACCTGACCGCCTACGAGCGCCACGGCGACACCGTCCGGCTCCAGTCGCGCGACGCCGACGCGACCGTGCACGCCGTCTACGCCCTGGGGCTCTACCCCCGGAACCTGGAAGTCGCCGGGCTGGGTCTCGAACAGGCCTTCATCGCCCTCACCGAGGCCGAGGAGGCCGACGCGTCATGCTGAACAACGGAACGACGAAGCTCGTCACGCTGGAGATCTCCCGCGCGCTGCGCAACAAGAAGTACCTGTTCTTCACCGTCCTCTATCCGGCCGCCCTCTTCCTGATGCTCGGCGGCACCCTGGACGGCACGACGAAGGTCATGGGCACCGAACTGACCATGCCCGCCTTCTACATGGTCGCCATGGCCTCCTTCGGCGCGCTGACCGCCGTCCTGATGGGCAACAGCGAACGCATCGCCAAGGAACGCGAGAAGGGCTGGGTCCGCCAACTGCGGCTGACCGCCCTGCCCGGACGCGGCTACGTCCTCGCCAAGACCGCCAGTGCCGGCGTCCTCTCGCTGCCCGCGATCCTGGTCGTCTTCGCGGTCGCGGCCGGAGTCAAGGGCGTACGGTTCGAGCTCTGGCAGTGGCTGGCGCTGACCGGCTCCATCTGGGCCGGCAGTCTGGTCTTCGCCGCGCTCGGCGTGGCCATCGGCTACCTGGCCAGTGGGGACACGGTCCGACCCATCACGATGCTCTTCTACTTCGGCCTGTCGATCCTCGGCGGCCTGTGGATGCCCACCGCGAACTTCCCGCAGTGGCTGCGGAACATCTGCGAGTGGCTGCCCACCCACGCCTACGCCGGCCTGGGCCAGGCCATCGAACTCGGCGGCGCGCCGCACGCCAAGGACGTGGCGATCCTCGCGGTGTACTTCGTACTGTTCACCGGTGCCGCCGCCTGGCTGTACCGCAAGGACTCACTGAAGGCATGACGGTGACCAGCGAGACGGACGCCCGGTACACGACCCCCGGGGAGGACATCCAGGGCGCCGGCGGCCCCCGTATCGGAATGCGGCCGGAGAACCGCCGGCAGCGGACCGTGAAGCTGCTGTGGACGGGCCTGTGGCTCTTCTACCTCAGCGCCCCCGTCATCGACCTGATCCGCGGCGGACACAGCCTCGGGGCCCGACTGCTCGGCGGCCTGGGCCTCGCGGCCTTCGTCGCCTGGTACCTGGTCCTGGTCCTGCGCAGCGGCAGGCGGATACCGGTCCGCCGGGTCCTGTTCTCGCTGACGGTCCTGGTCGCCCAGGCCATGATCCTGTCCCTGTCCCTGGGCCGCGAATGGCTCGTGCTCTTCGTCTACGTGGCCATCGCCTCCGGGGCCGCCCTGCCCGGGGAGATCGCCCGCTGGACCGTCCCCGGCGCGACCGCCCTGTTGTGCGTGACGGCGCTCGCGGTCCCGGGCGGGGACCAGTACCTGGCCGGCCTGCTCATCCCGGCCCTGATGGGCGGGTTCGCGATGGTCGGCGTCCGCGCCATGGTCCGTACGACGATGGAACTGCGCCAGGCCCGGGCCACGGTCGCCCAACTCGCCGCCAACGAGGAACGGCTTCGGATGGCCCGCGACCTGCACGACCTGCTCGGGCACTCGCTGTCGTTGATCACGCTCAAGAGCGAGCTGGCGGGCCGGATGCTGCCGGACCGGCCCGAGGCGGCCGCGCAGCAGGTCGCGGACATCGAGCAGGTCAGCCGGCAGGCGCTGGTCGACGTGCGGGAAGCCGTGAACGGCTACCGACGGCCCACCCTGCCCGGCGAACTGGCCGGCGCCCGTACCGCGTTGGCCGCGGCGGGCGTGCAGGCGGACATGCCCGGCGAGTGGACGCGGGAACTCCCGGAGGAGATCGAGTCGGCCCTCGCCTGGTCGCTGCGCGAGGCCGTGACCAACGTGGTTCGGCACAGCGGAGCGCGCCGGTGCGTCGTCACCCTCGACATCCGACAGACCCTGGCGGGACCGGTGGCCGAACTGAGCGTCCACGACGACGGATCGGGCGGCCCCGCCGAGGCCGGCAACGGGCTGACCGGACTGACGGAACGCCTGGAGGCGGTCGGCGGCAGCCTCACGGCCGGTCCCGCCGGCAAGACCGGCTTCCGACTGCTCGCCCGTGTCCCCCTAGGATCGACCCCATGACCTCACGGCCCATCAGGATCCTCCTCGCCGAGGACCAGTCCATGGTCCGGGAGGCGTTGGCCGCGCTGCTCGGCCTCGAACCCGACATCGAAGTCCTCGTCCAGGTCGCGCGCGGCGACGAGGTGGTGGCCGCGGCCCGCGCCCACGACGTGAACGTCGCCCTGCTGGACATCGAGATGCCCGGCATGACGGGCATCGAGGCCGCCGCCGCGCTGCGGACGGCCCTGCCCGGGCTGCGCATCGTCGTCCTCACCACCTTCGGCCGCCCCGGCTACCTGCGCGGCGCGATGGAGGCGGGAGCCTCCGCGTTCCTCGTCAAGGACGCGCCGGCCGCGCAGTTGGCGGACGCGGTACGCAGGGTCCTTGCGGGGGAGCGCGTCATCGACCCCATCCTGGCCGCGGCGGCCCTCGCGGAGGGCGCGAACCCGCTGACGGACCGGGAACGGGAGGTCCTGCGGGCGGCGGAACGCGGCGCGACCAACACGGAACTGGCCGAACGTCTGCACCTGTCCCCGGGCACCGTCCGCAACTACCTCTCGACGGCGATCCAGAAACTCGCGGCCCGCAACCGCGCCGAGGCCATCCGCACGGCCCGCGAGAAGGGCTGGCTCTGACCGGCCCCCGGTCCGGACCTCAGTTCAGGAGGGCCCGGGCCGACACGGCCTCCGCGCGGATCCGGGCCGCCGCCCCCGCGTCCACCGCGTCCACCACCTCCGCGTACGCCTCCAACTCCACCGCCCCCGTCACGAACTCGCCCCGCTCCACCAGCAGCCGCCCCCGCTCGTAGCGCAGCGACGCCGGGTGCGACGGCAGCAGCAGCGACAGGTCCAGCGCCCACAGCGCGACCGCCGAGTGCTCCGGCCGCGTCGCGGCCCACGCCCGGATGTTGTTCAGGATCCGCAGCACGACGTCCAACGTGCGCGCCGGCGTCCGGGGCTCCGCGGCCGACTCCGCGGGGCCGGCGCCCAGCGAGGCGCCCCCCGCGAACGGGTCCACGACCACCCCCTCCTCCGGGTCGCCGAAACCCACCACGAAATGCCCCGGCAGGCCCAGCCCGTACACCGGCGCGCCCGCCCTCCGCGCCACCTCCAGCCAGACCACCGACAGCAGGATCGGCAGGCCCCGGCGCCGCCGCAGCACCTGGTGCAGCAGGGAGGACGACAACCGTTCGTAGTCCGCCGGCGTGCCGTGGAAGCCCAGCCGGCCACCCAGCAGCTCCGTCACGGCCGAGGCCCAGGCCCGACCGCCGCGCAGGCCGTACGGCAGCATGCCCGCCAGCCTGTCGAGTTCGATCTGAGCCCAGTCGATGCCGCGTTCGTCGAGGTCGGGGTCGGCCTCCGCCGCCAGCAGCAGGCACAGCAGGGCCAGGTCCGGCCGCTCCGAGCGGGCCTCTTCCGCGAACCGGGCCCGCGAGGCGGAACTCACGCCGCCGCCCGGAAGTGGTGGTACGCGTGGTGCGTCGCGAAGCCCAGGCCGTCGTACAGGGCCCGCGCGCCCGGGTTCTCCGCCTCCACCTGGAGCCAGGCCGCCGAGGCGCCCTCCTCCAGGGCCCGCCGCGACAACGCCGCCATCACCGCCGTGGCCAGGCCCTGCCGCCGGTGCCCCGGATCGACGTCCACCGCGCCGAAACCGGCCCAGCGCCCGTCCACCACCATCCGCCCGATCGCCCGGCCGCCGCCCAGCACGGCGAACCACACCGAGGGCCCCTCGACCAGCATCCGCCGCGCCAGGTCGGGGTCGCGGACCTTCCCGTAGCGGGCCAGCCACCGCTCGTCCGGGGCGCGCAGCAGCCGTACGTCCGACACGTCCGCGTCCACGTCCGCGACCGGCGCGAGCGCCCCGATCCGCACCTGCGCCGAGACCTCGTTGACCCACCCCAGCCGCTCCAGCTCCGCGCACAGCAGCTCCTGGGTGCCCGCGGCGCCCGTCGCGGCCTGCACATACGCCGGAAGTCCGCGTTCCGCGTACCAGGACGTCACCCGCGCGAGTGCTTCCGGGACGGGTATCCCCGGGTCGCCCAGGGGAAGCGCCGAGTTGGCCCGCCGGGTGAAGCCCCCGGCCGCACGCAGCGTCCACTCGCCCAGCGGCTCGCTCTCCAGCGGCTGCCAGGCCCGCGCCGTCACCCGCGCGAGCTCCTCGAAGGAGGCCGCGGGACCCCTGCGGCGGGCCGGCGCGGCGGGCACCGTCTTGCCCGCCACCAGCGAGGATTCCGCGATCCGGACGGACGTGCCGTCCTTGCGTGTGATCGTGAGCACACCTTCGTACCATGATGTGAGAACACCGACCGTGTCCGTGAACGAGGGGGAGTCGCTCCGCCCGGCCTCCACCCGTCGTACAGAGACTCGTTTACCCACGTCAGCGGGGGTGATACGGATCTCCAGCAGCCCACCGGCAGTGATTTCCACAGCTCTGTCCGCCCCTCCTGTTCGGATCGTGCCCGGGAACGGAGATACTAGGTGCGGGCATCGACGACGCCGCGCTCCCGCGCGATATGGAAAGCCCTACCGAGGAGGAACGAGAGCGTGACCTACGTCATCGCGGAGCCTTGTGTCGACGTCAAGGACAAGGCATGCATCGAAGAGTGCCCCGTCGACTGCATCTACGAGGGCCAGCGGTCCTTGTACATCCACCCGGACGAGTGCGTCGACTGTGGTGCTTGTGAGCCGGTCTGCCCGGTCGAGGCCATCTTCTACGAGGACGACACTCCGGAGGAGTGGAAGGACTACTACAAGGCGAACGTCGAGTTCTTCGACGAGCTCGGTTCGCCCGGTGGTGCCTCGAAGCTGGGCCTGATCGAGCGTGATCACCCCTTCGTCGCCGCGTTGCCGCCCATGGGCGAGGGCCACTGACGGCCACCGCCTCCCGGCGGTCCCCCCGGACGGTGTCCGGGGGACGAACGCGTGCTTCGGTCCCGTACGGCTTTCGCGCCGGCGGGACCGACCCGTTTCCGCGGCGGTGCGAGCGCAGTGACCCGGCCGCACCGCCCCGATCCAGCACCCAGAGAGAGCAGAGACCACCGTGGCCGCAGTATCCGACCGTCTTCCCGCCTTCCCCTGGGACAAGCTGGAGCCGTACAAGGCGACGGCGGTCGCCCACGCGGACGGGATCGTCGACCTGTCGGTCGGCACGCCCGTCGACCCGGTCCCCGAGGTCATCCGGCGCGCCCTGATCGAGGCCGCGGACTCCCCGGGCTACCCGACGGTGTGGGGCACGGTCGCGCTGCGCGACGCGATCACCGGATGGTTGCGCGGACGCCTCGGCGCGAGCGCCGCCGGGCACCGCAACGTGCTGCCGGTGGTCGGCTCCAAGGAACTGGTGGCCTGGCTGCCGACCCAACTCGGCCTCGGCGCGGGCGACAAGGTGGCCTACCCCCGGCTCGCCTACCCGACGTACGAGGTCGGCGCGCGCCTGTGCGGCGCCGAGGCCGTCGTGTACGACGACCCGACCGAACTCGACCCCGCCGGCGTGAAGTTGCTGTGGCTCAACTCCCCGTCCAACCCCACCGGCAAGGTCATCCCCAAGGAAGACCTGATCCGGATCGTGGCCTGGGCGCGCGAACACGGCGTCCTGCTGTTCAGCGACGAGTGCTACCTGGAACTGGGCTGGGACACCGACCCCGTCTCGGTCCTCCACGACGACGTGTGCGGCGGCTCGTACGAGGGCATCGTGGCCGTCCACTCGCTCTCCAAGCGCTCCAACCTCGCCGGCTACCGGGCCGCCTTCATCGCCGGTGACGCGGCGGTGCTGGGCGAGCTGCTGGAGATCCGCAAGCACGGCGGCATGATGACCGCCGCCCCCGTCCAGAACGCCGTGGTCGCGGCCCTCGGCGACGACGCCCACGTCGCCGCGCAGCGCGCCCGGTACGCGGCCCGCCGCGACGCGCTGCGCACCGCCCTGGAGGCGCACGGCTTCCGCATCGAGCACAGCGAGGCCGGCCTGTACCTGTGGGCGACCCGCGACGAGCCCTGCTGGCAGACCGTGGCCCACCTCGCCGAACTGGGCATCCTGGTCGCCCCGGGCGACTTCTACGGGGAGGCGGGCGCGAACTTCGTCCGCGTCGCCGTCACCGCCACCGACGAACGGGTCGAGGCCGCGGTCAAGCGCCTCGGCTGAGCCGGAAGCGGCCCGCGCGGCGCCGCGGACAGCCCGAGGGGCCGGGAGTTCGTGCTCCCGGCCCCTCGGTGTTCCTTGTCCGCGCGGTGGTCAGCCGCCCAGGCCGCCGGCCAGCGGCAGGCCGCCCAGCGGGAGGGTCTGCGCCGAGGGCAGCCCCGAGGTGGGCAGCGCGTCGGTCGGCAGGGCCTCGGTGGGCAGCCCCGAAGTGGGCAGCCCCGAGGTCGGCAGGCCGGCCAGCAGCGGGCCGGCCGCGCCGGTCAGTTCGGCCGGGGCGGCCTTCGTCACGGCGTTCGTGGCGGTCGCGGCGGTGTCGCCCGCGCCGTCGGCGGCGTCCGGCGCGGTGAGCGTGCCCAGTTGCGGCACGGACTCCAGGCCCGCGGCACTGGCCGCGCCGGCCGCACCGACCACGGGAGCTGCGCCGGCTGCGAGGAGCAGCGCGGCACGGGCGATCCGACGGGTCAGGGGGAGGGACATGTTGCTCCTAAGCGGTAGCGGCTGAGTACGCCGTGTACAACCGCTCGCAGGGCGGGCGAAGTTGCGGACCCGTCGGGTAAAGGATCAGTAACGCATCGTTTAATCGGCTTCCGGGAAAAGCGCACCGGACGCGCGCCCACCAGGTGTTCTGTCCGACCCGACCCCCCGAGGTCCCCCGAACCGGTCACCCCCGCACGGGGGACGTCCCGCACGTCTGAACGAGCCCGTCGGCGAGCCCGTTGAACGGGGCCCGTGAACGAGCCCCCGTCCACGCCGCTTTCGATCGGCCTCGCGTCGGGCGGATCGCCTCAGCGCGCCAGGAAGATCCGCACCCCGTCGGACCCCGCGGTGGGCGCGTCGCCGGCCCCCGCCCCGCCCTTCGCCCGCCACCGGCCGTCGGACTCGCCCGCGACCCAGCTCCCCGGGGCGTACGACACCCGGGCGATGCCCATGTCGCGCGCGTGGGCCACCGCCCACTGCGCCACCAGCCGATTGCGCCGCCGCTCGGCCCCGTCGGTGCCGCGCGTCGGCGCGACCGCGACCTCGCTCTGCCCGACCGGTCCGGACTCCCCGGCGGTCGCCGGCTCGGCGCGGGCGTCGAGCCGCATCTGCTTGCCGAAGATCCGCGTCAGCTCCGTCCGCACCCGCTCCGGATCGCCCGGCGCGGTGGGAGCGGGCCCGCCGCAGTCCACCGAGCCCTCGCCGCCGAACGCCGCGGTCAGCACCACCGCGTCCGGCTCGTGCTTCGCGTACGCCTGCGGGAAACCACTGAGCTGCACCTTCTGCGCGGCCACCGTCAGGGGGAGCCGCGAGTAGCCCTTCACCTCGGCGAGCCGGTCGTAGAAGATGCCCGCCGAGTACACCGGGTCCATGATCTGCTCCGCGGTACCCCACCCCTGCGAGGGCCGCTGCTGGAACAGCCCGAGCGAGTCCCGGTCGCCGTGATCCAGATTGCGCAGCGCCGACTCCTGCATCGCGGTCGCCAGCGCGATCGTCACCGCCCGCTCCGGAAGCCCCTTCGAGACGCCGACCGCGGCTATCGTCGACGCGTTCGCCGCCTGCTCCGGGGACAACTCGTAGGTCTGGGCCGAGCCGTCGTCGGCGCCCGCCCCCGAGGTCCGGGCCGTGCAGTACGGGGGGCCGTCACCGCCGGTCGACTCGTACTGGACGACGAGGTACCCGCCGAGCGCGAGCAGCACGAGCAGACCGGCGACCTTGGGCCAAGGCCGCCGGCGACGCGGGCGGGGATGATCGGTGCGGGACACGCGGCCCACCGTACTTGAGGCGGGTGACGGGCCGGCCTGACGAGTCCCCCGACTTCGCAACGGGCCTCGGGACGGGCTTTTGGACGGGCCCGCGGGACGCGTCCACCCGACGGACGGACCGGGCCCCCCGGCGACCCGGGCGTTAGGGTCGGTTCCATGCCCGAATCCGAGCTGGACCTCACCCTGGACGCTGCCGAGCTGACCGCCCGGCTCGTCGACATCCCTTCCGTGAGCGGCGACGAGAAGGTACTCGCCGACCTCGTGGAAGACGCGCTGCGCGGCCTCCCGCACCTCACCGTCGACCGCTTCGGCAACAACGTCGTCGCCCGTACGCACCTCGGCCGCGCCGAACGCGTCGTGCTCGCCGGGCACCTCGACACCGTGCCGATCGCCGACAACGTCCCGTCCCGACTGGACGAGAACGACGTCCTGTGGGGCTGCGGAACGACGGACATGAAGTCCGGCGTCGCCGTGCAACTGCGCATCGCGGCCACCGTGCCCGAGCCGAACCGGGACCTCACCTTCGTCTTCTACGACCAGGAGGAGGTCGCCGCCGACCTCAACGGCCTGGGCAAGGTGGCCGAGGCCCACCCCGACTGGCTCGTCGGCGACTTCGCGGTCCTGCTCGAACCCTCCAACGCCGAGGTCGAGGGCGGCTGCCAGGGCACCCTGCGGGTCCTGCTGCGGACCAGCGGCGAACGCGCCCACTCGGCCCGCAGTTGGATGGGCTCCAACGCCATCCACGGCGCGAGCCCGATCCTCGCCACGCTGGCCGCGTACGAACCGCGCAAGCCCGTCATCGACGGCCTGGAGTACCACGAGGGCCTCAACGCGGTCCGCATCGAGGGCGGCGTCGCCAACAACGTCATCCCGGACTCCTGCACGGTGACGGTCAACTTCCGCTACGCCCCCGATCGCGACGAGGCGCAGGCCCTGGCCCACGTCAAGGAGGTCTTCGCGCACTGCGACATCGCCGAGTTCGTGGTCGACGACTCCTCCGGCGGTGCCCTCCCCGGCCTCGCCCACCCGGCGGCCGCGGCGTTCATGGAGGCCGTCGGCGGCCGGGCCATGCCCAAGTTCGGCTGGACGGACGTCTCCCGCTTCAGCGCCCTCGGCGTCCCCGCGGTCAACTACGGCCCGGGCGACGCGCTGCTGGCCCACAAGGTCGACGAGCGGGTCGAGACGAAGGCGATCCTGCACTGCGAGGAACGACTCCGCGCCTGGCTGACCTCCTGAATTCCGCTTCTCGTCACCTTTGTGCGCCTACCCTGATCCAACGATCAGCAGGAGGGAGCACATCATGGGCAACCCCGGCAATCTCGGCGGGAACGCTCGTCGTCGGCCCGAGGAGCAGCAGCTCGGTCCGGTGCTGCGCAGGCGGAGTCAGGTCCAGGCGGGCAGTACGACGGACCAGCGGCTGCTGGACTCGGCCGGACCCTCCGAATGGGTGCACACCGATCCCTGGCGGGTCCTGCGCATCCAGTCGGAGTTCATCGAGGGCTTCGGCACGCTGGCGGAGTTGCCGCCGGCGATCAGCGTGTTCGGGTCGGCCCGTACTCCGGTGGACTCGCCGGAGTACGAGGCGGGCGTACGGATCGGGCACGCGCTCGTCGACGCCGGCTTCGCCGTCATCACGGGCGGCGGCCCCGGCGCCATGGAGGCCGCCAACAAGGGTGCGCGCGAGGCCAACGGGATCTCGGTCGGCCTGGGCATCGAGCTGCCCTTCGAACAGGGCCTGAACCAGCACGTCGACCTGGGTTTGAACTTCCGCTACTTCTTCGTCCGCAAGACGATGTTCGTGAAGTACAGCCAGGGCTTCGTGGTCCTGCCGGGCGGACTCGGCACGCTGGACGAGATGTTCGAGGCGCTGACCCTGGTCCAGACGCAGAAGATCACCCGCTTCCCGATCGTGCTGTTCGGCACGGAGTACTGGAGCGGGCTGATCGACTGGCTGAAGAACACGGTGATCGCGCAGGGCAAGGCCTCCGAGCGCGACCTGTACCTCTTCCACGTCACCGACGACGTGGACGAGGCCATCGCGCTGGTGACCAAGGAAGTCGGCAAGTAGCTCCGCCGACGCGCTACGCGAGTCCCCGGCGGGCGACCGCCGGGGGCCGCAGCCCCTGGATCGAGCGCACCATGTCCAGGACCTGCCGCGTCTCCGCGACCTCGTGGACCCGGTAGACCTGCGCGCCCAGCCAGGCCGAGACGGCCGTCGTGGCCAGGGTGCCCAGCAGGCGCTCCTTGACCGGCTTGTCGAGGGTCTCGCCGACGAAGTCCTTGTTGGACAGGGAGACCAGCACCGGCCAACCCGTGTCGGTCATCTCCGCCAGGCGCCGGGTGGCCTCCAGCGAGTGGCGGGTGTTCTTCCCGAAGTCGTGACCCGGATCGATCATGATCGCGTCCCGCCGGACGCCCAGCGAGGCCGCCCGCTCGGCCAGGCCCACCGTGACGCGCAGGATGTCCGCCATCACGTCCTCGTACGAGGTCCGGTGCGGGCGGGTGCGCGGCTCGACCCCACCGGCGTGGGTGCACACGATGCCGACGTCGTACCGGGCGGCGACCTCCGCGAGCCGGGGATCCACCCCGCCCCACGCGTCGTTCAGCAGATCGGCGCCGGCCTCGCACACGGCCTCGCCGACCTCGTGCCGCCAGGTGTCCACGCTGATCACCACGTCCGGGTGGCGTCGGCGCACCTCGGACACGAACCCGACGGTACGGCGGGCCTCCTCGACCGCGTCCACGTGCTCGCCCGGACCGGCCTTGACCCCACCGATGTCGATGATCGCGGCGCCCTCGGCGACCGCCTGCTCGACCCGGTCCAACGCGGGCTCGTCGCGGAACGTCGCGCCCTGGTCGTAGAAGGAGTCCGGAGTCCGGTTCACGATGGCCATGATCACCGGCTCGTCGGTGTCGAACTCGCGCCTGCCCAGTCGCAGCATCCCGCTCTTTCCTCCTTCGGCGACCCTCTCGCCTCGTCTGTGACCTTAACCTGGTGCCCGGAAGCCTCTCAGGGAGATGATCGTGTTCTGGTTCTTGCTGATCGCGCTGGTCGTGGTCGTCGCCGCGGTCACCCTCGCGGTCGTCGGTGGAGGTGCCGAGGCGGTCCTGCCCGAGGCCGAGCCGGACCGGGTCGCCGACGGGCTGCCCGACGCCCGCCCCGTCGCCCGGACGGACATCGACGCGCTCCGCCTGCCCGTCGCCGCGCGCGGCTACCGGATGGCCGAGGTCGACGACGTACTGGACCGGCTGGGCGCCGAGCTGGCGGAGCGCGACGCGCGGATCGCGGAACTCACGGCGCGGCTCGCGGCCGCGGCCGAGGACGACGCGCCCGCCGCCGCGGCGGGCCGGGTGGACCTCGGCAAGGACGGACGATGACCGGCTCCGCGGTCGCCGGCCCCGACGGCGACCCGCGCTGCCCGTGGGCCGTGTCCACCGAGGACTACCTCGCCTACCACGACACGGAATGGGGCCGCCCGGTCCACGGGGACGACGCGCTGTACGAGCGGCTCTGTCTGGAGGCGTTCCAGTCGGGCCTGTCCTGGATCACGATCCTGCGACGCCGCGAGGGCTTCCGGAAGGCGTTCGCGGACTTCGAGATCGCGGCGGTGGCACGGTTCGACGAGAGCGACGCGGCGCGGTTGCTGCTGGACGAGGGCATCATCCGCAACCGGCTGAAGATCGAGGCCACGCTGGCGAACGCACGGGTCCTGGCGGGCTGGAAGGAAGGGCGGCTGGACGAGCTGATCTGGTCCCACGCCCCGAAGCGGCCGGGCCGGGCGCCGAGGACCGTCGCCGACGTCCCGGCGATCACCGACGAGTCCACGGCCCTCGCGAAGGAACTCAAGAAGGCCGGCATCCGCTTCGTCGGCCCGACCACGGCCTACGCCCTGATGCAGGCCTGCGGTCTGGTCAACGACCACCTCGCCGGCTGCGTCTCCCGCGACGGATCCTGATCGGCGCTCCGGCCGCCGACGCGCCGGCGGCCGGGGGCGCGGTGCGCGCCTGATCGGCCGACCGCCGGTCGGCCGATCAGCGACCCAGGTACTTCGGGGTCTCCTTCGCCAGGAACGCCCGCACCGCGATCCCGTGGTCCTCGGACGCCCCGGCGCGCGTCTGGAGCTCGTCCTCGCGGGTGAGCGCCTCCGGGAGGCCGTGGGAGGCCCCGTACGCCAGGGACTCCTTGAGGGCCGCGTAGGCCACCGTGGGGCCCGCCGCGAGGGCGCGGGCCACGGACTCGGCCTCGGCGGCCAGCGACTCCGACGGCACCAGACGGTTCGCGATGCCCAGCTCGAACGCCTCCTTCGCCTTCACGGACCGCGGGAAGAACAGCAGGTCGGCGGCGCGCGAGGCACCGATCAGACGCGGCAGGGTCCAGGACACCCCCGAGTCGGCGGTCAGCGCGACCCCCGCGAACGAGGTGTTGAACGACGCCGTGTCGGCCACCACCCGGAAGTCGGCCGCCAGCGCGAACCCGAAGCCGGCCCCGGCCGCGACCCCGTTGACGCCCGCGACCACCGGCTTCGGCATCTGCGTGAGCGCCCGCACGATGGGGTTGTAGTGCTCCGCGACCGTGCTCATCGTCAGCGAAGAGCCGGTCTCGCGGTCGGCGGCCAGGTTCCCGATGTGCTCCTTGAGGTCCTGGCCGACGCAGAAGGCCCGGTCGCCGGCCGCGGTCAGCAGGACCGCCCGTACCGCCGTGTCGGAGCCGGCCGCCTCGACCGCGTCGCGCAGGGCGACCTTGGTCTCGGTGTTCATGGCGTTCATCGCGTCGGGCCGGTTGATCGTGATGGTCGCGAGTCCGTCGGTCACTTCGTAGAGCACGCTGTCGGCCATGGCGGGGGTCCCCCTTCGTCGCGGGCTTGGCTACCGGCCGGTATCGGGCGGTGCAAGGGCCAGCATGGCGGACCCGGACCCGGCCGGGCATGTGATGTGCGTCAATAAAGCCGAGGGCAGTCGCCAAGGCAGCGGCGAAGTATCGCAGGCGGGTCCCCGAAATGAGTGGTTTTGGTCAAGCGCGTTGCCGAAGCGTTCCCTACCGATGTTGGTCATCGGGTCCTGACATGCGGGATAATGGCCGGGAAGCAATGTGTTCGATGCCGGGTACTAGGCGCCTGAATGGGGCCGTCGGCTGACGATGAGCTGGTTTCAGGAAGGGGAACGAGCATGGCGGCCATGAAGCCGCGGACGGGCGACGGCCCGCTCGAGGTCACCAAGGAGGGGCGGGGCATCGTCATGCGCGTACCGCTCGAGGGCGGCGGTCGGCTCGTCGTCGAGCTGACTCCGGACGAAGCGGACGCCCTGGGTGACGCCCTGAAGAAGGTCGTCGGCTAACCGGTCGGCAGTACTTTCACCATGCATTCTCTGCACTGCCCCGGCCGCGTCACGCGGCCGGGGCAGTGTTGTTCCCGGGGCGTGGTCGCCGGGCGCGCGGTTCCAGGGGTGCGCGAGATCGCCCCCCGGGCGCGCGGGGCGAACGGGCGCGGGGGATCAGCGCCGGACCGCGCACAGCAGGCCGTCGCCCACGGGGAGCAGCGCGGCCTCCAGGGCGGGGGTCTCGCGGACGGTGCGCAGCAGTTCGCGGACCCGGAGCACCTCCACGGGCTGGGCCGCGGAGTCGACCGTGCGGCCGTCCGAGAAGACCCCCTCGAAGCACACCAGCCCGCCGGGCCGCAGCAGCCGCAACGATTCCGCGAGGTAGTCGAGGGACTCGGTGGGGTCCCCGTCGCAGAAGACCAGGTCGTACCCGCCGTCGGCGAGCCGCGGCAGTACGTCCAGCGCGCGGCCGGGGATGAAGCGGGCCCGGTTGACCGCGAAGCCCGCGGCGCGGAACGCCTGGCGGGCGAAGGCCTGTCGGTCGGCTTCGGGATCCACGGTGGTCAGCACCCCGTCGGGGCGCATTCCGTGGAGGAGGTGGATGCCGGAGACGCCGGTGCCGGTGCCGATCTCGGCGACCGCCTTGGCGTCCGCGGTGGCGGCCAGCAGGCGCAGCGCGGCCCCGGTTCCGGGCGAGACCGAACGCAGTCCCGCCTCCCTGGACCGGTCGCGGGCCCATCGCAGAGCGTCGTCCTCGGCGACAAACGCGTCGGCGAACGCCCAGCTCGTCTGCCGGTTGCCGCTAATGACCCTCTCCTGTCCCCATAGTTGGCGCAACGGTGACTGTATCCGTTGACGTCGGGAACCCGCAGATGGGACCGGGCGTTGAAAGAGGTGTGCGCGGGACGGACGCCGGAGGTCGGCGAACACCCGTGGACGAGACGACGAGCGGGGGCGTCGGAAGACCCGCGACCCGTGCAAAGTTAGTGCAAAAATCTTTATCCGGAGCTGACGGGAGGGGTGGCTATGGTAGGGACTCCACTGGACACCACCAGAGCCGACAGGGGAGGTGCGGCTGCGCCTGTGGATCGTGGAGGCGTGCTCAGGCGCCTCTTCTGGTCGGCCGGCGAGCCGAAATCCGTGACCGACATTGCTGACCGCTTCCACACCACCGCATCCGCTACCACCGCGACCTTTGCCGCCGATGCGGGCTCGCAGGCGTGGACCCCTCCCTCGTGGGAGGAGATCGTCAGCACGCACAGTGCGCGGGTCTACCGTCTCGCCTACCGCCTGACGGGCAACCAGCACGACGCCGAGGACCTGACGCAGGAAGTCTTCGTCCGCGTCTTCCGCTCGTTGTCCACGTACACGCCCGGCACGTTCGAGGGCTGGCTGCACCGCATCACGACGAATCTCTTCCTGGACATGGTCCGCCGCAAGCAGCGGATCCGCTTCGACGCGCTCGGCGACGACGCCGCGGAGCGGCTGCCCAGCCGCGAGCCGTCCCCCCAGCAGGTGCTGCACGACACGCACTTCGACGCGGACGTGCAGCAGGCGCTGGACACCCTCGCCCCCGAGTTCCGCGCGGCCGTGGTGCTGTGTGACATCGAGGGCCTGTCGTACGAGGAGATCGCCGCCACGCTCGGCGTGAAGCTCGGCACCGTGCGCAGCCGCATTCACCGCGGCCGCTCCCACCTGCGCAAGGCGCTCAAGCACCGGTCTCCCGAGGCCCGTGCGGAGCAGCGCGCGCTGGCCGGGGTGGCGGTGGGTGCGCCGGGTGCCGGGGGAGAGGGCGGAGCCGAGTGACCGGAGCCCGTCCGTCCCCCGCCGAACAACACCTGGGCGACCGTCTCGCCGCCCTCGTGGACGGTGAGTTGAGCCATGACGTGCGCGAGCGGGTGCTCGCCCACCTGGCCACCTGCCCCAAATGCAAGGCCGAAGCCGACGCGCAGCGTCGGGTGAAGAGCATGTTCGTGGAGAGCGCGCCCCCGCCGCTGTCCGCCGGACTGCTGGCCCGCCTCCAAGGCCTTCCGGGTGGCGATCCCGACGGTCCGCCGCCGCCCTCCGGCCCGCCGGGTGCCGACCCGTTGTCCTCCTTCGGGTACGCCGCGCCGGCGTCCTCGCGCGAGGGTTTCAGGATCCATGAGATGGGGCGACCCAGACGTCGCTTCGCGTTCGTCGCCGCGGGAGCCGTGTCGTTGGCCGCCATCGCGCTCGGCGGGTCGCTGCCGCTGGACGCCGTCGAGCCGAACGCCCGGGGAGACGCGCCCGCGACCAGGCCCGGGCCGTACGCGCCGTTGACCGACGCCGTGGTCCGCGACCGGCTGCCCAGCCCCGGTGGCCTGCCCACGCTCACCTCGCCCGGCCCCACCGTGTCGGCCCGCCCGGCGGTCTCCCTGTCCCGGTGACGGCCGCCGCCCCGTGCCCCGTCGTTCGCGTCGCGGGTTCGGGGGCGGGGCTCCCCCTGACGGCCGGACCTGGTTGAATCGGCGGCAGATGCGCCGCCCGGCGGTGCGACAGGTACGCGGGGAGCGCGCATGTCCGACAGCCAGCAGACCGATGCGTCGCGGGCGCCACAGTGGTGGAGCCGGCCCGACGGCCCTGCGAAGGCGCGACCGGCGGAGGTGCCCCCGCAGCGCTCCGACCCGCAGGGCTCGGACCCGCAGCGCTCGGACCCGGAGCACGGGCCCCTGAGCGACCCGCACACCGCTTCCGATCCGCACACCGCTCCCGACCCGTACGCCGCGACCGTGGTCGATGCCGAGGCCGGTACCGGTGCGGAGGTCGAACCCGACGCGGGGCCCGAGGTCGCGCCGCGGTACGACCCCTGGGCGGCCCGGCCGCTGCACGTGGTGGACCGGGGGCGGGAGCCGCGCGGGTTCCGCATGTGGCGGGTGGTGGCCCTCGCGGTCGGCGTCGCCCTCCTCGCCGGCGGCGTCGGCGGCTTCCTGGGCGTCCTCGCGGAGCGCCGCAGCAGCACCCGCCTCGAACTCCCGCAGGCCGCCGTCGACTCCAAGGGGCGGGCCCCCGACAGCGTCGCGGGGATCGCGGCCTCGGCGCTGCCCGGTGTGGTCACCCTCCACGTCAGCGGCGGCGGGGGCAGCGGCACGGGCACGGGCTTCGTGCTCGACCCGCAGGGACACATCCTCACCAACAACCACGTCGTCGCCGACGCCAAGGACATAACGGTCACCTTCAGTACCGGTGAGAGCGTCCCCGCCACACTCGTGGGCCGGGACGGCGGCTACGACCTGGCCGTGGTCAAGGTCGAAGGGGTGCGCGGACTGCGGCCCCTGACCCTCGGAAACTCCGAGAACGTCAAGGTCGGCGACCCGGTGGTGGCCATCGGAGCCCCCTTCGACCTCTCCAACACCGTCACCGCGGGCATCATCAGCGCCACCGGGCGCCCCATCACCGCGGGCGGCGACAAGGGCGACGGCAGCGACATCAGCTACGTCGACGCCCTCCAGACCGACGCGCCGATCAACCCCGGCAACTCCGGCGGCCCGCTCCTCGACGCCCGCGCCCACGTCGTCGGCATCAACAGCGCCATCCGGGGCGCCGACAAGAGCGGCGACGGAGACGAGGAGGACCGCCAGAGCGGCAGCATCGGCCTCGGCTTCGCCATCCCCGTGAACCAGGGCAAGCGGGTCGCGGAGGAACTCATCGGCACCGGGCACGCCACCCATCCGGTCATCGGAGTCACCCTCGACATGCAGTACAAGGGCGACGGAGCCCGTGTCGGGACCAAGGCCGCGGACGGCAAGCCCGCGGTCGTCGCCGACGGGCCGGGAGCCCGCGCCGGGATCAAGGCGGGCGACGTGATCACCAAGGTGGACGGGCAGCGCGTGCACGGCGGGGACGAGCTCATCATCAAGATCCGGGCCCACCGGCCGGGCGATTCCCTGAACCTGACCGTGCTGCGCGACGGCGGGGAGCGCACGCTGGACGTCGTGCTGGGTTCGGCCGACGGCTCGTGACACGGGGAGCGCGCCCGACGTGCTCCCGGCGTCGGACGGCGGCGAAAGTGGTACCCGTGCGGTACGGGCGTATGGGTCCCGAGGCATCGACGGGTACCGTTGTCCTGGCCCGACGTGAAGAGAGCCGAGGAGCGGCAAGGTGTTCAACGACATAGGCGCACTCGAGCTGGTCACGATCGTCGTGCTGGCCATTCTCGTGTTCGGTCCGGACAAACTGCCGAAGATGATCCAGGACGTCACCGGGGTGATCCGCAAGATCCGGTCGTTCTCGGACAGTGCCAAACACGACATCCGCTCCGAACTGGGTCCGGAATTCAAGGACTTCGAGTTCGAGGACCTCAATCCCAAGACGTTCATCCGCAAGCAGCTGACGGAGAACGAGGACCTCAAGGACATCCGCAGCAGTTTCGACCTCCGCAAGGAGCTCAACGACGTCACCGACGCCGTGAACGGCAAGGAGCCCGCCGCGCCCGCGACCCCGTCCGCGTCCGCCGCCACGCCCGCCGCGAGCACCGGCCCCGACCTGCTGAAGAAGCCCGCCGCCCCGTCCCCCGAGCAGCGCACTCCCTTCGACGCCGACGCCACCTGAGCCGCCGCCTGCCCGGTGATCCGGAGTCGGATGGCTATCCTCCATCTGTCCGTCCGGACGCAGGACGCCCGAGGGAGGGGGTCCCCCCGTCGAGTCGAGGGGGAGGGCCGTTCCGGACCCCAGGGAACGAGAGGCCGCCCAGATGGAGACGACGAGCAGTAGCCGGGTAGGCGCGCAGCCTGCCGAAATCCCCGCAGAGCTGCCCGCGGACGACCCGCAGGCACAGCAGGACCCGCGACAGAGTCCCGCGGCGGCCCAGGAGGGCACCGACCCCGCCCCTGCGGCCCGTCGGGCGGTGGAGGGGTACCTGCGGGCCGACTTCCCCTGGTACGGCCTGGACGGGGCCTTCACCGGCCCCCGCCGGCTGATGCAGGTGGGCACCGCCGCGGACGGGACCGTGGAGCACGGTTCCACCGGCCACGGCGACGAGCCGTCCGTGCGCGGGGAGATCGCCACCGGCGAGAAGGAACGCTTCGCGGTGGTGATCACCGTCGCAGGGAACCCGATCCGCCGCAGCGCCGACGGAACCGGCGTCCTGGAGGCCACCTCGGTCTCCTCGGCCGCCTGGCTGGCCGGCTCGGGTCTGCTGGCCTACAGCTGGCCCGGTCGGATGGACCACAGCCTGCGCGACGACTGGCTCGACCAGCAGACCGAGGCGGCCTGGGAACTCGCCGACGACCTCGACGGCGAGGACTGGTCGACGCTGTCCCTGCCGGTGGACGGGGAGCCGACGCCGTTCCACTACCGCGAGTCGGAGTTCGGCTGGGTGCTCGCCGGGTCCCGGGGCGGGGTGCACCTGGGCGCGTACGGGCGCGGCATGAGCGCGTACGGGCTCGGCTTCTCGGTGATCGGCGACCTGGACGCGTACCGGTAGCCGCCGGAAGTCCGCGCCCCCACGCCGCAGACGCACGGCGGGGACGGGTGACGGAAACGGGGGAGGGCACCGCCGACCGGCGGTGCCCTCCCCCGTTTCGTGCTCTCGGGCGAGCGCTAGAACTTGTTGCGCGGGGTGATCCCCAGCGACATGCCCGAGAGGCCGCGGGCCCGGCCGCCGAGCTTGCCGGCGATGGCGCGCAGGGCCGCGCCGGCGGGGGAGTCGGGGTCGGACAGGACGACGGGCTTGCCCTCGTCGCCGCCCTCGCGCAGCCGGACGTCGATCGGGATCGAGCCCAGCACCGGTACCGAGGCGCCGACCGTCTTCGTCAGCCCGTCGGCGACCCTCTGCCCACCGCCCGAGCCGAAGACGTCCACCATCTCGTCGCAGTGCGGGCACGGCAGGCCCGACATGTTC
The DNA here is from genome assembly GCF_041431415.1 of Streptomyces sp. NBC_00513. Classification (GTDB taxonomy): domain Bacteria; phylum Actinomycetota; class Actinomycetes; order Streptomycetales; family Streptomycetaceae; genus Streptomyces. The sequence goes on from NZ_CP107845.1 coordinate 5,042,155, forward strand.
TCGACGACACCGACGATCTTCTGGTGGGTCTGCACGGCGATCGAACCGGCCCGCTCGGCCACCTCGGCGGCGGCCTGCTGCGGGGTGGTCACCACGAGGATCTCGGCGTTCGGCACCAGCTGGGCCACCGAGATCGCGATGTCACCGGTGCCCGGCGGCAGGTCGAGCAGCAGGACGTCCAGGTCGCCCCAGAACACGTCCGCCAGGAACTGCTGGAGCGCGCGGTGCAGCATCGGACCGCGCCAGACCACCGGCGCGTTGCCCGGGGTGAACATGCCGATGGAGATCACCTTCACGCCGTGCGCGGAGGGCGGCATGATCATGTTCTCGACCTGGGTGGGGCGCCCGTCCACGCCGAGCATGCGCGGCACGCTGTGGCCGTAGATGTCCGCGTCCACCACGCCGACCTTCAGACCGTCCGCCGCCATCGCGGCGGCGAGGTTCACCGTCACCGAGGACTTGCCGACGCCGCCCTTGCCGGACGCGACCGCGTACACACGGGTCAGCGAGCCCGGCTTGGCGAAGGGCACCTCGCGCTCGGCGGTGCCGCCGCGCAGCGTGTTCGCGAGGTCCTTGCGCTGCTCGTCGCTCATCACGTCGAGGGTGACGGCGACGGAGGTGACACCGGGGACGCGCTCGACGGCCTCGGTGACGTTCTTGGTGATGGTCTCGCGCATGGGGCAGCCCGACACCGTCAGGTAGACGGTGACGGCGACCGCGCCGCCGTCGCCGATCTCCACCGATTTGACCATGCCGAGCTCGGTGATCGGCCGGTGGATCTCGGGGTCGTTCACCGTCGCCAGCGCGTCCAGGATCGCGTCCTGCTCGGGCACGGCGGCGTCGGCGGAGCTTGTGTCGGTAGCCATGTCCCGATGGTACGGCTCGCCGGCACGCCGCCGGTAAGCCCGTCAGCGGTCGCCTTCGTCACGTTCGGGGGCCAGCAGCCGCCGTTCGTCCATCTCCTTGATCAGGTCCTGGAACTCCGACCTGATCCAGTCGCGCGTGGCGACCTCGCCCATGCCCATGCGCAGCGAGGCGATCTCCCGCGTCAGGTACTCGGTGTCGGCGATGGACCGCTCGTTCTGCTTGCGGTCCTGCTCCAGGTTGACCCGGTCCCGGTCGTCCTGCCGGTTCTGCGCGAGCAGGATCAACGGGGCCGCGTACGAGGCCTGGAGCGACAGCATCAGCGTCAGGAAGATGAACGGGTACTCGTCCCACCGCAGGTGCCCGGGCGCGAAGATGTTCCACAGCACCCAGGCGATGATGACGATCGTCATCCAGACGATGAACCGGCCCGTGCCCAGGAACCGCGCGACCCGCTCCGAGAGCCTTCCGAAGGCCTCCGGGTCGTACTCGGGCAACAGTCGGCGGCGCGCCGCACGCGGCTGGTCCAGCCGGACGCGCGAACGCGTCAGCGCGCTCGCCCCGGACGGGGCGCTCCCCTTGGACCGGTCGGCGGAACGCTCCGGTCGGTCGGCCCGCAGCCGCTCCGCCGCCTCCTCCAGCCGGTCCGACAGGCCCTCGCGGGCATGGTCGCGCCGCTCTCGCCGCTGCTTGCGCGCGGCGTCGCCGCGCGGGGCGCCGGCGCCGCGGCTTCGATCGCCACGCCCCCGCTCAGTGGCCACTCACGGCCTCCTCGGAATGGAAGTCCGTCTCCCGCCAGTCGTCCGGCAGCAGGTGGTCGAGCACGTCGTCGACGGTCACCGCGCCCAGCAGCGACCCGCTCTCGTCGACCACCGGCACCGCGACCATGTTGTAGGCGGCCAGGTGCGTGGTCACGGCGGGCAGCGAGGAGTCCGGCCGCAGCGGCGGCAGGTCCGTGTCCACGATCGAGCTGACCAGGGTGAACGGCGGGTCCCGCAGCAGCCGCTGGAAGTGCACCGTGCCCAGGTACTTGCCCGTGGGCGTCTCGTCCGGCGGCCGGCAGACGTACACCTGCGCCGCCAGCGCCGGCGACAGGTCCGCCTGCCGTACCCGGGCCAGCGCGTCGGCGACCGTGGCGTCCGGCCGCAGCACGATCGGCTCGGTGGTCATCAGACCGCCGGCGGTGTTCTCCTCGTAGGACAGCAGGCGGCGCACATCGGCCGCGTCGTCCGGCTGCATCAGCGTCAGCAGCCGCTCCTTGTCGTCCTCGGGCAGCTCGGAGAGCAGGTCGGCCGCGTCGTCGGGGTCCATCGCCTCCAGGACATCGGCCGCGCGCTCCTCCTTCAGCTTGCCGAGGATCTCCACCTGGTCGTCCTCGGGCAGCTCCTCCATGACGTCCGCGAGCCGGTCGTCATCGAGGGCGCTGGCGACCTCGGCGCGACGCTTCGGCGTCAGGTGGTGCAGTACGTTCGCCAAGTCGGCCGGTCGCATCTGCTCGAAGGTCGCCACCAGGCTCTCGGCGCCCTGCCCGTGCTCCTCCAACGAGAACCCGCTGACCGCGGACCACTCCACCGTGAGGGTCTCGCCGCGCCGGCGCAGCGCGCCCGCCTTGCCCTTGCGCACGAAGATCCGGTCGATCTCCCAGTCCCGGCGGGCCGGCAACTGCTGGATGGCCACGTCCAGGACGGTGACCTCCTCGCCGCCGGCGACCAGCGTCACCCGGCGGTCCAGCAGCTCGCCGAGCACCAGTCGCTCGGTGGGCCGCTGCTCGAAGCGCCGCATGTTGATGACACCGGTGGTGATGACCTGTCCGGACTCCACGCCCGTCACCCGGGTCATCGGCAGGAAGATCCGACGCCGGCTGACGACCTCGACCACCAGGCCCAGCAGCCGCGGCGGGCGACCGCCGACGCGCAGCATGGCGACGATGTCGCGGACGCGGCCGACCTGATCGCCGTTGGGATCGAAGACGGGCACACCCGACAGATGCGAGACGAAGATCCGCGGGGCGCCTGCAGCCATCCGAGCGCCTCCTAGAGCGTGAACCAACCGTCGATCAAGACTCGTGCCGAGCCTCAGGCTAGCCCGTGCCGCCGGTCAGCGTCCTGGTGGGGCCGTCCGGCCGGGGTTGGCGCACCTGTCCGAGCCGTGCGGGGGCCGCCCCGCGGGGCCCCCGCACCCCTCTCCGGACGCGGGCGCGGGCCGCGAGGCCCGGGCGGGTACGCTGCCTGTCGCCCCCAGAGGAACCACCGAGAGGCACCCGCCCGTGACCGCCAACCTCCCTGTCGCACGGCTGCGCCGGGCCGCCGTCGCCGGCGTCCTGTGCGCGGGCCTCGCCGTCTCCGTCACGGGCTGCGGCGGCGGCGGTGGCGAGGATCCCGACAAGGGGACCAACGGGGTCGGCAAGCTCTCCGCCGACAAGATCGAGGCGCAGGCGCGGACGGCGGCCACCGCCGCCTCCTCGGTGCACCTGTCCGGCACCCTGGTCAGCGGCGGCAAGTCCTTCACCCTCGACATGCGCCTCAAGTCCGACGGCGGCACCGGCGAGGTGAAGTCCCAGGAGGACACATTCCAGGTGCTGCGCGTCGGGGAGCAGCTCTACCTGAAGGCCAGCGCGGCCTTCTGGGGCGAGTCCGACTCGGCCGGCAAGCTCGGCGACAAGTTCGTGAAGGTGCCCGAGAGCGACCCCACCTACAAGCAGTTCCGCGGCTTCACCGACATGGGCGTCCTGCTCGACGGGCTGCTCGGCCTCGACGGCAAGCTCACCAAGAGCCCGTACAGCAAGGTCGGGCAGGCCCGCGTGGTCCCGCTCCTGGCCGACGGGGGCAAGGGCGGCCGCCTCTCGGTGTCCCTCGACGGCACCCCCTACCCGCTGCTCATGGAACGCGCGGGCGGCGCCGGCCGGGTGGAGCTCGCGGACTGGGGCCAGGCCTTCCCGCTGGATCCCCCCGCGAAGGACCAGACGGTCGACTACGGGTCCCAGCTGCCCACGACCAGGAACCAGGGCGGCGTCAAGCCGAGCCCGAGCGGCAGCGCGGGCCAGGGCTCCAACCCCGGCGGCTGACCGGCGGCCCGAGGGCTCATCCCCGGCGGGCCGGGCCCGTCACGGCCCGAGGATCAGCGCGCGGCCCTGCGCCGCTTCAGCAGCAGCTTCGGCAGCCCCGCCGGGATGGCCCGGCGGGTCGTCGCGGGGGAGGGCAGCGGGGCCGCGGCCAGCGACCCGCCCGGCAGCGCGTCCCGTACGGCCTCGGGCTCCAGGCGCAGCAGCCGGCACTCCCGCGCCCACCGCTCCGTCATCAGCTCGGAGTCGGGGGCGTTCAGCCGCTTGCCCTTCAGCTCGGCCACCGCGGCCTGCCACTCCTCGCCGCGCGGCGGGAGTTCCCGCACGGTGGCCGTCCACGCGACGAGCCGGCCGCCCTTGTCCTTGCTGCGCACGGTGACCTCGGCCGTCGAGCCGTCCGCGAGCCCCGGGAACGGCTGCTCCCCGGGCCCGTCGCCGAGCACGTGGGCGGCGCCGTCGACCCAGGCGTGCCACAGGGCCCGATCGGTCCCGGAGCCGCGGACCCAGATCAGTCCGGACTTCTTGCCGGCCTCCTCGACGAGGGCCAGATCGAACGCGCTGAGAGTCATGGGGCCAGCGTAGCCGGCCGCGGTCGGTTCGCAGGGCGGTGTCCTGTCGGTCGGGCCGGGCTCGTCGTGTCCGGGCCCGATCGACAGGACATCCCCTACAGCCAGCCGTGGCGTCTGAGGGCCCGGTGGATGGTGAGGCAGGTCCCGACGATGGTGACCATCACCATCGGGTAGCCGTACTTCCACTGGAGTTCCGGCATGTGGGCGAAGTTCATGCCGTACACCCCGCAGATCATCGTGGGCACGGCGATGATCGCCGCCCAGGAGGTGATCTTGCGCATGTCCTCGTTCTGGGCGACGGTCGCCTGCGCGAGGTTGGCCTGGAGGATCGAGTTCAGCAGCTCGTCGAAACCGACGACCTGCTCGTGCACCCGCGCCAGGTGGTCCGCGACGTCGCGGAAGTACTTCTGGATGTCCGGGTCCACCAGCCGCATCGGGCGCTCGCTCAACAGCTCCATGGGGCGCAGCAGCGGGGCGACCGCCCGCTTGAACTCCAGCACCTCGCGCTTGAGCTGGTAGATGCGGCCCGCGTCGCCGCCGCGCGTGGCGCCCTTGGCGGGCGCGGCGAAGACCTCGCTCTCCACCTCGTCGATGTCGTCCTGGACGGCCGCCGCGACCGCGATGTACCCGTCGACCACGTGGTCGGCGATGGAGTGCAACACGGCCGAAGGCCCCCGGGCCAGCAGGTCGGGGTCGTCCTGGAGGCGGTGTCGCAGGCCCTTGAGGGAGCCCTGGCCGCCGTGCCGGACGGTGATGACGAAGTCGGGGCCGGTGAAGCACATCACCTCGCCCGTCTCCACCACCTCGCTGGTCGAGGTCAGTTGGGCGTGGTCGACGTAGTGGATCGTCTTGAAGACGGTGAAGAGGGTGTCGTCGTAGCGCTCCAGCTTCGGCCGCTGGTGCGCGTGCACCGCGTCCTCCACGGCGAGCGGGTGCAGTCCGAAGGTGGCGGCGATCCCCGCGAACTCGGACTCGGTCGGCTCGTGCAGGCCGATCCAGGCGAACCCGCCGTCCTCACGGACCCGACGGATCGCCTCACGGGGCGTCAGACAACCCGGCCCGGGTGCGCGCCGGCCGTCGCGGTACACGGCGCAGTCGACCACCGCGCTGCTCGCGGACGGGTCACGGGTGGTGTCGTAGCCGGGCTGCGCGGAGGCGGACCGGCGCAGGGCGGGACGGACGGCGGCACGGAGGTAGGGCAGCATCGACATGGCAGGCTCCTTCGCGCGCACGGCTGCGGACCGTACGGGTGGGAGACCCTCCGCGGCTGCGAGCGGGCGGGCAGGCCCCGGCAGGCGGAAGGAGAAGGACGGAGAGGACAAAGTTCTGCCGTCGCTCTTCTACTGATCGGAAGATCACAGGGGGCGGGAGGCGCCCGGCCTGAAAGTGGAAGAGCGATTGGTACTGCACGATCGACTTCGATCCATTGCAGCCCCACCTCCTCCGGCCGGTCCCCCGTGGGGGACGTCCTGTCGTCCGGCCCTTGAAACGATGCTTCTGCACGCGGGCCGAACCAGCTGTCAACACTAGCAGCCGACGGATGGTCAAGACCCGCCCTTTACCCGGGGGATACGAGTTCTATGCTCGCTCCATGGCAGAAATTCTGGCTCTTGTGGAGGCCCGGCTGCGGACCGCGTTCGGTGAACCCGACGCCCGCGCCGCCGTCACCTTCCTGGGCACCGATCGCATCGAGGTCCTGCGCTTCGTGGAGGGCGACCTCCTGCGCTACGCGACCCTCGGCATGTCCGCCCACCCGATGACCGACCCCACCGCCGTGGTCGCCGACCCGGTGCGCGGTCCGCGCGCCGAACTGGTGCTGACCGTCCGCGGCGGCCTCGCCCCCACCGACCGGCTGTTGCGACCGCTCGCCGTACTCGGTGCGTCCCCCGTCGTCGAGGGCCTGATCGTCGCCCCCGGGGCCTCGCTGGACGTGGGCGAACCGCTCTGGGAGGGGGCGCCGTTCACCTCGGTGCTGGTCGCGGAACCGGGCGGGCTGGTGCCCGACCTGGAACTGGACGAGCCCATGGACCCCGTGCACTTCCTGCCCCTGCTCCCGATGACGGCGAACGAGGCCGCCTGGAAGCGGGTGCACGGCGCCGCCGCGCTCCAGGAGCGCTGGCTCGCGCGCGGCACGGATCTGCGGGACCCTCTGCGTAGCGCCGTCGTACTGGACTGAGCGCCGCCGGTTGCGGGTACGGATGGGATCCGGACGGGTGATCGCGTCTTGACGGGGCGCCGGGCGGGGAGGAGCGTGCTTCCTATGAGGGGCGAACCGAGTTGCCCGAAGTGCGGTGGCCGGGTCCGCGCACCCGGCCTTTTCGCCGACTCCTGGCAGTGCGCGGTACACGGCGCCGTCCATCCCCTGCAGCCCGTCATCCCGCCGAGCGTCGAGGGCCTGGGCGTGGTCGTCCACCGGGCGCAGGTGCCGGTCTGGATGCCGTGGCCGCTGCCGGTCGGGTGGCTGTTCACCGGGGTCGCGGCCGCCGGTGACGACCGCAGCGGGGGCCGGGCCACCGCCGTGGCCTGCTCGGGCCCCGGGCCCCTGGGCGGCATCGGAGAGCTGCTGCTGATCGCCGAGGAGCTGGGCGTCGGACTCGGCGCCCGGTACGCGGGGATCGACGCGCCCGACCCGGGCCCCCACATGGACGTCTCCGGTGCGCCGCACGCCAAGGTCGTCGCCGCCGGCCGGCCGACACCGCTGTGGCACGTCACCGGCACCCCGGACGACCGCGCCGTCTTCGCCGGCGAGGCGCGCGGGCTGTGGCTGTGGGCGATCGTCTGGCCCGAACAGTCGGGGCTGCTGATGTACGACGAGCTGGTCCTGACGGATCTGCGCGACGCGGGCGCCGAGGTCGAACTCCTTCCCTGTGGCGCCCTGAGCCCCCGGATCCTCGGCCCGTCCTGACCGTCCCCGCCGTGCGGTGGGGCCGTGGGGCTCGCGGGGCTGGGTATTCTGGAGTGTCCCCCCGTCCGTACGAGAACCATGGAGCACGGCTGTGCGCATCGACCTGCACGCCCACTCCACGGCATCCGACGGCACGGACACCCCCGCCGAGCTGGTCCGCAACGCGGCCGCCGCCGGGCTCGACGTGGTCGCGCTGACCGACCACGACACCGTCGGGGGATACGCCGAGGCCGTCGCCCACGTGCCGGCCGGCCTCACCCTCGTCACCGGGGCGGAACTCAGCTGCCGACTCGACGGCGTCGGCATGCACATGCTCGCGTACCTCTTCGATCCCGAGGAGCCCGAGTTCGCCCGTGAGCGGGAGCTGGTCCGCGACGACCGCACCCCCCGCGCGCAGGCCATGATCGGCAAGCTGCGGGACCTCGGCGTGGACATCACCTGGGAGCGGGTCTCCCGCATCGCGGGCGACGGTTCCGTGGGGCGTCCGCACATCGCCACCGCCATGGTGGACCTGGGTGTCGTGCCCACCGTGTCCGACGCGTTCACCGCGGACTGGCTCGCCGACGGCGGTCGCGCCTACGCCGGCAAGCACGAGCTGGACCCCTTCGACGCCGTCCGCCTCGTCAAGGCCGCCGGCGGGGTCACCGTCTTCGCGCACCCCGCCGCGGTCAAGCGCGGGCGGGTCGTCCCCGAGGCCGCCATCGCGGCCCTGGCGGACGCCGGGCTGGACGGCATCGAGGTGGACCACATGGACCACGACGCGGACACCCGGGCCCGACTGCGCGCACTGGCCGCGGACCTGGGCCTGCTGACCACGGGGTCCAGCGACTACCACGGCACCCGCAAGTCCTGTCGCCTCGGCGAGTACACCACCGACCCCGAGATCTACGGCGAGATCACGCGCCGCTCCACCGGGGCGTTCCCCGTGCCCGGCGCCGGCGGACGGGTCGCGTAACGAGGACCGGCTCCTCGCCCGCCCCGCACTCCCCTCTTGCTTCACACCTCTCTCCTGCAAGGCATCACTGTGTTTGATTTCGCCGTCTTCGGATCCCTTTTTCTCACCCTTTTTGTGATTATGGACCCCCCGGGGATCACGCCGATCTTCCTCGCCCTGACCTCCGGGCGCCCCGCGAAGGTGCAGCGCCGCATGGCCTGGCAGGCCGTCTGCGTGGCCTTCGGCGTCATCGCCGTCTTCGGTCTCTGCGGCCAGCAGATCCTGGACTACCTGCACGTGTCCGTTCCGGCGTTGATGATCGCCGGCGGTCTGCTGCTCCTGCTCATCGCCCTCGACCTGCTCACCGGCAAGACCGACGAGCCCAAGCAGACCAAGGACGTGAACGTCGCCCTGGTCCCGCTCGGCATGCCCCTGCTGGCCGGGCCGGGCGCGATCGTGTCGGTCATCCTCGCCGTGCAGAAGGCGGACGGCTTCAGCGGTCAGGTCTCCGTCTGGGCGGCGATCGTCGCCATGCACGTGGTGCTGTGGATCACCATGCGCTACTCGCTGGTGATCATCCGGGTCATCAAGGACGGCGGGGTCGTCCTGGTGACGCGGCTCGCCGGCATGATGCTCTCCGCCATCGCGGTCCAGCAGATCATCAACGGCGTCCTCCAGGTCGTGCACACCTCCTGATCGCGGACGAGGCCCCTCGACGCCACGGCGGACCCGGCGACACACATGCGAATGCCCCGCACCGGATCGGTGCGGGGCATTGGTGTCCATACACGCGGCGGCTGTCAGGCGGCTCGCGTCAGGTGGGTCAGGAGGACGCCGTCTCGGCCGGTCGGATCAGAATGCGCTGGCCGACAGACGCGGCCTGCTGCACGATCCGGTTGACGGAGGCCGCGTCCACGACGGTGCTGTCCACGGCGGATCCGTCGACATCGTCCAGGCGCAGAATCTCGAAGCGCACGGGCTTCTCCCTTCGTCGGTGTTCTCCTTGCACAGGGTTAACGAAGTGTAAGCGGCAAACATTCCCTACGCTAAGGAAATTTTTTCACTGGCTAACTATTCGGGCGCCGCAGCGCTCCAGAAGTCCGCCAGCGCATCGGCCGTGACCTGCGGGTTCTCGGCGTTGGGGGAGTGCTCCGCGCCCTTCACGATCACTCGGGACGCACCCAGACGTTCCGCCATGGAGTCCATCAGCGGCACAGGCCACGCGTCGTCCACCACTCCCGACAGCACGAGCATGCGCAGCGGCACCGCCGCCAGCTCGGCCACCCGGTCCGGCTCCGACATCAGCACCCGACCCGCGGCGATCAACTGCTCCGGCTCGGTCGCCAGCCACCGCCCGCGCAGGAACTCCGTCAGCTCGGGGCCATCGACCGGCGCGTCCACCGGATCCTGGGCCCGCATCGCCGCCCACACCACCGACATGCATTCCACGGGCGGGACCCCCCGCAGCGACTCCAGAGCCGCCACCAGCAGCTTCGTACGCTCCTGCTGTGCCTCCGAGATCGCCGCCGGACCGCTGCTCATCAGGGTCAGGGAGGCGAAGGGGGTGTGGTCGCGCAGTACGGCGGCGCGGGCGATCAGGCCGCCCAGCGAGTGACCCACCAGGTGGATCGGGCCCCCGTCGACGCCGGACACGGCCGCCGCCTGGGCCAGCACGTCCCCGGCCAGCTCCTCCAGCGCGTACGCGGACTCCTCGCGCGGGCCGGGGCTCTCGTGCTGACCGCGGCCGTCGACCGCCACCACCCGGAAGCCGGCATCGGCCAGCGGCTCCAGCAGCCCGATGAAGTCCTCCTTGCTCCCCGTGTACCCGGGAACCAGCAGGGCGGTGCCGCGCAGCGGCTCCCCCGCCTCGTGCACGGCGAAAGCGCCGCGCGAGGTCGTCAGGCGGTACGCACGGGCCGCCGGTGGCAGGGTGAGGCGCGGTGGCTTGCTCATGGGCCCGAGGCTACCGGCCCGTACGCCCGGAGACGAGGACGGCCCCGACCCCCTCGAAGGGGGTCGGGGCCGTCCTCGTACGCGGGTGGCTCAGGCCTCGGGGGTCTGCGCCACGGCCTTGCGGGTACGCGTGCGCTTCGGCTTGACCGGCGCCTCCTCGGCGTCGACCACGGCGTCCGAGGCGTCCGGGGCGACCGCGGTGGCCTTGCGGGCACGGGTGCGCTTCGGCTTCACCGGGGCCTCCTCGGCCTCGACGACGACCTCGGCGACCGGAGCGGGCTCCGCCACCTTGCGAGTGCGGGTCCGGCGCACCTTGACCGGGGCCTCCTCGACCGCGGTGGCCACGACCACCGGAGCCTCGACGGCGGCGGCCTGGGCGGCGATGGCCACGGCCTCGGCGACGACCGGGGCCGCCGCGACCTTGCGCGGCCGGGTGCGGCGCGCCTTGACCGGGGGCTCCACGAGCGGGGCCATCTGGAAGTCGGGCTCCGGGGCCGGCGCCTCGACCGGGGCGGCCACCACGGCGGACTCGACCACGGAGGCCGGGGCCGACGCGCGGGTCCGGCGACGACGCGGCCTGCGCGGCTCGTCGACGGCCGGGGCCTCGGGCGCCTCGGCGACCGGGGTCACGGCGGCCACCGCGGTGGCCACGGCCACGGCCTCGGCGGCCTGCTCGCTGCCACCGCGGGTCCGACGACGCTGACGCGGGGTGCGGGTCCGGGCGGGACGCTCCTCGGCCACCGGGGCGGCGGCGGCAGCAGCGCCGCGACCGCCACGGCCACCGCGGCCACCGGTCTCGCCCAGGTCCTCGAGGTTCTCGGCCTTCAGGCCGGCCCGCACGCGCTCGGCGCGCGGCAGGGTGCCCTTGGTCCCGGCCGGGATGTTCATCTCCACGAACAGGTGCGCAGACGTGGAGTACGTCTCGACCGGGTCGTGGAAGTCCAGCTCCAGCGCCTTGTTGATCAGCTGCCAGCGCGGGATGTCGTCCCAGTCGACCAGCGTGACGGCGATGCCCTTGTTGCCCGCGCGGCCGGTGCGGCCCACACGGTGCAGGAAGGTCTTCTCGTCCTCCGGCGCCTGGTAGTTGATGACGTGCGTCACGCCCTCGACGTCGATGCCGCGCGCGGCGACGTCGGTGCAGACGAGCACGTCGACCTTGCCGTTGCGGAACGCGCGCAGGGCCTGCTCGCGCGCACCCTGGCCCAGGTCGCCGTGGACGGCGCCGGACGCGAATCCGCGCTTCTCCAGCTGCTCGGCGATGTCGGCCGCCGTGCGCTTCGTACGGCAGAAGATCATGGCCAGGCCACGGCCCTCGGCCTGCAGGATGCGGGAGACGAGCTCCGGCTTGTCCATGTTGTGCGCACGGAAGACGTGCTGCTTGATGTTGGCGACGGTCACGCCCTCGCCCTCGGGGGAGGTGGCGCGGATGTGCGTCGGCTGCGTCATGTACCGGCGGGCCAGTCCGATGACCGCGCCCGGCATGGTCGCCGAGAACAGCATGGTCTGACGCTTCGGCGGCAGGTAGTTGATGATCCTCTCGACGTCGGGCAGGAAGCCCAGGTCGAGCATCTCGTCGGCCTCGTCGAGAACGAGGGCCTTGACGTGGGAGAGGTCGAGCTTCTTCTGCCCGGCCAGGTCCAGCAGGCGGCCCGGGGTGCCGACGATCACGTCGACGCCCTTCTTGAGCGCCTCGACCTGGGGCTCGTACGCGCGGCCGCCGTATATGGCGAGGACGCGCACGTTGCGGACCTTGCCCGCGGTCAGGAGGTCGTTGGTGACCTGGGTGCACAGCTCGCGGGTCGGAACCACCACGAGGGCCTGGGGGGCGTCGGTGAGCTGCGCGGGCGTCGCCCGGCCGGCCTCGACGTCCGCGGGGACGACGACCCGCTCCAGCAGCGGCAGGCCGAAACCGAGCGTCTTGCCGGTACCGGTCTTCGCCTGGCCGATGACGTCCGTGCCGGAAAGGGCGACGGGAAGGGTCATCTCCTGGATCGGGAAGGGGGACACGATGCCGACGGCCTCAAGGGCCTCGGCCGTCTCGGGAAAGATCCCGAGGTCTCGGAACGTAGTCAGGGTGCTGCCTCTTCTGTGAGACGCGGCGCGAGGCGGCGATGGGGGTCGTACCGTGCCGGGCTTGCAGTACTACGACGTACGTACAAAGCTGCGCGGGACCACTAGCCTTCGCTCAAGCGCTTCTGCCGCTGAGGGGGCCCCTCGTGCAGGGCGGTACGCATGAGCGCACACACCACATCGAGGGCGGTCGGGTTGGAGCCGATCGGGCCACCGACCGGGCATCCTCATTCGGACGGCCCGCCGAGATTCGGCAGGCGCATTACCACTGTACCCCGGATTCGCGCAGGTGTGTTGGGTGAATTCACCTGGTAGTCGCGTTTAAGCGGAGTGTCGATGGCCATAGGTCGTGCCTTGACCGGGCTTTAGGCGGGCTATTGTGCGGAGCATGTCGACCGTAGAAAACGCATCTCCCGCCGACGACAGCACGCCCGTCGAGGCGCTCGGAATCGCCGCCCAGGACTGGGCGACGGCCTCCGCCTCGCCGCAGTACCGGGCCGCCGTCGAGGACCTCCTCGGCGCACTGGCGTACGGAGAGCTCGCCGCGTTCGAGCGCCTCGCCGAGGACGCGAAGCTCGCGCCCACCCTCGGCGACAAGGCCGAGCTCGCGAAGATGGCCTCCGCCGAGTTCCACCACTTCGAGCGGCTGCGCGACCGGCTCGCGGCGATCGACGTCGACCCCACCGCGGCGATGGAGCCCTTCGCGAAGGGCGTCGACGACTTCCACCGCCAGACCGCCCCCTCCGACTGGCTGGAAGGCCTGGTCAAGGCGTACGTCGGCGACTCCATCGCCAGCGACTTCTACCGCGAGGTCGCCACCCACCTCGACACCGACACCCGCGCCCTCGTCGTCGGTGTGCTCGACGACACGGGCCACGGCGGTTTCGCCGTCGAGAAGGTGCGCGCGGCGATCGAGGCCGACCCCCGCTGCGGCGGACGGCTCGCCCTGTGGGCCCGCCGGCTGATGGGCGAGGCGCTCTCGCAGGCCCAGCGCGTGGTCGCGGAACGCGACGCGCTCTCCACGATGCTGGTCGGCGGCGTCGACGGGATGGCGGCCGGATTCGACCTGGCGGCCGTGGGCGAGATGTTCACCCGCATCACCAAGGCGCACACCAAGCGGATGGCGGCCCTCGGCCTCGCGGCCTGAGCCCCACGCGGGCATCGAGCCCACGTGGACACGCGGCGGCCCCGGCACGGAGACACTCCGAGCCGGGGCCGACCCGTGTCAGGGGACGGGCGGGGGCGGACGGCCGTCGTCCCCTTCAGCCCCGGGAGGGGAGCGAAAAGGGAGGGCGTCGGTGCGTCCGACCGGAGCCCGAGCCGGGGCGCAGCAGGAGCGAGAGCACGACCGCCGACACCAGGGTCCCGCCGATCAGGGTCGCCACCAGGGTGTTGTGACCCGGTCCGAGCGACATGTGCGTGAGGTAGGCGCCGAACAGCGCTCCCACGACCCCGCTGACCAGGACCACCCTCGGTGACGGCAGCCGCTTCGCGAATCTGCGCACGGCGGCCCCGGACAGGGCGAGGCCCAACAGAGCGGAGCCGAGCGCTTCCATCAGCAGCATGAGGTCCCTTTCCGTACGTCAGGGCGTATTCGGGTTGCAGTACAGCGCTCCTACCCGAAGCGGAACAAAGAGAAACGACCCGGCGAAATCAACCGCCGGGTCGTTTTCCTCCTTTGAGGGAGGTTCAGTTCTCCGTGCCTCAGAGCGCTCCGAAGCCAACCTTGCGCGCACTCGGCTCACCCAGGTCCACGTACGCCAGGCGGTCGGACGGCACCAGGACCTTGCGGCCCTTGATGTCGGTGAGGCTCAGCAGCGGCGCAGTGCCGGACAGAGCGGCGGCCACGACGCCCTCCAGCTCCTCCGCGCTCAGGTCGCTCTCCAGCACGATCTCCCGGGGTGCGTGCTGCACGCCGATCTTGACCTCCACGGCTTTGTCCCTCCGACGATCCGGTTCGCGCGATCAGCCGCGCCGTACCCGGTCCACATTAGCCCGGAGAGGGGACACGATCGGCCCGTGGCGGACACGCTCGCAGCGAACAGCGGCGCACCGCCACGGCGGTGCGGGTCAGCCCTCCGTGCCGTGCAGCGGGAAGCCCGCGATGCCGCGCCAGGCGAGCGAGGTCAGCAGGCCGACCGCGGTGTCCCGGGCGACCGGGCTCTCGCTCGACAGCCAGTACCGGGCCACGACCTGCGAGACGCCGCCCAGGCCCACGGCCAGCAACATCGACTCGTCCTTGGACAGGCCGGTGTCCTCCGCGATGACCTCCGAGATGGCCTCCGCGCACTGGAGCGACACGCGGTCGACGCGCTCGCGCACGGCGGGCTCGTTCGTCAGGTCCGACTCGAAGACCAGACGGAAGGCGCCGCCCTCGTCCTGGACGTACGCGAAGTACGCGTCCATCGTCGCGGCCACGCGCAGCTTGTTGTCCGTGGTCGAGGCGAGCGCCGTGCGGACCGCCGACAACAGCGACTCGCAGTGCTGGTCCAGCAGCGCCAGGTAGAGGTCGAGCTTCCCGGGAAAGTGCTGGTAGAGCACCGGCTTGCTGACCCCGGCGCGCTCCGCGATGTCGTCCATCGCCGCGGCGTGGTAACCCTGCGCGACGAAGACCTCCTGGGCCGCGCCCAGGAGCTGGTTGCGCCGGGCTCGGCGCGGCAGTCGCGTGCCCCGGGGACGCGCTGCCTCCGTCTGCTCGATGGCTGTCACGCCGCCTCCCACTTTCTCTAAGAACACAGTGCGCTCTGCGCCGCGCCGCCATCGTACTTTTCGGTAACCGGATCTGGTGGGTTCAAGCCGAGTTTTCTCGCGGTACGGACCACCCTGACCCGCTGGTCAAGCGCCTTTCCGCGGCGGTCAGCGGTAGTCGTCCTCGTCCAGGGGGACCACGCGGGCCTGCTCGGCGGCGTCCCCGTCGGTCGCCTCGTCGAGGTCGGCCCCCGTGAGCGGGTCGTCTTCGACGGGCTGGAGTTCGATGTGCTGCTCCGCGGCATCCGCCTCGGGCGTCTCCGGGTCGAGGTCCTCCCGGAGCCGCTCCCGGAAGGTGTCCGGTTCGGCTGGGTCGACAGTCATCGCGCTCCCCTCGCCTTCGCTGGTACTACGAGCCTAGGAGGATCGCGACCGCGACGCCAGGTGGTCCTGTGACCGCCGACACAAGGGGTCGAGCGTGATCGTCTCGTAACATTGGCCCATGTCTTCGACCGAGCTGCCGGGTGTGCGGTCCACCGCCGAGGCGTCCTCCCAGGTGGGAGACGTCCGAGTGGCCGAGGGAGAGCGTCTGCGCACGGAACGGCTCCCCGGACTGGAGCTGAACGTGCGATTCCGGCCCTCCTCGAAGGAGGGGTTGCCGCCCGCGCTGTTCGTGCACGGGCTCGGCGGATCCTCGCAGAACTGGTCGGCGCTGATGGAGCGTCTGGCCGACGAAGTGGACGGCGAGGCCGTCGACCTGCCCGGCTTCGGCTGGTCCCCACCCCCCGCGAACCGGGACTACTCGATCACCGGTTTCGCCCGCGCGGTCATCCGACACCTCGACGCGGCCGGCCGCGGACCGGTGCACCTGTTCGGCAACTCGCTCGGCGGAGCCGTCTCCACCCGGGTCGCCGCCGCCCGCCCCGATCTGGTGCGCAGCCTGACCCTCGTCTCGCCCGCGCTCCCCGAACTGCGCGTGCAGCGCTCGGCGGTGCCGACCGCCCTGCTGGCCGCGCCGGGCATGGCGCCCCTGCTGCTGCGCCTCACCAAGGGGTTGAGCGCCGAGCAGCGCACCCGGGGGGTGACGGGCCTCTGTTACGGCGACCCCGCACGGGTGACACCGGAGGGTTTCGAGGCGGCCGTCGAGGAGATGGCGCGCCGCATGGCGCTGCCGTACTTCTGGGAGGCGATGACCCGTTCGGCGCGCGGGATCGTCGACGCCTACACCCTCGGCGGGCAGCACGGGCTGTGGCGTCAGGCCCAACGGGTGCTCGCGCCGACCCTGTTGGTCTACGGTGGCCGGGACCAGTTGGTCTCGTACCGAATGGCGCGCAAGGCCGCCGCCGCTTTCCGGGGCTCGCGGCTGGTGTGTCTGCCGGAGGCCGGTCACGTGGCGATGATGGAGTACCCCGAGGTGGTCGCGGCCGCTTTCCGGGAGTTGTTGCAAGACACACAAGAACTGACACACACCGAAGAAGATGGTAGAGGCTGAGGCGCGTGGGACGACATAGTCGCAAGGACTCCGTCCCGGAGCGGCTCGCGCCGCCTGCGGAGCCCACGCCCTTCGAGGCGTTCGATCCGCCCGGGGTCTTCGGGGACTCGGGACCTCAGATCGCCGAGGCCCCGGCGCTCCTCGACGAGCCGGGGGCCTTCGGGGAGTACGAGGCGCCCGCGCCCCGCCGGGCGCCGCCGCCGTACGTCCCGCAGGCCGGCGCCGGCCCGGCCGGCCGTCGGGTACCCGAACCCACGGTCACGCACCGGGGATTCGCGTCCCCCGCCCCGCAGGCGCCCCTGGCGCGGCCCGCCGGACATCCCGAGCAGCGCGAGCCCGGTGGAGCGTGGGGCGCGAGCGCCTTCACCGACACCGGCTCCGTGTTCGTGGACCGGCCGGGCGTCCCGCGGGCCCGGACCGCGGCCCCGCCGGCCCGGAACAGCGACACCCCGGCCTTCGGCACCCCCGCCGTCGGCTTCCCGAAGGTCACCGTCGCGCCGGCCGCGGCGTCGCCGGCCGCCGATCCCGGCGAGGCTCGCGTCGCCACCGGCGCGCAGGGGCTGATCCCCGGTCCCCGGACGCCCGAGGCCGCCCCCGAGGCGGGCGGCGACACCCCCGAGAAGCCGGCCGCCGGTCGCGGCAGGAAGATCCGTGCCTACACCGGGGTGGCCGCGGCGGCCGTCACGGCCGTGCTGGCCGTCGTGGTGGCCACACAGGTGCTCGCCGAGGGCGAGGCGGGCAAGGGCAAGTCGCAGGCGGGCCCCGAGGACAGCCAGGGCCGCGCCGTTCCCGGGCAGTCGCCGGCCTCCCGCTCGGACGACCGGCTCAAGCCCGACGCGCCGGCGCCGGCGCCGGTGGAGCTGACGTACGACCAGAAGATGGCGTTGCAACTGCCGATCGACGCGAAGCTGGCCGGCCCGGGCGCCTTCGACACCGTGCCGGGCGTGGCCAAGGCGCCCGGCAAGGGCAAGCTCGTGCGCTACCGGGTGGACGTGGAGCAGAAGCTGGGGCTGGACGCCCAGCTCTTCGCGGAGGCGGTGCACCGCACCCTCAACGATCCGCGGAGCTGGGGCCACAACGGTGCGATGACGTTCGAGCGGGTGCCGGGCGGCGAGGCCGACTTCGTGATCACCCTGGCCAGCCCGGGCACCACCGGCGTGTGGTGCGCGAAGTCGGGTCTGGACACCACGGTCGACAACGTGTCCTGCGACTCCGCCTCCACCGAGCGCGTGATGATCAACGCCTTCCGCTGGGCGCAGGGCTCGCCCACCTACGGCGCCGGCCAGATGTTCGCGTACCGGCAGATGCTCATCAACCACGAGGTCGGGCACCGGCTCGGTCACGGGCACGTGAACTGCCGGACGCCGGGCGAGCTCGCGCCGATCATGCAGCAGCAGACCAAGTCGCTCAACATCGACAACATCCAGTGCAAGCCCAACCAGTGGGTCTTTCCCGGGAGTTGATTTCCGGCGTTGACAAGCCGTCCGATGGTCGGTAATTGTTCTCCGCATGTCGCACCGCCACACCACCGCCGCGAGCGCCGCCATAGAGCTGGCGCTCCTCGGTGTGGCCGCGCACAGCGTGGCCGACATCTTCTGTCGCTGACGCCTGCCTGAGCGCGCGACGCCCTTCACCGTTCTTCGCCGCGCCCGGGTGCATCCGCCCGCAGGCGCGGCCCTTTTTTCGACATGACCCCGGATCGGTGCGATCACTCGCGCCGGGACCTCCCGCTGTCGGGACGTCCGCCGGTGTGATCTCGGGCGGCTGCCCCTCGCGTGGCATTCCTCCCCGTTTCGCATCACGCCGAGAGGTCCCTTCTCCCATGCTCCGTCAGTCCCACACATCGCGCCGCGTGGCCGCGGTCGCCGTCAGCCTCGTACTGGCCGGGGGCGCCGCCGCCTGCGGGCCCAAGGACGCGGCGGACCAGGCCGGCTCCGGCGACAAGGCCGGCGCCACCGGGAGCGCCCCCGCCAAGGGCGGCACCCTCTCCGTCCTCAACGCCGACCCACAGAGCGACTTCGATCCGGCGCGGCTCTACACCTCCGGCGGCGGAAACGTTCCTTCGCTGGTGTTCCGGACCCTCACCACCCGCAACCGCGAGGACGGCGCGGCCGGCGCCAAGGTCGTGCCCGACCTGGCCACCGACCTCGGCAAGCCGAACGCCGACGCCACCGAGTGGACGTACACCCTCAAGGACGGGCTGAAGTACGAGGACGGCACCCCGATCACCACCGCCGACATCAAGTACGGCATCGAGCGGTCCTTCGCCGCCGAGCTGTCCGGCGGCGCCCCCTACCTGCGGGACTGGCTGGTCGGCGGCGAGGCGTACCAGGGCCCCTACAAGGACGGCGGCAAGGGCCTCGACTCCATCGTCGTCCCCGACGCGAAGACGATCACCTTCAAGCTGCGCAAGCCCGAGGGGGAGTTCCCCTTCCTCGCCACCCAGACCCAGTTCGCGCCGGTACCCAAGGCCAAGGACACCGGCGCCGCGTACGAACAGCACCCGATCTCCTCCGGCCCGTACAAGGTCGTCAAGAACGACAACGACGGCGAACACCTCGTCCTGGACCGCAACCCGCACTGGGACGAGAAGACCGACGAGGAGCGCAAGGCCTACCCGGACAAGATCGACGTCCGCTCCGGCCTCGACGCCGCCGTCATCAACCAGCGCCTGACCACCAGCTCCGGCGCCGACGCCACGGCCGTCACCACCGACACCAACCTCGGGCCCGCCGAACTCGCCCAGATCGGCGACAACAAGGAACTCGCCGCCCGCGTCGGCACCGGCCACTTCGGCTACATCAACTACCTGGCTTTCAACCCCAAGGTGGCTCCCTTCGACAACCCGAAGGTCCGCCAGGCCATCTCGTACGCGATCAACCGCACCAGCGTGATCAACGCGGCGGGCGGCTCCGCGCTCGCCGAGCCGGCGACCACCTTCCTCCCCGAGCAGAAGGCCTTCGGCTTCACCAAGTACGACCACTTCCCCGCGGGCAAGACCGGCGACCCGGCCAAGGCCAGGGAACTGCTGAAGGAGGCCGGCTTCCCCGACGGGGTCGACGTCACGCTGACCCACTCCACCCAGCAGAACCGGCAGACCAGCCCCGAGGTCGCCACCGCCGTACAGCAGGCGCTCGCCGCCGCCGGGATCAGGGTCAAGCTGGAGGGCCTGGAGAACAACGCCTTCAACGAGAAGCGCTGGGACGCCAAGAACACCCCCGGCTTCTTCATCTCCCGCTGGGGCGCCGACTGGCCCTCCGGCGCCCCCTTCCTCGCGCCGATCTTCGACGGCCGGCAGATCGTCACCAACGGCTCCAACTACAACCACGCGCAGCTCGATGATCCCGCCGTGAACACCGAGATCGACGAGATCGCCAAGCTCACCGACCTGGAGGCCGCCGGCAAGCGCTGGGGCGCCCTCGACCGGAAGATCGGCGAGCAGGCCCTGGACGTGCCGCTGTTCCACCCCGTCTACAAGCGGCTCGTCGGCAAGAACGTCAAGAACGTCGTCATCAGCGACTGGACCGGCGTCCTCGACATCTCGCAGGTATCGGTCAAGTGACGCTCCTCGCCGACCGGTCGGCGCCCGCGCCCGGGGCACTCGCCCCGGGCGCGGGCGCCGCGCGGCAGGTCTGGCGGCGACTGCGCACACGGCCCTCGGCCGTCGCGTCCGCCGCCGTACTCGCCCTCCTCGTCCTGCTCGCCCTCGCCGCACCCCTGCTCGCACAGCTCGCCGGCCAGGACCCCAACGCCTACCACGACGACCTCGTCGACTCGGCGCGCGGCGGAGTCCCCCTCGGTTCCCTCGGCGGGATCTCCGCCGACCACTGGCTCGGAGTCGAACCGGGCACCGGCCGGGACCTGTTCACCCGGCTCCTGCACGGAGCCCGGATCTCGCTGCTCGTCGCCCTCGGGGCCACCGCCGTCCAGGTCACCGTCGGCATCGCGGCCGGACTGACCGCCGCCCTCGGCAACCGCGCCGTCGCCACCCTGATCGGCCGGACCACCGACGTCATGATCGCCCTGCCCATGCTGGTGCTCGGCGTCGCGCTGACCGCCGTGGTCCCGCCGGACTTCCCCCGGCCCCTGCTGCTGATCCTCGTCATCGGACTCCTCGGCTGGGGCGGCACCGCCCGGATGGTGCGCGCCCAGACCCTGGCCCTGCGCGAGCTGGACTTCGTCGCCGCCGCCCGCCTGTCCGGCAACGGCACCCTGCGGATCGCCCGCCGCGAACTCCTGCCCTCACTGGCCGCACCCGTGATCACCCTCGCCGCGATCAACGTGCCGACCAACATGGTGGTCGAGGCCTCGCTGTCCTTCCTCGGCGTCGGCGTGAAACCGCCCACCCCGTCCTGGGGGCAGATGCTCTCCAGCGCCCAGACCTGGTTCCGCGCCGACCCGACGTACGTCCTGCTGCCCGCCGGGATGCTGTTCGTCACCGTGCTCGCCTTCACCGTCCTCGGTGACGCCGTCCGCACGGCCCTCGACCCCCGCGAGGCCTCACGGCTGCGGGTCGGCACCCGCGCCGGGGCCCGCGCCGGCCGAAAGGAGCGGAAGGCATGACCCGCTTCGTCCTCCAACGGACCGGCGGCGCACTCCTCGTGCTGCTCACCCTGTCCATCGCCGTGTACCTCCTCTTCTACGTCGCACCCGGCGACCCCGCCCGCCTCGCCTGCGGGGAGCGCTGCGACCCGACGCAGATCGCCCAGGTCCGCGCACAGCTCGGGCTGAACGACTCCGTGGTCGTGCAGTACCTGCACTTCCTCCAGGGCCTCGTGGCCGGCCGGGACTACTCCGGCGGCGCCGGGCTGACCCTGCACTGCGACGCGCCCTGTCTCGGATTCTCGTACCAGAACGACCGGCAGGTCACCGAACTGCTGCTGGACCGGCTCCCCGCCACCGCGTCGCTGGCGATCGGCGCGCTCGTGATCTGGCTCGTCATCGGCGTCGGCACCGGCCTGCTGTCCGCCCTGCGGCGCGGCGGGATCACCGAGCGGGTGCTGACCGTCCTCACGCTCGCCGGCACCGGGACGCCCGTCTTCATCCTCGGGCTGCTGGTGCTCATGGTGGTCTGCGCCTACCTGCGCTGGCTGCCCTTCCCGACCTACGTGCCCTTCGGCGAGGACCCCGAGCAGTGGGCCTGGAACCTGCTGCTGCCCTGGGTCACGCTCGGCTTCTTCGAGAGCGCCAAGTACGCCAGGGTGACGCGCAGCGCCACCCTGGAGACGCTCGCCGAGGACCACATCCGCACCTTCCGCGCCTACGGCGTGGGCGAACGGAAGATCGTCACCCGGCACGCCCTGCGCGGCGCGGTCGCGCCGGTGATCGCGCTGAGCGCCGTGGACTTCGGGACGATGATCGGCGGCGCGGTGCTGACCGAGTCGCTGTTCGGCATCCCCGGACTCGGCAAGACCCTGATCGACGGGGTCCGGGTCGTGGACCTGCCCGTGGTCGTGGGCGTCACCCTGGCCATCGGCACCGCCGTCGTGGTCGCGGGCGCCGTCGCCGACCTCTTGTACGCCGTCGCGGACCGAAGGGTGGCCCTGACATGAGCGAACCACTGGTGGAGGTGCGCGACCTCGTCGTCGACTTCCCGGTCGGCGCGCCGGGGGAGTGGCTACGGGCCGTGGACGGGGTTTCGCTGACCCTGGACGCGGGCGGCGCCCTGGGCATCGTCGGCGAGTCCGGCAGCGGCAAGTCCACCGTGGCCGCGGCCCTGTTGGGCCTGCACCACGGGACCGGAACCCGAGTGACCGGCACCGTCCGGGTCGCCGGAACCGACCTGGCCGGCGCCGGCGCGCCGCAGCTGCGCGCCCTGCGCGGGGGCACGGCCGCCATGGTCTTCCAGGACCCGCTGAGCTCCCTCGACCCGTACTACGCCATCGGCGACCAGATCGCCGAGGTCTACCGGGTCCACGCCGACGCCTCCCGGCGCGCGGCCCGGGCCCGGGCGGTCGAGGTGCTGGACCGCGTCGGCATCCCCGACGCCGTGCGCCGCTCCCGCGCCCGACCACACGAGTTCAGCGGCGGCATGCGCCAGCGCGCCCTCATCGCCATGGCCCTGGCCTGCGAACCGAGACTGCTGATCGCCGACGAACCGACCACCGCCCTCGACGTCACCGTCCAGGCACAGATCCTCGACCTGCTCCACGGACTGCGCGAGGAACGGGGCCTGGGACTGCTGCTCGTCACCCACGACGTGGGCGTGGCCGCCGAGAACGTCGACGAGCTGCTCGTCATGCGCGACGGGCGGGCCGTGGAACGCGGGCCCGTCGGCCGGGTGCTGGCCGCGCCCACCGACCCGTACACCCGCGACCTGCTCGACGCCGTTCCCCGGCTCGACGCGCCGCGCCCCTCGCGGCTGCGGCCCGCCCCCGACGAACCGGCCCCCGTCGTCGAGGCCTTCGCCCTGCGCCGTGAGTTCGGCCGGGGCAAGCGCGCCGTCACCGCGGTCGACGGCGTCTCACTGGCCGTGCGCGCCGGGGAGACGCTGGGCATCGTCGGGGAGAGCGGCAGCGGCAAGAGCACCCTCGGCCGGATGCTCGTCGGGCTGCTGGAACCGAGCGCCGGGGAGGTCCGGCACACCGGGGAGGCGGCCGGCGGGGCCGTGCGCGACGGCATCCCGCACGGCGTCCAGATGGTCTTCCAGGACCCGGTGTCCTCGCTCAACCCGCGCCGCTCGATCGGCGAGTCCATCGCGGACCCGCTGCGCGCGGCCGGCGAGCGCGACGAGGGCGCGATCCGGGCCCGGGTCGCGGAACTGCTGGAACGCGTCGGGCTGGAGGCCGCCCACCACGACCGCTACCCGCACGAGTTCAGCGGCGGCCAACGCCAGCGCGTCGGCATCGCCCGCGCCCTGGCACCCCGGCCCCGCCTGATCGTCTGCGACGAACCCGTCTCCGCCCTGGACGTCACCACCCAGGCACAGGTCACCGCCCTGCTGGCGGAACTCCAACGGGAACTCGGCATCGCGCTCGTCTTCATCGCCCACGACCTGGCGGTGGTCCGGCAGGTGAGCGACCGGGTGGCCGTCATGCGGGCCGGGCGGATCGTCGAGGAGGGCCCCGTCGACGAGGTCTACGACCGCCCGCGCGATCCGTACACCCGCCGGCTGCTGGCGGCCGTGCCGGCCCTGGACCCGGAGCGGGCCGGGGACCGGCGTTCCTCGCGACAGGAGGCCTACGCCTAGACAGGCTCCCGCGCCCCGCGGCCTGCGGCAGAAGGGCCGCAGGCCCTTTCTAGCGTGCTCGAACGCGAACCGTACGGGAAAGTTACGACTCTTCACCCCTTCCGGTGGCGCGACGGACAACCGTCCGTCGCGCCATCCGCATATCCGCTTGAGTTCTTCCGCAGCGGGTCCCCGGACCGACGGAGGCCGCTCGCGACGGGAGATCGGGGGTGCCACTCGTGCGGATCGGACTGCTCACGGAAGGTGGTTATCCGTATGCCACGGGAGAGGCCGGGCTGTGGTGCGACCGGCTGGTGCGCGGGCTGCCGCGGCACGAGTTCGAGCTGTACGCGCTGAGTCGCAGCGCCGAGCAGGAGGAGCGCGGCAAGGTGCCCCTCCCGCGCCAGGTCACGCGGGTACGGACCGCCCCGCTGTGGGCCCCCGGCGACGACGGGCGCACGCACTCCCGGCGTGAGCGGCGTCGGTTCGCCGCCTGCTTCAAGGACCTGGTCCGAGGCATCTGCGCCGGCGAGGCCGAACCCTTCGCCGCCGGCCTGTACGGGCTGGCCGAACTGGCCCGGGAACAGGGCGGGATGTACGCGGCCCTGCGGTCCGAGACCGCCGTGCGGGCGGTGGAGTCCGCGTGCCGGGCGCCGGGCGCGAGCCGTACCGTGCGCAGCGCCCAGGTGCGGGACCTGCTGGAGTTCGTGGACGAACTGGAGCGCGCGCTGCGGCCGTTGTCCCTCGACTGGTACGAGGACCTCGGACAGGTCGACGTCTGCCACGCGACGGCGGGCGGGGTGGCGGCGATCCCCGGACTGCTGGCCAAACGCTTCTTCGGGGTGCCGCTCCTGGTCACCGAGTACGGGGTCCGGCTCCGGGCGCACTACCTCGACCACTCCGAGGAGGAACGCCCCGCCGTGCGGGCCCTCCTGGCCGCCTTCCACACCCGGCTCGCCGCCGAGATCTACGCCCGGGCCGACCTCCTGACCCCCGGCAACGCCCACGCCCGCCGCTGGCAGGAACGCTGCGGGGCCGTCCGCGAACGGATGCGCACCGTCTACCCCGGGATGGAGGCGGACCGATTCGCCACCGTCGGGGAGGACCCGGAGTGCGGGGACCCGGACACGCTCGTGTGGGTCGGCCGGATAGAGCCCGCCAAGGACCTGATCGCCCTGCTGCACGCCTTCGCGGAGGTACGCAAGGTCGCTCCGGGGACCCGGCTGCGCATCTTCGCCACGGCCGTGGCACCGGACTACCTCGCCGACTGCCGCTCGCTCGCCGCGCAGCTCTTCCCCGACGAGGCGGCCGACGCCCACGCGGTCGGCGAGAACCCCGTCACCTTCGAGGAGATCGGCGGACCCGACGCCCCCTCCTCGGCCGAGGCGTACGGCACCGGCCGGGTCGTCGTGCTGTCCTCCGTCATCGAGGGGTTCCCCATCACCCTCGCCGAGGCGATGTTCTGCGGCCGGGCCACCGTCTCCACCGACGTCGGCGCCGTCCGCGAGGTCATCGGCGGAACCGGCCTCGTCGTACCGCCCCGCAATCCGCGCGCGCTCGCCGACGCCTGCCTGTCGCTGCTGCGGGACCCCGAGCGGGCCCAGCGGCTCGGCTCCGCCGCCCGGGCCCGCGCCCTGGAGCTGTTCACCGTCGAACAGAACGTCGAGGCCTTCCGGGAGAGCTACCTGCGGCTCCTCGCCCGGGGCTCCGCCCGGCCCGACGGAGAGGTCCCGTTCGCCGTAGCGGCCGAGGCGCGCGTCCCCGGGCACTGGACCACACCCACCTGGGCATCGGTACCCGAGCCGGCTCCGGGGCCCGCGGCCGGCCCCGGGCCCGCCCTGCCGAACGCGGGGTCGGCTCCCGTTCCGAACACGGAGGCAGCGGTATGACCGGCACCAGCGTCGAGGACGTCACCCCGGTCGCGCCGCGGCGCAGACCCGCCGGCGATCCGGTGAAGGCACTGCTGCACCGGCACCGCGCCCTGTGCGAACGCGCCGTCGACCCCCTGGAGATCGCCGCCGGGCTGGAGGCCCACGGCATCACCGACCGCACCGCCGCCCGCTTCCGCCACCGGGACGTCTTCTCGCTCGCCGAGGAGCTGTACGCGCGGACCCCGCGCGGGGACGCCCCGCCCACCCCGCCCGACGCCGTCGACACCTCCCCGGTCGTGCTGCGCGGCTTCGGGTACTCCTTACTCCCCGGGGCCCTGGCGCTCGCCGCGACCGCCGCCGGGTTCCCCTACGCCGGACCACTCGCGGCGGTGGCCGTCGTCGCCGTGCTGGTGTGGCCCGGGCGGACCGCCGGGGGGCGGTTCCCCGGCCTGATCCACCTGCTCGCGGCGGCCGCCGTCGGCTGGGCCGTCCACCGGCACGGCCCGACCCTCGGCGTCGCCCTCGCGGTCGCCGCCGCGCCCGGCTACCTGATCGGGGCCGGCTTCGCCGCACGGGCCCGCCGCAGGCTCGCCGGGAGCCGGGCCCTGGAGGACTTCGCCGACGGCATCCGGCCCCTGCTGGCCGCGGCCGTCACCGGCTTCGTCGCGGCCGCCGCGGGGGCGGCCGCGCTCGCCGGAACCCCGCTCGCGGCGGCCCTGCCGCTCGCGGCACTGCTGTTCCTCACCCGGCTGCTGCTCGGGCACGGCGCTCACCGCGTGCCCGTGGCGGGGGCCCTCGCCCTCGCCCTCGTCCCGATCCCGGCGGTGCAGTGCGCCGCCGCGGCGGGACTCCTCGTCCACGCCTTCCGCGCGCTGACCCGTGCCTCCGCACACGCGCGCCCCTGAGCCCTTCGGAGCCGACGCCGAAGCGTTGTACCCCCATGTCGACCCCACCACCCAAGGAGAAACAGGATGACCGGCCAGCCGAACAACCAAGGGGCCGCGCGATGAGGGTGCTGCTGATCGGAGCCAACGGATACCTCGGCCGCTACGTCGCGGACCGACTGCTCGCCGACCCCGCCGTACAGCTCACCGCGCTCGGCCGCGGAGACGACGCGGACGTCCGCTTCGACCTCGCCACCGGCAGCCCCGGAGCGCTCACCCGCTTCCTCGACGCCGTCCACCCGGGCGTCGTCATCAACTGCGCGGGCGCCACCCGCGGCGGTGCCCGGGAACTCACCCGGCACAACACCGTCGCCGTCGCCACCATCTGCGAGTCGCTGCGCCGCAGCGGCTGCGGGGCCCGACTCGTCCAGCTCGGCTGCGCCGCCGAGTACGGGCCCAGCCAGCCCGGATCGTCCACGGCCGAGGACGCCGTCCCGAGACCCGGCGGACCGTACGGCGTCAGCAAGCTGGCCGCGACCGAGCTGGTGCTCGGCTCCGGGCTGGACGCCGTCGTGCTGCGGATCTTCTCCCCCGTCGGACCCGGCACCCCCGCCGGTTCCCCGCTCGGCCGGCTCGCCGAGGCCATGCGGCGCGCCATGCAGTCCGGCGACGGCGAGCTCAAGCTCAGCGGGCTCGGGGTGCAGCGGGACTTCGTGGACGTACGCGACGTCGCGCGCGCCGTCCACGCGGCCTCGCTGTCCGCCGCCCAGGGCGTCGTCAACATCGGCACCGGTCGCGCGGTCCGTCTGCGCGAGGCGGCCGGCGTGCTCGCCCGGGTCGCGGGCTACGGCGGCGCCCTCCACGAACTCGACCTGCCGCAACAGCCGCACGCCCACCCGGGCCGGCCGCCGGGCCTCGCCGCCATCGGTTCGCCGCGCTCCGAGGCCACGGCCGAGCAACTGGCCGCGTCCGCCCCGCAGGCCCCGTACCCGGACGGCTGCGGCGCCTGGCAGCAGGCCGACGTGCGCACCGCCCGCGACCGGCTCGGCTGGCGCCCCCGGATCAACCTGGAGGAGTCACTGGCCGACATCTGGATGGAGGCGGCGTGCCGCATCTGACCACGTCGGAGGCGACCTCGGCGGCCACCGGCGTCGGCCGGATGGGCCTGGGCATCCCCGGGTACGCGCACCCGCTGCTCGCCCCGGTGGAATGGGCCGAGCTGACCCGGCCCGGCACCCCCCTGCACTGGGCCGTCCTCAACGTCTCGGACGGCCCGGGCGGGCGCCCCGACCCGCACTGCACGGAGGCCACCGCGAAGCTCCGCGGCGTGGGCGGCACCGTCGTGGGCCATCTCGCGATGCGAGACGGAACGCGCGCGTTCGGGGAGCTGATCGCCGACGCCCACCGCTTCCGGGACTGGTACGGGGTGGGCGGTTTCTATCTCGCCGACACCCCCTGCGACAAGGCGGACCTGGAGGGCGTCCGCCGGGTCGTGGACACCCTGCGCGGGCTCGGTGACGGGCTGCGCGTCGTGCTCGGGCACGGCACGCACCCGTACGCGGGTTACGCCGAAGCCGCAGATCAGCTGGTCACCTTCTCCGGGACCTGGGCCGACTACCGCTGGTCGCAGGTCGCGGAGTGGACGGCCGAGTATCCGCCGGAACTCTTCTGCCACCTGGTGCACGGGGTTCCGCGCTCCCACCTGGACGAGGCCGTGCGCATCGCCCGGTGGCAGGGCGCCGGCACGGTCTGGTTCACGGATCGACGCGGCACCCCGGCGCGGGACCCCTGGGCCTCGATGCCCGGGTACTGGGACGAAATCGTCTCGCGGATCGGGACGCGTGTCTCGGAATGAAGTGGGGCGTGGCAGTGTTACGGAACAGAACAAACCTTTGATGCTCCCCGCGGCTGCGGGGATGACCCTGGAGTCCCCGTGTCGCTGCCACCCCTGGTTGAGCCGGCTGCCGAGCTCACCGTTGACGAGGTCCGTCGGTACTCCCGCCACCTGATCATCCCGGACGTCGGGATGGACGGGCAGAAGCGCCTGAAGAACGCCAAGGTGCTCGCGGTGGGCGCCGGCGGCCTCGGCTCTCCCGCGCTCATGTACCTGGCCGCGGCCGGCGTGGGCACCCTGGGCATCGTGGAGTTCGACGAGGTCGACGAGTCGAACCTCCAGCGCCAGATCATCCACAGTCAGGCGGACATCGGCCGGTCCAAGGCCGAGTCGGCCCGCGACAGCGTGCTGGGCATCAACCCGTACGTCAACGTGGTCCTTCACGAGGAGCGGCTCGAAGCCGAGAACGTGATGGAGATCTTCAGCCAGTACGACCTCATCGTCGACGGCACGGACAACTTCGCCACGCGCTACCTGGTCAACGACGCCTGCGTGCTGCTGAACAAGCCGTACGTGTGGGGTTCGATCTACCGCTTCGACGGCCAGGCCTCGGTCTTCTGGTCCGAGCACGGGCCGTGCTACCGCTGCCTGTACCCGGAGCCGCCGCCGCCGGGCATGGTCCCGAGCTGCGCCGAGGGCGGCGTGCTGGGCGTGCTGTGCGCGTCGATCGGGTCCATCCAGGTCACCGAGGCCATCAAGGTCCTCACGGGTGTCGGCGAGTCGCTGGTCGGCCGTCTGATGATCTATGACGCCCTGGAGATGCAGTACCGCCAGGTCAAGGTCCGCAAGGACCCCGACTGCGCGGTCTGCGGTCCCAACGCGACCGTGAAGGAACTCATCGACTACGAGGCTTTCTGCGGCGTCGTGTCGGAGGAGGCCCAGGAGGCCGCCGCGGGTTCGACGATCACTCCCAAGCAGCTCAAGGAGTGGATCGACAACGACGAGCCCATCGAGATCATCGACGTCCGCGAGATCAACGAGTACGAGATCGTCTCGATCCCCGGCGCGAAGCTGATCCCCAAGGGCGAGTTCCTGATGGGCACCGCCCTCCAGGACCTGCCGCAGGACAAGCGCATCGTCTTGCACT
Organism: Streptomyces sp. NBC_00513; assembly: GCF_041431415.1. Taxonomy (GTDB): domain Bacteria; phylum Actinomycetota; class Actinomycetes; order Streptomycetales; family Streptomycetaceae; genus Streptomyces. The sequence goes on from NZ_CP107845.1 coordinate 5,071,595, forward strand.
GCAAGACGGGTGTCCGCAGTGCGGAAGTCCTCGCGGTCCTGAAGTCTGCGGGCTTCTCCGACGCGGTCCACGTCGGCGGCGGCGTCATCGGCTGGGTGCACCAGATCGAGCCCGACAAGCCGGTCTACTAGGTCACCCCGAACGGACCACGCCCAGGGCCCCCACCGCGAGCGCGGTGGGGGCCCTGTGACGTACCGGCGTGCCGGCCCGGCCTACCGGCGTGCCGGAGTCAGGTGCCCTCGGGTTCCACCGGCTGCTGCTGCGGAGTCGGCGTGGCCGACTCGCTCCGGGTGCAGACGGTGCCGGTGGCCGGCACCTTCCCGTCCAGGAGGTAGGTGTCCACCGCCTTCTGCACGCAGGGGTCGCCGCTGTTGTACGCGCCGTGGCCCTGCCCCTTGTACGTCAGCTCCACGCCGACGCCCGGGCCGAGCCGCTCGACCATCTTGCGCGCGCCCTCGTACGGGGTGGCCGGGTCACCGGTGTTGCCGATCACCACGATCGGGGCGGCCCCGGGGGCGGAGACGTCGGGGGTGTCCCAGGCGCCGGGCACCGGCCAGCCGGTGCAGCTCATCAGGGCCCAGCCGAGGAAGTCCCCGAAGACGGGCGAGGCCGCGCGGAACTCGCCGAGCTTGGCCTTGGTCTGCGCGAGCGAGTAACGCTCCTTGGAGTCGGCGCAGTTGATCGCCGTGTTCGCGGCGCCGATGTTGCTGTACCGGCCCTGTTGGTCCCGGCCGTTGAGCGCGTCGGACAGCGCCATCAGCAGTTGGCCCTGGCCGCCCTCGGCCTCGTCCAGGCCCTGTTCGAGCAGCGGCCACAGTTCCGTCGAGTACAGGGCCTGGGCGATGCCGTTGGTCGCGGCGGATTCGGTGAGCTCGCGGTCGCCGATGCCGGGGATGGGCTTGGCCGCCAACCGCTTCTGCAGCTTGACGATGTTGTCCTCGATCTCCTTGACGCTGCTGCCCTGGAGCCGGCAGGCGTCGCCGCGGTCCACGCAGTCCTGGGCCCAGTTGTCGAGGGCGAGTTGGAAGCCCTTGGCCTGGCCCAGCGAGCCTTCCTCGGAGGTCTTGGTCGGGTCGACCACGGCGTCGAAGACGGCCCGGCCGACGTTCTTCGGGAAGAGGTGGGCGTAGACCCCGCCGAGTTCGGTGCCGTAGGAGATGCCGAAGTAGTTCAACTTCTCGTCGCCGAGGGCCTGGCGGATGCGGTCGAGGTCGCGGGCGGCGTTCTCGGTGCCGACGTGGGGGAGCAGCTTGCCGGACTTGGTCGAGCAGGCCTGCTGGTACTTCTTGATGTTGTCCACGAAGACCTTCTCCTGCTCCGGAGTGGTCGGGCTGGAGTCGGAGGCGTAGTAGGCGTCCAACTGCTTGTCGTTCTCGCAGCGGACGGGCGCGCTGCGGCCGACCCCGCGGGGGTCGAAGCTGACCAGGTCGTACCGCTGTCGCAGGCCGTCGTACTCCTTGGCGGCGCCGGGCAGGGTGGTGATGCCCGATCCGCCGGGACCGCCGAAGTTGAAGACGAGGGAACCGATCCGCTTGTCCTGATCGCGGGCCTTGGCCCGGATCAGCGCCAGAGGAATCGTTTCTCCTTCGGGCTTGGCGTAGTCGAGGGGGACGTCCAACGTGGCGCACTGCCAGTCCTTGCCCGGAGCCTGCCCACCGCCCTCGGCGGCGGTGGGGGGATCGCAGTCACCCCACTTCAGGGACGTGGCGCCCGAGGCACTGCCGCCCCCGGTCTTCTTGTCCTTGCTCCCGTCGTCGGAACAGGCGCTGGTGCTGACCAGCGCGGCGGCGAGGGCGGCGGCAGCGGTGACCCGCAGGGCGTTTCTCGGCATGCACCCCATCCTGTGCGCGAACGGGCCGGTCCGCGCGTGCGATGAGCCAACCGGGTGGGGCGCCGATCGGCGCCGCTTCCCGCCGCCGGGGTGTCCGCCGAACGGCGGCCGGGGCCGCCCGGGCGCGGTCAGGCGCCGCTCAGGATCCGCTTCGCCGCCGCGCGCCCCGTGGCCACGCAGGCCGCGACGCCCACGCCCTCGTACGCCGCCCCGCACAGGGCGAGCCCCGGCAGCTTGCCGGCGGCCTTCCGGATGCGGACGACGCGCTCGCGGTGGCCCACGCCGTACTGGGGCAGCCCCCGGTCCCAGCGGGTCACCCGGGCCGCGAGGGGCTCGCCCATCGGGCCCACCGCGCGGTGGAGGTCCGAGACGGCGGCGCGGATCAGGTGCCGGTCGGGGCGGGCGAGCGGTTCGGCCTCCCCGACCCGGCCGATCGAGGCCCGCAGGACGAAGGTCTCGGGGGAGGCCTCGCGCAGCCAGGACCACTTGTTGGAGAGGAACGAGGCGGCCTTCAGGGTGTGGCCGTCCGTCGGCGGGACCAGGAAACCGTTGCCCTCGGGCAGCAGGTTCGCCCGGGCGCGGGAGAACGCCATGGTGATGACGGCCGTCGAGGCGTACGGGACGGCCGCGAGTTCCGCCTCGGCCAAGGGCGAGTGCGGGCGCAGCAGTTCCGCCGCCGCGAAGGCGGGGAGCGCGAGCACCACGGCGTCCGCCTCCATCGTCAGCACCCCGTCGTCCGTGACGGCCCGTACCCGCCAGCGGTCACCCGCGATCCGGTCCAGGGAGCGGGCGGTGGTTCCGGTGAGGACGCGGGCCCCGCAGGCCCGGGCGACGGCCTCGGGGAAGCGCCCGGCGCCGCCGACCACGCCGTGGACGGCCACGACCGGCGGGCGCGGGGCGCCGGCCGTCCTCAGCCGGCGCAGCGCGGGCAGCAGCGGGGCGCCCTGTTCGGCCAGGGCCGCGATCCGGGGCAGGGCCGCGTGCAGTGAGAGCCGGTCGGCGCGGCCCGCGTAGACGCCGCCCAGCAGGGGCTCGACCAGGCGGTCCACGACCTCCCGGCCGAACCGCGCCGAGAGGTACTCGGCGACCGAGCAGTCTCCGACCAGGGGGCGCGCGGGCAGGGTCTCCTCCTCGGCCGCCCGGGCGATGCCCTCGGGGGAGAGCAGGCCGGAGTCGGCGAGCGTCGCCGGATGCGTCGGGATGCCCATCACGTGGCCGGCGGGCAGCGGGCGCAGGGCGCCGTCGGTCCAGATCGTGGTCGGGGAGGGGGCGGGGTCGCACAGGCTCGGGCCGAGCCCGACGGCCGTCGCCAGTTCCACGGCCTCCGACCGCAGGGCCATCAGGGAATCGGCGCCCTCGTCCACGCCGATGCCGGCGACGGTGCCGGTGCGCAGTTTGCCACCGACCCTCGTGCCGGCTTCCAGCACGGTGACGTCGGCCCCTTCGCGCAGCTGCCACGCCGCCGCCAGACCACTGATGCCGCCACCGATGACGATCACTGAACGCATTGATTCTCTCCCGGGGCCGATGAGTCCCCCTTCGCACCGTAGGGGGCGCCGGGCCGTCGGCACCTCGTGCTTTCGGTCAGACTCCGCGGCTCGTCCCGGTACGGGAAGCCGCCCGGCTCGTGGGCGCGGCACGGGTCCGACCTCCGGGGCTTGCCCCGGTTCCGCGGCGTCCCGGCGTACGGGATGCCGCCGGGCGCCGGCCCCCTCGGGAGCCCCGCGCGGCTAGATGGCTTCCTTGCGGGTCAGGAAGTTGAACGAGACCCACCCCGGCAGCACCGGCAGCCAGAACGTCATCAGCCGGAACAGCAGCACCGACGAGAAGGCGATCTCGCGATCCAGCCCCGCCGCGATCAGACCCAGCGTCAGGGTGGTCTCCACCGCGCCGATGCCGCCCGGGGTCGGCGCCGCCGAGCCCAGCGCGTTGCCCGCGAGGAACACGACCGCGATGCTGGCGTAGCTGATGGCCTGGCCGCCGCCGAACGCCCGGATCGAGGCGTCCAGACACATCACGAAGCAGCCCGTCAGCAGCAGCATGCCGCCGATGCCCGTCACCAGCTTCTTCGGCCGCTGGAGCACGTCCAGCATGCGCGGCACCACGCCCGCGAACAGCGCCCGCAGCCGGGTCGCCACGAACTTCCGCATGAACGGGACCGCCGTCACCACCAGCACCAGCACCGCCACCGTCAGCAGACCCGCGATGACCGTCCGGGACGGGGTCATCTCGGTGGTCTTCTCGGTCCCGGTCAGGTAGCCGAAGGACAGCAGCAGCAGGACGTGGCTCGCGAGCCCGAACAGTTGGGACGCGCCCACGCTCGCCACCGCGAGTCCGGGCCGGATGCCCGACCGCTGGAGGAACCGGGTGTTCAGCGCGACACCGCCCACCGCCGCCGGGGCGACGAGTTTCACGAAGGATCCGGCGACCTGCGCCAGTACCGTCCGCAGGAAGGAGACCCGCTCGGGCACGAAGCCCAACAGGCTCATCGCCGCCGCGAGGTAACTCAGGGCGGAGAAGGCCAGCGCCGCCCCCACCCAGCCCCACTGGGCCTCCGCGATGATCGTCCCGAAGTCGACGTGGGCCAACTGCGTCAGCAGGAAGTACGCTCCGAAGGCGCCCGCGATGAACGACACGAGGGTGCGCGGCCTGATCCGCTCCAGGCGGGCCGGCTCCACCGGCGCCTGGGGGCGCAGCAGCAGCACCTGCCGGCGGATCTGACTCAGCAGATCCTCCTCGCGGGCCTCGTCGAGCGCGTCGTCCAGGGCCCGCTTCTCGGCCTTGCGGTCGGCGGCCGTGGCCTCGGCGGGAGCCGAGGCGTTGGCCTCGCGCGCCGCCTTCGCGGCCCGCGAGGACTCCAGTACGGCCTCCCGTTCCCGGTCGGCCCGCTCCCGGGCGAGCTTGCGCAGCGTCGCCCGGGTGGAGCGGCTCAGCGCGATCGGCTGGAGCAGCGGCAGACAGTCCGCGACCACGTCGGGACCGAGCACGGACACCGCCGAGGCCACCGATCGCTCGGCGCCGACCCGCAGGCCGAGGGTGGCCAGCAACTGGGCGACGTCCATGCGCAGCACCAGGTCACCGGCCGCGATCTCGCCGCCGCGCAGGTCGGTGAGGATGACCTTGCCGGAACGATCCACCACGAGGGCGTCACCGGTCAGTCGCCGGTGCGCGATCCGCCGCGACTGGAGGGCCTTCACCTGCTCCCACGCGTTGCGCGTCAGCTCGTCGGTGATCTCCCCGTCGGGCAGGGAGTCGAGGGTGCGGCCGCCCAGGTGCTCGTACACGAGCATCACGGCGTCCGGACCGAGCTCGGAGGTCGCGATCAGCTTGGGCGCGTTCGCCCCGGCGGCGATGGCGGCGTACGCGAGGAGGGCCTCCTGCTCCAGTGCCTGACGCAGCGACTGGAGGCTGCGCCGGGTGGTGATGCCGCGCAGCGTGAGCCGGCGCCAGACCCGGTAGAAGAAGCCCTGCGCCTGCTGCTCGCGGTCCACGACCGTGACGTCGAGGGGCGGCCCCTTCTCCAGCGTCACGTGGTACCGGCGGCCCCGGTCGCTCACCTCGGAGGCCTCCGGGCCGTCCGGGGCCTCGGCGCGCATCGCGCTGACCGGCTGGAAGCCGACCCGGCGCAGACCGGCGAGGAGGTTCTGCCCGGTGGGGCGGACGTTCGGGGAGCCGACGGCGTACAGGGTCCCGTAGGCGACGGTCCAGCCGATGAGGACGGTCAGGATGATCGACAGGGGCGTGGTGTACCCGCTGACCAGCATGGCGAAGGCGTCGAGCAGCAGCACCACCCACAGGGCGACCCGCCAGCGCGGCCGGCGCGTCATGCCGACCGCCGTCATGTAGGCGATGACCGGGGCGAGATAGCCGTGCACCGGGTCGGTCAGGGCGCCGGCGGTACCCGTCGGCAGGGTCAGGGAGTCCTGGATGGTGGCGGAGGCGGCCTGGGAGACCCACAGGTCGGTGGCGAGGGTGACGCCGTGCGCGAGGACGGCGGCGAGGACGCCGTCGGCGATGCGCAGACCGTCGCGTTTGATGAGCCGTTCGATCGCGAAGGCGACGGGCACCAGCAGCACGGCGATGCTCGACACCAGACCCGCGACCTTGATCAACAGGTCGGGTGCCTGGCCGGTGCCGTTGCTGATGTCCTCTTCGAGGCCCGCGGTGGTGCCGTGGGCGAAGGCGGCGATGGCGAGGACCACGGCGATGCCGAGGATGCCGACCAGCAGGCGCACCAGGTCGGACGGGCGGTGCACGCGGGCCGCGAGCAGCGGTTCGTCCACCTCGACCTGGTCGGCGGCGGTGGGGGCGTGACCGTGCGGGCGCTCGGGGTGGTCGAAGTCGTCCACCCGCCCGTGGTCGGGGTCGAGGCCGTGGTGACCGCCGCGGCGTCCCGCGTCCCGCTCGTCGCGGGGACCCTCGTCCGAGTGGTCGTCCGCGTGGTCGCGGGCGGGGCTCCCGGGCCCGTCGGCGGGCCGGTCACCGGGCGTGTCGTCCGCGCCGGCGTTCGGCACGTCGGACCTGTCGTCGGGCATCTCGCGGGGCGCGTCCGGGTGCGCGTCTGGGCGCGCGCCGTCATCCGCCGTCGCGCCGTCCGGAGGGCTCACACCCTGCTCCTTCGCCGTCACATCCGTCTCTTCTTGATCACGTATCACCAGTCACCGCCCGCAAGATGGTGGCACGGACCGGCTGCCGTGCGGGGCAGCAGGGTGCGCGCCGGTGCGGAAGGAAACCTTCCGTCGGGGTGTCGGTGACGTGCGGCACCATGTCCCGAATGAGCGAAGAGCTTCCCGAGTACGCGGAGCGGGTGCTGGAGGCGGCCGAGCGGATTCCGCTCGGCCGGGTGATGACGTACGGCGACGTCGCGGAGTGGATCGGCGCGGGCGGACCACGCCAAGTCGGGCGTGTCATGGCCCTGTACGGGGGAGCCGTGCCCTGGTGGCGCGTGGTCAGGGCCGACGGCCGACCGCTGCCCGGCAGCGAGCACCGGGCCCTGGAGCACTACCGCGCCGAGGGCACCCCACTGCGCGACACGGCCGGCGGCGAGCCCCGGCTGGCGATGCGCCGGGCACGCTGGGACGGGCGGCAGGGACCGGGCGAAGGCGACGAGGGTCACATCTGACAGCTTCCGGCACCCGGAGCCGGCGCGGGCGGTCGAAGGCTCGTACGGGGGACGACACGAGGACCCCCCGAGGCGACGCCGGGAGCCGCCCGGGGAGACTGCGGGAGCCCGCGCGGGTGGCGTAGCGTGGCCCCTTCGGCCGTCGCCGCCGCCCTCGCCGTCCTCGCCGCAGTCGCCCCCGACGCGACGCTCGGCACGACGGTCGGGAGCGCGGTCGGCGAGGCCACCGAGGCAACCGCAGTCGTCGCAGCAACCGCAGTGACGGAAGACCCACCAGGACCGGCACACCACGTGATCACCTCTCCTTCCGACCGCTCGGAGCGGCGTACGCGGACTCCTGACGCGTACCGCCTGGTGCGCACCGGGCCGGAACGGGTGGCTCCCCCTGTCTTGGACGCAGCGCAGCGGGCGGTGGTTGACCACACCACCGGACCACTGCTCGTCCTGGCCGGACCCGGTACCGGGAAGACCACCACCCTGATCGAGGCGGCCGCCGCCCGGGTCGAGGCCGGCACGGACCCCTCCCGCATCCTGATCCTCACCTTCAGCCGCAAGGCCGCCGTCGAACTCCGCGACCGGGCCGCCCTGCGCCTGGGCGGCGCGCGGGCCCCGCAGGCCACCACCTTCCACTCCTACTGCTACGGCCTGGTCCGCGCCCACCAGGACACCGACCTGTTCGCCGACCCGCTGCGGCTGCTGTCCGGGCCGGAGCAGGACGTCATGGTCCGCACCCTCCTGGAGGGCCAGCGCCGGATCCGCTCCATCCGCTGGCCCGACGACCTCCGCGCCGCCCTGACCACGCGCGGGTTCGCCGACGAGGTCCGCGCCGTCCTGGCCCGCGCCCGCGAACTGGGCCTGGGCCCCGGGGCACTGTCCGACTTCGCCGACCGCATCGGCCGCCCGGACTGGAAGGCGGCCGCCGCGTTCCTCTCCGAGTACCTGGACGTCCTCGACATGCAGGGCACCCTCGACTACGCGGAACTCCTCCACCGCGCCGTCCTGCTGGCCGAACGCACCCCGTCCCTGGCCTCGGCCCACGACGTGATCCTCGTCGACGAGTACCAGGACACGGACGCCTCCCAGCTGCGACTGCTGCGCGCCCTGTCCGGACCCGGCGGCACACTCATCGCCTTCGGCGACCCGGACCAGTCGATCTACGCGTTCCGCGGCGCCGACATCAACAACATCCTGGACTTCGAGACCTCCTTCCCCGGCGCCCGGGTCCGGGCCCTCACGGTCGGCCGGCGCTCCTCCTCGGAGCTGCTCGCCGCGACCCGCCTCCTCACCACCCGCATGCCCGTCCCGCGGCTGCCCTCGGCGGCCGTACGGGCCCACCGCGACCTGCGCGCCACACGGGAGGGCGGCCGGGTGGAGGTGTACACGTACCCCACCGCCGGGGCGGAACTGGACAACATCGCGGACATCCTGCGCCGGGCCCACCTGGAGGACGGCGTGCCGTGGCAGGACATGGCCGTCCTGGTCCGCGCGGGCGGCCGTACCCTTCCCGCGATGCGCCGCGCCCTCGTCTCGGCCGGCGTGCCCGCCGAGACGGACGGCACGGACACCCCCCTGCGCCACGAACCCGCCGTGGCCCCCCTGCTCACGGCCCTGCGCATCACCGCCACGGCCGCCGCCCGCCCGCAGGCACCCGAGGACCCCGCGGATCCGGACGATGCGGGCTCCGACGCCGAGCGGCCGGAGGGACCGTCCGACGCCGAGCGGCCGGAAGGACCGTCCGACGCCGAAGCGGACGCCGACGCGGACGCCGACGCGGACGCCGACGCGGACGCCGAAGCGGACGCCGAAGCGGACGCCGAAGCGGGCGCGGGCGCGGGGTCCGACGCGGACGCCCCCGCTCCGGCCGACCCCGCCTCCGCGCCCCCCTCGGACCGGGACCGGGACGGGGCCGGCACCGCCGACCACGGATGGGTCGGGGTCGAGGCGGCCATCGCCCTGCTCGGGTCCCCGCTCGGCGGGATGGACGCCGCCGACCTGCGCCGCCTCGGCCGGGCCCTGCGCGACGAGGAACGGGCCGCGGGCGTCAAGGTGCCCGCGCCCTCCGACGTCCTGCTGGCCCGCGCCCTCGCCGAACCCGAGCGGCTCGTCGCCCACGACCCCGCCCACGCCCGCGGCGCGCAGCGCCTCGGCCTGCTCCTGCGCAAGACGCGCGAACTGCTCCAGGGCGGCGGCACCGCCGAAGAGGCCCTGTGGACCCTGTGGGACGGCACCCCCTGGCCGCAGCGCCTGGAACGCGGCGCCCGTCGCGGCGGCGCCGGCGGACGCAACGCCGACCGGGACCTCGACGCCGTCTGCGCCCTCTTCGACACCGCCGCCCGCGCCGAGGACCGCACCGGCGGTCGCGGCGCCCTCAACTTCCTCGAACAGCTCGAAGCCGAGGACATCGCCGCCGACACCCTCACCATCCGCGCGACCCGCCGCGACGCCGTCCGACTGATGACCGCCCACCGGTCGAAGGGCCTGGAATGGGGCCTCGTCGTCGTCGCCGGCGTCCAGGAGGGGCTCTGGCCCGACCTGCGCCGGCGCGGCTCCCTCCTGGAAGCCGACCGGATCGGCCGCGACGGCCTCGCCGAACCCCTCACCCCCGGCGCCCTCCTCGCCGAGGAACGCAGGCTGTTCTACGTGGCCGCCACCCGGGCCCGCGAGCGCCTCGTCGTCACCGCCGTCAAGGCCCCCGCCGAGGACGGCGACCAGCCCTCCCGCCTCCTCACCGAACTCGGCGTCACCCCGAAGGACGTCACCGGCCGCCCCCGACGTCCCCTGGCCGTCCCGGCGCTCGTCGCGGAACTGCGCGCCACCACCGTCGACCCCGAGGCGTCCGAGGCCCTGCGCGACGCCGCGGCCCGCCGGCTGGCCCGCCTCGCCGTGCTCACCGACGACGAGGACCGCCCCCTGGTCCCCGCCGCGCACCCGCAACGCTGGTGGGGGCTGTACGAACCGACCCGCAGCGGCGTCCCGCTCCGCGACCGGGACCGCCCCGTGGCCCTGTCCGGATCGGCCCTGGAGCAGCTCGCCAACACCTGCTCCCTCCAGTGGTTCCTGGGCCGCGAGGTCAAGGCCGACGCCCCCTCCACCGCCGCCCAGGGCTTCGGCAACGTCGTCCACGTCCTCGCCGACGAGGTCGCCTCGGGCCGCACGCCCGCCGACCTCGCCGTCCTCATGGAGCGTCTCGACTCCGTCTGGGACGCCCTCGCCTTCGACGCCCCCTGGAAGTCCCGCCAGGAGAAGGAGAACGCCCGCGCCGCCCTGGAACGCTTCCTGCGCTGGCACACCACCGACCGGGGCGGCCGGGAGTCCGTGGCCACCGAGCACGACTTCGACGTCACACTGGAGGCGGGGGAGTTCGCCGTACGGATCCGCGGCTCCATGGACCGGGTCGAGGCCGACCCGCAGGGCCGCGCCTACGTCGTGGACTTCAAGACCGGCAAGGCCGCCCCCACCAGGGACGAGGTAGCCCGCCACCCCCAGCTCGCCGTCTACCAGCTCGCCGTGCGCGAGGGCGCCGTCGACGAGGTCTTCGACGGCGTGCGCCCCGATCCCGGCGGCGCCGAACTCGTCCAGCTGCGCCAGGGCGCGCCCAAGAAGGACGGCGGCGACGAGGTCCCCAAGGTGCAGGCGCAGCAGCCCCTCGAAGGCGAGTGGGTGGGCGACCTGCTGGCCAACGCCGCCGGCCGGGTACTGGACGAGCGGTTCACGCCCGCCGCCGGCGAGCACTGCAAACGCTGCTCCTTCCGCAGCTCGTGCACCGCCCTCCCCGAGGGCCGCCAGACCGTGGAATGAGCCGCGCCCGGCCCGCTCGTCGAGACGGCGGTGGGGAGTGTCGGTGCCGGCGGCTAGCCTTTTCACGTGTCCGCGCGCCCGACCGTCCCGGCGGTGATCAGCGATCCCGAGCAGCTCAAGGAGCTCCTCGGGATCCCCTTCACGCCCGAACAGATGGCCTGCGTCACCGCCCCGCCCGCCCCCCAGGTCATCGTGGCGGGCGCCGGCTCCGGCAAGACCACCGTCATGGCGGCCCGCGTCGTCTGGCTGGTCGCCACCGGCGCCGTCGCACCCCAGGAGGTCCTCGGCCTGACCTTCACCAACAAGGCCGCCGGCGAACTCGCCGAGCGCGTGCGCAAGGCCCTCGCGCGCGCCGGCATCAGCGACCCGGACCCCTCCCCGGCCGACCCCGACGCGCTCGCGGGCGAGCCGCGCATCTCCACGTACCACGCCTTCGCCGGGCAGCTCCTCAAGGACCACGGTCTGCGCATCGGGCTGGAGCCCAGCGCCCGACTGCTCGCCGACGCCACCCGCTTCCAGCTCGCCGCGCGCGTGCTGCGCGAGGCGCCCGGCCCGTACCCGTCGCTGACGAAGTCCATCCCCGACCTGGTCAGCGACCTGCTCGCGCTCGACGCGGAACTCTCCGAACACCTCGTGACCCCCGAGGAGCTGCGCGCGTACGACACCGCACTGCTCGACGTCCTCGCGGACACCCGGCTCACCAACGACGACCTGCGCAAGGTCCCCGAGGCCGGCCGCGGCCGGCTGGAACTGCTGGAGCTCGTCGCCCGCTACCGCGTCGCCAAACGCTCCCGCGACCTGATCGACTTCAGCGACCAGATCGCGCTCTCCGCGCGGCTCGCCACCACCCGGCCCGAGGTGGGGGCCCTGCTGCGCGAGGAGTTCAAGGTCGTCCTGCTCGATGAGTACCAGGACACCTCCGTCGCGCAGCGGCTGCTGCTGTCCGGGCTGTTCGGCGGCGGCACCGGCCACGCCGTCACCGCCGTCGGCGACCCCTGCCAGGCGATCTACGGCTGGCGCGGCGCCTCCGTGGCCAACCTCGACGACTTCCCCGAGCACTTCCCGCACGCCGACGGCCGCCCCGCCACCCGCTTCTCGCTCGGCGAGAACCGCCGCAGCGGCGGTCGCCTCCTCGACCTGGCCAACGAACTGGCCACGCCGCTGCGCGCCATGCACGAGGGCGTCGAGGCGCTGCGCCCGGCGCCCGGCGCCGAACGGGACGGATCCGTGCGGTGCGCCCTGCTGCCCACCCACGCCGAGGAGCTGGAGTGGCTCGGGGACTCCGTCGCCCACCTGGTGCGGACGGGGACCGAACCGGGCGAGATCGCCGTACTGTGCCGCTCGGCCGGAGACTTCGCCCGGATCCAGGCGGTCCTGGTGGCCCGCGACGTCCCCGTCGAGGTGGTCGGCCTGTCCGGCCTGCTGCACCTGCCGGAGGTCGCCGACCTGGTCTCGGTCTGCGAGGTGCTCCAGGACCCGGGGGCCAACGCCGCCCTCGTCCGGCTGCTGATCGGCCCGCGCTGGCGCATCGGCGCCCGCGACCTGGCGCTGCTCGGGCGCAGGGCACGCCAACTGATCGGACGGACCCCCGCCGGCGCGGACGATCCGGACGGCCGGCTCGCGGCGGCCGTCGAGGGCGTCGACCCGGCGGAGGTCGTCTCGCTCGCCGACGCGCTGGAGACCTTCCTCGACGGATCCGGGGCCTCCTCCGCCGACGACCTGCCCTTCTCGGCGGACGCCCGCGTCCGCTTCGCCCACCTCGCCCGCGAACTGCGCGACCTGCGGCGCTCGCTCGCCGACCCGCTGATGGACGTCCTGCACCGGGTGCTGGCCGCGACCGGCCTCGACGTGGAACTGTCCGCCTCGCCGCACGCCCTCGCCGCCCGACGGCGCGAAACCCTGTCGAACTTCATGGACGTGGCCGCCGGGTTCGCCGCCCTCGACGGGGAGGCCTCGCTGCTCGCCTTCCTGGCCTTCCTGCGGACCGCCGCCCAGTACGAGAAGGGCCTCGACCACGCGCTCCCCGGCGGGGAGAACACCGTCAAGGTGCTCACCGCCCACAAGTCCAAGGGCCTGGAGTGGGACGTGGTGGTGGTCCCGGACCTGTGCGCGGGCGCCTTCCCGAAGGAGAAGCCGCCGGAGGCCTGGACCTCGTACGCCAAGGTCCTGCCGTACGCCCTGCGCGGCGACGCCTCCACCCTGCCCGGGGACCCGGCGTGGACCTCGGCGGGGATCAAGTCCTTCAAGGCCGCCCTGAAGGAACACAAGGCCGTCGAGGAACTCCGCCTCGGATACGTCACCTTCACCCGCCCCCGCTCCCTCCTCCTGGCCTCCGGCCACTGGTGGGGCCCGAGCCAGAAGAAGCCGCGCGGCCCGTCGGCGTTCCTCTCCGCGCTGCGGACCCACTGCGAGGCCGGGCACGGCGAGATCGAGGCCTGGGCGCCGGAGCCCGAGCCCGGCGCCGAGAACCCGGCCCTGTCCGAGGCGGGCGCCCCGGACCACTCCTGGCCCCTGCCCCTGGACCCGACCTCGCTGCGCCTGCGCCGCCGCGCGGCGGCGTTGGTGGAAGCCCACCTCGCGACCCCTCCGCCGCCGGAGGAGCCCCACCTGTGGCCCTCCGACCGCGAGGACCCCGCCTACGACACGGAACCCTGGCCGGACGCGGACCCCCACCCGGACCCCGATCCGGACCCCGACCCGTGGTCCGAGGCCGATCCGGACGCGGAGCCCTGGCCGGAGACGGACCCCTGGCCCCGGTCGGCGGACGCGGCCCCCGGCGCGGCCGCGCACCGGGCCCGCGTCCCCGCCCAGGACGCCGACCGGTACACGACCCCCGCGCCCCCGCCCGACGAGGACCTCTGGGCCCCGGGCGAAGCCCTGCCCGCGCCCGCCCCGGCCCAGGCCCCGGCCGCGCACGAGGATGCGTACGAGGACCCCCGGGCGGCGCCCGGTGCCCGGGTCCCGGCCCAACCCACCGCCGCCACCCCCCGCCCCGGGACCCCCGCGCGGCAGGGCGCCGACCCCCTCACCCCCGAGGAGGCCCGCGCCATCGCCTCCTGGGACCGCGACCTCGACGCCCTCGAAGGCGAGCTGCGCCGCTCCCGCGCCGCCGTGCGCGACGTCGTGCTGCCCGCCGCCCTGTCCGCCTCCGAACTGCTTCGCCTCGCCTCCGACGAGCAGGGCTTCGTCCGCGACCTCGCCCGCCCCATGCCCAAGCCCCCGCAGCCCGCCGCCCGGCAGGGCACCCGCTTCCACGCCTGGGTCGAGTCCCGCTTCGACGAACTGCCCCTCCCGCTCCTCGACGTCCTCGACCCCGCCGGGGAACTGCCCGGTTCCGACCAGGACATCGTCGACGAGGCCGACCTCGACTCCCTCAAGTCCGCCTTCGAGCGCAGCGCCTACGCCGACCGGACCCCCCACCGCATGGAGGCCCCGGTCCAGCTCACCCTCGCCGGCCGGGTCGTCCGCGGCCGGATCGACGCCGTGTACCGCCACCACGAGGGTCCGTACGACTACGAGATCGTCGACTGGAAGACGGGCCGCACCACCGAGGCCGACCCCCTCCAGCTCGCCGTCTACCGACTGGCCTGGGCGGAGGCCACCGGCACCCCGCTCGAACGGGTCGACGCCGCGTTCCTGCACGTCCGCAGCGGCCGCGTGATCCGCCCCCGCGCCCTTCCCGACCGCGCCGGCATTGAGCGGATCCTCCAAGGCAAAACGGACGCGGAAAGTGACCATCACACGGAAGGCTAGGCTCGTGGCATGAGCGACCCCCAGGCGGACAGCGTCGTCCGCACGTACATCGACACCCACCGCGCGGCCTTCCTCGACGAACTCGCCGACTGGCTGCGCATCCCCTCCGTCTCGGCGCAGCCCGAGCACGCGGGTGACGTACGACGCAGCGCCGAATGGCTCGCCGCGCAGCTCAAGACCACCGGCTTCCCGGTCACCGAGATCCTGGAGACCGCGGGCGCCCCCGCCGTGTACGCCGAGTGGCCCGCCGCCGACCCGGCCGCCCCCACCGTCCTCGTCTACGGGCACCACGACGTACAGCCCGCAGCCCTCGCCGACGGCTGGCACACCGACCCGTTCGAGCCGGTGATCAAGGACGGCCGGATGTACGGGCGCGGCGCCGCCGACGACAAGGGCCAGGTCCTCTTCCACACCCTCGGCGTCCGGGCCCACCTCGCGGCCACCGGCGCCGACGCCCCCGCCGTGCACCTCAAGCTCCTCGTCGAAGGCGAGGAGGAGTCCGGCTCCCCGAACTTCCGCGCCCTCGTCGAGCGCGAGGCCGAACGCCTCGCCGCCGACGTCGTGATCGTCTCCGACACCGGCATGTGGTCCGAGACCACCCCCACCGTGTGCACCGGCATGCGTGGCGTCGCGGACTGCGAGATCGACCTCCACGGCCCCGACCAGGACATCCACTCCGGGGCCTTCGGCGGCGCGGTGCCCAACCCCGCCACCGTCGCCGCCCGCCTCGTGGCCGCCCTGCACGACGCCGACGAGCGGGTCACCATCCCGGGCTTCTACGACAACATCGTCGAACTCACCGACGCCGAGCGCGCACTGATCGCCGAACTGCCCTTCGACGAGGCCGAGTGGCTGCGCACGGCGAGGTCGCACGCCGCCGCGGGGGAGAAGGGCCACACCACCCTGGAGCGCGTCTGGGCCCGCCCGACCGCCGAGGTCAACGGCATCGGCGGCGGCTACCAGGGCCCCGGCGGCAAGACGATCGTGCCGTCCTCCGCACACCTGAAGCTGTCGTTCCGACTGGTCTCCGGGCAGGACCCGTACGCGGTCGAGGAAGCCGTCAAGACCTGGGTCGCCGAGCGCGTCCCGGCCGGGATCCGGCACTCCATCGCCTTCGGAGCCCCCACCCGGCCCTGCCTCACCCCGCTCGACCACCCGGCGCTGCAATCCGTCGTGCGCGCCATGGGGCGCGCCTTCGGCCAGAAGATCCGCTTCACCCGCGAGGGCGGCTCCGGGCCGGCCGCCGACCTCCAGGACGTGCTCGACGCACCCGTCCTGTTCCTCGGCATCTCGGTCCCCTCCGACGGCTGGCACTCGCCGAACGAGAAGGTCGAACTCGACCTGCTCCTCAAGGGCGTCGAGACCGCCGCGTACCTGTGGGGCGACCTGGCCGCCCACTGGAAGCCCGCCTGACGCACCCACCCGCCGTCCCGCCCAGCCTGCCTGTCCCACCACCGGGGGAGTTGGAAGTACCTGATGAGCACCCATACCGAGCCCGAGCGCCCCATCACGCTCGCCGCGCCCAGCGGGATCGACCGCGCCGCGCACCACCGCCTCGACGAGGCCTGGCTCGCCGCCGCCTGGAGCCACCCGACGACCCGCGTCTTCGTCGTCTCCGGCGGCCAGGTCCTGATCGACGACACCCCCGACGGCGGCACCGGCATCGTGATGACCCCGGCCTTCGAGGCCCCGGTCACCGAGACCCACCGCTACTTCCTGGGTTCGGACGAGGACGGCGTACGGTACTTCGCGCTGCAGAAGGACTCCCTGCCCGGCCGCATGGACCAGTCGGCCCGCCCGGCCGGCCTCCGCGAGGCGGGCCTGCTGCTGAACCCGCGCGACGCCGGGCTGATGGTGCACGCGGTGGCGCTGGAGAACTGGCAGCGCATGCACCGCTTCTGCTCCCGCTGCGGCGAGCGCACGGTGGTCGCCGCAGCCGGACACATCCGCCGCTGCCCGGGCTGCGGCGCCGAGCACTACCCGCGCACCGACCCGGCCGTGATCATGCTCGTCACCGACGAGCACGACCGCGCGCTGCTGGGCCGGCAGGTGCACTGGCCCGAGGGCCGCTTCTCGACGCTCGCCGGGTTCGTGGAGCCGGGCGAGTCCATCGAGCAGTCGGTGATCCGCGAGGTCTGGGAGGAGGCCGGCGTCAAGGTCGGCGAGGTCGACTACGTCGCCAGCCAGCCCTGGCCGTTCCCGTACAGCCTGATGCTCGGCTTCACCGCCCGCGCCGTCACCTCGGAGATCACGGTGGACGGCGAGGAGATCCAGGAGGCCCGCTGGTTCTCCCGCGAGGACCTGCGCGAGGCGATCGAGGCGGGCGAGGTGCTGCCGCCCGCCGGGGTCTCCATCGCGGCCCGCCTGGTCGAACTCTGGTACGGGAAGCCGCTGCCGCGCCCCCTCGCGTGAGGCGGGTCGCGCGGGCCCCGCGCCCGTGACGTCCGTCACGACAGAAGGCCCCCGCCGCGGCGGGGGCCTTCTGTCGTACGCGTGTGACGTTCGCTACGTCGACCCGACCGGTGCCGGTCGTCCCGAGCCGGTCGTCCGTGATTCGGTGGTCCGTGCGTCGGGCGGTGCCGCGACGGTCAGACGGCGAGGGCCTGCTTGACCTGGGCGAGACTCGGGTTCGTCATGACGGACTCGTTGCCGGCGGCCGACTTCACGAGGACGGTGGGAACCGTCTGGTTGCCGCCGTTCGCCTTCTCCACGAACGCTGCGGACGCGGGGTCGTGCTCGATGTTGATCTCGTCGTACGCGATGCCTTCGCGGTCCAGCTGCTTCTTCAGCCGGCTGCAGTAGCCGCACCAGGTCGTGCTGTACATCGTGACGGTGCCCGTGTCCTGCATGCTGCGGTCTCCTTCGTGGGGTCTCGGTGGTCCGAGTACTCGAACGCCCGACACCGTCCCGCCATTCCCGCGGGGCCCTCACGGCACAAGTACGACCGGAGCGGGCGGCCTGTGGACAAGTTTCCCGTCCGCCCCTGGAGACCTGGCAGCATGGCGGGGTGACAGCAGCAACGCACTCCTCATCCTTCCCGGCCGAAGCCGACTCGGCCGACGCGGTGCTCCAGGGCCTCGACCCGGAGCAGCGCGAGGTCGCGACGACCCTGCGCGGACCGGTGTGCGTGCTGGCGGGAGCGGGCACGGGCAAGACCCGCGCGATCACCCACCGGATCGCCTACGGGGTCCGGTCCGGCCAACTGATGCCCGCCAGCGTGCTCGCCGTCACCTTCACCAACCGCGCCGCCGGCGAGATGCGGGGCCGACTGCGGACCCTCGGAGCGGGCGGGGTCCAGGCCCGGACCTTCCACTCCGCCGCCCTGCGCCAGCTCCAGTACTTCTGGCCGAAGGCCGTCGGCGGCGACGTCCCCCGACTGCTGGAACGCAAGATCCAGTTCGTGGCCGAGGCCGGCGCCCGCTGCCGCGTCCGCCTCGACCGGGGCGAGCTGCGCGACGTCACCGGCGAGATCGAGTGGGCCAAGGTCACCCAGACCGTCCCCGCCGACTACCCGGCGGCCGTCCTGAAAGCGGGCCGCGAGGCCCCCCGGGACACGGCCGAGATCGCCCAGATCTACGGGACGTACGAACAACTCAAGCGCGACCGGAACATGATCGACTTCGAGGACGTGCTGCTCCTCACCGTCGGGATCCTCCAGGACCGGCACGACATCGCGGAGCAGATCCGCAGCCAGTACCAGCACTTCGTGGTCGACGAGTACCAGGACGTCAGCCCGCTCCAGCAGCGCCTGCTCGACCTCTGGCTCGGCGAGCGCGACAACCTCTGCGTGGTCGGCGACGCCAGCCAGACGATCTACTCCTTCACCGGCGCCACCCCCGACCACCTGCTGAACTTCCGCACCAAGTACCCGCAGGCCACCCTGGTCAAGCTGATCCGCGACTACCGCTCCACCCCCCAGGTGGTGCACCTCGCCAACGGCCTGCTGAACCAGGCCAAGGGCCGCGCCGCCGAACACCGGCTGGAGCTGATCTCCCAGCGCGAGGTCGGCCCCGACCCGGTCTACGCCGAGTACCCGGACGAGCCCGCCGAGGCCGAGGGCGTCGCCGGGCGGGTCCGGGACCTCATCGCGGCGGGCGTCCCCGCGGGCGAGATCGCCGTGCTCTACCGGATCAACGCCCAGTCCGAGGTCTACGAACAGGCCCTCGCCGACGCCGGAGTGCCCTACCAGCTGCGCGGAGCCGAGCGGTTCTTCGAGCGGGCCGAGGTCCAGAAGGCGATCCTCGCCCTGCGCGGGGCCGCCCGCTCCGGCGGCAACGATCCCCTCCTGGACGACGTCGTCGAGCTCGGGTCCCAGGTCCGGGCCGTGCTCAGCTCCACCGGCTGGACGGCCGAGCCGCCCGCCGGATCCGGCGCCGTGCGCGACCAGTGGGAATCCGTGGCCGCGCTCGTCCGGCTCGCCGAGGACTTCGCCCGCTCCCGCCCGGGCGCCGGCCTGTCCGAACTCACGGTGGAACTGGACGAACGCAAGGCCGCCCAGCACGCCCCCACCGTCCAAGGCGTCACCCTGGCCTCGCTGCACGCCGCCAAGGGCCTGGAGTGGGACGCGGTGTTCCTCGTGGGGCTCACCGACGGCATGATGCCGATCACCTATGCGAAGACCGACGAACAGGTCGAGGAGGAGCGCCGGCTGCTCTATGTCGGCGTCACCCGGGCGCGGCTGCACCTGACCCTCTCATGGGCGCTCTCCCGGGCTCCGGGCGGCAGAGCCTCCCGACGCCCCAGTCGCTTCCTGAACGGCCTGCGGCCGGGCTCCGCCGTCCCGGGAAGCAGGAACGGCGCCGCGACCGAGCGTGCCCCCCGCAAGCGCGGCCCCCGCGGCCCGGTGCTGTGCCGCGTCTGCGGCAAGACCCTGACCGAGGCCGGCGAACTCAAACTGATGCGCTGCGAGGACTGCCCGTCGGACATGGACGAGGGGCTGTACGAGCGGCTGCGCGAGTGGCGCGCCATCCAGTCGAAGCAGCAGGGCCTGCCCGGTTACTGCGTCTTCACGGACAAGACACTGATGGCCATCGCGGAGGCCGCGCCGTCCGAGGCGGGAGAGCTCTCGATGATCTCCGGCGTGGGTGGCCGCAAGCTTGAGCGGTACGGAGTCGACGTCCTGGCCATCTGCGCAGGCCAGGAGCCTGGCGCCGGAGATCCTGACGACGCGTAGAAACTCGTCGGAAAAATAGTTTGCACATGCCCGGCGAATCCCCATAGGTTCTTAGCAACGGAAACGTTGGCTTCTTCGAAGCCCCGGTTCCGTGCTGTACTTATCCGAATACGCATGGGACGGGCCCCCGGGCCCCGTCCCCGAGACGCCGAGAGGAGGCGAGACCAGTGACCAGCTTCATGACGACCACCAAAATGACCGATCGCTCGGTCGCCGCTTCCTGCCCGCTCGGTGTCTCCTCGCTCGTTCCGATTCTCGCCGCAGGCGTCTCCACGCTTTCCTCGGGGACCCCTGCCCTGCTCGCGGCCTCCGCGCTGCGGCCGAGTGTTCGTAATGAGCGACCGACCCAGGCACCGGTGGCAGTAATGGCTGAGGAAGCCCAGGCGCATGGCGCCTATGGCTTTGCGGCCGCGGCGGCCGGTGCCGGAGTCAAGACGAAGCAGACGAAGCAGCAGCACCACCTGATGTGGGCCTTCCGTGGGCTCGAACCCTGGAGTGATCCAGTCTGATCGACGATCAGACCGGCGCCTTCAGGGCCGCGGAACCCCACCCGGGATCCGCGGCCCTTCTGTTTGTCCCCGAACGGGGACTGCGGAGCGAAGGGGCCTCGGGACTGGCAAGAACAGGTACCAGCCGACCCCCGGCCGACCCCGGCCGGACCGACTAGTCAACCAAGACGAGGAAGAAACCACCGTGCAACTCGAAGCGCACGCCCCGTCCGTACCGCAGACCCAAACGATCTCCCCGCCCGCAGTCCCGGAGGACTCCACCTTGACTCCCCTCACCGCGCTGACCGCGCTCGACGACGCCATCGAGAACCTCGGCGTACCCGTTCCCTGCCGCACCTTCGACCCCGAGGTCTTCTTCGCCGAGTCCCCGGCCGACGTCGAGTACGCCAAGTCGCTCTGCGGCACCTGCCCGCTGGTCGAGGCCTGCCTCGCCGGCGCGAAGGAGCGCCGCGAGCCCTGGGGTGTCTGGGGAGGCGAGCTCTTCGTCCAGGGCGTCGTCGTCGCCCGGAAGCGGCCCCGTGGTCGTCCGCGCAAGAACCCGGTTGTCGCGGCATGACCGCCATCGGCACCATCGACCGCCCCCTGACGCGCGACCCCTTGAAGCAGGCCCTCATGTCCACCCACACCACCACGAGCGAGCAGCCGCACGGCTCCGCCACCGCAGACTTCATCACCGCAGGCGCGATCACCTCGCGTCAGAACAGGACCCGCGAAATGCAACTCATCCCAGAAGCCATGGCTCGTGCCCATATGGACGACCGCATGCGTGAGGCGGACGCCGAGCGTCACGCCCTGCGCCTGGTCGCCGCCCGGCGCATGCAGCGCCGAGCCGAGCGCGTTTCGATGCGCGCCCGGCGGGCCCTCGCCATGGCCGTCATGAACTGAGCACAGAAGGAACAGCACCCGGGGGGACCGGTCCGAAAGGACCGGTCCCCCCGGGGCGTTGCGGAGCGCGTCCACCGCCGCCGGAGATATCGTCTGCGGGTGGACCAGTCGACTCCCCGCCCCACCCCGCCGGGACCCGAGGCCCAGCCCGCCGTCTGCGCGGGATGCGGCGTCGACGCCCCGAACGGCGCGCCGCCCACCTGGACCTGCTCCGTGGAGAACGGGACCAGGCAGTACTTCTGCGTCGAATGCGCCCGCGCCAACCTCCGTGCGATCGAAGGCCGGCTCGACTCCTCCTGGTGGTGACCGACGGCCCCGCCCCGCCCGAAGCCGGGTCGTGTGCGGCCGGGCCCCGGAGCCGGGCCGCCCGAAGTTGGGCCACGTGCGGCGGGGTCGCCTGGAGCCGGGCCGCGTGGAGGCGTCCCGCCCGAAGCCGAGCCCCGTGCGGCGGGACTGCCTGGAGCGCCGGGCCACCTGAAGCCCCGGCCGCCTGAAGCCCCAGGCGCCCGACGCCCCGGCCGCCCGGAACTGGGCCGCCGGAAGTTGGGCCAGGTGCAGCCGCGTCGCCTGGAGCCGGGCCGTGTGAAGCCCCGGCCGCCCGGAGCGCCGGCCGCCCGACGCCCCGGCCACCCAAGCCACGGCCCTCCGAGCGCACGTCCCCGCCCGAGCCCGCCACCGAGCCGGGGCGACACCGCCGGGGGTGGGGGGCGTACTACTCCCCCCGCTCGCAGACCTTCCCTTGGTCCTTCTCGTGTACCGGGTCGTCTTCCCGGTCCTCGGGCAGGAACCCCGGTAGCCAGGACTCCAGTTCCTCGCGGAGCCGCACCGTCGCACCCAACTGGCACAGCACGCCTATGGTGCTCAGCGTGACCCGGTGAATCAGCAGGTACGACGGCGGCAGGTTGATCTGTCGTCCCAACTGGTGGGCGGGGGAGCGGGGATCGGCGACCCGAGCCGCCTGGCCGCGCAGCCAGGGGCGGGTGAAGGTGAACTCGTCCGCCTCGACCGGTTCGAGGAGGGGCTCCAGATAGTCGAGCACCGCCTCCGGGTCCAACTCGATGGACTCCTTCACGAACCCCTCGGCGCGCAGGTGCTCGTAGACTCCCTCGGCGTCACCACCCAGCGTCAGCCGCAGCGACCGGCCGATGGGCTTGGGCCAGCCGCCCGGAAGGCGATCGACCGTCCCGAAGTCCAGTACGCCCAACCGCATCCGGCCGTCCTCACCCGATATCAGCCGGAAGTTCCCGGGATGCGGATCGGCGTGCAACAGCCCGGTCCGCGCCGGCCCGGAGAAGAGGAACCGGGCCAGCAGCTGCCCCGCACGGTCTCGCTCCTCCTGGGTACCGTCCGCTATCACCTCCGACAGCGGGGTCCCGTCCATCCACTCGGTCACCAGCACCTCGTCGCCCTGGTGCACGACGTCCGGCACGACCACGTCCCCGTCGCCGTCGAACGCGTCCGCGTGCGTCCGCTGCGCCTCGGCCTCCAGCTCGTAGTCCAACTCCTCCGCGACCCGGTCACGCAGTTCGGTGATCAGCGGCTTGATATCCATGCCCGGTATCAGTGGCCCCAACAGCCCCGCGAACCGGCTCAGTTGCCTGAGATCCGACAGCAACGCCTCGCCCGCACCCGGATACTGGACCTTCACCGCCACCTGCCGGCCGTCGTGCCACACGGCCCGGTGCACCTGACCGATCGAGGCGGCCGCCGCGGGCGTGTCCTCGAACTCCCGGAACAGGTCACGCCAGTCCTCGCCCAGCCGCTCCGCGAGCACCTGGTGCACCCGCGCCGCCGGCAGCGGCGGGGCCGCCTCCTGGAGCTTGGTCAGCGCCGCCCGATACGGGCCGGCGATCTCCTCGGGCAGGGCCGACTCGAAGACCGACAGGGCCTGACCGAACTTCATGGCCCCGCCCTTCAGCTCGCCGAGCGTACGGAACAGTTGATCGGCGGTGCGTTGCTGGAGCTCCCGCGCGACGATCTCCGCCGACTTGCCTCCGATCCGCTTTCCCAGCCCCCAGGTGGCCCGACCCGCGAAGCCCAGTGGCAGCGCGGCCAGCTTGACGGTACGGGTGACCGCCTTCCGGGGAAGATCAGACATACGCCCCTCCAGTTCCCAGACAGCCGTGCCGCGAGCGGCGGTTCAGGGGCGCGCCCCCTGAGGCAGACAAAACGCATCCTGTCATGGCCCCCGGCGGCCCCCTCAGCCCGATCCTCCCCGCCCCCTCCCCGGCACGGTCGCACCGCCCCGGCCGGCGCCGGCCGGAACCGGCGTCGTGTCCGGGATCGAGGCGGCGGAGCACGGGCAGTCCTCATGAGGGCGAACCTCGGAGGGCTCCCAGTTCAGGCCCGGTAACGCCGCCTCCCACCGGGCTCCCGTCGAGGCGGGCAGGTGCCCGTCGAGGAAGGACAGGGCGTGCCCCGCCGCCAATCCCGCCACCGCCGAGGCCAACCCCAGGTCGCACGCCGCCGTGGCGCGGCGGCGGTGCGCCGACCGCCACTGCACCAGCATCCTGGGCCAGGCAGGGTCCCGGTCGATCCGGTCGCGCTCCATGCAGCCCGCGCAGGCCGTGACCCCCGGCAGCACCAGCGGCCCGACCAGCCCCGTGCCCTCCAACACCCCCGCGTACAGATGCGGAGTGCCCGTGGCCACCCAGTCCGCGGCCGTCTCCGGATCGGGGGCCCACGCCTGGAGCCCGTCCCGGGGAGCGACGACCACCAGGGAAAGCCCCGGCTCCGGCCCCTCTCCCTCCCCGGCCCGGGGGGCGCGTCCCGGGGCGGCCTGCCGCACGAGCGCCCCCGCGGCCTCCGCCCGCAACTGGCCCACGCTCCCGGGCCCCAACCCGCCCGGCGCCACATCGCCCGGCTGGACCCGCCCCCCGTCGAGCACCTCGACCCGGCCCACCCCGGCCCCCGCGAGCACCGCCGCGATCACCGCCCCCACGCGCCCGCCCCCGCGCACCTGGACCCGTATCGCCCGCCGGGCCGCGACTCCCCGCAAGTCACCCCCCGGCTCTCGATGCACCAGCGAGAGCGAGGCGAGATCGGGCCCGAGCCGCTCCAGGCTCTCCGGCCGCCCGCGCACCGCCTGGGCCCGCGGCCCGCCCGCGGTGGCGTCATCCAGGAGCCCGGCCCCCGCCAACCGTCGGATCAACTCGTCCACCCGCCCCTCCGACAACCCCATCCCCGCGCCCTCCGCGCGCAGCAACTCGATCCCCCGTGTCCCGTCGATCCGGTCGATGAACGCCCCGGTGGCCGTGTCCACCGGGCCGAGCACCACCGCGTGGGCGGGCGTCACCCCGAACTGCACCGTCTGCAGATCCCGCCAGGCCCTGGCCAGCGCCGGCTTCACCTTCGGATACATGGTCGTCCCCTCGATTCCGTCCGCGAGTCCCCGCGGTACCCGAGTCCCCGCGGTACCCGAGTCCCCGCGATTCCCGAAAGCCCGCGCGATGCCCGAGCCCCCGCGATACCCGAAGGCCTCCGAGGCGGTCTTCCGCCTCCGTCCGCAACACTGCCCGCCCCCGGGAATCGGTGCGTGAACTTGTCCACAGGCGGGGGGTATTGGGCATATGAGATGGAGAAACGGGGCGTTAAGGGGGGTTTCTGATATCGGCGGCGAATCGATCATGTTCGATGCGCGGACGAGGGGGACTTCCGTCACGACGAGCGGGTACCGTGCTGGCGTGTCCGCCGATCCCTCGCAGCGCGCCGTCGAAGTCCGCCGGAGCGCGCGCCGCCGCAGGACCGTTTCCGCCTACCGTGAGGGTGACCGGACGGTCGTCCTGATCCCTGCCCGGATGTCGGAGGCCGAGGAGCAGCGCTGGGTGGGCGTCATGCTCGACAAGCTCGCCGCCCAGGAAGGCAAACGCACCCTCGGCGACACGGAACTCACCGAACGCGCCGAGCGTTTGTCCGAGCAGTACTTCGACGGCCGTGCCCGCCCCCGCTCGGTCCGCTGGGTCACCAATCAGAACACCCGCTGGGGTTCCTGCACCCCGGCCGAGGGCAGCATCCGCCTCTCCCATCGCCTCCAGGGCATGCCCGAGTACGTCGTCGACTACGTGCTGCTGCACGAGCTGGCGCACCTCCTCGTCCCCGGTCACGGCCCGCGCTTCTGGCAACTGCTGGAGGCGTACCCGAAGACCGAACGCGCCCGCGGGTACCTGGAGGGAGTGGTCGCCGCCGAGCGACTTCCCGCGGTCCCCGGAGCGCGGGACGAATGATCATGGCGTGACCGAGCGTGATGTGTACCGGGTCGGTACCGACTTGGCTCGATGTCTGCGGAAGCCGTTAGCCTGAGCGGCAGCCGTTAGCCGGCGGCACGTATTCACAGTCGGGATGGGGGACGGTCGGACGTATGGCCAGGGAATTCCAACGCGGCCACAAGGCCAAGATCAGCGATCTGACAGCGGGCACCGATCTGTACGTGGGCGTCCAGATCGCCGGGCCCGGGCTTGCCATCGACATCAGTTGCTTCGGCCTCGATGTGAACGAGCAGCTCTCGGACGATCGCTACTTCGTTTTCTACAACCAGCCGAAGTCGCCGGAAGAGTCCATTCAGCAGCTCGGCACACAGGCGGGCGACAGCGAATCCTTCCGGGTGACTCTCGACCGGATCCCGCAGAACATCCACAAGCTGTCCTTCACCGCCTCCATCGACGGTCCCGGGCAGATGTCGCAGATCGGTCCGGGCTACATCCGGATCGTGGCCGGCGGTGAGGAAGTCGTCCGCTACGCGTTCACGGGCGCCGAGTTCAGCACCGAACGCGCCCTGATGATCGGCGATTTCTACCTCAAGGACGTGTGGCGCTTCGCCGCCGTCGGGCAGGGCTTCGACGGCGGGCTCGCCGCGCTGCTGAAGAACTTCGGCGGCGAGGTCGCCGAGGACGAGGACCCGCAGCAGCAGGCCCCGGCCCAGCCCGCGGGCGCGCCCGGGTTCGCCCCGCCGCCGCAGGCGGCCGCCCCGGCACCCGCGCCCGCTTTCGGCGCCCCGGCCCAAGCCCCCGCCCCGGCGGCGCCCGCCCCCGCGCCGTCGTTCGGCGGACCGGCCGGCGCCCCGCCCCAGCCGGTGCACTCGGCCCCGACGATGGTCGGGCCGCTCACGACGCAGCCCGCCGCGCCGTACGGTCAACCGCCCCACCCCCCGCAGCAGCCGGGAACCCCCTCGTACGGTCAGGTCCCGGGGCAGCAGCCCGGCTACGGCGGTCAGGTACCGCCGCCCGCCCCCGCCCCCGCCCCCGCGCCCTACGGGCAGCAGCCCTCGTACGGCCAGGTCCCGGGCCAGCAGGCGCCCCCGTACGGCGGGCAGCCGGCCTTCGGCCAGCAGCCGCCCCAGTACGCGCAGCAGCCCCAGCCGGCCGCCGCCGGACACGGCCTCGCCGCCGCGCTCCAGCCGTACAAGGAAGCCCCCACCGGCACCCGCTGGACCCCGCAGAACCAGCAGCTCATGCGGGTGGACCTGTCCATGGGCGGCCAGGCCGTCCTCGCCCGCCAGGGCAGCATGGTGCTGTACCAGGGCAAGGTCGACTTCAGCTACAAGGGAGCCGGTTTCGCCGGCCGCATCGTCGGCAACGCCACCGGCCAGGAGATGCAGCTGATGCGCTGCACCGGTCGCGGACAGGTCTTCCTCGCCGAGAACGGCGCCCACCTGCACGCCATCGAGCTCCAGGGCGACGGCATCTGTGTCTCCGCGGAGAACGTCCTCGCCTTCGACGAGTCCCTCCAGCACGAGGTCCGTCGCATCGAGGGCCACGGCATTCCCGGCGGCGCCCTGTTCACGATGCAGTTCCAGGGCAGCGGCACGGTGATCGTCAAGACGCAGGGCGTCCCGGTCGTCCTGCCCGTCACCCCGACCACCTTCGCGGACAGCAACGCCATCGTCGCCTGGTCCGCCGCCTCGCAGGTGATCATCTCCAGCCAGGTCCGGCTGCGCCGCACCGCCTATCCGGGCCACAGCGGGGAGACCGTGAACCTCCAGTTCCGCGGCGCGCCCGGCAACTTCATCGTCGTCCAGCCGTACGAGGTTTGAGGGAGCCCGTCATGAACGCCATGAACCAGCAACTCGCGGGATACGCCCCGACCCCCGTCACGGCCCGCATGGAGAACCACGGCCGAGCCATGCTCAAGGTCGCCATGCAGAGCGGCCAGGACCTGTTCGCACGCACCGGATCGATGGTCGCGTACGAGGGCTTCGTCCAGTACGAGCCCAACCCGCCCGCCGTCCGCCAGATGGCCTCGCAATGGATCACCGGGGAGGGCGCCCCGCTGATGAAGTGCACCGGCGACGGCCTGCTCTACCTCGCCGACTACGGCGCGGACGTCGTCGTGATCAACCTCAACAACGACGCCCTGTCCGTCAACGGCACGAACCTGCTCGCCTTCGACGCCCACCTCCAGTGGGGCGTCGAGCGGGTCAAGGGCATGGCCAAGTTCGCCGGCCAGGGCCTGTTCAACGTGCAGGTCTCCGGTACCGGCTGGGTGGCCATCACCTCCCGCGGCACCCCGATCGTCGTGGACTGCGGTCGCGGCGACGACGAGACGTACGTGGACCCCGACGCGCTCGTCGCCTGGTCCCCGAACCTCAAGGTCAAGGGGAAGCGCAGCTTCAAGGCCTCGTCGATGATCGGCCGGGGCAGCGGTGAGGCCTACCAGATGGCCTTCTCCGGCCAGGGAATCGTCGTGGTACAGCCCAGCGAGGACAGCACCGACCGGCTCCGGACCCGGGGCTGAGGGGGAGCGGACACATCATGCAGAGCGCACTTTTCGCCCACGCCGAGGCGCAGTCCCAGGAGCGGTACACCGTCCAGAACCCGCAGTTGCTGCGGGTCTCCCTGAGCGGCACCGACGACGTCCTCGCCCGCAAGGGCGCGATGGTCGCCTACCAGGGGATCATCGACTTCGACGGCGAGTACCAGAGCACCACCCAGCGCACCGCCCGCGCCCGCACCGGCGAGGGCCTGGATCTGATGCGCTGCTCCGGACAGGGCACGGTCTATCTGGCCAACCTGGCCCAGTACGTGCACGTCGTGGAGGTGGACCGGGACGGTCTCACCGTCGACAGCAGTTACGTGCTGGCGCTGGACTCCACCCTGCACACCGAGGCCATCGCCGTGGACAGCCAGTACGGGATCTCCGGCTCCGGCAAGTACCAGCTCAACATCAGCGGTCGCGGCAAGGTCGCCCTGATGACCTCCGGTCAGCCGCTGATGATGCAGGTCACGCCCGACAAGTACGTCAACGCCGACGCCGACGCGATCGTCGCCTGGTCCACCTCGCTGCGGGTACAGATGCAGGCCCAGACGCACTCCACCGGAGTCTGGCGGCGCCGCGGCAACACCGGCGAGGGCTGGGAGCTCAGCTTCCTCGGCACCGGCTTCGCCCTCGTGCAGCCCAGCGAGGCGCTGCCGCCGCAGAACGCCCAGATCGGTCAGGGCGCCGCAGCCCAGTTCGGCATGGGCCAGCACGGCGCCCACAGTCAGAACCAGAACAACGCCTGGAACTGATCAACGGCACGGCAGGGAAGGGCACGGCGCGCAACGGCGTGGCACGCCCCGCTTGACGCCGGAAGGGGCGGGTCCCGAGGGACCCGCCCCTTCCACATGCCTCCCCGGACGTCTCAGAGACGCGCCAGGCTCGCTTCCATCAGCCGCACGACCGAGGCGTCGGCCACCGCCGCCACCTCCGCGTACGGGAACCAGCGCAGGTCCAGCGACTCCTCGCTGATCTCGGCCACGGCGTCGGCCGGAGCCAGCGCCGCGTACTGCACGTCCAGGTGCCAGTTGCAGGGCTCCGGGATCGGATGCCGGTCCAGCCGCACGGGCCCGCCCGGCAGCAGGGTCAGCCCGCCGGCGATCCCCGACTCCTCGACGGCCTCGCGCAATGCCGCGTCCGCGAGGGTGGCGTCACCGGGCTCGCAGTGACCACCCATCTGGAGCCACATGCCCAGCTTCTTGTGCAGGGTGAGCAGCACGCGTCCCCGCACCGGGTCGATCACCAGCGCGCTGCCCGTGACATGGCCGGCCCGGCAGGGCTTGTAGACCCCGTCGTGGTGGGCGGCGAGGTGCTCCAGGTACAGGTCCCGCAGCCCGCTCTGCTGCTCGTCGGTCGGCGCGAGATCCTTCAGGACCGCGACCGCGTCGTCGTACAGGCTCACTTCTTCTCTTCACCCTCGCCGTCGGCACCCTTGTCGCCCAGATCACGCTTCTCGGCGGCCTCGCCGAGCATCTTGTCGATCTCCGAGAAGTCCAACTGCTCGCGGTGCACGAATCCGTCCGGGTCGTCCAGGTCGGAGGCCGTCGGCAGCATGTCGGGGTGCTCCCACAGCCCGTCGCGACCGTCCACACCCCGCGCGTCCGTGAGCGAGGCCCACAGCCGCGAGGCGTCGCGCAGCCGACGCGGACGCAGCTCCAGCCCGATCAGCGTGGCGAAGGTCTGCTCGGCCGGACCACCGGAGGCACGCCTGCGGCGCATGGTCTCGCGCATGGCGTCCGCCGAGGTCAGACGGGGCTTGGCGGCCTCGTGCACCACCGCGTCGACCCAGCCCTCGACCAGGGCGAGCGCCGTCTCCAGGCGCGCCAGGGCCGCCTTCTGCTCCGGGGTGTCCTGCGGCTGGAACATGCCGCCCGCGAGGGCCTCCTGCAACTGCTCCGGATTCGACGGGTCGAGCTGGCCGACCACGTCCTCCAGCTTCGAGGTGTCCACCTTGATGCCGCGGGCGTAACCCTCGACGGCGCCGAACAGGTGCGAGCGCAGCCACGGCACGTGCGCGAACAGGCGCGCGTGCGCCGCCTCGCGCAGCGCCAGGTACAGCCGGACCTCTTCGGCCGGCACGCCCAGGTCCTTGCCGAAGCCCTCGATGTTCAACGGCAGCAGGGCGGCCTTGCCCGCCGGGCCCAGCGGGAGCCCGATGTCGGTCGAGCCGACGACCTCGCCCGCGAGCACGCCCACCGCCTGGCCGATCTGCTGACCGAACATGGCGCCGCCCATGGAACGCATCATGCCGAGCAGCGGGCCCGCCATGGCCTGCATCTCCTCGGGCAGCACCCCGCCCATGGCCGCCCCGACGCGTTCGGCGACCGGGTCCACGAGCTCCTTCCACACCGGGAGGGTCGCCTCGACCCACTCGGCGCGGCTCCACGCCACCGCCGTGTTCGCACCCGACGGCAGCGAGGTCACCCCGTCCAGCCACAGGTCGGCCAGGCGTACGGCCTCCTGGACCGCCGACTTCTCGGCGACGCCGACGCTGGCGTCCTTCACACCGTCGGCGGTGCCCTGCGCGACGGTCTGGCGGGCGATGTCCTTGGCCATGTCCCAGTTCACGGGACCGCCCTCGTAGCTCAGCATCTGGCCGAGCTGCTGGAAGGCCGCGCCGAGGTCGTTCGGATTCATGGCACCGAACATCGAGGCGAACGGGTTGTCCGCACCGCCCGGGCCGCCGGCGCCCGGCAGGCCCATGCCCGGGAACCCGAACGGATTCGCCGGGCCGCCCTGACCGCCCTCATTGCCCTTCTTCTTGCCCTCGTCGCCGTTCTCCGGCTCCTCCGGCGGAAGGCCGAATCCGAATGGGGTGTCGCTCACGGGGTTTCCTCGGCTCGTAGGGCCGCCGGCGGGAGCCGACGGCAATGGTCCGACAACACCACCCAGCGTAGACACCCCGCCCGCTTCCGGGCTCGGTGCTCCGCCGGCTCCTGGGCTGCGGCAGGATGGACGTCACCTGGTAGGTACGCGTCACGGCGCGTCCCTACTGAAGACAACCGCTGGAGACGCCTGGTGAGTTCCCCGGATCCGCAGCTTTCGGACAAGCACGGCCGCGCGCCGCAGGACGCCGAAGACAGCCCTGAGCACGGTGACAGCGCCCCTGGCGTTCGCCAGACGCGAAACGAGAACGGCCCCCGCCGGCACAACCCGGTGATCGCCGTGACCGGTGCCGCGTCCGGGGTCGGCGCCGCCCTGGTGGCCCGCCTCGTCGAATCCGACGAGGTCAAGCAGGTCGTCGCGATCGACGAGCGCCGCGGCGACTGCGCGGCCGCGCAGTGGCACGTCCTGGACGTACGGGACCCCGCGATCGCCGAGAAGCTGCGCGGCGCGGACGTCGTCGTCCACCTCGCGCTCGACCTCGACCTCGAAACGGATCCGGCGGCCCGTACGGCGTACAACGTGCGCGGGACCCAGACCGTCCTGACGGCCGCCGCCGCGGCCGGGGTGCACCGGGTCGTGCTGTGCACCTCCGCCATGGTCTACGGGGCGCTCCCGGACAACGACATCCCGCTGACCGAGGACTCCGAGCTGCGCGCCACCGCCGAGGCCACCGGCGTCGGAGACCTGCTGGAGATCGAGCGGCTCGGCCGCCGGGCACCCCGCGCGCACCCCGGACTGAACGTCACCGTGGTGCGGCCCGCCGTCCTGGTCGGAGGCACCGACACGGCGCTGACCCGGTACTTCGAGTCGCCGCGCCTGCTCGTGGTCGCGGGATCCCGGCCCACCTGGCAGTTCTGCCACGTCGAGGACCTGGTCAGCGCCCTGGAGTACGCGGCGCTGGAGAAGGTCGAGGGCGAGTTGGCGGTCGGCTGCGAGGGCTGGCTGGAGCAGGAGGAGGTCGAGGAGCTGAGCGGCATCCGCCGCATGGAGCTCCCCTCGGCGGTCGCCCTGGGCGCCGCGGCCCGACTCCACCGGATCGGCCTGACGCCCTCCCCGGCCGGCGACCTCGCCTACACGATGCACCCGTGGGTGGTCAGCGTCAGCGGCCTGCACGCGGCCGGCTGGCGGCCCCGCTGGACCAACGAGGAAGTACTCGCCGAACTGCTCCAGGAGGTCGCGGGCCGGCACACCGTCGCGGGCCGTCGTCTGGGCCGCAAGGACGCCGCCACGGCCGCCGGCGCCGCCGGTGCCACCGTCGCCCTCCTCGGAGCGGCCGCCGCGGTCCGCCGCGCCCGCAAGCGCCGGGGGATCTGAGACGCCGGGCCGACGCGCGCCCCGGGCCCGCGGCGGCCCGGGGCCGGACCGGGGCAGGACCCGAGCCGGATCGGGGCCGGATCGAGGCCGGGCCGGGACCCGGTCGAGAGCGGGCCGCAGCCGTGCCCCCTGTAGGAGGCTCCATACGGCCGGGTCGCACAGCCGGTCGAATCGGCTATATCGCGATCCGAAAGCCGTGGTGCACGATGGCTGTATGGCTCCGCACTTCGACCACCCCGGCGAGCAGGCCGCTCCGGACCCGATCCGCCTGCTCGAAATCCGTGAGACCCCGCTCTCGATCGACGAGGTCTTCCAGGCCGTCGGCGACGACGCGACGGGCGGGACGACGCTCTTCGTCGGCACCGTGCGCAACCACGACAGCGGAGCGGACGTGAACTCCCTCGGCTACTCCTGCCACCCGACGGCGGAGGCCGAGATGCGCCGCGTCGCCGAGCGCGTCGTGGCCAAGTTCCCGGTCCGCGCCCTCGCCGCCGTCCACCGCGTCGGCGATCTGTCGGTGGGCGATCTCGCGGTCGTCGTCGCCGTGTCCTGCCCACACCGCGGCGAGGCCTTCGAGGCCTGCCGGATGCTGATCGACGACCTCAAGCACGAGGTGCCGATCTGGAAGCACCAGACGTTCGCGGACGGAACGGAGGAGTGGGTCGGCGCCTGCTGAACCCTCCCGCGCGACCTCGCACCCCCCTGTACACCCCCGGTCGCGGGACCGCCCCCGCAAGGGGGTAACCTCACACCCGTTCGGCTCCGCAACACGCCCCCGATTTGCGTAACCCCTTTCCGGGCACGAGCGTTGAAGCCACCAACGACACGTACTTTCGGGGCAGGGAGGCACGTCCATGGCGTCATTGGCGTGGTTGCTGATTCCGCTGTTCGCCGCCATCGGAGCGGCGATATGGGGCAGCTGGGCGGCTCGCGACCGGACATCCGGCGACATATCCGAGCTGGCCGGCTACGCGAGGTTCCGCGAGGTCATGGACAAGACCGACCACACCAGGACGAAGGCGGAGGCGCACTCCGGTTCCGACGCCGTCTGAGGCGTCCCGCGAGTCCCTGAGAATCGCCTGAGAGTTCACGCGCACGACCCCGTACGGCCCGGCCCCACGGGCCGCCCGCCAGGGGCGTCCCGTACTGTCGATCCATGCCACGCCGCACCGCGACGATGCTCGCTTCCACCCTCGTCCTGTTCGCGCTGCTCTGCGCAGGGGTGTTCCTGAAGGTCCCGTACTCCGAGATGAGCCCGGGCCCCACGGTGAACACGCTCGGGGACTCGCGCGGCGAGCCGGTCCTCAGCATCTCGGGGCACAAGACCTACCCCACCAGCGGGCACCTCAACATGACGACCGTCCGGGTCACCGGCGCGGACTACGACATGAACCTGCTGGAAGCGGCGTACGGCTGGCTGTCCGGCGACAACATCGTCGTACCGCACGAGAACCTCTACCCGAACGGGAAGACGGAGAAGCAGTCCACGCAGGAGAACGCCGAGGAGTTCAGCCAGTCCCAGGAGAGCGCCAAGGTCGCGGCGCTCAAGCAGCTGAAGATCCCCGTCACCCCGCACGTCATCGTGTCCTCCGTGGTCAAGGGCGGCCCCGCCGAGGGGAGCCTGCACGCCGGCGACGTGATCAAGTCCGTGGACGGCACCCCCGTGGCCGAGGCCGCCGACGTGGCCAGGCTCGTCACCAAGCACAAGGTCGGGGAGCCCGTCGAGTTCGTCGTCGTCCCCGCGAAGGAGATGGCGGAGGCGGAGAAGGCCAACCGGGAGCCCGGCGCCACCGCCAAGATCAAGGTCACCACCGGCAAGGCGGAGGACGACGGTCACGCCATCGTCGGGATCCGGGCCGGGATCGACCACACCTTCCCGTTCCCGATCGGCATCAACCTCGCCGATGTCGGCGGCCCGAGCGCCGGTCTCATGTTCGCGCTCGGCATCGTCGACAAGCTGACCCCCGAGAACCTGACCGGCGGGAAGTTCGTCGCCGGCACCGGCACCATCGACGACGACGGCAAGGTCGGACCGATCGGCGGCATCCAGATGAAGACCATCGGCGCCCGTCAGGCCGGCGCCGAGTACTTCCTGACCCCGGCCGACAACTGCGCCGCCGCCTCCTCCCACGTGCCGGACGGCCTCACGCTGGTGAAGGTGTCCACCATCGACGACGCCGCCAAGGCGCTGGAGAAGATCTCCAAGGGGGAGACGGCAGGGCTGCCGCAGTGCGGCAAGCCCTGACCGGCCCCCGACGGATACTCGCGAGCGAGCGAGCGAACGAACGGGCCGGACCGGCTCCGGTCAGTCCAGGAAGGTCGCGGCCAGCGCCTCGGCCAGCCCCGGCACCAGGGTCGCGCCCGTCAGCACCTCGGTCGACGAGTCCTTCTCGCGCAGCCGGACCGCCGACTCACGGGACCCGTCCCGCAGGACACCCACGGTCAGCCGCACCTCCTGCCGGTCCGGATGCCCGGCGACCCACTTCGCCAGCTGCTTGTCGCCGAGCCCCTCGGGGACGGAGGCCTCCGCGGACGGCGGCAGCATCAGGCGCTCCACGGTCAGCGCGCAGCCGACGATCGCGGCGGGCCAGGCGATGGTTCCCAGGAACTTGTCCAGCGGGGTCCCCGCGGGCACCTCGTCCTGCTCGATCGGGGTGAGCTGGCTCTTGCCCGCGTCGTCCTGGTCGAGGCCCAGCTGACGGGCGAGGCCCGGCTCCTGCTTGCGCAGCTTGGCGGTGTCGACCAGGGCGAACAGCCGGGCCGGCTTGTCCCAGCCGAGGGTGGAGGCGTACTCGTCGATCTCAAGGACGGCGCGCGTCAGCGGGGAGGCGGCCATCGGGGTGCCGGCGGAAGGAGAAAGGTTGGGCATGGACAACATCCTGCCTCCTTTCCACCCGATACCGGGAACTGACTAAAGCCTCAGTAAGTTGCATGAGTGGGCTCTACGATCGGGGGCCCGTTGATGACCAGACCCAGCGACTTTCAGAGGTGCGCACCTTGGCTTTCCAGATGCCGGACCGCGGCGGAGGCCCTTCCGGGCCACGGATGAGAGTCGGCCGCCCGTCCCGGCGTGCCCGGACTCTATTGATGACCTTGGGCGTCCTGGCCGTCCTGGCCATGTTGTTCATCATGTTCGCGGGCTTCTGGACCGACTGGCTCTGGTTCCGATCCGTCGAGTACTCCTCGGTCTTCACCACCACCCTGTGGACCAAGGTCGGCCTCTTCGCCGTCTTCGGCCTGCTGATGGCGGGTGCGGTCGGGTTCAACATCTGGCTGGCGCACCGGCTGCGGCCGCCGCTCAGCGCGATGTCGATGGAGCAGCAGAGCCTCGATCGCTACCGCATGAGCGTCGCGCCGTACAAGAAGTGGCTGCTCCTGGGCATCGCCGCGATCGTCGGCCTGATCGCGGGCGCCTCGGCGGCAGGCCAGTGGAAGACCTGGCTGATGTACGTGAACGGGGTGCCCTTCGGGCAGAAGGACCCCCAGTTCGGCCTGGACGTGTCGTTCTACACCTTCGACCTGCCCTGGTACCGCTTCCTGCTCGGCTTCGGCTTCGCCGCGATCGTCCTGTCGGTGATCGCCGCCGCCGTCGTGCACTACCTGTACGGCGGACTGCGCGTCACCAGCCCCGGCGCCCGGGCCACCGCCGCGGCCACCGGGCACCTGTCGGTGCTGCTCGGCCTCTTCGTGACGTTCAAGGCCATCGCGTACTGGCTCGACCGGTACGGCCTCGCCGTGAAGTCCAGCGACTTCAAGGCCGCCGACAACTGGACCGGCCTGCGCTACGTCGACGCCAACGCCTACCTGCCGGCCAAGACGATCCTCGTCGCCATCGCCGCGATCTGCGCGCTCCTGTTCTTCGCCACGCTGTGGCGCCGTACCTGGCAGCTGCCGGTCATCGGCTTCGGCCTGATGGTCCTCTCGGCGATCCTGATCGGCGGGCTCTACCCGGCGATCGTGCAGAAGTTCCAGGTCCAGCCGAACGAGCAGGCCAAGGAATCGCCGTACGTCCAGAAGAACATCAAGGCGACGCGCGACGCCTACGGGATCGCCCAGTCCGAGGTCAAGGAATACCCGGGCGTACCGCAGACCGAGGACAAGACCAAGCTGCGCCAGACCGCGGACACCACGGCCAGCGTCCGTCTCCTCGACCCGAACATCGTCTCGCCGGCCTTCCAGCAGCTCCAGCAGGTCAAGGGCTACTACGGGTTCCCGTCCACGCTCGCCGTGGACCGGTACAACGGCCAGGACACGGTCATCGGCCTGCGCGAGCTGAACATCGGCGGCATCCCGAAGAACAACTGGATCAACGACCACTTCAAGTACACCCACGGCTACGGCGTCGTCGCGGCCAAGGGCACCACCGTCGGTGACCAGGGCGCCCCCGACTTCACCCAGTCCGACCTGCCCTCCAAGGGCATGTTCGGCACGGACTTCGAGCAGCGCATCTACTACGGCGAGATGACGAAGCAGTACTCGATCGTCGGCGGACCGCAGAAGGAACTCGACTACTCGGACGACAAGGGCGAGAAGGAGACGAGCTACAAGGGTGACTCCGGGGTCAATCTCGACAACCCGGTCAACCGTGCGGCGTACGCGCTCTCCTTCAGCGAGCCGCAGATCCTGTACTCCGGGGCCATCGGCGAGGGCTCGCGGATCCTCTACCACCGCACGCCCAAGGAGCGCGTCGAGGCCGTCGCGCCGTGGCTGACCATCGACGGGGCGCCGTACCCGGCGGTCGTCGACGGCCGGATCAAGTGGATCGTCGACGCCTACACGACGACCAACGGCTACCCGTACGCCTCGCGCACCACGCTGGGCCAGAGCACCGCGGACTCGCTGACCAACAGCCAGCGCGCGGTGGTCGCCCAGGAGAACCAGGTCAACTACATCCGCAACTCGGTGAAGGCGACCGTCGACGCCTACGACGGCACGGTCGACCTGTACCAGTGGGACAAGGCGGACCCGGTCCTCAAGACCTGGATGAAGGCGTTCCCGGGCACGGTGAAGGCCAAGAGCGAGATCCCCAAGGCGCTCATGGACCACCTGCGCTACCCGCAGGACCTCTTCAAGGTCCAGCGCGAGCTGCTCACCCGCTACCACGTCACGGACCCGCAGACCTTCCTCAGCGGCAGTGAGGCCTGGGCCGTCCCGGACGACCCGACCGTCAAGGCGGGCACGGCGCTTCCGCCGTACTACCTGTCGATGAAGATGCCGGGCCAGAAGGAGAAGGACCAGGTCTTCTCGCTCACGACGACGTTCACGCCGAACGAGCGGGACAACCTGAGCGCCTACATGGCGGTCAACGCCGATCCGGGCACCCCGGACTACGGCAAGATCAGAATCCTGAAGCTGCCGACCAGCAAGCCGGTCGACGGCCCCAAGCAGGTACAGAGCAAGTTCCAGTCCGAACCGAAGATCGCCGAGTCGATCCGCCTGCTGCGCGGTGGAGACTCCGAGGTCGAGTACGGAAACCTGC
Source organism: Streptomyces sp. NBC_00513 (assembly GCF_041431415.1). GTDB lineage: Bacteria > Actinomycetota > Actinomycetes > Streptomycetales > Streptomycetaceae > Streptomyces. The sequence continues at coordinate 5,109,095 of NZ_CP107845.1, forward strand.
TCGCGGTGCCGCTCGACGGCGGCATGCTCTACGTGGAGCCGGTGTACGTCCGCAGTTCCAATCTGAAGTACCCGCTGCTGCGCAAGGTGCTGGTGACCTACGGCGGCCAGACGGCCTTCGAGGACACGCTGGAGAAGGCGCTGAACGTGGTCTTCGGGGCAGAGGCGCCGACCGTGCCCGTGACCCCGGAGAACCCGCCGGGCGAAGGCACCGTCACCCCGCCGACCGCCCAGGACCCCACGGTCAAGGCGGCGCTGTCGGACGCGCAGAAGGCCATCGAGGCGGCCGAGAAGGCCCGCCAGTCCGGTGACTGGACGGCGTTCGGCAAGGCGCAGGAGGACATCAAGCTGGCGCTTCAGCGGGCGATCGACGCCGAGGCGAAGCTCACGGCCCCCAAGTCCGGAGGCTGACGATCACTGGGTAATGGCTCCGTCCCGCGTCGTGCTACTGTGGGTTTACCGACGCGGGGTGGAGCAGCTCGGTAGCTCGCTGGGCTCATAACCCAGAGGTCGCAGGTTCAAATCCTGTCCCCGCTACTGAAAACGAAGGCCCGGATCCCATGGGATCCGGGCCTTCGTCATGTTCGCGAAGGGGCGCGGACGTGAGGCGTGACGAACGCGTGACAGACACGGGGTCGCTGGGGCGGGTGAGTTGGGGCGGGAGCGTGTTTGACTTGTCTCTCTGTGGGCATGTCGACAAAACGCTGTAGTGACCTCACTGGCTGCGACATACCAGGTGTACGCGGGTAGCAGGTGATGCGACGATGGGATTTATGGGGGACAGGTCAACTCTGCTGGAGACAGGGCGGTTTGTGAGGGCGGAGGCCGAGCCGGGCACGGGAGCCGTTGAGGCGGCTCGCACCGTTGACGCGCAAACCGCACTGACCGATGCGGATTTCGCGGACGAAGCCTTCGGCGAAGCCGACGTGGCCAGTGACGCCGAGTTGGAAGCCCGGCACCGGGTGGCCGCGGACAAGGGCGACCCCGGCGCCATGAGCGTGCTCGGGGCGCTGCTGCTGCGCCGCGGCGACCTCGCCGGGGCCGAGCCGTACCTGCGCGGAGCCACCGGCGAGGGCGACCGGGCCGCCGCCAACAACCTCGGCGTACTGCTGCACCAGCGGGGCTACCCCGAGGAGGCCGCCGGCTGGTGGCGCGTCGCCGCCGTGGCCGGATCCGCACCCGCCGCGCACGCCCTCGGCCGCTACTACCGCGAGCGGGGGGACGAGCCCGCCGCCGAGTACTGGCTGCGCCAGGCGGCGGAATCCGGCCACGCCCTGGGCGCGTACGGACTGGCCGACCTGCTGGAGCACCGCGGGGACCGGGGCGTCGAGCGCTGGTTCCGCGCGGCCGCCGAGCAGGGGCACCGCGAAGCCGCTTACCGACTGGCGCGGCACCTGCGCAAGGGCGACCCCGCCGAGGCCGAGCAGTGGTACCGGCAGGCCGCCGCGCGCGGACACCGCCGGGCCGCCCTGCACCTGGGCGCACTGCTGGAGGCGCGGGGGGAACTCAAGGAGGCCGGGCGCTGGTACCTGACGTCCGCCAAGCAGGGCGAGGCCCGGGCGGCCTGCGCCCTGGGGTTCCTGCTGCGCGACGCGGGCGACGAGGACAGCGCGGCCGCCTGGTGGCACCGGGCCGCCCAGGACGGGGACGGCAACGCCGCCAACGCGCTGGGCGCGCTGCACGCCGCGCGCGGGGAGACCCAGACGGCCGAGAAGTGGTACCGGGCCGCCATGGACGCGGGCGACCAGAACGGGGCGTACAACCTCGCCCTGCTGTGCGCCGCGCAGGAGCGGACCGCGCAGGCCGAGCAGTGGTACCGGCGCGCGGCCTACGCGGGCCACCGCGAGGCGGCCAACGCGCTGGCCATCCTGCTGTTGCAGGGCGGCGACACCGAGGGCGCCGAGCCGTGGTTCTCCAAGGCGGCGGAGGCGGGCAGTGTGGACGCCGCCTTCAACCTGGGCATCCTGTTCGCCGGTCGGGACGAGGACCGCACGGCGCTGAAGTGGTACGAGCGGGCCGCGTCGGCGGGGCACACCGACGCGGCGCTGCAGGTCGGCATCGCCCTCGTGCGGGACGGCGAGGAGCGGGCCGCCGAACGCCACCTGCGGTGCGCGGCGGGCGGCGGCAGCGCGGAGGCGGCCTTCCGGCTGGCCTCGCTGCTGGAGTCGTTGGCTCCGCCGCCGGAGCCGCCGGCCCTCGGCGAGTCCGCGGGCGGCGCCGCGCGCACCGAGAGCGAGGAGTGGTACGAGCGGGCCGCCGAACACGGGCACCGGCGGGCGCAGGTGCGCGTCGGGATGCTGGCCGCCGCGCGCGGTGATCTGGCGATGGCGGCGCGGTGGTACCGGGAGGCGGCCGAGGCCGGCTCCCGCAACGGGGCCTTCAACCTCGGGCTGTTGCTGGCACGGGAGGGCAACGAGCCGGAGGCCGCGCTGTGGTGGACGCGGGCGGCGGTGTCCGGACACGGCCGGGCCGCGCTGAGACTGGGGCTGCTGGCCGCGCGTCAGGGGGACCTGACGGAGGGGCAGAAGTGGTGCGTGCGGGCCATGGAGCTGGGGCCGGCGGAGGTCTCGGAACGCGCCGCGAGGTTGCGGGACGCGCTGGCTGAGGAACTCTCGGCCTGACCCTGAACGGCCGGCGGGCGCCGTTCGGGGTCAGCGGTAGAGCCATGACGTCGAGCGGGCGTACGCGTGGCGGAAGAACAGGGGCATCAGGGTGTCGTTGACGCGGCGTTGCAGGGTGCCCGGGGTCTTGGAGTCGCGGTTCGCGCCGGCCGACCTGCCCATGCGGGCGGTCCGGGGACGGCGCAGTCGGGTGTACGCGTCGAGGGCGGAGCGGACCGAGGGGGCCGAGGCCACGCACCCGGCCAGGGCCACCGCGTCCTCGACGGCCATCGAGGCGCCCTGCCCCGCGCCCACCGGGTGCGCGGCGTCCCCGATCAGCACCGTGCGGCCGTCGTGCCAGACGGGGACCTCCGCCATCCGGTGCATCGGCATCGCGCGACCGACCCGTACCGCGGACGCCAGCATCTCCGACGGCCCGGCCTCCCCGGCGTACAGCTCCGCGAGCGGCGACAGGGTCACCTCGGCGCTCTCCGGGGGCTCCGGCGAGGCCACCTGGGCCGACCACCAGACCGAGCCGTCCGACGCCGGGACGTACAGGAACGCCCCGCGCCGCCCGAACACCATGTGGTAGGTGTCCGGGTCGAGGTCCGGGCCCCGCGAGACCCCGGACACGCTGTAGAGCCCCGCGTACCGCGGGACCGGGGCCGTCGCCGACAGGGCGGGGCGGGACGCGGACCAGATGCCGTCCGCCGCCACCACCAGGTCCCCGTCCACGTCCGCGGCGCGGACCCGCCCGCCCGTGACGATCCGGGCACCGGCGCTCACCGCCTCCGCCCGCAGGACCTCCACCAGGCGTCCGCGCAGCAGGGTCGTGCTGTGCAGCGTGTCGGAGGCGAGCCGGCCCCGGGGGACCTCGCCGAGGAGCTTCCCGGAGGCCGACCACATCCGCTGGTGCGCCACCTGGAAACCGGCCGCGCGGACCGCGGGGAGGCAGCCCAGGGTGTCCAGGGCGCGCTGCCCGTTGACGGCCAGACTGAGGAACGAGCCCACCTGGCCGGCCGGGTCCTCGTAGGCCTCGTACACGGTGACCTCGGCGCCGGTGCGCCGGCGCAGGGCGATGGCGCTCGCGGCTCCGGCCACTCCGCCACCGATGACTGAGATGCGCATGACTGTGCCCTTCTCGCTGAATCCACATTCACTGAATAGTGATTCGGTGAAACTCGGTTCAGTATGATGACGTTGCAACGACGGCGTCAAGCGACAAGGGGATCCCCGGTGGGAGTGCGCAAGGAGCGGGCGGCCGGCACGGAGGCGGCGCTCAAGGAGGCCGCCCGCGGGCTGTTCCTGGAGCGGGGATACGCACAGACGAAGATCACCGACATCACCAGGGCGGCGGGACGCTCCACCGGCGCGTTCTACGAGCATTTCGCCGGCAAGGAGGAGCTGCTCCAGGCGCTGCTCGCGGACATGGGGGCCCAGGTCGACACGGCCGTGGGGGCCGAGGACCACCCCCGGGAGCACGACCTCGCCGATCCCGTGCAGCTCCGCACGCACGTCGCCGCGAGCTGGGGGGTCTTCCGGAACCACCTGCCCGTCGTGGTGGCCCTCTTCCAGAAGTCCATGACCGAGCCCCCGGGCGCCGGTCAGGCGTGGGAGCGGCTGACGCGGGAGACGGACCCGCTGCGCCGGCACCTGGAGTACATGCGCGAGCAGGGCCGGCCACTGCCCGGCGATCCCGGGCTCGTCGCGGCGGCCATGGGGTCGATGATCTCGATGCTCGGCTACGCGGCGATGACCGCCGGGGTCCCGCTCGACGACGACGAGGTGGTCGACACCCTCACCGCTCTTTTGCTGCGAGGACTGGCCGGTTAACCGATTTGCATCTGCCGCGACGCCTCCCGTACAGTCGGGTTTACCGACGCGGGGTGGAGCAGCTCGGTAGCTCGCTGGGCTCATAACCCAGAGGTCGCAGGTTCAAATCCTGTCCCCGCTACTGAAGGCCGAAGGCCCGGATCCCATGGATCCGGGCCTTCGGTCGTTTCCGGATCGTTCCCGGATGGAAAGCGCGTCACGAACGATACGAGGGCCCGGAAGCGTCGTGCTTCCGGGCCCTCGTGTCGTTCGGGGTGGGGTCAGGCGGCCGCGCAGTTCGGGCAGACCCCTCGGTACGTGACCTCGACGGCGGAGACCACGAAGCCGAAGCGTTCGCCGGCGGGCAGGTCGGCCAGCGGGTCGCCGGCCGGGTGGACGTCGCGGATCGCGCCGCAGACGGCGCACACCAGGTGCTGGTGCGGCTGGTGCGCGTTCGGGTCGTACCGCTTGGCGCGGCGATCCGTGGACACCTCCAGGACCTCGCCCAGGGACACGAGCTCGCCCAAGGTGTTGTAGACGGTCGCCCGGGAGATCTCCGGCAGCCTGGTCACGGCCCGTGCGTGCACCTCGTCTGCCGTCAGGTGAACGTGGTCACCGTCGAGCACCTCGGCCACGACGCGCCGCTGTGCGGTCATGCGCCATCCGCGTCCGCGGAGTCGTTGCAGCAGGTCACTCATGGACGCCAGCCTAACAGCGCGGGGACTCCGTGTAACTCCCGAACGAGTGCGAGATTGGATGCTTGCTTGACTTGGACAAAGTCCATTGTAGGATCGAGCACGGCACGGCCCGAGGGTGGGCCGAGGGCAGGACGAGGCAGGAATGACGCAGGAGGCGCACGTGACGCAGGGACCGCTCACCACGGAGACCGGGGCTCCGGTCGCGGACAACCAGAACAGCGAGACCGCCGGCATCGGCGGGCCCGTACTGGTCCAGGACCAGCTCCTGCTGGAGAAGCTCGCGCACTTCAACCGCGAGCGGATCCCGGAGCGTGTGGTGCACGCCCGCGGCGCCGGCGCCTACGGCACTTTCACGCTCACCCGCGACGTCTCGCAGTGGACCCGGGCGAAGTTCCTGTCCGAGGTCGGCAAGGAGACCGAGACGTTCCTGCGGTTCTCCACCGTCGCGGGCAACCTCGGCAGCGCCGACGCGGTGCGCGACCCCCGCGGCTGGGCGTTGAAGTTCTACACCGAAGAGGGCAACTACGACCTCGTCGGCAACAACACCCCGGTGTTCTTCATCAAGGACGCCATCAAGTTCCCCGACTTCATCCACACCCAGAAGCGCGACCCGTACACGGGCTCGCAGGAAGCCGACAACGTGTGGGACTTCTGGGGCCTGAGCCCCGAGTCCACCCACCAGGTCACCTGGCTCTTCGGCGACCGCGGCATCCCGGCCTCCTACCGCCACATGAACGGCTTCGGCTCGCACACGTTCCAGTGGAACAACGAGGCCGGCGAGGTCTTCTGGGTCAAGTACCACTTCAAGACCGACCAGGGCATCAAGAACCTCACCCAGGACGAGGCCAACCGGCTCGCCGGCGAGGACCCCGACTCGCACCAGCGCGATCTGCGCGAGGCCATCGAGCGCGGCGACTTCCCGTCCTGGACCGTGCAGGTCCAGATCATGCCCGCGGCCGAGGCGGCCGGGTACCGCTTCAACCCGTTCGACCTCACGAAGGTGTGGCCGCACGCGGACTACCCGCTGATCGAGATCGGCAAGCTGGAGCTCAACCGCAACCCGGAGAACGTCTTCGCCGAGGTCGAGCAGAGCATCTTCAGCCCGGCCCACTTCGTCCCCGGCATCGGCCCCTCCCCGGACAAGATGCTCCAGGGTCGCCTCTTCGGCTACGGCGACGCCCACCGCTACCGCGTCGGCATCAACGCCGACCACCTGCCGGTGAACCGCCCGCACGCCACCGAGGCGCGCACCCACTCCCGTGACGGCCACCTGTACGACGGCCGCCACAAGGGCGCGAAGAACTACGAACCCAACAGCTTCGGCGGTCCGCACCAGATCGACCGTCCGCTGTGGCAGTCGGTTCCCCTCACGGGCGGCACGGGCAACCACCCGGCCGCGGTGCACAGCGAGGACAACGACTTCGTCCAGGCCGGCAACCTCTACCGCCTCTACTCGGAGGACGAGAAGGCCCGGCTGATCGAGAACCTGTCCGGGTTCATCGCCAAGGTCTCGCGCGACGACATCGTCGAGCGCGCGATCGACAACTTCCGCCAGGCGGACGGCGACTTCGGCAAGCGGCTGGATGCCGCGGTCCAGGCCCTTCGCGGCTGACGCACCGCTTGTCGTGGCGAAAGACGGGCCGGCGCTCCCTCGGGAGGGCCGGCCCGTCGGCGTACCGCCGAAGAGCCCGGGCCGACCGGCCCCGGCCCGCGAGGGCTACGCCGGTACGGCGCTGCGCCGGACCGGCGCCCAGCAGCGGATGACGTCGCGGACGGACACGATGCCCACGGGGCCACCGTCCTCCAGCACGATCAGATGCCGGAAACCGCCGTGCGCCATGGCCTCGGCGGCCTCCTGCACGGTCGCCTCCGGGGTGCAGAACACGACGTTGTTGGTGGTGTGCGCACCCACGGACTCACGGTCGGGATCGTGTCCCGCGCCGATCGAGTTGAGGATGTCGCGCTCGGTCAGGATGCCGATTCCACTGTGGTCGGGGTCGAGGACGACGGCCGCGCCCACGCGCCGGCCGGACATCAGGCAGGCCGCCTGACGGAGGGTGTGCGCGGGTCCGAGGGTGAGGATCACGGTGCTCATGGCGTCACGGACGAGCATGAAGGGAGCCACCTCCTGGGTGATCCCCCGCTCGGGTGGGTGCGCGGGGCGAAGGCCGTGCGGTCGCACTTCGAGAAGGCCTTCACAAGCGCACAAGCGGGGGGATCCTCAGATTCCCACGAACACGGAGGGTCATCAAGAGGGCGCGTTCGGCACGCGCGGGCGCATCCGCCGGGCACGGGACGCGCCCGGCCCCCGGTCACGGCGACCGCGGAGGTCCGGATCCGGCGCCGGACCCGGCCGCCCGACCTCAGGCGCGCGGGCGCAGGTGCGCCAGCATCTCCTCGTGGAGCAGACCGTTCGAGGCGGCGGCGTTCCCGCCGTGCACGCCCTCGACCCCGTCCAGGTCGGTGAACCGGCCGCCGGCCTCCTGGACCACGACCGCCAGGGCGGCCATGTCCCACAGGCTCAACTCCGGCTCCGCGCACAGGTCGAGCGAGCCCTCCGCGACCATCATGTAGGGCCAGAAATCGCCGTAGCCGCGGGTGCGCCAGCAGGCGCGCGACAGGTCCAGGAAGCCGGGCAGCCGGCCCTGCTCCTCCCAGCCGCTCAGCGAGGAGTAGGCGAAGGAGGCGTCGTCCAGGGTCGCGACCTTCGACACCCCGAGCCGCGTGGTCTCGCCCAGCGCGCCGCCCGCGAAGGCGCCGCCGCCCTGCGCCGCCCACCAGCGGCGGCCCAGCGCCGGCGCCGAGACCACGCCGACCACCGGACGGAAGACCCCGTCGGCGTCGTCGGGGTCCTGCGCCATCAGGGAGATCAGGGTCGCCCAGACCGGAACCCCGCGCACGTAGTTCTTGGTGCCGTCGATGGGGTCCACGACCCAACGGCGCGGTCCCTCGCCCTGGAGCCCGTACTCCTCGCCCAGGATCGCGTCGCCGGGGCGGGCGGCCAGGATCCCGGCCCGGACGATCTCCTCGGCGGCCTTGTCGGCCTCGCTCACCGGGGTCATGTCCGGCTTCGTCTCGACCAGCAGGTCGAGGGCTCGGAAGCGCTGCATCGTGGCGGCGTCCGCCGCGTCGGCGAGCTCAAGGGCAAGGCGGAGGTCATCGTCATACTCGGGCATGGTCGAACAGTATCGAGACTGTCGCGGCCCGGCGAACGCCGTCCACGGTACGGCCGAGAGGCGCCCTTGACAGGATCTGTCGACCCGTCAAGTCTGGCCGGAGAGCCAATCGGGTGAGCCAATCGGGGGAGGCGTCGATGCCGGCGGCCCGGGAATCCTTGCTGGAAGCGGCCGGAGCGGCGCTGTCCGCGCGCCCCTGGCCCGCCGTGCGGATGGTCGACGTGGCGGCCGCCGCCGGGGTGTCCCGACAGACCCTCTACAACGAGTTCGGCGGCAAGGCGGGCCTCGGCCGGGCCCTGGTCCGCCGCGAGGCCGACTGGTACCTCGACGGCGTGGACCGGACCCTGGCCGCCCAGGCGGGCACCACCGACCGGCTCGCGGGAGTGGCCGAGTGGACCGTACGGGCCGCCCGCGCGCGCCCCCTGGTCCAGGCCCTGCTGACCGGCTCGTGGAACGGGAACCTGCCGGCGCCGCCCGGACGCGGGTCCCGACCGGGCGTTCCCGCGCTCGGCCCCGGGGAGCTGATCCGAGCGGTCCGCGACCGGGCGTCCGCCGCGCTCACGCCGGAAACGGCGGGGCGGTGCGAACTCGTCGTACGGCTCGCGCTGTCCTACGTGATCGCCCCGGGGGAGGAGCCGGGCACCGGGGAACTGCTGCGCCTGGTCAGTGCGCCGAACCGGACAGCTGAAGTCCGATGACGCCGAGGATCACCAGCGAGATCGAGACGAGCTTGAGGGTGGACACCAGGTCGCCCAGGAAGACCATGCCGTAGATCGCGGTCCCGGCCGCCCCGATGCCCGTCCACACCGCGTACGCCGGACCCACGTCGAGCTTCTTCAGCGCCAGCGTCAGCAGACCGAAGCTGCCGAGCGCGAAACAGGCGAAGGCGATGGTCGGCCACAGACGGGTGAAACCGTGGGACAGCTTGAGGCACACCGCGAAGCCCGTTTCCAGGATTCCGGCGACCACGACCAGCAGCCACGCCATGGCGTACGCCTCCCCGCGTCATGTGACATCGCGTCACTTGGTGCGAACAAGCATTTATCCCGACCGGTGCCCCCACAAACCCGGCCCGCCGCCGGACGGCAGGGCCGCAGACCGCCTCAGTCGCCCTCGCGGCGCTCCCGCGTCTCCAGCAGACGGCGCAGCGAGTAAAGCCGCGCCGGGTCCGCGTGGCCGTCCTCCACCCACTTGTCGAGCGCGCAGTCCGGCTCGTCGTGGCTGCACGCGCGCGGGCACCCCTCGGTACCGGGCACCAGCTCCGGGAAGGCCAGGATCACCCGGGACGGGTCCACGTGGTGCAGACCGAACGAGCGCACACCCGGGGTGTCGATCACCCAGCCGTCGCCCGAGGGCAGCGGCAGCGCGAGCGCCGAGGTGGTGGTGTGCCGGCCGCGGCCGGTCACCGCGTTCACGTGGCCGGTGGCGCGCCGGCGGTCCGCCGCGACGAGCGAGTTGACCAGGGTGGTCTTGCCGACGCCCGAGTGGCCGACGAAGGCCGTGATCCGGCCGTTGAGGCGCTCGCGCACCCGCTCCGCCGCGTCGCCCGTCGCCAGCTCCTCGCGGTTGGTGACCACGTAGTTCAGGCCGAACGTCGAGTAGATCTCCAGGATCTTGTCGGCGGACGTCAGGTCGGACTTGGTGAGCACCAGCAGCGGCTCCAACCCGGCGTCGTACGCCGCCACCAGGCAGCGGTCGATCATCCGGGGCCGCGGCTCCGGATCGGCCAGGGCCGTGACGATGGCCAGCTGGTCCGCGTTCGCGACGACCACCCGCTCGTACGGGTCGTCGTCGTCCGCGGTGCGCCGCAGGACGGACCTGCGCTCCTCGATCCGCACGATCCGGGCGAGGGTGTCCTTCTTGCCGGACAGGTCCCCGACGATCCAGACCTTGTCGCCGACCACCGCCGCCTTGCGGCCCAGCTCGCGCGCCTTCATCGCGTGCACCGCGCGGTCCTCGACCAGGCAGGTCAGCCGGCCGCGGTCCACGGTCAGGACGAAGCCCTCCGAGGCGTCCTCGTGCTTGGGGCGGATGGTCGTACGCGGCCGATTGCCCTTGCGGTTCGGGCGGGAGCGGATGTCGTCCTCGTCGGTGTTCTTGCCGTACCTGCGCATGACGGGCCTACGCTCCCGCTCCCGCGAGCATGTCTGTCCACATCCTGGGGAAGTCCGGCAGGGTCTTCGCGGTCGTCGCCACGTTCTCGATCAGCACGCCCTCCACCGCCAGACCGAGCACGGCGCCCGCGGTGGCCATCCGGTGGTCGTCGTACGTGTGGAAGACACCGCCGTGCAGCGGGCGCGGGCGGATGTGCAGACCGTCGGCGGTCTCGGTGACGTCGCCGCCGAGCCCGTTGATCTCGGCGGTCAGCGCGGCCAGCCGGTCCGTCTCGTGCAGCCGCAGGTGCCGGACACCGCGCAGGATCGACTCGGAGTCGGCCAGCGCCGCCACCGCCGCGATGCCCGGGGTCAGCTCGCCGACCTCGCCCAGGTCCACGTCGATGCCGTGGATCTTCCCGGTACCGGTGAAGACCAGACCCGCGTCGGTGAGCTCACAGGAACCGCCCATCTCCGTGAAGATGCGGCGCAGCGCGTCGCCGGGCTGCGTGGTGCGGCGCGGCCAGTCGGGGATGGTGACCGTGCCGCCGGTGATCAGCGCCGCCGCCATGAAGGGCTGCGCGTTCGACAGGTCGGGCTCCACGACCATGTCGCGGCCCAGGAGCGCGCCGGGCGCGACCCGCCACACGTCCTTCTCGCCGCCGGCCTCCGGGGTGTCCACCTGGGCGCCCGCCGCGCGCAGCATCTCCACCGTCATCCGGATGTGCGGCATCGACGGCAGGGTCGAACCGATGTGCCGGACCTCGACGCCCTGGTTGAACCGCGGCGCGGACAGCAGCAGCGCCGAGACGAACTGGGAGGAGTTGGAGGCGTCGATCTCGACCGTGCCGCCCTCCAGGGCCCCGCCGCCCTGCACGGTCAGGGGCAGCGCGCCCCGGCCGTCGTCGTCGATGCGGGCCCCGAGGACGCGCAGCGCGCTGATGACCTCGCCCAGCGGGCGCTCGTAGGAACGCGGGTCGCCGTCGAAGCGGATGTCGCCGCCGGCCAGGGTGGCCACGGGCGGCAGGAAGCGCATGACCGTGCCCGCGTTGCCGACGTCGACGGTTGCCGGGCCGTGCAGCGCGGCCGGGATGATCCGCCACGCCTCGCCGCTGTCACCGTCGGCGGAGCTGGAGGAGACGGTCTCCTCGATGCCGACGCCCATCGCGCGCAGGGCGTCCGACATCAGCTGCGAGTCGCGCGAGCGCAGCGGGCGGCGCACCCAGCCCGGCTCGGAGGCCAGCGCGGCGAGCACCAGGGCCCGGTTGGTGACCGATTTGGAACCCGGCACGGTGACGGTGGCGTGGACGGTGCCGTCCGCGAGCGGAGCGGGCCAGAGGGCGTGGAGCGCGGGGGTCTCGGTCATGGCCTCCACTTTAGTGGCTCCGCCCGTACCCGGATCTTGATCGCCGGCCGGTCGTCGTCCCCGTCTCAGAGGGCGAGAAGCCAGCGCCCGCCGCCGATCAGCGAACACAGCGCCACGGCGTGGAACATCAGCAGCCAGACGACCGGGTGCACGTGCGTGAGCCGACCGAGCTGGTCCGCGTCCGAGTCCGGGGCTCCACCGTTCCTCCGCTTGGCCTGGAGCTCGAACACCGGCCGGACCCCGCCCAGCAGCAGGAACCACACCACCCCGTACGCGAACATCGCCTGGACCTCGGCCGGGGCCAGCCAGGACACCAGGACGAAGCCGGCGCCGGTCAGCACCACCGTGAGCAGTCCGTAGGCGTTCCGGATCATCACCAGCATCGCCACCAGCAGCGCGGTCGCCGCCCAGAGCAGCAGCGTGATCCGGTGCGCCGACAGCAGCGCCGCCCCGCCGAGGCCGAGCAGCGAGGGCGCCGTGTACCCGGCGGCCGCCGTCAGGACCATGCCGAGCCCGGTCGGCCGGCCCCGGCTGACGGTGACCCCGCTGGTGTCCGAGTGCAGCCGGATCCCGTCGAGCCGGCGTCCGGTCAGCAGCGCGAGCAGCCCGTGACCGCCCTCGTGCGCGATGGTGATCGCGTTGCGGGAGATCCGCCACACCGGGCGGGGCGCCACGGCGGCCAGGGCGACGACCCCGGTCGCGATCACCAGCCACAGCTCGGGCTCGGGCTGTATGCCGGTGAGCCGGTCCCAGAGACCGGCCGTCGTGATGCTGTCCATGGAGTGGCGGACTCCTTGCGGTGGTGGGCGGGTGTCGTGGCAGTGTTGCAGGCATGTGCGGAAGGTATGCAGCGAGTCGGGCGCCGGAGGATCTGGCGGGGATCTTCGGCGTCGAGAAGTGGGAGCCCGCAGAGTCCCTGGCACCCGACTGGAACGTGGCGCCGACGAAAGAGGTCCACATCGTCCTCGACCGTCCCTTGAAGGACGCGCCGAGCCCGCGTCCGGTTCGACAGTTGCGGGTGGTGAAGTGGGGGCTGGTCCCCTCCTGGGCCAAGAACCCCGAGGGCGCGGCCCGGATGATCAACGCCCGCGCCGAGACCCTCGCGGAGAAGCCGTCCTTCCGCCGCCCCTTCGCCCAGCGCCGCTGCGTCATCCCCGCCGACGGCTACTACGAGTGGGTCACCGCCCACGACGAGCGGCAGTTGGAGGTCGAGGGGAAGAAGAAGCGGGCCCGCAAGCAGCCCTACTTCGTGCTGCCCTCCGACGGCGCCGTCTTCGCCATGGCCGGGATCTACGAGTTCTGGCGCGACCGGACCCTGCCCGACGAGCATCCGGCGGCCTGGTGGGCGACCTGCTCGGTCATCACCACCGAGGCCGAGACCGGACCGCTGGGCGTGGCCCCCGCCGACGGACCCCGCTCGCTCTCCGACATCCACCCCCGCATGCCGTTGATGCTGACCCCGGACAAGTGGGACCCCTGGCTGGACCCGGCGCGCACCGACCCCGACGAGCTCCAGGCGCTGCTCGCGCCGCCGCCCGGCGGGCTCATGCGGGCGTACGCGGTGTCCACCGCCGTCAGCAACGTGCGCAACAACGGCCCCGAGCTGCTGGAGGAACTGGCCGCGCCGGAGGAGGAGACCCTCTTCTGACCCGGGCAGGATGGGGCGCATGACCACGCGTACCGAGAGCGTTCCGACGCCGGCGGGCGAGGCCCGCGTCACCTGGCACCCCGCCACGGCCGGGAAGGCCCGGCTCGTGCTCGCCGTGAGCCACGGCGCCGGCGGCGGGATCGAGGCCCGGGACCTGCGGGCGCTGGCCGCCGCCCTGCCGGCCCGCGGGATCACCGTGGCCCTGGTCGAACAGCCCTGGCGGGTCGCCGGGAAGAAGGTCGCCGCCGCGCCCAAGGTGCTCGACGAGGGCTGGCGCGGGCTGTGGCCGGCGCTGACCCGGCCCGGACCGCCCGTGGTGGCCGGCGGGCGCAGCGCCGGAGCCCGGGTGGCCTGCCGGACCGCCGCCGAGCTGGGCGCGGCCGGGGTGCTCGCGCTGGCGTTCCCGCTGCACCCGCCGGGCCGGCCCGAGAAGTCCCGGGCCCAGGAGCTGCTGGGCGCCGGGCGGCCCACCCTGGTGGTCCAAGGGAGCCGGGACCGGGGACGACCCGTACGAACTCGTCGCGGTGGAGCACGGCGACCACGGGTTCGCCGTGCCGAAGAGGGCCGACCGGACCCAGGACGAGACCCTCGACGTGATCACCGGGGCCGTCGCGCAGTGGCTCGGACGGCTGCCGCTGTGAGCCCTCGGGAGGCCGGCGACGAGTGCGCCCGCGCGGCTGCCGACCCGATCCCTGGGGCGGCCCGGCGTCGCGAGTCGCGGGCCCGACCTGACACATTCCCGCGTGATCCGGATCACGCGCCCCGCGGAGTCGACCTGACGGATCCGGGAAACCCCACAGGCCCCGGGAATGCCGGGCCCGGGCCTTCTGTTGTGCCGAATGTCGGTACGTACGGGAAGTTCGTCGGAGGAGAGGGAGCGCATGACCCAGGTCATCAGCCAGAACCGTCCGCAGGCCGCTGACCTGGACTGGACGGTGCTGCCTGCTCCCAAGCGCGGGACGCTTCGGGCGGCGGAGGGCCGGGAAGGTCGACTATTCTCCGATTCGAGCGGATCCGCTTTCGGAGCCGCCACGCTGTCGGAGGAGGTGGGTCCTGTCGCCGGGACCGACGAAGGCCACGCGGAGGAGACGACCCCGGAGCGCAACGCGCGCTTCGAGCGGGACGCCCTCGGCTACCTCGACCAGATGTACTCCGCCGCGCTGCGCATGACGCGCAACCCGGCCGACGCCGAGGACCTGGTCCAGGAGACGTACGCGAAGGCGTACGCGTCGTTCCACCAGTTCCGCGAGGGCACCAACCTCAAGGCATGGCTCTACCGCATCCTGACGAACACGTTCATCAACTCCTACCGCAAGAAGCAGCGCGAACCGCAGCGCAGTGCGGCGGAGGAGATCGAGGACTGGCAGTTGGCGCGCGCCGAGTCGCACATGTCGACGGGCCTTCGGTCCGCCGAATCGCAGGCGCTCGACCACCTTCCCGACTCGGATGTGAAGGAGGCGCTCCAGGCCATTCCGGAGGAGTTCCGCATCGCGGTCTATCTCGCCGACGTAGAGGGCTTTGCGTACAAGGAGATCGCGGACATCATGGGTACGCCCATCGGTACGGTCATGTCCCGACTGCATCGTGGGCGCCGTCAACTCCGCGGAATGCTGGAGGACTACGCCCGTGAGCGCGGGCTGGTCCCCGCCGGCGCTGGAGAGTCGAACGACCTGAAAGGCTCGGGCTCATGAGCTGCGGAGAGCCGCACGAGACGGAGTGCGCAGAGGTCCTGGATCACCTTTACGAGTTCCTGGACCACGAGATGCCCGACAGCGACTGCACGAAGTTCGAGACACACTTCGGCGAGTGCAATCCCTGTCTTGAGAAGTACGGCCTCGAACAGGCCGTGAAGAAGCTGGTCAAGCGCTGCTGCGGTTCGGACGACGTGCCGACCGATCTGCGCTCGAAGGTGATGGGACGGATCGAGCTGATCCGTTCGGGGCAGGCCGTGCCCGACCACGACGTCACGGCCGATCCCGCGACGGGCTAGCCGAAAGCGGTTTCCCCATTGCCCGGGATTCGCCGGCCGCGCCTTTCCGAACAACCGCCCCCGGTCGTTCACTTCGTTCACTCGAAGGTGCTAATCCGGGGGCACCCGAACGACACAATGTGAAAATGTGGCCCACTTCGTGTGGGGCCCCACCTATTCTCCCCTTCCGGTACCGGTCCGCTCCGGTGCCCGCCGTGCACGGCCCAGGGGGAGGAGAGCGCCATGCGGGTACTTCCGCCGGCGGCGCGCGTCCTCGTCGTGTGCGCGATCCTCGTGGCGTCGGTGTGCGTGCTGCCGGCCGCACTCTGCCCCGACACCCCCTGGCCGACCGTCTCGCTGCTCGCCGCGCTCTACCTCGGCTGTGAGTCGGTGCGGATCTGCCCACGCCTCACCGGCCGGGTGCCCGAGGGCATCGGCACCTTCTTCCCCGTCGTGCTGGCCGCCGTCTTCCTGCTGCCGCCCTCCGCGGCCGCGCTCGTGGCCGTGCCCGGAGCCCTCGCCGGACCGGTGGTCCGGCGACCGGCCGGGGTCCGTCGGGTGTGGCACGCGGCGCAGCAGGCGACGGCCGCCTGGGTGGCGGGACGCACGTACGGGCTGCTCGGCGGACCGGCCGCGCTCGACGGCCGGGGGCCGGTGGCGAGCGGGATTCCCGGGCCGTCCGCAGGCGCCGATCCGATCGCCTGGGTCGCCGACTTCCCCTACCTCCTGCTTCCCGCGGCGGTCGCCGCCGTGGCCTTCTGCATGGTCCTCACCCTCCTCGACGGGGCGATCCTCGTCGCCGCCGAGCGGCGGCCCCCGGCCACCGTCCGGGTCGGGCCGTCGGTCCGGTCCCTGGCCCCGCACTGCGTGCACGGGCTGGCCGGGCTGATGATGGCCGTCATGTGGCGCAGCCCGTACGGACTGCCCGCCGCCCTGCTGGTCCTGCTGCCGATGTACATCTCCTGCTGGGTCTTCGCCCAGTACCACCGCGAGCGCGCCGCCCACCAGGCCACGATCCGCGCGCTGGTACAGGCCGTCGACATCAAGGACCGCTACACGCGCGGTCACAGCGAGCGGGTCGGCCAGGCCTCGGCGATGATCGCCCGCGAGCTGGGGATGGCGGACGACCGGATGGAAGTCGTCCGTATCGCCGGCATCCTGCACGACGTGGGCAAACTCGGCGTACCGACCCGACTCCTGCGCAAGGACGGGCCGTTGACCCCCGAGGAACGCAGGATCATCGAACTGCACCCCGAGTACGGGCACGAGATGGTCCGCGGCATCGGCTTCCTGGGGGAGGCCCGCGCGGCGATCCTCCACCACCACGAGCGGGTCGACGGGTCGGGGTATCCGTACGGGCTGCGCGGCGAGCAGATCCCGGTGTCGGCCCGCGTGGTGGCGGTGGCCGACTCCTTCGACGCGATGACGTCGACGCGCTCGTACAGCAGGGCGCGGCCGGTGCCCGTCGCGCTCGCCGAGCTGGAGCGGTGCGCGGGGACGCAGTTCGACCCGGCCATGGTGCGCGCCCTGGTCGGCGCCATCGGGCGCCAGGGCTGGCATCCGGTGGTCACGTCCGACGACGACCTCCAGGTCATCGGCGACGGGCCGGGCGGCCCCGCCGGTCCGGGAGGTCCGGGCGGCCCCGCCGAGGGCGCGCTGCCCGGACTGCCGACCCAGGGCGGTCCGTCGGCGGCGCCCGCGGAACCGGGTCCGCCGGGCCGGCCCCGGGACGACGCCCCCGAACCCGGACGGGCCCCCGGCCGCCGGACACCCCCGGTGCGCCCGGCCGGCGGCCCCGGGACCCGACCCGGAACCGGCCCGTGAGGGGGCCGACCGCCCCCGCGGTACGCGCCGCCGCCGCCCTGCTCACCCTCGTGGCCCTGGGCCACACCCTGTGGCACGGTCTCGCCGACACCGGCGTCGCCCTCGCCTTCGGCGGCCTCGTCGCCGTCGGGGAACTCGCCCGCCGCGAACCCGGGGACGCCGCCGGGAACCCCACCGCCGAGGACCGCCGGCCCGCGCCCCTCGGCTCCGCCGGAGCCCTCGCGTACGCCCTGCTCGGCGAGAACGCCGGGCACTCCACCCACCACGGGGCCCTGCAGACGGTCGCCGTCGTGCTCGCCGCCGCCCTCGTCGGACTCGTACCGCACGTGGCGCGGGGCCGCGGTCCCGCCCTCGACCACGTGGCCCGCCAGGTGCTCACGGTCGGCTTCGCCGCCGCCTGTTTCCAGCCGCTCCACCATTCCGGCCGACTGGAGGGCATGGTCGGCGAGGGCCCGTACCTCGTGGTCTTCCTGCTGCTCCTGCTCGGCCTGACGGCCTTGTGCGACGCCGTCCTGGCCGCCGCGCTCGCCGCGTCCCGCACCGGGTGGCCGTACGGGCCCCTGCTGCGCGACGAACTGCGCGCGCTCGCCGGTATCGGCTCGGCGATCTGCGCGACCGGCCTGGTCATGGCGCTGGCCGTGGCCGTGGCCGGGGTGTGGGCCCTGCCCGTCTTCAGCGTTCCGCTGCTGCTCACCCAGCTGTCCTTCCACCGGATCACCGCGATCCGCACCACCTACCGCGAGACCATCACCTCCCTCGCCCGGGCCACCGAGATCGCCGGGTACACCCGCCCGGGCCACTCGCTGCGGGTGGCGGCGCTGAGCTGCGCCGTCGGGCGGGAGCTGGGGCTGTCCGAGCGGGAGCTCACGGTGTTGGAGTACGCCGCCCTGATGCACGACATCGGGCAGCTGTCCCTCGTCGATCCGGTCCCGGCCGGGGCGACCGCAGGGCTGCCCGCCGCCGAGGCCCGCCGGATCGCCGGGCTGGGCGGGGAGGTGGCCCGGCTGACGGGGGTGTCCGCGGAGGTCGCGGTGGTCGTGGAGCGGCAGGCCGATCCGTACCGTGAGCAGCCGGTCGCCGCCCGGATCGTGCGCGCGGTGAACGCCTACGACGACCTGTGCGGCGGGAGCGGTCACCCGGGCGGCTCACTGGCCGCCCTGGAGCGTCTGCGGCTGGGTACCGGGCACGACTACCAGCCGGAGGTCGTGGAGTCCCTTGCGAGGGTTCTGGCCAGGGACGGACGTGCCCGAGTCGTTCCCGTTCCGCCTGGGTAACCCATGGGTAATGAGCGGCCGTCCGAGTGGGCATGGTTGGATGCGAGTGGGAGTGTCCGTGAGGGTGTCCGCAAGGCTGCACCGTTGGACCGGCAGGCGGGAATCGTGAGGATCTTCGGGAAGGTACGGCATCGGCCCTCCGCCTCGTGGCGGCAGGCCACCGACCGCGCGTTCACGCTGATCGGCGACGGGCGGTACGAGGACGCGGGCGCGCTGCTGACCAGAGCGGCGGACCTGGAGCCCTGGTTGTCCGAGTCCTGGTTCAACCTGGCCCTGCTGCACAAGTTCCGGCACGACTGGGAGCAGGCGCGGGCCGCGGGGCTGCGCGCGGTGGCCCTGTTGGACCGCGAGACGGGCGCCCCGGACTGGTGGAACGTCGGCATCGCCGCGACCGCGCTCCAGGACTGGCCGCTGGCCCGCCGGGCCTGGCAGGCGTACGGCCTGAAGGTCCCCGGGGACCCGCACGGCACGGGCGGGGCCGGCGAGCCCGTCGGCATGGAACTGGGCAGCGCCGCCGTGCGGCTCTCGCCCGAGGGCGAGGCCGAGGTCGTGTGGGGGCGGAGGCTCGATCCGGCCCGGATCGAGGTCCTCTCGATCCCGCTGCCGTCCTCCGGGCGGCGCTGGGGCGAGGTCGTGCTGCACGACGGGGTGCCGCACGGCGAGCGCATCACCGCCGCCGGCCCCTCCTACCCCGTTTTCGACGAGATCGAGCTGTGGGCGCCCTCGCCGGTGCCGACCTGGGTGGTGCTGCTGGAGGCGGCCACCGAGGCCGACCGCGACGCCCTGGAGCAGCTCGCCTCCGACGCGGGCTTCGCCGCCGAGGACTGGTCCTCGTCGGTGCGGTTGCTGTGCCGGACGTGCTCCGAGAGCGCGATGCCGAGCGACGAGGGCGACGAGCAGCACCCGGACCCGCACGATCACAGCGAACCGGGCCATCCCGGCCCGCTGGGCCACCGCACCGCCGGTTCCGGCTCCCTGTGGGTCCCCGAGCGCGAGTGCGGCATCGCCGCGCCCGCCGGTCTGGTGCGCGGGCTCCTCGACGGCTGGGTGGCGGACAGCCCGGACAGTCGCGAGTGGCGGGATCTGGAGGAAGTCTGCTGAGTCGGGGCCGTAGGCTGTACGGGTCACATCGGTGACTCGGCGGACTTACGGAAGGCGTACGGCGGACATGGCGCAGCAGGAGAACCAGGTTGTCCCGGTCGACGAAGAGGGCTACGTCGTGGACACGGAGGACTGTGAGGCGCGCGAGCTCGCCTACCGTGAGCGCGGCACCTCCCGCCCCATCACGGTGGTCGGCAATCCGGTCCTGCACCGGGAATGCAAGGACGTCACCGAGTTCGGCGACGAACTGGCCCGGCTGATCGACGACATGTTCGCGAGCCAGAAGACCGCCGAGGGCGTGGGCCTGGCCGCGAACCAGATCGGTGTGGACGCCAAGGTCTTCGTCTACGACTGCCCGGACGACGACGGCAAGCGGCACACTGGTGTCGTCGTCAACCCGAAGCCGGTCGAGCTGCCGGTCGGCGCCCGGGTGCTGGACGACTCCAACGAGGGCTGCCTGTCGGTTCCGACGGCCTACGCCTCGCTGGCCCGCCCGGACTACGCCGAGGTCACCGGCCAGGACGCGCAGGGCAATCCGATCAAGGTCCGGGGCACCGGCTACTTCGCGCGCTGCCTCCAGCACGAGACGGACCACCTGTACGGGTACCTGTACATCGACCGCCTCTCGAAGCGCGACCGCAAGGACGCCCTGCGACAGATGGACGAGGGCACCCCGCGCTACGAGGTCGTCCCGAACGCCTGAGCCGCTCTGCCCGAGCCGGTCTACGCCACGGCCTGCGGGCCCCGGAAGGCGCGCCTGAACGAGTTCGGCGTGGTGCCCAGGGCCCGCAGGAAGTGGTGGCGCAGCGCGGCCCCGTTGCCGAAGCCGCAGCGGCCCGCGATGGCGTCGATCGTCTCGTCGGAGGATTCCAGCAACTCCTGCGCCAACAGGACGCGTTGGCGCAGCACCCACTGGTACGGAGTGGAGCCGGTCTCCTGCTGGAAGCGGCGGGCGAAGGTGCGCGGGGCCATGTGCGCGCGGTCCGCGAGCTGCTCGACCGTGATCTCCTCGTCCAGGTGGCGCGCCATCCAGGAGATGACCTCCCCGACCGTGTCGCAGGAGGTGCGGGGCAGCGGCCGTTGGATGAACTGGGCCTGGCCGCCGTCCCGGTGGGGAGGTACGACCATCCGCCGGGCGATGGTGTTGGCCACCTCCGCGCCGTGCTCCTGTCGTACGACGTGCAGGCAGGCGTCGATGCCCGAGGCGGTGCCCGCGGCGGTGATCACCGAGCCCTCGTCCACGTACAGCACGTCCGGGTCGACGACGGCCTTCGGGAAGCGGCGGGCCAGGGCCGGGGCGTGCATCCAGTGCGTGGTGCAGCGCCGCCCGTCGAGCAGTCCGGCCGCGCCGAGCAGGAAGGCCCCGCTGCACACGCTGAGCAGCCGGGCCCCCCGGTCCACGGCCCGGCGCAGGGCCTCCAGCAGTTCCTCGGGGTACTCCCGGGTCGGGGCCGTGCGGTCGGCCGGCAGGCAGATCAGGTCCGCGCTCTCCAGCCGTTCCAGTCCGTGCGGGGCCACGATGTCGAAGTGTCCGTCGCCGGTGGTGGACCGCCGGTCCTCCGCGGCGCACACGGCGAAGTCGTAGACCGGCAGCCCCATGTCGCTGCGGTCGAGTCCGAAGACCTCGCAGAAGATCCCCAGTTCGAACGGGGCGACACCGTTGGCGAGGGCCACGGCCACATTGGTCAGCATGCCCCCAGTGTGGCAGTAATTCGCACTTCCATGACAGTCCTGCCACTGTCGGGTTTTCGTCGCCCTCGCGAGAGTGGAGGGGTGAACACGCTTCTGAGCCACCTCGTCGCCCTCGCCGTCGCCGGCCTCCTCGCGGGCCCGGCCCTGTACGGACTCCTCCTCGAACGCCGCGTCGACCGGCAATTGCGCGCCGCCCGCGAGCGGGAGGAGGTCGTCCGGGAAACGCGGCAGCGCCCCCGCCCGGGACCCCCGGAGATCCGGGAGGTCCACCCCGTGGGCGGGGGCGCTGCCAAGTCGTGCGGCCGTGCGGGGAAGAGGACTCAGAAGTCCTCGTCCAGGTCGACGGTGCCCTCGACCGCGACCTGATAGGCCGACGGGCGGCGCTCGAAGAAGTTCGTCAGCTCCTGGACGCCCTGAAGCTCCATGAACGAGAACGGGTTCTGCGAGCCGTACACCGCCGGGAAGCCCAGGCGCACCAGACGCTGGTCCGCGACGCACTCCAGGTACTCGCGCATCGACTCGGTGTTCATGCCCGGCAGGCCGTCACCGCACAGGTCGCGGCCGAACTGCAGCTCCGCCTCGACGGCCTCCTTCAGCATGTCGACGACCTGCTGCTGGAGAGCGTCGTCGAAGAGCTCCGGCTCCTCCTTGCGGACCGTGTCGACGACCTCGAACGCGAAGTTCATGTGCATGGTCTCGTCACGGAACACCCAGTTGGTGCCGGTGGCCAGACCGTGCAGCAGGCCGCGCGAACGGAACCAGTACACGTACGCGAAAGCGCCGTAGAAGAACAGGCCCTCGATGCACGCCGCGAAGCAGATCAGGTTCAGCAGGAAGCGGCGCCGGTCGGCGGCCGTCTCCAGCCGGTCGATCTTCTCGACCGAGTCCATCCACTTGAAGCAGAACTGCGCCTTCTCGCGGATCGAGGGGATCTCCTCGACCGCGTCGAACGCGGCCGCCCGGTCGTCCGGGTTGGGCAGGTAGGTGTCGAGCAGCGTCAGGTAGAACTGGACGTGCACGGCCTCCTCGAACAGCTGGCGCGACAGGTACAGGCGCGCCTCCGGGGAGTTGATGTGCTTGTACAGCGTCAGCACGAGGTTGTTCGAGACGATCGAGTCACCCGTCGCGAAGAACGCGACCAGACGGCCGATCATGTGCTGCTCGGACGGGGTCAGCTTCGC
Organism: Streptomyces sp. NBC_00513; assembly: GCF_041431415.1. Classification (GTDB taxonomy): domain Bacteria; phylum Actinomycetota; class Actinomycetes; order Streptomycetales; family Streptomycetaceae; genus Streptomyces. Next base: position 5,131,528 of record NZ_CP107845.1, read on the forward strand.
GAGGTCCGCGACGTCCGAGTGGAGGTCGACCTCCTCGACCGTCCACGTGTTCTTGATCGCGTCGCGGTAGCGCTCGTAGAAGTCCGGGTAACGCATCGGGCGGAGCGTGAGCTCGAAGCCCGGGTCCAGGAGGTTCTTGTTCTCGTTGGAGCTCATTACTGGCAGGCCTCGCAGGACTCGGGGTTCTCAAGGGAGCAGGCCAGCGCGTCGGCGTCGACGGCCTGCGGAAGCGGGGTGGCCGCCGCCGGGACGGCGGAGCCGGACGCCGCGCGGGCGATCTTCGTCGCCGGGCGCGAGCGCAGGTAGTACGTGGTCTTCAGGCCCTGCTTCCAGGCGTACGAGTACATCGAGGACAGCTTCCCGATGGTCGGCGTCTCCAGGAACAGGTTCAGCGACTGCGACTGGTCGAGGAACGGCGTACGGGCCGCCGCCATGTCGATCAGGCCGCGCTGCGGGATCTCCCACGCCGTGCGGTACAGCTCGCGCACCTCGGCCGGGATCCAACCGAAGCCCTGCACCGAGCCGCTGGCCTCGCGCAGCGCCTCGCGGGACTGGGCGTCCCACACGCCGAGCCGCTTCAGCTCGGCCACCAGGTAGGCGTTCACCTGGAGGAACTCACCGCTGAGCGTCTCGCGCTTGAAGAGGTTGGAGACCTGGGGCTCGATGCACTCGTACACACCGGCGATCGAGGCGATCGTGGCGGTCGGGGCGATGGCGAGGAGCAGCGAGTTGCGCATGCCGGAGGTCGCGACCCGGGCGCGCAGCGCCTCCCAGCGCTCCGGCCAGTTCAGCTCGGTGTCGTAGTGGTCCGGGTGCAGGACACCGCGGGCCGTACGGGTCTGCTCCCAGGCGGGGAGCGGGCCGTTGCGCTCGGCGAGGTCGCAGGAGGCCTCGTACGCGGCCAGCATGATCCGCTCGGAGAGCTTCGTGGACAGCGCCCGCGCCTCGGGGGAGTCGAAGGGCAGCCGCAGCTGGAAGAAGACGTCCTGGAGGCCCATCGCGCCCAGACCCACCGGACGCCAGCGGGCGTTGGAACGGCCGGCCTGCTCGGTCGGGTAGAAGTTGATGTCCACCACGCGGTCGAGGAAGGTCACGGCGGTGCGGACGGTCGAGTCCAGCCGCTCCCAGTCGATGTCGCCGTCGACGACGAACGCGCCGAGGTTGACCGAACCGAGGTTGCAGACGGCCGTCTCGCCGTCGTTGGTGACCTCGATGATCTCGGTGCAGAGGTTCGAGGAGTGGACGACCGTGCCCGGCTCCGCGGTCTGGTTCGCCGTGCGGTTGGAGGCGTCCTTGAACGTCATCCAGCCCTGGCCGGTCTGCGCGAGGGTGCGCATCATCCGGCCGTACAGCTCCCGGGCGGGCATGGTCTTGCGGGCCAGGCCGGCCGCCTCGGCCTCCCGGTAGGCGGCGTCGAACTCGTCGCCCCACAGGTCCACCAGCTCGGGGACCTCGGCGGGGGAGAACAGCGACCAGTCGGAGTCGGAGTTGACGCGGCGCATGAACTCGTCCGGCACCCAGTGGGCCAGGTTCAGGTTGTGCGTACGGCGCTGGTCCTCGCCGGTGTTGTCGCGCAGCTCCAGGAACTCCTCGATGTCCGCGTGCCAGGTCTCCAGGTAGACGGCGGCGGCGCCCTTGCGCCGGCCGCCCTGGTTCACGGCCGCGACGGAGGCGTCGAGGGTCTTCAGGAACGGCACGATGCCGTTGGAGTGGCCGTTGGTGCCGCGGATCAGCGAACCGCGGGCGCGGATGCGGGAGTACGACAGGCCGATGCCGCCGGCGTGCTTCGACAGGCGCGCGACCTGGTGGTAGCGGTCGTAGATCGAGTCGAGCTCGTCCAGCGGGGAGTCCAGCAGGTAGCAGGAGGACATCTGCGGGTGCCGGGTGCCGGAGTTGAAGAGGGTGGGGGAGGACGGCAGGTAGTCGAGGCGGCTCATCAGCCGGTAGAGCGAGGCCACTTCCTCGACGGCCTGGACCGTCTCGTTCTCCGCGAGACCACAGGCCACGCGCAGCATGAAGTACTGCGGGGTCTCGATGACCTGGCGGGTGATGGGGTGGCGCAGCAGGTAGCGGCTGTGCAGGGTGCGCAGGCCGAAGAACCCGAAGCGGTCGTCCGCGCCCTCGGTGAGCGCGTGCTCGACCAGCGCGTTCAGCCGGTTCGCGTGGGTCGCCACGAACTCGGCCGTGCGGTCGGCGATCAGGCCCTCGCGGTGGCCGACCTCGACGGAGACGGAGAAGGAGGTGGACCCCTGGCCCGCGGCCTCGTCGCGGACGGCCAGCGTCAGCAGACGCGCGGCCAACCGGGAGTACGCCGGGTCCTCGGAGATCAGACCCGCGGCGGCCTCGGTCGCCAGCCCGCGCAGTTCGGCCTCGTCGGAGGCGGAGCTGCGACCGCGGAGCGCGGCGGCGGCGACCCGGCCGGGGTCGGTGTCGGGAAGGTCGGCCGTCAGCTCGGTCAGGGTGCGCAGCAGCGCGGCCCCGGGTCCCCCGGACGTGATCGCGGTCTCGATCGCGGACTCGGACGGAACGGACTCTGCGCGCGGTGCGGAGGGCGCGATGGTCACGGGGGGAGCTCTCCCTTGCTCGGCTCCGGGAACACCGACGGCGCGGGCGCGAGCGGGCGCATGCGGACCTCGCACGCTCCGGCCCGGACAGGGCGGGCGGTACGTGCACCGCATGGCGTCCACCGGCCCAACCGCGAGGCCCGGACGTGTCTGCACCCGGTTCGGTCGAGCCGGGCGCGCTGTCGACAGGTCCTCGGACTTGTAGTTGCACGAACAGGTGCACTTCACACCGTTGCGGGACAGTTCCGGATTCGCACCGGATTCCCCTGCGACGACAGCGAGCACGAGCATACATGTGGGGGCGGGTGGATGCGTGACCCCCCACATGTTGTGTCGGCGTGGTTACAGCTCCAGACGGTAGGTCAGGAGGGTGAGGCCCGGGATCGGGGCCCAGTCTCGTTCTGGTGTTCGGGTGAAGCCGAGGCGCTCGTAGATCCTGTGCGCCCCCGTCATCGACCTCTGGGTGGACAACACCAGGTGCGTCACGCCCTCCAAGGCCCCCGCCCGGGCCATGCACGCCCGCACCAGGGCCTCGCCCGCGCCGCGTCCGCGCGCCTCGCGGGCGACGGCCAACATCCGGAACTCCGCCTCGCCCGGGCCGGCGATGTCGGCCAGCGGGCTCGTGTTCGAGGCGAACGTCACCCCGCCGAGGACCGTGCCGTCGTGGTCCGCGACGAGCACCTCCCCGGAGGCGGCCCGGCCGGCGACGTCGCGCAGCACGTTCAGGTAGAAGTCGTCCTCGTTGAAGTCCAGCAGCCCGTCGTCCAGGTAGGCCCGCGCGGTGATCTCGCCGAGCTCTTCGTATTCGGCGACCGAGGCCGCCCTGATCACGATGTCCATGCCGTCGAGTGTGTCGGACCGGCGGGCGATTGGTCGCGCGTGTCCACGGACGGGGATGCGAAGGGGGCGTCCCCCGGCGCGGACCGGCACGGACGGGCACGCGAAAGGGCCGCCGCGTTCCCGGGGGAACGCGGCGGCCCTTCGAAGGCCCCGGAGGGGGTCAGCAGCAGCGGAAGCCCTCGCGCGGGTCGGCCTCGCGGGCGTCGGTGCGGGCCCGCTCGAAGGCGCGCCGCGTCATGACCTCGGCGTTGGTGTCGTGCGCGCGGGCGTGCGCGACGTACCGGTCGTACGCGGCCTCGCCCGAGAACTCACGGACGTAGAACCGGGTCTTCGCCCACGCGCCGCGCACGGCCGTCAGGCCGCTCACGCGACCGGTTCCCGGGTCTTGCCGCCGCCGGAGTCGAGGCCCGCCGCGGCGAGTTCCGCCCGTTCCTCGGGGGTGGCGATCAGACCGGCCGGGGCGACGATCTTCGACTCGGTCCACGGGGTCTCGGTGAGGGTGACCGTCTCCGGCTTGCGGACGGCCTTGACGCAGGTCCGGGCCGCGTCCAGCAGCACGATGATGATCAGGACCGCGAACAGCACCGACAGGACGCCGTCCACCGTGGCGTTGGTGACCACGGTGTGCATCTCGCCCATGTTCTTGGCGGGCTTGAGCACCTTCCCGGCCTCGATGCCGTCCTGGTACAGGTCCCGCTGCGCGAAGAACCCGATCTTCGGGTTGTCGGAGAAGATCTTCTGGTAGCTGGCGGTGAGGGTGACCGCCACGTCCCAGGCCAGCGGGACGCCCGTCACCCAGGCCCACTTCAGCCGGCCCGATTTGATCAGCAGCGTGGTGCAGACGGCCAGGGCCACCGCCGCGAGGAGCTGGTTCGCGATGCCGAACAGCGGGAAGAGCTGGTTGATGCCGCCCAGCGGGTCACTGACACCCACCCACAGGAAGTAGCCCCAGCCACCGACGACGACCGCGCTCGCGATCCACACGCCCGGCTTCCAGCTGACGTCCTTGAAGGACTTGTGCACGTTGCCGAGGGTGTCCTGGAGCATGAACCGGCCGACTCGGGTGCCCGCGTCGACGGTGGTCAGGATGAACAGCGCCTCGAACATGATGGCGAAGTGGTACCAGAAGGCCTTCATCCCGGCGCCGCCGATGACCGACGAGAAGATCTCCGACATTCCGAGTGCGAAGGTCGGCGCGCCGCCCGTCCGCGACAGCAGGCTGGTCTCCTCCACGTCCTTCGCCGCCTGGGCGAGGGCCTCCGGGGAGATGGCGAAGCCGAAGTTCGTCACCGCCTGCGAGGCGGTCTCGACGGTGGTGCCGACCACGCCGGCGGGGGAGTTGACCGCGAAGAACAGCCCGGGCTCGATGATGCAGGCCGCGATCACCGCCATGACGGCGACGAAGGACTCGGTGAGCATCGCGCCGTAGCCGATGACCTGGACCTGGGTCTCCTTCTGGATCATCTTCGGGGTGGTGCCCGAGGAGACCAGGGAGTGGAAGCCCGACAGGGCGCCACAGGCGATGGTGATGAACACGAAGGGGAACATCGAACCGGCGAAGACCGGCCCGTCGCCGCGCGAGGCGAACTCGGTCACCGCGGGCATCTTCAGCATCGGCATGGCGATGACCACGCCCACCGCGAGCAGCGCGATGGTGCCGACCTTCATGAAGGTGGAGAGGTAGTCGCGGGGCGCGAGCAGCATCCACACCGGCAGCACCGACGCCACGAAGCCGTACGCGACCATCCAGATGACGAGGGTCTGCTTGTCGAGGGTGAAGAACTCGGCGAGCGAGGAGTCCGCCACCCAGCCGCCCGAGACGATGGCGAGCAGCAGCAGGGCGACGCCGATCAGGGACACCTCGGTGACGCGCCCGGGGCGCAGCACGCGCAGGTAGAAGCCCATGAACAGGGCGATGGGGATGGTCATGCCGATGGAGAAGACGCCCCAGGGGGAGTCCGCCAGGGCGTTGACGATGACCAGCGCCAGTACGGCGAGCAGGATGATCATGATGGCGAACACGGCGACCAGGGCGGCGGCTCCGCCCACCGGGCCGATCTCGTCACGGGCCATCTGTCCGAGCGAACGGCCGTTGCGCCGGGTCGAGAAGAAGAGCGTGACCATGTCCTGGACCGCGCCGGCGAAGATCACGCCCGCGACGATCCAGATGGTGCCCGGGAGGTAGCCCATCTGCGAGGCGAGCACCGGGCCGACCAGCGGGCCCGCTCCGGCGACGGCGGCGAAGTGGTGACCGAAGAGCACGCGACGGTCGGTGGGGTGGAAGTCGACACCGTTGTCAAGGCGTTCGGCCGGGGTCGCCCGGGTCTTGTCCACCTTCAGTACGCGGTTCGCGATGAAGCGCGCGTAAAAGCGGTAGCCGATCGCGTACGAGCCCAGGGCGGCGGCGAGCAGCCACGCGGCCGAGATCTCCTCGCCCCGGGAGAGGGCCAGTACGCCCCAGCCGATCGCGCCGATGAGACCGACGAGCACCCAGACGGCGATCGACTTCGGCGAGAGCCCCCCTGACGAGGCTCCCGCCGTGTCCCGTTGTGTACCTGTTGCTTCCGGTTCCGCCATGATCGTCGTCCCCTCGTTGATCACTGCTTGAGCGCAGGGAATCTACGGGGGCCTGACCGGTGAACGTAAGCCCCCGTCCGTATAGCGGTACGAGCGTCCACCGGGGGTCGATCAGGAGTCAACCGTTGATCAGAGAGCAGGTCGCTGAAGTCGGGCGACGAATTTATAACGGTCGCCGCGATACACCGAACGTACCCATTCGACCGGTTCGCCGTCGGCGTCCAGCGAGTGCCGGGAGAGCATCAGCATCGGCAGGCCGACGTCGGTGCCGAGCAGTCCGGCCTCGCGCGGGGTGGCCAGCGAGGTCTCGATGGTCTCCTCGGCCTCCGCGAGCCGTACGTCGTACACCTCGGCGAGGGCGGTGTAGAGGGAGGTGTACTTGGCCAGCGAACGGCGCAGCGCGGGGAAGCGCTTGGCCGACAGGTGGGTGGTCTCGATGGCCATGGGCTCACCGCTCGCCAGGCGCAGTCGCTCGATGCGCAGCACCCGTCCACCGGTGGTGATCTTGAGCAGTCCGGCGAGCGTGTCGTCGGCCGTCACGTAGCCGATGTCGAGCAGCTGCGAGGTGGGCTCCAGCCCCTGGGCCCTCATGTCCTCGGTGTACGAGGAGAGTTGGAGCGGCTGGGACACCTTGGGCTTGGCCACGAAGGTGCCCTTGCCCTGGATGCGTTCCAGCCGGCCCTCGACGACGAGCTCCTGCAGGGCCTGGCGGACCGTGGTCCGCGAGGTGTCGAACTCGGCCGCCAGCGTGCGCTCCGGCGGCACCGGGGTGCCCGGGGGGAGCGTCTCGGTCATGTCGAGCAAGTGCCGCTTGAGTCGGTAGTACTTGGGCACCCGCGCCGTGCGAGTGGCCGCCCCGCCTTCCGGCTCCGTGGTCGCCCCTTCGGTGGCCATCGCCGCCCGCCTTCCCGACTCCAGTTTCGCTGCCGTCACCGGCTCCTCCATATGTGCGGTCACATCGTGACACGAGCGGGAGGACAGGCCTCCTCCCTCCCCCAGGTGTCGGTCCGATAACGGACCGATCACCCGCTCATTAGACCCTTGACACCCCTAAAGGTCTAGGCCAAGCTCCGGTTGCTGGTCTAAACCAATATGGATCGGATCCCGGCCCCACGTGCAGTACTTCGCGTATGTCACCGCGGCGGGCAAGGGAAGTGCATGAAGGCATCCCTGAGGAGGGTGGCGTGAAGCGCAAGCTCATCGCGGCGGTTGGAGTCGCGGGCATGGTTATCGGCCTGGCGGCGTGCGGTGGCTCGGACGACAAGGGCGGCAACACTGCCGACAAGGCGTCCGGCGCCAAGGAGTTGACCGTCTGGCTGACGGTCGACGCCCAGAACAACTGGCCGGAGCTGGTGAAGGCCGCCGACGACGCGGTCGTCGCGAAGCACCCCGGTCTCACCGTCAAGCACGAGTACTACGGCTGGCCGGACAAAAACGCCAAGCTGGACGCCGTGCTCGCCACGGACAAGGCGCCGGACGTCGTCGAGATGGGCAACTCCGAGATGATCGGCTACATGTCGACCGGAGCCTTCTCCGAGGTGGACCCGTCGAAGTTCGACAACTCCTCCGCGTGGCTGGACGCCCTCAAGGAGTCCGTGACCTACGACGGCAAGACGTACGGCGTCCCGTACTACGCCGGTGGCCGCGTCGGCACCTGGCGCAAGGACCTGGCCGCGGAGGCCGGCGTCACCGCCGCCCCCAAGACCTGGGCCGAGTACACCGGCGCGCTGGACAAGATCCAGGCCGCCAAGGGCGACAAGTTCAGCGCCCTGTACCAGCCGTCGCCCGACTGGTACGCCGCGATGTCCTACGTCTACGACGCCGGCGGCGCCATCGCCAAGAAGGACGGCGACAAGTGGAAGGGCACCCTGTCCTCCCCCGAGTCGCTGAAGGGGCTCAAGCAGTACAAGGAGCTCCTCGACAAGTACATGCACGCGGACAAGACCAAGGACGAGTCCGACCGCCCGGTCGTCTTCGCCCAGGGCAACTCCGCCGCCATCTTCGCCGCCGCCTGGGAGGGCGCCACCGCGGCCGACCCGAAGAACGACAAGGTCGGCGGCCTGAAGGACAAGCTGGAGAACTTCGTCCAGCCCGGCCCGAACGGCAAGAACCTCCCGGTCTTCCTCGGCGGCTCCGACCTCGCGGTCCCGGCCAAGTCCAAGGCCAAGGACATCGCCTCCGAGTGGATCAACGCCTTCACCGGCGCGCAGGGCCAGAAGGGCCTGATCGCCAAGGGCAACCTGCCCAACAACAAGACGGACCTCGGCCCGCTGAAGTCCGCCCCGGCGACGCAGGTCGCGGCCACCGCCGCCGAGTCCTCCTGGTTCGTGCCGACCGCCCCGGGCTGGGGCCAGGTCGAGAAGGCCAAGCTCCTGCAGACCCTGCTCCAGGAGATCGGCACCGGCAAGAAGTCGGTCGAGGACGCGGCCAAGGCCGCCGACGCCGAGATCGACAAGGTCATCAACACCAAGTGACCTGTAGCCGGCAGGGCCCCGCCACATCGGCGGGGCCCTGCTGCCCGTCAAGAGAGGGACCCCCGAGGAGCGCGCGATGAGTGCCGCACAGACAACCACCGCCGACCTGCCGCCGGCGAAGCAGAACACCTCCGTTGGAATCGGGACGGGACGTACGGGCAAGCCGGGGAAGCCGACCCGCAAGGGTTCCGGCGCGACCCCGTGGCTGCTGCTCGCCCCGTGCCTCCTGGTCATCGTCCTCGTCATGGGGTACCCGCTCTTCAGACTCGTGTCCCTCTCCTTCCAGAGCTTCGGCAAGTCCGAACTCTGGGGCTTCAAGGACGCCGAGTTCGTCGGGCTCGACAACTTCACCAAGATCCTCGGCGACGGGGTCTTCTGGACCGTCGTCCTGCGCACCGCCGTCTTCGCGGCCGGCGCCGTCGTCCTGACGATGGTCATCGGCATGCTGATCGCGCTGCTGCTCCAGAAGGTGTCCGGCTTCGTCAAGGCGCTCATCAGCATCGCCCTCGTGGCGAGCTGGGGCATGCCGATCATCGTCGCCACCGCCGTCTTCAAGTGGCTCTTCGACGCCGACTACGGCGTCCTCAACTACCTGATGAGCAAGTTGCCCGGCGTCGACATGATCGGGCACAACTGGTTCGCCAGCGGCCCCCAGGGCCTCGCGGTCATCATGCTCCTGGTGGTCTGGGGGGCGGTGCCCTTCGTCGTCATCACGCTCAGCGCGGGCCTCACCCAGGTGCCCAAAGAACTGGAGGAGGCCGCGCGCCTCGACGGCGCCGGCGCGTGGGGCGTGTTCCGCCACGTCACCCTGCCGATCCTGAAGCCGATCATCGTGATGCTGACGACCCTCTCGGTCATCTGGGACATGGGCGTCTTCCCGCAGGTCTTCGTGATGCGCAACGGCAACCCCGAGGCCGAGTTCCAGCTGCTGACCACCTACTCCTACCAGCAGGCCTTCGTGGTCAACGACTACTCGGGCGGCTCCGCCATCGCCCTCGTGACCGTTCTGCTGCTGCTCGGAGTGGTCGCCGTCTACATGCGCCAGATGCTCAAGATCGGAGAGGTGGAGTGACCTCGACCACCGCGACCCCGCCCGTCGCCCGCCGCAAGCAGAACAAGCCGAAGGCGAAGTCGAAGCTCGGCTGGAACCTCATCGGCCTCGTGGTCTTCGCCACCGTCGGCTTCCCGGTCTACTGGATGCTGAACACGGCCTTCAAGCCGGCCAAGGACGCGATCGACCCGAACCCCCACTTCTTCCCGCGCACCTTCACCCTGGACAACTTCCGGCGTGCGCTGGAGATCTCCGACTTCTGGGGTCCCGTCGGCCGAAGCATGATCGTCTCGCTCGTCGTCGTCTCCATCGGCATCGTCGTCGGCATGCTGGCCGCCCTGGCCATCTCCCGCTTCGCCTTCCGCGGCCGCAAGATCGTGATCGTCGGCATCCTCGCCGTCCAGATGATCCCCCTCGTCGCGATGATCATCCCGGTCTTCCTGCTCCTCAACGACCTCGGCCAGTACGACAAGCTCACCGGCCTGATCATCACGTACCTGACGTTCATCCTCCCCTTCACCGTGTGGACGCTGCGCGGCTTCATCGTCAACATCCCGAAGGAACTCGAGGAGGCCGCCCAGGTCGACGGCTGCACGCCGACCGGCGCCTTCCTGCGCGTGGTCTTCCCGCTGCTCGCCCCCGGCATGGTCGCCACCTCGGTCTACGGGTTCATCCAGGCGTGGAACGAGTACCTCTACGCACTGATGCTGATGAGCCAGCAGAACCAGACCGCCACCGTCTGGCTCGGCAACTTCACCACCAAGAACGGCACCGAGTTCGCGCCCATGATGGCCGGCTCCACCATGATGGCGATCCCGATCGTCGTGCTCTTCCTCATCGTCCAGCGCAAGATGGCCGCGGGCCTCACCGCCGGCGCCGTGAAGGGATAACGGCCCATGACTGTCCTTGCGCACCACACCGACACCCTCACCCGGGACGCCCTCGCGGTGCTCCAGCCCGGCTTCGAGGGCACCACCGCCCCCGCCTGGCTGCTGCGCCGGGTCGGCGAGGGCCTCACCGCCGTCGGCCTCTTCGGCCGCAACATCACCTCGCCCGACCAGCTCTCCGCGCTGACCGCGCAACTGCGCGCCGAGCGCGACGACGTGCTGGTCGCCATCGACGAGGAGGGCGGCGACGTCACCCGCCTGGAGGTCCGGGGCGGCTCGTCCTTCCCCGGCAACCTGGCCCTCGGCGCGGTGGACGACACCGGGCTGACCCGTGACGTCGCCCGGGAGCTGGGTCGCCGGCTCGCCGAGTGCGGGGTCAACCTCAACTGGGCGCCCTCCGCCGACGTCAACTCCAACCCGGACAACCCGGTCATCGGCGTGCGGTCCTTCGGCGCCGACACCGACCTCGCCGCCCGCCACACCGCCGCGTACGTCGAGGGCCTCCAGGCCGCCGGCGTCGCCGCCTGCACCAAGCACTTCCCGGGCCACGGCGACACCAACGTCGACTCGCACCACGCGCTGCCCCGCATCGACGCGGACCTCGACACCCTGACGGCGCGTGAACTCGTACCGTTCAAGGCCGCCATCGAGGCCGGCACGAAGGCCGTCATGAGCGCGCACATCCTGGTGCCCGCCCTCGACCCGACCCGCCCGGCCACGCTGAGTCCGCGCATCCTGACGGGGCTGCTGCGCAAGGAACTCGGCTACGAGGGCCTGATCGTCACCGACGGCATGGAGATGCACGCCATCGCCGGCACGTACGGCATCGAGCGCGGCTCGGTCCTGGCCATCGCCGCGGGCGCCGACGCGATCTGCGTCGGCGGCGGGCTCGCCGACGAGGCGACCGTGCTCGCCCTGCGCGACGCGCTGGTCGCCGCCGTCCGCGAGGGCACGCTGCCCGAGGAGCGGCTCGCCGACGCCGCCGCCCGGGTCCGCGCCCTCGCCGAGTGGACCCGCCGATCCCGGGCCGCCGTCACCGATGCGGGCGCGCGGGAGGGGAACGCGCCCGACATCGGCCTGACGGCGGCCCGCAGGGCGGTGGTCGTGAGCGGTGCGCCGACTCCCGTCACCGCCCCGTACGTCGCCACGCTCGCACCCGTCGCGAACATCGCGGTGGGCGACGAGACCCCGTGGGGCGTCGCGGCGGAACTGGCCGAGCTGCTCCCGGGCACCCGCTCGGGCGTGTACCCGCAGGGCACCGGCGCCGGGGACGTCCTGGCGGCGGCGGGGGACCGCACCGTCGTCGCGGTCGTCCGGGACGCGCACCGGCACCCGTGGATGATCGAGGCCCTGGACGCGCTGGTCGCGGCCCGCCCCGACACGGTGGTGGTCGAGATGGGCCTGCCGCGCGCCGAGCCGCGCGGGGCGCTGTACATCGCGACGCACGGCGCCTCACGGGTGTGCGGACGGGCCGCCGCGGAGGTCATCGCGGGCGTGTAGCCGCCGTCCGCCGCGAGTCACGGAGCCGGGCACCCGTCACGGGGGTGCCCGGCTCCGTCGTGTCCGGGGGCGGCCGGCGTGCCGGGTGCGCGGAAGGGCCGGGCCGCCCTGTCAGGGGCGGGCCCGGCCCTTCGTGGCCGTCGGCTACAGACCCTGCCAGGAGGGCTTGTTGGCGTACGTGTGGCGGAAGTAGTCCGCCAGCTTCAGCTTGGACGCGGCGGCCTCGTCCACGACGACCGTGGCGTGCCGGTGCAGTTGGAGCGCGGACGCGGGGACGAGCGCGGACAGCGGACCCTCGACCGTCTGCGCGACGGCCTCGGCCTTGCCCTCGCCGGTGGCCAGCAGGACCAGGTGGCGGGCGTCGAGGATGGTGCCGATGCCCTGGGTGATGACGTGGTGCGGGACCTGGTCCATGTCGTTGTCGAAGAAGCGCGCGTTGTCCACGCGGGTCTGCTCGGTCAGCGTCTTGATCCGGGTGCGGGAGGCGAGGCTGGAGCACGGCTCGTTGAAGCCGATGTGCCCGTCCGTGCCGATGCCGAGCAGCTGGAGGTCCACACCGCCGGCGGCGGCCAGCGCCTCGTCGTAGGCCACACAGGCCGCCTGGACGTCCTGGGCGGACCCGTCCGGCCCCATGAACGAGGACTCGGTGAGCCCGAGGGGTGCGACGACCTCGCGGAGCACGACCGCGCGGTAGGACTCGGGGTGGCCGGCCGGCAGGCCGACGTACTCGTCGAGCTGACAGACGCGGGCCTTCGAGGCGTCGACCAGGCCGGCCTCCACCTTGGCCGCGAGGGCCTCGTAGACGGGCAGCGGGGTAGAGCCGGTCGCCACGCCGAGCAGGGCGTCGGGCTTGCGGCGGACCAGGGCGGCCATGGCCTCCGCGATGAGCTCGCCGCCTGCCTTGGCGTCCGGGACGATGACAACTTCCACGCGGGGCCTGCCGATCTGGAGAGGTGGTGTGGTATAGACCAATCTAACAGAACGGACCCCTTCCCGGCGGGTCGCTTCCCTCTTTCCATGGTGATCCCGTGCCCTTTCCGCGGCCTCCCGGAAGCCGTCGGGGGCTTCGCCTCGTCGACCGGTTCCACATGGACACGGAGCGTGACGGCGTCGCGTCGAGGAGGGGGTGTGCGGGGATGGCGCCTCGCGGGCGTGTCGCGATCATCGCGTGAAGGGGCGGCCCCGGGGAAAAGGGGCGTGGAAATGCCACGGCTCGCGCGGACGCGGCGGGGAATTGCGGGAATGGGGCTCTGCGGCCCCGGAATTCCTCTGGGCCACGGTGCAGGACGGGACCCTCGACCCGCCCGGCACCGTAGCCCGGAGTACTTACGGCCGGCGGGTGTGCGGTTCCCTCCGGCCGGTGGGAGGAGCCTGCGCGGTCAGGGCAGAGCGCGCGGGTTACCTCGATCCGTCCTCCTGTGCGGGGAGGGCGGAAGCGTAAGTCAATTGTGGACTAGACCATTCTGTTCTGTCCATCCAATGACGGGGGTATGCAACCCGTCACTTCCTCCAACAGTACGCGGACCGGGCCCCTCCTGGGTACTCCTGGGTAAGAGCCGTGGGGAAAGTCATGGCCATACCCGGGGTACGCTCGCCACGTGCCCTCCATGAACGACCTCGTACGCCAGCACACCGCTCTCGGTGAAACCGACCTGGAGTGGCTTCACCTGCTGGTTTCCGAGTGGCAGCTGCTCTCCGACCTCTCCTTCGCCGACCTCGTGCTGTGGGTGCCCACCCTCGACGGCACCCGCTACGTGTCGGTCGCGCAGATGCGCCCGAACACGGGGCCGACCTCCTATCAGGACGACATGGTCGGACACCTGGTTCCGCGTGGCCGGCGTCCACTGCTCGACGCCGCGCTCGACGAGGGACGGATCGTGCGCGAGGGTGACCCTGAGTGGCGCGAGGAGGTCCCGGTCCGCGTCGAGTCGATCCCCGTCCGCCGCGAGGGCCGGGTACTGGGAGTGATCGCCCGCAACACCAACCTGCTCACCGTGCGTACACCGAGCCGGCTGGAGCTGACGTACCTCCAGTCGGCCTCCGACCTGGCCCAGATGATCGCGGCGGGCTCGTTCCCGTACCCCGGCCAGCAGGTGGACATGGACGCCTCCCCGCGCGTCGGGGACGGCCTGATCCGGCTCGACGCCGACGGGGTGGTCACCTACGCGTCCCCGAACGCGCTCTCCGCCTACCACCGGCTCGGTCTCGCCTCCGATCTGGTCGGCCAGCACCTGGGCAACGCCACCGCCGAACTCGCCCCCTCCCGGGGCCCGGTGGACGAGGCCCTGGTCAAACTCGCCAGCGGCTGGGCCCCCCGGGAGACCGAGGTCGAGGGGAACGGCGGCGTCATCCAGCTGCGGGCGATCCCGCTCAAGCCCAAGGGCACCCGGATCGGTTCCCTGGTGCTGTGCCGCGACGTGACGGAACTGCGTCGTCGCGAACGTGAATTGATCACCAAGGACGCGACCATCCGGGAGATCCACCACCGGGTGAAGAACAACCTCCAGACGGTGGCCGCGCTCTTGCGGCTCCAGGCCCGCCGGATGGATTCCCCGCAGGGCCGGGAGGCCCTGAACGAGGCGGTGCGCCGCGTCGGATCGATCGCGATCGTGCACGAGACGCTCTCTCAAAACCTGGACGAGCGCGTCGAGTTCGACGAGATCGCCGACAGGGTGATCGCGATGGTCGCCGAGATCTCGCCCGGCAAGGTGCGGTGCCGACGCACCGGCCGGTTCGGGATCCTCGACGCCGAGGTCGCGACCCCGCTGTCGATGGTGCTGACCGAGATCCTGCAGAACGCCCTGGAACACGCCTTCACCCAGGGGGAGGGCGGCACCGTCGAGGTGTCCGCCGCGCGCTCCGGTTCCGGGCGGGCCGACGCCCGACTGTTGATCACGGTCCTCGACGACGGGTGCGGCCTGCCCGAGGCCTTCGACCCGCAGCGGGCCGGCAACCTCGGGCTCCAGATCGTACGCACCCTCGTGGAGGGTGAACTCGGGGGAACGTTCGACATGGTCCGGGTCGAACCGCGCGGCACCCGGGTCGTCCTCGACATACCGGCCAGCCCGCAGAAGTAGCAGCGAGTAGCAGCCGGAACGTCACCCTGCGTGACGATGTCGGTCGGCTCTGACCTGCTTCGCATCCCGCACAGCACTGAGCCCCGGACCGAAGGTTCTCGGTCCGGGGCTCAAGAGCACGTTGCTGAGCGCTTATACGGTTACTACGCGCTGCGGCTCGAGGCTCGAAAGTCGATGTCAGGCGGTGGCGTTGCGCGCCCGATTGCGAGCGGCGCGGCGCTTCATCGCGCGGCGCTCGTCCTCGCTGAGGCCGCCCCAGACACCGGAGTCCTGACCGGACTCGAGCGCCCACTGCAGGCACTGCTCCATCACGGGGCAGCGGCGGCAGACGGCCTTGGCTTCCTCGATCTGCAGCAGCGCAGGACCGGTGTTGCCGATGGGGAAGAAGAGTTCCGGGTCTTCCTCACGACAAACGGCGTTGTGACGCCAGTCCATGGCTGCTCCATCTCCTTGTATTGCGGGCAGGTTGCTTGTGAATGTGAACGCTTTCACGAATCCCCCCGTGAGGGAAGGGCCGACCCCCAGTTGCCTGGTGGGGTCCGAGATTCGTGGAGGGGTTCTGGCGATCTGTGCGGGTGCCGGGTTCTGCGGGCTGTCCCGATCGCCATGTAGAGATTCGCAAACCTCGGACGGGGATACAACCCCTTCCGGAAAGTTTTTTTGGATTCGTCGGTGTCTACTAGGTCACAGCCCTAGTTCCTGGGGGTGGACCGGCGTGTATACGTTCGAGTGAAAGGGCTTTAGGCCCTTCCACTCACACAATCACACGCAGTGCACGGCGTACGCCTGTGAACCGAACGCTGGTGCGCAGCCCGAGGTGGTCGCCGTCCATCTGGAACGGGAGCGGAACCTTCGAATGCAAGGTGAAGTCGGTCAGATCGTGCAGAGACACCGCATGCTTGCCGTGCGGCCCGCGTTCAGGAGTCGAGGTCAGGAGCTGCGTGGCGTACCTGGCGACCGCCGGAGTTGACAAACGATCGAGTGCCAGTACGTCAAGCGCGGTATCGAACGACGCCTCCGGGGACGCGTAAAGCGGACGATTGCCCAGATACGTCCACGGCGAGGTGTTGCAGACTATCGACAGCACCAGATCCGTCACCGGATCCGCGCCGGGCCGCTCCAGCGTGACCGTGCCGTGCCTGCGGTTCGGCTCGTCCCAGAACTGACGCATGAGCTGTCGCACATAGAGGGCGTGTGTCGAACGCTTGCCGCGTTCCCGCTGCTGCTCCACCCGCCCCACCACACCCGCGTCGAAGCCGAAGCCCGCGCAGAAGGTGAACCAGCGCGCCGGGACCGATTCGTCCTCCGTGCCCGGGGTGCCGGCCGCCAGACCCAGACCGACCGTGCGTTCGCGTTCCTCGCGGAGCGCGTCGAGCAGGGCGCCGGTAGCCTCGACCGCGTCGTTCGGCAGGCCGAGCGCACGGGCGAACACGTTCGTGGATCCGCCGGGGACCACCGCGAGCCGGGGCAGCCGGTCCGGATCGGGCCCGTTGTGCAGCAGTCCGTTGACCACCTCGTTGACGGTGCCGTCACCGCCCAGGGCCACGACGAGGTCGACACCCTCGTTGGCCGCCCTGCGTCCGAGGTCCCGCGCGTGCCCCCGGTACTCGGTGGTCACCGCCTCCAGCTTCATCTCGCTGGCCAGGGCGTGGGTCAGGACGTCACGCGTGCGCGCACTGGTCGTCGTCGCTGCTGGGTTGGCCACGAGAAGTGCACGCATGAGCGCCAGCCTACCCACCCCTTCGCGGGTGCCCCCTACTGCCCGTCCCCTCCGGGGCCGGCGGGGCGCGGCTACCCTGCTGGGGTGAGTAAGAAGCCGACCTCGAACGTTCCCGCCCCCTCGTCCGCGCCGTCCCCCGTCGCGCTGCCCGGTCGGCTGACGGCCGCCGCCGTGCTCACCGCGCTGGAGGGTCTGGCGCTCGCCGGCCTCGGCGTCTACATGCTGTACGTGGGCATCGCCGGCGATCCCGACTCCCCGCAGCAGGCCGAGACCGGGGGCGTGACGCTGCTCGCGCTCGCCGCGCTCCCGCTGATCGCGGCGCGCGGGCTGCGCCTGGGCCGCCGCTGGAGCCGCGGCCCGGCGCTGATCACCCAGCTGATGGCGATGCCGGTCGCCTGGACCCTGTGGACCACGGGCGGGGCGATGGTCGCCGCCGCGGTGGCGCTGGCGCTCACGGCCGTGGCCGTGGGGGCGCTGCTCGTGAACCCGACGGCCACGGAAGCGCTTGGTATCGGGCCTGGGGAACAGACCCGATAACCCGTACGTCGATCCGTACGTCCTACTCCTCGACGAGGAGCTTCTCCCGGAGCTGGGCCAGGGTGCGGGCCAGCAGGCGGGAGACGTGCATCTGGGAGATGCCGACCTCCTGCGCGATCTGCGACTGGGTCATGTTGCCGAAGAACCGCAGCAGCAGGATCCGCTTCTCCCGCGGCGGCAGTCCTTCCAGCAGCGGCTTGAGGGACTCGCGGTACTCGACGCCCTCCAGCGCCTCGTCCTCCGAACCCAGGGTGTCCGCCACGGCCGGCGACTCGTCGTCGGTGTCGGGGACGTCCAGGGAGAGCGTGCTGTAGGCATTGGCCGATTCCAGCCCCTCCAACACCTCCTCCTCGGAGATGCCGAGCCGTTCCGCCAGCTCGTGCACCGTGGGGGAGCGGCCGTGCTGCTGTGAGAGTTCCGCCGTGGCCGTGGTCAACGAGAGCCGCAGCTCCTGAAGACGGCGCGGCACCCGCACCGCCCAGCCCTTGTCACGGAAGTGGCGCTTGATCTCGCCGACGACCGTGGGCGTGGCGTACGTCGAGAACTCGACGCCGCGGTCCGGGTCGAACCGGTCCACCGACTTGATCAGGCCGATGGTCGCCACCTGGGTCAGGTCGTCCAGCGGCTCGCCGCGGTTGCGGAACCGCCGTGCCAGGTGCTCGACCAGCGGCAGGTGCATCCGGACCAGCCGGTTGCGCAGTTCGGCCCGCTCCGGCGAGCCGTCGGGCAGTTCCCGCAGCTCGAAGAAGAGGGCCCGCGCGCCACTGCGGTCGCGCGGATCCGGCAGCGGCACGTGTGCCGCCGGCGCCATCGGGATCGGGGCCATCGGGGCCGTGGCAGCGGCCGGCGGTGGCTGTGCTGGTTGTGGTTCTTCGTGCTGGTTCTCGCTCACAGGGCCCGCCCGTCGCTCCGCCGAGTCCAAAAAGCCGTCTTCCGCATCCGCGTCGGCCGGGTGTGGCCGGGCGTGCAGTTGCTCCGGGATGCCACCGTCGACCTCGTGTCGTACCCGGGGCCGATCCCCGCCCCGCACCGGGATCTCCCCGCCGCTCACGCCGGGCCTGGCCCCGCGCCGCGCTGTTTGTAGAGGCTGATGCTCACTGTCCGGTCCTCCTCGACCGTCGCCTCGACCTTGCCGGCCAGCGCCGACAGGACCGTCCACGCGAACGTGTCCCGCTCCGGTGCGCGCCCGTCGGTGGTCGGTGCGGAGACCGTGACCTCCAGCGAGTCGTCGACCAGCCGGAAGACGCAACTGAGGACGGAGCCGGGCACGGCCTGCTGGAGCAGGATCGCGCAGGCTTCGTCCACCGCGATGCGGAGGTCCTCGATCTCGTCGAGGGTGAAGTCCAAACGTGCGGCGAGGCCGGCCGTGGCCGTTCGCAGCACCGACAGGTAGGCACCCGCAGCCGGCAGCCGGACTTCCACGAAGTCCTGGGTCCCGGGCTCGCCTGCGATCTGGGACACCCTCACCTCCAAGGTGGTACGAGCTCTGTTCGCCGGTGACGCTATCGCGATCCGGGCGATCGTGTCGCGGCACCCCGTGTGACACCTGCCCGGAGTCCCCACGCCCGCAGGCCGGTGACCGATGGTAAGCCCATGGGTACGGACAGTGGCTAGAGGTCTGCGGGCCCAAATCAGGGGAACCGGCGGAGGGTTGACCTACCCCGCCTCAGACGATCGAACCGTGGACAAAACACCACCGCCAGGTCTCGCCCGGTTCGAAGCTGCGCATCATCGGGTGGCCCGTCTGATGGTGGTGCGCCGTGGCGTGCCGGTAGGGGGAGGAATCGCAGCAGGCCACGTAACCGCACGCCAGGCACATCCGCAGCTGTACCGGATGGCTCCCGAGCGTCAGACATTCGGGACAGGTCTGGGCAAGGGGGATGGGCTCGGGGCGCGGCAGTTCGGCAACGTGGGTGCACTCGCTCATGATGGCCAGCGTACTGAGGTGCGGACGCCCGCGGACTGATGAGGATGGGTCTTCGATGGAGGTATTGCCGCTGGTGGCGCTGGTGGCGGGCAGCGCGGTGGTCGCGGGGTTGGCCCGTCGCACGTCCGTGTCGGCTCCGCTGCTGCTCGTCGCGGCCGGTTTGATGGCGTCGTACATCCCGGGCGTGCCGTCGTACACGCTCGACCCGCACATCGTGCTGCCGCTGCTGCTCCCGCCGCTGCTGCACACCGCCGCCATGGAGAGTTCCTACCTGGACCTGCGGGCCAACGCGCGGCCGATCGCCCTGCTGTCGGTCGGGTACGTGCTCTTCGCGACGCTCGCCGTCGGGTACGCGGCCTACCTGGTCGTGCCCGGTCTGTCGCTGCCGGTGGCGCTGGTGCTCGGCGCGGTCGTCGCTCCGCCGGACGCCGTGGCCGCCACCGCCATCGCCCGCAAACTCGGCCTGCCGAACCGGATCACGACGATCCTCCAGGGCGAGTCCCTGGTGAACGACGCCACCGCCATCACCGCCTACAAGGTGGCCCTGGCGGCGGCGGTCGGCGTCAGCGCCGGCTGGGCGGGCGGGATCGTCGAGTTCCTGCTCGCCTCGGTGGGCGGTGTCGGCATGGGCCTGCTGCTGATGGTGCCCATCCACCTGCTGCGCAGGTCGCTGCGGGACCCGCTGCTCCAGAACACCCTGTCCCTGCTGATCCCCTTCGTGGCGTACGCCGCGGCCGAACGGGTGCACGCGTCCGGGGTGCTGGCCGTGGTCGTCGTCGCGCTGTACCTCGGACACCGCAACTGGCAGGTCGACTTCGCCACCCGGCTCCAGGAGGCCGCGGTGTGGAAGGTGATCTCCTTCGTCCTGGAGTCGGTGGTCTTCGCGCTGATCGGGCTCCAGCTGCCGGTGGTCCTCAAGGGACTCGACGAGTACGCGGGCCCGGACGCCGCCTGGTACGCGCTGGCGGTGTTCCTGGCCGTGGTCGTGGCCCGGTTCGTCTGGGTGTTCCCGGCGACCTTCCTGCCGCGGGTGCTGTCCGAGCGGATCCGCGAGCGGGAACCCGAGACCAACTGGAAGGCGCCGGTCATCGTGGGATGGGCGGGCATGCGCGGGGTGGTCTCGCTGGCCATCGCCTTCTCCGTCCCGCTGAGCGTGCCGCACCGCAACCTGATCCTGTTCCTGACCTTCACCACCGTCATCGGGACCCTGGTGGTCCAGGGGTTGACGCTGCCCCCGCTGATCCGCCTGCTGAGGCTGCCGCCGCGGGACGCGCAGGCCGAGACGCTGGCCGAGGCGCAGGCGCAGAGCGAGGCGTCGCGGTCGGCCGAGGAGCGGCTCGACGAACTGCTCGCCGACCCGGCGAACGCGCTCCCGCCGCCGCTCGCGGACCGGCTGCGCACGGTGCTGGAGCGGCGGCGCAACGCGGTGTGGGAACGGCTGGGCGAGGTCAACGCGGTCACGGGCGAGTCGGCGGACGACGTCTACCGTCGCCTCGCCGGCGAGATGATCGAGGCCGAGCGGGAGGTGTTCGTGACGCTGCGGGACCAGCGGCGGATCGACGACGAGATGCTGCGGGCGTTGCTGCGCAGGCTGGACCTGGAGGAGGCGGCGGCCTACCGCGAGGAATCCTCCTGATCCCCGGGCGCGGCGGGCGGCGGGTCGGGTTCGGCCCCCGTCCCCGGGCGGCGGGGATCAGGGGCGGCCCGTGACGACGGCCGCGAGGGTGGTGCCCGGGGGGAACGCGCCGCGCTCCGTCAGGGCGGTCAGCGCCCAGAGCAGCTTCGCGACGTAGACGCGCTCGATCGGGACCCCGTGGCGGCGCTCGAAGTCCGCCGCGAACGCGTCCAGTTCCGCCGGGACCTTCGCGTAGCCGCCGTGGTCGAAGCCCTCGGCCAGGGTCCAGTCGCCGGCAGGGCCCCCGAACGCGGCCCGCTGGAGGGAACGTATCTCCGCCCCCAGGAAGCCACCCGCGAGCACCGGTACGCCCCACGCCCGCTGCCCGGGGTCCAGTCCCGCCGCCAGTCCCGCCAGGGTGCCGCCGGTGCCGCAGGCGACCGCCACCACGTCGGCCGCGCCGCGCAGCTCGCGGCCCAACTCCGCGCAGCCGGTCAGGGCGAGGGCGTTGCTGCCGCCCTCGGGGATCAGGTACGCGCCCTGCGCGTCCGCCGCCGCGAGCAGCCGGGCCAGGGTGTCCGGTTCGGCCTTGCGGCGGTACTGCGACCGGGACGTGAAGTGCAGCCGCATCCCGTCGGCCGCGCAGCGGGCCAGGGACGGGTTCAGCGGCCGACCGGCCAGCTCGTCGCCCCGGACCACGCCGACCGTCGCCAGCCCGAGCAGCCGCCCGGCGGCGGCGGTGGCCCGCAGGTGGTTGGAGTAGGCCCCGCCGAAGGTCACCAGCGCGGGGACCCCCCCGTCCAGGGCCGCCCGCAGGTTCGGTGCGAGCTTGCGCCACTTGTTGCCCGGCAGCTCGGGGTGCACGAGGTCGTCCCGTTTGAGCACCAACCGCACCCCGTACCGCTCGAACCGCTCGTCCGGCGCCTCGACCAC
Source organism: Streptomyces sp. NBC_00513 (assembly GCF_041431415.1). Lineage (GTDB taxonomy): Bacteria > Actinomycetota > Actinomycetes > Streptomycetales > Streptomycetaceae > Streptomyces. The sequence goes on from NZ_CP107845.1 coordinate 5,153,230, forward strand.
CGGTGACGGCGGCCGGGGCAGGAGCAGGGAGCGGGGGTCCACGGGGCTGGTCACCTGCCCATTGTCGCCGGTGACGGTGGCCGCGCACGGGACGGACGGTGTCAGGGTCCGCCCCGTGGCGGGGCGGTCACTTGAGGCGGTCCGCCACGCGTTCGCGGAACCACGTCATCGTGAACCCCTTGGGGTCGATCTTGCCCGGCTGCCATTCGAGGTGCCCGATCACCGAGCGCTCGGTCCAACCGTGGAAGCGGCAGACGGCAGCGGCCGCCCGGACCATGGCGTCGAGCTGCACCGCGGGCCAGGGGTCCTTGCCGTCGCCGAGGTTCTCGCACTCGAAGCCGTAGAAGTGTCGGTTGCCGTCGGTGTTCGCCGTGTGGTCCGGAGGGAGCCGCTTCTCGGCGATCACCGCGGCCAGGACGTCGGAGTCGCCGGAGCCCGCGTGGTTGGCGCGGCCGTAGCCGACGAGGTGGACCCGGCCGTCCTTGGTGATCACGCCGTGGCAGAGCGGGCCGGGCAGGTCCTCGTCGCCGTCCCGGCAGAGCCGGACCGTGTACGCGGTGCCCTGCGTGACGGTGTGATGGATCATCACCCCGTTGACCGGCCCCCAGGGGCCCTTGTGGTTGCGGTTGTGGGTGCGCCAGGCGCCGACCTCGACGACGCGCAGCCCCTCGTTGCGCAACTGGGTGAGGAAACGGTCTGCGGACATGGGTGCGGACATGGACGCCTCCTTCCGTGCGTGAGGGGCCGATCACCTTTCGTGTTCGACCCATCACGTTCCGGTGTAGTGGAGGGAGTCCTTCCGCGGCTAGCGCGTTCGTACGGCGAGCGAGTGAATCCGGACATTCACGGAAGTCTCGTCCGCCCCTCGCGTCCCGTCGACCTCGGCTGTCACGCGGAGGCGAGCCACAGGTCGGGCCCGAAGACCTCGTAATGGATGTCCGCCGCCGGTACGCCCTTGTCGAGCAGTTGTTCGCGGACCGCGCGCATGAAGGGCAGCGGCCCGCACAGGTAGGCGTGGGTGCCCGGGGCCACCGGGACGTCGGAGAGGTCGAGCCGGCCGACCCCGTCGTCGGCCGCGGCGTCCTCGTGGCCGGTCTCGTACCAGAACCGGGCCGAGGCGTCGGCGAGCTTGTGCGTGAAGGCCCGGTGGTCGCCGCGCAGGGCGTGGTCGGCCGGGGAGCGATCGGCGTGCAGGACGGTCACCGGGGCGCCGTGCCCGGTCTCGGCCAGGTGCTCCAGCATCGACAGCATCGGCGTGCAGCCGATCCCGGCCGAGGCCAGCAGCACGGGCGAGGCCGGGTCCTGGAGCACCAGGTCGCCGTACGGGGCCGAGACGCGCAGGGTGTCGCCGACGCGGACCTCGGCGTGCAGGTGGTGGGACACCTCCCCGTCCGGGCCCCCCGCGGCCGGCCCGTGGACCCGCTTCACGGTGATCGCGCGGACCGGGGAGGCGGGCGACGAGGAGAGGCTGTACTGGCGGATCTGCCGTGCGCCGTCCGGGAGTTCGACCTGGACGGAGACGTACTGGCCCGGCTTGAAGCCGGGGGCGGGCGCCCCGTCGGCCGGGACCAGGTGGAAGGTGGCGCAGTCGACGGTCTCCTCGACGCGGCGGACGACCGTCCACGGGCGCCAGACGTCGCCCGCGACGACCCGCCGCTCGGCGTACAGCCGCTCCTCGATGGCGATGAGGGCGCCCGCCATCAGCCAGTAGACCTCGTCCCAGGCCTCGGCGACCTCGGGCGTGACGGCCTCCCCGAGAACCTCCGCGATGGCCTCGAACAGGTGCCGGTGGACGATCGCGTACTGGTCGCGGGTGATGCCGAGCGAGGCGTGCTTGTGGGCGATGCGGCCGAGCACCACGTCGGGCCGGGTGTCGGGGTGCCGGACGAGGTGGCCGGCGAACGCGGCGATGGAGCCGGCCAGGGCCTGCTGTTGCAGTCCGGCCTTCTGGTTGCCGCGGTTGAACAGGTCGCGGAGCAGGGCCGGGTGGGCGGCGAACAGCTTCGCGTAGAAGAGTTCCGCGATGTCGCCGACGGCCGCCCCCACGGCGGGCAGGGTGGCGCGGACGGTCGCGGTCGACTTCTCGGACAGCATCGGGGAGCTCCTCTGTAAGTTGACTATTGGATACCAATTAAAGGGCGTGAGGGTCTCCGGGTGATGCGGAGATCTGTTCGAAGAACCCTCGGGTGTGGCGTGGGTGGGGTGACGGCCGCTCGGAACCGGCCATCCGCGCCTCAGTCGGCGGGGCCCCCGCCCCGACCGGGCGGTCCGCTCGAAATGCCGAGCAGCAGCGGTCCGGTGGGGGCTGCCACCAGGTCGTTCACCGTGAGCGGGTCCAGTGCGGCGAAGAAGGCCTCCTGGGCCCGACGCAGCGCGCCCCGCAGGAGGCAGGCGCTCCGCAGTGGACACGGGACGGCGCCGTCGCAGTCCACGACGTCGCCGACGCCCTCCAGTTCGCGCACCACCGTCCCCACCGAGGCGGCGCGGCCGGCGCCGGTCAGGGCGAGCCCGCCGCCCCGGCCGCGCCGCGCCTCGACCAGGCCGAGGTGTTGCAGCCTGGCCACCACCTTCGCGGTGTGGGTGTACGGGACCTCCATGGTCGCCGCGACCTCGCGCGTGGTGGGGAGGTCCGTGTCCTCGACGGCCAGACGCATCAGGACGCGGAGCGCCAGATCGGTGAATCGGGTCAGCCGCATGACGCCACCGTAGAAAACTTGAATCTTCGATGCAAGTTAAGTCGAGGCGGTGGGCGTGGATGGCTGAAACCAGAGGGGTCGGAGGGGCTGGAGGGGAGAAAGTGACTCATCAGAGTGCCCACACCCCATACGGAGTAGTCCCACCCTTTTGTGTAATGGTCTCACCACGCCGCGCACTGGAAGGCTGATCCCGCAGATCCATGGAGTGATCGAAAGGGAAACACATGTCGGTCCAGGCAGGTTCCGAATCCGAAGTCCAGGCACCGCAGCGCAGTCTCGGGACCTCGGCCGCGCGGAACTTGGCAACCACGACCAAGTCCGCGCCGCAGATGCAGGAGATCACCTCCCGGTGGTTGCTCAAGATGCTCCCGTGGGTGTCGGTGCAGGGCGGTACGTACCGGGTCAACCGGCGGCTCAGCTACTCCGTCGGTGACGGCCGGGTGGAGTTCATCAAGACCGGCACCCAGGTCCAGGTGATCCCCGCCGAACTCGGAGAGCTCCCGCTGCTGCGCGAGTACGAGGACGTCGACGTCCTGACCGAGCTCGCAGCCCGGTGCCACCAGGTCGACTTCGAGGCCGGCCAGGAGCTCACCTCCTTCGGCAGCCCCGCCGACAGGGTGTTCCTGCTCGCCCACGGCCGGATCGACCAGATCGGCACCGGCCCCTACGGCGACGACGCCGTCCTGCAGACCGTCGCCGACGGCGCCTACTTCGGCGAGGACGCCCTCGTGGACGAGGAGGCCATCTGGGAGTACACCGCCCGGGCCGCCACCTCCGGTACCGCGCTCGTCCTCTCCCGGCAGGACTTCCAGCTCCTCGCCGACCGGGTGGACTCGCTGCGGGCGCACGTGGACGAGGTACGGGCCCTGCCCGCCCAGCGGACCAACAAGTACGGCGAGGCCGCGATCGACCTCTCCGCCGGCCACCAGGGCGAGGCCGTGCTCCCCGGCACCTTCGTCGACTACGAGGCCAGGCCGCGCGAGTACGAGCTCTCCATCGCCCAAACGGTTCTGCGCGTCCACACCCGCGTCGCCGACCTCTACAACCAGCCGATGAACCAGACCGAGCAGCAGTTGCGGCTCACGGTCGAGGCGCTGCGCGAGCGCCAGGAGCACGAGATGCTCAACAACCGCGACTTCGGCCTCCTCCACAACGCCGACTACGACCAGCGCATCCAGCCGCACGACGGCGCGCCCAGCCCCGACGACATGGACCAGCTGCTCAGCATGCGGCGCGGATCCAAGCTCTTCCTCGCACACCCCAAGGCCATCGCCGCCTTCGGCCGCGAGTGCAACAAGCGCGGGCTGTACCCGGAATCGATCGAGATCGGCGGTCACCGGGTGCCGTCCTGGCGCGGGGTGCCGATCTTCCCGTCCAACAAGATCCCGATCAGCGACGCCCGGACCACCTCCATCCTCTGCATGCGCACCGGCGAGGACGAGTCCGGCGTGATCGGCCTGCACCAGCCGGGCATCCCGGACGAGATCGAGCCGAGCACGTCGGTCCGCTTCATGGGCATCAGCGAGCAGGCGATCATCTCGTACCTGGTCACCACCTACTTCTCCGCCGCGGTGCTCGTCCCGGACGCGCTCGGCGTGCTGGAGAACGTCGAGATCGCCCGCTGGCGCTGATGAGAGGCCCGGCCGAACGGCGACGGGGGAGTACGGGGGAGCGCGATGGCGACCACTGAGGCGATCACCACCGGCGAGGGGCACGAGGCCGCGGCCCTGCTGGAGCGGACGAAGGAAACGGTCAACCCGGAGCTGCGCCGGGCGATCGAGAGCCTGCCCGCAGGGATGCGACGCGTGGCGATGTACCACTTCGGCTGGGAACACGCGGACGGCGCTCCGGCCGCGGGGAACGCGGGCAAGGCCATCAGGCCCGCGCTCGTCCTCGCCTCGGCGCAGGCCCTCCAGGGGGCCGGCGCGGAGGCCGGGGACACCGTGCGGGCGGCCGTCGCCGTGGAGTTGGCGCACAACTTCACGCTGCTGCACGACGACGTCATCGACAAGGACGTCCGGCGGCGCGGCCGGGCCACGGCCTGGACCGTGTTCGGGATGCCGGACGCGATCATCACGGGCGACGCGATGATGTCGCTCGCGCTGAAGCTGCTGGCCGAGGATCCGCACCCGGCCGCCCCGGCGGCCGCGGCCCGGCTCTCGGCCTGCGTGATCGAGCTGTGCGCCGGGCAGCAGGCGGACTGCGCGTTCGAGCGGCGCGGGGACGTGTCGCTCGACGAGTGCCTGACGATGGCGACGGCCAAGACCGGGGCCCTGCTGGGCTGCGCGTGCGCGCTGGGGGCGCTGTACGCGGGGGCCGGCCCGGACGAGGTCGACGCGATGGACGCCTTCGGCCGGGAGGCCGGCCTGGCCTTCCAGCTGATCGACGACCTGATCGGCATCTGGGGGGACCCGGGGCACACCGGCAAGCCCGCCGGGGCCGATCTGATCGCCCGCAAGAAGTCCCTCCCGGTCGTGGCCGCCCTCACCTCGGGCACCGCGGCGGGCGAGGAACTGGCCGCGCTGTACGCGGGCCCCATGGCCGGGGACGACGTGCGCGCGGCGGCCGACGCCGTGGACCGGGCCGGGGGGCGTGACTGGGCGCAGGCCCACGCCGCCGATCGGATGGGTCGGGCCGTGCAGCAGCTCTCCAGGGCCGTCCCGGACCTGGGGGCGGCGGGCGGGTTGCTGGCGCTGGCGGAGTTCGTCACCCGGCGCACCAGGTAGATCCACCGGCCGCGAAGGCGCGCACGCGACCGCCCACGCGTGGAGAAGGGCCTGTTCCCGCACCGTACGACGGGGAACAGGCCTTTTCGCGCGCGCGGTCGCGTGCGCGCCTTCCCGGCCGTTCGGGCCAACTCTAGGATCACCCGCAGTCGTTGACGCGCGAGTGAGGGGTGGGTCCAGTGGTGCTGGAGATACGTCAGGCGGATCGGTCGGACCGGGACGCGGTGGCGCGGCTGCTCGACGAGGCCTTCCGTGAGGACCCCGTCAGCTGCTGGGTCTTCCCGGATCCGGGGCACCGGGCGACGGTGCACGGGAAGTTCCTCGGGGTCTTCGTGGACGTGGCGCTCGCCGACGGGCGGATCGACTACGCGACGGACGGTTCGGCGGCGGCGCTGTGGCTGCGGATCCCGGCGGGCGAGCCGGAGGGCGAGGACGAGGTCCCGGCGAGGATGCGGGCGGTGGCCGACCCGGACAACGAGCGGTGCGAGTTGGTGGGCCGGCTGACCGGCGAGGCGCACCCGACGTCCGAGGAGCACGAGTACCTGCTGATGATCGCCGTCGCGCCCGACCGGCAGGGCGAGGGGCTGGGCACGGAGCTGATGCGGCCGGTGCTGGAGCGGTGCGACCGCGAGGGGCTGCCGGCGTACCTGGAGGCGAGCAGCGAGCGCAGCAAGGGGCTGTACGAGCGGCTCGGCTGGGAGTTCACGGGGGCGGCGGTGCGCCTGCCGGAAGGGCCCCTGATGTGGCCGATGTGGCGCAAGCCGCGGGGCTGAGGCAAAAGGTGTAGTCAAAGTACTCCGCATGAAGTACTTTGACTGCCGTGCCCCGGAGCGGTGGCATCCCCCGGCGAAAGAGAATCGCTTGCGCAAGCTCACGTACTACCTCGCCACCTCCGTCGACGGCTTCATCGCCGATCCGGACGGTGACGGTGACTTCTTCAACAAGTGGCTGGATCCCGAGTACTCCGGCGCCATGTTCGCCGAGTTCCCCGAGACCGTGCCGACGCACGTCCAGGCGGCGCTCGGCCTCGGCCTCGACCCCGGCGCGCCGCGGCGCTTCGACGCGATCGTGATGGGCCGCGGCACCTACGACCCGGCGTACGACGTCGGGATCACCAGCCCGTACGCCCACCTCGACCAGTACGTCGCCTCCCGCTCGCTCACCGAGTCTCCCGACCCGGCCGTCGAGATCATCAGCGGGGACGTGGCGGCGCGCGTGCGGGAATTGAAGGCGCGACCGGGTCTGGGCATCTACCTCTGCGGTGGCGCCGACCTGGCCGGGCAGCTGGTCGAGGAGATCGACGAGTTCGTCGTCAAGACGTACCCGGTCTTCGTGGGCTCCGGCATCCCCATGTCCCGCGCGGGATTCGCGCTGCGGGAACTGGAACTGACCGACGTCCGGTCCTTCACCGGCGGCCAGGTGGTCACCACCTACGCCCGCAGGCGCTGACCCGCCGCCGTCGCCCCGCCGAACGCGCGAAACCGGCCTACCGTGGAGGTATGGCCGGTCGAGAGCAGCAGCGCACGCACGAGACGGTGGCCCCGCAGGCCGGGCACGAGCAGCAGTCGTGCCCGGCCTGCGGGCGTTCCGTGGACACGGTGGTCCGACGGCGCAAGTCCCTCGGGATCTTCGTGCCGCAGTGGGGCCCGGGCTCATGCAAGAACCCGGACTGCTCCACGTACGTCCCCAGGGAGGTCTAGGCCTGGCGGAAGCGGTGTGACCTAGCCCTTGGTGCCGAGGCCGGAGGCGACGAGGCCGTTGGCCCAGAGCTGGTTGACGCGCGAGCGCTCGGCGGAGTTCGGGTTGGGGTTGGTGCACGAGGTGCCCGGCCCGCCGCCCGACATCAGCTCGCTGCACGGCCCGGAGTAGTGGTCCGGAAGACCCAGCACGTGGCCGGTCTCGTGCGCGGTCACGCGGGTGGAGTCGTACTGCTGGTTCTGCCGGTAGTCCAGGAAGATGTAGCCCCGGCCGTGCCCGTCGGTGCTCGCGTACGAACCGCGCGAGTCGTTGCCCTCGCGGTACGAGAAGTTCCCGCCGGAGGACACCTCCTGCAGTCTGACGTTGCTCACCGAGCTGTTCCAGATCTGGGTGGAGCGGGATATCTGGCTGCGGAAGCTCGGCGCGCTGCGGGTGTTGTACGTGACGGTCACCGCGAGGGCGCCCGGGTTCGCGGCGCGCTGCTCGGCCACCGAAGCCCGCACGGCCTGGAAGAAGGCCTTCGTCGCGGCGTCGTTCTCCGCCGAACGCTCGTACGCGGCGTAGCTCGCGGCATTGCCGACGGGCGCCGGGGCGGCGCTCGCGGCGGGGGCGACCGAGGCCAGGGCGGCGGCCAGGCCGAGGCCGATGCCGCCGGCCAGGAGGGACTTACGGGAGTGGCGCATGTGGGGGGCTCCTACTCATCCGGTGTGGGGGGTGGGTCGTTCGGTACCGGAGTCTGCGGGAGCGGAAGGGGCCGGCGGATGATGTCAGCCATCGATAACGCCGGGCTATCGGGAAGTTTTCGGTAGGTCAACTAGCGTGAGAATGGCGGGATTCGGGGGGCTATCAGCGACTGGTGCGGCGCCGTGCGCCCGCCCTACTCTCGGGTCATGGAGCTCGAGGTGAGGCACCTGCGCGCACTGTGTGCCATCGCGGACGCCGGCAGCCTGCACAAGGCGGCGCGGCAACTCGGCGTGAGCCAGCCCTCGCTGACGACCCAACTGCGCCGTATCGAACGGGCCCTGGAAGGGGAACTGTTCCTGCGCGAACGGACCGGATGTCGTCCCACGCCATTCGGCCGTACCGTGCTCGGTCGGGCGAGACCGTTGCTCGCCGAGATGGCCGCCCTGGTGGCCGAGGCGCGCGCCGCCGCCCACGGGCCGCGGCTGCGGATCGGCTCGACCGCCAGCCGGGCGCTGCCGGGTTGGCTGCGCCGCCTGCACCGGCGCTCGCCCGAGACCGAGACCTCTCTGGTGGTCGACGTGTCGGCCAACGCGCTGCTGCGGATGGTGGCGTCGGGGCAGCTCGACGTGGCGTTCGTCCACGAGGTCGAGGGCAGTCCGCTGCGGGTGCCGCCCGGCCTGGAACTGCACGTGCTGATGGAACGCGAACCGCAGTTCGTGTCCATGTCCCGGGACCATCCCGCCGCGCGCCGGCCGGTGGTGGAATTACGTGACCTGGCCGCCGACCGCTGGACCGTCGACCCGTCCGTGGACGGCGAATGGGACGGTCTGCGGCGGGTCTTCGCCGGGGCCGGGCTCGACCCGCCCGTGCTGCACGCCGACTACCACACCGCGACCTCGCTGATCGTCTCCGGCGAGGCCGTCGCCCCCTGCCAGCCGACCTCCGGTCCCCGGGACGACATGGCCATCCGGCCGCTGTCGGGGGACCCGCTGGCGGTACGGCTGCTCCTGGCCACCCTGCCGGGTGCGCACGCCGAGGTGTACGAGGACCTCCGCGCGGCCTACCGCGAAGCCGCCCTGCGCACCCCGCCGTACCGGGCCTGGCTCCACCACCACGCGAGTCCCCTCCTGGCCGCCTAGGGGCAGGGGATCGCCCCCGGGCCCCGGCCCCCGCCTCCGGTCGTACCGGGCCGGGGCGGCGGCCCCGGTCTCCGGCCTCCGCCTCCGTTGTCCGGGCGTGCTCCGCCCTGTCCGCGCGCCGCGTCCGCCGCACGCGGCGGTTCCACATGCCCGAAAAACGGGGCAGATCATCGCAAAATGGGGATTTCAGGGAGGCGCTTGACTTCCCTCAACCGCGATATATCGTGTTACTCACAAGACGCGATATGTTGCGTGCGTCGAGTCCGGTCCGTGAACGCACGAGGAGGATCAGCACCATGGCAGAGCAGATGACGTGGTCCGTCGCCGAACCCCAGAAGCTCACCTTCGAGCAGCCGGTGACCGAACTCCGCGTCCGTGTCGTCGGCGGGACCGTGAACGTCGTCGCCTCCGACGAGGGGCCCGCCCGCCTGGAGATCGCCGAGGTCGACGGCCCGCCGCTGCACGTCGTGCACGAGGCCGGCGTGCTCACCCTCTCCTACGAGGACCTCCCCTGGAACGGTTCCCAGGGCATCAAGGAGTGGTTCGAGAGCAAGCCCTGGAAGTCGTGGTCCGGTGGCGACGGCCGCAAGGCCTGGGAGCGCTCCGTCACGGTCACCCTCACGGTGCCCGCCTCCACCTCCGTGCAGCTGGCCGCCGTCAGCGCCACCGCCTTCGTCTCCGGCATCAGCGCCGACATCGACGTCAACGGCGTCTCCGGCGACACGACCCTGGTCGGCCTCTCCGGCAAGGTCAAGGTGAACACCGTCTCCGGCGCCGTCGAGGCCCAGTCCGTCACCGGTGGGCTCGGCTTCCACTCGGTCTCCGGCGGCCTGACGGTGGTCGACGGCGCGGGCGGCAACGTCCGGGCCGACTCCGTCAGCGGCGACATGCTCATCGACCTGGCCCTGGACCCGATCGCGCCGAGTCCGGTGGACATCTCCCTCAACTCGGTCTCGGGCCAGGTGGCGATCCGCCTGCCGCACCCGGCCGACGCGCGGGTCGAGGCCAACACCGCCACCGGAGGCGTCTCCAACGCCTTCGAGGACCTGCGGGTCTCCGGCCAGTTCGGGGCCAAGCGGATCACCGGCACGCTCGGAGCCGGCACCGGCACCCTGCGGGCCACCACCGTCTCCGGCGCCATCGCGCTGCTGCGTCGCCCGGCCGGCGACACCGGCGACACCGTCGCCCCCCTCGCGCTCGACAAGAAGGTGCTCTGACATGCCGCCCGTCTTCGCCCACGGCCGACTCCGCCTCTACCTCCTCAAGCTGCTGGACGAGGCCCCGCGGCACGGGTACGAGGTGATCCGCCTGCTGGAGGAGCGCTTCCAGGGGCTGTACGCGCCCTCCGCGGGCACCGTGTACCCGCGGCTGGCGAAGCTGGAGGCCGAGGGGCTCGTCACGTACGCCACGGAGGGCGGGCGCAAGGTGTACTCCATCACCGAGGCCGGTCGCGCCGAACTCGCCGACCGCGGCGGGGAACTGGCCGACCTGGAGCTGGAGATCCGCGACTCGGTCTCCGAACTGGCCGCCGAGATGCGCGACGACGTCCGGGGCGCGGCGGGTGACCTGCGGCGCGAGATGCGCGCGGCCGCCGCCTCCGCCACGACGACCCGGGTCGAGGACGAGGGCTGGAAGGCCGCCAAGGAGGAGCTCCGCAAGGCGAAGGCGGAGTGGAAGGAGCAGGCGCGGCGGGCGAAGGACGAGAGCCGCCGGGCCCGAGAGGAGGCCCACCAGGCCCGCCGTCAGGCCAAGGAGGCCCAGGAGCGGGCCCGCGAGGAGGTCCAGCGCATCGCGAGCCAGCTCCAGGAGCAGTTCGCGAAGTCGAGCGGGGTCCTGGGCGGCCTGGCCGGGGCCTGGCTCGGCGGGGGCGCCCCCGCCTCCGCTCCCGGCGCGTCGACCGCGGCCTCGGACGTGGGCTCCACCTGGGCCGAGGACCTGACCCCGAGCGCGGACCCGATCCGCGACCTGGACCGGCTGTTGGACCGCTTCCGCGACGAGATCCGCGACGCGGCCCGCGACCACGGGGTGAGCCCGGCCCAGTTGGCCGAGGCCCGCGCGCACCTGGCCGTCGCGGCGACCCGGGTCACGGCGGAACTCCGTCCGGACCCGGCGTAGCCGTCGTCAGGCCGCCAGACCCCGTTCGGCGCCGGCGAGGGTGACGCCGTGGTCCGCGAGGACCTCGGCGACCGTGCCCGGACGGGAGAGCAGGGCCAGCAGCAGGTGCAGGGTGCCGATGTGCCGGTCCCCCCGCCCCAGCGCGATCCGGAGGGACTGCTCCAGGGTCTTCTTCGCGCCCTGGGTGAAGGGGACGTGCCGGTTGTCCGACTCCGGGCGGCCCAGGGCCGAGCGGAGCGAGGCGCCCAGGCCCCGCCTGCGGGGCGCCGCGCCCGACAGGGCGCCCTCGCCGTGGGTCTCCTCGATCCGGGTGACGATCTCGGTGAGGTCGATCCCGAGACCCGCCAGCGCCTCTTCGTCGGCGCGGGTCATGCCGCCCCGGCGGCGGGCCTCGGCGAGGCCCGCGGTCACCGCCGCCCGGTCCACGCCGAGCGGATTTAGCGCGCCCTGCGCGAGCAGGGCGAGCAGCAGGTGTTCCTCGGTGACGGCGCCGGCCCCGGCCCGTCGGGCCTCGGCCACCGCGCCCGTCACCGTGGTGCGTGCCTCGGTCGTGAAGCGTTCGAACATCAAAGCCTCCCGTGCTTCTTGTGCACGGCCTGCCGGGTGACTCCCAGCTCGGCCGCGATCTCCTGCCAGGACCATCCCTGCGCGCGGGCACTGCGTACCTGTACGGCCTCCAGCTGCTCCAGCAGCCTTCGGAGGGCGGCCACGGCACGCAGGCCCACGCGCGGGTCACGGTCGCCGGCCCGTTCGGCGAGATCGGTCGCTTCGGTCATGCATGTCAATGTAGGTTGACGCACGGGAGGGTGTCAACCCCGGTTGACGTGCGGGGTGCGGGGCGGGGGAGCGGGCCGTCAGACCGTCAGGACCACCTTGCCGAAGAGGTCTCCGGACGCGAGCTTCTCGAAGCCCTCGCGCGCCCGGTCCAGCGGCAGCACCTCGTCGATGACCGGTCGCAGGCCCGTGGCCGCACAGAAGGACAGCAGGTCTTCCAGCTCGTCCTTCGAGCCCATGGTCGAGCCGACCACCTTCAGCTCCAGGAAGAAGATGCGGGTCAGTTCCGCGTGCGCCGGGCGGTCGCCGCTCGTCGCGCCGGAGATGACCAGGGTTCCGCCGGGCCGCAGGGACTTGATCGAGTGCGACCAGGTGGCGGCGCCGACCGTCTCGATCACCGCGTCCACCCGCTGCGGCAGTCGGGCCCCCGGCTCGAACGCGTCCACCGCGCCCAGTTCCACCGCCCGCTCGCGCTTGGCCTCGTCCCGACTGGTGGCGAAGACGCGCAGGCCCGCCGCCTTGCCCAGGGCGATGGCGGCGGTGGCGACCCCGCCGCCCGCGCCCTGGACCAGGACGGAGTCCCCGGGCCGCACGCCGGCGTTGGTGAACAGCATCCGGTACGCCGTCAGCCAGGCGGTGGGGAGGCAGGCGGCCTCCTCGAAGGACAGCTCGGCGGGCTTGCGCAGGACGTTCCAGGCGGGGACGGTCACGCGCTCGGCGAAGGTGCCCTGGTAGCGCTCGGTCAGGATCGAGCGCGGCTCGTCGGGGCCGACCCCGTGGCCGCTCTGGCCGATCACGGAGTGCAGGACGACCTCGTTGCCGTCCTGGTCGATCCCGGCGGCGTCGCAGCCGAGGATCATGGGCAGTTTTTCCTCGCCGAGGCCGACTCCGCGCAGCGACCACAGGTCGTGGTGGTTGAGCGAGGCGGCCTTGACGTTCACGGTCACCCAGCCGGGGCGGGCCTCGGGGGCGGGGCGGTCGCCCAGCTCAAGGCCGCTCAGCGGCTGGTCTCGGTCGATTCGGGCGGCGTAGGCAGCGAACATGCCGCCAGACGCTACCGCTCGGTAGCCGGGCCTGACCAGAGGCGTCAGGTCGGCGGGGGAGTTGAGCGGAATGGCCGATCCATCCCCAAGTACCCGCCGTACCAGTTGGTTTGTGCGGCGAGGGCGCCCAATCGGAACGTCGGGATCAAGTCGGGATCGGGGGTAACATTCTGGCCGTGCGGTGATGCTCGCCATGAGCCTGTCATTTTCCGCCCGTGGTCCCGTCCGGCGCTCTCGCCCGACGGTGACCCCTCATGACCGCCCGGCTCGACCGGGCGACGGACGGAGCGACCCCTCCCGGTTCGGGGGCCGGGAGGGTGCGTTCTCGGCGCGGACGCCGGCCCTTCACGCTCGGGCACGTCCGCCGGGCCGGCCCCCCGATGCCGGGGCCCGGACGCGAGGAAGGCCCGGCCGGAGTGGATCCGACCGGGCCTTCACCCGTACAGCTCAGTGTCACGAACGGACCGTGACGGTCAGACCAGACGGGCCACGCCGTCGGCCTTCGCCGCCGCGGCGACCGCGGCCGTGACGGCCTCGGCGACGCGCGCGTCGAACGGAGACGGGATGACGTAGTCGGCCGCGAGCTCGTCACCCACGACGCCGGCGATGGCGTCGGCGGCGGCGATCTTCATGCCCTCGGTGATCCGGGTCGCGCGCACCTTGAGGGCGCCCGCGAAGATGCCCGGGAAGGCCAGCACGTTGTTGATCTGGTTCGGGAAGTCCGAACGACCGGTCGCCACGACCGCCGCGTACTTGTGCGCGACGTCCGGGTGGACCTCCGGGTTCGGGTTGGCCATGGCGAAGACGAAGCAGTCCTTCGCCATCGTGGCCACCGCCGCCTCGGGGACGGTGCCGCCGGAGACGCCGATGAAGACGTCCGCGCCCGCGAGGGCGCTCTCCAGGGAGCCGGTCCGGCCCGTCTTGTTGGTCAGGCCCGCGATCTCCGCCTTGACGTCCGTCAGGTCGGAGCGGTCCGCGGAGACGACGCCCTTGCGGTCGGTGACGCACACGTCGCCGATGCCCGCGTCCACGAGGATCTTGGCGATGGCGATGCCCGCCGCGCCCGCGCCGGAGATGACCGCACGCAGGTCGCCGAGGGTGCGACCGGTGAGCTTCGCCGCGTTGCGCATGGCGGCCAGCGTCACGATGGCCGTGCCGTGCTGGTCGTCGTGGAAGATCGGGATGTCCAGGGCTTCCTGGAGCCGACGCTCGATCTCGAAGCAGCGGGGCGCGGAGATGTCCTCCAGGTTGACCCCGCCGAAGGAGGGCGCGAGACGGATGACCGTCTCGATGATCTCGTCCGTGTCCTTGGTGGCGAGCGCGATCGGGACCGCGTCGACACCGCCGAACTGCTTGAACAGGATCGCCTTGCCCTCCATCACGGGGAGGGAGGCCTCGGGACCGATGTCCCCGAGGCCGAGAACGGCCGTGCCGTCCGTGACGACGGCGACCACGTTGGACTTCCAGGTGTACTCGTTGACGAGTTCCGGGTTCTCCGCGATGGCGCTGCAGACCTTCGCCACACCGGGCGTGTACGCGAGGGACAGGTCGTCCTTGTCGCGGACCGGCACGGTGGCCTGCACGGCCATCTTGCCGCCCCGGTGCAGCGCGAACACCGCATCGGGGTTGTTGTCCGTCACGCTGTCGCTGCGAGGATTGACGATCTCCGCTGCCACTTTCTTGACCCCTTAAGTCTTTAATCGTTGAGGGTGGCCACTCCTGGTTAAGGGGTGGGCGGGCACCGCGTCCGTGCTCCGCATCGACGGTTGGCCCGTCTCCGCGAAGAGGGAGGTTCGTACGCGCGGGCGCGCCGCACGCGCGCCCTGAGCCCCGGATGAGGGGTGTAAGGATCTGTTCTACCCGAAGAACGCTCGCTCAGACGAGTCGATTCCCGCTCGATCGTAGGCCGCTTGTCCGCGTTTTGGCGAAAAGTCCAAACCTTGCTGTCCAATGGGCGAGACGCACCGCAAATACTGCGGAGAAAAGCCCTGGTCACAGCGCATAATCCCGCCGCGAAGCCCGTTCCCCGCAGTCCTGTTGGGCACCCCGGGTCGCCCGTTATCCGATTTTGACCTGACGGGCACCCTGAATGTCTCAGTCCGAATGGCAAGATGCCGTAATCACACAACGTCGCGACACTCGATGGTGCGTGCCCCGACCGTTCTCGGATGCTTTTTTCCCCACTGCCGGAGGAACCAGCTCATGACCGCAAGCACCACCCGTCGTACGACCGCCGCCCGGTCCCGGATCGCCGCGGCCGGTGCGATCGCGGTCGCCGGCGCCCTCATCCTCACCGGTTGTGGCGACCAGACCGACAATGGCGGCAGCTCCACTCCCTCGGGCAAGACCAACAGCGCCCCGCTCTTCTCGGCACTGCCGAAGAAGATCCAGGACGCCGGTGTCATCAAGGTCGGCACGGACGCCGCCTACGCGCCGATGGAGTTCACCGAGGGCAACAAGATCGTCGGTGTCGACCCCGACATCGCCGAGGCCCTCGGCAAGCAGCTCGGAGTGAAGTTCCAGTTCACCGCCGGCACCTTCGACGGCCTGATGACCTCGGTCTACACCGGCCGCCAGGACGCGATCATGTCGTCCATCACGGACAACAAGAAGCGCCAGGAAGGTCTGGACGACAAGGGCGCCAAGATCGGCAAGGGCGTCGACTTCGTCGACTACTTCTCGTCCGGCGTCTCGCTGATCGTCAAGAAGGGCAACCCGCAGGGCATCAAGTCCCTCGACGACCTGTGTGGCAAGACCGTCGCCGTCCAGCGCGGCACGATCTACGAGGACACCTTCAAGGCGCAGGCCGAGAAGTGCGGGGACAAGAAGCTCACCATCGAGGCCTTCGACACCGACGCCGAGGCGCAGACCCGCGTCAAGGCCGGCGGCGCCGTGGCCGACCTGAACGACTACCCGGTCGCCGCGTACACCGCGAAGACCTCGGGTGGCGGCAACGACTTCGAGGTCACCGGCCAGCAGAGCGACGTCGGCCTCTTCGGCATCGGTGTGGCGAAGGAGAACACGCAGCTGCGTGACGCCCTCAAGCAGGCCCTCGACGCCATCATCAAGGACGGCTCCTACGCCAAGGTCCTTGAGAAGTGGGACGTCAAGGACAGCGCCGTCAAGTCCGCGACCATCAACGCAGGTCAGTAATTCCGGGCGCTCCACTGAAGGGCAGTCATTGTGACTGACAAGATCGACAAGGGTCCGGCCGCAACCCCGGCCGGACCCGGCCCCTCGGCCACCCCGTACGAGGCCATCAAGGCAATTCCCGTCCGTCACTACGGACGCTGGATCAGTGCCGTGGTCGTCGTCGCGGTGCTGGGCTGGCTGGTTCTCGCTTTCGCCAACGGCAACGTCAACTGGGGCACCGTCGGCGACAAGCTGTTCGACCCCACGGTCATCACCGGCCTCGGCAACACCATCCTCATCAGCGTCACCTCGATGCTGCTGGGCCTGGTGCTCGGCATCCTCTTCGCGGTGATGCGGCTCTCGAACAACCCGGTGACCAGCGCCGTCGCCTGGCTCTACATCTGGTTCTTCCGCGGCACCCCGGTCTACGTCCAGCTGCTGGTGTGGTTCAGCCTGCCGCTGATCTTCCAGTACATCGACCTCGGTCCGATCTACAAGAACGAGACCGTCGACGTCATGACCCCGTTCCTGGTCGCCCTCCTGGGCCTCGGCCTGAACGAGGGCGCCTACATGGCGGAGATCGTGCGCGCCGGCATCCAGTCCGTGGACGAGGGCCAGAGCGAGGCCTCGCACGCCCTGGGCATGACGCAGGTGCAGACCATGCGCCGCGTGGTGCTGCCCCAGGCGATGCGGGTGATCATCCCGCCGACGGGCAACGAGTTCATCAACATGCTGAAGACCTCGTCGCTGGTCTCGGCGGTGCAGTACACCGAGCTCCTGCGGGCCACCAGCAACATCGGCTCCACCGCGGGTGCCATCATCGAGATGTACTTCGTGGCCTCCATCTGGTACCTGGCGCTCACCAGCGTCTTCAGCGTCGGCCAGTACTACCTGGAGCGTCGCTACGCCCGCGGCTCGCTGCGGTCCCTGCCGCCCACCCCGCTGCAGCGGATCAAGGCCAACCTGAACATGTTCCGCCGTACGGAGGTGGCTAAGTGACCGCCCAGCCGATGGTCAAGGCCGAGGCCGTCCACAAGTCGTACGGCCCCGCCCACATCCTCCGGGGCATCGACCTGGAGGTCGCCCCCCGTGAGGTCTTCTGCCTGGTCGGCCCGTCCGGCTCCGGCAAGTCCACCTTCCTGCGGTGCATCAACCACCTGGAGCGCATCAACGCCGGCCGGCTCTCGGTCGACGGGCAGCTCGTCGGGTACCGCGAGAAGGCGGGCAAGCTCTACGAGCTGAAGGACAGCGAGGTCGCGGCCCAGCGCCGGGACATCGGCATGGTCTTCCAGCGCTTCAACCTGTTCCCCCACATGACGGCCGTCGAGAACGTCATGGAAGCCCCGGTCATGGTCAAGGGCGAGAGCCGGGCGGTGGCGCGGGCGCGCGCCGTCAAGCTCCTCGACCGCGTCGGCCTCGGCGACAAGGGCGGGAACTACCCCACCCAGCTCTCCGGCGGTCAGCAGCAGCGCGTGGCCATCGCCCGCGCGCTGGCCATGGAGCCGAAGCTGATGCTCTTCGACGAGCCCACCTCCGCGCTCGACCCGGAGCTGGTCGGTGACGTCCTCGACGTCATGCGCGACCTCGCCGAGTCCGGCATGACCATGATCGTGGTCACCCACGAGATGGGCTTCGCCCGCGAGGTCGGCGACAACCTCGTCTTCATGGACGGCGGCGTGGTGGTCGAGTCCGGCCACCCGCGCGAGGTCCTGGGCAACCCGCAGCACGACCGGACGAAGGCGTTCCTGTCCAAGGTGCTGTGACCGATCGACGCACGGGAGGGGCGGTACGGATTTCCGTACCGCCCCTCCCGTCGTTCCCGGACCGGCCGCCCGGGCGCGGGACCTACTTCAGGCCGAGGACCAGCGCGTCCGAGGGGGAGCGCCAGACCGTGCGGGCCTCCGCGAAACCGGCCTCGCGCAGGGTGCGGGCGTGCCAGGCGTCGTCCGGGGTGTCGCCGTCGGCGTGCTCGCCGAATATCTCGTAGCGGCGCTTCGTCGGCTCGGCGAGCAGCGGGTCGGCCGCTGCCAGCGCCCACCAGCCGGCCCAGTCGACGGCGCCGGCGGCCCGGGCCCGGTCCATGCCGGCGTGCCGTTGGGCGCGGTCGGCGGCGTTGAGCCGCGGGGTGGTGGGATCGGGCATGTGGTCGGCGTTCATGAAGACCCCGCCCTCGCGCACGAGCGGGGCGATCTGCCCGTAGAGCACCGTGAGCCGCGGGCTGTGCAGCCAGTGCAGGGCGGTGGCGGTCAGTACCGCGTCGTACGTGTCGTGCGGCAGCGCCGCGGTCCAGTCGGGGTCCTTGAGGTCCGCGGTCACGAAGGTGACCCGGGGGTCGCCCTCGAAGTGGCCGCGGGCGATCGTCAGCAGGGCCGGGTCCAGGTCCACGCCCGTACTGCGGGCCTCCGGGAACCTCTTGAGCACGCGGTCCGTGATACTTCCCGTACCGCACGCGAGATCCAGAACCCGGGGAGCGGGTCCCACCAGTGCCTCGACCATGTCCAGCATCACCCGGAACCGCTCCTCGCGGTCGGGCATGTACCACTCCTGCTGCCGGTCCCAGCAGGCCTGCCAGGCCTGCCAGTCCCCGACGGTCACCGGATTCGACGCTTCGGTCATCCCGAACCCCTCCATGCGTAATACCCTCGAACGTGTAGTAGCTGTTACCGCAGACCCTAATCCGCAGCCGTAAGGACTACAAGTGGAACTGGCCCATTACTCGGACTATGCCGTGCGCCTGGTCAACACCGAGGAGCCGGCCCGCAACAAGGACTCGCTCACCTCGGTGGACGCCGTCCGCGCGCTCTTCGGGGCCAGCACCCAGATGGCCCGTCGGGTCACCGACACCGACGTCACCCGCTTCCGCAACGTCCGCGGCCGGCTGCGCTCCGTCTTCGAGGCCGCCGACGGCGGCGACCACGTGCTCGCCGTCGACCTGCTGAACTCCCTGCTCATGGAGTTCCCCGTCAGCCCCCAGGTCTCCGGCCACGAGACCCTCGACGACGACGGCCGCCCCGACTGGCACATCCACCTCGCCGAACACCCCTCGAACGCCTCTGCCGGCTACGCCGCCATGGCCTCCTTCGGGCTGGCCTTCCACCTCACCGCGCACGGCCCGGAGCGCCTGGGCCTGTGTCAGGCGGCGCCCTGTCGCAACGCCTACCTCGACACCTCCACCAACCGGTCCCGTCGCTACTGCTCCGACCGCTGCGCCACCCGCGCGAACGTGGCCGCCTACCGGGCCCGCAAGCGCCTTGAGGCGGACGAGTCCGCACGCAGCGGACGCACCGCCGAGACCGCCCAGGACAGCCAGGTCCTCAGCGAACGCTGACCCTCCGGCCCCGACGGCCGGGGCCGCCACCGCGCCAACGCCGTCGCCAGCACCAGCTCCGCGGGCACCGTCCCGTAGTCGGTGCTGTCGCCGGTCTCGTTGAACGGGTTGTCCCCGAGCACCCACCAGCCACCCGACCGCCGCTCTACCGCGCGCTTGACCACCAGCAGGTCCTGCTGGAACGGGTGCCGCAGGACGACCACGTTCCCCGGACGCACGGGCGCCCCGTACCGGACGACCACCTGATCCCCGTGGACCAGCGTCGGGACCATCGACGGCCCGTACACGTCCACCACGCCCAAGCGCTTCCAGGCGCGCTTGTCCTCCACCATGAGCGACCTCCTCGTCCCCTCCGCATGCTGCCGCATGGGTCCGTACATTCGCTCACCGCGGGCGCCGCGACGCTGGACTTTTGTCCTAAGCCCGCAGGGGCGCCCGCGAATTCCGGTCGGCCAGCGAGTAATCTCCCCCTTGAGAAGACGATCACGAGGAGGACAAACTCCATGCTTTCCCGCCTCTTCGCCCCCAAGGCGAAGGTCTCCGCCCACTGTGACCTGCCCTGCGGCGTGTACGACCCGGCCCAGGCCCGTATCGAGGCCGAGTCGGTCAAGGCCGTCCAGGAGAAGTACCAGGCCAACGACGACGCGGACTTCCGCGCCCGCGCGATCACCATCAAGGAGCAGCGCGCCGAGCTGGCCAAGCACCACGTCTCGGTGCTGTGGAGCGACTACTTCAAGCCGCCGCACTTCGAGAAGTACCCCCAGCTCCACACGCTGGTCAACGACACCCTGAAGGCCCTCTCGGCCGCCAAGGCGTCGAACGACCCGGCGACCGGTCAGAAGGCGCTCGACCTGATCGCCGAGATCGACCGCATCTTCTGGGAGACCAAGGCCGCCTGATCCAGGCCCGCGTCCCCATGACGAAGGGGCCCGACCGTTTCCGGTCGGGCCCCTTCGTCATGGGTGCCGCGAGGGACGTCGGGAAGTCCGCGGGGGACCGCCCGGCACCTGCTATTCCTCGTCCTCGTCCTCGTCGTCGAGACGCGCCAGCCAGGTGGCCAGCCGCTCCACCGGGACCTCGAAGTCCGGGTTCAGGTCGACGAAGGTGCGGAGCTGCTCGGCGAGCCACTCGAAAGTGACCTCCTCCTCGCCGCGCCGCTTCTCCAGCTCCTCGATGCCGCGATCGGTGAAGTACAAGTCGGGCTCCGTGCCGTGATGAAGGTGTGCGTGGGGTGTTTCCCGCCAGGATAATCCCGGCTCGCGGCCAGGGCTCCCGCCCTCCCCGGGCCGCCGCTAGCCTGGATGGTCACGACCTGAGGGGGCGGGGGATGCAGGACGGGCGCACGGGCGGCGCCGCGCGCGCCTTCGAGCTCCTGGAGCCCCTCGTCCGGGCCGCCACCGTACGCGTGCACGCGCCCCCGGACGGGTATGCACTCCCCGGCAGCCACTGGTCCGGTCCCACATGGGGGAGCGGCTTCTTCATCGCCCCCGGCTGGGTCCTGACGTGCGCGCACGTGATCGGCGAAGGGGGTGCTGCGGTGCGCCTGGTCGGACGCGAGGTCGGCATCTCCTTCTTCTCCGGCGGCGCCGGAGGCCTCCCGGGCGCCGGCGCGGTCACCGGAACGGTCGCCGGGCGGGTCGAATGCGTGCTCCCGGAACGACTGGAGGAACGCCGCCCCGGCCGAGGCGCCCTGTGGGACCTGCCGGACCTGGCCCTGATCCGGGTCCTCGCCCCCGTCTCGCACGCCTGCGTGTGGCTGACCGACCGGGCCCGACCCCGCATCGACGAGGCCGCGTACTTCGGCTGCACCGAGGACCTCGGGATGCGCGAGATCACCGGCCGCACGACCCGACTGCGCGGCACCGCCGCGGGCGGCGCGGCGATCCGGCTCGGCGACGAGGACGAGATCGAACCCGGCATGTCCGGCGGCCCCGTCGTGGACCTGGCGCGCGGCGAGGTCATCGGCGTGATCAAGGCCCGGCGGCACGCGGGCGGCGGCGGCCTCGCCGTGTCCGTGGCCCAACTGCGCACCCTGCCCATGGCCGCCACCGGGCAGATCGGCCTGTACCGCAGGGTCATGCAGGCCCACGACCTCTACCACTACGACCAACACCTCAGCGACCTCGACAGTCGCCGGACCTGGACCGACGTCCACGACGAACTCCCGGGCGAGGAACAGGACCCCCACGGCGGCCGGGGCCGGCTCACCCGCCTCACCCCCGCCGAGCGCACCACCCTGTGCGGACTCCTCGCCGAACTGCCGCCCCCCGGCTCCTCGGAGGCGGTCCGGGCGCTCGCCGAGGCCGCCCGCGGCGAGGAACCCGACACCGGGCTGCCCGCCCCGCTCAGCTGGCGCGACGGCCTCGGGCTGCTGCACGATCCGCCGGGCGCCGGCGGGGAGGCCGCCGCGATGCTCCGGTACGCGACCGACGTCAGCGTCGCCGACCACCGCGAGCCGCCCTCCCCGGGCGCCGACGAGGAACTGTGGGACTGGGTGCGCACGACCGCGGAGCGGCTGTGGCGGCCCCTGCGGCGCGAACTCGGCGAGCGCCGCGACCGGGGCCTCGCGGACCGGGAACTGCGCCGCCGGGCCCGCGCCGGGCAGACGGTCCGGGGTCGGACGCGGGCGGCCGGCGGCCTGCCGGCGGGCCCCTCGGTCCTCCTGGAGGTGTGGGCGCACAGCTGGGAGGAGGTCTACGACTGGCGGGTCTCGGTGCTCGCGGGTCCGCAGCGGGTCACTCCGCTGGACTCCGGCACCCGGGTGAGCCCGGCGCGCCTGGCGGCGGCCTCGCGGGCGGCGCTCGCCGAGGGGTTCCGGCGGTGCGACACGCACGAGGCGACCGCGCTGCTCGAAGTGGCCGTCGCCCCCGAGCTGTTCGGGCTGGCGGTCGACGAATGGCCGGTCGCGGGCGGGATCCCGGTGGGCGTCCAGCGGCCGGTGGTGTTCCGGTACCCGGGCGACGGGACGCCGCGCGACGCCGGCGCGGCGGGACCGGGCGGACGGTGGGCGCGCGTCCAGGAGGGCCCGCTCCAGGGGCGGCGCGCCGACTGCTTCCGCGGCCGTCAACGCAGCCCCTCACCGGCCTGGTTGGCGGGCCTGGTCGACAACACCGTCCCGGTGCTGTGCCGGGACGCGGCCGCCGAGCCCACCCTGGGGGCGCTGCACGCGGTGCGCGACGCGGGGTACGGGGTGCTGGTGTGCCGGCGGCCACCGGCCGACCCGGGGCAGTCGTGCGCGCCGTTCCACCGCGGGCTGCGCGAGGAACTCGCCGGGGCCGGACGGGCGGCGGTGCTGCCGCTGCGGTTGAAGGCCCTGCGGGGCCGGGCGCACGGGGCGGACCCCGACGCCTACTGGGCCGCCGGGATGACGCTGGTGTGGGAGGACCCGGGACGGGCACTGCCGCAGGACGAACCGCTCCAGGGGGACCTGTGACGGGCCCTCCCCGGAGGTGCCCCGGTCCGCCGCCGCGGTGGCGGGCGGGATCGGGGGACCCGGGGCGGCGCCGGGAGACGTCCCCCGACGGCACGGGAACGGTGCGCACTGCACGGGAGGAGCGGACGTGAACGAGGAATGGCTCATCTACCGGGGCGTCGGTGAACCCCACGACGGCATCGACGCACTCCCCGACCCGCCCCCCTGGCGGGACTTCGACGGCGGGCCCGCCCTGGAGGCGGGCGGCCCCGGCGCGGTGGCCGACGCGAACGTGGCCCGCCGGCTCGGCGCCCACCGACAGGCGGCGGAGATGCACCGTCCCGAGCCCGAGGAACTGGAGGCGGTCAACGCCGCGCTGTACCTGCGCCGGCCGCTGCTCGTCACCGGCTTCCCCGGAACGGGCAAGTCCACCCTCGCGCACGCCGTCGCCCACGAACTGAGGCTCGGCCGCGTCCTGCGCTGGCCCGTGGTCTCACGCACCGTCCTCCAGGACGGCCTGTACCGCTACGACGCCATCGCCAGGCTCCAGGACGTACAGATCGCGGCCGGCGGCGGAAACCCCGGCGGCTCGCCCGGGATCGGGAAGTACATCCGGCTCGGACCGCTCGGGACGGCGCTGCTGCCCACGGAACGCCCCCGCGTCCTGCTCATCGACGAGATCGACAAGAGCGACATCGACCTGCCCAACGACCTGCTGAACGTGCTGGAGGAAGGCGAGTTCACGCTGCCCGAGCTGGAACGCGTCGCCGACACCGAACCAGAGGTGCGGGTGCTCACCGACGACGGCGCCAAGGTGACCGTCCGGGACGGCCGGATCCGCTGCCGGGCCTTCCCCTTCATCATCCTGACCAGCAACGGCGAACGGGACTTCCCCGCCGCCCTGCTGCGCCGCTGCATCCAGCTCAAGCTCGGACAGCCCGGGGAGAAACGGCTCGCCACGATGGTCCGCGCGCACCTGGGAGAGGAGGCCGCCCGGCTGGGCGCCGACCTGATCCGCGAGTTCCTCAGCCGCTCCCAGACCGAACTCGTGGCCGCCGACCAACTGCTCAACGCCATCTACCTCACCCACCACGCGGCCCCGCCCACCCGGGAGGACCTCGCCGACCTGCTCATCCAGCGCCTCGACCGGCCGAGGTGACCCCCGTGCCCCCCGCCTCCCCCACTTCCCCCGCCGAGCCGATCCGTGAACTGGCCGCCCTGTTGCGGGCCGCCGGGCTCGACCCGTCCGCCGAGGAACTGGCCGACGCCCTGTGGCTCGCCGGGCGGACCGCGGGACCGCCGGGGGAGCCCGGCACCCGGCCCGCGCGCGTGCGCCGCTCACGGACACCCGCACGGGCCGACTCGACGCGACCACCCCGGACGCCGGAGCCCGCGCGGGAGGACACCGACCCCGAGGACCCGGTCACGCTGTATCCGGCGGGGCGCCGGTTCCCCGGCGCCGAGGTCGAGGTCGAGGCCCCGGCGGGGCTGCCCGTACGGGTGCCCGGCGCGACCGCGCTGCCCCGGATCATGGACGTCCAGCGAGCCCTGCGCGCCCTGCAACGGCGCCGGCCCGCCGCGCCGGCCACCCGTACCGTGCTCGACGAGGCGGCCACCGCGGAGGCCAGCGCCCGGGCGCTCGGGCTGGTCATCCCCGTGCTGCGGTCCGACAGCCGGCGCGAGGCCACCGTCCGGCTGGTCATGGACGCCTCCCCGTCGATGGCGGTCTGGCAGGACCTGTTCGACGAACTGCGCTCCGTGTGTGAACGCCTGGGCGCCTTCCGGGACGTACAGGTCCACTACCTGCACCGGCTCGGCGACGGGACGGCGCTCATCGGACGCGGCCCCTCGCCGGGAGGCGCGCTGCGGTCCGGGGAACAACTGCGGGACCCCACCGGGCGGACCCTGACCATGGTGGTCTCCGACTGCGCCGGCCCCGTGTGGCGCGAGGGCGAGGCGCAGCGGCTCCTGTACCGGTGGGCCGAGTGCGCCCCCTGCGTCGTCGTACAGCCGCTGCCCCAGCGGCTGTGGGGCCGCAGCTGGCTGCCCACCGAACGCGGGGAACTCTCCCGGAGCGAGGGCTGCGGGCGCACGCTGCGGTTCCGCCCGGAACGGCCGCCCCGCCCCGGCCGCCCCACCGGCGGGCTGACCGTGCCCGTCCTGCCGCCCCACGCCCACGCCCTGGGCGCCTGGGCCCGGCTCGTCGCCGGCCTCGGCACCGGGCCCGTGCCCGCCGAGGTCGGGCGGGTCCTCGCCGACCATCCGGCGGCCCCCGCGCCGCCGCCCCGGGCCGCGCGACCGCCGCGCGAACTGGTGAGCCGCTTCCGCTCGTCGGCGTCCCCCGGAGCCGTACAGCTCGCCGTCTACCTCGCCGCGGCGCCGCTCACCCTGCCCGTGATGCGGCTCGTGCAGCGCACGATGCTCCCCGACTCGGAGCCCTCCGACCTCGCCGAGGTGCTGCTGAGCGGGCTGCTGCGGCGGGGGCCCGACAGCGGCTGGTACACGTTCGTGCCGGGCGTGCGGGACGTGCTGCTGGGGCCGCTCGGGCGGGACGAGGCCGCCCTGGTCCTCAAGCACTGCTCGGAGTACGTCCTGGCCCACTTCGGACGGGGCGTGCGCAACTTCCCCGCGCTGGCCGTCTCCCAGCTCACCGGCGCGGCGGTGGACTCCGCCGAGGAGCGGATGCCCGCCGGCCGGCTCCCGCAGGCCTTCGCCCAGGTGTCGGCGAAGGTCGTACGGCGCTACCTGCCCGGGCCGCCGCCCGATCCGGCCGAGGCCCCGCCGCCGCCCGCGACGCCCGCCGTCGCCGCGCGGGAGCAGGCCCTGCGGACCGCCCTGGCCCGGCCGCTCGACGGCGGACAGCGCGGACTGTACGAGACCGTCACCCTGCTGCGCCGGGCCGTGGCCGCCCCGCCCGGGCCCGACGACCCGCCGGGCGAGGCCGAGGCCGAACTGGCCGGGGCCCTCCTGCGGTTGTGGGCCCTCCAGCGGGACCCGGAACTGCTCGCGGAGGCCGAGCGGGCCGTCGAGGGACAGGCCGCCGCCCGGTCCCGCGCCCTGCTCGGCCGGGTGCTCTACGAACGGGCCCTCGCCGGGGTCGCACCCGACGGCGGGCTCCCCGACGGCGCGCTGCTGGAGGCGGCGGACCGGGAGTTCACGGCCGCCGGCGCCGCGCCGGGGACCGACCGGGCGCTGCGCCTGGACTGCGCCGTGCGCCGGGCCCGCACCCTGGTCCGGCTCGGAGAACTGCGCCACGACCCGGGGGCGCTGCGCGAGGCACGGGCCGCGCTGGAGGCGCTCGCCGACCCCGACGAGCCCGCCGCCGCGGGGGAGGCCGAGGCGCGCCGGGCCCGGGAGCTCGGGCGGGTCCTGCTGGCCCTGCTGCCCCACACCCCCGACCCGACGGAGCGCGCGGCGCTGGCCGAGGAGGCCGCCGCCCGCCTCACCGCCGACCCGCGGGCCGAACCGGAGGCACGCGCCCGGGTACGCGTCGAGCGCGCCGCGGCCCTGAGCCACCTGCCCGGACGCCTGGAGGAGGCCGCCGGGGAACTGGCCACCGCGCTGACCGAGACCGGCGAGGCCGGAGCGCGGGTGGCCGCGCTGGTGTGGCTGGCCCGCGTGCACCGGGCACGGTACGCGCGGGACGCGGACCCGCGGGCGCTGGAGGACGCGGCCGAGGCGTACGGACGGGCCCGCCGGCTGATCCCCCGCGACGGGGACGCCTTCGGGGAACTGCTGCCCGAGTGGGGCGACGCGCTCCTGGACCGGGCACGGGCGCCCGACGCCGAAGCCCACCGGTTCGCGTCGACCGCCGTGCGGGTCCTGCGCGAGAGCCGGGCCGCCGTGCCGCAGTCCGACCCCCGCGCCGGGCACCGGCTGCGCCGCCTCGCGGCGGGCCTGCGGCTGCGGCACGCCTACGAGGGCGACGTGGTGGACCTGCGGGAGGCGGAGTACCTGCTGGAACTGGCCGCCCGGCACGGCCGCGGCCCGCTGGAGCGGGCCGGGGCCTGGCGCGAGCACGGTGACGTCCAGCGGGAGATCCACGGGCACACCCGGGCCGTCGACCGGCTCGACCGGGCGGCGGACTCCTACCGCCGGGCCTGGCGGGAGGCATCGGAGACGCAGCCGGGGCCGGACCGGGAGGCGGCGCTCCGGCTGGCGGTGCGGGCACAGGAGCTGCGGGGGGAGGTGCTGGAGCGGCTGGCCCGGCCGCGCGCCGCACTCGACGCGTACCGCTCCGCGGTGGAGCTGTGGCAGGGACTCGGGGGCGGGGACGCCGAGCGGCGGACCGAGCGCCTGCGGGCACGCATCCGTGTACTGGAGGCCGGGCTGTGACCGCGTCCCGCACGCCGGTGCGACCGGTCCGGGCCGGCCCCGGTGGGCGGCGCGGGGAAGAGGGTCGGCGAGCGTCCGGCCCGGGACACGACAGGGGGGCGGACGAGAGATGGTGACGGGACGACAGGAGGCGACGACCGGTGTCCGGAGGTGTCCCGGGCGGTTGCCGGACCTGTCCGGGCTGGATCTGACCGCGTTGCGGGAGATCGAGCATCCGGTGCTGGCCGAGGTGATGAAGGGCATGGTCGAGCGGGTCACCCACCCCGCCGAGATCCTGAACGCCTTCGACTCGGGCATCACCTGACGCAAACCCACCACGGCTGACGACCAAGGGAGTTGACCACTTTCCGCCGTTAGTCCGGGCCGTCCGAAGGGCAGGGATGGACCGTCCCGGGGGTCCCCCGGCGGTAGCCGGGGGAGGGAGGCGCAGGCGATGAGGCGAGCGATCACGAGCGATGTCGTGCCCGCGCAACGGTCGACCCGCGCCCTCCCCGCAGGTCACGCGCACCACGCGCCCTGGCCCTACGCCCGGCTCGACGTGCCCGCCCTGCGTGCGGCGGGCCACCGACCGCACCCGATCCGCCAGTTCGTGCTCAAGACGCACAGCCGCTGCAACCTCGCCTGCACCTACTGCTACGTCTACGAGATGGCCGATCAGAGCTGGCGCGGCCGCCCCCCGCTGATGACGCCCGCGACCGCCCGCCACGCCGCCGAACGGATCGCCGAGCACGCCGCAGCCCACGACCTGACCCGCGTCGACCTCGTCCTGCACGGCGGCGAACCGCTGCTCGGAGCGCCCGACGAACTGGCCGCCCCCGTCGAGGCCGTCCGGGCCGCCACCGGCCCCCGCGTACGGGTCACCGCGACCGTGCAGACCAACGGCACCCTGCTCACCCGCGGCCGGCTCGCCGCGCTCGCCGCCGCCGGCATCCGCGTCGGCGTCAGCCTCGACGGCGGACTGCCCGCGCACAACGCCCGCCGGGTGGACCACGCCGGACGGCCCGGCTTCGGGGCCGCCGCCCGGGGGCTGCGGCTGCTCGCCCGGCACCCGGAGAGCTACGCCGGGGTGCTGTGCGTCGTCGACGTCACGCAGGACCCGCTGGAGGTGTACTCCTCGCTGCTCGGCTTCGCGCCGCCCACCCTCGGCCTGCTGCTGCCCCTGGCCAACTGGAACGACCCGCCCCCGGGCAGCGCCCCGCACACCACCCCGTACGCCGACTGGCTGCTCGCCGTCTTCGAGCGCTGGTGGCACGACGGGGCGCGACGGACCCGCATCCGGATCTTCGAGGAGATCATCGCCCTGCTCCTCGGCCTGCCCGAGGCCACCGAGACCCTCGGGCTGGCCCCCGCGACCACCGCCGTGATCGAGACGGACGGCGCCATCGAACAGGCCGACTCGCTGAAGTCGGCCTACGAGGGCGCCGCCGCCACCGGACTCCACGTCGAACACCACAGCTTCGACGAACTCCTCGACCATCCCGGGTTCGCCGCCCGCCAGCTCGGACGGGACGCGCTCGCGCCGGGCTGCCGCGCCTGCGAACTCGTCGAGGTGTGCGGAGGCGGCCACTACCCGCACCGCTACCGGGCGGGCGAGGGCTTCCGCCGGCCGTCCGTCTACTGCGCGGACCTCCAGGTCCTCATCCGGCACATCGCCCGGGCGCTGCACACCGCCACCGCGGGACGGGCCGCCTCATGAGCGAGGACCCCCACCCCCCGGCGGGCGCCGGCCTACCCCCGTTCACCGTCAGCTCCCACACCCTGCGCGCCCTCGCCTCCACCGAACCCTCCGCCGAGGGAACCCGCCTGGTCCGCGACGTCCGCAGGTCCAAGCGACTGCTCCTGCTGCGCGCCGTCCTCGACGCCGCACCCGGCGCCGAGACCGCCGACCACTGGGCGCTGCTGGAGGAGGCCGAGCGGCACGACCCCGACGCGGCACGGGACGTACTGCACTACCCCGCCACCGGGGTCTGGGCCGAGGAAACCCTGCGCCGGCTCCACGACCCGCACGGGCCCGCGCCCGACCTGGGCCACCTCGGGGCGCTCGCCGCCGCCGCCGCGCTGCGCTCCGGCATCACCTTCAAGACCACCCTGCGCCCCGTGCACGGCCGGCTCGTCCTGCCCACCCTCGGCCTGCTGCGGCCCGACCGCCCCGGCCCGCTCGCCGTCACCGAACGCTCCTGGGAGACCGCCGTGGACGCCGTGCCCCTGCACGGGCTGCCCGGCGGCCGGACCGCCCTCGACGACCTCGACCCGTACCGGGCGCCCTCGGGACCCCCGGCCCCCGTGCGGCCCGCCCGGCGGCTCACCCCCAAGGGGCACAAGCGCTGGGACACCCAGTGGTCCGGCGCGCTCACCCTGCTGCGCCGCTACGACGCCGGCCGCGCCGACGAGATGGGCCGCCTCCTGCGCTCCGTCGTCCCGCTGGCCGGCGGCTCCCGCTCCAGCGGCGCCACCCTGCCCGCCGCCGCGGGCTCCGTGCTCGCCCGGACGCAGGCCCCGCCCGCCCTCGCCGCCACCCTGGTCCACGAGGTCCAGCACGGGAAGCTGACCGCCCTCGCGGACGTCCTGACCCTGCACACCGCCGACCGCACCCCCTGCCACTGGGCGCCCTGGCGCAGCGACCCGCGCCCCCTGGACGGGCTGCTGCACGGCGCGTACGCCCACCTGGCCCTGGCCGGCTACTGGCAACGCGCCGCCCTGTACGGGGCGCGGGGCGCCTGGGCCCGGCACGCCCGGGTCCGCGCCCAGGTGGCCGCCGTGCTGCCCGCGCTACACGGGCATCCCCGACTCACGCCCACCGGGCGCGAGTTCACCGACGGCATGGCCGCCGCCGAACGCGCCATGGACGAACTGCCGCCGCCCGGCAACCAGTACGCCACGGCCCGCCGGGCACTGGAGCGCGAACGCCGCGCCTGGTGCGAGGACCACCCCGAACTCACCGACTTCGCCGAGGGCTGACGGACCGTCCGCTGCGGTACCTTTCAAACCCGTCCACCGCCCGGATTCCAGGGAGACGGCCGCATGACGACCGGTATGCGCCACGACCGCGACGGAGCCCCGCAGCCGCAACGCTTCGTCATCAGCTTCGCGGGGTTCAACCGCCCCTGGGCCGTGTGGATCGCCCACCGCCTGGAGGAGCACGGCCACCGCGTGGCCCTGCAACGCTGGGACCCGCAGACGAGCCCCGGCCTCACCGAGGCCCTGGAGGACCTGGCCCGCTCCGGCGGCCGGGTCCTGGTCGTCCTCAGCGAGCGCTACTTCTCCGCGGGCACCCACACCGACGAGGAGTGGAACGCGGCCCTGCGCACCGTCACCGGCGCCCACCCCGACCGGTTCGCGGCCGTCTGCCTCACCGACTCCCCGCTGCCCAGCGCCGTCGCCGCGCTGGAGAAGACCGACCTGTGGGGCCTGGACGCGTACGAGGCCGAGTACCGCGTCCTGCGCCGACTGGAGCTTCCCACCGACCGGATCGGCACCGAGAGCGGCCGCCGCGGCCCCCGCTTCCCCAACGACCCCCCGGAGGTCTGGGGCCGCGTCCCGCGCCGCAACCCCCGCTTCACCGGCCGCAACGACGTCATCGGCGCCCTGCGGGCCGCCCTCACCGAGGCGCCGCCCGGCGCGTCCACCGTCACCCTGCTGGGGCTCTCCGGCGTCGGCAAGACCCAGGTGGCCACCGAGTACGCCTACCGCTTCGCCTCCGAGTACGACGTGGTGTGGTGGGTCCCCGCCGAGGACCGGCCCACCCTGCGCGAACGCCTCGCCGACCTGGCCCCCGCCCTCGACCTGCCGCGCGGCGCGGGCAGTTACGGCGAGCAGATCCGGGCCGTGCTGGAGGCGCTGCGGCGCGGCACCCCCTACCACCGCTGGCTGCTGGTCTTCGACGGCTGCGACCACCCCGACGACCTCATCGACCTGCTGCCGTCCGGCGCCGGCGACGTCATCATCACCTCCCGCAACCGCGAGTGGGCCGCCCGGCACACCAGCCTCGTCGAGGTACCGCTCTACGCCCGGCCCGAGTCCGTCACCTTCATCCGCCGGCGGGCCCGCCGGCTCTCCGGGGACGAGGCCGACCAGCTCGCGGAGGCCCTGGAGGACTACCCGCTGGCCCTCGACCAGACCGCGGGCTGGCTCGCGGACTCACCGCTCGGCGTCGGCGAGTACCTCACCCTGCTCCGGCGCCGACTGGACACCCACGAGGCCGTCACCCTCTCCGACGACTACCCGCTGCCCTTCCCCACGGCGCTCGCGATCCTGCTCAACAACGTCCGGGAGAACTTCCCCGACGCCCTCGCCCTGCTGCGCCTGTTCGTCTTCTTCGCCCCCGGCCGGGTCCCGCTGCGCCTGCTGCGCGAGTTCCCCGCCGCCGACGTCCCCGAACACCTCGCCGGCCTGATCAACGACCAGATCCGCTGGAACGCCGCCCTCAACAAGCTCGTGCAGTTCTCCGTCGTCCGCCTGGAGTACTCCGACCTGTCCGTCGAGGAGGGCGGTGGCGGCCTGGAGACCGTCCAACTGCACCGCATGGTCCACAACATCGTCCGCGACGACCTCGGCGAGGAGGAGGCCGAGCAGCTCTCCCGCGCCGTCCGCCAGGTCCTCGCCGCAGCCGACCCGGGCCGGCCCACCGACTCCCGGCTCTGGCCCCGGTACGCCGAACTCATCCCGCACCTGGAAACCGCCGGCGTCCTGACCAGCACGAACCCCCGCATCCAGAACTTCCTGCTGCACTGCCTGCGCTACCTGATCCTCGCCGGGGAGTACCGCACCTGCCTGCGGCTCGCCGAGGAGACCGACGGCGCCTGGCGGTCCATGCTCGGCGAGGACCACGACCAGGTCCGCGAACTCAGCTACCACCACGGCGGCGCCCTGCGCATGCTCGGCCACTTCCGCCGGGCCGAGGTCCTCGCCAAGTCGGTCGCGGACCGGCTCGTCGAGGAACGCGGCGACCGCGACCTGGAGACCCTGCGCGCGACCAGCACGTACGCGGGGGTACTGCTCGGCACCGCCAAGTTCGAACAGGCCCGCCTGCTGCTGGAACACGCCTTCACCACCTACCGCGAACTGCTCGGCGAGGACGACTCCACCACCCTCAACGCCCAGAACAACGTCGCCGTCGCCCTGCGCCTCCTCGGCCGCTACCAGGAGGCGTACGACATCGACCTCGACACCCTGCGCCGCCGCGAACGGGTCCTGCGGGTACGGCACATCGCCACCCTCTCCTCCGGCATCGGCTGCGCCATGGGCCTGCGGCTCATGGGCCGCTACCGCGAGGCGCAGGCCCGCCAGGAACAAGGGCTCAAACTCAACGCCCAGGTACTCGGCCCCAACCACCCGCAGACCCTGCGCGCCGAACACAACCTCGGCATGTGCCTGCGCCGCGCCGGCGACATCCCCGGCGCCGGCGCCCGCCTGCGGGGCGTCCTGGAACGCTCGACCCGGGTGTTCGGCGCCGAGTTCCCCTGGACCCTGATGGTCGCCTCCGACTACGCCACCTACCTGCGCGAGTACGGGGACGTCGGCGAGGCCCGCCGGATCTCCGAGGACGTCGTGCGCGGCTACCAGTCCCAACTGGGCCTGGCCCACCCGTACAGCATCGGCACCGTCGGCAACCTCGGCCTGGTCCTGCGCGCCCAGGGCGAACGGGAGGAGGCCCTCAACCTCGCCGAACAGGCCCTCGTCGGCATGCGGGGCGCGCTCGGCGACCGGCACCCCTGGACGCTGGGCTGCGCCCTGAACGCCACCGGACACCGCAACATCACCGGACGGCTGGAGGACGCCGTGGACCTCAGCCGGGCGACCCTGCGGGCCGCCGGGCAGGTGCTGGGGCCCGACCACCCCATGACCCTGAGCGCCGAGATCGCCCTCGCCGCCGACCTGCGGGCCGTCCGGGAGGACGTGGAGGCCTCCAAGCACGAGGACGCCGGGCTGCGGGCGCTGATGCGCACGCTCGGGCCGCAGCACGTCCACACCGTCTCCGCACGTCAACAGACCCGCCCCTACTGGGACTTCGAACCCCAGCCGTAGCCCGTGGCCCGCGCGGACCTGGCCCCCGGTCGCGGCCGGAGACGCCGGAAGGCCCGGACCCCCTCGGGGGTCCGGGCCTTCACGGTTCGAGCAGGTGTGGCGATCAGGCCTCGAAGACCTCGTTCAGCAGCAGCTGCTGCTCCGCCTGGTGACGCTTCGCGGAACCCACCGCCGGGGACGAACCGTGCGGACGCGACACGCGCCGCAGCCGCTCGCCCGCCGGGATGTCCGCGCCGACCGCCAGGTCGAGGTGGTCGATCAGGTTCAGCGCGATGAACGGCCACGCACCCTGGTTCGCCGGCTCCTCCTGCGCCCAGATGTACTTCGCCGCGTTCGGGAACTTGGCGATCTCCGCCTGGAGCTCCGCACCCGGAAGCGGGTACAGACGCTCGATCCGCAGGATCGCGGTGTCCGTGACGCCGCGCTTCTCCCGCTCGGCCTCCAGGTCGTAGTAGACCTTGCCGGCGCAGAAGACGACCTTGCGGATCTCGTTCGGGTCACCCGCTCCGGAGGAGACGCGCGTGTCGCCGATGACCGGACGGAACGAGCCGTTCGTGAACTCCTCCGCCTTCGACGCCGCCGCCTTCAGACGCAGCATCGACTTCGGGGTGAAGACGATGAGCGGCTTGTGGTGCGGGTTGTGGACCTGCCAGCGCAGCAGGTGGAAGTAGTTCGACGGCAGGGTCGGCATGGCGACCGTCATGTTGTCCTGCGCGCACATCTGGAGGAAGCGCTCGGGACGCGCGGACGAGTGGTCCGGGCCCTGGCCCTCGTAGCCGTGCGGCAGCAGCAGCGTGACGCCGGAGGTCTGGCCCCACTTCTGCTCGGCCGAGGAGATGAACTCGTCGACGACGGTCTGCGCGCCGTTGACGAAGTCACCGAACTGGGCCTCCCAGAGGACCAGCGCGTCCGGACGGGCCAGCGAGTAGCCGTACTCGAAGCCCATGGCCGCGTACTCGGAGAGCAGCGAGTCGTAGACGTTGTAGCGGGCCTGGTCGTCCGACAGGTACAGCAGCGGGGTGTAGTCCTCGCCGGTCTCCCGGTCGATGAGGACCGCGTGACGCTGACCGAAGGTGCCGCGGCGGGAGTCCTGACCCGACAGCCGGACCGGGGTGCCCTCCATCAGCAGCGAACCGAAGGCCAGGGTCTCGCCCATGCCCCAGTCGATCGTGCCCTCGTCGATCATCGCCGCGCGGCGCTGGAGCTGCGGCAGCAGACGCGGGTGCACGGTGACGTTGTCGGGGATGTTGACCTGGGCCTCGGCGATCCGCTTCACGACCTCCTGCGAGACCGCGGTGTTCACCGGGACCGGGAAGTTGGCCGTGGGCGCCGGGACCTGCGGGGCGGCCGCGGGCTGCGTGGCGGCCTCGCGGACCTCCGCGAAGACCTTCTCCAGCTGGCCCTGGAAGTCCTGGAGCGCCTGCTCGGCCTCTTCCAGGGTGATGTCGCCGCGACCGATGAGGGACTCGGTGTACAGCTTGCGCACCGAGCGCTTCTTGTCGATCAGGTCGTACATCAGCGGCTGGGTGAACGCCGGGTTGTCGGACTCGTTGTGGCCACGACGGCGGTAGCAGATGAGGTCGATGACCACGTCCTTGTTGAACGCCTGACGGAACTCGAAGGCGAGCCGCGCGATGCGGACCACGGCCTCCGGGTCGTCGCCGTTCACGTGGAAGATCGGCGCCTCGATCATGCGGGCCACGTCGGTCGCGTACATCGAGGAACGCGAGGACTCCGGGGCGGCGGTGAAGCCGACCTGGTTGTTGATGACCACGTGCACGGTGCCGCCGGTGCGGTAGCCGCGCAGCTGCGACATGTTCAGCGTCTCGGCGACCACACCCTGGCCGGCGAAGGCCGCGTCGCCGTGCAGGGCCAGCGGCAGGACGGTGAAGTCCGTGCCGCCCTTGTTGATGACGTCCTGCTTGGCGCGGGCGACACCCTCCAGGACCGGGTCCACGGCCTCCAGGTGGGAGGGGTTCGCGACGAGCGAGACCTTGATCTGCTCGCCGTCCAGGCCCGTGAAGGTGCCCTCGGCGCCCAGGTGGTACTTGACGTCGCCGGAGCCGTGCATCGACTTCGGGTCGAGGTTGCCCTCGAACTCGCGGAAGATCTGCGCGTACGACTTGCCGACGATGTTGGCCAGGACGTTCAGCCGGCCGCGGTGGGCCATGCCGATGACGACCTCTTCGAGGCGGGCCTCGGCGGCCGAGTCGATGACGGCGTCGAGCAGCGGGATGACGGACTCGCCGCCCTCCAGGGAGAACCGCTTCTGACCGACGTACTTCGTCTGCAGGAAGGTCTCGAAGGCCTCCGCCGCGTTCAGCCGGCGCAGGATCCTCAGCTGCTCCTCGCGCTCCGGCTTGGAGTGCGGGCGCTCGATGCGGTCCTGGATCCAGCGGCGCTGCTTCGGGTCCTGGATGTGCATGAACTCGACGCCGGTGGTGCGGCAGTACGAGTCGCGCAGCACGCCGAGGATGTCGCGGAGCTTCATCATCGACTTGCCGGAGAAGCCGCCGACCGCGAACTCGCGCTCCAGGTCCCACAGGGTGAGGCCGTGCTCGGTGATGTCGAGGTCGGGGTGCTTGCGCTGCTTGTACTCCAGCGGGTCGGTGTCGGCCATGACGTGGCCGCGGACCCGGTAGGAGTGGATCAGCTCGAAGACGCGGGCGGCCTTCGTGACGTCGTCGTCGTGCGAGGCGTCGATGTCCCGGAGCCAGCGGACCGGCTCGTACGGGATGCGCAGCGCCTCGAAGACGTCGTCGTAGAAGCCGCTCTCGCCCAGCAGCAGGTTCGCGACGATGCGCAGGAACTCGCCGGAGGCCGCGCCCTGGATGACCCGGTGGTCGTAGGTCGAGGTCAGGGTCATGACCTTGGAGATGCCCAGCTTGTTCAGGGTGTCCTGCGAGGTGCCCTGGAACTCGGCGGGGTAGTCCATGGAGCCGACGCCCATGATGACCGACTGTCCGGGCATCAGGCGGGGCACGGAGTGCACGGTGCCCAGACCGCCGGGGTTGGTCAGCGAGACCGTGACGCCGGTGAAGTCGTCCATCGTCAGCTTGCCGACGCGGGCGCGCCGGACGATGTCCTCGTACGCCTGCCAGAACTCGAAGAAGTTGAGGGTCTCGGCCTTCTTGATGCCGGCGACGACGAGCTGACGGTCACCGTTCGGCTTCACCAGGTCGATCGCGAGACCGAAGTTGATGTGCTCCGGCTTGACCAGGGTCGGCTTGCCGTCCTTCTCCGCGAAGGAGTAGTTCATGGCCGGCATGGCCTTGATCGCCTGCACCATCGCGTAGCCGATGAGGTGCGTGAAGGAGATCTTCCCGCCCCGGGCGCGCTTGAGGTGGTTGTTGATGACGATGCGGTTGTCGAACAGCAGCTTCACCGGGACGGCGCGGACGGACGTGGCCGTCGGGACGTCGAGGGAGGCGTTCATGTTCTTGGCCACGGCAGCGGCGGGGCCGCGGAGCGTCACCAGTTCGGGGCCCGCGGGGGCCTCGGTGGCGGGCGCGGCCTTGGGAGCTGCGGGAGCGGGCGCGGCGGCAGCCGGAGCCTGAGCGGGGGGCGTGGCCGGTGCGGCGGCCTGGGCCTGGGAGGTGACAGTCACAGCAGGGGCACCAGAGGGGGTGGCAGGAGCAGGGGCAGGAGCTGGCACAGGCGTGGTCGCGGCCGAGGGCGAGGGCGCGGCGTCAGCCGCTCCCGCGGCACCGGTGCTCGCACCGGCGCTCGCCGCCCCCGTGGCGGCCGCGACGGGGGCCTGCGGGGCCTGGGCGGCGGGGCTGGCGGCCTGTGCGGAGGCGCCATCCTTCGTCGTCGTGGACTTCTCGGGACCGTCGGCCTTGGCGGGGGCTGCTGCGCCCCCGGGCTTGTAGTCGGCGAAGAAGTCCCACCAGGCCCGGTCGACCGAGTTCGGGTCCTGGAGGTACTGCTGATAGATCTCGTCGACGAGCCACTCATTGGCACCGAAGCCTGAGGCAGGGGTCTTCCCGCCCTCTGCTGCTTCGGTCGTGGTGCTCGAGTTACTGGGGGACTGTGGCGACACGGCGGCAACCGCCCTCTTCCGCTTCACAAGGTATGGACAGCGGGAATAAAGGCTACGCCTCCCCGGGCGTCCGATGCAGGCCGGGCGGGACTTACGTCGCGCAGGTCACATCGAAAGGCGGGTTTCACCGCTTGGAATGGCGGGAAACAAGCGTGGTTCGGGTAGGGGACACCGTGGTTGCGGCCCCCTTGGCTTCGCACCCCTGACGGACCCCGGCGCGTGTGGCCGAGATCATGTCCTTCCCACTCGAACCCTACGTCAACGCGATGCCTGGGAGCTGCCCGGAAGCGTGACGAGGATGCGGCAGCCGCGTGACGATTCGGCCACTCCGATCTGGCCCCCGTGCAGGCCGACGGCCCAGCGGGCGATGGCCAGGCCCAGTCCGGTACCCCCGTCGCCGCCCCCGGAATTGCCCCGGTTGAACCGCTCGAAGACCCGGTGCCACTCGGATTCGGGGATCCCGGGACCCTCGTCCCGCACCTCCAGGTCCAGGCTCCCGGGCGCGTCGCCGGCCCGGGCCCGGACCGTGACCCGACCGTGCGGGGGGCTGTGCTTGACCGCGTTGTCGATCAGGTTCGCCACCACCTGGTGGAGCCGTTCCGCGTCGGCGTACGCCGTCAGTTCGAACGGGAACACGTCCAGGTGGAGGTGGACGTCGTTGCGGGTGTGCCCGCCCGAGCCGGAGGTCAGGCCCGGCCGCCCGGCGGCCGCCAGCCCGGACTCCTTGAGCACCCCCGACAGGTACGGCCACACCTCGAACCGGCGCGCCCGCAGCGGGACCACGCCGTTGTCCACCCGGGACAGGTCCAGCAGGGTCTCCACCAGCCGGCCCAGCCGCTCGGTCTGCTTCAGCGCCGTCCGCATGGTCTCCGGGTCGGCGGCCGAGACCCCGTCGACCACGTTCTCCAGCACCGCCCGCAGGGCCGCGATCGGTGTGCGCAGTTCGTGGGAGACGTTGGCGACCAGCTCCTTGCGGTGCCGGTCCACCGCCTCCAGGTCGTCGGCCATCAGATTGATCGTCGCGGCCAGGTC
The DNA here is from genome assembly GCF_041431415.1 of Streptomyces sp. NBC_00513. Taxonomy (GTDB): domain Bacteria; phylum Actinomycetota; class Actinomycetes; order Streptomycetales; family Streptomycetaceae; genus Streptomyces. The sequence goes on from NZ_CP107845.1 coordinate 5,191,410, forward strand.
GCCGAGCTCGTCGCGGCGCCCCGCCTCGCGCACCCGGCGCGTGTAGTCCCCGTGGGATATCGCCCGGGCCACCGTGGTCATGTCGTCCAGCGGAGCCGTCAGGCCGTGCGCCACGAACTGGGTGATCAGCATCGAGGCGATCACCGAGAACACCGTGATGAAGCGCAGCTCGGTGTCCGTGCGCAGGGCCACCAGCAGCAGGCCCGTGGTGATGAAGACCGACACCACGACGAGCGTGCCCAGCTTCGTCTTGATCGAGAACGGCGAGTAGGGCCGCAGCCCGCCGCCCGGCTGCCGCTGGCTCACGGCTGGGCCGGGGTCTCCAGGGCGTACCCGACGCCGTGGACCGTGCGGATCCGTTCCGCGCCGATCTTCCGGCGCAGCGCCTTGATGTGGCTGTCGACGGTACGGGTCCCGGACGCGTCGGCCCAGTCCCACACCTCCGCCAGCAACTGTTCCCGCGAGAGCACCGCCCGCGGCGTGCCGGCCAGGCACACCAGCAGGTCGAACTCCGTCGGCGTCAGGTGCACGTCCTCGGTGTGCACGCGGACCCGGCGCTGCGCGTGGTCGATCTCCAGATCGCCCAGGCGCAGGGTGGCCCCGCGCGGGGCCGTCGCGGCCAGTGTGGCCCGCTCCACCCGTCTCAGCAGTACGTGGACCCGTGCGGCCAGCTCGCGCATCGAGAACGGTTTCGTCATGTAGTCGTCGGCCCCGACCCCGAGGCCGACGAGCATGTCGGTCTCGTCGTCCCGGGCGGTGAGCATCAGCACCGGCACCGGGCGCTGTGCCTGCACCCGGCGGCAGACCTCCAGCCCGTCGAAGCCGGGCAGCATGACGTCGAGCACCAGCAGCTCGGGCAGCCAGCTCTCGGCCGCCGAGACGGCGGCAGGGCCGTCGTGGGCGGCCTGGACCTGGAAGCCCTCGGCGCGCAGCCGGGCCGCGATGGCGTCGGCGATGGTGCGGTCGTCCTCGACCACGAGCACGCGCCGCTGGGCGCCTGGGGTGGCCGCGGCGCCGTTGTGGGTGGTGTGTGTCTGTTCCATGTCCCGCCCCTGAAGAACCCGCGTGATGGGGTGCAGCGTAGAGGAGGCGCAGGCCTGCGGCTATGTGGGGCCGACCGGGCCCCGGGCGAGGTGGACGACGTCCGGGACACCTCGGGCGACTCGCACTTCTTCCGTCCGTACCGACTCGAATCCGGCATTCCGCAGGGCCTGCTCGAAGGCCTCGGACGGTCGCGCGGACCAGACGGCGAGCACCCCGCCGGCGGTGAGGCGGGCCCGGCAGGCGGCGAGGCCCGCGGGGGAGTACAGGCCGCGGTTGTCGTCGGTCACGGTCCAGTCCGGGCCGTTGTCGATGTCCAGGCAGAGGGCGTCGTACCGGTCGCCCGTGTCGTGGAGGTAGGCGACGAGATCGGTGTGCAGGACGCGGACCCGGGGGTCGGCGAGGGCGGCGGCCGAGAGCGGGGCCAGCGGCCCGCCGCGGTGCCAGTCGATGATCGCCTCCTCGCGCTCGGCGACGACGATCCGACCCCAGTGCGGTTGGGAGGCCGCGTGGGCGAGGGAGAAGCCGACGCCGAGACCGCCGACGAGCACGGACGGGGCCGGCGGCGACGGGTCCAGGGCCGCGAACGCCGCGTCGATCAGCAGGCGTTCGGAGCGGCCGTCCGAAGTGTCCATGAGGAAGCAGCCGTTGGCGATGATCTCGTGCGTCTCCCCGCGCCGGCGCAACACCACCTCCCCGTACGGTCCTTGACGGCGGTCGACGGTGACGGGTTCCGGTGCGGGGGCGGTCATCGGTCTTCCTTCCGGTGGCCGCTCGGCCACTCCTCGTCGCCGGACACAACGAAGCCCCCGTGCCGCTTGTTCCGGGTACGGGCCCGCCTTCCGGTCCGCGTCGCGGCGCGCGTCCGCGGCCGGGCCCTCAGTCCTCGAACGGGGGCAGCGCGTCCAACACCCGCGTCAGGGCGATGGGCACCGAGCCGTCGCCGGTGGCCACCTCGAAACCCCCGTACACGAAGGCGTAGGTGAACCCGTCGAACACGGTCCCGCTCTTCGACGTCCGGGGCAGCCGGGCGAAGTCCGCCTCCCGCAGCGCGGCGCGCAGCGTGCCGAGTTGAGGGCCGGTCAGCCTTCCCCGGCCGACCTCCTTCGCCCGCCCGTCCAGCCGGGTCCAGGAGCCGTCCTCGCCGATCACCAGGGTGCCGGTGCGGCCGGCGAAACCGCCGCCGCGGGTGACCCGGACCAGGGTCGCGGCCGGGGAGGTGACGCGAGGCGAGGGGGCCGGGGTCGTGCCGGTGGGACCGGGACCCGGGCTCGTCGGATCCCCGGGGGCGGGTGCGCTCGGAGTGCCGGCGGACGGGGCGGACGGGGCGGACGGGGTCGCGGGCGACGAACCGCCGGCCGTCGCGGTCGGTTCCGTTCGTGGGGCGGCCGGTTCACCGTCGCCGCCGCAGCCGCCGAGCAGCAAGGCGGCCAGTGCCGCTCCGAGCACCGCGCTCGCTACCGTCGTCGCCCGTCCCGCTCGCCCTGCGCGCACGCCACACCCCCGCGGGAATTCGGCCGACCCGGACCCCGAGTATGGAGTCCGCACCCGTCACGCGGAAGCACCCGGAGGCCGACATCAGCCGCGACACCGCCCGCACGGCCCTCTGGCGCGCGGTGCCGCCGCTCGTCGCCCTCGCCCTGGGGCTCTGGTCCCTGGAACGCGGTCCGGCCGGCGGCAGCATGTGGCGCGACGAGTCCGTCACCGTCCAGGTGGCGCACCGCCCCCTGGGCGACCTGTGGGCGCTGCTCGGGCAGGTCGACGCCGTGCACGGGCTCCACTACCTGCTCATGCACGGCGTGTTCGCCCTGTGGGACGGCGGCCCGTGGGCGCTGCGCCTGCCGTCCGTCGCCGCGACCGCCCTGGCCGCCGCCGGGGTGGCCGCGGTGGCCCACCGGTTGGCGGGGGAGCGGGCCGCGCTGTGCGCCGGGACCGTCTACGCCGTCCTGCCGCCCGTGCAGATGTACGCGCAGGAGGGGCGCTCGTACGCTCTCGTCGCCTGCGCCGTGGTGTGGGCCACCCACCTGATGCTGTGCGGGCGGTGGGCGGCGTACACGGTGGTGCTGCTGCTCGGCTGCTGGCTGCACGAGTTCGCCGTACTGGCCCTGCTCGCGCACGGGTTCGTCGCCCGGCGCTCGCGCGGTTGGCGGTGGAGCGCCGTGGTGGTCGTGGTCGCCCTGCTGCCGCTGGCCCGGGTCAGCGCGGCGCAGGCCGAGCGGCAGTTGGGCTGGCTCGGGCGGCCGAGTGGGCAGGACTGGGCGGCGTACGGGGTGCTCGTGCTCGCGGTGGCGCTGCTCGCCCGGGGGACGTCGGTGCCCCGGGCACTCGTCCGGGTCGCCGCGCCGCTCGCCCTGCTGCCGCCCGGGCTGCTGCTGGTCGTCTCGCTCGCGCACCCCTGGTACGTCGACCGGTACGTCCTCTACGCGCTGGCCGGGCTCGCCCTGCTCGCCGGGGCCCGGCTCGCGGCCGCGAGCGGGCTCCGGCCCTGGGTGGTGACGGCCGCGCTGCTCGTGCCGTTCGGCTGGTGGTCGGTGTGGCTGCGGACCCCGGAGAGCCGCAAGGACGACGTGCTCGCGGTGGCGGCCGCCGTCCGGGAACGGGCCCGGCCCGGGGACGCCGTGCTGTTCATGCCGTCCCGGCGCCGCGAGTGGCTGCTGTCCTCACCCGCCGCGTACGCGCCCCTGCGCGACCTCGCCCTGGACCGCTCCCCGACCGCCTCGCGGAGCCTGTGGGGCACGGAGGCCGACCCGGCCGAGATCCGGGCGCGGTTGGCCGCCGCCCCCCGGGTGGTGGCCCTGCTGGACCCGGAGGGGCAACCCCTGGACCCGTACCCGGCGGAGGTGGCGAAGCGGGAGGCGTTGGGCGCCGGGTTCGTGGAGTGCTCGGTGACACGGGTGCGGGGCGCGCGGATCGTTCTCTACGCGGCCCGGGGCGCGGCCGGCGGCTGCGACCGGGACTGAGGCCGGCGCCGGGACAGGGGGCTCGGGGCGGGGGCCGGGACGGTGGGGCCGGCGGCCCGAGTGGCCCGCCGCGGCGGGTGGTTGGATGGGAGGCGGGCCGGACCGCCGAGCCCGTGGACCACGCTGCCGGAGGCGCCGCATGACCGTGTCCGAGAACCTCCCGGGCCCCCTGGTCGGGGCCTCCTGGGCGGCCGCCCGCCTCGGCGGGCCCGATCTGGTCGTCCTCGACGCCTCCGTCGCCCCCCACCGCGGCGCCGACCGACGGATCCCGGGCGCCCGACCCTTCGACCTCGACGGCGCCCTGTCCGACCACACGACGGGGCTCCCGCACACGATGCCCGCGCCCGCCGACTTCGAGCGCGCGATGCGGGACCTCGGCCTCGACGACCGGGCCGCGGTGGTCGTGTACGACGCCGCGGGCCTCCATTCGAGCGCCCGCGCATGGTGGATGCTGCGCGCCATGGGCTTCGACCGGGCCGCCGTCCTGGACGGCGGACTGCCCGCGTGGGAGGCCGCCGGCCTGCCCGTGGAACACACCCGGCCCCGCTACGAGGGACCCCGCGGCACCTTCACCGCCCGCCCCCGCGCCGGACTGCTGGTGGACGCCGCCGCCGTCACCGACGCCCTGGCCGACCCGGCGGCGGCCGTGCTGGACGCCCGCACCCGGGAACGGTTCGCGGGCACCGCCCCGGAACCCCGCCCCGGGCTGCGCGGCGGACACATGCCGGGCGCCCTGAACCTGCCCTTCGGCGACCTCAAGGGGCCGGACGGGCTGATGCGTCCCGCCGCGGAACTCCGCCGGACCTTCGCGGAGTCGGTGGGCGACCGGGAACGCCTGTACCTCAGCTGCGGGTCGGGGGTGACCGCCTGCGTGCTCGCGCTGGGCGCCGAACTCGCCGGGTACCGGGACCTCGCGGTGTACGACGGCTCCTGGAGCGAGTGGGGCCTGCCGTCCAACCGGCCGGTGAAAAGCGGGGGTTAACCCCACCCGTGCCGCTGGTATCGGCCCCATCGCCCGGCGGGCGGCGCCTCGTCAGAATGGCGTCATGCCTTCCCACACCGCGCCCGCCGCCCGCCCCGGTGCACTCGCCCGGGTTTCCCGACCCGCCCGCACCGCAGCCGCGGCCTGCGCCGTCGTCGGCGGACTCCTCCTCACCGGCTGCTCGTTGACCGCGCACACCATGAGGACCGCGAGCGCCGACGCCACCGTCGCCGAAGCCGTCACCGCGGTCGAGATCACGGGCGCCCGGCACGGTTCCATCGAGGTGACGCCGGGGAACGGCCCGGGCGTCGCCATCCACCGGACCGTCCACTACCGGGGCGACACGGCGCCCCGACCGGAGCAGCACGTCTCCGGGGGCCTGCTCACCTTCGACACCGGCTGCACCGGCAGTTGCTACGTCGACTACCGGCTGGAGGTGCCGGCCTCCGCGACGGTCAAGCTCGAAAGCAGCAGCGGACGCGTCACGGTGACCGGGGTGGCCGCGGCCGACGTCGAGACCTCCTCGGGCGACGTGAAGGTGGAGCGCATCGCGGGCGCGTTGAAGGCCCGTACCTCCTCGGGCGACATCACCGGCTCGGCCCTGGCCGGCCCGGGGGCCGACATCCGCTCCACGTCCGGTGACGCCCGCCTGACCTTCGCGACGTCCCCGAACTCGGTGGCCGCCGAGACCGGCTCGGGCAACGTCACCCTGACGGTGCCGTCGGCGCCCTACCGCGTCGACGTCTCGACCACCTCGGGCGACCGCCGGGTCGCCCTGCCCACCGACCCGGCGGCCGACGCCCGCCTCGCGGTGAGGACCACCTCGGGCGACGTCAGCGTCTCGGCGGCCTGAGGGGGTCGGCGGGGGCCTGAGGGGGCCTGAGGGGGGCGGCGGGGGTCGGCGGGGATGGCCGATCGGGCGTCGGACCAGGGGCGGCCGGGGTGTTCGCCCCCGGCGAACGGCGGTGGGGGAACATCGGGGGGCTCATCGGCATTGAGTCGGCATAGCTCAACTTCACTGCCGGAGGGAAGATCATGGCTTCGACGTCCGTATCGCTCACCCTGCCCGTACTGCCGCTCGACGACGAGGTCGTACTGCCCGGGATGGTCGTCCCGCTGGACCTGTCCGACGCCGATGTGCGGGCGGCCGTGGAGGCCGCCCAGGCCGCCGCGGGCAGCGGGAAGCCCCGGGTGCTGCTCGTGCCGCGGATCGACGGACAGTACGCGGGCACCGGTGTGCTGGGGACCGTCGAGCAGGTGGGGCGGCTCTCCGACGGGGACCCGGGCGCGCTCATCCGAGGGCGCGGACGCGTCCGCATCGGCGCCGGGACCACCGGGCCCGGGGCCGCGCTCTGGGTCGAGGGCGAGACCGTCGAGGAGTCGGTGCCCGAGCCGCTGCCCGGCGCCGTCACCGAGCTCGTCAAGGAGTACAAGGCCCTCGCCACCAGCTGGCTCAAGAAGCGCGGGGCCTGGCAGGTCGTGGACCGGGTGCAGCAGATCGAGGGGGTGTCGGCGCTCGCCGACAACTCCGGCTACTCGCCGTTCCTGACCGTGGCCCAGAAGGTGGAACTGCTGGAGACGGCCGACCCCGTGGCCCGGCTCCGGCTCGCCGTCAAGGCGCTGAGCGACCACCTGGCCGAGCAGGACGTCGCCGAGTCCATCGCCAAGGACGTCCAGGACGGCGTCGACAAGCAGCAGCGCGAGTTCCTGCTGAGGCGGCAGTTGGAGGCCGTGCGCAAGGAACTGCGCGAACTGAACGGCGAGAAGGACGGCGAGGAGTCCGACGACTACCGCGCCCGCGTCGAGGCCGCCGACCTGCCGGAGAAGGTACGGGAGGCCGCCCTCAAGGAAGTCGAGAAGCTGGAGCGTTCCAGCGACCAGTCACCCGAGGGCTCCTGGATCCGCACCTGGCTCGACACCGTGCTGGAACTGCCCTGGAACGAGCGCACCGAGGACGAGTACGACATCCGCGGCGCCCGGGCGGTGCTCGACGCCGAGCACGCCGGACTGAGCGACGTGAAGGACCGCATCACCGAGTACCTGGCGGTTCGCAAGCGGCGCTCCGAGCGCGGCATGGGCGTCATCGGCGGGCGGCGCGGCGGGGCCGTGCTGGCCCTCGTGGGCCCGCCCGGGGTCGGAAAGACCAGCCTCGGCGAGAGCGTCGCCCACGCGATGGGCCGCGAGTTCGTGCGCGTCGCCCTCGGCGGCGTACGCGACGAGGCCGAGATCCGCGGCCACCGGCGGACCTACGTCGGCGCGCTGCCCGGCCGGATCGTGCGGGCGATCAAGGAGGCCGGCTCGATGAACCCGGTCGTCCTCCTGGACGAGATCGACAAGGTCGGGTCCGACTTCCGGGGCGACCCGGCCGCCGCCCTGCTGGAGGTCCTGGACCCCGCCCAGAACCACACCTTCCGGGACCACTACCTGGAGGTCGAACTGGACCTCAGCGACGTGGTGTTCCTGGCCACCGCCAATGTCCTGGAGGCCATCCCGGAAGCCCTCGCCGACCGCATGGAGCTGGTCCGTCTCGACGGCTACACGGAGGACGAGAAGGTCGTCATCGCCCGCGACCACCTGCTGCCCCGCCAACTGGAGCGCGCCGGCCTCGGCGCCGACGAGGTGGTCCTGGAGGAGGACGCCCTGCGCAGGCTCGCCGGGGAGTACACCCGCGAGGCGGGCGTACGGACCCTGGAGCGTTCCCTCGCGCGGCTGCTGCGCAAGGTGGCCTCGCAACACGAGCTGGGGGAACGGGAGCTGCCGTTCCACGTCGGCGCCGAGGACCTGCGGGCGCTCATCGGGCGACCGCACCACGTCCCGGAGTCCGCGCAGGACCCGGCCGAGCGACGGACCGCCGTCCCCGGCGTGGCCACCGGCCTCGCCGTGACCGGGGCCGGCGGCGACGTCCTCTACGTCGAGGCCTCCCTGGCCGACCCGGAGACCGGCGCCGCCGGGCTGACCCTGACCGGCCAGCTGGGCGACGTGATGAAGGAGTCCGCGCAGATAGCGCTCAGCTTCCTGCGCTCCCACGGCGCGGAACTGGAACTCCCGGTCGCCGACCTGAAGGACCGGGGCGTGCACATCCACTTCCCGGCCGGCGCGGTCCCCAAGGACGGACCGAGCGCGGGCATCACCATGACGACCGCGCTGGCCTCGCTGCTGTCGGGCCGCCAGGTCCGCACGGACGTAGCCATGACCGGCGAGGTCTCGCTGACGGGGCGGGTGCTGCCCATCGGCGGGGTCAAGCAGAAGCTGCTCGCCGCGCACCGGGCGGGCCTGACCACCGTGATCATTCCCAAGCGCAACGAGGCCGACCTGGACGACGTCCCGGCCGAGGTGCTGGAGGGGCTGGAGGTACACCCGGTGACCGACGTCCGTCAGGTGCTGGAGCTGGCCCTCGTCGGGGCGGAGGTCACCGCCGAGGTGGCCGCCTGATCCGGCACACGGACGGCCCGGGGCCCCGCTTCGGCGGGGCCCCGGGCCGTCGGCGTACCCGCTGCGAAATACTGACCGGGCGGACACACACCGCGACGGGACCACCATCGACAGGAGCCGGACGTGCACGGGAGTGAAGACCAGGAGTTCCTTGCCCTGGAGCGGGAGCTGTCCGTCTTCCTCCGGCGGGCCCGGGCCTCCTCCGGCGAGATGGCCCGCGCACTCCACCCGGAGCTGGAGCCCGCCGCGTACGGACTGCTGGTGCGGCTGGAGGCGGCGGGACGCCAGCGGGCCACGGAACTGGCCGCGTACTTCGGGGTCGGCAAGGCCACGATGAGCCGCCAGCTGCGGGCCCTGGAGGTGCTGGGGCTGGTGGCCCGCGAACCGGACCCGGCCGACGGTCGGGCCTTCCTGGTCGGGCTCACGGAGGAGGGGCGGGCGCGGTTCCTGCGGGTGCGGGGGGCGCGGCGCGAGCAGTACATGCGCAAGCTCGCCGACTGGGACCGCGGCGAGGTCGCGGAACTCGCGCGGCTGCTCAACCAGTTGAACCAGGGCGCGGACTCGGAGTAGCCGGGCCCGCCCCGTCGCCCCCGCCCCGTCGCCCCCGCCCCGTCGCTCCCGCCCCGTCACAGCTCCGCGTACACCGCGGACGCGTCGTCGTGGCGTTTGTGGCGGCCCGGCGGGCGGGCGGGGTCGCACTCCAGGGCGCGCACGCGGGCGATCAGCCCCTGCGCGCCCTCCTTGCGGAGCACTCCCAGGCAGGCCGCCCAGTCGCCCTCCCCGAAGGTGTCCGTCCAACGGCTCGCGCCGTCCGTGAGCGCGGCCAGGGCCCGCACCTCGGAGCGCGGGGTCCGCCCGGTGACCGCTCGGCCCGCCACCTCCGGATCCGCCGCCGCCGTGAAGAACCCGCCCTCGACATTGCGCAGCGCGTCCGCGGCGGCCACCGAGCGCAGCGCCTCGCGCGGCACCCGGTCCAGTCGGTCGTCGAGGACGGCGCCGACCTCACCGCCCCGGGTCTGGACCAGCAGGACGGAGTCCGACAGCACGAGGTGTTCCACGGTCGCCCCGTCCCAGCGCGCCACGACCACCGTCGCCTGCGGCGTTCGCACGTGAGAAAGGTCACAGGTGCCCCGGTGGGCGGCGGCGGTGCTCTCGATGGACGCCGCCAGGATCCGGTCCAGCGGCATGTCCCTCCGCGATCCGGACAGTTCGGTCAATCGACCGCCGAGGCGGGACACGAACCAGGGCACACCGTGCACGCACCCGTCGTCCCCGCGCGGTGGGGTCACCCCGTCGAGGGCCACCACGACGCCGCCGCCCGACGTGGGCATCGCGGCCGACAGCCAGTCCTCATTGGGGCGTTCCGGGTTCCCGGGGGCCGTCGCCAGGTCGATGCGCATACGGACATTCTGCCTGCGGGGGTGCCGGCGGGCCGCTCCGGGCGGTCGCGCGCCGGACCCCGACCCGAGGAAGGTCCGTACCAACGGGTGGGGGGTGTGGCGGGCGGTACCGGGCCGCCCCGGCGGTGCGGGCGCGCATCTTGCCAAAGCGCGCAGCCATCTTTCAACCACCCGTCCACGGCCGCACCCTGACGGACGCCGCCCGAGTTGGTCGCCAACTGTTCCTTGATGTTCACTCCTTCGAGTGGCCGGGTGGGCGATGTACGGCTCTCTTCCCAACACACTGCAATGGTCTGAGGCGGTACGAGGGGGCAGGGAGCGTTTACTTGTTGACCGGCCGTTACCTCGGCCACACGAGTAGACGAGCACGAGCACACGTACAGGATTGCGAGCACCGGTGCAGAAGAAGCGGTCTCGGAAGAACGGCACCGCCAGCGCCGACGGCCCCGCCATCGCAGGACGTCGCGTCCGCGTGCGCCGCAGGCTGGTGATCGGTGTGGCCGTCGCCGGCCTCACGGTCCTGGTGGCCGGCGCACCCGCCGTCGTCTCCGCGACGAGAGAACTGAACGACTCCCAGCGGCTGGTCACGCTCGCCGAGCAGACCCGGGCCGCCCTCACCCTGGCGCACCTGATCGGCGACGAACGCGACGCCGTCATCGAGTACGTCGCCAAGGGCCGCCCCGCCTCCGGCAAGAGCGCCGTCCAGGAGCGCACCGCGCGCACGGACCGGCAGCTCGAAGAGGTCCGTGCGGAGGCCGACGAGGACCTGTCCGTCGCCCTCGGCCGGATCGGGGCCGTCCGCAGCGAGGCGCTCGACGGCAAGGGCGGCGCGCTCGCCGCGCACCAGGCCTACGCCGGCGTCATCGCGGACCTCATGGCACCGGGCGACCGGCTCGTCGAACTGACCCCGCCCCGCGCGGAGGCCGCCCTGGTCACCACCCGGCCGCTGGCCCCGCTCGGACAGGCCGTGGAACAGGCCGGCGCCACCCGGGGCCTGCTGCTCGCGGCCCTGGGCGTCCCGCGCTCCGAGCAGGCCGTGAGCCTGGCGTCCGTGGACGAACTCACCGTCGCCGCCCAGCGCTCCCGGGTCCGGGAACAGGCCGCCCTCGACGACTTCTCGCGGACCGCGCGACCGGACGTACGGGAGACGCTCGCCGCCACCGTCACCGGCCCCGAGGTCAAGACCGCCGAGGAGTACCTCAAGCGGCTCACCGACCGGCCGACCCTGAACTCGACCGACCGCAAGGTCGACCGCGCCGCCGTGGGCGCCGCGCTCACCGCCCGCGTCGACCGGATGCAGTCGGTCGAATCCACGCTGGCGAGCCGACGGGCCACCGCCCTCGCGACCCTGCGCGACGACGACGTGACCCGCCTCGAACTGCTGATCGCCTTCGTGGGCGTGCTGTTCCTGTTCGTGGTCGGCTTCTCGACGGCCGTCGCCCGCTCCCTGACCCGGCCCCTCTCGGTGCTCCGCCGGGGCGCCCAGCGACTGGCGACCCCGGAGGGCTCCGTCGAGCCGGTGCGCTTCACCGGCCGCAACGACGAGTTCGCCGAGGTCGTCAGCCACTTGAACGCGGTACGGGACCAGACGGTCTCCCTGCACACCCGGATCGCCGGACTCGACGCCGACCGGCGCCGCCTCATCGGCCGCAACGAGGCACTGACCTCCGGCCGCGAGGCCCTGGACGCCGAACTCAGGCAGCTGCGGGCCGGGCTGGAAGAGCACCGCCGCGTCATGTCGACGACGTCGGTGTCCCTGTCCCTGCGCACCCTGGGTCTCGTGGAGCGCCAACTGGCGGTCATCGAGGAGCTGGAGTCCAACGAGCAGGACCCGGACCGGCTCGCGACCCTGTTCAAGCTCGACCACCTCGCGACGGTGATGCGCCGTCACAACGAGAACCTGCTGGTCCTCGCCGGCCAGGAACACGGCCACGGACAGGCCCTGCCGGTGCCGCTGGTCGACGTGATGCGGGCCGCCGTCAGCGAGATCGAGCGCTACGAGCGCGTCGACCTCGCGGCGATGCCCTCGTACACGCAGGTCGCCGGGCACGCCGCCGACGACATCTCGCACGTCCTCGCGGAACTGCTGGAGAACGCGACGACCTTCTCGCCGCCGGACGTCAAGGTGAAGGTGTCCGGCAGACTGCTGGACACCGGCGAAGTGGTGCTGTCCGTGCTCGACGAGGGCATCGGAGTCACCGAGGACCGGATGGCGGCCCTCAACGCCCGACTGGCCACCCCCGAGGCGTACGACGAGGAACCCGAGTCGGAGCACGGCCTGGGGCTCGGCCTGTACGTGGCCGGCCGGCTCGCCGCCCGACACGGCGTCACCGCCGAACTGCGGGCGCCCCGGCACGGCGGGACCGAGGCCCTCGTGGTCGTCCCGGCGACACTGCTGCCGACCACGCCGCCCACCTCGCCGGTCCACTCCGTCGTCACGCCCGGCGCGTCCGGGCTGCGCCTGCCCGGCGCTGTCGCCGAGGCGAACGAGAACACGCTGATGTCCCAGCGGACGCCCCCGGCGGCGGACCCGGTCGTGGAGACCGCGGCCGAGCCCGCGCTCGAACCGGCGGGCGAACCGGCCGGGGATCCGGGGATCGCCGCCGACCTGGCCGCCGCGTTCGGCGACCCGTTCGGCGACCCGGTCGTGGACACGGACAGGGCGGCGGGCGCGGCGGCGGACGCCGAGTCCGGCAAGGGGACGGACCCGGTTCCGGGACCGCTCTCGGACCCGGAGGCCGAGCCGCTCGCCGAGACCGAGGCCGCCTTCGACGCGGAGTTCGAGGCCGAGGTCGAGGCCGAGTTCGAGGCCCGCGCGGACTCCGAGCCGCTTCCGACCGCCGACCAGGTGTTCATCGTCCCCGCGCGGGGGCCGCAGGAGCAGGCGTCCGCCGAAGAACCGGCCGCGCCGGCCGCGAGCGACGCCCCGGACGAGCCGAGCGACCCGGGCGACGCCACGGACGACGCCGCGGGCGAGACCGCGGACGACGCCCCGAACGAGGCCGCCGACGCGATCGACGCCCCGGCAGCCGTCCCGGATCCGCAGCCCGTGCTGTCCGCCGACGAGGAACTCCTCGCCCGGGTGGTGTCGGAGGCCGACGCGGAGGCCTTCGTGACCCCGGACGCCCAGTTGACCCCGGACGCACAGTCGCCCCCGGCCGAGCAGGCCTTCACGGTGCCCGCCCCCGAGGCCGCGGCACCGGGCGACACGGACCCCGCCCAGGGGCTGCCCCGCCGGACACGGCCCGACGCGGCACCGGGACTGCCCGTGCGGCCCGTCGCCGCGGCGTCCGATCCGCACCGGCGGGCCGAGGCCGAGGACCACTGGGTCCCGCGCCAGGCCGGCCACCCCGAAGACGTCCTGACCGACAAGGGACTCCCCAAACGGACCCCGCGCAACGTGGCCACCGGAGGTCGCCCCGCCGACGCGCGCCCCGAACCGCGCCGGGTGGACGCCGACGAACTGCGCCGCAGGCTCGGCGGTTTCTACCAGGGGACCCAGGACGGCAGACGTGTCGTCGAGGCCGAGCTCGCGCAGGACCGCGGGCAGGACCGGGAACAGACCGACCAGGGGGACACCGCACAGGAGGCACGCACATGACCGCGCCCAGTACGTACGGACTGAGCACCCAGGCCCGCAACCTGCAGTGGCTGCTGACCGACCTGGTCAAGGAGGTTCCCGGCGTCAACTCCGTCGCCGTCGTCTCCTCGGACGGGCTGCTGCTGCTCTCCTCCGAGCCGCCGGCGCAGTCCCCGCAGGACCGGCCCAAGGGCCCCCGAGGGGCCTCGGCCGACCTCGCCACCATCGTGTCCGGGCTCGGCAGCCTGACCACGGGCGCCGCCTCCCTCATGGACGGCGGCTCCGTGAAACAGACCATGGTGGCGATGGAGCACGGTTCCGTCTTCGTCATGGTCATCAGCGACGGCTCGCTGCTCGGCGTGCACGCCACGCCCGACTGCGACATGAGCGTCGTGGCCTACCACATGGCCCTGTTCGTCGGCCGCGCCGGCCACGTACTGACCCCCGAAGTCCGCAGCGAGCTGCGCCAGTCGATGGAGAACACCCCGTGAGGAGTCCGGCCTCCGACCGGCTGCCGATACGCGGCGCCGACCGCCGCCCCGCCCGCGTCCGCCCGTACTCGCTGACGGGCGGCCGGACCCGGTTCACGCAGGTCCTGCTGGTGGAGACCTTCGTCGCCGCCCTCGACAGCGGTCCGGTCGTCACGCCCGACCGGATGCCCGAGATGCCCGCCATAGTCGAGGTGTGCCGCCGCATGCGGACGATCGCCGAGATAGCGGCGCTCCTGAAACTGCCGCTCGGTGTGGTCCGGGTCCTGGTCAGCGACCTCGCCGACCAGGGCCGGATACGCGTCTACGGCACGGGACACGGCACCGGCCGTCCCGAACGCGCACTGCTCGAAAGGGTGCTCAGTGGTCTTCGCCGTCTCTGACCGTCACATCGACGTCCCCCCTGACGACGAGCCCGCCCAGTCCTGGCAGTACGACCGCTCGCGTGCGCCCGTGGCCGTCAAGGTGCTGGTCGCGGGTGGATTCGGCGTCGGCAAGACCACGTTCGTGTCCTCCCTCTCCGAGATCACCCCGCTGCGCACCGAGGCGGTGATGACGCAGGCCAGTGCGGCCACCGACGACCTGTCCGGGACCCCGGACAAGAGCACCACCACCGTCGCGATGGACTTCGGCCGCGTCACGCTCGCCGACGACCTCGTCCTGTACGTGTACGGCACCCCGGGCCAGGAACGGTTCTGGTTCATGTGGGACGACCTGGTGCGCGGGGCCATCGGCGGCCTGGTGCTGGCCGACACCCGCCGGCTGCGCGACGCCTTCCCGGCCCTCGACTACTTCGAGAGCTGTGGCCTGCCGTACGCCGTCGCCGTCAACCACTTCGAGGGCTCCGCCTCCTACGAGGAGGAGGACGTGCGCGAGGCGCTCACCGTCCCGCCCCACGTACCGGTGGTGATCATGGATGCCCGGCGGCGGGCGACCGTCGTCGAATCGCTGCTGGCCCTGGTGGGTCACGCCCTCGACGCCACTCCCGAATAGATCCACCAGGTCAGGCGGCCTGACAGACCCGAATCGAGAACGTGATGCGCAAGATACTCGTCGTGGGAGCCGGCCAGTCCGGTCTTCAGCTCGCCCTCGGACTCCAGTCCAAGGGGTACGAGGTCACCCTGATGTCCAACCGGACGGCGGACGAGATCCGCACCGGACGGGTCATGTCCACGCAGTGCATGTTCGACACGGCGCTCCAGCACGAGCGGGACCTCCAGCTCGACTTCTGGGCGCGGCAGGCGCCCAGGATCAAGGGTCTGGGCGTCTCGGTCGCCGCCCCGGACGGCAGCCGGGCCGTCGACTGGCTCGGCCGGCTCAAGGGGGACGCGCAGTCCGTCGACCAGCGCGTGAAGATGGCCGGCTGGCTGGACACCTTCGCGCAGCGCGGCGGGCAGTTGGTCGTGCACGGGGCGTCCGTCGCCGACCTGGACTACTTCTCCCGCACCTACGACCTGGTCCTGGTCGCCGCCGGCAAGGGTGAGCTGGTGTCGATGTTCGGGCGGGACGCGGCGCGTTCCCCCTACGACGCGCCGCAGCGCGCGCTCGCGGTCAGCTACGTGCACGGCCTGGGGCCCCGCCCCGAGCACCCGGAGACGGAGGCCGTGCGCTGCAACCTGGTTCCGGGCGTCGGCGAGCTGTTCGTCATGCCGACCCTCACGACGTCGGGCCGCGCGGACATCCTGTTCTGGGAAGGCGTCCCGGGCGGCCCGATCGACGCGTTCAAGGGCACGACGGATCCCTCCGCGCACCTGGCACTGACGCTGGAGCTCATGGAGAAGTTCACGCCGTGGGAGTACGCGCGGGCCACGAAGGTGGAGCTGACCGACGCGGGCGCCACCCTCGCCGGCCGGTACGCGCCGGTGGTCCGCAACCCGATCGGCCGGCTGCCCGGCGGAGGGTTGGTGCTGGGCGTGGCGGACGTGGTCGTGGCGAACGACCCGATCACCGGGCAGGGCTCCAACTCGGCGGCCAAGTGCGCGGCCTCGTACCTCTCGTCGATCCTCATGCACGGCGACAAGCCGTTCGACGAGGCGTGGATGAAGGCCACGTTCGACAAGTTCTGGTTCACGACCGGCAAGCCCGTCACCCAGTGGACCAACGCCATGCTGGGGGTCCCGCCGGAGCACGTGCTGAACCTGATCGGTGCGGCCGGGCAGCTCCAGCCGGTGGCGGATCGATTCGCCAACGGCTTCGACAACCCGGCCGACTTCGACGCGTACTTCTACGACCCCGAGGACGCGGCCGACTACCTGGCCGAGGTCACGGCCACCGTGGCGGCGGTCTCCACGACCGCGGGAGCCCCCACGACCGCGGGCGCCCCCTCCGCCGAATAGCCGCCGTCGTCCCCCGCCGCGGCCGACCCGGGCAGTCGCGGCGGGGTGTACGAGGCGAGCGGCGCCCCTCCCGCGTCCGGCCGAACGGCTCCGAGGACCGGATTCGCGGCGATCGGCGACACCTTGACGGTGGCTCCCGGACGGGGTGCCTGGATCACCTTCCCGTCCCCGATGTACAGGGCCACGTGCGTGGCGGTGGGGAAGTACACCACCAGGTCCCCCGGACGGAGCCGGTCCAGGGGGACCCGGGGCAGCCGGGCCCACTGGTCCTGGCTGGTCCGGGGGATCGCCCGCCCGGCGTGTTCCCAGGCCCGGGAGGTCAGCCCCGAGCAGTCGAAGGACCCCGGCCCCTCCGCCCCCCAGACGTACGGCTTCCCGATCTGCGCGGCCGCGTACGTGAGGGCCTCCCCGCCGGCGGCCGTCGGCGTACGGGCGCTCACCGCCCCCGGGGTTCCGAGCCGGCCCGAATCCACCAGCTCCCGTTGCGCCTCGGCGGTGTCCGCGGCCTCGCGGCCGTCGAGCTGCGCCAGTTGTTCCGCGCTCAGCGAGGCCAACAGCCGCTCGACCTCCTTGAGCCGGCCCGTCACCTCGTCCCGCTGCTTCTTCTGTTCGGCGGTCAGTGCCCGCTGGGCGTCGAGGGCCTTGCGGGCCGCGCCGGCCAGTGCCCCGGCCCGCTGCTCGCCCCGCTCCAGCCGCGCCAGTACACCCGCCGTCCGGGCTCCCTCGCGCGCGGCGAGCCGGCGCTGGTCGGCCGCGTTCTGGAAGTCCCCGAGGAGCAGCATGCGGACGTACGAGGGCACGCCGGCCCGCGAGCCCTGGTACTGCTCCCGGGCCAACCGGCCGGCGATGGCCCGCTCGGTCAGCAGCGCGGCCCTGGCCTTGGAGAACTCGGTGGTGGAGCGGCGTTCGTCGTCCTGGCGGGCCTTGAGGGCGACCTCGGTGGAGTTGTAGGCCTCGGCGGCCTGTTCGGCCTTCTGGTACAGGCCTTGGAGGCGGGTGAGCAGGACGCCGACGGGCTCCGCGGCCGGGGCGGCCGGCAGCGGTTCGGCGTGGGCGAGGGGCGGGGGACCGGCCGTCATGAGGACGGCGGCCACACAGGCGACACGGAGCAGTCGAATTGTCATGTAATCACCTCCGGGGCGGCCGATGGTGCCACGCCCGGTATGACGAATCCTCCACGCGGGGCCGGCGGCGGGGCCCGGCCACCCGTCCGGCCCCACGCCGAAGCCCCTCTGCCCCTGATCCGGTTCCCGCCCCGACTCCGCGGCCCCGGTTCACGGTCCGTCAGAAACCGAGCAGGCGCGCCTTGGCCGTACTGAACTCCTCCGGGGTCAGCAATCCCTCGCGGGCGAGGGCGGCCAGTTGCGCCAGCTCCCGCACGAGCCCCTCGCCCGCGCCGGTCGACCCGTGCGGGGTCGGTTCCGCCGAGGCATCAGTGCCGGTGCCGGCGTCGGCACCGATGTCCGTGTCGGTTTCCGTGTCCGGGTCCGCGTACCGCGCGGCCGGCGAGACGGGGGCCGGGGGCCGCGCGGCGTTCCGTCCGGGGTCCGGGGTGCCCGAGGCCCGCGCCAGGAGGCCGCGGAGCAACGGTCGGCCCGGCGGCCGGTCGGCCCGGGCCGGCGCGGCCGCCACGGGTCTGATGAACATCAGGCCACCACCCCCACCCGCTCGGCCGGAATCCGGACCGACCCCACGATCCGCCCACCCGCCGCCCGCACCGCCACGGCCGCGTCCTCGGCCCACACGTGCTCGACGACCAGCAGGAGCGCGCAACTGCCGAGCTCCAGGAGCTCCGCCGCCTCGCGGACGTCCTCCGGGCCGATCAGCCGGGTCGCCTCCCGGTGCGCCAGCAGGCCCGCCAGCTCCACGAACTCGTCGAACTCGGACGCCATGACCTCCCCGGACGCCGTCCGCGTGGCCACGAGACCGTCGATCAGCCGCACCACCCCGGCCTTGCGGAGCCCCATCACGGCCTCGACGGCCGGGACGCGCAACTGTTCCTCCGGAAAGGCCAGGACGATGAACTCCACAGGACCCATGGGGCGAGACTCCCGATTCCGATGGTCCGACCGTTTGTGACGACTCTTCGGCACTCTATGACATAAACGGACATACGCCCCGCGCCCTTGCTACGTTTCCCCGTATGACCGCTCTGACGGCGAAGGTTGCGGAGCCCGCCCCGCCCCCACCCCGCGGCGACCGCGCCGCCAAGCGTCGCGGCGTCGAGCTCGCGCTGCTCACCGGGGCGGTCCTGATCTCCGTACTCGGTCACCTGCACGTCGGCCACGCGTCCACCGGCCGGCTCCCCGAGGGCTCCTCGCACTACGCGGCGGGGCTCTTCGGCGCCGCCCTGCTCGCGCACCTCGCCGTCCGCTTCGGCGCCCCCCATGCCGATCCGCTCGTGCTGCCGATCGCGTTCCTGCTCAACGGCCTCGGCCTCGTCCTCATCCAACGGCTCGACCTGAGCACCCCCCACCACCTCACGGCGGGGGAGCAACTGCGCTGGTCCGCCCTGGGAGTCGTGCTGTTCGTGCTCGTCGTCGGGGTGCTGCGCGACCACCGGGTGCTCCAGCGGTACGCGTACCTGTCCGTCGCCGTCGCCCTCGTGCTGATGCTGGTGCCCGTCTTCTTCCCGGCCGTCAACGGCGCCCACATCTGGATCCGCCTCGCCGGCCTCTCCTTCCAGCCCGGGGAGTTCGCCAAGATCCTGCTCGCCGTCTTCTTCGCCTCCTACCTCGCCGCGAACCGCACCGCCCTCGCCCTCGGCGGCCGGCGGCTCTTCTGGAAGCTCAAACTGCTGCCCGGCCGGGTCCTCGGGCCGATCCTCACGATCTGGCTGCTCAGCGTCGGGGTGCTGATCCTGGAACGGGACCTCGGCACCTCACTGCTCTTCTTCGGCCTCTTCGTGATCATGCTCTTCACGGCCACCGGCCGGATCGGCTGGATCGCGATCGGGCTGCTGCTCGCCGCCGTGGGCGCCTACGCGGTCGCGACGTTCGAGCCCCACGTGCACGGTCGGGTGGACGACTGGATGAATCCCTTCGCTTCCATCGACCGCGGCGAGGGCCCCGGCCAGCTCGCCCAGTCCCTCTTCGCCTTCGGCGCCGGCGGGCTCCTCGGCGCCGGCCTCGGCCACGGCCAGTCCTTCCTCATCGGGTTCGCCGCCAAGTCCGACTTCATCCTGGCCACAGCCGGCGAGGAGTTGGGGCTGGTCGGTCTGACCGCGATCCTGGTCCTCTACGGGCTCCTCGTGGACCGGGGCTTTCGCACCGGACTCGCGCTGCGCGACCCCTTCGGACGACTGCTCGCCACCGGACTCGCCTCGATCCTCGCGCTCCAGGTGTTCGTCATCGCGGGCGGGGTCACCGGGCTGATCCCGCTCACCGGCATGGCCATGCCCTTCCTGGCCCAGGGCGGCTCCTCCGTCGTCACCAACTGGATCATCGTCGCCCTGCTGATCCGACTCGGCGACTGCGCGCGCCGACCCCGGGCCGTGGAACCGGAGGTCGCCGAGTGATCCGGTACATCCGCTGGTACGGGTACTTCTGCGCGGCGCTGACCGTCGCCCTGCTGTGCAACGTGGCCCGGGTGCAGATCTGGGAGTCCGCCGCCTACGGCGCCAACCCGGCCAACAAGCGCCCCGCCATCGCGCGGTACGCCGAACCGCGCGGGGACGTCCTGGTCGACGGCCGACCCGTCACCGGCTCCCGCGACAGCGGCCAACTGCTGCGCCACGAGAGGACGTACGCCAACGGCCCGCTCTACGCCCCCGTCACCGGCTTCTCCTCCCAGACCTACGGGACCAGCTTCGTGGAGCGCGCCGAGGACGCACTCCTCTCGGGCACCGACCCGGGGCTCTCCGCCTTCCCGCTCTGGTACGACCTGGCCCGCGGCCGCCCGGCCGGCGGGAACGTCGCCACCACCATCCGGGCCGCCCTGCAGAGCGCCGCGTACACCGGGCTGGCCGGCAAGCGTGGCGCGGTCGCGGCCCTGGAACCGGCCACCGGCAGGATCCTCGCCCTGGTCAGCAGCCCCTCCTACGATCCGGCCGTGCTGTCCGGCACCGGTACGCGGGTCAAGGCGGCCTGGGAGCGGCTGAACGCGGACCCCGCCAAGCCGATGCTCAACCGGGCGCTGCGCGAGACGTACCCGCCCGGCTCCACCTTCAAGATCGTGACCGCGGCGGCAGCCCTGGAGGCGGGGGTGGTCACCGACGTGGACGCGCCCACCGAGACCCCCGACCCCTACCCGCTGCCCGGCACGAGCACCCTGCTGCCCAACGCCGGCACCGGTTGCGTCGACGCCTCGATGGCGGAGGCGGTCCAGTGGTCCTGCAACACGGTCATGGCCAAGATCGGTGTACGGGTCGGCCTGGAGGACATGGTGCGGGCCGCCCAGCGCCTCGGCTTCAACGACGACACGCTGCGGGTGCCGTCCTGGGTGTCACGGTCGAACTTCGACACCGACATGAGCCCGGACCAGCTGGCCCTGTCCTCGATCGGGCAGTTCAACACGAAGGCCACCCCGTTGCAGATGGCGATGGTCGCGGCCGCCGTCGCCAACGGCGGCGAACTCAAGTCCCCGCACCTGGTGGACCGCACGACCCAGGACGACGGGGACCTCGTCCGGCGCGCGGACCAGCACGCCCTGGGCCGCGCCATGAGTCCGGGAACGGCGTTGCGGATGCAGGAGTTGATGGTCAAGGTGGTGCGGGACGGCACGGGCCGCAACGCCGCGATCCCCGGTGCGACGGTCGGAGGCAAGACGGGCACCGCGCAGCACGGCGTCGGCAACGCGGGCACCCCGTACGCCTGGTTCATCTCCTGGGCCAAGGCCGACGACGCCCCCTTCCCGGCGGTGGCCGTCGCGGTGGTGGTCGAGGACGCGGCGGCGAACCGCCGCGACATCAGCGGCAACAGCGCCGCGGCGCCGATCGCGCGGGCGGTGATGGAGGCGGCCCTGAGAAAGCCGTAGCCGGCGCCGACCGGGTGTGCGGGCAACCGGGGCCTACGCGCCCTCGGAGCCCTCCGCGACGGCGTCGGCCACCTCCGCCACCCGCTCCCGCTCCTCGGCGGCGAACCGCTCGCGGTCCAGCGCCTCGGCGATCTCCTCGTCCTGGCTCATCAACAGGTCCAGGTTGGAGTCGCCCATCTCGAAGACGCCCATGTCCAGGTAGGCCTTCTGGAGCCGCTCGCCCCACAGCCCGATGTCCTTGACGCACGGCACGATCCGGCTGAACAGCAGCTTCCGGAAGAGGTGCAGGAACTCCGACTGCTCGCTGAACTCCTCGGCCTCCGCGCGCGGGATCCCGAAGTTCTCCAGCACTTCCACCCCGCGCAGTCGGTCCCGCATCAGGTAACAGCCCTCGATCACGAACTCCTCGCGCTCGCGCAACTCGGCGTCCGTCAGCTGCTTGTAGTAGTCCCGCAACGCCATCCGACCGAAGGCCACGTGACGGGCCTCGTCCTGCATCACGTACGCGAGGATCTGCTTCGGCAGCGGCTTGTCGGTCGTGTCGCGGATCATCCCGAACGCCGCCAGGGCCAACCCCTCGATGAGGACCTGCATCCCCAGGTACGGCATGTCCCAGCGGGAGTCGCGCAGGGTGTCCCCGAGCAGCCCCTGAAGGCTGTCGTTGACCGGGTAGAGCATCCCGACCTTCTCGTGCAGGAAGCGGCCGAAGATCTCCGCGTGCCGGGCCTCGTCCATGGTCTGCGTGGCGGAGTAGAACTTCGCGTCCAGGTCCGGCACGGATTCCACGATGCGCGCCGCGCACACCATCGCGCCCTGCTCGCCGTGCAGGAACTGGCTGAAGTTCCAGGACGCGTAGTGCCGGCGCAGCTCGCCCTTGTCCTTGTCGGTGAGTTTGGCCCAGTGTCGGGTGCCGTACAGGGTCAGCGCCTCGTCGGGGGTGCCGAGCGGGTCGTGCGGGTCCACCTCCAGGTCCCACGCGATGCGCTTGGCGCCGTCCCACTGCTTGTCCTTGCCCTTCTGGTACAGCGCGAGCAGCCGCTCCCGGCCGCCGTCGTACTCCCAGCTGAAACGGGCCGCGCCGGAGGCCGGAACCTGCCAGACGGCCTCGCCCGGGGCCGTTGTGTAGAGCTCGTGCGTCGACATGGACGCCCCTTCGTCTCACGTACTTCCCTGCCTGAGCGGACAGTTGGCAGCGTCACACGTTGGTAGACACGGGGTCAACAAGTCGTGCGCGGGGGATTGACGGCCTTGCTGACAGGCAGTCTCATAAGAGGTGACCGCTGGTAACTCCCCGGCGGCGACCCCACACGACGGGCGAGGTGCCCCCGCGATGACGACCACGACCGACCGCACGGATCGCCGGGTCCTGAAGGACGCGCTCGGCCTGCTCAAGGACCGCGAACAGATCGCCGAACGACTGCTCGAATCCTCGGCCAAGCACTCCTTCGACCCCGACACGGAACTCGACTGGGACGCCCCGCCGATCGAGGGCAAGTACTACTGGCCGCCCGAACTGCTCTCCCTCTACGACACCCCCATGTGGAAGAAGATGGGGGAGGAGCAGCGCATCGAGCTCTCCCGCCACGAGGCGGCGGCGCTCGCCTCGCTCGGCATCTGGTTCGAGATCATCCTGATGCAGCTGCTCGTCCGACACATCTACGACAAGTCGCTGACCAGCAATCACGTCCGCTACGCGCTCACCGAGATCGCCGACGAATGCCGGCACTCCATGATGTTCGCCCGCATGATCCAAAAGGGCGGAGCCCCCGAGTATCCGGTCTCCCGAGCGAACCACAACCTCGCCCGCGTCCTCAAGACGATCTCCACCACCCCCGGCTCCTTCGCCTGCACCCTGCTCGGCGAGGAGATCCTGGACTGGATGCAACGGCTCACCTTCCCGGACGAGCGCATCCAGCCCCTCGTGCGCGGGGTCACCCGCATCCACGTCATCGAAGAGGCCCGGCACGTCCGCTACGCCCGCGAGGAACTGCGCCGCCAGATGCTGACGGCCCCGCGCTGGGAACAGGAACTCACCCGGATCAGCTGCGGCGAGGCCGCCCGCGTCTTCTCGCTGGCCTTCGTCAACCCGCATGTCTACGACAACATCGGCCTCGACCGCCACGAAGCCGTCGCCCAGGTCAAGGCGAGCGGCCACCGGCGCGAGGTCATGCAGACCGGCGCCAAGCGGCTCACCGACTTCCTCGACGACATAGGAATCCTGCGCGGGGTCGGCCGCCGGCTCTGGCAGAGCTCCGGACTCCTGGCCTGAGGCGCCGCCCCGGGGGTTACCCTGCGGGCATGACCGTACGCGCGTACCGCAGGCTGAGCGTCGAGGAGCGACGGGCCCAACTCCTCGACGCGGCCCTGACGCTGTTCGCGCACCGGGCACCGGAGGAGGTCTCCCTCGACGACGTGGCCGAGGCCGCCGGCGTCTCGCGCCCCCTCGTCTACCGCTACTTTCCCGGCGGCAAGCAGCAGCTCTACGAAGCCGCCCTGCGCTCCGCGGCCGAACTCCTGGAGCAGTGCTTCGCCGAACCCCAGGCCGGACCCCTCACCCGGCGGCTGTCCCGGGCCCTGGACCGCTACCTGGCTTTCGTCGACGAACACGACGCGGGCTTCTCCGCCCTCCTCAACGGCGGCAGCGTGGTCGAGACCTCCCGCACCACGGCCACCGTCGACGGCATCCGCCGGGCCGCCGCCCAACAGATCCTCGTCCACCTCGGCGTCCCGGACCCCGGTCCGCGGCTGCGCATGATGGTCCGCACCTGGATCACCGCCGTCGAGGCGGCCTCCCTGATCTGGATCGACGAGGGCAAGCAGCCCGGCGTGCAGGAGCTGCGGGACTGGCTGCTGGACCAGTTCATCGCCCTGCTCACGGCGACCGCCGCCACCGACCCGGAGACCGCCGCCGCCGCACGCGCGGCCCTGTCCCTGGAATCCGCGGAGGGACCGGTCGGGGTGCTGGCCCGCCGTGTGATCCCCGTGGTCTCCGAGGCCGCCCACCTGCTGTGACACTGGAGGGGTGAGAAGCCAACCCACCCCCTTCGAGGGCGGCCCGATGGACGGCCGGACCCTCCCGATCCTCCTCGGCCCGACCGGGCACCCCGCCAAGTGGTACGAGATCCCGGTTCCCGCCCCGGACGGCGGCGCCCCGACGGTCCTGCTGTACGAGCGCGTCCCGGCGGGCTATTCGAAGCGGCTGGGCCTCCAGAAGGGCTGGAAGTACACCTTCGTCCCCTCGGGCACCAGACCCAAACCCCGCTGGCCCTGGACCAAGACCCCACCCCCGGCGTGACCGGGCCCGGCGGCGCCGATCTCAGCCCCGCCGCTCGTGACCGGGCAGGCCGGGCGGCGTGGATCTAGGCTCCGCCGCTCGTGACCGGGGCAGGCCCGGCGGCGCTGCATCTCAGCCCCGCCGCTCGTGACCGGGCAGGCCCGGCGGCGCTGTATCTCAGCCCCGCCGGCGTTTCAGGCGCCCGGCGCAGCCGGGGCCGGCAGCATCGACGCCGCACGGCACCGCACCACCGGCCCGGCCGGCGCACCGGTCCCGCCCGACCACGGCAAAGGCCCGACCACGGCAAAGACCCGGTCCCGCTCACCCGCCCGACCAGGGCAACGGCAGGGTGACCACCGCCAACGCCCCACCCTCCGCTCCGCGCCGGAACTCCAGCCGCGCCCCGATGACCCGGGCCTGTCCGACCGCGATGGTCAGCCCGAGCCCGTGCCCCTTGCCCTTGCCCGAGCGGGAGTCCGACCCGCTCCGGAAGCGTTGCGGGCCGTGCGCGATCAGGTAGTCGGGGTAGCCGTCGCCGTGGTCCCGTACGGTCACCACCGGCCCGTCCACCGTCAGGACCACCGGCGCACGCCCGTGCTTGTGGGCGTTGGCCACCAGGTTGCCGAGCACCCGTTCCAGCCGCCGCCGGTCGGTCTCCACGTGCGCGTCCCGGACGACGACCACCTCCGTGTCCGTCCCCGAGGCCCGCACCACTCTCCCGGCGAGCCGCGCGAGCTGGTGCAGGTCGGTTTCCACGGCCTCGCTGCCCGAGTCCAGTCGGGAGATCTCCAGCAGGTCCTCGGTGAGTTGGCGCATCGTACGGACCCGCTCCTGTACGAGTTCCGTCGCCCGTCCCTCCGGCAGCAGTTCCGACGCCGCCTGTAGGCCTGTCAACGGCGTCCGCAGCTCGTGCGCCACGTCCGCCGTGAACCTCTGCTCGCTCATCAGTTTCGCCTGGAGGCTGCCGGCCATCGTGTCCAGCGCGCCCGCGACCGTCGCCACCTCGTCCTGGTGGCGTGCCGGGTCCCGCGTGCGCGGATCGCCGACCCGCGCGTCGAGGTCGCCTTGGGTGATGCGCCGGGCGACCGTCGCCGTCTGGTGCAGTCGCCGGGTCACGCGCCGCACGGCGAACGCCCCCACCAGCAGCGTTCCCCCGATCGCCAACAGGGAGGAGCCGGTGATCGCGTGGTCCAGGCCGCTGATCGTCCGTGCGCTCTGGCTGTAGTCGACGGCGGTGGCCAGGGCCCGGCCGTCGGCGGGGCCCGCCGCCCACATCGTCGGACGGTCGTCGTGGGTGCCCACGACCGTTCCCTGCCGGCCACCGACCGCGAGTTCCCGCAGCGACGGCGGCAGCTCCGTCGGGTCCAGCCCCGAATCGGGGGGCAGGGCCTCGCCGGCCTCGTACGCGCGGGAAGCGTCGCGCAGCTTCTCCAACGCCTTGTCGCGCGCCGTCCCGACCGTCTGCCGGGTCACCTCCACGTGCACCAGCGCGCCCAGCACCGCCGCCAGCGAGCAGCACATGATCACGATGAAGCACGCCGCCTTCCAGGTCAGCGAAGCGGTCCAGGCCGGCAACCGATGCCTCACGACGAGGCCCCGCCCGCCGCAGCCGCAGCCGTCGCCGAACTCGTCGCCGAACCCGTCCCCGTCGCCGGACCCGAACCCGTCGCCGAGCCCGTCCCCGGGGTCGCGTCCGTCGAAGGCTGCGGGCGCGCCGGTCCCGGCACCCGGACGATCTGCTCGCGCGTCGGCAGCATGCTGCGCTGTTTCCCGTCCCAGGACCAGGCGGTGATCAGCTCGTAGCCGTTGTTGCCGCTCGGAGCCCGCAGGATCACGTCCTGGCCGGCGAGCTCCACGCCGATCACGGTGTCGATGGTGGCCATGATCCGGTTGAG
The DNA here is from genome assembly GCF_041431415.1 of Streptomyces sp. NBC_00513. Classification (GTDB taxonomy): domain Bacteria; phylum Actinomycetota; class Actinomycetes; order Streptomycetales; family Streptomycetaceae; genus Streptomyces. Next base: position 5,217,772 of record NZ_CP107845.1, read on the forward strand.
CCGCCCGTCGGGGTCCGCCGTGTAGGCCCGTACGGACAGCATCTTGTCGGGCAACTCGATCCCGACGACGATCTCGTCCTTCGCGTTGCCGGTGAGGTCCCGGTAGTACGGGCTCAGGACCGGACACTTCCCGGTCGGTTCCTTCCCGCACGCCAGGACCGCGTCGGCGGTCTCCCGGGGCATCCCGTCCGGGCCGACGTCGGTGTTCGGGTGCGCGCGCAGTTCGGCTTGGACCAGTGCCACCGGGTCGACCTCGTGTACGTCCTGGTTCTTGACCCGGGGCAGCCCCGGGACGTACTCGGGCGGCGCGCCCCCCGGATCGGCGGGCGGCACCACGGCCCCCTGCCGCCCCGGCCACAGGTTCACGGGCCCGCTCGCCGTCGGCGTCGGCCCGGCGGCGACCAGTTCGCCGGAGTCGCCGCAGCCCGCGACCAGGAGCAGCAGGGCGGGCAGCAGCAGAACGGTGCGCGTCCGGACGGGGAGCGTTCTCACGGGGGCGGGCCATCCTCTCTGCGGCAGGCCGGTGGCGGTCGGTTTCCAGCCAACCTTATGCAGAGATACATCCCTTTTGCTCACGCGTCCGCCCGGTGGACTCCGGGCCGGCCGATCCGCCCGCCCGCCGCCGGACAACCGGGGTGTCAGCCCTCCGTGCGTCCGCGCCGCACCATCGCGAACGGGGTGTCAGCCCTCCGTGCGTCCGCGCCGCACCATCGCGAAGCCGAGCCCGGCGGCGCCGATGGCCGCGATGCCGCCGCCCGCCGCGAGCAGCAGCACGCCCTCGCCCGGACCGTCCGCCATCGTGTTCAGGCGCAACGCCTCCGCGGTCCCGCCCGCACGCGCCGCGGACTCCGTGGTGTGTGCCGAGACGGGGACGGTGTGCCCGCTGCGCGTCCCGGTCTTGCGGCCGTCGCCGAAGAGGGCGTGCGACGCGTCGCCGGCGGGACGGGTGTCACCGACCCACGACGTGAGCCGGCCGTCCGCCCGCAGTGAGACGTGCAGGTCGCCGGAACCGCCGACGTCGGTCGCGCCGTCCCGACCGGCCAACGTGGCGACCCGGGCGCCGTCGCGCAGGATCTCGGCCTCGTACGCGTCGTCGGCCACCCGGTAGATCCGGGCCAGGGACTCGCCGTCCGCCAGGGAGAGGCTCTTGACCAGGGTCCGCTGCCCCGTCGACGCGGCCGGTACGCCGTCCGCGAGCGCGGCGGCGGTGGGCAGTGCCAGGAGGCTGCCGGCGCATGCGGTCACGGCGGCTGCGCGAACGAGACTGCGACGGCTGACGGTACTCACGGGAGGTCCTTCGTTGCGGGTCGGGTCCCGGCGTGTCCAGGCGGCCGGGCGTGTTCAGATGACATAAACGTAGGCGTCCGTCATTGCGGTACAGCGGTGCTTCTGTAACAGCAACCCGACGGGGTTCCGTCGGAGTCGTTACACGGGCCGTCAGGGCCGTTACCGGACCGATCGCCCGCCCCGCCCGGCACGCCCGCCCCGCGGAACCCGCCGGCCACGAACGTCCCGCGCATCCCCTCGTTCCCACGAGGAGCTCTACGCCACTCCAACGACGGGGCTCGGCCCCAGGACCCGGCAGGGGGATTGTCCGTCGGCGGCCGGCCTGCTCCCATGGAATGCGGGGGTGAGGCCGATGCCCGGACTCAAGGTGCTGCCGAGCGGCCGGCCCGGCCGAGGTCGGCTGTACGTCAACCTGCCCGACGGCGAGGCGGTCGCCTGGTACGACCGGCGGACCAACCGCGTCAGCCTGCTGTCCGACACCCGCCGCGAGGCGGTCCTGACGGCCCTGCGCCCGTACCTGACCGGCGACTACACCGTCGGCCCGCCCCCGGTGCCCACGGCGGCCGACCTGCTCCGCCTCGCGCTGCCCCCGGACGAGGACCTCGCCCCGAACCGTCCGGGGGAGCCCCTGCTGGGCGAGCTGACGTACGGCTCCCCGGGCGCCAGGACCCGGCACCGGATCCGCCGGGAACTCCAGGCCCTGGAACGGATGGGCGCCGAACTCGACGCACTGGAGGGCGAGGACTGCCGGGTCCTGCACGCCGTCCCGCTGCCCGACGGCGGCGTGATCGACCACCTCCTCATCGGCCCGCCCGGCGTCCTCTGCGTCCGCACCGTCCCCGGTCTGCGCCGGCGCGCCCGGATCGGGGACCTCCTGCTCACCGTGGGCCGCGACGAACCCGGGCCGGAACCCCGGCTGGCCCGCCTCGCCGCCGCGTACGCCACCCGCGTGCTGACGGCGCCGGTCGTCCCCGCGCTCGCCCTCGTCGAGGCCTCGCGGGTCGAGGTGGCCCCCACCCTGCGCGACGTACGGATCCTCCAACCCGGCACCGCCGCGGCCCACTTCGCCTCGAACCCGGCCACGCTCAAGCCCCCGGACGTCGACGCCCTGTACGCCCTCGCCCGCGACACGCGTACCTGGCTCCGTCCCACCCGGCGGCGAACCGGGGCCCGTGCGTGGTGAGCCGCCGTCGGCGCGGACCCGGCCGCCTTCGAGTGTCGCGCTCCGGCTCCTCGGCATAGCCTGAGGACCTCCCCAGGGAAGGAGCGCGGCATGAGGGCTACCTGGAAGGGGGCCATCTCGTTCGGGCTGGTCACGATCCCGGTGCAGCTCTTCACGGCCACGGAGGAGCATGACATTCCGCTCCGCCAGGTGCACGGGAAGGACGGCTCACGAGTACGTCTGCGGCGCGTCTGCGAGGCCGAGGACGTGGAGATTCCGTACCACGAGATCACCAAGGGCTACGAGGCTCCGGACGGCAGCATGATCATGCTGTCCGACGAGGACCTCGCCGACCTTCCCCTCCCGAGCAAGAAGCTCATCGACGTGCTGGCGTTCGTGGACGCCTCGACGATCGATCCGCTGATGTTCTCCAAGGCCTACTACGTCGGCACGTCCGACCGCGCCGCCGCCAAGCCGTACGCCCTGCTCCGCGAGGCCCTCACCGAGTCCGGGCAGATCGCCGTCACGAAGATCGCCATCCGGTCCCGCGAGGCCCTCGCCGTGCTCCGGGTCCACGAGGACACCCTGGTCCTCCAGACCTGCCTGTGGCCCGACGAGGTCAGGCCCGCCGCGGGCATCACCCCGGAGGGGGACGTGACGATCCGCCCCCAGGAACTCCAGATGGCCCGCTCGCTCATGGACATGCTCTCCCAGGACTTCGACCTGTCCGCGCTGCACGACGAGTACCAGGAAGCCCTCCAGCAGGTCATCGAGGCCAGGCTCCAGGGCGTCGAACCGCCCCGCGACGAGGAGGAGGCCGCCCCGACCGGCGGCAAGGTCATCGACCTGATGGCCGCCCTGGAGAACAGCGTCCGCGCGGCCAGGGAATCCCGCGGGGAGCCGGCCGCCGCGGACGGCGACACGGACGCCGAGGTGCGCACGCTGCCCGTGCCCGGCAACACGCGGAAGACCGCGGCGGAGAAGAGGGCCGCCACGCACAAGAAGAGCGCCCCCGCGAAGAAGGCGGCGAAGACGACGACCGCGAAGACGGCCCAGGCGCGCAAGGCCACCGGCTCCGCGGCGAAGAAGGCCACCGCCTCACCCAAGGAGACCGGCGGCAAGAAGACCACCGCGACGAAGACCACCGCGGCGAAGACGTCCGCGAGCAGGACCGCCGCCAGGAAGAGCACCGCCGCCTCCGCGGCCAAGACGACGAGAACGGCGAAGGCGACGACCACGACCGCGAAGACCGCGGCGGCCAAGAAGACGACCAGACGCGCGGCCTCCGCCTGACGGCCCCGCGCCCGTCCACCTGCCCGTCCGCCCGCCCACCCGTCCGTCCGCCGCCCCCGGCCTTCCACCACCTGGCCGCCCCGACCGCCCGTTTCCACCTGATCCATGCCAGTCTGCTCCCATGGCGCCGATCACGATGGTGGAAGGGCGCCGCATCTCGCTCAGCAACCTGGACAAGGTGCTGTACCCGGAGAGCGGCTTCACCAAGGGCGAGGTCCTGCACTACTACGCCCGCGTCGCGGACGCGATGCTGCCCCACCTCCACGACCGGCCGGTCTCGTTCCTGCGCTATCCCGACGGCCCGGACGGTCAGCTCTTCTTCACCAAGAACCCGCCGCCCGGCACGCCCGACTGGGTACGGACCACCCCGGTACCCCGGTCCGAGGACCTCACCGCCGAGCAGGTCGTCGTCGGCGACCTGCCCACCCTCATGTGGGCCGCCAACCTCGTCGTCGAGTTCCACACCCACCAGTGGCCCGCCGCCGCCCCCGCCACCGCCGACCGGCTGATCCTCGACCTCGACCCCGGCCCGCCCGCCACCGCCGTCGAGTGCTGCGCCGCCGCCCTCTGGCTCCGCGAGCGCCTCGCCGCCGACGGGCTGCGCGCCTGCGCGAAGACCTCCGGCTCCAAGGGCCTCCACCTGATCGCGCCGCTGGAGCCGACCCCGTCCGAGCGGGTGTCCGCGTACGCCAAGACCCTCGCCCAGGAGGCCGAACGCGCCCTCCCGGACCTGATCGTCCACCGGATGGCCAAGAACCTGCGCCCCGGCAAGGTCTTCGTCGACCACAGCCAGAACGCCGCCGCCAAAACCACCGCCGCCCCCTACACCCTGCGCGCCCGCGCCCTCCCCACCGTCTCCGCGCCCGTCTCCTGGGACGAGGTGGAGGCCTGCCATGACCCCGCCGAGCTGGTCTTCCTCGCCGACGACATCCCACCCCGACTGGCCCGCGACGGGGACCTCTGCGCCCCACTGCTCGACCCCGACCAGGCCGGCGGGCTGCCGTGAGCACGATCCGGGTCGCACTCGCCACCGCCGTCGCCACCCTGCCGCGCGAGCCGGGTCTCGCGTACGAGCCGAAGTTCGACGGACACCGCCTCGTCGTCGTGCGCACGGCCGAGGAAGCGGTGCTCCAGGCCCGCTCCGGGCGCATCGTCACCGCCGCCTTCCCCGACCTCGCGGCGGCGGCGCTGATGCTGCCCGCCGGGACCGTCCTCGACGGGGAGGTGGTCGTCTGGCACGCCGGGCGGACGGACTTCGCGCTCGTCCAGCGACGGGCCGCCGCCACCCCGGCCAGGGCCGCGCTGCTCGCCCGTACCCTGCCGGCCTCGTACGCCGCCTTCGACGTACTGGAACTGGCCGGGCTCGACGTGCGCGCCCGCCCGTACGAACGACGCCGCGCACTCCTCGTCGACCTGCTGCTCCCGCTCGGCCCACCCCTGCAACCGGTGCCCATGACCACCGACCCGGAGCTGGCCGAGACCTGGTACGAGACCCTGCCCGCCGGCGGCGTCGAGGGCCTCGTCGTCAAACGGCTGGACCAGGCCTACCCGGCCGGCCGCCGAGGCTGGCGCAAGCTCCGCCACACCAACGTCCGGGACGCGGCCGTCGTCGGCCACACCGGCAGCCCGCGCCGCCCGCTCGCGCTGGTCCTCGTCCTGCCCGGCGAGGACGAGGAACCCCTGGTGTCCAGCCCACTGTCCCCGGCACTGCGCACCGAACTGGCGGCGACCCTCGCCCGGCGCGCGGAGACCGCCCCGGCCGGGGCGACCGTGACCGCCATCGGCCTGGGCGAGGTCCCGTACCGCCCGCTGGACCCGCCACTGGCGGCGGAAGTACGCCAGACCTCGGGCCGGCACCCGCCCCCGGAGGTCCTGCGCCTGCGCACCGACCTCCTCTGACCTGCGAATCCCTGGAACTGCGAATCCCCGAACGCACGTCGACCTCCGACCCGCGCGGGCGGCGCGGGTCGGAGGTCGACGTCGGGAGGTCAGGGCGGGGTCGGGCCCGGCCCCGGTCGGGGGTCAGACCGGCTTCGCGCCGCCCAGCGGAGGCACGGTCGGCGGCTGCTTGCCCGCCGGCGGCCGCGGATTGGGGTGCTCGTACCCGGACTCCCGCTCCGCGCGGGCGTCCTCCTGGTGGCTGTGGCTCCGGGAGCCGAAGTTCCCGTACCCCTGCATCTCGTGCGGCCGCAGACCGGCGGCGGGGAACTCCACGGGCTCACGCTCCTCGGAGACCTCCAGCACCGCACCGCCGTCGGGCAGGTGGGGCTGGCTCTCCGTACTGGGTGGCGCGGGCTCGTGCGCGCGAACCCGTTTGCCCAGCATGAACCCGCCGAGCAGGAAGCCCACGACGATCAGTCCGACGACCAGGAGCCACGCGATGTTCGTGAGGGTCCTGTCCACCGCGAGATAGATCAGGTTCGTGTCCATGTGTACCAGTTTCCCGCATTTGGTCCGGATTCACTCCTGCGCTCGCGGAAACCTCCCCGCCCCCTGGCCGGGACGCCTTCTGGACGCGGGGAACCCCGGCCGGGATGCTGCCGGACGCCGGGTACTCCGGACGGGGGATGCCCCTGCCCCTGGCCGGGACGCCTCCTGGACGCGGGGAACCCCGACCGGGACGCCCCGGAACGCGGCCCCCACCGGGCGCCACGCCCCGGAACACGCTCACCCCCGCAGCGGCCCGTCGGAATCCCGCAACCCGCCGCCGTCCCTGCCACCCAGCACCCCGAGGATCTCGGCGCAGATCGCCAAGGCCGTCTCCGCGGGGGTCCGCGCCCCGAGATCCAGGCCGATCGGCCCGTGCACCCGCGCCAGCTGCGCCGCGCTCACCCCGGCCGCGATCAGCCCCTCACGGCGCCGCGTGGTGGTCCGCCGGGAGCCGAGCGCCCCCACGTAAGGGATCCCGAGCGCCAGCGCCGTCCGCAGCGTCGGCACGTCGAAGTCCGGCTCGTGACTGAGCAGCACCAGACACGCGGCGTCCCGATGATCCGCCAGGACCTTCGCGGCCTCCCCGGCCGACTCCACGACCGTCACCCCCCACTCCAGCAACGCGGCCTGCCGCCCGATGATCTCGGCCAGCTCCCCGGTACCCCCGATCACCACGCGCGGAGCGGACGGGTACGCCTCCACGAGCACCAGCCCCGCACCCCCGTACAGCGCGTCCCGCCCCGGCCGCCGGGTCGCCAACAGCTCCCCGGCCCGCCGCGCGGCGTCATCGGCCGGCAGGTCCACGGCCCGCACCACCTCGCTCACCGCCCGATCGGCCGCCGCGTTCAACCGCGTCACCAGCGCCACCCCGGCCCCCCGCCCCAGCAGCTCCCACCACTCGCCCGGGATCGACACCAGCGGCTGCAACAACACCTCGGCCCGTCCACCACAGGTCAACCGCGCCTCGACGGCCTCCCCGGTCCCCACGGACAGCTCACACACCCGCGCGCTCTCCCCGCCCCCCAAGCCGCCCGCCTCGACGACGAGTTCGGCATCGAAGACCCCGCGATACAGAGCCCCCACACACTCCCCGCCGGCATCCACCAACACCGCACCGGCGGGATCCCGCGGCCCGAACCCCTGCTCGGTCACGGGCCGCGCCAGATACGCCTCCCGCCCCTCGGCCACCCACCGCCGCGCCGTCTCCACCAACTCACGCATCGCGCCTGCCCCATCCTCATCGTCAGAGCCCGCCACGAAGCACCTGGTCACCGGCGCAAGGTGGCCTCATCCCCAACCTACGTACGCCACCCCCTCCACCCCACCCCCCAAATCCCACAGACCCACCCCCACCCCCTCGTACGGACCACCGGAACCCACCCCCGGAGCGGCTATCCGATCCCAGCGCTTCCCGGCATTCCCCGGAGCGGTTCCCGCGCCGGGTGTCGCGCCACGGCAGTTGGGCAAGGACGCTGTCCACGGCCGTTCCGGAGCCGGGCACGGCGCTGGTGGCGGTGGCCCGTTGCGGTGTCGAGGACGATCTGCCTCTTGCGGCGCTGGGTCCGCAAGGTTCACCCCCGTGGGGTGACCGGACGGCGCTAGCCTGGCCGGGTGAATGCGCGTACCGCCCTCGCGAAATGGCTGGGCACCCTGGATCCTGAGCGGCTGACCGCATTGCTGGAGGAGCGGGATCTGCCGCTCGCCGCCGAGTACCGACGCATCACCACCCTCCGCGAGCTCGCCGAACACCTGCTCACCGACGAGTCGGTGGGCCAGGGACTGATGGCGGGCACCGCCGGAGAACTGGAATTGCTCGCTTCCGTCGCGGCCCTCGCCCTGGAGCGACACGGTCCCGTAGCCGGCGGCGAGGCCGAGGACGGGCCCCGGTATCCCTGGCAACAGCGGATGCCTGTCGCCGCCGTGGAGCCCGCGGACCGACTGGTGCCCGAGCGGGACGTACTGGCCTGGTTCGAGCCGGGGGAGGAGCGGCGGCGGGCGGAGCACACGCTCGCCGGACTGCGGGAGCGCGCGCTGTTGCTCCCCGCGCCCAAGGGGAAACTGGCGCTGCCACCGCTGTTGCACGTCCGGGCCGCCGGCTTCGACGGCTACGGGCGCACCGCGACCCGGCTGCTGACCCACGCCTACAACGCCCCGGAGGTCAAGCGGATCGCCGCGAACCTGTTCGGCGAGGGCGCGGCCCGCACCCGCGACCAGGCCCAGGAGCTGATCATCGCTCTGCTCGCCGATCCCGCCCGGGTGCGGGCCCTGGTGGCGGACGCCCCGGTCCGGGCGCTGGAGCTGCTGGACCACCTGGTACCCGGCCCGCCGGTGCTGCGAACCCACTGCTTCGTCGGCCGGAATGGGGCACAGTACGCGAGCCCGGACGCCAAGTACGTCTTCCGGGAGGGCGGCAGCGGCGACGAGGGCACCGACTGGCTGGCCGGACGAGGACTGCTGGTCCCCGTCGGTCTCGACCTGGTCGAGCTTCCCTACGAGGTCGCCCGTGCGCTGCGCGACGGGGGCGCGGCACCCAGCCCCCGGCTGGAACCGGAGCCGTTCACCGCCGCCGCGCCGCTGCCGTCCGGCTGGGAGGGCGAGGGTGGCACGGCCGCCGCGGCGGCCGCCTGGCGGGCCGAACTGGTACTGCGGGCGCTGGCCGCCGAGCCGGTCGCGATGCGCAAGGCGGGCGGCATCGCCGTACGGGACACCCGGCGGCTGGCCAAGGCGGCCGGGGCCGATGAGGCCGACACCCGGCTGTGGCTGGACCTCGCGGTGAACGCCGGCCTGGCCGCGCCGCAGAACGACGAACCGGCACCCGCCCCCCGGGGCCGTAGGAACTCCAAAGGCCCCAAGCCCTCCGCCCGGCTGCTGCCGAGCGACCGCTACGACGCTTGGGCCGCCGCCCCCGCAGCGGGCAAGCTGCTGCCGCTGCTGGCCGCCTGGGCCGTGGTTCCCGCAGTGCTCAGCCACTGGCCGGACCCCGACGAGACCCCGGTCGCGCTCATCAGCCCGCAGGACGAGGACGCCGTGACCCTGCGCACCGGGGTCCTACGAGCGCTCGCCGTCCTCCCCGACGGACACGGGCTGACCGCGAACGCGCGCGGATACACCGAACTGCTCGCCCTGGCCGCATGGTTCCAGCCGTCCCTGCGCGTCCACCTGGCCGCAGACGGCGTCGGGGAGCTGACCGGCCTGGACGGAGTCCTCGACCGCATGGCGGCCACCCTGGCAGAGGCGGCCCTGCTCGGCGTGGTCGCTCACGGCGCGCTCACCCCCGCCGGGCGGGCCCTGTGCCGACTGCTGGAGGCGGGAGCCGCCCACCACTACCCGGCAGTGCCCGGCGCGAGCGTCGACCCGTCCGCCCGGGGCTCCGAGGGCCTGGACGAAGACCTGTCCCTGCGCCCCACCCTGGCGAAGGCGGTGACCACCCTCCGCGAGGAGCTGTACGCGGCGCTGCCCGAGCCCAGCGAAACGGCCCGGTTCCAGAGCGACCTGACCGCCACTGTCACCGGTGCGCCCGCGCCCGCCCTCGCCGACCTGCTCTCCGCTGTTGGCGACATCGAGTCCGAGGGCCACGCGGTGGTCTGGCGCATCACGGCAACCTCCATCCGTCGGGCCCTGGACGCCGGCTGGAGCGCCGACGAACTACTCGACCGCCTCACGGCGGCAAGCGAACAGGGCACCCCCCTGCCCCAACCGCTGGCCTACACGATCAAGGACACCGCCCGCACCCACGGACAGCTCAAGGTCGTCCGTTCCGCCTGCTGCATCCGCTCGGACGACACGGCCCTGATCGCCGAGGTGGTCCAGGCCCACGGCCTGGCCAAGCTCCGCCTGCGCCGGATCGCCCCCACCGTCCTGATCTCCACCGCCCCTCCCGAGGAGACCCTCACCGCCCTCCGCACGGCCGGCTACGCCCCCACCCAGGAAGCCGAGACCGGCACCACCCTCCTCGACCGCGCCCCCACCGACCGCGCCCCGAGCCTCATGCCGACCCTGGACCGCGCTCACGCCCCCTACGGTGCACCGGCCCGCGGCACCCCCGCGAGCGCCCGCGTGCTGGCCGCCACACTCACCTCGGGCGGCTGAAGTCGTGGCGCCGGCCGAGGCAGATACGACAGATACGACTCTGCCGTGTTCCGGATGGGGGACCGCTCCTGCACCGGACGCGGGCCGAGTGTGGGCAAGCGGTGGACCGACTCGGGGGAGAGCCATCACGACCGCGGGCTGAAGAACCGGCCCACGGAAGAGGTGAGGCGGGCGCCGATCCCGCCCCGGCTTGTGACCATCCTCCGCGAGCACCTCGACACCTTCGGGACCGCTCAGGACGGGCGGCTCTTCTTCACCGGGGGCGGGGGAGCGGTCTCCTCCTCCACGTACTACCGGGCCTGGCGGGAAGCCAGGGTGATCGCGCTGCCGCCGGCTGTGGCCGCCTCGCCGCTCGCACAGCGGCCCTGTGGCCTCCGGCACTCGGCGCCCTCCACATGACTCAATGCCGGGGTCGACTCGACCGAGGTTGCCGAGCGCGCCGGCAACAGCGTGGAAGTGCTGCTCAGTCGGTTCGCGAAGTGCCTCGACGGCCGCCAGGAGGTGGCCAACCGTCGGATCGAAGATCTGCTGCGCGAGTACGAGTGATCGCGAGTGAGTGGCGAAGCGCTGCGAGGCCCCTGGACCTGACCCGGGCCTTCAGTGGTTACCGGGTTGACCTGGGGCGATCGGTCGAGATCCTGTCCACGAATAGTCCACAGGGCCTGACATGCGGTTGCACAGGACGGCAGTTGGCTGCGCATACGCGAAGACCCCGTCTCAGCGAACTCGCTGATGGCGGGGTCTTTGGGCACTTCCTGCGAAGTGCCCCCGGCAGGATTCGAACCTGCGCACACGGCTCCGGAGGCCGTTGCTCTATCCCCTGAGCTACGGGGGCGCGTCGCTTGTGTTGCTGCGACGGGTTGAACACTACCAGCTCTCACCGGGTGATCAGGAACTCGTTTACCGGGGAGTGGGGAGTGCGTCGCCCGCAGGGGGTGGAAGTGGCAAAAACCCGGACGCGGGGGCTGTGGCGGACCTACTCTCGAGTTGTGTCAGGCGCCTCGGGTCGGGTGCTTGTTGTCGACGACAACAAGGTCATCCGGCAGTTGATCAAGGTCAATCTCGAGCTGGAGGGCTTCGAGGTCGTGACCGCGAACGATGGTGCCGAGTGCCTGGACGTCGTACATGAGGTGTGTCCGGACGTGATCACCCTTGATGTGGTCATGCCTCGGTTGGACGGCTTCGGGGCGGCCGCGCAGTTGCGGGCCGATCCGCGGACGCGGCATCTGCCCGTCGCCATTGTCAGTGCGTGCACCCAGTACGAGGTCGAGGTCGGGATCGCCGCCGGGGTGGACGCCTTCCTCGCCAAGCCCTTCGAGCCCGCCGAGCTGGTGCGCGTCGTGCGCAGGCTGGCCGAGCGCCGGGACCGGCGCGAGCGGAAAGAGACACCGGCGGGCAGAGGACGAGGGTAAGGCCGACGGGGTGGATGGACCCCGTGGCTGACGGCTCGCGCGGGTCCTGTCCTCTTCTATGTGTCCAGGTGTGTGTTCACGTGTGTGTTCACATGCCGAAACCCTTCGCGTGACCCGGGGGCTTCTCCCCTAGGCTGGGTGACGTGACCCCCGCTGACCTCTCTCGTACCGTCGTGCGCGCCGTGCGCTGCGCCGTCGAGGACGGGGAGCTTCCGGCGGACGCGGTCGTTCCCGACCGGGTCGTGGTCGAGCGGACCCGCCCCGGTGGGGTGGGGGAGTACGCCACGCCCGTCGCGTTCCAGGTGGCGAGGTCGGCCCGCCGCGCACCCGGTGAGGTGGCGGGGGTGCTCGCGCGCCGACTGGAGGTGGCGGACGGGATCGAGCGCGTCGAGATCAGCGGGGCGGGGTTCCTGAACTTCGTGCTGCGGAAGCGTTCCGTCGCCGATCTCCTGCGGGAGATCCACGCCCAGGGAATCCGATACGGATGCGCCCCGGATCCCGCCCCGGATCCCGACCCGGACCATGCCTCGGACCGTGAGCGTGACCATGACCGTGATCTCGCCGCCGTCCCCGCTCCCAGCGCCGAAGTCCGCGCGCGCGTCGTCCGCGACGCGCTGCTGAGGATCGCGGCCACGCAGGGCTCGACGCCGAATGCCACCGAACCGGCGCCGAGCACCGAACCGGCGCCGAGCACCGAACCGGCGCCGAGCAACGCCCCCACCACGAGCACCGCCCCCACCCCGGACACCGCTCCGAACATCGCCCCCGTCCCCGCCAGGGAAGGGGACGTCGGCGCGCGCTTCGGCGTCGACGCCGCCGCCTGGGCCATGCTCGCCGTCGCGCCCCACGAGAGCCCGGTGTTCGCCGAGCGGCTGCTCGCGCAGGACGAGTCCAACGAGTTCTTCCGCGTCCGGTACGCCCATTCCCGCGCCCGCGCGCTGACCCGCAACGCCGCCCAGCTCGGGTTCGAGAGCCTGCCCGAAGAGTTCCAGAGCCTGCCCGGCGAGGTGGTGGGTGAGAACGCCCTCCTGTGCGTCCTCGCCGAGCACCCCCTCGCCCTGGAGGCCGCCGCGTACCACCGTGCGCCCGAGCGGCTCGTACGGCAGCTCGTCGAGCTGGCCGACGCCCTGCTCGACTTCCAGTACCGGGTACTGCCCCAGGGCGACGAGAAACCCTCGGCCGCCCACCGCTCCCGGCTGGCTGTCGCCGAAGCCGCCGGGACGGTGCTGGCCGGTGGCCTGACCCTGCTCGGCATGGACGCCCCTGAACGCCTGTGACCCGCAAAGAGAGATTTCGATGAGCCGTTCCGCGCACCCCGCCGGCCCCCGCCACGCCGACGTCCTGCCCGAGGGCCACTACGCCCCGCCGCCCGCCGACCTGAACGCGCTCGACGAGAAGGTCTGGGCCCGGACCGTCACGCGCGGCGACGACGGCGTGGTCAGCGTCGGCGGAGTCGAAGTCACCCGCCTCGCCGAGGAGTTCGGGACGCCCGCCTTCTTCCTCGACGAGTCGGACTTCCGTGAACGCTGCCGCGCCTGGGCGCACGCCTTCGGGCCGGACGCGGACGTGTTCTACGCCGGCAAGGCGTTCCTCTCCAAGGCCGTCGTGAAGTGGCTCAAGGAGGAGGGGCTCAACCTCGACGTCTGCTCCGGTGGCGAGCTGGCCACGGCGCTCGCCGCCGAGATGCCCGCCGGACGCATCGCCTTCCACGGCAACAACAAGTCCGTCGCCGAGATCACCCGCGCCATCGAGGCCGGCGTCGGTCGCATCGTCCTCGACTCGTACCAGGAGATCGCCCGCGTCGCGCACATCGCGCGCGAGCTCGGCGTACGGCAGCCGGTGCAGATCCGCGTGACCGTCGGCGTCGAGGCACACACCCACGAGTTCATCGCCACCGCCCACGAGGACCAGAAGTTCGGCATCGCCGTCGCGGACGGCTCCGCCGCAGAGGCCGTGCGCCGCGCACTCGGGCACGACAGCCTGGAGCTGCTCGGCGTCCACTCCCACATCGGCTCGCAGATCTTCGACATGGCGGGCTTCGAGGTGTCGGCCAAGCGCGTGGTCCGGCTGCTGGCCGACGTCCGCGACGAGCACGGCGTCGAACTCCCGGAGATCGACCTCGGCGGTGGCCTCGGCATCGCCTACACCTCCGCGGACGACCCGCGCGAGCCCCACGAGATCGCCAAGGCCCTGCACGAGATCGTCGCCCGCGAGTGCGAATCGGCCGGGCTGCGCGCCCCGCGGATCTCCGTGGAACCCGGACGGGCGATCGTCGGCCCGACGGCCTTCACGCTGTACGAGGTCGGGACGATCAAGCCGCTGGAGGGGCTGCGGACGTACGTGTCCGTCGACGGCGGCATGTCCGACAACATCCGTACCGCCCTCTACGACGCCGAGTACACGGTCAACCTGGTCTCGCGCGTCTCCGACGCCGAACCGATGCTCGTCCGCGTCGTCGGCAAGCACTGCGAGAGCGGCGACATCGTGGTCAAGGACGCGTTCCTGCCGGCCGACCTGGCCCCGGGCGACCTGCTGGCCGTACCGGCCACCGGCGCGTACTGCCGCTCCATGGCCAGCAACTACAACCACTCGCTCCGCCCGCCCGTCGTCGCCGTGCGCGACGGACAGGCGCGAGTGATCGTCCGTCGGGAGACGGAGGAGGATCTCCTGAGTCTCGACCTCGGATGATGAAATAGACGTCTCACTCAATGGACCGAGGATGGAAACTGCTGTCCATTGAGTGAGACTGGTTCACACCTGGTGTGCAAACCGCGCTCCGGGTAGCGATGGAAGATCGAAAGGCGTAGGTCGAATGATGCGTACGCGTCCGCTGAAGGTGGCGCTGCTGGGCTGTGGAGTGGTCGGCTCAGAGGTGGCGCGCATCATGACGACGCACGCCGAAGACCTCACGGCCAGGATCGGCGCGCCCGTCGAGCTCGCCGGCGTGGCCGTGCGCCGCCCCTCCAAGGTGCGCGAGGGCATCGACCCGGCGCTCATCACCACCGACGCGACCGCCCTCCTCAAACGCGGTGACATCGACGTCGCCATCGAGGTCATCGGCGGCATCGAGCCGGCCCGCGCCCTGATCCACACCGCCTTCGAGCACGGCATCTCCGTGGTCTCGGCGAACAAGGCGCTGCTCGCCCAGGACGGCGCCGCGCTGCACGCCGCGGCCGTCGCCGCCGGGCTGGACCTGTACTACGAGGCGGCCGTCGCCGGCGCCATCCCGCTGGTCCGCCCGATGCGCGAGTCCCTCGCCGGCGACAAGATCAACCGGGTCATGGGCATCGTCAACGGCACGACGAACTTCATCCTCGACAAGATGGACTCGACGGGCGCCGGCTACCAGGAGGCCCTCGACGAGGCCACCGCGCTCGGCTACGCCGAGGCCGACCCGACCGCCGACGTCGAGGGCTACGACGCCGCCGCCAAGGCCGCGATCCTCGCCGGCATCGCCTTCCACACCCGGGTCCGCCTCGACGACGTGTACCGCGAGGGCATGACCGAGGTCAGCGCGGCCGACTTCGCCTCCGCCAAGCGGATGGGCTGCACCATCAAGCTCCTCGCGATCCTGGAGCGCGCCGCCGACGGCCAGTCCGTCACCGCCCGCGTGCATCCCGCGATGATCCCGCTCAGCCACCCGCTGGCGTCCGTCCGCGAGGCGTACAACGCCGTCTTCGTCGAGGCGGAGGCCGCCGGTCGGCTCATGTTCTACGGGCCCGGCGCGGGCGGTGCCCCCACCGCGTCCGCGGTCCTCGGCGACCTCGTCGCCGTCTGCCGCAACAAGCTCGCCGAGGCAACGGGGCCCGGCGAGTCTGCGTACACCCAGCTGCCGGTCAGCACCATGGGCGACGTCGTCACGCGCTACCACATCAGCCTCGATGTGGCGGACAAGCCGGGCGTCCTCGCCCAGGTGGCGACGACGTTCGCGGAGCACGGTGTCTCCATCGACACCGTTCGGCAACAGGGCAAGGACGGCGAGGCCTCCCTCGTCGTCGTCACTCACCGCGCGCACGACGCCGCCCTCACCGGGACCGTCGAGGCGCTGCGGAAGCTGGACACCGTGCGCGGTGTCGCCAGCATCATGCGTGTTGAAGGGGAGTAAGGACCCATGAGCAGCAATCGCACCCATCAGTGGCGCGGCATCATCGAGGAGTACCGGGACCGCCTGCCGGTCACGGCCACGACTCCGGTGGTCACGCTCCGTGAGGGCGGTACTCCCCTCGTCCCGGCCCAGTTGCTCTCCGAGCGCACGGGCTGTGAGGTCCACCTGAAGGTCGAGGGTGCCAACCCCACCGGGTCCTTCAAGGACCGCGGCATGACGATGGCGATCACCCGGGCCAAGGAGGAGGGCGCCAAGGCCGTCATCTGCGCCTCCACCGGCAACACCTCGGCCTCGGCCGCGGCCTACGCGGTCCGCGCCGGCATGGTCTGCGCCGTCCTCGTGCCGCGCGGCAAGATCGCGCTCGGCAAGATGGGCCAGGCCCTCGTACACGGCGCCAAGATCCTTCAGGTCGACGGCAACTTCGACGACTGCCTGGACCTGGCCCGCGCGCTGTCCGACAACTACCCGGTGGCGCTGGTCAATTCCGTCAATCCGGTGCGCATCGAGGGTCAGAAGACGGCCGCGTTCGAGATCGTCGACGCGCTCGGCGACGCCCCCGACATCCACGTGCTGCCCGTCGGCAACGCCGGCAACATCACCGCGTACTGGAAGGGCTTCAAGGAGTACAAGGCCGACGGCCTGTCCTCCCGTACGCCCCGCGTGTGGGGCTTCCAGGCCTCCGGTTCCGCGCCCATCGTGCGCGGCGAGGTCGTCAAGGAGCCGCACACCATCGCCACCGCGATCCGGATCGGCAACCCGGCCTCCTGGGACTACGCCCTTCAGGCCCGGGACGAGTCGGGCGGTTTCATCGACGAGGTGACGGACCGCCAAATCCTCGCGGCCTACCGCCTGTTGGCCGCCCAGGAGGGTGTCTTCGTCGAGCCCGCCTCGGCCGCCTCGGTGGCCGGCCTGCTCAAGGCCGTCGATCTCGGCCTGGTCGACCCCGGCCAGAAGATCGTCTGCACGGTCACCGGCAACGGTCTGAAGGACCCCGACTGGGCCGTCGCCGGCGCCCCGCAGCCCATCACCATTCCGGTGGACGCCGAGGCCGCGGCCGCCCGCCTCGGTCTGATCTGACCCCGGGGTCCGACCCCGGTCGGATCCCTCGCCGAGTCGCCGGATTCCGGAAGTCCCCGGAATCCGGCAACTCGGTCCGTACGGCACAAAAGACAACGGAATTCAGCGGAAGAACACGACACGCATCGTGCGCCTCCTGTGCGCCCTATGTCGCGAGAGAACCTTCCTTCGATACGCTGTACTCACATCCGCCACCGCGCATATGACTCGGTGCTGCCCCAAGGGCCTTCGGGTGTCGTACGTTCTCCAGTACATTCGCAGCGAAGATCCCGCCCAGCACCAGATCTCGCACAGTCACAAGGAGTGTCATCGACCGATGGCAGGTCCAGCGTTCCGCGCCGCCGCCGTACGAGTGCGCGTCCCCGCCAGCAGCGCCAACCTCGGCCCGGGCTTCGACGCCCTCGGTCTGGCCCTGGGGCTCTACGACGACGTGGTCGTCCGGGTCGCCGACTCCGGCCTGAACATCGACATCGCGGGTGAGGGCGCCGACACCCTCCCGCGCGACGAGAGCCACCTCCTCGTGCGTTCCATGCGCACCGCCTTCGACCTGCTGGGCGGACAGCCGCGCGGCCTGGAGGTCGTCTGTGCCAACCGGATCCCGCACGGTCGTGGCCTGGGCTCCTCCTCCGCCGCGATCTGCGCCGGCATCGTCGCCGCCCGCGCGGTGACCATAGGCGGGGAGGCGAAGCTCGACGACGCCGCGCTGCTGGAACTCGCCACCGAGATCGAGGGTCACCCCGACAACGTCGCCGCCTGTCTCCTCGGCGGCTTCACCCTTGCCTGGATGGACGGCGGCAGCGCCAAGGCCATCCGTATGGAGCCCGCGGATTCCATCGTTCCGGTGGTCTTCGTGCCGTCCAAGCCGGTCCTGACCGAGACCGCGCGCGGCCTGCTGCCGCGCACCGTCCCGCACGTGGACGCGGCCGTCAACGCGGGTCGTGCGGGCCTGCTCGTGGAAGCCCTGACCAGGCGTCCCGAGCTGCTGCTGCCCGCCACCGAGGACCGGTTGCACCAGGAATACCGGTCCCCGGCGATGCCCGAGAGCGTGGCACTCGTGGGCCGACTGCGGGCGGACGGAATTCCCGCGGTCATCTCCGGCGCGGGCCCCACGGTCCTCGCGCTGGTCGACAACGGTGCGGCCGACAAGGTCGCGCGGCTCGCGGGCGAGGGGTGGGCCGCGAACCGGCTCGCCCTCGACGCCGCGGGCGCGAGCGTACTTCCGCTGGGCACGCAGGGCGGCTGAGCCTTTCCCGAATGGCCGCGGCCGAAAAGGCGCGGCCGAAAAGGGGAAGGCCGGCCAGTGACCAGGGCGGGCGGCCGGGCAGGCCGCTCGCGCGGAAGGGCGTTACAGCCGGTGATTGAGAGGGGGAATGTCTGTTGGATCCGGTAGTGTTAGTCTCAAGTGCGCATCCGAAGCCGCCATGGCTCGGTGCTCAGTGTCCCCATTCGGGACCACCTTTCTTCCGGGAGCCTCCCCGACTGCTTTGATCGCCACCAGCAGTTTCGAGCACGCTCCGGAATCGGCGTGACATTCCCACGCTTTCAGCTCGGGGGCTTCTCGCCGGAACCACCCACGCACGTTTCTCTCCGCCGTATCCCTATCGGCGGACCACCGCCCCGGCCGCGGTCCATGACCCATCAAGTCGTGGTCCGTTGTCGGACAGCACAACCGGTCGCCGAGCCAGACAGGCCGACGTCCGCTCCAGGGAAGGACCCTTCGTGAGCGACACCACCGATCTGATGGGCGCTGCCGACACCAACGTCGACACCAGTGCCCCCGCCGCGGGCGCCGCGCCCAAGCGTCGCCGCTCCGGCACCGGCCTCGACGGCATGGTCCTGGCCGAGCTTCAGCAGGTCGCGTCCGGCCTCGGCATCAGGGGCACCGCGCGCATGCGCAAGAGCCAGCTGATCGAGGTCATCAAGGAGGCGCAGGCGGGCGGCAGCGCCCCCAAGGCCGCCGCCGCGGACACCGCCGAGGCCAAGCCGAAGCGCCGCGCCACCAGCAAGGCCCGCACGGGCGACGTCGCCGCCGAGGCGCCCGTCGAGAAGGCCGCGCAGCAGTCCCAGATCGACATCCCGGGCCAGCCGGCGGGGGGCCCCTCCCGCGCGAGCGAAGCCGAGCGGGAGGAAGCCCCGGCCGGCGAGCGTCGCCGCCGTCGCGCCACCGCCCCCTCCGGAAGCCCGGAGTCCGCGGCGCCCGTCGCCGTGCAGGTCGAGCAGAAGACCGAGACCGCCCCCGCCGCGCAGACCGACGTCAAGGCCGAGGCCGCGACCGCCGTCTCCGGTGGACAGGGTCAGGCCCAGGAGGCCGGCGAGGGTCGTGGACGCCGCGACCGTCGCGACCGCGGTGACCGTGCCGAGCGCGGCGACGGCCGGCGCGAGCGCCGTGACCGCGGCGCCAAGGCCGACGACCAGGGCCAGGCCGGTCAGGGTCAGGGCCAGGCCGGCCAGACCCAGACGGGTCAGGGCCAGGCGGGTCAGAGCCAGGCGGGTCAGGGCGCTCAGGGCGGAGGCCGGCAGGACCGCGCCGACCGCCAGGACCGCGCCGATCGCCAGGACCGCGGTGACCGTCAGCAGCAGGGCGGCCGCGGCCAGGGTCAGAACCAGGGCCAGCAGGGTCGTCAGGACCGTCAGGACAACGGCCCCCAGGACGACTTCGACGGTGAGGACGGCCGTCGCGGCCGTCGTGGCCGCTACCGCGACCGTCGTGGCCGTCGCGGCCGTGACGAGTTCGCGCCGAGCGAGCCGCAGGTCGCCGACGACGACGTGCTGATCCCCGTCGCGGGCATCCTCGACATCCTCGACAACTACGCGTTCATCCGGACCTCGGGCTACCTGCCCGGCCCGAACGACGTGTACGTCTCCCTCGCCCAGGTCCGCAAGGCCGGTCTGCGCAAGGGCGACCACACCACCGGTGCGGTCCGCCAGCCCAAGGACGGCGAGCGCCGCGAGAAGTTCAACGCCCTCGTGCGCCTGGACTCCGTCAACGGCATGGCGCCCGAATCCGGCCGCGGCCGGCCGGAGTTCCAGAAGCTGACGCCCCTGTACCCGCAGGACCGGCTCCGTCTGGAGACCGACCCGGGCGTGCTGACGACCCGCATCATCGACCTCGTCGCGCCGATCGGCAAGGGCCAGCGCGGTCTGATCGTGGCCCCGCCGAAGACCGGCAAGACCATGATCATGCAGGCCATCGCCAACGCGATCACGGTCAACAACCCCGAGTGCCACCTGATGGTCGTCCTGGTCGACGAGCGTCCGGAAGAGGTCACCGACATGCAGCGGTCGGTCAAGGGCGAGGTCATCTCCTCGACCTTCGACCGTCCGGCCGAGGACCACACCACCGTCGCCGAGCTGGCCATCGAGCGCGCCAAGCGTCTCGTCGAGCTGGGTCACGACGTGGTCGTCCTGCTGGACTCCATCACCCGTCTGGGCCGCGCGTACAACCTCGCCGCCCCCGCCTCCGGCCGCATCCTGTCCGGTGGTGTCGACTCGACCGCGCTGTACCCGCCGAAGCGCTTCTTCGGTGCCGCGCGCAACATCGAGGACGGCGGCTCGCTGACCATCCTGGCCACCGCGCTGGTCGACACCGGCTCGCGCATGGACGAGGTGATCTTCGAGGAGTTCAAGGGCACCGGCAACATGGAGCTCAAGCTCGACCGCAAGCTCGCCGACAAGCGCATCTTCCCGGCCGTCGACGTCGACCCGTCGGGCACCCGCAAGGAGGAGATCCTCCTCAACGCGGAGGAGCTCGCCATCGTTTGGAAGCTGCGCCGGGTGCTGCACGCACTCGACTCGCAGCAGGCGATCGAGCTGCTGCTCGACAAGATGAAGCAGACGAAGTCGAACGCCGAGTTCCTGATGCAGATCGCCAAGACGACGCCCGCGGGCAAGAACGACGACTGACCGTCGCCGTAGCCGCACGTCCGACCGAAACCGCCCCCGCCGCACTCCGCGGAAGGGGCGGTTTCGTCGTGTACGGGCACTGACGGCGTACGCCGGTTCGTACACGCGGCGTACACACTGTCGGCACTCGGTGCGACGTTCGACACACTCCCGCCCCTTCGGCACCCCCCTGCGCGCCGCCCCCTTCCGTCGGGAAACCCCAGGCGAGCGCGCCGCGGCGCGGCGCGGATCCCCGGGCCGGCGGCCCGTGAGGCGGCCCGATCACGCCCGCGGGCGTGGAACCCTGAAGGACGTTAGTCCGTCTGTGTCAGGGGGCAGCAGGGGGAGATCGGCCGACCGGGCCGGGCGCCGTACGCAGGACTGAGGAGACCATGACCGAGGACAGCACGGGCCGCCGCGCCGCAGGCGGAGGGCGCCGACGCAAGCCGCCGCCGCGGCGCCGCAAGGCCCTCACCGTCGTCGCCTGGACGGCCGCCGGCGTGGTCGTGTTGGGCGGCGGGGGACTGGGTTACTTCTACTTCAAGTTCAACGGGAACCTGAAGAGCGTCGACATCGACCAGGCCCTCGGCACCGACCGCCCGCAGAACGTCGACAACGGCTCCATGGACATCCTGGTCCTCGGCTCGGACTCCCGCGGCGGAGCCAACGGCGAGTACGGCCGCGACGACGGCGGCTCGGCCCGCTCCGACACCGCGATGATCATCCACCTGTACGAGGGCCACAAGAAGGCGAGCGTGGTGTCGATACCGCGCGACACCATCGTGAAGCGCCCCTCCTGCGAGACCTCGGACGGCAAGACCGACAAGGGCGGCAACCGCTCGCAGTTCAACGAGGCCTTCACGGTCGGCGGGGCCGTCTGCGCGGTCAAGACCGTCGAGAAGATGTCGGGGATCCGCATGGACCACTACATCGAGGTCGACTTCACGGGCTTCAAGAAGATCATCGACAACCTCGGCGGCGTCGAGGTCACCACCACCAAGCCGATCAAGGACGGCGCCAGCCACCTGAACCTGCCGGCCGGCGTGAACAAGCTCAACGGCGAACAGGCCCTCGGCCTCGTCCGGACCCGCAAGAGCGTCGGCGACGGCAGCGACCTGGGACGAATACAACTCCAGCAGGCCTTCATCAAGGCGCTGATCAAGCAGGTCAAGAACGTCGGCGTCTTCGACAACCCCAAACGGCTGCTCGACCTCGCGGACTCCGCCACCAAGGCGATCACCACCGACCGGGCGCTCGGCGACGTGAAGTCCCTGATGGGCTTCGCACAGGGACTCCAGGGCATCGACGGCGCGGACATGCAGATGATCACCCTCCCGGTGGCCGGCGACCCCGTCGACCCCAACCGGGTCGTCCCCCTCGCCAAGGAGTCGAAGATGGTCTGGGACTCCCTGCTCGCCGACCAGCCGATTCCGGCCGAGGCCACGGCGGACTCGGCGGGGGACAAGGGCACGGCCGGGTCGATCGTGCAGAGCCCCTGACGCGAGTCACCGCAGGTCAGGACGGTTCCTCCGGGGGCCGGAATAGATGCCCGCCGCTCCCTGTTGAGGAGGGCGTCCTCAGAATTTTGACAGGCGGCCCGGTCCTGGCAGACTGGTCTGTCGGCCCCGGTTCACGCAGCGCGCAATTCGGCTCCTGCGACCCGGCGCCCTCCCGAATCTAGGAGACACCTTGAAGCGCGATGTTCACCCCCAGTACGTCGAGACCCAGGTCAGCTGCACCTGTGGCGCGTCGTTCACCACCCGTAGCACCCTGACCGAGGGCACCATCCGTGCCGAGGTCTGCTCCGAGTGCCACCCGTTCTACACGGGCAAGCAGAAGATCCTCGACACCGGTGGCCGTGTGGCCCGCTTCGAGGCCCGCTTCGGCAAGGCTGCCGGCTCGAAGTAGCGAGCCTCCGGCGCCGGATCCCGGCTGCGCACCGTTTCACACGGGGGCAGCCGGGCCGGCGCCTTTCTCGTCCCGCAGCCCTTTCTCACTTATCTCCAGGAGCCCCCGATGTTCGAGGCGGTCGAGGAACTGATCGGCGAGCACGCCGATCTGGAAAAGAAGCTCGCCGACCCTTCGGTCCACTCCGATCAGGCCAACGCCCGCAAGCTGAACAAGCGCTACGCGGAGCTCACGCCGATCGTCGCCACCTTCCGCGCGTGGAAGCAGGCGGCCGAGGACATCGAGACGGCCAAGGAGTTCGCGGCGACCGACCCCGACTTCGCCGCCGAGGCCAAGGAACTGACCGCACAGCGCGAAGAGCTCACCGAGAAGCTCCGCCTGCTGCTCGTTCCGCGCGACCCCAGCGACGACAAGGACGTGCTCCTCGAGGTCAAGGCCGGCGCGGGCGGTGACGAGTCCGCCCTCTTCGCGGGCGACCTGCTGCGCATGTACCTGCGCTACGCCGAGCGCGTGGGCTGGAAGACCGAGATCATCGACGCCACCGAGTCCGAACTCGGCGGCTACAAGGACGTACAGGTCTCCGTCCGCACCAAGGGCGGCAACGGCGCGACCGAGCCCGGCCAGGGTGTCTGGGCCCGCCTGAAGTACGAGGGCGGCGTGCACCGCGTCCAGCGCGTGCCGGCCACCGAGTCCCAGGGCCGCATCCACACCTCCGCCGCCGGCGTGCTCGTCACCCCGGAAGCCGAGGAGGTCGAGGTCGAGGTCAACATGAACGACCTCCGCATCGACGTGTACCGCTCCTCGGGTCCCGGCGGCCAGTCCGTCAACACCACCGACTCGGCCGTGCGCATCACGCACCTCCCGACCGGTGTCGTCGCGTCCTGCCAGAACGAGAAGAGCCAGCTCCAGAACAAGGAGCAGGCCATGCGCATCCTGCGCTCGCGGCTGCTCGCCGCGGCCCAGGAAGCCGCCGAGCAGGAGGCCTCCGACGTGCGCCGCAGCCAGGTGCGCAGCGTGGACCGGTCCGAGAAGATCCGCACGTACAACTACCCGGAAAACCGGATCTCGGACCACCGGACCGGCTTCAAGGCGTACAACTTGGACCAGGTGCTCGACGGCGACCTCGACCCGGTCATCCAGGCCTGCGTCGACACCGACTCCGCGGCCAAGCTCGCGGCCGCCCACTGATCCAGACCCGCACCACCCCCCCGTACGACAGCAGCCCGGAGGACCAGCGTGAACTTGCTGCTTGCCGAGGTGGCCCAGGCCACCCAGCGGCTGGCCGCCGCCGGCGTGCCCTCACCGCGCTTCGACGCCGAGGAACTCGCGGCCTTCGTGCACGGCGTCAAACGGGGGGAACTGCACCACGTCAAGGACACCGACTTCGACGCCCGGTACTGGGAGACCATCGCCCGGCGCGAGGCCCGCGAGCCGCTCCAGCACATCACCGGCCGCGCCTTCTTCCGGTATCTGGAGCTCCAGGTGGGCCCCGGGGTCTTCGTGCCCCGGCCCGAGACCGAGTCGGTCGTCGACTGGGCCATACAGGCCGTCCGGGCGATGGACGTCGTCGAACCGCTGATCGTGGACCTGTGCGCCGGGTCCGGGGCCATCGCCCTGGCCATGGCCCAGGAGGTGCCGCGCTCGCGCGTGCACGCGGTCGAGCTGTCCGAGGACGCCCTCCAGTGGACCCGCAAGAACGCCGAGGGCTCCCGGGTCACCGTCCACCAGGGCGACGCGCTGAGCGCGCTGCCCGAGCTGGACGGCCAGGTGGACCTGGTGATCTCGAACCCGCCGTACATCCCGCTCACCGAGTGGGAGTACGTCGCCCCCGAGGCCCGCGACCACGACCCCGAGATGGCGCTGTTCTCCGGCGAGGACGGCCTCGACACCATCCGAGGCATCGAGCGCACCGCCCACCGGCTGCTGCGACCCGGCGGGATCGTCGTCATCGAGCACGCCGACACCCAGGGCGGCCAGGTCCCGTGGATCTTCGCCGAGGAGCGTGGCTGGGCCGACGCGGCCGACCACCCCGACCTCAACAACCGCCCGCGCTTCGCGACCGCCCGCAAGGCCCTGCCGTGAGCGCGCCCCTTCCCGCCACCACCCCGCTGCTTGAGGAGGCCCGCTGATGGCCCGGCGATACGACTGCAACGACGCGACGGACCGCAAGACGGGCCTGCGCGAAGCCGCATCCGCCGTGCGCCGCGGCGAGCTCGTCGTGCTGCCCACCGACACCCTGTACGGGATCGGTGCGGACGCCTTCAGCGCCGAGGCGGTCGGTGACCTGCTCGCCGCCAAGGGGCGCGGCCGCAACATGCCCACCCCGGTCCTCATCGGCTCGCCGAACACCCTGCACGGCCTGGTCACGGACTTCTCCGAGCAGGCCTGGGAACTCGTCGACGCCTTCTGGCCGGGCGCGCTGACGCTGGTCGCCAAGCACCAGCCGTCGCTGGCCTGGGACCTGGGGGAGACCCGCGGGACCGTGGCCGTGCGGATGCCCCTGCACCCCGTCGCGATCGAGCTGCTGACCGAGGTCGGCCCGATGGCCGTGTCCTCGGCGAACCTGACCGGGCACCCGGCCCCCGAGGACTGCGACGCCGCCCGCGAGATGCTGGGCGACTCCGTGTCCGTGTACCTGGACGGCGGGCCGACCCCCGGCATCCAGCCGTCGTCGATCGTCGATGTCACCGGGAAGGTCCCGGTCCTGCTGCGCGAGGGCGCGCTGACCGCGGACCAGCTGCGGGAGGTCGTACCCGACCTCGAGGTGGCCCCGTGAGCCCTGAGGGGCGTGGCATAGCAGGACACCTCCCGGCCGTGGCCGGGGGCGGATCCTTCCGCATACTCCACGTCAGCACCGGCAACGTGTGCCGCTCGCCGATCACCGAGCGGCTGACGCGGCACGCCCTGTCGCACCGCCTCGGCGGCCCCGTGACCGGGGACCTCATCGTGGAGAGCGCGGGCACCTGGGGCCACGAGGGGGCGCCGATGGAGGCCAACGCCGCCGCGGTCCTCGCCGACTTCGGGGCCGACGCCTCCGGGTTCACCGGGCGCGAGCTGCTGGACGAGCACGTCATACGCGCCGACCTGGTGCTCACCGCGACCCGGGACCACCGGGCACAGGTCATCTCCATGGGCCACTCCGCGGGGCTGCGGACCTTCACCCTGAAGGAGTTCACCCGGCTCGTGCGGGCGATAGATCCGGCCACCCTGCCGCCGCTGGACGACGGCATGGCGGAGCGCGCCCGCGCCCTGGTACGGGCCGCCGCCGCGCTGCGCGGCTGGCTGCTGGCCCCCTCGCCGGACGCCGACGAGGTGTACGACCCGTACGGCGCCCCCATCACCTTCTTCCGCTCCATCGGCGACGAGATCAACCAGGCACTGGACCCCGTGGTCACCGCCCTGACGGGCGTCACCGCAGGACGCTGAGGACTCACCCGCGCGCGGGCGCCACAAGGCGCGACGGGCACCGCGGTCCTACAGTGGGCGGTACCCGGTACACGTCTCTGGAGTCGCGCCATGAGCGTCATCACCCAGCCCACGGACCTGCTGCGGCAGCAGGACCCGCAGATGGCCGACGTGCTCGCCGGAGAGGCGCGACGGCAGGCCGGCACCCTCCAGCTGATCGCCGCCGAGAACTTCACCTCGCCCGCCGTGCTCACCGCCCTCGGATCGGCGCTCGCCAACAAGTACGCCGAGGGCTACCCGGGCGCCCGCCACCACGGCGGCTGCGAGTACGCCGACCTGGCCGAGCGGATCGCCGTCGAGCGGGCCCGCGCCCTCTTCGGGGTGGATCACGCCAATGTGCAGCCGCACTCCGGTTCCTCCGCGGTCCTCGCCGCGTACGCCGCGCTGCTGCGCCCCGGCGACACGGTCCTGGCGATGGGACTCCCGTACGGCGGACACCTCACACACGGCTCACCCGCGAACTTCTCCGGCCGCTGGTTCGAATTCGTCGGCTACGGGCTGGACGCCGAAACGGGCCTCATCGACTACGAACAGGTCCACGAACTCGCCCGCCGGCACCGTCCCAAGGCCATCGTCTGTGGCTCGATCTGTTACCCACGCCACCCCGAGTACGGGGTCTTCCGCCAGATCGCCGACGAGGTCGGGGCCTTCCTGATCGCGGACGCCGCGCACCCGATCGGTCTGGTCGCCGGCGGGGCGGCCCCCAGCCCCGTCCCCTACGCGGACGTGATCTGCGCGACCACGCACAAGGTGCTGCGCGGTCCGCGCGGAGGCATGATCCTGTGCGGCGCCGAGTTCGCGGAACGGGTGGACCGGGCGGTGTTCCCCTTCACCCAGGGCGGCGCCCAGATGCACACCATCGCCGCCAAGGCCGTGGCCTTCGGGGAGGCCGCCGGGCCCGCGTTCACCACGTACGCCCACCGGGTGGTCGCCAACGCCCGGGCGCTCGCCGAGGAGCTGGAGGCCGACGGTTTCCTCGTGACGACCGGCGGCACCGACACCCACCTGATCAGCGTCGACCCGGCCCCCCTCGGACTGGACGGCCCGACCGCGCGCGGCCGGCTGGCCGCCGCCGGCATCGTGCTGGACACCTGCGCCCTCCCGTACGGGGAACAGCGCGGGCTCCGCCTCGGCACGGCGGCCGTGACCACGCAGGGCATGGGCGGGGCCGAGATGCGACGGATCGGAGCGCTGTTTGCGGCGGCGCTCCACGGGGAAGCCGCGAAGACCCGTACGGAGGTCGAAGAACTGACACGAGAATTTCCACCGTATGGGTACTGACAGGGACAAGCCGGGCGTACCGCAACCGCGGTAGCCTCCCCGCGCGTCCTCGGAGTGGGGTACATCGCAGCTAATGTGTGGGGCTGAGATGGCCGGCGATACATCTGGGGCAGCCCGTGCGTGAATATCTGCTGACGCTGTGCGTCACGGTCGCGGTGACCTACCTGCTGACCGGGCCCGTGCGGAAGTTCGCTATCGCGGCCGGGGCCATGCCGGAGGTGCGCGCGCGTGACGTGCACCGAGAACCGACGCCGAGGCTCGGCGGCATCGCGATGTTCGGCGGTCTGTGCGCCGGCCTCCTGGTCGCCGACCACCTGCAGAACCTCAACGCGGTGTTCACCGCCTCGAACGAACCGCGGGCGCTGCTCTCCGGAGCGGCGCTGATCTGGCTGGTGGGCGTCCTCGACGACAAGTTCGAGATCGACGCCCTGATCAAGCTCGGCGCCCAGATGATCGCCGCGGGCGTGATGGTCATCCAGGGTCTGACGATCCTGTGGATCCCGGTTCCCTTCATCGGAACCGTCGCGCTCACCCAGTGGCAGGGCAACCTGCTGACCGTCGCCCTGGTCGTGCTCACCATCAACGCCGTGAACTTCGTGGACGGACTCGACGGGCTCGCGGCCGGCATGGTCTGCATCACGACCGGCGCCTTCTTCCTCTACGCGTACCGGATCTGGTTCGGCTACGGCATCGAGGCGGCGGCCCCCGCCACCCTCTTCGCCGCGATCCTGATGGGCATGTGCCTCGGCTTCCTGCCGCACAACATGCACCCGGCCCGCATCTTCATGGGCGACTCCGGCTCGATGCTGATCGGCCTGGTGCTGGCCGCCTCGGCGATCTCGATCACCGGGCAGGTGGACCCCGACACCATGGCGCTGTTCGCGGGTGGTGAGCGCAACGCGACCCACGCGATGCTGCCGGTCTTCATCCCGCTGGTCCTGCCGCTGACGATCATCGCGATCCCGATGGCCGACCTGGTGCTGGCCGTCGTCCGGCGCACCTGGAAGGGCCAGTCGCCGTTCGCGGCGGACCGCGGCCACCTGCACCACCGACTGCTGGAACTGGGGCACTCGCACAGCCGCGCGGTGCTCATCATGTACTTCTGGTCCGGCCTGATCGCCTTCGGCGCGGTGGCCTATTCCGTGCACTCCACCTCGATGTGGATCGTGCTCGCCATCGCGGCGCTGAGCGCGCTGGGCCTCGTCCTCCTGCTGCTGCCGCGGTTCACCCCGCGCGCGCCGAGGTGGGCGGAGGGC
The DNA here is from genome assembly GCF_041431415.1 of Streptomyces sp. NBC_00513. Taxonomy (GTDB): domain Bacteria; phylum Actinomycetota; class Actinomycetes; order Streptomycetales; family Streptomycetaceae; genus Streptomyces. The sequence continues at coordinate 5,246,419 of NZ_CP107845.1, forward strand.
CTCGTACCGCCGCGGTACCGGCACGCGGAGCGGGCCGCGGAGGCGGCGGCCGAGGCGGCCGCGCAGGACGCGACGGGCACGGAGCCGGAGCCGGCCCGCCCGATCGCGGCCGGGGTGTCCGGCGTCAACGGCGCGACTGCGATTGGCCCCCGTTCTCGCCTCCCCGACCGGCGTAAGGCCGGTTCCGCGCGCTGACGCCGGAGGCGCATGTCCGACATGAACTCCCTTTACCAGACAAGTCACATGGCTGTCCTGCACACACGCGCAGGGTCACTCTCATGTGTGACAGTCAGCACACCCACCGGGTAAAGCTCTCATCAAATACTTTGTGATACCGTTCACTAAACCCGGCGACAGAGCCGAAGGACCGTAGTGCGACGGTCCATTGGCCCGAGGCTCTCACTCGGACCGGGCTTACGCTCGTCCCGTACGAGTCCCGTATACCCCCACCATCACGCGGAGCCATGCGCCATGCTGTCCGATGACGCCCGATCCCTTTTGCATACCGCGGTACCCACCGCTGTGGTCGGCCTTGTGGCCGCTGCCGTCAGCGGCGTCGTAGCCGGCGGGAAGGGGGCTCTCGGGGCCGTCATGGCCACGATCATCGTGATCCTGTTCATGGGGATCGGTTTTGTCATCCTGCAGCGGACGGCACGATCGCTGCCGCATCTGTTCCAGATGATGGGTCTGGCGCTCTACACGACCCAGATCCTGCTGCTCTTCGTCTTCGTCGCCGTGTTCAAGAACACGACGCTGTTCAATCCCAGGGCATTCGCGATCACCATCGTCGCGGCGACCCTTGCTTGGATCGCCGCGCAGACGCGCGCGCACATGAAGGCCAAGATCCTTTACGTCGAGCCCGAGTCCGCCAAGCGCGACAAGGGTGAGAAGCCCGAAAACACGGGGTCCTCTTCGTGAACGGTAGGGGCGGAATAAGTGCGCGTTCGAGATGCTGCTATCGTCCGGTGCCAACTGCGGCATCGCGGGCGCAGGCATCTGAGCTGACGCCTGCTTCAACGCGAGGCTCACTGCCTGCAAGCCGCCCCCACATCCGTAAGACCAGTCCCGTGCCGAACCGCGGCTGTGCGCCGCGCCGACACAACGAGGTTGCCGTACCTATGCGCCACGCTGAAGGAGCCCGCGGTGAGTGCTGACCCGACGCAGGTGCTCGCCTTCGAGACCGATTGCCACATCTTCGACGGCTGTGGCTTCCCGGCTCCTGGCCTGCACTCGTTCCTGTTCGAGCCGATCTTCGGCGACATCGACGGCACCGTCTACTTCAACAAGACGATGCTGTTGGCCCTGCTCGGGTCGATCATCATCGTCGGATTCTTCTGGGCCGCCTTCCGCAAGCCGAAGCTGGTTCCCGGAAAGCTCCAGATGGTCGCCGAAGCCGGATACGACTTCGTGCGCCGCGGGATCGTCTACGAGACGCTCGGCAAGAAGGAAGGCGAGAAGTACGTCCCCTTCATGGTCGCGACGTTCTTCTTCGTCTGGATGCTGAACCTCTGGTCGATCGTCCCGCTCGCGCAGTTCCCGGTGACCGCGGTCATCGCGTACCCGGCGGGTCTCGCCCTGGTCATCTACTTCATGTGGATGTCGGTCACCTTCAAGCGCCACGGCTTCGTCGGCGGTCTGAAGAACCTCACGGGCTACGACAAGTCGCTCGGCGGGATCCTGCCGCTGGTCATGCTCATCGAGTTCTTCTCGAACGTGATCGTCCGACCGTTCACGCACGCGGTCCGTCTCTTCGCGAACATGTTCGCCGGCCACACCCTGCTGCTGCTCTTCACGATCGCCAGCTGGTACCTGCTGAACGGCATCGGTATCGCCTACGCGGGTGTGTCGTTCGTGATGGTCATCGTGATGACCGCGTTCGAGCTCTTCATCCAGGCTGTCCAGGCCTACGTCTTCGTACTGCTGGCCTGCAGCTTCATTCAGGGCGCCGTCGCCGAGCACCACTGACCGGCCCCACCCCCAAACCAACAGTCGTCCGGTGGCCAACCCCCACCGGTCCATGAAAGAGAAGGAAGAACCGGCATGTCCGCTCTCCAGACCCTCGCTGCTGGCGTCGAAATCAAGGGCAACCTCGGCTCCATCGGTTACGGCCTCGCGGCCATCGGCCCCGGCGTCGGCGTCGGCATCATCTTCGGTAACGGCACCCAGGCGCTGGCCCGCCAGCCCGAGGCCGCCGGCCTGATCCGCGCCAACCAGATCCTCGGCTTCGCCTTCTGTGAGGCGCTCGCCCTCATCGGTCTGGTCATGCCGTTCGTCTACCCGACCTCCTGATTCCGGTAGCGGACAGACCCTTTAGACGGAAGGCACTGATGTGAACCCTCTGGTTCAGCTCGCGGCCGAAGAGGCGGAAAACCCCCTCATCCCGCCGATCCCCGAGCTTGTCATCGGCCTGATCGCCTTTGTCATCGTCTTCGGTTTCCTCGCGAAGAAGCTCCTCCCGAACATCAACAAGGTTCTGGATGAGCGTCGCGAGGCCATCGAGGGTGGCATCGAGAAGGCCGAGGCAGCCCAGACCGAGGCTCAGAGCGTCCTCGAGCAGTACAAGGCTCAGCTCGCCGAAGCCCGGCACGAGGCCGCGCGCCTGCGCCAGGAAGCGCTGGAGCAGGGCACTGCGCTCAAGGAAGAACTGCGCGCAGAGGGCCAGCGGCAGCGTGAGGAGATCATCGCTGCCGGCCACGCCCAGATCGCGGCAGACCGCAAGGCCGCCTCGCAGGCACTGCGTCAGGACGTGGGCAAGCTCGCCACCGACCTGGCCGGAAAGCTCGTCGGCGAGTCCCTTGAGGACCACGCCCGGCAGAGCCGCACGATCGACCGTTTCCTCGGCGAGCTCGAGGAGAAGGCCGAGGCCGCCCGATGAACGGAGCGAGCCGCGAGGCACTGGCCTCAGCGCGTGAGCGTCTCGACGCGCTGATGGACAACACGTCCGTCGACGCGACGAAGCTCGCCGGTGAGCTGGCTGCCGTCACCGCGCTGCTCGACCGTGAGGTCTCGCTGCGTCGGGTCATCACGGACCCGGCGCAGCCCGGCGAGGCCAAGGCCGAGCTCGTGGGTCGCCTGCTGGCCGACCAGGTCGGCGGGGAAACCCTCGACCTGGTGTCCGGCATGGCGCGCTCCCGCTGGTCGCAGTCCCGCGACCTGGTGGACTCGCTCGAGGCACTGGCGGCCACTGCCGACCTCACCGCGGCCCAGCAGGCGAACGGGCTCGACAACGTCGAGGACGAGCTGTTCCGGTTCGGCCGGATCGTCGCCTCGAACACCGGGCTGCGCTCCGCGCTGACCGATCGGGCGGCCACCGCCGCCGCCAAGAGCGAGCTGCTGCGCAGCCTGCTCGGCGGCAAGGCGAACGCGGTCACCGAACGACTGGTGACCCGACTCGTCACGCACCCGCGTGGACGTAGCCTGGAAGCGGGACTCGACTCCCTTTCCACGCTCGCCGCCGAGCGCCGCAACCGCATGGTCGCCATCGTGACCACCGCGGTTCCGCTCAGCGACGCGCAGAAGCAGCGTCTCGGCGCGGTGCTGGCCAAGCTGTACGGCCGCCAGATGCACCTCAACCTCGACGTGGACCCCACGGTCCTCGGCGGGATCGTGGTGCGGGTCGGCGACGAGGTCATCGACGGCACCATCGCGGACCGCCTCTCCGAGGCGACCCGCCGCATGGCCGGCTGACCAGCCACCAACTAGAACAAAGCATTCCTAGCGGCCCGGTTGGGCCGTGCAGAACTTGCAGAAGATTCCTGGGGGTCGCCCCCAGACCCCTAAGAAGCTTCAGGCCCAACAAGGAGAGCAGGGAACCCAGATGGCGGAGCTCACGATCCGGCCGGAGGAGATCCGGGACGCACTGGAGAACTTCGTCCAGTCGTACCAGCCGGACGCGGCCTCGCGCGAGGAGGTCGGAACGGTCAGCGTTGCCGGCGACGGCATCGCGAAGGTGGAGGGCCTGCCCTCCGCCATGGCGAACGAGCTGCTGAAGTTCGAGGATGGCACCCTCGGTCTCGCCCTCAACCTCGAGGAGCGCGAGATCGGTGCGGTCGTCCTCGGCGAGTTCAGTGGCATCGAGGAGGGCCAGCCGGTGCAGCGCACCGGTGAGGTTCTCTCCGTAGGTGTCGGCGAGGGCTACCTCGGCCGCGTTGTCGACCCGCTCGGCAACCCGATCGACGGCCTCGGCGAGATCGCGACCGAAGGCCGCCGCGCCCTCGAGCTGCAGGCCCCGGGCGTCATGGTCCGCAAGTCGGTCCACGAGCCCATGCAGACCGGCTACAAGGCCATCGACGCGATGGTGCCGATCGGCCGCGGCCAGCGTCAGCTGATCATCGGCGACCGTCAGACCGGCAAGACCGCTCTGGCCGTCGACACGATCATCAACCAGCGCGACAACTGGCGCTCGGGCGACGTGAACAAGCAGGTTCGCTGCATCTACGTCGCCATCGGCCAGAAGGGCTCGACCATCGCGTCCGTTCGCGGCGCCCTGGAAGACGCCGGTGCGCTGGAGTACACGACGATCGTCGCCGCCCCGGCGTCCGACCCGGCCGGCTTCAAGTACCTGGCGCCGTACACCGGTTCCGCCATCGGCCAGCACTGGATGTACGCCGGCAAGCACGTCCTGATCATCTTCGACGACCTGTCGAAGCAGGCCGACGCCTACCGCGCCGTGTCGCTGCTGCTGCGCCGCCCGCCGGGCCGCGAGGCCTACCCGGGTGACGTCTTCTACTTGCACTCCCGTCTGCTGGAGCGCTGTGCGAAGCTCTCCGACGACATGGGTGCCGGTTCGATGACCGGTCTGCCGATCGTCGAGACCAAGGCGAACGACGTGTCGGCGTTCATCCCGACCAACGTCATCTCCATCACCGACGGCCAGTGCTTCCTGGAGTCCGACCTGTTCAACGCGGGCCAGCGCCCGGCGCTGAACGTCGGTATCTCGGTCTCCCGCGTCGGTGGCTCCGCCCAGCACAAGGCGATGAAGCAGGTCTCCGGCCGTCTGCGCCTGGACCTCGCCCAGTACCGCGAGCTGGAGGCGTTCGCCGCCTTCGGTTCCGACCTGGACGCCGCTTCGAAGTCCTCGCTGGAGCGCGGCAAGCGCCTGGTCGAGCTGCTGAAGCAGGGCCAGTACCAGCCCATGCCCGTCGAGGAGCAGGTCGTCTCCGTCTGGGCCGGTACCACCGGCAAGATGGACGAGGTCCCGGTCAACGACATCCGTCGCTTCGAGTCGGAGCTGCTGGAGCACCTGCGCCGCGAGCGCAAGGACCTCCTCACCTCCATCGCCGAGGGCGGCAAGATGTCGGACGACACCCTGACGTCGATCGCCGACGCCATCGCCGCCTTCAAGCAGCAGTTCGAGACCTCGGACGGCAAGCTTCTGGGCGAGGACGCGCCGGCCGTCAACGTCTCCAAGTGACGACGGAAGGGACCTGACTCATGGGAGCGCAGCTCCGGGTCTACAAGCGTCGCATCCGTGCCGTCACGGCGACCAAGAAGATCACCAAGGCGATGGAGATGATCGCCGCCTCGCGCATCGTCAAGGCGCAGCGCAAGGTGGCGGCATCGATGCCGTACGCGACCGAGCTCACCCGTGCGGTGACCGCGGTGGCGACCGGCTCGAACACCAAGCACGCCCTGACCACCGAGGTCGAGGCGCCGGTGCGCGCCGCGGTCCTGCTCATCACGAGCGACCGCGGTCTGGCCGGCGGCTACTCCTCGAATGCCATCAAGCAGGCGGAGCGGCTCAGCGAGCGGCTGCGCGGCGAGGGCAAGGAGGTCGACACGTTCATCGTCGGCCGTAAGGGTCTGGCCTACTTCGGTTTCCGCGAGCGCAAGGTCGCGGAGTCGTGGACCGGCTTCACCGACAGCCCGGCCTACGCCGACGCCAAGCGCGTCGCGGAGCCGCTGATCGAGGCCATCCAGAAGGAAACGGCCGAGGGCGGCGTCGACGAGCTGCACATCGTCTACACGGAATTCGTGTCGATGATGACGCAGAACGCGGTCGACGGCCGGATGCTGCCGCTCAGCCTCGACAAGGCCGAAGAAGAGTCCGGCGCGAAGGGCGAGATCCTTCCGCTGTTCGACTTCGAGCCGTCGGCGGAGGACGTCCTCGACGCCCTGCTGCCGCGCTACGTCGAGAGCCGTATCTACAACGCACTGCTGCAGTCGGCCGCTTCCGAGCACGCCGCCCGCCGCCGCGCGATGAAGTCGGCGACCGACAACGCCGGAGACCTCATCAAGAGCCTCTCCCGGCTTGCCAACGCGGCCCGCCAGGCCGAAATCACCCAGGAAATCAGCGAGATCGTCGGTGGCGCGAGCGCCATGGCTGACGCGACCGCGGGGAGTGACAAGTAATGACGACCACTGTTGAGACGGCCGCCGCCACGGGCCGCGTCGCCCGGGTCATCGGCCCGGTCGTCGACGTGGAGTTCCCCGTCGACGCCATGCCCGAGATCTACAACGCGCTGAAGGTCCAGGTCGCAGACCCGGCCGAGGACGGCGCGCTCAAGACGCTGACCCTGGAAGTCGCCCAGCACCTGGGTGACGGCCTGGTCCGCACCATCTCCATGCAGCCCACCGACGGTCTGGTCCGCCAGGCCCCGGTGACCGACACGGGCGAGGGCATCACCGTCCCCGTCGGTGACTTCACCAAGGGCAAGGTGTTCAACACCCTCGGTGAGGTGCTGAACTACCCGGAGGAGAACGCCAACGTCACCGAGCGTTGGCCCATCCACCGCAAGGCGCCCCGCTTCGACGAGCTCGAGTCGAAGACCGAGATGTTCGAGACCGGCGTCAAGGTCATCGACCTTCTCACCCCGTACGTCAAGGGTGGAAAGATCGGTCTGTTCGGTGGTGCCGGTGTCGGCAAGACCGTTCTGATCCAGGAAATGATCTACCGCGTCGCCAACAACCACGACGGTGTGTCGGTCTTCGCGGGCGTCGGTGAGCGTACCCGTGAGGGCAACGACCTCATCGAGGAAATGGCCGACTCGGGCGTCATCGACAAGACGGCGCTTGTCTTCGGTCAGATGGACGAGCCCCCGGGCACCCGTCTGCGCGTCGCCCTGGCCGGTCTGACCATGGCGGAGTACTTCCGCGATGTGCAGAAGCAGGACGTGCTGTTCTTCATCGACAACATCTTCCGGTACACCCAGGCGGGTTCCGAGGTGTCGACCCTGCTCGGCCGCATGCCCTCCGCGGTGGGTTACCAGCCGAACCTGGCCGACGAGATGGGTCTCCTCCAGGAGCGCATCACCTCGACCCGTGGTCACTCGATCACCTCGATGCAGGCGATCTACGTCCCCGCGGACGACCTGACCGACCCGGCGCCGGCGACCACCTTCGCCCACCTCGACGCGACGACGGTTCTTTCCCGTCCGATCTCCGAGAAGGGCATCTACCCGGCCGTGGACCCGCTGGACTCGACGTCCCGCATCCTCGACCCGCGGTACATCGCGGCGGACCACTACGCCACGGCGATGCGCGTCAAGGGGATCCTCCAGAAGTACAAGGACCTCCAGGACATCATCGCGATCCTCGGTATCGACGAGCTGGGCGAGGAGGACAAGCTCGTTGTCCACCGTGCCCGTCGCGTCGAGCGCTTCCTGTCGCAGAACACCCACGTGGCGAAGCAGTTCACCGGCGTGGACGGTTCGGACGTTCCGCTGGAGGAGTCGATCGTGGCGTTCAACGCGATCTGCGACGGCGATTACGACCACTTCCCCGAGCAGGCGTTCTTCCTGTGCGGTGGCATCGAGGACCTGAAGGCCAACGCCAAGGAGCTGGGCGTCTCCTGAAGCCCCGCTCCTCGTGAGCAGAGCTGATTGACGGAGAGGGGCGGGTGCGTCCCGTCCCTCTCCCCACGCCCATTAGAATTTGACCCAACACCCGGCCGACCCGCCGGGTGGTGACCCGAGGAGCCACCTTGGCTGCTGAGCTGCACGTCGAGCTGGTCGCGGCGGACCGCAATGTCTGGTCCGGCGAGGCCACCCTTGTTGTCGCCCGCACCACGTCCGGCGACATCGGCGTCATGCCCGGTCACCAGCCGCTTCTCGGTGTGCTGGAATCGGGCCCTGTGACCATCCGCACCAGCGAGGGCGGCACTGTCGTCGCCGCGGTGCACGGCGGATTCATCTCGTTCGCGGACAACAAGTTGTCGCTGCTGGCCGAGATCGCCGAGCTCGCGGACGAGATTGACGTCCAGCGGGCGGAGCGGGCACTGGATCGCGCGAAGTCGGAGGCCGACGCGGCCGCCGAGCGTCGCGCGGATGTCCGACTGCGCGCGGTAACGGGGCACTGAGCCCCGTACCGAATAGTGTGCGACCTCAGCCGCGGTTCGTTCTGGAATTTTCCAGACCGGGTCGCGGCTGAGGCGATGTACGTCCGTTTTTCGCATGGCGGTATTCGATGAGCGAGGAGGTCGGTGAAGATGCTCCTCGCTCTGCTTGTGAGCGGCCTGATCGTGGTCTTGTTGGCGATCGGGCTCTTTGTCTTCGGGCTGCGCCGGAGACTGATCCAGCGGTCCGGGGGGACCTTCGACTGCAGCCTGCGGTGGGGCGGTGTGGCCGAGGGGCCCGACGTCTCCGGCAAGGGATGGGTGTACGGGGTCGCCCGCTACAGCGGTGACCGGATCGAATGGTTCCGGGTCTTCAGCTACTCCCCGCGCCCGCGCCGGCTGCTGGAGCGTTCCTCCATCGAGGTCCTCGCCCGCCGCGCGCCCGAGGGCGAGGAGGAGCTGGCGCTGCTGTCGGACGCCGTCGTGCTCGGCTGTTCCCACCGGGGGACGCGCCTGGAGCTGGCGATGAGCGACGACGCGCTGACCGGTTTCCTGGCCTGGCTGGAGGCGGCGCCTCCCGGCCAGCGGGTGAACGTGGCCTGAGCGGTACCGGCACGTGAGGAAGCCGGGGAGAAGGGGGACGGACCCTTCTCCCCGGCTTCGTCGGTTCACCGGTGCGGAGCGCGGGGGCTACTGCAGACCGGTGTGGATCGCGTTGGCGAGCTCACCGTTGGTGGTGTCGCCGCTGAACTCCCAGAAGAAGGCTCCGCGCAGTCCCTGCTGCTTGGTCCAGGTCATCTTCGAGGCGACGGTGGCGGGGGTGTCGTAGCTCCACCAGTTGCTTCCGCACTTGGCGTAGGCGGTGCCGGCGATGGTGCCGGTGGACGGGCAGCTCGCCTTGAGGACCTTGTAGTCCTCGATGCCGGGCTCGTACGCGCCCGGGGCGGGCCCGGTGGCCGTGCCGCCCGGGGTGGCCTGGGTGACGCCGGTCCAGCCGCGGCCGTAGAAGCCGATGCCGAGGTTGAGCTTGGAGCCGGCGATGCCCTTGCCCTTGAGCTTGGTGATCGCGGCCTCGGAGTTGAAGCCGTCCTGCGGGATGCCGGAGTAGGCGGTGAGCGGGGAGTGCGGGGCCGTCGGGCCCTGCGCCGCCCAGGCGCCGAAGAAGTCGTACGTCATGACGTTGTAGAAGTCGACGTACTGGGCGGCGCCCGCGTAGTCGGCCGCGTCGAGCTTGCCGCCGTTGGAGCCGTCGGCGGAGATCGCGGCGGTGACCAGGTTGTTCGCGCCGAACTTGCCGCGGACGGCCTGCATCAGGTTCTTCAGGGAGGCCGCGCCGCTGGTGTCGCAGGTCAGGCCGCAGGCGTTCGGGTACTCCCAGTCGAGGTCGATGCCGTCGAAGACGTCGGCCCACCGCGGGTCCTCGACCAGGTCGTGGCAGGACTGGGCGAAGGCGGCCGGGTTCGCGGCGGCCTGGCCGAAGCCGCCGGACCAGGTCCAGCCGCCGAACGACCAGAGGATCTTGATGTTCGGGTACTTCGCCTTGAGCTTGCGCAGCTGGTTGAAGTTGCCGCGCAACGGCTGGTCCCAGGTGTCGGCGACGCCGTCGACGCTCTGGTCGGCGGTGTAGGCCTTGTCGTAGTCGGCGTACGCGTCGCCGATGGTGCACTTGCCGCCCTGGACGTTGCCGAAGGCGTAGTTGATGTGCGTGATCTTCGCGGCGGAGCCGGAGGTGACCAGGTTCTTCACGTGGTAGTTGCGCTGGTAGACGCCCCAGTTCGTGAAGTAGCCGAGCTTGACCCTGGTGCCGTCACCGGGGTCGGGGCCGGGGCCCGTGCCGCCGCCCGGGGTGGTCACCGAGAGGGAGCCGGAGGAGGGGCCGGTCTGGTCGGCGGTGTCGCGGGCGGTGACCGTGTAGGCGTACGTCGTGCCCTTGGTCAGGCCGCTGTCGGCGTAGCTGGTGCCGGTCACCGTGGCGACCTTGCCGCTGCCGCGGTAGACGTCGTAGTTCTTGATCCCCTTGTCGTCGGTGGCCGCCGCCCAGTTCAGGGTGAGCGAGGTCTCGGTGACCCCGGTCGCGGTGGGGGTGCCGGGGGCGGACGGCGGGTTGTCGGTGGGGGTGGTGCCGCCGTCGCAGGAGCCGCCGTTGATCTTGCAGCCGGAGGGGGCGCCCGGGCCGGTGCCGTTGAAGCCGAAGGTGACGCTGGCGCCGGGGGAGAGGGCGCCGTTCCAGCCGACGTTCTTGGCGGTCCAGTGGTTGCCCGAACTGGTGACGGTGGCGTCCCAGGCCGAGGTGACCCTGGTGCCGGTCGGGTAGTCCCACTCCACGGTCCAGCTGTTGATGGCGGTGGTGCCGGTGTTCTTCACCGTCCACTTGCCCTCGAAACCGGAGCCCCAGTCGGAGGCCTTGGTGTAGGTCGCGGTGGCGGAGCCGGCGGCCTGTGCGGTGCCTGCCAGGCCGACGAGGCCGGCGACGGGCAGGGCCAGGGCGACCGCGGTCGCGGCCAGCCTTCTGAGCAGTCGTACGCGTCGTGGGGGTGCTGTGCTCAAGGGTGCTCCTCCGTAGGTCCGTCGAAGTCGTGGGGCCGACTCCGACATGGGGGTGGGACCTGCGCCGCCCGTGAGCACGTCTCGTCAAGGTTCTCGCCATGACACGCTCACCACAGTGTTGCGGTGAGATTAGAAAGGTCTGGACCAACCGTCAAGAGGTCCAGACCTCCCTTCGAGCCTCCTACTGGATGCCCAACTCCTGGGCCAGTACGGCCGCTTGGACCCGGCTGCGCAGCTCCAGCTTCCCCAGCAACCTGCTGACGTGCGTCTTCACCGTCGCCTCCGCCATCTCCAGCCGGCAAGCCACCTCCGCGTTCGACAGGCCCTCACCCAGGCAGCCCCACACCTCCCGCTCTCGCCGGGTCAGCGAGGCCACCGCCGCCGCCCGCTCCGGCGGCACGGCCGTCCGCACGGGTTGCGGCGCCGCGAACTCGGCGATCAACCGACGGGTCACCGCGGGCGCGATCAGCCCCTCGCCGCGGGCGACGGTGCGCACCGCCCCGATCAGCTCCGCCGCCTCCGCGTCCTTCAGCAGGAAGCCCGAGGCGCCCGCGCGCAGCGCTCCGAAGACGTACTCGTCGAGATCGAACGTCGTGAGCACGAGCACGTCGGCCAGCCCCTCCGCGACCACCTGCCGCGTGGCCGAAACCCCGTCGAGCCGGGGCATCTGCACATCCATGAGGACCAGATCCGGCCGAAGCTCACGGGCCAGACGGACCGCCTCCTCCCCGTCCGCCGCCTCGCCCACCACCTCCATGTCGCCCGCACTGCGCAGGATCATCACCAGACCCGCGCGCACCGCCCGCTGGTCCTCCGCCACCACGACCCGGATGGTCACCCGGTCACCGCCCTCTCCTCGGCGGGCAAGGACGCCCGCACCTGCCACACCGTGCCGGCCCGCCCCGCCGTGAACGCGCCCCCGAGCAGCTCCGTCCGCTCGCGCATGCCGATCAGCCCCGCGCCGGAACCGGGGGCGCGCGGGCCGGGCCGCTCCCCGTACGGCGAGTCCACCCGTACGGTCAGCAGCCCGTCCGCGGATGACAGGCGCACCCGGACCGTCCCCGGGACGGCGTGCTTGAGGGCGTTCGTCAGCGACTCCTGGACGATGCGGTACGCGGCCAGCTCCACGGGGGCGGGCAGCGGCTCCCCGTCGGTGCGGGTGTCCTCCAGTACGAAGTCCAGGCCGCTGCCGGCCCCGTTCACACGAGCCTTGCCGATGAGTACGTCCAGTCCGTCGAGGGAGGGCACCGCCACCGGCTCCTGCTCCGCGCCGGCGTCCCGCAGCAGCCCGATCAACCGTCGCATCTCGGCCAACCCCTGCACGCTGTTCTCGCGGATCACCCCGAGGGCGTCCCGGCTGGTCGCGGGGGAGTCGATGGACAGCGCGGCGGTGGAGTGGATGGCGATGGCCGACAGGTGATTGGCCACCATGTCGTGCAACTCCCGCGCCATCCGGGCCCGTTCCGCGACCACGGCCTGCGCGCGGTCCATCTCGGCCAGCAGCGCGGTCTGCTCGGCGCGCAGCCGGGCGGCGACCGCCGCCTCGCGGTGGTTGCGCAGGGTGGCTCCGGTGAGGGCCGGCCCGAAGCTGACGATGCCGGTGATCACGCCGATCAGCAGGGCCTGCGGGGTGCGCAGCCAGGCCACCGAGGCGATCGTGACGGCGATGGTGATCAGTCCGGTGGTGACCGGGAGCCGCCGGGCCATGGAGGGCTTGCCGTACACGACGGCGGCGTACATCAGGTCGGTGAAGATCAGGACCGTGACCAGGTTGCCGACGGTGAACTGGTCCGCGATCACCCCGACGGTGCCCACGGGCAGCGTCACGCGCGGTGCGGTGCGGCGCAGCAGCTCCATCGGGCCGAGGGCGACCAGCGGGACCAGGGCCGCCCAGTCGGGGAACATGTTCCGGCTCGGGGAGCTGTGTACCCCGAGTGACCACAGGAGCACCCCGGCGAGCAGGCTGACGACGCACAGCAGCACGTCGTCGCGGTGGGGGCGGAAGGCGGACACGAGGGTCTTCGAGGGCACGTTCCCATCCAACACGGTGAAGCGCTCCCGGGCCTCGCCGGCTGGGCGGAGGAGCCGCTACATCGAAGGGTGCAGTCGACTCTCGTCATCGCAGACGACGTGCCGGACCGCACCGGACGGGACTCTTGGAAGGACCGGGAGCGGCCGCCCCGTCCGAGTCGAGAGGTCGAGCGGGGAAGGTGAGTACCGTGCTCGTCGCGCTGATCGTCGCCTGCGAGGTCGGTTTCTGGGTGCTGCTGGCGGCAGGGCTGGCGCTGCGCTACCTCGCCCGAATGCCGAGGCTGGGCGCGGCGGTGCTGCTGTGCGAGCCGCTGCTGGAACTGGCCCTGTTCGTGTTCACCACGCTGGACCTGAAGAACGGCGGCCGACCGGGCTGGACGCACGGCCTGGCCGCCCTCTACATCGGCTACACCGTGGCCTACGGCCACTACACGGTGAAGTGGCTCGATCGGCACGCCGCCCACCGTTGGGCGGGGGGACCGAAGCCGCCGGGCGCCAAGTACGTCAGTGCGCGGGCCGTCCACGAGTGGAAGCTGTGGGTACGGACCCTCGTCGCCGCGGCCGTCTCGCTGGCACTGCTGGAAGCCGCGATCCGGTACGTGGGCGACGGAGTGGACGTCGACGCGCTCCGGCAATGGCAGTCCGTCGTCCTGCGGATCGTCGGCATCCAGGCCCTGGTCGCGGCGACCTACTCGATCTGGCCGCGGAAGGCTCCGGCGGGCAGGGTCGACCAGGACGGGGCAGACCCCGCCGCCCTCCTCAAGCGGTAGCCGGGTCGACCGCCCAGCCGACGGGCGGCGGACTCGTCAGCGCTCGCCGCCCGGCACCCACAGCACGTCCCCGACCTCCTTGTTGGCCGTACGGGCCAGGATGAACAGGAGGTCGGAGAGGCGGTTCAGGTAGGTGGCCGTCAGCGGGTTCATGGCCTCCGCGTGCTCCTCCAGGGCCGCCCAGGTCGAGCGCTCGGCGCGCCGCACGACGGTGCAGGCCTGGTGCAGCAGGGCCGCGCCGGGGGTGCCGCCGGGCAGGATGAAGCTCCGCAGCTTCTCCAGCTCGCCGTTGAAGGTGTCGCAGTCCGCCTCCAGCTTGTCCACGTAGAACTGCTCGACGCGCAGCGGCGGGTACTCGGGGTTCTCGACGACGGGGGTGCACAGGTCCGCGCCGACGTCGAACATGTCGTTCTGCACCCGGACCAGGACCTTCACCAGGTCCTCGGACAGACCGCCGAGGGCGATAGCCGTGCCGATGGCCGCGTTCGCCTCGTTGACGTCGGCGTAAGCGGAGATCCGCAGGTCGGTCTTCCGCGTGCGGCTCATGTCTCCGAGGGCGGTCGTGCCCTGGTCGCCGGTGCGGGTGTAGATGCGCGTGAGGTTCACCATGTGTCCAGCCTAGTGAGCGACCCCGAAACACGCGTACGGCGCCCGCGTGCGATGGCCCCCGCGGGCCGGCCGTCGTCCACCGGCGACGGCCGCAGAACCGCCCGAAAGGGTACGCAACGGCGCAGAGATGGCGGTACGGGGAAGAGGGGGCGGTATGCCCGACCCGGTCGCCGTCCGGAGCGGGGTCGAACAGGCCCGGTGGGCCGCCGTCTTGACGGGCCCGTGCCGCCCCGAGCGGAGCGCCGGGGTCGGTGGAGCGGAGCGCCGGGTCGGGCGACTCCGGCCGATCGAGGACCGGTTGGGGACGGCGGGTACGGGCTGAGCCGTCCCGGTGTGATGTCCGTCAGATGAGACGTGACGCGTGTTACTTCGCGGTCACACGACCCCTCACTGGCGCTAGTCTCCGCCGGAGAGGCCACGGGACTGGGCCGTATTCGAGAACGAGGGGTGTGCAGTGGCTGGGAAGCTCGCCGTCATCGGTGCCGGACTCATGGGATCCGGTATCGCTCAGGTCTCCGCTCAGGCGGGCTGGGACGTCGTACTGCGTGATGTCACCGACGCCGCGCTGACCCGTGGCACGGACGGGATCAAGGCCTCGTACGACCGCTTCGTCGCCAAGGGCAAGCTGACGGCCGAGGACGCCGAGGCGGCGCTGGCCCGGATCACCACCTCCACCGACCTCGACGCGGTCGCCGACGCCGACATCGTCGTCGAGGCCGTCTTCGAGAAGCTCGAGGTCAAGCACGAGATCTTCCGTGCGCTCGACAAGCTCGTACGGGACGACGCGATCCTCGCCTCCAACACCTCCGCCATCCCGATCACCAAGATCGCGGCCGTGACGGAGCGTCCGGAGCGGGTCGTCGGCGCGCACTTCTTCTCGCCCGTCCCGATGATGCAGTTGTGCGAGCTCGTCCGCGGCTACAAGACGAGCGACGAAACCCTCGCCACCACGCGGGCGTTCGCCGAGTCGGTCGGCAAGACCTGCATCGTCGTCAACCGCGACGTCGCCGGCTTCGTGACGACCCGTCTGATCTCCGCGCTGGTCGTCGAGGCCGCCAAGCTGTACGAGTCGGGCGTCGCCTCCGCCGAGGACATCGACATCGCCTGCAAGCTGGGCTTCGGTCACGCGATGGGCCCGCTCGCCACCGCCGACCTCACGGGCGTCGACATCCTGCTGCACGCCACGAGCAACATCTACACCGAGTCGCAGGACGAGAAGTTCGCGCCGCCGGAGCTGATGCGCCGCATGGTGGACGCGGGCGACATCGGTCGCAAGAGCGGCCAGGGTTTCTACAAGCACTGAGCACGATCGTTCGAATGCCCTCGCCCGACAGGGTGAATTAGGTATCGGTTCGCTCACGGTCGGCAACTTCCCTGCTCCTGAGGCAGTCAGTTGCAGTGAGAGTTGCCGACCACGGACCAGTCGGACCAGACGAACGCAGGACTGCCGGGAGCGCATATGCACATCAGGGGCGACCACGCCGAACTCGCGGTCGGGGGTCGCCTCGACGTGCGCAGCGCGGCGGACGCCCGTACGGCCCTGCACTCCGCCCTCGACGACGGCCACGGCGACCTCGTGCTGGACCTCACGGCACTCGACTCCTGGGACGCCACCGGCCTCGGCGTGATCATGGGCGCCCACCGGAGGGCCGGCCGGAGCGGACGCCGCCTGGTACTGCGCGGGGTGCCCGCGCAGATGCAGCGGTTGCTGGTGGCGACCCGGCTGCACCGGATCCTCGCCATCGAGGGCGGGCTGGAAGCGGAGTCCCTGCCGCGGGTGTGACGACCGGATGCGTCGGATTCCGCAGAAACGTAACGGTCCGGTGGTGAAGACACCCCCGGCGGTTCCGGCGGGGCCGGCCACGGTCTAGGGTTCGGGCGGAAACCGGACCAGTAGCGACTGCGGCGTGTGCGAGCGAAGGCCGGGCGGTACGACGGCGGCAGCGGCGGTACGCGCGACGCGATCGGGGGACTTGGTCATGGACCGAACTCAGGGACAGTCCGAACCGGGCGAGGACACCCCGGCAGCGTCGACGGGACCCGCGAGCGGGCCCGTCGCGCGGGTCGTCACCCTGACCGCGGGGGACTTCACCCTCACCGTCAACCCGGTCGACGGCAGCGAGATAGAACCCCTGCGACCGGGCGCCGCGACGGAGCGCCCCGCCAAGCGCGGTCCGGCCGCCCGCGCCGAGCGGGACGCCGCCGCGAGACCGCCGGCGCTGCCCGGCACCCCGCTCCCCGGCCGGCTCCTGCTGGAGCGCGAGGAGGAGCGGGAGCGACTCGTACGGCTGCTGGGGCGCGGGCGCTCCGTCCGCCTGACCGGACCCGCCGGATCGGGCCGTTCCGCGCTGCTCGACTCGGTGGCCCTCGCCTGCGAGGGCATCGCGCCCGACGGGGTCGTACGCCTCTCCGGGCACGGGCAGCAGCAACCGACGGAACTGCTCCACGCGCTGTACGCGGCCGTGTACGAGGGCTCGGGCCGACGCCCCGACCGCCCGGAACTCCTCGCACGGGTGAAGGAGATCGGCGCGGTCGTCCTCCTCGACGACCTGGAACTCGGCGGCCCCGCGCTCGACGAGCTGCTGCGAGCCACGCCCGAATGCGCCTACCTGCTGGCCGCCACCCCCGACACCAAATCCCCCTCCGACGACTCGCACCTGGAGGAGGTCTTCCTCGGGGGCCTCGGCCGGGCCGACTGCGTCCTGCTGCTGGAGGCCCTCACCGGGCGCGCCCTGACCGAGGAGGAGACCGCCTGGGCGGGCGACCTGCGGTTCGCCTCCGAGGGGCTGCCCCTGCGCTTCGTCCAGGCCGCCGCGCTGCTGCGCCAACGGGACGAACTCAACCGGACCGACGAGACGGACGACGAGGAGGAGCCCGGAGTCTTCGAGGAACGCCCCCGCGAGCCCGTCGACGTACCGCTGCCCACCCTGGCCGAGGCCGCCGCGCCGGCGGAACTCCTCGCCTCCCGGGTGAGCGAATCGGCGCGGGCCGCCCTGCGCATCGCGTGCGCGCTCGGCGGGGAGATGCCCCACCACGCGCACCTGCCGGCCCTGGTGGGGGACACCCACGCCGACGTGGCGGTCGCGGAACTCCTCGGCTGCGGACTGCTCACCCCGGTCGGACCGCGCTACCGGCTGGCCCCCGGGGTGGCCCGGCAGCTGGAGGAGGCCGGGTACGGGGAGAGCGCCGCCGAGGAGGCCCGCACGGCCGCCCGGCACTACGTCTGGTGGACCGGCCACGCCTCGGTGACCCCGGAGCGGGTCGCGGCGGAGGCCGACGCGGTACTGGCGGCCTTGGCGGGCGCCGACGTGGTGGCGGCCGTACTGCTGGCGCGCACGGCCGCCCCGGCCTTCGCGGCGTCGCTGCACTGGGAGGCGTGGGAGCGGGTGCTGCGCTCGGGCGCGGAGGCCGCGCGCAAGGCGGGGGAGGTCGCGGAACAGGCGTACTTCCACCACGAGCTCGGTGTGCTCGCGCTGTGCGAGGGCCGGCTTGAGCGGGCCCGGGCGGAGCTGGAGGCCTCGATCGGCCTGCGGGGCGCGCTCGCCGACAAGCGGGGCACGGTCGCGGGGCGGCGGGCGCTGGCGCTGGTCACGGACCGGGAGACGGCGGGGGGCGTGGCGTCGCCGCCGCTGCGGCTGGAGGCGCCCGTGACCCCGGTGACGCCCGTGACCCCGATGACGCCCGCGGCGCCCGTGACTCCTGCTCCTCCCAAGGCTTCCACGCCGCCGACGGCCTTCCCGCCGGTGTCACTGTCCGCGTCCCTGGCCGGCTCCGTTCCCGCGGCTCCTCCCGCGGCCCCGGCCGACGCCCCGCCCGCGTCACCGCTGACGCGACCGGTCGGCGCGCCGGCCCCGACGGGGCCCGGGGTCCCGCCGGCGCCCGCGGGGGAGGTCGTCACACAGGTGGTTCCCGTGATCCAGCGGGGGGACCAGAAGTCCTCCTCCGCCCTGTCGGAGGTCTTCGACGACGCGTTCCCCCTGACGGCGAAGCCGGCCGCGCCGCCCCTCGCCCCGCCGCCGCCCGCTCCGGCGTCCCGACGCCGCACGGCGCTGCTGGCCGCGGCCGGCGCGGTGACGGTGGCCGTGCTGGGCACGGTGGTGGCCCTGGCGGTGATGCCGTCGGGCGACGACAAGCCGCAGGGGCCCGCCGTGTCGACCACCCCGACGTCCGTGACGGAGAGCAGCGGGAACGTTCCTTCGGAGCCCTCCGCACCCGAGCCGGGGACGTCCGACCCGGCCGATCCGGCGGACCCGAGCCGCCCCGCACCGTCGGGCAGCCACTCCGATCCGGGCACCGTACCGGGCACGGGGAAGACACCGCCCGCGCGCACGCCGTCCGGCCGGCCCTCGTCCCCGACGACGCCGCGCACCTCGACGCCGCCGTCGACGCCCGTCCAGTCGCCGACCTCCCCGGACCCCAAGCCGTCCACGTCCTCGGTGACCCCGCAGCCGTCGGTGTCGACCCAGCCGCCGGTAACGCCGGTCCCCACCGGCCCGACGGGCGGCGACACCTCCCCGGAGGCGTCCACGACCCGGTAGGGAGCGGAGAACGGCACGGCCCCGCCGGCAGTCGCCGACGGGGCCGTGAAAGCCGTGGGAAGAGGCGCCCTAGAACAGGCGGAGCTTGTCGTCCTCGATGCCGCGCATGGCGTTGTAGTCGAGGATCACGCAGTCCATGCCGCGGTCCGTCGCCAGGACGCGGGCCTGGGGCTTGATCTCCTGGGCCGCGAACACGCCCCGGACGGGGGCGAGGTGCGGGTCCCGGTTCAGGAGCTCCAGGTAGCGGGTCAGCTGCTCGACACCGTCGATCTCGCCGCGCCGCTTGATCTCCACGGCCACCGTCGCGCCGTCGGCGTCACGGCACAGGATGTCCACCGGCCCGATCGCGGTCATGTACTCGCGCCGGATCAGGCTGTAGCCCTCGCCGAGGGTGTCGATGCGGTCGGCCAGCAGCTCCTGGAGGTGCGCTTCCACGCCGTCCTTGATCAGACCCGGGTCCACGCCCAGCTCGTGGGAGGAGTCGTGCAGGACTTCTTCCATCGTGATGATGAGCTTCTCGCCCGCCTTGTTGATGACGGTCCAGACACCGGCCTCGTCCCCGCTCCCCTCCTTGAGGGTGCACGGAGGCGACATCCAGTTGAGCGGTTTGTACGCCCGGTCGTCCGCATGGATCGAGACACTGCCGTCGGCCTTCACGAGGATCAGACGGGGTGCCGAGGGCAGATGGGCAGTGAGCCGGCCCGCGTAGTCGACGGAGCAGCGGGCAATGACGAGACGCATGGTCGGCAACGCTACTCGACCGATGGGCCTCCACGCGATTCGCCCGTGAAAGCCCCGTTCGCGGATGGCGCGTTGTATGCGCATTCTCCTGGTGCGGTACCCGGTGGGCGCCTACCGTGGATAGCGGGAGGTCGTCGAGCGTGCACACTGCGTCGCGACTCTCCTTCCCTGCCCGTAAGACTCCGGCGACCCGAACGCCGGGGTCACGAGAGGAGAACCCATGTCGCTCGACGTCTCACCGGCCCTACTCGAACAGGCCGAGCGAGGCGAGGTCGACGAAGCCGCCTTCGTCGACTGCGTCCGGACCTCCCTGCCTTACGCATGGGAGATGATCAGCTCGCTGGTGGCTCAGCTGGAGGTTGAGGGCGGAGAGTTCGCCGACAACCAGACGCCGCCGCCGGACGAGCAGGCGCGGGGGCAGCTGCTGCGCGCCCTCGCGAGTGACGCGATACGTGGTGCGCTCCAGCGGCACTTCGGAGTGCGTCTGGCATTCCAGAACTGTCACCGTGTCGCCGTGTTCCCGCTGGATACCTCATCGGATGACAGGCACGCCCGTTTCACCTCGATCCGGGGCCAGTTGCTCAACCAGTCGCCGGAACTGCGGGACTGCTAGGCCGTCTCCGTTTCGCCCGGCGCCACTGTGACGACGGGACCTGGGCCCCGTCGCCACCGGTGTTCCGCTGCCGCTCCGAGTCGCGAGAGCTGCGACTGACACCGGAGCGGCAGGCCCGGGTTCCGACTCCCCGACCGCCGTCGGCCCGGGGTCCGGATCTCAACCGAGGCGGGGCAGGACCTCGGCGCCCAGGCGCCGTACGTTCTCCTCCGTCGCGGCGAGATCGCCGGAGCCCTCCGTGAGCAGGGCGAACCGGGTGATGCCCGTGCGCTCCGCGGTCGCCGCCAGCCGGTCCGCCGCCAGTCGCGGCGTACCGACCGGGTGCAGGTCGCACAGCAGCTCCGTGTAGGCGACGGGATCGCGCATCGCGCGCTGCCGGCCGTCCACCGTCACGTGCGCGTCCAGCCCCTGCCGGAACCAGCCCGGCATCGCCTTCACCAGTGTTTCCCGGGCGTCCGCGGTCCGGTCCGCCAGCTGGCACACCCCCGCCGACACGTGCCCCGCCTCGGGGTCGTGACCGGCGTCCCGCGCGGTGCGCCGCCACAGCGCGACCATGTCCGCCTTGTCCTCGTCCCCGCAGTGCATGCCCAGCAGCATCGGCAGGCCCCGCTCGGCGGCCAGGCGCACCGACGCCGGGGAGGTGCACGCGACGATCACTTCCGGCCCCTTCCCGTCGCCGTCCAACGCCTCCGACGGACGCGGCACGACGGCCACCTCGCGGAAGGCGTACCGCTCGCCGACCGCCCCCACGCGCGGCTCGGACAGCCAGCGCCGCACCAGGTCCAGATCGTCCGGGAAGCCCTTCTCGTACGCGTCCAGACCGCCCCCGAACACCTCCAGGTCCACCCAGGGACCGCCGCGCCCCACCCCGAGGGTGAACCGGCCCCCCGAGGTGACGTGGAGCAGCGCCGCCTGCTCCCCGAGGGCCACCGGGTGCGTGCTCGGCAGCACGCTCACGGCCGTGCCCACCCGCAGCCGCCGGGTCCGTCCGAGCAGCAGGGCCGCGAGGGTCACCGCCGACGGGCAGACCCCGTACGGCACGAAGTGGTGCTCGGCCAACCAGACCGAGTCCAGCCCGGCCTCCTCGGCCACCTCGGCGGTCCGCACCGCCCGGTGCAGCGCCTCCCCCTGCCCCTGGCCCGGGAACTGGGCCGCCAGTACAAACGCTCCTACGCGCATCGCCCTTAGCCTCCTCGCGGCCGGCGCGGCCTCCCCCAGGTGGACCGGCTCGGTGCCGTTTCATGGCATCAACGTCTGATGGCAACAACGTCTGACAAGTGCCAAAGGCACGGCCTGACCGGAAAGTTATTGGGATTGTCATGCCGCCCGACGCGTCGCGAGCCTTTCGGTCACCTTCCTCCGGACACCCTGCGGGTACCCGAGCTCGCTGCGCGTAGTCTGGGAGAAAGTCACTGCCGACCGCCCATCCGTGAGGTATACGTGTCACCGCGCCACAACCGCCCCAGGGGCGGGGGGAATCCGTCCGACCGCTCGGACCCGGGCTCCGGGACGGGTTCGGGGGGCCTGGACCGGTTCGGTCTGGAGCAGACCGAGGAGTACCAGGGCGAGGAGTGGAAGGTCCGGCACGTCGCCGGCGCGAGCGCGGCGGGCAAGCGCTACCGCTGCCCCGGCTGCGACCAGGAGATCCCCTCCGGCACCCCGCACCTGGTGGCCTGGCCCGAGTACGGCGGCGTGGACGACCGGCGGCACTGGCACAAGGCTTGCTGGAACGCGAAGGACCGCCGCACCTCGCGGGTGCAGCGGTCCAGGAACGCGCCCCGGCACTGAGTCCTGTCGGCGTCGGGTCGTACTAGTCGGGTCGTGCTAGACGTCCCTGCGGTCGACGATCACGTACGAGGCCGCCACCGCGGCGCCGGTCACCAGCAGGAGCAGGAGCATCTGGGGCAGGTCGCCGGGCACCCTCGTGTCCTCGCCCGTCGGCATGCCGAACAACTGCATCATCGCCACCGGGACGTTGTACTGGAGGACGATCTCCCCGATCCGGGCCGAGGCCTCCCAGTAGCTGAGCATCCCGCCGATCACCGGCGGCAGCGTGACCAGGCCGAGCATGAGGGTGATCGCCCCGGCGGAGTGCCGGACCAGCGCCCCGACGGCGAGGGCGAGCACCCCGAGCAGCGTGACGTAGGCGCAGCCGACGAGCGCGCCGCTCCACTCCCCGAAGGTGTGCGGTCCGGCGCCGGGGCCGCTGTGCACGGCCATCGCCGCGGAGGCGACCACGAAGACCGAACCGACCGTCGCCGCCAAGGCCGTGGCGCTGAAGACGAGGTACTTCGCGGTGAGCACCCGGTGCCGGTCCGGGGCGGCGGTGAAGGTGGTGCGGACCAGGCCGGTGCCGTGCTCGGAGGTGATGGTCAGGACGCCCAGCACGATCACCGCGAGCTGACCGACCAACAGGCCGAACAGCGCCGGGGTGGTGAACGGCATCGCGACGTAGTCCTCGTCCGCGGTCTGGGACACGAAGAGCAGTCCGATGCCGACGACGATCACCACCAGCGCCCCGAGGGTCCACATCGTCGAGCGCACCGAGGTCAGCTTCGTCCACTCCGACGCCACGGCGTGCCCGACGTGCGGCCGGGCGTCGTCGTGCGGCGCCCCGGGGACGGCTGGGGCGGTCGTGGTCGGGCCGGTCATCGGGTGTCCTCGGGGTTGCTCTTGGCGGCGCCGGCCAGCTCGCCGGGGTTGCCGGGCATCAGGAAGGGCCGCTCGCCCGCGCCGGGCGGCGGGGGCGCGTAGAAGCCCGTCCGCGGCACCTCGGGGGCCGCGTCCGCCTCCCACTCCGGGACGCTCACCTGTTCCGGTTCCCACAGCTCGGCCCGGGGGTCGTCGGTGGAGGTGTACTCGACGGAGGACTGGGTCATCCGCATGTAGGCCTCCTCCAGCGAGGCCCGGTGCGGTGACAGCTCCCACAGCCGCACTCCCGCCTCGTGGGCGAGGTCGGACAGCCGCGGCAGGTCCAGCCCGGTCACCCGGAGGGCGCCGTCCGGCTCCTGGAGGACCCGGCCACCGGCCTTGCGGAAGGCTTCACCGAGCGTGTCCCGGCCATCCCGATCGGTATCGGCCGCGCGCACCCGAGCGAATCCGGCCGAGTTGTGCGTGATGAACTCCTGGGTGCCCATGTCGGCCAACAGCCGACCCCGGCCGATCACGATCAGGTGGTCGGCGGTCAGCGCCATCTCGCTCATCAGGTGCGAGGAGACCAGGACCGTACGGCCCTCGGCGGCGAGCTGCCGCATGAGCGTGCGCACCCACAGGATGCCCTCGGGGTCGAGACCGTTGACGGGCTCGTCGAAGAGCAGCACCCGGGGGTCGCCGAGCAGGGCGGTGGCGATGCCGAGCCGCTGGCCCATGCCGAGCGAGAAGCCCTTCGTGCGCTGTCGGGCCGCGTCCTGGAGGCCCACGACGGCCAGTACCTCGTCCACCCGCTTCTCCGGGATGCCGGAGAGCTGGGCGACGGCCAGGAGGTGGGTGCGGGCGCGACGGCCCCCGTGCATGGCCTTCGCGTCGAGGAGGGCGCCGACGTGACGCTGCGCGTTCGGCAGGTCGCGGAATGGCAGGCCGTTGATGGTGACATGGCCGGAAGTGGGCCTGTCCAGCCCGACGATCATGCGCATGGTGGTGGACTTGCCGGAGCCGTTGGGCCCCAGGAATCCGGTGACGTGACCTGGCCTGACCTGGAAGGACAGCTGGTCGACGGCGGTCTTCGCGCCGAAGCGCTTGGTAAGGCCGACTGCCTCGATCATGGTTCTGCCCCTTAGCAGGCCGGTACGACTCTCGCCCGTGTAAGGGTTAAGAGGATATCCAGTGTCCTACGGTTCCGTCTCGGCCGTCATCCCTGAGGTACCCCTGAGACCAACCCGAAGATCCCCCGTAGTACGGCGGACGTCCGTCTCGGGACGGACATCCGCCGGTACCTCCCCCACGCGGGGAAGGCCGGGGCCGGCCACCCCGTCACGCGTCGCGCTTCCTGAGGACCAGGAACCCCGCGAGCACGGCGGCCAACGTCCACAGGGCCATGATCCCGAAGCCGCCCCAGGGCCCGTAGGGCGGCGCGTCCCCGCCCGCCGCGCCCGGCGGGACGACCTGCATGATCCGGGAGCCGGCCTGATCCGGGAAGTACCGGGCCACCTTCCTGGTCGCCTCGACGGCTCCGAGGATGGAGGAGATCATCAGGAAGAACGGCATCAGCACGCACAGGGCGAGCATGGAACTGCGCAGCATCGTGGCGACGCCCATGGAGAACAGGGCGATCATGGCCATGTAGAGCCCGGCGCCGATCACCGCGCGCAGTACGCCGGGCTCGCCGATCCCCACGCTGCGCCCGCCCAGCAGGGCCTGTCCGAGGAAGAACGACAGGAAGCTGGTCGCGAGGCCCACGACCAGGGCCAGGGCGGTGGCGACGATGAGCTTGCCGAGCAGCAGGCTCCCGCGGCGCGGCACGGCCGCGAGCGAGGTGCGGATCATGCCCGAGCTGTACTCGGTGCCGACGACCAGCACCCCGAAGACGATCATGGCGAGCTGACCGAGGGCCATCCCGGCGAAGGCCGAGAGCGTCGGGTCGAAGGTGAGCTGCTCCTCCGGGCGCATGTCGTCGAACGAGGCGTTGATGAACGCGCAGATGCCGGCGCTCACGCCGACCGTGACCACGAGGGCGGCGATCAGCGTCCAGGTGGTCGAGGCCACCGTACGGATCTTGGTCCACTCGGACGCGAGGACGGCGGGGAAATCAGCCATGATCACTTCCCCTTCCGTTGTGCCGCGTCGTAGGAGGAGCCCCAGGCCGGTCCGGAACCGGGCGGGCCGGGGACCGCGCCGGCCGCCCCGGGTTCGGGGGGTGCGCCGGCCGTTCCCGCCGCGTGGGCGTGGTACTCGACCGAGTCCGCCGTCATGCGCATGAACGCCTCCTCCAGGGACGCCCGCTGCGGGCTGAGCTCGTGCAACACGATCCCGTGCCGGGCCGCCAGCTCGCCGAGCCGCTCCGACTCCACGCCGTCGACCTCCAGCGTTCCGGTCGCCGGGACGGCGGTCGCGTCGATGCCCTCCGCGTGCAGGAGGTCCTTCAGTCGCTCCTGCTGGGGCGAGCGCACGCGTACGTAACTCCGTGAGTTCTGCCGAATGAAATCGGCCATCGACAAGTCGGCGAGCAGCTTTCCCTGCCCGATGACCACCAAATGGTCTGCGGTCACCGCCATTTCACTCATCAGGTGAGAGGAAACGAAGATCGTCCTCCCCTCCGCGGCCTGCGCTTTCATGAGATTCCTGATCCAGAGAATTCCCTCGGGGTCCAGACCATTGACGGGTTCGTCGAACATCAAGATCTCCGGATCACCCAGCAGAGCGGCGGCGATTCCAAGCCGCTGCCCCATGCCGAGCGAAAATCCTTTCGACTTCTTCCGCGCCACCGCCGTCAGTCCGACCTGGTCCAGCACCTCGGACACCCGACTCCTCGGGATCCGGTTCGACTGGGCCAGGCAGAGAAGGTTGTTGTACGCGCTGCGTCCGCCGTGCATGGCCTTCGCGTCCAGCAGGGCCCCGATGTGCGTGAGCGGCTCCGGCAGGTCCCGGTAGCGCTTCCCGTCGATCCGCACCCGCCCGGCGGTCGGATTGTCGAGGTCGAGCATCATGCGCATCGTCGTCGACTTCCCCGCCCCGTTGGGGCCGAGGAAGCCGGTCACCACCCCGGGTCTGACCTGGAAGCTGAGGTCGTCCACTGCCGTCTTCGCACCGAAGCGTTTGGTGAGGCCCTCAAGCTCGATCATGCGGCCACGCTAGAACGGCAGAGGGCCCCACGCCACCTCAAACAGGTGACACAAGGCCCTCGGTACCAACCGTCCGGCGCAATGGCGTACAACGCCTACGCGCGCCGTCGTACTGGAGACTGCGTGTACTAGCGGCTCTGCTGAGCCGGGACGCCACGCGTGACCGGCTCGTCGTCGATCGGGGAGCCGGCTGCGGCCACGGCCGCACCGGTCAGCGTCGCCAGCATCTCGCGGACGTTGGTCAGCTGCGCGTTGATCGAGTCGCGGCGGTTGGTGAGCGCCGCCAGCTCGCGCTCGGACTCGCTGCGGATCCGGTCGGCCTTCGCGTTGGCGTCGGCGACGATGTCCTCGGCCTGACGCTGCGCGGTCTCCACGGTCTGGCGCGCGCGACGCTCGGCGTCGGTACGGAGCTTCTCCGCCTCCAGGCGCAGCTGCTCCGCGCGGTGCTCGATCTCCGCGAGACGCTTCTCCGCCTTGGCCTGACGCGAGGCCAGGTCGCGCTCGGACTGCTCGCGGCGCTTGGCCAGGTTGGTCTCGAAGTCCGCGGCGGCCTGGGCGGCCTTGGCGCGGGTCTCCTCGAAGAGCGCGTCGGCCTCCTCGCGCTTGGAGGCCGCGTCCTTCTGGGCCTCGGAGCGCAGGGTGGCGGAGTCGCCCTTGGCCTTCTCGACGATGCGGACGCCCTCGTCCTCCGCCTTCGACTTCCGGTCGGCGGCGAACGACTCGGCGTCGTTGCGCACCTGCTGGGCGGCCGACTCGGCCAGCTCGCGGTGCTGCTCGGCCGCGCGACGGGCCTCCTCGCGAAGGTCCTTCGCCTCCTCCTCGGCCAGTCGCAGGATCTTCTCGACCCGGGCACCGAGGCCGGCGTACGACGGCTCCGCGTCGCTCACCTGCGCCTGGGCGTTCTGCGTTTCGAGGTGCAGCTCCTCGATCCGCTTTTCCAGAGAGTTGATACGTCCTAGTGCGCTGTCGCGGTCGGAGACCAGCTTGGTAATGCGGTCGTCCACCTGACCGCGGTCGTAACCACGCCGCACGAGCTCGAAGCCGAAGGGGGAGGAAGTGTCGCTCATGGGGTTCCTGTCGAATGAGACCGATGAGGTGCTACGTGAGGTGTTAGGGGAATCCTAGGCGCCCAGACGGCGTGTCATCGAGTCAATCCGCGTTTGATCTGGACAATGACACCCCTTTTGAGTGGCAAGGCGACAGAATGCTTGTCACCCGTTCGCCTGAACCTCCATCAGGAGCACACATCTTCATGTGCTGACTAGTTCTCTGACGACTTGCCACTCGAACGAGTGGAACCCGCCGCCGCACCGGCCTTCACGCCCCCCGCGCCCTGACCGCCGACCGTCGGCTTTCCGCCGCCCGAAGGCGCCTCGAATGATTCCAACGCCTCAAGAACGTCCTGGACACGGGAGATCTCCGCCTGAATGTCCTCGCGTCGACGCACCAGGACCTCCAGCTCGCGGCGGCCCTCGTCGACCAGTCGCTCGGCCTCCGCCTTCGCCTCGGCGAGGGTGCTTTCGGCCTCGCGCGTCACCTCGGCCTTCTTCTGCTCGGCCTCCTTGAGCAGCGCCTCCGCCTTGCGCACGGCGGCGATGCGGACCTTGCCGGCCTCGCTGCTCGCCTCCGACACCAGGTCCTTGGCCTTCTTGTCGGCCTCGACGCTCTGCTCGGTCGCCGCCCGCACCAGCTTGTCCACGCGCTCGCCCGCGGACTTCATCTGCTCCGCCGACTCGCGGCGGGCCCGCTCGTGCAGTTCCTCGACCTCGGACGCGACCCGGCCGCGCAGCTCCTCCGCCCGCTCCCTTATGGCGGCGGCGTCCGTACGCGCCCCGACCAGCAACTCGTTCGCGTCCGTACGGGCCTTCTCCACCGTGGAGTTGCCCTCGACGGTCGCCTCCGACGTGATCCGCGCGGCCTCCTTGCGGGCCGCGTCGACCATCGCGTCGGCCTGCTCCTCGGCCGCCGTGGTCGCGGCGAGGGCCTGCTGCCGCGCGTCGGTGGTGAGCCTCTCGGCTTCCGCCGAGGACTCCGTGATGAGCCGGTCCACCTGCTCGGCGGCCTCGCTGCGACGCTTGTTGGCCTCCTCGCGGGCCTCGTCGAGCAGCCGCTCGGACTCCGTACGGGCCTCCGCGCGGGTGCGCTCCGCCTCGGTCGCCGCCTCCGCCTTGACCCGCTCGGCCTCCGACCGGGTACGGGTCGCGTGCTCCTGCGCCGAGGACAGGGCCTCGGCGGCCTCCGTGCGCAGCCGTTCGGCCTCGGCGGCGGCCTCCCCGACCGTCCGCTCGTTGTCCTTGCGGGTCTCCTCGGTGAGCTTGTCCGCCTCGGCGGCCGCCTCGGTGATGAGCCGGTCCGCCTGTTCGGCGGCCTCGCTGCGACGCTTGTTGGCCTCCTCGCGGGCCTCGTCGAGCATCCGCTCGGAGTCCCGTTCGGCGCTCGCCAACGTCTCGTTCGCAGCCTCGGTGACCCGCTCGGCCTCCGCGGTGGCCTCGCCGATGATCCGGCCGCCCTCCTCGCGGGACTCGTCGAGGATCCGCGCCGCCTCGGTGCGCAGCCGCTCGGCCTCCTCGGCCGCCTCGCCGACCGTGAGGTCGTTGGCAGCCCGCGTCTCGACCGTCATGCGCTCGGTCTCGGCCGCGGCCTCGCCGATCAGTCGGGCGCCCTCGGCGCGTGCGTCGTCCAGGGTCCGTGCCGCCTCGGTGCGCAGCCGCTCGGCCTCCGTCGCGGCCTCGCCGACCGTGGCCGCGTTCGCCGCGAGGGTCTCCTCGGTGAGCTTGTCCGCCTCGGCGGCCGCCTCGGTGATGAGCCGGTCCGCCTGCTCGGCGGCCTCGCTGCGCAGCCGGTTGGCCTCGGAGCGGGCCTCGTCGAGCGTGCCCGCCGCCTCGGCGCGGGTCGCGTCGGCCGCGGCCTCGGCCTCGGAGGTGAGTCGGGCCGCCTGCTCGCCGGCCTCCTCGATCGTGGCCGCGTTCGCCGCGCGGGTCTCCTCGGTGTGCAGTTCGGCCAGTCGCGTGGCCTCGTCGACGATCCGGGTGCCCTCGGCGCGGGAAGCGTCCAGGGACTCCGCGGCCTCGCCGCGGATCCGGTTGGCGTCGTCCCGGGCGTCCGCCCGGGTCCGGGCCGCGTCCCGCTCGGCCGCGGCCAACGCGTCGGTGGCCTCGGTGCGCAACCGCTGCGCGTACTCGGCGGTGTCGGTGCGCAGTTGTTCGGACTCGGCGATGGCGTCGCCGACCGTGCGCTCCGCGAGGGCCTTCGCGGCGTCCGTCTCGACACGGGCCTCGTTGCGCAGGCGGGTGGCGTCCTCGGACGCCCGCTCCCGCTCGGCGTGGGCGTCGGCGCGGACTCGTCCGGCCTCCTCCTCGGCTTCGTTCCTCGTGCGCTCGGCGGAGTGCTCGGCCGCGCTGCGCAGCCCGACGATCTCCTCCTCGGCCTGCTCGTGCAGCCCGGCCACGGCGTCCCGTACCTGCTGGGCGGTCGTCTCCGCGGCCGACACGACCTCGGACGCGCGCCGCTCGGCCTCCTCGGTCAGCCAGACCGCCTCGGCCTGTGCCTCCTCGGAACGCTTGCGGGCCTGCGCCAGCAGTTCCTCGCTCTGCTCGCGGGCCTGGGCCCGCTCGTTCTCCGCGTCGGTGCGCGCCGACGCCAGCGTCTCCTCGGACTCCCGGCGACGCCGGGCGGCCTCCTCCTGCGCGGCGGCCAGCGCCTCCGCGGCCTCCGCGGCGACCCGCTCGGCGGCGGCCTTGGCCTCCGCGCGCAGCCGGTCGGCGGTCTCCTGCGCCTCCGTACGCACCCGCTCGGCCTCGGACTCGGCCTCGCCGCGCAGCCGCACCGCGACCTGCTCGGCCTCCGCGCGCACCCGGCCGGCGTCTTCCGCCGCGTCCGTGCGCAGCTGGTCCGCCTCCGCCTCCGACTGGGCCTGGAGGGTACGGATCCGCTCGGCGGCCTCGGCGCGCAGCCGGTCGCTCTCCTCCGTGGTCTCCCGGCGGATGTTCTCCGCCGAGGTCCGGGCGTCGCGCAGCGTCTGCTCGGCGTTGGTCAGCCGGTTCTCGGCGTCCGTGTGGAGCCGGACCAGTTCCTCGTCGGCCTCCGCCCGCTTCGCCGACAGCGCCTGCTCGGTCTCCTCGCGCCGGGCCCGCGCCGCCGCGTCGGCCTCGGCGCGGACGGACTCCGCCTCCTCCTCGGCCTCGGCGCGCAGCCGCTCGGCCTCGGCGCGGGTGCGCTCCAGGGTCTCCTCGGCCTGCCTGCGCAGGGTGCCGGCCCGTTCCACGGCCTCGCCGCGCACCCGCTCGCTCTCGGCGGTCGCCCCGCCGCGCAGCTCGTCCGCGTCCGACTTGGCCTTGCCCAGCAGCTCCTCGGCGGTCCTGGCCGCCTCCTCGATCTGCTGGACCGCCTCGCGGCGGGCCTCGCCGCGGATCCGCTCGCCCTCGGCGACGGCCTCCGCGCGCAACTGCTCGGCCTCGCCGCGCAGCCTGCGGGCGTCCGCCTGGAGTTCGACCGTACGGGCCCGGTACTCCTCGGTGTCGTCCTTCGCGGCGCCCTTGAGCTCGTCGGCCGTGGCCGCGGCCTGCACGCGCAGCCGGTCGGCCTCGGACTCCGCCTCGCGGCGGATCCGCTCGGCCTCCTCGGACGCGGCGCGGGTGGTGGCCCGGGCGTCCTCCGAGGCCTTGTTCAGTACTTCCTCGGCCGTGCGGGCGGCCTTCGCCAGCTGCGCCGCCGTGTCCTCGGCGGCGGCGGCGCGGGCCTGTTCCCCGGCCTCGGCGCGCAGCCGCTCCATGTCGGCGCGGGCGTCGGCCAGCAGCTGTTCGGCCTCGCCCTTGAGGACCTCGGCCTCCTTGGTGGCCTCGCCGACCAGCCGTGCGACCTGCTCCTTCGCGGTGCGGGTGCGCTGCTCGTTGACGGACTCCGCCGAGGCGAGCTGCCGCGCGGCGCTCTCCTTGGCCTCCGCGAGCAGGGTCTCCGCCTCGGCGCGCGCGGTGCGCAACGCGGAGTCGGCCTCCTGGACCCGGGACTCCGCGACGCGGCCGAGGTCCATGGTCTGCTGCCGGGTCTGCTCGGCCTCGGCGGAGGTGGTGCTCCGCAGCCGTTCGGCGTGCTCGGTGGCCTCCTGCGCCTGCGAGGAGGCGGCGGTCAGCAGCCGCTCGGCCTCCTTGCGGGCCCGCAGCAGGGTGCTCTCGGCCTCGGTACGGGCGGCCTCGGAGTCGGCGGTGAGCCGGCGTCGGGCCTCCTCGGCGAGCCGGGCGGCCTCGGCGCGGGCGGCGTTCAGCGCCTGCTCGGCCTCGGCGCGGGACTCCTCCATGAGCCGGCGCGCCTGGGACTCGGTACGGGCGCGCAGCTGCTCGGCCCAGGCGACGTTCTCGTTGACGTGCGCCTCGACGGTCTGGCGGCGCTCGTTCAGCTCCTGGTCCAGGCGCTGGCGGCGGTTGACGGCCTCGCTGTGCAGCTCGGCCTGGAGGCGGGCCTGGTGTTCGGCGTGCTCCTGGAGGATCCGCTGGGTCTGGGCCCGGGCGTCGCGCAGCTCGCGTTCGGCGTCGGAGCGCATCTGGTCGGCCTGGATCTGGGCATTGCGGAGCAGCTGCTCCGCCTGGTAGCCCATGTCCGCGCCGTCGTAGGCGGGGCGGGACGCGAGATTGCGGCGTACCTCATGGAGCTTGGCGCGCAGCACCTCGACCTGGTAGCCCAGGTCCTCGGCGTGCTGGACGGCCTTCCCGCGCTCCTTCTTCAGCCGCTCCATCTCGGCTTCGAAGCGCGAGAGATGGTCGACCTCGGCCTGGTGGCTCTCCTGGCTTTCGTAGCCCCGCACAGCGCGGTCCCATCCGTCCCCTGGTCGCAAGCTCACTCCCAATTGAGCATCGCTCGCCCGCTGAACGACGCCCCCGGGGAATGGTGTCAGATACCGGGGCAGGGGTTACAGGCCCCGACCCCGTCTCCGCACCGAACCCCGGCCGAGCCATGGCCACTCTACCGGCCGGAGAAACGGGACATCAGTGCGCTTGGGTGCGCATCGCCTGGTTGGGAGCCCGAAGACCGCCTGTCAGCAGGGGTGGAGCAGGGTGTACCCGTGGGTACGAACAGATCTTCAGACAAGCCGACCGGCGACGGTCGGAGTCGATCACGGGCGGCGGCGGGCGCCGGTCCTCCGCCCGCGGGGACGGGTGCCGCGTTCGCGCACGCGCACGGACCTCGGGCCGGTGTCCGAACCCGCCGGCACCCTTCACCGGCCCCTCCGGCAGTGGAAACAGCCGTTCCGGAACCATGTCGGGCGCCGGCCGGCGTGACGCAACGCAAACTCCCGCGCGAGGCGTCACGACCGGTCGTTCGACGACACGCGCCACGCGCCTCAGTGCCCTTCCGTCGCCTCCGGGGCGGAGGTGACCAGTTCGGTCAGGACCCCGTGGCAGTCCTTCGGGTGCAGGAAGGTGATCCGGGACCCCATGGAGCCGATGCGCGGCTGGTCGTACAGGACGCGGACGCCCTTGCCGCGGATGGCCTCGGCGTCGCCGTCGACGTCCTCGGTCCCGAAGGCGATGTGATGGACGCCCTCCCCGTTCTTGGCGAGCCACTTGCCGACCGCGGAGTCCTCCCTGGTGGGCTCCAGGAGCTGGAGGTAGGAGGCACCCCCGTCGGAGGTCTCGTTGATCTTGAGCATGGCCTCGCGGACGCCCTGCTCCTCGTTGACCTCGGAGTGGAACACCTCGAATCCGTACGTGGCACGGTAGAACTCGACAGTCTTGTCGAGGTCGAAGCAGGCGATCCCGATGTGGTCGATTCTTGTCAGCATGGGACCAGTGCACAGCTCGGGAGGGGCGTCACGCAACGTGCCAGCGATCACACCGACTGGCCGGTGACGGCGCGGGTACTGCTCAGTACATTCAGGTAAACCCTCGTTCACTCCTCAGCTTCCCCGCTGAAAGGGGATCCGCCATCATGTCCGGAACGAACAACACCACTTCGGTGATCGTCGCTGGGGCCCGCACGCCCATGGGGCGTCTGCTGGGCTCGCTGAAGTCCTTCTCGGGTGCCGACCTCGGCGGCTTCGCGATCAAGTCCGCGCTGGAGCGGGCCGGGATCTCCGGCGACCAGGTCCAGTACGTGATCATGGGCCAGGTGCTCCAGGCCGGCGCGGGCCAGATTCCCGCCCGACAGGCCGCCGTCAAGGGCGGGATCCCCATGAACGTCCCCGCGCTCACCATCAACAAGGTGTGCCTGTCCGGCCTCGACGCCATCGCGCTCGCGGACCAGCTCATCCGCGCCGGGGAGTTCGACATCGTGGTCGCGGGCGGCCAGGAGTCCATGACCAACGCCCCGCACCTGCTGCCGAAGTCCCGCGAGGGCTTCAAGTACGGCGCCATCGAGATGCTCGACGCGATGGCCTACGACGGCCTCACCGACGCCTTCGAGAACATCGCGATGGGCGAGTCCACCGAGAAGCACAACACCCGCCTGGGCATCGAGCGCGCCCCACAGGACGCGTTCGCCGCCTCCTCGCACCAGCGGGCCGCCGCCGCGCAGAAGAACGGCGTCTTCGAGGCCGAGATCACCCCGGTCGAGATCCCGCAGCGCAAGGGCGACCCGGTGGTCTTCTCGCAGGACGAGGGCATTCGCGCCGAGACCACGGTCGAGTCCCTCGGCAAGCTGCGCCCCGCCTTCGCCAAGGACGGCACCATCACCGCCGGCACCTCCTCGCAGATCAGCGACGGCGCCGCCGCCGTGGTCGTGATGAGCAAGGCCAAGGCGGAGGAGCTCGGCCTGGAGTGGATCGCCGAGATCGGCGCGCACGGCAACGTGGCGGGACCCGACAACTCGCTCCAGTCGCAGCCGTCGAACGCCATCCTGCACGCCCTGAAGAAGGAGGGGCTGGAGGTCTCCGACCTGGACCTCATCGAGATCAACGAGGCCTTCGCGGCGGTCGCCGTGCAGTCAATGAAGGACCTCGGCGTGACCCCGGAAAAGGTGAACGTCAACGGCGGCGCCATCGCCCTGGGGCACCCGATCGGCATGTCCGGCGCCCGGGTCGTGCTGCACCTGGCCCTGGAGCTGGCCCGGCGCGGCGGCGGTGTCGGCGCGGCGGCCCTGTGTGGCGGCGGCGGCCAGGGCGATGCCCTGATCGTGCGCGTGCCCGGCGCGAAGGCGTAGGTGTCACGAGGATGACGACGGTGGACGTCCCCACACTGGTGGCCCAGGCCCGAGAAGGCCGACCCCGGGCCGTGGCCCGGCTGATCTCACTGGTCGAGGGGGCGTCCCCGCACCTGCGCGAGGTGATGGCCGCCCTGGCCCCGCTCACCGGCGGGGCGTACGTGGTGGGGCTCACCGGCTCCCCGGGCGTGGGCAAGTCCACGTCCACCTCGGCGCTCGTCTCGGCGTACCGCAAGGCCGGCAAGCGGGTCGGCGTGCTCGCCGTGGACCCGTCCTCGCCCTTCAGCGGGGGCGCGCTGCTCGGCGACCGGGTGCGCATGTCGGACCACGCCTCCGACCCGGGGGTCTACATCCGCTCCATGGCCACCCGCGGCCACCTGGGCGGGCTCGCCTGGGCGGCGCCGCAGGCGATCCGCGTGCTGGACGCGGCCGGGTGCGAGGTGATTCTGGTCGAGACGGTCGGGGTCGGGCAGTCGGAGGTGGAGATCGCCTCGCAGGCAGACACCTCGGTGGTGCTGCTGGCGCCCGGGATGGGTGACGGGATCCAGGCCGCGAAGGCGGGCATCCTGGAGATCGGCGACGTGTACGTGGTCAACAAGGCCGACCGGGACGGCGCGGACGCGACCGCCCGGGAGCTGAACCACATGCTCAGCCTGGGGGAGTCCCGGGGCAAGGGCGACTGGCGGCCGCCGATCGTCAAGACGGTCGCCGCGCGGGGTCAGGGCATCGACGAGTTGGTCGAGGCATTGGAGAAGCACCGGGCCTGGATGGACGAGCGCGGTGTGCTGGCCGAGCGTCGCACGGCCCGTGCCGCCCGTGAGGTGGAGACCATCGCCGTGACGGCCCTGCGTGCCCGAATGGCGGATCTGCGCGGGGACGCGCGCCTGGACGCGCTCGCGGCCCGGGTCGCCGTGGGGGAGCTGGACCCGTACGCGGCCTCGGACGCCCTGCTGGCGACGCTGACCGATGCGGACTCCCAGGGGCGAACCTAAGCTGGCAATCGCCCGGAATGGCCCGAAGGATCCCCTGTAAGGGAGTGGTGTCATGGCGAAGCGCGGAAACAAGAAGCGAGCCCGCAGGAAGAAGAAGGCGAACCACGGCAAGCGTCCCAACGCCTGACCGCGCACAACACGAAGAGGGCCGCGCCCCCGAGCCGGGGCGCGGCCTTCGTCGCGTCGGTGCGAAAGCGACGACCTAGTTGTTGTCGTCGTTGTCGTCGTTCGAGTCCGACGAGGACGCGGTGGCCTTCCCCGACGTGGGGTCGACGTGGACGTGCTTGGTCTTGCCGTCGCTCGACTTGACCTCGATGTCCCAGTAGGTGCTGCCGTTGTCGTCGTCGTCATCCCAGTCGACGGACCAGACCTTGGCACCCTTGTTGGCGGCGAGGGCCGCCGCCATCGCCTTCTTGGCGTTGACCTTGGCGGCGATCAGGGGTGCGTACTGGGCGGCGTTGTCGTTGTCCGTGTCGCGGGTGGTGGCCTTGCCGGCGCTGTCGACCTCGACCTCGGTGTTCTTGCCGTTCTTGGCGACCACGTTGACGTGCCAGACGGTGCCGTCCTTGTCGAGGGACTCGACGACACCCGGGTGGTGCTTGAGGGCCGCGTCGCTCGCGCTCTCTGCGGTCACGTCGGCGCGGGCGGCGGTGGCCGTGGTCGTGGTCCCGGCCGTGGCGCCGGTGGCGGCGACGGCCGCCGCGGTCGGGCCGCCGACCGTGAGGACGGCGGCCGCGGCCGCGGAGATGATCACGTTGCGCTTCATGGGCAGTACCTCCTCGGGCCGGCCCGGGCGCCTACGGTTGCTCGGCGGGCGGACCGGCGGGCGATATCGACCATTCTGCGATCGATCGCCGGATCCGGCGCGGGGAGGGGCGTCAGCCCTTGCCGCGGTTGTCCCGCAGGTGCTCCGCCACGGGGCGCAGGGACTCGCGCAGGGCGGCCAGGGCGGCCGGCGGCAGCAGGTCGATGAAGTGCTGGCGCACGGAAGCCACGTGGTGCGGGGCGACCTTGCGCATGGTCTCCATGCCCTCGTCCGTGAGGACCGCGAAGAGGCCGCGGCGGTCGGACTCGCAGTTCACCCGGCGGACCAGCCCGGCCGCCTCCATTCGGGTGATCTGGTGGGAGAGCCGGCTCTTGGACTGCAGGGTCGCCGTCGCGAGGTCGCTCATCCGCATCCGGTGACCCTCCGACTCCGAGAGGTTCACGAGGATCTCGTAGTCGTTGTTGGTGAGGCCGAAGGGCTGGAGATCCTTTTCCAGCTGGTGCATGAGCAGCCTGCTGACGTCCAGGTGGGTGCGCCAGGCGCACTGTTCGGCGTCGGTCAGCCAGCGCGTGGCCGTCTCGGTCTCCATGGTCTCCATGACTGAACTCTACCTAAAAAGTTGAATTGCGTACAAAAATAGGACGATCACAGATGCGAGATCACAGGCCGAAGCGCCGCTGTAGATCACCCAGCTGTCCGGGCATCCGCGGCACGCCGATCTGACCGAGCGGCCCCTGACCGGCCCCGGGAACGCCCTGCGCGTTGCCCGTCGCCGCGCCGGCGCCGACCGCGCCGACCGCCTGCTCCGCCATCAGCATCTCCGACGACTGGAGCAGCACCGTGCCCGCCCCCACGAACTCGAACTGGTGCTCCTCGCCCGAGGAGCCGCCGATGCCCGTCAGCGAACGCAGGCCGCCGATCACGCCCGACATGTAGCCGTGGTCGTAGTGGTGGCAGGGAGAGGGGCAGTCCGCCCAGCCCACCAGTGCCTGCGGGTCCACGCGCAGGGGAGGCTCCATGAACACGACCGGTCCGTTGGACGCGGCCACGAACTTCCCGGTGCCGATCAGCGTCAGGAACCCCGGCACGATCGACTGCTTCAGCGCCAGCGTCGGCTGGTACGCCAGCAGGTTGCCCGACCGGATCGTCAGGTTGCCCTTGTCCAGGTCGTACGAGTTCACGTCGAAGGCCCGGTCGGCCAGCAGCATCTTGCCCTGCCCCTCGGCCACCACCCAGTCGGCGGCGTGCAGGGGCGAGTGGAAACTCGTGCGCAGCAGCCGGTCGAAGCGGCCGTTGCCGATGCCGTTGAACTCGATGCTCCCGTAGTACGAGATCATCTTGCCCTTCTGCAGGAACCACTGGCTCCCCTTGAGCTCCACGCAGAAGGTGTACGCGTTGACGTTGTCGTCGGAGGGCAGCGTGTACGGGTCGAAGACCGTCGGACCTCCCGGTCCGCCGGGCACGGGGCCAAAGTTCACAGCTTCTCCTCCGAGGCCTGTACGTACACCGCGCCCTGGCCCGACAGCTCCAACTGGAACGCCTCGCCCGAGCCGCGCCCCACCATGTCGCGCCAGCCGAGCGCCGTGGAGAGCTTGTTCCTGACGTCCCCGTGGTGGGCCACGTACGCCTGCGGGTCGACGTGCACCGGCCGGTTCGGGGTGATGGGCAGTTCGACGACCCCGCCGTGGGCCATCACGGCGACGGAGCCGTGCCCCTTGAGGGTGGTGGTGAACAGGCCCTGGCCGGAGACCTGGCCGCGGACCATGCCCATGACGCCGCCCTGCGAGCCCATGAACATCGTGCCCTGCTGGAGGGTGCCGTCGAAGGCGAGCAACCGGTCCGCCTCCACGTACAGGGTCTCGCCCGACAGGTTGATCACCTGGATGTGGTGGCCGCCGTGGCCGAACATCACGGTGCCACTGCCCTCGACCGACATCAGCGGCGTCTGTTCGTTCGCCACCCGGCGGCCGATCATGCCCATGACCCCGCCCTGACCACCGGTCAGGCTCGGGGTGAAGGAGACCTCGCCCCGGTAGGCGAGCATCGCGCCGCGCTGGCTGTACATCTTCTGCCCGGGGACGACCTGCGCCTCGACCATCTTGGAGTTGATCTCGCGGAACGGCATCAGACGTCGCCCCCGATGGTGTTGCGCTCGCTGGGCTGCACGTAGACCAGGCCCTCGCCCTCGAAGCGGATCTGGAACGCCTCGCCCGAGCCCTCGCCGATCAGCGTGCGGAAGTTCACGCCCGACTGGAAGGACTGCCGCAGGTCCCCCGTGTGCGCGACGTACGCGCCCGGATCGACCGACAGCGGGTACTGGGCGCTGACGCGCAACACCACCGCCGGACCGTCCGACATGATCGCGGCCTGGCCGGAGCCCTCCACGGTCGTGGTGAACAGGCCGTTGCCCGTCGTCGCCCCGCGCAGGCCGGTGAAGGTCGTGCCGGTGCGCAGGCCGGCGTCGGTGCACAGCAGGTTGCCGGCCTCCACGTGCAGCTTCTCGCCGCGCAGGCTGACCAGATTGATCTCGCTCGCGCGGTCGGCGAAGAAGCAGGTGCCCTGCCCCTGGACCTCCATCACCGTCATCTG
Organism: Streptomyces sp. NBC_00513; assembly: GCF_041431415.1. Classification (GTDB taxonomy): domain Bacteria; phylum Actinomycetota; class Actinomycetes; order Streptomycetales; family Streptomycetaceae; genus Streptomyces. The sequence continues at coordinate 5,284,794 of NZ_CP107845.1, forward strand.
TTCGCCGGTCAGCCGGCGGGTCACCATCCCGCGGAGACCTTCGCCACCGCCGGACATCTTCTTGAAGGCCATCTGGCCGTCGTACGCGACCATGGAGCCGTTTTTCGCTTTGACGGCGTCCCCGGTCAGGTCGACGGCGAGCACCTTGCTGCCTTGGAGTCGGAACTGAGCCACGGGAAGACGTTATCCGCAGAGTGCGGGACCGAACAGGGCTTCGTGGCCGATATCCGCCACACTCGGTCGTTCCGGGTACCCCGGTCAAGATCCCGCGGGGTGGCTGAGACACTGGGAAGGACCCCCGGCCTCCTCCCGCGAAGGTTCCACGTGGACATCAAGACCGCTTCCGCCCTGCACCGGCTGCGCCTCATCTCCGTACCGGAGGCACTGTCGTTCCCGGCCCTGCTGATCTTCGGCTCGCTGCTCAGCCGGGTCTCCGACATCGACTACCTGATGATGCCGTTGGGCATCCTGCACGGGATCCTCTTCGTCATTTACGCGGTCTTCCTGCTCGACGTCTGGAACAAGGCGAAGTGGCCGCTCAAGAAGGTGGCCCTGTTCTTCCTGCTGGCGCTGCTGCCGTTCGGCGGGCTGTACGGGGACCGGCTGCTCAAGCGCGACGAGGCCGACAGCGTCCTGGCCGCGCGGGCGCGCGAGGCGGCCCGCGCATGATCGTCGCGTTCTCCGTGACCCCGCTCGGGGTGGGCGAGGAGGTCGGCGAGTACGTCGCCGACGCGGTCCGTGTCGTACGGGAGTCCGGGCTGCCGAACCGCACCGACGCGATGTTCACCACGGTGGAAGGCGAGTGGGATCAGGTGATGGACGTCGTGAAGCGCGCCGTCGCCGCCGTGGAGGCGCGGGCGCCCCGGGTCTCCTTCATCCTCAAGGCCGACATCCGTCCCGGAGTCTCGGACGGCATCACCTCGAAGGTGGACACGGTGGAACGCCACCTCGCGGAGGGCTGAGCGGCCCCCTCACGGCCCGACCCGCTCGCACGGTGCGGACGTGTCACACGGCGTGGACGTGCACGTCGGGCGGCTGAAGCACCGACAGGTACGCGGTGATGTCCTCCGGATCACTGGTGAAGATCACCGCACTGCCGTGCTTCGCGGCGGCCAGAGCCACGCAGGCGTCAACGGCGTCCGGCCGCTTCTTCGGGGGGAGTTCGGCCTCCCCGAGGGCGGTGCCGATTCTGCGCCAGTCCGTCAGGTCGAAGCCCATCGCGCAGGCGATGCACTCCGGACGGCCCGCCTTCGTCTCGCGCATCGGCGGGGCCGACGTTCTTGCCTGTGGCACGGAACAGTCCTTGAGCGTCGTGGCCAGCGCGTGTACCAGCGCCGGGTGGGGGCGCCACACCTGAGCCAGCACCGGCCCGAGGACAAGGGCCCGGTGCGGGGTCTCCTTCAGGGCTTCATGCAGGTGAACCGCCTTGGCCTTGCGGTCGGCAAGAGCGATGAGCATCCCGGTGTCGTAGACGGGGACCCTCCCCACGCTCACGCGGCCTCTCCGGAACGCACACCGGGCCGATCCGCCCCGTGGACGAGATCGAGGGCCGCTTCGACCTCCCGCCGCTCCTGCTCCGTCAGCGCCCCGACGGCCGTGTCCTCCTGCGGCGCGCCCGCGCCCGCGGCCTCGGCTTCAGCCGCAGCGATCAAGGCGTCCACGCTCGCGAACTGCGCCTCTATGGTTTCGGTCTCCGCCATCTGCCGCGTCGCGGCGTGCACGAGATATGCGGAGACGTCCAAGCCGGCTCGCTCGGCATGCCGCCTGATGCGCTCGGCCTGCTCCTGCTCAAGGCTGATGCTGATCCTGGTCTTGGCCACAGCCGTAGTGTATGACGCGTATTACGCCCTGCCAAGCCTGGCTCTCTCGTGGTGTCCGGGCGGGAACGGCCGCCATCGGCCCGGCCGCGCGTGCCCCGCCGGGGCCGGCGCGGTCACGCGGACGGTTCCCGCGCCGAGGGAAGGTCGAGGGAAGGGGGCCGGTCCGCGACGCCGTGCGCGACCGCGCGACCCCGTCAGGGCGGGGAGGACCCGCTCCCGGGATCGGTGCCCGCGGCCAACGCGATGGCGAGCGGGGTGCGTTCGTAGAGGATCCGGTGGCCGTGGCGGGACGAGAGGAGGAGCCCCGCCGACTGGAGGGTCTTGAGGTGGGCCGAGACGGTGGACGGCGCCAGGCGGAGCCGTTCGGCCAGCGCCGAGGTGGACGCGGGCTCCTCCAGGGCGCGCAGGATCTCGGCCCGGGCCCGCCCCAACAGCCGGGCGAGCGCCCGCGGGGTCGGACCGTCCGAGGCCGCCCACAGCGCGCCGATGCCCCGGGCCGGGTAGACGACCGTCGGCTGCCACGGCGGGTCGTAGCCCCCGACCACCTCGGGCCACACGAACGCGCTCGGCATCAACAACAGGCCCTGGCCGTCGAGCGAGCGGTCGTGGTGCGTGCGCCGGTCGATGACAAGGGTGTCCCCGGACCACCGCAGGTCCGGGTGGAGCCCGTCGAAGAGGGCCTCCAACCCGCCCGCCGCCAGCCTGCGGGAGTGGAAGAGGACGTCCGCCTCCAGCAGGGCCCGCAGCCTCGGCCAGTGCGGGGCGACCAGACAGGTCCAGGCCCGCTCCAGCAGATCCGCCAACTCCCGCACGGACCGCTCCGGATCGGCGAGCAACCGCTGCCCGATGTCGCTCTCCACGGCCCCCGGCGTACACACCAGGGAGCGCCGCAGGTCCTCCCGGGCGGCGCCCGGATCGGCCGCGCGCACCCGGGCCAGTTCCTCCTCGAAGGTCACCGACGGGCCGGACGGCGGAGGGCTGAGGAAGTCCGGATTGTGCCCCTTTTTGGGCATCAGCAGCCACAGCGGACGCAGGTCCAGGCCGTCCGCCGCCTCACGGATTCCCCGCAGCCACGGCAGGTGGTAGGCCTGGCGGTTCCGGTACAGCAGGACCCGGACCGCCTCCTGCGTCTCCCAGCGCGGGGAGATCGAGAAGCGGCAGCGCAGCAGGTCCACCGGACCGAACCGGTAGTGGAACGGCATCGACCCTCCCGAGGCCCCCGAGGCCTTCCCGAGGCCCTCTCGATTCTTCCCGAGATCCTCCCGCGGCCCTTCCGACGGAACGCGCGGCCAGGATTCGGCGGGGAACGAATCCCTGCCCCCGGAGCCCGGCCCCGACCAGGCTGCCCGCATGGAAACCGTCAACCAACCGGCCGCCGATCACACGGCGGACCCGTCCGACACCGGATACCGGGCCGTCTTCAGGGTCCGGGAGTTCCGGAGCGTCTTCGCGGCGCACCTGATGTCCGTGCTCGGCGTCGTCGTCGCCGAGATCTCCCTGACCGTCCTCGTGTACCGGCTCACCGGCTCACCACTGATGAGCGCGCTCACCTTCGCCCTCGGATTCCTCCCCTACGCCCTCGGCGGCACCCTGCTCGCCGGGCTCGCCGACCGGTACCCCGCCCGCCGGGTACTCGTGGCCTGCGACCTCGTCTGCGCGGCCTGCGCGGCGGCCATGGTCCTGCCCGGCACCCCCGTCGCCGGACTCCTCGCCCTGCGCTGCGCCATGTCCTTCGTCGCACCCCTCTTCCAGGGCGCCCGCAGCGCCTCCCTCGCCGACATCCTCGGCGCCGGCGACGTCTTCGTCCTCGGCCGGTCGCTGCTGCGCATGGTCGCGCAGAGCGCCCAACTGATCGGATTCGGCCTCGGCGGGCTGCTGCTCACCGCCCTCGCACCCTGCGGGGCCCTCGCGCTCACCGCCGCCGGCTTCCTGGCCTCCGCGCTCCTGCTGCGCCTCGGCACGGCGGCCCGACCCGCCCGCGCGGGCACCGGCGGCACCCCGCTCGGCGGCCTGCGGGCCGTCTTCCGGCACCGACGGACGCGCGTGCTGACCCTGCTGTTCTGGCTGCCACCGGTCTTCGTCGTGGTCCCCGAGGCGCTGCTCGCCCCGTACGTCGCCGGCATCGGCGCCGGAACGGTCGCCCTCGGCCTGCTGATGTGCGCGTTGCCCGTCGGCACCATCGCGGGTGAACTCTGGGCCGGCTCCGTACTCACCGCCCGAACGCGTTCGCGGATCGTGACCCCGCTCGCGGCGGCCGGCCTGTCCCCGCTCCTGCTGTACGCGGCGCGGCCGGGCATCGTCGTCACCCTCGGGGCGCTGCTGCTGGCCGGGCTGGCGCACGCGTACACCCTCGGGCTCGACCGGATGTACGTGGACGCCGTGCCCGAGGAGCTGCGCGGTCGGGCGATGACCCTGCTCGGGACCGGGATGATGACCCTCCAGGGAGTGGGCATGGCCCTGGCGGGGCTCGCCGCCGAGTTCCTGCCCGTCCACGTCGTCGTCACCGCGTCGGGGGTGCTCGGCACCCTCGTCGTCCTGGCCCTGCTGGCCGAATTGCGCGCCTGCGCCCCGGCCGCCGAGGGGCCGAGGGATGAGACGGGGCTGACCGCCAAATGACCGCCCGGTAGGGTCTGGTGGATGCCCAAGCCGCTCAGCCTTCCCTTCGACCCCATCGCCCGCGCCGACGAACTCTGGGAGCGCCGCTGGGGTCCGGTGCCCTCGATGGCAGCCATCACCTCGATCATGCGGGCGCACCAGATCCTGCTCGGTGAGGTCGACGCCGTGGTGAAGCCGTACGGACTGACCTTCGCGCGGTACGAGGCCCTCGTGCTGCTGACGTTCTCGCAGGCCGGCGAGCTGACGATGTCGAAGATCGGCGAGCGACTGATGGTCCACCCGACCTCGGTGACGAACACCGTGGACCGGCTGGTGCGCTCCGGACTGGTGGCCAAGCGACCCAACCCGAACGACGGACGCGGCACGCTCGCGTCGATCACCGACAAGGGCCGCGAGGTCGTCGAGGCGGCGACCCGGGACCTGATGGAGATCGACTTCGGTCTCGGGGCGTACGACACCGAGGAGTGCGGGGAGATCTTCGCCCTGCTGCGCCCCCTGCGGGTGTCCGCCGGCGACTTCGACGAGAAGTAGTTCCCGTACGCGGGGCCCGCGTCGATCAGGGGCATCGGGCACGACGTCGATCGCGAGGTCGATCACGGGGCCCGCGTCAAGATCGCGCAAAACGGACGGTTAGGCTCGTGGCCATGAAACGAAGCGTGCTGACCCGGTACCGGGTGATGGCCTTTGTCACTGCCGTGATGCTGCTGGTGCTGTGCACCTGCATGGTTTTCAAGTACGGCTTCGACAAGGGCGCCGACCTGACCTTCGTGGTCTCCCAGGCTCACGGCGTGCTCTTCATGATCTACCTGGTCTTTGCCTTCGACCTGAGCTCCAAGGCCCGGTGGCCCTTCGGCAAGATGCTCTGGGTCATGGTCAGCGGAACGATTCCGCTCGCGGCCTTCTTCGTCGAGCGCAAGGTCCGTGCCGAGGTCGAGCCGCTGGTCGAAGACGGTCTGACCACCGCCAAGGCCTAGCCTCGGCGCCGGCGCGCGGCTCGCGGCACACCTGAGCGGACACCCCCGGGACGACTCTCCGGGGGTTTGCCATCGACATTTACTAGGACGTCCTAGTAAATTCATGGGTATGGACGCTGACGCCATCGAGGAGGGCCGCCGTCGCTGGCAGGCCCGGTACGACAAAGCCCGCAAGCGCGAGGCCGATTTCACGACGCTCTCCGGCGATGCCGTCGATCCCGTCTACGGGCCCCGGCCCGGCGACTCGTACGAGGGATTCGAGCGCATCGGCTGGCCGGGGGAGTACCCCTACACCCGGGGCCTGCACGCCACCGGGTACCGGGGGCGGACCTGGACGATCCGGCAGTTCGCCGGGTTCGGCAACGCCGAGCAGACCAACGAGCGCTACAAGATGATCCTGGCCGCCGGCGGTGGCGGGCTCTCCGTCGCCTTCGACATGCCGACCCTGATGGGACGCGACTCCGACGACCCCCGCGCCCTCGGTGAGGTCGGGCACTGCGGTGTGGCCATCGACTCCGCCGCCGACATGGAGATCCTGTTCAAGGACATCCCGCTCGGCGACGTCACCACCTCGATGACCATCAGCGGCCCCGCCGTCCCCGCCTTCTGCATGTACCTGGTCGCCGCCGAGCGCCAGGGCGTCGATCCGGCCGTGCTCAACGGCACGCTCCAGACCGACATCTTCAAGGAGTACATCGCCCAGAAGGAGTGGCTCTTCGAACCCGAGCCGCACCTGCGCCTCATCGGCGACCTCATGGAGTACTGCGCGAACGGCATCCCGGCCTACAAGCCGCTGTCCGTCTCCGGCTACCACATCCGCGAGGCCGGAGCCACGGCCGCGCAGGAACTCGCCTACACCCTCGCCGACGGCTTCGGCTACGTGGAGCTGGGCCTCTCCCGCGGCCTGGACGTGGACCACTTCGCGTCCGGTCTCTCCTTCTTCTTCGACGCGCACCTCGACTTCTTCGAGGAGATCGCCAAGTTCCGCGCCGCCCGCAGGATCTGGGCCCGCTGGATGAAGGAGGTCTACGGCGCACAGTCCGACAAGACGATGTGGCTGCGCTTCCACACCCAGACCGCCGGCGTCTCCCTCACCGCCCAGCAGCCGTACAACAACGTCGTGCGCACCGCCGTGGAAGCCCTCGCGGCCGTCCTCGGCGGCACCAACTCCCTGCACACCAACGCCCTCGACGAGACCCTCGCCCTGCCGAGCGAGCAGGCCGCCGAGATCGCCCTGCGCACGCAGCAGGTGCTGATGGAGGAGACCGGCGTGGCCAACGTGGCCGACCCGCTGGGCGGTTCCTGGTACGTCGAGCAGCTCACCGACCGCATCGAGGCCGACGCCGAGAAGATCTTCGACCAGATCAAGGAGCGCGGACTGCGCGCCCACCCGGACGGCCGGCACCCCATCGGGCCGATCACCTCGGGCATCCTGCGCGGCATCGAGGACGGCTGGTTCACCGGGGAGATCGCCGAATCGGCCTTCACCTACCAACGGTCCCTGGAGAAGGGCGACAAGCGGGTCGTCGGCGTCAACGTCCACCACGGATCGGTCACCGGCGACCTGGAGATCCTCCGGGTCAGCCACGAGGTGGAGCGCGTACAGGTCGAGGAGCTGGCCGCGCGCAAGGGGCGGCGGGACGACGCCAAGGTCAAGGCCTCGCTGGACACCATGCTGGCCGCCGCCCGGGACGGCTCGAACATGATTCCGGCCATGCTGGACGCGGTGCGGGCCGAGGCCACCATGGGCGAGATCTGCAACGTCCTGCGGGACGAGTGGGGCACGTACACCGAGCCGCCCGGCTTCTGATCCCCGATCCGCGGGGGATCCCCTCGTTCACGACAGCCGGTCGTGGTGCCCCGCAGGGTGGCGCCGCGGCCGGCTCTCGCGTGTGCCGCGGCTCCGGTCGCGGTCGTGGCCCGGGTCCCGCCCCGGGCCCGCTCAGGCCGGTGTCGGGCCCAGGAGGCCGTGCATCAGCAGGGCCGTGAAGGTGGCCACCCAGAGCTCGTCCACCGGCTCCGAGCTGACCAGGGCCCGGTGCACCACCGTCCCGGCGATCACGTCGAAGATCAGGTCCGTGGTGTGGTTCGCCAGGGACTCGTCCGCCTCGTAGGGGAGTTCGCCCCGAGCCTGCGCGCGCTCGCGCCCCAGTACGACGAGACGTTTCTGCCGATCCACGATGGCCGACCGGATCCGGTCCCGCAGGGCCTCGTCCCGGGTGGACTCGGCGACCACCGCCATCAGGGCCGTACGGGCCTCCGGCCGCCGCAGCAACTCCGCGAACCGCAGCACCACGTACTCGACGTCCGCTTCCAACGAGCCCCGGTCGGGCAGTTCGAGCGCGTCGAAGAGCTCCGCGACCGCGTCGACCACCAGCTCGTTCTTGCTCGCCCACCGCCGGTACAGGGTGGTCTTCGCGACGCCCGCGCGGGCCGACACGTCGCCCATCGTCAGCTTCGACCAGCCCAGCTCGACCAGCGCGTCCCGCGTCGCGGCGAGGATCGCCTCGTCCGCCGCCGCGCTGCGGGGACGGCCGGTGCGACCTTGCGGGGAGCTGGTGCCGGGGCTGGGGTTGCGCATGGCGGTGACCATACCCGCCAGTAGGTGAACCATCGGGGGCCCGTTCACTGTGGTTCAGATCACGGAGCGCCGGAGGCCCGGGGGAGTTACGCTACGGCTCGTAGCGTAAGAGCGACAACCACGCGAAGGCTACGGGCGCCGGGTGGGGACCTGGTGTCGACCTCAGGGAAGCAAGGCAGTACGGGGACGCGACACCGGCGCTGCTCCGCCGCGTCAGCGGGGGGAGCAGCGGTGGAGCGGCAACACAGGCAACACCAACCACACGGGTAACACCGATCGGGTTCGCGCGGGAATTCCTCACGCGATCTTGTCCGATCTTTTTCGTCGGCGCGCGCACACGGGGGAGGATGTACGCATGCAGCCCAGAAACATGTCCATGAGCGGCGTCGTCGACCTCGCCGCGGTGAAGGCCGCCGGCGAAGCCAAGGCGAAGGCCGAGCAGGCGCGCGCCGAGGCGAACCGCCAGGGCGGCGCCGGAGCGGACGCCGCGCCCACCGGCGCCGTACCGCCGTCCGCGCTCGTCATCGACGTAGACGAGGCCGGTTTCGACCGCGATGTCATCCAGCTCTCCGACCAGGTTCCCGTCGTCCTCGACTTCTGGGCCGAGTGGTGCGAGCCGTGCAAGCAACTCAGCCCGCTCCTGGAGCGGCTGACCGTCGAGGCGAACGGCCGCCTCGTCCTGGCCAAGGTGGACGTCGACGCCAACCAGCTGCTCATGCAGCAGTTCGGCATCCAGGGCATCCCGGCCGTCTTCGCCGTGGTCGCCGGCCAGGTGCTGCCCCTGTTCCAGGGAGCGGTCCCCGAGCAGCAGATCCGCGAAACCCTGGCTCAGCTGGTCCAGGTCGCGGAGGAGCGCTTCGGTCTCATCGGCGTCCAGGTCGAGCCGAGCGCCGAAGGAGCCCCGGTCGAGACCGCCGAGACCGCCGAGCCCGTCGGCCCGTACGACGCACTGCTGGAGGCGGCCGTCGTCGCGCTCGACGCGGGCGACCTGGCCGGCGCGGTGCAGGCGTACAAGAACGTACTGGCCGACGCCCCGGCCAACACCGAGGCCAAGCTGGGCCTGGCCCAGGCGGAACTCCTCGTCCGGGTCCAGGACATGAACCCCCAGGCGGTGCGCACCGCGGCCGCCGAGAATCCCAAGGATCCGGCGGCGCAGATCGCCGCGGCCGACCTCGACCTGGTCGGCGGTCACGTGGAGGACGCCTTCGGTCGCCTGGTGGACACCGTGCGGGTGACGTTCGGTGACGACCGGGACACGGTACGCCTGAGGCTGCTGGAACTGTTCGAAGTCATCGGGGCGGACGACCCCCGGGTGTCGGCGGCCCGCACCGCGCTCGCGCGGGTGCTCTTCTAGACCCGGCCCGGAAGCGGTCCGTGGCCGGTCCGGGGGCGTCCCCGGAGTTCGACGGGCCACCGGCGATTTGTTGACACATAGAGAAACAGCGGCCGCACTTTGCCAAAACTTGGCAATCCCGGCCGCTGTTACTCGCAGTAAGTCGAACCCCGTGATCTGTCCGGTTGGTTCGCTCGTTCCCTGTTTGTCGTGGCCCTGGGTGACACCCTGTGTTGCCTCCCGACGACAGTGGGCCTCACTCCGGTTATCCAGCCGTTACCCGCCAGTAACGAACCCCCTTGTGCCCCGGCCGTGAATGGACCACGATCGGCCACGCTCGGTCCTTCCCGCAGAGCCGCTCATCCGGAGCCGCGGTGGAGGGTCCCCACCGAGTCGGCCTGTGGCAGTGGCACCGGCCGTGGGACAGGGGGGTACTTGCCTCACCGGCAGGGCCTGTCCCCCCAGGTTGCGCGAACGCGTGGCCCAGTGGTTGTCGCTCGGGGGTGAACGCCTGTGTACGGACGCGGCCTGGTCGCGGCTCGGCCGCTCGCGCTTCTTCCCGAGGACGTAGCACTTCTCCCATCCCAGGACGGGCACTGCCCGGACCGGAGATGTACGTCCGAGAAGGAGGAACGAAAATGAGTTCTCAGGTTCGTGGTGGGACCAGATGGAAGCGCTTCGCTCTCGTCATGGTGCCGAGCATCGCGGCCACGGCCGCGGTCGGTGTGGGTCTGGCGCAGGGTGCCCTCGCGGCGTCCTTCAGCGTCTCGGGCCAGGACTTCAAGGTGTCGGCCGACAAGCTCGACGGTGACGACCTCATCCAGTACGGCAGCGTCGCCAAGGGCAAGGGCCTCGACGGCAAGGACGCGGCGCACCCGGTCACCATCTCCGGGTTCCGTCACGCCGAGATCACCAACATGTGCCAGTCGCTGGTCACCCCGATTCCGGGCATCGGCAACATCACGATGAAGCTCCAGACCGGCAACAAGGGCAAGCCGGCGGTCGCGGAGAACATCTACCTGGATGTCGCCGAGCTCGACACCGATGCCACGTTCAAGGACCTGGACATCGGTGTCGCGGTGAGCGCGGCGGGAGGCACCGCGGAGCACCCCACCGCGCCGCAGGCCGGCACGGTGGCGAACGGCGCCCTGTTCTCGCAGCGCGCCAAGAAGGCCGTGCTGACGGACGTGAAGCAGAAGGCCTGGGCGACGACGGCGGGTACGTTCACGCTGCCGAACCTCAAGCTGCGCCTGCTCAGTGGCGACGAGCCCTGCTACAAGGACTCCGACGTGAAGTAGTCGGATCCGGTGCGTGGCCGGGAGGGCGGCGGTTGTGGTCGCCGTCCCTTCCGGTCCCCACACAGTTTTCCGTACCACCGTTTCCAGGGAGCTGTTGTCCATGAACGCCGAGGCCCCGGTTCGCTCCGCAGACGAACACTGGCTCACCGTGGTGCGCCACCGCTTCCGCGACTGGAGGGGTAGCCGCCCCTTCTGGGCGGGGCTCTTCATTCTCTTCGGGGGCTTCCCGATCGCGTACTTCCCCTACGCGGACCTCCGCCTGGGCAACATCACGATCGCCATGTCGACGACCGCCGGTGCGGGTTCGCTGATCATCGGCGTCCTGCTGATGACCCTGGGCGTGGCCCTCTGGTTCCAGCAGGGCATCCGGGTTTTCGCCGGGGTGGCCTCGATCCTCCTGGCCCTGGTCTCCCTGCCGGTGTCCAACCTGGGCGGCTTCTTCCTCGGTTTCCTGTTCTCGCTGATCGGCGGTGCCCTGGCCCTCGCATGGGTTCCCGGCAAGCCGGCGGCCCCGGAAGAGGAGCAGGACCCGGCGGCGGCCAAGGCGGACGCGTTCGCCGGCGGCCCGCTGGGGATCCCCGGTCCCCGCGACACGGAAACGGCTTACGCGACCGAGACGACTGCCCACGCCGATGGCGGGAGGAACAGTGCGGGGTGACGAGACGCGGAGGGGTGAGACCCCGGACGCGGAGTCCCGTGAGAGAAAAGGCCCGCGACACGCGGCGCCCAGGAAGTCGCTGCTGACCAAGTTCCAGATACCCGTCGGCAAGACGATGGCACTGGCGGCCATGCCGACCGCCGTGTTCGTCGGGATGGGCATGGCCCCCAAGCTGGCCCTGGCCGACGACAAGGACATCCCCTTCGCGCCCGGTCCGTGCGTGACACGGTCCGACGAGCCCGCGGAGTCGGCCTCGCCGTCCGCGTCCAAGTCGCCTTCGCCGAGCGCCAGTGCGAGCACGTCGCCGAGCGCGACTCCCTCGCCCGGTGCGAGCGCGGTGGCGCCGAAGCCCGGCACGAAGCCGTCCGCTTCCAAGCCCACCACGCCCGAGAAGGCGAAGCAGAGCACTCCGGCGGCCACCCCGTCCGCGAGCGCCTCCCCGTCGCCGTCCGCCTCGGCGGCCAAGCCCACGAACCCCCTCGACCCGCTGGGTGTCGGCGACAAGGTCAAGGACTTCTTCGACGAGCTCGGCAAGCCCCTCAAGGGCACCGAGAAGCCGGCCACCCCGGCGCCCACCACGTCCACCGCACCCAAGCCCGACCCGTCGGCGGACGCGATCCGTGAGGCGGCGAAGCAGGCGGGCGCCAAGGTCGAGGAACTGCCCCAGAACGTCAAGGACACCGCCAAGTCCCCCAAGGACGAGACGGGCAAGGCCACCGACAAGGACAAGGCCGACAAGGACGAGGCCGACGAGAAGAAGGACGAGGACAAGACCTCGCCGTCCCCCTCTCCCTCGATCTCGGCGACGAAGGACGCGGACGGGAAGGAACCCTTCCCCTGCCCGACCTACGACGCCAAGGCGCTGGCCGACGCCGAGCTGGAGCCGGGCATCCCGCTCCTGCCCGACGAGCCCTGGTACCTCGACAGCTCCCGACTGACCCTCTACGGCCTGGACTACGCGGGCATCGTCGAGGTGAAGACGGCGGGCGGCAAGATCAAGAAGGTCCTGAAGTTCACTGCGGACTCCCTGGACATCAAGGACCTGTACCAGACCGTCGGCAAGGAGGGGAACGTCGCCCACCTGAAGTCGCGTCCGGGCTCCACGTCCACCATCCGCGGCGCCACGGTGACGATGTACACCGAGAGCCTCAAGGGGAAGCTCTTCGGGCTGATCCCGATCGAGTTCACCCCGAACAGCCCACCGCCCCTGAACGTCCCCTTCGCGTTCTTCACGGACGTCAAGGTCGTCCAGGCAGGCCAGTTCGGCGGCAACCTCACGGTCCCGGGCCTCAAGAACTACGTAGGCCCGCCGGAGTAGAACCCCCGTACACCCCGCACGTACGACTGAGGCCCGCTCCCTTCCCGGAACGGGCCTCAGTCGTGCGTTGCTCGGTCGCCGCTCCAGCACTGGGACGATGTGCCATGAGAACCCGTTTCCACGCCAACCACGACGAACCGCTGATGGTCCACTTCGAGATCATCGGCGGCCAGTGCCTCATCCCTCCGGGCGACTGGATCGATGTGGAGTTCGCCGAGTCCGATCCGCCGAGCTCGGTCCACCTCCGGGGCGGCGCCCTGATCCTGACCCAGGAGGGCTTCGGCTTCATGCGGGTCTGGGACTCCACGGGCCGGGAGATCGACCCCGGCGGGGAGTAGTGGCCGTACGCAGCCACCGCAGACACCGAGGCCCGCTCCCCCACGGGGGAGCGGGCCTCGGCCTCTGTGCGGCAGAGCCGGCCGGTCGGTCCGGCCGGGTCGGTCAGGCGCGGGAGTCGTCGCCGCCCAGGTGGTGGACGCGGACCATGTTGGTCGTGCCCGGGACACCGGGAGGGGAGCCGGCCGTGATGATCATCGAGTCGCCCGGGTGGTAGCGGTTGAGCTTCAGCAGCTCCGCGTCCACCAGGTCGACCATCGCGTCGGTGTTGTCCACGTGCGGGACCACGTACGACTCGACGCCCCAGCTCAGCGTGAGCTGGTTGCGGGTGCCGGTGTCGGTGGTGAAGGCCAGGATCGGCTGGCACGCGCGGTAGCGCGACAGGCGGCGGGCCGTGTCACCGGACTGGGTGAAGGCGACGAGCGCCTTCGCGTCGAGGAAGTCGGCGATCTCGCAGGCCGCGCGGGCGACGGCGCCGCCCTGGGTGCGCGGCTTCTTGCCCGGGACCAGCGGCTGGAGGCCCTTGGAGAGCAGTTCCTCCTCGGCCGCCGTGACGATCTTCGACATCGTCTTGACGGTCTCGATCGGGTACGCGCCGACCGAGGACTCGGCGGACAGCATGACCGCGTCCGCACCGTCGAGGATGGCGTTGGCGACGTCGGAGGCCTCGGCGCGCGTCGGGCGCGAGTTGGTGATCATCGACTCCATCATCTGGGTCGCGACGATCACCGGCTTGGCGTTGCGGCGGCACATCTCGATGAGCCGCTTCTGGACCATCGGGACCTTTTCGAGCGGATACTCGACGGCCAGGTCACCGCGGGCCACCATGACGGCGTCGAAGGCGTCCACCACGGCCGCCATGTTCTCGACGGCCTGGGGCTTCTCCACCTTGGCGATGACGGGGACCCGGCGGCCGACCTCGTCCATGACCTTGTGGACGTCCTTGACGTCGTTGGCGTCGCGGACGAAGGACAGGGCGACCATGTCGCAGCCCATCCGCAGCGCGAAGCGCAGGTCGTCGACGTCCTTCTCCGACAGGGCGGGGACGTTGACGGCGGCACCCGGCAGGTTGATGCCCTTGTGGTCCGAGATGACACCGCCCTCGATGACGATGGTCTTGACCTTGGGGCCCTCGACCGCGGTCACGCGGAGCTCGACGTTGCCGTCGTTGATCAGGATCGGGTCGCCCTGGGAGACGTCGCCGGGCAGGCCCTTGTAGGTGGTTCCGCAGATGGACTTGTCGCCGGGGACGTCCTCGGTGGTGATGGTGAACTCGTCACCGCGCACCAGCTCGACGGGACCCTCGGCGAAGGTCTCCAGGCGGATCTTCGGACCCTGGAGGTCGGCGAGGACGCCGACGGCACGCCCGGTGTCCTCGGAGACCTTCCGGACGCGGTCGTACCGCTCCTGGTGTTCTGCCTGGGATCCGTGGCTGAAGTTGAATCGGGCCACGTTCATGCCTGCCTCGATGAGCGCTTTCAGCTGCTCATACGAGTCGACGGCGGGGCCCAGGGTGCAGACGATTTTGGAACGGCGCATGAAGCGGATCCTATCCGGTTTGTTTCGCAGCGGAATATTCCGTCTGGTGGAAAGTCCAAGTGACTACTGAGTAACCAGCGCGTACGTCTGGGTGGCGATCTCCAGTTCCTCGTCCGTCGGGACCACGGCCACGGCCACCCGGGCGTACTCCGTCGAGATCAGGCGCGGCTCCGAGGAGCGTGCCGCGTTGGCCTCCAGGTCGAGCGCGAGGCCCAGCTCGGCCAGCCCGTCGACCGCGGCCTCCCGGACCTGGTGGGCGTTCTCGCCCACCCCCGCCGTGAACGCCACCGCGTCCACCCGGCCGAGCACGGCCGAGTAGGCGCCGATGTACTTCTTCAGACGGTGGACGTAGGCGGCGAAGGCGGTCGCCGCCGCCTCGTCGCCCTCGCCCGCGCGCCGCAGCACCTCGCGCATGTCGTTGTCGCCGCACATGCCCAGCAGACCGCTCTTCTTGTTCAGGAGCGAATCGATCTCATCCACCGAGAGGCCGCCTACCCGCGCCAGGTGGAAGATCACGGCCGGATCCAGGTCGCCCGAGCGGGTTCCCATGACCAGGCCCTCCAGCGGGGTCAGCCCCATGGAGGTCTCCACGCACACCCCGCCGCGCACGGCCGAGGCCGAGGCGCCGTTGCCCAGGTGCAGCACGATCACGTTCACGTCCTCCACCGGCCGGCCGAGGAGCTCGGCCGTGGCCCGCGAGACGTAGGCGTGGGAGGTGCCGTGGAAGCCGTACCGCCGGATGGAGTACTTGTCCGCCGTCGCGGCGTCGATCGCGTACCGGGCCACGTACTCCGGCATCGTCGAGTGGAAGGCGGTGTCGAAGACGGCCACCTGCGGCAGGTCGGCGCGCAGCGACCGGGCCACCTCGATGCCGGTCACGTTCGCCGGGTTGTGCAGCGGGGCGAGCGGGATCAGGCTGCGGATCTCCGCCAGCACCTCGTCGTCGATCACCGTCGGCCGGGTGAACCTGGTGCCGCCGTGCACGACCCGGTGCCCCACGGCCGCGAGTTCGGGGGAGTCCAGTCCCAGGCCGTCGGCGTCCAGCTCCTCGGCCACCGCCCGCAGCGCGGCCTCGTGGTCGCCGATCGCGCCGACCCGCTCGCGCTTGCCGCCGGCGGCGCCGGGGCCGGTCAGGGGTTCGTGGACCAGGCGCGAGGTCTCCTCCCCGATCCGCTCCACCAGCCCGACGGCGAGACGGCGGGAGTCCGCCATGTCGAGGAGCTGGTACTTCACCGACGAGGAGCCGGAGTTGAGGACGAGTACGCGCGATGCGGTCACGGGTGCGGTGCCTTCTCGTGTGTGGGGTGACTCGTGGGGGTGGGGGTGGGAGTGGCCTGCGGGTCAGCCGGCCGGCTGCTGTGTCTGCTGCGTCTGGGCCTGGATCGCGGTGATCGCCACGGTGGTGACGATGTCCTGGACCAGGGCGCCGCGCGAGAGGTCGTTGACCGGCTTGCGCAGGCCCTGGAGGACCGGGCCGACCGCGACGGCGCCCGCCGAGCGCTGCACGGCCTTGTACGTGTTGTTGCCCGTGTTCAGGTCGGGGAAGATCAGCACGCTCGCGCGGCCGGCCACCTCCGACTCGGGCAGCTTGGTCGCGGCGACCGAGGGTTCCACGGCGGCGTCGTACTGGATCGGACCCTCGATCAGCAGGTCGGGCTGCAGCTCGCGGACGATCTCGGTGGCCTTGCGCACCTTGTCGACGTCCACTCCGGAGCCGGACGTGCCGGTGGAGTACGAGAGCATCGCGATCCGCGGCTCGACGCCGAAGGCGGCGGCGGTGGCCGCCGACTGGACGGCGATGTCCGCGAGCTGCTCGGCGCCCGGGTCCGGGTTGACCGCGCAGTCCCCGTAGACGAGGACCTTGTCGGCCAGACACATGAAGAAGACCGAGGAGACGATGGAGGCGTCGGGCTTCGTCTTGATGATCTCGAAGGCCGGGCGGATCGTCGCGGCGGTGGAGTGCACCGAGCCGGAGACCATGCCGTCGGCCAGGCCCTCCTGGACCATCAGGGTGCCGAAGTAGTTGACGTCGGTGACCACGTCGTGGGCCAGCTCGACGGTCATGCCCTTGTGGGAGCGAACCTGGGCGTAGTACTCGGCGAATCGTTCCCGCAGGGGAGAGGTCGCCGGGTCGATCAGCTGGGCCCCCGAGATGTCGATGCCCAGGTCGGCGGCCTTCTTCACGATCGCCTGCTCCTCGCCGAGCAGGGTCAGGTCACAGACCCCGCGCCGCAACACCACGTCCGCGGCGCGCAGCACCCGCTCCTCGGTGCCCTCGGGCAGCACCACACGGCGGCGCTCGGAACGGGCCCGCTCCAGCAGCTCGTGCTCGAACATCATCGGGGTGACGCGCTCGGAACGCGCCACCGACAACAGGTCGCGCAGCTCGGCGGTGTCCACGTGACGCTCGAACAGGCCGAGCGCGGTCTCCAGCTTGCGCGGGGTCGCCGAGTTCAACCGGCTCTGCAGCGAGAAGAGTTCCGCGGCCGTGGGGAAGCTGTTGCCGGCGACCGAGACCACCGGGGTGCCCGGCGCGAGCTTCGAGGCCAGCGTCAGCACGGCCGGCGTCGGCCGCTCGTTGAGCGTCAGCAGCACGCCGGCGATCGGCGGGGTGCCGGAGGTGTGCGCGGCCAGCGCGCCCACGAGCAGGTCGGAACGGTCTCCGGGGGTGACCACCAGACATCCGGGGGTCAGCGCGTTGAGGAAGTTCGGCAGCATCGCCCCGCCGAAGACGAAGTCCACCGCGTCGCGCGCCAGCCCGGCCTCGTCGCCCAGCAGCACCTCGCCGCCGAGCGCGCGGGTGATCTCGGCGACGGTCGGCGCGGAGAGCGACTTGTCGTCCGGCAGCACGTAGCAGGGCACCGGCATCCTGGCGGCCAGTCGCCCGGCGATGTGGTCCCGGTCCTCGGCCGCCACCCGGTTCACGACCATCGCCACGACGTGGCAGCCCAGGCTCTCGTACGCCCGGTACGCGTTGCGGGTCTCGGCGCGCACGGCCTCGGCGGGGTGCTTCGTGCCGCCCACGACGGGCACGACCACGGCCCCCAGCTCATTGGCGAGGCGGGCGTTCAGCGCGAGCTCGTCCGGGAGGTTGGTGTCGGCGTAGTCGGTGCCGAGGACGAGCATGACCTCGTAGTCCCGGGCCACCCGGTGGTAGCGGTCGACGAGCCGGGAGACCAGTTCGTCGGTACCCTTCTCGGCCTGGATGGCCCAGGCCTCGTGGTACTCCATGCCGTAGGCCGTCGCCGCGTCCTGGTCGATCCGGTAGCGGGCCTTCAACAGGTCGAAGAGCCGGTCCGGGGCGTCGTGCAACAACGGACGGTAGACGCCGACCCGGGCTGTCTGGCGGGTCAGCAGCTCCATGATTCCCAGCTCGACGACCTGCCGGCCGTCCCCCCGCTCGATACCGGTCACGTACACGCTGCGCGTCACGCGTGCTCTCCGTCCATGTGTCGCCGCGGCGCGGTTCCTGGGCGCCGCGCGCGGATCTCCGAGTCGGTTGCCCCGGTTGATTTGGGCTTGACCTCTTGACAATACCTCTGCGGGCAGATAGGTCGCCCGCCGGGAAAAAGGCCTGTCCAGGGGGCCGAAAGGCCCGTCGGGGGTAGTGGCGCGTAGAGCGACCCACCCTCGGCCCGTGGAACAATCGGACAGGCTTCATCAATACGCCCTTCATATGTACGGCCGTGTGCCCGCACGCGTACGGCCAGGTACGACCAGGAGCAGGAGACACAGCACGATGCGTATCGGAGTTCTCACCGCAGGCGGCGACTGCCCGGGCCTCAACGCTGTCATCCGGTCGGTCGTACACCGCGCCGCAGTCGGCCACGGAGACGAGATCATCGGCTTCGAGGACGGTTTCAAGGGCCTCCTCGACGGCAACTTCCGCCCGCTCGACATCAATGCCGTCAGCGGCATTCTCGCGCGCGGCGGCACGATTCTCGGCTCAGCGCGCATGGAGCGGGCGCGCCTGCACGAAGCCGCCGAGAACGCCCGCGAACTGGCGACCCGCTACGGCATCGACGCGCTCATCCCGATCGGCGGGGAAGGCACGCTCACCGCCGCCCGGATGCTGTCGGAAGCGGGGATGCCGGTCGTCGGAGTGCCGAAGACCATCGACAACGACATCTCCTCCACGGACCGCACCTTCGGCTTCGACACCGCCGTCATGGTCGCGACCGAGGCCATCGACCGCCTCAAGACCACCGCCGAGTCCCACCAGCGCGTGATGGTCGTCGAGGTCATGGGGCGCCACGCCGGCTGGATCGCCCTGGAGTCCGGCATGGCCGGCGGCGCCCACGGGATCTGTCTGCCGGAGCGCCCCTTCGAGGTGGACGCGCTGGTGAAGATGGTGGAGGAGCGGTTCGCCCGCGGCAAGAAGTTCGCCGTCATCTGCGTCGCCGAGGGCGCGCACCCGGCCGAGGGCTCCATGCCGTACGAGAAGGGCGCCATCGACGCGTACGGTCACGAGCGCTTCGCCGGCATCGGCAACCGTCTCGCGGTCGAGCTGGAGCGGCGCCTGGGCAAGGAGGCCCGCCCGGTCATCCTCGGCCACGTCCAGCGCGGCGGCACCCCGACCGCGTACGACCGCGTGCTCGCCACCCGCTTCGGCTGGCACGCCGTCGAGGCCGTCCACCGGGGCGAGTACGGCAACATGACCGCGCTGCGCGGCACCGACATCGTGATGGCCCCGCTGGCGCACGCCGTCACCGAGCTGAAGACGGTCCCGGAGGACCGCATGTACGAGGCCGAGTCCGTCTTCTGACCGGGACCGGTGACCGGCCCGGGCGAGCGGGACCCGCGTCCCGCCCGCACGAGCGCGACCCACGTCCCGACATCGCGCGCCGAACGGCCCCGGTCGAGTCCCTCCGCGGACCGGCCGGGGCCGTCTCGGCCCGTTCCCGAACCGCCCGGAACGCGTCCTATTCCGCGCCGCCGGCGATGGCCCAGAAGCGGTTCACGATGTCCGCGAGGTACTCCCGGCCGGAATCGCCCGTCCCGGCGGTGCCCTCACCG
The DNA here is from genome assembly GCF_041431415.1 of Streptomyces sp. NBC_00513. Classification (GTDB taxonomy): domain Bacteria; phylum Actinomycetota; class Actinomycetes; order Streptomycetales; family Streptomycetaceae; genus Streptomyces. Next base: position 5,304,283 of record NZ_CP107845.1, read on the forward strand.
CCGCCCCAGCTCAGGGTCGCGACCATGCGGGACTGGTACTCGCCGTGCAGCCGCTCCAGCACCCGTTCCAGGTGCGCCTTCGGCACCGGCAGCATCTTGGACAGCGGTTTCCCGTAGGCCTGCCAGCGGGTGGTGACCGCGCTGCGCAGCAGATCGGCCAGTTCCTCGTGCTTGCCGGTCGCCGTCACGAACTGGGCCAGGGTCAGTCCCAGCGTCGAGGCGAGGGCGGCGGACTGCCGCTCGTTCCCCTTCCAGCGGCCGGTGTCCTCCATTTTCTGGTAGGAGTTCGTCTCCAAACCGATGCGCCGGGCCAATTCCTCGGCGGCCATCCCCCTGGCCATTCGATGCTCCCGCAGGGTGATCGGCTCGGCGATGAGTTCCCCGGGGGAACACCAGAGCACGCCGGCGAGCGCCGTGAGCTCGGTGGAAGTGGGTGAGACCTCGCCCCGCTCCCAGGCCATCACGGTTTCGGGCGCGACATTCAGTCCGTACTGGGCGCGCAGGCCATAAGCGACGTGGCCGGGCGCCATGCCCAGGGCCGCACGCAGACGACGCGCGGCGGGGGCATTGAAGGGGGGGCTGGAGTGCACAAGCACACCGTAGGAGTGGCCAAGGCGTGGCGACTACAGACCATTCAAACAAGCTGATAACTCGTAGGAAAGTCCTATGGAAATCGGGGCTTTATGCCGGTTTCCTGGCGACTGTCCGGTAATCGGGGTCGTCGGAAGATCCATTTACAGGGTACGGATTCAGCCACTCCATTTCGCCGCTACCCCCGTACTCGTTGAGTGATCCCCGTCACAGGGCGTGAACCGGCCATGCGGCCGGTCCGTGATCCCTATCGGGGCCCTCGCCCACGGGGGTGGCGAGGGCCCCGAAAAAAAGGGGGGGGGTGCCCCTACGGCCTGAACCAGACCGTCGCCATCGGCGGCAGCGTCAGTCGCAGGCTCGCCGACCGCCCCTGCGCCGGAACGGGATCGGGCCGCAGCGACTGGAGGTGCCGCACACCGCTGCCGCCGTACCGCTCCTCGTCGGTGTTCAGGACCTCCCGCCACAGCGGGACCTCCTCCGGCACCCCGAGCCGGTAGCCGTGACGAACCACCGGCGAGAAGTTCGACACCGCCAACAACTGCGAGCCGTCCTGCGCGAACCGCAGGAACGCGAAGACGTTGTCGTCGGCCGCGTCCGCCTCCACCCAGGCGAAGCCCTCCGGCACCGTGTCCCGCTCCCACAGCGCGGGCGCCGCCGTGTACGCGCGGTTCAGGTCCCGCACCAGGGTGCGCACACCGCGGTGATCACCGGCCGCCGGATAGGACTCGTCCAGCACCCACCAGTCGGGCCCGTACGTCTCGGACCACTCCGACCCCTGCGCGAACTCCTGTCCCATGAAGAGCAGCTGCTTGCCCGGGTGGGCCCACATGAAGCCCAGGTACGCGCGGTGCGCCGCCCGCTGCTGCCACCAGTCACCCGGCATCTTCGACACCAGCGAGCGCTTGCCGTGCACCACCTCGTCGTGCGAGATCGGCAGCACGTAGTTCTCGCTGTACGCGTACACCATCGCGAAGGTCATGTCGTGGTGGTGGTACTTGCGGTGCACCGGCTCCTTCGACACGTACCGCAGCGTGTCGTGCATCCAGCCCATGTTCCACTTCAGGCCGAAGCCCAGCCCGCCCGCGTCCGTCGGCCGGGTCACGCCCTCCCACGCCGTGGACTCCTCCGCGATCGTCACCACGCCCGGGCAACGCCGGTACACCGTCGCGTTCATCTCCTGGAGCAGGGCCACCGCGTCCAGGTTCTCCCGGCCGCCCTGCTCGTTCGGCGTCCACTCGCCCTCGGAGCGCGAGTAGTCCAGGTAGAGCATCGAGGCGACCGCGTCCACCCGCAGGCCGTCCACGTGGAACTCCTGGCACCAGTACACCGCGTTCGCCACGAGGAAGTTGCGGACCTCCTTGCGCCCGTAGTCGAACTCCAGCGTCCCCCAGTCCGGGTGCGCCGCCCGCTGCGGGTCGTGGTGCTCGTACAGCGGCCGGCCGTCGAACTCGGCGAGCGCCCACTCGTCGCGCGGGAAGTGCGCGGGCACCCAGTCGACGATCACCCCGATCCCGGCCCGGTGCAGCGCGTCCACCAGGAACCGGAAGTCGTCCGGGGTGCCCATCCGCGACGTCGGCGCGAAGAATCCGGTGACCTGGTAGCCCCAGGAACCGCCGAAGGGGTGCTCCGCGACCGGCATCAGCTCCACGTGCGTGAAGCCGAGCTCCTTGACGTACGCCGGGAGCTGTTCGGCCAGCTGCCGGTACGACAGCCCCGGCCGCCACGACGCGAGGTGCAGCTCGTACACGGACAGCGGGGCCTGGTGCGGCGGCCGGAGCCCGCGCGTGGCCATCCACTCCGTGTCCTGCCACGTGTGGTGCGAGGCGGTGACCACCGACGCGTTCGCCGGCGGGACCTCCGCGTACCGCGCCATCGGGTCGGCGCGCACGGTGTGGCTGCCGTCCGGGCGCGTGATGTCGTACTTGTACATGGTGCCCTCGCCGACACCGGGCAGGAACAGCTCCCACACCCCGGTCGAGCCCAGCGAACGCATGGGGTACGCCACGGAGTCCCAGTACGAGAAGTCGCCGGTGACCCGCACCCCCTGGGCGTTCGGCGCCCACACCGTGAACCGGGTGCCGGCCACGCCCTGGTGCTCCATCGGCTCCGAGCCCAGCGCCGTCCACAGCTCCTCGTGCCGGCCCTCGCCGATCAGGTGCAGGTCCAACTCGCCGAGCGCCGGCAGGAACCGGTACGGGTCGTGGACCTCGATCTCGTCGCTGTCGTAGGCCACCAGGAGCCGGTACTCCGGCACGCCGGACAACGGCAACAGCCCGGAGAACAACCCGTCCCCCTCGTCGAACAACTCGGCGCGCAGTCCCTTGCCGAGGACCGTCACCGCCTTCGCGTAAGGGCGCAGCACCCGGAAGGCCACCCCGCCGCGGTGTGCCCGGGCGCCGAGCACCGCGTGCGGGTCGTGGTGACGGCCCTCCAGCAGCCGGGCCCGTTCCTCGGCCCCCAGCGCGGGCGCCGGCCGGACCCCGTGGGGTGGCGCGGCCTTGCGGGCCCGGGGCGCGCGGGCCTTCCGAACGGGCTCGGGGGTGACCCCGGATTCGTCGCGGACGGTCGGTGACGGCTGTCGTGCGGCGCTCACGCGAGCGGCCTCCTCGGGGGCTTCGGATGGGGGGTGGTGGAGCCTGGGGTGGTCGGCGGGGTCACGGGGTGTCCCGGCCGGTGAGCGGGCCGCTGTGGTTCGGACAGTCGCCGGATCGCCGCCATCGGGACGTGCAGCCAGTCGGGGCGGTGCCGGGACTCGTAGCGGGCCTCGTACACCGCCTTGTCGGTCTCGTACGCGCGCAGCAGCACGGGGTCCTCGCGCGGGTCGCGGCCGCTGGTGCGGGCGTAGCCCTCGCAGTACGCCGCCCGGCAGGCGTCCGCCCAGGCGGGGGCGAACGGCCGGTGGGAGCGGGCCGCGTAGTCGAAGGAGCGCAGTATCCCGGCGATGTCCCGCACCGCCGGTTCGGGTCGCCGCCGGTCGGCCAGCGGCCTGGCCGGCTCGCCCTCGAAGTCGATCAGCGCCCAACTGCCCTCGACGGTGCGCAGGGTCTGGCCCAGGTGCAGGTCCCCGTGGATGCGCTGGGCGGACACCCCGCCGCCCCGCGAGGCGGCCAGGGCGTCGAAGGCGCCGCGCAGCCCCGCCTCGTACGGTCGCAGCGCGGGCACCTCCCTGGCGGTCGCGGCCAGTCGAGCCGTCATCCCGGCGGCGAGCCGCGCGGTCTGTTCCGGCCCCAGCGCGACGGTGGGCAGGGCGCCGGCGAGGGCGTCGTGCACCTCGGCTGTGGCCCGGCCCAGGGCGTGGGCCTCGGCGGTGAAGTCGGCCCCGGCGCCGAGCCGGCGCAGCGCGAGCTGCCAGCCGTCGTCGGAGCCGCGCAGGTACGGCTGGAGCACGCCCAGGGTCAACGGTTCGGCGCCGGGCAGGTCGGCCTCGTACCAGGCGACCGGCGCGGGCACCCGTGCGCAGCCCGCGGCGGCCAGCGCCCTGGGCAGCTCCAGGTCCGGGTTGACTCCCGGGCCGACCCGGCGGAACACCTTGAGGATGTACGAATCCCCGTAGATGAGCGAGGAGTTGGTCTGTTCCCCGGACAGCGGCCGGGGTGTCGGCGCGGCCGGGATCAGGGCTCCCGGGTCCCGCTCGAAGCGCAACGGGCCGAGCGTTCCGGGGGAGCGCAATCGTTCCAGCAGCAGCGCCGCGAGCCGCGGATCGCCGAGTCCCTCGTAGACGGCCTGCCCGGCGTACGGCCCCTGTTCCGCGTGCCCGATCAGGGCGGGCGCGAGCGCCAGCGGCAGGTTCGGGCGTACCCCGAGCAGGAGTTGGTAGCAGTCCGAGCTGCCCTCGGCGTCCACGCCGACGAGCAGGTGCAGCAACCCGGGGGAGGCCCCGGGTGGCAGGAGTTCGACGGCCGAGACCAGACGAAGGCGCGTGATGGCGCGCCCCTTTCCGGCGAACCAGCGCTGCCTCGGAAGCCAGTTGCGCAGCATGGGTTCGAGCGGTCCGATGGGGACCGCGGCCAGGCTGCCCTGGCGACTCCGGGCGGATGCAGCCTCCGACATGGCGTCGCGTCCTTTCCCCGGGCCGTCACAGAATGCGCAGAGTGTCCCGGATGGCGATGGTTGCTGTCCGGCGGTGAACGAGTGTCGGGCCATGGATGATCCGTACAGGGGCGGGCGATTGACCCATTCGCGCGCCTTTTGCTCTTCGGGTCGCTCTTCGGGTCGTTCCTCGGGCTCGGTTCGCCCCGGGGCGCGGCAGCCCGACTCGCGGGGTCGTACGTGCTCGAAAGCGCGGTTGTGGCACGTTCCTTCGCGCGTTCGACCCCGTTCCGCGGGCGTGCCCCTTCGGCTCGCTCGCCCGGTGCCGACGTCGGTTCACGTCGGCTCCGGTGGGAGCGAAGGCCCCGCGTACTACTCGGTGCGGAGCCGGAACCAGTAGAAGCCGTGTCCCGCCAGGGTCAGCAGGTACGGCCACTCGCCGATCGGCGGGAAGCGCACGTCACCCGTGAGCTCCACCGGAACCCGCCCGTTGAACGACCGCAGGTCCAGCTCGGTGGGCTGCGCGAAGCGCGAGAAGTTGTGCACGCACAGCACCAGGTCGTCCCCGTACTCGCGAAGGAACGCGAGTACCGCCGGGTTCGACGACGGCAGTTCGGTGTACGAGCCGAGACCGAAGGCGGGGTTCGCCTTGCGGATCTCGATCAGCCTGCGGGTCCAGTGCAGCAACGACGAGGGCGATGCCATGGCCGCCTCGACATTGGTGACCTGGTACCCGTGGACCGGGTCCATGATGACCGGCAGGTTCAGCCTGCCCGGATCGCACGAGGAGAAACCGGCGTTGCGGTCCGGGGTCCACTGCATGGGGGTCCGGACGCCGTCCCGGTCGCCCAGCCAGATGTTGTCGCCCATGCCGATCTCGTCGCCGTAGTAGAGCACCGGCGAACCGGGCAGCGACAGCAGCAGGGCGGTGAACAGCTCCATCTGGTTGCGGTCGTTGTCCAGGAGCGGGGCGAGCCGGCGTCGGATGCCGATGTTGGCGCGCATCCGGGGGTCCTTGGCGTACTCGGCGTACATGTAGTCGCGCTCTTCGTCCGTGACCATTTCGAGGGTGAGCTCGTCGTGGTTGCGCAGGAAGATGCCCCACTGGCAGCGGTCCGGGATCGCCGGGGTCTTGGCCAGGATTTCCGAGACGGGGTAGCGGGACTCTCTTCGCACCGCCATGAAGATGCGCGGCATGACGGGGAAGTGGAAGGCCATGTGGCATTCGTCCCCGCCCTTCGTGAAGTCGCCGAAGTAGTCGACGACGTCCTCGGGCCACTGGTTGGCCTCCGCGAGGAGGACCGTGTCGGGGTAGTGCGCGTCGATCTCGGCGCGGACCCGCTTGAGGAGGGTGTGGGTGCGCGGCAGGTTCTCGCAGTTCGTGCCCTCCTCGGCGTACAGGTAGGGCACGGCGTCGAGCCGGAAACCGTCGATGCCGAGGTCCAGCCAGAAGCGGAGCGCCGAGATGATCTCCTCGACCACGGCCGGGTTCTCGTAGTTGAGGTCCGGCTGGTGCGAGAAGAAGCGGTGCCAGTAGTACTGCTTGCGTACCGGGTCGTACGTCCAGTTGGAGGTCTCGGTGTCGACGAAGATGATGCGGGCGTCCTGGTACTGCTTGTCGTTGTCGGCCCACATGTAGTAGTCGCCGTACGGACCGTCGGGGTCCTTGCGGGACTGCTGGAACCACTCGTGCTGATCGCTGGTGTGGTTCATGACGAAGTCGATGATCACCCGCATGCCGCGCTGGTGCGCGGCGTCCACGAACTCCACGAAGTCGGCGAGGTCGCCGAACTCGGGGAGTACCGAGGTGTAGTCGGAGACGTCGTAGCCCCCGTCGCGGAGGGGTGAGGCGAAGAACGGCGGCAGCCAGAGGCAGTCGACGCCCAACCACTGGAGGTAGTCGAGCTTGGCGGTGAGCCCCTTGAGGTCACCCACGCCGTCGCCGTTGCTGTCGTGGAAGGAGCGGACGAGCACTTCGTAGAAGACCGCCCGCTTGAACCAGTCGGGATCGCGGTCCTTGGCGGGGGTGTCCTCGAACGTGTCGTGGACGGGATCGTTGATCATCATGTGATGGGTGACCCTCCGGTGGGCGGGGACGGTCGCAGAGCGGCCAGTACGTGCGCGGGCGTGCGGCCCGGCTCTAGGCGCACGTAGTTCGCCCTGCCCCAGTGATAGGTCTCGCCGGTGAGCTCGTCGCGCACCGCGAGGGACCCGTGCCAGTCGAGGCCGAGTACCGGCATGTCCAACGAGACCGTCGCCTCCTGGGTGTGGTGCGGATCGAGGTTGACGACCACCAGTACGGAATTGGCTCCGGCGTGCTTCGAATAGGCGATCACCTGTTCGTTGTCGGTCGAATGGAAGTGGATGTCGCGGAGCTGCTGGAGGGCCGGGTTGCGCCGGCGCAGTCGGTTCAGGGCCGTGATCAGCGGGGCGATGGTCAGCCCGTCCCGATCGGCGGCCGCCCAGTCGCGTGGCCGGAACTCGTACTTCTCGGAATTCAGGTACTCCTCGCTGCCCTCCTTGACGGGGGTGTTCTCGCAGAGCTCGTAGCCGGCGTAGACGCCCCAGGCGGGGGACAGGGTGGCGGCGAGTACGGCCCGCACCTCGAAGGCCGGGCGACCGCCGTGCTGAAGGTACGCGTGGAGGATGTCGGGGGTGTTGACGAAGAAATTCGGCCGCATGACGGAGGCCGAACGGTCCCCCGACAGTTCGGTCAGGTACTCGGTCAGCTCGGCCTTGGTGTTGCGCCACGTGAAGTACGTGTACGACTGCTGGAAGCCGACCGCCGCGAGCGCGCGCATCATCGCGGGACGGGTGAAGGCCTCGGCGAGGAAGATCACGTCGGGGTCGGACTTGTTGATGTCCGCGATCACCTTCTGCCAGAAGACGACAGGCTTGGTGTGCGGATTGTCGACCCTGAAGATCCGCACGCCGTGATCCATCCAGTGGCGCAGGATCCGGACCGTTTCCTCGACGATGCCGGCCATGTCGGTGTCGAAGTGGATCGGGTGGATGTCCTGGTACTTCTTCGGCGGGTTCTCGGCGTAGGCGATCGTCCCGTCGGCGCGTTGGCGGAACCACTCCGGGTGCTTCTCCACCCACGGGTGGTCGGGGGAACACTGGAGCGCGAAGTCCAGCGCGATCTCCATCCCCAGCTCGCGGGCGCGCGCGACGAAGGCGTCGAAGTCCTCGATGGTGCCCAGTTCGGGGTGGACGGCGTCGTGACCGCCCTCGGTGGAACCGATCGCCCAGGGCACACCGGGATCCCAACTACCGGCGGACAGAGTGTTGTTCGGCCCCTTGCGCCATGTGCTCCCGATGGGGTGGATCGGCGGCAGGTACACGACGTCGAAGCCCATGGCGGCGATGGCCGGCAGCCGCTCGGCGGCGCTCCGGAAGGTCCCGCTGACCGGGGCCGAGCCGGGCTCCAGCACCGCTCCCTCGGAGCGCGGGAACATCTCGTACCAGGAACCGAACAGGGCCCGCTTGCGCTCGACGAGCAGCGGCAGGGCCTTCGCGGCGGTGACCAGCTCCCGCAGGGGCCGCTTGGCGAGGGCCGCCACCACCTCGGGCGCGAGGGCGGCGGCGTGCCGCTCGGCGGGGGCCCGCTCCTCGTCACGCATGACCTCGGCGGCGGCCAGCACGTCGGCCCGGCCGTCCCGCTTGGGGATCTTCGCGGCGGCCCGCTCGTGGAGCTCGGCGCCTTCGAGGAGGGTCAGGTCGGCGTCGATCCCGGCGGGGATCTTCACGGCCGCGTGGGCCCGCCAGGTGGCGAGCGGGTCGCTCCACGCCTCGACGGTGTACGTCCACCTCCCCTCGACCTCGGCGGACACCCGGGCCCCCCACCGGTCGGTGCCGGGGGCGAGCTCGCGCAGCGGTACGGGAGGCCGCAGCCGCCCGCTCGGATCTCGGAGTACGACGTGGGCGGAGACGGCGTCGTGGCCCTCGCGGAACACGGTGGCCGAGATCTCGAAGACCTCGTCCACAACCGCCTTCGCGGGTCTGGCGCCGCAGTCGACGGCGGGGCGGACGTCCAGCACGGGAATGCGACCGATCATGATGGGATCACCTGGGGGCAGTTCGCAGGGCTCGGTGACAACGGACCGACTGTCTGGGCAGCCGGCAGTGCACGCTCTGTTCGCTCTGTTTCTAGCCGCTCGGAAGACGGCTGCGCTGCGGGCATGGCCGCTCCTGTCCGCGTTCACTCGGGTGGCGGGAGGTGGGCGGGGTTGCCTCCGGACGGAGTCCGGGGCCTGGTGCGCCGTGCGTGTACCCGGGGAGCCCTTCCCACTCTGGTCCCGCCCAACCCGGGTGCCCGGTTAACTACTCGTACGTAGTGGCACGCGGATCACCAAGGGCCGGATCGACATCGGTCGAGGCTCCGTCAAGTCGACGAGGACCGACTGATGTACAGCGGCACACCCCCTGTCCCAGTTGCCTCACGGGCCCCGCAGACACCCTTGTTCCGCTTCGTCGGGCCCGCGCATCTCGTGTGCCCCGGCAAGCGCCGGGACACGCGGCCGGGCGGTCCGCGGGGCAGGGATCCGGCCGGAATCGCACCCCCCGCGGCGGACCGGAGCGGGCGGCCCGCGGCGGGCGTGCCGGCCGGTCGCCGGCCGTCTGCGGCCCTCCCCCGACGACCCGTTGGAGGCCCGGCCCGACGAGGCGCCATGGCCGGGCGACGAGGGCGCCGCTAGCCTTCCGGGGGTCGAAGCGCGGGTGCACAGCGTGGTGCGACCGCTCCGATCCGTCATCCCCTGCGAAGGTGGAACACGTGAAGGCTATCCGTCGATTCACCGTGCGCCCCGTCCTCCCCGAACCCCTTCTGCCGCTCGCCGACCTCGCGCGCAACCTGCGCTGGTCTTGGCACGCGGAAACCCGCGAACTCTTCCAATCCGTCGACCCCGAAGGCTGGCAGGCCGCCGGCGGCGACCCCGTCCGACTGCTCGGCGCCGTACCCGCCGCCCGGCTGGAGGAACTGGCCGGCGACCGCCGGTTCCTGCGCCGGCTCGCCGTGGCAGCCGCCGACCTCGACGACTACGTCCACGGCGGGAGGTGGTACCAGAGCCACGAGGGCGACGGCGGGCTCCCCGCGGGCATCGCCTACTTCTCCCCCGAGTTCGGCATCACCGCAGCCCTGCCGCAGTACTCCGGCGGCCTGGGGATCCTCGCCGGCGACCACCTCAAGGCCGCCAGCGACCTCGGCGTCCCGCTCATCGGAGTGGGCCTGCTCTACCGTCACGGCTACTTCCGCCAGTCGCTCTCCCGCGACGGCTGGCAGCAGGAGCACTACCCCGTCCTCGACCCCAACGAGCTGCCCGTCTCCCTGATCCGCGAGGAGGACGGCAGCCCCGCCCGGGTGGCACTCGCCCTGCCCGGCGGCCGAGCGTTGCACGCGCACATCTGGCAGGCCCGCGTCGGGCGGGTGCCGCTGCTGCTCCTCGACTCCGACGTCGAGGACAACGACACCGCCGCCCGCGAGGTGACCGACCGGCTCTACGGCGGCGGCAGCGACCACCGGCTGCTCCAGGAGATGCTGCTCGGCATCGGAGGCGTCCGCGCGGTCCGCACGTACTGCCGGCTCACCGGCCATCCCGACCCCGAGGTCTTCCACACCAACGAGGGGCACGCCGGGTTCCTCGGACTCGAACGCATAAGGGAACTGGGAGGAGAGCCGGGGCTCGGCTTCGACGCCGCCGTCGAGGCGGTCCGCGCCGGAACCGTGTTCACCACGCACACCCCCGTCCCCGCCGGCATCGACCGCTTCGAGCGGTCCCTGGTCGCCCGGCACTTCGGCGAGGGCGGCGAACTGGCCGGAGTGCCCGTGGACCGGATCCTCGAACTGGGTGCCGAGTCCTACCCCGGCGGCGACCCCGGGGTGTTCAACATGGCCGTCATGGGGCTGCGCCTGGCCCAGCGCGCCAACGGCGTCTCCACCCTGCACGGGGCCGTCAGCCGGGGCATGTTCGCCGGCCTGTGGCCGGGTTTCGACCCCGCCGACGTCCCCATCACCTCCGTCACCAACGGGGTGCACGCGCCGACCTGGGTGGCCCCCGAGGTCATCCGGCTCGGCGCCCGGCAGATCGGCGCCGGCCGGACCGAGGACGCGCTGTCGGTCGGCGGCTCCCCGCGCTGGGACGCCGTCGCCGGGATCGGGGATCAGGAGGTCTGGGACCTGCGCCGGGTCCTGCGCGAGCAACTGGTCCAGGAGGTCCGCGACCGGCTGCGCGCCTCCTGGAAGCAGCGCGGCGCCGCCGACGCCGAACTGGGCTGGGTGGACTCCGTCCTCGACCCGGACGTGCTGACCATCGGCTTCGCCCGCCGGGTGCCCTCCTACAAGCGGCTCACGTTGATGCTCCGCGACCCCGAGCGGCTGCGCAGGCTGCTGCTGGACCCGGAGCGGCCCGTTCAGATCGTCGTCGCGGGCAAGGCGCACCCGGCCGACGACGGCGGGAAGCGGCTCGTCCAGGAACTGGTGCGGTTCTCCGACGACCCGCGCGTGCGCCACCGCATCGTCTTCCTGCCCGACTACGGCATGGCCATGGCCCAGAAGCTCTACCCGGGCTGCGACGTCTGGCTGAACAACCCGCTGCGCCCCCTGGAGGCCTGCGGCACGAGCGGGATGAAGGCCGCGCTGAACGGCTGCCTCAACCTCTCCGTGCTGGACGGCTGGTGGGACGAGTGGTTCGAGCCCGACTTCGGCTGGGCGATCCCCACCGCCGACGGGATCGGGACGGACGAGGAGCGCCGTGACGACCTGGAGGCCAACGCCCTCTACGAGTTGATCGAGAGCCGGGTCGCGCCCCGCTTCTACGACCGGGCCGGGCACACCGGCCTCCCGACGCGCTGGATCGAGATGGTCCGGCGCACCCTGGTGTCGCTGGGGCCGAAGGTGCTCGCGGGACGCATGGTCCGCGAGTACGTGGAACGGCTCTACGCACCGGCCGCGCTCTCCCATCGCGCCCTCACCCCGGAGACCGCCCGCGACCTCGCCGACTGGAAGGGCCGGGTCCGCGGCTCCTGGCCGAGGGTCGGCGTCGAGCACGTGGAGGCCCTGGCCGCCGCGCCCGTCGGCGGCACCGCCGAACTCGGGGCCACGCTCACCCTCCGGGTACGGGTGGCCCTCGACTCCCTCGCGCCCGAGGACGTCGAGGTCCAGGCGGTCGCGGGCCGGGTCGACCCCCAGGACGTCATCCAGGGCGGCCGGTCCTTCCCGCTCAAGGCCGCCGCCGGACCGGACCTGGAGGGCCGCTGGGTGTACGAGGGCCCGCTCGCGCTCGACCGGACGGGTCCCTTCGGCTACACCGTGCGGATCCTGCCCGCGCACCCGCTGCTGGCGACCCCGGCCGAACTGGGCCTGGTCGCCGGGCCGGCGGACACCGACGCGGGGGGCGGCGTCCTGCTGCGCTGACCGCCGCTCAGGGGACGGGCGGCGGATCGACCAGCCGCCCGTCCTCCACCAGCATCCCGGCCCGCTTCACGGTGCGCAGGATCGGGACCAGCTCCACCTGCCGGATGCCGTCGACCGCGCCGATCCGCTCGGTGAGGTACGTGTACAACGCGTCGGTGTCCCGGCACACCACCACCGCGAGCAGATTCGCCGAGCCGGTGACCGCCGCCGCGAACGGCACCTCGGGGTGCTCGCCTATCGCCGCGCCCACCCGGGCCAGCCGGGCCGGGTCCACGGTCAGGAGCATCGCCGCCTCCGCCTCGTACCCGAGCGTCGCCGGCACGATCTCCACGTCGAAGTAGACCGCCCCCATGTCCCGCAACCGGTCCAGCCGGCGCCGGGCGGTGGACTCCGACAGCCCGGTGGCGCGGGCCAGTTCCGGATAGCCGGCGCGGCCGTCCTGCCCCAGCACGGCCAGCATCGCCAGCTCCGCCTCGTCCAGCGCGTACCGGTCCTGATCCGGCAGCGGCGGCTGCCGCTCCAGCGCCGCCACCTGGTCCGGGCGCAGCGCGTCGATGCCGAACCAGCGCTCGGGCCCGCCCGTGAACATCCGCAGGATGGTGTGCGCGCTCACCCCGATCACCCGGCGGGTGCGCGGGAGCTTCTCCAGCAGCAGGACGTCTCGGTCCTGGCGGGTCCGGGCCTTGGTCATGCAGTGGATCTCGGTGCCGCCGGAGTTGAGGGTGACCCAGGCGATGTCCGGCCGGCGGGACAGCGCCTCCGCGACGGCGAGCGCGGCGTCCGGCGTGCACTGCACCCGCAGCCAGGACTCGAACAGCCCGACGCGGCTGCCCAGCGGCAGCCCGACCACCCGGACCAGGCCCGTGGTGCGCATCCGGCGGTAGCGGCGCACCACCGTCTGGTCGGAGACCTCCAGCACCTCGGCGAGCCGGCTGAAGGAGGCCCGCCCGTCGATCATGAGGGCCTGCACGAGCGCCAGGTCGAGGTGGTCCATCTCGGCGGAACCGGCCAGAGGCTGCATGGTTTCCATCATCGCAGAGCCTCCGACGAGTGAAATCCGGCAGCGGAAGCCCGCTGGATGGTTGGTCCGGACGGGTGACCGCGACTCTGGTGGCACACCTCATCTGCTCTTGATCCGGAGAACCCCCATGCGTAAATGGCTGCCCTTGACGGCCGTGAGCCTCGGAGCCTTCATGCTCCTGGTCGACGTCACCATCGTGACCGTCGCGCTCCCGGACATGGCCACCGACATGAACACCGGTTTCGCCGGACTCCAGTGGGTGATGGACATCTACGCCCTCGCGCTCGCCGCACTGCTGCTCGGCGCGGGCTCCCTCGCCGACCGGATCGGCCGCCGCCGCGTCTACCTCGGCGGACTCGCCGTCTTCGCCGCCGCCTCCCTGGCCTGCGGCCTGGCCACCGGCCCCGTCCTGCTGATCGCCTTCCGCGCAGTGCAGGGCATAGGCGGCGCGGCGATGTTCGCCACCACCATGGCCCTGCTCAGCAGCGCCTACCAGGGCCGCGACCGGGGGATCGCCTTCGGCGTCTGGGGCGCGGTCAACGGCGCGGCCGCCGCAGCCGGACCGATCATCGGCGGGCTGCTGACCGAGCACTTCGGGTGGCGCTGGATCTTCTTCATCAACCTGCCCGTCTGCGCCCTGGCCGTCTGGGTCACCCTCAAGGCCGTCGCCGAGTCCCGCAACCCGCACGCCAAGGGCCTCGACCTGCCCGGCATGGTCACCTTCACGGCGGGCGCCGGCATCGTCACCTACGCCCTCATCCGGGTCGCGGAGAACGGCTGGACCTCCGCCGCCACCCTCGGCCTGCTCGGCCTCGGCGCGGCCTGCTTCGCCGCCTTCGTCCTCGTCGAACTGCGCACCGCGCACCCGATGCTCGACCTCTCCCTCTTCCGCAGCCCGACCTTCGTCGCGGTGATGGCGGGCGGACTGCTGCTGTCCGGGGCCGCGTTCTCGTACCTCATGTACGTCTCGCTCTGGCTCCAGTCCGCCGAGGGGATGGGCCCGGTCCAGGCCGGACTGGTCCTGGTGCCGCTGAGCCTGGCCGCGTTCCTCGTCTCCGCCGTGGCCGGCCGACTGCTGCACGGCGCCCCCGCCCGACTGTCCATCGGCGGCGGGCTGCTGCTGATCGGGGCGGGCGCGCTGCTCCAGGCCTGGATGCTGGACGCGGGCGACGGCTGGACGGCCCTGGTGCCCGGACTGGTGCTGACCGGCGTGGGCGTCGGGATGGCCACCCCGCCGCTGGCCGCCGCCGCGATGGGGACCGTCGCCCCGGCCCGGGCCGGGATGGCCGGCGGCGCCCTGAACACCGCCCGCCAGCTGGGCAACGCCCTCGGCATCGCGGTGCTCGGCGCGCTCTTCCAGGCCGGTCTGACGAGCGGCCTCGCCGGCAGCGGGCAGCCGCACGGCACCGCCGAGGCCCTGGCCTCGGGCGGGGCGGGGCGGTTCCTCGCGGCCGGCCCGCAGGCCCGGGAGTGGGTGGAGGCCGCCTTCGCGAGCGGGCTCCGGGACACCTTCGTGGCCTCCGGGGTGATGGGTCTGGTGGGCGCGCTGGTGGTGGTCCTGCTGATCCGTCCCGCCCGGGGGACCGGGGCGTCGCTCCCGGCCCGGGCCAAGGGTTCGACGGGCTCGACCACCGAGCGGGCCTCCGCCTGAGCCGCCGAGGCCGTACGGCGACCCGCGCATCCGAACTCCGGGTGCGCGGGTCGCCGTACGTCCGGGGGCGTTCGTGTGCACGGGAGCGTCCGTATGTACGGGGGCGTTCGCGTGCCCGGGGGCGTCCGTATGTACGGGTGGTGGATGGGCGTACGACGGCCGTCCGGCCCGGTTGTCCGGTCCGGGAGGGTGAACCTTCGAACGCGCTGCGCATGCTGAATCGTTTCTGCTGATCGGCCCGCTCCTACGCTGCCCGCTGGATGTCTCCGGATCCGGCATCCAGCGACCAGAGAAACGGACTGCTCATGCGTGCTCGCACCACCGCCGCGGCCTTCCTAGGCGCCCTCGCGCTCGTCCTGCCGGCCTCCGGCCAGGCCATGGCCGACGACGACTACGACGGTCACCACACGCTCGGCCGCCTCTACTACGTCGTCGAGGACGAGGACGGCGACGAGTACACCCGACACATCAGCCCCTCGGACAACGACACCTGCTACGAGCTGACCGGAACCTCCCGGCACCAGCCGGCCACCGAGGCCTACAACCGCACCGAGTCGCTGGCGGTCCTCTTCGAGGGCCGCGGCTGCAACGGCCGGGCGGTGCGCACCCTGGCGCCGGGCGGCGGGGCGCACGACGTCGAGGCCCTCTCGGTCTACTTCCGGCCCACCGGCGGGGACGGCCACGGCCACCACGACGGCGGCTGGAACGACGACGAGGACCGCCGCGTCCGCCGCGACGCCCGTCCCGAGCAGGGTCGTCAGACGAACCTGGTCAAGCCCGCCGTGGCGGCCGTCGCCGCCCCGGCCGCGGCCCCCGCCCCGCGCCCGGCCGACGACGAGCCGTCCTTCGACGAGTCCGCCGACGAGCAGTCGCGCGAGGACGAGCAGCGCGGCGAGGACGAGCAGCGCGACGAGGCGGGCCGTCCGGGCGACGACCAGGCCGAGGACGAGAACGGACAGCGCGACGAGGCGCGCGACGAGGCGCGTGACGAGCGCGGCCAGGCCGACGAGGACGAGGCGCGTGACGAGCGCGGCCAGAACGAGGAGGACGAGGCGCGCGACGAGGACGGGCAGCGCGACGAGCGCGGTCAGGACGGCGACGAGGAAGAGGAGTACGGCGTCCTGGACACCGTCTTCCGCGCCATCGGCTGACACGCCCCGGCGCTGGCACCGGCGCTGACACCGGCTCAGGCCGACCGGAAGGCCCGACACCCCTGGGAACCACCCCGTGGGTGCCGGGCCTTTCGCGCGGGGACGGACCGCGGGGCCGCTCGGGCGCCGAGGGTCCCCCTCGCGGGGGCACCGGGTCCCGCCCTCGGCGGGACCCCGGACATGGAACAGGGCCGCCCGGGGTGGTCTTCTCCCGAGCGGCCCCGCGATCAAACGGTGGTGCGGTCAATCCCCGACGGGGATCAGAAGGTGAGCTTCCAGCTGTTGATGTAGCCGGTGTCCGCGCTGGCCAGGTCGGCGACCCGGAGCTTCCACACGCCGTTGGCGACCTCGGAGGAGGCGTTCACGGTGAAGGACTGGACGATGTTGTCCGCGCTGCCGCCGGTGCGGTTGCGCAGGTTGTACAGGGTGCCGTCGGGGGCGACCAGGTCGACCTTCAGGTCACCGACGTAGGTGTGGACGATGTTCACGTCCACCTTGAGGGTGCTCGGGGCGTTGCCCGTGCGGTTGACCGTGATCGGTGAATCGACGGTCGCGTTGTCCTTGATCTGGTAGTCGGCCGTGTTCTCGAAGACGTTCGGCTGCGAGGTGCCGACCGTCCAGGTGAAGGAGGCCGTACCGGTCTTGCTCTGCGAGTCGGTCACCGTGACGGTCACGTTGGACGTGGCGGCGGTGGTGGCCGTGCCCGAGATCAGGCCGGTGGAGGAGTTGATCGACAGGCCGGCCGGCAGGCCGGTCGCCGCGTAGCTCAGCGCGCCCGGGTTGGTGCTGGTGGCCTGGACCTGCAGGCTGACAGCGCCACCCACCTGGGTGTTCTGGTTGGCGATCGGGGTGACCGTGACACCGGTCGTGATGCGGGCGCCGACCGCGATGCCCGCCCAGGCGTTGGCCACGTTGTTGTACGTGGTCGAGCCCTGGCCGTACAGGTCGGCGGCGGCCTGCAGGGTGGCCGTGCGCGCGGCGGCGTAGTTGGTGTTCGACTTGAAGTAGCCGACCGTCAGCGCGCGGAACCAGATCTTCGAGGCGGCGTCCCGGCCGATCGCCGTGACGGGCAGGTTGTCGGCGGTGGGCGAGTTGTAGCTCACGCCGTTGACGACCTTGGCGCCCGAGCCCTCGGAGGCCAGGTAGTACCAGTGGTTGGCCGGACCCGAGGAGTAGTGGACGTCGATGCCGCCCAGACCCGAGTACCAGGAGTCCTTGGACGAGCCGTCCTTGCTCGGCTTGTCCATGTAGCGCAGCGGGGAGCCGTCGCCGTTGATGTCGATCTTCTCGCCGACCAGGTAGTCACCGACGTCCTGGGGGTTGTTGGCGTAGAACTCGACCGCGGCCGCCATGATGTCGGAGGTGGCCTCGTTCAGACCGCCGGGCTCACCGCTGTAGGTCATGTTGCCGGTGACCGAGGTGAGGCCGTGGGTCATCTCGTGCGCCGCGACGTCCGTCGAGGTGAGCGGCTTGGTGTTGCCCTCGCCGTCGCCGTACGTCATGCAGAAGCAGCCGTCGTCCCAGAACGCGTTGACGTACGCGTTGCCGTAGTGGACCCGGCTGTACGGGGCCACGCCGTCGTTGCGCAGGCCGTTGCGGCCGTGGACGTTCTTGTAGTAGTCCCACGTCGCGGCGGCGCCGTAGTGGGCGTCCGCGGCGGCGGTCTCGGCGTTGGACGCCTGGCCGTTGCCCCAGATGTCGTCCGGGCCGGAGAACAGGGTGCCGGTGCCGGACGAGCCCTTGTTCAGGTTGTACGTCTTGTGGTTGCCGCGACCGGCGTCGGTCAGCGTGTAGTTGCTGCCCGACTGCGAGGTGCCCAGCGTCACCTGACCGCTGTACATCGTGTTGCCGGTGCCGGTCTCGATGGCCTGCCACTCGGTGATCTTGGCGCCGGTCCTGGCGTTGGTGACCACGTGCAGCTCGCTCGGGGTGCCGTCGTGCTGGAGGCCGCCGACGACGGTCTCGAACGCGAGGACCGGGGCGCCTTCGGCGGCCCAGATCACCTTGCGGGCGTTCTTGGAGGCCTTCGCGTCCTTGGCACCCTGGGTCTTGGCCAGACCGAGGGCCTGCTGCTCCGCCGAGGCCGGGGTGACCGAGGCGCTGGTGTCCGCGACCTTGATCTCGTGGTTGGTGGCCTTGGTCACGCTCTTGGTGACACCGCTCTTGGCGTGGACCGTCAGGTCACCACCGAGCACGGGCAGGCCGGCGTAGGTGCGTTCGTAGGTCGTGTGCGTGGTGCCGTCCGCATCCTGGACGACATCGCGGACGACGAGCTTCTCCTGGCCACCGAGCCCGAGAGCCTTCGCCGCCTGCACGGTGGTCGAGTTGGCGTCGGCGAGGAGCGTCGCACGCTCCGAAGCGCTGAGTGCGCGGTTGACCGAGCCCGGGTTGGGCTGGGCCGCCGTGCGGGCCTGGGACGCGGTGGCGTCGGCGGTGGCTGTTCCGGCCTGTATACCTACGGCGAGCAGGGCTGCCGCGGCCACGAGAGCGCCGGCCGCAGTGGCACGCCGCTGGGGGGTGGGACTCAACGCAGACTCCTTCTGCAAGGGGGGTTCCGGATGGCTGGGTGGGCCTCCGGGCAGATCAGGGCTGGTGCGATGAACGGTCGAAGAGTGCCACCTGTGGGCGCTGATGTCAGGGCCGCGTCAAAAGGTTGGCTGGAAACGGTTCGTTGTCCGAAGATACGTATCCGGTATCCGAACCATTCACCTTTGTGTGGGAAGGGGGAGTTCGGGATGCGGAACAGGAGGTACCGGTTGCTAACGCTTGAGCAACGAGAGGCACCGTTAACGCAAACGGCATTTACCGTACGGGTGTTTGTCGTACTGTTTCCCGGTGCGACTGTTGCCCGTTGCCAGGGGAAGCCACGGGCGCTCGCCGCTGTCATATGACCACGTGCCAGGGGGGCCCATGAGGCATGTCCATTTTCCTGCGCAAAGAGTGGCCAGGACCGTCGCCGACACGGTCGGGGCGGCCACCGCGCCCGCTCGACGGCTCGGGGACAAGGCCGGTTGGTACCTGCCGGTCGCCGTGGCCGCCGACTTCCTCGGTGCCGCCGTGCCCGTGGGCCTCGTCTTCGAGGCCGCGCAGCAGGTCCGGCCCGCCTACTGCGCCGTCGGCGCCGCTCTCGCGTGGACCGGGGTGCAGGCCGTGCGCCGGCGCTACGCCGCCCGACAGCTCGGCGAATCGCGCGGAGTGCTGCCGGTCGTGCACGACTGGCTGATTCTCATCGGGGTACTGGCCGTCGCCCGCGTGGTGACGGGGGAGAGCACCCCCCGACTGGCCGCGCTCGGGGCACTGTTGCCCGCCCTGCTGATCACCGTCGCCGTCCACAAGCTCACCTACCGCCACCTCTCGGCCGCCCGCCGCGAGGCGCAGGCCGTCAGTCGGGTGCTGGTCGTCGGCGAACCCGAGGCCGCCGAGGGCGTCATCGCGCACCTGGCCGCCCGCACCGACCACCCGTACGTGGTGGTCGGGGTCATCCCGGTGGGCGACGGCCCGCTCTCCAGCGGAGTGCCCGTCGCGGCCAGGCTCGACGCCGGGATGCCGGACACCCCGTACGGGGACTCGGCCGCCGTGCTCGGCGCCGTCGCCGGACACCACGCCGACCTGGTCCTGGTCGCCCCCGGCGTGCGCATCGCCGGCGAGCGGCTGCGCCGGGTCGCCTGGGCCCTGCACGACGCCGGCCTGGAACTGGCCGTCTTCCCCGGACTGGTGGAGATCTCCGTCAAGCGACTGGAGACCCTGTCCGCGGGCGGGCTCGCCGTGCTGCGGATCGCGCCGCCCGTGCGGCGGGGCATCCAGACCCTGTTGAAGTCGGTGCTGGACCGGGTGGGGGCCGCGATCGGGCTGCTGGTCCTGTCGCCGATGTTCCTCGCGGTCGTCCTGGCGATACGTCTCGGATCCCGCGGTCCGGCCTTCTACAGCCAGCACCGCATCGGCCGCGACGGCGAGCCCTTCGTCATGTGGAAGTTCCGCACGATGGTGGTCGACGCCGACAAGCTCAAGGCCGACCTGTCGGCATCCAACGAGAACGACGGCCTGATGTTCAAGATGCGCCGTGACCCCCGGGTGACCCGGGTGGGTCGGCTGCTGCGCCGGACGTCGATGGACGAACTGCCCCAGCTGGTGAACGTGCTGACCGGCAGCATGTCGCTGGTCGGCCCGAGGCCGCCGCTGCCGGAGGAGGTGGCTCGGTACGACGAGGTCGAGCTGCGCCGGCTCACCGTGCGGCCCGGCATGACCGGCCTGTGGCAGATCAGCGGGCGCTCGGACCTGTCCTGGGACGAAACGATTCAGCTTGATCTGCAGTACGTCGACAACTGGTCCTTCACCAGCGATGTCGACGTCATGGGCCGTACCCTCCGCGCCGTCGTCGACGGTCGCGGAGCGTACTGAGGGGCCGCGGCCCGTGCGATCAGCCCTGCCCCAACCACCAGGCGTACGTGGAGGCGATGCCGTCCCGCAGAGGGATGCCCGGCTTCCAGCCCAGCGAGGTCAGACGGGTCACGTCCAGCAGCTTGCGCGGCGTCCCGTCCGGCTTGGTGGTGTCCCAGGCGAGCCGTCCCTCGAAGCCGGTCACCTCGGCGACGGTCTCGGCCAGGGCCTTGATGGTCAGGTCCTCGCCGCAGCCGATGTTGACGGGCTCGTCCCCGTCGTAACCGTTCAACAGCACCGCACAGGCCGCCGCGAGGTCGTCCACGTGCAGGAACTCGCGGCGGGGGGTGCCCGAGCCCCACAGGGTGACCTCGTCGCGCCCCTCGGCCGCGGCCTCGTGGAAGCGCCGGATCAGCGCGGGCAGCACGTGCGAGGACTGCAGGTCGAAGTTGTCGCCCGGACCGTAGAGGTTCGTCGGCATGGCCGAGATGTACGAGGCCCCGTACTGCTTGCGGTACGACTGGACCTGGACGATGCCGGCGATCTTCGCCAGGGCGTACGCCTCGTTGGTCGGCTCCAGCGGGCCGGTCAGCAGGGCGTCCTCGCTGATCGGCTGCGGGGCCAGCTTCGGGTAGATGCAGGAGGAGCCCAGGAACAGCAGGCGGTTCACCCCGGCGGCGTGCGAGCCGGCGATGACGCTGAGCTGGATCTTGAGGTTGTCCTCCAGGAACTGCACCGGGTAGGTGCTGTTGGCCATGATGCCGCCGACCTTGGCGGCGGCCAGCACGACCGCGTCCGGGCGGACGTCCTTCAGGTACGCCTCGGTGGCGGCGGCATCGCGCAGGTCGAGCTCCGCGCGACCGCGGGTGAGCACCTCGTGGCCGTCGGCGGTGAGGCGCCGGACGACCGCGGACCCCACGAGGCCGCGATGGCCTGCGACGAAGACGCGGGCGTGCGGGGGCAGGAGCGGCAGCGAACTTGTCATACCGCCGATGATGCCGGCCCCCGGACGCGGGCCGACGCCGAGGTGGCCGGCCCGCGAAGGGTCGGGACGGCCGGAATCCGGAGGGTGCAGCTCCGGTTCGGCCGTGTACGGTACCCATCCAGCCCCCGCGCCGGCGCCCGCGCGGACGGAGCGCCCCCCGACCGGGACCCGCGCCCCCGCACGGCGCGGCACCGCCACGGGCCGACAGGCCCGTCACGAACCCCGAGGCACGGCCTCGAAACGCCGGGGCGCCGTCCCGGCACGCCGGGGCACGCCCCGCACTTCACGACAGACCGCAACGATTCACAGGGGGACCCCACATGGGCAAGACCGCACTGATCACCGGAGTCACCGGACAGGACGGCTCGTACCTCGCCGAGCTCCTGCTCTCCAAGGGCTACACGGTGCACGGGCTCGTGCGGCGGTCCTCCAGCTTCAACACGGAGCGGATCGACCACATCTACCAGGACCCGCACACGGAGAACCGCTCCCTCGTCCTGCACCACGCGGACCTGTCCGACGGGGTCGCCCTGGTGAACCTGCTGCGCGACATACGCCCCGACGAGGTCTACAACCTGGGCGCGCAGTCGCATGTGCGGGTGTCCTTCGACGCCCCGCTCTACACCGGCGACGTCACCGGCCTCGGCGCCCTGCGCCTGCTGGAGGCGATCCGGGCGAGCGGCATCGACACCCGCATCTACCAGGCCTCGTCCTCCGAGATGTTCGGCGCCACCCCGCCGCCGCAGAACGAGGGCACCCCGTTCCACCCGCGCAGCCCCTACGGCGCCGCGAAGGTCTTCGCGTACTGGACCACGGTGAACTACCGCGAGGCGTACGACATGTTCGCCGTCAACGGGATCCTGTTCAACCACGAGTCCCCGCGCCGCGGCGAGACCTTCGTGACCCGCAAGATCACCCGCGCGGTCGCCCGGATCAAGGCCGGCCTCCAGGACCACCTCTACCTGGGCAACCTCGACGCCGTCCGCGACTGGGGCTACGCCCCGGAGTACGTCGACGCCATGTGGCGGATGCTCCAGCAGGACGAGGCGACCGACTACGTGGTCGCCACCGGTGTCGCCGCGACCGTCCGCGAGTTCGTCGAGTCCTCCTTCACCCACGCCGGGCTCGACTGGAACGACCACGTGCGCTACGACGCCAAGTACGAGCGCCCCAGCGAGGTCGACGCCCTCATCGGCGACGCCTCCAAGGCCAACGACCTGCTTGGCTGGAAGCCGTCGGTCCTGGTGGCGGAGCTGGCCCGCATCATGGTCGACGCCGACGTCCGCCAGGTCGAGGACCAACTGGCGGGCGTGACGGTACGGATTGACCGCTGAGGGCTTATATTTCGCCTACGCTTTGCCGTGTCCCGGCCATACTCCGCAGCTCTCTGTGGGTGTGGCCGGGGTAAACCTGCCGTATGTCCGTAGTGCACCCTCCATGCTGAACCCTGTTGATTCCAAGTTGGTATGCAATGGGTCAAGTGAGGTGACCGGGCCCTCACGCGAGCCCTAGTCTGCGCCTGTACATATGGCTGTTCGTCTAGTTCCAGCCATCAAACCGGGCAATTGCCCTGGGGGGCTCATGCGTAGATCCAGAGGGCTGACTGCTGCCCTCGTCCTGTCACTGGCCGGTGCCGGCACCGGTATAGGCCTGGTGCTGATGCCCGAGGCGTCGGCCATCACGCAGCCGGTGGCATTCACGGCCGACGACCTGCCGACCTGGCAGCCGAACGGCATCGTCTTTGCCATGGCCCAGGCCAACGGCACCGTGTTCGCCGGCGGTACCTTCTCGGCGGTCCGTCCGCCGGACAACGCCGGCAGCGGCACCGAGCAGGAAGCCGTGAACTTCGTCGCGCTCGACGCGGCGACGGGCAACCCCACGTCCTGCAAGCTCGCCTTCACCACCGGCGACGGCAGCGCGACCGTCCGTTCGCTGGTCGTCTCGAAGGACAACAAGACGCTGTACGCGGCCGGATACTTCGGGGCCGTCAACGGCACCCCGGTCTCCAGCGTCGCGGCGATCGACATCGAGACCTGCACCCCCAAGGCGTCGTTCCACCCGAGCTTCCCCGCCACCGTGCGCGCGCTCGCCGTCACGGACGACACCCTGTACGCGGCCGGCGACTTCGGCACCGTGGAGGGCCAGACCCGCGAGCGGTTCGCCGCGGTCGACGCCGGCTCCGGTGCGATCAAGCCCTTCGTCGCCAACGCCGACGAGCCCGGCCGCGCCATCGCGCTCAGCAACGACGGCAAGAACGTCCTGCTGGGTGGCGACTTCTTCTCGGTCAACGGCTCCAACACCCACGCGCTGGCCGTCGTCAACGCCACCACGGGTGCCGTCGCCAAGACCTACAACAACATCCCGTCGAACTCGGTCGTCAAGCACATCTCGGCCGACGCGACCGGCTACTACACGGGCAACGAGGGCTCCGGCGGCGGCGTCTTCGACGGCCGCATCGGTCTCGCCACCAACTTCAACGAGAAGTGGCGCGACCGCTGCCTCGGCGCCACCCAGTTCGTCCTGCCGTACGACGGAGTCCTCTACAGCTCCTCGCACGCGCACGACTGCTCGCTGGAGGGCCAGTTCCCCGACGGCAAGCGCAACTTCCTGCTGGCGCAGCTCACCGACCACGAAGGCGCCGCCCCCGCGCCCGTGGACGGCTTCGTCCGCAGCCCGCGCAAGCTCGGCTGGCACCCCACCGCGAACGACGGCCTCGGCGAGGGCATCGGCCCACGCGTCATGGCCATCGCGGAGAAGAACGAGACCAAGTACATGTGGGTCGGCGGTGAGTTCACCCTGATCAACGGTCAGCCGCAGCAGGCGCTCACCCGCTTCTCCTCCAAGGGCGACGTCGGCGCGCCGACCACCCCGGTGGCCAGCGCGGGCAGCGTCAAGCCCGGCGAGGCCCAGGTCCGCTGGCGCACCAGCTACGACCAGGACGACAGCAAGCTGACGTACCGCATCTACCGCAACGGCTCGGGCACCCCGATCGCCACCGTGGCGGCGGAGTCCCTGGAGTGGGAGCGCCCGCAGGCCTCCTGGATCGACACCACGGTCAAGGCCGGGCAGTCGTACACCTACCGCGTGACCGCGACCGACGGAGCGGGCAACACCAGCGCGCTGTCGGCCACCAGCTCGGTCACCATCCCGAGCTCGGTCCAGTCGTACCCGGACAAGGTCCGCTCGGACGGCGCCAACCTGTACTGGCGCTACGACGACGCGGTCAGCCCGTACGTCGCCGACTCGTCGGCCTCCGGCAACACCAGCGGCATCCAGGTCAACGCCCCGGCGCTGCGCCAGACGCCCGGCGCCGTCGCCGGCACCGGCACGGCCATGGGCTTCAACGGCACCAGCCAGCAGGTGTACAGCGACCACCGTCAGAGCGTCGGGTCCAGCTACACCATCGAGACCTGGTTCAAGACGAACAGCTCGCGCGGTGGCAAGCTGATCGGCTTCGGCAACAACACCACCAGCAACAGCGGCACGTACGACAAGCAGCTGTACATCACCAACACCGGCCGCCTGATCTTCGGCGTGTACAACGGCTCGAACCGGACCATCTCCACCGGTCTGTTCGACTCCTCGTACAACGACAACAAGTGGCACCACGTGGTCGGCACGCAGGGCCCCGGTGGCATGACCCTGTACGTGGACGGTCAGAACAAGGGCACGAACAACGCCTCGACCTCCACCGCGTACGCGGGCTTCTGGCACGTGGGCGGCGACAACCTCGCCGGCTGGCCGACCCGACCGACCAGCAACTTCTTCGCCGGTCAGATCGACGAGACGGCCGTCTACCCGACGGCGCTCACCCAGGCCCAGGTCAAGGCGCACTTCGACCTGGCGAAGGCCCCCACCGACACGGTCTCCAAGGTCGTCACGACCGAGGACACCTACGTCAACCAGGGTGCTCCCAACGCCGCCAACGGCGCGGCCACCTCGCTCGCGGTCCGCGGCACGTCGGCGTACCAGACGTACCTGCGCTTCACCCTCCCGGCCGCCCCGGCCGGGCAGGTCCTGAAGGCGGCCTCGCTCCAGGTCAAGACCACGACCCAGGCGGGCGCCGGCACGACCGACACCGTGTCCGTGGTCCCGGTCACCGGTTCCTGGACGGCCGCGGCCACCACGTTCAACACGAAGCCGGCGCTCGGCACCCCCGCCCTCGGCACCCTCGCGGGCGCCGCGGACGGCTCCGCCATCCACGGCATCGACCTGGACACCGCGGCGGTTACCGCCCTGCTGGGCGACAACACCAGCCTCGCGCTGACCAGCACGGGTACCGACCCGCTGTGGCTCTGGTCGTCGGAGTCGACGGCCGCGGACGCCGCTCCGCAGCTGATCCTCACCTTCGGCCCGAAGTAACAACCGCTTGACGGAGTACGGGGCCCGCCTCAGCAGGCGGGCCCCGTACTCCTGTCTCACCACCGGCAAGTACGGGAGCCCCTGATGTACCGACGCCCCGCGGCGGCCGCTGTTCTGCTGGCCGCCGCCCTGACGCTGACCGCCTGCAGTTCGGGCGACGGCAAGGCCGACTCCGAGGCCGCGAAGCCGAAGCCGCCCGCCTCGTCGTCGGTCCCCGACCCGGCGGACGCCCCGCCGGCCTCGGCGACCCCGTCGACCGGCGCGAAGCCGACGGGCCCGGTCCTCCCCGACGCGAAGCTGACCCCGAAGACGGGCAACTTCACCGACAAGGAGAAGAAGTTCCTGAGCGGCCGGGTGCCGGAGAAGATGGACCCGGCGGCCGTCCTCCAGACCGGTCAGGAGTCCTGCCAGCGCGTGGAGCGCACCGCGAAGCGCGACAAGGACGCGGCGACCGGGGCCGTCATCACCGGGGAGATCCCGGGGGCGAAGGACGCCATCACGCTGCTGTGCCCGGAGCAGAAGCCGATCCTCGCGGCCGCGGAGAAGGGCTTCCCCGAAGGCCCCCGGAAGTCGCCCGCCGCGGGCAACTACCGGGCGCTGACCCAGAGCACCACCTGCACCTGGGAGGCGAAGGGCAAGGACGGCGCCGTCCTCGCGTCGGGTCCGGCGGCCCCCCTCAAGGCGGGCGACAAGGTGACGGCCACCATCCCGGCCGGCGCCGCGGAGTTCAACTCCGCGGGCTGCTACGCCTGGATCCGCGCCTAGCGGACCCGCGCCCGCTCCGTACCGCAACGCCGCCGCCGCCCGAACCCCCGGGCGGCGGCGGCGTTTTCGCGTCCCGTTGCCGGGTACCCGCGTGTGACACGACCAAGACTGTGAAGGCGGTAGGTATGCGCGGCATCGGCGGTTGCATCGCCCTGATCGTGGTGGGAGCCATCCTCACCTTCGCGAGCGACTGGAAGATGGAGAGCGTCAACCTCGATCTGGTCGGCCTCATCATGATGGCGGCCGGCGGCATCGGCCTCGCCGTCTACGCCAGCGTCCTCAAGCGCCGGCGCGCGGCCGGGGTCCTCCCGGTGGTCGAGGGTCGACGCGACGGCATCTGACCGCCCCCGGGGCCCGGCCGCGCGGCCGGGCGACTCCGGGGGACACGTGAGGTCCTAGCGGGTGCGTCCCGCGGCGGCCTCGTAGACCGGCAGCAGGGTGTCCAGGACCGCGTCCATCGAGAAGGACTCCGTCGCCAGCTCGCGGGCGGCGACCGAGGCCGCCGCGTTGGCGGCCGGGTCCAGCAGCGCGAGGATCGCCTCGGCGACCCCCGCCGGACCCGGCTCCACGGCCCGGCCCGCCCCCGCCGCGGCGATGTCGCGGGCCAGCCCGTTGGAGTGGGTGACCACCGTCGGGACGCCCACCGAGAGGGCCTCCAGGACCGACATCGGGAACGGCTCCTCCACCGACGGCAGCACGTACACGTGCGCCCGGCGCAGCTCCGTCAGCACCTCGGCGCTGGACAGCGCCCCCGGCACGGTGAACCGGTCGCCGAGCCCCAGGGCCGCGATCCGCGCCAGGACGGCGTCCCGTTCCCCCTCGTCCGGCCCCGCCACCACGAACTCCGCGTCCGGGTGGACGGCCAGCACCGCCGGGGCCGCGTCCACGAAGTCCACCGGACGCTTGCGGGCCTGCAGTCGCGCCGAGTACAGCACGCGCGGCGCCCCGCTCGGCGCGGGCCGTTCCTCCTGCGCCGGAGTGCCGTTGACGAGTCGGACCGCCGACGCGAGCGCGGGCGGACCCACCACGGCGTCCAGGCCCTCCCGTTCGTGCGGGGTCAGGTACAGCACCGCGTCCGCGCCGCGCAGCAGTCGACGTACCGCCACCGCGTCCAGCACCTTCGCCAGCAGCTTCCCGCTCGGGTCCACCATTCCGTGGGTCTGGAGCACCAGCGGCTTGCGGGCCCGCAGCGCCGCCAGCGCCACCGGCAGCGTGACCAGGTCCCGGGCCAGGTGGACGTGGACGACGTCGGCGTCGCGGACCAGCCGCCCCGCCGAGGCCAGCAGAGCCGGCGAGGTCATCCCGCTGAAGCCGAGGGGGAGCAGCCGCCGGGCCGGGAACAGCTTCGCCGGGACGCCCTCCACCGAGGTCGGCCACGGGTCGGGGAAACCCTCGCCCAGGGCCAGCAGTCGGGCCTCGTGACCGCGCGCCCGCAGCCCCTTGGCGAGGTTCAGCGCGACCCGCACCGGCCCGCCGAAAGCGTGCGAGGGGGAGTGCAGGGTAACGGCGTGCAGGACTCTCACTTGGGCTCCTCCACCGGGCGGCGACGCCCGTCCTGGGTCTGCAGGGTCAACGCCGGCAGGTCCTTGTGGACCACGGCGCCGGCGCCCGCGACCGCGCACCGGCCGATCGTCACGCCGGCCAGCACCGTCGCGCGCACGGCCACCCACGCGCCGTCCTCCACGATGATCGGGGCGTTGCGGTAGCGGAAGTCCGCGGCCCGGTGGTCGTGCGAGCCGGTGCAGAGCATCGCCTCCTGCGAGACGCACACGTTCGCCCCGATGGTCACCGGTTCCAGGTTCAGCAGCCAGGCGCCCTCGCCGATCCAGGCGTGGTCCCCGACGGTCAGTTTCCACGGCCACAGCACCCGCACCCGGTGGCGGATCAGCACACCCTCGCCGATCTTCGCCCCGAAGGCCCGCAGCAGCGCGACGCGCAGCCGGGCCGGGCAGAACCAGGCCATGAACACCGTGTTCATCACGGCGAACCAGAGCGCCTGCGTGAGCAGTCCGCGCCCCTTCTCGTATCCGGCCAGCGTGAACGCAGGAAGATCCCGCAACTGTCGCCCCTCGTCGTCCGCCCCCGAGCACCGTCGGCGGGCGTCTCCCCCGGCCGCGCCTCCCCGGGCGCCGCCCGCTCAGACTAGACTGCGCGCGGACCAGGCACACCGGGTGGGGGCAGCAGTGGCAACAGACGTACACAAGCCCGCCGTCACGCGCCCGATACCCGGCGTGCCCGACCCGGACGACGAGAAGAAATGGGGTCGGGTCACCACCCCGCGGACCCTGCTCTCGCGCGCGTTGTCCATCCCGCTCATCCTCGGCTTCAGCGTCTTCCTGCCGCTCGTGGTCGCCGTCCAGTCCGGCGACGGCCAGCACGACGCCGCCTTCTGGCTCCAACTCCTGCTCACCATGTACGCGGGCGCCCGGCTGTCCGCGATGGTGCTGACCAGCCGCCGCAAGCTCCTCCAGGGCTCGTTCTGGCTGTTCGTCTACATGGCGATGGGAGTGGCCCCGCTCGCCCAGGCCGTCCTCGGCCGGGTACCCACGCCCGTGGTCGGGCCCCGCTCCGACCTGACGCTCGCCATCGGCCTCGTCCTGCTCGGCTGCCTCGCGTTCGACGTCGGCGTCCTCCTCGCCCGGCACCGGCCGACGGGCCTCGCCGGGGGGTCCCGCAAGGAGGAGAAGCCGGTCATGGCGCACAAGCGGCGCCTGCAACTGCTGACCGTCCTCGCCTTCCTGGGCAGCGCGGCCCTCATCGTGAAGCTGGGCGGCCCCAGCGTCTTCTTCTCCAGCCGCCAGGAGATCATCGCCGGCATCGAGGAGGCGGGCGTCTCCAACGGCGACGGGCAGGCCGGCCAGGCCCTGCTGCGCGGCTTCGGCACCGTACCGGCGCTGCTCGCCCTGCTCCTGTACACGCGCTGGCTGATCACCTCGAAGTTCGCCCGCCGCAAGGTGTCGATCATCGTCACCTGGGCGGGGCTGGCCGCGCTGAACCTCGTGGTCAACAACCCGATCTCGAACCCGCGCTACTGGTTCCTCACCGTCATGTTCGCGCTGCTGTTCACCGTCTTCCCGGTGAGCGCCGCGATGTACCGGGTGGCGCTGTCGATGGCCGTGGTGATCGCCCTGCTCGTCTTCCCGTTCGCGGACCGCTTCCGGTACGACGAGAAGAACTACAAGCCGGTCGAGACGACCTCGTTCCTGGAGCCGATGGCGCTCAAGGACTACGACCAGATCGGCATGTTCGCCAACACCATCACCTACGCGGACTCCGGCCCGGGCCACTCCTACGGGCGCCAGCTCGCCGGTTCCGTCTTCTTCGCCGTGCCCCGCTCGGTCTGGCCGAGCAAGGCACGCGACACCGGCGTGATGGTCGGCCAGTGGATGGGCACGATCAACACCAACCTCTCCTCCCCGATCTGGGCGGAGCTGTGGCTGGACTTCGGCACGCTGGGCATGGGCGCGGGGCTGCTGGTGATGGGCTACGCGGCCGCCCGCGTCGACCGGCGGTACGCGAAGCGCGCCACCCGCCGGTCCCCACCCGGCAGCCTGATCTCGGTGGTCGTCCCGCTGGTCGCGGGCTACTCCTTCATCCTGCTGCGCGGACCGCTGCTCCAGGCCTCGGGCCGCGTCGCGATAGCGGCCATGTGCCTGGCCCTCGTGGCGACGTACCGCACGGACAAGGACACCACCCTGCGCTGATCCGCCGCCGGGGCCTGCGACGAGCCCCGCACGGGGTCAGACGGCGCCGCGGCTCTCGGTCACCGGGTCGGGCGCCCGGCCCGCGGTCACCGGCGGCACGGGCAGCCGTACGACGCGGGACCAGCCGGCGGCCGCCTTGGCGGCCGAGCCGACGGCCAGCCCCCACGCGGCGCCGGCGACGCCCCAGGCCGCGTAACCGCCCAGCAGCAGCCCCACCGACAGCAGCGAGAACACCACCTGGAGCGAGAGCGTGGCCTTCGGGTTCAGCACCCGAAGGGTCAGCAGGGCGCAGGTGCCCAGCCCCATCACCGCGTACTGGGCGCCCGTCGCCGGCAGCAGCGCGGCGGCCGCCGTCCAGGTGTCGCCCAGCAGTTGGCGGCCCACGGAATCGGGCAGCGCGTACAACACCGCCCCCCAGCCGGCGCCGAGGACGGCCAGCGCGCCGCCCATCAGCAGCGTCAGCCGGACCACACCCCGCTTGCCGGAGGCCCGGCCCACCACGGGCGGCCCGAAGGCGTTCGCGGAGTTGAACAGCACGTTGAGCGGCCCGAACAGGGTCGTCGCGCCGCGCAGCGCCCCCACGGCCAGGGGCGTCGCGAAGACGCCGAGGCCCAGGACGGCGAGCTGACTGGACCCGTTGCCCACCGCGAACTCGACGACGAACCGCTGCCCCAGGTGACCGCGGCGCAGGTACGGACGCGGATCCGTCGCCGCGCCCCGCACGGCCGGCCGCAGCAGGAGCAGCCCCAGGGCCAGGGCGGGCAGCGCGGAGACCCCCCACACCAGGACGAGCCGTCCCGCCGACGCCCCTTCGGGCTGGAGCAGCAGGGCGGGCACCACGCACACCAGGCGCAGCGCGTCGGCGGCCAGGGCCCGCTCGGGCGCGCGCAGCGCGGAGAAGCAGTACCGCAGTCCGTCCTGTACGAGCACCGGTGGCAGGACCAGACCGAGCGCGAGGACGGCCCACCCGGTGGCCCCGGGCAGCAGCAGGCCCACGAGGACGAGCACGACGCCGACGGCGGTCGCGGCCGCCGCGGTGAAGGCGACGGCCGAGCGGCACACCGTCGGGAGCCGCTCGCCCTTCTCCAGCACCACGGTCTGGCCGACGTAGGCCATGTTCAGCCCGAGGAGCACGGTGAACGTCACGTACACCATCGAGAAGTCGGCGAACCCGGCTGCCGAGGACAGCCGGGCGGCCAACACCAGCACCAGGATGTTGGTGGCGCTGGAGGCCGCCTGGTCCAGGACCGAGGCGACCGCTGCGAGTCCCCGCCGACTCACCGCCGGCCCATGCGGACCGTGCGCAGCGCCACGGTGTCGGTGCCGTCACCGGGGATGTGCTGCTCCGGCTCGGCCACCTCGTAGGGGATCGGCTGCGGCGCGGACGGACCGGCCGGCCCGCGGGCCGGCGTGTCCTGCGAGGCAGTTTCCCCCTTGCCCTTGCCGCGTCCGCGCTTCTCGGTGGGCAGCGGGGTGTGCAGCACCGCGCCGAGCACCGTGCCGCCCGCGCCGCTGATCAGTTCGCGGATGCGGGAGAGGTCGGTGCGCCGCACGGCACGCGGGTCACAGACGACCAGCACCCCGTCGACGCGGTCGACGAGCGCGAGGGCGTCGGCGTACGAGAGCACGGGCGGCGCGAGCACCACGACCGTGGAGTTGGGGGAGTCGGCCTCGGAGATCAGCCGGGTCGAGCGCGGGGACGTCAGGGCGCGGGCGACGTTGCGGACCCGCTCGCCCGGGATCAGGTCGAAGGCACCGGACTCACCGGCGTCCACGACGAGCTGACGTCCGTCGGGCCAGTCGGAGTCGCCGCTCTGCCCGGCGGCGGGACCGCCCGGCATCTGGCTCCAGCGCGGCCGGCCTCCCGCGTCGGTCGGCAGTTGGCTCGCCAGCACCGGGGTGCGCAGGTCCGCCTCGATGAGCAGGACGTCCTTGCCGGTCTCGGCGAAGGAGGCGGCCAGGTTCACGGCCACCGCCGCGGCGGTCTCGCTGGAGCCGCGCGGGGCGACGACCAACAGGCGGCGCCGGTCGGCGAACCGGGCGTCGTACGCGAGCCGGAACGCCACCGAGCGGAACTCCTCGGCGAGCCGCGGATCCTCCTCGCCGGCCGCGAGCAGCGGACCGCCGCCGGTCTTGTCCCGCGGCAGGGAGCCCAGTACGGGGGCGCGCAGGGCCCGGGCGACATCGCCCTCGGAGCGCGGAGCCGGGTCGAAGACGAGCCGGACCCAGGCGGCGAGCAGGCCGAGCGCGAGGCCCACGGCCGCGCCGATCGCCAGCGACATCGGGATGCCGGGGCCGTCGGGCTCGGACGGCGGGGTCGCGGGGCTGGTGACGCGCCCCGGGGTCATGTCGAGGGCTTCGAGCTTGGTGATGCTGTTGTTGTAGCGGCCGACCTCGCTCTGGAGGTCGGTCTTGCTGGAGGTGGCCGCGTCCCGGGTGGCGCCCGCCGGCATCCGGGAGATGTCCTTGGCCAGCTCGTCCAACTGCTTGGCGACCGGGTCGCGCTGGTCCTGGTAGCCCTTGACCATCTTGTCGCGGGTGACGTCGAGGGCCTCCTGCCGCTTGAGCAGGTAGGCGCCGGTCATCGCGTTGGCGCGCTTGGCGGCCTCCTGGGGGGAGGACGAGGTGTAGGTGAAGCGCAGGACCATCGTCTGGGGCGGGTTGGTGACCTGGAGACCCGAGCGCAGACCGGCGAGGCCGGACGCGGTGACGCCGAGCTTCTTCGCGGCCTCGTTGGCGATGGAGCTGGAGAGCGCGACCTGGCGCTCGGAGCCGATGTTGATCGCCTTGTCGGGCGCGAGGCTCGGGTTGAACGGGTCGTCGGTGGGCGCGCGCAGCACGACGTCGGCGGTGGCGACGTACGTGTCGGCCGTGGATATGCCGAGGTAGACACCACCCAGCAGGCCGACGCCGACGCCCGCCAGGAGAAGTCGGCGGTAGCGCAGGAGCTGCTTGAACTGGTCCCGGAGGAGGTCGGGTTCGTCCTCTGCCGGAGCCGCTGCCGGGCGGTTCGTCTCGATCACGGCCGGGGACCCCCAAGTGCTTCGTCTATCAGTGCGTCGATGCGGGCGAGACCCGCTTCCCTGCTCAGGTGGGCCGCCACGTGGGCGGGCCCGGCGGCCCCCAGCGCGTTCGCGCCTTCGGGATCCTCGGCCAGGGCCCGGACGGCCTTCAACAGGGCGTCGGGGTCCTCCGGCGGTACGAGCACCCCCGCGCCCGAACGTTCCACTTCCTGGGCCGTTCCGCCCTGTGCCGCGACGGACGCGAGGACGGGCCGGCCCGCCTGGAAGTACGAGGTGAGCTTGGACGGCACGCTCATGTCCATCACGGCCGCGTGCTGCGTGACCGCGAGCACGTCCGCCGCCGCGAGGATATCCGGGAACTCGCCGTCAGCGGCAGGGGGGATGATGTCAAGGTTCGGCACATCGGCGGCGAGGTCGGCGAGAGTGGAGCGCTGGCTTCCGTCACCCATGAGGACAAAGCGGACGTTCGGATCCAGTCGCGCGGCACCGACGAGCACTTCCAGACCCTGCTTGAGGCCCATGTTCCCGGAGTGCAGGACCACCGTCTGACCAGGGGCCCAGCCCAGATGCCGGCGGGTCTCGCCGCGCGGCTTCGTGGGGACCGACACGTGGGACCAGTTGGGCACCAGGCGGATCCTCTTCGGGTCCACGCCCATCCCGACGACCCGGTCCACGAACGTCTCGTGAATCACACCGACCAGGGTGGCGCGCTTGAGGGCGTACGCCTCGGCGCGACCGGCGACGGCGGCCGCCTTGTCGCCGCCGCTGATCCCGCTCTGCGCGGCGGCGGCGCCCATCAGGTCCTGGACCACCGGGACGTAGGGGACCTTCCACTTGGCCGCGAGTCGCGCCGCGAGGACCCCGCCGGCCAGGCTGGGCATCTGGGCCATGACCGCGTCCGGCTTCTTCATCCGCGGCGGGGCCGCGGCCCCGTGCAGCAGAATCGATCCTTCGAAGAGGGCCCGCTTCACGGCGGTCTGGCGCTGCGGAACGGTGTGCGCGCGCCGGTGCACGGTCACCCCGGCGCGCTGCTCCGTGCGCCGTAGCGCCCCCTTGTACTCCGGCTCGAGAGACCAGGCCGGGTAGTGCGGCATGCCCGCCAGTACATGGGTCTCGTGGCCGAGATCCGCCCAGTGCTCGGCGATCTGGGTGGCGTACGGCCCGATCCCCGCGTGCTCAGGAGCGTAATTGGTGGAAACCAGCAGCAGGCGCCGGTGACCGGATCTGGACACTGAAGGTCCCCTTCTCCCCTGGATGATGCGCACGTCACCCTATTCGTTCACCGACGTGACGCGGTACGTGCACGCTATTGTCTGCTAATCCGCCACACCGGGGGGTGTGGCTCATGGGGGGTAACCGATGACGGAGCAGGACATGTCAGACCTTGGTGCGTCCGCGCGCAGGCCGTATCGAGTGGGCTACGCGCCGGGTGCGTACGATCTGTTCCATATCGGACATCTCAATATCCTTCGCCACGCCCGGAGTCAGTGCGACTACCTGGTGGCCGGCGTGGTGTCGGACGAGATGGCCGAACTCGCCAAGGGCCGCCGCCCGATGATCCCGCTGGTGGAGCGGCTGGAGATCGTCCGCAGCGTCAAGTACGTCGACGCCGCCTTCGTCGAGACGGTCCCGGACAAGGTGGAGACCTGGAAGCAGGTCCGCTTCGACGTCATCTTCAAGGGCGACGACTGGCGCGGCACCCCCAAGGGCGACCGTCTGGAGAAGGACTTCGCCGAGCACGGCGTCGACGTCGTCTACTTCCCCTACACGGTCCACACCTCCAGCACCCAGCTCCGTCGGGCCCTGGACGCCCTGTCGCAGCCGCTCGTCCCGCCCCAGGTCGCCCACCTCGCCGGCGAGGGCCTCAGCGCGGAACGGCGCTGAGCTCCCGGTACCACTTGGCGAGGAACGCCAGCAGGAACAGCACGGCGACCGCGCCCAGTCCCGCGTACGCCCAGCGGAACAGCTCCCCGCCGCCGAGCAGCAGGAACACCAGACAGAACACCCCGTAGTCCACGGGCAGCAGTGCGACCGCGCGCACGGTCGACGGCGCGGCGGCGGCGCTTCCCGGCGCCGGCCTGGGCTTGAGCTTCTCGGTGAGCAGCCCGCCGAAGAAGGTGACGATCGCGGCGAACTGGAAGCCGAGCGGCACCAGCAACCAGCCGTCCCCGCCCGTCCCGTACGCGTCGGGGAAGCGGTAGAAGGCGATCAGCACGCAGGTGTGCAGGGCCGTCAGCTTGGCGCAGTCCACGACGTGGTCCAGCCATTCGCCCGAGGCGCTGCCGCCCCCGCGCAGCCGCGCGAGCTGGCCGTCGGCGGAGTCGAAGGCGAAGCCGACCGCGAGCGCGGCCCACACGACGATCCCGAGCCCCCACGAGGGCGCGGCCAGCGCGACGGCCGCGACCGCGGCGAAGCTGAAGGCCGCGCTGATCAGCGTGACCTGGTTCGGGGTGAGACCGAGGGCGTGCGACCCGGCGGCCAGGTACCGCCCGGCGGGACGGTTGACGTACCGGGAGTAGAGCGACACGCCCTTCGCCGACTTCTGCGCCCCGCGCAGCTCCCGCAACGCGGTCCCGAATCTCGCCATCCGGCCAAGCCCCTTTGAACGTGTGTACGTATGAAGGGCACATCATCGCAGGGCCGGTGCGGCCTTCCGCCCGGGATGTGCCCGGACGTCCTGAAGCAGCAGTACGGACAGGTTCGCGGCGGCGGTGAGCACCGCCGCCACCAGCAGCGGGACCGTCGTCCCCGCGACCGCCGCGAGCGGCGCCGCCGTCGCGAGGCCCAACGGCCGGGCGGCGAACGAGATCAGGGTGTCGAAGGAACCGACCCGCCCCAGGGTCTCCGGCGGGACACGGCGCTGGATCTCCGTCTCCCACAGGGGGCTCAGCAGCCCCACGCCGAACATGGCGACGAAGAGGGCCGCGGCCGTGATCGCGAGCGGTGACCGCAGGGCGAAGGCCGTCAGCGGCAGGGCCTGGAGCGAGGACGCGACCGCCACCCAGACCAGCGGCCGTCCCACGCGCAGCCGACCGGCGAGCCAGACCCCGACGAGCATCCCGGCCGTGCCCAGTTGCGCGACGACCACCCAGGCGCCCTCGCCCCCCAGGCTCCGCACGGCGATCAGCGGACCCAGGGTGAGCAGCAGGCCGGCCGCGAGGTGCCAGACGCCGTGGGCCACGACATTGGCCAGAAACCACGGGTGCCGCCGGGTCTCCGCCCAGCCGGCCCGCAGTTCCGTGAGGAAGCGGGCGCGTGCCTCGCTCCGGGCGGGCGCCGGGGTGCGCAGCCCGCCCAGGGTGAGCGCGGAGCAGACGAACAGGGCGCTGGTGAGCAGGGAGGACCAGCCCGCGCCGACGAGCAGCACCATCGCGCCGGCGGCGGCGGGTCCGGCCATCAGGGCGAGGGCGTTGGCCACCCCCAGCCGGGCGTTGACCCGCAGTCGGCCCTCCTCGGGGACGACGCCCGCCACCAGCGTCCGGGCGGAGG
Organism: Streptomyces sp. NBC_00513; assembly: GCF_041431415.1. Classification (GTDB taxonomy): domain Bacteria; phylum Actinomycetota; class Actinomycetes; order Streptomycetales; family Streptomycetaceae; genus Streptomyces. Next base: position 5,340,842 of record NZ_CP107845.1, read on the forward strand.
GGTTGCCGAAGGCCACGGCGACCCCGGTCACGGCGGCCAGCGCCGCGAGCTCGGGGATCCGTACGGGGCCGGACAGCAGCAGCGCGCCGGTGCCCAGTTGCGCGGCGGCGCGCGCGAGGTCGGACACGAGCACCACCCGTCGGGCGGGGTGGCGGTCGGCCACCACGCCCGCGAGGGGCAGGAGGAGCAGCATCGGGAGCAGCTCGGCGGCGAGCACCAGGCCGAGGTCGCCGGCCGAACCGGTGCGCACCACCGCGAGGGTGAGGGTGGTGGGGATCAGGGCCGTGGCGAAGGCGGCGAAGGCGCGCCCGGTGAGCAGTCGCCAGATCGTCGGGGTCATGACACCGGACACTATTTCGCCAGCGAATGATTCGTCAACGAAATGCTTTGGGCGGGTGCGATACTGCCGCCCATGGACACCGAGGACTCCGTCGACCGGCACATCGCCCGCTGGAGCGGCAAGGTCCCCTTCGACGTGCCCACCGAGGAGGTCATCACCCGCATCCAGCTCCTCGCCAAACACGTGAAGTACGGCAAGGAACGGGCGATGGCCGAGACCGGTCTGCAGGAGTTCGAGTTCGAGACCCTCCACCGGCTCGCCTCCCGGGGCGCCCCCTGGCGGGCCCCCTCCTCCGAGCTGGCCGCCGAGATGCTGCTCTCCCCGGCCGGGATGACCGGCCGCCTGGACACCCTGGAGAAGGCCGGTCTGATCCGGCGGATCCGCGCCGCCGGGGACCGTCGCCGTGTCGACGTCGAGCTCACCGACGAGGGACACCGCCGCTGGACCGACGCCATGCGCTGGCGCGGCATCGCCGAGGCGCGGTTGATCGGACCGCTCGACGACGCCGAACGGGCCGCGCTCGCCGCCCTCCTCAAGCGGATGCTCCTCCACGCCGAAACGGGCTGACCCGCCCCCCGCCCCCGGGACACCACCACCCTCAACCCGCCACCCTCAACAGCAGCACCGACCTGGCCGGAACCGACAGCGCCTCCCCGCCCCGGTGTCGGGTCGCCGGCGCCGCGCCCTGCTCCTCCCGCGAGGTGTCCAGCACCAGTTCGTACGTCGTCGCCCACGGCGCACCCGGCAGCATCCACTCCACCGGCCGGTCCCCGGCGTGCAGCAGCGCCAGGAAACTGTCGTCCGTCACCTGCCGACCCCGCTCGTCGCGCCCCGGGATGTCGCGCCCCGACAGGTACAGGCCCAGCGCGGCGGCCGGCGCGTACCAGTCCCGCTCCGTCATCTCCTTGCCGCCGGGGGTGAACCAGGCCAGGTCCCGCAGCCCGTCCGCGCCCTGCGCCCGCCCCGAGAAGAACGCCCGCCGGCGCAGCACGGGATGCTCGCGGCGCAGCGCCAGCACCCGCGTGGCCAGGGCGAACAGCTCCCGCCACACCGGGTCCTCCAGCAGCGACCAGTCGACCCAGCTCGTCTCGTTGTCCTGGCAGTACGCGTTGTTGTTGCCGCCCTGCGTGCGGCCGAACTCGTCACCGGCCACCAGCATCGGCACGCCCGTCGACAGCAGCAGAGTGGTCAGCAGGTTCCGCAGCTGCCGGCGCCGCAACGCGCCGATCCGGGGGTCGTCGGACTCGCCCTCCGCCCCGCAGTTCCACGACCGGTTGTCGTTGGTGCCGTCCCGGCCGTCCTCGCCGTTGGCCTCGTTGTGTTTGCGCTCGTGGCTCACCAGGTCGCGCAGGGTGAACCCGTCGTGCGCGGTCACGAAGTTCACCGAGGCGTACGGCCGCCGCCCGCCCCACGCGTACAGGTCGCTGGATCCGGACAGCCGGTACCCGAGGTCCCGCACGTCGGGCAGCGCGCCCCGCCAGAAGTCCCGGACCGCGTCCCGGTAGCGGTCGTTCCACTCCGTCCACAGCGGCGGGAACGCCCCCACCTGGTAGCCGCCGGACCCCACGTCCCACGGCTCGGCGATCAGCTTGACCCTCCTCAGCACCGGATCCTGGGCGATCACCGCGAGGAACGGCGAGAGCATGTCCACGTCGTGCATCGAGCGGGCCAGCGCCGCCGCCAGGTCGAAGCGGAAGCCGTCCACGCCCATCTCCGTCACCCAGTACCGCAGCGAGTCGGTGATCAGCCGCAGCACGTGCGGGCGCCCGGCGTGCAGGGTGTTCCCGCAGCCCGTGTAGTCGGCGTACCGGCGCTGGTCGGACTGGAGCCGGTAGTAGCCCCGGTTGTCGATCCCGCGCAGGGACAGCGTCGGGCCCAGCTCGCCCGCCTCCGCCGTGTGGTTGTAGACCACGTCGAGGATGACCTCGATCCCGGCCGCGTGCAGCGCCTTCACCATCCGCTTGAACTCGCCGACCTGCTGCCCGGTCGTCCCGCTCGACGAGTAGCCCGCGTGCGGGGCGAAGTAGCCGATCGAGTTGTAGCCCCAGTAGTTGCGCAGGTTCCGGCGCAGCAGATGGTCCTCGTGCGCGAACTGGTGCACCGGCAGCAGCTCCACCGCCGTCACGCCGAGCCGGGTCAGGTGCTCGATCGCGGCCGGGTGGGCCAGGCCGGCGTAGGTGCCGCGCAGTTCCTCGGGAATGCCCGGATGGCGCATCGTGAAGCCCCGCACGTGCAACTCGTAGATCACCGAATCGGCCCAGGGGGTCTTGGGCCGGACGTCGTCCGCCCAGTCGTCGTCGTCGTGGACGACGACCCCCTTCGGCACGGACGGCGCCGAGTCCCGGTCGTCGCGCACGGTGTCCGCGATGTACTGCTGCGGCCAGTCCCGGACGTGGCCGTACACCTCGGGCGGCAGCCCGAAGTCGCCGTCCACGGCCCGCGCGTACGGGTCCAGGAGCAGCTTCGCCGGGTTGTACCGGGCGCCCGTCCAGGGGTCCCAGCGCCCGTGGACCCGGAATCCGTACCGCTGTCCGGGGCGCACGCCCGGCACGAAGCCGTGCCAGATCTCGTGCGTGAGCTCCGTCAGGGCGCACCGGGTCTCGGTGCCGGACCCGTCGAACAGGCACAGTTCCACCGCCTCCGCGCCCTGCGCCCACAGCGCGAAGTTGGTGCCCGCGACCCCGTCCGGCCCGGTCCGGAACCGCGCCCCCAAGGGGTGCGAGGACCCGGGCCACACCGCCGGCCCCGGACGCGCGGACACCCGTGACGCGGGGCCGGGCCGCGCTGTGACCTGGCCGTTCGTCCGGCCGTTCGCCTGACCGTTCGACTGCCCGTCGAGGTGCGGTACGGGCGCGGTCCCGCCGCGCCGTACGTCACCCTCGACGGCTTCCACCGCCTCTTGCTCGGCTGCGCTCGACACTGCCCGCCTCCACGGCTCTCGGTACCTGCGGGGGTGGGGAGTGCGCGGTCCCGGCGTCCCGGCCGAGTCCGCCCCCGTCTGGTCCTTCCCACTGTTCTGCCCGTACTGCCCCGCCCGGAACGTGGGCCGCGCCCACGTTTCCCCCGGAGGGGGCCGGTCGTTGGACAGTCCGTGACTCATCTGACGAGGCGGGCAGGGGCGGGCTTGGCCGCCATGGCGGCATGGGCGGGCCTGCTGGGCGGGCTCACCGGCTGCACCAAGGACGGCGGATCCCCGGTCGAGATCCAGCTGCCCGGCAAACCCCGGTCGCCGGACGAGGCCATCCGGATCACCCCCGGGGACAACGCCAAGGGGGTCCCGGCCGACGGGCCGCTGGTCGTGAACGTCCCCGAAGGACGGCTGGAACGGGTCGTCGTCACCAAGGTGGAGGACGCCCAACAGGAACAGGTCCCCGGCACCATCGCCGCCGACGGGCTCAGCTGGAACCCGGACCCGGCGGCCGGGCGGCTCTCGCTCGCCGCCAAGTACACCGTGGACGCGGTCGCCCTCGACGGGCACAACCGCCGCCAGGCCCGGCACACCACCTTCACCACCTACGTTCCCGAGGAGCGGTTCATCGGCTACTTCAAGCCCGAGAACCGCTCCACCGTGGGCACCGGCATGATCGTCTCCTTCAACTTCAACCGCGCCATCAAGCAGCGCGCCGAGGTGGAACGGGCCATCACCGTCACCTCCAGGCCGGCCGTGCAGGTCGTCGGCCACTGGTTCGGGGACGGCCGCCTCGACTTCCGGCCCAAGGAGTACTGGAAGCCGGGCACCGAGGTCACCGTGAAGATGAACCTCCGCGACGTCGAGGGCGCGCCCGGTTCGTACGGGATCCAGGACAAGACCGTCACCTTCACGGTCGGTCGCTCCCAGATCTCCACCGTGGACGCCGCCGCGCACACCATGGAGGTCCGCCGGGGCGGGGAGCTGGTGTCCACCGTCCCGATCACCGCGGGCGCCCCGAAGAACACCACCTACAACGGCAAGATGGTGGTGATGGAGATGTTCGACGTGACCCGGATGAACGGTCAGACCGTAGGCTTCGGCGGCGAGTACGACATCCCCGACGTGCCCCACGCCATGCGGCTCACCAACTCCGGCACCTTCCTGCACGGCAACTACTGGGCCAGCCCCGACACCTTCGGCAGCACCAACGTCAGTCACGGCTGCGTGGGCCTGCGCGACGACAAGGGCGGCGGTTCGGACACCCCGGCGGGCTGGTTCTTCGACCGGACCCTGGTCGGGGACGTGGTGGTCGTCGAGAACTCGCAGGACAAGACGGTCTCCCCCAGCAACGGGCTGGGCGGCTGGAACATGACCTGGGCCGACTGGGTCGCCGGCTCGGCCGCCCGCTGAGCGGCCGCCCCCCGGTCGCATCAATCGAGTGATTGTCGGACCGGATGGCCGTAGCGCGATCGTGTCGTCGATCCGGCACGCCGGAACCTGCCGTCAGCCTGTCGCCAACAGCGCAGGCAACGGACGGAGCGTCATGTCAGCAAGGAACTGGACCCTCGGCCTCGCGATCGGGGCCGTGCTCACCGCCGGCGCCCCCGCGGCCCTCGCCGCGGGCTCCGGCGGCGAGCAGCCGGTACGGGCCCTGCGAGCCCCCCTGCCGGGCGGGCTCGGTCCCTGCGTCCCGGGCACCTGCCCGAACCCGTTCCCCCAGATCGGCACCGGAACCCGGCCCGTCGGCACCGACAACGCCGTGAACATCTTCGTCGGCGGCGACTTCCTCGTCCGCGAGCGCGCGGCGGAGGCCGAGGGCCGGGTCGTGGTCCTCGGCACCTTCGACCAGGACAAGGTGGCGGGGGCGAGCTCCGCCTACAACATCGGGATCGTCGGCGCGGGCTCCCTGGTCCAGCCGCCGCTCGGCTCGGACTTCCTCACCACCGGCCGGAACGTGAACATCGCCGCCGGCGAACGACTCATCTCCGACGGCGGCGTGGTCCGTCACGCGGGCACCGCCCCCGGCGCCGGCACGGTCACCGGCACCCTGCGCGCCGACCCGAACGCCGTCGCCCCCTACGCGGGCCTGCGCGACGACCTCACCGCCGCCGGCAAGTGCTACGCCCGGATCGGCGCGGCCCCCCGCCCGGCGACCGGCACGGTGGTCAACCAGGACGGCACCTTCGTCTTCACCGGCGACGACAGCTCCCCGCTCCAGGTCTTCACCCTCGACACCGACCTGGTCGGCCGCAACGGCGGGGCCGTCGGCATCCGCTTCGCCCGGATCCCGGCGAAGGCCACCGTCCTGGTCAACGTCCTCGGCACGACCCGGACGATCAACACCTACAGCGGCACCATCGTCGACGGCGCCGACACCTTCAACGCCCTGCGCACCCGGCTGCTGTGGAACTTCCCGGACGCCACGACGGTCAACCTGAACGGCAGCGGCCAGTTCCAGGGCAGCGTGCTGATCGGCGAGCAGCGTTCCCGGGCCACCGTCACCCTGCCCGGCATGAACGGCCGCTTCTTCACCACCGGCAACCTCACCCACACCGGCATCCAGGGCGGTGGCGGCGGCCAGGAGTTCCACGCCTACCCCTTCGACGGCGACCTCCCCGACTGCGCCCCGCCGGTGACGACCGGCGCGGTGTCCGTGCTCAAGCGGGACGAGACGGGCCGCCCGCTCGCCGGCGCGCGCTTCGAGCTGTGGCGCGAGACCAACGACACGCCCGGCCTCCAGACCACCGGCGCGGAGGCCGACACCAGGGTCACCGAGTGCACCACCCCCGAGAACGGGATCTGCTCCCACACCACGGACCTCGGCCGCTACTACTGGCGCGAGACCGTCGCCCCCGCCGGCCACCGCCCCGCCCCGAACCCGGTCTTCCCGCTGGAGCTGACCGCGGACAACGCGAACGCCGGCGCCCGCGTCACCGTCGACAACGAGCGGCTGCCCGTGCCCACCGCCAAGGTCGTGCTCTGGAAGTCCGACCTCGCCACCGGCGCCGCGCTGCCCGGCGGCCGCTTCGACCTGTGGCGCGAGAGCAACGGCCGCACGGGCCTGCAGACCGGCGGAACCGACCCGGACACCAGGCTCCCCGGCGAGTGCGTGACCGACGCCGACGGCAGCTGCACCGTGTACCTGCCCGTCGGCCCGACGTACTACTGGCGCGAGATCGCGGCACCCGACGGCTACAACCCGCCCGAGGACCCGGTGGTGGCCTTCACCCCGGACGAGGGCGACGTGACGGAGGGAATCGTCGTCAACGTCCCCAACACCAGGGAACCCGAGGAGGACCCGGGCACCCTGCGCGTGGTGAAGAAGGACGCCAAGACCGGGCGGCCGCTGCGCGGCGCCGTGTTCGAGGTCTGGAAGGAGACCAACAACACCGCGGGTCTCCAGACCCGCGGCATCAACGCCGACCGCAGGGTCAAGCCGGGCTGCGCCACCGACCGCGTCGGGATCTGCGACTTCGACCGGCTCTCCGAGGGCTCCTACTACCTGGTCGAGACGGACGTCCCCGAGGGCTACGTCCTGCCGGGGAACCGGGTCACCGGGCCGCTGCGCCTCGACGGGACGACCCCGAACCACCGCCTCGTGGTCACCCTGCACAACAAGCGGGACGACCACGGCAAGGACCCGAAGGGCCCGCGCGCCTGAACCCCGCGCGACCCCGACCGGGTACGCCGGCGGAGTGACCTCCTCACCCCGCCGGCGCACCCGGGCGGCCGTACCGGGCAGGACCGGGTTGGCTGGGCGGCGAGTGCCCGACCGGCGGGCGCGAGGAGGTCCACATGCCCACAGGGGACACCATCGCCGCCACGGGCCGCCCGGCCCGCGGGACATCCGCGATACGCGGGGCGCTCGCCCTGGCCGCGGCCCTGACCCTGGGCGCCCTCGCCGCCCCGACCGCCGCCGCGGCCCCCGCGCGGCGCGCCCCGGAGCCCGAACCCGCCTGCACCGCCGGTACCGGCCCCTACCAGCGCGAGTTGGAGGCCGGACTGGGACGCCCGGTCGACGGGGTGCAGTCCACCGCCGACTGCGTCGCCGTCCGCTCCTTCCAGCGGACCCACCGCGTCACCCCCGCCGACGGCTACGCCGGCCTCGTCACGCACCGCACGATGGTCGCCGTGAACGCCCGCGCGAACCCCAACGCCGACGGCTCCTGCCCGGTCCGTGAGCACCGGGTGACCTGTGTGGACCTGGAACGCCAACTCCTGTGGGTACAGAGCGGGGAGCGGATCGTCTTCGCGCCCGTGCCCATCCGCACCGGTCGCGACGACCAGGAGACCCGGCCCGGTTGGCACGAGGTGTACTGGCGCAGCGAGGACCACGAGTCCACGCTGTACGACAACGCGCCCATGCCGTACGCCCAGTTCTTCGACGGGGGCCAGGCCCTGCACGGCCGCCCCGGCGACCTCTACGCGCACGGCGGATCGGCGGGCTGCGTCAACCTCTCGGTGCCCGACGCCGAACGCCTGTGGAACCTGCTGGCCGAGGGCGACGCGGTCTACGTCTGGGGGACCAAACCCGGTACGGACGACTGACTCCGAGACGGTCCCCGTGCTTGGGACCGAACGGTGACAAGACCGTATCTTTTCGTGTTCTTCCCGTGTGATTTCCTGTCGACAAGCGCGCGACTGTCCGTGCGCGGGGGACATGGGGAGAACACGAGTGAACCTGCAGCCGATTCGCGGTCGAGTCCGCACCGGCCTGCCGGCCCTACTGCTGGGAGCGGCCCTGCTGCTCACCACCGCGTGCAGCGGTGGCGGCAACGGCGGGGGCAACGGCGGAGACGACAACGGCGGGGGCGGCGCCGGCAAGGCCGGCACCGAGGCGTCGAAGGCTGTCGTCAACGTCAAGCCCGACGACGGGGCCAAGGAGGTCGCCACCAGCGGCATCCTGAAGATATCCAGCACGGGTGGCAAGCTCACGACGGTGACGGTCGCCGACACCAAGGGCAACGCGGTGGCCGGCAAGCTCACCGCGGACGGCGCGAACTGGGAGCCCGAACGCCATCTGGCCTCCGCCACCGAGTACAAGGTGCACGCGGTGGCCAAGGACACGGCCGGCCGGGAGTCGGTCAAGGACACCACCTTCACCACCCTGACCCCGGAGAACACCTTCGTGGGCCACTACACCCCCGAGGACGGTTCCACGGTCGGCGTGGGCATGCCCGTCTCCATCAACTTCACCCGCGGCATCACCAACCCGGAGGCCGTCGAGAAGGCCATCACGGTCACCGCCGAGCCCTCCGTCCCGGTCGAGGGCCACTGGTTCGGCAACGACCGCCTCGACTTCCGCCCCGAGAAGTACTGGGCCGCGGGCACCAAGGTCACCGTGAAGCTCGCCCTCGACGGCGTCGAGGGCCGGGAGAACGTCTACGGCAAGCAGACCCGCACGTTCTCCTTCACCATCGGTCGCTCCCAGGTGTCCACGGTCGACGCGAGCGCGCACACCATGGAGGTCGTCCGTGACGGCCAGGTCCTGAAGAACCTCCCGATCACCGCGGGCGCCCCGTCGACGACCACCTACAACGGACAGATGGTCATCAGCGAGAAGTACAAGGTGACCCGGATGAACGGCGCCACCGTCGGCTTCGGCGGCGAGTACGACATCTCCGACGTGCCGCACGCGATGCGCCTGTCGAACTCCGGCACCTTCGTCCACGGCAACTACTGGGCCTCCTCCTCCACCTTCGGGTCGGAGAACGTCAGCCACGGTTGTGTGGGCCTGCGCGACGCGCGCGGCGCCGGCGACCCCGACCAGCCCGCCGCCTGGTTCTTCGACCAGTCGCTCATCGGTGACGTGGTCGTCGTGAAGAACTCCAAGGACAAGGAGATCGCGCCGGAGAACGGCCTCAACGGCTGGAACATGGACTGGGCGGAGTGGGTCAAGTAACCCCACCCCGTAGGTGATCGAGTGGCCCGGCGCTGTGACACACGGCACCGGGCCACTCGCTGTTAACCGGTACTAACCTTCCCCGTATGACCCTCTCTCTCGAAGTCTCCGAAGGCGTCGGCACCCTCCGTCTGGACCGGCCGCCCATGAACGCCCTGGACATCGCCACCCAGGACCGGCTGCGCGAGCTCGCGGTGGAAGCCGGCGACCGGGCCGACGTCCGCGCGGTCGTCATCTACGGCGGCGAGAAGGTGTTCGCCGCCGGCGCGGACATCAAGGAGATGCAGACCATGGACCACGCGGCGATGGTCGCCCGGTCCCGAGGTCTCCAGGACGCGTTCACGGCCGTGGCCCGGATCCCCAAGCCCGTCGTCGCGGCCGTCACCGGCTACGCCCTGGGCGGCGGTTGCGAACTCGCGCTCTGCGCCGACTACCGGATCGCCGCCGACAACGCGAAGCTCGGGCAGCCCGAGATCCTGCTGGGTCTGATCCCGGGCGCGGGCGGCACCCAGCGGCTGTCCCGCCTGATCGGCCCGTCCAAGGCCAAGGACCTCATCTTCACCGGCCGGATGGTCAAGGCCGAGGAGGCGCTCGCCCTCGGTCTGGTCGACCGGATCGTGCCGGCCGCCGAGGTGTACGAGCAGGCGCACGCCTGGGCCGCGAAGCTGGCGCAGGGCCCCGCGCTCGCCCTGCGGGCCGCCAAGGAGTGTGTCGACGCCGGCCTGGAGGCGGACATCGACACCGGTCTGACCATCGAACGCAACTGGTTCGCGGGCCTGTTCGCCACCGAGGACCGCGAGCGCGGCATGCGCAGCTTCGTGGAGGAGGGCCCCGGCAAGGCCAAGTTCCTCTAGCCGGGACGGCCCGGCCGCGGGGGAAGTCCACAGGGGAGTCCCCGGGGAGTCCTCCCTGTGGGTGCATTAGCCAGGCCTTAAGCCAGGCTTAAGGGGACCTCATGGCCCACCGAGGGTGATCGGCTCCGCGCGTTGTGTCATCGCAGGTCACCTCGGCGTCGCGGCCTCTGTTTTGCCTGTTGCATATGCCGGGACACCCCTTCGGAATCAACCATTCCGGGGGGTGTTTTCCCGCGGAACGACCCGCGGTGGCGGTCGTGCCGTCCATGATGGGTTCATGGCGGGCCTGGAGGGTGTGGAACAGCCGCGGCAGCGCAGCAGCGCTTCCGCCGTACGGCTCACGGCGTCTCTTGAGGATGAACACGGCCTCAAGGCACCGGAGTCGTACGAGAATCCGGCGGAGGCGGAGGTGACGCTGCCGTCCATGCCGGAGTCCGCGAGAACCGCTCGCCGGCTCACCCAGTCGGTGGTGATCCGCCACTGGGGCCTCTCTCCGCAGATCGCCGAACACGCGGTCCTGCTGGTGTCCGAACTCGTCGGCAACGCCGTGCGCCACACCGGGGCCCGCTCCTTCGGCTTACGGATGCTGCGTCGCCGCGGGTGGATCCGGATCGAGGTGCGTGACCCCTCGCGCGGGTTGCCCTGTCTGATGCCGGTCCACGAGATGGACACCACGGGGCGCGGGCTCTTCCTCGTCGACAAACTGTCCGACCGCTGGGGCGCCGATCTGCTGCCGCGCGGCAAGATCACCTGGTTCGAGATGCGGGTGGCCGACCGCTAGGACCCGCCCTCCCCGCACTTCGGCCCGGAACGCCAGAAACCCCCTGTCGCCGTGATCGGGCGCTGCGGGGGTTTCATGGGTGCGCCGAGGATCGAAGGGGGTGTGATCCTCGGCGGGACTTCGCTCGGGTCAAAGGGAAGTCGTGGTTCCGACTATGGCAGACGAGCGACCGAATGCCAAAAGTCCCAACACGGACATAAGTGTGCATATCCTAAGAGTTTCCACCTAAATCTTAGGTGAGGTGGGCCACTCACCTCGTAATCAATGAATAAGTATCGACCGCTCTGAGTGAATCGTTGATCACGTAGCGGACGGAACCTCGGATGGCGTCCTGATGGCCGGCGTCCCGAATTGGGTCAATCATTACCATCTCGGTCATCCACCCCTTAAATGGGCAAGTGCTCTGCTATCCGGACCGCCGATCCGCCCTTCGCGCCGGTGTGGCGGGCGCCGTCGGCGCCCTCGCCACCGCCTGCGGGACCGCGCCCCCGACCCGCGCGACCGCCCCCGACAAGGCCGCCGCCCCCTCCGCCACCGTGCCCGCCAAGGCCCCCGCCGCCGCGGCCGCACCGGCACCCCGCCGGTTCGCCGGCCTGCCCGTCGAGATCGCCCACGGCCCCCGCGACCGGCCCCGGGTCGCCCTCACCTTCCACGGCAACGGGGACCCGGCCGTCGCCCGGGCCGTGCTCGCCGAGGCCGAGAAGGGCGGGGCGCGCGTCACCGTACTGGCGATCGGCACCTGGCTCGACGACCACCCGGACATGGCCCGCCGGATCCTCGACGGCGGCCACGAACTCGGCAACCACACCCAACGCCACCTCGCGATCAACGACATGTCCGAGGCCGACGCCCTCGCCGAGATCACCGGCTGCGCGCAGCGCCTCAAACGCCTCACCGGCTCGATCGGCACCTGGTTCCGCCCCTCGCAGACCCAGTACGCGAGCCCGCTCGTCCGAACCCTCGCCGGGCGGGCGGGCTACCCGCACGTCCTGTCGTACGACGTGGACTCCCTCGACTTCACCTCGCCCGGCGCCGCGGCCGTCATCCGCAACGTCACCGGGACGATCCACGGCGGATCGGTGGTGAGCCTGCACTTCGGCTACGCGGACACGGTCGACGCGATGCCGCCCCTCCTCGAAGAACTCGCGCGCCGCAAGCTGCGCGCGGTGACCACCACGGAGCTGCTGACCCCATGACCACGAACCGCCTTCCCCGGAAGGCCACCGCGCTGCTCGCCGGACTGGTTCTCGCTGCCCTGGCCGGCTGCGGTTCCGGCGGAGGGGGCGCGACCGAGGCGCTCGGCTCCAAGGGACCCGCCCGGCCGGTCAAGGCCGTGCCGGCGGCGCCGCCCGGACTGCCCGGCATGCCACCGCTGCTCGACCCGAAGGACGTGTACGCGGCGGACCGCCCGAACCGGCTCTCCCCGGTGGTCAAGGACTTCCCGTCCCGGGTCTACGTACCGAACACCAACTCCAACACGGTGTCCGTCATCGACCCGGCGACGTACAAGGTCATCGACACCATCCCCGTCGGCGCCCAGCCCCAACACGTGGTGCCCTCCTGGGACATGAAGACCCTGTGGGTCAACAACAATCGCGGCCACACGCTCACCCCCATCAACCCGGCCACCGGCGAGGCCGGCGACCCCGTCGAGGTGCACGACCCGTACAACCTCTACTTCACGCCCAACGGGAAGTACGCGATCGTGATGGCGTCGATGGACCGCGAACTGGTCTTCCGCGACCCGCACACCATGAACCGGGTGAAGACGGTGCCCGTGACCTGCTTCGGCGTCAACCACGCGGACTTCTCGGCCGACGGCCGCTACTTCATCGTGAGCTGCGAGTTCTCCGGCGAACTCCTCAAGGTGGACACCGAGAAGATGGAGGTCGTCGGCCAGCAGAAGCTGCCGTTCGAGGGCGCGATGCCGCAGGACGTGAAGATCTCCCCGGACGGCAAGACCTTCTACGTCGCGGACATGATGGCGCACGGCATGTGGGTGCTCAGCGGGGACAGGTTCGACGTCCCCAAGCTGCTGCCCACCGGAAAGGGGTGCCACGGCCTGTACGTCAGCCGGGACTCCAAGGAGATGTACATCTCCAACCGCGGCGAGGGCACCATCTCCGTCTTCGACTTCCCGCAGAACAAGCTGACGAAGAAGTGGGAACTGCCGGACGGCGGCAGCCCCGACATGGGCGGGGTCTCCGCCGACGGCAAGGTGCTGTGGCTGTCGGGCCGCTACAACTCCGAGGTCTACGCCCTCGACACCACCAGCGGCAAGGAACTGGCCCGGATCCCGGTCGGCGGCGGACCGCACGGCCTCGCCGTCTACCCCCAGCCCGGCCGCTACTCGCTCGGCCACACCGGGATCTTCCGCTAGGCCGTCCCTTTCGGACCCGGTCGCGACGACGGCGTCCCGGGAGCTCGCACAGCTCCCGGGACGCCGCCGTCCACCGGTCGGGCAGGGCCCCACCGGGGCCTACCAGGCGACGGGAAGCCGCTCCGGCAGGCGCTTGATGAAGCCCGTGCGCCAGACGAGGTTCTCGGCCGGGACCGCGAGGCGCAGTTCGGGCAACCGCTCGACCAGCACCTCCAACGCGATCTCGGCGTGGGCCCGACCCAGGGCGGAGGCCGGGCAGAAGTGCCGGCCGGCGCCGAACGCAAGGTGGGGCCGGGGGCTCTCGCGTTCGAGGTCCAACACGTCCGGGTTCTCGAAGGCCAGCGGGTCGAAGTTGGCCCCCTCCAACAGGACCAGGACCAGCTCGCCCTTCTTGACCAGCACGTCACCGACCCGCACGTCCTCCAGGGCGATCCGCGGCAGGCCGTCGCCCACGGAGAGGTTCCAGCGCAGGAGTTCGTCCACCGCCTTGCCCATCCGCTCCGGATGCGCGCGCAGGTACCCGATCAGCTCCGGCTTCTGGAGCAGCGCGAGGACCGCGAGCACCAGGAACGCGGACGTGGACACCGCGCCCGCCCCGAAGAGCGAGACGGCGACCGTCGCGAACATGTCGTCGGTCAGGTGCGCCGACTCGGGGTCGGCCTCCTTCAACCCGGCGAACCTGCCGAGGAGCCCCGTACGCTCCTCGGCGGGCAGGGCGAGTTGCGCCTCCAGGCACTCGACGAAGTAGCCGACGTCCTTGTACCAGTTGAGCGCCGAGTCCGCGAAGGGCTCCCGCGCCGTCATGAACGCCACGTCGAGGCCCGACATCAGCCGGCGCCAGTCCTCGAAGGGCACTCCCAGCACCCGGCAGTGCAGTGCGGCCGAGAACGGGTCCGCGAAACCGGCCCGGAGGTCGGCGGGGGCGCCCTCGGCCACCATCCGGTCGACGAGTTCCCCGGCCGTGGCGCGCAGCCGGTCCCGGAGCCCCTCCTGGCGCGGGTTGAGCGCCTTCATCACCGCGTCGCGCAGCCCGGCGCCGTTGATGTTGCCCATGTTGTTCACGACCTCGGGCGGGATCGTCAGCGCGTACTGGCGGGGGACGCCGGCGTTCGCCGTGTCCTTGAGGCTGAAGCGCTCGTCCTCCAGCACCTGCCTGGCCGGCGCGTAGCCGCTCACCAGCCAGGCAGGGTCCCCGGTGAGGGTGCGGACCCTGGCGACCGGCGCCTTCTCACGCAGCCAGGCGCACTCCGGCGGGAGCACGTCACCGCGTCGTGAGAGCGGGAAGTCGAGGGGGGCGTCCCCTGCGCCCCCGGTCTCCCGACCCTCAAGCTGCTCGACGGTCATCGACGGTCCCTCCGGTCGGTACGTGGTTCGAGGTGGTGTCCGGCGTCTCGGCCGGTGCGTGGACCGAGGCCGCCGCGGCCTCGGGGCGCACGACGGCGTACGCCTGGTTGCGGGTGGCGCGCAGGCCCCCGCCCCGTGCGAAGAGGACATCGGTCAGGGGCATCTTGACGTGGTAGGCCGCCACCGAGGACGGGACGTCGAGAATGCTCGGGGTGTCCACGAAGAACGGCAGTTCGGCCGCCATGTAGTCGAAACAGACCCGCAACTGTGCGTCGGTGATCGATTCACCTTCCGGCAACTTCGATCCGACAAAGTGAAGGGCCATTTCCTCGCAGCCCTTACGGAATTCGTCGTCGGTCTCCAGGAAATGGAGCACGCGTCGGTGCAAGAGTTGGTAGACGGGGTTCGATTGGAACTCCGAAAGTGCCCGCACGCGAATCTCGGCGAGTGGAGGTCCTGACTCCTCCACGCCTTTGAGTATGCGTCGTCGGACCGCCTTGATCTCCTTCGCCGCCCGCTTCCCCGCGTGTTCCGGGGAGTATCCGAAGGCGGCGAACATCCGGTCGACGTGGAGGTCCGCGTAGACGAAGTCGACTTGGGCGAAGCGGGTCGTGGCCCATCGGGCGAGGTTGCCGATGCGCTCGGAGCTGAAGTAGCTGTTTCCGGGACTCACTCCGATGAGCACATGGTCGCCGTCTTCCCAGATATGGCGGCAGGTGCGGGTGAAGGGCAGAACTTCGAATGATGCGTCAGCTGTGATCGTCACCTGTGTGATCGCCCTTGTTGCCGCTTGTCCCTGGGAGCCCTGCGCTCCTGGTGTGGCGGCAATGTCGGTACGTTATGCCGCGATGCCGGAGCGTGACAAGTGCAGGCCGGAATTATTGGCCGGAATTATTGCCTCCGCCTTACCGGACGGTAATTGGCTTTCTTTCTGCCGGCCGAACGGGACCCGGGGGCGAGCCCCGCCCGGGCGGGCGCTACCCTGAGCCGTCAACAAGCACCAAGAAGGGGTGGACCCAGTGGCGGACATCGAGAGCGCGCGGGCGACGTTCCGTAAGTTCGACGCGGACGGCGACGGCTTCGTCACGGCCGACGAGTACAGCGCGGCCATGAAGGCCATGGGCGACGCGTTCGTCACCGGCGCGGTCGCGGACGCCGTGGTCGCGTCCAAGGACAGCAACGGCGACGGCCTGCTGAGCTTCGACGAGTTCTGGGTCGCCCTGAACAAGTAGTCCCCGTCCCGGCCGCCTCCGATCCCCTGCCGGGACCGGAGGCGGTCAGGCCGTGCCCCCGGGTCCCTCGGGCGCCCCCGGGCCGTCCTGCGCGGGAGCCATGTCCTCGACCTCGGTCAGGGCCTCCTCCAGCCAGCGCAGCCAGAACGTCTCCAGACCGATCCCGCCGCGCAGCACCAGCCGGCGCAACCGGTCCTCGTCGGAGTCCCGTCCCGGCGGGAAGTCCCGCGCCTCGATGGCCTCGTACTCCGCCAACTGCCCCCGGTGCAGCTCCACGTGACGGCGCAGTTCCGCCCCGAGCCCCCGAGCCCCCACCACGCCCGCCGCCCGCACCCGCAGCAGCAGGGGGTCCCGGATGGCCTTCGGGTCCTGGCTCTCGCCGACCCACCGGGCCAGTTCCGCACTGCCGGCGGACAACACCTCGTACTCCTTGCGCTGCCCGCGCACCGGCACCTCGCCGGGCAACGCCCTGATCAACCCGGCCTCCTCCAGCCGGCCCAGCTCCCGGTAGATCTGCTGGTGCGTCGCCGACCAGAAGTACCCGATCGACCTGTCGAACCGCCGGGTCAGCTCCAGCCCCGACGAAGGCTTCTCCAGCAGGGCGGTGAGGATGGCGTGCGGCAGCGACATGCGGCCATCCTAGGTTCGGGGTCGATCCCGGCGGCGCGATCCCGTCCCCGACGTCGCTCGCCGCACGGGCGCGGTCGGGGCGCCCGCGCCGTCACCGCAGCGCGGCCAGGGCCTCCGGGGTCCTCGGGCCGGCAACGTCCGGGGCCAACAGGCCGTGGGCGCGCAGGAGGGCCGTGACCGCCGGGGACCACGCCTGACGCAGCCCGGCCGAGGCCAACAACGCGGGGTCCGAGAGGAGTTCCCCCGCCGGACCGACGCGGACGCCCGTCGGGGTGAGGACCGCCGCGTCGTCGGCCCAGCGGACCGCCAGGTCGACGTCGTGCGTGGCCATCACCACCGTGGTCCCGGCCGTGCGCAGCCCCGCCAGGACGTCCAACAGCCGTTCCTGCCCGTCCGGGTCCAGCCCGGCCGTCGGTTCGTCCAGGATCAACACGCGCGGGGCCATCGCCACCGCGCCCGCGATGGCCGCGCGCTTGCGCTGACCGTACGAGAGCAGGTGCGTCGGCCGGTCCCGCAGCGCCGTGATGTCCAGGGCGGCGAGCGCCGAGTCCACCCGGCCCCGCACCTCGCCGGGCTCCAGGCCCATGTTCATCGGGCCGAAGGACACGTCCTGCTCCACCGAGGCGGCGAACAACTGGTCGTCCGGGTCCTGGACCACCAACTGCACGGCCCGCCGCAGCCGGGTCAGCCCGGCCCAGTCGTGCGTCACCACCGTGCCGTCGAGCCGCAGCGAGCCCGAACCCGGCCGCAGCCCCCCGCTGAGCAGCCGCATCAGGGTGGTCTTGCCGCTGCCGTTGCGGCCCAGCAGGACCAGCGCGCGGCCCTCGACGATGCCGAAGTCCACGCCGGAGAGGACCTCGGGCCCGTCCTCGTACGCGTAGCCCGCGCCGGCCAGTTCCACCAACGGGTTCACAGGTACAGCCCCTTCAGGGTGAGAGTCACGGTGATCAGGGCCGCCAGCAGCGCCCCGGACGCGGCCAGGAACCGCCACGACAGCGTGGCCGGCGGCACCAGCACCCGCAGCGCGCCGTCGTAGCCACGCCCCGCCAGCCCCTCCTGGAGCCGCGCGGCGCGGTCGAAGGCCCGTACGAACGAGGTCGCCGCCAGCCCGGCAAGCGAACGCCACACCGCGGCCCGTCCCGTGTGTCCGAGCCGGGCCGCCTGGGCGCGGCGGACCTGGGCCATCGAGTCCAGCAGCAGGAAGCCGATCCGGTACATGACCAGGGCCACGTCCACCACCGGCGCCGGCACCCCGGCCCGCACGAGCCGGGGCAGCACGTCCGACACCGGGGTGGTGAAGGCGAACAGCAGCACCCCGAGGGAGGCCGCGGAGGTGCGCAACAGCAGCTCCGCCGCGTGCCGGGGCCCGTCGGGGGCCCACGACACCAGCCCCGCCGGGCCGCCCACCGCGAACAGCAGCGGAAGCGCCCCGGTGAAGCAGAAACCGAGCGGGATCCGGAAGGCCCGCCACAGTTGGCGCCCGGCCACCCCGGCGGGCCCGAGCAGCACCACCAGGGTGGCCGCCGCGACGAGCGGCCCCCCGGGCCAGGGCGGCAGGGCCACGGCCGTGACCGTCAGGCCGAGCCCCAACAGGGCCTTCTCCAGCGGGTGGCGGCGGCGCCAGCGACTGCCGTGCGCCGCCACGTCGATCGGCAGCACCGCCTACGACTCCGCGGGGCCGGCCGGGCCACCGGTCGCGCCCGCTTGGGCGAGGCCCTGACGCCGACCCTTGCGGACGCCGAAGTAGTACGCGAGCACGCCCGCGCCCAGCGCCGCCTGAAGGGCGAACAGGGCCGATTCGATCTCCCCGGACGGGGGCTCGTACAGCGGCGAGAACCACGGCTCGTAGTCCGGCTTCAGTTCGGTGATGGCGGCCTCCGCCTGCGCGTCGGCGCCCGCGAACGGCTCCTCCTTGCCCTCGCCCAGACCCAGTGCGAGCGGGAGCACGGCGAGCGCCGCCACCAGGAGCAGCAGCACCGTGTTGATCTTCGCGTTCCTGGTCATCGGACCGCCGCCTCCTCCTGCTTGGTCCCGGTACGGGCCGTCAGCTTCGCGACGCCCAGCCGGACCAGGTCCGACTTGCTCGACTGCATCAGCAGCCGCATCACGAGGACGGTCAGCAGCCCCTCGCTGACGGCCAGCGGGATCTGCGTGACGGCGAAGATGCCGCCGAACTTGGCGAGCGCCCCGGGGAAACCGGTGCCCGGGTCGGGGAAGGCCAGCGCCAACTGGACACTGGTCACGCAGTAGGTGACGAGGTCGGCGAAGAACGCGCCGAAGAAGACGGTCACCATCAGCGGCAGATCGAACCTCTTGAGCAGCCGGTAGACCCCGTAGCCCGCCCAGGGCCCGGCGATGGCCATGGAGAAGACGTTCGCGCCGAGCGTGGTCAGGCCGCCGTGCGCCAGCAGCAGCGCCTGGAAGAGCAGGGTGATCGTGCCGAGCACCGCCATGATCGGCGGCCGGAACAGGATCGCCCCGAGCCCGGTGCCGGTGGGGTGGGAACAACTGCCCGTCACCGAAGGGATCTTCAGGGCGGACAGCACGAAAGTGAACGCACCCGACGCGCCGAGCAGCAGCGTGCTCTCGGGGTTGGCCTTCACCTCGCGGGTGAGGGCGCGCACACCGTGTACGACAAAGGGAGCGGACGCGGCGCCCCAGGCGACCGCGTGCAAGGGGGGCAGAAACCCCTCGGCTATATGCATGAGTAAGGAGACCTCTCCAGCACCTCGTGGATGGACGACGTGCCCTGGCCGGTCTCCTGGCTCACGGGTACTGATGCCCTGACTCCGCCTTCCCGGGGCCGTGCGGTCTCCCGCGCGGGCCCAGTGGCTTCCCGCAGGGGAGTGGAGCCGGACTTCCCGATCACAGTGGCGAGGGCCGCACCGGTTTTCCACCGGTTTCCCGAACACCAAGGCCCGCTGACCCTAGTCGGCCGCGCGGACCCGTAACAACCCGACCCCGTTCCCGCGCCCCCCGCCCACCCGCTCCGACCAGGGCCGATCCGGGTGGCCCCCGGACGGGCGCGGCCCGCTGGCGAACCCGTGCCGGCCCGCGCAGGGTGGGGGAGTGGCCGACGAACACGACTACTCAGACCTCAGCGCCGTCTACGTGAACTGCACGCTCAAGCGCTCGCCCGAGACCAGCAACACCGAGGGGCTGATCTCCAGGAGCCGTGCGGTGATGGAGGCGGCCGGCGCCCGGACCTCACTGATCCGGGCCGTCGACCACGACATCGCCACCGGTGTCTGGCCCGACATGACCGAGCACGGCTGGGAGAGCGACCAGTGGCCGGTCCTCTACAGCCAGATCATGGACGCCGACATCCTCGTGCTGTGCGGGCCGATCTGGCTCGGTGACAACAGCTCCGTGATGAAGCAGGTCATCGAGCGGCTCTACGCCTGCTCCTCGATCCTGAACGACCGGGGCCAGTACGCCTACTACGGCAGGGTCGGCGGCGCGCTGATCACCGGCAACGAGGACGGCGTCAAACACTGCGCCATGAACGTCCTCTACAGCCTCCAGCACCTCGGCTACACGATCCCGCCGCAGGCCGACGCGGGCTGGATCGGTGAGGCCGGGCCCGGACCCTCCTACCTCGACCCGGGTTCGGGCGGCCCGGAGAACGACTTCACCAACCGGAACACCACGTTCATGACCTGGAACCTGATGCACCTGGCCGCCCTGCTCAAGCGGGCCGGCGGCGTCCCCGCACACGGGAACCAACGCTCGGAGTGGGACGCCGGCTGCCGCTTCGACTTCCCCAATCCCGAGCACCGCTAGGCAGGCAGACGCGAGGGGCCCGGGGCGGCGCACGCCCCGGGCCCCTCGACCGTTCGATCCCGTGCCGGGCGACGGTTCAGCAGGTCGCCGGGTGCGGGAAGTCGACGACGAGCCGCTCCGGCGCGTGCAGCACGCTGGTCTTGTAGGTGGGCTTGGTGTCGAAGGCGGCGCCGAAGGTCACGTACCCCTCGTAGTCGCCGGTGTAGGCCATGCCCTTGAGCTTGGACAGGTTGATCTTCTGTAGGCGGGGCCCCTGGTAGACGTTCTGGCCGGCGTCGGTGTGCCCGGCGGCCGGGTGCAGCCGGATCTCCAGGAAGAACTTCCCGGCCAGCGGCACGGGCTTGCCGGACCCGTCGTAGACCAGTTGGGAAACGGGTGTGACGGTGACCGGGGGAGCGGATCCCTGGAGGTCGACGACGAGCCGGTCGAAGGTGCAGTGACCGCCGAAGCGGGCATTGGTGACCAGCGTGGTGGACAGGGTGCGGGTGGCGGCCGAGGCCGGTGCGGCGAGGCCGATTCCGGCGGCGAGCAGCGTGCCCGTGACGAGTGCGGTGACCTGACGGCGACGTGGCGGACGCATGACGTCCCCCCGATTCTTCAGAGACGGGGACAGCGGTGTCACAACAGAAGACACTCCCGGGGCGCCCATGGTTGCACCGGATCGGGCACGAGCCGCGCGGGGGCGGGGCACGTGGCCGCGAGCCGCGCCGTCAGCCGGGCAGCAGCGCGCTCAGTTCCGCGTCCAGGTCGTAGTGGCGTCGTTCCTGCCCGCGCGGCACCAGTTCCACGAGCCGGCGGCACAGGGCCCGTACGTCCTTCGCCCGGGCGGACATCACACACCCCTGCTCGCCGTTGCTGAACGCCAGGAAGATCCGCGGCTCGGTGGCCTTCCAGCGCGGCCACACCTGTATGTCGCCCTCGCCCGTGGCGTGGGTCTGCCCGTCGAGCAGCAGATCGCGGGAGAACACCCAGCGCGCGATGTGCACCCCGGCCCCCTCGAAGTCGAGCGCGATCTCGTAGGGCCGGTCGGTGCGGTACACGAACGTCCCCCGCACCGGGATGGGGGTGGTCGCGGCCTCCAGACGGAGGGGGAGGACGCGGTGCTCCGTGATCGTCATGGCGGGGGTGCGCCTCTCTGTCGGCGGGGGTGTTTCCTGCCCCTCCGGCAAGCTAACCCCACGCCTTCCCCGCATCCGCGGGTCCAAGGTCCCGACCCGGACGGGCCGCTCGGCCCGTCTTGCGCCGGCGCCGGGCTTCCCCCGCCCCCTCCGGACGCGCGGAAGCCCGCCCTCCGGGGAGGACGGGCTCGACGGGCCCGCCGCGCGCGGCGGCGGGCGGACGCTCAGATCAGCACTCGATGACGTTGACCGCGAGACCGCCGCGAGCGGTCTCCTTGTACTTCACCTTCATGTCGGCGCCGGTCTCCTTCATGGTCTTGATGACCTTGTCGAGGGAGACCTTGTGGGTGCCGTCGCCGCGCATCGCCATCTTGGCGGCGGTGACCGCCTTGACGGCCGCCATGCCGTTGCGCTCGATGCACGGGATCTGCACCAGCCCGCCGACCGGGTCACAGGTGAGGCCGAGGTTGTGCTCCATGCCGATCTCGGCGGCGTTCTCCACCTGCTCGGGGGTGCCGCCCAGGACCTCGGCGAGGGCGCCGGCCGCCATGGAGCAGGCCGAGCCGACCTCGCCCTGGCAGCCGACCTCGGCGCCGGAGATCGAGGCGTTCTCCTTGAAGAGCATGCCGATCGCGCCCGCCGCGAGGAGGAAGCGGACCACGCCGTCCTCGTCGGCCCCCGGCACGAAATTCACGTAGTAGTGCAGGACCGCGGGGATGATGCCCGCGGCGCCGTTGGTGGGGGCGGTGACGACACGGCCGCCCGCCGCGTTCTCCTCGTTGACGGCCATCGCGTACAGCGTCGCCCACTCCATGGCGTGCGCCTGCGGGTCGCCCTCGGCGCGCAGCTGACGGGCGGTGCCGGCGGCGCGGCGCTTGACGCGCAGACCGCCCGGCAGGATGCCCTCGCGGGACATGCCGCGCGAGACGCAGGCCTGCATGACCCGCCAGATCTCCAGGAGGCCCGCGCGGATCTCCTCCTCGGTGCGCCAGGCCTTCTCGTTCTCCAGCATCAGGGAGGAGATCGACAGGCCGTTCTCGTTCGCCAGCCGCAGCATCTCGTCACCGGAGCGGAAGGAGTACTTCAGCACCGTGTCGTCGAGCTTGATCCGGTCCTCGCCGACCGCGTCCTCGTCCACCACGAAGCCGCCGCCGACCGAGTAGTACGTCTTCTCCAGCAGCGGGGTGCCGGAGGCGTCGTACGCGAAGAGCGTCATGCCGTTCGCGTGGTACGGCAGCGAGCGCCGGCGGTGCAGGATCAGCTGGTTCGGCTCGTCGAAGGCGATCTCGTGGGCCTCGCCTATCTCGGCGCCGAGCAGCCGCAGCCGGCCGCTCTGGCGGATGCGCTCCACCTCGGCGTCCGCCGTCTCGACGTTCACCGTGCGGGGAGAGTGCCCCTCCAGTCCCAGCAGGACGGCCTTGGGCGTGCCGTGGCCGTGGCCGGTCGCGCCGAGGGAGCCGAAGAGTTCCGCGCGGACGGACGCGGTCTGGGCGAGGACACCGTCCTTCTTCAGGCGGGTCACGAACATGCGCGCCGCCCGCATCGGGCCGACCGTGTGGGAGGAGGAGGGGCCGATGCCGATGGAGAAGAGATCGAAGACGGAGATGGCCACGGTGACGGACTCCCTTGTCTGCTCGTGGGGTGGGAGGGGGCAGGAGAGGCGGATTGGTCGGATTTTGTCCGGCAGCCGAGCTTAACGCGAGGACGTGAACAAGCCGGCGGGCGGACGGGGTGCGCGGGTGACGGTCAGGTGCGGCTCGGTTCGCGCTCCGGTACGAGGTTCCCGCCCTCGGGCCGGTCAGGGGCCGGGTCCCGGCCGGGCGGACCCGCGTGGCGGACTCCGCCGCCCGGGCGGCGGGCCGGACGGACGTGAGCAAGGACATGCCTGCCGGCGGTGCGGTGCGCTCGTGACCGTCCCGGGCGAGGGGGCGGCACCACTCCCGACCCTCCCCGGCCCCTTCCTCGACGGACGGGTCGGACGGGGTCGGACACCGGCCGCGATCGGCCGGGTCGGCGGTCATGAGAAGGGCCCGGTGCCTGCGGAAGACAGCCACCGGGCCCGACCCGTGGGGTTCCAGACCCTGTCGTCGAAGTTCCGCGGGCCTTACCGGCGCCACTTCGACGACAGGGTTCAGCGCACCACGTCAGAGCGTGGGGTACAGCGGGAACTTCGCGGCGAGCGCCGAGACGCGCGCCTTCAGGGCCTCGGCGTCGGCCTCCGCGAAGGGAGACGGCGCCTTCAGCGCCTCCGCGATGATCTCGGCGACCTCGGTGAACGCCTCGGTGTCGAAACCGCGGGTGGCGAGGGCCGGCGTGCCGATCCGCAGACCCGAGGTGACCATCGGCGGCCGCGGGTCGTTCGGGATGGCGTTCCGGTTGACCGTGATGCCGACCTCGTGGAGGCGGTCCTCGGCCTGCTGACCGTCCAGCTCCGAGTTGCGCAGGTCCACCAGGACCAGGTGCACGTCGGTGCCGCCGGTGAGGACGTCCACGCCCACGGCCTTGACGTCGTCCTGGACCAGACGGGCGGCGAGGATCTTCGCGCCCTCCAGGGTGCGCTCCTGGCGCTCCTTGAACTCGGGCGAGGCGGCGACCTTGAACGAGACCGCCTTGGCCGCGATCACGTGCTCCAGCGGACCACCCTGCTGGCCGGGGAAGACCGCGGAGTTGATCTTCTTGGCCAGTTCCTGCGTCGACAGGATGACACCGCCGCGCGGACCGCCGAGGGTCTTGTGCGTGGTGGTGGTCACGACGTGGGCGTGGGGCACCGGGTTCGGGTGCAGACCCGCGGCGACCAGGCCGGCGAAGTGCGCCATGTCGACCATCAGGTACGCGCCGACCTCGTCCGCGATGCGGCGGAAGGCGGCGAAGTCCAACTGGCGCGGGTAGGCGGACCAGCCCGCGACGATCAGCTGCGGCTTGGACTCCTTGGCGAGGCGCTCGACCTCGGCCATGTCGACCTCGCCCGACGCGTCCACGTGGTACGGGACCACGTTGTAGAGCTTGCCGGAGAAGTTGATCTTCATGCCGTGGGTCAGGTGACCACCGTGGGCGAGGTTCAGGCCCATGATCGTGTCGCCCGGCTTGAGCAGCGCGAACATCGCGGCGGCGTTCGCCTGCGCACCGGAGTGCGGCTGGACGTTCGCGGCCTCGGCGCCGAACAGCGCCTTGACGCGGTCGATCGCGATCTGCTCGACCACGTCGACGTGCTCACAGCCGCCGTAGTAGCGGCGGCCGGGGTAGCCCTCGGCGTACTTGTTGGTCAGGACCGAGCCCTGGGCCTCCATGACGGCGACCGGAGCGAAGTTCTCCGACGCGATCATTTCCAGGGTCGACTGCTGGCGTACGAGCTCGGCGTCGACGGCGGCGGCCACGTCCGGGTCGAGCTCGTGGAGCGGGGTGTTCAGTGCGGACATCAAGATCCCCTGAGGTGTCAGTTGTCGGAGTGGGTGAGCGCGGCGTACTCGTCGGCGCTGAGCAGGTCGCCCGGCTCCTCCGCGACGCGCACCTTGAACAGCCAGCCACCCTCGAACGGAGCCGAGTTCACCAGCGACGGGTCCTCCACGACGTCCTGGTTGGCCTCGACGACCTCACCGGTGACGGGGGAGTACAGGTCGCTGACCGACTTGGTCGACTCCAGCTCGCCACAGGTCTCGCCCGCGGTCACCGTGTCGCCGACCTCGGGAAGCTGGGCGTAGACGACGTCACCGAGCGCGTTGGCCGCGAACTCCGTGATGCCGACCGTCGAAACGCCGTCCACGGCGGCCGTCAGCCACTCGTGCTCCTTGCTGAAACGCAGCTGCTGGGGGTTGCTCATGGCCTGATTCTCCTGGATGCGGGGGAGTGGATGTGAACCGGTGGTCTTGAATGCCGAGACGGCGCCGCACGGACCTCCGGACGGCGACGACGCGCTTGGGAAGGGGCGGAACTACTTCTGCCGCTTGTAGAACGGCAGCGCCACGACCTCGTACGGCTCATGCGTACCGCGAATGTCCACGCCGACACCGGAGGTGCCGGGCGCGGCGTGCGCCGCGTCCACGTACGCCATCGCGATCGGCTTGCCCAGCGTCGGCGACGGGGCGCCCGAGGTGACCTCTCCGACGACCTGCCCGCCCGCGACGACCGGGAACCCGGCGCGCGGGACGCGGCGGCCCTCGGCGATCAGGCCGACCAGCTTGCGCGGCGGGTTGTCGGCGGCGCGCTCGGCGGCGGCCTCCAGCGCCTTGCGGCCGACGAAGTCCACCTCCTTCTCGAACTTCACGACCCGGCCCAGACCCGCGTCGAACGGGGTGAGGGAGGTGGTCAGCT
This sequence comes from Streptomyces sp. NBC_00513, assembly GCF_041431415.1. GTDB lineage: Bacteria > Actinomycetota > Actinomycetes > Streptomycetales > Streptomycetaceae > Streptomyces. The sequence goes on from NZ_CP107845.1 coordinate 5,366,425, forward strand.
CGTGCCCGTACAGCGGCATGCCCGCCTCCAGGCGCAGGGTGTCGCGGCAGGACAGACCGGCCGGGACCAGGCCGACGCCCGCGCCCGCCTCGGTCAGCGCCTGCCACAGCTCCACCGCGTGCTCCGGGGAGACGAACAGCTCGAAGCCGTCCTCGCCGGTGTAGCCCGTCCGCGCGATCAGCGCGGGCACCCCGGCCACCGTGCCCGGCAGGCCGGCGTAGTACTTCAGGCCGTCCAGGTCGGCGTCGGTCAGCGACTTCAGGATGCCGGGGGACTCCGGGCCCTGCACGGCGATCAGCGCGTACGCGTCGCGGTCGTCACGGACCTCGGCGTCGAAGCCGGCGGCCCGCTCGGTGATCGCGTCCAGGACGACCTGGGCGTTGGAGGCGTTGGCGACGACCATGTACTCGGTCTCGCCCAGGCGGTAGACGATCAGGTCGTCCAGGATCCCGCCGTCCTCCTGACAGATGTGCGTGTAGCGGGCGCGGCCGACGCCGACGGTCGAGATGTTGCCGACCAGCGCGTAGTCGAGGACCTTCACGGCCTCGGGGCCGGTCAGGGTGATCTCGCCCATGTGGGAGAGATCGAAGAGACCGGCCTTGGTGCGCACGGCGTTGTGCTCGTCGCGCTCACTGGCGTAGCGCAGCGGCATGTCCCAGCCCGCGAAGTCGGTCATGGTCGCACCGAGCGAGCGGTGCAGCGCGTCGAGGGCGGTCAGACGGGGGGCAGTGCTCATGGGTGTGGCTCCCGGGTCCCAGGGCATGACATGACGAGGACGATCCTCCCCATCTGTCATCGGAACCTGAGAGGTTCGCCGAGAGTTCCCGCACGAAACGGGACGCGTCGTCGACTTGCACCTTGGGTGGAGCACACGCCGATGCCGTCGGGGACGGCGGCGCGGCTCGCTTTTCAGATCTGCCTCATCCACGCGGTACGGGGCCTGAGAGATTCAAGGGAGGGACTTGCTCCTTCGGCGCCCGGGCACGACCTCACGGCCTGCCGGGACTCTCCCGCGCGGATTCAAGCGGCCGGTATGCAGTTGGTGTCCAGATGGCGCACATCATTGCACGCGACGGCCCGCGACGGGCGTGCGGGCCCGAAAGACCGTGCGTGACCGTGACCGGGCCCGAGCGGGCCCCCGGAACCGGGCATGCCGGATTACCGTCTCTTTACACTCAGTGGGCAAAGGTCCTTGCGACCCGATTCGGGGGAGGCGATCACTGTGGCGGTGCGGAGATTCGGAGTGCTGACGACGACGGGGACCGTGGCGGGAGTGCCGGCGCAGCGGGCCGCCCACGAGAGACCCGCCCGGGCCGGGGGCACCGCCGTGCGCGACCTGCGCGGCCGGGGCGCGCACGGACCGCGCGGGCTCGACTTCGCCGACGGGGACATCGTCGTGGTGTCCGGCCTGCCGGGCGGGGGCAAGAGCACCCTGATCAAGCGGGCCGCGACCGGCGGCATCGACTCCCAGGACACCCGCGAACGCTGGGAGCGGCGCATGCCCGACGCGCTGCCCTACGCGGCCTACCGACCGCTGGTCCGCGTCGCGCACTACCGGGGCCTGTGGCGGGCCCTGCGCTCCGGGGCCTCGGTCGTGGTCCACGACTGCGGCACCCAGACCTGGGTGCGGGGACTGCTCGCCGGGTTCGCCCGACGCCGGAACCGGTCCCTGCACCTGCTGCTCCTCGACACCACCCCGCAGGAGGCCCTGGCCGGGCAGGAGGCACGGGGCCGGCGGGTGTCCGCGTACGCCTTCTCCCGTCACCGCGGCGCGGCGGACCGGCTCCTGCGCGACGCCGAGTCGGGCAGCCTCCCGCGCGGCTGCGCGTCGGTGGTCCTCCTGGACCGCGCCGCCGCCTCGGGCATCACCCGCATCGCCTTCGCCCCCGCGCCGCCCGCCCCCGGCGCCTGACGCGCCGGCCCGGGCGAGGGGGGTCCCCGCCGACCCACTAACCTCGGCACGGCAAAGGTGGCGATGGCAGCGGAGGCGTGGATGCACGGCGGCGGGTGGCCCGACAACGAGCTGGAGCAGGTGCTCGGGGCGGCGCTGGGAGCGGCGGACGCGGGAGCGCGGATCCTGGAGGTCCTCGGCCGCAGCCGGCTCTGGGTGCCGCTGCCGGCCGGTGGCGCGCCCGACGCCGCCGACCTGACCCTCCCGACGATGCAGATCGGCGGCCAGGCGTACGTCCCCGTCTACAGCTCCGAGGCCCAGTTCCGTTTCTGCGTCGGCCCCGGCATGGACTTCGCCGTGGCCCCCGCCGTGGAGTTCGCCCGCGGCCTGCCGCCGCAGATCGGCCTCGCCGTGAACCCGGAGGGTGCCGTCGGCGTCCCGCTGCCCCCGGCCGCCGTCGCGGAACTGTGCCGCACGGGACGGACCCCGCTCGACGGCCCCGCCACCGGCGGCCGCGTCCGCCTCTTCGAGCCGGACTGGCAGCACGACCCGGTGGACTTCCTCGCCGCGGCCGGCGAGGAGTTCCGTGCCACCGGGGTGGTCGCCGCGGCGCACCGCTGCCTGGCCAGCGTGGAGGGCGGGGCGCCCGAGTTGTACATCGGTGTCCGACTGGTGGGATGGGATCCCGGGTCGCGGAACGCGCCGATGGAGGCGCTCGGCCGGGCGCTGGCCCGGGTACCGGCGCCCTGGCCGGTGCAGTTGATCCTCCTGGACGCCGCCGAGGACCCGGTCACGGAGTGGATTCGTGAGCGTGTGCGCCCCTTCTACCTCCCGTAGGGCCGCTTAAGCTGATTACATCTCTTGGCCCCGCTCGCGTGGCCTGGGTAACGGGTGGACGACGGGCGGACGAAGAGGGGTACCGGGTGAGTGCGTCAGGCACGGCCGCGGCCGGGCAGGTCGAGCACATGCTGCGCCAGGTGACTCCCGGGCGCTATGAGAGCTACGAGTCGCTTCTGCACGCCCTGGCCGAGGGCCGGCTGTGGATGTTGTTGTGGCAGGGGCAGCCGGGTTCACCGGACGCCCAGTACGGGGGGATGGAGGTCGACGGGCTCGGATACGCGCCCTGCGTGACCTCCCCGCAGGAACTGGCCGCCAGCGGTTGGAACCGCGGCTACGAGGTGGTCACCGGCCGGGACATCGCCCGCGCCCTCTACCCGGACCGCTGGGGGCTGTGGCTCAACCCGCACGCCCAGGGCGGCGGCCTCGGACTGCCCTGGGCCGACCTCCGCCGGATCGCGACGGGCCTCGACCGGATGCCCGCCGGACCGCTGCGCCTGTCGGAGCCCGCCCTGGAGCTCCCGCAGTTCTACGGTCTGCTCACCCAGCACGCGCACCGCACGCCGGCCGTCCGCTCGCTCCGCAGGGCCTGGGTGCAGCCGTCGCTCGGATCGGCGTACCTCGCCGTCGGGCTCGACCTGTACGACGCCTCCGCGCCCGCGCTGGAGTCCGTCCGGGAGATGATGCGGCAGTCGGTGGGGGCGGTCCCCGAGGGCGTTCCCGTGTGCACCGTCGCGCTGGCCGACGAGCACGACCCGATCGCGATGTGGCTGCGTTCGCAGACCCGCCCCTTCTATGACCGCGAGGGCCAGGCGCCCTCGTACTAGAGCGTCCCCCCGGGCCTCCGTCGGACCGTCGACGGAGGCCTTCCGCGTGCCCCCTTCCCCGGCCTCCCGCGAGAGCGCCCCACCGGGCCCTCTCCAGGGCCTCCCGTCAGGCCGTCCGCGCCCCCGGGGCGTCTTCCGGGGGCCCGCGCGCCCCCGATGTCCGAACGCCGGGACGGGGCGTGGAGAACACCTCGGGCCACCGGCGACCGCCGCCCCTCCACAGCCTTCGTCTTGTCCTGATTTCTTCGGTCTTGTGCGTCCAAAAGGCGTGCGAGTCTTGCGAGTTGGGCGCCATGTCCGGTTCCGTACCGAACAGGCGGTCTTGCTCCGCTGAGACGCGAGTGAAGTCCGGATAACGGGTACCGGGACGTCAGATCACGTTTGCGCATCCATTCATCTGCGGGTCTGGCGGCTGGTCGAGCGCCCGATGAAGACTCCCCACCCAAGAGCCGATCAGTCCTTCGGGACGCGGTTCGGTTCGTTGACTGCACCTGTTGTTTCGCACGGCACTTTCGCAGCACTTCCCGCACTTCCCGCACCTCACACGCGTTGCGCGTGTCCACGCACTCCGAGCGCCACTCCGCACCAACGCCGCCACAGCGGCGGGCATGGGCCGGCACACCCGTCGGCCGAGAGGGGTCCCCACCACGATGACGGCACCACTGCATGACACGGACGCGGAAACACCCGCACCCGTGTCCGTAGCCGACGTCCCTGCCAAGGCCATCGAAGGCCGCTCGCCCGGCCGCATCGCCTGGATGCGGCTCAAGCGCGACAAGGTCGCGCTGACCGGCGGCGTGGTCGTGATCCTCCTGATCCTGGTGGCCGTCTTCGCGCCGCTGATCGTGAGCCTGCTGGGCCATCCGCCCAACGAGTTCCACGAAGACATGCTCGACCCGGACTTCGGGACGCCGCTCGGTTCGTTCGGCGGCATGAGCTCCGACTTCCTGCTGGGCGTCGAACCGACCAACGGGCGCGACGTGTTCAGCCGGATCGTCTACGGCGCCCGCATATCCCTGGTCGTCGCCTTCCTCGCGGCCTTCGTCTCGGTGATCCTCGGCAGCCTGCTCGGCGCGCTCGCCGGATTCCTGGGCGGCTGGGTCGACGGCGTCATCAGCCGCACCATGGACCTGCTGCTGGCCTTCCCGCAGCTGCTGTTCACCATCGCCCTCGTGTCCGTGGTCCCCAACTCCCTCTGGGGGTTCGAGGGTTCGGGCGTCCGAATGGGCGTGCTGATCGTCGTCATCGGCTTCTTCGGCTGGCCGTACATCGGCCGCATCGTCCGAGGACAGACGATCTCCCTGCGTGAACGCGAATACGTCGAGGCCGCGCGCAGCCTCGGGGCGGGCCGCGGCTACATCCTGATCAAGGAGCTGCTGCCCAACCTGGTCGCGCCGATCCTCGTCTACTCGACGCTGATCATCCCGACCAACATCCTGACGGAGGCGGCCCTCAGCTTCCTCGGTGCCGGCGTCAAGCCGCCCACCGCCTCCTGGGGCAAGATGCTGTCCGACGCCGTCCCCATCTACCAGGACGACCCCATGTACATGGTGGTCCCGGGCCTCACGATCTTCATCACCGTCCTGGCGTTCAACCTCTTCGGGGACGGGCTGCGCGACGCACTCGACCCCAAGGGCAGCTGAACCGCTTCTTCGATTCACCACCTATGGAGGTTGGACAACCGTGATCCGCAGAAAGCAGGCACTCGCGATCACCGCCGTGGTCGCCGCCCTGTCGATGACCGCCGCGTGTGGCGGTGGCAAGGACGAGGGCAAGAAGTCCGAGGGCGCGAACGACAAGGGCTACAGCGGTGCCTCCACGGCCCTGGTGAACGCCTCGGACAAGAAGGGCGGCGAGCTGAAGCTCTGGTCGCCCCAGGACGTCGACTACCTCGACCCGGCGCGCGCCTACTACGGTTTCGTGTGGAACCTGCAGCGCCTCTACATCCGCCAGCTCTTCGCGTACGACAGCAAGCCGGGCGCCGCGGGCACCAAGCTGGTCCCGGACCTCGCCGAGGCCGCGCCGGTCCTGAGCAACGACGGCAAGACGTACACCGTCAAGATCAAGGACGGCGTGAAGTTCGAGGACGGCACGCCGATCACCTCGAAGGACTTCAAGTACGGCATCGAGCGCGTCTTCGCGCAGGACGTGCTGTCCGGCGGCCCGACGTACCTGGTCGACCTGCTCGACCAGGGTCAGAAGTACCCGGGCCCGTACAAGGACACCGACCCGAACAAGATGGGTCTGAAGTCGGTCCAGACGCCGGACGACAAGACGATCGTCTTCAACCTGGCCAGCGCCAACTCTGACTTCAACTACCTGCTGGCGATGCCGTCCTCCTCGCCGGTCCCGGCGGCGAAGGACCAGGGCGCGGGCTACACCAACAAGCCCGTCTCCACCGGCCCCTACAAGGTCGAGAGCTTCACCGCGGGCAAGGGCGCCACCTTCGTCCGCAACGAGAACTGGGACCCGAAGACGGACACGATCCGCAAGGGTCTGCCGGACAAGGTCAGCTTCACGGTCACGACCAACCCGGACGACATGGACCAGCGCCTGCTCTCCGGCGACATCGACCTCGCCGTCGACGGCACCGGTGTCCAGCAGGCCGCGAAGAACAAGATCCTCAAGGACGCGAACCTCAAGAAGAACGCGGACAACCCCTTCACGGGCTACATCCGTTACTTCGCCTTCCCGCAGACGGTCGCGCCGTTCGAGAACATCGAGTGCCGCAAGGCCGTCATCTACGCGGCCGACCCGAAGTCGCTGCAGAACGCCCGCGGTGGCCCGACCAGCGGTGACCTCGGCGCGAACATGCTGCCGCCCGGCATCCCCGGCTCGGACAAGTCCTTCGACCCGTGGGGCCTGACCGCCGGCAAGCCGCAGGAGCAGAAGGCCAAGGACGCGCTCAAGGCCTGTGGCAAGCCCGACGGGTTCGAGACCACCATCGCGGTCCGCAACAACCGCGCCCCCGAGGTCAAGACCGCCGAGTCCCTCCAGGCCTCGCTCGCCAAGGTCGGCATCAAGGCCACGATCGACCAGTACGACGGCAAGCTCTCCTCCTCCACGATCGGTTCGCCCGAGAACGTGAAGAAGAAGAACTACGGCATCATCGTCATGGGCTGGGGCGCCGACTACAACTCCGGTTCGGGCTTCCTCCAGCCGCTGGTCGACGGCTCGTTCATCCTGCCGAACGGCAACAACAACTACACGATGCTGGACGACCCCGAGGTCAACGGCCTGTTCGACAAGGCCGCGAACGCCGCCACCCCGGACGCCGCCGCTCCGTTCTACACGGACATCAACAAGAAGATCATGGAGAAGGCTCTCTACCTCCCGATCAACTTCGACAAGGCGCTCATCTACCACAACCCGCGCCTGACGAACGTCTACTTCAACGACTCGATGGGCCGCATCGACCTCGCTGTCCTGGGCGTCGCCAAGTAGTCGTCCCACCGTCCGGCGGCCGCTCCACCGCGGCCGCCGGGCACCAGCAGGCCAGAGCAATTCGCAAGTAAGTGCCTTCACCGCACATGCGCTAGTCCGAAGGGCAGGTGAAGGCCGCAGGCGGCGGCTGTCGTCCCCACAAGGGGCGGCAGCCGCCCGCCCCGGGCGGCCGACTGCAGTGCTCGTCTACCTCATACGGCGGCTGTTCAACGTCGCCGCCACGCTGCTGGTGGTCTCCGTGGTCACCTTCGGCATCTTCTTCGCGGTCCCGAAGCTGACCGGCAGCGATCCCGCGCTCATGTACGCCGGTCGAGAGACCAACGAGACCGCCCTGGCGGGCATCCGCGTGAAGATGGGCTTCGACAAGCCCATCTCCGAGCAGTACTGGGTGTTCCTCAAGGGCATCTTCGTCGGCCGCGACTACGACGGCGGCACCGAGGTCACGCACTGCGCCGCTCCGTGCTTCGGCTACTCCTTCAAGAGCGAGGCCCCCGTCTGGGAGACCATGCTCGACCGCATGCCGGTCACCCTCTCGCTCGCCGTCGGCGCAGCCTTGATCTGGGTGCTCGCGGGTGTGGCCACCGGAGTGGTCTCGGCGCTGAAACGGCGTACGGCCATCGACCGGACCGTCATGATCGGAGCGCTCGCCGGCGTCTCCCTGCCGATCTTCTTCACCGGCATGGTGGCTCCCGCGGTCTTCGTCTACGGCCTCGGCTGGCTGGACGTGTCCAACTACAAACCTCTGACCGAGGATCCACTGGCCTGGCTCAACAGCCTGATCCTGCCCTGGGTCACCCTCGCCTTCCTCTTCGCGGCGACCTACGCCCGCATCACCCGGGCCACCATGCTGGAAGTCCTCGGCGAGGACTACATCCGCACCGCCCGCGCCAAGGGACTCAAGGAGGGCGTGGTCATCCGCAAGCACGCCCTGCGCTCCACCCTCACCCCGATCGTCACGATGTTCGGCCTCGACCTCGGCGGACTCCTCGGCGGCGCGGTGCTCACCGAGACGACCTTCAACTTCCAGGGTCTGGGAACGGCGGCCGTCGCCGCCATCGGCCAGGGCGACCTCCCCGTGATCATGGGTGTCACCCTCCTCGCCGCGCTCTTCGTGGTGATGGCCAACCTGATCGTGGACCTGCTGTACGCCGTCATCGACCCGCGCGTGAGGCTGACGTGACCGAGAACCCCGCCGTTTCGACCGGCACCTCCGGCGAGCCCGCGTTCGTCCCCGAGCAGGCGAAGGGGGAGACCCGCGCCGGCGACTCCTTCCTCTCCGTACGCGACCTCAAGGTCCACTTCCCGACCGACGACGGCCTCGTCAAGTCCGTCGACGGGCTCTCCTTCGACCTGGAGCGCGGCAAGACGCTCGGCATCGTCGGCGAGTCCGGCTCGGGCAAGTCGGTGACCTCGCTGGCCATCATGGGCCTGCACCGCACCGGCAACGCCCGCAGCCGTCCGCACATCTCCGGGCAGGTCGTGCTCGACGGCGAGGACCTGGTCCAGGCCGACGCCGACCACGTGCGCAAGCTGCGCGGGCACAAGATGGCGATGGTCTTCCAGGACCCGCTGTCCGCGATGCACCCGTACTACTCGGTGGGCAAGCAGATCATCGAGGCCTACCGGACCCACCACGACGTCGACAAGAAGACCGCCCGCAAGCGGGCCGTCGAGATGCTCGACCGGGTCGGCATCCCCGAGCCCCACCGGCGCGTGGACGCGTACCCCCACGAGTTCTCCGGCGGCATGCGCCAGCGCGCCATGATCGCCATGGCGCTGGTCAACAACCCCGAACTGCTCATCGCGGACGAGCCCACGACCGCCCTGGACGTCACCGTCCAGGCGCAGATCCTGGACCTCATCCGCGACCTGCAGAAGGAGTTCGGCTCCGCGGTCATCATGATCACGCACGACCTCGGCGTGGTCGCCGAGATGGCCGACGACATCCTCGTGATGTACGGAGGCCGGTGCGTGGAGCGCGGCACCGCCGAGAAGGTCTTCTACGGCCCCCGGCACCCCTACACCTGGGGGCTGCTCGGCTCGATGCCGCGCATCGACCGCGACCAGACCGAGCGGCTGATCCCGGTGAAGGGCTCGCCCCCCAGCCTCATCAACATCCCGAGCGGCTGCGCGTTCAACCCCCGGTGCCCCTACGCCGACGTACCCAAGGGCGGCATCACCCGCACCCAGCGCCCCGAGCTGACCGAGGACGACAGCCGGCACTGGTCCGCCTGCCACATGTCGCAGGAGGAGCGGACCCGGATCTGGACCGAAGAGATTGCGCCGAAGCTGTGACCGACATGAACGAGACGGGCGCGGCGGAGGCCTCCTCCGCGCAGGCCGCGGCGGACACCGCCGAGGAGCCGCTGCTGAAGGTGACCGGGCTGGTCAAGCACTTCCCCATCAACAAGGGGCTGTTGCGCCGCCAGGCCGGCGCCGTCAAGGCCGTGGACGGCATCGACTTCGACGTCCGGCGGGGTGAGACCCTCGGCATCGTCGGCGAGTCCGGCTGCGGCAAGTCCACCATGGGCCGGCTGATCACCCGACTGCTCGAACCGACCGGCGGAAAGGTCGAGTTCGAGGGCCGGGACATCACGCACCTGAGCGTCGCGGGCATGCGCCCGCTGCGCCGCGACGTGCAGATGATCTTCCAGGACCCGTACGGCTCGCTGAACCCCCGCCACACGGTGGGCACGATCGTCGGGGCGCCCTTCAAGCTCCAGAAGGTCACCCCCGAGGGCGGCGTCAAGGCCGAGGTCCAGCGGCTGCTCTCGCTGGTGGGCCTCAACCCCGAGCACTACAACCGCTACCCGCACGAGTTCTCCGGCGGTCAGCGGCAGCGCATCGGCATCGCGCGGGCCCTGGCCCTCAAGCCGAAGCTCGTCGTCGCCGACGAGCCGGTGTCGGCGCTGGACGTCTCGATCCAGGCCCAGGTGGTGAACCTGCTGGACGACCTCCAGGAGGAACTCGGCCTCACGTACGTGATCATCGCGCACGACCTGTCGGTCATCCGGCACGTCTCGGACCGCATCGCGGTGATGTACCTCGGCAAGATCGTGGAGCTGGCCGACCGCAAGTCGCTGTACGAGGCGCCGATGCACCCCTACACGACCGCGCTCATGTCGGCGGTGCCGGTGCCGGACCCGAGGCGGCGTGGCGCGAAGAGCGGGCGCATCCTGCTCAAGGGCGACGTCCCGTCGCCGATCTCGCCGCCGAGCGGCTGCCGGTTCCACACCCGGTGCTGGAAGGCCACCGAGCTGTGCACCACGCAGGAGCCGCCGCTGGTGGCCCTGAAGACGGGGCACCAGGTCGCCTGCCACCACCCGGAGAACGCGCCGGACCAGGCGCCGGGCGACAAGGCCCTGCCGGGCGCCGCCGAAGTGGTGGACACCCCGACGGTGTAGCGGGTCGTGACGATGGTCTGGCGGGTCGTGTCCACGGTCCGGCGGGCCATGTCGACGGTCTGGCGGGTCGTGTCTACGGTTCGGCGGGTCGAGACGACCCGGTGGGTCGCGTCTACGGTCCGGCGGGTCGCGTCGATGGTCCGCCGGGCGATGTCTACGGTCCGGCGGGTCGAGACGGCCCGGAGGTGTCCGACCCCGGAGTAGCGGCCGGGGTCGGGTGTGGTGCCGGGGTCCTCGGGCGTACGCGTCCGGGAACCCCGGCACCACTGTGCGTTCCCCGGCCGTGTGCCCCGGCGGCCTGGCGGCCCGGTGCCCCGGCGGCCAGACGCCCGGCGGCCGCTGTCCGCCGCCGCGGTTCGTCACCGTTCGCCGCCGTCCATCCGCCCGGCGGGCGGACGGCACAATGGGGGCGTGCTCCACGATCTCTTCCCGCCCGGCATCCAGCACGCCCTGGACCTCGCGGGCATTTTTGTCTTCGCCACCGCGGGCGCCCTGCTCGCCGTGCGCAAGAACTTCGACATCTTCGGCATCGCCGTGCTCGCCCTCGTCACCGCCCTCGGCGGAGGTCTCTTCCGCGATCTCGTCATCGGCGCCGTCCCGCCCGCCGCCTTCGGGGAACTCAGCTTCTTCGTGACTCCGCTGATCGCCGCCGGGCTCGTCTTCTTCCTGCACCCCGAGGTCCAGCGGATCAACCGCGCCATCAACGTCTTCGACGCGGCCGGCCTCGGACTGTTCTGTGTCACGGGCACGACCAAGGCGTACGAGTACGGCCTCGGCCTGACCGCGTCCGCCTCGCTGGGGCTGGCCACGGCGGTCGGGGGAGGCGTGCTGCGCGACGTGCTGGTCAACGAGGTGCCCTCGCTGCTGCGCGACCGCGAGATGTACGCGGTGCCCGCGGTCGTCGGCGCGTCGATGGTGGCCCTCTTCATCGCCTTCGACACGCTCAACGCGCTCACCACCGCCGCCGCGATCATCACCACGTTCGTGCTCCGTCTGCTCGCGATCCGGTACCACTGGCGGGCGCCGCTGGCCTGGAACCGCCGGTCCGCCGTGGCCGAAGAGCCGTAACGCGCACGTAGCAATAGAAAGCTACCGCTTAGTAGCATGCCGGTGTACCGTCGTTTTCATGTCACATGCAGCGGCCCAGGCATCCATCGGCGACAGCGAGTTCGACCGCGACACCACCCTCTCCGCCCGCGCGGACGAGCCCGGGGTGTACGACGCTGAACTCAGCGCCGGCTGGACGATCATCACCGCCGTCAACGGCGGATATCTGTTGGCTCTGGTCGGTCGGGCCCTGTCGGCGGCCCTGCCGCATCCCGACCCCTTCACCGTCTCCGCCCACTACCTGACCTCCTCCGTGCCCGGCCCCGCCGTGATCCGCACGCAGGTCGTCCGGATCGGGCGCACCCTGTCGACCGGCCAGGCGTCCCTCTTCCAGTACGACGAGAGCGGCGCCGAGATCGAGCGGATCCGCGTCCTCGCCTCCTACGGGGAACTGTCCGCCCTGCCCGACTCCGTGCACACCACCGCGCTGCCGCCGGTCATGCCCGCGTACGAGGACTGCCTCGGCGCGGAGGCCGGCCCCGCGCCGATCCCCGGGAGCTCCGCCATCGTGGACCGGCTCCGGCTGCGGCTGGACCCGGCGACGGCGGGCTGGGCGGTCGGGGCGCCGTCGGGCAAGGGCGAGATGCGGGCCTGGTTCGAGCTCGCCGACGGCCGTGACGCCGACCCGCTGTCGCTCCTGCTGGCGGTGGACGCGCTGCCGCCGACCGCCTTCGACCTCGGCCTGATCGGCTGGGCACCGACGGTCGAGCTCACCACCCACATCCGCCACCGCCCCGCGCCAGGCCCGCTGCGGGTGGCCATCACCACCCGCAACCTGGCCGGGGGCTTCCTGGAGGAGGACGCCGAGGTCTGGGACTCGACGGACCGACTCGTGGCCCAGTCCCGCCAGCTGGCCCGCGCCCCGCGCCAGACGTCCTGACCCGGAGGGTCGAAGCCGGGTTCCGGGGGCCGGGCGCCGGGGTCGGGTGTCAGAGCCGTGCACTGCGGCCTGGCATTGCGGCGGGCGTATGCGATACGGCGTCCCGGCGTGCCCGGCCGTGCGGCCAAGCCTGCCCGGCGTGCGGTCGGCCCCGCGCGGGGCCCGGGGGTGCTGCTCCGCCCTTGCCCGGGTCGGGGCGTTGCCTCAGCCTGCTCGGTCCGGCGCGGCCGGCCCGTGCTGCCAAGCCTGCCCGGCCTGGGTTCCGCCGGCCCGGCGTGCGGTCGGCCCCGCCCGGGGACGGCGCGTGCCGGGGCGGGCGGGCACCCTCGCCCTCGCCCCGTCCGCCCCGGGCCCGGGGGTGCCGCCCCACCCCGCTCCGCCCGGGCCCGGCCGGGGGTGCCGCCCCGCCCGGGTCGGGGCCTCGTGCCCGGTGGCAGGTGCCCCCGGCCCCACCACCACCGCCCCCGCGCGTCGCGCGCGTCACCGCCACGCCACCCCGCCCCGCCGGGGATCGCGCCGGCGGGGGGACCGCATGGGGTTCGGCGCGTCGGGGGGCTCGTAGAATCGGGGGATCATGGCCTACCTCGACCACGCCGCAACCACCCCGATGCTGCCGGAGGCCGCTGCGGCGATGACCGCGCAGTTCGCCGCCACGGGTAACGCGTCCTCCCTCCACGCCGCCGGCCGCCGCGCCCGCCGTACCGTCGAGGAGGCTCGCGAGGCCCTCGCCGAGGCCCTCGGCGCGCGCCCGAGCGAGGTGGTCTTCACCGCCGGCGGCACGGAGGCCGACAACCTCGCCGTCAAGGGCCTCTACTGGGCCCGCCGCGACCAGGACCCGACCCGTACCCGCGTGCTCACCAGCCCCGTCGAGCACCACGCCGTCCTCGACGCCGTCCACTGGCTCGCCGAGCACGAGGGGGCCCGGGTCGAGTACCTTCCGGTGGACCACCACGGGCGTGTGCACCCCGACGCCTTCCGGGAGGCGATCGAGCGTAACCCCTCCGACGTCGCCCTGGCCACCGTGATGTGGGCCAACAACGAGATCGGCACGGTCTTCCCCGTACGGGAACTCGCCGACATCGCCGGGGAGTTCGGGATCCCGCTGCACTCCGACGCCGTCCAGGCCGTCGGTCAGCTCGACGTCCGCTTCGGCGACAGCGGCCTCGCCGCCATGACCGTCAGCGGCCACAAGGTGGGCGGCCCGTACGGCATCGGCGCCCTGCTGCTCGGCCGGGACCAGACCCCCGTCCCCGTCCTGCACGGAGGCGGCCAGGAGCGGCACGTCCGGTCCGGGACCCTCGACGTGCCGGCCATCGCCGCCTTCGCGGTGGCCGCCGTCCTCGCCGCCGAGCGGCGCGAACGGTTCGCCGTCGAGATCGGCGCCCTGCGCGACGAGCTGATCGCCGCCGTCCTGCGGGAGGTGCCCGACGCCGTGCTCGGCGGAGACCCCGTGGACCGGCTGCCCGCCAACGCCCACTTCAGCTTCCCAGGCTGCGAGGGCGACTCCCTGCTGCTCCTCCTCGACGCCCAGGGCATCGAGTGCTCCACCGGTTCCGCCTGCACCGCCGGCGTGGCCCAGCCCAGCCACGTGCTGCTCGCCACCGGCACCGATCCGCTGCTGGCCCGGGGCACCCTGCGGTTCTCCCTCGGCCACACCTCCACCAAGGAGGACGTCGCCGCGGTCGCCGCCGCCATCGGCCCCGCCGTCGCCCGCGCCCGCACGGCCGGACTCAGCTAGGCCGGCTCCGTCGTAGGCAGCGCCCCGGGCCGGCCCGGAATCCGGGGCGGAGGCCGGTCGGGTCGCGCTCCCCGGATCAGCCGGTCGCCGGCTTGCGCGCCAAGGCTTCCCCGACCATGCGGACGTACCGGTTCCAGTCCCAGTGGCGGCCCGGGTCCGTGTGATCGGCACCCGGCACCTCGGAGTGGCCCACGATGTGCTCGCGGTCGGCGGGTATGTCGTACCTCCGGCAGACATCGGCGGCCAGCTCGGCCGAGGCCGCGTACATCGCGTCCGTGAAGTCCTGCGGCCGGTCCACGAAGCCCACGTGCTCGATGCCGACACTGCGCTCGTTCATGGACCGGTTCCCGGCGTGGAAGGCCACGTCCAGCTCGCGCACCATCTGCTCGACATGACCGTCCTGGCGGACTATGTAGTGCGCCGACGCCTTGTGCCACGGGTTCTTGAAGGCGTCCACCGAGGACTCGAACCCGCCCTGTGTGACATGCACGACAATCCGGTCCACGCGGTAGTCGTCGGGCCGGTCCGCCAGCCGCCAGTTCGCCGGCGAGGCCGCCGTCCAGTTCGCCGCCGCGTAGTCCAGCTCGCCCTCCTTGCGCGGCTTGGACACCCCGGGCAGCAGCCACCAGGCGCGTCTGAGCTCGTCCTGCCCGATGACGGCGGCGGTCGCGATCACCCCGAGCCCTCCGAACAGCACGGCCCTGCGGGTCCGGCCCGACCCCTTGCCGGCCGCCTTGCCCGGAGCCGCGTCCCGTGTCTTCCCACCCTCACGCACCATGCGATCCACCCCCCGACCCGACAACGCGCCGTGACCGCGCGCGGTTCCCCGTACCCTGGACGGTGCCATGACTGAGAACCTGCCGCGCACCGCCCGCCCCCTCCGCGTCCTCGCCGCCATGTCCGGCGGGGTGGACTCCGCCGTCGCCGCCGCCCGCGCCGTGGAAGCCGGGCACGACGTCACGGGCGTCCACCTGGCGCTCTCCGCGAACCCCCAGTCCTTCCGGACCGGCGCCCGCGGCTGTTGCACCATCGAGGACTCCCGCGACGCCCGTCGCGCCGCCGACGTCATCGGCATCCCCTTCTACGTCTGGGACCTCGCCGAGCGCTTCCGCGAGGACGTGGTCGAGGACTTCATCTCCGAGTACGAGGCCGGGCGCACTCCGAACCCCTGCCTGCGCTGCAACGAGAAGATCAAGTTCGCGGCGCTGCTCGACAAGGCCCTCGCCCTCGGGTTCGACGCCGTCTGCACGGGCCACTACGCCACCGTCGTCCTGAATGACGACGGCGCGCGCGAACTCCACCGCGCCTCCGACATGGCCAAGGACCAGTCGTACGTGCTCGGCGTCCTCGACGAGAAGCAGCTCGCCCACGCCCTCTTCCCGCTCGGCGACACCCTCACCACCAAGGAAGAGATCCGCGCCGAGGCCGAGCGGCGCGGCCTCGCCGTCGCGAAGAAGCCCGACAGCCACGACATCTGCTTCATCGCCGACGGCGACACCCAGGGCTTCCTCGCGAACCGCCTGGGCAAGGCCGAGGGCGACATCGTCGACGAGAGCGGCGAGAAGGTCGGCACCCACGAGGGCGCCTTCGGTTTCACCATCGGCCAGCGCAAGGGCCTGCGGATCGGCCACCCCGCCGCCGACGGCAAGCCGCGCTACGTCCTCGACATCTCTCCGGTGAACAACACCGTCACCGTCGGCCCCGTCGAGGCCCTCGACGTCGGCGCCC
Source organism: Streptomyces sp. NBC_00513 (assembly GCF_041431415.1). Lineage (GTDB taxonomy): Bacteria > Actinomycetota > Actinomycetes > Streptomycetales > Streptomycetaceae > Streptomyces. Next base: position 5,382,281 of record NZ_CP107845.1, read on the forward strand.
TCACCGCGATCCGCCCCCGCTGGTGCGGTTCCACGGCCGCCGCCCCCGGCACGTACACCGCGCAGCTGCGCGCCCACGGCGGCGAGACCGAGGTCTTCGCCGAACTCGTGGACGACGAGCTGCGCGTCTCCTTCACCGAGCCGGTCCGCGGCGTGGCCCCCGGCCAGGCGATCGTGCTGTACGACGGCACCCGCGTGGTCGGTTCCGCCACCATCGCCACGACCGAGCGGACTTCCGCCGCCGTGTGAGCCCGGCGGCCGGGGCTCAGGCCACCGTCAGGACGATCTTGCCGGTGGTGCGGCCCCGCTCGCCGATCTCGTGGGCCTTCGCGGCCTGCTCCAGCGGCAGCACCGTGTCGACCAGCGGCTTCAGCAGGCCCTGCTCGACCAGGGCGGCGATGCCCTCCAGGCCCTTGAGGTCGGGCTCCACCAGCAGCCAGGTGGCGTGCACGCCCTCGGCGTCGGCCGGGAGGCCGTCGGGGCCCGGCAGGGTCACCAGGTGCCCGCCCGGCTTGAGTACCTTCAGCGAACGCTGCCCGTGGTCCCCGCCCATCGTGTCGATCACCACGTCGATGTCGGAGACGACGTCCTCGAAGTCCGCGGTGCGGTAGTCGATCACCTCGTCGGCGCCCAGGTCGCGCAGCAGCGCGTGCTTGGCGGCGCTCGCGGTGCCGATCACGTACGCGCCGCGGGCCTTGGCGATCTGCACGGCCAGGTGGCCGACGCCGCCGGCCGCCGCGTGCACCAGGACCCGCTGACCGGCCGAGACCCCGGCCGTGTCGACCAGCGCCTGCCAGGCGGTCAGGGCCGCCAGCGGCAGCGCGGCCGCCTCCACGTGGTCCAGCGAGGCGGGCTTGCGGGCGAAGTGCCGGGCGGGAGCGGTCACGTACTCGGCGTACGCGCCGGCCTGCTGCGGGAAGCGGGGCATCCCGTACACCTCGTCGCCCACCCGGTACAGGGTCACGCCCGGTCCGACGGCCTCGACGGTGCCCGACACGTCCCAGCCGACGGCCGGCACCGGCCCCCAGGGGATCAGGCCGCCGCTCTCGCGGGTCTTCCAGTCCACCGGGTTCACGCCGGCGGCGCGGACCCGCACGAGCACCTCGCCCATGCCGGGCTCCGGGCGCTCGATCTCCCTCTCGACGAGAACCTCGGGTCCGCCCCACTGGCTGACGACGACGGCGCGCATGGATGTCTCCTTTGGTGTTGCCTCTACGGGTATCAGCCGGTTTCCCCGGCCGACACATCCAGCTTGGCGGCCGTCGCGCCCGCATGGTGCTGGCCGTACGGCCACCATGTGACAGAATCTGGCCATGCACCGAATCGCCGTACTCGCACTCGAAGGCGTCCCCCCGTTCGAGCTCGGGATCCCCTCCCGCGTCTTCGGCAACGCCCACGACGACGCCGGTGCCCCGCTCTACGAGGTGACCGTCTGCACCGCCGACGGCCTGCCCGTGACCAGCGACGCCGGCTTCACGGTCGGCGTCGCCGCCGGCCCCGAGGCGCTCGCCGCCGCCGACACCGTGGTCATCCCGCCCACCCACGCCATGGACGACCTCGCGCACGGCGCGCCCCTGTCGCCCGCGCTCGCCGCCGCCATCGCCGGGATCCGGCCCGGCACCCGACTGGTGTCGATCTGCACCGGCTCCTACGTCCTCGCCGCCGCCGGGCTGCTCGACGGCCGACCCGCCACCACGCACTGGCTGCACGCCCCCGAGTTCCAGCGGGCCTTCCCGCGGGTCCGGCTCGACGAGGAGGTGCTCTTCGTCGACGACGGAGACGTCCTCACCTCCGCCGGCGTCGCCGCGGGCGTCGACCTCTGCCTCTACCTGATCCGGCAGGACCACGGCACCGCCGTCGCCAACCGCGCCGCCCGCCTTTGCGTCGTCCCGCCCTGGCGTGACGGGGGACAGGCCCAGTACATCGACCGGCCCGTCCCCGAGCCGACCGTCGCCACCACCACCGCCACCCGCGCCTGGGCCCTGGAGCGGCTGTCCGAACCGATCGCCCTCGCCGAACTCGCCGACCACGCCCGGATGAGCCTGCGCACCTTCACCCGACGGTTCCGCGACGAGGTGGGCATGACGCCGGTGCAATGGCTCACCGTCCAGCGCCTCGAACTCGCCCGCCACCTGCTGGAATCCAGCGACCTGTCGGTCGACCTGGTCGCACACCGGGCCGGCTTCGGATCCGGCAACTCGCTGCGCCAGCACATGAGGACCGCCCTCGGCATCTCGCCGATCGCCTACCGACGCACCTTCCGCCCCGCCCTCGCGGAGGCATGACCCCCGGGGTAATCGCGCTCCCGACCGGCGCTTGCCATGATCGAACCAACGGAACGGTTCGACCCGAGGACCGGACCGGCACCGATGCACCGGACCGACACCGTGCACCGGTCCGACACGGCACAGCCGAGGAGAACACGATGACCGCGTACGCCCTGGCCCACCTGCGCCCCGCCCCGATGAACGACGAGATCCTGCGCTACATCGAGCGGATCCAGACCACCATGGACCCCTTCGGCGGCCGCTTCCTCGTCCACGACCGGCAGGTCGAGGTCAAGGAGGGCCCCTTCCCCGGGGCCGTGGTCCTGATCTCCTTCCCCGACATGGACCGCGCCCGCGCCTGGTACGACTCACCCGCCTACCAGGCGATCCTCCCGCTGCGCACCGACAACATCCCCGGCGAGACCATCCTGGTCGACGGGGTCGCACCCGACTACGACGCCGGCCTGACGGCCGCCCACTGGCGCGAGGCCCTCGGCCTCTGAGAGCGGACGGGCGCGATTCAGGGCGCGATCAGGATGCGAGCATGGCCACATGGCTACTCACCTGATCACCGGTGCCGGATCCGGCATCGGCGCCGCCGTCGCGAACCGCCTGCACGCGCGCGGCGACGACCTCGTCCTCCTGGCCCGCGACGCCGCGCGCGGCAAGCAGCTCGTCGAACGCTTCCCCGGCGCGGGCGTGCTCGTGGGCGATCTCGCGGACCCCGACCGGCTCTCGTGGGCCTTCTCCAAGCAGGCCATTCCCGAGCGGATCGACTCCCTGCTGCACATCGCGGGAATCGTCGACCTCGGACCGGTGGGCGAACTGCGTCCCAAGACCTGGCACCAGCAGCTCAACGTCAACCTGATCGCCCCCGCCGAGGTCACCCGGCTGCTGCTCCCCACCCTGCGCGCCTCGCACGCGACGATCGTCTTCGTGAACTCCGGCGCCGGACTGCAGGCCCACGCCGACTGGAGCGCGTACGCCGCCTCCAAGCACGGCCTGAAGGCCCTCGCCGACTCCCTGCGCGAGGAGGAGAGGGCCAACGGCATCCGCGTCACCTCGGTCTACCCGGGCCGCACCGCGAGCCCCATGCAGGCCAAGGTGCACTCCCAGGAGGGCAAGGAGTACGACGCCGCCGCCTGGATCGACCCCGAGTCCGTGGCGACGACCGTCGTCATGGCCGTCGACCTGCCCCGCGACGCCGAGGTCAAGGACCTGAGCGTCAGGCCCGGCCGATGAGCGCGAACGCCACCGGCGTCGGCTCGCTCCCCGGCGGCGACGCCCGCGAGGCCGCCAAGACCGTCACCGGCTCCTTCGAGGAGTTCCCCTACCTCGCCGAGCTGCCCGCGCGGGGACCGGGCGCCGACATGATCGGCCGGTCCCTCGGGCTGCTCGTCGACATGTACGCGCACGTCGAGCCCAGCGGCTGGCGGATCAGCGACCGCCCCGGCCGCGACAGCAAGCGCGCCCGCTCCTGGCTCGGCGAGGACCTCGACGCCCTGGAGGAGTTCACCCAGGGCTACACCGGCAAGCTGAAGATCCAGGCCGTCGGGCCGTGGACCCTGGCCACCGCGCTGGAACTGCACGGCGGGGAGGCGGTCCTCCAGGACGCCGGGGCCTGCCGGGACCTGGCCGGATCGCTCGCGGAGGGGCTGCGCGAGCACCTGGCCGACGTGCGCAAGCGCATCCCCGGCGCCGAGGTGGTCCTCCAGTTCGACGAGCCCTCGCTGACCTCCGTCCTCCTGGGCCGGGTGCGTTCCGCCAGCGGGTACCGGACCTACCGCGCCGTCGACCGACAGGTCGTCGAGGGCACCCTGCGCGAGCTGTTCGCCGTCCACGACGGGGAGGTCGTCGTCCACTCCTGCGCCCCCGAAGTCCCCTTCGGACTGCTCCGGCGCGCCGGCGCCACGGGCGTGTCGTTCGATTTCTCCCTGCTCACCGAGCGCGAGGACGACGCCATCGGGGAGGCCGTCGAGGACGGTGCGAAACTCTTCGTCGGAGTGGTGCCCGGCACCGACGCCCCGTTGTCGGACCCGGGGGGTAGCGTCATGGGTGTCAGGAAGCTTTGGCGCAGGCTGGGACTGGCCCCGGGGACCCTCGCGGACTCCGTCGTGGTCACTCCGTCGTGCGGTCTGGCGGGCGCCTCGCCCGCCTACGCCCGCGCGGTGCAGGCCCACTGCGTCAGGGCGGCGAGGTCGCTCGCCGACAACCCTGAGTGACGGATCAGACGGGCCACGGGAGGACACGGCATGGCAGCCGAACAGAAGCAGGCCGGCGGCGAGTCGGCGGTGCCGGCGGCGGTGCGCGAACAGCACGCGCTGCTCGCCGAGCAGGTCGAGGAGCACCGCTTCCGGTACTACGTGAACGACCAGCCGGTCGTCAGCGACGCCGAGTTCGACACGCTGCTGCGCTCGCTGGAGGCACTCGAAGAGGAGTACTCGGAGCTGCGCACCCCCGACTCGCCGACCCAGAAGGTCGCCGGGGCGTACGAGACGGACTTCGCGTCCGTCGTCCACCGGGAACGGATGCTCTCCCTCGACAACGCCTTCGACGACGAGGAACTCGCGGCCTGGGCCGAGCGGGTGGCCCGGGACGCGAACACCTCCGACTACCACTACCTGTGCGAGTTGAAGGTGGACGGCCTCGCCGTCAACCTCACCTACGAGAACGGCCGGCTCACCCGCGCCGCCACCCGCGGCGACGGCCGCACCGGTGAGGACATCACACCCAACGTGCGCACCATCGCCGAGATCCCCGACCGGCTGAGCGGCGACCGCATCCCGGCCCTCGTGGAGATCCGCGGCGAGGTCTACTTCCCGATGGACAAGTTCGAGGAGCTCAACGCCCGGCTCGTCGAGACCGAGGGCAAGCCCTTCGCCAACCCGCGCAACGCTGCGGCCGGTTCGCTCCGCCAGAAGGACCCGAAGATCACCGCCACTCGGCCGCTGCACATGGTCGTGCACGGCATCGGCGCGCGCGAGGGCTTCGACATCGACAACCTCTCGCACGCCTACGACCTGCTCCGCGAGTGGGGCCTGCCGACCGCCGAGCACAACAAGGTGGTCTCCACCCTGGCGGAAGTGCGCGAGTTCATCGCCCACTTCGGCGAGAACCGGCACTCCGTCGCGCACGAGATCGACGGCGTGGTCGTCAAGCTCGACGAGATCCCGCTCCAGGGCCGGCTCGGGTCGACGGCGCGCGCGCCGCGCTGGGCCATCGCCTGGAAGTACGCCCCCGAAGAGGTCAACACCAAGCTCATCGACATCAAGGTCGGCGTCGGCCGCACCGGGCGCGTGACCCCGTACGCGCAGGTGGAGCCGGTGACGGTGGCCGGGTCGGAGGTCGAGTTCGCGACCCTGCACAACCAGGAGGTCGTCAAGGCCAAGGGCGTCTTCATCGGCGACACCGTGGTCCTGCGCAAGGCCGGCGACGTCATCCCCGAGATCCTCGGCCCGGTGGTCGACCTGCGGGACGGCAGCGAGCGGGAGTTCGTGATGCCGAGCGAGTGCCCCGAGTGCGGGACCCCGCTGCGGCCCATGAAGGAGGGGGACATCGATCTCCGCTGCCCCAACGGGCAGACCTGCCCCGCCCAGTTGCGCGAGCGGCTCTTCTACCTCGGCGGCCGGCAGTGCCTGGACATCGAGAACTTCGGCGCGGTGGCCGCCGCCGCGCTCACCAACCCGCTGGAGCCGGCCGAGCCGCCCCTGCGCGACGAGGGCGACCTGTTCGGCCTCACCATCGAGGACATCCTGCCCATCAAGGCATACGTCCTCGACCAGGACAGCGGACTGCCCAAGCGGGATCCGAAGACCGGCGAGGAGAAGATCGTCACGGTCTTCGCGAACCAGAAGGGCGAGCCGAAGAAGAACGCCCTGGCCATGCTGGAGAACATCGCCGCCGCCAAGGACCGCCCGCTGGCCCGCGTCATCAACGGCCTGTCGATCCGTCACGTAGGACCCGTCGCCGCCGAGGCGCTGGCCCGCGAGTTCCGTTCGATCGAGCGCATCGAGCAGGCCACCGAGGAGGAACTGGCCGCCACCGACGGGGTCGGCGCCATCATCGCGGCGTCCCTCAAGGAATGGTTCGCCGTCGACTGGCACCAGGAGATCCTGCGCAAGTGGCGCGAGGCCGGCGTCCGGATGGAGGAGGAGGGTTCCGGCGAGGAGGAGGGCCCCAGACCCCTGGAGGGCCTGACCGTCGTCGTCACCGGCACCCTGGCGAACCACACCCGGGACGGCGCCAAGGAGGCCCTGCAGAGCCGGGGAGCCAAGGTCACCGGCTCCGTGTCGAAGAAGACCTCCTTCGTCGTGGTCGGCGAGAACCCGGGCTCCAAGTACGACAACGCCGTGAAGTTGAAGCTCGCCATCCTCGACGACGCCGGATTCGAGGTGCTCCTGGAACGGGGGCCGGACGCCGCGCGCGAGGCGGCGCTCCCCGTGGACGGGGCCACGGAAACGGAGTAACGCACGAAGGGAAGTCCTTCCGGGGGACGGGCGAGGGCCAACGGATGCGTGGCGTGCGGCCGTCCGGGCGGGCGCACGCCGGGCGTGGCCATCGGTGCCAAAAGGCCGGTACAGGGCCGGCGGCAGGGCGGTGACCTGTCGGATCATCGGATCGAGGACCGGAAGAGCCTGGTCCAAACTCACCCGTTCGGCGGATACCGTACTGATGAGGATGGCTGGGTCGCATTCGGGCAACCACCGCCGACCGCTGCCCCTGGGACCCTCCGGCGTCCTACTGTTGTGGAGTGCGCCCGTCGCGCACGGCCGCGTGACGTGCTGCCGGCCGTGACGGCACGACATCGGGGCCATCGCGTGACATCGGCATCGCCGGCTGTGAGAGGGACGGGCATGAAACCCACCGAAAGCGCCGACCCGTCACCCGAATTCGGCGGGGAACCCCCGCCCGAGCGGACGGGACGGTTCGGGCTCCTGGGTGCCAGGACGCCGGACACCCGCCCGCTCGACACCGGAGCGGGCCGCAAAGGGCAGGACGGCAAGGGACGGCCCGTCCGCACGACCCTGCCGCTCATCATCGTCGGCCTGTCCGTCGTGGTCCTCGCCGCCGGCATCGCCTCCACCCTGAGCGACCGTCAGGCGCTCTTCCCCGGCGGCACGGTGGGCTGGGCGCTCGCCCTGCTGACCGGCATCATCGTCGGCCACCTCGTCGCGTTGGGCCGCGACCGCTGGTGGGGCGGCACCGGCTCGGGCGCCGCGCTCACCCTCGCCGTCCTCGTCCTCTACGGATGGGTGCCCGCGGGCCTCGTCTCCCTGGCCGTGGTCTCACTGGTCGGGGCCGCGCGCCGGCACCGCTGGCGGCAGGGCCTGCTCCACGGATCCGTCGACATCCTCGGCATCGTCGCCGGGGCTCTCGTCCTCGGCGCCTTCGGCGACCATCCGACGGTCGAGATCCCCTGGCAGCCCACCACCTGGGGGCCGGAGGCCATCCCGGAGGTCATCCTCGTCGCCCTCGCCTACCTGGCGGTCACCCGCCTCCTGCTGTGGGCCTCCCTCTCCCCGCGCGGCGGCGGACTGCCCACCGTCGCCCGCACCGCCCTGCTCCGACAGGCGCTCGTCGCCGCCGCCCTGCTGGGGATCGCCCCGCTGATCTGCGTCGTCGCCGTCTCGCAGCCCGTGCTGCTGCCCTTGTTCGCCGTACCGCTCATCGCACTGGACTCCACGCTGTGGATCGCCCGTGCCCGCGCCGAAGAACAACTGCGCGACCCGCTGACGGGGCTGCCCAACCGGCAATGGCTGCTGGAGCGCGCCTGGTCGGCGCTGGACGAGGCGGAACGACTCGGCACCCGGGCCGCCCTCGTGCTGATCGACCTCGACCGCTTCCGGGCCGTCAACGACACCCTCGGCCACCTCGCCGGCGACCGGCTGCTCCTCCAGATCGCCGACCGGCTGCGCCAGGCCCTGCCCCAGGACGCGGAGGTCGCCCGACTCGGCGGCGACGAGTTCGCCGTACTGCTGCCCGTCGCGGACTCCACCACCAGCGCCCAGCGGGTCGCCCGGCACCTGGTGGCCGAGCTCGGCTCCCCCCTCGACCTGGACGGGCTCACGCTCGTCCTGGAGGCCAGCGCCGGCCTCGCCGTGTTCCCCGACCACGCGCTGGACGCCGAAGGACTGCTGCGCCGCGCCGACGTCGCCATGTACCAGGCCAAACGGGACCGGACGGGCGTCGAGGTCTACGAGTCCAAACGCGACAGCAACACGCCCGACCGGCTCGGCCTCCTCGGCGACCTGCGGCGCGCCCTCGACGCGGGCGAGGTGGAACTGCACTACCAGCCGAAGGTCCGCTTCGACGGACAGGTTGCCGGGCTGGAGGCACTCGTGCGCTGGGTGCACCCGGAACGCGGACGGGTCTCGCCCGACGAGTTCATCGCCATCGCCGAGACCTCCGGGCTGATGCCGCACCTCACCGAGTACGTCCTGGAGACCGCCCTCGCGCAGGTGGCGCGGTGGCGGGCGCAGGGACTGAAGGTGCCCGTGGCCGTCAACGTCTCGCCCCGCGACGTCCACACACCCGGCTTCGCGGGAGCGGTGGCCGCCCGGCTGGCGCGGCACGGGGTCCCGGCGAGCGGCCTCCAGCTGGAGATAACGGAACACGTGCTGCTGGAGGACCCCCAGCGGGCCGCGGACACCATGGCCGGGCTGACCGGGCACGGGGTGAAGATGTCGCTGGACGACTTCGGCACCGGGTACTCCTCCCTCGTGCACCTGAGACGGCTGCCGGTCAGCGAGCTGAAGATCGACCGTTCGTTCGTGGCCCGGCTCGCCGTCGACGCGCAGGACGCGGAGATCGTCCGGTGCACGGTCGACCTCGCGCACTCGCTGGGGCTCCTCGTCGTCGCCGAGGGCGTGGAGGACGACGAGACCTGGGAGCGCCTGCGGGACCTCGGCTGCGACGCGGTCCAGGGGTGGCTGGTCGCCGCCGCCATGCCGCCCCAGGAGGCCACCGCCTGGCTGCTGGCCCGCGGCGAGCGCGGCTGGCGACGCCCGGCGGACATCACCGCCGAACTCGCGGCCGCCGCGGCGGCGGAGACCCAGGCCTCCTGAGACCACCCGGGCGGGTCCCGGCAGGGGGCCCGGGCGACCCGGTGGGGCAAACCGTTTAGTGGGTCAGGGGGCGGGCCCCATAGGATTGGGCCTGAAAACCCACACGCTCACCACCCCCAGAGGATCGCCGCATGCCTGGCATCACGCGCGAGGAGGTCGCCCACCTCGCTCGGCTGGCACGTCTGGAGCTGAAAAGCGAAGAGCTCGACCACTTCGCCGGACAGCTCGACGACATCATCGGCGCGGTCGCCCGCGTCTCCGAGGTCGCCGACCAAGACGTCCCGCCGACCTCCCACCCGCTGCCGCTGACGAACGTCATGCGCGCGGACGAGGTCCGTCCGTCGCTCACCCCCGAGCAGGCGCTTTCCGGCGCTCCCGCCCAGGAGCAGCAGCGTTTCAAGGTGCCGCAGATCCTGGGGGAGGACTAACAACCATGACTGAGATCATCAAGCTCACGGCCGCCGAGACCGCCGAGAAGATCGCCTCCGGCGAACTCACGGCCGTCGAGGTCACCGAGGCCCACCTGGCCCGCATCGAGGCCGTCGACGAGAAGGTCCACGCCTTCCTGCACGTCGACCGCGACGGGGCCCTGGCCCAGGCACGCGCCGTCGACGCGAAGCGCGCCGCGGGCGAGAAGCTCGGCCCGCTCGCCGGCGTACCGCTCGCCCTCAAGGACATCTTCACCACCGTCGGGGTCCCGACCACCGTCGGTTCGAAGATCCTCGAAGGGTGGATCCCGCCGTACGACGCCACCCTGACGCGCAAGCTGAAGGAAGCCGACGTCGTCATCCTCGGCAAGACCAACATGGACGAGTTCGCCATGGGGTCCTCCACCGAGAACAGCGCCTACGGCCCCACCGGCAACCCGTGGGACCTCACCCGCATCCCCGGCGGCTCCGGCGGCGGCTCCTCCGCGGCCCTCGCCTCGTACCAGGCGCCCCTGGCCATCGGCACGGACACCGGCGGGTCCATCCGCCAGCCCGCCGCCGTCACCGCCACCGTCGGCGTGAAGCCCACGTACGGCTCGGTGTCGCGCTACGGCATGGTCGCGTTCTCGTCCTCCCTGGACCAGGGCGGGCCCTGCGCCCGCACCGTCCTGGACGCCGCGCTCCTGCACGAGGTCATCGCCGGCCACGACCCGATGGACTCGACCTCCATCGACGCGCCGGTCCCGCCGGTCGTCGAGGCGGCCCGCAACGGCTCCGTCGCCGGCCTGCGCGTCGGCGTGGTGAAGCAGTTCGCCGGCGAGGGCTACCAGGCCGGCGTCGTCCAGCGCTTCAACGAGTCGGTGGAACTCCTCAAGGAGCTCGGCGCCGAGATCGTCGAACTGGACTGCCCGTCCTTCGACCTGGCCATGGCCGCGTACTACCTGATCGCCCCGTCCGAGGCCTCCTCGAACCTGGCGCGCTTCGACGGCCTGCGCTACGGCCTGCGCGTCGGCGACGACGGCACCCTGTCCGCCGAGGACGTCACCGCCCTGACCCGCGAGGCCGGCTTCGGCGACGAGGTCAAGCGCCGCATCATCCTCGGCACGTACGCGCTCAGCTCCGGCTACTACGACGCGTACTACGGCTCCGCGCAGAAGGTCCGCACGCTCATCACGAAGGACTTCGAGAAGTCCTTCGAGCAGGTCGACGTGATCGTCTCCCCGACGACCCCGACCACCGCCTTCCCGATCGGCGAGCGCACCGACGACCCCCTCGCCATGTACCTCGCGGACCTGTGCACCATCCCGACCAACCTGGCCGGCAACTCCGCCATGTCGCTCCCCTGCGGCCTGGCACCGGAGGACGGCCTCCCGGTCGGACTGCAAATCATCGCCCCCGCGATGAAGGACGACCGGCTGTACAAGGTCGGCGCCGCCGTCGAGGCGGCCTTCGTCGCGCGCTGGGGTCACCCGCTGCTTGAGGAGGCACCGTCGCTGTGAGCACCAGTGCACTGTCCAAGGCCAAGGGCTTCAAGAAGTCCAAGACCGGCACCTACCTGTCGATCGGCACCACCGCCTTCGGCGCCCTCGGCGTGATCAAGCAGGTCAAGAAGGCCCGCACCGAACACGACGTGCTGAAGTTGATCGACGCCGCCGTGTCCGCCGCCGCCATCGTGACCGGCCTCGCGATCCTGTACCGCGAGCTGAAGCGCCTCGGCGACGACGACGTCCTGCTGGGCTGAGAGGGAACATCCACCGTGAGCTTCACTGAACTGCTGTCGTACGAGGACGCCCTCGCGTCGTACGACCCCGTCATGGGCCTGGAGGTCCATGTCGAGCTCGGCACCAGGACCAAGATGTTCTGCGGCTGCTCGACCGAGCTGGGTGCACAGCCCAACTCGCAGACCTGCCCGGTCTGTCTCGGTCTGCCGGGCGCGCTGCCGGTCGTCAACGCGATCGGCATCGAGTCCGCGATCAAGATCGGCCTCGCGCTGAACTGCGACATCGCCGAGTGGTGCCGCTTCGCCCGGAAGAACTACTTCTATCCGGACATGCCGAAGAACTTCCAGACCTCCCAGTACGACGAGCCCATCGCCTTCAACGGCTTCCTGGACGTCCAGCTGGAGGACGGCGAGATCTTCCGCGTGGAGATCGAGCGCGCCCACATGGAGGAGGACACCGGCAAGTCGCTGCACGTCGGCGGCGCCACCGGTCGCATCCACGGTGCGTCCCACTCCCTGCTGGACTACAACCGCGCCGGCATCCCGCTCATCGAGATCGTCACCAAGCCGATCGAGGGCGCCGGCGAGCGGGCCCCCGAGGTCGCCAAGGCGTACGTCGCGGAGCTGCGCGAGGTCATCAAGGCGCTCGACGTGTCCGAGGCCCGGATGGACAAGGGCCAGATGCGCTGCGACGTGAACCTGTCGCTGCGCCCGAACGGCACCGAGAAGTTCGGCACCCGCTCGGAGACGAAGAACGTCAACTCGCTCCGCTCCGTGGAGCGCGCGGCGCGCTACGAGATCCAGCGGCACGCGGCCGTGCTGTCCTCCGGCGGCACGATCGTGCAGGAGACCCGGCACTTCCACGAGGAGGACGGCTCCACCACCGCCGGCCGCATCAAGGACAACGCCGAGGATTACCGGTACTTCCCGGAGCCCGACCTGGTGCCCGTCGCCCCGGCCCGCGCCTGGGTCGAGGAGCTGCGCACCGGTCTGCCCGAGATGCCGCGCGTGCGGCGCAACCGGCTCCGCCAGGAGTGGGGCGTCAACGAGCACGACATGCAGTCGATCCTCAACGCGGGCGCGGTGGACTCCATCGTCGCCACCATCGACGCGGGCGCCGACTCGACGGCCGCCCGCAAGTGGTGGATGGGCGAGTTGGCCCGCAACGCCAACGAGCAGGGCGTCGTCGTCGACGAGCTGCCGATCACCCCGGCCCAGGTGGCCCGGGTGGCGGCGCTGGTCGCCGCGGGCGACCTGAACGACAAGCTGGCCCGCCAGGTCATCGAGGGCGTCCTCGCCGGCGAGGGCACCCCGGACGAGGTCGTCGACAAGCGCGGCCTGAAGGTCGTCTCGGACGAGGGCGCGCTGGGCGCGGCCGTGGACGAGGCCATCGCGGGCAACGCGGCCATCGCCGACAAGATCCGCGGCGGCAAGGTCGCCGCCGTCGGCGCCCTGGTCGGGGCGGTCATGAAGACCACCCGCGGTCAGGCCGACGCGGCGCGCGTCAAGGAACTCATCCTGGAGCGCCTGGGCGTCTCCGAGGGCTAGATCCCGATCCCGTACGAGGAACGGCCCGCACCGGTGTTCACCGGTGCGGGCCGTTCCTCGTCGGTCGACTCCGACCGCCGCGGGACGCCGCGGCCGCCGCGAGACCTACAGCGGAACCGGCGCCGCCAGGAAAGCCAGCCGCGCCGGCTTCGCGGGCAGATACACCTCGGGCAGGTCGATCTCCGGGAGCAAGACCTCCGGGCCGAGCACGAAGCCGGTGCGCTCCAGGCGACTGATGGCCTTGAGGTTGCGGGCGTCGGGCTCGGCGACCACGCGGCGGGTACGGCCGTCGGTGAAGACGTACGCCATGAACGCGGTCAGCAGGGCCGCGGTGAATCCGCGCTCGGCGCCACCGCCCGCGTCCGGGGCGATCAGCAGGTGCACACCCGTGTCGCCGGGCTGCGCCTCGTAGCACTCGCTGACCCGGTCCGCCGAGCAGTCGTACGTCTGGAACAGCGCGACCGGCGTGCCGTCGCGGCTGACGATGAACGCGTGGTGCGTCGTGCGCCGGTCCACGTCCTCGTAGATCTCCCGCACCAGTTCGCGGCTCGCGTCGCCCATGCCCCAGAAGCGGGCGCGCTCCTGGCTGACCCAGCCGTGGATCAGCGTCGCGTCGGCGGCGGGGTCGACGGGGGTGATGGTGACCGTGCCGAAGCCCGCCACGGGGTGGGTGTGCACGGGCTCGCGGGTGGACGTGCTGGATGCGCCGGTCATGCGTGGGTTTCCTTGGTGAGTCGGGCCCAGTCGGTGACGACCGGTACGAGTTCGCACCGCGCCCACAGGGCGAGCTGGTCACGGTGGTGGGGTGAGCCGGTGACGCCGTCCGCGCCCAGGGGGACCGCCCAGAGGCTGTCCTCCCGTCGGGCCAGGTCCCAGGCGTAACGGGCGGCCGAGGCGCGGGCGGTGAGATCGGTGAAGCCGGGTACGGAGGAGGTGGCGTTCACGCAGTCGTGGTCGCCGCCGAGGCCGGGCCACCGCGCGTCGGGGTCCGGGAGCGCCGACCAGGGCACGAGCCGGTGGACCCGCGACCAGGGGGTGTCGGCGCCCTGCGCGGCGGCGGTCTCCTCCAGGGCGGCCCGTACGTGCGCGACCCGGTCCAGGGCGGGCAGGAGCGGGGTGGTCAACAGCCCTTCGAGGGCGTAGCCCACCCTCGGGAGCAGGTACAGCCAGGGGTGGAAGACCTCCGGGCCGGTGGGGGCGTCGGCCAGCCCCGCGAGCGCGGGGTCGGCGGCGATGCCGCGTACCGTCGCGGTCCGGAAGGCGGCGAAGACGGTGGCGTCGGTGCTGTCGGCCGCCATGTGCCGGTCCCAGGCGAGCAGTCGGGCGCGCAGCGCCTCGGCGGCGGGGGAGAGGTCCGCGAGATCCGGCAGCAGGTCGAGCAGGGCCGCGGCGGAGGCCAGCCGGGTGTCCGCGTGCACGTCGGCCATCGCCTTCGCGGACCAGTCGGTGGAGCCGGAGAGCAGCTCGCGGATGCGGTCGGCCCGGTGCGGGGGAGCGAACTCCACGCCGAGGGGGGCGGCGATGCCGCGCGCGTTCGCCATCACGGCGAAGTCCCGCACCGGCTCGGCGGGCGTCTCGGCCCAGCCCCGCCACGCGTACCGCGCATCCCAGGCGGGCACGGGGCGCAGCCGGTTGGCGGGGTCGCGCAACGGGACGGCGCCGGCGACACGGTGCAGCAGACCGCCCTCGGTGTCGGCGGCGTGCACGACGTTGACCGGCTCCGCCCAGCCGTCGAGCGCGCGGTCGACGTCGGCCACGGTGCGGGCCCGCAGCAGGGCCGGCAGGACGGCGAAACCGAGGTCGCGACGGACCCGGGGCGGGTAGCGCAGCGACAGGGTCTGGTCCGCCGACTCCTCGCGGGTGATCACCGGACCGCGCGCGGTCTCCAGCACCTCGACCTCCACCGGATCGCCGCCGGCGACGGAGATGGTCTCGGTGTGCCGGTGGACGGGCTCCCAGGCGCCGTCCGGCCCCAGCGCCTCGACGCCGTCGCCGCCGGGCGCCGGGCGCAGCCGCTCGACGTACAAGTCCTGGTAGTCGGCCATGGCGTTGGTGATGGCCCAGGCCGCGCCGCCGGTGTGCCCGAAGTGGCCGAGGCCGGGGATGCCGGGGACGGCCAGGCCGAGGACGTCGAACTCGGGGCAGGAGAGACGTATCTGCTGGTAGACGCCCGGGTCCTCGATGAACCGGTGCGGATCGCCGGCGATGATCGCCGCGCCGGTGGCGGTCCGGTCGCCGGGGACCAGCCAGCCGTTGCTGCCGGCCGTGCCGGGGCCGTCGGTGGCGAACAGGGTGACCGCCTCGTCGCCCAGGGCCCGGCCGACGCGCTCGCGCCAGAGCTTGGTCGCGAAACCGGCGAACAGGATGTGGGTGGCGATCCAGATGGAGAGCGGGACCCACGGCTCCCACGGGGTGGGAACGTGCCCGGTGCGCGCGAACCGCTCGTCGCGCAGGGCGCCTTCGGCCAGCCCCTCGTTGACCCCGTCCACGTACGCCCGCACCCAGGCCGCGGTCTGCGGGTCGAGGGCCTCGTGACAGCGGCGGGCGGTGTCGTCGAGACGGGACTGGCGGGCGAACCGGTCCCAGGTCACGGCGTCCGCACCGAGGAAGGCGGCGCTGGAGCCCTGGGCGCGATGACGCTCGACCTCCAACTGCCAGGCGCGGTCCAGGGCGGTGACGCGCCCCTGGGCGTGGGAGAGTCGGAGCGCGTCGGATGCGCGAAGATGGGGGACGCCCCAGTCGTCGCGGTAGACCGCGTAGTCGTCCGACGGGTTTGCGCTGCTCACACTGCTCACTCTTCCCCAAAGCATTAGGTTAGGCTGACCTAACTATAAGGCTGAAAGTGCGTGCCGATGCCGAGGGGCAGGGGCAGCTCAGGGGAAGGGGTGGCCACACATGGCCGTTGGCAAGGGCTGGGAGGGCGTCGTCCTCAAGCTCATGGGGGCGAAGGACTTCACCTTCACCGTCACCGGGGCGGAGGACGTCACGGCGAACTACCGCCGCGTGCACCTGTCGGACGGAGGACTCCTCGCGGCGGCCGGAGAATCGATTCATCCGACGATGTGGGTCCGCCTGTGGTTCCAGAGCGAGGGCAAGCCGCACCAGCGTGCCTACACGCTCGTCGACCCCGACCCCGCGACGGGCACCTTCACCCTCGAATTCGCCCTCCACGACGGAGTGGCCAGCGCCTGGGCGCGGGCCGCCCAACCCGGCGACACCATCGAGGCCAGCATCCAGGGCACCGGATTCACCGCCCCCGCGCCCGAGCCCGAACGCCTCCTGGTGATCGGCGACCCGGCCTCCCTCCCGGCCATCAACTCCCTCCTCGACGCCTACCCGAGGACCCCCGCCACGATCTGGTTCGAGACCCAGCACGCCTCCGACACCGACCTCCCCGTCCGCCTGGACCCCGACCGGCACGACATCCGCCGCGTCGAGCGCGGCGCGGGCGCCGGGGCGAACCTGGTGGAGCAGGTCAAGGCGCAACTCCCCGAGCTGGTCGCCGACCCCGCCTCGGCGTACGTGTGGCTGGCCTGCGACGCCGCGACCACCCGCGCGTTGACCGCGTACCTCCGCAAGGACCTGGCCCTGCCGAAGCAGCGGGTCAACGGCCTCGGCTACTGGCGCGCCGCCTGACGCAGACGTCCGGCCGCGGCCCCCGTGCCCACCCCGTGCCCGCCCCCGAGGCTTCGGGGGTGGGCACGGGGTGGGCACGGGTCCCTCTTCGCCCGCCCGCGACTCGCGTGGCCCGCCGCGTCCCGCACCTGCCGACGGTGCGTCTCTCAGACACCTCCGCCGCGTCCTCCCGCGTCCTCACGCGCCGACGGTGCCGTCCACGGCCTCGCGGAGGAAGTCGGCGTGCCCGTTGTGGCGGGCGTACTCGTGGATCATGTGCAGCATCACCAGGCGCAACGAGACGTCCTCCTTCCACCTCGGGACGTGCACCGTCACCTCCAGGGACGCGGCTGCGGCCTCCACCTCCCGGGAGTGCTCGATCTCGGCGTGCCAGGCGGCGAAGGCCTCGGCCCCGCTCGCGTCCGTGGCGTCGTAGGCCGCCTGGAAGTCGTGGCGGTCGGACCACAGGTGCGGGACCTCGGCCCCGCCGATCGTGCGGCGGAACCACTGTCGCTCGACCTCGGCCATGTGTCGAACCAGGCCCATCAGGGACAAGGCGGACGGCGGGGACGCCTGGCGGCGCAGTTGCCCGTCGTCCAGACCCTCGCACTTCATCGCGAGGGTGGCGCGGTGAAAGTCGAGGTAGGCGCGGAGCGTTTCGCGCTCGCCGCCGGTACCGGGTGGTGAGATGCGTTCCATGTGCATGATCCTGCCCGCCCGACCCGACGGCCGGAAGGACCCGGCGGGCACCCTTTTCAGCACTCCCACACGTACGGCACCGTCACTCCCAGCACGTTGAAACCCAGCCGTTCCAGGATCGGTCGGCTGTCCTCCGTCGCGTCCACCTGGAGGTACTCGATGCCGCGGGCCGCCGCCAACCGGGCGCGGTGGGCGACCAGAAGGCGGTAGATGCCGCGCCCCCGCCACTCGGGATCGGTGCCACCGCCCCACAGGCCCGCGAACGAGACCCCCTGCGGCATCTCCATCCGGGCCGCGCAGACCGGGGTGTCGCCCGCCATCGCGACGACGGCCTCGACGGTGTCCGGTGCGTCCCGCAGCATGCCGAGCACCAGCTCCCGGATCCGGGGGCTCTCGGAGGCGAACGCCCTTCCGTGGGCCTCCATCATCAAATCCACCCCCGCCTCGTCCGTCACCACCCGCAGGGTGATCCCCTCCGGAGGACGGACCGGCAGCGCCGCGAGGTCGGCCGTCCGCGCCACGAGCAGCGTCTCGGCCGGCTCCGGCACGAACCCGGCGGCGCGCAGCCGCTCCCCGAGATCCGCCGGGCGGTCGTGGTCGTACAACTTCCACTCGAAGTCCGTCGCCTCGCCGGCCTTTGCCCGCCCCGCGTAGTGGGCGATCTGCGCGGCGATCTCCGCGTCCGCCGTCCCGGCGTCGAGGTCCGACCACACCACACCGTTCCAGCCGGGACCGGACACGGTCTGCCGGACGACCGCGCCCACCCGTTCCACGCGGGCCGACGCCGAGTCGGGCTGCGCGCCCCGGCGCATCTGCGAGTCGTACAGGGCCCGCACCTTCACCAATTCCGCGTCATCCATGGTCATCCGGCCAGCTCACCAGCCGGGTCCGCGCGCCACAACTGCATTAACCTCGCTCCGTGAACGTCGACTCCTCCGTCTACACCGGCAAGGCCGCTCCCGACGCCGCCGCCGACCGGGGCTGGCTCCTCGGTCACTTCAAGGCGCCCGGCGATCCCCGCCACAGCGAGGACGTGGAGATCAAATGGGGCGTCCACCCCAAGGGCGACGAGCGGGCGCGATGGGTGACCGGCGAGGAACGCACCGCGCTCCAGGTGCTGATCAGCGGGCGCTTCCGGCTGGAGTTCCCCGGCCGCACCGTGGTCCTCGCCGAGCAGGGCGACTACGTGGTCTGGGGGCGCGGGGTCGACCACTCCTGGCACGCGGAGGAGGACACGGTGGTGCTCACCGTCCGATGGCCGTCCGTTCCCGGCTACCGCGCCGACGAAGAGCAGCCCGGCAGCCCGCGACCCTGAACCTGAACCTGGCCGCGCCCTGAACCTGCTGGCCGTGGCCGTGGCCCTCCGCATCGGGCATTCCCCAAGTTCCTGTGACGATGCACACGAAAGGGGCCAACGATCACCAATCGTTGAGATCGTTGCAGGTGAAGCAGGTAGAGGTGTGGACCGACCGGTCGGGCCGAGGAGACCCCTCAGGCACCCGCCCCGGCCCGCACGCGTCCACGTGTTCTTTGCGACGGGCCCTCCCCCGGTAAAGATCCGAACCACCAGGGAGCACGTCCGTTGGCAGCAATCGCACGCTGGTGCATGCGACACCGACTGGTCACCGTCCTGATCTGGCTGCTCGCCCTCGGCGGCACCGCCGCGGCGGCGGGGAGCGCCGGATCCGCCTTCACCAACGACTACGAGGTCCCCGGGACCGAGTCCGCCAGGGCCAACACCCTGCTGCGCGAGGGCTTCCACGGCCAAGGCGGCGACACGAACACCGTCGTGTGGCGGACCCCGGACCACCAGAGCGCCCGCACCCCCGCCGTCGAAGAGCGCATGAGCCGGGCACTGGACGCGATCACCGCGCTCCCCGGCGTCGGATCGGTCGCCGGCCCCTACGGACCCGCCCCCGAACAAGCCGCCCGGATCAGCCCCGACGGGCGTACCGCCTACGCCGTCGTCACCTTCGACCGGCCCGCCGACGCCGTGCCCAAGGACCAGGCCAGAGCCGTCGTCGCGACGGCCAAGAACCCCACCACCGAGTCCGACGGCCTCCAAGTGGAGCTGGGCGGCCGGGCGATCGGCCTGACCGAGGCACCCGGCGCCCACCTCGCCGAGGCCATCGGCGTGGCCATCGCCGCCGTGGTCCTCTTCCTCGCCTTCGGCTCGCTCGCCGCGAGCCTGCTGCCCATCGCGACCGCCCTGGTCAGCGTGGGTACCGCCTACTTCGGCATCACCCTGCTCGGACACGCCATGGCGGTCGCGGACTTCGCCCCGATGCTCGGCACCCTCGTCGGCCTCGGCGTCGGCATCGACTACGCGTTGTTCATCGTCACCCGGCACCGCAAGGCCCTCACCCGCGGCCTCCCGGTCGAGCAGGCCGCCGCCGATGCCGTCGCGACCACCGGTCGGGCCGTCGTCTTCGCCGGCGCGACCGTCTGCATCGCCCTGCTCGGCATGCTGGTGCTGAGACTGAACTTCCTCGACGGCGTCGCGTTGGCGGCCTCCCTGACCGTGGTCCTCACCGTCGCCGCCTCCGTGACACTGCTGCCCGCCCTCCTCTCGTACATCGGCACCCGCGCCCTCTCGCGCCGCGAACGCCGCACGCTCGCGCGGGAAGGACCACGCCCCGAGCTCCCCACCGGCTTCGCCGTCCGCTGGTCCGCCTTCGTCGAACGACACCCCAAGCTCCTCGGCGCGCTCGCCACCACCGTGATGGTGGTCTTGGCGCTGCCGACCCTCGGCCTCCACCTCGGTACCTCCGACCAGGGCAACAACCCGGCCACCTCCACGACCCGCAAGGCCTACGACCTGCTGGCCGAAGGCTTCGGACCCGGAACGAACGGACCGCTCGCGGTCGTCGCCCGCCTCGACGGAGCCGGTGGGCGGGTCGCCGTCGACCGCCTGACCGAAGCCCTGCGGACCACCGAGGGCGTCGCGTTCGCGGGCCCGGCTGTGTTCAACGGCAGCGGGGACACCGCTGTCCTGACCGTCGTACCGGACTCCTCCCCACAGTCCCGGGCCACCAGCGACCTCGTCGACACGCTCCGCCGGGACGTCATCCCGCGCGCCGCGAACGACGGCTCGACGGAGGTCCACGTGGGCGGAGTGACCGCCGGTTACGACGACTTCGCGGAGGTCGTCATCGGGAAGCTGCCGCTCTTCGTGGGCGTGGTCATCGCCCTCGGCTGCGTGCTCCTGCTGCTCGCCTTCCGGTCCATAGGCATCCCCGTCAAGGCCGCCGTCATGAACGTCGCGGCCGTCGCCTCCTCCTTCGGCGTGGTCGTCGCGATCTTCCAATGGGGCTGGGGCAGCGAGGCGATGGGCCTGGGCAGCGCCGGCCCCGTCGAGCCCTTCCTGCCCGTCATCATGGTCTCGGTGCTCTTCGGGCTGTCCATGGATTACCAGGTCTTCCTGGTCAGCCGGATGTACGAGGAATGGCTGGAGACGGGGGACAACAAGCGGGCCGTCCGCGTCGGCCTCGCCGAGACCAGCCGGGTGATCAACTCGGCCGCCGTCATCATGATCTCCGTGTTCCTGGCCTTCGTGCTCAGCGGCGACCGCATCATCGCGATGTTCGGCATCGGCCTCGCCGTCGCCGTCGCACTCGACGCCTTCGTCCTGCG
Source organism: Streptomyces sp. NBC_00513 (assembly GCF_041431415.1). Classification (GTDB taxonomy): domain Bacteria; phylum Actinomycetota; class Actinomycetes; order Streptomycetales; family Streptomycetaceae; genus Streptomyces. The sequence continues at coordinate 5,403,254 of NZ_CP107845.1, forward strand.
CACCCTGCTGGTCCCCGCCCTCATGCACATGCTCGGTGGCGCCAACTGGTGGCTGCCCGCCTGGCTCGACCGCAGGCTCCCGCGCATCAGCATCGAACCCCCGCCCTCCCGCACCCGCGCGGCACTCCCGGCGCAGCGGCCCGACACGGACAGCGCCTCGGACAAGGGCAACGGCGAGGGCAGCGACAAGGACGAGGGCAAGGACGGGGAATCGGACGAGGCCGCGCGCGTCACCGCATCCCGGTGACGTACGACCCAGCCGCCCGAGAGCCGAGGAGGAAACCGCGTGTTTCCCGAACCGGTTCGACTCCAACCGCGCGGAAACAAACCCCTGTTCGCCGGAAACCTCGACCCCTACCATGATCCGTCATGCCTTCCAATCAACAGATAATCGAAGAGGCCCTGGAGCGAATCGACGCGGGCTATGTCTTCCCCGCGAAGATTCCCGCCATCGAAGCCGCGATCGGGGACCATCTGGCGGCCGGCGCCTACGAGGGCCTGGACGGTCCGGCTCTCTGCGAGGCGGTGACCGCACATCTCCAGGAGGTGTGCCCGGACAAGCACCTGCGACTGCTCTGGACGGACGAGCCGCAATCGTCGGCTCCGGCGGACGCCGACGGGGGCCGGGCCGCGTTCCTCGCGCTGCTCCGGGCGGAGGGCCAGGGGATCCGCCGCGTCGAACGGCTGGAAGGGAACGTCGGGCTCATCGAGCTCCGGCGCGTCGCCACCGCCGCCGAGGGCGCGAGCGCGATCGGCGCGGCCATGCAGCTGGTCGCGCACAGCTCCGCCCTCGTACTGGACCTGCGGGCGTGCCTCGGCGGATCCCCGGAGGGGGCGGCGATGTGGTGCAGCTACTTCTTCCCTGACGACCAGGTGCACCTGAACGACATCCACGACCGGCGCACCGATACGACCCGCCAGTTCTGGACGACCGCCCACCTCCCCGCGCCGCGCTACCTGGACCGCCCCGTCCAGGTGCTCACGAGCGGGACCACGTTCTCCGCGGGCGAGGACATCGCCTACACCCTGCAGGCCAACGGCCGGGCCGTCGTCCTCGGCGAGACCACGCGGGGCGGCGCCCACCCCACGACCCGCTACACGGTCACCGATCACATCCAGGTCACCGTCCCCACGGCCCGGGCCGTCAACACCGTCACGGGGACCAACTGGGAGGGCGTGGGAGTCGTACCCGACGTTCCGGTTCCGGCGGACCAGGCGCTCGAAGAGGCACTCGGGACCGCGTCGCGGCAGATCCCGTCGCAGCCCGGATAGGCGCCTCGCGGTCGGAGGGCCGGCGGTCCCCCGCCGGGACCGCCGAGCCGCTCGCGATCGGCGGCCCGGCCCACGGGGCGCGGTCACCGCCCGGAATCCCACCCCGTGGCCCACCTGCGGAGATGGCCCCGGGCGGTCGCGCGACCTTCTCAGGAACCTCTCAGAAACGCCGCCTACGGTGCCCCGCATGGACACCAAGAAGACCCCCGACCCGACGGCCCCCGCAACGGACCCCACCGAAGACAAGGCGACAGCGACCACCCCGGCCGAGGCCCGGACCGAGAACACGGGGTCCGACACGCTCGAACCGGCCGACAAGGCCGTGGCGGAGCCGCTCGACGGGTCCACCGCACCCGAGGCGTCCGACGACGACCTCGAAGAGGAGTTCGCCGCCGAGGACGAGGAAGCCGGGCAGGTCGGCGGCGTCGCCTCCGCGGCCTCCGCGATCGTGGCCGCGGGGCTGAGCGTCGTCGCCCTCAGCGGGAGCTGGGTCTCCCGCGTCGTCGCCGAGCGACAGAACCTCGTGAACCAGCTCGACCTGAGCCAGACCGCCGACACCAACGCGAAGATCGCGGCCCTGTACAGCGCTCCCTGGCACGCGACCGCCCTCGTCAACGGCGTCCTGTCCGCCCTCGCACTCCTCCTCGCCCTCTTCGTGCTGGCCCGCCCCGCCTTCGGGGTCCCCGGCCGCACCCTCCCGACGTGGATCCGCTCCGTGGCCTGGGCCGCCATCGCGCTCGGCGCCCTGGGCGTACTCCTGTTCACCCTCATGTACTTCGACCTCCTCCTCCCCGCGCCGACGAGCGCCGTCTGACGCCCGTCGTCCACAGGACGCCCGTCGTCCACAGGGACACCAGGCGACCCGGGCACGGCCTCAGGGCTTAGGCCGTCCAGGCCGGTCCGGGGGTCGGCAAGCGGGACTAACTGATAGTTTCAGAATGAGATTCGTTGAGGGGCTTGGCAGTTGGGTATCGTGTCGGCAGGATCTGGGGTGTGTCTGCTGATCTCGTGCCTGATGACCTGTGGGAACGTGTGGCCCCGTTACTGCCGGAACGTCCACCTCGCCGGCACCGGTATCCGGGGCGTCGGCCGGTGGACGATCGTGCGGCGTTGAGGGCCATCGTTTACGTGCTGTGCAAGAGCGTGAGCTGGCGGGACGTTCCAGCCGAGCGGTTCGGCTGCAGTGGTGTGACGGCCTGGCGTCGGCTTCGGGACTGGACCGAGGCCGGAGTGTGGCCCCGCCTCCACGAAGTCCTCCTGGCCGAGCTCCGGGCGGCCGGGCTGCTGGACATGGATGACGTTGCGATCGACGCCTCGCACGTCAGAGCCCTCAAAGGGGGGCTCACACCGGACCTTCGCCGGTCGACCGTGCCCGCCCCGGCAGCAAGCACCACCTCATCGTCGACCGCCACGGAACCCCACTCATCGTCTCCCTGACCAGTGGAAACCGTCACGACGTCACCCAGCTCATGCCCCTGCTGGACGCGATACCCCGCATCCGCGGGCTTCGAGGACGGCCACGTCACCGGCCCCGCCGGCTCTTCGCCGACCGCGGCTACGACTTCGACAAGTACCGGCGCCTGCTCAGAGCCCGCGGGATCACACCCAAGATCGCCCGACGCGGCACACTTCACGGATCCGGCCTGGGCAAGACCCGCTGGGTCGTCGAGCGAACCTTCGCCTGGCTGCACCAGTTCAAACGACTCCGCATCCGCTACGAGATACGAGCCGACCTCCACCTCGGCCTGCTCCAACTGGCCTGCAGCATCATCTGCTTACGCCGACTCCGAACCTCATTCTGAAACCATCAGTAAGGCTTCCGGCGCGCGAAGATGCGGCAAGCGCCCCATGCGCCGGCGCCCTCTGGGAAGCGAATCTTGGATCACACCGAACGAGGTGCCCGAGAGAGCAACCAGGGAGTACGAGATGTTCGAGTACGAGATGGCCATCGCCCGCCGCGCCGACCTCCTCCGCGAGGCCGACGCGTACCGACTGGCCCGGGCGGCCAGGAAGGCGCGCCGCTCCTCACGCGGCCAGGAACCCGAAGGGTCGGTGAGTGGAAACCGGAGCCGCTTCACCCGCGCCGCGTAAGCCGCGGCGCGAGCAGCGGGAGCCGACGCGTGAGGAGAAGCGCCGCGATACTCGGTGACGCCGAACGGCCGCCCTGTGCGATGCTCGGCGACGTGGAGACCAGATCCGTGAGCCCGGTGTTCGTCGGCCGAGCCGACGAACTGGCCATACTCGTCGATGCACTGACACGCGCCGGGGACCAGGAGCCGCAGGCCCTGGTCATCGGGGGCGAGGCCGGCGTCGGCAAGACCCGCCTCACGGAGGAGTTCCTGGGCGAGGCGGCCCGCCGCGGCGCGGTGGTGGCCGTCGGAGGCTGTGTGGAGATCGGGGCGGAGGGGCTTCCCTTCGCCCCCTTCTCGACGGCGCTGCGCAGCCTGCGCCGCCGGCTCCCCGAGGAACTGGCCGCCGCGACCGCCGGTCAGGAGGACGAACTCGCCCGCATCCTCCCCGAGCTCGGCGACACCCCCAGGGGCCCGCACGACGAGGAGAGCACCGCGCGCCTCTTCGAGCTGACGGCCCGCATGCTCGAACGGCTCGCCGCCGATCGCACCATCGTGCTCGTCCTGGAAGACCTGCACTGGGCCGACACCTCCACCCGGCACCTCCTCGCCTACCTCTTCCGCACCCTCGGCAACGGCCGTCTCGTCGTCGTCGCCACCTATCGCGCCGACGACATCCACCGCCGTCACCCGCTGCGCCCGCTCCTCGCCGAACTCGACCGGCTCCGCACCGTCCAACGCATCGAACTGCCCCGCTTCAACCGGGCCGAGGTGCGCCGACAGCTCGCCGGCATCCTCGCCTCGCGGCCCGACGAGGCCTTCGTGGACTCGGTGTTCGACCGCTCCGACGGCAATGCCTTCTTCGTCGAGGAACTCGTCGCCTCGCGGGCGAACGGCTGCCGTACGGGACTCACCGAATCCCTGCGCGATCTGCTGCTCGTCCGGGTCGAGGTCCTGCCGGAGTCCGCGCAGCGCGTGGTCCGGATCGTGGCCGAGGGCGGTTCCACCGTCGAGTACCCGCTGCTGCGCGCCGTCACGGGGCTCGGCGAGGACGAGCTGATCGAGGCTCTGCGGGCCGCCGTCGGCGCCAACATCCTCCTCCCCACCTCCGACGGGGACGGCTACCGCTTCCGTCACTCCCTCGTCCGCGAGGCCGTCAGCGACGACCTGCTGCCGGGCGAGCGCGCCCGCGTCAACCGCCGTTTCGCCGAGGCCATGGAAGCCGACGAGACGCTGATCCGCGCCGGCGAACGGGTCATCAGGCTGGCCAGCTACTGGTACTACGCCAACGACGCGGTCAAGGCGCTGCCCGCCGTCCTCGCCGCCTCCGTGACCGCCCGCCGCCGACACGCCTACTCCGAGCAGCTGAGCCTGCTGGAACGGGCCATCGACCTCTGGGACAGCGTCCCGGAGGAGACGCGCGAGGGACTCCGCCCGGCGGACTACACCGACGTCTACCCGCCCTGTGGATGCGATCCGGAGAACACCGGGCTCCGGCGACTCGACCTGCTGGCCGAGGCCACCGTCGCGGCCCGCTACGGAGGCGAACGCGAGCGCGCCCTCAAGCTGACCAAGACCGCGCTGCGCATGCTGGAGGAGGACGAGGACCCGCTCAGGGCCGCCTGGTTCTGGACCGAGCGCTCCCGGTTGGTCGCAAGCCTCGCCCGCGGCGACGGGTGGGCGGAGATAGCCAGGGCGCAGGAACTCGTCCGGGGGCTGCCCCCGTCCCAGGTGCACGCCGAGGTGCTGGTCCGGGCCGCGGGCTGGGGCATGCTCCACAAGCCGGGCCCCGACAACCTCGCCGCCGCCGAACGCGCCGTGGAGTACGCGCGGATGGTCGGCGCGGAGGACGTCGAACTCAACGCGCGGATCACGGTCGCCTCCCTGTGTGTCGACTCCGGCGACAGCGAGACGGGCCTCGCCGAACTGCACGCGGTCAAGGACCGCGCCACGGAACTCGGGCTGACCGCATTGGCCGGTCGTGCTCATATCAATCTCACCTCTCAGTTGGAATCGCTGGGCCGTTCCGCGGAAGCCGTGGAAGTGGCCAAGCGGGGCACTGAACTCGTCGGCAAATCAAGGCTGTTGGACTCCGAGGCCTGGGTTCGGGGCAACATGGCGGAAAGCCTCTACAGCCTCGGCCGCTGGGACGAGGCCGCCGAGGAAGCCCGGGAGACCCTCCGTGTCGGCCAGAGTGCCGCCCCGCGCGCCTCCGCCGCCGCACGCCTCTCCTACCTGGCCCTGGCCCGCGGTGAACTCTCCGAGGCCGCCGCCCAACTCGCCACGGCACACGCATACTTCGGCACGCACGACGCCCAGCCCCAACACCGACTGCCGCTCTACCGGCTGGAGATCGGAGTGGCCGCGGGCGAGGGCCGGATCGTCGAGGCCCGCAGCCACGTCACCGAAGCCATCGCCCACGGATTCGCGCTCGGGCAACACCGCTACGCCTGGCCGCTGTTGCTGGCCGCGGCCACCGCTGAGGCCGACGCCCGGGGACTCCCGACCGCCGACTCCGGACGGGAAGCCGCCCTGAAGGCGCTGCGCGCCGCCGCCCGCACCCTGGCGACCCCGGTGCCGGTATGGACCGCGCACGCCGAGTACGTCCGGACCGAGCTGCTCCGCGCCGAAGGCCGGGACACCACCGCGGACTGGACCGCCGTCGTCGACATGATCCGACCCCTCGCCCGCCCCTACCTGCTCGCCCGGGCCGGGTACCGACTCGGCGAGGCGCTGCTCGTGGCCGGCGGCGACCGGGAGACGGCCACCGAACTGCTCCGCGAGGCACACGCCACCGCCGAGCGGCTCGGCTCCCGACGGCTGTGCGAGGACCTGACGCTGCTGGCGCAACGCGCCCGGGTCCCGCTCGACGCCCCCGACCCGCACGGGGCGCCGCCGACACCGGAGGTGGACCCGGCCGAGGCCCTGGGGCTGACCAGCCGCGAGCGGGACGTACTACGGCTGGTCGCGACGGGCAGCACCAACCGCCGGATCGCGGAGGAACTCTTCATCTCCCCGAAGACGGCCAGCGTGCACGTCTCGAACATCCTGGCCAAGCTGGGCGTGGCCGGCCGCGGCGAGGCCGCCGCCCTCGCCCATAGGCTCAGACTGTTCGGCCCCGAACTCCAGGACCGCCCGGACCGCGGAAGCCGCCGGACCCCGGGAGGCGGCCAGGCCGGTCACGGTGGCCGGCCGTCCGGATCCGCCCCGGTACGCGGCGCCGGGTCTAGGCCGGAGGTCGCTCGGCAGGGCGTATGAGCACCGTGCCGGATTCGAGATCTATCGGGCCCCGTCCCGGATCGCCGTCATTGACGTCGGTCCGGGACAGCTCCAGTCGTTTCTTCTCCTCGTTGGTGTGCTTGCGCCCCGGGGCGAAGAGCTCCTCGAACATGTTGAACACGCTGTCCACCACGCCTTTCGTCCCCGGCCGGGGCCTCGTCGGTCATCGCACCGTCAGTGTCAGGATCCTGTCGTCGCCGGTCTCCGGCGACCCGCGCCCATCCGTCTCGCTCGTGACCAGCAGCAACGCGTCCCCGCCCAGCGGCACCACGGTCCGCAACCGGCCGTACCGGCCCTGGAGGAAGGCCTCCGGCTCGGCCACCGGGGTCGCGCCGGCGAGCGGGATCCGCCACAGCCGCTCGCCCTTCAGCCCCGCCATCCAGATCGATCCCTGCGCCCAGGCGATGCCGCTCGGCGACGCCTCGTCGGTCTTCCACACGGCCACCGGGTCGCGGAAGCCGGCTCTGCCCGCCTTCCCCTCGGCCTCCGGCCAGCCGTAGTTCACACCGGGCTCGATCAGATTCAGCTCGTCCCACGTGTTCTGGCCGAACTCGGCGGCCCAGAGCCGCTTGTCCTTGTCCCAGGTGAGGCCCTGCACATTGCGGTGGCCGTACGAATAGACGACCGAGTCCGCCTCCGGGTTGCCGTGCACCGGTTCCCCGTCCGGGGTCATCCGCAGGATCTTGCCGCCGAGGGACTTCTTGTCCTGCGCGAGCCCGGTCTCGCCGGTCTCCCCGGTGCCGACGTACAGCATCTTGTCCGGGCCGAACGCGATCCGACCCCCGTTGTGGACGAGGCCCTTCGGGATGCCCCGGAACACCGTGTCGGGTGCCCCCAACCGCTGCCCGGCCGGTCTCTGGTCGTCATAGCGCAGGCGGGCGATCCTGTTGTCGGACTCGGTCGTGAAGTAGACGTACACGAGCCGGTCCGAGGCGAAGGTCGGGGAGAGCGCGAGACCCAGCAACCCGCCCTCGCCGCCCGGGGCCACCCCGGGGACCTCGCCGATCGGCGTGATCGCGCCCGTGTCCGCCCGCACGCGACTGATGGTGCCCTTGTCCCGCGAGGCGACCAACAGGTCGCCGCCCGGCAGCGCCGCCACACCCCACGGGGACTCCAGCCCCTTGGCGACCTCGCCCTTCACCGTCACGGCGCCCTTGGCGGGCGGACCGCTCGTCGAGGGGGAGCCGGAGGAACCCGGTGACCCGCCCCCCGGTGACGCCGTACCCGGTGGGGAGCCGCCCGGCCGGGCCGCCTCCCCGCCCGGCGGCGAGCAGCCCGCCGCCAGCAGGGCCCCGCACCCGGCCAGGGCCAGCGCCGTCAGGACCGACCGGGGCCGCCCACGCGCGACGTCATACGCGGCCGAGGGCACGGGGCGCCCGCCCCACCGGTCGTCGCTGCGCCCGTCCCACCGCCCGTCCCACCGGTCGTCGCGGCGCGGAGAACCGACCGCCGCCCGCACCCCCGGGCGCCCGTCGCCCCGCCCGTCGCCCTGTCCGTACCGCGGTTCATATCGCATCGCGCTGTCCCTTCCGGTGCTCCGATCGTGCCTTCCCACCGACTCAACATCGGCGGCACCGCCCGAAGTTCCACCACTCGTACACTCGATCGAGTGGTTGTTCCGGTGGTCGCCGATCGCGCGGGGCACGACATCCGGCCGGGGTCAGTCCCAGGCTCCCACCGCCGCCGGAAGTTCCGCCATCTCGGCCAGGTCCCCGGCCGTGAGCCGGACCTCGGCAGCCCGGGCGTTCTCCGCCGCCCAATGCGCCCGATCGGCCCCCGGGACGGGCACCACGTGCGGTCCCTGCGCCAACACCCACGCCAGCGCCACCTGCGCCGCGGTGACCTCCGGCCCGTGCCGCCGGGCCACCCGCCGCAGGCCCGCCACCAGCACCTGGTTCGAAGCCATCGCGTCCGCCGTGAACCTCGGGTGCCGGGCCCGCACGTCCGCCGACTCGAAGCCGGCGCCCGGCCGCAGCGTCCCGGTCAGGAACCCGCTGCCCAGCGGCATCGCCGCCAGCACCCCCACCCCGCGCGCCGCACACCACGGCAGCAACTGCCACGCCGCCTCCGGCGACCACACCGACAGTTCGGCCTGCACCGCGCTCACCGGGAACACCTGCTGCGCCCGCTCCAGCAGCCTCACGGTCGACCGGTACGCCCGGTCGCCGCGCCGCCCCGCGCCCGGCCCGGCGCCCGCGCCCAGCGCACAGAAACCGAGCGCCCGCACCTTCCCCGCGGCCACCAGCTCCGCCATGGCGCCCCAGGTCTCCTCCACCGGCACGTCCGGGTCCACCCGGTGCAGCTGGTACAGGTCTATGACGTCGGTCCGCAGCCGCCGCAGCGAGGCGTCGCAGGCCCGCCGCACATATCCGGGCCGACCGTCCGCCACCACGTGCTGCTCACCGGCCCGCAGGCCCACCTTGGCCGACACGAAGGCCTCGGACCGCCGCTCCCGCAGCACCCGCCCGAGGACCAGCTCGTTGGTGAAGGGCCCGTACACATCGGCCGTGTCCAGCAGGTTCGCACCGAGGTCAAGTGCCGTGTGCAGGGTCCGCTCCGACTCCTCGCCCCGGCGGTGCGAGGGCGCGTACGCCCAGCTCATCGGCATGCAGCCGAGGCCGATGGCGCCCACCCACAGCGGCCCCGACCCGATCGACCTGCGCTCCACCTGTGCGTCCCCCTCCCGGTCCGGCCATCAAACTAACGGCTTGATCCGGATCCCTTGGCATAGCCTCGTGATCATGACTGCAACGACCCCGGACGTCTGGCTCCCCTTCGCCGCCGACGAGATCGAAGGCCTTCCCGACTGCTTCCGGTACCGACGGTGGGACGGCGAGGACGCGTTCCCCGCGGACCCGGGGGACTGCGTCTTCTACGTCACCCCGTACATGAAGTCCCCGGCCGTCACCCTGCGACCGCTGCCGGCGATGCCCGACCTCCAGGTCGTCCAGACCCTCACCGCGGGCATCGACCACGTACTCGGCGGCCTCGACGGGCTGCGGTCCGGCGTGCGCCTGTGCAACGCCCGCGGGGTGCACGAGGCCAGCACCGCCGAACTGACCCTCACCCTGATCCTCGCCTCGCTCCGCGGCATCCCCGGCATGGTCCGCGGCCAGGACCGCGAGGAGTGGCGCGCCGGCTTCTACCCGGCCCTCGCCGACAAGTCGGTCCTGATCGTCGGGCACGGGTCGGTCGGCGCGGCCATCGAGGACCGGTTGATCCCCTTCGAGTGCGCGCGCGTCACACGGGTCGCACGCTCCGCGCGCACCACCGCGCACGGGCCGGTGCACGCCCTCGCCGACCTTCCCCGACTCCTCCCGGACGCCGACGTGGTGGTCCTTTCCACCCCGCTGACCGATGCCACCCGCGGCCTGGTCGACGCCCATTTCCTCAGCCGGATGAAGGACGGCGCCCTGCTCGTGAACGTGGCGCGCGGACCGGTCGTCGACACGGCGGCCCTGCTCGCGGAACTGGAATCCGGCCGGTTGCGGGCGGCGCTCGACGTGACCGAGCCGGAACCGCTGCCCGCGGGCCACCCGCTGTGGCACGCCCCGAACGTCCTGATCACGCCCCATGTGGGCGGCAGCAGTTCGGCGTTCGAGCCGCGGGCCAAGCGGCTCCTGGCCCGGCAGCTCTCCCGGTTCGCCGCCGGCGAGCCCCTGGAGAACACGGTGTTGACCACGGGGTGACCCGATGTGAGCACGTTCCGTATTCACCCGAGTGCGCGCGGTGTCGACAACCTCCCGGACGGTGACGCAGAGTAGAGGAGCTATGTCGCTGAGTGACGAAAGTGGTGTATCGTCCGGAACAAGGGGCTGCGCCGGGAACGTCCGGCGCCGGGGAGTGATCGGACACTTTGGGGGCGACGGGCGATGCACGGCCAATGGACGAAGGATCCGACGCGGCAGAGCCGCCGGAGGCGACGATGGGGTGCGCCGAAGCTGGCAGGCGAGGGGGACCGGTGAGCCCCCCGGGGGCGGCGCTCCTGACCCGGCCCCCGACGGCGGGCGCCGGCAAGGGCCTGGCGGCGCAGCTCCTCCTCGCGGTGGTCAGCGGTGGTTACGCCGTCGGAGCCGCCCTCGGCTGGGGATCGACCGAACTCGCCAAGTTCATGGGCGATTTCGGGCTCAGCACGGCGGGACTGCTCGCCGCCGTCTCCTGCTTCCACTACGCACGCACCATCGACCGGCGCGAACGTCCCGCCTGGCTGATGTTCGCGTTCTCCTCCCTGATGGGGGCCCTCGGGAACGCCGTCTGGGGCTGGTACGAGGTCATTCTCGGCCAGGAGGTCCCGGAACCCTCCCTCGCCGACTTCGCCTTCCTCTGCTTCGCACCGCCCGCCATCGTGGGCCTCCTGGTCCTCGCCAAGCGTCCCGTCACCCGTGCCGGCTGGGTCTGCCTCGGCCTCGACTCCTGGCTCATCGGCGGATCGCTGCTGACGCTGTCGTGGAGCCTGGCCCTCGCCAACGCCGCGCGCACCGTCCAGTCGGGCGCCCCCGGCAGCGTCCCCCGGGCCGCGCTGTCCCTCGCGTACCCGCTGCTCGACATCGCGCTCGTCTCGATGGTGCTGGTCCTGCACTTCCGCCGCTCGGCGAACAACCGCTCCGCCGTCAACACGGCCATCGCGGCCCTCGCCCTGACCGTCCTGAGCGACGCGCTCTTCACCTCCCCGCTGCTGAACACCACCTACCGCTCCGGTGAGATCCTCGACGCCGGCTGGTTCGCGGGCTCGCTGCTGCTGGCGTACGCCCCCTGGGGCGCCCGCAGGGCCGAGTCCGCCGAGCAGGCGGTGCGGCCCCCGCGAGCGGAGCGCCCGCACAGCCGTCCCATCTCCGGCTCGCTGCCCGCGCTGACCCCGTACCTCGCGGCCGCCGTCTGCACCCTCGGCATCCTGTACAACGTCGTGGACGGCCGGAAGGTCGACCGGATGGTCGTCTTCACCGGCTGCACGGTCGTCCTGGCCCTCGTCATCCGGCAGGGCATCATGCTCGTCGACAACATCGCGCTGACCCAGGAACTGGCCCAGAAGGAGAACCACTTCCGCTCCCTGGTCCAGGGTTCCAGCGACGTCATCATGATCGCCGCGCCCACCGGCACCCTGCGCTACGTGAGTCCCGCCGCCGCCGGGGTCTACGGCCGAGAGGCGGAGGAACTGGTCGGCACCGAGCTCGCCACCCTGATCCACCCCGACGACCTCGGCCGCGTGGTCCACGAGGTGCGCCGCTTCCTGGCGGCGCCCCCCTCGGAGGAGCCCACCACCCGCATCGAGTGCCGGTTCGAGTCGGGCGACGGTGACTGGCTCAACGTCGAGTCCACCGTCAACCGGCACCAGGGCGGGCTCATCCTCAACAGCCGCGACGTCACCGAGCGCGTCCGTCTCCAGGCCCAGCTCCAGCACAGCGCCGAGCACGACCCCCTCACCGACCTCCCCAACCGGGCCCTGTTCACCCGCAGGGTCCGCCAGGCGCTGACCGGCCGCCGGGCCGGGGACCACGGCACCGCCGTGCTCTTCATCGACCTCGACGGCTTCAAGGCGGTCAACGACACCATCGGCCACCAGGCCGGCGACGAGCTGCTCGTCGAGGCCGCCCGCAGGCTCCAGGACTCGGTCCGCGCCGGGGACACCGCGGCCCGGCTCGGCGGCGACGAGTTCGCCGCGCTGATCACGGGCGACGGCAGCCGCGACCGCGGCGCCCGCGAGTACCAGGTGCACGAGATCGCCGACCGACTGCGCACCACGCTCTCCCAGCCGTACCGGATCGGGGGCAGCGAGGTCAGGGTCGCCGCGAGCATCGGCGTGGCCTTCGCGGACCCCGGCATCACCCCTTCGGACCTGATGCGCAACGCGGATCTCGCGATGTACCGGGCCAAGGCGGGCGGCAAGAACCGCGTCGAGCTGTACGCGCCGCAGATGCAGGCCGAGGTCGTGCGCAAGGCCGAGCTCGCGGGGCGGCTGCGCACCGCGCTCCACGAGGGTGAGTTCGCCCTGCTGCACCAGCCCGTGGTCTCGCTGGCCACCGGGGAGGTCATGGCCGTCGCCGCGCAGGCCCGTTGGCGCTCGGCGCAGGGGATCCTGTTCACGCCGGCCGAGTTCCTGCGGGTGGCCGAGTACAGCGAGGGCGCCGCCCACGGCGTCGCTCCGGATGCCTCGCGCACCGCCGAGCTGGGGCGCTGGTTGCTGGAGGAGGCCGTGGAGCAGGCCGCCGAGCGGCACCGGGCCGGTCATCACGTGCCGGTGGCGGTCCGGATGACCGCCCAGCGGCTGCTGGACCGCTCCGCGCCGCTCGCCTCCCTGGACGCCCTGCTGACCCGGCACGGGCTGCCGTCCGGTGCGCTGGTGATCGAGTTGGCGGACAGCGATCCCAGAGTGCCCTTCGACGAGCTGGAGCGGCGCCTGACGGCCTTGCGGAGGCTGGGCGTCCTGATCGCCCTCGACGGCTTCGGCAGCGGTTACGCGGCCATCAGCGCCCTCCGGCGGCTGCCCGTGGACATGCTGAAACTGGACCGGGGCCTGGTCGAGGGCCTGGTGGAATCGGCCCGCCTGCACAAGATCACCGCAGGTTTGTTGCGGATCGCAAACGACCTGGGGATGCAGTCGGTGGCCGACGGGGTGGACCTGCCCGAGCAGGTGTCGGCCCTGCGGGCGATGGGGTGCACCCAGGGTCAAGGAATGGCCTTCTCCGGACCACTCGACGAATACAGGCTGCGACGCGCCCTCGTGCGCGGTACGTTCCCAGTACCGGGCGGTTTGGCCCAGCCGGCCTTGGCCGGAGGCTCGTCCAGTGGCTTGATGGTCATCCGTAGAGGCTCAAATAATGAGACGCCCGTCCCACCCGCTTGACATCCACCTCCCGCCGGAGGGAGGGTCAGTGCCATGCGCACCCGAATTCTCGTACTTGGAAAGCGCGTCGGCTGAAGCTGGGACCTGTATGTCCCCGCTCCACACACCCGACGCGCTCCCCTCGCTTGCCTCCCGGCACGAGGGGTTTTTTGTTGCACTGGCACACGCCTTCGGAGCTTGCTCCGAAGGATCCCCGCTCCTCGTAAAACCCTCAGCTTCGAGAAGAGAATGCCGATGACCGAGCAGGCCACCGGGGCCCACCATCCGCAGCCGCGGCCCCGTACGGGTGGACACCAGTCCGCCGCAGTTGAGCACGTCACGGGTGCGCAGTCCCTCATCCGCTCTCTCGAAGAGGTGGGGTGCGACACCGTGTTCGGGATCCCGGGTGGCGCCATCCTTCCCGCCTACGACCCGATGATGGACAGCAAGAGGGTCCGTCACATCCTGGTCCGCCACGAGCAGGGCGCCGGCCACGCCGCGACCGGCTACGCGCAGGCCACCGGGAAGGTCGGCGTCTGCATGGCCACCTCGGGCCCGGGCGCCACCAACCTGGTCACCCCGATCGCGGACGCGCACATGGACTCCGTGCCGCTCGTCGCGATCACCGGCCAGGTCTCCTCCAAGGCGATCGGCACCGACGCCTTCCAGGAGGCGGACATCGTCGGCATCACGATGCCGATCACGAAGCACAACTTCCTGGTCACGCGGGCCGAGGACATCCCGCGGACGATCGCGGAGGCGTTCCACATCGCCTCCACCGGCCGCCCCGGCCCGGTCCTGGTGGACATCGCCAAGGACGCCCTCCAGTCGAAGACCACCTTCTCGTGGCCGCCGACCCACGACCTGCCGGGCTACCGGCCCGTCACCAAGCCGCACGCCAAGCAGATCCGGGAGGCCGCCAAGCTCATCTGCGCGGCCAAGCGCCCGGTCCTGTACGTCGGCGGCGGTGTCATGAAGTCCGGCGCCACCGCCGAGCTGAAGGTCCTCGCGGAACTGACCGGCGTCCCCGTCTGTACCACCCTGATGGCGCTCGGCTCCTTCCCCGACAGCCACCCGCTGCACGTCGGCATGCCCGGCATGCACGGTTCGGTCACCGGCGTCACCTCGCTGCAGAAGTCGGACCTGCTGATCGCGCTCGGCACCCGCTTCGACGACCGCGTCACCGGCAAGCTGGACAGTTTCGCCCCGTTCGCCAAGGTCATCCACGCGGACATCGACCCGGCCGAGATCGGCAAGAACCGCGAGGTCGACGTCCCGATCGTGGGCGACGCCCGCGAGGTCATCGCCGACCTGATCCAGGCAATCCAGGCCGAGCACACCGAGGGCAACGCGGGCGACTACACCGCCTGGTGGAAGGACCTCAGCCGCTGGCGCGAGACGTACCCGCTGGGCTACGACCTGCCCGCGGACGGCAGCCTCTCGCCGCAGCAGGTCATCCAGCGGATCGGCGCGCTCGCCCCGGAGCACACCATCTACGCGGCCGGCGTCGGCCAACACCAGATGTGGGCCTCGCACTTCGTCGACTACGAGGAGCCCCGCACCTGGCTGAACTCCGGTGGCGCCGGAACCATGGGCTACGCGGTCCCGGCCGCGATGGGCGCCAAGGTCGGCATGCCGGACCGCACGGTCTGGGCGATCGACGGCGACGGCTGCTTCCAGATGACCAATCAGGAACTGGCCACCTGCGCGCTGAACAACATCCCGATCAAGGTCGCGATCATCAACAACGGCGCGCTGGGCATGGTCCGCCAGTGGCAGACCCTGTTCTACAACCAGCGGTACTCCAACACGGTCCTGCACGCCGACGAGACCGGCCACGCCACCGTGGGCTCCCAGCTCGGCGAGTCCATCGCCCCCCGCAAGGGAACCCGCGTCCCGGACTTCGTGAAACTGTCCGAGGCCATGGGCTGCGTCGCACTGCGCTGCGAGGACCCCGCCGACCTGGACCGGGTCATCGCCGAGGCCAACGCGATCAACGACCGCCCGGTGGTCGTCGACTTCATCGTCCACGAGGACGCCATGGTGTGGCCGATGGTCGCCGCCGGCACCTCCAACGACGAGGTCATGGCAGCCCGGGGCGTCCGTCCCGACTTCGGCGACAACGAAGACGACTGAGCCGAGAGAGCCTGAGAGAGAGAACGACTCACATGTCCAAGCACACGCTCTCCGTCCTGGTCGAGAACACGCCCGGCATCCTCGCCCGGATCGCCGCCCTGTTCTCCCGCCGCGGCTTCAACATCGACTCCCTCGCGGTCGGTGTCACCGAGCACCCCGACATCTCGCGCATCACCATCGTCGTGAACGTCGAGGACCTTCCGCTGGAGCAGGTGACCAAGCAGCTCAACAAGCTGGTCAACGTGCTCAAGATCGTCGAGCTGGAGCAGCACAACGCCATCGAGCGTGAACTCGTTCTGGTGAAGGTCCGCGCCGACAACGAGACCCGCTCGCAGATCGTCGAGATCGTCCAGCTGTTCCGCGCCAAGACGGTCGACGTCTCCCCGGAGGCCGTCACCATCGAGGCCACCGGCGGCACCGACAAGCTCGGCGCGATGCTGAAGATGCTGGAGCCCTTCGGCATCAAGGAACTCGTGCAGTCCGGCACGATCGCCATAGGGCGTGGCGGACGGTCCATCACGGACCGCAGCCTGCGCGCGCTCGACCGCAGCGCCTGAGCGACCGCTCCACCGGTCGTTCGACCGTTCGCCCCCGTGGGCGGCCCGCCGCGCGTCGGCGGGCCGCCCGCATGGCGAGACCGAGAAACTCACATTCCGTTCCCCGCCGTACGGTGGGAGCAACACACGCGCACCAAGGAGATATCCCAGTGGCCGAGCTGTTCTACGAGAACGACGCCGACCTGTCCATCATCGCGGGCCGCAAGGTCGCGGTCATCGGCTACGGCAGCCAGGGCCACGCCCACGCGCTGTCGCTCCGTGACTCCGGCGTCGACGTCGTCGTCGGCCTGAAGGAGGGCTCCAAGTCCAAGGCCAAGGCCGAGGAGCAGGGCCTGAAGGTCGTCTCGGTGTCCGAGGCCGCCGAGTGGGCCAACGTCATCATGATCCTGACCCCGGACCCGCTCCAGGCCGAGATCTACGAGGAGTCCATCAAGGACCACCTCCAGGACGGCGACGCGCTCTTCTTCGGTCACGGCTTCAACGTCCGCTACGGCTTCATCAAGCCCCCGGCCAACGTGGACGTCGCCCTGGTCGCCCCGAAGGGCCCGGGTCACCTGGTCCGCCGCCAGTACGAGGAAGGCCGCGGCGTGCCCTGCATCGCCGCCGTCGAGCAGGACCACAGCGGCAACGCCTTCGCCCTCGCGCTCTCCTACGCGGCCGGCATCGGCGGCACCCGCGCCGGCGTCATCAAGACCACCTTCACCGAGGAGACCGAGACCGACCTGTTCGGTGAGCAGGCCGTCCTCTGCGGTGGCGCCTCCGCGCTGGTCAAGGCCGGTTTCGAGACCCTGACCGAGGCCGGCTACCAGCCGGAGATCGCGTACTTCGAGTGCCTGCACGAGCTGAAGCTCATCGTGGACCTCATGTACGAGGGTGGCCTGGAGAAGATGCGCTGGTCGGTCTCCGAGACCGCCGAGTGGGGCGACTACATCACCGGCCCCCGCATCATCACGGACGCCACCAAGGCCGAGATGAAGAAGGTCCTCGCGGAGATCCAGAGCGGCGAGTTCGCCAACACCTGGATGGCCGAGTACAAGGCCGGTCTGCCGAAGTACAACGAGTACAAGAAGGCCGATGAGGCCCACCTGCTGGAGACCACCGGCAAGAAGCTGCGCAAGCTGATGAGCTGGGTCGACAACGACGAGAGCTGATCCCGCCGCGCACGCGCCCCTGGAGGCCGTCCGGCCCGCCGGATCAGCGGCCTTCGACCGCGCGGATTGGCCACCCCGGCCAATCACGGAAGGGTGATCCTTCCGTACAGGCGGAAATCCGCCGCGGATACGCCACTACACTGCTCAACACAACGCGTCAGGCCCACAGTGTCGTGCGTCTTCCACGCGGCTACCCCCTCCACCGCCTGCGGCCGTCGGGACGGCCGTCCGCACTGGACTTGTGAGGATGACCCACGTGAGCTCGAAACCTGTCGTACTCATCGCCGAAGAGCTGTCGCCCGCCACGGTGGACGCGCTCGGTCCGGACTTCGAGATCCGGCACGTCAACGGAGCCGACCGCGCGGAGCTGCTGCCCGCGATCGTCGACGTCGACGCGATCCTGGTCCGCTCCGCCACCAAGGTGGACGCCGAGGCCATCGCCGCCGCCAAGAAGCTCAGGGTGGTCGCCCGCGCGGGTGTCGGCCTCGACAACGTCGACGTCTCCGCCGCCACCAAGGCCGGCGTGATGGTCGTCAACGCGCCGACCTCCAACATCGTCACCGCCGCCGAGCTGGCCTGTGGCCTGCTCGTCGCCACGGCCCGCAACATCCCGCAGGCCAACACCGCCCTGAAGAACGGCGAGTGGAAGCGGAACAAGTACACGGGCGTCGAGCTCAGCGAGAAGACCCTCGGTGTCGTGGGCCTCGGCCGCATCGGCGTCCTGGTGGCCCAGCGCATGTCGGCCTTCGGCATGAAGGTCGTCGCGTACGACCCCTACGTCCAGCCCGCGCGCGCCGCCCAGATGGGCGTCAAGATGCTGACGCTGGACGAGCTGCTGGAGGTCGCGGACTTCATCACCGTGCACCTGCCGAAGACCCCCGAGACCCTCGGTCTCATCGGGGACGAGGCGCTGCACAAGGTGAAGCCGTCCGTCCGCATCGTCAACGCCGCGCGCGGCGGGATCGTGGACGAGGCCGCGCTGTACACGGCCATCAAGGAGGGCCGCGTCGCCGGCGCCGGCCTCGACGTGTACGCGAAGGAGCCCTGCACGGACTCCCCGCTCTTCGAGCTCGACCAGGTCGTCTGCACCCCGCACCTCGGCGCGTCCACGGACGAGGCCCAGGAGAAGGCCGGTGTCTCGGTCGCCAAGTCGGTGCGCCTCGCGCTCGCCGGTGAACTGGTGCCGGACGCGGTCAACGTCCAGGGCGGCGTCATCGCCGAGGACGTGCGTCCGGGCCTGCCGCTCGCCGAGAAGCTCGGCCGCATCTTCACCGCCCTCGCGGGCGAGGTCGCGGTCCGTCTCGACGTCGAGGTCTGCGGCGAGATCACCCAGCACGACGTCAAGGTGCTGGAGCTCTCCGCGCTCAAGGGTGTCTTCGAGGACGTCGTCGACGAGACGGTCTCCTACGTCAACGCCCCGTTGTTCGCGCAGGAACGCGGTGTCGAGGTCCGCCTGACCACCAGCTCGGAGTCCCCGGACCACCGCAACGTGGTCACCGTCCGCGGCACCCTCTCGGACGGGCAGGAGGTCTCGGTCTCCGGCACGCTCGCGGGCCCGAAGCACCTTCAGAAGATCGTCGGCATCGGCGAGTACGACCTGGACCTGGCACTCGCCGAGCAGATGGTCGTCCTGCGCTACGCCGACCGTCCGGGCGTCGTCGGCACCGTCGGCCGCATCCTGGGCGAGGCCGGTCTGAACATCGCGGGCATGCAGGTCGCCCGCGCCGAGGAGGGTGGCGAGGCGCTCGGCGTCCTCACCGTCGACGCCGAGGTCCCGGTGAACGTCCTCGCGGACATCGCCGCCGAGATCGGCGCCGTCTCGGCGCGCACGGTCAGCCTCGGCTGACCCTTCGGCACGCAGGGGAAGGGCCCGGGGGAGACCCCGGGCCCTTTCGCGTTCCGTGTCGTACGGGTCGTCAGCGTGCGACGGGGGCGGGGGCCGCGGCGGCCCCGGCCGGCTCCGGCTCCGGTTCCACCGGGGTCACGGCGGTGGTGCCGATGCCGCGCAGCAGGACCGGCGCGAGGGCCGCGGCCGCGAGCAGCAGGGCCGTTCCGCCCCAGGCCGCGTACTGCATGCCGTGCACGAACGCCTCCCGGGCCAGGTCCAGCACCCGCTGCCCGGACTCGCCGCCGAGCGAACCGGCGGTGGCGACCGCGCCGCCCAGGGTCTCCCGGACGGCGGGCTCGGCGCCCACCAGGTCGGAGCGGTAGACCGCGGTGCCGAGGCTGCCCAGGACGGCCATGCCCAGGGCGCCGCCGAACTCGGCGCCCGTCTCCAGCAGCGAGGCGGCCGAGCCGGCCTTCTCGGCGGGGGCCGCGCCGAGCGCGATGTCGGAGACCAGGGACATCACGACGACGATCCCACTGGCCAGCACCCCGGCGCCGACGAGGAGCAGCCACAGGGAGTCCGTGCCGACCCGGCCGATGAGGGCGAACCCGGCGGCGCCGAGGAGGAAGCCGCCCGCGATGACGAGGGACCGGTCCACCGTGCGGGCGAGGGCCGCGGCCACGGGGGCGGCGGCGCCGATGGCGACCGACGGGGCCAGGCTCCACAGGGCGGCCTCCAAGGTGCCCATGCCGAGCACCGATTGGAGGTACTGGGTGGTGAAGTAGGCCGAACCCATCATGGCGAAGGCGGAGACGGTCTGGAGGCCGATGCCCGCGCCGAAGCCCCGGTTGCGGAAGAGCGCCCGGCCGACCATGGCGTCGTCGCGGCCCCGCTGGCGGCGCACGAACACGTACCCGAAGGCCAGGCCGACGGCGACGCAGGCGGTGTGGAGCGGTGCGAGGCCCTCCGCGGCGATCTCCTTGAGGCCGTACACCAGGGGCAGCACGGCGGCCATCGACAGCGGGACGCTCGGCAGGTCGAAGCGGCCCGGGGCGGGGTCCTTGAACTCCGGTACCAGCACCGGGACCAGGACCAGCAGGAGCAGCATCGCGGGGACGTTGATCAGGAACACCGAACCCCAGTGGAAGTGGTTCAGCATCACACCGCTCATCACGGAGCCGAGGGCGATGCCGCCGGTCATGGCTCCGGACCAGATGGCGATGGCCTGGGCGCGCTGCCTGGCGTCCCGGAAGAGGTTTCGTACGAGGGCCAGGGTGGACGGCATCAGCGTCGCACCGCCGACGCCGAGCAGTACCCGGCAGGCGATCAGCATCTCGGCGCTGGTCGCGTACGCGGCGCCGACGGAGGCGAGGCCGAAGGCGCTCGCGCCGATCAACAGCAGTTTGCGGCGGCCGATGCGGTCTCCGAGCGAACCCATCGTGATCAGCAGCCCGGAGAGGGCGAAGGCGTAGCTGTCGAAGATCCAGAGCTGTTGGGTGGCGCTCGGGTCCAGCTCCCGGGTGATGGCGGGGATGGCGAAGTAGAGGACGGAGACGTCCATCGAGACCAGGAGCAGCGGCAGCAGCAGGACGGTGAAGGCGGTCCATTCGCGGCGGCCGGCGAGGCGCGCTGAGGCAGCGGGGTTCGTCATGAACAGGAATGTACAAGCGTCATAAACGCTTGTCTAGTACGAGCGTATGGAACTTCCGTCTAGGACAGTTGTCTTGCTACCGTGTCGGCATGGGACATCGCGAAGATCTGCTCCGGGGGGCCAAGGAATGCCTGGTCGAGAAGGGGTTCGTGCGCACCACCGCGCGTGACATCGTCAAGGCCTCGGGCGCCAACCTGGCCTCCATCGGCTATCACTACGGCTCGAAGGACGCCCTGCTCACCCAGGCGTTCATCGAGTTGATCTCCGACTGGGGCGACGCGTTCACCGGCGGCCTCGCGGGGGAGGGCGGCTCGCTCGACCGCTTCCGTGCGGTGTGGCAGGGCGTGCACGCCCGGCACGAGGAGTCGGGCCCGATCTGGGCCGCGAGCCTGGAGGTCGCGCTGACCCGGGACGAGCTCCCGGAGCTGCGCCGACTGCTCGCGGCCTTGCAGGACGAGGGGCGCCGGGGGCTGGTCTCGATGTTCACCGGTGTGCCGGAGGACCGGCTGGAGGAGGGGGACCTGCGCACGCTGGGCACCTTCTACCAGGCCCTGCTCAACGGGTTCATGATCCAGTGGCTCTTCGACGCCGGGAGCGCCGGCACCCCGGCCGAGCTGACCGAGGGGATGCGGCGGGCGGCGGAGCTCATGGCGAAGGGGGCGGGGGCGGGAACGCCGGGGAAGGCGGCCGCGGCGCCGGTCGACGAAGTGCCGGTCGACGGGGCGGCAGTCGACGGGGCGGCGGGGGAAGTGTCGCCCGACGCGCCCGACGCGCCCGACGCGCCCGACGCGCCCGACGCGCCCGACGCGCCCGACGCGGGACCCGCGGCCTGAGCCGCGCCGCGCGCCCACGCCGTGCCCGCCGTGCGGCCGGCGAGGGGGCGCGGGTCAGTCGAGGCGGGCGGCCTTGAGGGACATGTGCAGCAACAGCCGGTCCTCGCCCTCGTCCAGATCGAGGCCCGTCAGTTGCTCCACCCGGCCCAACCGGTAGTACAGCGTCTGGCGGTGGATCCCCAGGGCCCCCGCCGCCCGGCCCGCCTGTCCGGCGCAGTCCAGGAACACCTCGGCGGTACGGGCCAGTTCCCGGTGCGCCGCCTCCAACAGGACCCGGGTGGAGGGGTCTTCCGCCCGCCCCGCGGCCAACGAGGCCAACAGTCGGTACGGTCCGATGGCCGACCACCGTGCCACCTGCCCGAGCCGGGGCTGCGCCGCCGCCGCCCTGGCCGCCGCCACGGCCTCGGCCCACGCGTCGGCGAGCGTGGTCAGCCCGCGCCGGGGCTCGGCGATGCCGGCGGTCGCGGCGGCGGGTCCCGCCGGCGTCGCGGGGCGGGGGAGCAGTCGGGAGGTCAGCGCCTCCACCGGCGCGACGGAGTCCGCCGAGCGGAGCCTGACCAGCACCGCCAGAGCCGTCCGACCGGGACCCGGGTCCCCGTCGATCCCGTCCGACCCGGCGGCGCCGGCCCCGGTGGCGGAACGGTCACCCGGTCGGGCGTCGGTGCGGCCACCCGGGAGATCGGCGACCCGGCCCGAAACGCCCCGGCCCGAAGCAGGCTGCCCCGCGGCGCCCCGGCCCGAAGCGGCCCGCCCGGATGCGGTCCGGCCCGATGTGGCGCGCCCCGACGTGGTCCGGCCTGATGTGGTCCGGTCCGACGCGGTCCGGTCCGACGTGCTCCGGTCCGCCCCACCGCGGTCCGACCCGCCCGGGTCCGTTCCGCTCGCGCGGCCCGGCCGGGGCCACGGCACCTCGCACACCGCCGCCGCACCCGGCATCGAACCCGGGACCTCCCCGGCCCACGGGGCCACGCACACCACCGCGTGGATCCCGTCGCCGTCCGGTCCCAGAGCCGTACGCAGCGCGGTCAGCGCCATGTCCCGCTGCCAGCCGCGGTCGGCCGTGAGCGCCGCGCGGAACTCCCGCGACAGATCCGCCCCGGCCTTGGCCTCCTCGGCGAGCAGCACTCCCATGCGCTCGGCGACCTCCATGGCGGCGGTGAGCGCCGCCGGACCGGGCCCCGCGTCGGGTCCGGACTCCGGGTCGAGGAGCCACACGTAACCCTGAACGATCCCCCGGTAGCGCACCGGCAGGCAGAGCCGACCCCGGACGACCCCGGCCTCGGGGGCGGCCGGGATGCGTACCGGACCGGTGGCGCGGGCGATGCCGAAGCCCTCGAACCAGGACCGGACGGCGGCCGTGGACTGCCTGGTCAGGATCGAGCGGGTGCGGACGGGGTCCATGGCCGTGTCGTCGTCGCCGTCGTGCGCGCCGAAGGCGATGAGGCGGAAGTCCCGGTTCTCCAGGGTCGCCGGGGCGCCGAGCAGCGCCGAGATCTCGTCCACCAGGTCCTGGTAATCGCCCTTCACCCGGCCATTCTCCCACCCGCGGAACGGTTCTTCAGACAGATGTATGAGATGTCGACAACGGATGCGTGACAGCTGTCGATGGCAGAGGATCGTGGAGATCCTTAGGTTTCACGGTGGTTTTACATGCGTTTCTCTTACGTCCACGCCACGCCGGCGCGAGATCGTGAATCTGCTTCTGCCACCCGTTGGAGGTGCCCCGTGCTGGGTCCCGCGATCCTCGCCGCTTCCCGCAGCGACAAACTGCGCCGAATCGTCTCCGCCGCCCCGGTGACCAAGCCCGTGGTGAACCGGTTCATCCCCGGTGAGACGGTCGGCCAGGTCATCCCGATCGTCGAGGACCTTACGCGCAAGGGCCTCGAAGTCACCCTCGACGTGGTCGGCGAGGACATCACCGCCGTGGAGCAGTCCCACGCCGCGCGCGACGCCTACCTCGAACTGATCGAGCGGCTGGCCGAGCTGGGTCTGGGCGAGACGGTCGAGATGTCGGTGAAGCTCTCGATGTTCGGCCAGGCCCTCGAAGGCGGCCACGAGCTGGCCCTCGCCAACGTGCGCCCGGTCGTCGAGGCCGCAGCGGCCATCGGCACCACCGTCACCCTGGACGCCGAGGACCACACCACCCTCGACTCGATGTTCGCGATCCACGAGGAACTGCGCCGGGACTTCCCGCAGACCGGCTGCGTGATCCAGGCCTACCTCTTCCGCACCGAGGCCGACGCCCACCGGCTCGCCGAGGCCGGCAGCCGCGTCCGGATCGTGAAGGGCGCCTACAAGGAGCCCGCCGAGGTCGCCTACCAGGACAAGGCCGAGATCGACAAGGCGTACGTCCGCATCATGCGCATCCTGATGGAGGGCGAGGGGTACCCGATGATCGGGTCCCACGACCCGCGCCTGATCGCCATCGCCCAGGAACTGGCCCGCAAGGCCGGCCGCAAGCCCGACGAGTACGAGTTCCAGATGCTGTACGGGATCCGCAGCGACGAGCACCTGCGGCTGGCCGCCGAGGGACACCGGATGCGCGTCTACACCGCGTACGGGACCGACTGGTACGGCTACTTCATGCGCCGCCTCGCGGAGAAGCCGGCCAACCTCCTCTTCTTCCTCCGCTCGATGATCACCAAGAACTAGGTCCAGAACCAGGTTCAGAACTAGCTCAAGGAGTTGCCAGACCCATGGATGCTGTGACCCAGGTCCCCGCGCCGGTCAACGAGCCGGTCCACTCGTACGCCCCCGGCAGCCCGGAGCGCGCACGTCTCGAAATCCAGCTCAAGCAGCTGTCCGAGAACCCGATCGACCTCCCCATGACGATCGACGGCGTCAAGCGGATGGGTGGCGGCGAGCGCTTCGACGTCGTCCAGCCGCACGACCACAAGTCCGTCATCGGCACCTACGCGAACGCCACCGAGGCCGACGCCCAGGCCGCCGTCGACGCCGCCCTGGCCGCCGCCCCGGCCTGGCGCGCGATGGACTTCGACGACCGCGCCGCGATCATCCTGCGCGCCGCCGAGCTGCTCGCCGGCCCGTGGCGCGAGAAGCTGGCCGCCTCGACCATGCTGGGCCAGTCGAAGACCGCCCAGCAGGCGGAGATCGACACCCCCTGCGAGCTCGTCGACTTCTGGCGCTTCAACGTCCACTTCGCCCGCCAGATCCTGGCCGAGCAGCCCGCCGCGAACAGCGCCGGCGTGTGGAACCGCAGCGACCACCGCCCGCTGGAGGGCTTCGTCTACGCGATCACGCCGTTCAACTTCACGGCCATCGCCGGCAACCTGCCGACCGCCCCGGCCCTGATGGGCAACGTGGTCGTGTGGAAGCCGTCCCCGACGCAGACCCACTCCGCGGTCCTGCTGATGGAGGTCCTGGAGGCGGCCGGCCTGCCCAAGGGCGTCATCAACCTGGTGACCGGCGACGGCATCGCCGTCTCCGAGGTGGCCCTGAACCACCCCGAGCTGGCCGGCATCCACTTCACCGGCTCGACCAAGACCTTCCAGCACCTGTGGAAGACCGTCGGCAACAACATCGAGAAGTACAAGTCCTACCCGCGCCTGGTCGGCGAGACCGGCGGCAAGGACTTCGTCGTCGCCCACCCGTCCGCGGACCGCGACATCCTGAAGACCGCCCTGACCCGCGGCTCCTTCGAGTACCAGGGCCAGAAGTGCTCGGCCTCCTCGCGCGCCTACGTCCCGGCGTCGATCTGGAACGACGGCTTCAAGGAGGCCTTCGCGGCCGAGGTCGACGGCATCACCATGGGTGACGTCCGCGACCTGACGAACTTCATCGGCGCCGTCATCGACGAGCGTTCGTTCGCGAAGAACAAGGCCGCGATCGACCGCGCCAAGGCCGACCCGACCTGCACGATCGTCGCCGGCGGCAGCTACGACGACTCGGAGGGCTACTTCGTCCGCCCGACCGTCATCGCCTGCACCGACCCGGAGAACGAGGTCTTCACGACCGAGTACTTCGGCCCGATCCTCGCCGTGCACGTCTACGAGGACGCGGACTTCGACGCCATGCTGGAGCAGATGGAGTCGGTGTCCGCGTACGCGCTGACCGGCGCCGTCATCGCCCAGGACCGCTACGCGGCGGCCGACGCGATGGAGAAGCTCCGCTTCGCCGCGGGCAACTTCTACATCAACGACAAGTCCACCGGCGCCGTCGTCGGCCAGCAGCCCTTCGGTGGCGGCCGCGCGTCCGGTACGAACGACAAGGCGGGCGCGGCCTCCAACCTGCTGCGCTGGACCTCGACCCGCTCCATCAAGGAGACCCTGGTCCCGCCGACCGACTACCCGTACCCGCACATGGGCTGACCTCCCTGCCCTGCCGAACCCCGCCCCCGCTCCGGTACCCCCAAGTCCGGAGCGGGGGCGGTCCAGGTTCCGGGACGGTCTCAGACCTCGACGATGACCTGGTCCAGGGACTTGCGCAGCAGGTCGGGAACCTCGCAGTCGTCGGCCGGGTAGCCGACGGGGATGACCGCGAAGGCCTTCTCGTTCTCCGGACGGTTCAGGACGTGGCTCAGGAACCGCATCGGGCTCGGTGTGTGGATCAACGCGGCGAGCCCGCTCAGGTGGAGGGCGGACAGGAGCATGCCGACGGCGATGCCGACCGACTCGTCCACGTAGTAGTGCTTGCGCTTCGTGCCGTCGGGCCCCAGCCAGTACCGCTGCTGGAAGACCACGATCAGGGCCGGAGCGTCGGTCAGGTGGGTCTTGACCGCGTCGGTGCCGAGGGGGCGCAGCGCGGCGAGCCATTCGTCGCCGAGCCGGCCGTCGTAGGAGATCTGCTCCTCCTGCTCGGCCGCGGCGCGGATCTGCTGACGGATCTCGGGATCCTTGACCAGGACGAACGTCCAGGGCTGCTGGTGTGCCCCGGACGGGGCCGTCGCGGCGCAGGCGACGGCGTCCCGCACGACCTGCTCGGGCACCGGGTCGGGGGAGAAGTGGCGGACGGTGCGCCGCTCGTCCATCCGCGCCCGCAACTCGGCCGCGCGCGCGAGGGATTCCGGGCCCGGCATGCGCGCGGGCCGGTACGGGACGGGCCGATGGGGACGGCCATGGGTGGGGGTCCACTGCTGAGTCTCAGGCGACATGGGCAGATCTTCACGCGCGGAACCGATCCCCGCCAGATCCGCGTCATGAGCATCTGTCCGATGTGTACTGACAGGGGGGCTATGAACATGGCAGGGGCCGGACGATTTCTCGAGTGGGACGGGTGTTTCAACGCGCGTGACCTGGGGGGCGTGGGGCAGGTCGCGCCGGGGGCGGCCGTGCGCGCGGACCGCCTCGACCGGCTCACCGAACGGGGCTGGACCACCCTGGTCGCCCATGGCGTGCGGACCGTCGTCGACCTGCGCAACGACGACGAGGTGGAGGTGGACCGCGCGCCCCGCCCGGACCTCCTGACCACGGTGCGGATACCCCTGGACGGGCTGGAGCACCGGGACTTCTGGGACGTGTGGTGGGGGACCCCGGGATTCGGCACCCCCGCGTATTTCCAGCCTTTCCTGGAGCGTTTCCCCGACCGCGTCGCCGCCGTGGCCCGGACGATCGCCGACGCCCCGCCCGGCGGGGTCGCCTTCCACTGCGGTCTGGGCCGGGACCGCACCGGGATCATCGCCCTCGTCCTGCTCCGGCTCGCCGGGGCGAGCCCGCGGGAGATCGCCACCGACCACGGGCTGAGCGAGTCCCGGGTGAAGGCCGGGTACGCCGCGCAGGGCCGACCGTACGACGGCGCGGAGATCGAGACGTACGTCGCCGGGCTCGGCACGACCGTCCACGCACTGGCCCGGCAGGCCGCCGAACGGTTGGACGCACGGGCCTACCTGCTCGACGCCGGCCTCGACACGGGCACGCTGGAAAGGCTCGCCGGCCGGCTCCGGGGCGTTGGTACCGTCGCCGGATGACGGCGAACACGAGCGGTGACATCCTGCTGCGGCACACCTGCGAGCTGGGCACGGCGGAGTTCGGCGAGATCCGCGCCCTGCTGGACGACGCGTTCGACGGGGACTTCGCCGACGAGGACTTCGAGCACGCGCTCGGCGGGATGCACGTCCTGGTCCGGGAGGACGGCGTGCCGATCGCGCACGGCAGCGTGGTGCAACGCCGGGTCGTGCACGCCGGTCGGGCCCTGCGGACCGGGTACGTCGAGGCGGTGGCCGTCCGCTCCGACCGGCGCCGGCGCGGTCTCGCCGGGCGGGTCATGGCCGAACTGGAGGGTGTGATCGGGCGGGCCTACGAGCTGGGCGCGCTGTCCGCCTCAGAGGACGGCGCCGCCCTGTACGCGGGGCGCGGCTGGCGGGTGTGGGGCGGACGGGTCGGGGTGCTGGGCCCGGCCGGGCCGGAGCGACTCGCGGAGGAGGAGGGTTCCACCTACCTCTGGGCACCGCCCGGCGGGGCCCTGTTGGACCCCACCGGGCGGCTCGACTTCGACTGGCGCGACGGGGACGTGCTCTAGGGGGTGTCGGTGCGGGCGCGGGCCGCTCAGCCCGAGACGCTCGGCGCCCCGTACTCGACGTGGCCCGTGTAGCGGCGCGACCAGGTGCCGTCGGAGTCGGCCAGGATCGTGAAGTCGTACCAACCGCCGTTGTAGGCGACGGCGTTGAAGAAGTCCTCGCGGGAGGAGTTCGCGGGGACCTTGTACGTCCACGGGCCGTCCGTGCGGTACGCGTCGGAACGGATCGTGAAGGTGACCGCCGCCGCGGAGGTGTTGGTCATCTTGAAGTACACGGCGGTCTTGCCCGTGCCCGGCTCCAGCGCGAAGCGCGCCGCGACCTCGATCGCCCCGCCCGCCTTGGAGGCGTCGCCGATGAAACGGCGCAGGAAACGGTTCGGCCCGTGCATCGAGATGTCGTACTTGCCGGAGCCGCTGCCGAGGCCGACGCTGAAGTAGTCCGTCGAGGTGGTGCCCGGGTCCACCGTGTACTGCCAGGGCGTCGTGTCCCGGTGCTGGTGCGGGTGGATCGAGAAGTGCGCGGGCCGCTTCGCGTGCGCGCCCTGGTTGGACATCGAGAACCAGGCCAGGATCTTCCCGGCGGCCCCGAACTCGAAGCGGTCCAGGTTGCCGTTCACCTGGTACGGCAGGGCGCGCGCCGGGCGGGTGCCGGGCTCCTGCGTCGGGAGCGCGTTGTTCTGCGGGGCGGGGTTGGGCAGCGGGGCGCAGGTGGCCTGGCCGATGACCTTCGCGGTCGAGGGCAGGCCTGCGGGAACGCCGTGGACGGGGCGCGCGAAGTCGAAGACGCCGGTCAGGTCACCCACCACCCTGCGGCGCCAGGCGCTGATGTTCGGACAGGTGGCGGGCGTGCCGAGGGCCGTCGTCCAGGTCTCCATGAACCGCAGGACGGAGGTGTGGTCGAAGACCTCGGAGCTGACCCAGCCGCCGCGGGTCCACGGGGACATCACGAGCATCGGGACGCGGAAGCCGAGCCCGATCGGGAGGCCGTCGAGGTACTCGTCGGGTGTGCCGGGCGGAGCGACGGGCGGCGGCACGTGGTCGAAGAACCCGTCGTTCTCGTCGTAGTTGAGGAAGAGGACGGTGGAGTCGAAGACCTCCGGGTTCGCGGCCAGCGCCCGGTAGACCAGGTCCACGAAGTGCGCGCCGTCCCCGGGCGGCGCGTACGGGTGCTCCGAGAAGGCCTCGCTCGCCACGACCCAGGACACCTGCGGGAGGGTCCCGGCGACGACGTCGGCGCGGATCGCGGCCGCGATGTCGTCCGGGGTGGAGCCGGTGACCCTGGGGACGGAGCCCATGCCGCGGTCCCACAGCGGGTCGCCGGGGGCCGCGCCGGTGAACTTCCCGAAGTAGGCCAGGCCGTTGTCCCCGTAGTTGTCCTGGGCGTTCTGGTAGACCTTCCAGCTCAACCCGGCCCGCTGGAGAGCCTCCGCGTACGTCTCCCAGGTCAGCCCGGACTCGTCGCCGCCGTCCTTGCTGCTCGCGTCGACCTTGCCGCTCCACAGGAAGGTGCGGTTGGGGCCGGTGGCGCTGAGGGCCGAGCAGAAGTACGCGTCGCAGATCGTGTAGTGGTCGGCGAGCCCGTAGTGGAAGGGGATGTCGCCCCGGTCGAGGTGGCCGAGGGTGCGGGTGTTGCCGACACCGATGACGAAGTTGTCCATCCGGCCCTTGTTCCAGGCCGCGTGCTGCGAGGTCCAACTGTGCGGGAGGTCGCCGGTGCACTGCGCGAGGGTCGCGCCGTCCACCCCGCCCGCCGGCGGGGTGGCGCTGAGTTTCCACGGGTACTGGCGACCGCCCCAGTTCGGCTGGTTGAACATGCCCCAGCCGCCCGGGAGGTTGCCGGCGGCGCGGTCGCCGAAGCCGCGGACGCCCTTCAGCCTGCCGAAGTAGTGGTCGAAGCTGCGGTTCTCCTGCATGAGGATCACCACGTGCTTGACGTCGGTGATCGTGCCGGTCGCGGCGGCCGCGGCCGCCGAGGTCGGGGTGACCGCGGACAGGCCGGCGCCCGCCACCAGTCCGGCGCCGATTCCCACGAAACCCCTGCGGCTGATCGGTGTCACTGACTGCTCGCCTCCAACTCACGTGCCCCGTCGGCACATTGAGCGCAAGGGTGGCCGGACCCGCGTCAAAGGTCTACATCCGTGCGGTAAGAGTTCGGTGAACTTCCGGGTGGCTGGAATCAGTCACCCAACCGGACCAGCATCTTGCCCAGATTGTCCCCGCGCAGCATCCCCAGGAAAGCGTCCACCATCCGGTCGATGCCCTGCACAACGGTGGTGTCGGTGCTCACCCGGCCGCTGCGCAGATGCGGGACCAGGAAGTCCTCCAACTCCTCCTGCAGATTGGTGTGATTGCGAACCAATACCCCTTCCAGGCGCAGCGACTTGTGTACGACCTCGAAGAGATTGCGGGGAGCGGCGGGCGACCGGTCGCCGTTGTACATCGAGATCGCCCCGACCCACGCGATCCGCCCGTACTCGCGCAGCGCGCCGATCGCACCCTCCAGGTGGTCGCCGCCCACGTTGTCCACGTACACGTCGATCCCGTCCGGGGCCGCCTTCGCCAACTGCTCGCCGATCGGGCCGTCGTGGTGGTCGAAGGCCGCGTCGAAACCCAGCACCTCGGTGAGCCTGCGCACCTTGGCGGGCGAACCCGCGCTGCCCACGATCCGGCGGGCGCCGAGCAGTCGGGCGATGTGCCCGGTCGCGGTGCCGACCCCGCCCGCCGCCGCGGACACGAACAGGTCCTCCCCCTCGCGCAGGGCGGCGGTGCGGGTCAGCGCCGCGTACGCGGTCAGTCCGGTGCCGCCGAGGATGCTCAGGTACGCCTCCAGCGGGACGCCCTCGTGGCCGCGCAGCGTACGGGTGCCGTCCACACCGAGGGTGACGAGGGCGTGCGTGCGCCAGCCCGCGCGGTGGAAGACCAGGTCGCCCTCGGCCAGCCCGGGATCCCGCGAGGCGATCACCCGACCCACCGCACGGCCCTCCAGCGGGGCGTTCAACTCGAAGCCGCCCTCGCCGCCGTCCATCAGGCCCCGGTGGTACGGGTCCACCGAGAGCAGCAGGTTCTCCACCAGGGCGGTGCCGGGGGAGGGGGAAGGGACGGGACCCCGCGCGAGGGTGAACGCGGCGGCCGTGGGGAAGCCGGTGGGGCGGGCGATCTGATGGACGGCGACGGCCGTGTCGGTGGTCATGACGATCACGCTAGGAAGGAATCCCGGGCCCGGGCAGGGGGTTGCGCTCATGGAAGGCGCACATCCATGAATGGCGCTCATACGACGAGGTGGGAGCACCCATGGCCGCCGGCTCGACCGAACTCGCCCCCCAGGAACTGCGGGTCCTGGTCGCCGTCGCCGACACCGGCGGCTTCTCCGCCGCGGCCGCCGCCCTCGGGATCGGCCAGTCCGCCGTCTCGCACTCGGTGCGCGGCAGCGAGACCAAGGTCGGCGCGGTGCTGTTCGAGCGGGGCCGCGCGGGAGCCACGCCGACCCCGGCGGGGGAGCGGGCCGTCACCCTCGCCCGGCGCATCCTGCGGCTGTACGAGGTGCTGGGCGCGGAGGCCCGCGGCGCCGGCCGTGGCGCGGTGGAGGGGACGCTGCGCATCGCCGCCTTCCGCAGCGCCGCCCTGCACCTGCTGCCGCCCGCGCTGGAGCGACTGGCGGCCCTGCACCCCGGCATCCGGCCCGAGGTGCGGGTGGTGCGCGAGATCGGCGCGGGCGCGGCGGGGGAGGTGCTGGCCGGGCGCGCCGACCTCGGCATCGCCACCCTGGACGCGGGGGCCGACGCCCGGCCCGAGCTGCTGACCGGCGAGCTGGTGCGGGAGGCGTACGCCCTGGTCCACCCCGTCGGACACCCCGACCCGCGGTCGCTTCCGCTGCTGGACTGGGACGAGAACTGCGGCTCGTACACCCGCGCGTGGTGGCGGGCCCAGGACTGGATCCCGCGGGCCACCGTCAAGGCCGAGGACGACGCGATGGTGCTGACGATGGTCGGTAGGGGACTGGGAATGGCGATCCTGCCCGAACTGTCGCTGAGCGAGGCCACGGAAGCCGTCGAGATCACCGACCTGGGCCCCGAACGGCCCATGAGGCGGGTGGGATACGTCACGACGGCGGAATCCGCCTCGACCCTCGCCGTCAGAGCCCTGATCAGGGAACTCCGCGCGAACAAGGGCTGAAACGGACCCTCGGGGCGGCCGTCCGAGAGGTCTTCCCGGGGGATTCCCGTCTCAGATAGTAGGAAGTCCGAGTAATTGCGGAGACATACAGCGGGACCTGGCCTAGCTTTGTAAGAGCCGAACGTCTCGCCGATCCGGCGAATGGCGGTCGAGAGCGCGCGCCCCTGGCAGGCAACCCCTGCGGCGCACCGCTCCCCGCCTCTTCCGGCGCCTTGAAGGAACCCCTCATCCGTGGCCCCGCCACGCCGTGATCTCAAGGAGTCGATCACCATGACCCGTCACACCCCCGCAGTCCGCCGCGTCCGCCACTCCTCCCAGGCCGAGGCCGACCGCAAGAACGCCGCGGCCGCCCTCCAGCGCGCCCTGGACCGCCGCGACAACGGCGGCTCGACCGGCCACTGAGCACATCGGCCGTCCCGCGCGGGCGGCCTTCCGAACACACCCGGGCCCGGACATGTCGCGTCCACCGACGTCCACATGGTGGACGCAATATGTCTGAGGGCTGGGACAGGGAGTACGGTTTTCCCATGTCGACCAGCATCAATCTCGCAGTGATCCCCGGTGATGGCATCGGCCAGGAAGTCGTGGCTCAGGGCCTCAAGGTCCTTACCGCGGTCCTGCCTCAGGATGTGAAGCTGGAGACCAAGGAGTACGACCTCGGCGCCCGGCGCTGGCACCGCACCGGTGAGACCCTCCCGGACGCGGAACTCGAAGCGCTCAAGCACCACGACGCGATCCTGCTGGGCGCCATCGGCGATCCCTCGGTCCCGTCCGGCGTCCTGGAACGCGGTCTGCTGCTGAAGCTCCGCTTCGCCTTCGACCACTTCGTCAACCTGCGCCCGTCGAAGCTGTTCCCCAACACGGCCACCCCGCTCGCCGGCCGCCCGGAGATCGACTTCGTCGTGGTCCGCGAGGGCACCGAGGGCCCGTACACCGGCAACGGCGGCTCGCTGCGCACCGGCACCCCCGCCGAGGTGGCGACCGAGGTCAGCCTCAACACCGCGTACGGCGTGGAGCGCGTGGTCCGGGACGCCTACGCGCGGGCCGACGCCCGCCCCCGCAAGAAGCTGACGCTGGTCCACAAGAACAACGTCCTCGTGTACGCGGGTCACCTGTGGAAGAACATCTTCGACAAGGTCGGCCAGGAGTACCCCGAGGTCACCACCGACTACCTGCACGTCGACGCCGCGACGATCTTCTTCGTCACGCAGCCCGAGCGGTTCGACGTCATCGTCACGGACAACCTCTTCGGTGACATCCTCACCGACCTGGCCGCCGCCGTCACCGGCGGAATCGGCCTGGCCGCCTCCGGGAACATCAACCCGACCGGCGCCTTCCCGTCCATGTTCGAGCCCGTCCACGGCTCCGCCCCGGACATCGCCGGCACCGGCAAGGCGGACCCGACCGCGACGATCCTCTCGGTCGCCCTCCTGCTGCGCCACCTCGGCCACGAGACCGAGGCCGCCCGTATCGAGGACGCCGTCTCCGCCGACCTGGCCGAGCGCGACGGCACCTTCCGCTCCACCGAGGCGATCGGCGACGCCCTCGCCGCGCGAGTAGCCGGCTGACCCGGCAACCCCGTCTCAGGAAGCCGCCGGGTCGCGACCACCGCACCCGGCGGCTTTTCCTGTGCGGCCCCGGGTGCCACCATCTCCCCTGGGCCGCAAACTCCCTGTTTCACCGAAGCCTCCCTGCGCGCGATAATCGAACGCGAGGCCGCGGAATGCGGGGATGCTCGGACGTCCTAGTACGCCGTGAGCGCGGTCCGCCCTACAAAACCGGTGAAGGACAAGCACTCATGACGACGCCCACGATCGAGCTCAAGCCCTCCTCGAACCCGCTGTCCGACGCGGAGCGCGAGGCGATCCTGGCCAGCCCCGGCTTCGGCCGCCACTTCACCGACCACATGGTGACGATCAAGTGGACCGAGGGTCGCGGCTGGCACGACGCCGAGCTGGTCCCGTACGCGCCCCTGTCGATGGACCCGGCGAACATGACCCTGCACTACGCGCAGACCATCTTCGAGGGACTCAAGGCCTACAAGCAGCCCGACGGCACCGTCGCCACCTTCCGCCCCGAGGCCAACGCGGACCGCTTCCAGGCCTCGGCCCGCCGCATGGCCATGCCCGAACTGCCCTCGGAGCTGTTCATCGCCGCCTGCGACGCGCTCATCAAGCAGGACCGTGCCTGGGTTCCGGACTCCGGCGAGGCCTCGCTGTACCTGCGCCCGTTCATGTTCGCGTCCGAGGTCGGTCTCGGCGTCCGCCCGGCCAACGAGTTCCTCTTCATGGTCATCGCCTCGCCCGCCGGCGCCTACTTCCCCGGTGGCGTCAAGCCCGTCTCCGTCTGGCTCTCCGAGGACTACGTCCGCGCGGTCAAGGGCGGCACCGGCGCGGCGAAGACCGGCGGCAACTACGCGGCCTCCCTCGTCGCCCAGGCCGAGGCCGCCTCGCACGGCTGCGACCAGGTCGTCTGGCTGGACGCCGTCGAGCACCGCTGGATCGAGGAGATGGGCGGGATGAACCTGTACTTCGTGTACGGCGACCGCATCGTCACCCCCGAGCTCACCGGATCGCTCCTCCCCGGCATCACCCGCGACTCCCTCCTCACCATCGCCCGTGACCTCGGCTACACCGCCGAGGAGGGCCGCATCACCACCGAGGACTGGAAGCGCGACAACGAGAACGGCACCCTGACCGAGGTGTTCGCCTGCGGCACCGCGGCCGTCATCACCCCCGTCGGCTCGGTCAAGTCCGGCCGCGCGAACTGGACGCAGGGCACCGGCGAGCCCGGCGAGGTCACCATGAAGCTCCGCAAGGCGCTCCTCGACCTCCAGACCGGCCACTCCGCCGACCGCCACGGCTGGATGCACCCGCTCGGTTAGTACCGCGCGCTCGACGAAGTACGGCGAGAGGCCCGCACCCGATCCGGGGTGCGGGCCTCTCGCCGTGGAGACGGGCCAAGCGAGGGCTAAGCGGCGACCGGCTCGTCGGCGGCTTCGGGGGCGGCCGGTGCGGCGACGGCCGCCTTCCGCCGGGTGAGGGCCGTGTAGGCGAGGCCGCCGACCAGGCCGGACAGGACGAAGGAACAGTCCACGCCGCCCGTCAGGGTCAACAGCGGTCCCTCGTAGAAGGGGGTGGTGACGGAGAGCAGGCCGACGCCCGCGCCGATCGCCCACGAGGCGGTGGCGGCCGGATTCCAACCGCCCCGGTACCAGTAGATCCCGCCCACCGAGCGGCGGTTGAACACCTGGAGGGCGTCGGCGTCGTACGTGCCGCGACAGCGCACGTGGCCGATCAGGGTGATCACCGCCCACGGGGTGCCGAGCGCGGTGAGCAGCAGCACGAACGAGGTCATCGCGGACTGGACGTCCCACTCGAAGGAGCCGACGAACACGAAGGCGGTGGCCACACCGGCCGCGACCAGGGTGGCGGTCGTGCGGCTGGCCCGGGGCACGATCGCGTCCAGGTCGAGGCCCATGGAGTAGAGCATCAGCCCGGCGTTGCCCACGGAACCCGCGGCGGCGGCCACCAGCAGCGGGACCAGGTACCAGAACGGCGAGGCGTCGACCAGCGGCCCGGCGTACTCGGCGCCGGCCCGCGCGGCGAGGGCGGTGTACGTGCCGAAGAGCTGCGGGACCAGCAGGCCGACCAGGAGACCGAGCGCGGTGGACCGGAGCACCTTGCGGGAGTCGTGTCGGGCGGGGGAGATGTAGCGGGTGTAGTCGCCGAGCAGGGTGATGAAGGCGACGGGACCGCTGAGACCGGCGGCGACGGCGGCGAGCAGCCAGGTCGGCCAGAAGGAGCCGAGGAGGTAGGCGGTCTCCGGCGGCGCGGCGGCGGTGAAATCGGGGGCGTACGCGAAGACGCCGACGGCGAGCAGGACCACCATGGCGACGGACAGGATCTTGCTCATCCGCAGCAGGAGCCGGTAGCCGAACACCGCCGCTACGACGGTGCAGGCGGCCAGCACGCCGTACATCACGGCGCGCGAGACCCCGGTGTCCGGCAGCCCGGTGAGCCGGGACAGGGCGCCGACCATCACGTCGCCGCCGATCCACAGGGTCAGCGCCGTGTAGCCGAGGGAGAGCAGCAGGCCCACCACGGACCCGACCAGCCGACCGCGCACGCCGAACTGGGCCCCGCTGGAGGTGGACAGGTTGGTTCCGGTGCGCAGGGAGACCAGCGCCAGCGGGGCGGTGAAGGCGATCCCGACGACGGTGCCGGTCACGATCGCGGTCACCGAGGGCCACAGCCCCAGTCCGAAGGACGGGGGCAGCCAGCCGAAGACGATCACGCCGAGGCAGAGGTTGGAGCCGAGGAGGATCGAGATCAGGTCGCGGGGGCCGCTCGTCCGCTCCTCCTCCGGGATGGTGTCGACTCCGCGCTGTTCGATGGGCATGGGGGAACTCCCTTGGCAGGGCGGGGGGTGGTTCGCAAAGGTTTGAGCGACATTCAATGTGGCGCAGCCCCTGCTCTCCGGTCAATGCTTCACTGCCGGGAAATGAAGAGTTAGAGTGATGCTCTAACCCATCGACTCCGAAGGTGGTGGATCGGCGTGCGGCTGACCCCAACCGAGCGCGACCGGCTGCTGCTCCGCAGTGCCGCGGAACTGGCCAGGGCCCGACGGGCCCGGGGCCTGCGCCTCAACGTCCCCGAGGCCACGGCGCTGATCGCGGACACGGTCTGCGAGGCCGCCCGCGACGGCAGGCGGCTGGCGGAGGCCATCGAGGAGGCCCGCGGCGTGCTGGGGCCCGACGACGTGCTGCCCGGCGTCGCCGACGTGGTCACCGAGGTGCACGTGGAGGCCGTCTTCGACGACGGCTCCCGCCTCGCGGTGGTCTCGGCCCCCATCCGCGGCGCCGTCCCGCTCGGCGACGACGCCCCCGGCGCGGTCGTGCCCGGCCCCGGCGCCCCCCAGCCGGAGCCCACGGTCCACCTCCACGTGCGCAACACCGCCGCCGTGCCGATCAGCGTGACCTCCCACTTCCACTTCTTCGAGGCCAACCCGCGCCTCGACTTCGACCGCGCCGAGGCCTACGGCATGCGGCTGTGCGTGCCGGCGGGCTCCTCCGTGCGGTTCGACCCGCACGGCGAGGCCGAGGTCGGGCTGGTCCCCATCGGCGGCGCCCGCGTCGCCGTCGGTTTCGCCGGGCTGGTCGACGGCCCCCTCGACGCCCCCGGAGCCAAGGACGAGGCACTGCGCCGCGCCGTCGCCTGCGGCTACCTCGGCGCCGGCGGCGAGACCGCCGCCCCGGTGTCCCCGGCCGCCGCACCCGGGCCCGACGCCCCCGAGACCGGCGACGACCATCCGGAAGGTGACCCCGCATGAGCCGCCAGACCCCGCACAGCGACCACTGCGCGCCGGGCAGCCGTCACATCGACCCGCACGAGTACGCCTCCGTCTTCGGCCCCCGCGCCGGCGACCGGGTACGCCTCGGCGACTCCGGGCTGACCGTCCGCGTCGAGCACGACGCCCAGAAGCCCGGCGACGAGTTCCTGGCCGGCTTCGGCAAGACCGCCCGCGACGGCCTGCACCTCAAGGCCGCCGCCGTCCGCGATACCTGCGACGTCGTGATCAGCAACGTGCTGGTCATCGACGCCGTCCTCGGCATCCGCAAGGTCTCCATCGGCATCCGCGAGGGCCGCATCCACGCGATCGGCCGCGCCGGCAATCCCGACACCCTCGACGGGGTCGACGTGGTCGTCGGCACCGGCACCTCGATCGTGTCCGGCGAGGGCATGATCGCCACCGCCGGAGCCGTGGACACCCACGTCCACCTGCTCTCCCCGCGCATCATGGAGGCCTCGCTCGCCGCGGGCGTCACCACGATCATCGGCCAGGAGTTCGGGCCGGTCTGGGGCGTGGGCGTCAACTCCCCCTGGGCGCTCAAGCACGCCTTCAACGCCTTCGACGCCTGGCCCGTCAACATCGGCTTCCTCGCCCGCGGCTCCTCCTCGGACGCCGCCCCGCTGGTCGAGGCCCTCGCCGAGGGCGGCGCCAGCGGCTTCAAGGTCCACGAGGACATGGGCGCCCACACCCGCGCCCTGGACACCGCCCTGCGGGTCGCCGAGGAGTACGACGTCCAGGTCGCCCTGCACAGCGACGGCCTCAACGAGTGCCTCTCCGTCGAGGACACCCTGCGCGTCCTGGACGGTCGCACCATCCACGCCTTCCACATCGAGGGCTGCGGCGGCGGACACGTGCCCAACGTGCTCAAGATGGCCGGCGTGCCGAACGTCATCGGCTCCTCCACCAACCCGACGCTGCCCTTCGGTCGGGACGCCGTCGCCGAGCACTACGGCATGATCGTCTCCGTCCACGACCTCAAGCCCGACCTCCCCGGCGACGCGGCCATGGCCCGCGACCGGATCCGCGCGGGCACCATGGGCGCCGAGGACGTGCTGCACGACCTGGGCGCGATCGGCATCACCTCCTCCGACGCGCAGGGCATGGGCCGCGCGGGCGAGACCATCCGGCGCACCTTCGCCATGGCCGCGAAGATGAAGGGCGAACTGGGCCCGCTCGACGGCGACGGCGAGGGCGACGACAACGCCCGCGTCCTGCGCTACATGGCCAAGCTG
This sequence comes from Streptomyces sp. NBC_00513, assembly GCF_041431415.1. GTDB lineage: Bacteria > Actinomycetota > Actinomycetes > Streptomycetales > Streptomycetaceae > Streptomyces. Next base: position 5,442,078 of record NZ_CP107845.1, read on the forward strand.
ACCATCAACCCGGCCATCGCCCACGGCCTGGCCCACGAGATCGGCTCCATCGAGGTCGGCAAACTCGCCGACATCGTCCTGTGGCGCCCCCAGTTCTTCGGCGCCAAGCCGCAACTCGTCCTCAAGTCCGGCTTCCCCGCGTACGGCGTCACCGGCGACCCCAACGCCGCCACCGACACCTGCGAACCGCTCGTCCTCGGCCCGCAGTTCGGTTCGTACGGAGCCACCGCGGCCGACATCTCCGTCGCCTTCGTGTCGGCGGCGGCCGCCGCGCTCGGCTCCGACGAGATGCCGACCCGGCGCCGCCGGGTGGCCGTTCGCGGAACCCGCGGCATCGGCCCCCGGGACCTCCTGCTCAACTCCCGGGTGGGCGCGGTCGATGTGGACGCGCGCAGCGGCCTCGTCTCCCTCGACGGAGAACCCCTGCGCTCCGAAGCGGCCGATTCGGTCTCCCTCAACCGCCTGTACTTCCTGTAAGCCAGTAAGGATCCCCGCCATGACCGACGCTGCCGACAAGCCCGCCGCCCACGGATACCGGATGCCCGCCGAGTGGACCCCCCACGAGCGCACCTGGATGGCCTGGCCGAGCCCCAACCCGACCTTCACCGACGAGAGGGAACTCGCCGAGGCCCGCGAGGCATGGGGAGCCGTCGCCCGAGCCGTGCGCGCGTACGAGCCGGTGACCCTCGTCGTCTCCCCGGGCGACGCGCAGGGCGCCCGCGCGATCGTCGGCGACGACGTCGAGCTGGTCGAGCGCGAGCTGGACGACGCCTGGATGCGGGACATCGGCCCGACCTTCGTCACCGACGGCGCCGGCGGGCTCGCCGCCGTCGACTGGACCTTCAACGGCTGGGGCGCCCAGGAGTGGGCCCGCTGGGGCCACGACGAGAAGATCGCCCGCCACGTCTCCGACCTGGCCGGCACCCGTACCTACAGCACCCCGCTGGTCAACGAGGGCGGCGCCATCCACGTGGACGGCGAGGGCACCGTGCTGCTCACCGACACCGTGCAGCTCGGCGCCGGACGCAACCCCGACTGGAACCGCCGGCAGGTGGAGGAGGAGATCCACGCCCACCTCGGCACGACCAAGGCGATCTGGCTGCCCTACGGCCTGGCCGGCGACTACGGCACCTACGGCACCCAGGGCCACGTGGACATCGTCGCCGCCTTCGCCCGCCCCGGTGTCGTCATGGTCCACAGCCAGCCCGACCCGGCCCACCCCGACCACGAGCGCTGCAAGACCATCGCCGCCCTCCTGCGCGCGTCCACCGACGCGCGGGGCCGGCTGCTGGAGGTCGTGGAGATCCCGGCGCCGACCGTGCTGGAGGAGGACGGCGAGTGGGTCGACTACTCGTACATCAACCACTACCTCTGCAACGACGGCGTGGTGCTCTGCGCCTTCGACGACCCGCGCGACGAGGAAGCCGCGGAGATCTTCCGGGGTCTGTTCCCCGAGCGGACCGTGACACTGGTTGACGCACGTACGATTTTCGCCGGGGGTGGCGGTATCCACTGCATCACCCAGCAACAGCCGAAGGTCTGACCCGCGGCGAACGGTTTCGAGGAGTGGTCCATGGTGGCGGGTGGAGTACGGGCGGCGCGGAAGAACGCGCCGCCGCGCGAGGACGTACTCGTCGCCGCCATGGCCACGATCGCCGAGCGCGGCCTCGAAGGCCTCACCATGGCCGGCCTCGGCCGCCAGGTGGGCATGAGCAGCGGCCACCTCCTCTACTACTTCGGCAGCAAGGACGAACTCCTGCTGCAGACCCTGGAGTGGAGCGAGGCCTCCCTCGGCGCCGAACGCCGGGCCCTGCTGTCCCGCCGCGGCCCGGTGCGCGAGCGGGTGCAGGCGTACGTCGACCTGTACGTGCCCGAGGCCGCGCGCGACCCGCACTGGACGCTGTGGCTGGAGGTCTGGAACCGCTCGCAGAACGCCGGCCCCCTGGAACGCGAGCGCCAGGCCGCCATCGAGGGAGCCTGGCACCGGGACCTGGTCGCGCTGCTCGCCGAGGGCATCTCGCGCGGCGAGTTCCGCGCGGTGGACGCCGACCGGTTCGCCGCCCGCGTCAGGGCCCTGCTCGACGGGTTCAGCATCCAGGTCGCCGTCGGCCTGCCCGGGATAGGGCGCGGCGACATCCTCGAACACGTCACCGAGTTCCTGGACGAGGCGCTCGTATCGTGAGACGTCGGTCCGCGGGCGGAGCCCCTTGTGACACACTGCGGACGTGCCTGCTCAGCTCATGATTATGGACAGCAGCGCGCCGGTCCGCAGTGACCGTTGAGCCGTGGAGAACCTACGGGACAGCGGCCACAGTGCCTCAGACCCGCGCGCAGACCTCTCGCACCCGCGAGGGGTCTTTTCGTTTCCCGGCTCCATTCCTGCCGGGAGCGGGCGGCGCGCGATGATGGGGGCAGTGGATCCCCGGTCTCCGGAACCACTCATCCGACAGGAGTCAGACCAGCATGACGACGACAGAGGCGACCGAGCCGACTGCGCCGGCGGGCCCCGACGACAGCTTCCACGTCTTCGACACGACCCTGCGCGACGGCGCCCAGCGTGAGGGCATCAACCTCACGGTCGCGGACAAGCTGACCATCGCGCGGCACCTGGACGACTTCGGAGTGGGCTTCATCGAGGGCGGCTGGCCCGGCGCCAACCCCCGCGACACCGAGTTCTTCGCCCGCGCCCGTGCCGAGATCGACTTCAAGCACGCCCGCCTCGTGGCCTTCGGCGCCACCCGCCGGGCCGGCGGCTCCGCCGCCGCGGACCCCCAGGTGCGGGCCCTGCTGGAGTCCGGCGCCCCGGTGATCACCCTGGTCGCCAAATCCCACGACCGGCACGTCGAGCTCGCGCTGCGCACCACCCTCGACGAGAACCTGGAGATGGTCCGGGACACCGTCTCCCACCTCGTCGAGCAGGGGCGCCGGGTCTTCGTCGACTGCGAGCACTTCTTCGACGGCTACCGCGCCAACCCCGAGTACGCCAAGGCCGTCGTCCGCACCGCACACGAGGCCGGCGCCGATGTCGTCATCCTCTGCGACACCAATGGCGGCATGCTGCCCGCGCAGGTGTCCGCCACCGTCGCGACGGTCCTCGCCGACACCGGGGCCCGCCTGGGCATCCACGCCCAGGACGACACCGGCTGCGCCGTCGCCAACACCCTGGCCGCCGTCGACGCGGGCGCCACCCACGTCCAGTGCACCGCCAACGGCTACGGCGAGCGCGTCGGCAACGCCAACCTCTTCCCCGTCGTCGGCGCCCTGGAGATCAAGTACGGGCGCACGGTGCTCCCCGCGGGCGCGCTCGCCGAGATGACCCGGATCTCCCACGCCATCGCCGAGGTCGTCAACCTCACCCCGTCCACGCACCAGCCGTACGTCGGCGTCTCGGCCTTCGCGCACAAGGCCGGCCTGCACGCCTCGGCCATCAAGGTCGACCCCGACCTCTACCAGCACATCGACCCCGAGCGGGTCGGCAACACCATGCGGATGCTGGTCTCCGACATGGCCGGGCGCGCCTCCATCGAGCTCAAGGGCAAGGAACTCGGCGTCGACCTCGGCGGCGACCGCGCGCTGATCTCCCGGGTCGTGGAGCGGGTCAAGGAGCGGGAGCTCCAGGGCTACACCTACGAGGCCGCCGACGCCTCCTTCGAGCTGCTGCTGCGGGCCGAGGCCGAGGGCCGGGCGCGCAGGTACTTCCGGATCGAGTCCTGGCGGGCGATCGTCGAGGACCGCCCGGACGGCACCCACGCCAACGAGGCCACGGTCAAGCTGTGGGCCAAGGGCGAGCGGATCGTCGCGACGGCGGAGGGCAACGGCCCCGTCAACGCGCTGGACCGGGCCCTGCGGGTGGCGCTGGAGCCGTTCTACCCGCAGCTCGCCAAGTTCGAGCTGATCGACTACAAGGTCCGCATCCTGGAGGGCAAGCACGGCACCGACTCCACCACGCGCGTGCTGATCGCCACGACGGACGGCGCCGGCGAGTGGTCCACGGTCGGCGTCGGCACGAACGTCATCGCCGCGTCCTGGCAGGCCCTGGAGGACGCCTTCACGTACGGCCTGCTGCGCGCGGGCATCGAACCGGCCGAGTAGCGGCCCCGCCCGACCGCCTCGGGTCCGGACCGTCCGGACCCGAACGGCGACGGCGTGCGCGGGCGGGCCCTTATGCCCCCCTCACACGTAAAAGGGGCGATTCGGGTAGCGTCGTGACCATGAGGACCAGGCTCGTTTCCGTGTTTTCCGGTCTGCTGCTGGCCCTGTCCGCGACGGCCCTCGTGGTCGCCCCGCAGGCGTCGGCCGCCACCGGGGTCAGTGCCGTCGGGGAGGCCCTCAAGAAGGGCCCGGTCTACGTCGATCCCGGCGCGCGGGCCCAGCTCTCGCCGGCGCAGGCGGACGCCCTCACGAAGAAGATCGAGGACGCCGGCAAGCCGGTCTTCGTCGCCGTCCTTCCCGCCGGCCAAACGTTCCCCGAGCGGGGGCTGCTCGCCGCCGTCCGTGCCCAGACGGGGATCACGGGGCTCTACGCGGTCCGGCTCGGCGAGGGCTTCGACGCCGGCGCCGACCCGAGGGCGATGCCGAGGAACGCCGTCCAGAACCTCACCTCGTCCGTGAAGGTCGGCGGCCCGGTGGACGCGAACACCCAGCTGAACGACTTCGTCGACCAGGCCCTCACCCAGGTCAAGGGGAACGCCCCCGCCTCCTGGGGCGGCGCGGCCGCCGACGACGGCGCCCCGGTCGGCGGGCTGATCACCCTCGGTGTGGTGGCCGTGGTCGGCGGTGGCGGCGCCTACGCGCTGGTCCGCCGCAACCGGAAGCGGAAGGAAGAGGAGCGGCGCGAGGCCATCGCACGCCTCGGCGTGGTCGTCGACGAGGACATCACGGCCTTCGGCGAGGAGCTGGAGCGGCTCGACTTCCACCCCGGCGAGCCCGGTGCGGACGACGCGATGCGCAAGGACTACGAACAGGGCCTGGACTCCTACGAGAAGGCCAAGCAGATCATGGCCTCGGTCCAGCGCCCCGACGAGGTGCAGGGCGTGACCCAGGCGCTGGAGGACGGGCGGTACGCGCTCGCCTGCCTGGACGCGCGCCGGCAGGGCAGGCCGGTACCCGAGCGCCGCTCGCCCTGTTTCTTCGACCCGCGCCACGGGCCGAGCACGCAGGACGCGGACTGGGCCCCGGCGGGCGGGACGGCCCGTACCGTGCCGGTCTGCGAGGCGGACGCCGTGCGGCTGCGCGACGGTCTGGACCCGGCGGTCCGCACGGTGGACACGGAGCGCGGGCCGCGCCCCTACTACGACGCGGGCCCGGCGTACGGTCCCTGGGCCGGCGGGTACTTCGGCGGCGGCATGCTGCCGGGCCTGCTGATGGGCACGATGCTCGGCTCGATGATGTCGACCCCTGCCTACGCCGCCGACTTCGGCGGTGCGGGCGGCGGCTACGACGGGGGAGACGTCTCCGGCGCCGACTTCAACCCGTCCGACTTCGGCGGCGGGGACTTCGGCGGCGGTGGCGGTTTCGACGGGGGCGGCGGCTTCGACGGCGGGGGCGGCTTCTAGCCACCCCCGGACCCGCGCGTCCGTCCCCTTCTTCCCGGCCCCGTCCCCTTGCGGGGCGGGGTCAGGCCTGCTTGATGGCGGAGATGTCGAAGGTCAGCTTGACCTTGTCGCTGACCATCACGCCGCCGGTCTCCAGGGCGGCGTTCCAGGTCAGGCCCCAGTCGGAGCGCAGGATCTCGGCGGAGCCCTCGAAGCCGACGCGCTCGTTGCCGTAGACGTCGGTGGCGGACCCGTTGAACTCCAGGTCGATGGAGAGCGGACGCGTGACGTCCTTGATCGTCAGGTCGCCGGTGATCCGGTACGCGTCCCCGCCCAGCTGGGCCGCGCCGGTGGAGCGGAAGGTCATCAGCGGGAAGGCCTCGGCGTCGAAGAAGTCGCCGCTGCGCAGGTGGCCGTCGCGGTCGGCGATGCCGGTGTCGACGGAGGCGATCTTCACGTCGATGGAGGCGGTGGAGCGGGAGGGGTCGGCGCCGTCCAGGTGCAGGCTGCCCTCGTGGTCGGCGAAGGAGCCGCGGACGTTGGTGACCATCGCGTGCCGGACGGTGAAGCCGATGCTGGTGTGCGCGGGGTCGATGACGTAGTCACCGGTGAGGGCTGCGAGCGCCGGGTCCACCGGGAGGGTGGCGACCGACGACGCGGCGTTGGTGTCCTGGCTGCGGCGGGTGAAGAGACCCATGACTTCCTCCTTGGTGGGGGTGCGGACCTGCCGCACCTGGTTGTTTAACGTTCAACGAGATTGACGTTAGGCCTATTCCGTTCAACTTTCAACTTCTTGGAGGGGTGTCATCCGATTTTGTGGAATACCCACAAAGGCTTGCCGCCCCGCCTGGTGGAGTCCTTGCATCGTTCGGCGGTTCTGTCCGGGCCTCACAGCGGATGACTCCGGAGACTGTGTGGAACCAACGGAGGGTTTTGGCCCCGTCACTTCGTAAGGTCGGTACATGACCGTTGTGGACCAGACCCCGAGCGAGCCGACGGACGCCCGCGGGCGCGTGGCCGAGCTGCACTCCCTGCGTGACGTGGCGCGCCGCGGGCCGAGCGACCGCGCCACCGAGGCGCAGCATGCCAAGGGCAAGCTGACCGCGCGTGAGCGGATCGCTCTGTTGCTCGATGAGGGTTCCTTCAGGGAGGTCGAGCAGCTGCGTCGGCACCGCGCGACCGGTTTCGGCCTGGAGGCGAAGAAGCCCTACACGGACGGTGTGATCACGGGTTGGGGGACGGTCGAGGGTCGTACGGTCTTCGTCTACGCGCACGATTTCCGGATCTTCGGTGGCGCGCTGGGCGAGGCGCACGCGACGAAGATCCACAAGATCATGGACATGGCCATCGCGGCGGGTGCGCCGCTGGTCTCCCTCAACGACGGCGCGGGCGCCCGCATCCAGGAGGGCGTCTCCGCGCTCGCCGGCTACGGCGGCATCTTCCAGCGCAACACCAAGGCCTCCGGCGTCATCCCGCAGATCTCGGTCATGCTCGGCCCCTGCGCCGGCGGCGCCGCCTACTCCCCGGCCCTCACCGACTTCGTGTTCATGGTCCGGGACACCTCGCAGATGTTCATCACCGGCCCGGACGTGGTCCGCGCGGTCACCGGTGAGGAGATCACCCAGAACGGCCTCGGCGGCGCCGACGTGCACGCCGAGACCTCCGGGGTGGCGCACTTCGCGTACGACGACGAGGAGACCTGCATCTCCGAGGTCCGCTACCTCATCACGATGCTGCCCTCCAACAACCGCGAGAACCCGCCGGTCCACGAGAGCGACGACCCCCGCGACCGCCGCTCCGACGTGCTCCTGGACCTGGTCCCCGCCGACGGCAACCGCCCCTACGACATGCTCAAGGTCATCGAGGAACTCGTCGACGACGGCGACGTCCTGGAGATCCACGAGCGTTGGGCCCGCAACATCATCTGCGCGCTCGCCCGCCTGGACGGGCAGGTCGTGGGCATCGTCGCCAACCAGCCCGGCCACCTCGCCGGCGTCCTGGACATCCACGCCTCCGAGAAGGCCGCGCGCTTCGTCCAGCTCTGCGACGCCTTCAACATCCCGATCGTCACCCTCCTGGACGTCCCCGGCTTCCTGCCGGGCGTCGACCAGGAACACGGCGGCATCATCCGCCACGGCGCCAAACTCCTCTACGCCTACTGCAACGCCACCGTGCCCCGCATCTCGCTGATCCTGCGCAAGGCCTACGGCGGCGCCTACATCGTCATGGACTCCCAGTCCATCGGCGCCGACCTCACCTACGCCTGGCCCACCAACGAGATCGCCGTCATGGGCGCCGAGGGCGCCGCCAACGTCATCTTCCGCAAGCAGATCTCCGACGCCGAGGACCCCGAGGCCATGCGCGCCCGGATGGTCAAGGAGTACAAGGCCGAGCTGATGCACCCGTACTACGCGGCCGAACGCGGCCTCGTCGACGACGTCATCGACCCCGCCGAAACCCGCGAGGTCCTCGTCAGTGCCCTCGCGATGCTCCGCACCAAGCACGCCGACCTGCCCTCGCGCAAACACGGCAACCCGCCTCAGTAACACGAAGGAGACCCGCCACCGATGAGCATCACCACCGACACCCTCCTCAAGGTCGAGAAGGGCAACGCCGCACCCGAGGAACTCGCCGCGATCACCGCGATCCTCCTCGCCCGCGCCACCACCACCACCGACACCACCACCCGCACCCCCCGCACCCAGGCCGGCTGGCGCCGCCTGGAACGCAGCGCCGGCTTCCGCGCCCCGCACAGCTGGCGCGGCTAGGTACGTCGCACACGCGGCACGTCACACGGTTCACCGAGAGCGCCGGGGCCCCGCCCCGGCGCTCTCGCGTACCCCGGGACGCACCGCGGAGAGCTCGCGTACGGCTCCTGTACGACCCGCGGGCGACGGAGACGCGGAAAAGGCCCCTCACGCTCCGACGGAGCGTGAGGGGCCTTTTCCGCGCGTTCCGCGGAACCGCTAGCGCAGGCGCGCCATCAGCGCGTGCTCGACGAGCGTGATGAGCGCGCTCTTGGCGTCCGCGCGGTGGCGGGCGTCGGTGGTGATGATCGGGGCGTCCGGGCCGATCTGCAGGGCCTCGCGGACTTCCTCCGGCGTGTAGGGCTGGTGTCCGTCGAAGCCGTTCAGGGCGATGACGAACGGCAGGCCGCTGTTCTCGAAGTAGTCGACGGCGGGGAAACAGTCCGCGAGCCGCCGGGTGTCCACGAGCACCACGGCGCCGATCGCGCCGCGTACCAGGTCGTCCCACATGAACCAGAAGCGGTCCTGACCCGGCGTACCGAAGAGGTACAGGATCAGGTCCTGGTCCAGGGTGATGCGGCCGAAGTCCATGGCGACCGTCGTCGTCGTCTTGTCACCGGTGTGGGTGAGGTCGTCGATTCCGGCGGAGGCGCTGGTCATGACGGCCTCGGTGCGCAGCGGGTTGATCTCGGAGACCGCGCCGACGAACGTGGTCTTGCCCACGCCGAAGCCGCCCGCCACCACGATCTTCGCGGAGGTGGTGGAGCGAGCCGCTCCGCCGTTAGAGCTTGCGAAGTCCACTGAGCACCCTTTCGAGCAGTGTCACGTCTGGCTGGCCGCCGGCAGACTCGTCGCCGCCGGGCTGGTGAATGGCGACAAGGCCCGCCTCCGCCAGGTCGGCGACGAGGATGCGGGCGACACCAAGAGGAATGGAGAGGAGTGCCGAGATCTCCGCGACGGATTTGATCTCCTGGCACAGACGGCAGATGCGCTGATGCTCGGGCAACTGCCCTTGCAGCCGCGCGGGATCGGCCGTGGTGCTGACCAGCGCCTCGATGGCGAGCTGGTAGCGCGGCCGGGTACGGCCGCCGGTCATGGCGTACGGACGCACCAGCGGGTTGTGTGCCTTCGGGGCCTGCGGCTGCGAGGAGCGCGAGGGCCGCTGCGAAGGCCGGTAAGGCTGCTGGGGCTGCTGGGGCTGGCCGTACGAAGGCTGCTGCTGGTACGGGTTGTGCTCCGGCGCGGGCCGGCTGGGAGTGGAGGGGAAGTTGAAGCGGTTCTGGTCGTGCCCACCCTGCGGCTGCTGCGCGCCGCCATAAGGATGTCCTCCGGGTGTTGTCACGTTTCCTCCTCCGACTCCAAGAACGCAGTACTCCCTGTGGAACCGCGCCACCGCACCCTATGGTGCGATGACGCGAAACGCACTGCCTGTCTGCTAGTTGAGCAGACTTCCCTGCAGCTCCGCACGCAGGTCCGGGGTGAGGACACTGCCTGCTCGATCCACAAGAAGGGCCATTTCGTAGCCCACCAGGCCGATGTCGCACTCGGGGTGCGCGAGCACCGCGAGCGAGGATCCGTCGGACACGGACATGAGGAAAAGGAATCCCCGGTCCATCTCGACGACCGTCTGGTTGACCGCGCCACCCTCGAAGATGCGGGAGGCTCCGGCGGTCAGCGACGTCAGACCGGAGGCCACGGCCGCCAGCTGATCGGCGCGGTCGCGCGGGAATCCGTCGGACATCGCCAGAAGGAGTCCGTCGGCGGAGACCACCACCGTGTGGGACACCCCGGGGGTGTTGTCCACGAAGTTGGTGATCAACCAGTTCAGGTTCTGTGCCGCCTGGCTCATCGGGCTCACACTAACGCTCCTGGTCATAGCTGTTACTTGACTGCTCGGAACCCGCGCTGCGTCCCTGTTGGACACCGCGTCGCAGGTTGCTCAACCTGCCACGGACGTCCTCCGGTGCGCGGGAGACCTGGGGGCCGCCCTGCGGGGTCGTCTCCGCAGCACCCTCGACCAGGTTGGCCTTGGGCACCCGCCGAGGGAGACCGGACGGGGTGACCCCGCCCGCCTTCGGCTCACGAAGCTTGGCGGCCTGCTGCCAACGCTCGTCGTTGTTCGAGCGCCAGGCCTCAGGGCCTTCCTCGTCCGCCTTCGGGGCGGCGGCGGGCTGCTGACGCTGCGGCCGCTGCTCGAAGAGGGATCCGGTGGACTCCGCTTCCTGCTGTGCCGGCTGCCACTGCTGCTGGCTGCCGCGGCGCGGCAGGCCCGCTCCGGTCATCTTGTGACCGGTGTCGGCGGCGGCGCCCGGACGGTCGAAGCCTACGCGTTCCGGGGCCGGTTCGGGAGCGGGCGTGGATTCCGATTCGGTCCCGTAGTCCTGCTGGTAGCCACCCGAGTACGTGTTCTGCTCGGGCCACTCCGCCTGCTGGGACTGGGGTTCGAAGCCCCCGTCGTACGACGGGGCGTCCTGCCGCTGGTCCTGGTACTCGGCTTCCGGATAGCCATATCCCTGTTGCGGATAGGCCTCGTAGGACTGCTGGGGCTGCTGGGACGGCCCGCCCTCGTACCCCGGGGCGTAGCCCGGCTCGGGCTGCTGCTCGTAGCCCTGGTACGGCTGGTACCCGTGTTCAGGCTGGGGTTCCGAATAGTCCTGGGAGGACTGCTCGGCCTGATCGGGGTACTGCTGGTCCTGCGGGTAGCCCACCTGGGCGGCCAACGCCGCCCGGCGCTCCTGCTGGCCCAGCGACCGGCCCACGGGGTCGGCGCCCTGTCCGTCGGCTCCCTGGCCGCCCTGGGCGTCGTAGCGGGAGTCGTCGAAGCCGAGCTCGGCCGCCGTGCGCATCTTCGGAGCCTGCAGGGCCTGCTGCTCCGGGATGATCTGCGAGACCGTGAAGTCGTCGTCCGGTACGCCCTCGCCACCGCCACCGTGGGTGATGGCGTCGGGGAGCATGACCAGCGAGGTGGTGCCGGCCGCCTCGCCCGAGGGGCGCAGCTGGACGCGGATGCTGTGGCGGTCCGCCAGCCGGCCGACCACGAACAGACCCATGCGCTGCGAGATCGCGGCGTCCACGGTCGGCGGGTTGGCCAGCTTGTGGTTGATGTCCGCGAAGTCCTCGGCGGTGAGGCCGATGCCCTTGTCGTGGATCTCGATCATGACGCGGCCGTCGGGCAGACGGGTGGCGTTGACACGGACCTTGGTCTGCGGGGAGGAGAACGTGGTGGCGTTCTCCAGCAGCTCGGCGAGCAGGTGCACGAGGTCGGTCACGGCCTGGCCGTGGATCTCGGCCTCCGAGACGCCCGACAGCTCGACGCGCTCGTACTGCTCCACCTCGGAGGAGGCGGCGCGCAGCACGTCGACCAGCGGGACCGGCTGGTCCCAGCGGCGGCCCGGCTCCTCACCCGCGAGGATGAGGAGGTTCTCGCCGTTGCGGCGCATGCGGGTGGCCAGGTGGTCCAGGCGGAAGAGGTTCTCCAGCTGGTCCGGGTCGGCCTCGTTGTTCTCCAGGTCGGTGATGAGGGTCAACTGGCCCTCGATCAGCGACTGGTTGCGCATGGAGAGGTTCGTGAAGATCGCGTTGACGTTCCCTCGCAGGAGCGCCTGCTCCGCGGCGAGCCGGACCGCTTCCCGGTGGACCTGGTCGAAGGCGCGGGCGACCTCGCCGATCTCGTCCTGGGAGTCGATCGGGATCGGCAGCACCCGGGTGTCGACCTTGCCCGGATCGGTGCGCGACAGCTGGTCGACGAGCATCGGCAGGCGCTGCTCGGCGATGTCGAAGGCGGCGGTGCGCAGGTGGCGCATGGCGCGGCCCATCTGGCGGGCCATCATGCCGGCCAGGATGAAGGCGGCGAGCAGGGCCACGACCACGATGGCGCCGGTCAGGATGGCGTCGTTGCGGGACTCGTCGGAGACCGCGACCGCGTCCTGCACGGCCTTGCCGAGGAGTTCCTTCTCGATCTCGGCGTAGCCGTCGAACTTGGCGGTGGCGGCGGCCTGCCAGGCCTGGGCCGTGGTGCCGTTCTGGGCGAGACGGGTGTTCTTCTCGCCCGAGGCTATCGCCTCGGTCATGCCGGTGAGCACGGAGCCGTTGACCACGGGCGGGGTCTTGAAGGTGGTGCCCGCCTGCTCGGCGGCCTGCTTGGCCGCGGCGAGCTTCTGCGCGCCCTCCTGGGACTTCTGACCCATGACGTCGCGCAGGCGGTTGGTGTCCGCGTCGGTGCCGGCCGCGACGTACTCGCCGATGGCGATCTCTTCGAGGTAGGCGTACGAGGAGAAGGCGACGAGCTGGGACTTGCGGATGTCCTCGCTCTCGCTCGGCCGGACCAGCAGGTGGGTGCCGACGGAGCGCTGGAGCGAGTTCGCCGCCTTGGCCAGCTCGATCGCGTAGACCATGCGGCCGTAGCTGGTCACGTTGCCGGTGCCCAGGCCGAGCTCGTTGGAGAACTGCATCAGGTAGTGCTGGACCAGCACGTACCCCTCTTCGGTGGGGATGGGGCCCAGCGCGTTGGGGAGGTTCTTCTTCGCCGACTCGGGCGCCGCGAGGTAGGCCGTCTTGCGGACCTGCTCCAGCTTCGGCTCCTCCTGACGGAAGAGCTCCAGGCGCCGTTCCAGGCCCTGGTTCCCCGGGAGGTCCTTCGCCGCGTCCGCGAACTTGGCCTTCGCCGCGTCCGTGGCCGCGTACGCCTTCGTGACGATCTCGCTGCCGCGGTCGCCGCGCAGCAGCGGCTGGGCGGTCAGGTCACGCTCGTCGAGGAGCGCCTGGCCGTATTCGGAGGCCGCCTGGACGATGCGGGCGGTCTTCTCCGCGTCCTTGGCCTCGTTCCAGCTGTCGACGGAACCCTTCACCTGGAAGCCGCCCATGACCAGTCCGACGAGGACGGGTACGAGGAGGATGGCGTTCAGACGGGTCGGCACACGCCAGTTGCGGGGCGAGAACCTGCTGGTGCTGCCGCTGCTCGCGGGTGGGTCAACGGGCACGTCGACGGGCGACGCGGCCGCTCGCGGCGGCGGGGTGAAGTTGCCGCGCGCGGGTTCATCCGCGGGGCTCGAGTTGCTTCGCCTCACTCGACCAACAACCTCTCGGCGGTGCTACTAGCTAGTTCGTTGAATTCCAGCACGGTTAACGGCCGTGTTCCAAACAGTTGAAATCGGCCATTCCCAGAGCCTTATGCCCCACATAAATCGGACATAAAGAGCGAGGGGCTGCAAATGCGGGGCCAGTTGTGAGCACAGCGGCACCGGGCGACCGCACCCTGTGCCCGGCCGGCCTCAATTCTCTGTCGAAACGTTATGAACGAGAAGGGCGGGCCGTGTCGTATGACACAACCCGCCCTCACACGCGGCCATGATTTCCGTGCTACTTGAGCCGCGCCATCAGCGCGTGCTCGACGAGCGTGATGAGCGCGCTCTTGGCGTCCGCGCGGTGGCGGGCGTCGGTGGTGATGATCGGCGCGTCCGGGCCGATCTGCAGCGCCTCGCGGACCTCCTCCGGGGTGTACGGCTGGTGCCCCTCGAAGCCGTTGAGCGCCACGACGAACGGCAGGCCGCTGTTCTCGAAGTAGTCGACGGCGGGGAAACAGTCCGCGAGCCGGCGGGTGTCGACCAGGACGATCGCGCCGATGGCGCCCCGTACGAGGTCGTCCCACATGAACCAGAAGCGGTCCTGACCCGGCGTACCGAAGAGGTACAGGATCAGGTCCTGGTCCAGGGTGATGCGGCCGAAGTCCATGGCGACCGTGGTGGTCGTCTTGTCCCCGGTGTGGGTCAGGTCGTCGATGCCCGCGCTCGCGGACGTCATGACGGCCTCGGTGCGCAGCGGGTTGATCTCGGAGACCGCGCCGACGAACGTGGTCTTGCCCACGCCGAAGCCGCCGGCCACCACGATCTTCGCGGAGGTGGTGGAGCGAGGAGCCGCTCCACCGTCAGAGCTTGCGAAGTCCACTGAGAACCCTCTCGAGCAGTGTTACATCCGGCGTTCCGCCGGCCTCTCCATTGCCCGGCTGGTGGATGGCCACCATTCCGGCCTCCGCCAGGTCGGCGACGAGGATCCGGGCGACACCGAGCGGCATCGACAGAAGTGCGGAGACCTCCGCGACCGACTTCACCTCACGGCACAGCGTGCAGATGCGCTGGTGCTCCGGCAGCAGGCCGGAAAGGTGCATCGGATCGGCCGTGGTGCTGACCAGCGCCTCGATGGCGAGCTGGTAGCGCGGCCGGGTCCGGCCACCGGTCATCGCGTACGGACGTACCAGCGGCTGGTCGCCTTCCGAGTACGAATCTCCGTACGCATCGGGGTAGGCGGGGGGCGGGGTCATTGATCCTCCGGGCTGGACAGCAGTGGTCAGCGTGCCGTCTGACAGGGCGGCCGGTGGGGGGACGTGATGACGGCCTGTCGGGGGTACTGGATTCCGGGGCACGAGCCCCGGGCTCCCGGCCGGAAGTACCGTCCGGCCGGGAGTCTGGCAGTCAGATGAGCAGGCTTCCCTGCAGCTCCGCGCGCAGGTCCGGGGTGAGGACACTGCCGGCGCGGTCCACGAGGAGGGCCATCTCGTAGCCCACGAGGCCGATGTCGCACTCGGGGTGCGCGAGAACGGCCAGCGAGGATCCGTCGGACACGGACATGAGGAAAAGGAATCCCCGGTCCATCTCCACGACCGTCTGGTTGACGGCGCCACCCTCGAAGATGCGGGAGGCACCGGCGGTCAGCGACGTCAGACCGGAGGCCACGGCCGCCAGCTGATCGGCGCGGTCACGCGGGAAACCTTCCGACATCGCCAGAAGGAGTCCGTCGGCGGAGACCACCACGGTGTGGGACACCCCAGGGGTGTTGTCCACGAAGTTGGTGATCAACCAGTTCAGGTTCTGTGCCGCCTGGCTCATCGAACTCAACTATCGCTCCTGCTGGTAAGTGGGGTCGACGTGGTAACTGCCGGTCGCGGGGCCGGTGGTGCCGGCCTGACGCCCCTGCTGGATACCGCGGCGGAGGTTGGTGAGACGTCCCCGGACATCGTCCGGGGAACGCGATACCTGCGGGCCTGCCTGTGCTTCGGCCTGCTGCTGCGCCGTGCCGGCCACGAGGTTCGCTCGCGGTACGCGACGGGGCAGCCCCGAGGTGGTGATGCCGCCCGCGGCGGGCTGGCGCACGCGCTCGGCCTGTCGCATCAGCTCGTCGTTCGGCGACGAACGCCAGCTGACGGTCGGCATGGCGCCGGTCGCGGCGGCATCGGCCGCCGGCTCCTGGCCCCGCTGCGGCAGCTGGGGCTGCGTGCGCTGCGGAGCCGGCGCGGACGGGGCGCTCTGCTGCGGCTGCTGGGGCACGGCCGGTCCCTGGTCGGCGGGCTGCTCGCCCTCCTGACGGAACCAGTTCGACTCCAGCGTGTCGAAGATCGGGCTGCGCCCCTCACCCTGGTTCCGGGCCGGCGGCAGGGCCTCCGGCTGCGGAGCCTGCGGCAGGCTCGGGGCCTCCGGGCGCGGAGCCGCCGCCGGCGAGGGAGCGGCCGGGTAGCCGCCGCCCTGCTGCGGGGCCTGCTGCGGAGCCTGGTGCCGGCGGCTGTAGCCGCCCACCCCGGGGCCGCCGCTGCGCGGCGCCTGGAAGTCCTGGCGGTCGAACTGGCCGGTGGTCGAGGCCGGGCCGCTCAGGTCCGCGGGCCCGCGCAGCTCCGGACGCTCGAACTGCCCGGTGGTGGACGGGTCCAGGGGACCGCGCACGTCGGGACGCTCGAACTGGCCGGTGGTGCTGTTGGCGGGGTTGCCGCCGGTGGCCTGCGGGAAGGGGGCGTTGTAGTCCGGGCGGGCGAACTCGGCCGTCGCGCCCGGGCCCGAGAGCTCGTCGTGACCGCGCGGGACGTCCTGGCCACCCTGACCACCGGCACCCCAACTGGTGCCCTGCGGGATCCCGGTGGGAGACGTACCGGCGCCGGCGCCCGGGAGCTCCGGACGCGGCGCGCCACCGCGCGGCGGCAGCTGCGGCCGCTTGCGCTGGGTCGGCGCCGGGGCGGCGGACTGTTGGCGGTCCTGCTGCTGCGGAGCCTGCTGGGGCTGCGGCTGCTGCGGACGCTCGAACCCGTTGCCCTGCGGGAAGGCGGAGGGGGTCTGACCCGGACGACCCTGAAGGCCACCGGTCGTGGCGCCGGGCGTACGCCCGGGCAGCGGGGCCGGGCTGCCGAAGGGGCCGCTCTGGCCGTTCGGCGCGCCGGGACCGGCCTGCGGACGGGTCGGCGCGCCGCCCTGCTGCGGACGGGTGCCGGGGCCGCCCTGCGGCGCCTGACCCGGACCCTGCGCACGCTGCTGCTGGGGACCCTGACCGGCGGAGCCGTCGCGCCCCGGCAGTGCGGGACGCGGCCCGCCGCCGGAGACCTGACCGCGCTGCTGGCCGGCGCCCACCGGGGGACGGGCGTTCCCACCGGGAACGGAACCCTGGCCGCCCTGCGGGCCACCCTGGCCGCCGGAGCCCCCGGGGCCGCCCTGACCGGGCATCGGGGCCGGCTTCTTGCCGCCCTGGGCGACGTCGACCGGCAGCATGACGAGGGCCGTCGTACCACCCGAGTCGGAGGGACGCAGCTGGATGCGGATGCCGTGTCGCAGGGACAGGCGACCGACCACGAACAGGCCCATGCGGCGGGAGACGGAGACGTCCACGGTCGGCGGCGACGCGAGCCGCTCGTTGATCGCGGCGAGGTCCTCGGGGGAGAGGCCGATGCCGGTGTCGTGGATCTCGACCAGCACCCGGCCGTCGGGCAGCGCGTGACCGGTGACCTTGACCTTCGTCTGCGGGGAGGAGAACGACGTGGCGTTCTCCAGCAGCTCGGCGAGGAGGTGCACGAGGTCGTTGACGACGCGGCCGGCGACGTCGGTGCCGGGCACCGACGAGAGTTCGATGCGCTCGTACTGCTCCACCTCGGACGCCGCGGCGCGGAGCACGTCGACGAGCGGGACGGGGCGGGTCCACCGGCGGCCCGGCTCCTCGCCCGCGAGGACGAGGAGGTTCTCGCCGTTACGGCGCATGCGGGTCGCGAGGTGGTCGAGCTTGAAGAGCGAGGACAGCTGGTCCGGGTCGGCCTCGCGGGACTCCAGCTCGGAGATGAGCGAGAGCTGACGCTGGATGAGGCCCTGCGAGCGGCGCGAGAGGTTGGTGAACATCGCGTTGACGTTGCCCCGCAGGAGGGCCTGCTCGGCGGCGAGGCGGACGGCCTCACGGTGCACGTCGTCGAAGGCCGCGGCCACCTGGCCGATCTCGTCGCGGGTGTGCAGACCGACCGACTCCACGGACGTGTCCACGTCCTGCGGGTCGGACTCGGAGAGCTGCTTGACGAGCTCGGGCAGTCGGTCCTGGGCGACCCGGGTGGCGGTGTCCTGCAGACGGCGCAGCGACCGGATCATGGACCGGGCCATGACGAAGGCGCCGACGAGCGAGACACCGAGGACGAGGAAGATCAGGGCACCGTTGATGATGGCGTCCTGCTGCGACTCGTTCCTGAGCTCGCGGGCCTTCTGCTCCATGTCCTCCAGGAGCGACAGCTCGATGGTCTTCATGGCCTGGAGCTTGGTGCCGTCGGCGTCGTACCAGTCCATCCAGGACCGGTACTGCTGCTCCTTGGCGAACTGCCCCTCGGTGGACAGCACGCGGCGGGTGTAGTGGTCCGCCTTGCTGATCTCCGGGTTGCCGTCGCCGAGGGACGCGGTGAGCTCCTCGGAGCGGCCCTGGTAGACGAGTTCGAAGGTCTTCTTCGACTGGCTCTCGCCGCGGAGCGCGGAGAGCGCGTACAGGCGGTCGTTCTCCTTGAGCGTGCCGGTCGTGGCACCGCTCTCGGGGAGCGACGCGGCGATGATCGCGCGCTGGATCGAGGCGTACTCCTTGGCCGAGGAGAAGGAGGCCAGGGCGCGCGTGCGCTTGATCATCTCGGGGTTGGACGTGGCCTGGGCCATGTCCTGCGAGAGGGACAGGAGCGAGACGATCAGCGCGTTGTACTCGGTGACGGTCTGCTGGGCGCCGTTGTCGTACGCCTTCTTGCGGATGTCCTCGATGCCGGTGAGCTGGCGGCCGATCTGCAGGATGTTGTTGCGGATCGACTTGAGGGTCTCGTCCTTGTCCTCCGTGAGGCTGACCTTGTCGGTCGCCGCGGCGAAGGCCTCGGCGGCGGCGTCGGTCTGGTCACGGACACCCTGGACGAGCGAGTTGGGCTTGGCGGTGCCGACCTTGGCGGGGTCCTTGGCGGCCACCGACAGCGGACCCGCCGACTTGTCCCGCTCCTCCTGGAGCATGGCGGCCAGGTTGGTGGCCTGCCGGGTCATGGTCGTCAGCAGCTGCATGTGGTCGAGCTGCGCGATGTCGTTCAGCGAGTCGTTGATGCGGAAGCCACCGAGCGTGGTGGCGGCGACGACCGGCAGGGTCAGCAGCGACACGAGTCGCGTGCTGATGCGCCAGTTCTGCATGGCGAGGCGGGAACCGGACCCCGTGGGGGCCTTCGGTATCGCCACGTCCTGCCCGGCGGCCGACTCGCTCTTGCCCTTCGCCTTGGCCAAGCCCTTGGGCTTCGCACGACCCTTCGCCTTCACCGTGGCGGAGGCGTCGGAGCTCGCACCCTCGACAGCCGGCCCGCGGTTCTGGGCGTGCTGGGGCGAGGAGCCACGGTCGGTCCCGCCGCGCGGCTCCTGCTCCGCCGCAGCGCTGCCATCCCTCTTGAATCGTCCCTGCACTAGCGTCGCAACCTCTGGACCAGGCGTCCCGCCGGGTGACCGGTGGGACGGTGTCGAGTCGTGGGGCACTGACGGCCCCATGGTGGTCGTCGGTGACCGGCGCGTCTCCCTCTCCTTGCCGCCGCGCTCGGCGCTGAGTCGCGCCACCTGCGCGCCGGCTGATTCCCGCGGCGGTCCCGCGAATTCCAGCACAGTGGAGGATCTCCAACAAGGTGTGCGCGTCGGGCTGGCCGGCCGGTCACGGCACGTGAGTGGTCCGCTACTCGATGTGGTACCGGTACCGGGAAAAACCGGACTTACACCGACCAAACACCGTGGCCGGCAAGGTGTCCCAGTCCTCATGATCAGGAGCGGAATGCCGCATTCAGTGGCGCAATGTCCGTTTCGTGAAGCGGAAGCGACTGCCCGTTATGCCCGTAATGCCAGGTCATGGGTGAGCAAACTCACATAGCCGTGGCCATTACTTCCCGGTTCAGCCGGGGATTCAGATGTTTAGCCTTGCCCTTTGCAGGGTTGGCGCCAGGGTTGGCGCATCCGACAACCATCACCCGACGAGCGAGCCGAGGCCCCGAACTCCGATGAAGACGACGATGCTGATCCGCAACATAGCCAACCCCCGCCGCACCACCCTCGCGCACCTCAAGGACGCCGAGGAGCTCCAGGTGCCGCCGGTCGCGGAACACGCCGTCGAGCTTCCGGCCCAGACCGCGAACCCGCGGCGCACGATCCTGATGGACGCGCCGGTCGCCGCCGCGCAGTAGACGCGGACAAAGAAGCGGGGCCCCGCTGCCTGCCGCGTTAGCCTGGAGTCCGCAGACTCCACCAGGCCGGCAGACAGAGGGGCAGACGCAGCACGTGCGCATCGCCAGGTTCTCGATCGATGGAAACGTCGCGTTCGGCGCGGTCGAGGGCAGCACCGCCCCCGGCGACGAATCGACGCTCGTCCTCGACATCATCAAGGGCATCCCGTTCGCGGACTTCGAGCTCTCCGGGGTCAAGGTCCCGCTCGCCAAGGTCCGCTTGCTGCCGCCCGTGCTCCCCAACAAGGTCGTGGCCATCGGCCGCAACTACGCGGAGCACGCCGCGGAGCTCGGCCACTCCCTCGTGGACGCCGACGGCCGCCCGGAAGCCCCCATCACCTTCTTCAAGCCCTCCACCTCGGTGGTCGGCTCGGGGGACCCCATCACGTACCCCTCCTTCTCCGAGGAACTCCACCACGAGGCGGAGCTCGCCGTGGTGATCGGCCGCATGTGCCGCGAGGTCCCCAAGGAGCGCGTCAAGGACGTGATCCTCGGCTACACCTGCGCCAACGACGTCACCGCGCGCGACGTCCAGCGGCGCGAGAAGCAGTGGGCGCGGGCCAAGGGCTTCGACAGCTCCTGCCCGCTCGGCCCCTGGATCGAGACCGATCTGGACCCGACCGACCTGACCATCCAGTGCACCGTGAACGGCGAACAACGCCAGCTCGGCCGCACCGGCGACATGATCCGCTCCATCGAGGACCTGGTCGTGCACATCACCGAGGCCATGACGCTGCTCCCGGGCGACGTCATCCTCACGGGGACCCCGGCCGGAGTCGGACCCCTCAACGTCGGCGACGAGGTCGCCGTCACCATCGAAGGCATCGGCACTCTCACCAACAAGGTGATCAAGCGTGGCTAACGCGAACGTCCGCGTACGTTTCTGTCCCTCCCCGACCGGCAACCCCCACGTGGGCCTGGTCCGGACCGCTCTCTTCAACTGGGCGTTCGCCCGCCACCACGGCGGCACGTTCGTCTTCCGCATCGAGGACACCGACGCGGCCCGCGACTCCGAGGAGTCCTACGGCCAGCTGCTCGACTCGCTGCGCTGGCTCGGCTTCACCTGGGACGAGGGCCCCGAGGTCGGCGGCCCGCACGCCCCGTACCGCCAGTCCCAGCGCATGGACATCTACGCGGACGTCGCGAAGAAGCTCCAGGACGGCGGCCACGCCTACCACTGCTACTGCACCACCGAGGAGCTCGACGCGCGCCGCGACGCCGCGCGTGCGGCCGGCAAGCCGTCCGGCTACGACGGCCACTGCCGCGAGCTGACCGCCGAGCAGGTGGCCGCGTACGAGGCCGAGGGCCGCACCTCGATCGTCCGCTTCCGGATGCCCGACGAGACGATCACCTTCACCGACCTGGTCCGCGGCGAGATCTCCGTCGCCCCCGAGAACGTGCCCGACTTCGGCATCGTCCGGGCCAACGGCGCCCCGCTGTACACCCTGGTCAACCCGGTCGACGACGCGCTGATGGAGATCACGCACGTGCTCCGCGGCGAGGACCTGCTGTCCTCCACCCCGCGCCAGATCGCGCTCTACCGGGCGCTGATCGAGCTGGGCGTCGCCAAGACGGTCCCGGAGTTCGGCCACCTGCCGTACGTCATGGGCGAGGGCAACAAGAAGCTCTCCAAGCGCGACCCGGAGTCCTCGCTCAACCTGTACCGCGAGCGCGGCTTCCTCCCCGAGGGCCTGCTGAACTACCTCTCGCTCCTCGGCTGGTCCTTCTCCAAGGACCAGGACATCTTCTCGATCGAGGAGATGGTCGCGAAGTTCGACATCCCGGACGTCAACGCCAACCCGGCGCGCTTCGACCTCAAGAAGGCCGAGTCGATCAACGCCGACCACATCCGGCTGCTCGACCCGAAGGCCTTCGCGGCCGCCTGCGCGCCGTGGCTGGAGGCCCCGCACGCCAACTGGGCCCCCGAGGACTTCGACGCCGAGGCCTGGGAGCGCATCGCGCCGTACGCCCAGACCCGGGTGACCGTGCTGTCCGACATCACGGCCAACGTCGACTTCCTGTTCCGCAAGGAGCCGGTCGAGGACCAGGCGTCGTGGGACAAGGCGATGAAGGGCGAGCCCGCGGCCCTGCTGACGACCGCCCGCGCCAACCTGGAGACGGCCGACTGGAGCGACCCCGAGTCCCTCAAGCAGGCCGTGCTCACCGCCGGCGAGGCCCACGGTCTCAAGCTCGGCAAGGCCCAGGCCCCGGTCCGCGTCGCCGTCACCGGCCGCACGGTGGGCCTGCCGCTCTTCGAGTCGCTGGAGATCCTGGGCAAGGAGCGTTCGCTGGCCCGCATCGACGCGACCCTGGCCAGGCTCGCCGCCTAGGCATCGCCTGGGCACCACCCGTACGTCCCCCGGGGGCGGCGGCCGAAAAGGCCGCCGCCCCCGGGGCGTTTCGGCGTAGCCTCGGCCGTATGCCGATCAGTGCTGTGCTGTGGGACATCGACGACACCCTCTTCGACTACACCGGCGCGGACACGGCCGGCCTCGCGGCGCACCTCGCCGACGAGGGACTGGAGGCGCGGTACGGCTCGCCGGCCGAGGCGCTCGCGCTGTGGCGCCGTCTCACCGAACGGCACTGGGACCGCTTCGCCGCGGGCCGGGTGACCTTCCGGGAGCAGCGCCGGGACCGGGTGCGGGACTTCCTGGAGCGGCCCGACATGAGCGCGCCCGAGACCGACGACTGGTTCGACCGGTACGTCGCCCACTACCAGGCCGCCTGGACCCTGTTCCCCGACGCGGTGCCCGCGCTGGACGCCCTCGCCGACGGGTACCGGCACGGCGTGCTCTCCAACTCCTCGCTCGCCAACCAGGATCCCAAGCTGCGCCGGCTCGGCCTGCGCGAACGCTTCGAGGTACTGGTCTGCGCCGCCGAACTCGGCGTCAGCAAGCCCGCCGCGGAGGCCTTCCTGAAGGCCTGCGCGGCGCTCGGACTGCCGCCGGGCGAGGTCGCGTACGTGGGGGACCAGCCCGAGATCGACGCCCGCGGCGCCCGTGACGCGGGCCTCACGGCGGTGTGGCTCGACCGTCGAGGCGACGCGGGCCCGGGGCCCGAGGGCGTACACAGGATCGACGGACTCGGGCGGCTGCCCGCGCTGCTGGCCGCGGATACCCGTTTTGGAGCACGGTCAGGCATCCGGTAATGTTCTTTCTGCGCCGCCCGAGCGGGCCGAAAGGCCGGGATGGGGGCGCTAACCAAACGAAAGTGCCGCAAGGCCTTGAGTTTTGGTGGGCTATAGTGTAATTGGCAACACGAGGGTTTCTGGTTCCCTTATTCTAGGTTCGAGTCCTGGTAGCCCAGCGCAGTACAGAAGTAACGCAGTGCTTGCCCCCGTTGTGTAGCGGCCTAGCACGCCGCCCTCTCAAGGCGGTAGCGCCGGTTCGAATCCGGTCGGGGGTACAGATCCTTCCCGCGAGATCTCCAGGGTCGCACCCGGATGTTTTGATGCAGGATCGCTAGGGCCCCCGTTGTGTAGCGGCCTAGCACGCCGCCCTCTCAAGGCGGTAGCGCCGGTTCGAATCCGGTCGGGGGTACTGTGTCTAGCTGGTCTAGACCTTTGGGCTATAGTGTAATTGGCAACACGAGAGTTTCTGGTTCTCTTATTCTAGGTTCGAGTCCTGGTAGCCCAGCGCAGCACCGCAGTAACAGCTAGCCCCCGTTGTGTAGCGGCCTAGCACGCCGCCCTCTCAAGGCGGTAGCGCCGGTTCGAATCCGGTCGGGGGTACGCATCGAAGAGGCCCTCCGCGTTCATCGCGGAGGGCCTCTTTCGTATGTCCGGCGTCGGATCGCGCAGGCGGGACGGTCGCGCGACCGCCGCGCCGGCGGCTCGTGAATGCGGGCCCGGAGGCGCGTGTGCAGGACGTGTGCGGCGTCGTACGCGCCCCCGGACCCGGGGGAGTGGGGGAGGTCGAAAAGGGATCAGCCGGTTCGGCGCAGGGCCTCCGACAGGCGGGCGGCCGCGTCGATGACGGCCTGGGCGTGCATCCGCCCCGGGTGTCGGGTCAGGCGCTCGATCGGCCCGGAGACCGACACCGACGCGACCACCCGGTTCGAGGGTCCACGCACCGGCGCCGACACGGAAGCCACACCGGGCTCCCGCTCGCCGATCGACTGCGCCCAGCCGCGGCGCCGTACGCCCGAGAGCGCCGTCGCCGTGAAACGCGCGCCCTGGAGCCCGCGGTGGAGCCGCTCGGGCTCCTCCCAGGCCATCAGGATCTGCGCGGCCGAACCGGCCTTCATCGGGAGCGTGGAGCCCACCGGGACGGTGTCCCGCAGGCCCGACAGCCGCTCGGCCGCGGCCACGCAGATGCGCATGTCGCCCTGACGCCGGTAGAGCTGCGCGCTCTCCCCGGTCACGTCACGGAGGTGGGTGAGCACCGGTCCGGCCGTCGCGAGCAGGCGGTCCTCGCCGGCAGCGGCGGCAAGCTCTGCCAACCGCGGACCGAGGATGAAACGTCCCTGCATGTCCCTCGCCACCATCCGGTGGTGTTCCAGTGCCACGGCAAGGCGATGTGCCGTGGGTCGTGCGAGCCCTGTCGCCGCGACCAGCCCGGCGAGGGTGGCCGGACCGGACTCCAGTGCGCTCAGTACCAGAGCTGCCTTGTCGAGAACGCCGACGCCGCTAGAGTTGTCCATGAAACGATATTCGCGTCTCACACTGTGAAACGCAAGTTCAATTTTTCCAAGAAACAGCGAGTCTGTATGTGCGGGTCCACGAACCACTGGGTCCGAGCCTCGGTCCGGCGCGTGGGGTACGGACGATCAGGCGCACCGGATCTCTAATAAGCGCCGGCACAACCGGCCGGCCGGAGGGAAAGCGATGGGTAGGACACTCGCGGAGAAGGTCTGGGACGACCATGTCGTCCGGCGCGCGGAGGGCGAGCCCGATCTGCTCTTCATCGATCTGCACCTCCTGCACGAGGTGACCAGCCCGCAGGCGTTCGAGGGCCTGCGGCAGGCCGGCCGCAAGGTGCGCCGCCTCGACCTCACCATCGCGACCGAGGACCACAACACCCCCACCATCGACATCGACAAGCCGATCGCGGACCCGGTCTCCCGGGCCCAGCTGGAGACGCTGCGCAAGAACTGCGCCGAGTTCGGCGTGCGCCTGCACTCGCTGGGCGACGTCGAGCAGGGTGTCGTCCACGTCGTGGGACCGCAGCTGGGCCTGACCCAGCCGGGCACCACCGTGGTCTGCGGCGACTCGCACACCTCCACCCACGGCGCGTTCGGCGCGCTGGCCTTCGGCATCGGCACCAGCCAGGTCGAGCACGTGCTCGCCACCCAGACGCTGCCGCTGGCCCGCCCGAAGACGATGGCGATCACCGTCACCGGCGCGCTGGCCGAGGGCGTCACCGCGAAGGACCTGATCCTGGCGATCATCGCCCGGATCGGCACCGGCGGCGGCCAGGGCTACATCCTGGAATACCGCGGCGAGGCCATCGAGAAGCTGTCGATGGAAGCCCGGATGACCATCTGCAACATGTCGATCGAGGCCGGCGCCCGCGCGGGAATGATCGCCCCGGACCGGACCACCTTCGACTACCTCCAGGGCCGTGACCACGCGCCCGTGGGCGAGGACTGGGACGCGGCCGTCGCGTACTGGCGGACCCTGCGCACCGACGACGACGCGGTCTTCGACGCGGAGGTCGTCATCGACGGCGCCGCGCTCTCCCCGTTCGTCACCTGGGGCACCAACCCGGGCCAGGGAGCGCCGCTCTCCGCGAACGTCCCCGACCCTGCTTCGTACGAGGACGCTTCGGAGCGGCACGCCGCCGAAAAGGCCCTGGAATACATGGGGTTGACCGCCGGACAGCCGCTGCGCGACATCAACGTCGACACCGTCTTCGTAGGTTCGTGCACCAACGGCCGCATCGAGGACCTGCGTGCCGTCGCCGGCATCATCGAGGGCCGCAAAGTCGCCGAGGGCGTACGGATGCTGGTCGTTCCGGGCTCGGTCCGGGTCGCCCTCCAGGCCGTCGAGGAGGGCCTGGACAAGGTCTTCAAGGAGGCCGGCGCCGAATGGCGGCACGCGGGCTGCTCGATGTGTCTGGGCATGAACCCCGACCAACTGGCGCCCGGCGAGCGCTCCGCGTCCACCTCCAACCGCAACTTCGAGGGCCGGCAGGGCAAGGGCGGGCGCACCCACCTGGTCTCCCCGCAGGTGGCCGCGGCCACCGCCGTGCTGGGCCATCTGGCCTCGCCCGCCGACCTGTCCGCCGCCGACGCGACCGCCGGAGTCTGAACCATGGAAGCCTTCACCACCCACACCGGCCGGGCCGTCCCGCTGCGCCGCAGCAACGTCGACACCGACCAGATCATCCCGGCCCACTGGCTGAAGAAGATCACCCGCGACGGGTTCGAGGACGGGCTCTTCGAGGCCTGGCGCAAGGACCCGGAGTTCGTCACGAACCGACCGGAGCGCGCCGGCGCGACCGTCCTGGTCGCCGGCCCCGACTTCGGCACCGGTTCCTCGCGCGAGCACGCCGTCTGGGCCCTGCAGAACTTCGGCTTCAAAACGGTCATCTCCTCCCGTTTCGCCGACATCTTCCGCGGCAACTCGCTGAAGAACGGCCTGCTGACCGTGGTCCTGCCGCAGGAGACCGTCGAACGGCTCTGGAAGCTCACCGAGGCCGACCCCGACGCCGAGATCACGGTCGACCTGGTCGATCGCCAGGTCCGAGCGGAAGGCGTCGAGGTCGAGTTCGAACTCGACGACAACGCCCGCTGGAGGCTGCTGGAGGGGCTGGACGACATCTCGCTCACCCTTCAGAACGAAGCCGACATCGCCACGTATGAAAGCACCCGGCCGGGCCACAAGCCCCGCACGATTCGGGCCTGATTCCAGCCTGATCAGCGCTTATTCGCCTTCGGGTCATCACATCGACAACACTGTGCCCCTCGCCCTCCGGCGGGGGGCACAGCCGTGTGTTGAGGCCCCGTGAGGCGACAACTCGCCCCAGATGGCACAATCTGTGCATGGAACGCGACAGTCAACTTGAGCTCTACGAACTCGTCGCGGACCGATTGAAAGAAGCACACACAAGGGTGCGCTCACTGCAAGTCCCGGAGGGCGTAAGGATGGCGCTGTCCCGGAAGCTGTTGGTCGTCACGGCCGCGTCGAAGCATGATCTGGCCGATGCGGCAAGGCGCCTGGACAGGTTGATGAAGGACCTCGACGAGGGTCGATTCCCTGAAGGCGACTGATGCGAAGGAACTCCGTAACGGCCTACAACGTTGCGGCACTAGGGTGATTAGCCCGTTTCGTGTTTGATTTGCGGTATATATCCGCCTAACGTGCGAAATAAGCTTGAACACATTCGTTCTGGCGAAGTCTCCGAAGGGGAAGACGTGAACAAGGCGCAGCTCGTAGAAGCGATTGCCGACAAGCTGGGCGGCCGTCAGCAGGCCGCGGACGCTGTCGACGCGGTACTGGACGCGATGGTCCGCGCCGTGGTCGCGGGCGACCGGGTCTCGGTCACGGGCTTCGGCTCGTTCGAGAAGGTCGACCGCCCCGCCCGTTACGCCCGTAACCCGCAGACGGGTGAGCGCGTCCGGGTCAAGAAGACCTCGGTTCCCCGATTCCGGGCCGGCCAGGGCTTCAAGGACCTGGTCAGCGGCACCAAGAAGCTCCCCAAGGGCGACGAGGTGGCCGTGAAGAAGGCTCCCAAGGGCAGCCTGTCCGGCGGGGCTTCCGCCACGGTCAAGAAGGCCGCGGCCAAGAGGGCGACCACCGCCAAGAAGGCCGCCGCGAAGACCACGGTCGCGAAGAAGGCGACCGCGAAGAGGACCACGGCCAAGAAGGCCACGGCGACCGTCAAGAAGACGACCGCGAGGACCGCCGTCGCGAAGAAGGCCGCCACGGTCAAGAAGGCCACCCCGGCGGCGAAGAAGACCACCGCCACCGCCAAGAAGACCGCTCCGGCGGCCAAGAAGGCCACCGCGAAGACGACCGCGCCCGCCAAGAAGACGGTGACGCGCAAGGCCACCGCGAAGAAGACGACCGTCCGCAAGAAGTAGGGGCGGCGGTCACGCACACGCCGGGCCGGCTTCCCCCGCGGGGGGAAGCCGGCCCGCGGTGCTGTCCGGAAGGGAAACCCCGTCGGGGACGGCCCCGGAAGCGGAAGAGTGGGGACCTCAGAAGGTCTGGAGCGTGATCAGGGTGATCCGCAGGGCCCCGCCCTCGCCGTCCGTCTCGATGCGCACCCGCTGCCCGGGGCGCAGCAGCCGCAGGCCGCCCGCGTCGAAGGCCGGGGCCTCGAAGGACACCGGGGTGCCGTCGTCCAGCAGCACGCTGCCACTGCGGGTCTGGGAGTCGTACGTGTACGCGGTCGCCTGCATACCGGCACTGTATCGGGCGGTGTGACGCCCCACACCGAGCGTGAGGGCCGTTCGCAGATCCGCCGCGGTGTCCACGTCCCGGCGCACGCTGTCGACGTCCGCCAGGGCGATTTCCACCGCCCCGGAGGCGAAATGGCGGGCCCGAGACGGGCCGCCGAACGAGGGTGTCAATTCCACGTCCGGAGCAGCCGAAAGCAACGTCGTCCCGATTCTTGCCGCATCCGCCAGAAATGCCCTGGGAAATTTCGAGGCATCGTCGAGCACGCGTAGCAATTCGGGCGGTCTCAAGGCGGGCAGATCGGCGTTCATGGCGGCCACCGCCGCCCGGGGCCGCCGTCGCCGCACGGCCCGCTCCCCGTGGGCCAGGGCGGCGTTCAGGCCGGCGCCCGGGGAATCCGGGACGATCCGCGCGCCCAGCCTGGCCAGTTCCCGACCCGCCACGGAGTCGTCCGTGACGACCACCACATCAGCGACCGCCGCGCAGGCCAGCGCCCCCGCCACGGTGTCCTGCGCGAAGGCCAGCGCCAGCCCCGGGCGAGAGCCCCCGACGGCCGCCGCGAGACGGCTCTTGGCCAGCGCCAGCGGCTTCAACGGGACGACCAGACTCCAGACGGCGTTCGTGGCGCCCCCTCCCCTCCGGTGCGCTCCCGCGCGCGCTCAAGCCATCGTCAGGTCATGGCCAGGTCATCAGTGGGCCCATTGTCGCCTCCACCCGGGCAGAGGGGAGGCCGTGCGGTGTGAGCGGGGCGTACGGTGTTCTCGACAGAGACCGGGCCTGGGGCCACACTTGTCCGGCCGACGAGGTGCCCAAGCCGCGCACCGGTCCTAGAGGAAGGTGTTCGAGTGTCCCGCCGCAGAATCGGCTTCTGGTACCGCCTGGCGGCGGTCATCGCGAAACCGCCGCTGGTAGTGCTCTTCAAGCGGGACTGGCGGGGAATGGAGCACATTCCGGCCGACGGGGGATTTATCACCGCCGTCAATCACAACTCGTATCTGGACCCGCTCTCGTACGCGCACTTCCAGTACAACACCGGCCGGGTGCCCCGATTGCTCGCGAAGGCCGGCCTCTTCAAGGTGCCTTTCGTCGGCATGATCCTCCGTGGTTCCGGTCAGATCCCCGTGTACCGGGAGACCACCAACGCCCTCGACGCATTCAGGGCGGCCGTGGCGGCGATCGAGAGCGGTGAATGCGTTGCCTTTTACCCGGAAGGCACCCTCACCCGCGATCCCGACATGTGGCCGATGGCCGGCAAGACCGGCGCCGCCCGCGTCGCACTGATCACCAAGGCCCCGGTCATTCCGGTGGCCCAATGGGGCGCGAATCTCGCGATGCCGCCCTACGCGAAGACCGACAAGCTCCGGCTGTTCCCGCGCAAGACCCTCCAGGTGCTCGCCGGACCGCCCGTCGACCTCTCCGCCTTCCACGGCCTGGAACCCACCCCGGACGTGCTCAAGGAGGTCACCGAGGTCATCATGGCGGCCATCACCGAGCTGCTGGAGGAGTTGCGGGGCGAAAGCGCGCCCGCGCAGCCGTACGACCATCGCCAAGCCAGGGCGCAGCAGCGGCGGAACGCCGCGGGGGAGGGCAAGAAGTGACAGGTCCCGTGAAGGCAACCGTGTTCGGAACCGGCTCGTGGGGCACGGCCTTCGCCGTCGTGCTCGCCGACGCCGGCTGCGAGGTGACGATGTGGGGGCGCCGCCAGGAACTGGTGGACGCCGTCAACACCGACCGGACCAACCCGGACTACTTCCCCGGCGTCGAACTCCCCGCCAACATCCGGGCCACCACCGACCCGGCCGAGGCGGCCCGCGGCGCCGACTTCACCGTCCTCGCCGTCCCCTCCCAGACCCTGCGCGGCAACCTCGCCGAGTGGGCGCCCCTGCTGGCCCCCGACACCGTGCTCGTGTCCCTGATGAAGGGCATCGAACTCGGCACCGCCAAGCGGATGAGCGAGGTCATCGAGGAGGTGGCCAAGGTCCCCGCCGAGCGCGTCGCCGTGGTCACCGGCCCCAACCTGGCCCGCGAGATCGTCGCCCGCCAGCCCGCCGCCTCCGTGGTGGCCTGCGTGGACGACGCCGTGGCCCGGCGCCTCCAGGCCGCCTGCCACACCCCGTACTTCCGCCCGTACACGAGCACCGACGTCATCGGCTGTGAACTCGGCGGCGCCGTCAAGAACGTCATCGGCCTCGCCGTCGGCATCGCGGACGGCATGGGTCTCGGCGACAACACCAAGGGCTCGCTCATCACCCGAGGCCTCGCCGAAGCCACCCGCCTGGGCCTCGCGATGGGCGCCGACCCGCTCACCTTCTCCGGTCTCGCGGGTCTCGGCGACCTCGTCGCCACCTGTTCCTCGCCGCTCTCCCGCAACCACACCTTCGGCATCAACCTGGGCCGCGGGATGACCCTGGAGGAGACGATCGCGGTCACCCGGCAGACCGCGGAAGGGGTCAAGTCCTGCCAGTCCGTGGCGGATCTGGCACGCCGGTACGGAGTGGACATGCCGATCACCGACACGGTGGTCGACATCGTGCACCACGGGAAGCCCACGCTGGTCGCGCTCAAGGAACTCATGGGACGCAGCGCCAAACCGGAACGGCGCTGACTCCATTCCGGACGTCTGAGCGGGTACTCTCGTGGCGATATGAGCAGCGAGAACCTCCCCCAGACCCCTGAGCAGCAGGGCCGCAAGCCCCGCGTGGCCGTCGTGTTCGGCGGCCGCAGCTCGGAACACGCCATCTCGGTCGTCACGGCGGGCGCCGTGCTGCGGTCCATCGACCGGTCCAAGTACGAGGTGCTGCCCATCGGCATCACCACGGACGGCCGGTGGGCGCTGACC
This sequence comes from Streptomyces sp. NBC_00513, assembly GCF_041431415.1. Classification (GTDB taxonomy): domain Bacteria; phylum Actinomycetota; class Actinomycetes; order Streptomycetales; family Streptomycetaceae; genus Streptomyces. The sequence goes on from NZ_CP107845.1 coordinate 5,473,039, forward strand.
GCCGACGAGCCCTCCCGCATGGCCATCGCCGAGCGGGTGCTCCCGAGCGTCGAGGACCTGGCCGACTCCGAGGACGGCAGCGTCGTCCTCTCCGTCGACCCGGCCAACCGCGAGGTCGTCTACACCGAACCGGGCGCCGTTCCCAAGGCCCTCGGCGAGGTGGACGTCGTCTTCCCCGTGCTGCACGGCCCGTACGGCGAGGACGGCACCCTCCAGGGCCTGCTGGAGCTCTCCGGCATCCCCTACGTCGGCTCGGGCGTCCTCGCCTCGGCCGTCGGCCAGGACAAGGACTACATGAAGCGGGTGTTCACGTCCTTCGGGCTGAACGTCGGCCCGTACGTGACCGTCCGCCCGCGCGAGTGGGAGGCCGACCGGTCGGCCGCCACCGCCAAAGTCCTGGACTTCGCCGCCGAACACGGCTGGCCGCTGTTCGTGAAGCCCGCCCGCGCGGGCTCCTCCATCGGCATCACCAAGGTGGACGACGCGTCCGGCCTGGACGCCGCCATCGAGGAGGCCCGCCGCCACGACCCGAAGATCATCGTGGAGGCGCTGCTGCGCGGCCGCGAGATCGAGTGCGGGGTCCTGGAGTTCGAGGACGGGCCGCGCGCGAGCGTCCCCGCCGAGATCCCGCCGGTCTCCAGCCACGACTTCTACGACTTCGAGGCGAAGTACATCGACTCCGCCTCCGGGATCGTCCCGGCGCCGCTCACCGACGAGCAGACCGCCGAGGTGCGCCGGCTCGCCGTCGAGGCGTTCGACGCCGCGTCCTGCGAGGGCCTGGTGCGTGCCGACTTCTTCCTCACGGAGGACGGCACCTTCGTCATCAACGAGATCAACACCATGCCGGGCTTCACGCCGATCTCCATGTACCCGCGCATGTGGCAGGAGTCGGGCATCGAGTACCCGGAGCTGGTGGACCGCCTGATCCAGGCAGCCCTGCGCCGCTCCACCGGGCTGCGCTAGGCCCGACCGCACACACACGACGACCGCCCGCCGGGGATCCCGGCGGGCGGTCATCATGAGTGGGGGAGACCGCACGGCGGCCCCGGACGGTCCGGACGACTCAGTACGAGGAGATGCCCACGGGCACGGCCTTGGCGATGGCCGCAGAGAGATCGACCAGCATCCCCGCATCCGTGGCATGCTCCTTGTCGACCCGGACCTCCGTGTACGCCAGCCGCGCCCCGGTGGTGAACCGGAAACCGCCGTCCTCGTCGGCGGGAAGCTTCTCCAGCAACCAGCCGACTCCGTTGACCTCGACGCCGTCCTGCTTCGGATCCGACATCTTGGGCGGCTTGGGGATACCGCACCGCAGTACGATCGCCGAGCCGCCCCACGCGGCGGTCAGATCCGACTCGGGTCGGGTGGTGGTCCGCGCCAGGCCGGCCACCTTCTCCGGGAGCTCCTCGTGCAGTGCCGCACAGAGCCCCGCGACGTCGGCGGGCGGCTTGGGCGGCGGATCCACCCGGGCCTCGGCATCGCCCGAGGAACAGCCGGCGAGGGCCAGCAGGACCGCGCAGGCGGGCAGGGCCAGTAGACGCAGGGGCCGGCGGTGGAGGGACATCACCGGCCAAGAGTAGACGGGGGCTACAGATGGACCACCGGGCAGGTCAAGGTGCGGGTGATCCCCTCCACCTGCTGGACCTTGGCGACCACCATGCGGCCGAGATCGTCGACGGTGTCCGCCTGGGCGCGCACGATCACGTCGTACGGGCCCGTCACGTCCTCGGCCTGGATCACCCCCGGGATCTGGCCGATGGACTCGGCGACGAACGACGCCTTGCCCACCTCGGTCTGAATGAGGATGTACGCCTGTACCACGGAACCTCCAGGGCGGCCACGAGGATCATTTCCCCTAACCTTCGGGTGGGCCCGGGGACATCGGGTGGGCCCGGGGAAGAAGGGACGCCACGGTACCGCGTCGCCGAGCGTCACGGGGAGACCCGCGAGCCCGGCTCCGCGCACGGCGAGGCGCACGGAGAGCAGAAGTTGACGTATCTGTTGACGGTACCCAGAGCTGTGACGGCTCGCGACCGCAAGCGGACTGGGCAAGAAGGGGCACAGCGATGAAGGGCACTGTGGGCGAGCTGGGGGAGTTCGGGCTCATTCGAGAGCTCACCTCACGGCTCACCACCACCCCGGCGGTCCGGCTCGGACCCGGCGACGACGCCGCGGTGGTGTCGGCCCCCGACCGGCGGGTCGTGGCGAGCACGGACATCCTGCTGGAAGGCCGGCACTTCCGGCGCGACTGGTCGACGGCCTACGACGTCGGCCGCAAGGCCGCCGCGCAGAACCTCGCCGACATCGCGGCGATGGGCGCGGTGCCGACCGCACTGCTCCTCGGCCTCGTCGTCCCGGCGGAACTGCCGGTCACCTGGCCCACCGAGCTGATGGACGGCATCCGCGACGAATGCCAGGTCGCGGGCGCGGCCGTGGTCGGCGGAGACGTCGTACGGGGCGACACCATCACCGTCGCCATCACCGCCCTCGGGGACCTGCGCAACCACGAGCCCGTGCTGCGCTCCGGCGCCCAGCCCGGCGACGTGGTGGCCGTCACCGGCTGGCTGGGCTGGTCCGCGGCCGGTTTCGCGGTCCTCTCGCGCGGCTTCCGCTCCCCGCGGGCCTTCGTCGAGGCGCACCGGCGCCCGGAACCGCCGTACCACGCGGGCCCCGCCGCCGCCGGACTCGGCGCCACCGCCATGACCGACGTCAGCGACGGCCTGGTCGCGGACCTCGGTCACATCGCCGAGGCCAGCAAGGTACGAATCGACCTGCGCTCGGCGGCCGTCGACATCCCCAGCCAGATGCACGACATCGGCCAGGCCGTCGGCGTGGATCCGCTCCAGTGGGTGCTGACCGGGGGAGAGGACCACGCCATCGTGGCCACCTTCCCGCCCGACGTGAAACTGCCCGCCCGCTGGAAGGTCATCGGAGAGGTCCAGAACCGCTCCGCCGCCCCCCAGGTGACCGTGGACGGCGCACCCTGGACCAGCACCGGCGGCTGGGACCACTTCGGCGCCGACCCGGCCGCCGAGGAGCCCGCGCGATGAACCGTCCGCCGCTGTGCCTGACCGTCGCCGGATCGGACTCCGGCGGCGGCGCGGGCATCCAGGCCGACCTCAAGACGATGCTGGCGCTCGGCGTGCACGGGATGAGCGTGGTGACCGCCGTGACGGCCCAGAACTCGCTCGGCGTGCACGGGGCCTGGGAACTGCCCGCGGAGGCCGTCACGGCCCAGTACCGGGCCGTGGTGGACGACATCGGCGTCCAGGCCGTCAAGACCGGGATGCTGTCCTCCGCGTCGCTGGTGGAGACGGTCGCCGAACTGTTGGCCGGCACCCCGGCCCCGGCGGTCGTGGACCCCGTCGGGGTCTCCAAGCACGGGGACGCGCTGCTCGCCGACTCGGCGCTGGACGCCGTACGCGAGGAACTCCTGCCGCGGGCCACCGTGGCCACCCCCAACCTCGACGAGGTGACCCGACTCACCGGCCTGGTGGTGGAGACGGAGGACGACATGCGGCGGGCGGCCGACGCGATCCTCGGTCACGGTCCCCGGTGGGCGCTGATCAAGGGCGGACACCTGCGGACCCACGGCGACCAGGCCGTGGACCTGCTCACCGACGGCGCCGACGAGCGGTGGCTGCGCGCACCCCGGCACGACAACCGGCACACCCACGGCACGGGCTGCACCCTCGCGAGCGCGATCGCGGCGGGCCTCGCCAAGGGACTCGACGTCCCCGAGGCCGTCACCGCGGCCAAGGAGTACGTCACCGGGGCCATCGCCGCCGGCTTCGCGCTCGGCGGCGGCATCGGCCCCGTGGACCACGCCTGGCGTTGGCGGGCCTGAACGCGCGAAGAGCTCCCGGGAACCCGTCGAGGGTTCCCGGGAGCTCTTTCGCGCTCGCTCGGGCAGGGCCCGCGCTCGCTTCAGGCAAGGCAAAAGGCCGGCCCACCAGGTGGGCCGGCCTTCTTGGCAACCGGAAAGGGCTGCGCTACGACGTGAGGCGTCAGCGCGAGACCTTGCCGGCCTTGATGCACGAGGTGCAGGCGTTGAGGCGCTTCGGCGTCCCATTGACCACGGCACGGACGCGCTGGATGTTCGGGTTCCAGCGACGCGAGGTGCGGCGGTGCGAGTGGGAGATGCTGTTGCCGAAGCTCGGCCCCTTGGCGCAAACGTCGCAGTTGGCAGCCACAGGTCACTCCAAAGACTTCAGATGCACTTACAGTGAATCCGGCGCACCGGAATCAGAGATCCGAAGTGGTTTGCCGGGGGAATGGCCCGACTCTCATCGGGCAACCGGAGCAGCATACAACGTCTGCGCCGGTCCAAGAAAACTACCATGGCGCCCGCCGACCACGCCCCACGGTCCCGAGGCGCCGGCCACCCTTGGTTACCCTGCGGTGAACCCCGGCCCGCACAAGGAGGAACGCCCGGTGCCTTACGAGCCTCAGCCGCACACCCTCGACGCCGAAGCGGTGCGCACCTGGAGCTCGCTCGCCCTGGCCGCCCTGGGCCGGGCCCGCGAGGACATCGACGCGATCAACGTCTATCCCGTCGCCGACGCGGACACCGGCACCAACCTCTACCTGACCGCCGAATCGGCCGCCCGCGAGCTGGCGGCCGCCTTCGCGTCGGCCTCCGCGGACGTGACCGACACCACGCCGCCCGAGCCCGCCCGCCTCTCCCTGCCCGAGGCCGTACGGGCCTACGCGCACGGCGCCCTGACAGGCGCCCGGGGCAACTCCGGGACGATCCTCGCCCAACTCCTCCGCGGCGTCGCCGACGTGCTCGGCGCCGAACCCGAGGGACGCGACCCCGGCCCGCTCCTCGCGCAGGCCCTCACCCGGGCCGCCGAGGAGGCGTACCAGGCCGTCGCGCACCCCGTCGAGGGGACCATGCTCACCGTCGCCGCGGCCGCGGCCAAAGCCGGCCACGCCGCCGAGGCCGCCGCCGGCACCGCCGCCGACGTGGCCCGCGCCGCCTACGACGGAGCCCGCGCGGCCCTCGCCGAGACCCCGGGGCAGCTCGCCGCGCTGGGCCGGGCCGGGGTGGTCGACGCCGGGGGCTGCGGACTGGTCGCCGTGCTCGGCGCCCTCTGGCAGGCGCTGTCCGGCCGGGAACCCGCCGCCGAACCGATCCGCGGCCGGGCCGTGCCCGTACCCCGATCGCCGGAGCCGTGCGCCGAGGAGCACGGTGGGCCCGCGTACGAGGTGATCTACCTGCTGGAAGCCGGCGAGCCGGCCGTCGGGGAACTGCGCGCCCGCCTCGACGGGCTCGGCGACTCCCTCGTGGTGGTCGGCGGCGACGGGCTCTGGAACGTCCACGTCCACGTCGACGACCCGGGCGCCGCCGTCGAGGCCGGCGTCGTCGCCGGACGCCCCTACCGGATCCGGATCACCCACTTCGGCGACGAACGACGCCGGGCCGTCGCCCCGCGCGCCCAGCGGGCCGCGGTCGCCGTCGTACCGGGCGAGGGACTGGCCGGACTGTGCGGGGAGGCGGGCGCGACCACCGTGCTCGCCCGCCCCGACGCACCCCCGGCACCCGCCGACCTGGTCGACGCCATCCGCCGGGCCCACGCCCGCGAGGTGGTGCTGCTGCCCAACGACTCCGAGTGGCGGGCCGCCGCCTCGGCCGCGGCGGAACAGGCCCGCGCCGACGGTGTGCGGGTCGCCGTGATCCCCACCCGCTCGGCGGTCCAGGGCCTGGCCGCACTCGCCGTGCACGATCCGGACGCCAGCTTCGACGAGGACGTCGTCGCCATGACCGCGGCGGCCGGAGCCACCCGCTACGGGGAACTCGCCGTCGCGGAACGGCAGTCCTTCACCTCCGCCGGCATCTGCCAGGCCGGGGACGTCCTCGGACTCATCGACGGCGACGTCGCCGTCATCGGCCCCGGCCTGCCGGAGACCGCCGAGGCCGTCCTGGACCGCATGCTCGGCTCCGGCGGCGAACTCGTCACCCTGGTGCTCGGGGAGGACGTCCCGGACGCCCTCGCCGCCCGCCTGGAGGCCTACGTACAACACGGCCACCTGGCCGTCGACACGGTCACCTACCGGGGCGGACGGTACTCGGCGCCGCTCCTCATCGGGGTCGAATAGGGGTCGAAGGGCGGGCTTGTCGGCGCCATGGTGTGCAATGGAACACGTGCCCGCGCTCGACGAAGACCTCAAGAAGACCCTCGGCCCCGCCACCGCCAAGGTGCTGGCCGAGCACCTCGGGCTGCACACGGCCCTGGACCTGCTGCACCACTACCCCCGGCGGTACGCCGAGCGCGGCGAGCTGACCTCCCTCGCGGACCTCGGCGACCAGCTCGACGAGCACGTCACGGTCGTCGCGCAGGTCGCCGACGCGCGACTGCTGACCTACCAGGGCGGTCGGGGCGGCGGGAAACGCCTCGAAGTCACCATCACGGACGGCAGCGGCCGGCTCCAGTTGGTCTTCTTCGGTTCCGGCGTCCACAAGCCGCACAAGGACCTGCTGCCCGGCAGCCGCGCGATGTTCGCGGGCAAGGTCTCCCGGTTCAACCACAAACTCCAGCTCGCCCACCCCGCCTACGAGCCGCTCGGCAAGGACACGGACGACACCGGCGGCGCGGACGCCGCGGCCGCCTTCGCCGGCCGACTCATCCCGATCTACCCGGCGTGCAAGCAAATGGAGTCCTGGAAGATCGCCAAATGCGTGGACGCGGTGCTGCCCGGCGTCCGCGAGGCCGTCGACCCGCTCCCCGCCGCCCTGCGCGAGGGCCGCGGCCTGGTCCCGCTCACCGAGGCCCTGCTGAAGGTCCACCGCCCCACCACCAAGGCCGACGTGGAGGACGCCCGCCAACGCCTCAAGTGGGACGAGGCGTTCGTCCTCCAGGTGGCCCTCGCCCGCCGCCGGCACGCCGACTCCCAACTCCCGGCCGTCCCGCGCCGGCCCCGCCCGGGCGGACTCCTCGACGCCTTCGACGCGAAGCTGCCCTTCACCCTCACCGAGGGCCAGCGGACCGTCTCCAAGGAGATCTTCGACGACCTCGCCACCGACCACCCCATGCACCGCCTGCTCCAGGGCGAGGTCGGCAGCGGCAAGACGATGGTCGCGCTGCGGGCCATGCTCGCCGTCGTCGACGCGGGCGGACAGGCCGCGATGCTCGCGCCCACCGAGGTGCTCGCCCAACAGCACCACCGCTCCATCACCGAGATGATGGGCGAACTCGCCGAGGGCGGCCTGCTGGGCGGATCCGACGAGGGCACCAAGGTCACGCTGCTCACCGGCTCGATGGGGGTGCCGGCCAGGCGCCGGGCGCTGCTGGACCTGGTGACCGGCGAGGCCGGCATCGTCATCGGCACCCACGCCCTGATCGAAGACAAGGTGCAGTTCCACGACCTCGGCCTGGTCGTCGTCGACGAACAGCACCGCTTCGGCGTCGAACAGCGCGACGCGCTGCGCTCGAAGGGCAAACAGCCCCCGCACCTGCTGGTGATGACCGCGACCCCGATCCCGCGCACGGTCGCGATGACGGTCTTCGGCGATCTGGAGACCTCCGTACTGGACCAGCTGCCCGCCGGCCGCTCACCCATCGCCACCCACGTGGTGCCCGCCAAGGACAAGCCGCACTTCCTCGCGCGCGCCTGGGAACGGGTACGGGAGGAAGTCGAGAACGGCCACCAGGCCTACGTCGTCTGTCCGCGCATCGGCGACGGCGAGGACGAGCCCAAGAAGAAGAAGGCCGCCGAGGAGGACGGCGACAAGCGACCCCCGCTGGCCGTCATGGAGATCGCCGACCAGCTCTCCCGGGGCCCGCTCGCCGGGCTGAGCGTCGAGGTGCTCCACGGACGCATGGACCCCGCGGACAAGGACGCCGTCATGCGCCGCTTCGCCGCCGGCGAGGTCAAGGTGCTGGTCGCCACCACCGTCATCGAGGTCGGGGTGAACGTCCCCAACTCCACGGTCATGGTGATCATGGACGCGGACCGGTTCGGGGTGTCCCAACTCCACCAGTTGCGCGGCCGCGTCGGCCGCGGCTCGGCACCCGGGCTGTGCCTGCTGGTCAGCGAGATGCACGAGGCGAGCCCCGCCCGCGCCCGGCTCGCGGCCGTCGCCGCCACCCTCGACGGCTTCGAACTCTCCCGGATCGACCTGGAGCAGCGGCGCGAGGGCGACGTGCTGGGGCAGGCCCAGTCCGGGGTCCGCTCCTCGCTGCGCATGCTCGCCGTCATCGAGGACGAGGAGGTCATCGCCCAGGCCCGCGAGGAGGCCACCCGCGTGGTCGCCGAGGACCCCGAGCTGGCGCACCTGCCCGGCCTGCGGACCGCCCTGGACGCGCTGCTGGACACCGAGCGCGAGCAGTACCTGGAGAAGGGCTGAGGACGACGACCTATCGTTGAACCGCTGAACGTTTCTCCGTCTCCCCACCGAAGGACCCCAGATGACCCGCGTGATCGCCGGCAGCGCCGGCGGGCGACGGCTGACCGTGCCGCCCGGCACCGGCACCCGCCCGACCTCGGACCGGATGCGCGAAGGGCTCTTCTCCACCTGGGAGTCCCTGCACGGCGTCGAGGGCGCCCGCGTGCTCGACCTCTACGCGGGTTCCGGCGCGGTGGGGCTGGAGGCCCTCTCCCGCGGCGCCGAACGGGCCCTGCTGGTCGAGCCCGACGCGAAGGCCGCCAAGGCGATCAAGGACAACATCACGTCGGTGGGCCTGCCCGGCGCCGAATTCCGGTCGGGCCGGGCCGAACAGGTCGTGGCGGTCCCGCTCCACGAGGACCCGTACGACATCGTCTTCCTGGACCCGCCGTACGTCGTGGACCACGAGGAACTCCGGGAGATCCTCCTCACACTCCGGTCCAATGGCTGGCTCACGGAGGACGCACTGGTCACCGTGGAACGCAGCACCAGGAGCGGTGCCTTCCCGTGGCCCGACGGCTTCGAGCCGCTCCGGTCACGGAAGTACGGCGAAGGGACCCTCTGGTACGGTCGCGCCGCCTTCACCAGCGAAAACTCATGATGCCCGCACCGGGGAGCGAGGGAATTCAGTTGCGCCGCGCCGTCTGTCCGGGGTCGTTCGACCCCATCACCAACGGACACCTCGACATCATCGGCCGGGCCTCCCGGCTCTACGACGTGGTCCACGTCGCCGTGATGATCAACCAGTCCAAGCAGGGGTTGTTCACCGTCGAGGAGCGGATCGAGCTGATCCGGGAGGCGACGGCCGACTACGGGAACGTGGAGGTCGAGTCCTTCCACGGACTGCTGGTCGACTTCTGCAAGCAGCGGGACATCCCGGCCATCGTCAAGGGCCTGCGCGCCGTCAGCGACTTCGACTACGAGCTGCAGATGGCCCAGATGAACATGGGACTGTCGGGCGTCGAAACGCTGTTCGTGCCGACCAACCCCACCTACAGCTTCCTGTCGTCCTCCCTGGTCAAGGAGGTCGCCACCTGGGGCGGCGACGTGGCCCACCTGCTGCCGGCGCACGTGCACGCCGCCCTGCTGGAGCGACTGCGCGACCGCTGACGGGTCGTTGTCGCCCCGGTCCCGCCCGGGCCCGTACCCCGGGGCCTTACAGTCGTCGGGTCCGACTCGGGAACCGCCCGAGGCCGAGAGAGTGCGAGCCCCATGGACGTGCAGAAGAAGCTCGACGAGATCGTCGCGGCCGTCGGCGGCGCCCGGTCCATGCCCATGTCCTCCTCGTGCGTGATCAATCGCGCGGAGCTGCTCGCGCAGCTCGAAGAGGTGCGCGAGGCCCTGCCCGGGTCGCTCGAACAGGCGCGGGAGCTCATCGGCGGCCGGGAGCAGATGGTCGAGGAGGCCCGCCGGGAGGCGGACCGGATCATCGAGTCGGCGCACGCCCAACGGGGCTCCCTCATCTCCGACACGGAGGTCGCGCGCCGCTCGCAGGCCGAGGCGGACCGGATCCTCGCGGACGCCCGCCGGGAGGCCGAGGAGATCCGGGCCGAGGCGGACGACTACGTCGACAGCAAGCTCGCCAACTTCGAGGTCGTGCTCAGCAAGACCATCGGCTCGGTGGACCGCGGCCGGGAGAAGCTGCTGGGACGCGGCCCGGGCCCGGCCGACGGCTACGAGGACCCCGCGGACCACGACGCCCCCGAGCCCAGCCCGGATCCGCAGGTCCGGCGCGAGCAGGCCGACGCGTACGTGGACACCAAGCTGGCGACCTTCGAGGCGGTGCTGTCCAAGACCCTGGAGGCGGTGGGGCGCGGCCGCCAGAAGCTGCTGGGGCGCGCGCCCGCGGACGACCTCGGTGCGCACATGGCGGCCCAGGACGCGGCGGGCCTCCAGCAGGGCCGCTCGTCGAGCGACGCGGACTTCCTGGCCGGTCTGGCCGAGCCGGCGGCCCCGGTGATCCCGGCCCAGGTCCAGGCGCCGGCGCCGCAGGAGCCCGTGTACGACGGCTACTCCTACCAGCAGCCGGCGGCCCACCAGCAGGACGCGTACGCCGCGTACCAGGATCCGTACGGCTACCAGCAGCAGCCCGATCCCTACGCCGGTTCCTACCAGCAGCAGCCGGACCCGTACGGGGCCTATCAGCAGCAGGTCCCGTCCTATCAGGACCAGCAGCACCAGGGCGGGCAACAGCACGAACAGCAGGTGCCCCGGCAGCCCGCGCTCGACGAGACCAGCTTCTTCGACACGAGCATGATCGACCTGAACCAGCTGCGACAGTACGAGCAGGGTCGCTAGAGGTGCTCGGGTCGCTCTCGGGGCCGGATTGGGCTCAGAGCGAGGCGGCGGGTATCCTGGCTCTTCGGTCGCGCGTATGCACCGCGATCCATGCTGCCCGTGAGCGGCAGAAACTTTGATCTTCAGCGATCTGTGAAAGCAGGAACGGCCCTGAATACCCGCCTCGACCACCACAACCCCCTCGTGTTCGACACGCACGAGCTGGGGCGGCGTCCTGGTGCCATGCAGCGGCTGTCCCGTGAGATCGCGGCACCGGCGGACCTCGGTCTCGCCGGCGTCATCGGGGTACCGGAAGGCGCCCCGCTGAAGCTCAGCCTCCGCCTGGAGTCGGTCATGGAAGGGGTGCTTGTCACAGGCACCGCCCGTGCATCGGCCGTGGGGGAGTGCGTAAGGTGTCTGGAGTCTGTCGGGCGCGAGCTCAAGGCGGACTTCCAGGAGATGTTCTCGTACCCTGACGCCGACGACCGGAGCCGCTCCAAGGCGGAACCGGCCGACGACGCCGAGGACGACGAGGACACGCTCTTCCTCGAGGACGGCTTGTTCGACCTCGAACCCCTGCTGCGCGACGTGGTGGTGCTCGCACTGCCGCTGCAGCCGGTGTGCCGAGAAGACTGTCTCGGACTGTGCCCCGATTGCGGGCTCAGCCTGAACGACGACCCGGACCACCACCATGAGGCCGTCGACATCCGTTGGGCGGCCTTGCAGGAACTCGTCGTGACCGATCAGGACGACGAGAAGGACAACATGAGCGGCACTGCATCTGACGGAGTTCAGAGCGCCGCCGAGAAGCAGGAGAAGTAGCCGTGGCTGTTCCGAAGCGGAAGATGTCGCGCAGCAACACGCGCCACCGCCGGTCGCAGTGGAAGGCTGCGGTCCCCAACCTGGTTTCGTGCGAGCGCTGCCAGGAGCCGAAGCTCCAGCACATTGCGTGCCCGAGCTGCGGCACCTACAACAAGCGCCAGGTTCTCGAGGTCTGAGCGGCTGGTGAGAGGCGCAATGTCTGAGCTGTCCAACGCTGAGAAGCAGGCAGACAGTAACAACGCGGCCTCGTCCCACGTGCTTCTGGAAGGGCGGCTCGGGTACCAACTCGAGACCGCCCTTCTGGTGCGTGCACTGACCCACCGCTCGTACGCGTACGAGAACGGCGGTCTGCCCACCAACGAGCGCCTGGAGTTCCTCGGGGACTCCGTGCTCGGCCTGGTGGTCACGGACACGCTGTACACGACCCACCCGGACCTGCCGGAAGGCCAACTGGCCAAACTGCGGGCCGCTGTGGTCAACTCGCGCGCACTTGCGGAGGTCGGGCGTGGCCTCGAACTCGGCTCCTTCATCCGGCTCGGCCGGGGCGAAGAGGGCACGGGTGGCCGGGACAAGGCCTCCATCCTCGCCGACACCCTTGAAGCGGTGATCGGCGCGGTCTACCTCGATCAGGGCCTCGACGCGGCCTCGGAGCTGGTCCACCGGCTCTTCGACCCGCTCATCGAGAAGTCCTCCAACCTCGGGGCCGGCCTGGACTGGAAGACCAGTCTCCAGGAGCTCACGGCGGCCGAAGGCCTTGGTGTACCGGAATACCTGGTCACCGAGACCGGTCCGGACCACGAGAAGACCTTCACAGCTGCCGCTCGCGTCGGTGGTGTCTCGTACGGCACCGGCACCGGCCGCAGCAAGAAGGAAGCGGAACAGCAGGCGGCCGAGTCCGCGTGGCGCGGGATCCGCGCCGCGGCGGACGAGCGGATCGCGGCGGCAGCCGCTGCCGCAGCCGCTCCGGCAGAGGTCGTGGCTCCGGCCGCGGCCGAGGACGGCGGGGCGCCGACGCCCGTCGAACCGTCGCCGGGCGCCTGACCCTTCCTTCGGGATGTTCCCCGCCCCCGCCCCTCTCCGGAGGGGCGGGGGCGGTCCCGTTCCCGGGCACCCCGAGGGCGGCCGGTAGGCTCGGCGGAGCGTCCAGCCCCGTCGCCTCCCGGAGGAACACCGTGCCCGAGCTGCCCGAAGTCGAAGTGGTGCGGCGCGGTTTGGAGCGTTGGGTGGCCGGGCGGACCATCGGGTCCGTCGAGGTACTGCACCCCCGAGCCGTACGGCGGCACCCGGGCGGCGGCGCCGACTTCGCCGCCCGCCTCACCGGGGAGACCGTCGGGGTGCCGCAGCGGCGCGGGAAGTACCTGTGGCTGCCGCTCGTGGAACGGGACCTGTCGGTGCTGGGCCACCTCGGCATGAGCGGCCAACTACTGGTGCAGCCGGTCGGCTCCCCCGACGAGAAGCACCTGCGGATCCGCGTGCGCTTCGACGACGCGACCGGCACCGAGCTGCGCTTCGTGGACCAGCGGACCTTCGGCGGGCTGTCCCTGCACGAGAACACCCCCGACGGGCTCCCCGACGTCATCGCGCACATCGCGCGTGACCCACTGGACCCGCTCTTCCCCGAAGCCGCCTACCATCTCGCGCTGCGCGCCAAGCGGACCACGGTCAAGCGGGCCCTGCTGGACCAGTCGCTCATCAGCGGGGTCGGCAACATCTACGCCGACGAGGCCCTGTGGCGCGCCCGGCTGCACTACGAGCGCCCGACCGCCACGCTCACGCGCCCCCGGAGCGCGGAACTCCTCTCCCACGTCCGTGACGTCATGAACGCCGCGCTCGCCGTCGGCGGGACCAGCTTCGACAGCCTGTACGTCAACGTGAACGGGGAGTCCGGTTACTTCGACCGCTCGCTCGACGCCTACGGCCGGGAGGACGAGCCCTGCAGGCGCTGCGGGACTCCGATGCGCCGCCGGCCGTGGATGAACCGGTCGAGCTACTTCTGCCCGCGCTGTCAGCGGCCGCCGCGCTCCGCGTCGTAGGACGCCCGGGCGGTCAGCACCTGCTGCATGCTGCCCTCCAGGAAGTGGATCAGGGCGAGCAGCCGGGCGGCGACCTCGTGCCCCAGGGGTGTGAGTTCGTAGTCGACGCGGGGCGGGTTCGTGGGCTGCGCCTCGCGGTGGACTATGCCGTCGCGTTCCAGCGCGTGCAGGGTCTGGGAGAGCATCTTCTCGCTGACGCCGTCCACACGGCGACGCAACTCGTTGAAGCGACAGGCGCCGTCGCGCAGGGCGCCCACGGTCAGACTGCCCCAGCGTCCGGTGACGTGCTCCAGGGTTTCCCGAGAGGGGCAGGTGCGGGCGAAGACATCGAAAGGCAGTTCCGATGAGGGCGCGTCCGTACGAACAGGGGTCTCCATAGCGCAAGCGTACCTTCGGGTAGCGCTAACTGTCTGCTTGCGCTTTCGAAAAGTTAGTGGTTCTCTTTCCCTCGTCGTCGTGCCGCGACGCGACGCATCGAGCACATCCTTGAGGGAGAACCACCATGTCCGACATCACGCCCACGCCCGTCGTCTCGGTCGCCTACCACTCGGGATACGGCCACACCGCGGTCGTCGCCGAGGCCGTCCGGGCGGGAGCCGCCGACGCCGGCGCGACCGTCCACCTCGTCAAGGTCGACGAGATCGACGACGCGCGGTGGGCGCTGCTGGACGCGTCGGACGCGATCATCTTCGGCTCCCCGACGTACATGGGCACCGCCTCGGGTGCCTTCCACGTCTTCGCCGAGGCCACCTCGAAGCGCTGGTTCGGGGACGTGTGGCAGGACAAGATCGCCGCGGGCTTCACCAACTCCGGCTCCAAGAGCGGCGACAAGATGCACACCCTGCAGTTCTTCCAGACGCTGGCCGCGCAGCACGCGATGAGCTGGGTCAACCTGGGCCTCAAGCCGGGCTGGAACTCCACCACCGGCTCCGAGTACGACCTGAACCGCCTCGGCTTCTTCTCGGGCGCGGCCGCCCAGACCAACTCCGACCAGGGCCCCGAGGCGGTCCACAAGGCGGACATCGCCACCGCCGAGCACCTCGGCCGGCGCGTCGCCGAGCACACCCGCGTGGTCCTGGCGGGCCGCGCCGCCCTCGCCGCGCGGTAGTCGGCGGGGCGAAGGTCGTCCGGGAGCAGGGCTACTAGAAGCCGAAGTCCTGGGTCCACCACGGGCCGCCGTCGGCGAAGTAGGTGCCGACGCCCAGGGTGCGGAACTCGCAGTTCAGGATGTTCGCCTTGTGGCCCGGGCTGTTCATCCAGGCCTTCATCACCGCGTCGGCGTCACCCTGGCCGCGGGCTATGTTCTCGCCGCCGAGGCCGGATATGCCCGCGTTGTCGGCCCGCTTCCACGGGGTGTTCCCGTCCGGGTCGGTGTGGTCGAAGAAGCCCCGTACGGCCATGTCCTTGCTGAACGCGCCCGCCAGCGTCGCGAGCGGCGGGTTCGCCCGGACCGGGCCACAGCCCGCCTGGGCACGCTCCTGGTTCACCAGGGTCAGGACGGCCGCCTCCTCGGCGGAGTGCCCGCCGGAGGGCGCGGGCGCCGTGGGCTTCGGCGCGGGGGCCGAAGGCTCACCGGTCGGCGCCGGCTCGGGGTCCGGCTTGGGCTCGGGCTTCGGGGCAGGGGCGGCGGGCTTCTCCGGCTCCGGCTCCGGCTTGGGCTTCACGGGCTGGGGCTTGACCGGTTCCGGCTTCACGGGCCGGGGCTTCACGGGCTGGGGCTTCACGGGCTGGGGTTTCACCGGTTCCGGCGCCTTCGTCGAGGCGGAGGGCTTCGGCGACGGGGGCTTCGGCGTGGGCTTCGGCGTGGGCGAGGCCGAGGTCGAGGGGGACGGCGGCGACGGCCGGGTCGGCGTGGCGCTGTCCGGGGCGGCGGGCGCGGAGGCGCGGCCCTGCAGACCGGCGAGGCCACCCTGCCCCTGTACCGCGTTCTCGTCACGGGCGGACGGCGAGGCCTTGGCCTCCGTCTTCGAGCCGGCGTCCGTTCCGACATAGGGGAAGGAGTCGCCGACCGGGACGATGCCGGTCGTGACGACCGCCGTCGTGCCGAGGAGCAGGGCCACCGGGACACCCACGATGCCGATGCGGACGGCGGTGCCGCGCTTGCCGCCGCCGCGGCGCGGCGAAGCGGGGAGTTTGTGGCGTCCCATCGGCGTCGTGCCTTCCTTCAGCGATCCTTCAACGATCAATCTTTGCTCGCCCAAACGGATGAGCTCATTGGAGCGGGACTGTACGCCATGGGACCCGGGGGGCGATGTGCCGCGAATCGGACGCCCCGGTTAGCGTTCACGCATGAATGAAGAAGTCCGGCTGACCGCATGGGTGCGCGGCCGTGTACAGGGAGTGGGCTTCCGCTGGTTCACCAGGGCCAATGCTCTGGAGATCGGCGAGGTGGTCGGCTTCGCGCTCAACCTGGACGACGGTCGAGTACAGGTGGTGGCCGAAGGTCAACGTGAGAATTGCCACCGGCTGCTGGACTGGCTGCGTTCCGCCGACACGCCCGGCCGGGTGGACGGGGTGACAGAGATCTGGGGCACACCGCGCGGTGGCTACGACGGATTCGCGATCCGATGACGGATCGACTGATCATGCACTGATCAGATCTCTGGATGGTCGACACCCGGTCGGAACTGCGCATTCGTCGCGGAGCCGTTGCCGTCGGTCGCGATCCGTGGAAGGCTCGGAGATGAGGATGATCTCCGCGCCGTAGTCGAGCGCCGGGCCGCCCGCCGATACGGGGCGTGATCGTGTTGACCGTCAAACTTTTTGGTGAGACGCTGGAAGCCCCGCGCACCTGAGCTGTTTGGCAGTGTTGGCAGTAGTAAGCGCAGTGACTGTCAGTTGCTGCCGGACATCCGCGGGTGCGATTCCCTCACGACCCACACCGCTCTCGGTCGGTCACTCAGTGTGGAGGACCATCCATCATGGCAAAGGCGCTTCTCGGTTACGTCGGCGGTTCCGACCCGCGACTCCTCGCCGAGATGCGACGGCTTCAGCAGCGCGTCCAGGACCTCGAGTCCGAGCTCGGACGAATCCAGTCCGAGAACGACGCACTGAACGCGGCCGCCGCTCAGCACGGAGACTCGCTGCTCGACAGCATCGACCTCGACGTACCCCAGGCGGAGCCTGCGCTCACCTGATCCGCGCTTCACTCGTCGCTCGATTCCAGCCCCGTTTGATCTGCAAGGGACGCTCCGGCGTCCCTTCTTTCTTTCACGGCCGGCTCCTCCTCGCACCGCCGGCCCCTCACCGGCCGTCCCGCCCGGCCGCATCATTGGGCCAGGTGGGGGGGTTGATTCCTTTGACGTCTGATCTCCCCTGCACCTTCATGGGTGAAACCGAACGTGAAAGGTAGAGTCCGGCGGCGTGCACCTCAAGTCCCTGACCCTGCGTGGCTTCAAATCATTTGCTTCCGCGACCACCCTGCGCTTCGAGCCGGGGATCACCTGTGTCGTCGGCCCGAACGGATCGGGCAAGTCCAATGTGGTGGACGCGCTGTCCTGGGTCATGGGCGAACAAGGGGCGAAGTCCCTGCGCGGCGGGAAGATGGAAGACGTCATCTTCGCCGGCACGACGGGCCGGCCGCCCCTGGGGCGCGCCGAGGTCTCGCTGACCATCGACAACTCCGACGGCGCGCTGCCGATCGAGTACGCCGAGGTCACCATCACGCGGATCATGTTCCGCGGCGGCAGCAGCGAGTACCAGATCAACGGCGACACCTGCCGGTTGCTCGACATTCAGGAGCTGCTCTCCGACTCCGGCATCGGCCGGGAGATGCACGTCATCGTCGGACAGGGCCAACTGGACTCCGTACTGCACGCCGATCCGATGGGCCGCCGCGCCTTCATCGAGGAGGCGGCCGGCGTACTGAAGCACCGCAAGCGGAAAGAGAAGGCGCTGCGGAAGCTTGACGCGATGCGGGCCAACCTCGCGCGCGTGCAGGACCTCAACGACGAACTGCGGCGACAGCTCAAGCCGCTCGGGCGCCAGGCGGCGGTGGCCCGCCGGGCCGCCGTGATCCAGGCCGACCTGCGGGACGCGCGACTGCGGCTGCTCGCCGACGACCTGGTCACCCTGAAGGGCGCGTTGGACGCGGAGATCGCGGACGAGGCGGCGCTGAAGGAACGCAAGGAGGCGGCCGAGCGGGAGCTGGCGGGCGCGCTGCGACGCGAGGCCGAGCTGGAGGAGGCGGTACGGGAACTCGCGCCCCGGCTGCAACGGGCCCAGCAGACCTGGCACGCACTCTCCCAGTCGGCCGAACGGGTGCGCGGAACCGTTTCCCTGGCGCAGGCGCGGGTCAAGAGCGCGTCGGCGCCGCCGGAGGACGAGCGGCGCGGCCGTGATCCCGAGGAGATGGAGCGCGAGGCGGCGCGGATCCGTGAGCAGGAAGCCGAACTGACGGCCGCTCTGGAGGCGGCTTCACGGGCGCTGGAGGACACGGTCGAGCACCGGGCGGAGCTGGAGCGTTCCCTGGCCGACGAGGAACGGCGGCTGCGGGACGCGGCGCGGGCCATCGCCGACCGGCGCGAGGGGTTGGCCCGACTGACCGGACGGCTCGGCGCGGCCCGGTCCAGGGCGGGCGCCGCGCAGGCGGAGATCGAACGGCTGGAGGCGGCGCGCGACGACGCCGAAGCCCGTGCGGCGCGGGCGCAGGCGGAGTACGAGGCGTTGGCCGAGGAGGTCGGAGCCCTCGACGACCCGGCCGTCGACGGGGAGCACGAGGCGGCGCGGGCCCGGCTGGCGGAATCCGAGGCAGCCCTGTCGGCGGCGCGCGAGGCGCTGACCTCGGCGGAGCGTTCCCGGGCGGCCGTGGCGGCCCGGCGGGACGCGTTGGCGCCGGCGCTGCGGCGCAAGGACGGCACGGGCAGCCTGCTCGGCGCGCGCGAACGGCTGGACGGGCTGCTCGGCCCGGCGGCCGAACGGGTGACGGTGGCGCCGGGGTACGAGGTGGCGGTCGCGGCCGCGTTGGGGGCGGCGGCCGACGCGCTCGCCGTGACCTCGGCGGGGGTGGCGGCCGATGCCATTCGGCACCTGAGGGACACGGACGCGGGGCGGGTCACCTTCCTGATCGCCCCGGAGTCCGCGAGCGTCCTGCCCGGTCAGGCCGTGGATCCGGAAGGCCGGCCGTCGGGTGAGGGGAGCCTGCCGGGCCAGAGCGCCGGCCCGGGCGCGCACGCCGTCCAGGCGCCGGCGCCCGCTTCGGCTACGGTGCCCGCTTCGGCTTCGGCCCCGGCCCCGGTGTCCGTTCCGGTGGCGGAGCGCCCCGCCCCGGCCGCCGCTCACGTGCCCGCTCCGACCGCTCCGCAGTCCGTGCCGGCCTCGACCGCGGCCGGATCGCGCACGCTCGGGGTACCGGCCGGGAGCCTGGTGGCGGGAGACCCCGGCGTGGTCCGGGCCGTGGCCTGGGCCCTGCGGGAGTACGTCGTCGTCGCGACCCTGGACGAGGCCGAGGCGCTGGTGGCCGAGCGGGCCGACCTGGTGGCGGTGACCGCCGACGGGGACGTCCTGGGGGCACATCTCGCGCACGGCGGTTCCGCCGGGGCGCCGAGCCTCATCGAGGTACGGGCCGCCGTGGACGAGGCCGCGGCCGAGCTGGCGCGGTTGGAGGAGGAGTGCGTCGGGCTGGCCGGCGCCAAGGAGAGCGCCCACGCCGACCGGCAGGAGGCGGTCCGGCTCGTCGAGGAGCTGGCCGAGCGGCGCCGGGAGGGCGAGCGGGCCCGGGCCGGGGTCGCGCAGCAACTGGGCCGGCTCGCGGGACAGGCGAAGGGCGCGGCGGGCGAGGCCGAACGGAGCGTCGCTGCCGCGACCGCGGCGCAGGGCGCGCTGGAGCAGGCGCGCATCGAGGTGGAGGAGTGCGCGGAACGGCTCGCCGTCGCCGAGGAGATGCCGGTGGACGAGGAGCCGGACACCTCGGCGAGGGACCGGCTCGCCGCCGACGGGGCCAACGCCCGACAGACCGAGATGGAGGCGCGGCTCCAGCTCAGGACACACGAGGAACGGGTCAAGGGGCTGGCCGGCCGGGCGGAAGCGCTCGACCGCGGCGCCAGGGCCGAGCGCGAGGCCAGGGCCCGTGCCGAACGGCGCCGGCAGCGGCTGGCCCACGAGGCCGAGGTGGGCCGGGCGGTGGCCGACGGAGCGCGACAGCTCCTGGCCCATCTGGAGGTGTCGATCGGTCGGGCCGAGGCGGAGCGCGCGGGCGCCGAGCAGGCCAAGGGGGTGCGCGAACGGGAGCTCGCCGAGGCCCGCGGCCGGGGCCGCGACCTCAAGGGGGAGCTCGACAAGCTGACCGACTCCGTGCACCGGGGCGAGGTGCTCGGAGCCGAGAAGCGGTTGCGGATCGAGCAGGTCGAGGGCCGCGCCCTGGAGGAGTTCGGGGTGGAGGCCGCCGGGCTGGTGGCCGAGTACGGCCCCGACCAGCCGGTGCCGCCGTCGCCGGCCGCCGAGGGCGAGGAGCTGCCGGAGGACCCGGAGCACCCGCGGAACCGGCCGGGACCGTACGTCCGGGCGCAGCAGGAGAAGCGGCTCAAGGCGGCGGAACGCGCCTACCAGCAGTTGGGGAAGGTCAATCCGCTGGCGCTGGAGGAGTTCGCGGCGCTGGAGGAGCGGCACAGGTTCCTCAGCGAGCAACTGGAGGACCTGCGCAAGACGAGGGCCGATCTGCTCCAGGTCGTGAAGGAGGTCGACCAGCGGGTCGAGGAGGTGTTCACCGAGGCCTACCGGGACACGGCGCGTCAGTTCGAGGGGGTGTTCTCGCGGCTGTTCCCCGGCGGCGAGGGCCGGTTGATCCTCACGGACCCCGACAACATGCTGACCACCGGCGTGGACGTCGAGGCGCGCCCGCCGGGCAAGAAGGTCAAGAGGCTGTCGCTGCTGTCGGGCGGCGAGCGTTCGCTGACCGCGGTCGCGTTGCTGGTGTCCATCTTCAAGGCCCGACCCAGTCCGTTCTACGTCATGGACGAGGTCGAGGCGGCCCTGGACGACACCAACCTGCAGCGGCTGATTCGGATCATGGAGGAGCTCCAGGAGAGCTCGCAGCTGATCGTGATCACGCATCAGAAACGCACGATGGAGGTCGCCGATGCCCTGTACGGCGTCTCCATGCAGGGAGATGGAGTGTCCAAAGTGATCAGCCAGAGGCTCCGCTAGAGACCTTCATCATTCAATAGGTGAACGCAAAGCCTTCACGGTTCACTCGTTCGTTGGCATTCATCTGCGTGAAACGGGTTCTTCATCTTCTATTGACTTCAGGAAGTGAAGTCATAAGCTCTCCTCTGTCGCCTTGATGTTCAGGTGGTGGTGCACTGTTTGATGTGCCCCACTGGAGGAACACGATCAGGCGACGACACGAGTACCAACACCCCCCACGCTGCCCGCCGTCGGCGCCGGGCCCAGGAGCGCACCTTGACCAGCACAGCGAACGCACCCGCGGCAGGCGGGGGAGGCGCGGGCCACCCCGACCACCTCGGGCACGTCATCTTCATCACCGCAGCCGCCGCCATGGGTGGCTTCCTCTTCGGTTACGACAGTTCCGTCATCAACGGCGCCGTCGAGGCCATTCGGGACCGCTTCGACGTCGGCTCCGCGGTGCTCGCCCAGGTGATCGCCGCCGCGCTGATCGGCTGTGCCTTCGGCGCCGCCACCGCCGGCCGCCTCGCCGACCGGATCGGCCGCATCCGCTGCATGCAGATCGCGGCCGTCCTCTTCACCGCGAGCGCCCTCGGTTCGGCCCTGCCCTTCGCCCTCTGGGACCTCGCCATGTGGCGCGTCATCGGAGGCTTCGGCATCGGCATGGCCTCCGTGATCGGCCCCGCCTACATCGCCGAGGTCTCCCCGCCCGCCTACCGCGGCCGGCTCGCCTCGTTCCAGCAGGCGGCGATCGTCATCGGCATCGCCGTCTCACAGCTGGTCAACTGGGGCATCCTCAACCTCGCCGGCGGAGACCAGCGCGGAGAGATCGGCGGCCTGGAGGCCTGGCAGTGGATGCTGGGCGTCATGGTCATCCCGGCCGTGCTCTACGGCGCGCTGTCCTTCGTCATCCCGGAGTCCCCGCGCTTCCTCGTCTCGGTCGGCCGCATGGAGAAGGCCAAGACCGTCCTGCGCGAGGTCGAGGGCGACCGCATCGACGCCGACGCCCGCGTCCGCGAGATCGACAGCGCCATCCACTCGGAGCACAAGTCGACCTTCAAGGACCTGCTCGGCGGCCGCTTCGGCTTCCTGCCGATCGTCTGGATCGGTATCGGCCTCTCCGTCTTCCAGCAGCTCGTCGGCATCAACGTGATCTTCTACTACAGCTCCTCGCTGTGGCAGTCGGTCGGCATCGACGCGAGCTCCTCGTTCCTGTACTCCTTCGAGACGTCCGTCGTGAACATCATCGGTACGGTGATCGCGATGCTGCTGGTCGACCGGATCGGCCGCAAGCCGCTCGCCCTC
Organism: Streptomyces sp. NBC_00513; assembly: GCF_041431415.1. Classification (GTDB taxonomy): domain Bacteria; phylum Actinomycetota; class Actinomycetes; order Streptomycetales; family Streptomycetaceae; genus Streptomyces. The sequence continues at coordinate 5,494,987 of NZ_CP107845.1, forward strand.
ATCGGCTCCGTGGGCATGACGATCTCCCTCTCGCTCGCCGCCTGGGCCTTCTCCTTCCGGTCCGGCAGCGGGGACGACATCACCCTGCCGCACGCCCAGGGCCTGGTGGCCCTGATCGCCGCCAACTTCTTCGTCCTCTTCTTCGCCCTGTCCTGGGGCGTGGTGGTCTGGGTGCTGCTCGGCGAGATGTTCCCGGGCCGCATCCGCGCCGCCGCCCTCGGTGTGGCGGCAGCCGCCCAGTGGATCGCCAACTGGGTCATCACGGTCACGTTCCCGTCGCTGTCGGACTGGAACCTGTCCGGCGCCTACGTCATCTACGCGTGCTTCGCCCTGCTCTCGATCCCGTTCATCCTCAAGTGGGTGCCGGAGACCAAGGGCAAGGCGTTGGAGGAGATGGGGTAACCACCCCCGCCAACACCCCCTCTCCTCTTCCGACAGGTACTGCCCCCGCTCAGCTCTTGAGCCGGGGCAGTACCTGTTCGCACAGCAACTGCAGGCTGCGCCACCCCTCGTCGACGGGCATCCCGCCGCACAGTGGGTGCAGCACCAGGTTGCCCGCCTCGCCGGCGGCTCGGGCGTGGGCGACCGCCTCGTCCGGGGTGAGGATCCGGTACACACCCTCCGCGCGCAGCTCGGACACCGAGTGCGCGCCCGACCGCACGGCGCTGACGATGTCCTTGGACTGCCAGGACGCGTACGTCCCGGCCTCGTGCAGGAAGTGCTCCCCGTACTCGGCCCAGGCCCGGTCGGGATCCTCCGAGATGTGCAGCAGCGGCGTCTGCGCGGCGGGCATCATGCAGAAGCCCTCCGTGCCGTGCTCCGCGAGCTGTTCCTGGTAGTACGCCTCCAACTCCGGCAGGTGGGCGCTCGGGAAGAAGGGCAGCCCCAGCCGGGCCGCGCGCCGCGCCGCCGCCCTTGAACTGCCTCCGACCAGCAGCAGCGGGTGCGGCCGGGTGAACGGCCGCGGGGTGACCCGTACGGTCCGGCCGCGGAAGGAGAACGGCTCGCCGGTCCACGCCTTCAACAGGGTCTCCAGCAGCTCGTCCTGGAGCCTGCCGCGCCGGCCCCACTCCACGCCGTGCTGCTCGTACTCCTCGGGTCGGTACCCGATGCCGGCGACGGTGACCAGGCGGCCACCGCTCAGCAGGTCGAGCACGGCGATGTCCTCGGCCACCTTCAAGGGGTCGTGGAGCGGGCCGATGATTGCGGAGACGGTGACCGCGATACGGCGCGTGGCGCCGAAGACCGCGCCCGCGAAGAGGAAGGGCGAGGGCATCCAGTTGTTCCCGGTGCCGTGGTGTTCCTCGGTCTGGACGGTGTCGATCCCGCGGTCGTCCGCGTACTTCGCCATCTCCAGCGCGGCCCTGTACCGGGCGGAGAGGGATTCCGGGGTGCCGTACGGGTCGACGAGGTTGAAGCGGGCCACGGTGATGGGCATGGAGAAGTCCCCCTTCGCCGGATGTGGTGGGCGGGCGAAGGGGGACGGTAGCTGACGTTGCGTCAGTTGCCCAGGGTTCCGGCGGGCACCGGTTCCTCGGCCTCGACCGGCGCGGACCGCGGCGCCGCGGTGCGGGGCAGGACGGCGTACAGCACGCCCGACGTGAGGATGCCCGCGACCCAGCCCAGACCGTTCTGGCCGATCCAGGTCGAGGCGAGCGGGCCGCTGAACCAGTCCACCTTCGTGAACAGCAGCCCCACCACCAGGGCCACGCCCCAGGCCGTCATCGCCTGCCAGGCATAGCCGCCCTTGTACCAGTAGGCGCTGCCGGCAGTGGTGTCCAGCAGCGCGCGCCCGTCGTAGGACTTGCGCCGCAACATGTCCACGCCGAAGACGCCGATCCACGCGGAGAAGGCCACGGCCAGCAGCGTCAGGAAGGAGATGAAGGAGCCGAAGAAGCTCGTCGCGACGACCATCAGCAGGAACCCGAAGACCAGGCTGATGACCGCGTTGACGCTGACGGCCCAGGCGCGCGGGACCTTGATGCCGAGGGTCTGCGCCGTGAAGCCCGCCGAGTACATCGACATCGAGTTGATCAGCAGCATGCCGACCACCGCGATGAGCAGGTAGGGGACCGCGATCCAGATCGGCAGCAGCTCGCCGATGAAGGAGACCGGGTCCTGCGCGGAGGCCAGGTCGGGGGTGCCGACGGCCATCACCGCGCCCATCAGCACCATGGGCAGGACCACGATCCCCGCGCCGCCGATCGTCGCGCCGACCATGGCCTTCGAGGACGCGGTCCGCGGCAGGTAGCGGGTGAAGTCCGGGCCCGACGGAACCCAGCTGATGCCGCCGGCGGCGATCGTGCCGATGCCCGCGATCATCATCGCGGTGGATCCGGCGGGCTTGTCGAGTACCGCCGCCCAGTCGGTGTCGAACACCAGGTAGCCGAGGACGAGCACGCTGAACGCCCCGAACAGGTACGTCGACCACTTCGAGCACACGCGCAGCGCGTTGATGCCGAGACCGGAGACCACGAAGGTGCAGCCCACGAAGAAGAGCAGGGTGACGACGATCAGCGCGGTGTTGCTCTTGATCCCGAAGACCAGGTCGAGGACGGTCAGCACGGCGTAGGCGCCACTGACCGCGTTGATGGTCTCCCAGCCCCAGCGGGCCACCCAGATCAGCGCGCCGGGGAACAGGTTGCCGCGCTGCCCGAAGACGGCCCGCGAGAGCGCCATGCCGGGAGCCCCGCCGCGCTTGCCGGCGATGGATATCAGGCCGACGATCCCGTACGAGAGGACGGGCGCGGCGATGGCGACGACGAGGACCTGCCAGATGTTGAGCTTGTTGAAGATCACGAGCCCCGCGCCCATGGTCAACAGCAGCACGCTGATGTTGGCGGCGACCCAGGTCGGGACCAGTTCGCGGACCCGGCCGCCGCGTTCGTCGTCCGGTACGGGTTCCAGTCCGCGGGTCTCGACCGCAGTCTCCTGGGCGGTCTCCGTCGCACCGGCAGTGGGCTTGGCAGGCATGCACTACTCCGTGGGGATGTGGGGGGAGTGGTACATCATCGTAGTTTCGCCGCGAAAATCACAAATAGCGGAGTAATGCCCGGTGGGGAGCGCCGAAGGGCTCGCCGGCGAGTGCCGCACCGCATCCGGCCACGCTCCGCGCCGCCGCCCGCGCGGGTCCGCCCGCGCCGCGCGCCGTGGCCGATACTGGTGGGGTTATGGACATCCTCATTCTCGCTGTAGTCATCGCCCTGGTCGCGGTCGGCGTGGTCAGCGGGCTCGTGGTCGGCAGCCGCAAGAAGAAGCAGCTGCCCCCCACGGCACCGCCCGGCCCGCCGACCATCACTGCCCCGCCCGCCGAACCGCAGGTGGGGGAGGACGCCGCCCCCACGGCGGAAGAGCCGCGCCGCACGATCGAGGAGGTGACCCTTCCCGAGGCGGAGGCGGCCACCGACTCCCCGGTCGCCGTCGAGGACCCCGTGGTCGCGGCACCCGAGATCGAGGTGCCCGAGCCCACCGCCGGCCGCCTGGTCCGGCTGCGCGCACGGCTCTCCCGCTCGCAGAACTCGCTCGGCAAGGGACTGCTCACGCTGCTCTCCCGCGAGCACCTCGACGAGGACACCTGGGAGGAGGTCGAAGAGACCCTCCTGATCGCCGACGTCGGCGTCGTGCCGACCCAGGAGCTGGTGGACCGGCTCCGCGAGCGGGTCAAGGTGCTCGGCACCCGCACCCCCGCCGACCTGCGCACCCTCCTGAAGGAGGAGCTGCTGACCCTGGTCGGCACCGACTTCGACCGCGCCGTCAAGACCGAGAGCGGCGTCGACACCCCGGCCGTCGTGATGGTCGTCGGCGTCAACGGCACCGGCAAGACCACCACCACCGGCAAGCTGGCCCGCGTCCTCGTCGCCGACGGCCGCAGCGTCGTGCTCGGCGCGGCGGACACCTTCCGTGCCGCCGCCGCCGACCAGCTCCAGACCTGGGGGGACCGGGTCGGCGCCCGGACCGTCCGCGGCCCCGAGGGCGGCGACCCGGCGTCGATCGCCTACGACGCCGTCAAGGAGGGCATCGCCGAGGGCGCGGACGTCGTACTGATCGACACCGCCGGTCGGCTGCACACCAAGACCGGGCTCATGGACGAGCTCGGCAAGGTCAAGCGCGTCGTGGAGAAGCACGGCCCGCTCGACGAGGTCCTGCTCGTGCTGGACGCCACCACCGGCCAGAACGGCCTGACCCAGGCGCGCGTCTTCGCCGAGGTCGTGGACATCACCGGCATCGTGCTGACCAAGCTCGACGGGACCGCCAAGGGCGGCATCGTCGTCGCCGTCCAGCGCGAGCTGGGTGTCCCGGTCAAGCTCATCGGTCTCGGCGAGGGACCGGACGACCTGGCCCCCTTCGAGCCGGAGGCGTTCGTGGACGCCCTGATCGGCGACTGAGCGACCCGCTCCGCGCCCTCGCCGCCGTACGCGTGACAGTGCCCCCGCATCCGACCGGACGCGGGGGCACTGTCACGCGTACGGGCCTCAGCGCCTCAGGCGGTGGCAGATGTACGCGAGCGTCCCCAGCAGCAGCCGGGCCTGCGGCGGCCCGCCCGCGCAGTCGAGCGCGGGAGGCCGCAGCCAGCCGGCCGGTCCGAGCCCCGCGCGGTCGGAGGGCGGGGCGGTGAGGAAGGCTCCGTGGCCCAGGGCCCGCAGGTCGAGATCGGCGTCGTCCCAGCCCATCCGGTACAGCAACTGCGGCAGCTCGGCGGCGGCCCCGGGAGCGACGAAGAACTGGGCCCGGTCGTCCGGGGTGACGGTGACCGGGCCCAGTGGGAGCCCCATCCGCTCCAGTCGGACCAGCGCGCGCCGCCCGGCCTCCGCGGAGACCTCGATGACGTCGAAGGACCGACCGACGGGGAGCATGATCGCGGCGCCGGGGTACTCGCCCCAGATCTCGGTGACCTCGTCGAGGGTGGCGCCCGCCGGGACGGTGGGTGCGAAGTCCAGCGGATGCGCCCCGGGCGCACCGCAATTCGTATGACCGCAGGAACACTCGGCGGCGGGCGCCGCCGCCCGGGCGCCGGGGACCGTCTCCCAGCCCCACAGGCCGGTGTACTCCGCCACCGTCGTGCACTCCGAGGTCCGGCTGCGGCGCCGAGCGCCGGAAAGGAACTCCTTGGTGCCGCGGCTGCCGCCGATCGTGAAGCCCATGCCCATGCCCCCTCCAACGGGTCGAACGCGTCGGTGGTTACGACGAAGGCGAGACCTCCTGTGGGCCGGCCCCGGGGGCCGCTCCGGGAGGGGGTCGCCCGGCGCACTCCTCGCCGCGCGCGCCCCCAGTGCACTCCCGTCCAACCATTCCGTTTCGCCTGCCTGTCAAGTGAATCGCGCCTGGCCGGTGGCGACTTCATTCGAAGGGGTGGCGAATGGTGGCGTTTCTGGAATCGACCTCGCGGTGGGGGTGATCGTAGGATTACTTTCGGTACACGAGCCCGGAGGGCAGGCCCGTTCGTGGGTATGCCGGAGGCAAAGCGTGAAGGACCTGTGAAGGTCCCCGGTCGCGCCTGCGCTCCGAGCCAGGGTTTCGTGATGAGGATGCTGAACGGATGGGGGCGTTCCTGTGAGCGGCAACGGCGCAAGCGGAACGAGCGAGTCGTCGGAGGCTGCCGATCGCAATGAGCAGCTGACCTCCTGGTTCGTCCGCAGTGGCTGGTCCAAGGGCGAACTGGCCCGCCAGGTCAACCGCCGGGCCCGCCAGATGGGCGCCCACCACATCAGCACCGACACCTCGCGCGTCCGCCGCTGGCTCGACGGCGAGCAACCCCGCGAACCCGTCCCGCGCATCCTCTCGGAGCTGTTCTCCGAGCGCTTCGGCTCCGTCGTCGCCATCGAGCAGCTCGGCCTGCGCACCGCCCACCAGACGCCCTCCGTGTCCGGCGTGGACCTGCCCTGGGCCGGCCCGCAGACCGTGGAGCTGCTCAGCGAGTTCTCCCGCAGCGACCTGATGCTGGCGCGCCGGGGCTTCCTCGGCACCTCGCTCGTCCTCTCCGCCGGCCCCGCGCTCATCGAGCCCATGCAGCGCTGGCTCGTCCCGGTCCCGGCCGCCGACCCCGGATCGCGTACCGGGGGCGGCTCGACGGGCGGCCACCGGCCGCCCCGGCTGTCCGAACCGGAACTCGACCTGCTCGAGGCCACCACCGTGATGTTCCGCCAGTGGGACGCCCAGTGCGGCGGCGGGCTGCGCCGCAAGGCCGTCGTGGGCCAGCTGCACGAGGTCACCGACCTGCTCCAGGAGAACCACCCCGCCCCGATCATGAAGCGGCTCTTCAAGGTCGCCGCCGAGCTCGCCGAGCTCGCCGGCTGGATGAGCTACGACATCGGCCTGCACCCCACCGCGCAGAAGTACTTCGTCCTCGCCCTGCACGCCGCCAAGGAGGGCGGTGACAAGCCGCTCGGCTCGTACATCCTCTCCGGCATGAGCCGCCAGATGATCCACCTCGGGCGCCCCGACGACGCCCTGGAACTCATCCACCTCGCGCAGTACGGCAGCCGCGACTGCGCCGGTCCCCGGACCCAGGCCATGCTGTATGCGATGGAGGCCCGCGCCTACGCCAACATGGGCCAGCCCAGCCGCTGCAAGCGCGCCGTGCGGATGGCCGAGGACACCTTCTCCGACGTCGCCTTCGACGGCGAGCCCGAGCCCGACTGGATCCGCTTCTTCTCCGAGGCCGAGCTGAACGGCGAGAACTCCCACTCGTACCGGGACCTCGCCTACGTCGCCGGCCGCAGCCCCACCTACGCCTCCCTCGCCGAACCCGTCATGGCGCGGGCCGTGGAGCTGTTCGCCAAGGACGACGAACACCAGCGCTCGTACGCCCTGAACCTCGTCGGAATGGCCACCGTGCACCTGCTCCGGCGTGAGCCCGAGCAGGCGGCCGGCCTCGTCGACCAAGCCCTGGACGTGGCGCGAAAGGTGCGGTCCGAACGGGTGAACACGCGGCTCCGCAAGACCGTCGACCAAGCCGCGCGCGAGTACGGCGACGTCGCCGAGGTGGTCCGACTGACGGACGTCCTCGCCGCCCGGCTCCCCGAGGCCGCGGAGGCCGTCTGACGGTCCTGACGGCCGTCCCCCAGGCACCGGCCGCGGCAGCGGACCCCGTGAAGCCCGATCAGGCTCCCCCAGCCAGGTCTCCCGGGTCACCGCCGCGGCCGGTTTCGCGCTTCCGCTCGTTCATGGAGGCGTAACACGCGCGACCTCTTCGTCATCGGCGTGAAACACGCAGCTGCGCCGCCGGAAACCCCCCTGCGCGAATCTCAGGGCCAATAACCGGCCAGCCCCTTAACGCCGCTCAGGTTTTCACGATCGCCCGCACGCGAACGTACCGACGACGAGGAGACGCCGATGGCATCAGCCATCACGACCCTCGCGGCAGACGCCCCGACGCTGTCTGCCGCGAACACCGGGTTCATGCTCATCTGCTCCGCCCTGGTCATGCTGATGACCCCGGGACTCGCCTTCTTCTACGGAGGCATGGTCCGCGTCAAGAGCAGTCTCAACATGCTGATGATGAGCTTCATCAGCCTCGGGATCGTCACGATCCTCTGGGTCCTCTACGGATTCAGCCTCGCCTTCGGCACCGACTCAGGCTCCCTGATCGGCTGGAACTCCGACTACGTGGGCCTCAGCGGCATCGGGATCACCGAGCTGTGGGACGGCTACACCATCCCGGTGTACGTCTTCGCCGTCTTCCAGCTGATGTTCGCCGTCATCACCCCCGCCCTGATCAGCGGCGCCCTCGCCGACCGCGTCAAGTTCAGCGCCTGGGCCCTCTTCACCGCCCTGTGGGTCACCGTCGTCTACTTCCCCGTCGCCCACTGGGTGTGGGGCGCGGGCGGCTGGCTCTTCGAACTCGGCGTCATCGACTTCGCGGGCGGCACCGCCGTCCACATCAACGCCGGCGCCGCGGCCCTCGGCGTCATCCTGGTCATCGGCAAGCGCGTCGGCTTCAAGAAGGACCCGATGCGCCCGCACAGCCTCCCCCTCGTGATGCTCGGCGCCGGCCTCCTGTGGTTCGGCTGGTTCGGCTTCAACGCGGGCTCCTGGCTCGGCAACGACGACGGCGTCGGCGCGGTCATGTTCGTCAACACGCAGGTCGCCACCGCCGCCGCCATGCTCGCCTGGCTCGCCTACGAGAAGCTGCGCCACGGCTCCTTCACCACCCTCGGCGCCGCCTCCGGCGCCGTCGCGGGCCTCGTCGCCATCACCCCGTCCGGCGGCGCCGTCTCCCCGCTCGGCGCCATCGCGGTCGGTGTCATCGCCGGTGTGCTGTGCGCCATGGCCGTGGGCCTGAAGTACAAGTTCGGCTACGACGACTCCCTCGACGTGGTCGGCGTCCACCTCGTCGGCGGCATCGTCGGCTCCCTGCTCGTCGGATTCTTCGCCACCGGCGGGGTCCAGTCCGATGTGGCCGGCCTCTTCTACGGCGGCGGCCTGGAGCAGCTCGGCAAGCAGGCCATCGGAGTCTTCTCCGTCCTGGCCTACTCTCTCGTGGCGTCCGCGATCCTCGCCTTCCTCCTCGACAAGACGATCGGAATGCGGGTCACCGAGGACGTCGAGGTCTCCGGCATCGACCAGGTCGAGCACGCCGAGACCGCGTACGACTTCAGCGGAGCCGGCGGCGGAGCCTCGCGCGGAACCGCCACCCCCGCTGCCGCCGCGACCAAGAAGGTTGACGCATGAAGCTGATCACCGCGATCGTCAAGCCCCACCGGCTCGACGAGATCAAGGAAGCCCTCCAGCGCTTCGGGGTACAGGGACTCACGGTCTCCGAGGCCAGCGGCTACGGCCGCCAGCGCGGCCACACGGAGGTCTACCGCGGCGCCGAGTACACCGTGGACCTCGTACCGAAGATCCGCATCGAGGTGGTCGTCGAGGACGACGCCGCCGACGACGTGATGAATGTGCTCGTCACCGCGGCCCACACCGGCAAGATCGGTGACGGCAAGGTGTGGAGCGTCCCCGTGGACTCGATCATCCGGGTCCGCACCGGCGAGCGCGGCGCTGACGCGCTCTAGGCGACGGGAGACCCTGGGTGACGAGTGTGGACGCGACCACGACCGAACCGGCCGGCTCGGGACCCAGCGGTTACGCCGCGGCCCGGCTGCGACTCCTCCAGGAGGAGTCGCGGTCCGGGCCTTCCCGGCGTTCCGCCCTGGCCGCACTGACCGACGACTGGCTGCGGGCGCTCTTCGCCCGAGCCGTGCGGGAGACCGGCGTACGGGGCGCCTCGCTGGTCGCCGTCGGTGGCTACGGACGCGGCGAACTCTCCCCGCGCAGCGACCTCGACCTGCTGCTCCTGCACGACGGCAAGGCCGACCCCCGCGCGCTGAGCGCGTTGGCCGACCGCCTCTGGTACCCCGTGTGGGACCTCGGCGTGGCCCTCGACCACTCCGTACGGACCCCCGCGGAGGCCCGCAAAACGGCCGCCGAGGACCTCAAGGTCCACCTCGGACTGCTCGACTCCCGCCCCGTCGCCGGGGACGCCGGACTCCTCGCCGGCCTGCGCACCTCCGTGCTGGCCGACTGGCGCAACCAGGCCGTCAAACGGCTCCCGCAACTGGACACCCTGTGCCGCGAGCGCGCCGACCGGGCCGGCGAGCTGCGCTTCCTGCTCGAACCCGACCTCAAGGAGGCACGCGGCGGCCTGCGCGACATCACCGCGCTGCGGGCCGTCGCCGCGTCCTGGCTCGCCGACGCCCCCCGCGAGGGACTCGCCGAGGCCCGACGCAAGCTCCTGGACACGCGCGACGCCCTGCACCTGGTGACCGGCCGGGCCACCGACCGGCTCTCCCTCCAGGAACAGGACCAGGTCGCCGAGCGGCTCGGCCTGCTCGACGCCGACGCCCTGCTGCGCGAGGTGTACGAGGCCGCGCGGGTCGTCGCGTACGCCGGGGACGTCACCTGGCGGGAGGTCGGCCGCGTGCTGCGCGCCCGCTCCGCCCGCCCCCGCCTGCGCGGGCTGCTGGGGAGCCGGGGCCCGGCCGAGTCGGCGCGCGCCCCGCTGGCCGAAGGGGTCGTGGAATCCGACGGCGAGGCCGTGCTGGCACTGGCCGCGCGCCCCGAACGGGACCCGGTGCTCGCGCTGCGGCTCGGCGCGGCCGCCGCGCAGGCCGGCCTGCCCGTGTCCCCGCACTCCGTGCGCCGGCTCGCGGCGCAGGCGAAGCCCCTGCCCGTGCCCTGGCCCGCCGAGGCCCGCGAACAGCTCCTGACACTGCTCGGGGCTGGGGAGCCCACGATCGGAGTGTGGGAGGCCCTCGAAGCGGAAGGCCTGATCACACGACTGCTGCCCGACTGGGAACGGGTCCGGTGCCGGCCGCAGCGCAACCCCGTGCACACCTGGACCGTGGACCGGCACCTGGTCGAGACCGCCGTCCGCGCCTCCGAGATGACCCGCCGGGTGAGCCGCCCCGACCTGCTGCTGATGGCCGCGCTGCTGCACGACATCGGCAAGGGGTGGCCCGGCGACCACTCCGTCGCCGGCGAGACCATCGCCCGCGACGTGGCCACCCGCGTGGGCTTCGACGCCCGGGACACCGCCGTCCTCGGCGTCCTCGTCCGCAACCACCTCCTGCTGATCGACACCGCGACCCGGGGCGACCTCGACGACCCCGCCACCGTGCGCTCCGTCGCGCAGGCCCTCGGCTCCACCGGCACCCTGGAACTGCTGCACGCGCTCACCGAGGCCGACGCACTCGCCACCGGACCGGCCGCCTGGAGCGCCTGGCGCGGTTCCCTGGTGGCCGACCTCGTCGCCCGCGTCGCGGCCGTCCTGCGCGGCGCGCCGCCCGCCGCCACCGAACCGGAGATCCCCTCCACCGAAGCGGAACGCCTCGCGGTCGAGGCGCTGCGCACCGGCGAACCGGTCCTGGCGCTGCACGCCCGCCAGGAGGAGGACGCCGTCGGCGTCGAACTCGTCGTCGCCGTCCCCGACCAGCCCGGGGTCCTCCCCGCCGCGGCCGGCGTACTGGCCCTGCACCGGCTGACCGTACGGGCCGCCGACCTGCGCTCCCTGGAGCTGTCGGACCTGCCGGGCGAGGTACTGGTGCTGCGCTGGCGGGTCGCCGCCGAGTACGGGGCCCTGCCGGAGACGGCACGACTGCGGACCGACCTGATCCGGGCGCTGGACGGCTCCCTGGACGTTCCGGCGAAACTGGCCGAGCGCGAATCGGCCTACCCCCGGCGGCGCGGAGTGGTCCCGCCCCCGCCCCGGGTCACCGTGATCCCGGACGTCTCCTCGCTGGCCACGGTCCTGGAGGTGCGCGCACCCGACGCGGTCGGCCTGCTGCACCGCATCGGGCGGGCGCTGGAGTCCGCGGGGGTCCGTGTCCGCAGCGCCCACGTCTCCACGCTCGGCGCCAACGCGGTGGACTCCCTCTACGTGGTCGACGCCGACGGCAAACCCCTGCCGCCGGCCCCGGCGGCCGCGCTGGCCGCCGAGGTGGAGGCGGCGCTGCGCTGACACCCGCTCGCCGCCGCCCTCGCCCGAGCCCTCCGCGGGCCCCGGCAGGGGCCGCGCGACGCCGCCGATCGAGCGCATCGCCCCTGCTCCCCGCCCGTGCGCCGGCGGGCCCCCGGCCGCTTGGGACGGCCGGGGGCACATCCGTCCCGAGGCCCGATACCCTGGGGGGCGACCACACGCCCCCGACCTGAGGAATCGCGACCACCGTGTTCGATACGCTTTCCGACCGCCTTGCCTCGACTTTCAAGTCCCTCAGGGGCAAAGGTCGCCTCTCCGAGCAGGACATCGACGCTGCGGCGCGGGAAATCCGTATCGCCCTCCTCGAGGCCGACGTCGCCCTCCCGGTCGTCCGCTCCTTCATCGCGAACGTCAAGGAGCGCGCCCGCGGCGAAGAGGTCTCCAAGGCCCTGAACCCGGGCCAGCAGGTCCTCAAGATCGTCAACGACGAGCTGGTCTCCATCCTCGGTGGCGAGACCCGGCGGCTGCGCTTCGCCAAGACCGCCCCGACGGTGATCATGCTCGCCGGTCTCCAGGGCGCCGGTAAGACCACCCTCGCCGGAAAGCTCGGCCTGTGGCTGAAGGGGCAGGGCCACGCCCCGCTCCTCGTGGCGTGTGACCTCCAGCGCCCCAACGCCGTCAACCAGCTGTCCGTGGTGGCCGAGCGCGCCGGCGTCGCCGTCTACGCGCCGCAGCCCGGCAACGGCGTCGGTGACCCGGTCCAGGTCGCCAAGGACTCGATCGAGTACGCCCGCACCAAGCAGTACGACGTGGTCGTCGTCGACACCGCCGGTCGCCTCGGCATCGACCAGGAGCTGATGCGGCAGGCCGCGGACATCCGTGACGCCGTCAGCCCCGACGAGATCCTCTTCGTCGTCGACGCCATGATCGGCCAGGACGCGGTCAACACCGCGGAGGCCTTCCGCGACGGCGTCGGCTTCGACGGTGTCGTGCTCTCCAAGCTCGACGGCGACGCCCGAGGCGGTGCCGCGCTCTCCATCGCGCACGTCACCGGCAAGCAGATCATGTTCGCCTCGAACGGCGAGAAGCTCGACGAGTTCGACGCCTTCCACCCCGACCGCATGGCGGGCCGGATCCTCGACATGGGTGACATGCTCACCCTGATCGAGCAGGCCGAGAAGACCTTCAGCCAGGCCGAGGCCGAGAAGATGGCGGCCAAGCTGGCGAAGGGCCCGAAGGAGTTCACGCTCGACGACTTCCTGGCCCAGATGGAGCAGGTCCGCAAGATGGGCTCCATCTCCAAGCTCCTCGGCATGCTGCCGGGCATGGGTCAGATCAAGGACCAGATCAACAATATCGACGAGCGCGACGTGGACCGCATGGCCGCGATCATCAAGTCGATGACCCCGGCCGAGCGCCATGACCCGCACCTCATCAACGGCTCGCGCCGCGCCCGTATCGCCAAGGGTTCCGGCGCCGAGGTCAGCGCCGTGAAGTCGCTGGTCGAGCGCTTCTTCGAGGCCCGCAAGATGATGTCCCGCATGGCCCAGGGCGGCGGGATGCCCGGCATGCCCGGCATCCCCGGGATGGGTGGCGGCCCCGGCCGGCAGAAGAAGCAGATCAAGCAGGCCAAGGGCAAGCGCAAGAGCGGCAACCCGATGAAGCGCAAGGAAGAGGAGGCCGCGGCCGCGGCCCGGCGCGAGCAGGGCCCGCAGGCGGCCGAGCCGGCCGCCGGTGGCAACCCGTTCGGCCTGCCGGCCGGCGGTGCGCAGCCCGGCCAGGACTTCGACCTCCCGGACGAGTTCAAGAAGTTCATGAAGTGACCGCCTGACGGCACCGCGCGACGCGTACGAGGAGGGCCCCGGCCGGGGATGCGGCCGGGGCCCTTCCCTGTACCAGGGCCCCGGCGTACCAGGGCCCCGGCCGTCGGGGCGCAATGATCAGGTATGTCGCTTATCGTCGGGCGGGAGGACGGCAGAAGGAGGCCCCGTGCCCAGCCCCACCCCCGCACCGCCGCGCGACCGGGCCGACACCCCCTGGCGCTCCGAGGGCGCCCCGCCCAGCCCACCGCCGCCGAAGCGGGGGATGCCCGGCGGTTGGCGCGGGCTGATCCTCACCGCGCTGGTCCTCTTCCTGCTGACCAACCTCGTGCTGTCGTTCTTCAACGAGGGCGACGAGCCGACGATCTCGTACACGGAGTTCAGCAAACAGGTCGCCGACGGCAACGTCTCGAAGATCTACTCCAAGGGCGACGCCATCCAGGGGCAGCTGAAGAACAAGCAGCCCGCCCCCGACGGGGACGGCGACTACACGAAGTTCGTCACCCAGCGGCCCGCCTTCGCCGACGACCAGCTGTGGTCGAACCTCACCGCCAAGGGCGTCACCGTCACCGCCTCCCCGGTCGTCGAACAGCGCAGCTTCCTCGCCAACCTGCTGATCTCCCTCGCGCCCATCCTCCTGCTCGTCGTCCTGTGGATGTTCATCGCCCGACGGATGGGCTCAGCCATGGGCGGCATGGGCGGGCTCGGACGCAAGGCGCCGCCCAAGCCAGTGGAACTGGAGACCGGCGCCAAACGCACCACCTTCGACGACGTGGCCGGCATCGACGAGGTCGAGGGCGAACTGAACGACGTCGTCGACTTCCTGAAGAACCCGCAGGAGTACCGCAAGCTGGGCGCCCGCATGCCCGGCGGGGTCCTCCTCGCCGGCCTCCCCGGCACCGGCAAGACCCTGCTGGCCCGAGCCGTCGCCGGCGAGGCCGGGGTGCCCTTCTTCTCCGCCTCCGCGTCCGAGTTCATCGAGATGATCGTCGGCGTCGGCGCCTCCCGGGTACGGGAACTCTTCTCCGAGGCCCGCAAGGTGGCCCCCGCGATCATCTTCATCGACGAGATCGACACCATCGGCCGCGCGCGCGGCGGCGGCGCCGCCATGGGCGGCCACGACGAGCGCGAACAGACCCTCAACCAGATCCTCACCGAGATGGACGGCTTCTCCGGCTCGGAGGGGGTCGTCGTCCTCGCCGCCACCAACCGCGCCGACGTCCTCGACCCCGCCCTGACCCGCCCCGGCCGGTTCGACCGCACCGTCGTCGTCTCCCCGCCCGACAAGGCCGGCCGCGAGGCGATCCTGCGCATCCACACCCGCGACATCCCGCTCGCGCCCGGTGTCGACCTCGCCCAGGTGGCCCGTACGACCCCGGGCATGACCGGCGCCGAACTGGCCAACCTGGCCAACGAGGCGGCCCTGCTGGCGGTCAAGCGCCGACAGGACGCGGTCACCCAGTCCGACCTCTCCGACGCCCTGGAGAAGGTTCAACTCGGCGCCGAACGGCCCCTGGTCATGCCCGACGAGGAGCGCCGCCGCACCGCCTACCACGAGAGCGGCCACGCCCTCCTCGGCATGCTCCAGCCGGGCGCCGACCCCGTCCGCAAGATCACCATCGTGCCGCGCGGCCGGGCGCTCGGCGTCACCCTCTCGACCCCGGACGCCGACCGGTACGCCTACACGGAGGAGTACCTCCGGGGCCGCGTCATCGGAGCGCTCGGCGGAATGGCCGCCGAGCAGGTGGTGTACGCGGTCATCACCACGGGCGCGGAGAACGACCTCGAACAGGTCACCAACATCGTCCGGGGCATGGTGGGCCGCTGGGGCATGAGCGAGCGGATCGGCCGGCTCACCGCGATCCCGGCGGACGCGCAGAGCCCCTACGGCCTCCTCGCGGCGCCCGCCACCCTCGACGCCGTCGACCACGAGATGCGACGGATCGTCGACGAGTGCTACGAGGACGCCTGCCGACTGCTGCGCGAGAACCGCGACAAGCTGGACGCGCTCGCCGAGGCGCTGCTCGCGAACGAGACCCTGGACGAGCCCGCCGCCTACGCCGCGGCGGGCATCGCGCGCCTCCACAAGTAGCCGGGACACACGATCCGGCCCGTTAGGCCGTCCGGGCGACCACGTACCGGAAGATGTTCGGCAACCAGACCGACCCGTCGGCTCGTTCGTACGGGTGAAGCGCCTCGGCCAGTTCCTTCTCGACCTGGGCCGTGTCCGCGTGCTCGTACATCCCGGTCGACAGCAGCCCGCGCACCGCGCTGTCCACGTCCGCGTACCCGAACGGGCAGAACACCCGTCCCGACCCGTCCGGCACCAGTCCGGCCGACGCCACCATCGCGTCCAGGTCCCGCGGGGCCGGCCCGCCGCCCAGTACGGCCGGCACCGTGCACCGCTCCGCCGGACCCCAGTCGGCCAGCACCACCACACCGCCCCGCCGCACCGCGGACAGGGCGGCCGTCAGGTCCCGCGGGCGGGGCGTGAAGGCCAGCACGACGTCGTACGGACGCGCCGGCGACGCCGGGGGAGCGGCGACCACCTCCAACAGCCGCTCACGGGCCAGCGCCCGGCGTGCCGGGTCCGCCTCCACGCCCGTGGCCAGGGCTCCCCGCCCCGCGGCCAACAGCAGGGCCAGCCCGGCCCCGCAATCGAGGTCCAGCAGCCGGTCGCCCGGCCCGACCTCCAGCCGTTCGTAGACGGCCTCGTACAGCGGTACCAGCATCCGTTCCTGGATCTCCGCCCAGTCCCGGGCGACGAGCGTCGCCGTCGGCGTCGGTGTCATCGAAAGAGCGCTCCTGATTCCTTTGTCGCCCCCTGGCCCCCGTTGCCAGGGAACTCCCCATTCGCCCCCGCGTCCAGAGGAACGAGCCACCCGATTCACGCATCGCGTGCCCGGCGCCGTACCATTCGCGCCATGGCAAAGGCACCCGTTCTCACCCCCCAGGCGGAGGATTTCCCCCGCTGGTACCAGGATCTGATCAACAAGGCCGAGCTGGCCGACAACGGTCCGGTACGCGGCACCATGGTCATCCGACCGTACGGCTACGGGCTGTGGGAGCGGATGCAGCAGGAGATGGACGCGCGCATCAAGGACGCGGGCGCCCAGAACGCGTACTTCCCGCTGTTCATCCCGCAGTCCTACCTGACCCGGGAAGCCGAGCACGTGGAGGGCTTCGCCCCCGAGCTCGCGGTCGTCACGCACGGCGGTGGCAAGGAACTCGACGAGCCGGTCGTCGTCCGCCCCACCTCCGAGACGATCATCAACGACTACTTCTCGAAGTGGGTCCAGAGCTACCGCGACCTGCCCCTGCTGATCAACCAGTGGGCCAACGTGGTCCGCTGGGAGATGCGCCCGCGCGTGTTCCTCCGTACGAGCGAGTTCCTCTGGCAGGAGGGCCACACCGCCCACGCCACCTACGAGGACGCCCGCGACTACGCGGCCCGCATCCACACGGACGTCTACGGCGATTTCATGACGAACGTGCTCGGCATCGACGTCGTGCTCGGCCGCAAGACCGCCAAGGAGCGCTTCGCCGGCGCCATCAACACCCTCACCCTCGAGGGCATGATGGGCGACGGCAAGGCCCTCCAGCTGGGCACCAGCCACGAGCTGGGCACCAACTTCGCCAAGGCCTTCAACACGCAGTACCTGTCGAAGGAAGGCAAGCAGGAGCTGGTCTGGCAGACCTCGTGGGGCGTCTCGACCCGCATGGTCGGCGGCCTGATCATGTCGCACGGCGACGACAACGGCCTGCGCGTCCCGCCGCGCCTCGCGCACGTCCAGGTCGTCGTCATGGCGATCAAGGGCGACGAGGCCGTGACCAAGGTCCGCGAGCTGGGCGCCCAACTCAAGGCCGCCGGCATCCGCGTGCAGGTCGACGACCGCGTCGACACCCCCTTCGGCCGCCGCGCCGTGGACTGGGAGCTCAAGGGCGTACCGGTCCGCATCGAGATCGGCCCCCGCGACCTGGAGGCCGGCACCGCGATGCTCGCCCGCCGGATCCCGGGCGGCAAGGAGGCCGTGCAGATCTCCGCGCTGCTCGACCTGCTGCCCAAGGTGCTGGAGGAGGACCAGGCGCAGCTGCTGCGCGAGTCCCGCGAGCGCCGCGAGGCCCGCACCTCCGACGTCGCGACCATC
This sequence comes from Streptomyces sp. NBC_00513, assembly GCF_041431415.1. Classification (GTDB taxonomy): domain Bacteria; phylum Actinomycetota; class Actinomycetes; order Streptomycetales; family Streptomycetaceae; genus Streptomyces. The sequence goes on from NZ_CP107845.1 coordinate 5,512,362, forward strand.
GAGGAGGCCGCCGAGGCCGCCATCGCCGGTGGCTGGGCGCGCATCCCGTGGGCCGACCTCGGCCCCGAGGGCGAGGCCAAGCTGGCCGAACAGGCCGTCTCCGTACGCTGCCTGATCGCCCCCGACGGGTCGGTTCCGCAGGCGGACGACGCCCCGGGAACCCTCGCGATCGTCGCCCGCTCGTACTGATCCACCGACCCGCCCCCGGGCGTGCGGCCCGCGCCGCGCGCCCGGGGGCGGCTGTCGTTGGGCCTCGTTACGTACCGACTCCTCCGGGGATATGCGCACCCGTCCTCGTCAGGACGCATGAGACTGAACTGACTGGTACGTGCAAAAAATTTGGAATGGCCCGGAATCGGAACACCGGGGCACCCCGGCTCGTTGTCACGACGTGAGCACGACACCACCTGTTCTCGCCGCAGAGCTGGCGCAGGCGTGGGCCGATATTCAGCGGTACCACCCCGAGCTGCCTGACCTTGCCGCGCCCGAGTCCCTGATCGGAGAGTCCTCGTCCGCCTGCGGCGCCGAGCTCTCCTTCGAGCGACTGCTGCACGAGGCAGTCCACGGCATCGCAGCCGCCCGTGGAGTCCGCGACACCTCGCGGGCCGGCCGCTACCACAACCGCAGATTCCTCGCGATCGCCGAGGAGATGGGGCTGGACCACTCCGAGGAACCGCACGCCAGCAGCGGCTTCTCCCTGGTCTCGCTCAACCCCGAGGCGAAGCGGCGCTACCGCCCGACCATCGAGCGGCTGCACCGCGCGCTGAAGGCGCACACGGTCGCCACCGCCGCCGACACCAAGCGCAGCTTCCGCGGGCCGGCCGCCCGTCACGGCTCGTCCGGTGGCGGTGTGCGGGTCAAGGCGGTCTGCGACTGCGGCCGGAACGTGCGGGTCGTCCCGTCCGTCCTGGCCCAGGCGCCCATCGTCTGCGGGGGCTGCATGAAACCGTTCCGCATTCCCGAGGTGGCCGTCTCGGCCGCCGCCTCCTGAAGACACCCCCCGGGCCCGTACGGGCCCGGTACGGCCTCCGCCCGGTGGCGGCGGCATCGGTGGTGCGCGTCCGCGTGCCACCGATCACCGCTCCCCGAGAGGAAGCGCCGCAGGCATGTGGCACAATGGCTAGCTGTACTCGACAGTCGCATAGGACCCCTCTCTCCTCCGGCTGACGCGTCCATCGGGCACCCGAGTACCGCAACCCCACGTGGCATCTCATGTGCCCAACCACGTCAAGTTCAGGAGACACCACTCCAGTGGCAGTCAAGATCAAGCTCAAGCGCCTCGGCAAGATTCGCCAGCCGCACTACCGCATCGTCGTCGCCGACTCGCGCACCCGCCGCGATGGTCGTGCGATCGAAGAGATCGGTCTGTACCACCCGACGTACAACCCGTCGCGCATCGAGGTCAACGCCGAGCGTGCGCAGTACTGGCTCTCGGTCGGCGCCCAGCCCACCGAGGCCGTGCTCGCCATCCTGAAGCTGACCGGTGACTGGCAGGCGCACAAGGGCCTCCCGGCCCCCGCGCCGCTGCTGCAGCCGGAGACCAAGGAGAGCAAGCGCCGCACGTTCGACGAGTTCGCCAAGGCCCTCGAGGGCATCGGCGAGACCAAGGGCGAGGCCATCACGCAGAAGGCGAAGAAGGCCGACAAGAAGGCGGACGAGGCTGAGGCCACCGCCGAGTCGACCGAGGCCTGAGCATGCTCGAGGAGGCTCTTGAGCACCTCGTGAAGGGCATTGTGGACAACCCCGACGAAGTGCAGGTCGCCTCGCGCGACCTGCGCCGCGGGCAGGTGCTGGAAGTCCGGGTCCACCCGGACGACCTGGGCAAGGTGATCGGTCGCAACGGCCGCACCGCACGTGCTCTGCGTACCGTCGTGGGCGCCATCGGCGGCCGGGGGATCCGCGTCGACCTCGTCGACGTGGACCAGGTCCGCTGAGACCTGTCCGTTGAAAGCGTGAATCACCGGCGACGGGCCGGGGAGGGCATACGTGCCCGCCCCGGCCCGTCGTCGTCTGAACAGGAGAGACACACAGTGCAGCTGGTAGTCGCGCGGATCGGCCGCGCCCACGGGATCAAGGGTGAGGTCACCGTCGAGGTACGGACCGACGAGCCCGAACTGCGGCTCGGACCCGGCGCCGTGCTCCAGACCGAACCGGCGTCCGCGGGTCCGCTGACCATCGAGACGGGCCGGGTGCACAGCGGCAGGCTGCTGCTGCGCTTCGCCGGGGTGAAGGACCGCACGGGCGCCGAGGCGCTGCGGAACACCCTGCTCATCGCGGACGTGGACCCGGCGGAACTGCCGGAAGAGCCCGACGAGTACTACGACCACCAGCTGATGGACCTGGACGTGGTGCTGGAGGACGGCACCGAGGTCGGTCGGATCACCGAGATCTCCCACCTGCTCTCGCAGGACCTGTTCATCGTCGAACGGCCCGACGGCACCGAGGTGATGATCCCCTTCGTCGAGGAGATCGTCGCCGAGATCGACCTGGAAGAGCAGCGCTGTGTCATCACCCCGCCGCCAGGACTGATCGACGACCACGCGGTGATCGCTTCCGAGCGCGACGACGCGGACGACAAGGGCGACGCGGACGACAAGGACGACGAGGCCGCCGCTCCCGGGGCAGACGCCTGATGCGTCTCGACGTCGTCACGATCTTCCCCGAGTACCTGGAGCCGTTGAACGTCTCCCTCGTCGGCAAGGCCCGGGCCCGCGGGCAGCTCGACGTTCACGTCCACGACCTGCGGGACTGGACGTACGACCGCCACAACACGGTCGACGACACCCCCTACGGCGGCGGCCCGGGCATGGTCATGAAGACCGACCCGTGGGGCGAGGCCCTGGACACGGCGCTCGCCGACGGCTACGAGGCCGGCGCGCACGGCCCGGTCATCGTCGTCCCGACGCCCAGCGGTCGGCCCTTCACCCAGGAACTCGCCGTCGAGCTCTCCGAGCGACCCTGGCTGATCTTCACCCCCGCCCGGTACGAGGGCATCGACCGCCGCGTCATGGACGAGTACGCGACGCGCCTGCCGGTGTACGAGGTCTCCATCGGCGACTACGTCCTGGCGGGCGGCGAGGCGGCCGTCCTGGTCGTCACCGAGGCCGTGGCCCGGCTGCTTCCCGGAGTCCTCGGCAACGCCGAGTCGCACCGCGACGACTCCTTCGCCCCCGGCGACATGGCCAATCTGCTGGAGGGGCCCGTCTACACGAAGCCCCCGCAGTGGCGCGGCCGGGGAATCCCGGACGTGCTGCTGAGCGGCCACCACGGGAAGATCGCGCGCTGGCGCCGCGACGAGGCGTTCCGTCGCACCGCCGCGAACCGCCCCGACCTGATCGAGCGCTGCGAGGCGTCCGCCTTCGACAAGAAGGACAGGGCGATGCTCGGCGCGCTCGGCTGGAAGCCCTCCGCCGACGGCCGATTTTGGCTCAGGCCGCAGGCCGTGGAAGAATAGGCGGCTGCTGTGTGCTCGCGGGCGCCCCTGCCACAGGGGGATCGTCGTCCGTCGAGTGACGCGGCTCCCGAATTCTCTCCGGAAACCCGCTTCGGCGACCTGTGGCGCCGTGCGAAGAAAGCAGACGAAGCACATGTCTCACCTGCTCGATGGCGTCAACGCCGCCTCGATCCGCTCCGACGTCCCGGCCTTCCGCCCCGGTGACACGATCAACGTGCACGTCCGCGTGATCGAGGGCAACCGCTCCCGTATCCAGCAGTTCAAGGGTGTCGTCATCCGCCGTCAGGGCGCCGGCGTCTCCGAGACCTTCACCGTTCGCAAGGTCTCCTTCAGCGTCGGTGTCGAGCGCACCTTCCCGGTGAACTCCCCGATCTTCGAGAAGATCGAGGTCGTCACCCGCGGTGACGTGCGTCGCGCCAAGCTGTACTTCCTCCGTGAGCTCCGCGGCAAGGCCGCGAAGATCAAGGAGAAGCGCGACCGCTGATCTCATCTCCGGGTCCAGGGGCGGGCCGGATAGGCTCGCACCCGATGGACACCGAAGCAGAGCTCACACGACGCGACCACTCCTCCCCCGATCAGGGGGAGGGGCGGTCGCGTTTCGCGTTCTCGTGGAAGCGGGTCGGACTGCTCGGTGTGATCTGCACGGTCTTCCTGCTGCTGTTCAGCAATTTCGTCCTACAGCCCTTCCTGATCCCGAGCCGATCGATGGAGCCGACGTTCCGGGTCGGTGACCGGGTCCTGGTCAACAAGCTCGCCTACCGGTTCGGCGACCAGCCGCGACGCGGGGACCTCGTCGTCTTCGACGGCAGGGGCTCCTTCGTACCGGAGGGGGCAGGATCCGGCTCGATGGGCGAGAGCCTGCGAGGCGCGGCGTCCGCACTGGGCATCGGGGACCCGTCCGAGACCGACTTCGTGAAGCGGGTGGTGGGGGTGGGCGGTGACGACGTGGTCTGTTGCGACGCGGGCGGCCGGATCCGGGTCAACGGCACCACGCTCGACGAGCCCTACCTGTTCCCGGGGGACACCGCCTCGAAGGTGCCCTTCCGGATCGTCGTACCCCTTGGGACCCTGTGGGTCATGGGTGATCATCGCTCCCAGTCCCGGGACTCCCGGGACCACCTGGGGGAGCCGGGCGGGGGGATGGTGCCGGTGGAGAGGGTGATCGGGCGGGCCGACTGGATCGGCTGGCCGCTCTCGCGTTGGGGCGCCGCGGGGCCCGCGGGCGGCGGACATGGGTAGCCGGCGACGACGCGGCCGCGGTCGCCGGGAGCCCGAGCATTGGGTGGAGGCGCCGTCGAGGCCCGCCCCGGCACGAGGGCCGGTGCCCACGACGCCCGTGCGCGAGCCCGACGGGGGCAGCCGCGCCGACCGCCGCCGGCTGGCGCGGCGGGTCAAGAGACGCAGACGGACCCGACGGGTCGGCGAGGTGCCGCTGCTCGTCGTGGTGGCCCTGTTCATCGCGCTGCTCCTCAAGACCTTCCTCGTACAGGCCTTCTTCATCCCCTCCGGCTCGATGGAGCAGACGATCCGGATCGGCGACCGGGTCCTGGTCGACAAGCTGACGCCGTGGTTCGGCTCCAAGGTCGAGCGGGGCGACGTCGTCGTTTTCAAGGACCCCGGCGGGTGGCTCAAGGGAGAGGCCACCCGGCCGCCCAAGGACCCCGTCGTGGTCAAGCAGGTCAAGGAGGTCCTGACCTTCATCGGACTGCTGCCCTCCGCCGATGAACAGGACCTGATCAAGCGGGTCATCGGCGTCGGCGGGGACACGGTCACCTGCTGTGATGCCAAGGGGCGGATCACCGTCAACGGCGCGCCGCTCGACGAGCCGTACGTGAACCCGGGCAACGCCCCCTCGGAGATCCGCTTCACGGTCCGGGTGCCGGAGGGCCGGCTGTTCGTGATGGGCGACCACCGCGCGAATTCCGCCGATTCCCGCTTCCACCTCGACGAGGGCTTCGGGGGCACCATCGCCGAGGACGGGGTCGTCGGGGAAGCCGTGGTGATCGCCTGGCCGTACGACCACTGGCGCAGGCTGGAGCAGCCGGCGACCTTCCTCACGGTCCCCGATCAGGCACGACGCGGACGGCGCGAGCCACGTGGGCGTCGTCGGGGTACGTCGGTCGCATAGTGTGTCCTCGGTCTCCCGAGCCTTAGGGAACTCCCGCTCGTTAGGGGAGGGGAGGGCCCGTTCCCGATCCGGCACGGGCGGCGATTTCCGATGTGAGGGAGTGGATGTGGGGGATGTGGCGGTAGGCGCACGATCCGGACGCGACGAGGGCGAGGAGCGGCCGGACGACGCCGTGGGGAGCGATGCCGAGTTCGCGAAGGACGACGCGGAGGACGAGGGCGCCGAGGCGCGCCCGCAGCGTTCGTTCTGGAAGGAGCTTCCGCTCCTCATCGGTATCGCCCTGCTGCTGGCCCTGCTGATCAAGACCTTCCTGGTGCAGGCGTTCTCGATCCCGTCCGACTCGATGCAGAACACCCTGCAGCGGGGCGACCGGGTACTGGTGGACAAGCTGACCCCGTGGTTCGGCTCGGAGCCCGAGCGCGGTGAGGTCGTCGTCTTCCACGACCCCGCGAACTGGCTGTCCGGTGAGGCCACCCCGGAGCCCAACTTCATGCAGCAGGTGCTCAGCAAGATCGGCTTGATGCCGTCCGCGGACGAGAAGGACCTGATCAAGCGGACCATCGCCATCGGCGGGGACACGGTCGAGTGCAAGAAGGGGGGGCCTGTCGTCGTCAACGGCAAGGAGTTGGACGAGCCGTACATCTTCCCCGGCAACACCCCTTGCGACGACTTCCCGTTCGGCCCCCTCGTCGTCCCGAAGGGCTCGATCTGGGTCATGGGCGACCACCGGCAGAACTCCCAGGACTCCCGCTACCACCAGCAGGACTCGACGCGCGGGTTCGTTCCGGTCAAGGACGTCGTCGGGCGGGCCGTGGTCGTGGCGTGGCCGGTCACGCGCTGGTCCACCCTCCCGGTTCCGGACACCTTCGACCAGCCGGGCATCGGCGACCAGGCAAAGGCGACGGCCCTCGGCCTCGGGGCCGCCGGTCTCGCGCCCGTCGGGCTCGGCCCGGCGGCGTTGGGGCTCACCGGCGCGGTTCCGCTGGTCATGTGGCGTCGACGGAGGCTGACCAAGGGCCGTACCGCCCGGTAGGGTGCCGCCCAGGTCACCGATCTCCGAAGTGTGGGGGCGCTGGAATGGGCGGAACACAATACATGAGCGGTGGCAGCGATGGCCGCGGCGGTCTCGGCAACGTGTTGTCGGGAATCGCCGTGGCCATCGGCTTCGTGCTCTTCCTGGGCGGCTTCGTCTGGGGGGCCGTGATCTACCAGCCGTACACGGTGCCGACCGACTCGATGGTGCCCACCGTGCGTCCGGGGGACCGGGTGCTCGCGCAGCGGATCGACGGCGGCGAGGTGCGGCGCGGAGACGTGGTGATCTTCACCGACTCGCTGTGGAGCGACACCCCCATGGTCAAGCGCGTCGTCGGCATCGGCGGCGACACCGTGAAGTGCTGCGGCGCGGGCGGCCGGCTCACCGTGAACGGCCGGGAGCTGGACGAGCCGTACATCGACGACGCGAAGCCCGCCGGGGCCCTCGACGGCATGGCCCCGGCGGGCAGGGCGGCCTCCGACACCCCGTTCGAGGTGACGGTCCCCGAGGGCAACCTCTTCCTGCTGGGCGACCGGCGGGCCGGCTCGCTGGACTCCCGCGCACACCTCCAGGAGGCCGGTCAGGGCACGGTGCCCCGATCGGCGGTCAACGGCCGGGTGGACGCGCGGGCGTGGCCCTCCATGACGATGCTGGAGCGGCCGGCGGCGTACCGGTCCCTGGCCGGCGGCGTGTCGTCGCCCGGGCCGCTGCGGCTCCAGGTGATCGCCATCGTGATCGGCGCCGCCCTCGTGGTGGTGGGCGCCGCGTACGGGCCCCTCGCACGGGTCCTCGGGCGCGGGCGACGGGAGCGGTCCGATGCCCGCTGAGCAGGCCGAAGGCCCGCGCAAGGTGGCGCGGGTGATCCTGCTCGACCCCGAGGACCGGATCCTGCTGCTGCACGGCTTCGAACCGGACGATCCGTCGGACGACTGGTGGTTCACCCCGGGCGGGGGCCTGGAGGGGGCGGAGAGCCGGGAGGAGGCCGCGCTGCGGGAGCTCGCCGAGGAGACCGGGATCACCGAGGTGGACCTGGGGCCGGTGCTGTGGCGACGCCACTGCGCGTTCCCCTTCGACGGGCGGCGCTGGGAACAGGACGAGTGGTACTTCCTCGCCCGGACCACCCGGACGGACACCGACATGAGCGGGCTCACCGAACTGGAGCGCCGCAGCGTGATCGAGGCCAGGTGGTGGACCTCCGAGGAACTTCTCGCGGCACGTGAGACGGTGTACCCGACCAGACTCGCCGAGCTGCTCCGTAGGCTGCTCGACGACGGTCCTCCGGGTACGCCGGTGGTCCTGGCCCCGGAAATCGTTTAGGGGCGCGGGGGCCTGGCGCACAATAGGGGGACGCACGGCTGAAGGGGAACATGCCATGAGCGCCGAGGACCTCGAGAAGTACGAGACCGAGATGGAGCTGAAGCTCTATCGGGAGTACCGCGACGTCGTCGGGCTGTTCAAGTACGTGATCGAGACGGAACGCCGTTTCTACCTCACCAATGACTACGAGATGCAGGTGCACTCGGTTCAGGGGGAGGTCTTCTTCGAGGTCTCGATGGCCGACGCCTGGGTCTGGGACATGTACCGGCCGGCTCGCTTCGTGAAGCAGGTACGGGTGCTGACCTTCAAGGACGTGAACATCGAGGAGCTCAACAAGAGCGACCTCGAACTCCCGGGCAGCTGACGGGCGCCCCGTCACCCCTGTGGGTGGCGGGGTTCTCCACAATCCCCCGGTTGTCCACCAAGATCCACTCGGTGGGCGGGGACGCGGGATCGTCGGTGCCGGAGGTGGTGCCGGATGAACGCGAAGAGCGTGGCACAGCAGGCATTGGGGCGGTACGGCGAGGAGCTGGCGGTGCGCCGGCTGGCCGAGGCCGGGATGACGGTGATCGCGCGGAACTGGCGATGCCGCAGCGGGGAGATCGACATCGTCGCGCGGGACAAACAGGAGGAATTGCATCTGATGCAACACTCCTCCCGGCGCGATGACTGCCGTTCTCCCTGCTCAGTCGCCTGCAAGGTGGGCGACTTGCCTGAGTGGGCAGGGCGCCTACCAGCAGCCTAGCAACTCAACTCAACAATGTTGCGTCTGATACAACAGTCTCCATGGGGTCTGTGGCGCCGGGTTCGGCGCATCTTGTGTTGGCGCGGAACGTGGTGCACCTGGATCCAGCTCCGGCCGTCTTCAAGGCGATGGTCGAGGGCTGGGCCCGGCAGCAGTCGGCGCGGTTCCTGAAGTCCAAGACGATCGACCCGCGCCTGCGGATCATTCACCGGTTGGAGGAGTTCACCGGCCAGTACCCGTGGCAGTGGACACCTGCGGATGGCGAGGCCTTCATCTCCCATCTGCGAGGCGGCAGCAAGCCGATCCAGATGTCGACCGCGCGGAGCTACGAGGTCACGATCAGCCTGTTCATGGAGTACCTCCTGGATGCCCGCTACGGGTGGGTGCAGGCTTGCTCGGAGCGGTTCGACGAGACGCCGCAGGAGGTTTTCCACGAGGGAAACTCGGTCCTGCACACGGTCGAGTACGAGGGCGATCCTCGCCGGCGGCCGCTGACCTACGACGAGATCCAGGCCCTCTTCGACGCGGCGGACGCCCGCGTGAGCAAGATCCGCGGACAGGGCCGCAAGGGCGCCCTGTGTGCTCTGCGGGACGCGGCCGTGCTCAAGACCGTCTACGCCTACGGAGTACGCCGCACCGAGGCGTCCCGGTTGGATCTCTCTGACCTGCGGCGCAACCACAAGGCGGCGAAGTTCGGTTCCTTCGGCAGCGTCATGGTCCGGTTTGGCAAGTCCACCAAGGGCTCCCCGCCCAAGCGCCGGACGGTGCTGACCGTTCCGGAGATGGACTGGGTCATCGACGTGTTGAAGGACTGGCGGGATGAGATCCGGCCGCAGTTCTCACCGGGCAGGCACCCAGCTCTCTGGGTCACTGAGCGAGCCGGCCGTCTTTCACCCCGGTCGATCAACGATGCCTTCGTGGTTGCCCGCCGCGACGCGGACCTCGACGAGGACCTGGACCTGCACTGCCTGAGACACTCCAACATCACGCACCTGACCGAGTTCGGCTACCCGGCCCGGTTCGTTCAGGAGCAGGCCGGGCACTCCCACGCGTCAACCACGGCTATCTATATGGGTGTGTCGAACGAGTACCGCAACAAGCTGCTGGAGAAGTCGATGAGGAACAGGCTGGGCGACGACTGGGACGTGACGCCATGATCAAGAAGATGGGCTACCAGTGGCAGCTGCGGCAGCTGATGGCCGAGCGGCAGATGTTCCAGACCTCAGACCTGGTGCCCTTGCTCGCGGAGCGAGGGGTGACCCTCTCGCGCGAGCAGGTCTACCGGCTGGTGACGCAACCTCCGCAGCGGATGAGCATGGACACCCTGGTCGCGCTCTGCGACATCCTGGACTGCACCCCGAACGACCTGATCAAGCCCGAGGTCGTCAACGTCCAGCTTCGTAAGACCTCCGGCGGCGACGCGGGCCCAGCCCCGACCGAGGCTCGCCGCACAGTCATCCGGCGTCCCGGCCAGCCGTGAGGCAGCCGCCGACTGAGCGGCGAGTGCGTGCTCGCGAACTCGCCGACGCCCGGGCCCGACTCGTCGGACACGTCCGAGAAGCGATTGGGCCGGCAATCAGCCGGGAGGAGGCCCAGGCCGCTCTGGAGGAGGCCCGCTGCTGGAACCCCAAGATCGCCAGAGCGCTCGATGACCACATAGCCGAGTACCCGAAGGCATTGACCGGCCCGTCGCCTCAGTGCCCGATGTCATTGGTCAGGCTCCTGCAGGTGCTCACGGCCAAAGGACACGGCGACGCGGTCACTCTTCTGCCTTGCGCGATCTGCGGCCGCACCGATCGCAAGATCCGCCGCGTCACTCCTGAGGGCCGCTGCTGCGACTGGTGCGTGACGAAAGGCAGTCTGCGCCGGTGTGACCGTTGCGGACAGGACGGAGTCATCTTCGCCCGCCGCGAGGAGGGCGGGATTTGCCAGAGGTGCTACCGCAAGGACGGGCACTACCTGAAGACCTGCGCCGGCTGCGGCCGGCTCAGGCCGCCCACACGTCGGCTCGAGGACGGCGGCTGCCTCTGCAGCAGCTGTGCTCCCAAGCCCGAACGTGAATGCGCCGGCTGCGGAACCTGGGCCCGCCCGGTCTCCGGATCGCTCTGCAGGCGTTGTTACGTCGCACCTCTCCGGCCGTGTGGTCGGTGCGGGCAAGTCCGCGAGGTCGGCAAACGCGGCTCTGATGGCGAACCCGACCTCTGCAAGAGCTGCAACCGCGGACCGCAGAAAGAGTGCAGCGTCTGCGGGCACGTCCGCACGGGCAGCAAGCTGCCCGACGGAGGCTGGCGATGCCACCCCTGCCGGCCCCGTGCGATGCGCCAGTGCGGATACTGCAACTCCATCGCGCCCACCCAGGCCACATGGCCACTGGGTTCCGTCTGCGGCGCCTGCTACTGGAGCAGGACCAGGAAGCCGGAACCCTGCGCGAGCTGCGAGGTCTCCAACGTGCTGGTCGGCCGGGACGATCAAGGCCGCGAGATATGCGGCCCGTGCTCCGGCTCGGACATCGCCTTTTCCTGCGTTCGCTGCGGTTTCCCCGGCGACATCTATGCCGGCGGCTGCTGCACCCGCTGCGTCGTGAAAGATCGCGTCCACGATCTCCTCGCCCAGGACAACGGGGTGATCACCCCGCAGCTTCTCCCCCTCGCTCAAAGCCTTACAACGGCCGAACACCCCCGATCCATCCGGGGCTGGCTCAGCCGAAGCCCCGCCGCCAAGCTCCTGGCTACCCTCGTATCAGCGCAGGCGGAGATCACCCACGAGCACCTGGACACCCTGCCCCAGGACCCCAACCTCCGCTACATCCGGGACCTGCTGGTTGCCACCAAGGTCCTCCCTCGACGCCACGAGATCTTCGCCAGGCTCGAACTCTGGGCCGCGGAGATCCTTGCCGCACGCCCACGGCACCAGTTGTCCGTCCTTCGGCCCTTCGTCGAATGGCAGATCGTCCGCGACGCCCGCCGACGGGCAGCGCGAGACCAGTACACCGCCGGCGCCGCTTCAGGCGACCGTCTCGAAATTCGCTCGGCCTTCGACTTTATGGACTGGCTCGACAAAACGAACCTCGAGCTGAAGGACGTCACCCAGGCTGACCTGGACCTCTGGCTCGAAGGCATCAAGCCCAGCCGCCGCGAAGGCGTCGCCTCATTCCTCCGCTGGACAGCCGCCCGCCGCCTCACCACCAATGTCTCCGCGCCGCGGCAACCAGTCGGTATGCCCTCGCGGTTCCAGGCAGAGGACGAACATGCCCGGCAACTGCGACGTTGCCTCAACGACGACACCCTGCCGCTGCCGATTCGCATCATCGGCGCTCTGATCAGGCTCTATGGCCTACCCACCACCCGCATCATCACGTTCACGACCGACCTCTACCGCCGCGAAGAGGACGGCGCCTACTTCACCTTCGGCCGCCACCCGGTCCTGCTCCCACCCAAGCTGGCACGGCTTATCGAAGACCAGATCGCCCAACCCCGGATCGCCTCAGCCTTTCGGCCCACCGCCGACGACACTCCGGCCTTCCTGTTTCCCGGACAACCGCCCAGTCGCCCCCGAAGTGCCAACTCGGTGCATCAGCTCATGAAGAAGCACGGCCTCCCGATCATTGAGGCCCGGAACACGGCCATGATCGAGGCCGCGAGCGACCTCCCGCCGATCGTGATCAGCGACCTTTTCGGGGTTGGTGCCACCACCGCGGAGACGTGGGCGAAGTATGCCCAGGACAGCTGGGCGGACTACCTCGCAGCATGCGAGGAGGACGACTAGCCGGCGCAGGGATCACCCCACCATATGTCGAGTACGAGTCTCGTACTCGACATATGGTCGGCTTGGTGGTGCACTGGAGTCATGACCACTCCACGGCTCACGAAGCCCACCATCGGCGTTCTGGAGGTGTTGCTGGCAGCCTCCAGCGACGACCCTCCCTGGGGTCTGAGCATCTGCATGGATGCGGACCTCGGCTCCGGCACCGTCTATCCGATCCTGGACCGGCTCCACGAGATCGGCTGGGTCTCCTACCGGGACGAGACCACCCCTCACCCCGGCCGCCCCGCTCGCCGCTTCTGGGAGCTGACCGGCACTGGTCGCGCGCAGGCGCAGGCGGCACTGGACGCCCGCAGGGCGCGACGCGGATGGCGGCAGAGCTTCGCCGGGGGCACAGCGTGAAACTGCACATCGTGATCAAGCCCTTCGACATCACCATCGCTGGCACGGGGGTGGTGGGGGGAATCGCTGCCGGGATTTGGCCCGGGTCCGGGACGGACCGCGTCGCGATGATCGGCGCCGTGGTCGGCCTGGTTTCCGTCCTGATGCAGCTGAAGTACTTGCTGAAGCGGAAGAACCAGAAGATCGTCATTGAGCTTCTGATCGGCTCGCCGAGGATTGGCCCCCGGCTGACCCGCGGCACCGCATCGCTCGCCGCCAGGCTGGCCGGCGGGCGCCGAAGTTACGGCGCGGCCTTCCAGGCTGACCTTGATGGACACCCGGACAGCGGACGGGTGCTGAGCCCGAAGGCGCAACGGCGCCATGCGATTGGGCTTCTCAAGGCCGCTCTCAAGATGCGCTTGCACGATCTGACCAGGCCTTGCTGGACGCCCGTGGACTGGATCCTGCGCAGCAACTCCCGGACCAACACGTTCATCACCGCCGCCGTGGGCGCCTTGGTGATCTACATCCAGGTCACAAGCGGGTTGCACACCTTGCTCGTGGAGGGTCTGCACTCGTGCGCAATCGTTGGAGCCGGGCTCTATGGGCTCTCGCGGTGGCTCCGCAAGATCCGAGGTATTCAGCCGCTCGAAGCCGACCCCAAGGGACAGGCCGATAAGTAGGCCACCGATTTCACACCTGCCCGCCTCGCAACCGAGGCGGGCGCATTTGTCTGTTGCGCCAGCTGGTTCCTCACGACACCGGCCGAATAGCGCACGACCTGAACACTGCCTCTCTACCAGTCGGCGACGCCCTCGTCGTGTGCGAGGTCAAGACACGCAGGGCCGGACCGCCCGAACACCCCCCTTTCGAACACCCCATGGCCGCCGTGCGGCCGGGCAAGGCCGAACGGCTCCGACGGCTCGCCGGGCGCTGGCTCGCCGACCACGGCGGACCGCCTCCGGGCGGTGTGCGGATCGATCTGGTCGGCGTCCTGCTGCCGAGGCGCGGCGCGCCCGTGGTGGAGCACGTCAGGGGGGTGGCCTGATGGGATTCGCACGGGCCTGCTCGGTCGCCCTGGTGGGCGTCGAGGGTGTGGTCGTCGAGGTCCAGGCCGACCTGGAACCGGGGGTCGCGGCCTTCACCCTCGTCGGGCTGCCCGACAAGACCCTGGTGGAGAGCCGCGACCGGGTGCGGGCCGCGGTCGTGAACTCCGGGGCCCAGTGGCCCCAGAAGAAGCTCACGGTCGGACTCAGTCCGGCCTCCGTGCCCAAGTCGGGAGCCGGCTTCGACCTCGCCGTGGCGGCGGCCGTCCTCGGCGCCGCCGAGGTGATCGAACCGGAGGTGATCGCCGACCTCGTCCTCATCGGGGAACTGGGGCTCGACGGCCGGGTGCGACCGGTCCGCGGGATCCTTCCGGCCGTACTCGCCGCCGCCGAGGCCGGATACCGGCAGGTGGTGGTGCCCCGACAATGCGCGGCCGAGGCCATGCTCGTCCCGGACGTCTCCGTCCTCGGCGTCAGCAGCCTGCGCCAACTGATCGCCGTGCTCACCGACGGGGAGGTGCCCGAGGAGGAGCCGGAACCGGCCGGTCGGCCCGATCCGATGCTGGCCGGGTTGCTCGTGCCGGGCGCGGGGCTCGGCAGCGGGATCTCCCGCGCCGGCGGGGACGGCTCCGATCATCCCGACCTGGCGGACGTCGCCGGGCAGCACGCCGCCCGTCGGGCCCTGGAGGTGGCGGCCTCCGGGGGACACCACCTGTTCCTCAGCGGACCCCCGGGCGCGGGCAAGACGATGCTCGCCGAGCGGCTGCCCTGGATCCTGCCGCCGCTCACCCGACAGGACTCCCTGGAGGTGACGGCCGTCCACTCGGTCGCGGGAATCCTCCCGCCCGGCGAACCGCTCGTCGCCAGGCCCCCGTACTGTGCGCCCCACCACTCCGCGACCATGCAGTCGTTGGTCGGCGGCGGGGCCGGGGTGCCCAGGCCCGGGGCGGTGTCCCTGGCCCACCGGGGGGTGCTCTTCCTGGACGAGGCCGCCGAGTTCGGGGTCAAGGCGCTCGACGCCCTGCGGCAGCCGCTGGAGGCCGGGCACGTGGTCATCGCCAGGGCCGCCGGAGTGGTAAGGCTGCCGGCCGGGTTCCTGATGGTGCTCGCGGCCAACCCGTGCCCCTGCGGGCGGCACACCGTGCGCGGGGGCGGCTGCGAATGCCCGTCCTCGGTGATCCGGCGCTACCAGGCCAGGCTCTCCGGACCCCTGCTCGACCGGGTGGACCTGCGGGTCGAGGTCGAGCCCGTCAGCCGCCGCGACCTCCTGGGCGGGGCGGGCCGGGGCGAGTCCAGCGCGGTGGTCGCCGCCCGGGTCGGGGAGGCCCGGGACCGCGCCGCCACCCGGCTCGCGCAGACCCCGTGGCGGCTCAACTCCGAGGTCCCCGGTCACCAGCTCCGCACCCGCTGGCAGGCGGCGCCGGGCGCGCTGGTCCAGGCCGAGCAGGACCTGGAACGCGGCCTGTTGACGGCGCGGGGGCTGGACCGGGTGCTCCGGGTCGCCTGGACCGTCGCCGACCTGCGGGGTCGGGACCGCCCCGAGGCGCCGGACGTGGCCGTCGCGCTGGAACTGCGTACCGGGATCGCCCGCGGGGCCACGCGGATCGTGGGGGCGGCGGGGGCCGCGTCATGACCGGGGAGACGGAAGCCGAGGCGGAGATGCCGGCGCGGGCCGCCCTGACCCGGGTCCTGGAACCGGGCGACGCGCACGGCGGGCGCCTGCTCCGGGAGCTGGGCGCCGTGGAACTCATGCGGCGGCTCACCGACCCCGAGCCGGGAACCTGGACGCCGGCCGGGGTGGGGCCCGAGCGGCTCGCCGGATACCGCGGACGGGCCGCCCTGGCCGACCCGTTGCGGGACCTGGAGACCGCAGCCGAGGCGGGCGTGCGGTTCGTCTGCCCGGGGTCGGCGCAGTGGCCGACCCAACTGGACGACCTCGGCGACGCGCGGCCCGTGGGGCTCTGGCTCCGGGGCGGGCCGGACCTGCGGACCTGGGCGCTGCGCTCCGTCGCCGTGGTCGGGGCCCGCGCGTGCACCCCGTACGGGGCCCACATGGCGCAGACCCTGGCGGCAGGGCTCGCCGAGCGCGGCTGGGTCGTCGTCTCCGGAGCCGCGTACGGCATCGACGGCGCGGCCCATCGCGGCGCCCTCGCCTCGGGCGGGGCCACGGCCGCGGTGCTGGCCTGCGGGGTGGACGTGGCGTACCCCAAGGGGCACGCCGGGCTCCTCGGCCGGATCGCCGGCCAGGGGCTGATCCTGGGAGAGCTGCCGCCCGGCAGCCATCCCACCCCGAGCAGGTGTGTTAACTGCACCATCGTCTTCGATTACGGAGCGAGATGATCTACGTCTGCAAGGAAGTGTGTGTTGCAAGACCTGCATCGCCAGCTGATCGAGGGCCGGGCTGATGTGCCCCGTGTCGGCTCGGTCGTCGAGCTGGAATCCATACCCCGGTACGCCGTTCTCGGGCCTGACGGTATTCCGGTCGCTTGCGTCGTCCCGTACCTGCGGGGTCTGACCCTGGACGACAACCGGCCGTTGACCGTCAAGAGCTATGCGTACGACCTCCAGCGCTGGTTCAGGCTGCTGTGGTTCCTCGGAGTCCAGTGGGACCGCGCGACTGAGGCGGAGGCGTCCGCGCTGGTCGGCTGGCTGCGTGTTGCCCCCAATCCGCAGCGTCAGCGCCGGAAGCCCGACTCGCCGCAGCCAGGCTCGGTGAATCTCCGTACTGGCAAGCCCTACCTCAGGGCCGGATACGCGCCGGCGACGATCAACCACTGCCTGACCGTGGTCAGCAGCTTTTACGCCTACCACCGGCACTACGGCCGGGGCCCGCTGGTCAACCCGGTGCCCGAGTCCCGGGCTCAGCGGAGGGCGCTCGGGCACCGTGCCCCGGACAGCGAGGTCCCGCAGTTCCGGCGGGCGCGACTGCGACAGCGCGTCCGGCAGACTGACCCCCGGGCGATTCCTGACGCGATGTGGGACGAGTTCTTCGAGGTCATGACCTGTGACCGGGACCGGGCTGCCATCCTGCTCTATGTCTCCAGCGGCTCGCGGGCCAGTGAACTGCTGGGCGTCACGCCGGGCGACATCGACTGGCCCAAGCAACTGATCTGGGTGGTTACCAAGGGCACCACCGACCGCGAGGCGGTCCCGGTCAGCCCGCAAGCGCTCACGGTCCTGGCCGCCTACCTCGACCACATCGGGCTGCCGTCGGTCCACGAGCCGATCCTCCGCACCCGGCGGGGCCCGGACCGGCCGCTGACGTACTGGGCGATGCGCCGGGTGATCCAGCGCGCGAACGACAAGCTCGCCACGAACTGGACCCTCCACGACCTTCGGCACACAGCCGCGAACCGGATGGCGAACGACCCCAACCTCACGCTCGCCCAGGTCCGCGCGATCCTGCGGCACAGCGATCTGGCAACCACCGGCCGCTACCTGAACGCTCGGGTTGAGGACCTCTTCGACGCCCTGCAGGCGCACTACAACCGGCCCCGCATCCAGCGAACATTCACGGCTGGCTACGACGCAGAGGACATCAAGGCGGTGTTCGGTGGCTAACCGCGCGACGGTCGACACCTATACGGTCCGCAACCGGCGCCAGAACTACGAGGAGGTCCCCAGGCAGAAGGGGCCGACCCGGTTTGCCAGCGCCGCAGTGAAGGCCGCTCCGGCACCGCGGCCCGCGGAGCCGCCGGCGCCCTTCGGGGACCTGTCGACGGCCACCATCGCCGAGCTCTGTGATCTGTCCGGCGACCTGCTGCCGGGCCAGAGCCGGCCAGTGGTCGCGAGACGTCAAACAGGCATCAGGTTGCTGTTCTCCCACCTTGAGACCCTGCCGGGGAACACTTGGCAGGACCGCTGGGAGGCCAGCGGCTTCAACGCGGCGAACGCCCCCTCGGTCAACACCTTGGGCCGGCCTGAAGTCCGCGACGAAGGCAGCACCGTGGTCTCGGCCCTGAAGATGATGTTCGTTGCCCGCGGCATCCAGCCCTCGCTTTCAGGCTTCCGGGCGAACACGTTCCTCGAATACGCCGACTTCTTTCAGAAGGTCCGGAAAGACCCCCAACTCGAAGCGGCCTTCGCGATGGCTGATGCCCAGCAGCAACTCAGAGCGGTCCACCGGCATCGGGCGAAGTTCGACATCGCCTGCGCTCTCACGACGCAGGGCATCGACCTGGTCGATCTGACCCCGGCGGCCCTGCTGCACTACTCGCTGGAGAACAAGCGGCTGGGCCTGACCCACGGCGCGAACAAGGACACCACCCGGTTCGCCGCCCTGGGCGCCTGGGAGGTCCTGCACAAGATGGGCCATTTCCCGCCCGGGACCGCCCCCACTCTGCGGACGTTCATCTACAACGGGCAGCGGAGCGTCGAGGAACTCGTCGACCAGTACGGCATCAACAACGCCGGCATCCGCCAGCTGCTGATTGACTACCTCGTCCGTCGCAAATCGGACACCGACTACATCACCCTCGCTGGGCTCGCACGCCACCTGGCCAGCACGTTCTGGTCCGTCGTCGAGCAACTCAACCCTGACCAGAAGGACCTGGACCTGGGCCAGGACCTCTACGACCAGTGGCGGGCCGAGCTTCAGTACTGGCGGAAGGACGGGAAGACGGACCGGACCCGGATCCGCAAGGACGCCGCCTCCGTCCTTCTGTCCGTCCGCGGCCTCTACATCGATCTCCACAGCTGGGCGATCGCCGAGCCGGAGCGGTGGGCTCAGTGGGTAACCCCCTGCCCCATCTTGCCCAGGGACCTCAAGGGGTTCGGTAAGCGCCGGCGCGAGGTCAGCCAGCGGATGGCCGATCGGACCCGGGTCCGTCAGCCCTTGCTGCCGGTCCTCGTTAACCACGTCGAGGCCCGCTACGAGCATCTGGTCAGCCTCCTGGACGCCGCAGGTCCCCTTCCGCTGGGCGAGATCTTCGAGCACCAAGGGCGCACCTACCGCCGCAGCCAGTCCCGCGAGGATCAACGTCGGGCCAAGAGCCATGCCGAGTCGTCCGTCCGCGTCATCGCGCAGGACAACGGGGAGGTGATCAACGTGACGTTGGCTGAGGACTCGGCGTTCTGGGAGTGGGCGGCCGTCGAGATCCTGCGGCACAGCGGCATTCGCATCGAGGAGCTCGTGGAGCTGACCCACCTCAGCATTCGCCAATACCAGCGTCCCAACGGCGAGGTCATCGCCCTGCTGGTCGTCGCACCCTCCAAGAGCGAGCGCGAGCGGGTCATCCCGATGTCGGCCGAGCTCTTCCACGCCATCGCCCAGATCATTCGCCGGCAGACACGTGACGGCCAGGCGATTCCGCTCGTGACGCGCTACGACGGACACGAGAAGACCTGGTCAGAGCCGATGCCCTTCCTCTTCCAGCGGCAGATCGGCACCCTCCGCGGCGTCCTGGCACCGACCACGGTCCTGGGCATGCTCAGTCGCAGCTGCAAGCAGATCGCTGAGACGAACGCGGCGTTCGCTGGCACCAAGTTCACTCCGCACGACTTCCGAAGGCTCTTCGCCACGGAGATCGTCAACGGAGGGCTGCCGATCCACATCGGTGCCGCCCTACTCGGCCACCTGAATCTCCAGACCACTCAGGGTTACGTCGCGGTCTTCGCTGAGGACATCGTTCAGCACTACCAAGAGTTCCTGAACCATCGCCGGGCCCAGCGACCCGAGGGCGAGTACGTCGACGTCACGCCAGAGGAGTGGGCCGATTTCGAGGAGCACTTCGACAAGCGCAAGGTCGAGCTGGGCAACTGTGCTCGACCTTATGGATCACCCTGCCAGCACGAGCACGCCTGCATCCGCTGCCCAATGCTGCAGGTCAACCCCAAGATGCTGCCCCGGCTCGCTGAGATCGAGAAGGACCTGCTCCTTCGACGCAAGCGCGCCGAGGAAGAGCAATGGCTCGGCGAGATCGAAGGCATCGACATGACCTTGACCTTCGTTCGAACCAAGCAGGCCGATGCCGCACGCCTCACTCGGCGGACACCTGTGGCCCTCGGAATCCCGACCAGTCGCCCAACATCATGATCCGGTGACGGAAGGGTTGAGCCGCCTGTCCTGCCCGCCAGCTACCACCGTCGGCCAGCTACTCAGACCTGGGCGAGGTCGCACGGCTCCTGGGATGGTGACGTCCCAGGAAAGTTGCAGGTCAGAACGTCAGAACGGTCTGTCGCGGGCCCGAAGAAGAGCTACGGACAAGTCGCTCCTTCTGACATGCAAAACGATGGACAGCGACTTCACCTGAGCTCCATCGCTGCTGGTCAGGCGGCTTTGAGTCGCTGAGGAGTGATCTTGAGCAAGGGTCTCTCCAAGAAATCTTGGAGAGACATCAAGAAAACAGGGCTCGAGATCCGTATAGAGAGTAGGCGCGTCTTCCCAGAGGTGCCGGTTCGAACAGAACACGTCGTGCTGGTCCGACTGTTGGCTCCGGGCAAAGAGATACCAACAGTCGGGCCACTCGGCTAGCCCATACCGAACGGTTACGCCTCGTCGCTAGTAGACGCAGGCGTATTTTTGCTGCCCCATAACAGAGGGTGGTCGCGTTCTCTCTTTGCGTATGGTCCTGGCGGGGCTTTCTGGAGAACATGATTGGTGATCTCGAAGAGGCCCGCCCGGACCTCACCAGGGATCACCCACCACTCACACCTCTGGGATGATCATGAGTTCGGACAGCAACAGCCCCGCCGCCGCGGTGGGGCTCGTGAACCGCTTCAAGCGCTGGAGCCTCTCCTCAATCGTCGTGGCGACTGAGGCGATCCAGCACTTCGCCGAGGCCGGCACCGGCTGGGGCTCCGACACCGAGCGCGTCCAGGCGTGGGCCATCTGGGCCCTCGGGATCCAGCTCGTCGTGACGGGCGCCATCGCCGTGAAGCGCAAGCTGCAGGCCCTCGACTTCATCGAGCTCCGTCTCGGGCGCAAGGCGCACGACGACGAGGACACTCACAATGTGACCCGGCGGCGACCCGCCAGCGGCCAGGATCGACAGCCGCCCGTCCGTGACAACCGGCCCCCCACCCGCAGTCCGGGTGAGGGGCGTCCGGCCGCCGGGCCGGGCGAGCGCGGGGCTCGCCGGAACCACCGCGACCCCGGCCAGGGCCGACAGCGTCGACGCGAAGCGGAGGAACAGGACGCGCGTCAGCCCGAGCGGGACACCCATGAGGGTGCCTGACCAGTCAGATGCCTATTCGCCCCACGACCGTCACCGGTCGTGGGGCCACGGCTTCGCGGAGTTTTACGCTGACCAGTTCGAGGCCGTCGTCGCATACCTCATGGCGCAGAGGACTCAGGAGAGCGACGCACGCGACATCGCTCAGGAACTCTTCCTCTCGTTCAACGAAAAGTGGGACGAGGTGAAGGAGGCGGTACATACTCGCGCCTACGTTCGGACGGCCGCTCGCCACCGCCGGATCGACTACTACCGCAGGCCGTCGAACCGCCTAGTGGTTCCAGTCGAACACGAGTCGCTGAGCGCGATCCGTGCTCCGAACGAAGGCTTCAACGTCGACTTCTACGATGGGTTCTACGCCGACTTGGATGAGGTCCTCCGAGAGAACCTTTCCTATCAGCAGCGTCGTGCAGTCCTTCTCGTGGCCTTTGGCATGAAGCACTCGGAGATCGCCGCGGAGATGGGGCTCACCATGTCGACGGTCGCCACCCACATCGGCAATGCGCGGCAGAAGCTCGCTTCCAGCGGGTCGTTGGTCGCACTGCTCGCCGGCAGTTACGAGTGACCGGAGGCACGTCAAGGGCCGAGCGCCCAGGCTGCCTCCGCTCATCTTCCTGGGGGACTGGACAGGTCCTTCTTGACTTGGTGCAGAGAAGGTTCGTGTTGCGCAACCGGGTCATCGCCGCCCTCACACGGGGCACGGTCGTCATCGAGGCGGCCCACCGAAGCGGCTCACTGGTCACCGCCCGACGGGCCCAGGCACTCGGCCGGTTCACCATGGGCACCCCCGGCCCGGCCACCAGTGGACTCTCCGCCGGCGTCCACGAACTCCTGCGCGGCGAGGCGGTGCTCGTCACCGACGCCGCGGAGGTGATCGAGCTGGTCGGCGGCATGGGGGAGCTGGCTCCCGAGCGGCGCGGGCCCGTGCTCGCCCGGGACCTGTTGGACCCGGCCGCGGCGCGGGTGCTCGAAGCCCTGCCGGCGGACCGGCCCGTGCCGGCGGAGGAGGTCGCCGTCGCCGCGGGCGTCGGCACCGATGAAGTCATCGGCAGACTGTACGAACTTCACTCTCTGGGGTTCGTCGAACGGCAGGGCGACGGCTGGCAGTTGACCATGCGGAGGTCGAGAGGAGGCGCACAAACCGACGCCACCCGGCGAGGCGGTCGTTGACCTGGGGCGTTCCGGTGAAAGAGTGAAGCCGATGAGAGATGCGGTGTTCCGGTTGGCAGTCGTCGGGACCGTGCGCGAGGCGCCGGTCCGGAGCCGCCCGTGCCGGTCGGGGCGCCCCGACGGCGGCGCGGGATCCCGTACTCTTCGCGCACCGCGACACTTCCGTCACGCTACGCTCCCAACGAATCCGGCTCCGGCAAAGGCGAAGCATGCCCCAGCACACCTCAGGGTCTGACCGCGCTGCGGTGCCCCCCGCTGCCCGCGGCAGCGTGCGGTCCACCGCGCCCTCGTCCCTGGAGGTGCTGTGGCGCTCGTACAAGGACTCCGGTGACGAGCGACTGCGGGAGCAGTTGATCCTGCACTACTCGCCGCTGGTCAAGTACGTCGCGGGCCGGGTCAGCGTGGGCCTGCCGCCCAATGTGGAACAGGCCGACTTCGTCTCCTCGGGAGTCTTCGGACTGATCGACGCCATCGAGAAGTTCGACATCGAACGGGCCATCAAGTTCGAGACCTACGCCATCACCCGTATCCGCGGCGCCATGATCGACGAACTCCGGGCCCTCGACTGGATCCCGCGTTCCGTCCGGCAGAAGGCGCGGGCCGTCGAGCGGGCCTACGCCACGCTGGAGGCCCAGCTGCGGCGCACCCCGACCGAACACGAGGTCGCGGGAGAGATGGGCATCGCGGTCGAGGAACTCCACACGGTCTTCAGCCAGTTGTCCCTCGCCAACGTGGTCGCCCTGGAGGAACTCCTGCACGTGGGCGGGGAGGGCGGCGACCGGCTCTCTCTGATGGACACCTTGGAGGACCACGCCGCGGACAACCCGGTCGCCGTCGCCGAGGACCGCGAACTGCGCAGGCTGCTGGCCAGGGCCATCAACACCCTCCCGGACCGGGAGAAGACCGTCGTGACCCTCTACTACTACGAGGGCCTCACGCTCGCGGAGATCGGCAACGTGCTGGGCGTCACCGAGAGTCGGGTCAGTCAAATCCACACCAAGTCGGTCCTCCAGCTTCGGGCGAAGCTGGCGGATGTGGGGCGCTGACGGGGCCGGCCCTTGCGGGACGTCCGTAGAGTGGTCGTGTGCCCAGGATTCGAGCGGCCTCCGTGGCCGAGCACCGGTCGATGCAGCGCGGCGCCCTGTTGGACGCCGCGCGTTCCCTGCTGTCCGAAGGCGGTACGGAGGCGCTGACCTTCCCCGCTCTGGCGGAGCGGACCGGCCTCGCCCGGTCGTCTGTCTATGAGTACTTTCGGTCGCGCGCGGCCGTCGTCGAAGAGCTGTGCGCGGTGGACTTCCCCGTCTGGGCCGCCGAGATCGAGGCGGCCATGGCTTCCGCCGAGTCGCCGGAGGCCAAGATCGAGGCCTACGTCCGCAGCCAGCTGGGGCTCGTGGGCGACCGGCGCCACCGCGCGGTCGTCGCGATCTCGGCCAGTGAGCTGGACGCCGGCGCGCGGGAGAAGATCCGCGCCGCGCACGGCGGGCTGGTGGCGATGATCGTCGAGGCGCTCGCGGGCCTCGGGCACGCCGAACCGCGCCTCGCGGCGATGCTGCTCCAAGGCGTCGTGGACGCGGCCGTCCGGCGGATCGAGCTGGGCGCCGCGGAGGATCCGGTCGTGATCACGGACGCCGCCGTCGCCATGGCGCTGCGGGGCGTCCGGGGCTGACCCTCGGGGCGCGCGGCCCCCGCTCACGGCCGGCGCGTCACGGCCCACCGGGATCGGGAAGCAGCCGGGGAGTCGGCCGGGGGAGCAGCCCCAGCGGGTTGAGGTAGGTCTCGCCTGCCAGGAGACCCCAGTGCAGGCAGGGAAGCGGACAGTGGGCGCCCTCGGTGAGGACCGCCACCACCTGCCCCGCCGCGACCTCCTCCCCCTCGACGACGAGCGGGCGGACCGGCTCGTACGTCGTGCGCAGCCCGCCCGGGAGGGTGAGCGAGAGGACGCCTCGCCCCGCCACCGGCCCGGCGTGGTGGACCCGGCCGGGACCCGGAGCCCTGATCTCCGTGCCCACCGGCGCCGCCAGGTCCACGCCCCGGTGTCCGGCGGCGTACGGGGTCGGGGGTGGGTCCCACCATCGGGCCACGATCAGCGGGGGCGGCAGCGGGCGCACTCCCGGGGTGAAGGCCTGGGACAGCGCGAGCAGCAGTGTGAACAGCAGTGTCGTCATACGGGCCAGCGTGCCGGGCGGCGTCGGACCTTGCCGGAGCCTGTGGACGGCCGGGTCGGTGTGGACAAACGCGTCACCCGGCATACCGCCGGGTCCCGTACACTTCTTGTGGCGATCCGGGTCACCGGGTCGACTTCGCACGCCCCAGCACCGGCCGGTCAGGCCACGTGAAAGCGTCTCTCGGTCCCCTCTCAGGGGGCAGGGCGCGGCGGGGCGTCAGGAACCAAACCGAGAAAACAAGGAGATGGCCATGGCCGTCGTAACGATGCGGGAGCTGCTGGAAAGCGGCGTCCACTTCGGTCACCAGACCCGCCGCTGGAACCCGAAGATGAAGCGCTTCATCTTCACGGAGCGCAACGGCATCTACATCATCGACCTGCTCCAGTCGCTGTCGTACATCGACCGCGCCTACGAGTTCGTGAAGGAGACCGTCGCGCACGGTGGCTCCATCATGTTCGTCGGTACCAAGAAGCAGGCTCAGGAAGCCATCGCCGAGCAGGCGACGCGCGTCGGCATGCCGTACGTCAACCAGCGGTGGCTGGGTGGCATGCTCACCAACTTCTCGACCGTCTACAAGCGCCTTCAGCGTCTGAAGGAGCTTGAGGCGATCGACTTCGAGGACGTCGCCGCCTCGGGTCTCACCAAGAAGGAGCTCCTGGTCCTCTCTCGCGAGAAGATCAAGCTGGAGAAGACCCTCGGTGGTATCCGCGAGATGTCGAAGGTTCCCAGCGCCGTCTGGATCGTCGACACCAAGAAGGAGCACATCGCCGTCGGTGAGGCGCGCAAGCTCCACATCCCGGTCGTCGCGATCCTCGACACCAACTGCGACCCCGACGAGGTCGACTACAAGATCCCGGGCAACGACGACGCGATCCGCTCCGTCACCCTGCTCACCCGCGTGATCGCCGACGCCGTCGCCGAGGGCCTCATCGCCCGCTCCGGCGCTGCGACCGGCGACTCGAAGCCGGGCGAGAAGGCCGCCGCCGAGCCGCTCGCCGAGTGGGAGCGCGACCTCCTCGAGGGCGAGAAGAAGGCTGACGACGCCGAGGCCGCTCCGGCCGAGGCCGCTGCCGAGGCCCCCGCCGCCGAGGCCGTCGAGGCTCCGGCTGCCGAGGCCCCGGCCGCGGACGCCGAGGCTCCGGCCGCCGAGGCTGTCGAGGCTCCGGCCGCCGACGCCGAGCAGGCCTGACCCACTGAGAGCGCCCGGCGTTCACGCGCCGGGCACTCGCAGCACGGACGATGACGGCGGGGGAGCCGCGCCACAAGCGCGACTCCTCCGCCGTTCACCCGTAGATCTACGACTTCGAGAGAGAATCACAGACTCATGGCGAACTACACCGCCGCTGACGTCAAGAAGCTCCGCGAGCTCACCGGCGTCGGCATGATGGACTGCAAGAACGCACTGGTCGAGTCCGACGGCGACGTCGACAAGGCCATCGAGGCGCTCCGCATCAAGGGTCAGAAGGGCGTCGCCAAGCGCGAGGGCCGTTCTGCCGAGAACGGTGCCGTCGCCTCCCTGATCGCCGACGACAACACCTCCGGTGTCCTCGTCGAGCTGAAGTGCGAGACGGACTTCGTCGCCAAGGGCGACAAGTTCCAGGCCGTCACCAACGAGCTGGCCGCCCACATCGCCGCGACGTCCCCGGCCGACCTCGAGGCGCTGCTCGCGTCCGAGATCGCTCCCGGCAAGACCGTCCAGGCGTTCGTGGACGAGGCCAACGCCAACCTCGGCGAGAAGATCGTCCTGGACCGCTTCGCGCAGTTCACCGGCGGTTACGTCTCGGCGTACATGCACCGCACGATGCCCGACCTGCCGTTCCAGATCGGCGTCCTGGTCGAGCTCGACAAGGAGAACGCCGAGGTCGCTCGCGGCGTCGCGCAGCACATCGCCGCGTTCGCCCCGCAGTACCTCGCCAAGGAAGACGTTCCGGCCGAGAAGGTCGAGTCCGAGCGTCGCGTCGCCGAGGAGATCACCCGCGCGGAGGGCAAGCCCGAGGCTGCCATCGCCAAGATCGTCGAGGGTCGCGTCAACGGCTTCTTCAAGGAAGCCACCCTGCTCGGCCAGCCGTACGCGCTGGACAACAAGAAGTCCGTCCAGAAGGTTCTGGACGAGGCCGGTGTCACCCTGGTGCGCTTCAGCCGCATCAAGGTCGGCATCTGAGTCCGTCCGTACGCGACGGACACCGGACCCCGGTAGGGTCTGAAGCAGTCGTCCACGCTTGCGCAGGACGACCGCAGATCTGACGAGGAGGCCATTGCCGTAGAGGGAACCGCGAGGACCCACCGGCAATGGCCTTCTTCGTATGTGCACGAGGAGATCTCCATGAATCAGGGCGTGGACACCCACACCGCTTCCGACGACAAGAGCGACCACGAGAAGAAGGGCCGGCGCTTCATGCTGAAGCTGTCGGGTGAAGCCTTCTCCGGCGGCGGCGGACTGGGCGTCGACCCTGACGTCGTGCACGCCATCGCCCGCGAGATCGCGGCCGTTGTCCGAGACGGCGCGGAGATCGCGATTGTCATCGGCGGCGGCAACTTCTTCCGCGGCGCCGAGCTGCAGCAGCGTGGCATGGACCGTGCGCGGTCCGACTACATGGGCATGCTCGGCACCGTCATGAACTGCCTCGCCCTCCAGGACTTCCTGGAGAAGGAAGGCATCGACAGCCGCGTCCAGACCGCCATCACCATGGGCCAGGTCGCGGAGCCGTACATCCCGCTGCGTGCCGTGAGGCACCTGGAGAAGGGGCGCGTCGTCATCTTCGGCGCCGGCATGGGCATGCCGTACTTCTCCACCGACACCACGGCGGCCCAGCGCGCCCTGGAGATCGACGCCGAAGCCCTGCTCATGGGCAAGAACGGTGTCGACGGGGTCTACGACTCCGACCCGAAGGCCAACCCGGACGCGGTGAAGTTCGACGCGCTGGAGTACAGCGAGGTGCTGTCCCGGGACCTCAAGGTCGCCGACGCCACTGCCATCACGCTCTGCCGCGACAACAAGCTGCCGATCCTGGTCTTCGAACTGCTCGCCGAGGGCAATATCGCCCGCGCCGTCAAGGGTGAGAAGATCGGCACGCTCGTGAGCGACCAGGGCACCCGGGCCTGACCTCCGCATCGCCGGTCCACGCACGCCGCGGACCGGCCCGCCCCGCCCGCCTGAACCATCCATATCTGACATGCAGGAGCACGTGGTGATCGAAGAAATCCTCCTCGAGGCCGAGGAGAAGATGGAGAAGGCCGTCGTCGTCGCCAAGGAAGACTTCGCCGCGATTCGCACGGGACGTGCGCACCCGGCGATGTTCAACAAGATCGTGGCGGAGTACTACGGCGCCATCACGCCCATCAACCAGCTCGCCTCCTTCGCCGTGCCCGAGCCGCGCATGGCGGTCGTGACGCCCTTCGACGCGTCCGCGCTGCGCAACATCGAGCAGGCCATCCGCGACTCGGACCTCGGGGTCAACCCGAGCAACGACGGCCGCATCATCCGGGTGACCTTCCCCGAGCTGACGCAGGAGCGCCGCAAGGAGTACGTCAAGGTCGCGCGCACCAAGGCCGAGGACTCCAAGGTCTCCATCCGCGCCGTCCGCCGCAAGGCCAAGGACGCCCTCGACAAGCTCGTCAAGGACAAGGAAGCCGGCGAGGACGAGGTGCGTCGCGCCGAGAAGGAGCTCGACGACACCACCGCGAAGTACGTCGCGCAGGTGGACGAGCTGCTGAAGCACAAGGAAGCCGAGCTCCTCGAAGTCTGATGAACGACTCTTCCTGGCAGCCGGAGCCGGTTCCGGCGGGTCCCGCATACGATGCGCAGGCGGGCCCGCAGACTCGGCCCATGCCCATCGTGCCCGATGCCGCCGGCCGTGACTTCGACGACCGGGAAGCACGCGATCGGGGGGCCGCCGCCGCAGGCGGCCCCCTCTTCCGCGACGAGACGCCGCCGCAGGAGCCCATGCCCAGCCCCCCGCCTCCGCCCTCGCAGGCACCGCAGGACCCCTCGCCCCCACCGCCGAAGAAGCGTGCGGGGCGGGATCTGCGTGCCGCCATAGGGGTCGGCGTCGGCCTCGGTGCGGTGATCTTCGCTTCCCTCTTCATCGTCAAGGCGGTCTTCGTCGGCGTCGTCGTCGTCGCGGTCGTCGTGGGGCTGTGGGAGCTCACCTCCCGGCTCCAGGAGAAGAAGGGCATCAAGGCGCCGCTCGTCCCGCTCGCGGTCGGTGGCGCCGCCATGATCATCGCGGGGTACGTCCGGGGGGCCGAGGGAGCCTGGGTCGCCATGGCCCTGACCGCCCTCGCGGTCCTGGTCTGGCGGATGACCGAGCCGCCCGAGGACTACCTCAAGGACGTCACGGCGGGTGTCTTCGCCGCGTTCTACGTACCTTTCCTGGCGACCTTCGTCACGATGCTGCTCGCCGCCGACGACGGTCCGCAGCGGGTGGTGACGTTCCTGGTCCTGACCGTGGTCAGTGACACCGGGGCCTACGCGGTGGGCTGGCGCTTCGGCAAGACCAAGCTCGCGCCGCGCATCAGCCCCGGCAAGACCCGCGAGGGGCTGTTCGGGGCGGTGGCCTTCGCGATGGCGGCCGGCGCGCTGTGCATGGAGTTCCTGGTCGACGGCGGGATCTGGTGGCAGGGCCTGCTGCTGGGGCTGGCCGTCGCGGTCAGTGCCACGCTGGGCGACCTCGGCGAGTCGATGATCAAGCGGGACCTGGGCATCAAGGACATGGGGACCCTGCTTCCCGGTCACGGCGGGATCATGGACCGGCTCGACTCGCTGCTGCCGACCGCTCCGGTGGTGTGGCTGCTGCTGGCCGCTTTCGTCGGCACCGGCTGACACCGGCCTCCGGTTACTCTTGAAAGGCGTGCTGCTTCTGCGGCGCGCCTTTCGTCTTACGAGGAGTACCTGCCATGGCCCGCCCTGTTCCGGGAGAGCTCACTTTCGTCGCCCCTCGCGGGGTGAAGAAGCCGCCCCGGCACCTCGCCGACATGACCCCGGCCGAGCGCCGCGAGGCGGTCGCCGCGATCGGTGAGAAGCCGTTCCGGGCCAAGCAGCTCTCCCAGCACTACTTCGCGCGGTACGCGCACGACCCGGCGGAGTGGACGGACATCCCGGCCGCCTCGCGGGAGAAGCTTCAGCAGGAGCTGCTGCCGGACCTGATGAACGTCTTGCGGCACATCTCGTGCGATGACGACACCACGCGCAAGACCCTGTGGAAGCTGCACGACGGCACGCTCGTCGAGTCCGTGCTGATGCGCTACCCGGACCGGGTCACCATGTGCATCTCCTCGCAGGCGGGCTGCGGGATGAACTGCCCGTTCTGCGCCACCGGCCAGGCGGGACTGGACCGCAACCTGTCCACCGCCGAGATCGTGCACCAGATCGTGGACGGCATGCGCGCGCTGCGCGACGGCGAGGTCCCCGGCGGGCCGGCCCGGCTGTCCAACATCGTCTTCATGGGCATGGGCGAGCCGCTGGCCAACTACAACCGGGTCGTCGGCGCCATCCGCCGGCTGACCGACCCGGAGCCCGACGGTCTGGGGCTGTCCCAGCGCGGCATCACCGTCTCCACCGTCGGTCTGGTCCCGGCCATGCTGCGCTTCGCCGACGAGGGCTTCAAGTGCCGTCTCGCCGTGTCGCTGCACGCTCCGGACGACGAGCTGCGCGACACCCTCGTCCCCGTGAACACCCGCTGGAACGTCCGCGAGGTGCTGGGCGCGGCGTGGGAGTACGCGGAGAAGTCCGGCCGTCGCATCTCCATCGAGTACGCCCTGATCCGCGACATCAACGACCAGGCCTGGCGTGGTGACCTGCTCGGCAAGCTCCTCAAGGGCAAGCGCGTACACGTCAACCTGATCCCGCTGAACCCGACGCCCGGCTCGAAGTGGACGGCCTCGCGTCCCGAGGACGAGAAGGCCTTCGTGGAGGCCATCGCCCGCCACGGCGTGCCGGTGACCGTACGGGACACCCGCGGTCAGGAGATCGACGGCGCGTGCGGCCAGCTGGCCGCCTCGGAGCGCTAGGTTCCGTTTCCGGTCGGTCACATTCGGCCACCGGGGTACTCTGTGGCCGAACAAATTTCATATTCCGACAGGGGAGCGCCACAGCGCTGAGAGTGCGGTAACCGTCACCGCAGACCCTCTGAACCTCGCCCCGGTCATTCGGGGTAGGAAGTTCGGTCACCACTCAAGCTGTTGCGCCCTGCCCGGCGTCCGCTCCACAGAGCGCCGGGCAGGGCCGCGTCTTCTCCTGGACATCCCAGGAGGAATTCACCAGTGAGCACCACCAGGAAGTACGCGGGCCTCGCGCTCGTGGCCGCGCTCGGCGTCGCCGGCCTCAGCGCCTGCGGCGACGGCGGGACCAAGGACAAGCCGGCGGCGGGCGCGAGCGACGCCCCGAAGTCCAAGACCGTCACGCTCGTCTCCCACGACTCCTTCAACGTCAGCGACGCGGTCCTCAAGGAGTTCGAGCAGCAGAGCGGCTACACGGTCAAGAAGCTGAAGTCCGGGGACGCCGGCGCCGCCCTGAACCAGGAGATCCTCACGAAGGGCTCCCCGCGCGGCGACGTCTTCTTCGGCGTGGACAACACCCTCCTGTCGCGGGCCCTCGACAACGGCATCTTCACCCCGTACGAGGCCAAGGGCCTGGCCGAGGTCAAGCCCGAGTTCATGCTCGACAAGGAGCACCGGGTCACCCCGATCGACTCCGGTGACATCTGCGTCAACTACGACAAGAAGTACTTCGCCGACAAGAAGATCGCCCCGCCGCAGACGCTGGACGACCTGATCAAGCCGGAGTACAAGGACCTGCTGGTCACCGAGAACGCCGCGACCTCCTCGCCCGGTCTCGGATTCCTGCTCGCCTCCGTCGGCAAGTACGGCGAGGACGGCTGGAAGGACTACTGGACCAAGCTGAAGGCCAACGGCGTCGAGGTCGTCGACGGCTGGGAGCAGGCCTACAACGAGCGGTTCTCCGGCTCGGCCGGCGGCAAGAAGGCCAAGGGCGACCGCCCGCTGGTCGTCTCGTACGCCTCCAGCCCGCCGGTCGAGGTGCTGTACGGCGAGCCGAAGCCGGCCGAGGCTCCGACCGGTGTCTCCACCGGCACCTGCTTCCGCCAGATCGAGTTCGCGGGTCTGCTGAAGGGCGCGAAGAACGAGGAGGGGGGCAAGGCCCTCCTTGACTTCCTGATCAGCAAGAAGTTCCAGGAAGACATGCCCCTGAACATGTTCGTGAACCCGGTCGTCAAGAACGCGGCGCTGCCGGAGCTCTTCACGAAGCACGGTGTGGTGATCGAGAAGCCGGAGAACGTCGCGCCGGAGACCATCGCCAAGAACCGTGAGCAGTGGGTCAAGGCATGGTCCTCGCTCGCCGTGAAGTAGGACGGGTGAGCCCGAGGGAGGGGACGCGGGCCACGCTGGTCAGGCTGGGCCTGATGGTGATCCCGCTCGTCTTCTTCGGGCTGTTCTTCGCCTATCCCGTCGCCGCGATCGTCGGGCGCGGGCTGAAGACCGACGACGGGTGGCAGTTCGGCCGGATCGGCGAGGTGCTGGGCCGGCCCGACATCGCCGACGTGCTGTGGTTCACCACCTGGCAGGCGCTCGCGTCGACGGCGCTCACGCTCCTGATCGCGCTCCCCGCCGCGTACGTCTTCGCGCGCTTCGAGTTCCCGGGAAAGCAACTGCTGCGGGCGGTGGTCACGGTTCCGTTCGTGCTGCCGACCGTGGTGGTCGGCACGGCCTTCCTCGCGCTGGTCGGGCGGAACGGACTGCTGGACGAGACCTGGGGTGTTCGACTCGACACCACCGTCTGGGCGATCCTGCTGGCCCACGTCTTCTTCAACTACGCGGTCGTCGTACGGACGGTGGGCGGGCTCTGGGCGCAGCTCGACCCGCGGCAGGAAGAGGCCGCCCGGGTGCTGGGGGCCGGACGGTTCGCGGCCTGGCGGCGGGTGACGCTGCCGGCGCTCGGACCGGCCGTGGCCGCCGCCTCGCTGATGGTCTTCCTGTTCACGTTCACCTCCTTCGGTGTCGTGCAGATCCTGGGCGGGCCGTCCTACGCCACCCTGGAGGTGGAGGTCTACCGGCAGACCGCGCAGTTGCTCGACCTGTCGACGGCCGCCGTGTTGACGATGATCCAGTTCGCCGCCGTCGGACTGATCCTGTGCGTGCACGCCTGGACCGTGCGCAGGCGGGAGACGGCGCTGCGGCTCGTGGACCCGGGTCGGACCGCGCACCGGCCCAAGGGCGTGGCGCAGCGCGCCCTGTTGGGCGGGGTGCTGCTGACCGTGGCGCTGCTGATCGTGCTGCCGCTGGGCGTCCTGGTGGAACGGTCCTTCGACACCCCCGGCGGGTACGGCCTCGACTTCTACCGGGCGTTGGCGGACGTGGGCGCGGGCGGCGGGACGTTCCTGGTCCCGCCGCTGGAGGCCATCGGGAACTCCCTGCGGTACGCGCTGGCGGCCACCGCCATCGCCCTGCTCATCGGGGGGCTCGCGGCCGCGGCGCTGACCCGGCGCGCGGGTCGCTTCGTACGGGGCTTCGACGCGCTGCTGATGCTGCCGCTCGGGGTGTCCGCCGTGACGGTCGGCTTCGGATTCCTGATCACCCTGGACGAGCCTCCGCTCGACCTGCGCACCTCGTGGATCCTGGTGCCCCTGGCGCAGGCCCTGGTCGGCGTGCCGTTCGTGGTGCGGACGATGCTGCCCGTACTGCGCGCCGTCGACGGACGGTTGCGGGAGGCGGCCGGCGTGCTCGGTGCCTCGCCCCTGCGGGCCTGGCGGGAAGTGGACCTGCCGCTCGTGCGCCGGGCCCTGCTGATCGCGGCCGGTTTCGCCTTCGCCGTGTCGCTCGGCGAGTTCGGGGCGACCGTCTTCATCGCACGGGCCGACAGCCCCACGCTGCCCGTGGCCGTCGCGCGGCTGCTGGGGCGGGCCGGAGAACTGAACTACGGGCAGGCGATGGCCCTGAGCACGATTCTGATGCTGGTGTGCGCGGTGTCCCTGCTGGTGCTGGAGCGGCTGCGACCCGACAAGACCTCGGGAGAGTTCTGATGACGCTGCTTCGGCTGGACGGGGTGTCGGTCCGCTTCGGCGAACGCGACGTCGTGGACGCCGTGGAACTGGAGGTCGCCGAGCACGAGATCGTCTGCGTGCTGGGACCGAGCGGCAGCGGGAAGTCCACGCTGCTGCGGGTGGTCGCCGGACTCCAGCCGGTCTCGGTCGGACGCGTGCTGCTGGACGGCGCGGACCAGGCACCGGTGCCGGTGCACCGGCGCGGGGTGGGCCTGATGTTCCAGGACCACCAACTGTTCCCGCACCGCGACGTGGCCGGCAACGTCGGCTTCGGGCTGCGGATGCGGGGCACCTCGCGGGACGCCCGCGCGGGCCGGGTCGAGGAGCTGCTGGACCTGGTCGGGCTTCCCGGAGCCGGGCGTCGCGCCGTCGCGTCGCTGTCGGGCGGCGAACAGCAGCGGGTCGCGCTGGCGAGGGCGCTCGCCCCGTCCCCGCGCCTGCTGATGCTCGACGAACCGCTGGGCCAGTTGGACCGGGGGCTGCGCGAACGGCTGGTGGTGGAACTCCAGGGGCTGTTCTCCCGGCTGGGGACGACCGTCCTGGCGGTCACCCACGACCAAGGGGAGGCCTTCGCGCTGGCCGACCGCGTCGTGGTGATGCGGGACGGGCGGATCGCGCAGGTGGGAACCCCGCTGGAGGTGTGGGAGCGGCCGGCCTCGGAGTTCGTGGCACGGTTCCTCGGCTTCGAGAACGTGGTCCCGGCCACGGTGTCGGGCGGCGCCGCGGCCACCCCCTGGGGCAAGGTCCCGGTGCCGGACGGCTCGCAGGAGGGGGAGCGCCTGCTCCTGGTCCGCGCCGCCGGAGTGA
Organism: Streptomyces sp. NBC_00513; assembly: GCF_041431415.1. GTDB lineage: Bacteria > Actinomycetota > Actinomycetes > Streptomycetales > Streptomycetaceae > Streptomyces. Next base: position 5,546,598 of record NZ_CP107845.1, read on the forward strand.
CTCTGGCCGCCGAGGGACTGCCGTGCGTCGTGGAGTCGCGGACCTTCCGGGGGACCCACGTGGCACTGCTGTTGCGACCCGAGTCGGGTCCGCCGCTGGAGGCCGAGTGCGGGCCGGTCGGGGCACCGGTCGTGGGGGACCGCGTCGCGGTGACGTTCACCCCCGGCGAGGTCGTCGTCCTGCCGGCGGAGGACTGATCGGGGCCGATCGGACGCCGACACGACTCCGCCCCCGGCCCCTTCGCCCCGTGAGGGCGGTGGGGCCGGGGGCGGTCGCGCTCCCGGTACGGCAGTACGGCGGTGTGGCGGTTACGCGACCGGCACCGGGTCCGGGGACTCCGCCGGAGCCTCGGCTCCGTCGTGATTGCCGTACCAGGCCACCGCCACGGCGCCCGTCACCGCGAGGACGAAGCCCAGCACCGCCAGCCAGGCCAGGCCGGGGCGGGACGCGTCGCCCAGCAGGAGGACGCCGATGGCGCCCGGGAGGACCGTCTCGCCGACCACCAGGGCGGCGGTGGCCCCGTTCACGGACCCGATCTGGAGGGCCACCGTGTGCAGGTACATGCCGCCGACGCCCGCCACGAGGATGGCGTACAGGGCCGGGTCGGAGAGCAGGGCGCCCAGGCCGAAAGGCTCGACGCCGTTCAGGATGCGAACGCCCACCCCCAGCGCACCGAAGGCCAGGCCCGACAGCAGACCGGCCAGGATCGCGGCCCGGCCGCCGAGGAACCGGACCGCCACCGTGCCGCCCACGATGATCAGCAGGGTGATCGCGAGCAGCCACCAGTGCGTGGACATCGGCGCGTGATGGCCGCCCTCGTGTCCCGCGGCCGTCGCCAGCAGCACGAGCGCCGCGCAGACGACGCCGATGGAGGTCCACTCCTTGCGAGTGAGCCGGATGCCCAGCATCTTCACGCTGAGCACGGCGGTGATCACGAGGTTGGCGCTGATCACGGTCTGGGAGAGGAACAGCGGAAGGAGACGCGCCGCGAGCGCGCCCAGGCCGAAGCCCACGAAGTCCAGGATCGTGCCGACGATGAACTCCCAGGTCATCGCCGCCTTCGCGGTCGAGGACAGGTTCGGTCCGCCGTGCGCGGTCACCCCGGCCGCGGCCGGGGACGTCCGGGCCGCCCGGCGCGAGCCGACGGCTTGCAGGACGGATCCCGTGCCGTAGCAGATGGACGCCGCGATGGCGGTCAGCAGGCCTATGAGCACAGAGGGCTCCGTTCACGTCTGGCAGGTTTTGCGGTACCTCTACCAGACGTGCGAATCGGCCGGGAAGTTGCCTCGTCGGGTCAGCGCATCGAGGCGAGTGCCGCCGGGACCTCGTCCACGGAGTCCACCAGGGCGATCCTCGACTCCATCGACCGGCCGCGCGCCAGTGCCCGGAGCAGCGGCCAGGCCGGCAGGTGCTCCGTCCAGTGGGCGCGGTCGACCAGGACCATCGGGGTCGGTTCGCCGCGCGACTCGTAGTGGTTCGGGGTCGCGTTGTCGAAGATCTCCTGGACGGTTCCCGCGGCGCCCGGGAGGAACACCACGCCCGCGGTGGACCGCGCCAGCAGTCCGTCCTCACGGGTGGCGTTCGCGAAGTACTTGGCGATGTGGCCGGCGAAGGGGTTCGGCGGCTCGTGCCCGTAGAACCAGGTCGGGATCCCCACCGAGTCGCCGCCCTCGGGCCAGCGTTCCCGTACGGCGAAGGCCGCTCTCGCCCAGTCGGACACGGACGGCGTGAAGGAAGGCGCCTTGGCCAACATCTCCAACGCCTCGGGCAGCGCCTCGTCGGGGGCGGGCGCGAGATAGGCGCCGAGGTTCGCGGCCTCCATCGCGCCCGGGCCGCCGCCGGTGGCCACGGTCAGCCCGGACCGGGACAGGGTCCGGCCGAGTTCCGCCGCGCCCAGGTAGTCCGTACCGCCGCGGGCCATGGCGTGGCCGCCCATCACTCCCACCACCCGGGCACCGGCGAGGTGCTCGTCCAGGGCGTCGGAGACGGCGTCGTCGTGGATGGAACGCAGCATCGAGGCGTAGATGTCGCCGTCGGCCTTGGTCTCCTGGAACCAGGCGTACGCCTGGGCGTCAGGGGTGGCCTCGTAGCCCTCCCGCAGGCCGGTGAACAGCTCGTCCGCGGTGTAGAGCAGACCCCGGTAGGGGTTGAACGGCAGGTCCGGCACCGGCGGGAAGACCAGGGCGCCGTCGGCGCGGACCTTCGCGGAGGCGTCGGGCTCCATGGCACAGCCGAGGAACACGGCGGCCGAGGTGTCGGCCGACAGCAGCGCGAACGTCCGCTCCAGCAGGTTGACCGACTGGACCCGGTAGCCGCTCAGGGAACCCCGAGCGGCGACCTGGTCGAATTCGGCGAGCGTCTCGATCTCGATGTCTGGGTTGACCATTCGGCCCACACTAAGGGCTGCGTCAGTCAGCGGGTCAACGCGAGAGACGTCAGTTGCGCCACACCCCAACTGAGGGATACGCATACGGCGAGCAGGGCAGTCGCGCGTACGGTGACGGCCGTACGCAGCACCGTTCCGGGGGTTCCCAGGTCGTTCAGGGTGTCCCGGACGGCGGTGCGGGACTGCCGGGATTCGACCGCTGATGTGAGGAGAGTCGCAGCCGCGCACAGTGCCACGAGCACGGCGGCCGGACCCGTCAGCGGGCCGAGCGGCGGCAGGAAACCCTCGGTGTCGCGCACGGCGAGGGTGGTGAGCCCGGCCGCGCCGATCGCGCACAGCACTCCGAGCGGCCGGCCCAGTCGCGGCGCCTCCTCCTGGAGGCTGCGCCCGGCGAGCAGCCGGAGCGCGCCCGGGCGGACGGCCTGCACCAGGGTTCCGCAGGCGAAGGCCACGCCCGGCCCGGCCAGAGCGAGCCCCATCGCGATCAGGGCCCAGCCCGTCGGCACGGCGGCGCTGCCCCGTCCGGCGTAGGTCTCGACGGTCAGGCCGGAAGCGGTGAGGGCGACCCCCCAGGGGACCCCGCTCTGCGGGGACAGCCCGGCCAGCGGCGGACGGGAGCGCAGGGAGAGGGCCACCGCCGCCGAGGCGGCGAGCGGGACCAGGGCCAGCAGGGTCAGGGCGGCCACCACCGGCAGCGGCTGTTCGGCGTGCAGCAACCGGGCGCCGGCCCCGTCGAACGGCAGGCCGCCGAGGTCGCCCCGCAGGTGCAGGAACGCGGCCAGGGCCACGGCGCTGCCCAGGGCGCAGGCGACGGCGGTGGAGATCGCCGCGACGAGGGTGCGCCGTACGGGACCCAGGCCGACCGCGTCCATTCCCTCCCGGGGCCGGGTCGCGGGGTCGGTCCGCGCCACGGCGACGGCGAACTGCACGGTGACGGCGAGCGGGACGAGCGCCCACAGCAGCCGAGGGAACGATCCGGCGGGACGGGCCAAGGCTCCGGCCAGCACGTACAGCAGCAGGAATCCGGTACCGGCGGCGGCGGTGGCGACGAGCAGCCGGCGCAGCTGGACCAGCGGCCGGGAGCCTCGGGCTAGGCGGAGAGCGAGCACGCGGCCTGGTCCTCCGTGGTGAGCGGGTTGGCGCCGGCAGCGACCGCGGCCGGGCGTCCGTCGAGGAGCTCGATCCGGCGGTCGGCGACGGCGGCGACCTCCTCGTCGTGGGTGGCCAGCAGTACGGAGATCTCGTGCGAGCGGGCCGCCGTGGTCAGGGTGCGCAGGAGCAGGGCGCGTTCGGTGCGGTGCAGGGAGGCGGTCGGCTCGTCGGCGAAGATCACCGTGGGCTCGTTGACCAGGGCTCGGGCCAGGGCGACCCGCTGTGACTCGGCCCGGGTGAGGGCGCCGGGGCGCTTGCGGGCGAAGCCGCCGATGTCGAGGCGGTCCAGCCATTCGCAGGCGGCGCTCTTGGCGGCGCGGTGCGGGGCGCCGGCGAGGAGCAGCGGCAGTGCGGCGTTCTCCCACACCTTGAGTTCGGGCAGCAGCCCCGGCTCGGGGCCGATCCAGCCGAACCGGTCGCGGCGCAGGCGCTCGCGGACCGCGGCTCCCATGGTGTGCACGGGGACGCTGTTGAACCAGACCTCGCCCTGTTCGGGCAGCAGCTGTCCGAACAGGCAGCGCAGCAGGGTGGTCTTGCCGCTTCCGCGGGGGCCGGTCACGGCCAGGATCTCACCTTGACGGACGCCGACGGAGACGCCGATGAGGCCTGGTGAACCGCTGTGGGAGTAGTGCAGGGAGCGCGCCCAGAGCACATCATTGTCTGCCGGAGCCACCATGGCGTACACCTCCGTCCGGGGGAACGAAGCGGAGCCGGTTCGGTCACTGGCGCCGCAATGAGATGTAAAGAGATGAACGTCTTGGATGGTGACAGCACACGGCCCGGACCCCCGCGTTCTCACTCGAACGGGCGATCCGGGCCGTGTGGTTCGGACGATGTACCGCTTGTCGCGGACCTTGCCTACAGCTTGGTCCACGCCTCCTTGAGCACCGAGCGCAGGATGCCCTCGATCTCGTCGAAGGTGCCCTGGTCCGCGATCAGCGGCGGGGCCAGCTGGATGACCGGGTCGCCACGGTCGTCGGCGCGGCAGTACAGGCCGTTCTCGAAGAGAGCCTTGGAGAGGAAGCCGTAGAGCACGCGCTCCGTCTCCTCGTCCGTGAAGGACTCCTTCGTGACCTTGTCCTTGACGAGTTCGATGCCGTAGAAGTAGCCGTTGCCGCGGACGTCGCCGACGATCGGCAGGTCGTGCAGCTTCTTCAGCGTCGAGAAGAAGGCGTCCTCGTTGTCCAGCACGTGCTGGTTGAGGCCTTCCTTGTCGAAGATGTCGAGGTTGGCCAGCGCGACGGCCGAGGAGACCGGGTGGCCGCCGAAGGTGTAGCCGTGCAGGAAGGTGTTGTCACCCTTGTAGAACGGCTCCGCGAGGCGGTCCGAGATGATGCAGGCGCCGATCGGGGAGTAGCCCGAGGTCATGCCCTTGGCGCAGGTGATCATGTCCGGGACGTAGTCGAACTTGTCGCAGGCGAACATGGTGCCGAGGCGGCCGAAGGCGCAGATCGTCTCGTCGGAGACGAGCAGCACGTCGTACTCGTCGCAGATCTCGCGGACCCGCTGGAAGTACCCGGGCGGCGGCGGGAAGCAGCCACCGGCGTTCTGCACCGGCTCCAGGAACACGGCGGCGACGGTGTCGGCGCCCTCGAACAGGATCTCCTGCTCGATCTGGTCGGCGCACCAACGGCCGTAGGCCTCCGGGTCGTCGCCGAAGATCGGGGCGCGGTAGATGTTGGTGTTCGGCACCTTGTGCGCGCCGGGGACCAGCGGCTCGAAGGGGGCCTTCAGGGCCGGCAGACCGGTGATGGACAGGGCGCCCTGCGGGGTGCCGTGGTAGGCCACCGCGCGGGAGATCACCTTGTACTTGGTGTGCTTGCCCTGGAGCTTGAAGTACTGCTTGGCCAGCTTCCAGGCGGTCTCGACGGCCTCGCCGCCACCGGTGGTGAAGAAGACCTTGTTCAGGTCGCCCGGGGCGTAGTGGGCGAGGCGCTCGGCGAGCTCGACGGCCTTGGGGTGCGCGTACGACCAGATGGGGAAGAACGCGAGTTGCTGCGCCTGCTTGTAGGCGACCTCGGCCAGTTCCTTGCGGCCGTGACCGGCGTTGACCACGAACAGTCCGGCGAGACCGTCGAGGTAGCGCTTGCCCTTGTCGTCCCAGATGTAGGTGCCCTCGCCCCGGACGATGGTGGGGACGGGGGAGTTCTCGTAGGACGACATGCGGGTGAAGTGCATCCACAGGTGGTCGTACGCGGTCTTGGAGAGGTCCTGGCTCACGGTTATCGGGTTCCCCACATGTAGGTCTGCTTCTTCAGCTTCAGGTAAACGAAGCTTTCGGTTGATCGCACGCCGGGGAGCGCGCGGATCTTCTTGTTGATCGTTTCCAACAGGTGGTCGTCGTCCTCGCAGACGATCTCCACCATCAGGTCGAACGAGCCCGCGGTCATGACCACGTACTCGCACTCGGCCATCGAGGTCAGTGCGTCGGCCACCGGGTCGAGGTCGCCCTCGACGTTGATGCCGACCATTGCCTGGCGCCGCAGGCCCACGGTGAGCGGGTCCGTTACGGCGACGATCTGCATGACGCCCTGGTCGAGCAGCTTCTGTACGCGCTGGCGCACGGCTGCCTCGGACAGGCCGACGGCCTTGCCGATGGCTGCGTAGGGGCGGCGTCCGTCCTCTTGCAGTTGCTCGATGATCGCCAGGGACACAGCATCGACCGAAGGGGACGGTTGTCTGTTCCTGGAATCTGCGCTTCGACTGACCACGACCTCACTGTGCACGAGGAGTCGTCTGTTCCGCAAGCCATAACCGATGAAATTCGTTGTTCGGCGCCTCCGATTGCACGGATTTCGTAGTTGGGGGTGTCCGGCCCTGTCGAAAGCGTCGGCCGAGAGGCTAGGCTTGGGGAATCGTCTCAATCGTTGGACATGTGATCAGGAGAGTGGCTGTAGTGACCACCGAACTGCGTCGTCTGCGCAACTACATCGGCGGGGAGTTCAAGGACGCCGCCGACGGGCGGACCACCGAGGTGGTCAACCCCGCCACCGGCGAGGCGTACGCCACCGCACCCCTGTCCGGCCAGGCCGATGTCGACGCGGCCATGGCCGCCGCCGCCGCGGCCTTCCCGGGCTGGCGCGACACCACCCCCGCGGAGCGGCAGAAGGCCCTGCTCAAGATCGCGGACGCCTTCGAGGCGCGCGCGGACGAGCTCGTCGCCGCCGAGTCGGAGAACACCGGCAAGCCGCTGGGCCTCACGGCCAGCGAGGAGCTGCCGCCGATGGTGGACCAGATCCGCTTCTTCGCGGGTGCGGCCCGACTGCTGGAGGGCCGCTCGGCCGGCGAGTACATGGACGGGATGACCTCGATCGTCCGCCGTGAGCCGGTCGGAGTCTGCGCCCAGGTCGCGCCGTGGAACTACCCGATGATGATGGCCGTGTGGAAGTTCGCCCCGGCCATCGCCGCGGGCAACACCGTGGTGCTCAAGCCCTCGGACACCACCCCGGCCTCCACCGTGCTGATGGCCGAGATCATCGACTCGGTCCTCCCCAAGGGCGTCTTCAACGTCGTCTGCGGCGACCGGGAGACCGGCAAGGCCATGGTGGAGCACTCCACCCCGGCCATGGCCTCCATCACCGGCTCCGTACGCGCCGGCATGCAGGTCGCCGAGAGCGCCTCGAAGGACGTCAAGCGCGTCCACCTGGAGCTCGGCGGCAAGGCCCCCGTCGTGGTCTTCGAGGACGCCGACCTGGCCAAGGCCGTCGAGGACATCGCGGTCGCCGGCTACTTCAACGCCGGCCAGGACTGCACCGCCGCCACCCGCGTGCTGGTGCACGAGTCGATCCACGACGAGTTCGTGGCCGCGCTCGCCAAGGCCGCCTCGGACACCAAGACCGGGCAGCCGGACGACGAGGACGTGCTGTACGGGCCGCTCAACAACCCGAACCAGCTCAAGCAGGTCGCCGGCTTCATCGAGCGCCTCCCCGCCCACGCCAAGGTCGAGGCGGGCGGCCACCGGGTGGGCGAGAAGGGCTACTTCTACGCCCCGACCGTGGTGTCCGGCCTGAAGCAGGACGACGAGATCATCCAGAACGAGGTCTTCGGCCCCGTCATCACCGTGCAGTCCTTCACGGACGAGGCCCAGGCCCTGGAGTACGCGAACGGCGTCGAGTTCGCCCTCGCCTCCTCGGTGTGGACCAAGAACCACGGCCGCGCGATGCGCATGTCCAAGAACCTCGACTTCGGCTGCGTGTGGATCAACACCCACATCCCGCTCGTCGCCGAGATGCCCCACGGCGGGTTCAAGAAGTCCGGCTACGGCAAGGACCTCTCCGCCTACGGCTTCGAGGACTACACCCGCATCAAGCACGTCATGACCTCGCTCGACGGCTGACCACTCGCCGCGGCGACCGCACTGATCAGCGCACAGCGCTGAGGGGGCGGGCAGTAGACACGTTGTCTATTGTCCGCCCCTTCGCGTTGCCCGAGGCTGTGGCCATGCCTGAACTCGCCTTCTCCCGGCGCTCGGCGCTGCGCGGCCTCGGCGCCGTGGTCCTGCCGGCCGCGCTCACCGCCTGCGGGGTTCCCGCCGCCTTCGTCCCCGAAGACCGGCGGGAGGGGCCGGACCGATCCGCCCGGGACCGAAGTCTCGCCTTCTCCAACTGGCCGCTCTACATCGACACCGACGAGGAGGACGAGGCGCGCCGGCCGACGTTGGACGAGTTCTCGCAGAAGACCGGCATCGAGGTCCGGTACACCGAGGAGATCAACGACAACGACGAGTTCTTCGGCAAGATCAGTCCGGCGCTCATGAACCACCAGGAGACCGGCCACGACCTCGTGGTGGTCAGCGACTGGATGGCCGCCCGCTTCGTCCATCTGGGCTGGGCCCAGAAGATGGACCGCTCGGCCCAGTCGAACGTGGCCAAGTACCTGGATCCCCAACTCCGTTCCCCCGCCTTCGACGAGGGCCGGCTGCACACCGTCCCCTGGCAGTCGGGCATCACCGGCATCGCCTACAACCGCAAGGCCCTGGGCCGGGAGCTCAAGTCCGTCAAGGACCTCTGGCAGCCCGATCTCGCGGGCAAGGTGACGCTCTTCTCCGGGCTCGACGAGTCCTTCGCCCTGCTGATGCAGGGTGACGGCGTGGACGTCACCCGCTGGACCGAGGCGGACTTCCACCGCATGTGCGATCAGGTCGAGCGCATGGTCAGGAAGAGGCACATCCGCCGCTTCACCGGCAACGACTACACCTCCGACCTGAGCAAGGGCGACGTCCTGGCCTGTCAGGCCTACTCCGGCGACGTCATCCAACTCCAGGCCGACAACCCCGACATCGAGTTCGTGGTGCCCGAGGAAGGGGCCGAACTCTGGGCCGAGAGCCTGCTCGTCCCCAACCTGGCGCGCCACAAGGCCAACGCCGAAGCCCTCGTGGACCACTACTACGACCCGGCGGTGGCCGCCCGGCTCGCGGCGTCCGTCAACTACGTCTGTCCGGTCCCGGCCGCCCGCGAGGTGCTGGCGGGCTCCGACGACGAGGAGACCGCGGAACTGGCCGAGAACCCGCTGATCTTCCCCGACGACGAGATGCGCCGGCGTCTCGTCGTGGCTCGGGACATCTCCTCGGTGGAACGCCGCTCCTTCGCCAAGCGGTGGAACGCCATCGTCGGTCTCTGAGGGGGAGGTCCGCGACCGGCCTCCGACCGGCCTCCGACCGGGACTTGGGCGGGTCCGCTCCGCTGCTGAGCCCGTCCGTCCGCGCGCGTTCCCCATCACCGTTCTGGTTGCCCCGCAACGGGGCGCCCGCCCTTCGGAGTCGGCATGACGTTCTCCCCCTGTCGATCGCATGTCTTGGGGGGTGGTGTCACCGGCTCCGGAGGCATCGACAGACCGCCGCCAATCGGCGGACGGCAGTGCGGGATCGCGGGGGACCAGGAACGGCATGGTGACGGCCAACTGCACCAGCAGCGTCAGTCCCAGGTCCGGCCGGCGCGGGTCGGCCCGGCGGACGCGCTCGCCCAGGCCCGTGTCACCGACGCCGCTCGGCCCGTACGGCCGTCAGCGCGTCCACCCGGTTGGTCGTGATGGAGTCGACCCCCGCCGCGATGAGCGCGCGCATCGACCGCTTCGTGTCGGCGGTCCACGCCGACACGAGCAGGCCGTCCCGGTGCAGGGCGTCGGTCAACTCCCGGTCGACGAGCCCGAAGCGGTAGTTGAGCCAGGCCGGGGCCACCGCGTCGATGAGCACCCGGCGCGGCGGCGACAGGGTGGTCCAGGTCAGCGCGATCTCCGCGCCCGGGTCGGCGGCCCGCACCGCGAGCATCGATTCCGGGCCCGCGCAGTAGTAGGTGCGCTCCCGCGCCCCGCACTCGCGGACCTGGTCCACGACCGTCCGCACCGCGTCGGAGTCGGCGCCCGGAAGGTCCACCATCACCCGGCCCGCGCCCGCCGCCTCCAAGGCCTCGCGCAGGGTGGGGATCCCGCCCCGCGCGAGCTCCTTGAGCTGGGGAGCCGTGACGGCGTCGAGCCGCACGTCATGCCCCCACAGCCGTTGGAGCGTCTCGTCGTGCAGGACGACCGGGACCCGGTCACGGGTGAGCCGGACGTCGATCTCGACCGCGTCCGCCCCCCGGGCGAAGGCGGAGCGGATCGAGTCGAGGGTGTTCTCGCGGACACGGTAGGGGTCGCCTCGGTGGCCGACGGCAGTCAGGGTGCGCATGCACCCCATTCTGCTCGGGCGTCAGGAGGCCAACCACGTGTCCGTGTACGTGTCGATCTCCGCGGTGAGCCGCGCCTTGCCCGCCGGGTCGAGGAAGGAGGCCTCGACGGCGTTCTTGGCCAGCTGCGCCAGACCGCGCTCGTCGAGGTCGAGGAGCCGTGCGGCCACCGCGTACTCGTTGTTGAGGTCGGAGCCGAACATCGGCGGGTCGTCGCTGTTGATGGTGACGAGCACGCCCGCCGCGACCATCTCCTTGACGGGGTGCGCGTCCATGTCGGTCACCACGCGGGTGGCGATGTTCGAGGTCGGGCAGACCTCCAGCGCGATCCGGTGCTCGGCGAGGTAGGCCAGCAGCTCGGGGTCCCGGACGGAGGTCGTGCCGTGGCCGATGCGCTCGGCGCCCAACTCGCGGATGGCGTCCCAGACGGTCTCCGGCCCGGTGGACTCGCCGGCGTGCGGCACGCTGTGCAGGCCGGCTGCCCGGGCCCGGTCGAAGTACGGCTTGAACTGGGGGCGCGGGACACCGATCTCCGGACCGCCCAGGCCGAAGGAGACCAGGCCCTCGGGGCGCAGGTCGACCGCGAGGCGGGTGGTCTCGGCCGCGGCCTCCAGGCCCGCTTCGCCGGGGATGTCGAAGCACCAGCGCAGGATGACCCCGAGTTCGGCCTCGGCGTCCTTGCGGGCGTCCTCGATGGCCTCCATGAACGCCTTCTCCTCGATGCCGCGGCGGGTGGAGGAGTACGGGGTGATCGTCAGCTCGGCGTAGCGGATGTTCTGCCGGGCCATGTCGCGGGCGACCTCGAAGGTCAGCGTGCGCACGTCGTCGGGGGTGCGGACCAGGTCGACGACGGACAGGTAGACCTCGATGAAGTGGGCGAAGTCCGTGAAGGTGAAGTAATCGGCGAGCGCCTCGGGGTCGGTGGGGACCTTCGAGTCGGGGTGCCGGGAGGCGAGCTCGGCCACGATGCGCGGGGAGGCCGAGCCGACGTGGTGGACGTGGAGTTCGGCCTTGGGAAGCCCCGCGATGAAGGGGTGCAGGTCGGGCATGGGTGCCTCCGGGAGGACACGGGTTCGGGCAGGTCGGCTTCATCGTAGGCAGGCCCGGGGAGTGTCGGTGGCAGCACTTAGCATGGCTGTACGAGAGGGGGGTGCCGTATGACCGACCAGAGCCCTGAGCCGTCCGACCCGTGGGCACCGCCCGAGCGACCGGCGGTGGACCTGGGCAAACCGGCCGTGGACCTGGGCAAGGGGCGGGGCGGGTCCGGGGACGCGGGTGTGCACGACCAGCCGACGATCGCCGGCATGCCGGGCGCGACGACCGGCCGGTCCTTCGACACGGCCGCGCAGCCCTTCGACACGACTCCCCACCCCTTCGGCACGGCCCCGCAGTCCTTCGGCGCGACCGCGCCGATCGACCCCGCCGGCTCCTGGGGGCAGGCTCCCGGTCCCGCGTACGGGTATCCGGCGCAGCCCGATCCCGCCGGATACGGCTACCCCGGGGCCCAGTTGCCGGGGCGGCCCGCACCCTACACACCCTGGTCCCCCGTGCCGACCCCGCCGAGCAACGGCCTCGCCATCACGGGGTTCGTACTCGGCCTGCTCTCGGTCCTCGCCTGCCCGACCATGGTCGGCCCCATCGCGCTCGGCATCGCCGGGATCGTCTTCGGCGCACTCGGCCGGGGCAAGGCGAACCGGGGCGAGGCAGGCAACGGCGGGCTCGCGCTGGCCGGTCTCATCCTCGGTTCCGTCGGCATCGTGATCGGCGTCCTGGTGACCGCGGCCTTCCTCCTCGGCCCGACCTTCGAGGACGTCGACCGCGACGGGCCGTACGAGGACACCGGGGTCCAGGAGCGAATATGACCCCCGTCGACGCCGGTGGGGAACCGGGCGTGGGAGCCCGGTGGGGGACCGGTCGTCGCCGGTCAGACCCGCGCCGCCATCAGCAGCGTCGGCACCATGACGACCGCGTCGCCGTCCGTCCCGACCGAACCGACGCTGTCGTCGCCGTCGCCGCCGTCACCGCCGAGGTCGGACCCGGTACCGCGTGACAGGGGGACCCAGATCAGCCCCACCATTCGGGGACAGTCGCACACCAGGTCCTCGTCGACCCCGAGGCGGGGCTCCCCGGGCGCGACGTCCACGCGGTAGCAGGCGGTCCAGCCGGAGGGGTACGGCGCCTCGTACGCGAACCGCACGTCCAGGGCGTGCAGGCCGACCTCCTCGGCCACCTCGCGCCGTACCGCCTCGGCGGGTTCCTCCCCGGCCTCCAGGCCGCCGCCGGGCAGCGTCCAGTACTCCGGTCCGTCGTGTCGACCGGTGGGCCCCGTGCCCCGCTCCCGCACCATGAGCACGCAGCCGTCCCGGATGATCACCGCGGCGACCCGGCGTCGGCCGGGTATGCCCGGACCCGTCACGCGGCGTCCGTCCGCAGCCGGTCCCGGGCCTCCATGAGGGCGAAGCCGAGCAGGTTCAGCCCGCACCACCGGGCCGGGTCCAGGGCCCGCTCGTCGTCGGCCGCCAGCCCGATGCCCCAGATCCGGTCCATCGGGCTCGCCTCCACGAGCACCCGGTTCCCGGTGCCCAGCAGGTACCCGCGCAGCGCCGGATCGGAGCCGAACTTGTGCACGCTGCCCTCCACGACCAGCGCGAACCGTTCCCGCTCCCAGACGGCGTTGTCGAAGTCGCGCACGAGGCGCCCGGCCTTCTTCGCCTCGGCCGGGGTGCCGGCCTCCAGCGCGGCACGCTCCGCCTCGGCGTCCCCGAATATCCTGGCCTTGCCGGCCATCATCCAGTGCTCCGCGGTGGCGTACCGGACCTCACCCACAGTGAAAGCGGAAGGCCACCACTGGCTGAGGCAGCTCGGTCCGAGCGTCCCGTCAGTGCGCGGGCGGTGCCCCCAGAACGGCAGGAACTTCAGCCGGTCACCCCGGCTGACCTGCTTGATCAATGCGTCGATCATCTCCATGCACGCGAGTCTGGCAGTCGCCACGGACACTTCGTACGGGATTTCCGGCGCGCCTCGACACATGGTCGACCGATTCCGTCGCGTAATCAAAAGGCAACAACGGAATCACTTGGCCGAGGCCCTTGCCTCTGTCAGGATCGGCACTCAATTCGGGCTGTAGTCCGAACTGTAGCTACGGAGAGCGTGAGAGCGTGATGGGCAACCGCTTCCAGGTCAAGGACCGCTTCGCGGACGGCGCGCAGTACATCGACGGCAGGCTCAGGGCCGGCACCTCCGGTCAGTCACACACCGTGATCGACCCGGCCACCGGCGACGAGGTCCTCACCTACGAACTCGCGGGCACCGCGGACGTGGACGAGGCCGTGGCCGCCGCCAAGAGGGCCTTCCCGGCCTGGTCCGCCGCCACCCCCGGGGAGCGCTCGGACGCGCTGCACCGGCTGGCCGCCGTACTGGCCGAGCAGGCCGACGACTTCGCCCACGCCGAGTCGATCCAGTGCGGCAAGCCGCTCAAGCTGTCCACGGAGTTCGACGTACCGGGGACCATCGACAACACCGCCTTCTTCGCGGGCGCCGCCCGCCACCTCCAGGGCCAGGCCGCCGCCGAGTACTCCGGCGACCACACCTCCTACGTGCGCCGCGAGGCCATCGGGGTGGTCGGCTCCATCGCCCCCTGGAACTATCCGCTCCAGATGGCCGCATGGAAGATCCTCCCGGCCATCGCCGCGGGCAACACCATCGTGCTGAAGCCCGCCGAGTTGACCCCGCTGACCTCCCTGATGTTCGCCCAGGCGGCCAAGGACGCGGGCCTGCCCGACGGCGTGATCAACATCGTCACCGGCGCCGGCCGGGAGGCGGGGGAGCACCTCGTCGGACACCCGGACGTCGTCATGACCTCGTTCACCGGCTCGACCGCCGTCGGCAAGCGGGTCGCCGAGATCGCCACCGCCACCGTCAAGCGGCTCCACCTGGAGCTCGGCGGGAAGGCCCCCTTCCTTGTCTTCGACGACGCCGACCTGGAGGCCGCCGCGCACGGCGCCGTCGCCGCCTCCCTCATCAACACCGGCCAGGACTGCACCGCCGCCACCCGCGCGTACGTCCAGCGCCCCCTGCACGACGCCTTCGTCGCGCGGGTCGCCGAGCTGATGGAGACCGTCCGCCTCGGGGACCCGTTCGCGCCCACCACGGACCTCGGCCCGCTGGTCTCGCACGCCCAGCGCGACCGGGTCGCCGGGTTCGTCGAACGCGCCCGCTCCTACGCCACGGTCGTCACCGGCGGCGAGAGCCCCGGGGGAGACCTGGCCGGCGGGGCGTACTACCGGCCGACCCTGATCTCCGGCGCGGCCCAGGACAGCGAGGTCGTCCAGTCCGAGATCTTCGGGCCGGTCCTCGTGGTCCTGCCGTTCGACACCGACGACGAGGGCCTCGCACTGGCCAACGACACCCCGTACGGACTCGCGGCCTCCGCCTGGAGCCGGGACCTCTACCGGGCGAACCGGGCCACCCGCGAGCTCAAGGCGGGTTGCGTGTGGATCAACGACCACATCCCGATCATCAGCGAGATGCCTCACGGGGGCTACAAGGCCAGCGGCTTCGGAAAGGACATGAGCTCGTACTCCTTCGAGGAGTACACGCAGGTCAAGCATGTGATGTACGACAACACCGCGGTCGCCGCGAAGGACTGGCACCGCACGATCTTCGGGGACCGATAGCCACGACGCCGCCGCCGGCGGCCCTGCCACCCGAAAGGGCACAGTCCATGGAGCAGTTCGAGCCCGAGCGTCTCTCGGCGCCGCAACTCAACGCGATACGGCGCAGCCTCACCAGCGGGCGCGGCGCCCTCACCCGCCGTTCGCTGTTGCGCGCCTCCGGAGTCGGGGCGCTCACCCTCGGAGGCCTGTCGGCCCTGAGCGGTTGCGGGATCCCGCCCGCCCAACGGCAGGACGGCACGGCGGCGGCGTCCGACGACCGCTCGGAACAGGAGAAGGAGATCAACTTCTCCAACTGGACCGAGTACATGGACACCAGCGACGACGAGAAGAGCCGTCCCACCCTGGAGGAGTTCGCCAAGCGGACCGGGATCAAGGTCAAGTACACCGAGGACATCAACGACAACGTCGAGTTCTTCGGCAAGATCCGCCCACAGCTCGCGGCCGGCCAGGACACCGGCCGCGACCTGATCGTCGTCACCGACTGGCTCGCCGCGCGCATCATCAGACTCGGCTGGGCGCAGAAGCTGGACCCCGCCCGCCTCCCGCACGCCTACGCCAACCTCTCGCCGCAGTTCCGCAGCCCCGACTGGGACCCGGGCCGCTCCCACAGCTACCCGTGGACCGGCATCTCCACCGTCATCGCCTACAACTCCAAGGCCACCGGCGGCAAGACGGTCGACTCCGTCACCCAGCTGCTCGACGACCCCACGCTCAAGGGGCGGGTCGGCTTCCTGACGGAGATGCGCGACAGCGTCGGCATGACCCTCCTGGACCAGGGCAAGGACCCGGCGAACTTCACCACGGCCGACTACGACCAGGCCATCGGTCGACTCCAGAAGGGCGTGGACAAGAAGCAGATCCGGCGCTTCACCGGCAACGACTACACCGCCGACCTCGACAAGGGCGACCTCGCCGCCTGCCTCGCCTGGGCGGGCGACGTCATCCAGCTGCAGGCCGGGAACCCCGACATCAAGTACGCGATCCCCGCGGCCGGGTACATCACCTCCAGCGACAACCTGCTGGTTCCCACCAAGGCCCGGCACAAGGCCAACGCCGAGCGGCTCATCGACTACTACTACGAACTCCCGGTCGCCGCCCGCCTGGCCGCGTACATCAGCTACGTCTGCCCGGTCGAGGGCGTCAAGGACGAGCTGGCGAAGATCGACCCCGAGCTCGCGGAGAACACCCTGATCGTCCCGGACAAGGCGATGACGGCCAAGTCCCACGCCTTCCGCTCCCTCAGCTCCGAGGAAGAGACGGCGTACGAGGAGAAGTTCGCCAGGCTCATCGGCGCCTGACCGACCCCGCCGCCCCCTCGGCACCGGAACCGGCACGCAGCCACGGCGGCGCCGCCGGCACCCGAACGTACCGGCCGGCGCCGGCACCCGCGATTCCCGCACCCTTCCGAATACCACCACCGAAGGCCGCGACCCATGACTGACAAGACCGCGGGCGGCGACGTCCGCCTCGCCGGGATCAGCAAGCACTACGGCTCTTTCACCGCCGTGCATCCGCTGGACCTCACCATCCCCCAGGGCTCCTTCTTCGCGCTGCTCGGCGCCTCGGGCTGCGGGAAGACCACCACCCTGCGCATGATCGCCGGACTGGAGGAGCCCTCCACCGGCACCGTCAGCCTCGGCGACCGCGAGGTCACCGACCTGCCGCCCTACAAGCGCCCGGTCAACACCGTCTTCCAGAGCTACGCGCTGTTCCCGCACCTCGACGTCTCCGAGAACGTCGCCTTCGGGCTGCGCCGCCGCGGCATCAAGTCCGTCAAGAAGCAGGTCGACGAGATGCTGGAGTTGGTCCAGCTGGGCCAGTTCGCCGGGCGCAAGCCGCACCAACTCTCCGGAGGGCAGCAGCAGCGCGTGGCGGTCGCCCGCGCGCTCATCAACCACCCCCAGGTGCTGCTCCTCGACGAACCCCTCGGCGCCCTCGACCTCAAACTGCGCCGCCAGATGCAGCTGGAACTCAAGCGGATCCAGACCGAGGTCGGCATCACCTTCGTGCACGTCACGCACGACCAGGAGGAGGCCATGACCATGGCCGACACGGTCGCGGTGATGAACGGCGGCCGCGTCGAACAGCTCGGCGCCCCCGCCGAGCTGTACGAGAACCCGAAGACGACCTTCGTCGCGAACTTCCTCGGCACCTCCAACCTCATCGAGGCCGAGGTGTTGGAGGCCGGATCCGCGGACATCGTCGTGTCGAGCGCCGGCACGAAGCTCCGGCTGCCCGGCGCGCGATGTTCGACCACACCCCGCGCCGGCGAGAAGCTGCTGGTCGGGGTGCGTCCCGAGAAGATCTCCCTGGTACCCGCGGACGAGGAACACACCATCGGCGCCGGCCGGAACAAGGTCGCGGG
This sequence comes from Streptomyces sp. NBC_00513, assembly GCF_041431415.1. Lineage (GTDB taxonomy): Bacteria > Actinomycetota > Actinomycetes > Streptomycetales > Streptomycetaceae > Streptomyces. The sequence goes on from NZ_CP107845.1 coordinate 5,563,836, forward strand.
CCGAATAGCGGACTCCTCCTTCATCGGGGTGTCCACCCAGTACGTCATCGACAGCCGGGTCTGCCCCGAGCTGGAGGTGTACGCGCAGAACATCGAACGCGACGCCCGCCTGGTCCCGGGCGCCGAGGTGATCCTGCACTGGAACCCCGCGCACACCTTCGGCCTCGACGCCGCCCAGGACATCGACGCGGGAATCGAGACGGTCGAGGAGTCCGCGTGACCACCACAGTCGCGCCGCCCCAGGCGCCCGCCCCGACCGAGCCCCCGGTCCACAAGCCGTCGATGCGCAAGCGCCTGATCCCGTACTGGCTGTTGCTGCCGGGCATCCTGTGGCTGCTGGTGTTCTTCGTGCTGCCGATGGTCTACCAGGCCTCGACCTCGGTGCAGACGGGCTCCCTCGAAGAGGGCTTCAAGGTCACCTGGCACTTCCAGACGTACTGGGACGCCTTCGCGGACTACCTCCCGCAGTTCCTGCGCTCCCTGCTGTACGCCGGTACCGCCACCGCCCTGTGCCTGCTGCTGGGGTACCCGCTGGCCTATCTGATCGCCTTCAAGGCGGGCCGGTGGAGAAACCTTCTGCTGGTGCTGGTGATCGCCCCGTTCTTCACCAGTTTCCTGATCCGCACCCTGGCCTGGAAGACGATCCTGGCCGACGGCGGCCCGGTCGTGGACGTCCTCAACTCCGTCGGCTTCCTGGACGTCACCAGCTGGCTGGGCATGACCGAGGGCGACCGGGTGCTGGCCACGCCGCTCGCGGTCGTCTGCGGTCTGACGTACAACTTCCTCCCCTTCATGATCCTTCCGCTCTACACCTCCCTGGAGCGGATCGACACCCGCCTCCACGAGGCCGCCGGGGACCTCTACGCCCGCCCCGCCACGGTCTTCCGCAAGGTGACCTTCCCCCTCTCGATGCCGGGCGTGGTCTCCGGGACCCTGCTCACCTTCATCCCCGCGAGCGGCGACTACGTCAACGCCGAACTGCTCGGCTCCACGGACACCCGGATGATCGGCAACGTCATCCAGTCGCAGTACCTGCGGATCCTCGATTACCCGACGGCGGCCGCGCTGTCCTTCATCCTCATGGCCATCGTGCTGATCATGGTCACCATCTACATCCGCCGAGCGGGGACGGAGGACCTGGTCTGATGCGCACCACCACCACGTGGCTCCGCCGCAACCTCGTCGTGATCGCGGGCCTCTGCACGCTCGCCTACCTGATCCTGCCGAACATCGTCGTCACCGTCTTCTCCTTCAACAACCCGGCCGGCCGGTTCAACTACGCCTGGCAGGAGTTCTCCCTCGACGCCTGGAAGGACCCCTGCGGCGTCGCCGACCTGTGCGGCTCGCTCTCGCTGTCGCTCCAGATCGCGCTCTGGTCCACCCTCGCCGCGACCTGCCTCGGCACCGCCATCGCCTTCGCGATGGTCCGCTACCGCTTCCGGGGGCGCGGCGCCGTCAACTCGCTGATCTTCCTGCCCATGGCCATGCCCGAGATCGTGATGGCCGCCTCGCTGCTCGCCCTCTTCCTCAACATGGGCATCCAGCTGGGCTTCTGGACGATCCTCATCGCCCACATCATGTTCTGCCTCAGCTTCGTCGTCGCCGCCGTCAAGGCGCGCGTCCTGTCGATGGACCCGCGACTGGAGGAGGCCGCCCGCGACCTCTACGCGGGCCCGGTGCAGACCTTCCTGCGGGTCACCCTGCCCATCGCGGCCCCCGGGATCGCCGCGGGCGCGCTGCTCTCCTTCGCGCTCTCGTTCGACGACTTCATCATCACCAACTTCAACTCGGGCAACACCGTCACCTTCCCCATGTTCGTGTGGGGATCGGCCCAACGCGGTACGCCCGTGCAGATCAACGTCATCGGCACGGCGATGTTCGTCATCGCGGTGCTGGTGGTGCTCACCGGCCAGATGGTCGGGAACCGCCGCAAGAAAGCACAGCCCAAGTAACTCTGTAGGGAGTTGGAAGCCATGGCCCCAGTCGCCATGCGAAGCGTTGCTCAATCCCTTTCCGCCGCACTGCCGGTCTCGTACTGGCTGGACGACCCCGGCAAGCCGGCCGCGCTGCCGGCGCTGACCTCCGACGAGGCCTGCGACCTGCTGGTCATCGGCGGCGGCTACAGCGGCCTGTGGACCGCGCTCATCGCCAAGGAGCGCGACCCCGCGCGGGACGTCGTCCTGATCGAGTCCAAGGAGGCGGGCTGGGCCGCCTCCGGCCGCAACGGCGGCTTCTGCGCCGCCTCCCTCACCCACGGCCTCGCCAACGGAATGGCCCGCTGGCCCGGCGAACTCGCCAAGCTGGAGGAGTTGGGCGCCCGCAACCTCGACGAGATCGAGGCGGCCATCGCCCGGTACGGCATCGACTGCGACTTCGAGCGGACCGGCGAGATCGACGTCGCCACCGAGCCCCACCAGGTCGAGGAGCTGCGCGAACTCCACGAGGAGGCGCAGAAGCTGGGCCTGGCGGGCGGTGCGCGCTGGCTCGACCGCGACGAGGTGCGAGCCGAGGTGGACTCGCCGACCTTCCTCGCGGGCCTGTGGGACACCGACGGCGTGGCGATGGTCAACCCCGCCAAGCTCGCGTGGGGCCTCAAGAAGGCCTGCACGGACCTGGGCGTACGGATCTACGAGAACACCCGCGGCCTCTCCCTGGCCCCCTCGGGCGCCGGAATGGCCGTCCGCACCCCCTACGGCCGGGTCTTCGCCCGCAGGGTCGCCCTGGGCACCAACATCTTCCCCTCGCTGGTCAAGCGGATCCGACCCCTCACGGTCCCGGTGTACGACTACGCGCTGATGACCGAGCCGCTCACCGCCGACCAGCTGAAGGCCATCGGCTGGACGAACCGGCAGGGTCTGGGCGACAGCGCCAACCAGTTCCACTACTTCCGCATCACCCCGGAGAACCGCATCCTGTGGGGCGGCTACGACGCCATCTACCCCTACCGGGGCCGGCTCGACTCCGAGTACGACGACCGCCCCGAGACCTACCTCAAGCTCGCGCAGCACTTCTTCACCGCGTTCCCGCAGTTGGAGGGCGTGAAGTTCAGCCACGCCTGGGGCGGGGCGATCGACACCTGCTCGCGCTTCTCCGCCTTCTTCGGCACCGCCCACTCCGGCAAGGTCGCCTACGCGGCCGGTTACACCGGACTCGGAGTGGGGGCCACCCGCTTCGGCGCCGACGTGATGCTGGACCTGCTGGACGGCGCCGCCACGGAGCGCACCGAGTTGGAGATGGTGAAGTCGAAGCCGCTGCCGTTCCCGCCGGAGCCGTTCGCCTGGACCGGGATCACGCTGACGAAGTGGTCGCTGGCCCGAGCGGACGCCCGCGGCGGCCGGCGGAACCTGTGGCTCAAGGCGCTGGACCGCCTCGGTCTGGGCTTCGACAGCTGAACCGCCGCGGGCAGGGCCGGACGTTGACCCGTTCACCCGTTGACCGGTTGACCCGGCGGTCCGTTGGTCGGGTTGTCGGTTGATCGAGGGCCGCACGCCCCGGCGCACTCGGTCGATCGCCGTGTGACCCGCTTCACTGCCACGGGGTGACGAAACCCGCGTCATAGCCGAGTCCCGCCCCGCTCTCTCCCGGTGAGAACCCTTCACCGAGCGACAGCGAACGGAGACCGGGCGATGACGATCCCCGAGGACAAAACGGCAGTGGAGTGGCTGGTGTCGGTGGCACCGGATCCCGACGCCTGCCGGTGGGAATGGGAGCGCAACCCCTTCGGGGTCGCGCTCCTGCCCGCCGGCCGGCGCTGGGACGTGCTGATCCTGCCGGGGGCGCTGGGGCAGGCCACCCTCGACGTACTGACCCTGCTCATCGACCGGCCCGGCCCGGTGCTCGCCGACGGCGAGTCCAGGCTGGGCTTCTTCGTGCCCGCCGGCACCGCCTCCCGCTGGCTCGGCACGGGCGTGCGGGGCGTCGGGCGCGGCGCCTGGATCGTCGTCCCGTACCCGGGCCGGGCGACCGGCGGGGTCCGCTGGGTGGTGCTCCCGGACGGCCGGGGGACGCTCACCGACCCGGCGGTGCTGGAGCTCGCGATGCACGAGGCGGCGGCGCTGGTCGCGGCGGAGGAGGGCCGGACACCTTGACAAGAGCATTGGTCTGGACCATCTTGGGCGCCGCTCCCCTCCATCCCCCCATGTACCGGAGGCAGTTGTGCGCGCACCCCGCAGGGTCGCCAACGGAACCCTGTCCCTCCTTACGGCCGCCGCCCTCGCGGTGGCCGGTCTCCTCGCCGCGGGCCCGCCGGCCGCGGCCGCCGACGCCGATCTGGCGCGCAACGGCGGCTTCGAGGCCGGACTCGACGGCTGGAACTGCCCGGGCGGCGGCGCCGCGGCCGTCACCGCCCCCGTCCACGGCGGGAGTTCCGCCCTCAAGGCCACTCCGGCCGGCCAGGACAACGCGCGCTGCGCCCAGACCGTCACCGTCAAGCCGGACTCCACGTACACGCTCAGCGCCTGGGTGCAGGGCGAGTACGTCTACCTCGGCGCGTCCGGGACCGGCACCACCGACGTGTCCGTCTGGACGCAGACCCCGGGCACCTGGAAGCAGTTGAGCACCACCTTCCGCACGGGCGCCGCCACCACCTCGGTGACGGTGTACACCCACGGCTGGTACGGCCGGCCCGCCCACTTCACGGACGACGTCACCCTCGTCGGCCCGGACCCGGGCCAGACCCAACCCCAGCCCCCGGCCGCCCCCACCGGCCTCACCGCGTCCGCCGCCTCGTCGAGCGCGGTGAACCTCTCCTGGGCGGCCGCGCAAGGCGCCACGTCGTACCGCGTCCACCGCGCGGGCGCCGCCGCGCCGACCGTCACCGGCCCCTCGGCGACGATCACCGGCCTGACGGCGTCCACCGCCTACACCTTCCAGGTCAGCGCGGTGAACGCGGCGGGCGAGTCCCCGAAGAGCGCCCCCGTCACGGTGACCACCACCGGCGGGGGAGGCGGCGACCCGGGCAACCCGGGACTGCCCGCCCACGCCCTGGTCGGCTACCTCCACGCGAGCTTCGCCAACGGCTCCGGCTACGTGCGGATGGCGGACGTACCCGCGTCGTGGGACGTCATCAACCTGGCCTTCGGCGAACCGACCTCGGTGACCTCGGGCGACATCCGCTTCTCGCTGTGCCCGGTCAGTGAGTGCCCGAACGTCGAATCGGTCGCGGAGTTCAAGGCGGCCATCAAGGCCAAACAGGCGGCCGGCAAGAAGGTCCTGATCTCGATAGGCGGCCAGAACGGCCAGGTCCAGCTGGGCACCACGGCCGCCCGCGACACCTTCGTCTCCTCCGTCAGCAAGATCATTGACGAGTACGGGCTCAACGGCCTCGACATCGACTTCGAGGGCCACTCGCTCTCCCTGGCCACCGGCGACACCGACTTCCGCGCCCCCACCACCCCGGTGATCGTCAACCTGATCTCCGCCGTCAAGACCCTCAAGGCCAAGTACGGTCCGGACTTCGTCCTGACCATGGCCCCCGAGACCTTCTTCGTCCAACTCGGCCACCAGTACTACGGCTCCGGCCCCTGGGGCGGCCAGGACCCGCGCGCCGGCGCCTACCTCCCGGTGATCCACGCCCTGCGCGACGACCTCACCCTGCTGCACGTCCAGGACTACAACTCCGGCTCCATCCTGGGCCTCGACAACCAGTACCACTCCATGGGCGGCGCCGACTTCCACATCGCCATGACCGACATGCTGCTCACCGGCTTCCCGGTCGCCGGGAACACCGCCCGGGTCTTCCCGGCCCTGCGCCCCGAGCAGGTCGCCATCGGTCTGCCGGCCACGACCAACGCGGGCAACGGCCACACCTCGCCGGCCGAGGTGAACAAGGCGCTGAACTGCCTGACGAAGAAGACCGACTGCGGGACCTACCAGACCCACGGCACCTGGCCGGCCCTGCGCGGCCTGATGACCTGGTCGATCAACTGGGACCGCTTCGGGGGCTGGGAGTTCTCCCGGAACTTCGACGGATACTTCGGCGGCTGACGGACGGATGCGCGGGTCGGCGGCCCGCGCTCTTCCGGCTCGGGCTCTTCCCGGCTCGGGCTCTTCCGGCTCGGGTTCAGCCCGCCCGGTCGGCCTCTCGGTCAGCCTCTTGGCCGGTGTATCCGTCGACCCCTCGTCGTCCGCCGGTCCCCGTCGCCCGGCGGACGACGAGCAGCAGGGGTGTGCACATCAAGGCGCTGGCCACCACGTCCAGCGGCCAGTGGAAGCCGCGCAGGATCAGGCCCGCCGCCGTCAGCGCGGCCAGGGCGAGCGCGAGGGGGACCGGCCAGCGCCGCCGCGTGTACGGGGCGATCAGCAGGGCCGCGCCCACGTACGCCACCAGGGAGGTGGCCGTGTGGCCGGAGGGGAAGTAGCCGGCGGCCCAGGGCTCCAGGGGGCCCGGGCGGGCGGTCCACTCCTTGAGGGGCACGACCAACGCGGGAACCGCGACCATGGCCAGCCCCGCCGTCAGCGCGGCGCGGCGACGGCCGCGCCAGGCGGCGTACGCCATGGCCAGGACCAGGACGGGCAGCGCGACCGGGATGTTGCCGAGGTCCGAGAGACGTTCGGTGACGGAGTCCGGGACCGTGCGGACGACGGCGCGACTGAACTCCTCGTCGGGTACCAGCAGCGGCCCGGATGCGAGAACCTGCCAGGTGATGAGCGCGAAGAGCACCGCGCAGAGGGCGCAGAGGGCGCAGAAGGGTGCGAGAGAAGTGGCCGGCCGTCCCGGAACAGGGGGGATGGTTCCGGGACGGCCGCCCGGATCGGGTTGCCGGGCGCCCCGGGGGGTTTGGGGCGAACGGCTGTCCGATCGGTGAGGAGTGTGCGCGAACGCATGCCCAATACGGCGCTGGGGAAGCCCGGTACTGGTGTCGCCCTCGGTTTCCCGTGAGCGGGGTGTCTCACTCATCTGCAGAAACCGTACGCCAACCCGAAGGGGGCCGGCAGCGGGATCGCGCTCCCGCCATCGGCCCCCCACACGTTCTTCACAGTGTCCGACCGTTACCGCCGGTAGGGGTGGGTCACTGTGTTCGGGAAATCGCTCAGATGCCCGCGAATGCGGCCTCGATGACGTCCAGGCCCTCGTTCAGCAGGTCCTCGCCGATGACGATCGGGGGGAGGAAGCGCAGCACGTTGCCGTAGGTGCCACAGGTGAGGACGAGCACGCCCTCGGCGTGGCAGGCCTTCGCGAGCGCGCCGGCCGCCTCCGGGAACGGGGTCTTGGAGACCGGGTCCTTGACGAGCTCGATCGCGATCATGGCGCCGCGGCCGCGGATGTCGCCGATGATGTCGTACTTCTCCTGCATGGCCGTCAGGCGGGTCTTCATGACGGACTCGATCTTCTTCGCCGCGGCGTTGAGGTCGAGCTCCTTCATGGTCTCGATCGAACCGAGGGCACCGGCGCACGCCACCGGGTTGCCGCCGTAGGTGCCACCCAGGCCACCGCCGTGCACGGAGTCCATCATCTCGGCGCGGCCCGTCACGGCGGCGAGCGGCAGGCCGCCCGCGATGCCCTTGGCGGTGGTGATCAGGTCCGGGACGATGCCCTCGTCCTCGCACGCGAACCACTGGCCGGTACGGCAGAAGCCCGACTGGATCTCGTCCGCGACGAACACGATGCCGTTGTCGTTGGCGAACTTCACCAGCGCCGGGAGGAAGCCCTTGGCCGGCTCGATGAAGCCGCCCTCGCCGAGGACCGGCTCGATGATGATCGCGGCGACGTTGTCGGCGCCGATCTGCTTGCTGATCTGGTCGATCGCCTGCGCGGCGGCCTCCGGACCGCAGTTCTCGGCGCCGGTGGGCCAGCGGTAGCCGTAGGCGACCGGGACGCGGTAGACCTCGGGCGCGAACGGACCGAAGCCCTGCTTGTACGGCATGTTCTTCGAGGTCAGCGCCATCGTCAGGTTCGTACGGCCGTGGTAGCCGTGGTCGAAGACGACGACGGCCTGACGCTTGGTGTACGAACGGGCGATCTTGACCGCGTTCTCGACGGCCTCGGCGCCGGAGTTGAACAGCGCGGACTTCTTGGCGTGGTCGCCCGGGGTCAGCTCGGCCAGGGCCTCGCAGACCTCGACGTAACCCTCGTACGGCGTGACCATGAAACAGGTGTGGGTGAAGTCGGCGAGCTGCGCGGAGGCGCGGCGCACGACCGCCTCGGCGGAGGCGCCCACCGAGGTCACGGCGATGCCGGAACCGAAGTCGATCATGCGGTTGCCGTCGATGTCCTCGATGATGCCGCCGCCCGCGCGGGCCGTGAAGACGGGAAGCACGGAGCCCACGCCACCGGCCACCGTCGCCAGGCGGCGAGCCTGCAGCTCCTGCGACTTGGGGCCGGGGATCGCGGTGACGATGCGGCGCTCCTGCGGGACAGCGGTCATAGGGGGCTCCTGGGGGTGTTTTCGGACGCACTTGTGTCTTTGTCCGCAGGCTAGGCCCGGGGGCGGTGGTCCTGCATGCTCCGTTAGGGAGTGGTGCGCGCGTGTCCTTGTCCGGGACGGCCATAGGGCGGCCGCGGCGCGTGTCCGGGACGGCCTTGCCGCCGCGGCGGCACGTGTCGTGTGGATCATGACGGGGTACGGGCCCCGGGGCGCCCGCGGCCACTAGATTGAGCGCGCAGCGCAGCGCAGTGCAGTGAACGGGCAGGGGGCAAGGGGTTCATGAACACCGACGGTGCGTACGAGGGACAGTCGCTCCGCGCGGACCACGTGCCGAGACCGGCGGGCCCGCCGGGAGTCCCCCCGAAACCGACCCACGCGCCGGGGGCGGGGGTGGGCGCCGGACACGGCACGGCCGGCGCCCCGCTGGCGGACTGGGCGCGCACGCCACGCCCGAAGGCCGAGCCGGGTGTCTGGCGCTTCGGATACCGGCCGCGGGAAGGGGCGGAGGCCGAACCCGCCTCGGACCGGTCGCTGCTCAGTGGCGCCGTCATCTCCTTCCTTGCCTGCGTGCTGCTCTGGTCCCTGCTGAGCAACGGGTACATCCCCTATGCCACCGTGCCGGTGAAGCTCTTCACGCCGCGCGACTGGTGGGAGCTGGGGGGTGCGGCCAAAGACGGCCGTGGCGTCGCTGCCGAGCAGGTCTACATGCTCCTGCTGACCGCCGCACTCGTCGTGTGGTTCAGCCGACTCGGTTCCTGGGGCCTCGCCTTCGACCGCCTCGTCGCGGCTCGAGGCCCACAGGCGCGCGGAGTGGGTGCTGCCGCAGCGGCCCTGTTCGTGATGATGCTCATCTGGACCGAGACCTTGCCCGTCGAGGGACTGGCCTTCGGGCATCTGCCTCACGGAATGGGTGCGCAGTGGACCCTGATCGTCGCGGTCTTGCTCTACCTGCTCATTTACGGGTCCGTCATCGTGTTCTTCGTCCGTCAGGCCCGCAGGCCCGCGATGGCCGACACGTTCCAGGCGCTGCGACAGGCCCCTCCCGCCACCCCCGACGACCCCGTCGCCTTCAACGAGCTGCGTGGCGCCGGGCTCGGGGAGGTGGCTGATCGGCTTGGCGGGGAGATCGGGGCCGGGCGGATGAACGACGTGGACTATGCCCGGATCCGCCGCGCCTGGGAGTCCGTGCGCGTCGATCCCTCGCGTGCGCGGGCCTTCGCCGACGCCGTTCTGAACAACGGCGCGGGGGCCTGCGTGCATCCCTCCGGGGCGCGGGACCTGCCCGTGCGGGCCGCGCGGCACGATCTGCTGACCCGGCAGGTGCTGCTGGGCACGGTGGAGGACGGGGAGCGGAACCCCTGGGCTCGGCGCGGGACCGCCCTCGCCCTCGATCCCGAGGTGCTCGGCACCTCGCTGGTGGCGGTCGGGCCCTCCGGCTCCGGCAAGACCCGTCACCTGGTCCGCCCCGTCGTGGAGGCCTTGGCGCTCCAGGCGCTGGCCGGGCAGGCGGCCGTCGTCGCCGTCGGTTCGGCGGGTGCCCGGCTCGGTCCGGACTCGGCGTACGACATCGTGGTCCGGATCGGCGATCCGGAGTCCGTCCACGACCTCGACCTTTACGGCGGTGCCACCGACCCCGACGAGGCGGCCGGTCTGCTCGCCGAGGCCTTCGTCGGGGACGTCCCGGGGTCCGAGGTGCGGCGCGCCGCGACGGCCCTCGCCCAGTTGCTCGGGCCGTTCCACACGGCTCACGGGCGCTTCCCCTCCGTGCCGGAGCTGCGCGACCTCCTCGATCCCGCCGGTGACGCGGTGGACGCGCTGCGCCGGGAGCTGGAGGCCGCCGGGCAGCCCGCGATGCTGCGCGAGCTCGACGCCCGCAGCCGGCAGCGCGGGGCCCCGGGCGATCCCGCTCCGGCGCTCGCCGACCGGCTGGCCCTGCTGGACCGGCCCGCCTTCCACGGGTTCTTCGACACCTCCGGGCAGAGCCGGCCGTTCTCGGTACGGGCGATGGAGCATCCCATCCGGGTCCGGGTGGACCTTCCCGAGCGGGGGCACGCCGGGGCGTCGCGGATGCTGGCACGGCTGTTGCTCGCCCAGTTCAACGCCTCCGTTGCGGCCCGCACGGACCGCTCGCTCTTCGCGTTCCTGGCCTTCGACGACGCCTCGCACACCTTGACCCCGGAGACCGTGCGCGGCGTGCAGCGGCTGAGGTCGGCGAACGCGGGGGTGCTGTTGACGCTGCGTACCCTCGACGACGTGCCGGACGGGCTGCGGACCCCGTTGCTGGGCGCGGTGGGCTGTCGGATGGCCTTCTCCGGGGTCACCACCTGGGACGGGAAGCGGTTCGCCGAGGCCTGGGGCACGGAGTGGGTGGAGACGCGGGACGTCACCCACCGGACGGTCTTCGCCGACCAGCCGCTGACCCGGGCCATCCACGCCTTCCGGAAGCTGGTCACGGGCAAGGCCGTGACCACGGACGCGGTGACCGTGCGGCAGGTGGAGCGCGAGCGCTGGTCGGCGTCCGACCTGGCGCACGCCGTGCCGCCGGACCACGCCGTGCTCTCGCTGACCTCGGTCCGGGGGGAGCGGGCCGCGCCCCTGCTGGTCAGGCTGGCCGGATCGAGCTGAGCGGACCCGTACGAGGTGGCAGAATCGAGGGGAGTCGTTCATACGACACGGCGCAATCCCCTTCGCCGGACACGGCGAAATACCCTTCGCCCGCACGGCGCAATCCCCTTCGCCGGACCCGGTGACAGGCTCCCTGCCCGACACGGCGACCCACCCCCGCTCCGTGCCCGGCCCGCTCGCCGCCCCACTCCTCCGTCTAAGGCCCCTGGTACCCGATGCCGCTCACCCTCGCCTCGCTCGTCCAGCACTCGGCGCTCAAGCTCAGCGTCCGGGCGGGGGAGGGCCGCCTCGACACGCCCGTGCGCTGGGCCCACGTCAGCGAGCTCGCCGACCCCGTCCCCTACATGGAGGGCGGTGAACTGCTGCTGATCACCGCGATGAAACTGGACGCCGAGGACCCCGAGGAGATGCGGCGGTACGTACGGAGGCTCGCGGCCTCCGGCGTCGTCGGCATCGGCTTTGCGATCGGCGTCAACTACGAGGCGATTCCCGAGGCCCTGGTCGAGGCGGCGGCGGCGGAGGACCTGCCGCTGCTGGAGGTGCCGCGCCGCACCCCGTTCCTCGCCATCAGCAAGGCGGTCTCGGCGGCCCTCGCGGCCGACCAGTACCGGGCCGTGACGGCCGGTTTCGAGGCGCAGCGGGAGCTGACCCGCGCCGCCCTGTCGGCCGACGGCCCCGCCGAACTCCTGACGAAGCTGGCGGCGCACGTACACGGCTGGGCCGCGCTGTACGACACCTCGGGCGCGGTGGTCGCGGCGGCTCCCGACTGGGCGGCCCGCCGGGCGGCCCGGCTGACCCCGGACGTGGAGCGGCTGCGGGAACGGCCCGCGCCCGCGAGCGCGGTGGTGGGCGGCTCCGACGACCGCGTCGAACTCCAGTCGCTGGGTACGGGGCGACGGGCGCGGGGCGCGCTCGCGGTGGGCACCGGCGCCCCGCTGGGCACGGCGGAGCGGTACGCCGTGCACTCGGCGGTGGCCCTGCTGACGCTCACCACCGAGCGGTCCCGGTCCCTGCACGACGCGGAGTCCCGGCTCGGGGCCGCGGTGCTGCGGATGCTGATGGTCGGCGAGGCGGAGCGCGCGCTGGCCGTCGCGGGGGATCTGTACGGGGCGCTCCTGGAGTCCCCGTTCCGGATCGTGGTGGCCGAGCCGGCCCTGACGGGGACGGCCCAACCGGAGGGTCTCGCCCAATTGGCCGACGCGGTGGAGTCGGCGGCGGCCCGTACCGGCGAGGCGCTGCTGGTGGTGCCCGAGGAAGGGCGGCTGGTGGTCCTGGCGGCCGAGGCGGGTTCCGCGGCACGGGCCTGTGCGGAGCACGCGGAACTGCTGGAGGCGCGGCGCGGCCGGGACACGACCGGGCCGGAGCCCGACGAACTGGTGATCGGGCTGTCGGGCACGGCCGGACCCGCCGGCGTGGCGGCGGCCTTCAAACAGGCGGACCAGGCGCTCGCCGTGGCCCGGCGACGCGGCCGGGCGATGGTGGAGCACGAGGACCTGGCGGCGGGGTCGGTGCTGCCGCTGCTGGCCGACGACGCGGTACGGGCCTTCGCGGACGGCACGCTGCGGGCCCTGCGGGAACACGACGCGAAGGGTCGCGGCGACCTGGTGGCCTCGCTGCAGGCCTGGCTCTCCCGGCACGGCCAGTGGGACGCGGCGGCGGTGGACCTGGGCGTGCACCGGCACACGTTGCGGTACCGGATGAAGCGGGTGGAGGAGATCCTCGGCCGCTCGCTGGACGACCCGGACGTCCGGATGGAACTCTGGCTCGCCCTCAAGGCCGCCTCGACCGTCTCCTAGGCCCCCTCGGCAAAGTGGCGCCCGGCCCCCGCGAGCGGCCCCGACACTGACAAAGCGGCGCGGGTCGGCATGCGTGTACTCCATGCCGGATAAACAACGAATCCTCCGCGGAGTCCTACGGTGGTGGGGACAAGGACCCCACCGCACAACTCCGAAGGGCCGGGATTCGCATGACTTCCACCCACGCCTTCTGGCTCGCCGGCCGCCTGGCCACCGGCGAGGACAGCTTCGACGTCCACTCCCCGTGGGACGGTCGCCTGGTCGGCTCCGTCAGCGTGCCGACCGACGCACAGGTCGAAGAGGCCGTGGCCGCGGCGCACGCCGTGACGGCGGAGTTTTCCGCGACCCCCGCCCACGTACGGGCCGCCGCCCTGGACCACGTGTCCAAGCGGCTCGCCGAGCGCACCGAGGAGATCGCCCAGCTGATCTCCGCCGAGAACGGCAAGCCCATCAAGTGGGCCCGCGGCGAGGTCGGCCGTGCGGTGTCCGTGTTCCGTTTCGCCGCCGAGGAGGCCCGCCGCTTCAACGGGGGAGAGGCCCAGCGCCTGGACACTGACGCCGGTGGCGTCGGCCGGCTCGCGCTGACCCGCCGCTTCGTCAAGGGTCCCGTGCTCGGCATCGCGCCGTTCAACTTCCCGCTGAACCTGTGCGCCCACAAGGTGGCTCCCGCCATCGCCGTCGGCGCGCCGATCATCCTGAAGCCGGCCCCGGCCACCCCGCTCTCCGGCCTGATCCTCGGCGAGCTGCTCGCCGAGACGGACCTGCCGGTCGGCTCCTGGTCCGTCCTGCCCGTGGCGAACGACAAGATGCCCGCCCTGGTCAAGGACGAGCGCCTGCCCGTCATCTCCTTCACCGGCTCCGACACGGTCGGCTACGCCATCCAGCAGTCGGTGCCCCACAAGCACTGCACCCTGGAGCTCGGCGGCAACGCCGCGGCCGTCGTCCTCGCCGACTGGTCCTCCGAGGCCGACATCGACTGGGCCGCGACCCGTATCGCGACCTTCTCGAACTACCAGGCCGGCCAGTCCTGCATCTCGGTGCAGCGCGTGATCGCCGACGCCTCCGTGTACGACCGCCTCGTCGAGAAGGTCGTCGCCAAGGTCCGTGCCCAGGTCACCGGTGACCCGTCCGACTCCGCCACCGACGTCGGCCCCCTCGTCTCCGAGGACGCCGCCAAGCGCGTCGAGTCCTGGGTGGACGAGGCCGTCTCCGCCGGCGCCAAGCTGCTCACCGGCGGCAAGCGCGAGGGTGCCTCGTACGAGCCCACCGTCGTCGCGGACCTGCCGGCCGGTGTCACGCTCGCCGTCGAGGAGGTCTTCGGGCCGGTCCTCACGCTGCAGAAGGTCGACGGGGTCGACGAGGCCTTCGCCGCCGTCAACGACTCGAAGTTCGGTCTGCAGACCGGCGTGTTCACCCGGGACATCCAGGTCGCGTTCCGCGCGCACCGCGAGCTGGAGGTCGGCGGTGTGATCGTCGGCGACGCGCCGTCCTACCGCGCCGACCAGATGCCGTACGGCGGCGTCAAGCAGTCCGGCGTCGGTCGCGAGGGCGTCCGCTACGCCATGGACGACTACACGTACGAGCGGGTCCTGGTCCTCACGGGCCTGGACATCTGAGCGCACTCGTACGGCCATGAGCCGACGGCCGGAGCCCACTGTGCGGGGGCTCCGGCCGTCTCCTTTTCGCCCACCCGGCCGGACGCCCCTTTTCAGGGCGCACGAAACGGGTACCACTCACCAGGTAGCACCGACCGGTATCCGGAAAGTCAACCGACTTCGGCGGCGAGGTGAGTCCCCTCTCATGTCCGCAACACAGCCCAGCGGCACTCAGCCCAAGGTGACCGAACGCGAGGCACGGCAGGTCGCGGAAGCGGCCCGGGAACAGGACTGGCGCAAGCCCAGCTTCGCGAAGGAGCTCTTCCTCGGGCGGTTCCGGCTCGACCTGATCCACCCCCATCCGCTGCCCGCCGACGAGGACGTCCGGCGCGGCGAGGCCTTCCTGGCCCGGCTGCGGCAGTTCTGCGAGACGCAGATCGACGGGGCCCGCATCGAACGCGAGGCGAGGATCCCCGACGAGACCGTGCGCGGACTGAAGGAACTCGGCGCACTCGGCATGAAGATCGACCCGAAGTACGGGGGTCTCGGTCTCACCCAGGTGTACTACAACAAGGCGCTCGCCCTCGTCGGTTCGGTCAGCCCCGCCATCGGGGCCCTGCTCTCCGCCCACCAGTCGATCGGCGTCCCCCAGCCGCTCAAGATGTTCGGCACCCGGGAGCAGAAGGACACCTACCTGCCCCGCTGCGCCACCACCGCCATCAGCGCCTTCCTGCTCACCGAGCCCGACGTGGGCTCCGACCCGGCGCGACTGGCCACCACGGCGGTACCGGACGAGAGCGGCGACGGGTACCTCCTCGACGGGGTGAAGCTCTGGACCACCAACGGGGTGGTCGCCGACCTGCTCGTCGTGATGGCCCGGGTACCGAAGAGCGAGAACCACCGGGGCGGGATCACCGCCTTCGTGGTCGAGGCGGACTCGCCCGGCATCACCGTCGAGCACCGCAACGCCTTCATGGGCCTGCGCGGTCTGGAGAACGGCGTCACCCGCTTCCACCAGGTGCGGGTCCCCGCGGCCCAGCGGATCGGAGCCGAGGGCGCCGGTCTGAAGATCGCGCTGACCACCCTGAACACCGGCCGCCTCTCGCTGCCCGCCATGTGCGTCGGCGCCGGCAAGTGGTGTCTGAAGATCGCACGCGAGTGGTCGGGCGTGCGCGAGCAGTGGGGCCGGCCGGTGGCCCGGCACGAGGCGGTCGGCTCCAAGATCGCCTTCATCGCCGCCACCACCTTCGCCCTGGAGGCCGTGGTCGACCTCGCCTCCCAGATGGCCGACGAGGACCGCAACGACATCCGCATCGAGGCCGCCCTCGCGAAGCTCTACGGCTCCGAGATGGCCTGCCTGATGGCCGACGAACTGGTCCAGATCCGCGGCGGACGCGGCTTCGAGACCGCCGAGTCGCTGGCCGCCCGCGGCGAGCGGGCCGTCCCCGCCGAACAGATGCTGCGCGATCTGCGCATCAACCGGATCTTCGAGGGCTCGACCGAGATCATGCACCTGCTCATCGCGCGGGAGGCGGTGGACGCCCACCTGTCGGTGGCCGGCGACCTCATCGACCCCGAGAAGGCCCTCGGCGACAAGGCGAAGGCCGGCGCCCGCGCGGCCGGGTTCTACGCGCGCTGGCTGCCCAGACTGGCCACCGGGGCCGGCCAGGTGCCGGGGACCTACCGGGAGTTCCACCCCGACGGCCACCCCGACCTCGCCACCCACCTGCGCTACGTCGAGCGGACCTCCCGCAAACTCGCCCGATCGACGTTCTACGCCATGTCCCGCTGGCAGGGGCGGATGGAGACGAAGCAGGGCTTCCTCGGCCGGATCGTGGACATCGGCGCCGAACTCTTCGCGATGAGCGCCGCCTGTGTGCGCGCCGAGCACCTGCGCGCGACCGGCGACCACGGCCGCGAGGCCTACCAACTCGCCGACGCCTTCTGCCGGCAGTCCCGGATCCGCGTCGAGGAACTCTTCGGCCGGCTCTGGTCCAACACCGACGACCTGGACGGCAAGGTCGTCGCCGGGGTGCTGTCCGGCACCTACACCTGGCTGGAGGAGGGCATCCTCGACCCCTCGGGCGACGGCCCGTGGATCGCCGACGCCACCCCGGGCCCGTCCACCCGCGAAAACGTCCACCGCCCGCTGCGCTGACCTGCGAGGATCAAGACGGGCCCGAGCCACGAGGAGCGATCCGAGCGACCGAGGGAGCGGCCCGCGCGAACAGGACGAGTACCGGCACGAGCACGAGGCGGACGGGAACGATGGCGATGGCCGAGGAAGACCGTCACAGCCGACGGCTGGCCTGGTGCGTGGCGCACCTGCTGCGCCACGCACCGGACCCCGTCACCACCGACCTGACGGGCCGGCTGGACGACACCACCCGCAAGTACCTGCTCCGCGACGAGTACCTGCCCGCCTCCCTCGTCACGCTCGTGCTGCGGCACGGCAGCGACGAGGACCGGCGGACCGTCGCCCGCAACCCGCGCGTGTTCGGGCGCCCGCTGCCGGGCCTGCCCGGACCCGCGCGGTACGCGGACCGCCCCGCGCCCGGCCCGGAACTCCTCGCGGCCCTCGGCGTCGGCCCCGGACCGCTGGACACCGACGAACTGATCGGGCTGCTGCGCGCGCACGGCGCCCGCCCCCGGCTCCCGCTCACCCTGCTGCGGCTGCCGCATACCCTCGACCCCGCACTGCTGCGCGCCCGGCACGCCCGCGACCCGTTGCCGCCCGGCGCGATCGAGGCGCTGCTCCTGGTCGGCGACCTGCCCCTGGACGTGTCCGTCGCGCTGCTCGCCGGCACACCGGGGGAGACGTACGGGCGCCGCTGGTACCGCCCCGCCGTACGGGCCGTCCGGATGGGGCTCCTGACCTGCGACGAGCTGGTCTCCCGCGTGACTCCCGCCGGGCGGACCCTGCTCCTGGCGGACCTGTCCGCCGGTCCGGGCGGGCTGCGCTGGAACGTGCCCGAGCAGGCCGAGGTCCGGTCCGCCGTGCGCCGGGTGCTGCGACCCACCCTGGGTGACGACCCGCGCTGGTGGCCGATCCTGAGCCGGCGTGCCGTCGGCTTCGGCGGCACGCTGCCCGAACTGGTCGAGGTGGTGGCCGCGCGGGAGACGCCTCCGGCCGGTGTCCACACCGGCCCCGAACCGGTCGGCGGGGTGGAACGCGAACTGGCCCTGGTCAGCCTGGCCGTGCCGATGGAACAGGTCAGCGAGGACATTCGATGGGTCCGTGACTGCCTCGACCGGGGCCTGCTCACCGGGGCCGACGTGATCCGCCACAAGGTGCCCGCCTGCTGGGCCCTGGACGAGGACCACTGGCTCGGCGACATCGACCACCCCGACCGCCACGACCGTCCCGAGGCCGTCCACGCGGCCCGCGCCGAGGCGGACCGGCTGTTCGCCGAGGCCCTCGGCGCGGACGCGGACGCCTGGTGGCGGGCCGCCCGGGCGCTCCCCGACTTCGCCGGGACGCTGCCGGAGCTGTTGGCCGGTGTGATTCAAGGGGACTCCGTGTCCAACCGCACCTGAGTTGCGGCAACAATGGGAGCATGAGCGACAGCCCAGCCCCCCTCGCCGATCCGCACCTCCTCTTCGACCCCGCGGTCGGCCGCCGGGACATCGTCATCCTCGGGTCGACCGGGTCCATCGGGACCCAGGCCATCGACCTCGCCCTGCGCAACCCGGACCGCTTCCGCGTGACCGCGCTGTCCGCCGCCGGCGGGCGCGTCGCGCTGCTGGCCGAGCAGGCCCGGCTGCTGCGGGTCGACACGGTCGCCGTGGCCGACGAGGACGCCGTACCGGCCCTGAAAGAGGCGCTGAGCGCCCAGTACGGCGGCGACGAGCCGCTGCCGGAGATCCTGGCCGGCCCCGACGCGGCGAGCGAACTGGCCGCCTCCGCGTGCCACACCGTGCTCAACGGCATCACCGGCTCCATCGGCCTCGCGCCCACCCTCGCCGCCCTGCGGGCCGGCCGGACCCTGGCCCTGGCCAACAAGGAGTCGCTGATCGTCGGCGGCCCCCTGGTCAAGGCGCTGGCGAAGCCCGGTCAGATCATCCCGGTGGACTCCGAGCACGCCGCGCTGTTCCAGGCGCTCGCCGCCGGCACCCGCGCCGACGTGCGCAAGCTCGTGGTCACCGCCTCCGGCGGCCCCTTCCGCGGCCGCACCCGCGCCGAGCTGGCCCACGTCACCGTCCAGGACGCGCTGGCGCACCCCACCTGGGCCATGGGCCCGGTCATCACGATCAACTCGGCGACCCTGGTCAACAAGGGGCTGGAGGTCATCGAGGCGCACCTGCTCTACGACATCCCCTTCGACCGCATCGAGGTCGTCGTCCACCCGCAGTCCTACGTCCACTCGATGGTCGAGTTCACGGACGGCTCCACCCTGGCGCAGGCCACCCCGCCGGACATGCGCGGCCCGATCGCGATCGGCCTCGGCTGGCCCGAGCGGATCCCCGACGCGGCCCCGGCGTTCGACTGGACCAAGGCGTCGAGCTGGGAGTTCTTCCCGCTGGACACCGAGGCCTTCCCGTCGGTGGGACTGGCCCGCCACGTGGGCGCACTGGGCGGTACCGCCCCGGCCGTGTTCAATGCGGCGAACGAGGAGTGCGTGGCCGCCTTCCTGGCCGGTCGGCTGCCGTTCACAGCAATCATGGATACGGTCTCCGCTGTGGTCGATGAGCACGGAACGCCGGAGGCGGGAACTTCCCTGACCGTCCGGGACGTCCTTGAAGCGGAGACCTGGGCCAGGGCCCGGGCACGGGAGATGGCGGCACGCGCCGCCGCGGAGGCGAGCGCATGACGATACTGCTGACCCTGATCGGTGTGGTCGTCTTCGCGGTCGGCCTGCTGGTCTCCATCGCCTGGCACGAACTCGGCCACCTCTCCACGGCCAAGATGTTCGGCATCCGCGTGCCCCAGTACATGGTCGGCTTCGGCAGGACCGTCTGGTCGCGGAAGAAGGGCGACACGGAGTACGGGATAAAGGCCATCCCGATGGGCGGCTACATCCGCATGATCGGGATGTTCCCGCCCGGCGAGGACGGCAAGGTCACCGCCCGCTCGACGTCGCCCTTCCGCTCGATGATCGAGGACGCGCGCTCCGCCGCGTACGAGGAGCTCCAGCCCGGCGACGAGACGCGGCTGTTCTACACGCGCAAGCCGTGGAAGCGCGTGATCGTGATGTTCGCCGGGCCGTTCATGAACCTGGTCCTGGCCGTGGCCATCTTCCTGGCCACGCTGATGACCTTCGGCGTGAACACCCAGACCACCGTGGTCAGCAGCGTGTCCGACTGCGTCCTCCAGCAGAGCGAGAAGCGCGACAAGTGCGCCGCCGGCGACCCGGTGGCCCCCGCCAAGGCCGCGGGCCTGCTGCAGGGGGACAAGATCGTCGCGTTCAACGGCAGGAAGGTCGACGACTGGTCGGCGCTCCAGAAGGACATCCGCGCCACCGTCGGCCCGGCCACCGTCACCGTGGAGCGCGCGGGCCGCCTGGTCGACCTGAAGCCCACCCTGATCGAGAACACGGTCGCCAAGACCGACGGTCGCGGCGAGTACGTCAAGGACCAGTACGTCACCGCGGGCTTCCTCGGCTTCGCGCCGGCCAGCGGGTACGTGGAGCAGTCCTTCCCGCAGGCCGCCTCCCGCATGGGCGACATGATGGAGTCCGGGGTCGAGTCCCTGGTCGCGCTGCCGTCCAAGATCCCGGCCCTGTGGAACTCCGTCTTCAACGGCGCCGAGCGCGACGTGAACGGCCCGATGGGCATCGTGGGCGCCGCCCGGGTCAGCGGCGAGATCTTCACCCTGGACCTGCCGCCCACCCACATCCTGGTGATCTTCCTGAACCTGGTGGCGGGCTTCAACCTCTCGCTGTTCCTGTTCAACATGCTGCCGCTGCTGCCGCTCGACGGCGGTCACATCGCGGGCGCGCTGTGGGAGTCGGTGCGACGCAACGTGGCCCGTGTCTTCCGCCGGCCGGACCCCGGTCCGTTCGACGTGGCGCGGCTGATGCCCTTGGCCTACGTGGTGGCGGGAGTCTTCGTCTGCTTCACCCTGCTGGTGCTCGTGGCGGACGTGGTGAACCCGATCAAGATCACCTGACGCGTCCGGTCCGATCTCCGGATCGACCGCTCATGCGAAAGTCGTACGACCGTGCGTAGGAGGCCGGGCACACATCGTGCCCGGCCCTTCGCGTTCGGGTGGCACACCCCCGGCGATGCGTGGGTCCCGCGCTGATTGGCGTAATCTCGAAGCCTGGAGCCCGCCGATCTCGGGACCTTGATCCACACCTTGGGGTTGCACAGCAGATGACTGCCATCTCTCTCGGAATGCCGTCCGTGCCGACGAAGCTCGCCGTCCGACGGGTCAGTCGCAAGATCCAGGTCGGTTCCGTGGCCGTCGGTGGAGACGCACCCATTTCGGTGCAGTCGATGACCACGACCCGCACCTCCGACATCGGCGCCACCCTCCAGCAGATCGCCGAGCTCACCGCCTCCGGCTGCAACATCGTCCGTGTCGCCTGCCCGACGCAGGACGACGCCGACGCGCTCGCCGTGATCGCCAAGAAGTCGCAGATCCCGGTGATCGCCGACATCCACTTCCAGCCGAAGTACGTGTTCGCCGCGATCGACGCCGGCTGCGCCGCCGTCCGCGTCAACCCCGGCAACATCAAGCAGTTCGACGACAAGGTCAAGGAGATCGCGCACGCGGCCAAGGCCGCGGGCACCCCGATCCGGATCGGCGTCAACGCGGGCTCCCTCGACGCCCGACTGCTCAAGAAGTACGGCAAGGCCACCCCCGAGGCGCTCGTCGAGTCCGCGCTGTGGGAAGCCTCCCTCTTCGAGGAGCACGGCTTCGGCGACATCAAGATCTCGGTCAAGCACAACGACCCGGTCGTCATGGTCAACGCCTACCGCCAGCTCGCGGCCGCCTGCGACTACCCGCTGCACCTCGGCGTCACCGAGGCCGGCCCCGCCTTCCAGGGCACCATCAAGTCCGCCGTCGCCTTCGGCGCCCTGCTCTCCGAGGGCATCGGCGACACCATCCGCGTCTCCCTCTCCGCCCCGCCGGTCGAGGAGATCAAGGTCGGCAACCAGATCCTGGAGTCGCTGAACCTCAAGCCCCGCCGCCTGGAGATCGTCTCCTGCCCGTCCTGCGGGCGGGCCCAGGTCGACGTCTACAAGCTGGCCGAGGAGGTCACGGCGGGCCTGGAGGGCATGGAGGTCCCGCTGCGCGTCGCGGTCATGGGCTGCGTCGTCAACGGCCCCGGCGAGGCCCGCGAGGCCGACCTGGGCGTCGCCTCCGGCAACGGCAAGGGCCAGATCTTCGTGAAGGGCGAGGTCATCAAGACCGTCCCCGAGTCGAAGATCGTGGAGACCCTCATCGAAGAGGCCCTGAAGATCGCCGAGCAGATGGAGAAGGACGGCATCCCGTCCGGCGAGCCCACCGTCGCCATCGGCGTCTGAGCGACCCCGCCGACACCGCTGAGGCCCCGGCCCGTTCCCGCAGCTCGCGGGCGGGGCCGGGGCTTTTTCGTGACCCGTGGGACCAGGCATCCTCATGCGACGCCGGGTACAGTTCGGGGATCAGCAGACTTGCATGGTGAGGCCCCAGTGTTGACGCAGACCACCACCCGGGTCCTTGAGCCCAGTGATCTCGACGCCGCGCTCGCGGTCCTGGGACGTGACCCCGTCGAGAACGCCTTCGTCACCTCGCGCGTCCAGGTCGCCGGGCTCGACCCGTGGCGCCTCGGCGGCGAGATGTGGGGCTGGTACACCGACGGCGCGCTCCAGGCCCTCTGTTACGCGGGAGCCAACCTGGTCCCCGTCTGCGCCGGACCCGACGCCGTACGCGCCTTCGCCGACCGGGCCCGCCGCACCGGCCGCCGCTGCTCCTCCATCGTCGGTCCGGCCGAGGCCACCCGGCTGCTGTGGCAGCTCCTGGAGCCCAGCTGGGGCCCTGCCCGGGACGTCCGCTCCCGCCAACCCCTCATGGTCATCGAACAGCCGTCGACCGAGGTCAGGGCGGATCCCCTGGTCCGCCGGATCCGCAAGGACGAACTGGACCTGATCATGCCCGCCTGCGTGGCGATGTTCACCGAGGAGGTCGGCATCTCCCCGCTCGCCGGGGACGGCGGCCTGCTCTACCAGGCCCGGGTCGCCGAACTCGTCGGCTCCGGCCGCTCCTTCGCACGCGTCGAGGACGGCAAGGTCGTCTTCAAGGCGGAGATCGGCGCCGCCACCCCCCGCGCCTGCCAGATCCAGGGCGTCTGGGTCGACCCCGAGTTCCGCGGCCGGGGGCACTCCGAGGCCGGCATGGCGGCCGTCGTCGAGTACGCGCTGCGCGACGTGGCCCCGGTGGTCAGCCTCTACGTCAACGACTTCAACACCGCCGCCCGGGCGTCCTACCGCCGCGTGGGCTTCCGCGAGGTCGGCGCGTTCATGAGCGTGCTCTTCTGACCCGACCCGCCCCCGGCCCGCTCCACCCGCGGCGGCCGGCTCCCGCGGAACCCGGGGCGTCGGCGCCCCCGGGGCGGGCCGCCGGCCGAGAGGGCCACGTATCCCTGGCCGGTACCCCCGAGTAAGGTCACGGCATGCTGCCTACCTCCGAGGGCGACGACCCCGACCGGCCCGCCGGACTCCGCATCGCCGCCCTCGACCTCGCCGCCCGCGTGGACGAGGCCCTGCGCGTGCAAGCCGTCGCGTTCGGGCTCAGCGACGACGAGGTCGGCATCCGGCGCTACATCGTCCAACGCCACATGGACTGCCGGGGCGCCCGCGCCCTGGGGGCGTTCACCGAGGACGGCGCGCTCGCCGGATTCGTGTACGGCATGCCCAACGACCGCGACCACTGGTGGTCCACCGTCGTCGAACCGCACCTGCGCGCCGGCGGCCACGACGGCTGGCTCGACCACTCCTTCGTCATCACCGAACTCCACGTGCACCCCGGATTCCAGGGCCGGGGCGTCGGCCGCGCCCTGATCACGCGGATCACCGACACCGCCGCCGAGCCCCGCTCGATCCTGTCCGCCATCGACACCGAGAGCCCCGCCCGCGGCCTCTACCGCGCCCTCGGCTACACCGACCTCGCCCGCCGGGTGCACTTCCCCAGCGCGAGCCTGCCGTACGCCGTCATGGGCGCCCCGCTGCCCCTGCACCGGCGCTGAATTCGTTTCGGACCCCGCGCCGGTCCCCGATAGCCTCCCGTCATGTCAACGCAACACGTGCAGCGCATGTCCCGCCTCATGGCCAAGACCCTCCGCGAGGACCCGGCCGACGCGGAGACCCTCAGCCACCGCATGCTGGTCCGCGCCGGCTACGTCCGGCGCAGTTCCGCCGGGGTGTGGACCTGGCTGCCGCTCGGCAAGCGGGTCCTGGACAACGTCTCGCGCGTCGTCCGCGAGGAGATGGACGCGATCGGGGCCCAGGAGGTACTCCTCCCCGCGCTGCTGCCCAAAGAGCCGTACGAGGTCAGCGGCCGCTGGTCGGAGTACGGCGACCTGCTCTTCCGCCTCAAGGACCGCAAGGGCGCGGACTATCTCCTCGGCCCCACCCACGAGGAGATCTTCACCCTGCTGGTGAAGGACCAGTGCACGTCCTACAAGGACCTGCCGGTCATGCTCTACCAGATCCAGACCAAGTACCGCGACGAGGCCAGGCCGCGCTCCGGGGTGCTGCGCGGCCGCGAGTTCCAGATGAAGGACTCGTACTCCTTCGACGTGAGCGACGAGGGCCTGGCCGAGTCCTACGCCCTCCACCGCGCCGCCTACCGTCGCATCTTCGAGCGGCTCGGGCTGAACCACCGGATCGTGTCGGCGGTCTCGGGAGCGATGGGCGGCTCCGCGTCCGAGGAGTTCCTCGCCCCGGCCGAGGCGGGCGAGGACACCTTCGCCGACTGCCCGTCCTGCGACTACGCGGCCAACACGGAGGCGGTGACCTTCGCCCTGACCCCGGTGGCCGGCGAGCACGGCCCGCTGGAGGAGATCCCCACCCCCGACACCCCCACCATCGAGACGCTGGCCGCCCACCTGGGCGTACCCGCCTCGGCGACGCTGAAGAACCTCCTCGTCAAGGTCGACGGCGAGATCGTGGCCGTCGGCGTACCGGGGGACCGCGAGGTGGACCTCGGGAAGCTGGGCGAGCATCTCGCCCCGGCCGTCGTGGAATTGGTCACGGCCGAGGACTTCGTGGACCGGCCCGACCTGGTACGCGGCTACGTGGGCCCCCAGGGCCTGGGCAAGGTCCGCTACCTGGCCGACCCCCGTGTCGCGCCCGGCACTTCATGGGTGACCGGCGCCAACAAGCCCGACACACACGCCCGCGACGTGGTCTGCGGACGGGACTTCGAGGTGGACCGGTACCTCGACGTGGTGGTCGTGGAGCCCGGCGACCCCTGCCCGCTCTGCGGTGTCGGCCTCCGCCTGGACCGCGCGATCGAGATCGGCCACATCTTCCAACTGGGCCGCAAGTACGCCGACGCCTTCGGGCTCGACGTGCTCGGCAAGGAGGGCAAGCCGGTCCGGGTCACGATGGGCTCGTACGGGATCGGCGTCTCCCGGGCGGTCGCGGCGCTCGCCGAACAGACCGCCGACGAACGGGGGTTGTGCTGGCCCGCCGAGGTGGCACCGGCCGACGTGCACGTGGTCGCGGCGGGCAAGGCCGTACCGCTGGCGCTCGCCGCGGAAGCCGCCGAGGCACTGGCCGCCGCGGGCCGGCGGGTCCTCCTGGACGACCGGCCGGGACTGTCGCCCGGGGTCAAGCTCACCGACGCGGAGTTGATCGGCGTGCCGTGGATCCTGGTCGCCGGGCGCCGCTCGGCCGAGTCGGTGGTCGAACTCCAGAACCGCAGGGAAGGCACCCGCGAGGAACTCCCCCTGGCGCAGGCGCTGGCCCGCCTGACGTGACGTGACGGTCCGGCCGGGACGCGGGGCTCGTCGGCCCGTGTCCCGGCTAGTCGCGTTCGGCCGGGGGCGGGTCGAGGGCCGGGGGCGCGTCGGGGTCCGCACCCGGCTCGATGGTCGGGGTCGCGGTCGCGCCCGGCTCGATGGCCGGACCCGGGGGTGCCGGGGGTGCCGGGGGTGCGGGAGGTGCGGGAGGCGCGGGGGCGGGCGCCGCGCGTTCGAGGAAGCGCAGGAGTTCCACCGGGAACGGCAGGACCAGGGTGGAGTTCTTCTCCGCCGCCACCGCCACCACCGTCTGCAGGAGCCGCAGTTGCAGCGCCGCCGGCTGCTCCGACATCACCTCGGCCGCCTCGGCCAGCTTCCTCGACGCCTGGAGCTCCGCGTCCGCGTTGATGATGCGCGCCCGCCGCTCGCGGTCCGCCTCGGCCTGCCGGGCCATCGACCGTTTCATGGTCTCCGGCAGCGAGACGTCCTTGATCTCGACCCGGTCGATCTGGACGCCCCAGCCGATCGCCGGGCTGTCGATCATCAGCTCCAGTCCCTGGTTCAGCTGCTCCCGGTTGGACAGCAGATCGTCCAGGTCCGACTTGCCGATGATGGACCGCAGCGAGGTCTGGGCCATCTGCGAGACCGCGAACCGGTAGTCCTCGACCTGGATGATCGCGTCGGCCGCGTCGACCACCTTGAAGTAGACGACCGCGTCCACCCGCACCGTGACGTTGTCCCGGGTGATGCCCTCCTGGGCCGGCACCGGCATCGTCACGATCTGCATGTTCACCTTGCGCAGCTTGTCCACGCCCGGGACGACGAAGGTGAAGCCGGGGCCCCGAACACCCTCACGGAGCCGGCCCAGCCGGAACACCACGCCCCGCTCGTACTGCTTCACCACCCGGGCGGCGACGCCCAGGTACACCATGATTCCCACGCCCGCGGCGACAGCCGCTGTCAGCAGTTCCTCGACCATGACGGCCCCCTGCCGTACATATCCTTATATGTACGGTATGCCCTACAACCAGGCCGCGAACTCCAACAACAGCTCGGCGTCCCGACGCCGCCCGGCGGCCAGCGCCCGGTTCCCCGACTCCACCGCGCGGAACACCGCCCAGCCCCGCAGCCGCTCCCGGTCCACGTCCAACGCGTCGGCCAGTTTGTTCACCCGTCGGCGCGCGCCCGACGCCCCCGTCGAGGAGGCGACCTGGTCCTCCAGCCGGTCCCTGACCAGCCGCGCGAGGTCGTAGGCCCGCTCGCCGACCACCGGGTCGGGACCGACCGTCAGCCACGGCGCCCGCTCACCCGCCAGCACCTTGCCCTGCCGGAAGTTCCCGTGCAGCAGCAGTTCCTCGCCCGGCGCCGCCGTCAGCTCCTCACGGAGCGCGAGGGCCGTCGCGGCCAGCGCCTCGACCTCCGGGGGAGCCTTCCGCAGTGCCTCGGCCTGCCGGTCCGTGCGCTGCGCGACGGTCTCCCACCGGTGATCGGCCCCGGGGGCCACCCACAGCCGCCGGAGCGTCCCCGAGGCCTCCAGCAGCGCCTTCGCCTCGGGCAGCGAGCGCAGCGACACCTCCGGGTGCAGCCGCTCCAGGAGCAGCGCCCCGTCCTCCTCGTGGTACCGCGAGTCCAGGACCCGTACGGCCCCGAACCCGCCCCAGTGGGCGAGCGCCGCCAGCTCCCGGTCGGGCCGCGCCCCGGGGGGCGCCAACTTCAGCGCGGCCGGGGTCCCGTCGGCGTACCGGACGAGGACCACCAGGCTGCTGCGGCCACCCGGAGCCTGCACCCGCTGCGCGGCCACCTCACGCCGGGTCAGCGCCTCCTCGGTCAGTCGGGGCAACCGCCCCAGCCAGTCCGTGTCCCGCGTCGTCTCCGGCGTCTCGCCGAGCGCCCGTACCAGCCGCTGCGGCGGTTCGAAAGCCATGCGTGCGTGATCCCTTTCAGCTGGTCTGGGCTCGCTTCGAACGTTCCGTGAGCCCAGGGAAGGCTACGCCGACACCACGCCAGCGCGCCGCGCGGACCGCCGCGGCGCTCAGCGCGTCGGCCGCCTCGCGGCGCAACGGGCCGTCGGCGGCCC
Source organism: Streptomyces sp. NBC_00513 (assembly GCF_041431415.1). Classification (GTDB taxonomy): domain Bacteria; phylum Actinomycetota; class Actinomycetes; order Streptomycetales; family Streptomycetaceae; genus Streptomyces. The sequence goes on from NZ_CP107845.1 coordinate 5,591,187, forward strand.
GCACCAGATCGGAGTAGGCGCCGGCCACCCGGTCCTCGACGTCACCGGCGAGCCGCTCGGCGTCCGCAGGGGTCCGCAGTTCGAACGGCAGGGCGTACGCGGCCTCCGACGGGCGGGGGGATCCGCCCAGGTCGCGCACGGTACGGGCGAGCGAGTCACGCCGCGCCAGGTGCTGCCCGTACGCCTCGCGGGCCTCGGGCGCACGGGCCGCCGCGATGCGCGCGCCGATCACCCCGTAGGCGTACGCGGCTGCGTGCTCGGCGGCCAACGCTGACTGCGCGGCCTCCAGCGGGCGGGTCGTCGCGGAGGGCTCGGGCTTCACGGTCGGGCTCCCGGGTTCGAGGTCAGCAGGTACGCGTGGACCGCGCCGCAGGCCGCGACCGAGGCCAGCAGCCGCGCCAGCTCCCCGGGGGCGCCGGCCAGCGCGACGGTCCGGGTCTCGGCCAGGCTCCGCTCGGCGTCCGCGAGTTCGGTCAGGGCGTCGGCGGCCTTGGGCGGAACCGGCTCGCCGGAGCGCGACGGCGTGGCCGTCGCCGAGGCGGAGGGCGAAGGGGAGGCCTGCCGCTCGTCCGACCGACCGGGTTCGACGAACGCCAGGGCAGCGGGGTGCGCCGCGACGGAGGCGCGCAGCGGTACCAGCCGCCCGGCCAGGTCCGGATGGGCGGCGATGGTCCTGTCGTAACGTTCCAGCAGATCCTCGCTGTCACGAACGGCGCCCTCCCGCATCCGCCGTTCGAGTGACACCTCGGTGCTCGCGCCGGAGGAGTCGTCACCACCCGAGCACCCGCCGAGCAGCGCGGTGCCGCCCGCGCCGACGGCCGTGACGAGCACGCCGCGACGAGAGGGGCGCGATGCGCGCGAAGGACGCGGGGGACCGGCGGCCTCCGCCGGCTCCGGGAAACCCGAGGTCCGCGCGGGCACGGACGGCGGGCGTGGCGTGGTCCAGGGCACGGTGACGTCCTCCGGAGGTGACGGCGGGGCGGGTGTGATCAAGGTACCCGGGGCCCGTCCCGGAGCACGGACGGCAACACCCTCCGCGACCGGATACCCTTTGACCTGACACGCGACAGAAAACCACAACAGCACACGCGGCCGAGGAGTCACCCGGATGAGCACCACCCAGAGCGACAGGCTGCGCGGACTGCTGGAGCCGCTGGTCACCGCCAAGGGCCTGGACCTCGAAGACATCGAGACGTCCAAGGCGGGCAAGCGCCGGATGCTGCGGATCATCGTGGATTCCGATGAGGGTGTGGAACTGGACGCCTGTGCCGAGCTGAGTCGCGAGGTCTCCGATCTGCTCGACGAGAGCGACGTGATGGGCGAGGACGAGTACGTCCTCGAAGTGAGCTCGCCGGGCGCGGACCGCCCGCTGACCGAGCACCGTCACTACATCCGGGCGATCGGCCGTCTCGTGAAGTTCCAGTCGGCCGAGAGCGGGGAACTGATCGCCCGCATCCTCGACGTCGACGACGAGGGCATGGACCTCGAAGTACCGGGTGTGAAGGGCCGCAAGGCGACCACCCGCCGCATCGCATTCACCGACATCGTCAAGGCGCGTGTCGAGATCGAGTTCAACCGCAAGGACAAGAAGGAAGAGGAGGCGTAGTCGTGGACATCGACATGAGTGCCCTACGGGGTCTGGTCCGGGAGAAGGAGATCTCCTTCGACCTGCTCGTCGAGGCGATCGAGTCGGCCCTCCTCATCGCGTACCACCGCACCGAGGGCAGCTTCCGCCGCGCCCGCGTCGTGCTCGACCGCACCAACGGTCACGTGGTCGTGTGGGCGACGGAAGACCCGAAGGATCTCGAAGAGGGCCAGGAGCCCAAGGAGTTCGACGACACGCCGTCGGACTTCGGCCGGATCGCCGCGACGACCGCCAAGCAGGTGATCCTCCAGCGTCTGCGCGACGCCGAGGACGACCTGACCTTCGGCGAGTTCCTCGGCCGCGAGGGTGACGTCATCACCGGCGTCGTCCAGCAGGGCAAGGACCCCAAGAACGTCCTCGTCGACATCGGCAAGCTGGAGGCCATCCTGCCGGTGCAGGAGCAGGTCCCCGGTGAGGAGTACACCCACGGGCTGCGCCTGAAGGCGTACGTGGTGCGCGTCGCGAAGGGCGTCCGCGGCCCGTCCGTGACCCTTTCGCGGACCCACCCCAACCTGGTGAAGAAGCTGTTCGCCCTGGAGGTCCCGGAGATCGCCGACGGCAGCGTCGAGATCTCGGCCATCGCCCGCGAGGCCGGCCACCGCACCAAGATCGCCGTCCGCTCCACGCGTTCCGGCCTGAACCCCAAGGGCGCCTGCATCGGCCCCATGGGCAGCCGTGTGCGCAACGTGATGGCCGAATTGCACGGTGAGAAGATCGACATCGTCGACTGGTCGGACGACCCGGCGGAGATGGTCGCCAACGCCCTGTCACCCGCCCGGGTGAGCAAGGTCGAGGTCGTCGACTGGGACTCCCGTTCCGCCCGCGTGACCGTGCCCGACTACCAGCTGTCGCTGGCCATCGGCAAGGAGGGCCAGAACGCCCGCCTCGCCGCGCGGCTCACCGGCTGGCGCATCGACATCCGCCCGGACACCGAGGACCCCTCGGACCGGGACGGCGACCGCGACCGCGGTGGTGACCGGGACCGCGACGGGGACCGGGACCGCGGTGGTGACCGCGGTGCGGACCGTCACTCCGACCGGCGCGGGGAATAAACCACTACCGGTCGGTGGTTTTCGGCCGGTAGACAGGGACCCCGCAGGTCGGGGTCCCTGACCTGTGGGTCCTCCGGGATCCATGTGAATCACAACGACATCCGTTCGATTTTTCGCCCGAAGGGGTGAGGTCGGTGCGGGGAGGTAGACTTAGGCGTGTCTGGCCGGACGCAAGCCCGCGCATGCCCCGAACGCACCTGTGTGGGGTGTCGGGAGCGAGCGGCCAAGAGCGATCTGCTGCGCATCGTGGCGGTCGAGGACGAATGCGTCCCCGATCCTCGCGGTACGCTGCCCGGCCGGGGTGCCTACGTGCACCCCGCCGTGGTCTGCCTCGACCAGGCGGTCCGCCGCAGAGCGTTCCCCCGGGCCCTTCGGTCCGCCGGAGCGCTCGACACGGCGACACTGCGCAAAGCCGTGGCCGGTGAGGCCGGGGCGACACCGTAAGAAGTAGTACGGCACGGATACCCCGTGCGGTCAGGTACCTCGCGAGTTGGAAGTAGGTCGAGATTGCGATGAGCACTCGATGAGTACGCGATGAGTACGCCCATGAAGTAGCGACGGTCCGGCGTAACCCGGACCTAAAAGGAGCGAAGTGGCTAAGGTCCGGGTATACGAACTCGCCAAGGAGTTCGGGGTAGAGAGCAAGGTCGTCATGGCCAAGCTCCAAGAACTCGGTGAATTCGTACGTTCGGCGTCCTCGACGATCGAGGCGCCTGTCGTACGCAAGTTGACTGACGCACTGCAGGGGCCCGGCGGCAACGCCGGCAAGTCCGCTGCAAAGCCCGGCGCGCCCCGCAAGGCAGCGCCCGCCAAGCCCGCAGCGCCCTCCCCGGCCGCTGCGGCACGTCCTGCCGCCCCGAAGCCCGGTGCACCGGCCCCCAAGCCGGTCGTCGCCGAGGCTCCGGCCGCCAGTACTCCCGCCCCGGTGACTCCGGCCGCATCCGGCCCGCGTCCCGGTCCCAAGGCTCCGGCCGCCCCGAAGCCCGCTCCGGCGGCTCCCGTGGCGACCGAGTTCTCCGCGCCTCCGGCGGCCCCGGCCGCCCCGGCGCGCACCGAGCGTCCCGCCGCGGCCGCTCCCGGCCCCCGTCCGGCGCAGCAGCGTCCGGCCCAGGGTCAGGGCGGTCAGTCCGGCGCACGTCCCGGCGCCCCGCGCCCGGCCGGTTCCGCCCCCGGCGGTCCGTCCCAGCGTCCCGCCGGCGGTGCCGGTGCCCCGCGTCCGCAGGGCGCCCGTCCGGCCGGTCCCCGTCCGGGCAACAACCCGTTCACCTCTGGTGGCTCCACCGGCATGGCGCGCCCGCAGGCGCCCCGTCCGGCCGGCGCTCCCCGTCCCGGTGCCCCCGGCGCCGGCGGCGGCCAGGGTGCTCCCCGTCCGCAGGGCGGCCCCGGTGGCGCCCCGCGTCCCCAGGGTCAGGGCGGCGCTCGCCCCACCCCGGGCGGCATGCCTCGTCCGCAGGGCGGCGCCCCGCGTCCCGGTGGTGCTCCCGGCGGTAACCGTCCCAACCCGGGCATGATGCCGCAGCGTCCCGCTGCCGGTGGTCCCGGTCCGCGTCCCGGCGGCGGCCCCGGTGGCCGTGGTCCCGGTGCGGGCGGTGCCCGTCCCGGCGGCGGCGCCGGTCGTCCCGCGGGCGGCGGCTTCGCCGGTCGTCCGGCCGGTCCGGGCTCGCGTCCCGGCGGCGGTGGCGGCTTCGGTGGCCCCCGTCCCGGTGGCGGCGGCTTCGGTGGCGGTCCGGCCGGTGCCGGTGGCGGCGGTCGTCCCGGCTTCGGCGGGCGTCCCGGTGGTCCCGGTGCCCGTGGTGGCACGCAGGGCGCCTTCGGTCGTCCCGGCGGTCCGGCCCGTCGTGGTCGCAAGTCCAAGCGTCAGAGGCGCCAGGAGTACGAGGCCATGCAGGCCCCGTCGGTCGGCGGCGTGATGCTGCCGCGCGGCCAGGGCGAGACCGTTCGCCTGTCGCGCGGTGCCTCCCTCACCGACTTCGCGGAGAAGATCAACGCCAACCCGGCGTCGCTCGTCGCCGTGATGATGAACCTCGGCGAGATGGTCACCGCCACGCAGTCCGTCTCCGACGAGACCCTCGAAATGCTGGCCGGCGAGATGAACTACACGGTTCAGATCGTCAGCCCGGAGGAAGAGGACCGCGAGCTCCTCGAGGGCTTCGACATCGAGTTCGGCGAGGACGAGGGCGGCGAGGAATTCCTCATGCCGCGTCCGCCGGTCGTGACCGTCATGGGTCACGTCGACCACGGTAAGACCCGACTGCTCGACGCCATCCGCAAGACGAACGTCGTTGCGGGCGAGGCCGGTGGCATCACGCAGCACATCGGTGCGTACCAGGTCGGTACCGAGGTCAACGGTGAAGAGCGCAAGATCACCTTCATCGACACCCCGGGTCACGAGGCGTTCACCGCCATGCGTGCCCGTGGTGCCAAGTCGACCGACATCGCGATCCTCGTGGTCGCGGCCAACGACGGCGTCATGCCGCAGACGATCGAGGCGCTCAACCACGCCAAGGCCGCCGGCGTCCCGATCGTCGTCGCGGTCAACAAGATCGACGTCGAGGGTGCCGACCCGGTCAAGGTGCGCGGTCAGCTCACCGAGTTCGGTCTGGTCGCCGAGGAGTACGGCGGCGACACGATGTTCGTCGACATCTCCGCCAAGCAGGGTCTGCACATCGACTCCCTGCTGGAGGCCGTCGTCCTCACCGCCGACGCCTCGCTCGACCTGCGCGCCAACCCGGAGCAGGACGCTCAGGGTATTGCGATCGAGTCCCACCTCGACCGCGGCCGCGGTGCCGTCGCGACCGTCCTCGTGCAGCGCGGTACCCTCCGCGTCGGCGACACGATGGTCGTGGGCGACGCCTACGGCCGAGTGCGCGCCATGCTCGACGACAAGGGCAACAACGTCGAGGAAGCGGGTCCGTCGACCCCCGTCCTGGTCCTGGGTCTCACCAACGTCCCCGGCGCCGGCGACAACTTCCTCGTCGTGGACGAGGACCGTACGGCCCGTCAGATCGCCGAGAAGCGTGCTGCGCGAGAGCGCAACGCCAACTTCGCCAAGCGCGTCCGTCGTGTGTCCCTCGAGGACCTCGACTCCGTGCTCAAGGCCGGTCTGGTCCAGGAACTCAACCTCATCATCAAGGGCGACGCGTCCGGTGCGGTCGAGGCTCTCGAGTCCTCGCTGCTCCAGCTCGACGTCGGTGAAGAGGTCGACATCCGGGTCCTGCACCGCGGTGTGGGTGCGGTCACCGAGTCCGACATCTCGCTGGCGATGGGCTCCGACGCCATCGTCATCGGTTACAACGTCCGTGCGGCCGGTCGCGCCGCGCAGATGGCGGACCGCGAGGGTGTCGACGTCCGCTACTACTCGGTGATCTACCAGGCCATCGAGGAGATCGAGGCGGCCCTGAAGGGTCTCCTCAAGCCGGAGTACGAAGAGGTCGAGCTCGGTACGGCGGAGGTCCGCGAGATCTTCCGCTCGTCCAAGCTGGGCAACATCGCGGGTGTTCTCATCCGCTCCGGCGAGGTCAAGCGCAACACCAAGGCGCGGCTCCTGCGCGATGGCAAGGTCATCGCCGAGAACCTCACCATCTCCGGTCTGCGCCGCTTCAAGGACGACGTCACCGAGATCCGCGAAGGCTTCGAGGGCGGTATCAACCTCGGTTCCTTCAACGACATCAAGATCGACGACGTCATCGCGACGTACGAGATGCGCGAGAAGCCCCGCGCGTAAGCGCGAGGCGGTTCGCACCGTGTCGTAAGGCGTAAGGCTCGTACGGCCGAGAGGTCGTACGAGTAGCACCGGGGCCGGTCGGCGGAATATCCGTCGATCGGCCCCGGCCGTTGCGTGTACGGTTCTGGTGATCCTGCCGCGCGTAGGCCGGCAGGCCACCGAACCCGCACCGGCGGGACATCCGGAACTGCATGTACGTGGGGACTCTGTCCTTCGATCTGCTCCTCGGCGACGTTCACTCGCTGAAGGAGAAACGCTCCGTCGTCCGGCCCATCGTCGCCGAGCTCCAACGCAAGTTCTCCGTGAGCGCGGCAGAGGTGGGCGACCAGGACCTGCACCGCAGGGCCCTCATAGGGGTCGCCCTGGTGAGTGGGGACGCGGGGTTCGTGTCGGACGTACTGGACCGCTGCGAGCGGTTGGTCGCGGCACGTCCTGAAGCGGAGCTGCTGTCGGTACGACGGCGGCTCCACGGTGATGAAGACTGACTGCAAGACAAAGAAGGAGACGGACCAGTGGCCGACAATGCGCGGGCGAAGAAGCTGGCGGACCTCATCCGGGAGGTGGTGGCCGAGAAGCTGCAGCGCGGTGTCAAGGACCCCCGCCTCGGTACGCACGTGACCATCACGGACACCCGGGTCACCGGCGACCTGCGGGAGGCCACGGTCTTCTACACGGTCTACGGCGACGACGAGGACCGGGCCAGTGCGGCGGCGGGCCTCGAAAGCGCCAAGGGCGTACTGCGCTCCGCGGTCGGTCGGGCGGCGGGAACCAAGTTCACGCCCACCCTGACCTTCGTGGCGGACGCCCTCCCGGAGAACGCCAAGACCATCGAAGACCTCCTCGAGAAGGCGCGGACCTCCGACGCCCAGGTGCGCGAGGTCTCCTCCGGCGCGAAGTACGCCGGCGAGGCCGACCCGTACAAGAAGCCGGACGAGGACGACGAGGACGCAACCGCGGAATGAGCACCGACGCAGGGAAGACTCCGGACGGCCTTGTCATCGTCGACAAGCCGTCCGGCTTCACTTCGCACGACGTGGTCGCCAAGATGCGCGGGATCGCCAAGACCCGTCGCGTGGGCCACGCCGGCACGCTCGACCCGATGGCCACGGGCGTACTCGTCCTCGGCGTCGAGAAGGCCACCAAGCTCCTCGGCCACCTCGCGCTGACGGAGAAGGAGTACCTCGGCACCATCAGGCTGGGGCAGGACACCCTCACGGACGACGCCGAGGGCGAGATCATCTCCTCCGCCGACGCGTCCGGGGTGACCCGCGAGGCCGTGGACGCCGGCATCGCCAAGCTGTCCGGCGAGATCATGCAGGTCCCGTCCAAGGTCAGTGCCATCAAGATCAAGGGCGTCCGCTCCTACAAGCGCGCCCGGGACGGCGAGGACTTCGAGATCCCGGCCCGACCGGTGACCATCTCGTCCTTCCAGGTGTACGACATGCGGGACGCCGAGGCCGAGGACGGCACCAAGGTCGTCGACCTCGTCGTCTCCGTCGTCTGCTCCAGCGGCACGTACATCCGGGCCCTCGCCCGCGACCTGGGCGCCGATCTCGGCGTCGGCGGCCACCTGACGGCGCTCCGGCGCACCCGGGTGGGCCCGTACAAGCTCGACCGGGCGCGGACGCTCGACCAGCTCCAGGAGGAACTGACCGTCATGCCGATCGGCGAGGCCGCTGCCGCGGCCTTCCCGCGGTGGGACCTGGACGCCCGGCGTGCCGGTCTGCTCGCCAACGGCGTGCGGATCGAGATGCCGGAGGAGTACGAGGACGGGAAGACGGTCGCCGTCTACGGTCCGCAGGATCAGCTGCTCGGGCTCGTGGAGAGCAAGGGCGGCAAGGCGAAGTCGCTCGCGGTGTTCGTCTGACGGACGGTGTTCGCCTGACGGGTGGTTCGGCCCGGTGCGTTCGTACGGCCCTTGGGGCCGCACGGCGGGCCGGGCCTTTCGTCTGTCGCGACCGTTCGTCTGTCGCGACCGTTCGTCCGTGGTGTCCGGCGGGCGGCCCGGTCGGAGCGGGTTTCCGGGTCGCGCGTGTTTGTCGTGGAGCGGCGAGCGCACAAGGACCGCCGCTCGCCGCTCCACGACCCCCCTCGGGTAGCTCTCTATCCACCCGGAGTGCTTTATTCACCCGTCCGAGCAGGCGCTCGGAGTGAATGGAGGGAGCGTAAGGGGGCGCTTTCGCCTCGCGTGCTTTTCCCGCTGATCTTCACCTGCCTAACGTCATGAACACGGGTACGGCGGGGGAGTGGTGCGGCAATGACGGAGCTCGTCAGGATCTGCGATCTCGCCGGGCGGGTGCGGGGCAGCGGCTTCGTCGCGGACGATCGCGGCACGGTGATCACCAGCCACGAGGCCGTGGACGGCCTGGCCCGGGTGGTGCTGCACGGCCCCGGGGAACGCACGTGGCTGGCCGAGGCGGGGGACGTGACCCCCCTGCCGTGGCTCGCGCTCGCCCTCGTACGCACCGACGGGCTGGGGCTGCGTCCCCTGCCGATCGGGGCGCGCTCGGTGATCACTCCCGGGACGTACGTACGGATCCCCGCGCGGGGGTGGCGACAGGCGCGCGTGCTCGCGGCCGGCGCGGAGGTCACGTACACCGCGACCGACCGGTTCCACGTCCTGCCCGCCACGGTGGAGCTGGCGATCGGCACGGCCGGCCGGGACGCCCTGGAGCTGGGCGGGGAAGCCTGCGGGGGGCCGGTGCTCGACGCCGAGACCGGAGCGGTGCTCGCGGTGGTGGGCACCGCTCTGCACGCCGAGCACCGCTCCGCGGGCTTCGCGATCCCCCTGCGCGCGGCGGCCGAGGCCGACCCGGGCGGCCCGCTGGCCGCCCTGCTGGAACGGAACGCCGCCACCGTGCCCGGACACGGCGCCGACCTGAACCTGGCCGGTGCGCTGGAACTCACCGGGACCACGCTGCCCCCGGCGCTCACCGCCGACGGGCCGGAACCCGTCGAACGCCCCGAGATCGCCGCCGAACTGGCCGCCTTCACCGCCTCGGACCGGTCCGTCCTCGGGCTGGTCGGCGCCCCCGGTACCGGCCGGACCACGGCGCTGGCCGTCCTGACCGCGCACCGCGCCCGCGGGGCCCGGCCGGCGCCCACGCTCTGGCTGCGCGGGGCCGATCTGCGCCCCGCCGACTCCTCGTTGGCCGACGCCGTGGCGCGGGCGCTGGCCGCGGCGCGGCGGATCGTCACCGCCGGTGCGGAGGCACGGACGGAACCCGAGGCGGAGGTGGGGACGGAGGTGGGGACGGCACATGTGACGTCCCCGGAGTCCGCCGCGATGGCCGGCGCCGGGGCGGCCGTGTCCGCCGCGACGGCGCGGGGGTTCGGCTCGGCCGCGGGTCTCGGTCCGTTCGCGGCCCTCTCGACCCTCGCCCCGTTCGCCGACGCCGGTCGCCGCGACCGGGCGAGCGCCGTGGGCACCGTCGAACCGCTCCCGGGACTCTCCGGGCTCCCGGGCCCCGCCGGTCGTGCCGGGACGGCCGTGACCGGACCGGTTCCGGAGCCCGGCGCGGCCCCCGGAGCCACGAGTACCGCCGAGCGGATCGCACGGCTGGCCGCCGACGCCGGGTGCGCGCTGCTCGTGGTCCTCGACGCCCCGGAGGAGACGCCCCCGGGGCAGGCCCCACGACAGGCGCCCTGGGCCGAGGCCACCGCCCGATGGCTCGACGGCATCGGTGCCCGGCTGGTCGTCGCCGCCCGGCCGGAGTACTGGGAGCGGGCCGGCGCCCTCTATCCGCCCGAGGCGCTCCACACCCCCGCCCGCCCGGCCCGACGGCTGCCACCCGCACTGCCGGTCGGCGACCTGACTCCCGAGGAGGCGCGGACGGCCCGCGCCCGTCTCGGCATCCCCGCCGACGCGGTGCGGGAAGCCGACGCCGGGCACCCCCTCACCCTGCGCCTGCTCGCCGACATCCGGGCCGCCGAGGTCACCGCCGGGCGGCCCGGCCGCGACGAGGTCTTCGCCGCGCACCTCGACCTGTCGGCGCTGCGGGTGGCCGTGCGGATCGCGGCCTCGGGCGCCGGCCCGTCGGAGCCGGGCCAGGGCGGCGCCCCGGCGACACCCCCGGGTACCGGCGGGACCGGGGGAGCGGGACCCGGCTGGTTCGGCGGGCTCGGTGCGGCCGGGTCCCGGCTCCGCGGGGCGGGGGCCCTGTCCGGCCCCGACACTGCGGGCGCTGACGGGGTGTCGGCCCTGACCGGCTCGGTGTGCGGTGCGGCCCCGGACGCGCGGGAGGGGGGCGCCCCCGGGGCACGGAGCCACGGTCACCACGGCCGCGGCGCGCACGGGCCGGGCGTGCACGGGCCCGGCGTGCGGCGGCTCGCCGCCCGGGTCGCCGGACGGGTGCACGAGGCCGCCCGCCGCTGCCTCGGGCCGGGGCAGGGCGAGCTGGACCGGGCCGCCTTCGAGGAACTGTTCCCCTGGCGGACCGGCTGGGCCTCGGCCGTACTCGCCGAAGGCCTGCTGGTCCCCGCCGGGAACGGCTACCGCTTCGCCCACGAGGAACTGTCCGACTGGCTCCAGGCCGGACACCTCGACGTCCCGACCGCTCTGGACGCCCTGGTGCACCTCGGCCCCGCCACGACGGGCCCGCCCGTGCCCCGCCACCGCGTCGGCACCGTCCTGGAGGCGCTGCTCAGGCTTTCGCCGACCGAGATCCGGGGCATGCTGACCCGGCTGGTGGAAGCCCTGAACTCCTTCGCCGAAGCCGAAGCAGAAGCCGAAGCGGACCGGCAACCGGAGCAACAACCGGAGCCGCAACCGGAAGGGCCGGCGCAGGGGGAGCGCGAGCGGCCCGCGCCCGGCGAGGGCTGCCGGGCCGAACGGATCTGGTGGGCGGCCCGCCTGCTCCGCGAGAGCCTGCTGCGGGTCCCCGACGCCACGCCGTACCTGCCCGTCCTGCACGCCCTCGCCGAACACGTGGCCCGCACCGGCCCCGGCGACTTCGAGGGCTGGTTCTGGAACCGGCTCCGGCTGTCCGAGTCCGACCGCCTCGACCTGCTGCGCCGGCTGCTGCCCTGCGACCACCGCTACCTGGAGGCCGCGGCCCGACGGCTCGCCCGCGACCCGCGGCTCGTCCAGCCGCTGCTCTGCGTCTGGCTGACCGACGAACGCCGGTTGCGCGGACGCCCCGGAGCCACCGTCGCCACCGCCGCCCAGGCCCTGTTGCACACCCACCGCGCCCTCGCCGTCGACGATCTCGCGGAGGCACTGGTCGCCGCCGCCCATCCGCGTGCCGACGAACTGCTCGCCGTACTCGCCGAGGACGAGCCATCCGCCCTGTGCCGGGCCGTCGACCGCTGGGCCCACGACGAACGGCCCGGCCGCCGGGTCGCCGCCGCCGCGTACGGACTGACCACCGCCCCGCACGTGCGCGCCCCCGCCGACCGCGAACTGCTGCGCCGCGCGGCGCAGGCGCTGCTGGCCCGCCCGGCCGACGCGACCCTGCACGGCAGCGCCCTCGGGATGCTGCTCCGCGACCCCCAGGTGCGGGCCCGGTACCTGCCCGACGCCCTCGCCTGCTTCCGCGATCCCGAGGGCGGTGCCCGGCTTCCCGCGTCGGCGTTGGTCGCGGCGCTGCCCGTGCTCCCCGACCCGGACGCCGTCTTCGCCGCCCTGCGGGCCCGCGCCGACGGGGAGGTGGTGCGCGCCCTGGCCGCTCTCACCACGCCGGGACTCGCCCGCCGCGCGGGTGACCTCGTACGGGAGCACCTCGCACGGCACCCCGAGGACGCCCCGCACGCGGCCGTGTTCGTGGACCGGCGCCTCGACCAGGGCCTGACCGCGACGCCCGTGCTCCGCCCGCTCGTCCTCGACCTGCTGCGGACCGCCCCGACGGGGGTCCGGGTCGCCCTGGCCCGGGTGCTGGCCGCGCCCGGCGGGGAGGGCTCCCGCGTACTCCGGGGCGACCTGGCCGACGTACTGCTGCGGGAGGAGAGCGACCCGGTGGTGCTCGACGCCTTCCTCGGGGCGCTCGCCGCCTGGGTCGGCGCGCGGCCGGAGGAACGCACCCGCGAGTTGCTGCGGCGCACCGGCCGCCGGCTGTTGGGGGTGCCGGGGGGCCCGGCGGTGTTCGAGCACCGGACGGTGGAGCTCGCCCGCGCCGATCCGGTCTTCGGGAGTCTCGTCGCGCGCTGGCTGGGCGAATCGGGGGTCGAGGCCGCGGCGCTGCTCGGGCCGGGTGCCAGACGTACGGTCGAGACGCTGAGCAGGACCGCTCCCGGCATCACGTGAGGCGGGGCCGGCTCCCGTCGTCATCCCGCGCCCGGCATCACGTCGTGCGGGGCGGAGCCGGCCCGATGCCGATGCGGACCCCCGGCCGGCGGCATGGCAGTCTTAGACCTGCAATCGGCATCAGGACAGGGACCATACGGGTTCGGGCGAGGAGCGGTCACAGTGCAGCGCTGGCGTGGCTTGGAGGACATCCCCCAGGACTGGGGACGCAGCGTCGTCACCATCGGCTCCTACGACGGTGTGCACCGGGGGCATCAGCTGATCATCGGGCGTGCCGTCGCCAAGGCCGGGGAACTGGGCCTCCCGTCGGTCGTCGTCACCTTCAGCCCGCACCCGAGCGAGGTCGTGCGGCCCGGCAGCCACCCGCCGATCCTGGCGCCCTACGACCGACGCGCCGAGTTGATGTCCGGTCTCGGGGTGGACGCGCTGTTGATCCTGCCGTTCACGGCGGAGTTCTCGCAGCTGTCCCCGGCCGACTTCATCGTGAAGGTGCTGGTCGACAAGTTGCAGGCCCGCGCGGTCATCGAGGGACCGAACTTCCGCTTCGGCCACAAGGCCGCCGGGAACGTCGACTTCCTGCGCGAGCTGGGCGCCACGTACGACTACGAGGTCGAGGTCGTGGACCTCGTGGAACGCGGTGAGGCGGGCGGCGGGGTGCCGTTCTCCTCGACGCTGGCGCGCCGGCTCGTCGCCGAGGGCGACATGGACGGCGCGGCCGAGATCCTCGGCCGCCCGCACCGGGTCGAGGGCGTCGTGGTGCGCGGCGCGCAGCGCGGCCGCGAACTCGGCTACCCGACGGCCAACGTCGAGACCCAGCCGCACACCGCGATCCCCGCGGACGGGGTGTACGCGGGCTGGCTGACGGCGGACGGCGAGCGGATGCCCGCGGCGATCTCGGTGGGGACGAACGTGCAGTTCGACGCCACCGAGCGGACCGTCGAGGCGTACGCGATCGACCGGATCGGGCTGGACCTGTACGGGATGCACGTGGCCGTGGACTTCCTCGCGTACGTGCGGGGCATGGCCAGGTTCGAGTCGCTGGACGGGCTGTTGGAGGCCATCGCCGACGACGTGAAGCGGGCGCGTGTGCTGACCGACGCCTACGACGCGGAGCGCTGAACCCCACCGCACGCATGACGTGAGGGCCCGTACCGTCCCAGGACGGTACGGGCCCTTCGTGTCACCGCCCGGTGCGCCCGAGCCCGCTCCAGGGCCGGCGTCTAGCCGAGCCGGGGGTCGCGCGGCGGACCACCGGGCTGCGGCGGCTGCGGCGGTTGTTGCCCGGACGGCCCGGGCTGCTGCCAGGGTTGACCGGGCTGCGGGTACGCCCGGTCGTACGGCTGCGGGGCGGGCGGCTGCTGCTGGTAGGGCCCCTGCTGCTGGTACGGCCCCGGAGCCTGCGGGGCCGGGGCGGCCTGCGGGGCGCCCCAGTGGTTCTGCGGGGCCTGCTGCTGCGCGCGGACGAAGTCCTCGGCGACCAGCGCGGAGAGGTTGAAGTACGCCTCGCGCGTCTTCGGCCGCATCAGGTCGAGGTCCACCTCCGCGCCGGCCGCGAGGTGCTCGTCGAAGGGCACCACGACCACGCCCCGGCAACGGGTCTCGAAGTGCTGGACGATGTCCTCGATCTTGATCATCTTGCTGGTCTCGCGGACCCCCGAGATGACGGTGAGGGAGCGGGACACGAGATCGGCGTAGCCGTGGGCGGAGAGCCAGTCGAGCGTGGTGCTCGCGCTGCTGGCGCCGTCCACGGACGGTGTCGAGATGATGATCAGCTGATCGGCCAGGTCGAGGACACCGCGCATGGCGGAGTACAGGAGCCCGGTGCCCGAGTCGGTCAGGACGATCGGGTACTGGCGCCCCACCGTCTCGATGACACGCCGGTAGTCCTCGTCGTTGAAGGTCGTCGAGACCGCGGGGTCCACGTCGTTCGCGATGATCTCCAGGCCGGAAGGGGCCTGCGAGGTGAACCGCCGGATGTCCATGTACGAGTTCAGGTACGGGATCGCCTGGACGAGGTCCCGGATCGTCGCACCCGTCTCGCGGCGCACCCGCCGGCCGAGGGTGCCGGCGTCGGGGTTCGCGTCGATGGCCAGGATCTTGTCCTGGCGCTCGGTGGCGAGCGTCGCGCCGAGCGCGGTGGTCGTCGTGGTCTTGCCGACGCCACCCTTGAGGCTGATGACGGCGATCCGGTAGCACGACATGACCGGCGTACGGATGAGCTCCAGCTTGCGCAGGCGCTCGGCCTCGGCCGCCTTGCCGCCGAACCGGAAGCCCGAACGGGTCGGCTTGGGCTTCTGCTTCGCCCGCAACAGACGGTCGGAGGACAACTCGACGGCGGCGGTGTAGCCGAGCGGCGCGCCCCCGCCGGCCTGGCCGGACGGGTACGAGGGCTGCTGGGGGCCGCTCGGCCACTGCGCGCCCGAACGGGGGTCACCGTAGGGCGGCTGCGGCTGCGGCTGCGGCTGTTGGGGTTGCTGCTGAGCCGGAGCGGGCGCGGGGGCCGGAGCGGGCGCGGGGGGAGGGAAGCCGTACCCCTCGGGCGGGGCCGGGGGCGGCGGCTGCCGGTCGGCGGGGGAGGGCGGGAAGCCGTAGCCCTGCGGGGCACCGGGCGTGCCGAAGGCGGGCTGCGGCGGAAGCGCCCCACCGGGTCCCCCGTAGGGGTTCTCCGCGACGGGCGCCGGCGCCTCCGCGGGGGTGACGGGCGGCGGGGCGTACGGTCCGGGTGCGGGCGCCGCGAAGGGGGCCTGCGGAGCGGGGTCCCGGTAGGGCGCGGCCGGCGCAACGGCGTCGGCGGGCGCGGCGACCGGAGCGGCGACCGGAGGCGGGGACACGGCGTCGGCGGGCGCGGCGGACACCGCCTGCTCGGCCGGCCAGGCGGACACCGCCTGCTCGACCGGCGCCGGTTCGGGCGCCTCGACCGGCGCGGGTACCGGAGCCGGTGCGGACGCGGCGCCCTGGTACGGCTCCGGCGCGGGAGCCTCCGGCGCGGGACCGGCGAACGGCGGCGCCGGGGGTTCCGGCGTCACCGCGGGCGTCGCGGGCGGGGTCACCGTCGCGGGCGGGGCGACCGGAGCCGGCTCGGGCGCCGAGGCCGCGGGGGTGGGCTCGACCGGCGCCGCCTCGAACGCGGGCGGGGCCACCGGTTCGGCGGGTCCCGCGTACGGGGGAATCGGCGCCGGGGTCTGCGCAACCGGCTCGACCGGTTCCGCGACCGGCGCGGCGGGGAGGTCCGGGTACGCGGGCGCCGGCTGGGGCGCGACCGCCGGAACGGACGCCTCGCCCGGCTTCGGGTACGAAGCCGCCGGAACGGGATGTGCCGGAGCGGAAGCCCGGGGCTCGTGCGTCGGGGGCTCCTGCGACGGCGCCGCGTCGACGCGGGGCGGCTCGGGAGACGCCGGCTCGGGCGTCGGTTCGGCCCGCGTCGTGAACGCGGCGGGAACGCCCTGCTCGTCGGCCGGGCGCCGTGGCGCGGGCGGTGCGATCCGCATAGTGGAGGGCGAGACCACGTCCGACGGGCGGTGGGGTTCGAACCCGCTGCCCTCCGGCAGCCCCGGCACCGGCGTCGCCGGAGCCGACGGCGCACCCTGCGTGTACCAGGCCGGCGGGGTGTAGTCGATGGTGAACTCGCCCGTCACCTCGGGCTCCGCGTCGGACTGATCGTCCGTCGGGACGTCCCACGTCCCGCCGCGCCTCTCGTTCCGATCGCCGCTCACTGGTCCTCCTGGTTTGTCGAACACCGCACAGGCGCCCACCTCGACGCCGCGCCCTCACTCAGCCTAATGGCGCCCCCTCGCGCGGCCCGCCGCGGCGGGGGCCCGCGGACCGGGGGCGCACCACGTCCCTCCCTACAGGCCGGCCGGGCGCCGAGCAAACGTGATCGGCACCCGCTCACCCCGTCCGGGGAGAGCCCCGGACGGCCGTGGCACGCCACCCGCGGCCCGTTCCACGCACTTCGCGCCGCGCCGGATCAGTCGATCCGCCGCGCCGGACCCAGCAGCCCGATCTCCGTGTCCGTGCCCTGCGTCATCACGAACGTGCGGTCCTGCGGCGTACACCACAGCGTGACCCCGTCACCCAGCGTCGGCAGCGAGTCCACCGCCGCGGCCGGCAACCCCATCAGGTGCCCGATCTGCTCCGCCTCGTCGGGAGAGACCCGCTGCACGCCCACCACCGAGGAGTTCCGCAGCAGCCGGGGCGCCGTCGGGCTCAAGTAGGGCAGCAGGGTCAGCACCGACTGCCACGGCCCCGCCACGACCCGGCCGCGCGGGGGTCTCATCCCGCAGTCCCGGATCACCAGGACGGGGCTGCCCGCGGACGCGCCCTGCGGCGGGACCCGGCCCACCTCGTGGAGGGTCACACACTGCTGCCCGCCCCCGGCGGCCCGCGCCAGCCCGGACCACGCCGGCCCGCGCCCGGTCTCCACCGCGACCCGCGCCCCGGTGGCCGCCGCGCGCAGCGCCAGCACCTGCGCCGTCCAGAGACCGCCGATCAGCGTCACCTCGTACGGGGTGGGACGGTTGACGCCCAGCACCGCCGGGTTGCCCTCAGCGTCCACCCCGATGACGACCCCGTCGTCCCCGACGGGGAGCGCCAGCAGGTCCAGCTCCGCCGCCGGCAGCACGTGCCGTTCCCGGCGCGGGCCGGCCAGCCCGAAGCCGCCCCGCAGGGCACCCGTACCCCTCATCGCGCGCCTCCCAGCGGCAGCGAGGCCAGCAGCCCCGGCACCTGTTCCCGGTCCAGTCGTACGAGGTCGGCCCGCACCCCCCGCGCCGTCCGCTCCAGTTCGCGCCGGGCGGCGACGAGTTCCTCGTCACTGCGCCCCGTCACCCGTACGTGCCCGGTCAACGTGACGCCCTGTCGCCCGGCGGGGGCCATCGTGAGGCTGAAGTTCGTCGCCAGGGCCGGCAGGGAGGTCAGCAACGCCACGAACTGGGGGAGCGCCGCCCCGGAACCGCCCAGTCGCGGCCAGCGGCCGATCCAGTAGGTGGTGTGCCGGCGGTCGTCGCAGCGCCAGGTCCGCGAGGTCTCCTCCGTACGCCGACCCGACCCGGCCGACCGGCCCGCCTGGGTGATCGCCATCGGGTTCGCGCACGAGGACGTCGCCAGCGCGCCCGTCAGTTCCTGCTCCGTCAGCACCGTGGCACGGAAACCGGCCCCCGTCAGCCGGCTCGCCAACTGGTCGGCGGCCCGCACCAGACACCGCTGGGCGCCGCCGAGCCCACCGCCGCGCGCGGTGACGGCCTCGGGGCACAGCTCCGGGTCGAGTTTCAGCGCGACCCACGTCAATCGCACCGCGGGCGTGCCGGTGCGGGCCTGCAGCGGGGCGTAGTTGAGCGCGGCCATCGACCGGTCCGGCAGGTGTGGCGCCGGCGCCGGTTGGGTGTGTTGCACCAACTGCGCGGACTCCAGGCGGATCCCGTCCACTTCGAGGATGTCCCGTACGAGACCGAGCGGCAGCGGTCGCGCGCCCCGGTCCGGCCGCAGCGCGGTGGCGTCCGTGTCCACCTGCACGACCGCGGTCAGGAACGTCCCGTCGCCCACCATTCCCACCGGCCGCCGGTCACGGCCCCCGAACGTCAGGGTCCGCAACGCCGGATCGGCCTCGACCAGCGGGGCCAGTCCCGGTTCGGTCCCGGCCGGCACGGCGAAGGCGGCGGCCCGTCCCCGGCGGGCCCGCAGCGCGAGGGAGCCGGCGAGCCACTCCGGCAGGGACCGCCGGCGCCGGCGCACGACCGCGAGCACCACCAGGACCGACGCGAGTGCGCCGGCCGGCATCAGCAGCAGCGATTCCACCACCCACGCCACCAACAGCGCCGCCGCGGCGACCTGGAGCAGAACGAGCTGTTGCAATCGGAACGGACCGAACCGCCCCGGACCCGACCTCGGATGCGGTGTCACCCCGTCGCCCGCGGGTGCGGCCGGGGCCGTCTGCGACTGCGTCGCGGTGGCCATCACTCGCGCACCTCCCCATCCCGGGGTCGGACCCCGTACGTCCGGTGCCGTGCGGCCCTCGCCGCCCGACTCCGGAAATCCCCTCGATCCGCCCCGACAGGCCCTGATTCCGCAAGGCGCCTGAAATCGCGCGGTCCGGAGGTCGTGAACGGGGGTGTTGAACGGCCAACAGAGCCTACCCGCCCCGTACGTGGCCTCCGGCAAGAGGCATAGTAGGTGCCCGGTCAGACAATCGAGGCTCGGGGACCGTACTCACCGACCGGGCCGTGCGGGGAGAAGCAGGCGGCCATGGCATCACGACGTGATGAGCTCAACGCGTACACCTTTGCGAAGCGGCGTACGGTGGCTGCCTTCCTCCAACCGTCCGCCACCGGCACGGAGGAGGGAGCGCCCAGGCCACTGCGCGCCGTCCTGCCCGGAGTGATCGTCGGGGCACTGGTGTTGGCGGGCTTCGGCGCCTGGGGCATGTTCAAACCGCAGGCGCCCAAGGGCTGGGCCGAGCCGGGCACCACGGTCATCGTCGGCAAACAGTCCACGACCCGCTACGTGGTCCTGTCCACCAAGATCAACGGCAAGGCGCAGACGCGGCTCCACCCGGTGCTGAACCTGGCCTCCGCCCGACTCCTCCTGGATCCGTCCAAGTTCAAGGTCGTCCCGATCGACGACAAGATCCTCGACGCGGGCAAACCGCCGCGCGGCCCGATCATCGGCATCCCCTACGCCCCCGACCGGCTGCCCACCGCCGCGGACGCCGGCGAGGCCAAGCGCTGGGCGGTCTGTCAACAGCCCGGCGGCAACGGCCAGGGAGTACAGACCGCCGCCTTCGTCCTCGCCGAACGCGAGGCGGGGCGCGTGGACGGCCCCGGCAAGGTCACCGGCGGCCAACTGCTCTACGTACGCAACACCGGCGGCGCCAAGGAGCGCTACCTGGTCGACGCCGGCGGCACCAAGTACAGGTTCCCCGAGGGCGGACCGGACGCGGGCACCCTCACCACCGCCCTGGTCGGTACCGGCGCCGTCCCGCAGTCCGTCACCGAGCAGTGGCTGGCCACCCTCAACCCCGGCGACGACCTGGCCTTCCCGCAGCTGCCCGGCACACCGGGCGCCAACGCGAACGTGCAGGGCCTGGCCACCGCCGACAACAAGGTCGGCATGGTGCTCACCGCCCAGACCGGCTCCGGCACCCAGCACTACGTGGTCCTGCCCGGACGGGTCGCCCCGGTATCGGAGTTCGTGGCCTGGCTGCTGATCTCCGCGCCGGCGACCGACGCCCTCGACATGCACGGCAAGGCCCGCGAGATCGACCTCCAGTCGCTCACCCCGGACGCCACCCCGTTCAAGAACGAGGCCAGATGGCCGCAGCGACGCGGCCCCCAGATCAACCGCGTCGCGCCGACCGCCGGCGCCGCCGAGGGAACCGAGCAGCGCGACACCGTCTGCAACGTCCTGCGATCCGTCGACGGCCAGGGCAACCAGACCCTCAGCACCTGGGCCGGCACCGGCTTCCCCCTCGACATCACCGCCAGCGGCACCAGCTCGTACGTCACCCCCGGCTCGGGCCTGCTCTACACCCAGACCCAGGGCCGGCAGACCACCGCCGGGGGCTCCCTCTTCCTGGTCACCGACACCGGCCTGCGCTACGCCGTACAGGCCAACGGCGACAGCGACGCCGAGCAGTCGAAGATCGGCGCCGGCGCCCCGAAGGACCCCGCCGCCGACGGCCGTCCCGAGGCCAGCCAGGCGCAGATCCGGCTCGGCTACGGCGCCGTCACACCGGCCATGGTGCCCATCGCGTGGTCCGAGTTCCTCTCCAAGGGGCCACGGCTGGACACCAACTCCGCCCGCCAGCCGCAGGGTTTGTGAGGACGCCGCCGATGCCCGAAACGCCGATGCGACGCCCTCGCGCCCCCCGCGCCCCCGGAACCCTTCAGCCCGGGCCGGCGCGCGAGGCCGCGCGGGCCGCGCTCCTCGCCTGCGCCCTCGCGCTCGTCACGATCCCCGGCGCGAGCGCCGCCGCCGCGCCCCGGCCCTCGTACGCCGCGTCACCCGCGTCACCCGCGTTCGCCTCGGACGCCTCCCGGGTCTCCGGAGCCGGCGAGTGCACCTTCCCCATGAAGAAGCAGATCGCCGATCGCCCGTGGGCCCTGCAACGGCTGCTCCTCGACGCTCTCTGGGCTCGGACCAAGGGCAAGGCCAAGGACGGGACGAGCATCCGCGTCGCGGTCATCGACACCGGCGTGGACCGGGCGAACCCGCAGCTCAGCGGAGCCCTCGACGTCTCAGCCGGCAAGGACTTCGTCGACCCCAAGGGCGGCGACGGCACCGCCGACACCGTGGGCCACGGCACCAAGGTCGCCGGACTGATCGCGGCCCGCCCCCAGGAGGGCACCGGCTTCGTCGGCCTCGCCCCCGAAGCCACCGTCATCCCCATCCGGCAGAACGACGGCCAGGGCAACGGCAACGCCGCCACCCTCGCCAAGGCGATCGACCACGCCTTGGCCAAGGGCGCACACGTCATCAACATCTCGCAGGACACCGACGCCCCGCTCGGCCCGGACTCCGACCTCGCCAAGGCCGTCAAGCGCGCCGTCGACGCCAAGGTCGTGGTGATCGCCTCGGCGGGCAACGACGGCCTCGGCGGACAGAAGCGCAGGACCTACCCGGCCGCCTTCCCCGACGTCCTCGCCGTGGCCTCCTCCGACCGCAACAACGAGCGCGCCGCCTTCTCCCAGCCCGGCGACTTCGTCGGCGTCGCGGCCCCCGGCGTCGACATGGTCTCCACCGTCCCGGGTTTCGGCCAGTGCATCGACAACGGGACGAGTTTCTCCGCGCCGTACGTCGCCGGCCTGGCCGCCCTGCTGCGCGCCGAGCACATGGACTGGACCCCGCGGCAGATCGTCTGGCAGATTCAGAACACCGCCGAGCGTTCCGTCAACGGCCGTGACGACTACGTCGGTTGGGGGGTCGTCGACCCGGTCCGCGCGGTCACCCAGGACAGTGAACCCCCCAAGGCTCCCGTCCCGGACCCCGGACCGCCCCCCGCGGCCGCCCCGGAGGCCGCGCGACTGAGTCTCACCGAGACGGCGCAGGAACGGCAGGAGCGCCTCGGCACGTACGCTCTCGGGATCGGCGTGGTCCTCATCGGTGTCATCGCGGGGACCGCCACCGTCATCCGCGACGCCCGACGCCGCCGCCGTTTGCAGTGAACGGCCACCGGCCCACGAAGGCCGTGGGACACCGGTGTTGGGCCGGTGAGATGAAGTGACTAGAGTGACGCCGAGCTTCACGACTGTGATCGGGGGATCGCGTGAAGCGGAGGGGGACCTCCGAGGCGAGCGGCTCCACGCCGCGCCCGGAACATCCGCTCCGCCACGCAGTCCGCCGGTTCTGCCGGCGAATTGAGAAGTGAGGAGCTTCGGATGACGAACAATTTCGGACTCGCGGACGATCCGGTCGTCAAGGCGGCCAACAAGATCTCCGAGACGGCCCAGGCCGTCACCACCCAGTCCCGTGAACTGGCCGACATCGTCGCGACGGTGAGCGCCGGTTGGACCGGTGTGGGCGCCGGCGGATTCGCCAAGGCGCAGGAGGACATCAACATGGACCACGACAAGATCCGCCGCCTGCTCGGGGTCCTGCACCACGCGATCTCGCAGACCAAGAACCTGAGCAACGCCCAGGACGAGGACGTGCGCGCGACCTTCGCCGCCGCCAACAAGTCCGGCCTGAACAACATCTGACCCGGCGTCGTCGCCCGTCAAGCCCCAGCGCGAAGGAGAAGACCATGGTTGACCCCGGCCACACCCGGGTTCGGTACGAGACCGTCCAGCAGATGGCCGACCGTATCCGGATCGTGTCGAACAACATCCTCAAGGACCTGGCCGACATGGAGCAGGCCGTCAAGGTCGTCACCGACACCTGGGACGGTGAAGCGCACCGCGAGTACGTGGCCCTCCAGGCGAAGTACAAGGCCGCGGCCGACCACATGCAGAAGCAGCTGGAGACCGTCGCCAAGCTCATCGAGGCCGGCAAGGGCGACTACCGCGCCACCGACGTGAAGGCCTCGCGCCTGTTCACCGAGGCCTACTGAGCCGGTAGCCGGTAGCCGGTAGCCGGTGGCCGACATCAGGCCCCGCGCCGAACGCCCGAACGGGGCGCGCCCGCACCGGGCGCGCCCCGTCCGCGTCTCCCGACGCCACCGGCGTCAGCGCAGGTCGAACTCGCCGTCCCGGGCGCCGAGCACGAACGCCTCCCACTCGGCCGCCGTGTACCGCAGCACCGTCTCCCGGTCCAGCGAGGACCGCATGGCCACCGCCCCCTCGGGCAGCTTGGCGATCTCGACCCGCTCCTCGTCGGGACTCGTCCCGGGCGGGCCCTCCCACTCGACGCCGCTGATGTCGAGCGCGTACAGCTCGTCCTTCTCCTGCTGGGACCCCATGGTGCGGCCTTCCCTTCGTACGACGGCGGTGCAGCGTTCCGGCCCGATTATCGACGCCGGCGCCGCGGGTGGGGGAGCGATTCGACTTCTCGGTCCTGCCTCACGGCGCGGAGTTCGGCAACCGCCCGATCTGCACCAACGACGTGCCCCGCTTGCGCGAGGAGTAGTAGCCCCGGCCCGGTGGCATCGGACGCGGCCGGACACTGCCGATCAGGTCGCCCTCGGAAGGATCACCCGACAGCACCACGCCCTGCGCCCCCAGCTCCTTGATCCGCTGCATGAAGGGCTCGTACAGGGAACGCGAGGCCCCCGCCGAGTTCCGGGCGACGATGAAGCGGACGCCCGTGTCCCGGGCGAAGGGCAGGAACTCCACCAGCGCGGCCAGCGGATTGCCCTGACTCGTCGCGACCAGGTCGTAGTCGTCGATGATGATGAAGACGTCCGGGCCCGTCCACCAACTGCGGTCCCGCAACTGCTGCGGGGTCACGTCGTCGGGCGGCTGCCGCCGGGAGAACACCCCGCCCAGCGCCTCCATGTGCATCTGGAGGGAACTCGCCATCGGCGCGTACTCCAACAGGTGCTCCTCCGGGAGCGCCCCGAGCAGCCCCCGCCGGTAGTCGCCGACCACCAGCTTGGCCTGGTCGGGGGTGTACCGGTCGGCGATCTGCCGGGCGATGAGCCGCAGCAGGTTCGTCTTGCCCGACTCGCTCTCGCCGAAGACCAGGAAGAACGGATCGGTCTCGAAGTCGACGAACACCGGCTCCAGGTCCGTCTCCCCGATGCCGATCGAGATCCCGCGCGAGGGGTACTCCCCGCCCTTGGGCAGCTGATCGGCGTGGAGCAGCCGCGGCAGCAGCCGCACGCCCGGAGCCGAGGCCCCCGTCCACGCCCCCTTCACCGCCGCCACGAACGCCGCCGTGGCGTCCGACAGGTCCTGCGCGGTGTGCGAACCGTCGATCCGCGGCAGCGCGCCGAGGAAGTGCAGCTTCTCCGGCACCTGACCGCGACCCGGCATCCCCGTGGGGACGTTCGCGGCGACCCGCCGGTCGAACTCGGAGTCCATGACGTCGCCGAGCCGCAGTTCCAGCCGACTCAACATCTGGTCCTTCAGCGCGGACCGCACCTCCATGTAGCGCGCGGCCGTCACCACCACGTGGATCCCGTACCCCAGGCCGCGAGCGGCGATGTCCGTGACGACCGGCTCCAGGCCCTCGTACTCGGTTCGGAAGCCGCCCCACCCGTCGACGATCAGGAACACGTCGCCCCACGCCTCGCCGGGCAGCTCGCCCGCCGCGCGCCGCCGACGGTAGGTGCCCATCGAGTCGATGCCGTTGGCGCGGAAGAACTCCTCGCGCCGATCGAGGATGCCCGCGACCTCCGCGACCGCCCGGCGCACCCGCTCCGGATCGAGCCGCGAGGCGATCCCACCCACGTGCGGCAGCTCCGCGACCGACGAGAGGCTGCCGCCGCCGAAGTCCAGACCGTAGAACTGCACCTCGCGCGGGGTGTGCGTCAACGCGAACGAGGAGATCAACGTCCGCATCAGCGTCGACTTGCCCGACTGCGGACCGCCCACCACCATCATGTGACCCGCCGCACCGGAGAAGTCCCGGTACAACACCTCACGCCGCTGCTCGAACGGCTTGTCGATCAGGCCGAGCGGCACGACGAGCCCGCCGGGCCGCGTGTACCCCTGCGCGTGCAACCCGCGCTCCGCCGACGGGGCCAGGGCCGGCAGCAACTGGTCCAGCGGCGGTGCCTGGTCGAGCGGCGGCAGCCACACCTGGTGCGCCGGCACGCCCTGACCCTCCAGCCGGCCCACGATCACGTCCAGCACGGTGTCCGCCAGGGCGTCGTCCCCCTGCGCGGCCGCCTGCGCCGCCAGGTACGCCGGGTCCGGCGCCGCGTACACCACCGGCACCGGCGCCGCCGTGAAGCGCACGGGCCGCCGCTCCAACGGGAACAGCCCCACCGACAGGTCGGGCCCGCCCGAACGGTAGGTGCCCGACACGTACGCCGCCTTGAAGCGGGTCATCTCGTCCGTACCGAACTTCAGGTACCCCGAACCCGGCACCGACGGCAGGTGGTAGGCGTCGGGCACCCCGAGCGCGGTCCGCGACTCGGCCGCCGAGAACGTCCGCAGACCCACCCGGTACGAGAGGTACGTGTCCAGCCCGCGCAGCTTCCCCTCCTCGAGCCGCTGCGACGCCAGCAACAGGTGCACGCCCAGCGAACGCCCGATGCGACCGATCTGGATGAACATGTCGATGAAGTCGGGCTTCGCCGTCAGCAGTTCGGAGAACTCGTCGATGACCAACACCAGCGAGGCCAACGGCTCCAGCGGCGCGCCGGCCGCCCGCGCCTTCTCGTAGTCGTGGACGTTCGCGTAGTTGCCCGCCGACCGCAGCAGCTCCTGCCGGCGCTGCAACTCGCCGCGGATCGAGTCGCCCATGCGGTCCACGAGCGTCAGGTCGTCCGCCAGGTTGGTGATCACCGCCGCCACGTGCGGCATCTGCCCCATGCCCGTGAACGTCGCACCACCCTTGAAGTCCGCGAGGACGAAGTTCAACGTCTCCGAGGTGTGCGTGACCGCCAGACCCAACACCAGCGTCCGCAGCAGCTCCGACTTCCCGGAACCGGTCGCACCCACGCACAGACCGTGCGGACCCATGCCCTCCTGGGCGGCCTCCTTGAGGTCCAGCATCACCGGGGAGCCGTCCTCGCCCACGCCGATCGGCACGCGCAACCGCTCACCGGCCGACCGGGGCCGCCACGTCCGCGACACGTCGATCGAGGCCGCGTCACCCAGGTTCAGCAGATCCGTGAAGTCCAGATTCGCCAACAAGGGCTCGTCCTCGTCACCGCCACCCGTGCGCAGCGGCGCCAACTGTCGGGCCAGAGCCTCCGCCGCCGGCAACGACAGGGTGTCCGGCACCCCCTCGTAGGCGACGCCGGCGCCCGACTCCAGCCGCAACCGACCCGGCCGCACCACCACGGACAAGCCGCCGCGCGGCTCGTCGAGCTCGCCCGCGACCACCTCGACGACGGTGACCCCCTGGAGGCCCTCCACCGCCGCGAACACCGAATCCGGGGGCACGATCCCCCCGTCCAGCACGACCACCAGGTGCGGCTGGTCCAACACGGGGGAGACCTCCCGGCTGAAGCGCGGCCGCCCCTCCAGCCGCGACGCCAACAACCCCTCCAGCTCACCCAGGTCGTCACCGAACAGCCGCTTCGTGCCGGCCCCGTCCACCTGACCGGGCACCTGCGTGTGCGGCAACCACTTCGTCCAGTCCCACGAGGGCACCGCACCCGGCGCGGCCACCACGGCCACCATCAGGTCCTCGGGGGAGTGCAACGTCGCCAGTTGCGCCACCAACGCCCGCGCCGTCCCGCGCGCCGACTCCGTCTCCCCGGACACCGTCACGTGGTAGAACGCCCGGATCGACACCGCCACCGGCAGCCCGTCCAACGAGGAGTGCACCTTCAGGAACCGCTGCATCGCGCCCGCCGTCAGCGGCTCCAGCTCGTCCACCGGCGCCGTGTCCGGAGCCACCAACGCGGTCGCCAACCGCTGCGCGCCCAAGCCCAGCCGCGCCTGCCCGAAGTCCGCGTCCCCGACCCGCCGTTCCCACAGCCGCGACCCCTCGGCCACCACCGACCACAACTGCTCCGGGGCCGGGTGCAGATACAACTGCGCGTCGCGCTGCGCCCGCGCCGTCCTGCGCACCTGCCGCCGGGTCTGCGCCAGGTACTTCATGTAGTCCCGGCGCACGTCGGCCATTTGCCCCTGCGTACCGCGCCGATGACGCACCAGCTGGGCGATCACCATGCCCACGGTCGACACCAGCATCAGCACGCCCATGATCCGCATGAACGGCGCCGCGCCCGGCATGAAGAAGAAGACGACCGACGAACCCATGCCGAGCATCGGCAGGAGCTGCATCAGCATGCCCTCCTGCTGCCCGCGCGGCAGTTCCGGCGGCGCCTCCAGCCTCAGTTCCTCCGAAGGGACTTCGGGCGGCAGCGCCCGGGGCGGGCGCTTCACGACGATCTGGCTCACCGGAGCATCAATCCCTTGAAAACGGACGGGACGTCGCAACCGGCGCCCCCAAGTCCCGGACACGGAGGGGGACTCCCCCGCGCGACGGCGATCCTACTTGCCGACCCTCCCGCGGCGGCCCGGTAGGGTGACCGCGCGCGGCATGCGCAACCGCGAACTCGGCCCGCGCACGCGCACGGCCGGACACGCCAACCAGGGGGCACACAGGTGAGTACGGCCGAGGCGACGGGTTTCTGCAGGGTCACCGTCGTGGCCCCGGACAGCCGGATAGACGTGGCCCTCCCCGAGGACATCGCCGTCGCCGACGTCTACCCCGAACTGCTGCGCCTCACCGGCCAGACCCAGCCCGTCGGCGCACCGACCGGCTTCCACCTCGTACGCCGCTCCGGCGTCGTCCTCGACGGCGCCCGCACCCTCGCCGCCCAGCAGGTCCTCGACGGCGAGGTGCTCAGCCTGCGCCCCTTCGCCGAGTCCCTGCCGCCCGCCGTCTTCGACGACGTCTCCGATGCCGTCGCCTCGGCCGTCGTCCGCGACCGCCACCGCTGGAGCGACGACATGCTGCGCGGCGCGGGCCTGGCCGGCGCCTCCGTCCTGCTCGTCCTGCTCGGCTTCGTCCTCTGGTACGCCGACCCGGTCCGCCACGACATGCACGGCCTGCCCGGCGTCATCGCCGGCGCCGTCGCCGTCCTGCTGGTCGCCACCGCCGGCGTCCGCGCCCGGGTGTACGGCGACCGGGGCTCCGCCGTCGCCCTCGGCCTCGCCGCCCTCCCGCACCTGCTGATCGCCGGCTCCGCCATCGTCGCGCCCGCGGCCGGCCAGGGACCCGGCCGCCTCCAGTTCCTCCTCGGCTGCCTCTGCGCCCTCGTCGCCGCCGTCGCCCTGGTCGCCCTCACCCCGAACGGCGACGCCCCCTTCGTCGCGGCCACCTTCCTGGCCGCCACCGGCACCCTCGCCGCCTTCGCGGCCATCGCCACCGAGGGCTCCGCCACCGCCACGGCCGCCGTCTGCGCCCCCGTCGCCGTGGGCCTCGTCGCCTTCCTCCCCGGCCTCTCCGCGCGCTTCGCCCGACTGCCCATCGGCTACGCCGCCCCGCAGAGCTCCGCCGGCGACCACGAGATCCCGGACCACCACGAGCCCCGGCCCAGCGGCGCCCCGACCGATCCCGCCGCCGAGGCCCGGCGCGACCCGGCCGCCCTCGACGCCGAGGCCATCGCCGTCCAGGCCCGCCGGGGCCACGAGATGCTGCTCGGCCTCGTCGGTGGCTGCGCGGCCGTCGCCGTGGGCGCCGCCGCGGTCCTCGGCTTCTCCGACGACACCTGGGGCCGGCTGCTCGCCCTGACCGCCGGCCTCGCCATGCTGCTCCGGGCCCGGCTCTTCCGCTACACCTCACAGGTGGTGTGCGCCCTCGCCGCCGGCCTCGCCGCCGTCGCCCTGCTCGTCCTGGGCCTGGCCCTGCACCCGCCGGCCGACCTCGTCGCGGAGCTCCTGCTCCACGGCGACCGCGGCGGCCTGGACCTCCGTGCGATCTGGCTCTCGGCCGCCGTCGCCGCCGGCGCGGTCCTCCTCACCGGTATTGCGCTTGTCATCCCGCGCAAGGGTCTGTCACCCTTCTGGGGACGGATGCTCGACCTCACCGAGGCCGCGGTGCTGCTCAGCCTGGTCCCGCTGACCCTGGCCGTGCTCGACGTCTACTCCCGGGCCCGCGCTCTCACCAGCTGAGACTGCCGGGACCCGGCAGCCTGGTACGCTGTATGACGGCCGTTTGTGTACGCGCTCCCGGAGGTCCTCTGGAGGCTGCGCTCAGCGGACCCCGCCTCCCGAGTAACGGAAGATCCCCAGAGAATTCGACCTGGGGCACTCGGTGGCAACGAAGACCTATCACGAGGAGTACGCGTGCCGCTCGACGCCGCAACGAAGAAGCAGCTCATCGAAGAATTTGGTGCCAAGGAGGGCGACACCGGCTCCCCCGAGGTTCAGGTCGCGATGCTCTCCCGCCGCATCTCGGACCTGACCGAGCACCTCAAGACCCACAAGCACGACCACCACTCCCGTCGTGGTCTGCTGATCCTGGTCGGCCAGCGTCGCCGCCTGCTGCAGTACCTGGCCAAGAAGGACATCCAGCGCTTCCGTACGCTGGTCGAGCGCCTCGGCATCCGCCGCGGTGCGGCCGGCGCCAAGTAAAGACGCTGTGAAGGGAGCGGTTCCCACACTGAGGGGGCCGCTCCCTTTGCTGTACGTGCGCGACGCGCCACACGCTTTGTAGTCTGGAAGCACACGCGCACAACCGAAGAGGAGGAGCGCCCTCCCTACGCCGCCGGTCCTCGGTAGTGGCATCCGGAAAGCCCAGCGAGGGCAACGAACCGGGTGCTTCGATCGAAGACCGGCCCGCACGCCAGGAGCGCTTCTCCAACACCGTTCGTCACCACACGGGTGGCGGACGGAGACGACGAAAATGGAGATATCGCTAGTGGAGAACGAGACCCACTACGCCGAGGCCGTCATTGACAACGGTTCCTTCGGCACCCGCACCATCCGCTTCGAGACGGGCCGTCTGGCCCGCCAGGCCGCCGGCTCCGCCGTTGCCTACCTGGACGACGACACGATGGTGCTGTCCGCCACCACCGCGTCGAAGAAGCCCAAGGACCAGCTCGACTTCTTCCCCCTCACGGTGGACGTCGAGGAGCGGCAGTACGCGGCCGGCAAGATCCCCGGCTCGTTCTTCCGTCGCGAGGGCCGGCCCTCCGAGGACGCGATCCTCACCTGCCGCCTGATCGACCGCCCGCTGCGCCCGTCCTTCAAGAAGGGCCTGCGCAACGAGATCCAGGTCGTCGCGACGATCATGGCGCTCAACCCCGACCACCTGTACGACGTCGTGGCGATCAACGCCGCCTCCGCGTCCACCCAGCTGGCCGGCCTGCCCTTCTCCGGCCCGATCGGCGGCGTCCGCGTCGCGCTGATCCGCGGCCAGTGGGTCGCCTTCCCGACGCACACCGAGCTCGAGGACGCCGTCTTCGACATGGTCGTCGCGGGTCGCGTCCTGGAGGACGGCGACGTCGCGATCATGATGGTCGAGGCCGAGGCCACCGAGAAGACCATCGCCCTGGTCCAGGGCGGCGCCGAGGCGCCGACCGAGGAGGTCGTGGCCGCCGGCCTCGACGCCTCGAAGCCCTTCATCAAGGTCCTCTGCAAGGCCCAGGCCGACCTGGCCGCCAAGGCCGCCAAGCCCGAGGGCGAGTTCCCGGTCTTCCTGGACTACCAGGACGACGTGTACGAGGCCCTCTCGGCCGCCGTCAAGGGCGAGCTCTCCCAGGCGCTGACCATCGCGGGCAAGCAGGACCGCGAGGCCGAGCTGGACCGCGTCAAGGAGATCGCCGCCGAGAAGCTCCTCCCGGCCTTCGAGGGCCGCGAGAAGGAGATCTCCGCCGCCTACCGCAGCCTGACCAAGGCCCTGGTGCGCGAGCGCGTCATCAAGGACAAGGTCCGCATCGACGGCCGCGGGATCACGGACATCCGTACCCTCGCCGCCGAGGTCGAGGCCATCCCGCGCGTGCACGGCTCGGCGCTGTTCGAGCGTGGCGAGACCCAGATCCTGGGCGTCACCACCCTCAACATGCTCCGTATGGAGCAGCAGCTGGACACCCTCTCCCCGGTGACCCGCAAGCGCTACATGCACAACTACAACTTCCCGCCGTACTCCGTCGGCGAGACCGGCCGCGTCGGTTCGCCGAAGCGCCGCGAGATCGGCCACGGCGCGCTCGCCGAGCGCGCGATCGTGCCGGTCCTCCCGACCCGCGAGGAGTTCCCCTACGCGATCCGTCAGGTGTCCGAGGCCCTCGGCTCCAACGGCTCGACGTCCATGGGCTCGGTCTGCGCCTCCACCATGTCGCTGCTGAACGCCGGTGTGCCCCTCAAGGCCCCCGTCGCCGGCATCGCCATGGGTCTGATCTCCCAGGAGATCGACGGCAAGACCCACTACGTCGCCCTCACCGACATCCTCGGTGCGGAGGACGCCTTCGGCGACATGGACTTCAAGGTCGCCGGCACCAAGGAGTTCGTCACCGCGCTCCAGCTGGACACCAAGCTCGACGGCATCCCGGCCTCGGTTCTGGCCGCCGCCCTCAAGCAGGCCCGCGACGCCCGCCTCCACATCCTCGACGTGATGATGGAAGCGATCGACACGCCGGACGAGATGTCCCCCAACGCCCCCCGGATCATCACCGTCAAGATCCCGGTGGACAAGATCGGTGAGGTCATCGGCCCCAAGGGCAAGATGATCAACCAGATCCAGGAGGACACCGGCGCCGAGATCACGATCGAGGACGACGGCACCATCTACATCGGTGCCGCCGACGGCCCGGCCGCCGAGGCCGCCCGCGCCACGATCAACCAGATCGCCAACCCGACCATGCCGGAGGTCGGCGAGCGCTACCTGGGTACGGTCGTCAAGACCACCACCTTCGGTGCCTTCGTCTCCCTCATGCCCGGCAAGGACGGCCTGCTGCACATCTCGCAGATCCGCAAGCTCGCCGGTGGCAAGCGCGTGGAGAACGTCGAGGACGTGCTCGCGGTCGGCACCAAGGTCCAGGTCGAGATCGCCGAGATCGACTCCCGCGGCAAGCTCTCCCTCGTCCCCGTGGTCGAGGGCGAAGCGGCCGACGCCGACGCTGACAAGGACGACTCCGACAAGTGACGTCGCGTAGTTCCCGTGTGACGGCCCGCCCCTCTTCGGAGGGGCGGGCCGTCGCCCGTACCCAAACCCTGCTCAAGGGGCAGCACGGCATCGGCACCGTCCGGCGCACGGTCCTGCCCGGCGGACTGCGCATCGTCACCGAGACGCTGCCCTCCGTCCGCTCCGCCACCTTCGGCATCTGGGCGAACGTGGGCTCCCGGGACGAGACGCCCACGCTCAACGGCGCCACGCACTACCTGGAGCACCTCCTCTTCAAGGGCACCGACAAGCGCAGTGCCCTCGACATCTCCTCCGCGATCGACGCGGTCGGCGGGGAGATGAACGCCTTCACGGCGAAGGAGTACACCTGCTACTACGCACGGGTGCTCGACACCGACCTGCCGCTGGCCATCGACGTGGTCTGCGACATGCTGACCGGCTCGCTGATCCGCGAGGAGGACGTCGACGCCGAGCGCGGCGTCATCCTCGAAGAGATCGCGATGACGGAGGACGACCCGGGCGACTGCGTGCACGACCTGTTCGCGCAGACCATGTTCGGCGACAGCCCGCTGGGCCGTCCCGTCCTCGGCACCGTGGAGACGATCAACGCGCTCGGCGCCGACCGGATCCGCCGCTTCTACAAGAAGCACTACGACCCGACCCACCTGGTCGTGGCCGCGGCGGGCAACGTCGACCACAACAAGGTCGTACGTCAGGTCCGCGCCGCCTTCGAGAAGGCGGGCGCCCTGGGTCGCACCGACGCCGAGCCGATCGGCCCGCGCGGCGGCACCAAGCGGATCCGCACCGCCGGCCGCGTCGAACTGGTCAACCGCAAGACCGAGCAGGCCCACGTGGTCCTCGGCATGCCCGGCCTCGCCCGCACCGACGAGCGCCGCTGGGCCCTGGGCGTGCTGAACACGGCCCTCGGCGGCGGCATGTCCTCCCGGCTGTTCCAGGAGGTCCGGGAGAAGCGCGGCCTCGCCTACAGCGTGTACTCGTACACCTCGGGCTTCGCCGACACCGGCCTGTTCGGCGTGTACGCCGGCTGCCGGCCCAGCCAGGTCCACGACGTGCTGCGGATCTGCCGGGACGAGCTGGACAAGGTCGCCTCGGACGGGCTCACGGACGAGGAGATCAGGCGGGCCGTCGGCCAACTGTCCGGCTCCACGGTCCTCGGCCTGGAGGACACCGGTGCCATCATGAACCGGATCGGCAAGAGCGAGCTGTGCTGGGGCGACCAGATGTCGGTCGACGACATGCTGGCCCGGATCGCGGCCGTGACCCCGGACGACGTCCGGGCCGTCGCGCAGGACGTGCTGGCCCACAAGCCGTCCCTCGCCGTGATCGGACCGCTGAAGGAGAAGCAGGCCGCCCGCCTCGACGAAGCGGTGGCCTGAGATCCTGGGGTTTCCGGGTGCCGGTCCGCCCCGGCCGGCCGGCACCCGGCCCTGTGACATGGAAGCGAAGGAAGCACGAGCATGAGCAGCAAGCTGCGGGTCGCGGTTCTCGGCGCCCAGGGGCGCATCGGCGCCGAGGCGGTCAAGGCCGTCGAGGCCGCCGAGGACATGGAACTGGTCGCCGCGCTCACCCGCGGGGACAAGCTGGAGACACTGACCGACGCCGGCGCCCAGGTCGTCGTCGAGCTGACCACCCCCGCCGCCGTCATGGACAACCTCGACTTCTGCGTCCGCCGCGGCATCCACGCCGTCGTCGGCACCACCGGCTGGACCGAGGAGCGCCTGGCCGAGCTGAACACCTGGCTCGCCGGCTCCCCGGAGACCGGGGTGCTCATCGCCCCCAACTTCTCCATCGGCGCCGTCCTCACCATGAAGTTCGCCGCCCAGGCCGCCCGCTACTTCGAGTCCGTCGAGGTCGTCGAGCTGCACCACCCCAACAAGGTGGACGCCCCCTCGGGCACGGCGACCCGCACCGCGCAGCTCATCGCGGCCGCCCGCGCCGAAGCCGGTCTGGGCGCCCAGCCCGACGCCACCGCCACCGCCCTCGACGGAGCCCGCGGCGCCGACGTGGACGGCGTGCCCGTGCACGCCATCCGACTGCGCGGCCTGCTGGCCCACCAGGAGGTGCTCCTCGGCGGCGAGGGGGAGACCCTCACCATCCGTCACGATTCCCTGCACCACAGCAGCTTCATGCCGGGCATCCTGCTCGGCGCGCGCCGCGTGACGCAGACCCCGGGCCTCACCTTCGGCCTGGAACACTTCCTCGACCTCGGCTGATGAGCAGGCAGTAGTACCCATGCGCGCGAAGATCACCTACTTCCTCACGGCCGCCGTCCTGGTCGTCTACTTCGTCCTGGTCGGCAGCCGGGGCCTGATGCTGATTCAGCACGGCACCTGGCTCACCGTCACCATGGGCCTTTCCGTGCTGATCCTGCCGGTCATCGGCATCTGGTTCCTCTGGAAGAACACGCGGTTCGTCACCAAGGCCAACCAGCTCGCCGCCGAGCTGGAGGCCGAGGGCGCCCTGCCGGCGGACGAGCTGGAGCGGGACCAGTACGGGCGGATCCTTCGGGACTCCGCCGACGAGGTCTTCGCGCGCCGCAAGGTCGAGACCGAGGACGCGCCGGGCGACTGGCGCAGCTGGTTCCGGCTCGCCGTGGCCTACCACGACGCCCGCGACACCCCGCGGGCCCGCAGGGCCATGCAGCGAGCCATCGCCCTGCACGACGGAAAGCCCGTACAGGTCTGATCCCCGTACGGGCTCCACGTGCGCCGGCGACGACTCAGGCGGGAACGGGCCGGTACTCGTCGGCCCACGCCTCCACCATCCCGGCGGCCCGGTCGAAAGCCTCGGACCGGGCCAGGAAATCGGCGTTGTGGTCGGTCAGGAGCACCGGCAGTTCGCCGCCGTCGCGCGCCGCCGCGGTCAGGGCCTGACCCTGCACGGTCCTCGGCAGTCCGAGCCAACGCACCGGCTGCTGCACGGTACGAATGCTGTCGATCTTGCTCCAGGCGACCGAGCGCGTTCCGAAGAACCCCACCCGACGCAGTCCCGTACGACTCACCCAGACACCCATGCGCAGCAGGCGCAGGGTCGCCCCGACCACGGCGAGCGCGGCCGCCAGGGAGAGCAGAGCCCCGCCCCAGGTGCCCGCGAAGGCGACGATCATCGTGGCCAGGAGCATGAAGGCGGAGAGCAGCAGCAGCAGCGCCGCGACGGCGACCCGCCAGGGGCCGGGACGGTAGGGCCGACGCCAACGGTCGGGATCGTCGTGGGGCAGTGTCTCTTCTTCGTGCGCGTCGAAGACGCCGTCGGCCGTCAAGAAGGGCAGGGGCACGGCTGGACCTCACTCACATGCACGTTCGGTTGGGCTGTGCCCGTGAGGCTACCGCCCCTCGGACGCCTCCGACTGCTGTGACTTCTGGGGCGCCTTGTGCGGCTGCAGTGCCGGCATGCCGAAGAGCAGCGAGCCGACGAGCCCCGCCACCACGGTCAGTCCGACCAGCGTACGGGCGGCGATCTGGGTCTTGGCCAGACTCTCTCGCGGCGGTGGAGTGACGTTACTGCGGAATCGGTCGGCCTCGGCGACGAAGGCGAAGGGGACGGGTTCGCGCCGGCGAAACATGGGAGGCACTCTCCTCACGGTCAGGGCCCGCGGGCCACGTGGTGCGTTCTCCAGGTAAGACGTCCGAAGTCCCCGATCCGTGCCGCGAATCGGAACATTCGCCGAATCACATGGCGCGGCGTCAGCTGTACGGGTGACCCCGCCACCGCGCCGGCCTGGGAATCGAGCCGTTCCCCGCGCCGTAGAGTGGGCGCGCCCCAGGTAATACCGTTCGGAAGGACCCCCGGTGAGCGAGAACGCCGCTTCAGACCTGAAACCCAGCTTCCGCAGTGACGTGACGGTGGAGCTGGTGAAGCACTCCGCCGCCGACTCCGACGTGCTGTGGGCCGCCCGTGTCTCCACGGCCGGCGAGCAGTCCCTGGAGGAGCTCCAGAAGGACCCCGAGCGCTCCAAGGGCCTCATCAACTATCTGATGCGCGACCGCCACGGCAGCCCCTTCGAGCACAACTCGATGACCTTCTTCATCAGCGCCCCGATCTTCGTGTTCCGCGAGTTCATGCGGCACCGCGTCGGCTGGTCCTACAACGAGGAATCGGGCCGCTACAGGGAGCTGGAGCCGGTCTTCTACGTCCCGGACGCGGATCGCAAGCTGATCCAGGAGGGCCGCCCGGGCAAGTACGTCTTCGTCGAGGGAACCGCCGCGCAGCAGGAGCTGACCGGCCGCGTCATGGAGGACTCGTACGTCCAGGCCTACCAGGCCTACCAGGAGATGCTGGCGGCGGGCGTGGCACGGGAGGTTGCCCGTTCGGTCCTGCCGGTCGGACTTTTCTCCTCGATGTACGCCACCTGCAACGCGCGCTCGCTGATGCACTTCCTCGGCCTGCGCACCCAGCACGAGCTGGC
Organism: Streptomyces sp. NBC_00513; assembly: GCF_041431415.1. Classification (GTDB taxonomy): domain Bacteria; phylum Actinomycetota; class Actinomycetes; order Streptomycetales; family Streptomycetaceae; genus Streptomyces. The sequence continues at coordinate 5,627,397 of NZ_CP107845.1, forward strand.
GACCACCCCGTCCTTCCCGCAGCGGGAGATCGAGATGGTCGGCGAGAAGATGGAGCGGCACTGGGCCGGTCTGATGCCGCTCACGTACGCCGCGTACAACGCGAACGGTCGCGTTGCCCCGTAAGGCCGGAGCGATGCCCGCGCACAGATGTGCGGCCCAAGTCCCAAGTGTCCGTATTGCGGCGTTTCGTAAAGTTCATCTAGGCTGATCAAACGGACCCGGCACTGCTTGAACCCCCGAGCAGGCAGTGCCGGGCTCCAACACTCGGTTCACGTCCCCCGAGGGGACACCGCGAGCATGGCAGCGAGTAGCGTGTTACCCATGGCTCCGATCTCGACTCCGCAGACCCCCTTCGGGCGGGTCCTCACCGCCATGATCACGCCGTTCACGGCTGATGGCGCACTCGACCTCGACGGCGCGCAGCGGCTCGCCGTCCACCTGGTGGACGCAGGCAACGACGGCCTGATCATCAACGGCACCACCGGTGAGTCGCCGACCACCACCGACGCGGAGAAAAACGACCTCGTACGAGCCGTACTCGAAGCCGTCGGCGACCGCGCCCACGTGGTGGCGGGCATCGGCACCAACGACACCCGGCACACCCTCGAACTCGCCCGCCAGGCCGAGCGCACCGGCGCCCACGGCCTGCTCGCGGTGACGCCGTACTACAGCAAGCCGCCGCAGGAAGGCCTATACCGGCACTTCACGGCCATCGCGGACGCCACCGAGCTGCCCGTCATGCTCTACGACATCCCCGGCCGCAGCGGTGTCCCGATCAACACCGAAACCCTCGTCCGACTGGCCGAGCACCCCCGTATCGTTGCCAACAAGGACGCCAAGGGTGACCTGGGCCGCGCCAGCTGGGCCATCGCCCAGAGCGGCCTGGCCTGGTACTCCGGCGACGACATGCTGAACCTGCCCCTCCTTTCGGTCGGCGCGGTCGGATTCGTCTCCGTGGTCAGCCACGTGGTCACCCCCGAACTCCGCGCGATGCTCGACGCCCACCTGGGCGGCGACGTCCAGAAGGCCACCGAGATCCACCAGAAGCTGCTCCCCGTCTTCACCGGCATGTTCCGCACGCAGGGCGTCATCACCACCAAGGGCGCCCTCGGCCTGCAGGGACTCCCCGCCGGCCCGTTGCGGCTCCCGCTCGTCGAGCTGACCGCCGAAGAGACGGCGCAGCTCAAGATCGATCTTGCCGCCGGCGGGGTACAGCTCTGACAACAGACTTCACAACTGAACAAGCACAATCCGAAACCGCATAAGCAAGTGCACGAATGACATGCGCGCCACGTGCCTACGAGGTACGTGGCGCGTGTGGTGAGGAGACACTTTTGAGCCATCCGCATCCTGAACTGGGCCCGCCGCCGAAGCTCCCCAAGGGCGGCCTCCGGGTCACCCCCCTGGGTGGCCTCGGTGAGATCGGCCGCAACATGACCGTCTTCGAGTTCGACGGTCGCCTGCTGATCGTCGACTGCGGCGTCCTCTTCCCCGAAGAGGAGCAGCCGGGCATCGACCTGATCCTGCCGGACTTCTCGTCCATCCGGGATCGCCTCGACGACATCGAGGGCATCGTGCTCACGCACGGTCACGAGGACCACATCGGCGCCGTCCCCTACCTCCTCCGGGAGAAGCCGGACATCCCGCTGATCGGTTCCAAGCTGACGCTCGCCCTGATCGAGGCGAAGCTCCAGGAGCACCGCATCCGCCCCTACACCCTTGAGGTGAAGGAAGGCGAGCGCGAGAACCTGGGCCCCTTCGACTGCGAGTTCATCGCGGTCAACCACTCCATTCCGGACGCGCTGGCCGTGGCCATCCGCACCGGCGCCGGCATGGTGGTCTGCACCGGCGACTTCAAGATGGACCAGCTCCCGCTGGACAAGCGCCTCACCGACCTGCACGCCTTCGCGCGTCTGAGCGAGGAGGGCATCGACCTCCTCCTCTCGGACTCGACGAACGCCGAGGTCCCGGGCTTCGTCCCGCCCGAGCGCGAGATCTCCAACGTCCTGCGCACGGTCTTCGCGAACGCCCACAACCGGATCATCGTGGCCAGCTTCGCCAGCCACGTGCACCGCATCCAGCAGATCCTCGACGCGGCCCACGAGTACGGCCGTCGTGTCGCCTTCGTCGGTCGTTCGATGGTCCGCAACATGGGCATCGCCCGTGACCTGGGCTACCTGAAGGTCCCGCCGGGCCTGGTCGTGGACGTGAAGACCCTCGACGACCTGCCGGCCCACGAGGTCGTCCTCGTCTGCACGGGTTCCCAGGGCGAGCCCATGGCGGCCCTGTCCCGGATGGCGAACCGCGATCACCAGATCCGGATCGTCCCCGGCGACACGGTGATCCTGGCGTCGTCCCTCATCCCGGGCAACGAGAACGCGGTCTACCGCGTGATCAACGGCCTGACCCGGTGGGGCGCCAACGTCGTGCACAAGGGCAACGCCAAGGTGCACGTCTCCGGTCACGCCTCCGCGGGCGAGCTGTTGTACTTCTACAACATCTGCAAGCCGCGGAACCTGATGCCGGTCCACGGCGAGTGGCGCCACCTGCGCGCCAACGCCGAGCTCGGCGCGATGACGGGTGTCCCCAAGGACCGGATCGTCATCGCCGAGGACGGCGTGGTCGTCGACCTGATCGACGGCAAGGCCCGCATCTCGGGCAAGGTCCAGGCCGGCTACGTGTACGTGGACGGCCTTTCGGTCGGCGACGTCACCGAGGCCTCGCTCAAGGACCGTCGCATCCTCGGCGACGAGGGCATCATCTCGGTCTACGTGGTGGTCGACAGCACCACGGGCAAGGTCGTGAGCGGCCCGAACATCCAGGCCCGCGGCTCCGGCATCGAGGACTCGGCCTTCGCCGCGGTCCTGCCGAAGATCGAGGAGGCCATCGCGCGCGCCGGCGCCGACGGCGTGGCCGAGCCGCACCAGATCCAGCAGCTCATCCGCCGCACCATGGGCAAGTGGGTCTCGGACGGCTACCGCCGCCGCCCGATGATCCTTCCGGTCGTCGTCGAGGTCTGAGCCTCGTCGTAGCGCCCGTGTCGGAGCGGGGCAACCGGATTTGCATCCGGGGGCCCCGCTCCAGTACGTTTACGTCTCCACCTCGCACGGCACCCAGGCACACACGTGTGCCCGACCGCCCGTGCGGGCGGGTGGGAATCAAACACTCAGGAACACCTGATAAAGTCTGATCCACCCGAAAGGGAAAGGCCCTCCAACGGCCATCGAATTCAAATCCGAGTCGGAAACGACACGGAAATGGTCTGATAGAGTTGGAATCGCCGGAAAGGGAAACGCGAAAGCGAAGAACTGGAAAGCGAAACCCGCTTCGACCGGGAATCGGACACGAAAGAGTCTGATAGAGTCGGAAACGAAGGAAGCGCCCGGAGGGCCTGGAAACAGGAACGAAGGAAGCGTCCGTTCCTTGAGAACTCAACAGCGTGCCAAAAATCAACGCCAAAAGTTGATACCCCGTCCATTTCGGTGGATGAGGTTCCTTTGAAAAAGACCTGTGAGGTCGCAACTTTCGGGTTGTGGTGCTTGCAGGCGATTACACAGCGAGGATGCAGTGGTCGATCGGTCTTATTCCGACATGATCGGCCCGCTCTAAGTGCGTGTGCACCCGATTACGGGTAAACATTCATGGAGAGTTTGATCCTGGCTCAGGACGAACGCTGGCGGCGTGCTTAACACATGCAAGTCGAACGATGAAGCCCTTCGGGGTGGATTAGTGGCGAACGGGTGAGTAACACGTGGGCAATCTGCCCTTCACTCTGGGACAAGCCCTGGAAACGGGGTCTAATACCGGATAACACTCCTGCCTGCATGGGTGGGGGTTAAAAGCTCCGGCGGTGAAGGATGAGCCCGCGGCCTATCAGCTTGTTGGTGGGGTAATGGCCCACCAAGGCGACGACGGGTAGCCGGCCTGAGAGGGCGACCGGCCACACTGGGACTGAGACACGGCCCAGACTCCTACGGGAGGCAGCAGTGGGGAATATTGCACAATGGGCGAAAGCCTGATGCAGCGACGCCGCGTGAGGGATGACGGCCTTCGGGTTGTAAACCTCTTTCAGCAGGGAAGAAGCGAAAGTGACGGTACCTGCAGAAGAAGCGCCGGCTAACTACGTGCCAGCAGCCGCGGTAATACGTAGGGCGCAAGCGTTGTCCGGAATTATTGGGCGTAAAGAGCTCGTAGGCGGCTTGTCACGTCGGATGTGAAAGCCCGAGGCTTAACCTCGGGTCTGCATTCGATACGGGCTAGCTAGAGTGTGGTAGGGGAGATCGGAATTCCTGGTGTAGCGGTGAAATGCGCAGATATCAGGAGGAACACCGGTGGCGAAGGCGGATCTCTGGGCCATTACTGACGCTGAGGAGCGAAAGCGTGGGGAGCGAACAGGATTAGATACCCTGGTAGTCCACGCCGTAAACGTTGGGAACTAGGTGTTGGCGACATTCCACGTCGTCGGTGCCGCAGCTAACGCATTAAGTTCCCCGCCTGGGGAGTACGGCCGCAAGGCTAAAACTCAAAGGAATTGACGGGGGCCCGCACAAGCAGCGGAGCATGTGGCTTAATTCGACGCAACGCGAAGAACCTTACCAAGGCTTGACATATACCGGAAAGCATTAGAGATAGTGCCCCCCTTGTGGTCGGTATACAGGTGGTGCATGGCTGTCGTCAGCTCGTGTCGTGAGATGTTGGGTTAAGTCCCGCAACGAGCGCAACCCTTGTCCTGTGTTGCCAGCATGCCCTTCGGGGTGATGGGGACTCACAGGAGACCGCCGGGGTCAACTCGGAGGAAGGTGGGGACGACGTCAAGTCATCATGCCCCTTATGTCTTGGGCTGCACACGTGCTACAATGGCCGGTACAATGAGCTGCGATACCGTGAGGTGGAGCGAATCTCAAAAAGCCGGTCTCAGTTCGGATTGGGGTCTGCAACTCGACCCCATGAAGTCGGAGTTGCTAGTAATCGCAGATCAGCATTGCTGCGGTGAATACGTTCCCGGGCCTTGTACACACCGCCCGTCACGTCACGAAAGTCGGTAACACCCGAAGCCGGTGGCCCAACCCGTAAGGGAGGGAGCTGTCGAAGGTGGGACTGGCGATTGGGACGAAGTCGTAACAAGGTAGCCGTACCGGAAGGTGCGGCTGGATCACCTCCTTTCTAAGGAGCACAGTACCGATTGCAGACAAATGTTCTGCACGGTCAGCTCATGGGTGGAACGTTGATTATTTGGCACGGTCTTCCAAGACATTCTGCAAGTACTGCCCTCGGGCGTGGAAAGCGGTGATGGTCGCGGAGGGTCGTGCCTGGCACGTTGTTGGGTATCTGAGGGTACGGCCGTAAAGGTTGTATCTTCGCGATGCCGGCCCCAGTGAACTTGATCCGTATGGGTCAGGGTGATGGGTGACTGGTCGTTGCTTGAGAACTACACAGTGGACGCGAGCATCTGTGGCCAAGTTTTTAAGGGCACACGGTGGATGCCTTGGCACCAGGAACCGATGAAGGACGTGAGAGGCCGCGATAGGCCCCGGGGAGCTGCCAACTGAGCTTTGATCCGGGGGTGTCCGAATGGGGAAACCCGGCAGTCGTCATGGGCTGTCACCCACTGCTGAACACATAGGCAGTGTGGAGGGAACGAGGGGAAGTGAAACATCTCAGTACCCTCAGGAAGAGAAAACAACCGTGATTCCGGGAGTAGTGGCGAGCGAAACCGGATGAGGCCAAACCGTATGCGTGTGATACCCGGCAGGGGTTGCGCATGCGGGGTTGTGGGAATTCTTTTGATCGGTCTGCCGGCCGGTCGGCGAGTCAGAAACCGTTGATGTAGTCGAAGGACATGCGAAAGGTCCGGCGTAGAGGGTAAGACCCCCGTAGACGAAACATCAGCGGCTTGCTTAAGAATCTCCCAAGTAGCACGGGGCCCGAGAAATCCCGTGTGAATCTGGCGGGACCACCCGCTAAGCCTAAATATTCCCTGGTGACCGATAGCGGATAGTACCGTGAGGGAATGGTGAAAAGTACCGCGGGAGCGGAGTGAAATAGTACCTGAAACCGTGTGCCTACAAGCCGTGGGAGCGTCGCGCATTGAGTTTACTCAATGCGTCGTGACTGCGTGCCTTTTGAAGAATGAGCCTGCGAGTTAGCGGTGTGTAGCGAGGTTAACCCGTGTGGGGAAGCCGTAGCGAAAGCGAGTCCGAATAGGGCGATTGAGTTGCACGCTCTAGACCCGAAGCGGAGTGATCTAGCCATGGGCAGGTTGAAGCGGAGGTAAGACTTCGTGGAGGACCGAACCCACCAGGGTTGAAAACCTGGGGGATGACCTGTGGTTAGGGGTGAAAGGCCAATCAAACTCCGTGATAGCTGGTTCTCCCCGAAATGCATTTAGGTGCAGCGTCGTGTGTTTCTTGCCGGAGGTAGAGCACTGGATAGGCGATGGGCCCTACCGGGTTACTGACCTTAGCCAAACTCCGAATGCCGGTAAGTGAGAGCACGGCAGTGAGACTGTGGGGGATAAGCTCCATGGTCGAGAGGGAAACAGCCCAGAGCATCGACTAAGGCCCCCAAGCGTACGCTAAGTGGGAAAGGATGTGGAGTCGCAGAGACAACCAGGAGGTTGGCTTAGAAGCAGCCACCCTTGAAAGAGTGCGTAATAGCTCACTGGTCAAGTGATTCCGCGCCGACAATGTAGCGGGGCTCAAGCGTACCGCCGAAGTCGTGTCATTCCAGCACATACCCCCAACGGGGGCTGGGATGGGTAGGGGAGCGTCGTGTGCCGGGTGAAGCAGCAGCGGAAGCTAGTTGTGGACGGTTCACGAGTGAGAATGCAGGCATGAGTAGCGATACACACGTGAGAAACGTGTGCGCCGATTGACTAAGGGTTCCTGGGTCAAGCTGATCTGCCCAGGGTAAGTCGGGACCTAAGGCGAGGCCGACAGGCGTAGTCGATGGACAACCGGTTGATATTCCGGTACCCGCTTTGAAACGCCCAATATCGAATCCTCTAATGCTAAGGCCGTGAAGCCGTTCCGGACCCTTCGGGGAAAGGAAAGTGGTGGAGCCGCCGATCCAAGGTGGTAGTAGGTAAGCGATGGGGTGACGCAGGAAGGTAGTCCAACCCGGGCGGTGGTAGTCCCGGGGTAAGGGTGTAGGCCGAGGGGTAGGCAAATCCGTCCCTCATTAAGGCTGAGACCTGATGCCGAGCCGATTGTGGTGAAGTGGATGATCCTATGCTGTCGAGAAAAGCCTCTAGCGAGTTTCATGGCGGCCCGTACCCTAAACCGACTCAGGTGGTCAGGTAGAGAATACCGAGGCGTTCGGGTGAACTATGGTTAAGGAACTCGGCAAAATGCCCCCGTAACTTCGGGAGAAGGGGGCCATCACTGGTGATCGGATTTACTCCGTGAGCTGGGGGTGGCCGCAGAGACCAGCGAGAAGCGACTGTTTACTAAAAACACAGGTCCGTGCGAAGCCGTAAGGCGATGTATACGGACTGACGCCTGCCCGGTGCTGGAACGTTAAGGGGACCGGTTAGTGCGCTTTCGGGCGTGCGAAGCTGAGAACTTAAGCGCCAGTAAACGGCGGTGGTAACTATAACCATCCTAAGGTAGCGAAATTCCTTGTCGGGTAAGTTCCGACCTGCACGAATGGCGTAACGACTTCTCGACTGTCTCAACCATAGGCCCGGTGAAATTGCACTACGAGTAAAGATGCTCGTTTCGCGCAGCAGGACGGAAAGACCCCGGGACCTTTACTATAGTTTGATATTGGTGTTCGGTTCGGCTTGTGTAGGATAGGTGGGAGACTTTGAAGCAGCCACGCCAGTGGTTGTGGAGTCGCCGTTGAAATACCACTCTGGTCGTGCTGGATGTCTAACCTCGGTCCGTGATCCGGATCAGGGACAGTGTCTGATGGGTAGTTTAACTGGGGCGGTTGCCTCCCAAAGGGTAACGGAGGCGCCCAAAGGTTCCCTCAGCCTGGTTGGCAATCAGGTGTTGAGTGTAAGTGCACAAGGGAGCTTGACTGTGAGACCGACGGGTCGAGCAGGGACGAAAGTCGGGACTAGTGATCCGGCGGTGGCTTGTGGAAGCGCCGTCGCTCAACGGATAAAAGGTACCCCGGGGATAACAGGCTGATCTTCCCCAAGAGTCCATATCGACGGGATGGTTTGGCACCTCGATGTCGGCTCGTCGCATCCTGGGGCTGGAGTCGGTCCCAAGGGTTGGGCTGTTCGCCCATTAAAGCGGTACGCGAGCTGGGTTTAGAACGTCGTGAGACAGTTCGGTCCCTATCCGCTGTGCGCGTAGGAATATTGAGAAGGGCTGTCCCTAGTACGAGAGGACCGGGACGGACGAACCTCTGGTGTGCCAGTTGTCCTGCCAAGGGCATGGCTGGTTGGCTACGTTCGGGAGGGATAACCGCTGAAAGCATCTAAGCGGGAAGCCTGCTTCAAGATGAGTATTCCCACCTCCTTGAGAGGGTAAGGCTCCCAGTAGACGACTGGGTTGATAGGCCAGATGTGGAAGCCCGGTAACGGGTGGAGCTGACTGGTACTAATAGGCCGAGGGCTTGTCCTCAGTTGCTCGCGTCCACTGTGTTAGTTCTGAAGTAACGAACTGTGTTCATATCCGGTTGGTTAACTTCATAGTGTTTCGGTGGTCATAGCGTTAGGGAAACGCCCGGTTTACATTCCGAACCCGGAAGCTAAGCCTTTCAGCGCCGATGGTACTGCAGGGGGGACCCTGTGGGAGAGTAGGACGCCGCCGAACAACCCGCCCTTTTAGCTCAGTCGGTAGAGCGTCTCCATGGTAAGGAGAAGGTCAACGGTTCGATTCCGTTAAAGGGCTCAATCAAAAAGGCCCCCGCCTCATGGCGGGGGCCTTTTTGCGTTCCCGAGGCCTTTCGGCGGATGCCGGACTTTGGGTGCCGGACGCAGAAAGGGCCGGCGCCGTGGAACGGGCCGGCCCTGACAGAGGGGACAGTGTTACTCGCCTTCGCGCTGATGCGGCACCCGGAAGGTGAGGATGGCCATGTCGTCCGAGGCGGGCTCGGCGGCGAAACGCTCGACGGCGCGCAGGACACGCGAGGCCACCGCGCCCGCGGTGAGGCCGGTACACGTGGTGAGAACCTCGGTGAGGCCGTCGTCGCCGAGCATGCGCGTGCCCTCGCGGCGTTCGGTGATGCCATCCGTGACACAGAGCAGGACATCGCCCGGATCCAGCATGAGGGTCTGCTCGTAGAGCTCCAGGTCATCCATGACACCGAGCAGGGGCTGCGGGTCCGCCGCAGGGGTGACCTCGCCGTTCGGACGCAGACGCAGCGGCAGCGGATGGCCCGCGCAGACCACCTTCATCAAGGCGCCGCCATTGGGCTGGGGATGGAGCTCGCCGTAGAGAAGGGTGAGGAAGCGGCTGCGGGCACCCTCGTCGAGAATGGCCGCGTTCAGCCGTTCCAGGACGGCCGGGCCGCCGAGGCCCTCGCGAGCCAGGAGGCGCAGGGCGTGCCGGGCGAGACCCGTGACCGCGGCCGCCTCCGGGCCGGTACCGCAGACATCACCGATGGCGAAGCCGTACACACCAGGGCGGATCGGAAAGACGTCGTAGAAGTCACCGCCGACCTCGTTGCCCTCGCCCGCCGCTCGGTAGATGACCTCGACCTCCATCCCGGGGATGGCGGGAGAGCCGGGCGGCAGCAGACTGCGTTGCAGGGAGCGGCTGATGGCGGTGCGCTCGGAGTACAGGCGCGCGTTGTCGAGGGCGAGAGCCGCCCTGCGGGACAGGTCGTCGGCGAGTTCGAGGATCTCCTGACGGAAGTGTTCCTCGCTCGGCCGGCCGAGCGTCAGCATCCCGATCACACGGTTGCGCGCCAGCAGGGGCAGGACGACCGTTTCGCCGCCCACCGTCAAGGACGCGTCGGGCCACGGGCGGGCGCCCGCCTCACGGACCGGCTCGGGCGGACTGACCTGCGACAGCAGGTCCTTGAGCCCGTCGATGCGTTCCTCGTCCTCGTGGAGCACGTACGACAGGTACGGATCGGAGGTCTGGTCGGCGATCGTGTAGACGGCACACCAGGTCGCCAGGGTCGGAACGGTCATCTGGGCCATGAGGGCCAGGGTCTGGTCCCGATCGAGGGTGCCGGCCAGCAGGTCGGAGGCCTCCACGAGGAAGGAGAGGGAGCCGCGCCGCAGACGTTCGAGTTCGCCCAGGCGGGCCGACTCCACGGCGAGGGCGATCCGGTCCGCGGCGAACTGCAGCCGCAGGGCGTCCTCGTTGGAGTAGCGGCCCGGATACTCGGTGGCCACGCCCAGCGATCCGGTCAGCCGGCCTTCGACCTTGAGCGGAACAGTGACCACCGACCGCATGCCGGTGGCCTCCAGGAGCGGCACTGCGCCCGGGACCGCGGAAAGGTCGTCGTGGACGGCGGGCATGCGCGCCGAGCCGTACCGATTGGTGCCGGCCTCGACCGGAACGCGGGCGAACCGCTGACGGGTCGAGGGAAGTCCGGTGGTGGCACGGACCTCCAACTCCGTTTCGTCGTCGGTCGCGAGCAGCAGGAAGGCCGAGTCCGCGTCGAGCATGTCGCGGGCGCGTTCGACGGTGCGCTGGAGCAGTCCGTCGAGGTCGTCGGGGGCCGGCGAACCGATGAACATCTCGAAGGGGTCCGGCAGCCGCGCCTCGTTGAGCTGGGCGCCATCGGAAGGAACCCGCAAGGGGCTCTGGAGCAGGGCGCGTTCGTCGTCGTGCACGAGCAGACAGACGATGGACGGTTCGCCGTGGGCGTCACGGACCCGCAAGTGGGAGGCGTAGACGGGGATGACGCGACCGTCGGCGCCGCGAATGCCGTAACTGCCCTCCCAGCGGGACAGCCTCAGAGCCTCGGCGATACCGGTACCGGTACCGGGAGTCTGCGGCCAGGCCGCGAGCTCGGCGAGCGGACGTCCGACGGCCTTCTCCGAGGGATGCCCGAAGATGTGCTCGGCATCCTCGTTCCAGGCGGAGACGGTGTCGGCGCCGTCGATCTGGAGGACGGCGACACGGACCCGGCTGTCGGCGAGGGGGAGCAACTGATCAGGGACGACGGGCCCGGCGGATCGGGTACCGACCGGACGGTCCGGGAGGTCCAGCCGGAACCACACGTGCTTGTGGGTGGCCGTGTACTCGACTCCCCAGCGGGTGGCGAGGGCGGCGCAGAGCATGAGGCCGCGGCCGTTCTCGCGGTCCGGATCGGCGTACGGGCGCTCTCCGGGGTGCTGGAGCGGAAGTTCACGCTCCGGGTACCTGTCGGCGACCTCGACGCGCACGCCGTCCTCGGCACGCAGGCACAGGACCTCGGCCCGGGTGCCGGCGTGGACCACGGCGTTGGTCACGAGTTCGCTGGTGAGCACCACCGCGTCGTCGACGATGTCCGCGAAGCCCCAGCCGTGGAGGGTGTCGCGGACGAACGCGCGGGCAGCGGCGACCGAACGCCCTAGAGGATCGAAACTGGCAGCCGCCCGTGCCGTGATCACAAGACTCCTTCGACGCGGTTGGACATCGGGTGCCAGGTTACTTACCTTCGCGGTTCCCGTGGTGCCGTCGTCCTGGATTCCACTCGCAGGGTACGGCCGGTGTGCGATGGTGCCGAAGTGTTATGGCCTGGTTCGGACAGGGTGAAACACTGGGCAGGCTTGAACAGCCGGGTTGTGGATAGAAGAGCCGGGTTGTGGTTGTTCGGAAATCCGGTGGAACAGTGGTCGACCCTTTCGGGAGGGACACGGTGGAGTCTGGCGCAGCGGTGCGGCGTACGGGAACGCGCCCCAAGGGGGGACGCTCTCGACGCAGCGGTACGACGGAAGTCGATACCGCCGCTCTGAACAGGCTGCTCACGGCCCTGGTGTCGATGCGGGACGGGAACTTCCGCAAGCGGCTGACGGTGTCCGGCGAGGGCGTGATGGCGGAGATCGCCGCCGTCTACAACGAGGTCGCCGACCGGAATCTGCATCTGACCGGGGAGCTGTCCCGGGTCCGGCGGATGGTGGGCCGCGAGGGGAAGCTCGGCGAACGGCTGGAAACAGGCGCTTGCGAGGGCTCCTGGGCGTCCGCGATCGACGCCTCGAACCAGTTGGTCGACGACCTGGCCAGGCCGGTGTCCGAGGTGGGTCGGGTGCTGTCGGCGGTCGCCGACGGCGATTTGGACCAGCGGATGGAGTTGCGGACGCAGACGGCCGACGGGGCCGGGCATCCGCTGCGCGGGGAGTTCCTCAAGGTCGGGCGTACGGTCAACAACCTGGTCGACCAGCTGTCCGCGTTCACCGACGAGGTGACGCGTGTGGCGCTGGAGGTGGGCACCGAGGGCAAGCTCGGTGGTCAGGCCCAGGTGCGCGGGATGTCCGGGTCCTGGAAGGACCTGACCGATTCCGTCAACACGATGGCGTACCGGCTCACCGCCCAGGTGCGTGACATTGCTCTCGTCACGACGGCGGTCGCGAAGGGCGACCTGTCGCGCAAGGTCACGGTGCACGTGGCCGGCGAGATGCTCCAGCTGAAGAACACCGTGAACACGATGGTGGACCAGCTGTCGTCGTTCTCCTCCGAGGTGACCCGCGTCGCCCGGGAGGTGGGTACGGAAGGCGAGCTCGGTGGCCAGGCGAAGGTGCCCGGGGTCGCGGGCGTGTGGAAGGACCTGACCGACTCCGTCAACACGATGGCGGGGAACCTGACCGCCCAGGTGCGGGGAATCGCCCAGGTGACGACGGCCGTCGCGAACGGCGACCTGTCGCAGAAGGTGCGGGTCAGCGCGCGCGGCGAGGTGGCGCAGCTGGCCGAAACGATCAACCAGATGACCGAGACGCTGCGGACCTTCGCCGACGAGGTCACGCGCGTGGCCAGCGAGGTCGGGGCCAAGGGAACGCTCGGTGGTCAGGCGCAGGTGCCGGGGGCCGCGGGGACGTGGAAGGACCTCACCGACTCGGTGAACACGGTCTTCCGCAACCTCACCACGCAGGTGCGGGACATCGCGACGGTGACGACGGCGGTCGCCAACGGTGATCTGTCGCAGAAGGTCACGGTCGACGTGGCCGGCGAGATGCTGGAGTTGAAGAACACCGTCAACACGATGGTGGACCAGCTGCAGTCCTTCGGCGCGGAAGTGACGCGTGTGGCCCGTGAGGTCGGCGTGGAGGGCGAGCTGGGTGGTCAGGCGCAGGTGCCGGGGGCCGCGGGGACGTGGAAGGACCTCACCGACTCGGTGAACACCGCTTTCCGCAACCTCACCGGGCAGGTCCGCAACATCGCCCAGGTGACGACGGCGGTCGCGAACGGTGATCTGTCGCAGAAGGTCACCGTGGACGTCTCCGGCGAGATGCTCCAGTTGAAGAACACCGTGAACACGATGGTGGATCAGCTGTCCTCGTTCGCGGACCAGGTCACGCGGATGGCGCGGGACGTGGGCACGGAGGGCCGGCTCGGTGGTCAGGCGCGGGTCGAGGGGGTGTCCGGCACCTGGAAGGAACTCACCGACTCCGTCAACTTCATGGCCGGCAACCTCACGTCCCAGGTGCGGCAGATCGCCCAGGTGACCACGGCGGTGGCGCGCGGTGATCTGTCGCAGAAGATCGACGTGGACGCCCGGGGCGAGATCCTGGAGCTGAAGAACACCATCAACACGATGGTCGACCAGCTCTCGGCCTTCGCGGAGCAGGTGACCCGGGTGGCCCGGGACGTGGGCACGGAGGGCCGGCTCGGCGGTCAGGCGCAGGTGCCCGGCGTGGCCGGGGTGTGGCGCGACCTGACCGACTCGGTGAACGGCATGGCCGGGAACCTGACCTCGCAGGTGCGCAACATCGCGCAGGTCGCGACGGCGGTGGCGCGCGGTGATCTGTCGCAGAAGATCGACGTGGACGCCCGGGGCGAGATCCTGGAGCTGAAGAACACCCTCAACACGATGGTCGACCAGCTGTCCAACTTCGCGGAGCAGGTGACCCGCGTCGCCCGCGAGGTGGGCACGGAGGGCATCCTCGGCGGCCAGGCGGAGGTGAAGGGTGTCTCGGGCACCTGGAAGGACCTCACGCAGTCCGTCAACTTCATGGCGAACAACCTGACCTCGCAGGTGCGCAACATCGCCGAGGTGACCACGGCCGTCGCGATGGGTGACTTGTCGAAGAAGATCACGGTTGACGCCAAGGGCGAGATCCTGGAGCTCGTCACCACCGTGAACACGATGGTGGACCAGCTGTCCTCCTTCGCCGAGCAGGTGACGCGAGTGGCGCGCGAGGTGGGCACCGAGGGCATCCTCGGCGGCCAGGCCCGGGTGCGGGGCGTGACCGGCATCTGGAAGGACCTCAGCGACAACGTCAACACCATGGCCGGGAACCTGACGGCGCAGGTGCGCGGGATCGCGCAGGTCTCGGCGGCGGTCGCCAACGGCGATCTGACGAAGAAGGTCACGGTCGAGGCGCGCGGCGAGGTCGCGCAGCTCGCGGACACCGTGAACACGATGGTCAAGACGCTGTCCTCGTTCGCCGACGAGGTGACCCGGGTGGCCCGCGAGGTGGGCACCGAGGGACGGCTGGGCGGGCAGGCGCACGTGCCCGGTGTGTCGGGGACGTGGAAGGACCTCACCGACTCGGTGAACTTCATGGCGTCCAACCTCACCGGTCAGGTGCGGCAGATCGCCATGGTCACGACCGCCATCGCCAAGGGCGACATGACCAAGAAGATCGACATCGACGCCCGGGGCGAGATCCTGGAGCTCAAGACCACCATCAACACGATGGTCGACCAGCTGTCCTCCTTCGCCGACCAGGTGACCCGGGTGGCCCGTGAGGTGGGCACCGAGGGCATCCTCGGCGGCCAGGCGCGCGTGCGCGACGTGGACGGCACCTGGCGGGATCTGACCGAGTCCGTGAACGAGATGGCCGGGAACCTGACCCGGCAGGTGCGGGCCATCGCGGCCGTGGCGACCGCGGTGACCCGCGGGGACCTGAGCCTGAAGGTCGACGTGGACGCGGCCGGTGAGATCCAGGTCCTCCAGGACAACATCAACACGATGATCGTGAACCTGCGCGACACCACCTTGGCCAACAAGGAGCAGGACTGGCTCAAGGGCAACCTCGCCCGGATCTCCGCCCTGATGCAGGGACGCCGGGAGCTGGACGACGTGGCTTCGCTGATCATGAGCGAACTGACCCCCGTGGTCTCCGCGCAGCACGGCGCCTTCTTCCTGGCGCTGCCGGCCGGGGGGACCACCGAGATCGGGACGGAGGGCGGCGCGGACGGCTCGTACGAACTGCGGATGCGCGGCAGTTACGCGTACGCGGGCGGCCAGATGCCGATCTCGTTCCGGCCGGGGGAGGGGTTGATCGGGACGGTCGCGGAGGAGAAGCGGACGATCCTCGTCGAGAACACCCCGCCCGGCTATCTGAGGATCTCCTCGGGCCTGGGCGAGGCGCCGCCGGCGCACGTGATCGTGCTGCCGGTGCTGTTCGAGGGGAAGGTGCTCGGTGTGATCGAGCTGGCCTCCTTCACCCCGTTCACGCAGATCCAGAAGGACTTCCTGAGTCAGATCGCCGAGATGATCGGCACGAGCGTCAACACGATCAGCGTCAACTCCAAGACGGAGATGCTGCTCAAGCAGTCGCAGGAGATGACCGAGCAACTGCGAGAGCGCTCCGATGAGTTGGAGAACCGGCAGAAGGCGCTCCAGGCGGCGAACGCCGAGTTGGAGGAGAAGGCGGAGCTGCTGGCCCAGCAGAACCGCGACATCGAGGTGAAGAACACCGAGATCGAGGAGGCCCGGCAGGTCCTGGAGGAGCGCGCCGAGCAGCTCGCGGTGTCGATGCGGTACAAGTCCGAGTTCCTGGCGAACATGTCGCACGAGCTGCGGACCCCGCTCAACTCGCTGTTGATCCTGGCGAAGCTGCTGGCCGACAACGCGGACGAGAACCTGTCGCCGAAGCAGGTGGAGTTCGCGGAGACCATCCACGGCGCCGGTTCCGACCTGCTGCAGCTGATCAACGACATCCTCGACCTGTCGAAGGTCGAGGCCGGGAAGATGGACGTCTCGCCGACCCGGATCGCGCTGGTCCAGCTCGTGGACTACGTGGAGGCCACCTTCCGGCCGCTGACCGCGGAGAAGGGCCTGGACTTCTCGGTACGGGTGTCACCTGAGCTCCCGGCGACCCTGCACACCGACGAGCAGCGGCTGCTCCAGGTGCTGCGCAACCTGCTGTCCAACGCGGTGAAGTTCACCGACGGCGGGGCGGTGGAACTGGTGATCCGGCCCGCCGGCGCGGACGTGCCGACGGCGATCCGGGAGCAGTTGCTGGAGGCGGGTTCGCTGCGCGAGGCGGACGCGGACCTGATCGCGTTCTCGGTGACCGACACCGGGATCGGGATCGCGGCGAGCAAGATGCTGGTGATCTTCGAGGCGTTCAAGCAGGCGGACGGCACCACCAGCAGGAAGTACGGAGGCACGGGGCTCGGACTGTCCATCAGTCGGGAGATCGCCCGCCTGCTGGGCGGTGAGATCCACGCGGCCAGCGAGCCCGGTCGGGGCTCGACCTTCACGCTGTACCTGCCGCTGCACCCGAGCGAGCTGCCGCCGCAGGGGTACGCCCCGCCGGCGCCCGGTGGCGCGCGCGGGGAGTACCGCAGGCCGGTCGAGGAGGCACGGCCCGCACCGGCGCTGCCGGCGGCGCCCGCGCCCGCACCGCAGGCCCAGGACCGGTCGGCGCGGCCCGCGCTGCCGGCGGCCGAGGTGGGCGGGGGCGGTCAGCAGAGCGGCCCGGCCGCGCTGTTCCGGCGGCGCCGCAAGTCGCTGAGCGACCTGGAGCCGCGTACGGCGGTTCCCGGGCAGCCCCACGCCGAGGACGGCTGGGGCGGCGCCGAGGACGAACTCCCGGTGGTTCCGCGCAAGTACGACTTCCATGGCGAGAAGGTGCTCATCGTGGACGACGACGTGCGCAACGTCTTCGCGCTCACCAGCGTCCTGGAACAGCACGGGTTGTCGGTGCTGTACGCGGAGAACGGGCGGGAGGGCATCGAGGTCCTGGAGCAGCACGACGACGTCACGGTCGTTCTGATGGACATCATGATGCCGGAGATGGACGGGTACGCCACGACCTCGGCGATCCGGCGGATGCCGCAGTTCGCGGGTCTGCCGATCATCGCGCTGACGGCGAAGGCGATGCAGGGCGACCGGGAGAAGGCGATCGATTCCGGCGCTTCCGACTACGTCACCAAGCCGGTTGAACCCGACTACCTGCTGTCGGTGATGGAGCAGTGGATGCGTGGGAAGTGATCGTCGGGCGACAACCCTGATATCAATTGTTGACTCAGTGTGGCCGTAACGGTGTGGGAGGACGGGATGCGGGGAACCTTCTGCTCTCCCACACCGTTTCTGCTTCGTGCACAGTGACATCTTGGTGACAGGGTGTGGCGATCTCGGGACTGGGGCTACGATGACCGGCACAAGGACGGACGGCGCAAGGATGCCGTCCTCTGGGGCGGGGCCCGGCGTACAGGCCGGTGCCCGGAGCCGGGGAGGCCCCATGCCGGGGCGAGGAGGACAGGGCATGGTGCAGAAGGCCAAGATCCTCCTGGTCGACGACCGGCCGGAGAATCTGCTGGCGCTGGAGGCCATCCTCTCCGCGCTCGATCAGACACTGGTCCGGGCGTCGTCCGGGGAGGAAGCGCTCAAGGCGCTGTTGACGGACGATTTCGCGGTCATCCTGCTGGATGTGCAGATGCCGGGCATGGACGGTTTCGAGACGGCCGCGCACATCAAGCGGCGGGAACGGACCCGGGACATCCCGATCATCTTCCTCACCGCGATCAATCACGGTCCGCACCACACCTTCCGCGGTTACGCGGCGGGCGCGGTCGACTACATCTCGAAACCGTTCGACCCGTGGGTGCTGCGCGCCAAGGTGTCGGTCTTCGTGGAGCTGTACACGAAGAACTGCCAGCTGCGGGAGCAGGCGGCGCTGCTGCGACTCCAACTGGAGGGCGGCGGGACCAACGGCGACGGCAGCAAGGAGACGGCCGGACTGCTGGCCGAGCTCTCCGCGCGGCTCGCGGCGGTCGAGGAACAGGCCGAGGCGCTGACGAAGCAACTCGGTGAGGAATCCGCCGACGCGGCCGTGGTGGCGACCGCGGCGCATTTGGAACGCAAGCTGACCGGACTGCGCAGAGCGCTGGACGCGCTCGAACCGGGAACCGGCGGCGGAGCGGCGGTACTGCCCGCCCAGGGCTGACGGCGTCGGCCCCGCGGGCCCCGGTGCGGGCCCGCCTGGGTGTGCGTCAGGTCTGGCGGTGCGTCAAAGCACCGCCGACCGCGGCGACACGAACGGGTGAAGGGGTGGGCACGCGCGTCCACCGGCGTGCGCACCGGTAACCTCGCCCCCATGGCCTCAAGTACGTCCGGCAAGGGTTCCCAGCGCGCCGCGGGCACCGCGAAGGGCCGCACCGGCCGTACGGCGGCCCCGGCGAAGAAGACCGCTCCCGCGCGCAAGCCGCCCGCGAAGAAGGTCGGGGCGGCCCGCCGCGCCCCGGTCAAGAAGGTGCCGGCCAAGCCCGCGCCGTCCCCGACCGGGGGCGTGGTGCGGCTGGTGCGCGCCTGTTGGCTCGGCCTCGCCCACGGGGTCGGCGCCGTCTTCCGCGGTGTCGGCCAGGGCGCCAGGAACCTCGACCCCGCGCACCGCAAGGACGGCCTCGCGCTGCTGCTCCTCGCCCTCGCGCTGATCGTCGCCGCCGGAACCTGGTCGAACCTGAGCGGTCCCGTCGGCGATCTGGTCACGATGTTGGTCACCGGTGCCTTCGGGCGACTGGATCTGCTCGTACCGATCCTGCTCGGCGTGATGGCCGTGCGGTTCATCCGGCACCCCGAGCAGACCGACGCCAACGGCCGCATCGGCATCGGCCTGTCCGCGCTCGTGATCGGCGTCCTGGGCCTGGTCCACATCGGCTGCGGGGCACCCGGCCGCGACGAGGGCACCACCGCGATGCAGAACGCGGGCGGGCTCATCGGATGGGCCGCCTCCAAGCCGCTGATCTTCACCATGGGCGCGCCGCTGGCCGTGCCCATGCTGGTGCTGCTCACCGTCTTCGGCCTGCTGGTGGTCACGGCCACGCCGGTCAACGCGATCCCGCAGCGGCTGCGGCGGCTCGGGATCCGGCTCGGGATCATCGCGCCGAACGAGTACGACGAGGACTACGGGGACGCGGAGCAGCCCGCCGACCGGCACGACGCCGAGCGCTGGCGGGCCCGCGCCGGGGCGGAGGAGCCCGCCGGGCCGCTGGATCCCGCCGACGCCGCCGAGGAGGCCGCGCTGGCCCGGCGCCGCAGGCCGAGGCGGTCCGCGCCCAGGACCGGCATGGACGCCGTCGACGTGGCGGCCGCGGCGGCCGCCGCACTGGACGGGGTGGTCTACGGCGGAATGCCTCCGTCCCCGCTGGTCGCGGACCTCACCCAGGGGATCTCCCCCGACCCCGAGGGCGCGGAGCTCACCACTCCCGTGCCGCCCGCGCGCGGTGCGCGGCCCGCCGTCCTCCCGGACCCCGCACCCGCCCCGAGGCCCGCGGCGCCCGAGCCCGCCGCGGCGGCCGCGTCCGTTCCGGCGGCCGTGCCCGCGTCCGCCGAGCGCCCGCACGACACCACCGCCGCGGCCTCCGGGACCCTGTCGGTACCGGACCTGACGAAGGCGTCGCCGGAACCCCGATCGCTGTCGCCGCGCTCCGAGCAGCTCCAGCTGCGCGGCGACATCACGTACGTCAAACCCCGGCTGGACCTGCTGGAGCGCGGCGGTCCCGGCAAGACCCGCAGCGCCGCCAACGACGCGGTCGTCGCCTCGCTGACCAACGTCTTCATGGAGTTCAAGGTCGACGCGTCCGTCACCGGTTTCACCCGGGGCCCGACGGTCACCCGCTACGAGGTGACGCTGGGCGCGGCCGTGAAGGTCGAGCGGATCACGGCGCTGGCCAAGAACATCGCCTACGCCGTCGCCTCGCCGGACGTACGGATCATCAGCCCCATCCCGGGCAAGTCGGCGGTCGGCATCGAGATCCCGAACACCGACCGCGAGATGGTCAACCTCGGCGACGTGCTGCGCCTCGCGGACGCCGCCGAGGACGACCACCCGATGCTGGTGGCGCTCGGCAAGGACGTCGAGGGCGGCTACGTCATGGCCAACCTCGCCAAGATGCCGCACGTGCTGGTCGCCGGCGCCACCGGCTCCGGCAAGTCCTCCTGCATCAACTGCCTGATCACCTCGGTGATGATCCGGGCCACCCCGGAGGAGGTGAAGATGGTGCTGGTCGACCCCAAGCGGGTGGAGCTGACCGCGTACGAGGGCATCCCGCACCTGATCACGCCGATCATCACCAACCCCAAGCGGGCCGCCGAGGCCCTGCAGTGGGTCGTACGCGAGATGGACCTGCGCTACGACGACCTCGCGGCCTTCGGGTACCGGCACATCGACGACTTCAACCAGGCCATCCGCGACGGCAAGATCAAACTGCCGCCGGGCAGCGAACGTGAGCTCACCCCGTACCCGTATCTGCTGGTGATCGTGGACGAGCTCGCCGACCTGATGATGGTCGCGCCGCGCGACGTCGAGGACTCGATCGTCCGCATCACCCAGTTGGCCCGAGCGGCCGGCATCCATCTGGTGCTCGCCACCCAGCGGCCCTCGGTGGACGTGGTCACCGGCCTGATCAAGGCGAACGTGCCCTCGCGGCTCGCCTTCGCCACCTCCTCGCTCGCGGACAGCCGGGTCATCCTGGACCAGCCCGGTGCCGAGAAGCTGATCGGCAAGGGTGACGGACTGTTCCTGCCGATGGGCGCGAACAAGCCGGTCCGTCTCCAGGGGGCCTTCGTCACCGAGGAGGAGATCTCCGGGGTGGTCCAACACTGCAAGGAGCAGATGACCCCCGTCTTCCGCGACGACGTCACGGTCGGGCAGAAGCAGAAGAAGGAGATCGACGAGGAGATCGGCGACGACCTGGACCTCCTGTGCCAGGCGGCGGAGCTGGTCGTCTCCACCCAGTTCGGCTCCACCTCGATGCTCCAGCGCAAGCTGCGGGTCGGTTTCGCCAAGGCCGGACGGCTCATGGACCTGATGGAATCGCGCGGGATCGTCGGCCCCAGCGAGGGGTCGAAGGCCCGCGACGTGATGGTGAAACCGGACGAGCTGGACGAGGTCCTGGCCGTCATCCGAGGCGAGTCCCACCCGTAACAAATGGGCGGGCAACCGTTTCCCCTCGGCGCGCGTCAAGTTGAGGGAGACGCAGGCCCCGCGCCCTCGGTACGAGGTCGTCCCACCCGTTTCACCTGTTCCACTCGTCACGCACCGCTGCGGAATCCCCGCGCTGTTCGGATCACCATTCGGATGGCGTAGGGAGTCCACCCTCCGGTTGCTCCACCCTTTCGTCACCCCCCTAGAC
The DNA here is from genome assembly GCF_041431415.1 of Streptomyces sp. NBC_00513. Lineage (GTDB taxonomy): Bacteria > Actinomycetota > Actinomycetes > Streptomycetales > Streptomycetaceae > Streptomyces. The sequence continues at coordinate 5,648,817 of NZ_CP107845.1, forward strand.
TGGTAATCCAGCAGGTGGCTACACGCTCGAAAGGCGCCCTCGTGTCCATCGGCAACGCCAACTCCCCCGAAGAAGAGCGGCCTTCGACCGACGACCGGTCCGAGGACCGCATCGTCGAACGTCCCGTCGAAGGACCGTCCATCGGGACGGCCCTCAAGAAGGCCCGGATCGTCGCCGGGCTCACTGTCGACGAGGTCAGTTCCACCACCCGCGTGCGCATCCCGATCGTGCACGCGATCGAAGAAGACGATTTCACGCGGTGCGGCGGCGACGTCTACGCCCGCGGTCACATCCGTACCCTCGCCCGTGCCGTGGGCCTCGATCCGGAACCCCTGGTCGACGCGTACGACGCGGCTCACGGCGGCCGGCCGGCACCCACCCCCGCCGCGCCGATGTTCGAAGCCGAGCGGATCCGTCCCGAACGGCAGCGGCCCAACTGGACCGCCGCCATGGTCGCCGCCATCGTCGCCGTGATCGGCTTCGTGGGCTTCACCGCCTTCAGCGGTGGCGACGAGAAGGGCAAGCGACCCGTCGCGGAGGGAACCGCCTCCCCGAAGCCCGCTCCCAAGCAGGCCGGGAAGCCGGCCGCCTCGCCGTCGCAGAGCCCGAAGGCCCCCAAGCCGGAGCCCTCGGACAGCGCCATCGCGGCCGCGCCCAAGGACCTCGTCACGGTGGTCCTGACGGCCGACAGCGGCGAGAGCTGGATCTCGGCGAAGGACCACAACGGCCGACTCCTGTTCGACGGCACTCTCGCGCAGGGTGAGTCGAAGACCTTCACGGACAAGGAGTCCATCGACCTCGTACTCGGCGACGCCGGGGCCGTGCACCTCTTCGTGAACGGCAAGGAGATCAAGGACACCTTCCAGGCGGGTCAAGTGGAACGTCTCACCTACACCAAGGACGACCCGCGCCAGGGCCAGGCCCAAGCGGGCTGAACCCCTACGGAACAAGCACTTCCGGATCCCCGGGACGCCGCGCCGCGTCCCGGGGATCCTGCCGTGGTGGGACGTGGGGCGGGGGCCGCCGCCGGGACGAAGTAGTCTTGAGTCCATGCCCGAACGCCGTACCGTCGCCCTTGTCACTCTTGGCTGCGCCCGTAACGAGGTGGACTCGGAGGAGCTCGCAGGCCGCTTGGCGGCGGATGGCTGGGAGCTCGTCGAGGACGCCGCCGACGCGGACGTCGCCGTCGTCAACACCTGCGGCTTCGTCGAAGCCGCAAAGAAGGATTCCGTAGACGCCCTGCTGGAAGCCAACGATCTCAAGGATCACGGCAAGACCCAGGCCGTCGTCGCCGTCGGCTGTATGGCCGAGCGCTACGGCAAGGAACTCGCCGAAGCGCTCCCCGAGGCCGACGGCGTGCTCGGATTCGACGACTACGCCGACATCTCCGACCGCCTCCAGACCATCCTCAACGGCGGCATCCACGCCTCCCACACCCCCCGCGACCGGCGCAAGCTGCTGCCGATCAGCCCCGCGGCCCGCCAGGACGCGGAGGTGGCCCTGCCCGGCCACGCGCAGGAGCCGGTCGCCGAGGCGCCCGCCGACCTGCCCGACGGGCTCGCGCCCGCCTCCGGGCCGCGCGCGCCCCTGCGCCGCCGCCTGGACAAGAGCCCCGTCGCCTCCGTCAAGCTGGCCTCCGGCTGCGACCGGCGCTGCTCCTTCTGCGCCATCCCGTCCTTCCGCGGCTCCTTCATCTCGCGCCGTCCCAGCGACGTGCTGGGCGAGACCCGCTGGCTCGCGGAACAGGGCGTCAAGGAGATCATGCTGGTCTCCGAGAACAACACCTCGTACGGCAAGGACCTGGGCGACATCCGCCTGCTGGAGACCCTGCTGCCGGAGCTGGCCGAGGTGGAGGGCATCGAGCGCGTCCGCGTCAGCTACCTCCAGCCCGCCGAGATGCGGCCCGGGCTGATCGACGTGCTGACCTCGACCCCCAAGGTCGTCCCGTACTTCGACCTGTCCTTCCAGCACTCGGCCCCCGACGTGCTGCGCTCCATGCGCCGCTTCGGTGACACCGACCGGTTCCTGGAACTGCTCGACACCATCCGCTCCAAGGCCCCGCAGGCCGGCGTCCGGTCCAACTTCATCGTCGGGTTCCCCGGCGAGAAGGAGTCGGACTTCAAGGAGCTGGAGCGTTTCCTCACCCACGCGAGGCTCGACGCCATCGGCGTCTTCGGCTACTCGGACGAGGACGGCACCGAAGCCGTCACCTACGACGGCAAGCTGGACGAGGACACCATCGCGGAGCGGCTCGCGCACATGCAGCGGCTGGCCGAGGAGCTCACCTCGCAGCGCGCGGAGGAGCGGATCGGCGAGACCCTGGAGGTCCTCGTGGAGTCCGTCGAGTCCGTGGACGAGGACGGCGAGGGCGCCTACGGGCGCGCCGCCCACCAGGCCCCCGAAACGGACGGCCAGGTGGTCTTCACGGACGGCACGGGTCTGGTCCCCGGGCGTATCGTCACGGCAAAGGTGGTCGGCACCCTCGGTGTCGACCTGGTCGCGGAGCCCTTGGGCCTGGATCTTGAGGAGGCGGCCGGATGACCGGAGTCCCGGCGTCTGCGGCGGGCGGGACCGGCCGCCGGCCGGCACCCGGCGCGAAGGTCGGGGCTACGGCCGTCCATGAGGCGGGCCTGTGGAACATCGCCAACATCCTGACGATGATCCGGCTCGTGCTGGTGCCGGGATTCGTCCTGCTGCTGCTCGCCGACGGGGGATACGACCCCGTCTGGCGGGCGTGGGCGTGGGCGGCGTTCGCCGTGGCCATGATCACGGACATCTTCGACGGGCACCTCGCCCGGACGTACAACCTGGTCACGGATTTCGGGAAGATCGCCGACCCCATCGCCGACAAGGCGATCATGGGGTCGGCGCTGATCTGTCTCTCCTGGCTCGGTGACCTGCCCTGGTGGGTCACCGGGGTCATCCTCGGGAGGGAACTCGGGATCACGCTGATGCGCTTCTGGGTGATCCGCTACGGGGTCATCCCGGCGAGCCGGGGCGGCAAGATGAAGACCCTCGCGCAGGGGACGGCCGTGGGCATGTACGTCCTCGCGCTGACCGGACCGCTGGCCACGATGCGGTTCTGGGTGATGGCGGTCGCCGTCGTGTTGACCGTGGTCACCGGCCTGGACTACATCCGGCAGGCCGTCGTACTGCGTCGCAAGGGCCTCGCCGCGGAGCTGGCCGTGGAGCGGGCCGCGAGGTGACGCACGGCGCGGGTGATTTCTCGGTGGCCGATGGTGCGGCGGAAGCCGGCGCCGGGGTCGTCGAGATGGCCGGAGACGTACTGCGACTGCTCGCGGAGAGTAACCAGACGGTCGCCGTCGCGGAGTCCCTCACCGGCGGCATGGTGGCCGCGGGGATCACCTCCGTGCCCGGAGCGTCGAAGTCCTTCCGCGGCTCGGTCACGGCGTACGCGACCGAGCTCAAACACCGGATCCTCGGAGTGGACGCCGATCTGCTGGCCGCCGAGGGCGCCGTGAACGCCCAGGTGGCGCTGGAGATGGCCACCGGCGTCCGACGGATCACGGGGGCGTCGTGGGGGATCGCGACGACCGGGGTGGCCGGTCCGGACCCGCAGGACGGGCAGCCGGTGGGAACGGTTTTCATCGCCGTGGTGGGGCCCGCGGGCAGGAAAACAGCCCGGCTGTGGTTGAACGGCTCCCGTACGGAAATCCGTAGGGAGAGTGCACGGACAGTGCTCGAACTTCTCTCGAGCGAACTCCGCGAGAATCTGCGGGGGCAGGATACGGAACAGAACGGGGGGATTTGATGTTTGCAGCCCTGAGTGAACACGACATAGCTCCCCGCACGGCCGCGGCGCGAGGCGGTACGGTGGGGCGTGAAGGTTACGGCTACACGGTCAGAGGAGGGAGCCACCGATGATTCTGCTCCGTCGCCTGCTGGGTGACGTGCTGCGTCGGCAGCGCCAGCGCCAGGGCCGTACTCTGCGCGAGGTCTCCTCGTCCGCCCGAGTTTCGCTCGGCTATCTCTCCGAGGTGGAGCGGGGGCAGAAGGAGGCATCTTCCGAGCTGCTCTCCGCGATCTGCGACGCGCTTGACGTACGGATGTCCGAGCTGATGCGGGAAGTCAGCGACGAACTGTCGTTGGCAGAGCTTGCGCAGTCGGCCGCGGCAAGCGAACCGGTGCCGGCACCGGTGCGCCCGATGCTCAATTCGGTCTCCGTGACCTCGGTCGCGGGAACCACGGAACGGGTGACCATCAAGGCCCCCGTGGAAGCGGTGAACGTCGTAGCCGCGTGAGTCCAAGCGTATGAGTGTGGCTGGAGCCCCGGTCGGTGCGAGATGCATCGGGTGGGGTTCCTTGCTGTGTGCCCTTCCTCGTCGCGCTCCGTGCCTCAGGTGTCTCCGCGGGAGCGTGCCGGGTCGTTCTGGGTGCGGCGGGCAGGGGGGTGCGGGAGGATGGGCGCGTCCGAATCCCCGCCTCCCGGGAGGCAGCCGTGCGGCGGCTACTGATACCCCTTGCGCTGACCGTGGGCGTGCTGTGGTGGTGGGCCGTGCTGCGGCTGGCCCTGGCGCCCGTGGAGTCCGGACCCGTGGAGGGTGCGGTGGCGATCGGCGGCTGGGGGCTGGGGCTCCTGCCGGTGCACTGCGTCCCGAGGCCCGAGCGGGCGCGCCGGAAGGGGGGACCGGGGGACGGGGGAACCGTCGTACCGGGTGTCACGACCTCGGCCGTGCCCGCCGGTCCGGCGTCTACCAGGGCATCGACACTCCACCGTTCGGGCGAAGGATCTGGCCCGTCATGAAGGACGAGGCGTCCGAGGCGAGGTAGAGCACGGCCTGCGCGATGTCCTCGGGCTCGCCGACCCGGCCGAGCGGGGACATCCGTACCATCATCGCCTCGGTCCGCTCCTGCGCCCGCGCGCCGTGGCGGCCGGTCATGGGGGTGCGGATCCACCCCGGCGCGACGGCGTTGACGCGGATGCCGTGCGGGCCCGTCTCGGTGGCCAGGGTCTTGGTCAGCTGGACGACGGCGGCCTTGGCGGCGCTGTAGCAGAGCAGACCGGGCTGGGCGGCGTCCACGGCGCCGGATGCCATGGTGACGATCGAGCCGGGGCGGCCGGCGGCGATCATGGCGCGGGCGGATTCCTGGCAGGTGCGCAGGACACCCTTGAAGTTGATGTCGAGGACCCGGTCGAGGTCCTCGTCGGTGGTCTCCAGGACGCTGCTGGTGTGCATGATCCCGGCGATGGCGGCCGTGATGTCGAGGGGGCCCGCGGCCGCGACGGCCGCCCGGAGCGCGGTGCGGTCCGTGACGTCGAGTGCGTGGACGGTGGCCCGTCCGCCGGCCTTGGCGACCAGGTCGGCGGTCTCCCGAAGGCCGTGCGCGTCCCGGTCCGCGCAGTGCACGGCCGCGCCGGCCTCGGCGAGGAGCACGGCGGTGGCGCGGCCGATGCCGCTCGCGGCGCCGGTGATCAGCGCGGTGCGGCCGGTGAGGTCGTACGAGGCTGTGGGCATGTCGGGACCGTACGACCGAACCTGACGGACCGTCAACTACGGGGTCGGGCCGGATTGGCAGCTCGGACACCAGTAGGTGGGCCGGTCGTCCTGCGGGGCCTCGCGGACCGGGGTGCCGCAGCGCAGGCAGGGGCGGCGCAGGCGGCCGTAGACGAACAGGTCCTGCCCGGGGCGGCGACTGCCGGTGGTGTTGCGGTGGCCGTCGTGGCCGCCGCGCTCGCCGATGTTGGCGCGCAGGAGCCGGTGCGCGGCCCCGGCGAGCCGGACGGTCGTGACCTCGGGGTCGGGGAGGGCGCCCACCGGGGTCCACGGGGTCACCTGGGCCAGGAAGCAGAGCTCGGACTTGTAGATGTTGCCGATGCCGGCCAGGTTGCGTTGGTCGAGGAGGGCCTCGCCGAGGGGGCGGTCGGGGGCGGCGAGGAGGTTCGCGGCGGCCCGGGCGGCATCCCAGTCCGGGCCGAGGAGGTCCGGGCCGAGGTGGCCGACGACGCGTTCCTCGTCGGCGGTGCGGATCAGTTCCACGACGGGGAGGCGGTAGCCGACGGCGGTGGAGTCGGCGGTGCCGAGGACGACGCGGATCTCGTGGACGGGGCCCCCGCGCCACTTCGCGGCCGCGGGGAAGACGTGCCAGGCGCCGTCCATGCGGAGGTGCGTGTGGAGGGTGAGGCCGTCGTCCCCGTCGCCCCCCTCGAAGCGGGCCAGGAGGTGCTTGCCGCGGGGGATGACGTCGAGGGTGGTGCGGCCCGTGAGGTCGGCGGTGGCGAAGCGGGGAACGCGCAGGTCGGAGCGCGTGAGCCGTTTCCCGGCCAGGGCCTCGTGGAGGCGGGCCGCCGCGCGCCAGACGCTGTCTCCTTCGGGCATGGGCCCATTGTCGGCCTCGGGGCGGGGATTCTGCGCCGCACCCCGGTGTACGGCGAGCCCCCGCGGCCGTTCGCCGCGGGGGCCCGAGTGGCGGCTGGGCCTACTTCCAGGTGAGGCCCTTCTTGTCGCTCAGGGAGTTGTAGGGCTCGCCCCAGTACTCGGCGCCGACCACCTTGGTCTGGGCCGAGGGGGCCAGGGCGACGGCGCAGTTGGTCTGCGACTTGCCGTTGGTGAAGTCGCGCGGCAGCGAGTCGTCGTCACACTTCTCGAACGTGCCGATGATCGAGAGGCCCTGGGCCTCGCTGCCGTCCGGGAGGAGGCCCTTGATGTGGCCCACGGAGGTGTGCGACAGATCGGTGGTGCCGACGTTCTTGACCGAGTAGCGGATGTAGTACGGAACCATCCCCTTGACCTTGTCGCCGAGCTTGAGCGCGGCGAGGTCGGAGGCCTGGCCCTGCTCGATGCCGGTCACGGTGAGGGCGATGGTGCCGGCCTTCTCCGTGCCGTACTTGAACGGGACGGTGGCCGCCTCGCCGATCTTGAAGCTCTGGCCGGACTTGGCGGTGCCCGCGGTCCCGGGGGCCGGTGCGTCGCCGCCTCCGGCCGACGGGGAGGCGCTCGTGTCGGGCTCCGCGGACTTGGAGGGCTGGGCGGCGGACGGGGAGGACGCCGGCGCCGGGTCCTTCTCCTCGTTGCCGCTCTTGCAGCCGGTCAGAGCCAGGCCGACGACCGCCAGGCCGATGAAGCCGACCGCGGTCCCGCGGGTGCCTATGCTGCTCACTGTTCTCGTCCCCCATGAATGTGCGTCGGGCATCTGGATGTGCGTCGGGCATCGCGTCGAACGCGATGCCTTATGCGATCTTGATAACGCACAAAAGGCCGCGATTGCCAGGTGGGCGGGGTCTCGTGACGTGTTCAGTACAAGACCGGCACACTTGGGTCCGTTTCGTGGAGATCAGTTGCGCAGCCGCAGGCCCCGCGGGGTCGCATGGAAGCCGGCCGCCTCCAGGGCCGGCCCCAGGGGCGAGGTCAGCGCCGGCGCGGCATTGATCCGCTCCACCGTCAGGGCGGGGACGGTGCCCGCGCGCGAGGCCGCGACGAGCGCCGCCGTCGCCGCGGCGAGGCGCGGGTCCTCCGCCGGCGGCCAGGCCAGCAGGGTCTTGCCACCACGCTCCAGATACAGCGTGAGTTCACCGTCGACCAGCACCACGAGGGAGCCCGCCTTACGGCCCGGCTTGTGGGTGGCGTCGGCCGGGGGCTCCGGCCAGGGCAGGGCAGCGCCGTACGCGTTCGCCGGGTCGGCCGCGGCCAGGACCACCGCCGCCAGGGGAGGCGGGGTGCGCTCGGCAGCACGCAGCCGGTCCACCGCGCCGTCCATCGCGAACTGGGCCGCACCCAGACCCTCGACCACATAACCCCGGCGGGCCTGACCGCTGTCCTCGAAGGCCGACAGGACGCGGTAGACCGCGCTGAAGCCGCCCTGCACCCCCTCCGCCGCGACCGCGCCCCGGGTGACCACCCCGTGCCGGTCCAGCAGGGTGCGGGCCAGGGCGTGGGCGCGGTGGGTGGGGTCCGGGGCGTGCGTCGGCAGGAGGGACCAGCGACCCGAGACCGTGGGCGGGCCCGTACGGGACACGGTGGCGCCGAGGGTGCCGTAGCGGCCGCGCGGGACGGTGCGCCGCGCCCGATGGGCGGTGGCCCCCGCCGTGCGCCCCGAACCCAACAGGGACCGCAGGGGGGCCAGGGTGTCGTTGGTCAGCCGGCCCGACCAGGCCAGGTCCCAGACGGCGGAGGAGAGTTCGGCGTCCGAGACCGCGGGGTGCCCGGCCCGCACGGCCTCGGTGAGCTGGCGGAAGAACAGGCCGTACCCGCCCGATAGGGCGTCCAGGACGGCCTGGTGGATCGGGGTCGTCTCCAGCGGATGCGCCGGCGGGAGGAGCAGGGGCGCCGTCTCCGCGAGGTAGAGGGAGACCCAGCCGTCCTTGCCGGGCAGTGCCCCGGCGCCGGCCCAGATCACCTCGCCGGTGGTGGTCAGTTCGTCCAGCAGGGTCGGGGAGTAGCCCGCGACCCGGGAGGGCAGGATCAGGCGCTCCAGCGCGGAGGCCGGCACCGGGGCCCCCTGGAGTTGCTCCACCGCCCGGGCCAGGCCGTCGATCCCGCGCAGGGTCCCGCCCAGGTGCTGCCACTGCGGCAGGAACGTGGCCAGCGCCGTCGGCGGTACGGGCTCCAGCTCCTGCCGGAGCGCCGCCAGCGAGCGGCGACGCAGCCGGCGCAGCACGGCCGCGTCGCACCACTCCTGACCGATGCCGGCCGGATGGAACTCGCCCTGGACCACCCGGCCCGACGCGGCGAGCCGGTGCAGGGCGCCGTCGGTGACGGCCCCGCCCAGACCGAGGCGGGCGGCGGCCGCGGCCGTGGTGAACGGTCCGTGGGTGCGGGCGTACCGGGCCAGGAGATCACCGAGCGGGTCCTTGACCGGTTCGGTGAACGCCTCGGGGACCCCGACCGGGAGCGCGGTGCCCAGGGCGTCGCGCAGCCGGCCCGCGTCCTCGATCGCGGCCCAGTGCTCGGCTCCGCCGATCCGTACCCGGATGGCCCGGCGGGCGGCGGCGAGTTCACCGGCCCAGGAGGACTCGGCCCCGCGCTCGACCAGTTCGGCGTCGGTCAGCGGGCCCAGCATGCGCAGCAGGTCGGCCACCGACTCGGCGTCCTTGGCCCGGCGGTCCTCGGTGAGCCACTGGAGCTCCCGCTCCAACTCCTCCAGCACCGAGGCGTCGAGCAGCTCGCGCAGCTCCGCCTGGCCGAGGAGTTCGGCGAGCAGGCGGGAGTCCAGGGAGAGCGCGGCGGCCCTGCGCTCGGCCAGCGGCGAGTCGCCCTCGTACAGGAACTGGGCGACATAGCCGAAGAGGAGGGAGCGGGCGAACGGCGAGGGCTCGGGTGTGGTGACCTCGACCAGGCGGACCCGGCGCGCCTCGATGTCCCCCATCAGCTCGGTCAGGCCCGGCACGTCGAAGACGTCCTGGAGGCATTCCCGTACGGCTTCCAGCACGATCGGGAAGGAACCGAACTCCGAGGCCACCTGGAGGAGTTGCGAGGCGCGCTGGCGTTGCTGCCACAGCGGGGTGCGCTTGCCCGGACTGCGGCGCGGCAGCAGCAGGGCGCGGGCGGCGCACTCGCGGAACCGGGAGGCGAACAGGGCCGAGCCGCCCACCTGGTCGGTGACGATCTGGTTGATCTCGCCATGGTCGAAGGCGACGTCGGCGGCGCCCAGCGGGGCCTTCTCGTCGTCGAACTCGAAGGAGCGGTCGGGCTGCGCGGGGTCGTGGTCCAGCAGGTCCATGCTCAGGAGGTCGGCGTCCGGCAGGCGCAGCACGATGCCGTCGTCGGCGTGCATGACCTGCGCGTCCATTCCGTACCGCTCGGCGAGGCGGGCGCCGAGGGCGAGCGCCCACGGGGCGTGCACCTGCGCACCGAAAGGGGAGTGGACCACGACCCGCCAGTCACCCAGCTCGTCACGGAACCGCTCCACCACGATGGTGCGGTCGTCGGGGACGTGGCCGCAGGCCTCGCGCTGCTCGGAGAGGTACGCGAGGACGTTGTCCGAGGCCCAGGCGTCCAGGCCGGCCGCCAGGAGGCGCAGTCGGGCGTCCTCGTCGCTCAGGGCCCCCAGCTCGCGCAGGAACGCGCCGACGGCGCGGCCCAGTTCGAGGGGGCGGCCCAGCTGGTCGCCCTTCCAGAAGGGCAGCCGCCCGGGAACCCCCGGGGCGGGCGACACCAGGACCCGGTCCCGGGTGATGTCCTCGATCCGCCAGGAACTGGTGCCCAGGGTGAAGACGTCCCCGACGCGCGACTCGTAGACCATCTCCTCGTCGAGCTCACCGACCCGGCCGCCGCCCTTCTTCGGGTCCGCGCCCGCGAGGAAGACGCCGAACAGGCCCCTGTCCGGGATCGTGCCGCCGGAGGTGACGGCCAGCCGCTGGGCGCCCGGCCGGCCGGTGATCGTCCCTGCGACCCGGTCCCACACCACGCGCGGTCGCAGTTCGGCGAACGCGTCCGACGGGTAGCGGCCCGCCAGCATGTCCAGGACCGACGTGAACGCAGAGTCGGGCAGCGCCGCGAACGGCGCGGCCCGCCGCACCAGGGCCAGCAGGTCGTCCAGTTGCCAGGTGTCCATGGCCGTCATCGCGACCAGCTGCTGGGCCAGGACGTCGAGCGGATTGGACGGGACGCGCAGCGCCTCGATCGAACCGGTGCGCATCCGCTCGGTGACCACCGCCGCCTGCACCAGGTCCCCCCGGTACTTGGGGAAGACCACACCCGTGGAGACCGCGCCCACCTGGTGTCCGGCGCGGCCCACGCGCTGGAGCCCGGAAGCGACCGAGGGCGGGGACTCGACCTGCACCACCAGGTCCACCGCGCCCATGTCGATGCCCAGTTCCAGGCTGGAGGTGGCGACCACGGCAGGCAACCGGCCCGCCTTGAGGTCCTCCTCGACCAGCGCCCGCTGTTCCTTCGACACCGACCCGTGGTGTGCGCGGGCCAGCACCGGCGGGGCGCCACGCGCGGCCCCCGACTGGGCCATGATCTCCGCCGGCGGGGCGTCCTCGGGCAGCTTCTCACCCGTGGCGCGCTCGTACGCGATCTCGTTGAGCCGGTTGCAGAGCCGCTCGGCGAGCCGGCGGGAGTTGGCGAACACGATCGTCGAGCGGTGCGCCTGGACGAGGTCCGCGATCCGCTCCTCCACATGCGGCCAGATCGACGGCTTGTCGCCGCCGTCCTTGCCCTCGGACGCCGGGGAGCCCCCCAACTCGCCCATGTCCTGGACGGGGACGACCACCGACAGGTCGAACTCCTTCGTCGAGGGCGGCTGGACGATCTCCACCTTGCCGCGCGGCGCCAGGTACCGGGCCACCTCGTCCACCGGGCGGACCGTCGCCGACAGGCCGATCCGGCGGGCCGGACGCGGCAGCAGCTCGTCCAACCGCTCCAGGGACAGGGCGAGATGGGCGCCGCGCTTGGTCCCCGCGACCGCGTGCACCTCGTCCAGGATCACCGTCTCGACGCCCGCCAGGGCGTCCCGGGCGGCCGAGGTCAGCATCAGGAACAGGGACTCGGGGGTGGTGATCAGGATGTCCGGCGGTCGGGTCACCAGGGACCGGCGCTCGGCGGGCGGGGTGTCCCCGGAACGGATGCCGACCCGGATGTCCGGCTCCGGCGACCCCAGCCGGACGGACTCCTGCCGGATGCCGGTCAGCGGGCTGCGGAGATTGCGCTCCACGTCGACGGCCAGCGCCTTCAGCGGCGACACGTACAACACCCGGCAGCGCTTCTTCGGCTCGGCGGGCGGCGGGACGGACGCCAGCCGGTCGAGGGCCGCCAGGAAGGCCGCCAGGGTCTTCCCGGAGCCGGTGGGCGCCACGACGAGCACGTCCGATCCGGCCCCGATCGCCCGCCAGGCACCCTCCTGCGCGGCCGTGGGCATGTCGAAGGCCCCCGTGAACCACGAGCGGGTCGCGGGGGAGAACGAGTCGAGCGCGCTACCGGACATGCCCCCATCGTGCACCCGGCCACTGACAACCGGCCGGACCTGCGCAAACGTGCCGCGCTCCCGGGGCGCAGAATGGGGGGATGGGCACGGACGAGGGCCGCCGGGAATGGGCAAGGCACTGGCGGCACGCGGAGCTGCCGGGCCTGGACCTGCTGCGCGCCCACTACGTACGGCACACCTTCCCGCGCCACGCCCACGACGGCTACGTCATCGCGGCCGTCACGGGCGGCATCGAGGAGATCGGCCTGCCCGGCACCACCCTGCGCGCCGGCCCGGGCAGCGTGGTCCTGATCAACCCCGAGGTCCCGCACACGGCCCGCGCCGGCGTTCCCGAGGGCTGGGCGTACGCCACCCTCTACCCGTCCCGGGAGCTGATCACCGAGGTCGCCGCCGAGATCGGCACCCTGCGGGGAACGCCGGGCTTCACGGTCGACATGGTCACCGATCCGCACACCTCCCGGGTGATCGCCGAGGTGCACCGGGCCGCCGAGGCCGGCAACGCGCTGGCCGCCGACACCCTGCTGCGGGGCGCGGTCGCACGGATGCTGACCCGGCACGCCGGACCGCTGCCGGCCCGCGAGTCGCGCCGGGCGGGCGCCTCGGACGCCGAACGGGCCCGGAGCGTCCTGGAGGACCGGATGGCCGAGCCGCCCTCGCTGGAGCGGCTCGCGACGGAACTGGGCACGAGCCCGTTCGCCCTGCTGCGGGCCTTCCGGGAGCGGTACGGAATGCCCCCGCACACCTGGCTCACCGACGCCCGGGTCCGTCGGGCGCGCCGGCTGCTGGACGCGGGCACCCCGCCCGCCGAGGCGGCGGTCGCCGTCGGCTTCACCGACCAGCCGCACCTGAACCGCCACTTCACCCGGATCGTGGGCGTGCCCCCGGGCGCCTACCGGCGGGAACGGGCCGCCTGGGGCCCCGTCCCGTAGGCAGCGGGTCCGCGCCCGAGGCGAGAAGGACGGAACGCGGGGGTGCGGGCCGCAAGAACGTACAAGACCGGACCGTCCCTCCCCGCTTAGGTTCGCGGGGTGGGAGAACATCAGATGGTGATACGAGAGGCCCCCGACGAAGGGGTCGCCGACAAGCCGCGGGCCGCCGTCGTCCGGGACGCCCTCGGTGTCGGCGTGGCCGTCGGGCTGTCCGGATTCGCGTTCGGCGTGACCGCGGCCGGGGCGGGCGTCAGCGTGCTCCAGGCCTGCGTGCTGAGCCTGCTGGTGTTCACCGGGGCCTCGCAGTTCGCGCTGGTCGGGGCGCTGGCGGCGGGCGGGAACCCGTTCACCGCCGCCGCCGGGGCCTTCTTCCTCGGCACCCGCAACGCCTTCTACGGGCTGCGGCTGTCCCAGCTGCTGGCCCTCCCCAAGGCGGTACGGCCCTTCGCCGCACATTGGGTGATCGACGAGACCACCGCCGTGGCCCTGGCCCAGCCCGACCGGAAGTCGGCGCGACTCGGCTTCACCGTGACCGGGCTGACCCTGTACGCCCTCTGGAACCTGACCACGCTGCTGGGCGCCCTCGGCGCCGAGGCCATCGGGGACACCCGCGTGTGGGGTCTGGACGCCGCCGGGCCCGCCGTGTTCCTGGCCCTGCTCGCGCCGATGCTGAAGACCTCCACCGAGCGGGCGGTGGCCGCCCTCGCCCTGGTGCTCGGGCTGGGCCTGCTGCCCGTGCTGCCCTCCGGGGTGCCCGTGCTGATCGCGGCGCTGGCCGCGCCGATCGTGCTGTGGATGAAGGGACGCCGCTCGTGAACGTCTGGATCGCCATCGCGGTGACCGTCGTCGGCTGCTACGCGGTCAAACTCGTCGGTCTCCTCGTCCCCGCCGAGGCCCTGGAACGGCCCTCGGTACGCCAACTCGCCGCGCTGCTGCCCGTCGCCCTGCTCGCCGCGCTCACCGCCCAGCAGACCTTCAGCACCGGGCAGGAACTGGTACTGGACGCCCGGGCCGCAGGGCTGGCCGCCGCCGGGATCGCCCTGCTGCTGCGTGCCCCGTTCCTGGTGGTGGTCGGGGCCGCGGTCGCCGTCACCGCGGGGCTGCGGGCCCTGACCGGGTGACCGGGGCGAGCGGACGACCGTACGCCCGCAGGGTCAGCAGCGCCTCGACCGTGGCGATGGGCCGTCGCTCCAGGGAACTGCCCGGCGCCCAGGCCCTGCGACGCACCGGCCAACCGCCGTCCTGCTGCTGCTCGGCCGTGAGGAAGTCCAGGGCGCGCTCCATCTCCGCGTCGGTGAACCACCCCCGCGCCAGCGACTCCGGGCGGCGCGCGAAGTCGTACGGGAACAGCCGCTCGCCCGGCGCGTAGCCCGCGGCCGGAGGCTGCTCCTCGCGGCGTTCCGGATCCAGCACGACGAGCCCCCGCTCCCGCACCAGCCGCCCGAGCCGGTCCGCGGCCGCCGCCGCGCGCCCCCGGTCGGGCGCCCCGTCGAGGAAGGCGACCGCGCTCTGGATCTCGTACGGATGCGAGTGGCGCAGGGTCTCGACCCGGTCCCAACAGAAGTCCGTGGCCCGGAACAGCCACGCGTGCCAGACCCGGTTGCGGTGGAGCAGGCCGACGACGGGCCCCGTGGTCAGCAGCTCGCTCGGGGGATCGTCGCGCATCGGGTGGTAGGGGGCCGCCGGGTAGTCGCGCGGGGCCGGGAAGACCAGGGGGAGCGCGCCCTCCGGGGTGGAGACCAGGGTCAGGTGGCGGCAGAGCCGCTCGATGCGCCGGCCCGTGCAGCGGCCCAGGGCGTCGAGGACGCGCAGGGCGTGCGCGGTGTGCAGGGGCTGGCTCAGCGGGCCGCGCAGGTCCGGGTCCAGCGCGTGACCGTAGCCCCCGTCCTCGCCCAGGTACGCGCCGAGGGCGGCGTCCACCGCGTCGGCGTCCCCGCCGAGGAAGTGGAACGCGAACCGGCGCTGCTCCAGCACCCGGGCGGTGAGCCAGATGAACTGCTCGGCACGGGCCAGCGGGGCGGTCGGCGCCGGTGACGCCGCCGGGGCCAGCGAGGAAGCTTCGTCTCCAGGCATGCGTGAAACCGTAGGGCGCACGGATGCGGCGGCGGGGCCCGAACGCGGTCGGTGCACTCTCCGGGGCGCGATACTGGTGGCATGCGGTTGACGATTTTCTGGGAACGGATGGCCGAGCACTTCGGAGCGGGCTACGCGGACTCCTTCGCGCGCGACCACGTCATGACGGAACTCGGCGGACGCACCGTCCACCAGGCCCTCGACGCCGGCTGGGAGGCCAAGGACGTGTGGCGCGCGGTGTGCGCGGCGATGGACGTGCCGGCCTCGCTGCGCTGAGCCGCACGCCCGTTTCCTCACAAGCGCCGCAGGTGGGACACACTGGGCGGCGTGGCAGCGACAGAAGAGACGACCGAACGGCCCGCGCCGGCCCCCGCCGATCCCGAAGACCGGCCGCGTGACGGCGGCCCGGACCGGGTGCCGTCGCCCGCACGGGGCCCGGCCGAGGCGCGGATGCCGCGGTGGTTGCCGCGCGCGGTGATCCTCGTACTGGCCCTGGTCGCCTGTTTCCAACTCGGCAGCTGGGCCTTCCATCAGCTCATCGGGCTGCTCGTCAACATCCTGATCGCCTTCTTCCTCGCCCTCGCGATAGAGCCCGCGGTGGCGCGGATGGCGGCCCGCGGCATGCGCCGCGGGTTCGCCACCTTCCTGGTCTACCTGGGCGTTCTCGTCGCGACCGCGGGATTCGTCGCGCTGCTCGGCTCGATGCTCGCCGGGCAGATCGTGGACATGGTGGAGGGCTTCCCGAAGTACCTGGACTCGGTGATCGGATCGATCAACGACACCTTCCACACCGAACTGTCCCGGCTGTCGATCCAGGACAGCCTGCTGCACTCGGACTGGTTGCAGAAGTACGTGCAGAACAGTGCGACCGGCGTGCTCGACGTGTCCGCCACCGTCCTCGGCGGACTCTTCAGGCTGCTGACGATCGGGCTGTTCTCCTTCTACTTCGCCGCGGACGGTCCGCGACTGCGGCGCGCGCTGTGCTCCGTGCTGCCGCCCGGCAAGCAGTCGGAGGTGCTGCGCGCCTGGGAGATCGCCGTCGCCAAGACGGGCGGGTACCTCTACTCGCGCGGGCTGATGGCGCTGATCTCCGGGATCGCGCACTACATCCTGTTCGCGGTCCTCGGTGTGCCCTACGCGCCCGCCCTCGCGGTGTGGGTGGGTCTGGTGTCCCAGTTCATCCCCACCATCGGCACCTACCTGGCGGGCGCGCTGCCGATGCTGATCGCCTTCACGATCGACCCCTGGTACGCGCTGTACGTCCTCGGGTTCGTGGTGGTCTACCAGCAGTTCGAGAACTACGTGCTCCAGCCCAAGCTGACGTCGCGGACCGTGGACATCCATCCGGCGGTCGCCTTCGGCTCGGTCATCGCGGGCACCGCCCTGCTCGGCGCGGTCGGGGCGCTCATCGCGATCCCCGCCGTCGCCACGCTCCAGGCCTTCCTCGGCGCGTACGTGAAGCGGTACGAGCTGACGGAGGGCGCGGACGCGTCTACTTCTTCCCGTCCGCGTCGGCGAGTACGGCTGCCAGGGCTTCGGTGACGGTCGCCTCGACGCCGGCCTTGTCGACGCCCAGGCCGCTCAGCACGCCCTCGCCGTTCTCCAGCTCCAGCAGGGCGAGCAGGAGGTGCTCGGTGCCGACGAAGTTGTGGCCCAGCCGCAGGGCCTCGCGGAAGGTGAGCTCCAGGGCCTTCTTGGCGCCGGCGTCGAAGGGGACGAGGTCGGGTACCTCCGCGACGGCCTCCGGCAGCGCGGCGCCGGCGGCGGCGCGGACGTCGTCCGTCGCGACCCGCTGGGCCCGCAGGGCCTGAGCGGCGAGCGACTCGGGGTCCGCGAGCAGACCGAGGACCAGGTGCTCGGTGCGGATCTCGGTGTTGCCTGCGGCGCGGGCCTCGTTCTGCGCGGTCATCACGACATTGCGGGCGCGGGGGGTGAATCGGGCGAAGCCCTGCGCGGAGTCGAGGTCGCCTTCGGCGCCGTCGCCCTTGTCGCTCTTGGGGACGAAGCGCTTCTGGGCGGCCTGGCGGGTGACGCCCATGCTGCGGCCGATGTCGGTCCAGGAGGCGCCGGAGCGGCGGGCCTGGTCGACGAAGTGGCCGATGAGGTGATCGGCGACGTCCCCGAGCGCCTCGGCGGCGACGACGGCGCCGCTGAGCTGCTCCAGGGTGTCGGAGTGGACCTTCTTGATGGCCTCGATGAGGTCGTCGAGGCGTACCGGATTGGTCATGCGAACGGGTTCCACGGGAGGGTTCGTCATGGAGGCAACCGTAGGTTGACAGTCACGCGACTGTCAACCATGGGTTGTCACTCGCGTGACTGGCCGCGGCCCCGACCGGGGGTCGGCGCGGTCGGATCGGGAGAGGTGCGGCGTGCCCGCAGGGCCGACTGCCACGTTCGGCGCGCCACGTTCCGTATCGGATCGGCTACGTTACGCACGTGCGCGATGGGCGCGCCCGGAGTGGAGGAGACCGCAGTGACGACATCGGAAGACGAGCGGACGGGCGGCCCCGAGGCCCGGCTCGGATTCGAGCCCGGCCAGGTCGTCCAGGAGATCGGCCTGGGCGACGACGTCGACGAGGAGCTGCGCGCGGGCATCGCGCGGGTCATCGGCCAGGAATTGGTCGGCGAGGACTACGACGACGTCGTGGACGTCGTCCTCCTGTGGTTCCGGGAGGAGGACGGCGACCTCACCGACGGGCTCGTCGACTGCATCGCGCTGCTGGAGGACGGTGGCGTGATCTGGCTCCTCACCCCGAAGGTCGGGCTGGACGGACACGTCGAGCCGAGCGACATCGCCGAGGCCGTGACGACGGCCGGCCTCTCGCAGGCCCGACCCGTCAGCGTGACCAAGCGCTGGGCCGGAGCCAGGCTCACCACCCCCAAGTCCCGGAGGTAGGGCGGGCGGCGGCGACGTTTGTCCGGTGACCGGTCGACCCGTCCGAGGGATGGGTCGACCGGTCTCTCGCGTTCGGTCGCGTCGCGTCGGCGGGCGGGATCGCGCGGGGGTGTGGGGGTTCGGATCCGGCCACCCCTTCGGTGATAACGCCTTTCGTCGACTCGCCACGCCCTCTTGTGGGTTGGTCGTGACCTCTTAACAATGCGCATGACAACCGAAGGATCTTCGGTCGCATTGTCACGGGCGAACCCAGCCCTCGATTCGAGAGGGGAACCCCCCACGTGAACAAGCCTCTCGCCGGCGCCCTGCTCTCCGTGCTCCTGATCGGAGCGGCGGCGGCCCCGGCCGTGGCCTCCGCACCCCTGGAGGAGAAGGCGGCCCCGGCCGTCGCCGTCACCTTCGCGGGAACGGTCGCGCTCAGCAACTGTTCCGGCTCCGTCGTGCGCGCCCCCGCCTCCCAACCGAACGACCCCGCCCTGGTCCTCTCCAACGGACACTGCCTGGAGACCGGCTTCCCGGCGGCCGGCGAGGTCGTCAAGGACCGGGCGTCCAACCGCTCCTTCTCGCTGCTCAACGCCTCGGGTTCCAAGGTGGCGACCCTCAGGGCAAGCAAGATCGCGTACGGCACGATGACCGACACGGACGTGTCGATCTACCAACTCACCAAGACGTACGCGCAGATACAGAGTCAGTACGGCATCGGCGCGCTCACCCTCAACGACGTGCGCCCGGTGCAGGGCTCGGCGATCAAGGTGGTGTCGGGGTACTGGAAGCGCACCTACAGCTGCAGCGTCGACGGGTTCGCCTACCGGCTCAAGGAGGGCGAGTGGACCTGGAAGGACTCGGTCCGCTACACCTCGGCCTGCAACACCATCGGCGGCACCTCGGGCTCGCCGGTGATCGACACGACGACGGGCAAGGTCGTCGCCGTCAACAACACCGGCAACGAGGACGGCGGCCGGTGCACCGACAACAACCCGTGTGAGGTGGACCAGAACGGCAACGTGACGGTCCGTCGGGGCATCAACTACGCCCAGGAGACGTACACGATCGTCCCCTGCATAGGCGCCGGCAACGTGATCGACCTGAACCGCCCCGGCTGCACGCTGCCCAAGCCGTAGCGCTCCGCGACCGCCCGTCGCCGCGTCCGCCGTCGTACCGGTGCGCGCGGGGGCGGGCGGTCGCCCGTCGCCGCCCGGGGCGCCGCCGCATCGCCGCCCCGACCGCCTCAGGCCGGATGCAGCACGGCGACGGCGATCTCGCGGACCCGGTCGAGGGTGATCCCGGTGCGCTGCTCGACGGCGAGGGGGTGTGCGGTGGGCTCCAGCTCGATGAAGGGGCGCCGCCCCACCGGGCGCGTATGGCAGGTCGTCCTCAGGTTGACGGTGCCGGGGGAATAGAGCGCGAGTTCCGTGCTGAGCCAGCCGAAGTACGGCTTCTCGGCCTCGCGGCCCTCCGTGTGCCACAGGTCGAGGGCGCGGCCGAAGTTCTCCTTGCTGAGCGAGATCCAGACGCCCCACGAGAAGACGTGGCCGCTGTCGACCACGGGTATCTCGATCAGACCCCTGATGAAGAAGTGCCGACCCTGGATGACGCACTGCTCCGACGACAGCGTGCTGTCCGGATCGGCCTCGAAGCCGGGATTCCAGGCCTCGGGCGCCGGTGTCGAGTAGCTCAGGGGGAGCTCCGCGTGGTGCTCGCCGCAGCGTGAACACGTGAATCCGAGATCGTTGGCCATGCCGCGAGCCTAATGACCGGACCCGGGTGAGAGGCTCCCGGGCCGCCGCCCGCCCGGCGCCCGGCTGTCTTGCGCTCGCCCGAAGGACCGCCGGTCGCCCCGCCCGCCGGCCCGCCGCGTGTGCCGGGTGCGACGGAGTGGCTGCTTCCGAATCCTTGTTCGCCAGCCCGCCCGAGGGGTGGGTCGGCGCGCCCTCCTCGCGTCCGCGCCGGCCGTCACGGCAGGTCGGAGGGGAGTGGGGCGGGGTGGGCGTGGTGCGCTTGACAGGGAAATCGAACATCCATTCTCATGAGTTATCCACAGCTGAGCAGTGCGTGGGAGCGCATTGTCAGTGGCAGGCGTTAGCGTCAATGGCGTGAAGCGATCGACTCAAGCAAATCGGGTGGAACCCATGGCAGGCACCGACCGCGAGAAGGCTCTCGACGCCGCTCTCGCACAGATTGAACGGCAATTCGGCAAGGGTGCGGTCATGCGCCTCGGCGACAAGCCGAACGACCCCATCGAGGTCATCCCCACCGGGTCGACCGCGCTGGACATCGCCCTGGGCGTCGGCGGGCTCCCCCGCGGCCGTGTGATCGAGGTGTACGGACCGGAGTCCTCCGGTAAGACCACCCTGACCCTGCACGCCGTGGCCAACGCCCAGAAGGCGGGCGGCACCGTCGCCTTCGTGGACGCCGAGCACGCGCTGGACCCCGAGTACGCCAAGGCCCTCGGCGTCGACACCGACAACCTCATCCTGTCCCAGCCGGACACCGGCGAGCAGGCGCTGGAGATCGTGGACATGCTGGTCCGCTCCGGTGCCCTCGACCTGATCGTCATCGACTCCGTCGCGGCGCTCGTGCCGCGCGCCGAGATCGAGGGCGAGATGGGTGACTCCCACGTGGGTCTCCAGGCCCGACTGATGAGCCAGGCGCTCCGGAAGATCACCGGTGCCCTCAACCAGTCCAAGACCACCGCCATCTTCATCAACCAGCTCCGCGAGAAGATCGGCGTCATGTTCGGCTCGCCGGAGACCACCACCGGTGGTCGCGCGCTGAAGTTCTACGCCTCGGTGCGTCTCGACATCCGCCGTATCGAGACCCTGAAGGACGGCACGGACGCGGTCGGCAACCGCACCCGCGTCAAGGTCGTCAAGAACAAGGTCGCGCCGCCGTTCAAGCAGGCCGAGTTCGACATCCTCTACGGCCAGGGCATCAGCCGCGAGGGCGGCCTGATCGACATGGGCGTGGAGCACGGCTTCGTGCGCAAGGCCGGCGCCTGGTACACGTACGAGGGCGACCAGCTCGGCCAGGGCAAGGAGAACGCCCGCAACTTCCTGAAGGACAACCCCGCCCTCGCCGACGAGATCGAGCGGAAGATCAAGGAGAAGCTGGGCGTGGGCGTGCGCAAGGTCGCCGAGGCCCCCGCCGAGACCGGCGCGGACGCCCCCGCCGATGCCGCGGCCGTGCCCGCTCCGGCATCGAAGGCGAAGACGACGGCCAAGGCCGCCGTAGCCAAGAGCTGACCCGTGCGGGAGCAGGAAAGGGGCGGCGGAGCCGGTCGGGAGGGCCGCCGGGAGGGCGGCCGCGAAGCCCGCGGTGCGCTGCCGCCCCAGAGTCCCGAGGAGCAGGCGCGGGCGATCTGTCTGCGCCTGCTCACCGGGATGCCGCGAACCCGGCGGCAACTCGCGGACGCCCTGGAGAAGCGGGGCATCCCCGAGGAGGTGTCACAGGAGGTCCTCTGCCGGTACGAGGAGGTGGGCCTGATCGACGACGCCGCCTTCGCCGGTGCCTGGGTGGAGTCCCGCCACCGCGGTCGGGGCCTGGCGCGACGGGCGCTCGCGCAGGAGCTGCGGACCAAGGGAGTACACGCCACCCTCGTACAGGAGGCGCTGGAACAACTGGACTCCGAGCAGGAGGAAGAGACGGCCCGGGAGCTCGTGGAGCGCAAGCTCCGCTCGACCAGGGGCCTGGAGCGGGACAAACGGATCCGGCGCCTCGCCGGGATGCTGGCCCGCAAGGGGTACCCGGAGGGCATGGCCCTGCGGGTGGTCCGCCGCGCGTTGGAGACGGAGGACGTCGACGACGTCGACGCCCCGGAGTACCCCGGCGGCTGAACCGGTCCCCGGCCCGGCCCGCAGGGGGACGGGCGGCGGGCCGGCGCGGCGGCCGAGAGCGGGCCGGCGGCCTACACGGACAGGCAGGCCGGGCCGGCGCCCCGCGGGTCGGCGCGCCCGGGTCGGTGGGTGCGAGGCCGGTGCGTGCGGGGCCGGTGCGTGCGGGGGTGCGTCAGACGGCGGTGGTGGGGAGGCCGGCCGATCTCCAGGCCTGGAAGCCGCCCGTCAGGTCCGTCGCCCGATGGAGCCCCAGGGCGTGGAGGGAGACCGCGGCCAGTGTGGAGGCGTAGCCCTCGTTGCAGATGACGACGACCCCGATGTCATGGCTCGTCGCCTCGGGCAGCCGGTGCGACCCCTGGGGGTCGAGGCGCCACTCCAGTTCGTTGCGTTCGACGACCAGCGCGCCCGGGATCAGACCGTCACGCTCGCGCAGCGCCTGGTACCGGATGTCGACGAGGAGCGAGCCCTCGCGGGAGGCGGCGTACGCCTGCTCCGGCGAGACCCGGGCGTAGGTGGTCCTGAGGCGGTCGACGAGGGCGTCGATGCCCTCCGGCGCGGCGCTCACTGCCAGTCCGCCGGACGCTCGACGTGCTCCAGCCGCAGGACCTGCCCGCTGCGGCTGTAGCGGCGGATCAACGGGAGCGGAGGGTAGTACGCGTGGACGGAGACGGCGTGCTCGGCCGGGGACTCGTTGAGCACCTCGTGCACGTGGTGCAGGCCGAAGCCGCGGCCCGTGCCCTCCGTCAGGTCGCGCCTGCGGTCCACGTCGGGGGCCAGTTCCAGGGACTTCCAGCCCTCGGAGGGAAGGCGGACGGCCAGGGAGTGCTCGGTGAGCCGGCCGCGCGCGGTGGCGAACGCGCCCCGCGATTCGGCGTGGTCGTGCCAGCCGGTGCCGGTGCCCGGAGGCCAACCGATCAACCAGGCCTCGCTGCCGCCGGGCCCGTCCAGCCGTACCCACGTACGGCCTTCGGGGTCGAGCGGGAGCGAGCCCACGATCTCGGGGTCCGCCGCGGTGCGCAGCGCGAAGTCGAGAAGCTCGGCGGTCGTCGGACCGGCCGAGATCAGGGTGGGGGAAGACATGGAATGACCGTCCTGGAGGTTCGCGAAGGTGCGCGCGGGCCCGGAAGGGCACGGGGCGCGCGGGGGAAAGGGCGAATCAACAGGAAGGGCGACACACGCAGCCCGCGTAGCGGAGCAGGTCCATGTGAACCCTCCGCCACAGGCGTACGTCGTTGCCGGTCATGTCCGCGAGTGAAGCACGTGAGCGGGAGACCGGTCAATCGATCACGGAGGTGGGAGCGGTCACGGCCGGGGTGATCGAGGGCGCGCGCGCCGGTTCGGGCGCCCCGCAGCGGACGGCGTCCGCCGCCTCGTACAGCTCGGCCGGTCGGACCCCCGCGAAGGTCGCCGCCAGATGCCCGTCGGGCCGTACCAGCAGCACGGTGTGCGCCGGAGCACCCGGATAGCTGTCCGCGACCAGCAGGTCCGCACGCGTCGGGAGCGCGCTGACCGCCGCCGCGAGACGGGGCATCAGACCGGCGCCGAGCCAGTGGCGGCGGTCCCAGACCCCGGTCCCCGGGGCGACGAGGAGCACCAGCAGCCGGCCCCGCCCGAGCAGGTCGCGCAACGGCACGGTGGTGCCGTCGGGAGCGGTCACCGGGACATCGGCCACCGGGCCGCCCGGTTCCGTGGCCGTCGGGACCTCCCGTACCGCCACCGGAGGGGCGTACGCGGGCTCCGCGCCCAGCGGTCCCCGGCCGAGGTGGCCGTCGGTGAGCAGGCCCTCGGCGGAACGTGCCGCACCGGGGAGGTAGGTGCGCAGGCCGCCCCCGCCGCGCAGCGCCGGCATGGCCTGGTCGGCGGCGCGCAGCCGGGCGGCGACCGCCCTGCGCCGCTCGTCCTCGTACCCGTCGAGCAGCGCCTCGGAGGCCCCCTGGTGCCAGGCCACCGCCAGCCTCCAGGCCAGGTTCTCGGCGTCCCGCAGCCCCTCCTCGACGCCCTGGGTGCCGAGCGCGCCCAGCAGGTGCGCCGCGTCCCCGGCGAGGTAGGCCCGGCCGTCGCGCCAGCGCCGGGCGAGCCGGTGGTGCAGGGTGTGCACCCCGGTGTCGATCAGGTCGTACGGGGGAGTCGTGCCCCCGCACCACGCCGCGAGGGTGTCCCGGATGAGGGTCACCAGGGTGTCCGGGGTGACGAGTTCGCCGCGCGAGGGGAGCAGCCAGTCCAGCCGCCACACCCCGTCGGGCAGCGGGCGGGCGGTGACCTCGTGGTCCGCGCCGCGGTGCAGCAACGCCTCGCCGGGCCAGGGGAGTTCGGTACGGAGCGCGGCCACCGCGTGTCGTTCCACGGCGGTCCGGCCGGGGAAGCGGATCCCGAGCAGCTTGCGGACGGTGGAACGGGCCCCGTCGCAGCCCACGAGGTGGCTGCCGCGCCACCAGGTCGTCTCCCCGCCCCGGGTGTGCGCGGTGATGCCGCGCTCGTCCTGTTCCAGGGCGTCCAGCCGACAGTCGGTCACCAGCCGGACCAGCGGGTGCGCGCCGGCGGCGTCCCGCAGTCCGCGCGTCAGGGCGTGCTGGGGCAGGTGCAGCGGGGCCGGATGGTCCTCGAAGGTGATCCGACGCGAGTCCCGGCCGCGCCGCATGGTGCGCCAGGCGGCGAAGTAGGCGCCCTCGTCGCGCAGCGTCGTACAGCCGAGTCGGTGTGCCATCGCGGCGGTGTCGGCGTGCAGGACGACGGAGCGGGCGGGGCGCGGGTCGTCCTTGCCCGGGCCCTCGTCGAGTACGACGGTGGGTACGCCCGCGCCGGCCAGCGCGAGGCAGAGCGCGAGCCCGACGGGGCCCGCGCCGACGACGATCACCGGGTCCATGACGCGGCTCCCGATGTCCGGTATGTGATCACACAACGTATGCAACCGACTGGAAGTGCCTGCGTCAAGTGACACTCGTCGGCGCAACGCGGTGTGGTGCGGCGGAAGGTCTCCGCCGCACCACACAGGCTACGCACCATGACTGACTTGGTGTCAGTCGACCCGTCGGTCAGGCGCCACCACTGTTCGCGCCGGTGGCCATGTCGTCGACCCGCGCCGGGACCACGGCGCCGGTGCTCCGCTTGGACTTGCGCTGCCGGCTCTCCATCCAGGACGCGAAGCTGGTGAGGGCGAAGTTGACCGCGACGTAGATCAGCGCGATCACCACGAAGGTCGCGATCGTGTTGCTGTAGTTCGCCGAGATCTGCCGGGACATCGACATCAGCTCGCCGAGGCCGAGCACCGTGCCGCCGAGCGCGGTGTCCTTGAGGATCACGACCAGCTGGCTGACCAGGGCCGGCAGCATCGCGGTGACGGCCTGCGGGATCAGCACGTGGACCATGGTCTGGCCCTTGCGCATGCCGATCGCTTTGGCGGCGTCTGTCTGCCCGTTCGGGAGGGACAGCACGCCCGCCCGGACGATCTCGGCGATGACCGAGGCGTTGTACAGCACCAGGCCCGTGACCACCGCGTACAGCGGGCGGACGTCGGAGGACACACCGGTGTACTGGACGTACAGGGCGTAGCCGAACAGCATCAGCATGAGCACCGGGATGGCGCGGAAGAACTCGACGAACGCGCCGACGGGCGTCCGGACCCAGGCGTGGTCGGACAGCCGGCCGATGCCCAGCAGGGCGCCCAGCGGCAGGGCGATCACCATGGCGATCACGCCGGCCTTGAGGGTCTCCAACAGGCCGGGGATCAGGAACGTCGTCCAGATCTGGCTGTCGGTGACGAAGGGGCTCCACTTGTCGGCGTCGAGCTGGTTCTTGTCGGCCATGAGTCCCAGCGCCCACCACACGGCGAGGCCGAGGAGCACGAGGAAGACGCCGGAGTAGATCCAGTTCCGGGCCTTCGCCTTCGGACCCGGTGCGTCGTACAGCACGGACGTCATCGCTTCACCGCCGCTCGCTTGGCCACCCAGCCCAGCAGCAGGCCGGTGGGCAGGGTCAGCAGGACGAAGCCCAGGGCGAAGACCCCGAAGACGGCGAAGAGCGCGTCGGCCTCGTTCTCGATCATTTCCTTCATCAGCAGGGCCGCTTCGGCCACGCCGATGGCCGCGGCCACCGTGGTGTTCTTGGTGAGCGCGATCAGTACGTTGGTGAGCGGCGCGATGACCGCCCGGAAGGCCTGGGGGAGCACGATCAGCCGGAGCACCTGGAAGAAGCTCAGGCCCAGCGCGCGCGCCGCCTCGGCCTGGCCCACGGGCACCGTGTTGATGCCCGAGCGCAGTGCCTCACAGACGAAGGTGCCGGTGTAGGCCGTCAGTCCGAGGACCGCCAGTCGGAAACCGGTCTCCTTGAACGTGGTGCCGCCCAAGGTGATGCCGAGGGTCTCGCTGAGACCCAGCGAGCAGCCGATGATCACCAAGGTCAGCGGGGTGTTGCGCACCACGTTGACGTACGTGGTGCCGAAGCCGCGCATCAGCGGGACCGGGCTGACCCGCATTCCCGCCAGGGCGGTGCCCCATATGAGGGACCCGATCGCCGAGTAGAGGGTGAGCTGAACCGTCACCCAGAAGGCTCCGAGCACGTCGTACTGCCCGGAATCAAGAAAGTCGAACACGTTGCCCTGCGCTCTCCCCAGGATGGCCGGTGAGGGGCGCCACCGCCCGCGGCAGGCGGGCGGCGACGCTCCTCACCGAGGAATCAGCTGCCTTCGGTGATCTGCGGGGCAGGCTCGTTCTTGTAGCCGGCGGGGCCGAAGTTCGTCTTCACGGCCGCCTCCCAGGCGCCGTCCGCGACCATCTTCTTGAGCGCGGCGTTGATCTTGGTCTGGAGCTCCTTGTCGCCCTTCTTCAGACCGATGCCGTAGTTCTCGTTGCTCAGGCTCAGCCCGGCCAGCTTGAACTTGCCCTTGTTCTTCTCCTGCGCGGCGTAGCCGGCCAGGATCGAGTTGTCCGTGGTCAGGGCGTCGACGGCCTTGCTCTCCAGGGCGGTCAGGCACTCGGAGTAGCCGGCGTTCTGCTTGAGGTCGGCCTCGGGGGCCAGCTTCTCCTTGACGTTCTGCGCCGAGGTGGAGCCGGTGACCGAGCAGAGCTTCTTCTTGTTCAGGTCCTCGGGCTTGGTGATCGACGTGTCGTCGGCACGGACCAGCAGGTCCTGGTGCGCGAGGAGGTACGGGCCGGCGAAGTCGACCTTCGCCTTGCGCTTCTCGTTGATCGAGTAGCTCGCGACGACGAACTTCACGTCACCGTTGGAGATCAGGTTCTCGCGCTCGGCGCTGATGGCCTGCTTGAACTCGATCTGGTCGGGCTGGTAGCCGAGTTCCTTGGCCACGTAGGTCGCCACGTCGACGTCGAACCCGGTGAACTTGCCGTCCGGGTTCTTCAGACCGATGCCGGGCTGGTCGAACTTGATGCCGATGACGACCTTGTCCTTCTTGGCGCCACCGCTCGAACCGGCGTCACCGGACGCCTTGTCGCCGCTGCCGCCACAGGCGGTCGCGGTCAGGGCGAGAGCCACGGCCGCGGCGACGGCCGCTCCGGCCTTGTAAAGCTTCATGGTGAACTTCCCTCGGATGAGACGTGGTTGAACGCCGAACGAGACGTGTCGCGTCGGCGGGCCCGGTCGTGTCAGGGTTCTGACACCGGATCACTACCAGACGAGACCGTCAGTGATGCAGGATCTTCGACAGGAAGTCCTTGGCGCGGTCGCTGCGGGGGTTGCTGAAGAACTGCTCGGGCACCGCCTCTTCGACGATCTTTCCGTCGGCCATGAAGACGACCCGGTTGGCGGCGGAGCGGGCGAAGCCCATCTCGTGCGTGACGACCACCATGGTCATCCCCTCCCGGGCGAGCTGCTGCATGACCTCCAGCACCTCGTTGATCATCTCCGGGTCGAGAGCCGACGTCGGCTCGTCGAACAGCATCACCTTCGGGTCCATCGCCAGCGCGCGGGCGATGGCCACGCGCTGCTGCTGACCACCGGAGAGCTGCGCCGGGTACTTGTCCGCCTGGGAACCGACGCCGACGCGGTCGAGCAGCGCCTTCGCCTTCTCCGTCGCCTCCGCCGCGTTCGTCTTGCGGACCTTCAGCTGGCCCAACATGACGTTCTGCAGGACCGTCTTGTGCGCGAACAGGTTGAACGACTGGAAGACCATGCCGACATCGGCTCGCAGTCGCGCCAATTCCTTGCCCTCGGAAGGCAGTTCCTTGCCGTCGACCGTGATGGTTCCCGAGTCGATGGTCTCCAGCCTGTTGATCGTCCGGCACAACGTGGACTTGCCCGATCCCGAGGGACCGATCACCACGACGACCTCACCGCGGGCAATGCTCAGATCGATGTCCTGAAGCACGTGCAGCGCGCCGAAGTGCTTGTTGACGTTGCTCAGTACGACCAGGCTGTCCGCGGCAGCGGCCGCGTCCTGTACGTCCTTGGTCACTGATACTCCGCTCATCGGCTTCTTGCTCCGTCCTCCGTCGGTTGGGAGGACAGTAGTGACGAGGCGCGCACACCGTCATCACATCTGAGGGAGAATTGAGCATAACGATCCGGCCTCGCCCGGATACGCTCCGTGCGCGACGCCCGCGACGGCGCCCCTGTACTCGTACCGGGTACATAACGGAAGACTCGCGGGAGCGGAACTCCCTTGACGTGGGACTCTGCATCAGCGTGGATGCATGGTGGCCATGAAACCGACATGACGCCGCAATGAAACCGCCACTACGGCGCCACCCCGCCGACCGGACGGGACGGACGAGGGAAGGGTGACGCAGTGAGACTGCTGCTCGTCGAGGACGACGACCACGTCGCCGCCGCGCTGTCCGCGATCCTCGCCCGGCACGGCTTCCGGGTGACCCACGCCCGCAACGGCGAGGAGGCGCTGCAGGCGCTCCTGCCGGCGGACGCCCCGCCCTTCGGCGTGGTCCTGCTCGACCTGGGCCTGCCCGACCAGGACGGCTACGAGGTGTGCGGAAAGATCCGCAAGCGCACCGCCACCCCCGTGATCATGGTGACCGCGCGTGGTGACGTGCGCTCACGCATCCACGGCCTGAACATGGGCGCCGACGACTACGTGGTCAAGCCCTACGACACCGGCGAACTCCTCGCCCGGATCCACGCCGTCGCCCGGCGCACCGGCGCCTCCGAGGAGGCCGCCGCCACGGGCACCGGGGCCCCCGCCATCGTCCGACTCGGTCCGGTCAGCATCGAACTGCCCACCCGCCGGGTCATCGTCGACGGCGCCGACGTACCGCTCACCCGCAAGGAATTCGACCTGCTGGCCCTGCTCGCACAGCGGCCCGGCGTCGTCTTCCGCCGCGAACAGATCATCAGCGAGGTGTGGCGCACCAGCTGGGAAGGCACCGGCCGGACCCTGGAGGTCCACGTCGCCTCGCTGCGCTCCAAGCTGAGCATGCCCGCACTCATCGAGACCGTCCGCGGTGTGGGCTACCGGCTCGTCACCCCGGCCGGCCCCTAGCGGGGTCCCGTCGTGCGTGCCCGACTGCTTCCGCTCCTCGTCGTCCTGATGGCGGGCGTCCTGCTGGCGCTCGGCTTCCCGCTCGCCGTCAGCCTCGCCGCCGGACAGCAGCAGCGGGTCGTGGTCGACCGGATCGACGACAGCGCCCGCTTCGCCGCCCTCGCCCAGTTCGTCATCGACGCCGAGGGTTCCGGTTCCACCGGCGCCGACGAACGCCGCGACACCCTCCAACTGGAACTCGCCCGCTACCAGGAGCTGTACGGCATCCGCGTCGGCATCTTCTACCGCGACGACAACGCCATGGCCCGCGCGCCCGGCTGGTGGCAGCTCCCCGATTCCAGGGAAGGGCGCCGGGCCTTCGAGGATGCCCTCGCCGGACGCCGCAGCCACGACCCGGGCCAGGTGTGGCCCTGGCAGACCGACGGCAGACTCCTCGTGGTCTCCCCGGTCGTCCTCGACGGCGACGTCGTCGCCGTCGTCGCCACCGAATCGCCCACCGACCAGATGCGGGGCCGGATCCTGCAGGGATGGCTCCTCATCGCGGGCGGCCTCGCCGCCGCCATGCTGGTCGCCTTCGGAGCCGCGCTGCGGCTCACCAGCTGGGTGCTCAAGCCCGTCCAGACCCTGGACGCGGCCGCCCACGGCATCTCCACCGGCAAGATGAACTCCCGGGTCGCGGCCGACAGCGGACCGCCGGAACTGCGACGACTGGCCCACTCGTTCAACGAGATGGCGGACAACGTCGAAGAGGTGCTGGAGCAGCAGCGGGCGTTCGTCGCGGACGCCTCCCACCAACTGCGCAACCCGCTCGCCGCGCTGCTCCTGAGGATCGAACTCCTCGCCCTCGAACTGCCCGAGGGAAACGAGGAGATCGCCTCCGTGCGCACCGAGGGCAGACGCCTGACCCAGGTCCTCGACGACCTGCTCGACCTGGCGCTGGCCGAGCACGCCGCCGCCGAGATCTGCCTGATCGACATCGGCGGGCTGGCCGCCGAGCGGGTCACCGCGTGGCGCCCCTTCGCCGAGGACAAGGGCGTGGAGCTCACCGAGCCCGGCCCCGAGGCCGTCACCGGCTGGGCCGACCCCATCGCCCTGTCCAGCGCCCTCGACGCCGTCATCGACAACGCCCTCAAGTTCACCCCCCGGGGAGAGCGCGTCGAGGTCGAGGTCTCCACCGAGGGGCGCCTCGCGCTCGTCACCGTCGCCGACCGGGGCCCCGGACTCACCCCCGAGGAACTGCTGCGCGTCGGCGACCGCTTCTGGCGCAGCGGACGCCACCAGAACGTCAAGGGATCCGGGCTGGGCCTGTCCATCTCCCGCGCACTGCTCGCCTCGGGCGGCGGGTCCCTCGCGTACGAGACGAACCCGCCGCACGGACTGCGGGTGACGGTGGCCGTGCCGCACACCGACCCCCACGCGGACTAGCCAGGGCGGTTCACTCGGGATCGTCCCAGGTCAGGGTGGTGCTGGCCGGGTCGGACAGCGTGTACAGCTCGTCCACGGCCCGTACCTCGAAGCCGGCCGCGCGTTCCCGTCCGGCGCGGGTGACGGCCGGCAGGTGCAGGGCCGCGCCGCAGGTGCCGCCGAGGAAGCGGCGGGTCCCGTCCGGCAGCAGGTGGTACACCTCGTGGTGGCGGATCGTCCCGGGCGCGCGGCGCCACGACAGCCGGACCGAGGCCTCGCCGTCCCGCTGGGCCGCCGCGTCCACCCGCAGGGCGCTCGGGGCGGCGGGCCGGCGCCGAGCGGCGGTGTCGTGGACCGTCAGGGCCCCGAGCCGCCAGCGCACCGGTCCGGTCCCGTGAGCGGTGATCCGTACGGCCAGGGCGTACGCGGTTCTCCCGGCCCGCGTCCCGAGATCCACCCGGCCGGTGTGCCAGCCGGGACCGGAGCCGGGGCCGTCGACCCCGAACCACGCGTACGGGACCGGCTCACCCGGGGCGGCGGGCTCGCGCACGGCGACGCCCACCTCCACGGTGACCGGGACGCCACCCGGGGCGCGGGCGTGGACCAGGTCCAGGACCGTCGTACGGGTCAGGGGCAGCCGGGTGGCGTGCAGCCCGACGGCGACGGGCGCGGTGAGGACGCCGTCGACCAGGAGACTGGAGCCGCCGCGCCACGCCTCGTCGAAGTCCAGGGTGACCGAGGGGCGCGGGCCGTCGGTGTCGACCACCCAGCGCCGCCCGGGCAGCACGTCCTGGAGGCCGAGCCGGTTCCAGGGCGTCGGCGAGGTGACCTCGCCGGCCTCGTACCAGCGCTCCCCGTGCCCCGTGTTGAACGAGCAGCCGAAGGGGAGCGCGGCGACGGTGGAGCGGTCGGCGACCACGGTGGCGGGCGCGCGCCAACCGCTCTCCGGCGCCGGGCGGGCCGGGTCCAGGGATTCGCCCGTCCAGAACCGGTCGTCGGCCCGGTGGAAGGCGCCCGGGGACCGGTCGGTGAGGTGGTTGCGCGTCCACTCGGGCCGGTAGAACCCGATGCCGACGACATGGTCCCGCCCGCGCGGAACGATCGCGTCCCAGTCGACGTCCGCGTCCCAGCCGCGGGACTCGGTGTCCACCGCCGCCCACAGTTCGTGACGGCTGCGGCCCAATCGCTCGGCGAGGGCGCCGGACTCCGCGAGGCTCCGGGCCGTCCAGCGAAAATCCACGAACATGCTGTCCGCGACCGTCCCGAACCGGTCCTCGAAGAAGTCCCGGTTCAGCGCGTTCAGCGCCCCCTGCCACCCGACCCGACCGGTGCTGTTCATCGCGTCGTACCAGGTGACGCGCAGCCCGTGCGGTTCACCCGCCGCCCGCAGGGCGCGCAGGAACCCCCGCGTCCGGCTCGCGAGCGCGCTGTCGCCGCCGTCGGTCTCGGCGTTGACGAACCAGCCGTCGAACCCGTACGTCCGCGCCACCCGGACGAGCTGCTCCGCGATCGGGAACCGGCCCGAGGCGTCCCGTCGCACCAGGTCGCGGGTCCAGCGCAGGTCACCGCCGTACGCGACGGGCGGCAGGAACACGTTGCCCAGCACCCGGACCCCGTTGCGGTGGGCCGCGTCGACCACGGGCGCGTTCGGGGCCAGCACGATCCCCTCGCCGGACGACCCGCCCCAGAAGACCAACTCGTCGATGTACGCCCAGTGCGTGAGCGCGTAGTGGTCGGCGGTCGCGGAACCCTGCGACGGGTTCCCCGCGGTCGGCCCGAAGGACACCAGCGAGGAGATCCGGGCCTGCCCGACGCGGGCGCCGGGATGCGGCGGCACGGGTGTGAAGCGGCGCGCGAGGGGCACCGTCGCGGTGTTGTGGGCGAGGTCTGGATCCGAGGCGGGGCTCCACTCGCGTAGGGAGCGCCAGATGATCCCGGGGCCGGGGGACCCCTCCGGGAGCGAGTCCGGGAACCAGTACGAGGCGTACGGGGCGAGATCCGGCAGGAGCGTCGGCCCGCCGGCCGGCTCCTCCCCGGCGGCCGTGGCCCGCGCGGGCCACGCGGGCGCGGCGGCGATCCCCACCCCGGCGGCGAGCACGGCCCGTCGGGTCGGCCGGCCGGGGGACCTGCGGGGGAGCGGGGCAGTGCGCGGGTCGACACCGTGATCGGGCTCGTACATGCGGGGCTCCTCTGCCATGCGGGGCTCCTCTGCGGAAGGGACGGCGCGGCTGCGGAAGGGACGCTCGGTCAGACCTCGGTCACACCTCGGTCACCTCAGGCGTCTCGGTCACCTCGGTCACGCGCAGCACCTCGGTGATGCCCCGCGCGGACAGGTGCGCCCGGTCCTCGGCGTGTTCCGCCAGGACCACCGCGGGGCGCACCCCTTGGGCCGTGAGCGCGGCCCACGCCTCGAAGAAGGTCCCGCCCGGGGCGCACACC
Source organism: Streptomyces sp. NBC_00513 (assembly GCF_041431415.1). Classification (GTDB taxonomy): domain Bacteria; phylum Actinomycetota; class Actinomycetes; order Streptomycetales; family Streptomycetaceae; genus Streptomyces. The sequence continues at coordinate 5,681,721 of NZ_CP107845.1, forward strand.
GACCGTTCGGGCGCGGTGAGCGCCCCGCCGACGTCCACGACGAGCGCGGTGGACCGGACGGGCGGGCGGTGCTCCCGGCCCCGCCACCACTCGGCGATCCGGGCGATGGCCGCCCCCTGGGGCTTGACCCGACGGTCGTTGGTCAGCAATCCGAGGCCGTACTCCAACTCCGGGAAGTCCGCGAGGTCCCGGGACACGTCGTGCGAACACCACCAGGTCACGCCCCACACGTCCGGGCAGTCCAGCACGTTGGCCACGGTCGCCTCGGTGAACTCCGCCGCGTGCTCCGGCTGTACCAGTGGCGCGGGCGCCCCGACCTCCTGGAGCCACACCGGGCGGTGCGGGTCCGTGGCCCAGGCCTTGGACAGTTCGACCAGGTAGGCACCGTGATGCTCGGTGGCGGTCCCGGTGCGCCCGTGGCGCTGGGCGGTCCCGTTGAACACCCACGAGTGCACGGCCGTGGCCGCGCCCAGCCGGGCCGCCTGCGCCGCCGTGAAGGGGTGCCCGTCCCGGTACCAGGCCGCGTCGTACTCGGCGTGCAGGTGGAACCGCCCCGGGGCCCCCTTCTCGCACGCGGCCAGCATCCGCTCCAGCCACCGCTGCGCCTGCGCCTGGGTGATCCGGTCGGGGTCGGGGTGCGGTGAGTCGGAGAACTGGTTGATCTCGTTGCCCACGGTCATCCCGAGGAAGTTGGGCCGGTCGCCGAGGGCGGCGGCCAGCGTGCGCAGGTACTCCTCCTGCGCCTCCACCACACGGGGGTCGCTGAAGATGTTGCGCCGGTGCCAGGTCCCGGTCCAGGCGGGCAGGAAGTCGAAGCTCGACAGGTGCCCCTGCAATCCGTCGACGGTGACGTCGAGCCCCCGTTCGGCGGCGGCGTCGCCGAGCGCGACGAGCTGTTCGACAGCGCGCGGGCGGATCAGCGTGCGGTTCGGCTGGAACAACGGCCACAGCGGGAAGACCCGTACGTGGTCCAGCCCGAGCGCGGCGATCGAGTCGAGGTCGGCCCGGACCTCGTCGAGATCGAAGTCGAGCCAGTGGTGGAACCACCCGCGTGTCGGCGTGTAGTTGGCGCCGAACCGGAGCCGGCGGGGGAGGGCAGGAGGGACGGTGCCGTCGTGCATGAATGATCCTGGAGTTCAGGGGAATTCACCGGACGCCCCACAACGTGCCGCCCGTTCCGAGGGAAAGTCAACAGGTCCGGTACGGGCAATCCGGTCCACCCGACCATGAATGTGCGCCTCCTGAAGGGTGGTTGGCGACTTATGCGCTTCAGTCCAAGGCGTGGTAGGGGAGTTGACGATCAAGACTTCCGTGCTAATGCGGTTTAGCTGTCAACCGGAAGTCGCGGTCCGGGGGAAAGGGAGGGGAAATGGCCAACGTCGGCAACAGGGGTGTTGACGGTCGTGCGCGGAATCCGGTAAGGCGCCGGGACGGGGTGAACCGAAGCCTGGCGCAACGTCGTTCGGCTCGGCGCCCGCCGGCGGTGGTGGCCGCCTTCCGGGGGCCGGATCGCGTACGGTCCCGCCATCGGAGTCCGCGGCGGCGAAGGATGAGGCAGGCATGGCGCGCAGACCCACCATCAAGGACATCGCCCGCCGGTCGGGGGTGTCGGAGAGCGCCGTCTCCTTCGCGCTCAACGACCGTCCCGGGGTGTCCGAGGACACCCGTGCCCGTGTCCGTCGGATCGCCGAGGAGCTCGGTTGGCAGCCCAACAGCGCCGCTCGCGCACTGTCCGGGGAACGCTCCGGCGCCGTCGGGCTGGTCCTCGCCCGACCCGCGCACACCCTCGGGGTGGAGTCGTTCTTCCTCCGGCTCGTCTCCGGTGTCCAGGAGGTGCTGTCGGCGGGGCGGATCGCGCTGCTCTTCCAGGTGGTGGAGGACGTGGACGCCGAGTGCGCCGTGTACCGCCGGTGGTGGGCCGAACGACGGGTGGACGGGGTCATCGTCGTCGACCCCCGGATCGACGACCCGCGACCGGAACTCCTCGCCGGGTTGGGGCTGCCGGCCGTGATGGTGGGCGGCCCGGACGTCCCCGGGGCGGACACCACGGGCTCGGACGTCCCCGGGCCGGACACCACGGGCTCGGATCCCTCGGAGTCGACCGCGGCTCGGGCCGTCCCGCCGGCCGTCCCGACCTCCCGCCGGCCGTCCACCATCCGGGCCGACGACGCCGGCGCGATGATCCAGGTGCTGGAGCACCTCCACGGACTCGGCCACCGCCGGATCACCCACCTCGCCGGCCTCCCCGGCCTCGCCCACACCGCCCGGCGGACGGCCTCGCTGCGCACCTGGTCCGAGGGGCGCGGGCTCGGCCCCGACCGGGTGCGCTCGGTGGTGACGGACTACTCCGACGCCGAGGGCGCCGCCGCGACCCGCAGGGTCCTCGCCGAGCCGGAGCCGCCCACGGCCCTCGTCTACGACAACGACGTGATGGCGCTGGCCGGTCTCGCCGTCGCCACCGAGCTGGGCATCGCGGTCCCCGGCCGGCTCTCGATCGTCGCCTGGGACGATTCCGCGCTCTGCCGGGTCACCCACCCCCGGCTCACCGCGCTGGTCCGTGACACGGCCGCGTTCGGGCGGCTCGCCGCCGAGGAGCTGCTGGCCGTACTCGCCGGGGGCGTGCCCCGCACCCGGCAGAGCGAGCTGCCGCGACTGGAGCCCCGCGAGAGTACTGCGCCACCCCCGGCCGCATACTGAGTTCCGACCCCTCCCTGGAGCGCCACCGTGACCAGTTCCACCCCAGCCCTCCCCACCCCTCGCGCCGCCGCCCCGGGCACCGGCCCGACCGTGGCGATCGACATCGGCGGGACGAAGATCGCCGGCGCTCTGGTGCACCCGGACGGAACGATGACGGCCGGAACCCGCCGCCCCACGCCGCGCGCGGCGAGCGCCGACGCGGTGATGGCGGCCGTCGCCGAGGTCGTCGCGGACCTGGCACGCAGCCCGTTGTGGCCCTCGGTGGTCCGCTGCGGCGTCGGCAGCGCGGGCCCGGTGGACACCTCCCGGGGCACGGTCAGCCCGGTCAACATCGGCGCTTGGCGGGAGTTCCCCGTACAGGCCCGGATCGCGGCGGAACTGGCCGCCCACGGGGCCCGGATCCCGACCGTCCTGGCGGGCGACGGGGTCGCGATGACGGCCGCCGAGCACTGGCTGGGCGCCGCCAAGGGGCACGCCAACGCCCTGTGCATGGTCGTCTCCACCGGTGTCGGGGGCGGCCTCGTCCTGAACAACCGGCTCCACCCCGGTCCCACCGGCAACGCGGGCCACATCGGGCACATCAGCGTGGCCTTCGACGGGGACCCCTGCGTCTGCGGCGGCCGCGGCTGTGTGGAGTCCCTCGCCTCCGGCACCGCCATCGCCGCCTGGGCCCTCGCCCAGGGCTGGACCCCGGCCGACGATCAGGAGGCCACCGCCGCCGGCGTCGCGGCCGCCGCCCGGGCGGGCGACCCCGTCGCCGAGGCCGCCTTCGACCGGGCGGGCCGCGCCCTGGCCGCCGCCATCGCCGCCACCGCCACCCTGGTCGAGACCCGCATCGCGGTCATCGGCGGCGGCGTCGCCGCCTCGGGCGACACCCTCTTCGCACCGATCCGGCGGCACCTGGCCTCGTACGCCACCCTGTCGTTCGTCCGGGACATCGAGGTCGTTCCGGCGAGCCTGGGCACCGACGCGGGCCTCATCGGGGCGGCCGCCGCGGCGATGCTGCTGCCCGAGGGCGCTTCGACCTGAGAGCCCGCGATCCGGCCCGGCCCCGGAACTCCGTCCGGAGACCGGGCGCTCCCGGCTCGACCGGGCGCTACGGCTTGACCGAGCGGTAGTACCGCCGGGCACCCTCGTGCAGGTCCAAGGGATCCGTGTAGATCGCCGTCCGCAGATCCACCAACTGCGCGGCGTGCACCGCGCGCCCGATCCGGTCGCGGCTTTTGATCACGGTCCGGGTGAACTGTTCCGTCAGCTCCGCGCTCGTGTCCTCGCGGGTCACGAGCAGGTTCGGCACGGCGAGCGTGGCCACCGCCGCGGTGTTGCGGGCCCGCGCGTACGCCTCCTGCGGCATCACCGCCGCCCGGTAGTAGCGGGCGGGACTGCCACTGCCCTGGAGCTTCTCCACCAGGTCGCCCAGCGGCACCAGCCGGATCTCGAAGCGCTCCGACAGCTCGTGCACCGCGTTCGTCGGGAGACCGCCGGACCAGAAGAAGGCGTCGATCCGCCCCTTCTCCAGCTCGGCCGGCATGGTGTCGATGCCTATGGACACCGGGGTGATGTCCTTCCGCGGGTCCAGCTTGGCCGCCGACAGCAGCCGCTCCGAGATCAGTCGGACGCCGGAGCCGTCCTGGCCGACCGCGACCCGCTTGCCCCGCAGGTCCCGCGTCGACTGCACCGAGGACCCGGCGGGCACCACCAGCTGTACGTAGTCGTCGTACAGCCGCGCCACCCCGCGCAGCCGGTCGGCGCCCGGCTTCCCGTCGAGCCGGTACTTGGACACCGCGTCCGCCGTCGCCACCGTGAAGTCGGCCTGCCCGGCGGCCACCCGCTGGAGGTTCTGCTGCGAGCCCTCACTGGGGTCCAGCCGCACCTTCACACCGGGGATGTCCTCGGCGAGGTCCTCCTTCAGGAGCTGCCCGTAGCGGTGGTAGACGCCGGTGGGGACACCCGTGCTGAACGCGAGGTCGCCCTTGAGTTCCGGCTCCCCGAACGGCCTCAGCCACCAGGCCAGCACGCCGAAGACCGTCACCACGGCCGCCAGGCCCCACAGGGCGCGGCGCCGGCTGATCCGGGGCACTCGGGACGGCAGGAGCGGCATGCTCGCGATCCTACCTTCGGGCCCGTACCGCCCCGGGGCGGGAGCGGCACGGTCCCTCAGCCACCGGGGCCCGCCGCCGTGGCGCCGCCCGCGTCCGCCGGCTCCGGGGCCCGGGCGTGCGCCGGTTCCACGTCGCCCGACGACGCCGGGTCCGTCAGGCCCGCCCGCAGCCGGGCCAGGAGATGCGCCGCAGCCGGACCCGGCGGGACGCCCGTCCGCCAGGCCAGCGCCACCCGACCGCTCAGCGCCGGTTCGACGATCCGCAGCGCCACCAGGTCGCCGGCGACCCCCGCCTCCGCCCCGGCCGGCACCACCGCCGCCCCCAGCCCCCGCGCGGCCAACCGGACCAGTACGGGTGGCGCCGCCGCCTCGAAGTCCACCCGGGGCGCGAATCCGGCTTCCGCGCACGCCCGCTCCAACACCGCGCGCAGGCCCGTCCCGCGCGGCAGACTGATCAGTGCCCGCCCGCGCAGCGCCGCCAGCGGGATCCGGCCGTGCGCGGACTCCCGCACGAGCGGATCGCCGGCCCGAACCAACGCCACGAGGGGCTGGTCGAGCACCACCTGGAACGCGATCCCGGGCGGCGGGTCACCGGCCGGCCCGATCACCGCCAGGTCCAGCTCCCCGCTCGACAAACCGGCCAGCATCCGCTCCGAGGTGTCCTCCGACAGCGCGATCTCCACTCCGGGGTGCGCTTCGTGGAAGTCGCCGAGCACCCCCACCACGTCCAGCCCCGCCACCACCGCCCCGGCCGCCCCCGGGATCAACCCGACCGCGACCCGCCCCCGCAGCAGCCCCGAGATCTCGTCGGCCGTGCGCCGCATCCCCTCCACCGCCGCCAGCGCGGCCCGCGCGTACGACAGCAACGCCGTCCCCGCCTCGGTCGGCGTCACCCGCCGTCCGGAACGATCGAGCAGCCGCACCCCCAGCTCCCGCTCCAACAGCCGGACCTGCGCGCTCACCCCCGGCTGGGACACGTGCAGCCGGACGCCCGCCCGCGTGAAGCCGCCCTCCTCGACGACCGTCACGAAGTACCGAAGCTGGGCCAGTTCCATAACCGCGCATTCTAGGGAGCATAAGAACCCAGGCTTGGACTTATGGCAGGAGCCCGACCCACCCTGGACCCATGACCGACATCGCCGCCGCGACCGCCGCCGAACGCCGAGAACTGGCCGACCTGCTCGACTCCCTCACCCCCGACCAGTGGGACGCCCCGAGCCTCTGCGCGGGCTGGCGGGTCCGCGAGGTCGCCGCCCACATGTCGCTGGGCTTCCGGTACTCGCTGCCCCGGTTCGCCGTCGAGCTGGTCACGGCACGCGGCAGCCTGGACCGGATGACCGACCGCGCCGCGCGCCGAGACGCCGCGTCCCTCGCCCCCGCCGAACTCGCCGCCCTGCTCCGTGACCACGCCCACCACCCCTGGAGGCCCCCGGCCGCCGGACCCACCGGGGCCCTCGCCCACGACGTGGTCCACGGCCTCGACATCACGATCGCCCTCGACCACCCCCGCCGGGTCCCCGAGGACCGGCTGCGCCTCCTCCTCGACGCCGTCACCCCGCGCGGCCTGCGGTTCTTCGGCGTGGACCTGACCGGCATCCGACTCGTCGCCGACGACCTCGACTGGTCCCGGGGCACCGGAAGCCCCGTCCACGGCACCGCGCGGGAACTGCTGCTCGTCCTCTTCGGCCGCCGGCTGCCCGCCGGGCGACTGCACGGGGGCGCGGAGGGCTCCCCGGTACCGCCTACCCTTGTCGCATGACCAGCAGCAGCGACCGGAGCACGGCAGTGGACGTCAAGGGAACTTACGAGGTGCGCACCTACGGGTGCCAGATGAACGTGCACGACTCCGAGCGGCTTTCCGGTCTGCTGGAGGGCGCGGGGTACACGCGTGCGCCCGAGGGTTCCGACGGCGACGCCGACGTCGTCGTGTTCAACACCTGCGCCGTCCGCGAGAACGCCGACAACAAGCTGTACGGCAACCTCGGCCGGCTCGCCCCGATGAAGACCAAGCGCCCCGGCATGCAGATCGCCGTCGGTGGCTGCCTGGCCCAGAAGGACCGCGACACGATCGTCAAGCGTGCCCCCTGGGTCGACGTCGTCTTCGGCACGCACAACATCGGCAAGCTGCCCGTCCTCCTGGAGCGCGCCCGCGTCCAGGAGGAGGCGCAGGTCGAGATCGCCGAGTCGCTGGAGGCCTTCCCCTCGACGCTGCCGACCCGCCGCGAGTCCGCGTACGCCGCCTGGGTGTCCATCTCCGTCGGCTGCAACAACACCTGCACCTTCTGCATCGTCCCGGCGCTGCGCGGCAAGGAGGAGGACCGGCGCCCCGGCGACATCCTCGCCGAGGTCGAGGCCCTGGTCGCCGAGGGAGTCTCCGAGATCACCCTGCTCGGCCAGAACGTCAACGCGTACGGCTCCGACCTGGGGGACCGCGAGGCCTTCAGCAAGCTGCTGCGCGCCTGCGGGCAGATCGAGGGCCTGGAGCGGGTCCGCTTCACCTCGCCGCACCCGCGCGACTTCACCGACGACGTGATCGCGGCCATGGCCGAGACCCCGAACGTGATGCCGCAGCTCCACATGCCGATGCAGTCCGGATCGGACACCATCCTCAAGGCGATGCGCCGCTCGTACCGCCAGGAGCGCTTCCTCGGCATCATCGAGAAGGTCCGGGCCGCCATCCCGCACGCGGCGATCTCCACCGACATCATCGTGGGCTTCCCCGGTGAGACCGAGGAGGACTTCCAGCAGACGATGCACGCCGTGCGCGAGGCCCGCTTCGCGAACGCGTTCACCTTCCAGTACTCCAAGCGCCCCGGCACCCCGGCCGCCGACATGGACGGGCAGATCCCCAAGGAAGTCGTCCAGGAGCGCTACATGCGCCTGGTCGCCCTCCAGGAGGAGATCTCCTGGGAGGAGAACAAGAAGCAGGTGGGCCGCACCCTGGAGGTGATGGTCGCGGAGGGCGAGGGCCGCAAGGACGGTGCCACGCACCGCCTCTCCGGCCGTGCCCCCGACAACCGCCTCGTCCACTTCACGAAGCCGGACGAGGACGTGCGCCCGGGTGACGTGGTGACCGTGGACATCACGTACGCGGCCCCGCACCACCTGCTGGCCGAGGGCCCGACGTCGGCCGTGCGCAGGACCCGCGCGGGCGATGCCTGGGAGAAGCGCAACGCGGCCCCGGCGCAACCGGCGGGCGTCATGCTCGGCATCCCCACCCTCGGAGTCCCGGCCCCCCTCCCGGCCGCCACCTCGGGCTGCGCGGCCCCGGCGTCCGCCTGACGCGCGTTCGCTCCTGCGGTCCGGCCCCGACGGGCCGGACCGTGGACCCGCGGACGCCGCACCCCCGCGGACGCCGCACCCCTGCGGACCCGTTCGCCGGCGGAGCCGTACGGCCCGGGCAGGCGACGGCTAGGCTGCGGATCATGCTCGTAGCCGCCGCCGTCTGTCCCGCCCCGCCGCTCCTCGTGCCGGAGGTCGCCGCGGGCGCCGCCGCCGAACTGGGCGACGCCCGCACCGCCTGTTCCGACGCGCTCGCCGTGCTCGCCGCCTCCCGACCCGACCTCCTGGTCGTCGTCGGCGACGCCGACCAGGACCACCGCGGGCCCTATCCCCAGGGATCCCGGGGCACCTTCCGCGGATACGGCGTGGAACTCGACGTACAGCTCGGTGACGGCGAAGAGGGACCGCGCCTGCTGCCGACCTCACTGGCCGTCGGCGCCTGGCTGTTGCGCCGCGCCCGCTGGGGCGCCGCCCCCGTGGAAGGGCTCGGGGTCGGGGAACCGCTCGGAGCCGAACAGTGCCTGCGGGCGGGGCGGGACCTCGCCGCCCGCGACGCGCGCGTCGCCCTGCTCGTGATGGGCGACGGCAGCGCCTGTCGCACGCTCAAGGCCCCCGGCTACCTCGACGAGCGGGCCGCCGGCTTCGACGCGGCCGCCGCCCGCGCCCTCGGATCCGCCGACACCGCCGCGCTGGCCGCCCTGGACGCGGACCTCGCGCACGAACTCAAGGCCGCCGGGCGTGCTCCCTGGCAGGTCCTGGCGGGCGCGGCCGAGGACGCGGGCCTCGACGGCAGGCTGCTGTACGAGGACGCCCCGTACGGGGTCGGCTACTTCGTCGCCGCCTGGTCCTGACACAGCCGAGGCAGGCACCCGGGCCCCCGCGTCCGGGCACGAGAAAGGGGCGCGGGGTTCATCGAACCCACGCGCCCCTCTCCGGCGACCACGTCAGGAAGTCGCCGGCGGCGTCGGCCCGCCGGGTGCGTCCTTGTGCGCGATCTTGCCCAGGGCGTCCTTCGCCTTGCCCGTCCCGCTCGTGATCCGACCGCTGTACTTGCCCTTGGTCTTGGAGTCCACGGCCTTCGCGACCTTCTCCAGACCGTCGGAGATCTTTCCCTCGTGCTGCTGCGCGAGGTCGCCGACCTTGTCCTTGGCCGGAGCGAGCTTGGCCTTCAGATTGTCCAGCAGGCCCATGGATCACCCTTCATTGGCGATGGCTACGTACGGGCGCCCTCGCCGGCCTCGCTGTCCAGGGAAGCCTCCGCGGACTTCTGCTGCGGAATCTCCGCGGCCGTCGCCGCCGGAGCCTCCACCCCAGTCGCCTCGCCCGTCGCTTCCTCGGACGCGGCCGTCAGGTCGGCGGACGCGACCTCATCGGTCGAACCCTGCTCCTTACGGCCAAAAAACCGGCTGAAAACGCCCATGTCTACTCCCGTAACGTTACTCGTGCGAATGAAGTTCCGCCGTGGCCGAAACGGCCTCCGCCGGGTACACGCCGGGCCGGAACCTCGCCAGGGCAACGACTCCGACCACGCCCCGTCACGTAGCTCGATCGGGTATCGGCCGCCGGGTTTGCGAGACTGTGTCGGTGAGGAATCCAGCCCCCGCCCCGCGGGTCATCGCCGTCGTCGGTCCCACCGCGGCCGGAAAGTCCGACTTGGGCGTCGCCCTGGCCCGCCATTTCGACGGCGAGGTCGTCAACGCCGACTCCATGCAGCTCTACCGGGGGATGGACATCGGCACCGCGAAGCTGACGCAGGAGGAACGCGGCGGGGTCCCGCACCACCTCCTCGACGTCTGGGACGTCACCGAGACCGCGAGCGTCGCCGAGTACCAGCGCCTCGCCCGCGCCGAGATCGACCGACTCCTCGCGCAGGGCCGTACGCCCGTCCTCGTCGGCGGCTCCGGGCTGTACGTCCGCGGCGCGCTCGACGCGATGGAGTTCCCCGGCACCGACCCCGAGGTACGGGCCCGCCTGGAGGAGGAGGCCACCCTGCGCGGCCCCGGCGCCCTGCACGCCCGGCTCGCCGCCGCCGACCCGATCGCCGCCCAGGCGATCCTCCCCAGCAACGGCCGCCGGATCGTCCGCGCCCTGGAGGTCATCGAGATCACCGGGCGCCCGTACACCGCGAACCTGCCCGGCCACGAGTCCGTCTACGACACCGTCCAGATCGGCGTGGACGTGGGCCGGCCGGAACTCGACGAACGGATCGCGCTGCGGGTCGACCGGATGTGGGAGGCCGGGCTCGTGGACGAGGTCCGCGACCTGGAGGCCCGGGGCCTGCGCGACGGGATCACCGCCTCCCGCGCACTCGGCTACCAGCAGGTGTTGTCCGCCCTCGCGGGCGCGTGCACCGAGGACGAGGCGCGGGCCGAGACGGTCCGGGCCACCAAGCGGTTCGCCCGCCGACAGGACTCGTGGTTCCGGCGCGACCCGCGCGTGCACTGGCTGAGCGGCGCCCTCGCGGACCGCGGGGAACTCGCCGGACTCGCGCAGTCGTTGGTCGAACGAGCGGTCACAGCCTGATCACGTGATGGCATCGGGACGCCCCGTGCGCCCGTACCGGGGCCGGGGGCGTGCCATCATCAAACTTCTGAACAGCGGCGTACGAAGTCCGAGTGGGGAGGGCGCGTGGCTATGGAGGCCGGCCCCCGTGACACCGGGCGGGACGACACCAGACGGGAAGCGGACCCGATGCTTCACAACGGGATCGCGGAGCCGATCGGGTCGGACGGCCCGGACGCCCTCGGCCTGCCCGCCGACCCGGCGCGGCTGACCCCCGACGGCCCCGACGCCCCGGACATCGCCGCCCTGGACGCCTCGGGCCCCGAGTTCGAGGTCGAACTGAGGCCGCAGCGCCGCCTGCGCATCTGGCAGATCGCGCCCATCGTGATGCTCGCCGCCGCCGGATCCCTGATGTTCGCCTTCCCCCTCGCCTTCGAGTTCGGCGACGGCGGAGCCGTGGTCGCCATGCTGGGCTTCCTGATCAGCTGCTGCGCCGGCGGATGGGCCATGATGGCCGCGCGCCGCGTCGGCCACTCCTGGCCCGGACTGCCGCCCCGCGGCAGCGGCCGCCGCCCCGACTGGCGCATGGCCGCCCTGTACACGGTGATGGCCCTCGCCCTGGTGTCCCTGGCCGTGTACCGGGTCGCGCGCCTGCGCTGAGCAGGCCCGCGCGCCCTTCCCGCCGTGCCCGCGCTCCGCGCACACCGGGCGTCCGCCCGGAGGGCGAAACGGGCCCCGAAGGTACGATGACCTGGTGACGCACCGCACCCTCTCCTTCCTCAAGGGCCACGGGACCGAGAACGACTTCGTGATCGTCCCCGACCCGGACAACGCCATCGACCTGCCCGTGAGCGCCGTCGCCGCACTGTGCGACCGGCGAGCGGGCATCGGGGCCGACGGGGTGCTGCACGTCGTGCGGTCCGCCGCCCACCCCGACACGGCGCACCTGGCCGACGAGGCCGAGTGGTTCATGGACTACCGCAACAGCGACGGATCCGTCGCCGAGATGTGCGGCAACGGCGTACGGGTCTTCGCCCGCTACCTCCTGCACGCCGGCCACGTCGAGCCCGGCGACCTCGCCGTCGCCACCCGGGGCGGCGTCAAGCGCGTCCACCTCGACAAGAGCGGCGACGTCACGGTCTCCATGGGCCGCGCCGAACTGCCCGTCGGCGACGTCACCGTCTCCGTCGGCGAGCGCTCGTGGCCCGCGCGGAACGTGAACATGGGCAACCCGCACGCGGTGGCCTTCGTCGACAGCCTCGACGACGCCGGAAACCTCCACACCGCCCCGCCGTTCAGCCCCGCGTCCGCGTACCCGACCGGAGTCAACGTCGAGTTCGTCGTCGACCGGGGCCCGCGGCACGTCGCGATGCGCGTCCACGAGCGCGGCTCCGGCGAGACCCGCTCCTGCGGCACCGGCGCCTGTGCCGTCGCCGTGGCGGCCATTCGACGCGACGGCGTCGACCCGGCCGTGACCGGCGAACCGGTCACGTACACCGTCGACCTCCCCGGCGGACGACTCGTCATCACCGAGCACCCCGACGGGCAGATCGACATGACCGGACCGGCCGTCATCGTGGCCGAGGGCGAGCTCGATTCGACCTGGCTCACCGAAACGGCTTTCGCGTGAAGGTTCCCTCCAATGGGTGATCCGTTTCACGCTGAGCGAGAGGTGGACTGCGCCACGTGGTGGGGTCGGTAACATCAGGCACCGGCCCTGAGGGCTCACCCCATGCCCACCACCGCCGGTCGAAGCCGCCGGAGGTGCCCATGAGTGCAGAGGCCACGAACCCCGAAGCACACCCCGAAGCGCGCCCTGAGCTGCGTAGACGGGGCCGGAGCAGGCTGGATCTGCGCCGGCTCGGGCGCGCGGCGCTGCTCGGGCCCACGTCCCGGGACCGCCTTCCGGACGCCATCGGACACGTGGCGGAAGCGCATCGTGCCCACCATCCGGACGCCGATCTGTCCATTCTGCGACGCGCATATCTGCTCGCGGAGACCTCTCACCGCGGCCAAATGCGAAAAAGTGGTGAGCCGTACATCACACATCCGCTCGCCGTCACCCTGATCCTCGCGGAACTCGGCGCGGAGACAACGACGTTGACGGCGTCCCTCCTCCACGACACCGTCGAGGACACGGACGTGACCCTCGATCAGGTGCGCGAGGAGTTCGGCGACGAGGTCTGCTTCATCGTGGACGGCGTCACCAAGGTCGAGAAGATCGACTACGGCGCCGCCGCCGAACCCGAGACCTTCCGCAAGATGCTCGTCGCCACCGGCAACGACGTCCGCGTCATGTCCATCAAACTCGCCGACCGACTGCACAACATGCGCACCCTCGGCGTGATGCGCCCCGACAAACAGGCGCGCATCGCCAAGGTCACCCGCGACGTCCTCATCCCCCTCGCCGAACGACTCGGCGTACAGGCCCTCAAGACCGAGCTGGAAGACCTCGTCTTCGCGATCCTGCACCCCGAGGAGTACGAGGAGACCCGCGCGCTCATCGCGGCCCACGCCGGAGAACGCGACCCGCTGCCCGGCATCGCGGACTCCGTGCGCGGCGTCCTGCGCGACGCCGGCATCGCCGCCGAGGTCGTGGTCCGCCCCCGCCACTTCGTGTCCGTGCACCGCATCTCCCGCAAGCGGGGCGAACTGCGCGGCTCCGACTTCGGCCGGGTCCTCATCCTCGTCGGCGAGAACGCCGACTGCTACGCGGTCCTCGGTGAACTCCACACCTGTTTCACCCCGGTGGTCTCGGAGTTCAAGGACTTCATCGCCTCCCCGAAGTTCAACCTCTACCAGTCGCTGCACACGGCCGTCGCCACCTCCGAGGGGTACGTCGCCGAGGTCATCGTCCGCACCCGGCAGATGCACCGCGTCGCGGAGGCCGGAGTGGTCGCGCTCGGCAATCCGTACACCACCCCGCCGGCCGAAGCGGCCGAGGGCGACGAGGAGCGGGTCGACCCGACGAGACCCGGCTGGTTGTCCCGACTGCTCGACTGGCAGCAGTCCGCACCCGACCCCGACACCTTCTGGACGGTGCTGCGCGCCGAACTGGCCCAGGACCGCGAGATCACCGTCTTCAGGGCCGACGGCGGGACGCTGGGCCTGCCGGGCGGGGCGAGCTGTATCGACGCCGCCTACGCCCAGTACGGGGAGGCGGCGCACAGCTGTATCGGCGCCCGCGTCAACGGGCGCCTCACCTCCCTCTCGTCCCGGCTGTCCGACGGGGACACCGTTCAACTCCTGCTCTCGCACGACGCCGCCTCCGGGCCCGCCGCCGACTGGCTCGACCACGCCAAGACCCCGGCCGCCCGCATCGCCATCAGCGGCTGGCTCCAGACCCACCCCGACTCCGCGGCCGCCACCACCACCGCGGCCCGGGCCCCGCTCTCCGTCGTCGGGGCGCGCGGTGGCGGGGCGAACGCCGTCGCCGACCTGCCGGACGCGCCCGTGCGCCTGGCCGGCTGTTGCACCCCCGTACCGCCGGACGCCGTCGCCGGGTTCGTCGTACGCGGCGGGGCCGTCACCGTGCACCGCGTCCACTGCCCGGCCGTGGCCCAGATGCGCGCCGTCGGCCGTACCTCGGTCGCCGTGCACTGGCGGGCCACCGCGGACTGCCGCGTGACCCTGCTCGCCGAATCGTTCGGCCGCCCACACCTCCTGGCCGACCTGACCGAGGCAATCGCCCGCGAGGGGGTCGAGGTGGTCTCCGCGACCGTGGAACCGCCCGTCGAACAGCGGGTCCGGCACTCCTACACCCTGCAACTGCCCGACGCGACGGGGCTCCCGGCCCTGATGCGGGCGATGAGGGACGTGCCGGGCGTGTACGACGTCAGCCGGGCGTAGCGGGACGGCCGGGCGAAGCGGGGAAGACAGGGGGCCGGGGGGCTCGGGGGTTCGGGGGAACGGGAATCCGGGGGCGGGACGCACGTCGGCCGGGCCACGGGGTCGGACGCCCTCGTTCGGGTGCACCCGGCGCGCGCCGTTCGCCGCCCGATGCCGGGCGCTGGTAAGCGATGGGGGATGCAGCTCACCTCCCCCCGCCTGCGTGCCGCCCTGCTCGCCGCCGCCTCGCTCACCCTCGTCGCCGCCGTACTGCCCCCACCCCAGTCGCTGGGCATCGGCGACCGGCTCTTCCCCGAGCTCGGCAACCCCGGGTACGACGTCCTCTCGTACGACCTGTCCTTCACGTACAAGGACAACCGGACCCCGCTCGACGCCGTCACCGTCATCAGCGCCCGCACCCTGCACGCGCTCGACCGCATCAACCTCGACTTCACCCACGGCCAGGTGGCGTCCGTCGAGGTCAACGGGGAACCGGCGCGGTTCGAGAGCGCGGGAGAGGACCTCGTGCTGACCCCCGCCCGCCCGGTCACCCAGGGATCCGTGCTGAGCATCACCGTGCGCCACACGAGCGACCCGCGCGGTCGCGGCGACGGCGGCTGGGTGCCCACCGAGGACGGCCTGGCCATGGCCAACCAGGCCGACGCCGCCCACCGCGTCTTCCCCTGCAACGACCACCCCGCCGACAAGGCGTACTTCACCTTCCGGATCACCGCCCCGGCCGGACTCACCGCCGTGGCCAACGGACTGCCGGGCGCCCTCCCGACCCGGCGCGCGGGCGGCCCGACCACCTGGACGTACCGCACCCTGCACCCCATGGCCACCGAACTGGCCCAGGTCTCCGTCGGCACCTCGGAGGTCGTCCACCACACGGGCCCGCACGGACTGCCCCTGCGCGACGTGGTGCCCGCCGCCGACCGGGTGCGCCTGGAACCCTGGCTGAAGAAGACCGACGGTCACGTCCGGTGGATGGAGGAGCGGGTCGGCCGCTACCCCTTCGAGAACTACGGCGTGCTGATCGCGCGAGCCACGACCGGCTTCGAGCTGGAGACCCAGACCCTCTCCCTCTTCGAGCACGGCCTGTTCTCCGGGAACGCCGGCTACCCGGAGTGGTACGTCGAGTCCGTGATGGTCCACGAGCTCGCACACCAGTGGTTCGGCGACAGCGTCAGCCCCCGCACCTGGTCCGACCTGTGGCTCAACGAAGGACACGCGACCTGGTACGAGGCCCTGTACGCCGACGGGCTCGGCAAGTACTCCCTGG
This sequence comes from Streptomyces sp. NBC_00513, assembly GCF_041431415.1. Classification (GTDB taxonomy): domain Bacteria; phylum Actinomycetota; class Actinomycetes; order Streptomycetales; family Streptomycetaceae; genus Streptomyces. The sequence continues at coordinate 5,697,413 of NZ_CP107845.1, forward strand.
AGCGGCGCATGCGCGAGGCGTACCAGCGCTCCGACCAGTGGCGGGCGGCCGGCGGCCCCCCGGCCGCCCCGAAGGCCGCGGCCCCCGGGGAGAAGATCGGCCTGTTCCGGCCCGTGGTCTACGACGGGGCCGCGCTGATCCTGTACGCCCTGCGCCAAGAGGTCGGCGTCGCCACCTTCGACCGGATCGAGCGCCGCTGGGTGGACGAGCACGCGGATTCCACGGCCGGCACGGACGACTTCGTACGCCTGGCGTCACAGGAGGCGGGGCGCGACCTGACGGCCTTCCTCAAGCCGTGGCTGTACGGCACGACCACCCCGGCGATGCCGGGGCACCCGGAATGGGGCGGCCCGAAAAGCGTGTGACGCGCCCGGAACGGGCATGTCACCATCAACGAGGCCGTTCGGCGGCCCATCGGGCCCGATCGGGCCAGGGCTCGGATTCCGGGAATCACCGGGCGGCGTGACGCGTTGGACGTGACAGTGTTATGTCACGTTCGGCGGTAGCGTTGGCCATTGCCGGGCGCGACGCATTCGAATCGACGTAAGGATCCAATGACCTCCTCTTCTTCCCCTTCCCAGGACGCGCGGGACGCACAGGACGTGCGTGACCCGCAGAGCTTCACCGAGAGCCTTCGGGCCGATGCCCTGATGGAAGAGGACGTCGCCTGGAGCCACGAGATCGACGGAGACCGGGACGGCGAGCAGCTCGAGCGCTCCGAGCGCGCGGCCCTGCGGCGCGTGGTCGGCCTCTCCACCGAACTCGAAGACGTCACCGAGGTCGAGTACCGACAGCTCCGCTTGGAGCGCGTCGTACTCGTCGGTGTCTGGACCTCCGGCACGGTGACGGACGCCGAGAACTCCCTCGCGGAGCTCGCCGCCCTCGCCGAGACGGCGGGCGCCCTCGTCCTCGACGGCGTGATCCAGCGTCGCGACAAGCCCGACCCGGCCACCTTCATCGGCTCCGGCAAGGCCCGCGAGCTGCGCGACATCGTCATGGAGAGCGGCGCCGACACCGTCGTCTGCGACGGAGAGCTCAGCCCCGGCCAGCTCATCGCCCTCGAAGACGTCGTCAAGGTCAAGGTCGTCGACCGCACCGCGCTCATCCTCGACATCTTCGCCCAGCACGCGAAGTCCCGAGAGGGCAAGGCCCAGGTCGCGCTCGCGCAGATGCAGTACATGCTGCCGCGCCTGCGTGGTTGGGGTGCCTCGCTGTCCCGTCAGATGGGTGGCGGCGGCGGTGGCGGCATGGCCACCCGAGGCCCCGGTGAGACCAAGATCGAAACCGACCGGCGTCGGATCCGCGAGAAGATGGCGAAGATGCGCCGGGAGATCGCGGACATGAAGACCGGCCGCGACATCAAGCGCCAGGAACGCCGGCGCAACAAGGTTCCCTCCGTCGCCATCGCCGGCTACACCAACGCCGGCAAGTCCTCGCTGCTCAACCGCCTCACCGGCGCCGGCGTGCTGGTGGAGAACTCGCTGTTCGCCACCCTCGACCCGACCGTGCGCCGGGCCGAGACGCCGTCCGGCCGGATCTACACCCTGGCCGACACGGTCGGCTTCGTGCGACACCTGCCCCACCACCTGGTCGAGGCGTTCCGCTCCACGATGGAGGAGGTCGGCGACTCCGACCTCATCCTCCACATCGTGGACGGCTCGCACCCGGCCCCGGAGGAGCAGCTGGCGGCCGTCCGCGAGGTCATCCGCGAGGTCGGCGCGGTCAACGTGCCCGAGATCGTCGTGATCAACAAGGCGGACGCGGCGGACCCGCTCGTCCTCCAGCGCCTGCTGCGCATCGAGCGGCACTCCATCGCCGTCTCGGCCCGCACCGGCATGGGCATCGAGGAGCTGCTGACGCTCATCGACACCGAGCTGCCGCGACCCGAGGTCGAGGTGGAGGCACTGGTGCCGTACACCCGCGGCTCGCTGATCGCCCGGGCACACGCCGAGGGCGAGGTCATCTCCGAGGAGCACACCCCGGAGGGCACCCTCCTCAAGGCGCGCGTCCACCAGGAACTGGCCGCGGACCTGGCGCCCTACGTGCCGGCGAAGCACTGACCCGTGTGTCGATGAAGCATCGACGGGTGCTCGGTGAAGCACCGGCGAGCGTGACACGGCGCGACATCACGTGACGGAGGGCCCCCGCGATGCGGGGGCCCTCCGTCACGTGATGGCCCACGCGCGAGGCTCGATGTGCTGCGCACCGGGCTGGCGCGGCGCTCTTGGTGCGGTGCTCGCGCCGCGTGGGGCCGGGCGCCGCGCGCCCGGCCCACCCGCTACTTGAACTTGGCGCTCACCGCGGAGTAGATGCCCTTGGCCTCCGGGCCCAGGCGCGGACCGGCCAACCAACCGGCCTTGGCCGGGCCGATCGAGGTGTTCGACACCAGCGCCGGCCTGCCATCGGCACCCGCCGCGACCCAACCGCCACCCGAGGAACCGCCGGTCATGGTGCAACCGATGCGGTACATCACCGGGTCGGCCGCCTTCAACGACAGACGACCGGGCTTGTCCGTGCACTGGAACGCCCGCTGGCCGTCGAACGGAGCCGCCGCCGGGTAGCCCGTCGCGGTGATGCCCGCGACCCTGCCCACCGCCGGCGCGTTGAACTCCACCGGCAGCGCCGAACCGACCGTCTCCTCCAGCGACTTGCCACTGCCCTTCTCCGGAGCGACGTGCAGCACCGCGAAGTCGTACGGGGCGCCCGCGCCACCGCTCGGGCCGCCCGAAGCGATCCACTGGTCCGAGGTCTGCGCCCAGTCGCTCCACCACACGCCGTACGGGGCGACCTGCTCGCGCGGCGCACCCTTCAGCTGCGCCGACGCCTGGCCCGCGTTGTTGTAGGACGGCACGAAGGCGATGTTGCGGTACCAGCCGCCCGCCTTGCCCGCGTGGACGCAGTGACCCGCCGTCCAGACCATGTTGGACTTGCCCGGGTGGGCCGGGTCCTTCACCACGGTCGCCGAGCAGACCATCGAACCCTCGGGGCCGTCGAAGAACACCTTGCCGGATGCCGGAATGGTGGAGTGGTACGGCGCCGCCGCACCCCTTGCCCGCACCGGCGCCGGCGTCGGGTCCGTGACACCCTGGTCCTTGCCGGCATCCGGGTCCACGGCCGGAGGCTGCGGAGTCTTGTCGGCGTCACGCATCCGGTCCGGGTCCCACAGCCCCTCGATGACCGGGTTGATGTAGTCGCCCGCCTCGCGGAGCCAGTCCTCCTGCTTCCAGTTCTTCCACGCGCCTCCCCGCCACTTCTCCAGGTCGACGCCGTGCTCCTTGAGCTTGTCCTTGAGCTCGTCCGGGATCGCGATCCCGTCCGTGGCACCGGGCGGAAGGCTCGCGGCCACGGTCGGCTTGGCGTCGCCGCCGGCCTCCCCGTCGCCGGGGCCGCAGGCTGCGGCGGTCAGCGCGAGCGCGGCCGCGCACAGGATCGCGGTGACCGGTCGGATCGGTCGCATGTCGTAAATCCCCCTGGTGTTTCGAGGCGTTGAACGGGGTGGAGCGCGGTCGCCGCACGGGTGTACGGCAAGCGCAGCACCCCACTATGCCGCTGCTCCCAAGGACGGCACAGCCCGGGGCCACGGTTCCTGCCCGGCGAACCATCCTCGGAACTTGTTCGATTCGGACATCTCGGAGGACATCGCGGCAGACCTTACGGCGGACTTTTCGGTGGATATCGAGGACGACAGCGGGGCGGACCACACGAGGGACTTCGGGGCAGACTTCGCGAGGGTCTTGGCGACGGACAACACGAGGGACTTCGGGGCGGACTTCGCGACGGACTTGGCGACGGACTTGGCGACGGACTCGGCGACGGACAAGGATCTTCGGTCCACCCGTGATCCGCGGCCGCCACCGTCGTTGGTACGTACGGGGGACGGGGGAGCAGCGTTCATGTTCGAAACGCAATCCGGAAGAGAATCCGTGCGGGAGGACCGACACTCGTGGCTTTGAGCGAGGCTTTCACCGAGTCGGCCGCGGCCGCGGAGCAGATCCCGCCGCAAGGAACCAGAGGACCCGTCGCCGCCGAAACCATCCTGCGCAGACAGGCGCAACGAGAGTCCGCCGCCCGGACATACGCGCGCTCGCTGCCCATCGTTCCGGTGCGCGCCCGGGGCCTGACGATCGAGGGCGCGGACGGACGGCGCTACCTCGACTGTCTGTCCGGCGCGGGCACGCTCGCCCTCGGGCACAACCACCCCGTGGTGCTCGAAGCCATCCGTGCCGTCCTCGACTCCGGGGCACCGCTGCACGTCCTCGACCTGGCCACCCCGGTCAAGGACGCCTTCACCACCGAGCTGTTCGCGAACCTTCCGGCAGCGCTCGCGGCCGACGCCCGGATCCAGTTCTGTGGGCCGGCCGGGACGGACGCCGTCGAAGCCGCGCTCAAGCTGGTCCGCACCGCCACCGGGCGTTCCGGACTGATGGCCTTCACGGGTGCGTACCACGGCATGACCGCGGGAGCCCTGGACGCCTCCGGTGGAGCCCCCGACGTACGGGTCACCCGGCTTCCGTATCCACAGGACCACCGCTGCCCGTTCGGTGTCGGCGGGGCCGAGGGCGCCCGACTCGGCGCCCGTTGGACCGAGAGCCTGCTCGACGACCCGAAGGGCGGAGTACCCACCCCCGCCGGGCTCATCGTCGAACCCGTACAAGGGGAAGGCGGCGTCCACCCCGCTCCGGACGACTGGCTCCGGCGGATGCGCGAGATCACCGAGGCCCGCGGGATCCCGCTGATCGCGGACGAGGTCCAGACGGGTGTGGGGCGCACCGGTGCCTTCTGGGGCGTGGACCACGCGGGAGTGGTGCCCGACGTGATGGTGCTGTCCAAGGCCATCGGCGGCAGCCTTCCGCTCGCGGTGATCGTCTACCGGTCCGAACTCGACGTCTGGGCGCCCGGCGCCCACGCCGGCACGTTCCGCGGCAACCAACTGGCCATGGCCGCGGGTACCGCCACTCTGGCCTACGTCCGCCGCAACAACCTCGCGGAACGCGCCGGGGTGCTGGGCGAACGCATGCTGACCGCCTTGCGCGCATTGGCCGCCGACCATTCGTGCATCGGCGACGTACGAGGTCGCGGCCTGATGCTGGGCATCGAACTCGTGGACCCCGACACCGGGGACGCTGCCCCGGACCTCGCCGCCACCGTCCGCCGGGAGTGCCTGGACCGCGGGCTGATCGTCGAGCTCGGGGGCCGCCACTCCTGCGTGGTCCGCCTGCTGCCCCCGCTGACCCTGACCGACGAGCAGGCCGCAGCCGTCCTGGAGCGGCTGGCCGACGCCATCGCCGCCGCCGCCCGACGGTCCCACTGACCCCACCCGCACCCCAAGGACCTCCGATGCCGGACCCCTCCGCCCCCCACCCCGCCCCTTCCCCGAGGGCCGGCAGCCCGACGCCGACCCCCACGCCGGAGCAGACCCCCACACCGACGCCGACCCTCACACCCGCGCCCGGCACGAGCCCGGCGCCCGGCACGAGCCCGGCGCCCGGCACGAGCCCGGCGCCCGGCACGAGCCCGGAGTTCAGCCCGGGGGCGGAGTTCAGCCCGAGGGCGACTTCGAGCCCCGAACCCAATCCGGGCGCGAGTCGCCGGCCGGGCTGGGCCCTCCGGCTGGGGGAGAGCCCGGCTCTGGAGGTCAGCGGGAGCGCGGGCTGCGATCCGGTCGTGGACCGCGATCCCGACTCGGACCTCGGCCCAAGGGAGGAGGTCCCGGGCCCGGAGTTCAGCCCGGGCCGAGGCCGCCGTCCGAGTCCGGAGCCCACGCCGCTTTCCGGCGCGGCTCACCCCGCCGCGTTCGCCGCCGCGCCTGAAGCTCCCCACCCTGCCCCTCCTCTCGTGCGTGCGGCCCCGGGCGCCCGGACCCCCGACCCGGTCAGCGCCCCGACCGCCTCAACCCCGACGGCCTCAACCCCGACCGCCTCGGGTCTGGCCGCCCCGGGTCTGGCCGCATCGGTCAGGTCTCCGGGCCCGGCTTTGACCACCCCGGCTGCCGCAGTGTCATCTCCCTCTACTTCGCCACCGGGCTCGGCTCCGACCGTCACGGTCACGGGCACGGTCAGCGCCCCGGAGGACGCGAACCTGGTCGACTCAGCCTCGACTCCGGCCTCGACGCCGGCTTCTGCTTCGGCTTTGACTTCTGCTTCGACTTCGACTTCGAGGGCGTCCGCCTCTGGCCGAGCCTCGGTTCCGGGCGGGACGCCGGCTCAGGAGACCTCGGCAGCGGAGACGTGGTCAGCACCGGTTCTGTCGCCTACGGCGGCCCTGGACTGGGCGGTGGCTCGCTCCGCGCACGCCCCCGTCCCCGCCGGCCCGGCAGTCCCGGTCAGCTCCGAGTCCCTCGCCGCCCGGACTTCAACCCACCCGCGCCCGGGCACACGGACGCCCGCCCCGAGCTCGGCGACAGGTCACCGGCTCCCGGCGTTGGCCACCCTGTCCTCCTGGCCGGCCCCGGATCCCGCCCCGGCGGTGAGCCCGGCCCAGTCGGCCCCGAGCAACGGTCCCGTGCTCGCTGCCCGGCCCCCACACGGCACGCCCGCGCAGGGGGCCACGGGCCAGGACCTCACTCCGCTCCTCTGGCTCGCCCCCACACCGCTCGGCTCGGGACCGGCTCCGGCCGAGGCCCGGTCCCTCGACCCGGGAGACCCAGGACCCGGCCGGGCCCAGGCGTCGTCCCCGATCCAGAGGGCGTCCCGGGAGGACACCCTCTCGGCCCACTCCGTACCGGATCCGGTACGAGACACCGCCCCCACCTCAGCACCAAGCCAGCCCACCCCGGGCGCCCGGCCGGACTCGACACCGACACTGGGCACCCACCAGAACCCGCCCGGTTCCGACACCGCACCCGGTTTCGACACCCTGCCCACTCCCGAGGCCGCGCCCAGCCTCAGCCCCAGCGCAAGCCCAGGTCCCAGCGCAAGCGCAAGCGCAAGCGCAAGCCCCGGCCCCGGAGTCGCCCCGGCGCCGGAGGCCGCCCGGCCGCCCAAGGCCGCTCCGGCGGCAGGCCCGGAGTCCGACCAAGCGCCGGATGTGGCGGAGTACCGCAGCGCCCCGGCCGCCCCGGAAGCCGACCGTTACCAGGCCGCCCCAACGTCCCGGGCCGTCCCATCCGCAGTCGATCCAAGGTCCCGGGCCGAGGAGCCGTCCCGGGCCGAGGACGCGCCACCGGCCGAGGCGGCGGCCGAACCGCACCCCACGGCGGTGTCCCCCGGCGGCGGCGTGCCACGGCAGTTGGGCGGGAGCCGCAGATCCGGAGCCGGAGGAGCCGGTCCCGTCGGATCGGGATCGGCCATGCTCCCCGATCCCCTCGACCACCCCGATCCGGCCCTCGCCGCCGAGGCCGCTGCGGTGGAGAACCTGCTTCGGTGCTGGGTCCGCGAAAGCGGCCTCGGCCGCCCCGACGGGCCCGCCGGAACACCGCTCCGCATCCCCCTCCCCGCATCCGGCACGGCGGTGCTCGTCGCAGTCCGGTACTGGTCCTCGGCCGGCTGGCACCGGTTCGCCTCCGCCCGGATCGAAGGCGCCCCGGCCGAATCCCCCGCCCTGGACGCCGTGACCCTCGCCGCGCTCATCGCGCGTGAGGGCACCGGCCGAGGTGGCGCCGATCTGGTGGGCCGGGTCGCCGACTCGGTCCAGCGCACGGCGGAGTTCATCGCCGACCGGCGAGCCCGCCCCGCCGCCCCCGCCCCCGTCGCCGAGGACCGATTCCTCACCGCCGAACAGTCGCTCCTCCTCGGCCATCCCCTGCACCCGACCCCGAAGAGCCGCGAAGGCCTCTCCGAAGCCGAGGTACGTCGCTACTCACCCGAACTCCACGGCTCCTTCCCCGTGTACTGGTTCGCGGTCGCGCCCGCCGTCCTCGCCACCGACTCCGCCTGGACCGAACGAGGCCGCCCGGTTTCCGCCGCCCAACTGCTCGCCCGCCTCGCACCCGGCCTCCAACCGCCCACCGGCACCACCCTTCTTCCGCTGCACCCCTGGCAGGCCCGCGACCTCCTCCAACGCCCGGCCGTGGCCGCCCTGTGCGACGCCGGACTACTGACCGACATGGGCCCGTACGGTGACCCCTGGTACCCCACCTCCTCCATTCGCACCGTCCACCGCCCCGGTTCCCCCGCGATGCTCAAGCTGTCCCTGGGCCTGCGCATCACCAACTCCCGCAGGGAGAACCTCCGCAAGGAACTCCACCGCGGCGTCGAGGTTCACCGCCTTCTGCGCGCCGGACTCGCAGAGCAATGGCAGTCGTCCCACCCCGGTTTCGACATCGTCCGCGACCCCGCCTGGGTCGCCGTCGACTCCCTCGACGGCACACCCATCCCCGGACTCGACGCCCTCCTGCGCCACAACCCCTTCCACTCCGACGACGACACCCTCTGCATCGCCGCGCTGACCACTCCCCGCCCATGGCCCGGTCGGACCACGATGCGCTCCCCGCTCGCCGAGACAGTCGCCCGGCTCGCCACCTCCACCGGGCGCTCGGTCCCCGCCGTCGCCGCCGAGTGGTTCCTGCGCTACCTCGACCACGTGGTCCTGCCGATCCTCGCCCTCGACGCGCTCGCCGGAGTCGCCCTCGAAGCGCACCAACAGAACACCCTGGTGCTCCTCGACCCGGCCGGCTGGCCGATCGGCGGCCGCTACCGCGACAACCAGGGCTACTACTTCCGCGACTCCCACCGGGCGGAACTGCACCACCGGCTCCCCGGCATCGGCAGCGCCAGCGACACCTTCGTCTCCGACGCCGTCACCGACGAACGCTTCGCCTACTACCTCGGCATCAACAACGTGCTCGGCCTGATCGGCGCCTTCGGCTCCCAACACCTCGCCGACGAACGCGTACTCCTCGCCGCCTTCCGCCGCTTCCTCGGGAAGAACTCGGGCCTCGGGCCGCTCCCCGCCCAACTGCTCGACTCACCCACCCTCCGCTGCAAGGCCAACCTGCTCACCCGCCTGGGCGGCCTCGACGAACTCGTCGGCCCCGTCGACACCCAGTCCGTCTACGTCACCATCACCAACCCCCTTCACGACTGACGCGCCCGCACCGACACGGAGAAGAGCCCCCATGCCCTCCACCGACACCTCGACCGGTCCCGTCGGTTCAGCCCTCGCCACAACCGGCTACTACCTCGGCTCAATGCGTCGCCCCCCGCAGCGGTGGCCCCTGCTCGCCGAGGCCGACCTGCTCGACTCCCCAGCCACATGGGACGCCGTCGCCACCGCTGCCGGAGCCTTCCGCCTCGAACCCGTACGCCCGCGTCGAGACCTGGACCTCCTCGTGGGTTGGATGAACGACCCGGAGGTGGCCGCCTACTGGGAACTCGCCGGCCCGGCCTCGACCACCGCCGATCACCTGCGGGCCCAGCTCGATGGCGACGGCCACAGCGTCCCCTGCCTCGGCCTTCTCGACGGCACGCCGATGAGCTACTGGGAGATCTACCGGGCCGACCTCGACCCGCTCGCCCGGCACTACCAGGCACGCCCCCACGACACCGGTATCCACCTGCTCATCGGAGACGGCACGAACCGCGGCCGAGGTCTGGGCACCACCCTGCTGCGCGCCGTCGCCGACCTGTTGCTCGACAACCGTCCACGCTGCACACGCGTCATCGCCGAACCGGACATCCGCAACACCCCCTCCGTATCAGCCTTCTTGAACTCCGGCTTTCGCTATTCCGCCGAAATCGACCTTCCCGAGAAGCGCGCGGCACTGATGATCCGGGAGCGGGCACTGCGCAATCTCATCTGATCGCCGCCACCGCGCTCCGAAGCATCCGCTTCACGCCTCTCCCTTCGAAAACTCTGCGTCACGCAGCAAAGTTCCCGATCTTCGAGGAGTCCCGTGCCGAATTTTCCCGAAGCCCCCGACTCCCCGGAGCCCGCTCTGCCCCCGTCGCCTCAGCACCCGGTCACGCCGCCCGAGATCAACGCACCGACCTGGGACTTCGCGGCCCGCACACTGCTCGCCAAGATGCTCGGCGAATTCGCGTACGAGGAGATCGTCAGCCCCGTCCCGACTCCGTCCGCCGCGGGCGACGCCTGGACCCTGACCCTCGACGACGGCGGCCGTCTCGGGTTCCGCGCGCGCCGCCGCTCGTACGGGAGCTGGCAGGTCGCCCCCGACACCATCACCCTCACCGCGCCGCCACCCTCCACGGAGAGTTCGACGGCGTTCGGGGATCCGTACGAGTTCCTCATCCGAGCCCGCACCCTCCTCCGACTCGACGGAGAGACCCTCGGCCACCTGGTCCGCGAGCTGAGCGCCACCCTCGCCGCCGACGCCCGTCTCGATCACCACGCCCTGACCGCGGACGTACTCGCCGATCTCGACTACGCCGCGCTCGAAGGACATCAGACGGGTCACCCCTGGCTCGTCCTGAACAAGGGCCGCATCGGACTGTCCGCCTCCGACACCGCCGCCTGGGCCCCCGAGGCCCGCACCCGACAGCGGTTGCCCTGGCTCGCCGCGCACACCTCCCTGGCGGAGTACCGCGGCGCCGCCGGTCTGGAAGACCCCGCCCGGCTGTACTCCGCCGAACTCGACCCCGTCACCCGGGCCGGCTTCGACCAGGTCCTGCGCGACCGCGGCCTCGACCCGCGGGGCTACCTCTACCTTCCCGTGCACCCCTGGCAGTGGGACGAGATCGTGCTGCCCCTGTTCGCGCCGGCCCTCGCGTCGGGCGCCCTGGTGCCGCTGCCCGCGGACCTCGACATGCGCCTCCCGCAACAGTCGATCCGTACTTTCCTCAACCTCACCCGCCCCGACCGGCACAGCGTCAAACTGCCGCTCTCCGTCTTCAACACCATGGTCTGGCGGGGCCTGCCCTCGGATCTCGCGCTCGCCGCCCCCGCCGTCACCGGATGGATCCACTCCCTTCGCGACTCCGACCCCTTCCTGCGTGACGAATGCGGGGTCATCCTGCTGGGCGAGGTCGCGTCCGTCACCGTCCGCCATCCCGTCTACGACCGGCTCCCCGAGGTCCCGTACCAGTACAAGGAACTCCTCGGGGCGATCTGGCGCGAGCCGCTGACCGGCCGTCTCGCCCCCGGCGAGCGGGCCCGCACCCTCGCCTCGCTCCTCCACACGGACCCGCGCGGTCGCTCCTTCACCGCGGAGCTGGTCGCCCGCTCCGGGCTCACCCCCACCGTGTGGCTCCAGCGGCTGTTCGCCGCCCTGCTGCCGCCGCTGCTCCACTTCCTCTACCGCTACGGGACCGTCTTCTCGCCGCACGGAGAGAACGCCATCGTGGTCTTCGACGAGAACGACGTTCCCGTCCGGCTGGCGGTCAAGGACTTCGTGGACGACATCAACATCAGCCGCGAGCCGCTGCCCGAACACCAGTCGATGCCCGCCGAGGTCCGCGCCGCCCTCCTCACCGAGCCGCCGACCTTCCTCACCCAGTTCATTCACTCCGGACTCTTCATCGGCGTGTTCCGCTACCTGTCCGCGATCTGCGACGACCGGCTCGGCGTTCCCGAGGACGACTTCTGGTCCCTCGTCCGGGCGGAAATCCTTCACCACCAGTCCCGGTTCCCCGAGCTCAAGGAGCGCTTCGAGCTCTTCGACCTGCTCAGCGAGCGGATCGACCGACTCTGCCTCAACCGGAACCGGCTCCACGAGGACGGCTACCGCGACCGGCCGGACCGCCCGCACGCCGTCACGCACGGCACCGTCCCCAACCCCCTTCACCGATCGTGAGCAGTCGTCGATGCGGGCAGTGTCAGTGGCGCCCCGTAGGCTTGGCGATGCTATGACGAAGCCCTCCCTCCCCGACCTGCTGCATGCCGCCGTCTCCGCCGTCGGCGGCACGGAGCGGCCCGGCCAGGTGGCCATGGCCGAAGCCGTTGCCGAAGCGATCGACGAGAACTCCCACCGGCTGATCCAGGCAGGAACCGGTACCGGCAAGTCCCTCGGCTACCTGGTGCCCGCCCTCGCACACGGCGAGCGCGTGGTCGTCGCCACCGCGACCCTGGCCCTCCAGCGCCAGCTCGTCGAGCGCGACCTGCCCCGGACGGTGGAGGCACTGCATCCGCAGCTCCGGCGCCGCCCGCAGTTCGCCATGCTCAAGGGCCGTTCCAACTACCTGTGCCTGCACCGACTGCACGAGGGCGCACCGCAGGACGAGGAGGAGGGCCTCTTCGACCAGTTCGAGGCGGCCGCCCCCAGCAGCAAGCTCGGGAAGGACCTCCTGCGCCTGCGCGACTGGGCGGACGACACCGAGACCGGCGACCGTGACGACCTCACGCCGGGCGTCTCCGACAAGGCGTGGCAGCAGATCTCCGTCTCGTCCAGCGAGTGCCTGGGTGCGACGAAGTGCGCCTACGGCGCCGAGTGCTTCGCCGAGGCCGCCCGTGAACGGGCCAAACTCGCCGACGTGGTCGTCACCAACCACGCGCTGCTCGCCATCGATGCCATCCAAGGCGCCCCGGTGCTGCCGCAGCACGAGGTGCTGATCGTGGACGAGGCCCACGAGCTGGTCTCCCGGGTCACGGGTGTCGCCACCGGCGAGCTCACCCCGGGTCAGGTCAATCGGGCCGTGAAGCGGGCCGCGAAGCTCGTCGACGAGAAGACGGCCGACGCCCTGCAGACCGCCTCCGAGTCGTTCGAGCGCGTCATGGAACTGGCGCTCCCGGGCCGACTGGAGACGGTCCCCGAAGACCTCGGCTACGCCCTGATGTCCCTCCGGGACTCCGCGCGCAACGTGATCTCGGCGATCGGCAACACCCGCGACAAGTCCGTTCAGGACGAGGACGCCGTGCGCAAGCAGGCCCTCGCCGCCGTGGAGAGCATCCACGGCGTGGCGGAGCGGATCGTCCTCGGGTCCGAGTACGACGTCGTCTGGTACGAGCGGCACGACCGCTTCGGTGCCACCCTGCGCGTCGCACCGCTGTCGGTGTCCGGGCTGCTGCGCGAGAAGCTGTTCGAGGACCGCTCGGTCGTCCTCACCTCCGCCACGCTCAAACTGGGCGGGGACTTCAACGGGGTCGCCGCGTCGATGGGCCTGTCCCCGGAAGGGGTGGAGGGCGACGACGCTCCCGTCTGGCGAGGTCTGGATGTGGGATCCCCGTTCGACTACCCGAAGCAGGGAATCCTGTACGTCGCCAAGCACCTGGCCACACCCGGCCGGGAGGGCACCCGCGGCGACATGATGGACGAGCTCGCCGAGCTGATCGAGGCGGCCGGCGGTCGCACCCTCGGTCTCTTCTCCTCCATGCGGGGCGCCAAGGCGGCGGCCGAGGAACTGCGCGAGCGACTCGACCACCCGATCCTCCTCCAGGGCGAGGAGACGCTCGGCGAGTTGATCAAGGCCTTCGCCTCGGACCCGAAGACCTGCCTGTTCGGAACGCTCTCGCTGTGGCAGGGCGTCGACGTGCCGGGTCCCAGCTGCCAGCTCGTGATCATGGATCGGATTCCGTTCCCGCGTCCCGACGACCCGTTGATGAGCGCGCGACAGAAGTCGGTCGAGGAACGTGGCGGCAACGGCTTCATGGCGGTGGCCGCCACACACGCCGCGCTGCTGATGGCCCAGGGAGCGGGCCGGCTCGTCCGGGCGACGGACGACAAGGGTGTCGTCGCGGTCCTGGACCCCCGACTGGCGACGGCTCGCTACGGCAGTTTCCTGCGGGCCACGCTCCCGGACTTCTGGTACACCACCGACCGGAACCAGGTCCGTCGCTCGCTGGCCGCCATCGACGCGACCGCCCAGGCGGACGGCAAGTAGCCGTACCCGAGGCAGCGGCGGAGCGGTGGAACCACAGAAGCGAATGCGGACACGAAGCAGCTCCGGGACCGGCGCAGTAGGTCCCGGAGCTGGCTGAGGGCGCGAGGGTCAGACCCTGCGCAGTACGGCGACGACCTTGCCGAGGATGGTCGCCTCGTCACCCGGGATCGGCTGGTAGGCGGCGTTGTGCGGGAGCAGCCAGACATGGCCGTCCTCGCGCTTGAACCGCTTGACCGTGGCCTCGCCGTCCAGCATCGCGGCGACGATGTCGCCGTTCTCCGCGACGGGCTGGCGTCGGACGGTAACCCAGTCGCCGTCACAGATCGCGGCCTCGATCATCGAGTCGCCGACGACCTTGAGGACGAAGAGCTCGCCGTCACCCACCAGCTGGCGGGGGAGGGGGAACACGTCCTCGACCGATTCCTCGGCGAGGATCGGGCCGCCGGCCGCGATCCGGCCCACCAGTGGAACGTACGACGCGGCAGGCTTGCCGGTGGTGTCGGTGGGCTGCGAGCTGGGCTGGTCCGAGCCACGCACCTCGTACGCCCGGGGGCGGTGCGGGTCGCGGCGCAGGAAGCCCTTGCGCTCCAGCGCCATCAGCTGGTGCGCGACCGACGAGGTGCTGGACAGTCCCACCGCCTGGCCGATCTCCCGCATCGACGGCGGGTACCCCCTGCGCTGCACGGAGTCGCGGATGACCTCGATGACCCTCCGCTGCCGATCCGTGAGTCCGGAACTGTCGGCGCGGATGCCTGGAGGTCGCCCCGGCATCGAGCGAGCGGGGCGTGCGGGCTCCGTCTCCGGATTCTGACTTGCGTCATTCATGGCATGCACCGGCTCAAGTCGGCTCTGGGAGCGGTTCTGGGCAGTGATGGTGGCACTGTCTGCGGTCGTGGTCACGTCTGCGGCCCCTCTCGAAATGTTCTCCCTAGTTGGACAACGGTAGTTGCTTTCGAAAGGTTGCGCCAAACACACGTTCGAGTGAAAAAGCAAGGATCGTTCACTTGAGATGTCATGGGAGGTGTATAGGCAGGCCGTCCGTCGAACGTGGATTCGGTTCCGCGTTCGCTGATTACGGTACCCTTCCGGGTTGGATCGCCGGGGTCCGGGCCGGCGTCCAGTGTGGCACCGGAGGGCACCCGAACGCGGTCGGCTCACGCCGCGACACGCTGAGCGATGTAAATCCACTGCAACCCAAGATCTAGTGGTTGGATGAGCGCTGCCGCCCAGAAGTTGTGGTCCCCGGTCCGCCGGAGCCCCCGACATCGCATATGCTGGTGGCTGCTTCACGAGCCCCCGGCGGGACCGTTTCCTCCGCCGTTCAGGGGCTCCGTGGGGTGATCCAGTCGTGCCGAGAAGGAGGGTGAGGGAACCATGCACTGCCCCTTCTGCAGGCACCCCGACAGCCGCGTAGTCGACAGCCGCACCACGGACGACGGCACGTCGATCCGGCGGCGCCGTCAGTGCCCCGACTGCTCCCGTCGCTTCACGACGGTGGAGACGGCCTCACTGATGGTGATCAAGCGCAGCGGGGTGACCGAACCCTTCAGTCGCTCCAAGGTCATCTCTGGCGTCCGCAAGGCGTGCCAGGGGCGACCGGTCACCGAGGACGCCCTCGCCAAGCTCGGCCAGCGGGTCGAGGAGGCGGTGCGCGCCACCGGGAGTGCCGAGCTGACCACCCATGACGTGGGTCTGGCCATACTCGGCCCGTTGCAGGAACTCGACCTCGTCGCCTACCTGCGGTTCGCATCCGTTTACAAAGCGTTCGACACCCTCGAAGACTTCGAGACCGCCATCGTGGAATTGCGCGAGCAGCGGCCTCATCCCCCTGAGGTCGAGCCCGGTGGGACCCCCTCGGTCGTCCCCGTGCCCGCCTCCGCCTCCGACTGACCTGACGGGCCGCACAGCAGGGCGGTCTGCCCGATCGGTTCGAGGCGCCTCCCGGCGGTAGCCGGGGGCAGATTCGTAGATACAAGACACACAGCACCGTGCCGCGGAATAGCGCTGGCACTTTAGGGCGTTTTTGCCCGCATATGGGAGGCGGCCATGACAGAGACGGCGAGCAGCTCGGCACGAGGTTCCCGAGCCAAGGGAACCAAGGTCACCAAGAGCGGCCTGCGGATCGAGCGCATCCACACCACCCCGGGCGTGCACCCGTACGACGAGGTGAGCTGGGAGCGTCGTGACGTCGTCATGACCAACTGGCGCGATGGTTCGGTCAACTTCGAGCAGCGTGGCGTCGAGTTCCCCGACTTCTGGTCGGTGAACGCGGTCAACATCGTCACCAGCAAGTACTTCCGCGGCGCGGTCGGCAGCCCGCAGCGCGAGACCGGCCTGAAGCAGCTCATCGACCGGATCGTGAAGACGTACACGAAGGCCGGCGAGGACTTCGACTACTTCTCCTCGCCCGCGGACGCGGAGATCTTCGAGCACGAGCTGACCTACGCCCTCCTGCACCAGATCTTCAGCTTCAACTCGCCGGTGTGGTTCAACGTCGGTACGCCCCAACCGCAGCAGGTCTCCGCCTGCTTCATCCTGGCCGTCGACGACTCCATGGAGTCGATCCTCGACTGGTACAAGGAAGAGGGCATGATCTTCAAGGGCGGCTCCGGCGCCGGCCTGAACCTCTCCCGCATCCGCTCCTCCAAGGAGCTGCTCTCCTCCGGCGGCAACGCCTCCGGCCCGGTCTCCTTCATGCGGGGCGCGGACGCGTCCGCAGGAACGATCAAGTCGGGTGGTGCCACCCGTCGCGCCGCCAAGATGGTCGTCCTGGACGTGGACCACCCGGACGTCGAGGACTTCATCGCCACCAAGGTGAAGGAAGAGGAGAAGATCCGCGCCCTGCGCGACGCGGGCTTCGACATGGACCTGGGCGGCGACGACATCACGTCCGTCCAGTACCAGAACGCCAACAACTCCGTCCGTGTGAACGACGAGTTCATGACGGCCGTCGAGAACGGCACCGAGTTCGGCCTGCGGGCCCGCATGACCGGCGAGGTCATCGAGAAGGTCGACGCCAAGGCGCTCTTCCGCAAGCTCGCCGAGGCCGCGTGGGCCTGCGCCGACCCGGGCATCCAGTACGACGGTGTGATCAACAACTGGCACACCTGCCCCGAGTCGGGCCGCATCACCGCGTCCAACCCCTGTAGCGAGTACATGCACCTGGACAACACGTCCTGCAACCTCGCCTCGCTGAACCTGATGAAGTTCCTCGACGACGACGGCAAGGGCAACCAGGCCTTCGACGCGGAGCGCTTCGCCAAGGTCGTCGAGCTCGTCATCACCGCGATGGACATCTCCATCTGCTTCGCGGACTTCCCGACGCAGAAGATCGGCGAGAACACCCGCGCCTTCCGTCAGCTGGGCATCGGCTACGCCAACCTCGGCGCCCTGCTCATGGCCACGGGTCACGCGTACGACTCGGACGGCGGCCGTACCCTCGCCGCCTCGATCACCTCGCTGATGACCGGCACCGCGTACAAGCGCTCCGCCGAGCTGGCCGCGATCGTCGGTGCGTACGACGGCTACGCCCGCAACGCCGACTCGCACAAGCGCGTCATGAAGCAGCACGCCGACGCCAACACCGTCGCGCCGCGCACCCAGAACCTGGACAACTCCATCTGGGCCGCGGCCACCGAGGCCTGGCAGGACGTCCTGCGCCTCGGCGAGAAGAACGGCTTCCGCAACTCCCAGGCCTCCGTCCTCGCGCCGACCGGCACCATCGGTCTCGCGATGTCCTGCGACACCACCGGTGTCGAGCCGGACCTGGCGCTGGTCAAGTTCAAGAAGCTCGTCGGCGGCGGCTCGATGCAGATCGTCAACGGCACCGTCCCGCAGGCCCTGCGCCGCCTGGGTTACCAGGAGGAGCAGATCGAGGCGATCGTCACCCACATCGCCGAGCACGGTGTGGTCGTCGACGCCCCGGGTCTCAAGGCGGAGCACTACTCGGTGTTCGACTGCGCCATGGGCGAGCGTTCCATCTCCGCGATGGGCCACGTCCGCATGATGGCCGCGATCCAGCCCTGGATCTCCGGCGCGATCTCGAAGACGGTCAACATGCCGGAGACGGCGACCGTCGAGGAGATCGAGGAGATCTACTTCGAGGCGTGGAAGCTCGGCGTCAAGGCGCTGGCGATCTACCGCGACAACTGCAAGGTCGGTCAGCCCCTCTCCGCGAAGAAGAAGGAAGCGGAGAAGGTCGAGGTCACCGAGAAGGCCGAGGAGACCATCCGCGCGGCGGTCGAGAAGGTCATCGAGTACCGCCCGGTCCGCAAGCGCCTCCCGAAGGGCCGTCCGGGGATCACCACCTCCTTCACGGTCGGTGGCGCCGAGGGTTACATGACGGCGAACTCCTACCCCGACGACGGTCTGGGCGAGGTCTTCCTGAAGATGTCCAAGCAGGGCTCGACCCTCGCGGGCATGATGGACGCCTTCTCCATCGCCGTCTCGGTCGGTCTGCAGTACGGCGTCCCGCTGGAGACGTACGTCTCGAAGTTCACGAACATGCGCTTCGAGCCGGCCGGTATGACGGACGACCCGGACGTGCGGATGGCGCAGTCGATCGTCGACTACATCTTCCGTCGCGTGGCGCTCGACTTCCTGCCCTTCGAGACCCGCTCGGCCCTCGGCATCCACTCCGCCGAGGAGCGTCAGCGTCACCTCGACACCGGTTCCTACGAGCCGCTGGACGGCGAGCAGATCGACACCGAGACGCTGGCCCAGTCCGCGCCGCTCGCCGCGGTTCCCGCTCCGAAGCCGGTCACGGCCGGAACGGCCGCGGCCCCGAAGACGGCGCACTCCAGCGCCGAACTCGTCGAGATGCAGCTGGGTGTCTCCGCCGACGCCCCGCTGTGCTTCTCCTGCGGTACGAAGATGCAGCGCGCCGGCTCCTGCTACATCTGCGAGGGCTGCGGCTCCACCAGCGGCTGCAGCTGACACGGGCGTGATCACGCGGGACGGCCGTCCCGCGTGATCCGCACGGCCGGTTGAGCGGTGGCTCACGAAGGGGATCGACCTGCTGGTCGGTCCCCTTCGGCGTGGGCGTGACGAGCAGCCCCGGTCCGGCGCCGATGCCCCAGTGCCGGGCGTCAGGGCGTCAGTGCGGGATGGTGCGCGACGGGCGGGTGATCGTCTCGTCCCGGAAGGCGGAGATCTCGGAATGGACCTGCCGCATCAGGTGGGTGTTCTCGATGCGGTCCAGGTAGAGGCACCGGGCGGCCAGTCCGGACAGCTCGAACGCGAAGCACAGGGACATCAGCGGATTCACGAAGAGCTCGCTGAACCGTGTGCGCCGGGTGAACTGGACGTTCCCGAACTCGCCTCGCACGGCCGCCGCGATCGAGCCGTTCACGATGCTGGGGCGATCCGGGGTCTGCTCCTGGGCGTGGGCGACGGCGTCCACGAAGAGCGCGCCCTCGCGGGTGGCGCGGGATATCGAGAACGCCCCGAGGTAGGCGCCCTCGCGTTCCAGCGCCGCGATGTTCTCCAGCACGAGGGCGTGGCTCACCCCGTGGTAGGCGTCCACACCGAAGCCGACCGAGACCACGAGGCGCTGCGGTACGTCGTCCAGTGCCGCCAGCGCGGCGACGCTGGTCAGGTCCTCCTCCGGGGTGCCGAGACCGGCTTCGTCGCCCCGCATGAGGATGTCCGTGCCGCCGTCGACGAGAACCACCGCGTCGATGTCGTGGAGGTCGATCAGCGCCCGGTAGGCGGCCCGGAGCGGCTGTACTCCGATGAGGGGGAAGGCGTGGACGACGGCCGGATAGCCGTGCAGCTTCAGCCATCGGGCGAGGGCGCGTTCCGGGAAGTACGCCTGATGAGGGGCGGTGTCCGGGGTGATCACGGCGACGTCGGGGACGATCCAGTCCTCGGCGGGCAGGCCCGCGAGCGCGCTGAAGGACAGGCTCGCCAGGTGGACCTCCTTGCCCTGGTGGAGGAGGGAGAGCGCGATCGGCAGGCCCGCGTAGACGTCGAAGCCGCCTCCCGCCCCGGCCACCAGGATCCGCTCGGCATCGGCGAGACGGTCGAAGAGAGGGTTGGTGTGGAGGGCCGTCATGCCGATCATTGTGCGGGGCGCGCCGGTCGGGCGCCATGGAGTTCGCGGGGGAGCGGGAAGACGTGTGGAGTTCTGACGAGCTGGACCTGGACGCCTATCTGGCGAGGATCGGCCTGGAGACCGGGTCGGGTGGCCGGGAACTCCGTCCCGACCTGGAGACGTTGTACGCAGTGACCCGGGCGCACATCGCCGCCATTCCCTTCGAGAGCCTGGACGTCACGCTCGGCCGCCCCGTCGCGCTGGACGTCAAGGCACTACAGGACAAGATCGTGCACGGTCGCCGAGGCGGCTACTGCTACGAACAGAACTCGCTGCTGGCCGCCGCCCTGGAGCGGATCGGCTTCGAGGTCGCCGGGCGCGGGGCCCGCAACCGCACCCGGGGTGACACGCTGCTCGCGGTGACGCACGCCGTCCTCGTCGTCACCGTCGAGGGTGAACCGTGGCTGTGCGACGCCGGGTTCGGCCACCCCGGACCGCGCGAACCCGTACCGCTCGCGCGTACCGGAGTCGAGGTGCGGCAGGGGCGGTGGACGTATGCCGTCCGGGCGGAGGCGGACGGCGTTCTGGTGCTCCGCTCACTGCGCGGGGAGGAGTGGCGTGACCTCTACGCGTTCTCGCCACAGGCCTACCACCCCGTCGACTACGTGGTGCTGAACCACTTCAGCTCCTCGCACCCGCGCTCCGCGTTCGTCGGCAAGGTCATCGTCCAGTACCCGGGGGACTCCGTGCGCGTGGCTCTCGTGGGGAGGGAACTCACCCGGTTGTATCCGGACGGACGCCTCGTTCGGGAGAGCGTGGCACCGGACGAGTTGATCACCGTGCTCGACCGTGAGTTCGGACTTCGACTGCCCGCGCGGGACGCCGCCGAACTGGTGCGGATCCACCGCGCCGGGGACTGACCCGGACCGCGCCTGGCCCGTACGATGGCGCGGTGCTGGTCAAGTGGATTCGCTGCACGGTGACGGACCGACGCGGGTTCGAGCGTGGGCAGCGCAAATGGGCGGGGCTTCCGGGGGAGCCGGGTTTCCGGGGACAGGGCGGCGGATGGAGCCGGGGCCGGCAAGGCGTCGCGCACGTCTTCGCGTTCTGGGAGAGTCGCTCCTTCTACGACTCGTTCATGGCCCGCTCGCACGACCGGCTGGCCGCGTCCCAGAACGGCACCTTCACCGACGCGCGGGTCACGCTCTTCGATCACCGCTTCGACGTGAAGACCGGTTTCGAGCCGCGCTTCTCGGACGCCGATGTCGTCCGGGTCGCCCACACCCGAGTGCGTGAGGGCCGCGTGGATCACTTCGCGCTCATGCAGGAGAAGGTGTGGAACCCGGCCATGGCCGGCTCGCCCGGCATGATCCGGGGCCTCTTCGGGGAGGCCCCGGGTCGCGAATTCCTGGTGTTGTCGATGTGGCGCGCGGCCGCCGAACACGGAAAGTACCGACAGGAGCGGGTGGAGCGGCTGTCGCTGCGGGCCCAGACCGAGGCCGACGTGGAGGCGCTCACGGGAGACGTCGTCGACCTCGAACCCTCCTGGACGGTATGACCGTACGACGAACGCCGGCGTGAGCGGCGAGCCCGGTGCGCGGGGGACGAGATGTCCGAATAGGGTCGTGGAATGGTTCGACCACGGCGCATCGTCCTTGTCCGACACGGGGAGTCGGAGGGGAACGCCGACGACACGGTGTACGAGAGGGAGCCCGACCATGCCCTGCGCCTGACCCGGACCGGCCGGGAACAGGCCGCCGAGGCCGGTGTACGGCTGCGCGAACTCTTCGGCGACGAGTCGATCAGCGCCTACGTCTCCCCGTACCGCAGGACCCTGCAGACCTTCCGCGAGCTACGGTTGGACCCGACCCGGGTCCGGATGCGCGAGGAGCCCCGACTGCGTGAACAGGACTGGGGCAACTGGCAGGACCGTGACGACGTGCGGTTGCAGAAGGCATACCGGGACGCCTATGGGCATTTCTTCTACCGATTCGCCCAGGGGGAATCGGGTGCGGACGTCTACGACCGGGTCGGCTCCTTCCTGGAAAGCCTCTACCGCAGCTTTGAGGCCGAGGACCACCCGGAGAACGTTCTGGTGGTGACCCACGGGTTGACGATGCGGCTGTTCTGCATGCGCTGGTTCCACTGGTCGGTGGCCGAGTTCGAGTGCTTGTCCAACCCCGGGAACGGGGAATTCCGCGCGCTGCTGCTCGGCTCGGACGGCCGGTACCGGATGGACCGCCCATTTGAACGGTGGACCACACCCGAGCCTTATGACCTGGACGGCTAGAGTGGCGCGCGATGACCGCTGACTCCTCCTCCGAAAGGCGCTACGCACGCGCCATGTCCAGCCTTCGAGGGCTGGCACTGGGTGATGCCCTGGGCTCCCAGTACTTCGTTCCCGTGAACTATCCACGGCTCAAGCGGCGTGAGGTCCCCGCCGGCACCGAGCCCTGGCAATGGACCGACGACACCGAGATGGCCTGCTCCGTGGTGGCGGTGCTCGCCGAGCACGGGCGCATCGACCAGGACGCGCTCGCGCTGTCCTTCGCCCACCACCACGACTTCGACCGCGGCTACGGGCCCGCCGTGAACCGGATGCTGCGGCTGATCCGAGAAGGCGCGGACTGGCGCACGCAAGCGGCCGAACTGTTCAACGGCCAGGGCTCGTGGGGCAACGGGGCCGCCATGCGGATCGCGCCTCTGGGCGCCTGGTACGCGGACGACCCCGAGCAGGCCACGCACCAGGCCGAGATCTCGGCGTACACCACCCACCAGCACCGCGAGGCGGTCTGCGGAGCGATGGCCGTCGCCGCGGCCGCCTCGCTGGCGGCGGCTCCGGCCGGCCCGCCGAAGGCCGCCGACCTGTTGGACGCGGTGATCGCGTTGGTGCCGCGCAGCGCGGTCGGCGCCGGACTGCGACGGGCGCGCGGGATGCTCGACTACGACGACGCGACCACGGTCGCGGCGGTCCTGGGATGCGGGCGGCGTACGAGTGCCCACGACACGGTGCCGTTCGCGCTGTGGTCGGCGGCCCGGTCCCTGGACGACTACGAGCGGGCGTTCTGGACCACCGCGCAGGTGGGCGGGGACGTGGACACGACGTGCGCGATCGTCGGCGGAGTCCTGGGCGCGCGGGGGGACGCGGTGCTGCCGGAGGCGTGGCGCTCGCGCACCGAGGCCCTTCCCGCGTGGTTGCCGGACGCGGCGCGGTAGTTCGTCCGGTTCGGATCTTCCGGGTCGAGGGCGCCCGAGTACCCCTGGTACTCGGGCGCCCTTCGCGTTGTCCTGCCGAGGGGCGGCACCCGTGCCCTGCGCCCGGTGCGACGGGGCCGCTCCGGTTTGTCACGGTCCTGACACAAGGCCTTCTTGAATATGTTCAAAACTGGCTGGCCCCGGCCTACCCTGTCCGCTTCGCCGCTCTCAACTCCCGCATTCCGGGCGCGGCTGACAGGGGAGGGACCTGATGTCTGAGAACGCCGACAAGGCGAAACGCGATGCGACCGGAGGCGAGGCCGCCGCCGGGCGGCCTGCGGAGTCCGGGACCGGTATGCCGGGCGCCGGGGCTCCCGGGGCGGGGGCCCCGGGAGCCACCACCCGTGGAACCGCTCCGGTCGAGCAAACCGCTCCGGCTCAAGGCACCGTTCCGGCCGACGCCGCGAGCCCCGGTCCTGTGGCCGCGCCGCCGCCTGCCCCTCCCGGTTCGCCGGGTTTCGACTCCGTGACCTGGCACATCTGGGTGGCTTAGCAGAAGGGCCCGCGGTGGCAGCAGGCCCAGGCCGAGGCCGCGGCGCGGGCGCAGGCGTCGATGGCCCGCCGGGTCCGGTCCGCACAGCCCGCCCCGATCCGCACCGTCACCCTGGTCGCCGTGCTCGTCGCCGGTCTCGCCACGGCGGTCCTCCTCGGCGACGGCGTCGGGCCCCGGACTGCTCCTCGCCGCGCTGCCCGCCATGGTCGCCGCGTACGTCTCCGCCCGTGCGGCCGGTCGTACGATCCGACCCTGGACCGTGGTCTGGTCCCTGGGCTGCGTGGCCCTGCTCGCCGTCCCGGCCCTGCGCGACTCCGCCTGGCCGTCCACGCTCGCCGTCCTCGCCGCCGTCTCGCCGGCCGCGCTGGCCCTGCACGGAACCCGCCGCTGGCCGGGCGTCCTGCTCAGCCCGCTCGGCTTCGTCGACACCGCGATCACAGGCGTCGGCTGGGCCTGGGAAGGGGTGCGTTCGCGCGGCGGCGGCGTGGCCCGTACGCGTTGGCTGCCCATCGCCAAGGCGACGGTCGTGGCCGTCGTCCTCCTGTTCGTGTTCGGGGCGCTGTTCGCCTCCGCCGACGCGGCCTTCGCGGACCTGCTGGGCGGTCTGACCCCGGACATCTCCGTCGGGGAGAGCCCGTTCCGCGTCGCCCTGTTCCTGGTGGGCGCGCTCTGCGCCCTCTCGGTCGCCCGGACCGCCGCCGCGCCGCTGCGCTGGGACCGCGTCTCGACGACCCCGGGCAAGCCGCGCTCCCGCGTGGAGTGGGCGCTTCCGCTCGTCGTGCTCAACCTGCTGTTCGCGGGGTTCATCGCGGTGCAACTGGCCGTCCTGTTCGGCGGGTACGACAAGGTCCTGGAGCGCACGGACCTGACCTACGCCGAGTACGCCCGCCAGGGCTTCTGGCAGTTGCTCTGGGCCACCGTGTTCGTTCTGGTCGTCATCGCCCTCGCCCTGCGCTGGGCACCCCGCGGCGGTCCGGGCGACCGCCGCTTCGTCCGGGTGGTCCTGGGCACCCTGTGCCTGCTGGCACTGGTCGTGGTCGCCTCCGCGGTGCGCCGGATGGACCTGTACGTGGACGCGTACGGGCTGACCCGGCTGCGCCTGTCGGTGGTCACCTTGGAACTGTGGCTCGGGCTCGTGATCGTGCTGCTCATGGCGGCCGGCGCGTTCGGCGGGCGTTGGCTGGCTTGTGCGGTGGCCGGCAGCGCCGCCGCTACCGTCCTGGCCTTCGGGCTGATGTCCCCGGACGGGATCATCGCCGAGACGAACGTCGCCCGGTACACGTCGGACGAGAAGATCGACGTGGAGTACTTCCGCCATCTGTCGGCCGATGCGGCACCCGCCCTGGACCGCCTGCCCGAACCTCAGCGCTCCTGCGCCCTGATCGGCGTCCGTGACGACCTGGCGGAGTCCGAGGGCGCGCCCTGGTTCGCGACGAGCCTGGCGCAGTCCCGAGCGCGCCGCATCCTCGACGCGCGCCCGGTCACGGCCACCGCACACGACTGCGTACGGCTCGGCCTGTACGGCGGCCGCAGCGAGTACTGACACCCGTACTGAAACGCGCACGAAGGGGGCGCCGGAGGAGGACGCCGCCGTGCCGCACGGCATCCGGCGGCCCCTCATCGGGCCGTGCTCAGCCCACGGGCCGCGTTGGACCGACGGGCCGTGCTCAGCCCACGGGGCCGGCCTTCTCGGCGGTTCCGTTGAGGGCCTCCAGGTCGCTCTTGCGCACCCGGATCACCAACAGCGCCGTGGCCAGGGCGAGCCCGGCCATCGCCACGGCGGCGATGAACGCGGTGGAGATGCCCTGGGTGAGGACGATGTCGCCCCACGGGTCGGGTAGCTGGCCGGTCGCCTTGAAGGCCGCCAGTTGCTCCGGTTCCGCCTGCGCCAGGAACGCGGGGACCTGCCTTTCGACCTCGTCGCGACCGGCCGTGCCGAAGACGGTCACCAGGATGGACAGGCCGAGCGAGCCGCCGACCTGCTGGGCGGCGTTGAGCAGACCGGAGGCAGCACCGGCCTCCTTCGGTGCCACCCCGGAGACGGCGGTGAGGGTGAGGGTCACGAAGTTGAGCCCCATGCCGAAGCCGAAGAGGAGCATCGGGCCCAACACCCCGGACACGTAGGAACTGTCCGTCCGGATGAACGTCAGCCAGGTCAGGCCCGTGCCGGTGAGCGCGGACCCGAGGACCATGAAGGGCTTGGGTCCGAATCGCGGAAGGAAGCGTTGCGAGAGACCGGCTGCCGTCACGATGGCGACGGTGACCGGCAGGAAGCCGAGTCCGGAACGGATCGGGGAGAAGCCGAGCACGTTCTGGACGAACTGGACGATGAAGAAGAACATGCCGAACATCGCGGCTGCGAGGCCGAGCATGATCACGTAGGTGCCGGCGCGATTGCGGTCGGCGAACATCCGCAGCGGGATGATCGGTTCACGTGCCCGCGATTCGACGATCACGAACAACCCCAGGAGCACGACGGCGGCGGCGAAGGAAGCGAGGGTGAGCGCGTCGCGCCAACCGTCCTCCGACGCGAGGATGAAGCCGTAGACGAGCGAGGCCATGCCGCCGGTGGACGTGAGGGCCCCGGCGATGTCGAAGCGACCGGGATGACGTTCGGACTCGCTGATGTAGAGCGGCGCGAGGACGGCGATCAGGATGCCGATCGGCACGTTGACGAAGAGGACCCAACGCCAGTCGAGCCACTCGGTGAGCATGCCGCCCGTCAACAGGCCGATCGCGCCGCCACCCGCCGAGACGGCGGCGAACACGCCGAAGGCGCGATTGCGCTCGGGGCCCTCGGCGAAGGTCGTGGTGATCAGGGCGAGCGAGGTCGGTGAGGCGATCGCCCCGCCGACCCCCTGGAGGGCGCGGGCCGCCAGCAGTTGCCAGGGCTCCTGGGCGAAGCCGCCGAGGAGCGAGGCGAGGGTGAAGAGCAGGATGCCGGTGATGAAGACGCGGCGCCGCCCCAGGATGTCGCCGGCCCGGCCGCCGAGCAGCAGCAGGCCGCCGAAAGCCAGGGTGTACGCGCTGATCACCCATGACAGGTCGGTGGTGGAGAAGGAGAGCGCGGTCTGGATGTGAGGGAGCGCGATGTTCACGATCGTCGCGTCGAGAACCACCATGAGCTGGCAGGCGGCGATGACCGCGAGTGCCACTCCCGGGCGCCCGGGATGTCGGGCGGCGCCGGGTATTCGGGGCGTGGCCAGTTGAGTGCTTGTCACTGAGGATCCCCCCAAAGTGAAATAGTGAACGCATCCGTTCACTGCGGGTCCACGGTAGGAGCCGGCGCTTAGTGAACACAAGCGTTCACTAAGGCTGAAAATTCGTGCGACGGACGCACGGGGCGGTGGGAGGTGTGGGGCATGACGGGTTCACGCTGGTCGGAGGCCGCGCCGGGGCGCAGACGGGGTCCGGAGCTCGAAAGGGCGATTCTCGACGCGGCCTTGGAGCAGTTGAGCACCGTCGGGTGGAACGCGCTCACGATGGAGGCCGTCGCGGCGGGCGCGCGCACCGGGAAGGCGGCCGTCTATCGGCGCTGGCCGTCGAAGGCGGAACTCGTCGTGGAGGTGCTGCGGGCCGGATTGCCGTCACTGGGTGAGATCGAGGATCACGGATCGATTCGTGAGGACCTCCACCACCTGTGTGCGCGGATGCGTGACGTGATGAGGTCGCGAGCCGGTGAAGCACTGCGTGCGGTGCTTCACGAATGTGATCACATCCACGCCGATCGCTTTCGGGGGGTGATCTGGAAGGGATTGCACGAACCCGCTCAAGACCTGATCAGGGACCTGGTGGAACGCGGAATCAAGCGGGGTGACGTCCGTGAGGACGCGGCGGCTCCGTTCGTCACCGACGTGATCCCGGCCATGTTCATGTATCGCGCAAAGGTGTACGGAAGCGAATGGGAGGACCCCGACATCGCGGAACTGATCGACCGCGTCATGGTGCCGATGCTCAGACCCTGAACCGGCCGGACGGTCACGCCGCACGCCCCGGCCCGGGGCGGGGTGTGCAGGGGGCGCGGGGCGGCGTAACCTTGCTGGCGCCATGCCGTACGAAGCACCCACCCACGCCGTCGAACGCTCCCTCCGTGCAACCACCGGCGCCAAGGTCATAGCCGGGGTCGACGAAGTCGGACGAGGGGCCTGGGCCGGACCCGTCACCGTGTGCGCGGCGATCACCGGCCTGCGCCGGCCGCCCGCGGGACTCACCGACTCCAAACTGCTCACCCCCAAGCGGCGCGAGGCGCTCCTCGACGTCCTGGAGGACTGGGTCACCGCGCACGCTCTCGGGCACGCCTCCCCCGAGGAGATCGATGCGCTCGGGATGACGGCGGCCCTGCGGCTCGCCGCGGTGCGAGCCCTGGAATCCCTGCCGGTGCGGCCCGACGCGGTGATCCTCGACGGCAAGCACGACTACCTCGGTTCGCCCTGGCGGGTCCGCACGGTGATCAAGGGGGACCAGTCCTGCGTCGCCGTCGCCGCCGCCTCCGTGATCGCCAAGGTCCGGCGCGACCGGATGATGGCCGACCTGGCCGAACAGGGCGGCGGAATCGAGGACTTCGCCTTCGCCGCGAACGCCGGCTACCCCTCGCCCGTGCACCGCGCGGCGCTGGAGGAGCTGGGGCCCACCCCGTACCACCGGCTCTCGTGGTCGTACCTCGACGCGCTGCCCCGTTGGCGGCACCTCAAAAAGGTGCGCCGCAGCGAGGAGAGCGTGGAGCTGGAAAACGGAGGCCAACTCGGGTTCGATTTCTGATCGCGTCCACGTGCCACCCGCCGGTACGTTTCGTACCGGTGTTTGAAAGATGTCAACTCAAGCCTCTCAACCGAGGAGCCTCAGATTCACGAGAGTGCCCAGGGTCCCCGCGTCACGCCGGCCGCGAGCCGCACCGCGCAGACCCCCCGCCCCGTACCTGGTCCGCGTCCCGCCGCCGTACCCCGGCCCGGACGCCCCGGTCCCGCCCGACCCGCCCCGCCCGCGCAGCGCGCGGCGCAGGCCGCCCCCGGACCCGTCCCCGCGGCCCCCGAGGCCACCGTCCCGTCCGTCTCCGAGGCGGTCCCGCAGGTCCAGCTGATTCCGGCATCCGCCGAGGGCGCGCTGGACGCGGCCGAGGAGGCCGTGGACCTGCTGCTCGACACCGGGCGCGCGCCCGGCGACATCCTGGTGCTCACCACCGGCGACCCGCACCCGTGGGCCGCGCACGAACTGTCCTTCGGCGAGGCCGCGTACTGGGCCCAGCACGATGCCGGGGACGACGTCTTCTACGCGGACGCGGCGCAGGTCCAGCGCGCCGCCGGCCGCCCCGTCGTGGTCTTCGCGGTCAACGGCGGATCGGTCGAGGACGCCGCCCGCACGCTGCCGGTCGCACTCACCCGGGCCGGCACGCTGCTGATCGTGTGCGGCGACGCGCAGCGGATCAACTCCGTGCTGGGCGCGGGCGTCTGACGCCCGTCTCCCGGTACGGACGGGGGCGGGGCAGGCCGTGAGGCAGCCCCGCTGAAGTCCGAGGTCCCACCCGCCGCACGCCCGGTTCCTCGGGCGCGGCCGTGAGGGCTGCCCGTGGGTGTGTGGTGTGCGCACGCCCCGGACAGGCTTGTGGTGCCGGGTGGGTCGGGTTCGTACGCCCGTCCGCGTGCGCGCACCCCACCGGGCCGCACCCCACCGGTCCGCAGGCCACTGGTCTGTGGATTGGTGGGGTCCGCGCACGCGGTGTACGCGGACCCGAGCGAGGCGGTGCGGATCCGTGCCCCGCCGGCGGTGCGTCGATCAGCGCGCGGCGGTACGCCGCAGCGCCTCGGCCGCGCCGCCGCCGGTACGCAGGCTCATCGGAGCGAACTCCGCCACGGTCGAGCCCAGCGGCTCCGGCCGGGAGTCCGATCCGGGCCGCCGCCCGCCACGGTCCTCGCCCAGGACCTGCCAGCCGCCCGGGGTCAGCGTGATGTAGGCGCCGCAACGCAGCCCGTGCAGGGTGCAGGCGTCCCGCAGCCCCCACATCCAGGCCCCGTCCTCCTCGGTCCACCGCTCGTCGCCGTCACGGCAGTACATCAGCACCGCCGTCCGCACCGGCGTCCGTCGACGCAGGTCGTGCGGGAGCACCCGGCGCAACCGCGACAGCAGGGCGTTGCGGTACTCCCAGCCGTCGGCCGAGGCCGACCGCTGGACGAACGATGCGCTGGCGACCAGGCGTTCGTCGGGACCGAGGACGGCGATCACCGCGGTGGTCGGCACCGGACCGTGCCGGGCGTGCAGACCGGTGACGATCTCGCGGGGATTGGTCAGCAGGGGCACCCCGGCCGACGTCCACTCGGCCGGTTCGAGAAGTCTTCCGTGCCGGATGGCGCCGCCGGTGGCCGTTGTCAGGGACGTGGTGGAGCTCGGGGCGAAACCGAAGGTCACGGTCCTCCCTTCGGGTACACGCCCGCGTACGGGCACGGCTGGGATGCGGGCGCGCCGCAGCACGGCCCTGGAGAGTGCCGGCGAGCCGAGCGGGAGCACTCCGATTCTCGCGTGGCCCGCGAGGATGGGGCAATGAGCATTTGAGGCTGCCGACCGGAATTCGCCGGTATGCCGCTCATATCCTTGCCCCGCCACGCCGAAGATGACGCATCCGTTACGGCTGAAGCGCGAGTACCAGCGGAAACACCCCCTTCGCACCGGCCCGGCGGAGCAGCCTGGCAGCCACCGCGAGCGTCCAACCGCTCTCCGCGCGATCGTCCACCAGAAGAACCGGACCCGGAGTCTCGGCCAGCGTCGCCGCGAGGGCCGGAGGCACCGTCAAGGCCTGGTGGAGCCCCCGAACCCGTTGGGCACTGTTCGACGAAGGCAGGCCGAACTCCGGTGCCTGGTCGGTGTACGCGAGCGAGCCCAGCAACGGCATCCGTCCGATCTCCGCGATCCGCGCGGCGAGCGAGCCGACCAACTGGGGACGCGAGCGCGACGGCAGGCAGACCACACCCGCCGGACGGGCGGGGGCGTCCGCGGCCCCGGAGGCCCAGCCGCCCGGCCCCCGCGCCCAGTCGGCCAGGACGGCCACCACGGCCTGCGCGACATCGTCCGGGACGGGCTGGTCGGGTGCCTGCGGGGCGAGCATCGGGCGGAGCCGGTTGCCCCAGCCGATGTCGGAGAGGCGGCCCAGGGCCCGTCCGGTGGCGGACTGCTCCCCGGCGGGGATCCGGCCCTTGAGGTCCACGCCCACCGCCACGAGCCCGGTCGGCCACATCTT
This sequence comes from Streptomyces sp. NBC_00513, assembly GCF_041431415.1. Taxonomy (GTDB): domain Bacteria; phylum Actinomycetota; class Actinomycetes; order Streptomycetales; family Streptomycetaceae; genus Streptomyces. The sequence goes on from NZ_CP107845.1 coordinate 5,728,132, forward strand.
GCGCGGTTCCAGTTCCACGCCCGGACGCCCCAACTCGCCTCGGGCGGTGTCCAGGGCCGTGCCGGAGACCTCGGCGGTGAACCGGGCCCCGGCGCAGTTGTCGCAGCGCCCGCAGGGTGCCGCCTCCTCGTCGTCGAGCTGGCGGCGCAGGAACTCCATGCGGCAGCCGTCGGTCGCCGCGTAGTCGCGCATGGCCTGCTGCTCGGCGGAACGCTGACGCGCCACCCACGCGTAGCGCTCGGCGTCGTACGCCCACGGCTCGCCCGTCGAGGTCCAACCGCCCTTGACCCGGTGCACCGCGCCGTCCACGTCGAGCACCTTGAGCATCGTCTCCAGGCGGGTGCGGCGCAGATCGACCAGCGGTTCCAAGGCGGGCAGCGACAGCGGGCGGCCCGCCTGGGCCAGGACGTCGAGGGTGCGGCGGACCTGCTCCTCCGGCGGGAAGGCGACGGACGCGAAGTACTGCCAGATGGCCTCGTCCTCCCGGCCCGGCAGCAACAGGACCTCAGCGTGCTCCACCCCGCGGCCGGCGCGGCCCACCTGCTGGTAGTACGCGATGGGGGAGGAGGGTGACCCCAGGTGCACCACGAACCCCAGGTCGGGCTTGTCGAAGCCCATGCCCAGGGCAGAGGTGGCCACCAGCGCCTTGACCCGGTTCGCCTGGAGATCGTTCTCCGCCTGCTCGCGGTCGGCGTTCTCGGTCTTGCCGGTGTACGAGGAGACGGTGTGACCGCGGTGGCGCAGGTAGGCGGTGACCTCCTCGGCCGCGGCCACCGTCAGCGTGTAGATGATCCCGGACCCCGGCAGGTCGGTCAGGTGGTCGGCGAGCCACGCCAGCCGGTGCGCGGCATCGGGCAGGGCGAGCACCGAGAGGCTCAGGCTCTCCCGGTCCAGCGCGCCCCGCAGCACGAGCGCGTCCGTGCCGGCGCCGGTGCCCAGTTGCTCCGCGACGTCGGCGGTCACCCGGGCATTGGCCGTGGCGGTCGTGGCCAGCACGGGAACCCCCGGCGGGAGATCGGCCAGCATCGTGCGCAGCCTGCGGTAGTCGGGGCGGAAATCGTGGCCCCAGTCGGAGATGCAGTGGGCCTCGTCGACCACGAGCAGGCCCGTGGCGGCCGAGAGCTTGGGGAGGACCTGGTCACGGAAGTCCGGGTTGTTGAGTCGCTCGGGGCTCACCAGCAGGACATCGACCTCGCCGGCGGCGACCTCGGCCTGGATGCCCTCCCATTCCTCCGGGTTGGCCGAGTTGATCGTGCGGGCGCGGATTCCGGCCCGGGCGGCGGCCTCGACCTGATTGCGCATCAGCGCGAGCAGCGGCGAGACGATCACGGTGGGGCCGGCGCCGCTCGCCCGCAGGAGGGAAGTGGCGACGAAGTACACGGCGGACTTGCCCCACCCCGTGCGCTGCACCACCAGCGCCCGCCGCTTCTGCGCGACGAGGGCCTCGATCGCCCGCCACTGGTCCTCGCGCAGCCGAGCGGTGCCCGTCGGATCGCCCACCAGGCGGGCGAGTACGGAATCGGCTGAGGACCTCAGGTCTGGGTTCATGCCCCCATGCAACCTGATGGCGCCGACATCGCGCCAATGCCGGCCCCGACCTGTGGATATTGAAGATTGGACCAGTTAGGTCTGATTCGGGGAGTTATCCACAGGGGTTTCGCGATTCGCCCCCGCACGGGACCGTCGACGCATGACGACCAACCACGCGGTACCGAGCCCGTCCGACCAGCCGTCCAACGGCCCGTCCGGACCGTCCATCGAATCCCAGATCACCCTGCGCAGCCCGGCGGAACTGGCCGACGCGCTGCCCTACATGCTCGGCTTCCACCCGACCGACTCCCTTGTCATGGTCGCCGTCCACGGCGAGGGCGGCCGCTTCGGCGGTCGGCTGCGCGTCGGGATCCCCACCGCTCCGACGGAATGGGAGGAAACCGCCCGACAGGTCGCCGAAACCCTGGTCCGAGGCAGCGAACGACGCGGAGGCAAGCCCGACGGCATCGTCGTCTTCCTCTGCCAGGACCCGCGCGAAGGAGAGAGCGGACAACGCGTGATGACCCGGTTGCGACCCCTCGCCCAACGGCTCCGCTTGGCCTGCGGGACGCTGGACGTACCCGTCCTGGAGGCCCTGTGCCTCTCCGAAGGCCGCTACTGGTCCTACGTCTGCCCCGACGCGCGCTGCTGCCCGGCCGAGGGCAACCCCCTGGTCATGCCCGGCACCTCCGTGATGGCCGCCGCAGCCACCTTCGCCGGCCTGCAGGTCAGGGGCTCCCTGAAGGAGATCGAGGGAAGGCTGACCCCACTGCGCGGAGCAGCCGCCAGGGAACAGGAGGCGGCTCTGGAACGAGCCGCCGTCGCCCTGGTGCCGAAGATCCTCGACGGAGCCACGCGCGAGGAGATCGGCGCCGAGACCATCGCCCTGGCCCGCACCCTCATGCGGCGCATGACATCGCCTCCGCCGCCGGCCGCGTCGGGATCCGGCGGGGACGACTGGGACGACGCCCTTTTGGGGCACGACGAGGCGGCCGCCGTGATCATCGGCCTCCAGGATCGCGAGATCCGCGACATCGCCGCCGAATGGATGGAGGGCGAGGAGGCAGGACCCGCACTGCGCCTGTGGCGCGCCCTGGCCCGGCGCTGTGTAGGGATCTACGCCGAGCACGCCGCGGCCCCGCTCACCCTCGCCGGATGGGTCTCGTGGTCCACCGGGGACGAACCGACCGCCCGCGTCGCACTCGACCTGGCCCTGCGCGCGGACGCCGACTACCGCTTCGCCCAACTGCTCCACCACGCCTGCAACGAGGGCATCGACCCGGAGGGACTGCGGCAGTGCCTGCGCGAGGAACGGCAGCGCAGGGAGCCCCGCCGCAAGCGACCGGCCGGAGCCGGCCGCCCGCCCGGACGACGCACCAAGGCCGAGCGCCGGGACGCCCGCCGCACCACGAGGAGCGAACAGTGATCCGCTACCGGGGCCCTCTCCTGGGACGACTTCGCGACGCCCCCGGCCACCCGCCGGAGCCACACCGGGGAGAGCCACCGCCGGGGCCCGTGACCCGGGCGGGGGTGAAAACGTTCAGCTGTGGGGTGGTGGGGGCCCGGCCGCGCCGCCGCCCAGCGAAACCGACCGGAGCGCAGACAAGGCGACGCATGGCCCACCCCGTACCACCCGCCCGCAGGCCCGAACTGCCGCCCGTGCACGGAGCCGTCATCTGTCTCGCCGCGCCGTGCCTGGCCATCTCGCCCGAGCACGGCCAGCTGACCGGGCGGGGCATCGACGGGGTCTACCGCGCAGGGCTGCGGCTCCTCTCCCGCTGCGTGCTGCGCGTCGGCGGCCGGGACCCGGTGGCCGTGCAGGGGCGCAGCCTCGGCGCCGACCGGGCCGCCTTCACCGCCACGGTCCGCACCGGAGCCGAGGCCGGCCCCGACCCCGACATCGGCGTCGAGCGCGTCCGGCACGCCGACGGCACCGAACGGATCACCCTGCGCAGTTACGCGAGCCGCCCCGTGCGCCTTCCGGTGGAGCTGGCGCTCGGCACCGACCTGGCCGAACTGGCCGTGATCGCCGCTGGCCGCGCCGGGCCCGAGCTCCCCGCCGCCGTGCACGCGGCCGGGCTGCGCTGGAGCACCGGCGACACCCAGGCCGTCGTCACCGCCGAACCCGCTCCCGACGACGCGCTCGCCTCGACCGGGCTGCTGCGCTGGCAGCTCGAACTGGGCCCCGGCGAGTCCCGCACCATCGAGCTGCGGACCGGCCGGGACCGCACCACGAGGGCGTCGGCCGGTCAGGTGGCCAACCCCTTGGCCGACGCCCGGGCGGAGGGGGACGACCCGAGGGTCGAGGCATGGTTTCGGACAAGCGTGGAAGACCTGGGCGCGCTGCTGCTGAGGGATCCCGAGCAACCGGGCGACGCCTTCGCGGCTGCGGGAGCGCCCTGGCGGCTCGGCCTGGCCCCGGCGGAGTCGCTGTGGGCGGCCCGGATGGCGTTGCCGCTCGGCACCGGGCTCGCCGCGGCCACCCTGCGCGTCCTCGCCCGCGGTCAGGTCGACGGGCGCGGACCGGGAGCCGGGATGATCCCGGGACCGCTGCGCGGGGCCGGACCACAGTTGCCGCCCGGATGTACCGGGACCGAGGCCACGCTCGCCTTCCCCGCGGTCCTCGCCGAGGCCCGGCTCTGGGGTCTGCCCGAGGAGGAGGTGGCCCGGCTTCTGCCCGCCGCGGAAGCCTGCCTGGAATGGCTCCGCGGAGCGCTGGGGGAGGACGGTCTACTGGCCGACCCCGACCCGGGTCCACGACGGTGCGAGACCCAGGCCCATGCGTACCGGGCCGCGCTGCTCGGCGCCGACCTCCTCGACGGGTGCGGGCGGCCCGGCGCCGAGGAATGGCGGGACCGGGCAGCCCGACTGCGGGACCGGTTCCGGGCGGAGTTCTGGATCGACGGCCCGGACGGCGGACGGCCCGCCGCGGCCCTGCATCCCGACGGCCGCCCCCTGCTTCGCCTGACGGGAGCCGCCGCGCACCTGCTGGACACCGGACTGCTGAGCGGCGGCCGGACGGCCCCCGGCCTGCTGGACCGGACCCGTACCGAGCAACTGGCCCGGCTGCTCGGAGCACCCGCGATGGACTCGGGATGGGGGCTGCGGAGCATGTCGAGCCGAGAGCCCGGCCACAATCCGTTCGGGCACCGTTCGGGTGCGGTGCGGGTCCACGAGAGCGTCGTCGCGTTCTCCGGCCTGGCCCAGGCGGGCTTCGAGAAGGAGGCCGCCGGTCTGTTGCGGGGACTTCTCGACGCGGCCCAGACCTTCGGGTACCGGCTGCCGGAGATGTACGCCGCCGGGCAGCGCACCACGGGCAGCGCTCCGATCCCGCACCCCGCGGCCTGCCGTCCGGCCGCGGTGGCCGCCGTCGCCGGCGTCCACGCGCTGGTCGCCCTCGCGGGGATCCGCCCGGACGCCCCCGCCGGCACGGTCGCTCTACACCCGCTCCCCGGTGCCCCGCTCGGCTCCCTGAGGCTCTCGGGGCTGCGCGTGTCGGAGCAACCGTTCGGCGTCAGGGTCAGCCGACTCGGCCTCGGGATGGTGGAGGAGGCCGCTGATGTGCTCCAACTGGGAGGCTGAGTCTCGGATCACTGTCGTCGGGATCACCAAAGCCCTGTTTATCGTCAGGCAGACGACTATGATCGCGGCATGTCGCCCTACGACCCGTCGGCCTTCCCGCCCTTCGCCGTCACCGTCGACCTGGTCGTGCTCACCGTGCAGCGTCACGCGCTCTGCGCGCTGGTCGTCCGACGGGGGGAGCAGCCGTTCCAAGGACGCTGGGCGCTGCCCGGAGGCTTCGTACGCGATGACGAGGACCTCGCCGGTGCCGCGGCCAGGGAACTCGCCGAGGAAACCGGCCTCTGCGCGCACGACCCGACCGTGCCGGACGTGGGCAACGGGGCGCACCTCGAACAGCTCGCCACGTACGGAGATCCGAAGCGCGATCCCCGGATGCGGGTGGTCAGCGTGGCTCACCTGGTGCTGGCTCCGGATCTGCCCGCGCCTCGGGCGGGCGGGGACGCGAACAGCGCCCGCTGGGCCCCCGTCGACGAACTCCTCGCGGCGGGCGGGGAGGCTCCCGCCGGACTCGCCTTCGACCACGAGCGCATCCTCGCCGACGGAGTCGAGCGGGCGCGATCCAAGATCGAATACTCCTCCCTGGCCACCGCCTTCTGCCCTCCCGAGTTCACCGTCGGCGAGCTGCGAAGGGTGTACGAGGCCGTGTGGGGCGTGGCGCTCGACCCGCGCAACTTCCACCGGAAGGTCACCGGGACCCCCGGGTTCCTGGTGCCGGCCGGAGGGACCACGACCCGTCAGGGAGGCCGACCCGCCCAGCTCTTCCGAGCGGGCGGAGCGACCCTGCTCAACCCGCCGATGTTGCGCCCGGAGGTCTGACGTCCCACGGCCCCGGCGAGCGGCCCCCGCCTCGGCCGGGACCCGGGGGCGGGGGCCGTCGCAGGCCAGTCCGCCGACACCGACGCGCCTGACAGCCTCATGCGTTGAAAATCGGACATATCGCGTTATCTTGCTTGCGGTACTCATGCTGCCGCAGAGCGGTCTCACACCCCGCGAGAGAAGCGATGCTCCAGGCCATCGGACTCACCAGTACACCCCGTCGAGAACTCCCGCCCCTGGTGGACGACCTCACCTTCGAGGTCCGCCCCGGGTGCGTGACCGCCCTGCTCGGCGATCCGGGCTCGGGCAAGACCACCGCGCTGCGGCTCATGCTCGAACTCGAACCGGGCCGCGGCATCACCTACTTCCGCGGCCGTCCGCTGCACCGGATCGCGCACCCCGGCCGTGAGGTCGGCGTGCTGCTCGGCGACGTCCCCGGGAATCCGGCGCGTACGGTCCTCAACCAGTTGCGGATGCTGTGCGCCGCCTACGGGGTCCCGGCGTCGCGAGCGGACACCATGCTGGAGGTCGTGGGCATCGGCGGTCTGCGCGACCAGCGGCTCGGCTCGCTCTCGCTCGGCATGGAGCGTCGCGTCGCACTCGCGGCGGCGCTGCTGGCGGACCCCTGCACCCTGCTCCTCGACGAGCCCGCCGCCGGGCTCTCGCCACGCGAACGCAACTGGATGTACGAGCTGTTGCGCGGGCACGCCGCTCTCGGCGGCGCGGTCCTCTTCACCACCGACGACGCGAAGGAAGCCGCCCGCAACGCCGACCGGGTCGTCTCCATCAGGGCCGGCAGGCTCGTCGCGGACCAGGACGCGGCGGACTTCGCACGCACCCGACTGCGTCCCCGCGTCGCCGTGCGCACCCCGCACGCGGCCCGGCTCGCGGACGTCCTGGGCCGGGAGGCCCGGGCGGCCCGACGCGCGGTGGAGATCGTCGCGGAGAGCGGCAGCCGCCTGTCGGTCTACGGCAGCGACTGCGCGGAGGTGGGAGAAGCCGCGTTCAGGCACGGGGTGCTGGTCCACCAACTCGCGGACGAGATCGGAGACACCGGAACGCCGGTTCCGCCCGTCCCGCAGGCCCGCTCGGAGGCCCGTACGGCCGCCCACGCCACGGCCGTGGCGGCCGCCCACGGCGAGTCGGGAGCCGCGGCCGAGGCGGGATCCACCGCCGGCCCCGGGGTCGAACCCGGTCCGGAGGTCGAGCCGTCGGCGCCGGTTCGCGGTGCAGGGGCGGGCCCGGAGCCGGGGCCGGGAGTGGGGTCGGCGCCGGGAGTGGGGTCGGGGTTCACCCCGTTTCCCGCCGCCGACGGGGAGGAGCCGGGCCGGCCCCCGCGGGTCGGCTCCGGACGATCGGCCCGCGCCGTGCGTCGGGTGGGCGGACCCCTGCGCCCCCTGCGCTACGAACTGCTGCGAACCTTCGGGACCGCGACCCCGCTCCTGACCTCGGCCGCAGTCGTCGTCGTCTCCGTCGCGATCACGCTCGTCCTCGCCCGCCTCGGACACACCCCGCAGAACCGGCTGCTCGCCGCCTGGCCGCGGTCGTTGCCGCTGCCGCCCGCCGCGCTCGGCGCAGGGCTGCTCGGCGCCCTGGCCTTCGGCGAGGAGTACCGCTACCCCTCCCTGTCGGCGGACCGCGGCACGGTTCCGCGTCGAATGGGTCTGCTCGCCGCCAAGCTCGGGGTCTGCGCCGTACTCGCCCTGCTGCTCGGGGGCCTGGCCGTCACCGCGGATGCCGCGGCCCTCGGACTGGTCTTCGACTCCGGTCCGCTCGACCAGCCGGCGGAGTGGATCGCGCCGGCCGCGAGTTGGGCGGGACTGCTCATCGGCTGCGCCTGGGCCGGGGTGTTGGCCTCCGGTGTCTTTCGATCCGCGGCGGCCGGTCTGGCGGCGGTGCTCGTCGTGCCGGTGATGGTCGTACCGCTGGTGCGCAAGTCGCTGCACGGGCCGTCCGCCTACCCGACGGACGGGCTCGCCTCCAGGCTGCGCGAGTTGTCCTGGGCCCAGTGGCCACCGGAGGTGGACCGCCTGGTGATCGGCGCCCTGCGGGTGATGGCCCAACCCGTCGGCACGGCGCTGGTGTTGTCGTTGATGGTCCTGTTGTGCGCCTATGGGTTCACAGGACTGCGCAGCCGGGTCCGCTGGTGAATGACCGTGGATGATCGTTTCGGATCGAGGGGATGGTCAACGTGACCGTTCCGTTCCGTATCAATCAGCCGGGACCACAACTCCCCGCAAAAGGCCCGGTTCTTTACGATAAGTCGTCAATTGCGTAGGTGGCACCGATCACCCTTTCGTGTGCTTTTCACCAAAGACCTCAAGGGTGATGGGAGCACGACCGACAAAGGATTCGTGAGTACCCTTGCGCACACCATGATGACCGCCGCCCGCCACGCCGACTCCGGCCTCGCCGGCTCGGGCGACCTCGACCGCTACCCCTACGCGGAGACCCAGGGGGCCGACCGGGTCGGACCGCCCCACTGGGACGGCGCCGACATCGAGTTGAGCCGCGTGGGCCGCCGCGCGACCGGAAGTCGAGGCCGCGGACTGCACGGCCAACTCGTCCAGCAGCTCGGCCAGATGATCGTCTCCGGCGACCTCGGCGCGGACCGCCCTCTGGTCCCCGAGGAGATCGGCCAGCGCTTCGAGGTCTCCCGCACGGTCGTCCGCGAATCCCTGCGCGTTCTGGAGGCCAAGGGCCTCGTCAGCGCCCGACCCAACGTCGGCACCCGGGTCCGCCCGGTCGCCGACTGGAACCTGCTCGACCCCGACATCATCGAATGGCGAGCCTTCGGCCCCCAGCGCGACGATCAGCGCCGCGAGCTCAACGAGCTCCGCTGGACCATCGAACCGCTGGCCGCGCGCCTCGCCGCCGGACACGGTCGCCCCGACATCCAGCAGCGCCTCGCCGACATGGTCGAGATCATGGGCCACGCCCTCGGGCAGGGTGACTCGATCACCTTCGCGCGTGCCGACAACGAGTTCCACGCGCTGCTGATCCAGGTCGCGGGCAACCGCATGCTGGAGCACCTGTCAGGCATCGTCTCCTCCGCCCTCCAGGTCTCCGGCAGCCCCGTCACCGCGTGCGACCGCCCCAGCGAAACCTGCGTCGCGCACCATGCGCGGATGGTCGAGGCCGTCGCCGCCGGCGATGCCCTGGGCGCCGAGAACGCCATGCGTCAACTCCTGACGGTGCATCCGGAGGTCGAGCGTGTGGTTCCGGCCCCGCGCGAGCACTGACGGGCTCGACGCGCTCAGGCGCGGGGGTGCACCACATGTCGCCGGGCCCGGTTCGGGTCCGGCGACACCCGTGTGCGGGGGCGTTCGAAGCCCTTGAATCCGTGCGTATGACCGTATGCGCGGCAATGGCGGAAAAGTGGTGTGACTCGGGCCACGAAGATTGGGCGTAACGCTCCGCGACGTCACGCGATGACTTAGGTGGTGATGGCCGACGGAGGGAAGACAGCAGCCCTTGCGGGTGCTGTACAGCTCCCCGGCCCCTGCCCGCGCCCCCGGCCCATCCCCAGTCGGTGGTCGTCGGCTCCGGTCCAGCACCACCAGGCCCGGGGTCGGAAGCCGTTCCCATCGTTCCGAGAGGTTGTTCGTGTCGGCCAGCACATCCCGTACGCTCCCGCCGGAGATCGCCGATTCCGAGTCTGTGATGGCGCTCATCGAGCGGGGCAAGGCCGAGGGGCAGATCGCCGGCGATGACGTGCGTCGGGCCTTCGAGGCTGACCAGATTCCTGCGACCCAGTGGAAGAATGTTCTGCGCAGCCTCAACCAGATCCTCGAGGAAGAGGGTGTGACGCTGATGGTCAGTGCCGCGGAGTCGCCCAAGCGCACCACCCGAAAGAGCGTCGCAGCGAAGAGCCCGGCCAAGCGGACGGCCACCAAGACCGTCGCGACCAAGACGACCGTCGCCCGGACCGTCACCGACGCCGCCCCCGAGGCGGTGCCGGCCGAACCGGACACCGTGGACGCCCTCGCGGAGGAGCCCGGGGCCGAGCCCGCCGCCAAGAAGACCGCGGCGAAGAAGACGGCGGCCAAGAAGGCCGCCCCTGCCAAGAAGACCGCCGCGAAGAAGACGGCCGCGAAGAAGACGGCGGCCAAGAAGGGCTCCGACGAGGCCGACGAGGAGTCGACCGAGGAAGGCTCCGGCGCGGTCAAGGCCGAGTCCGAATCCGAGGAGGAGGACGGCGGCGAGAGCAAGGGCTTCGTCATCTCGGACGACGAGGACGACGCGCCGGCCCAGCAGGTCGCCGTGGCGGGGGCCACCGCGGACCCCGTCAAGGACTACCTCAAGCAGATCGGAAAGGTTCCGCTCCTCAACGCCGAGCAGGAGGTCGAGCTCGCCAAGCGCATCGAGGCGGGCCTGTTCGCCGAGGACAAGCTGGCGAACTCCGACAAGCTGGCGCCCAAGCTCAAGCGCGAGCTGGAGATCATCGCTGAGGACGGCCGCCGGGCCAAGAACCACCTGCTGGAAGCCAACCTCCGCCTCGTGGTCTCCCTCGCCAAGCGCTACACGGGCCGCGGCATGCTCTTCCTCGACCTGATCCAGGAAGGCAACCTGGGTCTGATCCGCGCGGTGGAGAAGTTCGACTACACCAAGGGCTACAAGTTCTCCACGTACGCCACCTGGTGGATCCGTCAGGCGATCACCCGCGCCATGGCCGACCAGGCCCGCACCATCCGCATCCCGGTGCACATGGTCGAAGTGATCAACAAGCTGGCCCGTGTCCAGCGGCAGATGCTCCAGGACCTGGGGCGCGAGCCCACCCCGGAGGAGCTGGCCAAGGAACTCGACATGACCCCCGAGAAGGTCATCGAGGTCCAGAAGTACGGGCGAGAGCCGATCTCCCTGCACACCCCGCTCGGCGAGGACGGGGACAGCGAGTTCGGTGACCTCATCGAGGACTCCGAGGCGGTCGTACCCGCCGACGCGGTGAGCTTCACGCTCCTGCAGGAGCAGCTGCACTCGGTGCTCGACACCCTGAGCGAGCGCGAGGCGGGCGTGGTCTCGATGCGCTTCGGCCTGACGGACGGGCAGCCCAAGACCCTCGACGAGATCGGCAAGGTCTACGGGGTCACCCGCGAGCGCATCCGCCAGATCGAGTCGAAGACCATGTCGAAGCTGCGCCACCCGTCGCGTTCGCAGGTGCTGCGCGACTACCTCGACTGACGGGACCGACGCCGAGGGGCGTACGCCCGGTGGCCGCGCGGGTGCGCACGGCCACCGGGCATCCCACTCTGGGTGGAGTCATGAACACTCGGAGTCAGGAGGCCTCATGCGTCGTCCCTTTGCCCGTGCCCTGGCGGGCGCGCTGACCCTGGTGGCGGGAGCGGCCGCCGCGCCGCTGGCCCGGATGCCGCAGGCGGCCGCGGACAGCGTGGTGATCGGCGGGCAGCCGGTGAAGGTGGCGGACAGCCCCTGGGTCGTGGCCCTGGCCAGCCGTGACCGGTTCGGGGGTACCCGTGGCGGCCAGTTCTGCGGGGGCGTGATCGTCGCCCCGACGACCGTGGTGACGGCGGCCCACTGCCTGGGTCGCCAGGTGCTGGGCGGCCCGGTCGAGTCCGTGCCGGACCTCCGAGTGATCGCGGGCCGTACGGAGCTCCGTGCGACGGACGGTCGGGAGATCGCGGTGCGGGCGGCGCGGGTGAACCCGGCGTACGACTCCGCGAGCAACGCCGGCGACCTCGCCGTCCTCGAACTCGCGGAGGCGGTGCCGGCGAATCAGGTGCTCCCCATGGCGGACAAGGGCCACCCGGCCTACGAGGCCGGCACCGAGGCGTCCGTGTACGGCTGGGGGGACACCAGCGGCTTCGGCGACTACGCGTACGGCCTGCGGGCCGCACGCGTGGAGATCCTCGCAGACCGGGTCTGCGAGGACGCGTACCCGGGGGACGTGGACGGTCAGTACCGAGCCGCCTCCATGGTGTGCGCGGGGGACAAGGACGGCGGCAAGGACGCCTGCCAGGGGGACAGCGGCGGGCCGCTCGTGGCCCGGGGGCGGCTCATCGGGGTCGTGTCCTGGGGGCGGGGTTGCGGCAGGGCCGACAGCCCGGGCGTGTACACCCGGATCTCCCCGCTGGTCGGCTTCGTGAGCGGCTCCGAGAGGGGCGCGCGGCCGGTCGGGGAGCGGGAGGTCCCGTAGGGAGCCCCCAGGGGCTCCTCGGGCCCCGTGTGGCCCGACAAGGGGGTAGGGGGGGCCGGTCGTCGGATCCAGGACGGCCGGAGGGTGGAACTTGGACGCGGGGCGGACATGCGGGGCGGACATGAGGACGGGCGGCACCCCTGGGTCACAGAGGTGCCGCCCGTCGACCGGCCTGGCCGGTCCTTGCTCGTCGGATGCGAGGTCTAGGCCTGTGTCAGCGGTCCTCGGTGTCGGCGGCATTCGCAGCCGGAGCGGACGTGAGCCGCTCGGTCTCATCCTGTATTTCCGCGGCGATCTTCTTGAGTTCCGGCTCGAACTTACGCCCGTGGTGGGCGCAGAAGAGCAGTTCACCGCCGCTCAGCAGGACGACGCGCAGATATGCCTGGGCGCCGCAACGGTCGCATCGGTCAGCGGCCGTCAGCGGGGTCGCGGGTGTCAGAACAGTAGTCACGTCGCCTCTTCTCTAGCTCGACGAGCTGTCGTACCAGGGTCAACATCCAACCAGGCCGAAAACGTTCCCGTTCGCGGCTTTCTTTCGAAACTTCCTTCCGAAGCTGGCCGGCTGCTGCCGGTTGGCGGCGAAGGAGCCGTATTGCGTTGCTTTACGGTTTCGCGTTGTCAGTCGTTCGCTTGTAGCAGTTCAGTCCCCCCGGCGTGAGTGCCGGTTGTTCATGAGGACGTGCCCGAACACTAAATGGTTCATGCCTGGAAGGGAACGTGATGTTTGCTTCACCCCCACGGGGGATCGAACACCCGTGCGGGCCTGCACTACGCTGTGGAAGCCACGAGGGTGGCGTTGCATCGGCTCTACCAGGCCTCGGTACCCTCTGACCGGCAACCGATGAACCCCTGAGCCCGACCGGGCCAGAAAAGAAATTCAGCGAGGAGCGAACTGCGTGACCGCCGACACGTCCGTGCCTTCCAGCGCGCTGCTGTCCGGAGCAGACCGGGACGGTTCCAACTACACCGCGCGGCACCTGCTCGTCCTCGAGGGCCTCGAGGCCGTCCGCAAGCGCCCCGGGATGTATATCGGGTCCACCGACAGCCGTGGCCTGATGCACTGCCTCTGGGAGATCATCGACAATTCCGTCGATGAGGCCCTGGGTGGCTACTGCGACCACATCGAGGTGATCCTCCACGAGGACTCCTCCGTCGAGGTCCGGGACAACGGCCGCGGCATCCCCGTGGACGTTGAGCCCAAGACCGGCCTGTCCGGCATCGAGGTCGTCATGACCAAGCTGCACGCCGGCGGCAAGTTCGGAGGCGGCTCGTACGCGGCCTCCGGCGGCCTGCACGGCGTCGGCGCCTCCGTGGTCAACGCCCTCTCCGCCCGCCTCGACGTCGAGGTCGACCGCAACAGCTCCACGCACGGCATCAGCTTCCGCCGCGGCGTCCCCGGGATGTTCACGGAGCAGGGGCCCGACAGCCCCTTCGACCCCGCCAACGGGCTGCGCAAGGTCAAGCGGATCGCCAAGGGCAAGACCGGCACCCGGGTCCGCTACTGGGCCGACCGGCAGATCTTCCTCAAGGACGCCAAGCTCAACCTGGAGACGCTCTACCAGCGCGCCCGCCAGACCGCCTTCCTGGTACCCGGCCTGACCCTCGTGGTCCGCGACGAGCGCGGCATCGACGGCGCCGGGAAGACCGAGGAGACCTTCCGCTTCGACGGGGGCATCAGCGAGTTCTGCGAGTACCTGGCCCAGGACAAGGCCGTCTGCGACGTGCTGCGCCTGAGCGGGACGGGCACCTTCAAGGAGACCGTGCCGGTCCTGGACGACCGCGGCCACATGACCCCCACCGAGGTCACCCGCGAGCTGGGCGTGGACATCGCCCTGCGCTGGGGCACCGGGTACGAGACCAACGTCAAGTCGTTCGTGAACATCATCGCCACCCCCAAGGGCGGCACCCACGTGTCCGGCTTCGAGCGCTCGATCGCCAAGACCGTCAACGAGGTGCTGCGCTCGGCGAAGCTGCTGCGCGTGGCCGAGGACGACGTGGTCAAGGACGACGCGATGGAGGGCATGACGGCCGTTGTCACCGTCCGTCTCGCCGAGCCGCAGTTCGAGGGCCAGACCAAGGAGGTGCTGGGCACCTCCGCGGCCACCCGGATCGTCGCCGCCGTGGTCGCGAAGGAGCTCAAGGCGTTCCTGACCTCGACGAAGCGGGACGACAAGCAGCAGGCGCGTTCCGTGATGGAGAAGATCGTCGCGGCCGCCCGGACCAGGATCGCCGCACGTCAGCACAAGGAGGCGCAGCGTCGCAAGACGGCCCTGGAGTCCTCCTCGCTGCCGGCGAAGCTGGCCGACTGCCGCAGCGACGACGTGGACCGCAGCGAGCTGTTCATCGTCGAGGGGGACTCGGCGCTCGGCACGGCCAAGCTCGCCCGGAACTCCGAGTTCCAGGCGCTGCTGCCGATCCGCGGCAAGATCCTCAACGTCCAGAAGTCCTCGGTCTCGGACATGCTCAAGAACGCCGAGTGCGGCGCGATCATCCAGGTCATAGGAGCCGGCTCGGGCCGGACCTTCGATCTCGACGCCGCCCGCTACGGCAAGATCGTCCTGCTCGTCGACGCCGATGTCGACGGCGCGCACATCCGCTGCCTGCTGCTCACGCTCTTCCAGCGGTACATGCGCCCGATGGTCGAGGCGGGCCGGGTCTTCGCGGCCGTGCCGCCGCTGCACCGGATCGAGCTCGTCCAGCCGAAGAAGGGCCAGGACAAGTACGTCTACACGTACTCGGACAACGAGCTGCGTCAGACGCTGCTGGAGTACCAGCGCAAGAACATCCGCTACAAGGACGCCATCCAGCGCTACAAGGGTCTCGGCGAGATGGACGCCGATCAGCTCGCGGAGACCACCATGGACCCCCGGTTCCGCACGCTGCGCCGGATCAACATCGGGGACCTCGACTCGGCCGAGTCGGTCTTCGATCTGCTCATGGGCAACGAGGTGGCCCCGCGCAAGGAGTTCATCACCAGCTCCGCCGCGACCCTGGACCGCTCGCGCATCGACGCCTGACCCGGCCGGCGTCCACTCGCTGAACGCCCTTACACACCAATGCTCTTCACTTCATCACCTGATGGAGTGAAGAGCACCGGTACATCAGTCCGGAAAACATCGATTCCACCCATCCTTGTCACCACGCGGCCAATGCGGCGGCGGACAAGGAGAGTTCGGTGGAGAAGCACGAAGGTCGTGATGCCGGAACGATCCGGCTCGACGACCCCTGGTACGACGCGTTGGCGGTCGGCTGGGGGGAGGGCGAGGTAGCGGAAACGGTCCCTCCGCGCCCGGTCGCCGGCGACCGGCCCGCAACCGGGGCCTCGGACATCTACCTGGAAGTGCAGCGAAGCGCCGCCTTCCAGGAGGTACGCAGCCGCTACCGGAGGTTCGTCGTACCCGCGACCGCCGGCTTCTTCCTCTGGTACGTCGCCTACGTGGTCGCGGCGACCGCGGCGCCGGGCATCATGGCCCGGCCGGTGGTGGGATCGATCAACGTGGCCCTGCTGGCGGGACTGGGCCAGTTCCTGAGCACGTTCCTCCTCACCTGGGCGTACGCGCGGCACGCGCGGCTGCGCCGCGACCGGGCCGCGCTCGACCTGCGCTGGACCGTCTTCGAGCAGGAGCGGGACCAGGAGCGCATCCGGACCTGGGAGGCGGGCCGGTGACCACCGAACACCAGACCCTCGCGCTGATCCTGTTCAGCGTCTTCATCGCGGTCACGCTGGGCATCACCACCTGGGTCAGTCGCAACCGACACGGGTCGGCCGAAGAGTTCTACGCGGGTGGGCGATTGTTCTCCCCGATGGAGAACGGATTCGCCATCGCGGGCGACTACATGTCCGCGGCCTCCTTCCTCGGCATCTCCGGACTGATCGCCCTCTTCGGCTACGACGGTCTGCTGTACTCGGTCGGCTTCCTGGTGGCCTGGCTGGTCGTGCTCTTCCTCGTCGCCGAACTGGTCCGCAACTGCGGCCGGTTCACTCTCGCCGACGTGGTCGCCGCCCGGATGAGCGAGCGGCCCGTCCGGATCGCGGCCGGGGCTTCCTCGGTGGTGGTGTCCGTGCTCTACCTCGTGGCGCAAATGGTCGGCGCGGGCAGCCTGGTGGGCCTGCTGCTGGGCAACTCGAGCGCCGGCGCACGGACGTTGACCGTGGTCGGCGTCGGCGCGTTGATGGTGGTTTACGTGTCCTTCGGGGGGATGCGGGCCACCACCTGGATCCAGATCGTGAAGGCCGTGCTGCTCATGGGCGGCGCCGTGACGCTGACCGTCCTGGTGCTGCTGCGCTTCCACGGGAACTTCGACCAGTTGCTGGCCACCGCCGCCGAACGCAGCGGCCACGGGGCCAAGTTCCTGAACCCCGGCCTCAAGTACGGGGGAGACTGGGCCGCCCGCTTCGACTTCATGAGCCTCGGCCTCGCCCTGGTCCTGGGCACGGCCGGGCTGCCGCACATCCTGTCGCGCTTCTACACGGTGCCGACGGCGCGTGCGGCCCGGCGGTCGGTGGTCTGGGCGATCGGCCTGATCGGCGGCTTCTACCTGATGACCATCGTGCTCGGCTTCGGGGCGGCCGCCCTGCTCGGTCCCGAGCAGGTACGGGCCTCCAACGCCTCGGGGAACACGGCGGTTCCGCTGCTGGCGGCATTCCTGGGAGGCGGCGCCGAGAGCACCGGGGGCGCGGTCCTGTTCGCCTTCGTGGCGGCCATCGCCTTCGCGACGATCCTCGCGGTGGTCGCCGGGATCACCCTGGCGTCCTCGGCTTCCGTGGCGCACGACCTGTACGCCTCGCTCAAGCGGCGGCACGCCAAGCAGCGCAGCGAGGTCGCGGTGGCGCGGGTCGCCGCGGTAGGGATCGGCGCGGCGGCGATCGGCCTCGGACTGGTCGCGCAGAACCTGAACGTGGCCTTCCTGGTGGGCTTGGCCTTCGCGGTGGCCGCCTCGGCGAACCTTCCGGTGCTGCTGTACTCGCTGTTCTGGCGTGAGTTCACCACCCGCGGGGCCGTCTGGTCCGTTTACGGGGGACTGGTGCCGGCGGTACTGCTGGTGGTGCTGTCGCCCGTGGTGTCCGGCAGTCCGGAGTCGCTCTTCCCTGGCGTGGACTTCCAGTACTTCCCGCTCCAGAACCCGGGGATCATCTCGATTCCGCTGGGCTTCCTGGCGGGGTGGCTCGGCACGGTCACCTCGACGGAGGAGCCGGACATCCGCAAGCACGCGGAGACGGAGGTCCGTTCGTTGACGGGCGCCGGGGCGGTGTGACCCACCCGGTCGGTCGTGGCGGTCGCCCGGTTCAGTGCGCGGCGCCGGGATCGGAGTGGCGCCAGGCGTAACGGTGTTCCGGGCGGCCCGTCTCTCCGTAGCGCAGGGCGAGGGTGACGCGACCCGTGCGGTCCAGGAGCTTGAGGTAGCGCTGGGCCGTCTGACGGCTGATGCCGGCGCGATCGGCGATCTGCTGGGTGGAGAGCGGCCCCTCGGCCGTGCGCAGCACCTGGCGGACCAGGTCGGCGGTCGGCGGCGAGTGGCCCTTGGGCAGGTCGTTCGGGGTGCCGGCCGAGGCCAGGGCGCCGAAGATGCGGTCCACTTCGGCCTGTTCCGCCTCCCCTCCGGTCTCCAGGGTGCGCCGCAGGGCGCCGTACGCCTCCAGGCGGGCCCGCAGCCCGGCGAAGGCGAACGGCTTCACCATGTACTGGAGGGCGCCGAGTCGCATGGCGGCCTGCACGGTGGCGAGGTCGCGGGCGGCCGTCACCATGATGACGTCGGTGTGGTGGCCCCGTTGGCGCAGCCGCCGGACCAGGTCCAGGCCGTTCTCGTCGGGGAGGTAGTGGTCCAGGAGGATCAGGTCCACGTCGTGGGTGTCCAGGAACGCCAACGCCTCCGCTGCCGAGTGCGCTTGGGCGATCACCCGGAATCCGGGAACCTTCGCCACGTACGCCGCGTTGATCCGGGCAACACGCATGTCGTCGTCGACGACCAATACGTGAACCGGGGACTCGTTCATCGCAGGGCCTCCGGGAGCACGACGGAGAATTCCGCCCCTCCGTCCGCGCTCTCGCCGGCCCGGACGGTACCGCCCTGCCGCTCCGCGAGGCGACGAACGAGTGCGAGGCCCAGTCCGCGTTCGCGGTGGGCCGTGGGCTGTTTCGTCGACCAGCCCTCGGTGAAGATCTCCTCGCGGCGCTCGGCGGGTACGCCGGGGCCACTGTCCCGGACCATGAGGATCGCCGTACGTCCCTCGGCGCGCAGCTCGACCTCGACCAGCGGGGCGGTCGAGCCGGCCGCCGCGTCGAGGGCGTTGTCCACCAGGTTGCCCGTGATGGTGACGAGGCCGCCGGGGTCCACCACCCGGTCGGGCAGCAGCGTGGAGGGGGCCAGGCGGAGCGGGACGCCACGCTCCGCGGCCACGGTCGTCTTGCCGACCAGGAGGGCCGCCAGCAGGGGGTCCCGGACCTTCTCGGTGACCTGCTCGGCGGTGCTGCGGTGCACCCCGACGACCTCGGTCACGAACTCCACGGCCTCCTCGTACAGGTCGAGCTCCAGGAGACCGAGCAGGGTGTGGAGCCGGTTCGCGTGTTCGTGGTCCTGGGCGCGCAGGGCGTCGATCAGTCCGCGCGTGGAGTCCAGCTCGCGTCCGAGGTGTTCCAGTTCGGTGCGGTCCCGCAGCGTGGCGACGGCTCCGCCGTCGTCGGTGGGCATCCGGTTGGCGACCAGGACGCGGGGCCCCTGGACGGTGAGCAGGTCCCGTCCGTCGATCCGGCCCGCGAGGACGTCCGTGGTACGGCCCGCGCCGAGTACCTCGTCCAGCGCGCGTCCGGCGACGGTGCCCGATGCGGCGGGGTCGAGGCCCAGCAGTCGGGCGGCCTCGTCGTTGACCAGCCGGATCCGTCCGTGCCGGTCGAGTGCGATCACGCCTTCGCGGATGGAGTGCAGCATCGCCTCGCGCTCCGAGAGGAGGCCGGCGATGTCGGAGAAGGCCAGGTCGCGGGTCTGTCGCTGGATGCGGCGGGAGAGCAGGTAGGCGGCGAGGGCGCCCGCGGCCAGGGCGCCGCCCGCGTAGGCGAGCAGGCCGGGGATGGCTCCCAGCAGTCGCTCGCGGACGCTGTCGTAGGCGATGCCGACGGAGACCGCGCCGACGATCTCCCCGTCGGCGGCCAGGAGCGGGACCTTGCCGCGGGCGGAGCGGCCCAGGGTGCCGTCGTCGATCTCCATGACCTCGCGGCCCGCCAAGGCGTCGCCGGGGTCGGTGGAGACGGGCAGGCCGATGCGGCTCGGGTCGGGGTGGGAGCGCCGGATGCCCCGGAGGTCGACGACGACCACGTACTCGGCGCCGGTGGCACTGCGGATCCGTTCGGCGGCGGACTGCACGGGGCCGTCGCCATCCGGGCCCGAGTCGAGGAGGTCGGCGGCCAGCGAGGGGTCGGCGGCGGCGCTCTGGGCGATGGCCAGGGCGCGCCGCATGGCCTGGTCGTCCAGTTGCGCTCCGAGCGGCGCCAGGAAGAGGCCGGTGGCCAGGACCGCCACGCCGGCCGCGATGGCGAGCTGGGTCAGCAGGATCTGGGAGACGGCCCTTCTGGGCAGCCCGAGGCGCCGAGCGCTCATGTGGGGGAACCGCATGACCAGCAACCGTAGGTCGGCTTCGGCGTAAGCGGAATTCCCCTTGCGTCATTTGTGCCCGGCTTGCGCAAGCGATGAAGGCACAAGAGTGCGGTCAGAGCAGTAGACGACTCGGCAGGGCTCGGCAACTCACGTCTACGACGAGGCGAACGTCCGGCCGGGCGAGACCGTCCCGGCCGGCAGCGGGATCCGACTCCAGCAGGACGCGGCCGACACCTGCCCACACGAGCCTGCCCCGAGGCGGGGCCCCGATCGTCCCGCCGGGCGGAGCGGCGAGTTCGAGGCCTACGCGCGCTCCTGCGCGGTCCGGTTCCCGTCCCGGTGCTCCCCGCCCGTCACGGCATCGGCCGCGGCGGGCGGGGGCCCTCGTAGTGCCCGCTCGGCCGCATCCTCAGCGGCCGTTCCTGGTACTCCTCCAGCGCGTGCGCGATCCACCCCGCCGTCCGGGCCACCGCGAACACCGTCTCCCCGGCCTCGGCGGGCATCGCGCAGGACACGGTCAGCACCGCCAGGGCCAGGTCCACGTTGGCGTGCAGCCCGCCGCCGTGCCGGGCCATCACCGAGGCCACGTCGCGGGCCGCGCCCAGCGCCGGGCCGGCCTGGTCCAGGGCCTCCAGCCGGGCGAACAGGGCCGTGGCACGAGGATCCTCGCCGCGGTACAGCCGATGCCCCAGTCCCGGCACCCGGCGCCCCGCTCGCAGATACTCCGACACGACCGGAGCCGCCCCGCCCCGCTCCAGGACCTCGACCAGCATCCGGTGGGCGAGCCGGCCGGCGGCGCCGTGCAGCGGGCCTTCGAGCGCGCCGAGTCCGGCCGAGACCGCCGCGTACGGATGGGCCCGCGCCGACGCGGCCACCCGTACCGCCAGGGTCGAGGCCGCCAGATCGTGGTCGACCAGCAGACCGAGGGCCAGGTCCAGCACGGACAGCGCGTCCGGGTCGGGGTCCAGCGCCGTCAGCCGCGACCACAGCAGGCGGGCCAGCCGGGTGTCGCCGGCCCACCGGGCGGCGCCCTGCTCGGGCAGGGCGCCGACCAGCGTCGGGATCAGACAGCGCGCGGAGCCCAGTACGGCCTCCTCGGACAGGTCGAACCGCAGGGGATCCGCCACCGCGGCGGCGGCGACAGCCACCCGAAGCCGGTCCAGTGGTCCGCCGTGCTCGGGCAGGGCGGCCACCGCCCGCCGGGCGGCGGCCAGCGGCTCCGGGGGAGCGACGAAGCGTGCGCCGTGCTTCAGCGACCCCGTCCACAGCCACTCCGCCACCTCCTCGTAGCGGTACCGCGAGGCCAACTCGACGGCGTCCACGCCCCGGAAGTAGTAGCGGTCGGGCTCGATGAGCGTGAGCGAGGTGCGAACGGACAGCTCGCCGGCATGGCTCCCGGTGGGGCCCGCCGCCTCGCGCCGGCTCCGCCGGGCCAGCGCCTCCACCTCGGCCGCGTCGAAGCTGCTGCCGCGCCCGACCGGGTCGCGGCGACTGCCGAGCTGGCCGCGGCTGACGTACGCGTACACGGTCGCGGGCTTCACTCCGAGCAGCCGCGCCGCTTCCCGGGTGTTGATCCGGCGCGGGCCGGCCGCCTCGTCGGTCTCGGCATTCATGACGCACACCCTACATAGATTGATTCAATCAATATTGACAAGGATTCAATCCATCATCGATGGTCAATCCATGAACACCACCGTCGAAGTACCCCGCGGTCTCGCGGGAGTCGTGGTCACCGAAACCGCACTCGGTGACGTCCGAGGCCGAGAAGGCTTCTACCACTACCGCCAGTACTCGGCCGTCGAACTCGCGGAGGGCCGCACCTTCGAGGACGTGTGGCACCTGATGTTCCGCGGCGCGCTGCCCGTCGACCTCGCCGAGCGGGACGCCTTCGCCGCCGAGATCGCCCCCCTGCGCCGACTCCCCGTCGAGGTGCGCGACGCCCTGCCCGCCCTCGCCCGCGCCACCGCCCTGTCCGGGCCGCTCGCCGGTCTCCGTACCGCGCTCTCGCTGTTGGGCGCGTCCGCCGGCTTCCGCCCGGTCTACGATCTCGACCCCGCCCGCCGGGCCGCCGACGCCCTCGCCGCCTGCGCCGCGGTGCCCACCCTGCTCACCGCCCTGCACCGGCTGGGACAGGGGCTGGAGCCGGTGGAACCGCGCGACGACCTCCCGTACGCGGCCAACTACCTCCACATGCTGACCGGGCGCGAACCCGACCCGGTCCAGGTCCGAGCGGTGGAGCAGTACTTGATCTCCACCATCGACCACGGGTTCAACGCCTCGACCTTCACCGCCCGCGTGATCGCCTCCACCGGTGCCGATGTCGCGGCCTGCCTGACCGGGGCGATCGGGGCCCTGTCCGGGCCGCTGCACGGAGGCGCTCCGAGCCGCGCCCTGGACACCCTCGACGCCATCGGCACGGCCGACCGGATCCAGCCGTGGATCCGCGAACGGGTGCTCGCCGGCGAACGGATCATGGGCTTCGGGCACCCGGTCTACCGCACCGAGGACCCGCGCTCGCGGATGCTGCGGGGCATCGCCCGCCGGTTCGGCGGCCCGCTGGTCGACTTCGCCGTCGAGGTCGAACAGCAGGTGGAGGCGATCCTGGCCGAGCTCAAGCCGGGTCGGGAACTGCACACCAACGTGGAGTTCTACGCGGGCGTGGTCATGGAACTGTGCGGGCTGCCGCGCGAGATGTTCACCCCCACCTTCTGCGCCGCCCGCGTGGTCGGCTGGAGCGCCAACATCCTCGAACAGGCCGCCGACTCGAAGATCATCCGCCCGGCCGCCCGCTACACCGGGCCGACCCCGCCCCAACCGGTCCCGGCGCTCGGCTGAGCCGTCACGGTGCCACGCCGGCTACCATCGACCGGGTGAACAGCAGGCAGTCCCACCCCACCATCCCCGTCGTGGTCCTCGCCGGATTCCTCGGATCCGGCAAGACGACCCTGCTCAACCACCTCCTCGCCAACCGGGGCGGCACCCGGATCGGGGTGGTGGTCAACGACTTCGGCTCGATCGAGATCGACGCCATGTCGGTGGCCGGGCAGCTCGGCGACTCCATGGTCTCGCTCGGCGGCGGCTGCCTGTGCTGCGCCGTCGACGGCAGCGAGTTGGACGCGTACCTGGAGAAGCTCTCCGCCCCCGTGCACCGGATCGACGTCATCGTCATCGAGGCGAGTGGGCTGGCCGAGCCCCAGGAACTGATCCGCATGTTGATGGCGAGCGAGAACCCGGCCATCCGCTACGGCGGGATGGTGGAGGTCGTCGACGCGGCGGAGTTCGACGCCACTCGGGCCCGGCACCCGGAAACCGACCGCCACCTCGGCGTCGCCGACCTGGTGGTGCTCAACAAGACCGACCGGGTGGATCCGGCCGAGCGCGCCCGCATCGAAGCCGAACTGGCCGGCCTCTGCGCACCCGGTACCCCCGTGATCGGCGCGGACCACGGTCGGATCGACCCGGAGCTGCTGTTCGACGCGCGCCCCTGGGCGCGGACGCGCGGCCAGCTCTCCTTCGAGGACCTGCTGGCGGAGGCGGCAGACGGTGAACGGGAACACGGCGACCACACGGGGCATGCGCACGCCGCCTACGAGAGCGTCGAGTTCGTCTCCGAGCAGGCCCTGGGCCCGCGCCGGTTCATCGACTTCCTCGACCGTCGTCCGGCCGGGCTCTACCGGATCAAGGGCTTCGTCCACTTCGGCGTCCCCGGCCACGACGAGCGCTACGAGGTCCACGCGGTCGGCCGTTTCCTCCGCTTCGCCCCCGGCCCCTGGGGGAGGGGCGAACCACGGGTGACCCGACTCGTCCTGATCGGCTCGGGCACGGACGGCCCCGCACTGCTCCGCGAACTGGAGGCCTGCCGCGAACCGCGACCGCACCTCGCGGGCCCGGAGAGCATGTGGGGCGTCCTGCGCTACGTGGCCCGGCCCCCGCAAGAGGAGCGGTCGGACCCCGCTGCCGACCCGGACCCCGCTGCCGATCCAGAGCCCTACCCGGACCCCGCCCCGAACCCCGCTGCCGACCCGGAGCCCGACACCGTGCCCGGGGTCCGGGCCGGCTAGGCGTCGGCTAGGCGACCTCGATGCCGTACTCGCGCAGGAGGTCTTCCAGACCGCCCCGGTAGCCCTTGCCGCCGATCACGAACTTCCAGTCGCCGTTCGGCCGGCGCCGGAACGATCCGAGCACCAGGGCGGTCTCGCCCGCCCGGCCGTCGGAGACCTCCAACTCGTCGATCTCCCGGCCGTCCGGAGTGAGGAGGCGGATCCGTGCGTCGGTGAAGCCCGCCAGGTCGGCGTCGGGGTTGACCTCCGGGTCGATGGCGGCGGCGAGTACCAGGCGGTCGGCCTGGCGCGGCAGCCCGTCGAAGTCGACCTCGACCGCGGCCTTGTCGGGGGCGGCCCGCTCGCGGGAGCGGACCGAGCCGTCCGGCGTCCGGGGGTTGTTGAAGAACACGAAGTGGTCCTCGCTCAGCACCCGGTTGCCCTCGCAGACGAGCGCGCACACGTCCAGCGCGACACCGCCCGACCAGTCCATGCCGAGGATGTTGTGATCGCCCGCCGAGGCCGTGCTCGTACGCTGCGCGGGCACCGGGGCGGACGCCGGAGCGGGCATCGCGACGGCGACCGTGACCGCCTCCGATGCCGCCTCCGATGCCGAGGCCGAGGAAACCGAAGTCGAAGCCGAAGTTGAACCCGGGGCCGACGCCGACGCCCGCCCCGCCCCGCCGGTCGCCGCTCCGCCGAGGCGCCCCCGGAGCCCGTACCGGTGCAGCAGGTCCACCAGCTCCACCCCGGGAACCAACTCCAGCGGCTTGCCGTTGGAAAAGGTGTACGACCCGGGTCCGAAGGACGAGGTGGTGACCAGCACCCCCTTGTTCGCCCCCGCGTCCTGAACCGTGCCGTACAGGTCCCGCACCGCCGTCGGCGGGACGGTGTTCCGGTAGCGCTTGACCTGCACCACGATCCGACCGCCCCGGATCGGGGCCGGGTCCAGTGCCTCCACGTCGACCCCGCCGTCACCGGACCGCTGCGTGGTCACCGCCTCCATGCCCATCGCCCGGAACAGTTCGGCGACCAGGTTCTCGAAAGCGATGGGGTCCATCGTGAAGAGGTCCGGCTCCTCCGCGTCGCCTCCCGCGTGTCCGCCATGGCTGACGACCGCGCCGACCTCGCCCGGCCTGCGGCCCGCCCGTACGCCGGCCGGTTGGTCGGGCCGGGTCGACAGCTGCCCCCGCAGCCCGTCGACGAGGCAGTCCACCGCGCTGACCTGCTCCAGGCGCAGCCCGGTGAAGTCGGAGCGCGCCGCGAGCACGGTGGCCAGGACGATCTGCGCCTCCCGGCCGGTCACCGGATCGTGGTCGTCCACGAAACCGTTGACCACCACCGAGTCCAGCGCGCCGAACTCGTCCGCCGCGTACAGCTCGCGCAGCACCAGCAACACGCACTGCGCCAGCAGGTCCCGGTACACGGCCCGGCGCTGAGTGGCCGGCCTGGCGGTCTCCTTGTCCTGGTCGGTGCTCGGCACGTAGCGCACCGACTTGGCCTCGGGGATCACCCCGTACCGAGGCAGTTCCCAGTCCAGCACCAACTGCCGGGCCGCCGGGTCGTACGCGGCGGACACCTGCCTCGGCAGGTCCTCGGGCCACGCCGTGGAGGAGTACAGCGCCGCCGAGAAGTACTCCACGGCGGCCTCGGCGTCCCCGGCGCGCAGGGCGTCGGCCAACTCGGCGAGGCCGCTGTTGTGCGCCCGGACGTCGGCGAGCTGCCCGGCCGCCCACTCGTCGTACTGACGTCGGTAGGCGGCCAGTTGCTGCTGCCGCTGCTGCTCCGCCGCGTGGGCCGCCTGCCAGGCCCGGGTGTACTGCTCGTGCGCCTCGCGCTCCGCCTGCGCCCGTCGGCTTGAGCCGATTCCCCAACCGCCACCCTGTTGCTGGAACTGCTGGAGGTGTGGCATCGGCACGGGGTGGGCGAGCGTGCCCGGGTTGAAGGGCTCCAGCCGCTCGGAACGGACCAGGGCGGCCATGCGGAAGGCCGGTGCCCGGCAGCCGGCCGCCAACAATCCCTGGAGGGCCGCCACTTCCGCGTCGATGCGCTCGGTCCTGCGCCTGGCCTCGGTCTCGCGGTGCTGTTTGTACGCGGCCTGTTGTTCCCGCTGCCCGCGGGCCACGTCCCGTTCGTGGGCGCGCTGTCTGCGCTCGGCCTCGCGCTGCTGGATCAGTTGAGTCCGCTGCTGTTGGCGCTGGGCCTCGGCCCAGACCCCGATCAACCCGCTCGACCGACGACTCATCAGATCCGCTCTCCCGCCCCCACCGATATGTATCAAGAAAACACTAATGGGCGTGCGGGGTGCGCGGCCCGAAGACCCCGCACCCCGCACGCCCCGGCCCCTGACACGTCAGTCGCCGCACGCCGCGAGGCGTCGCCCCACAGGGCATCCCCGCACAGCGCGTCCCGCTACAGCGCGCCGCCCGCCAGTGCCCCGACGGAAGCGGGCAACGCCGTCCCCGACCCGTCACGGCGCGGGTCGACGGCCGGCAGCGCCGCAGGCGCCCCGTTCTTGGAGGACGCCCGGACCGGGGCGCCCCCGGCCCACGCGAGCACCAACACGTCCTCGCCCTTCAGGAACCGTTGGCAGCGCACGCCGCCGGTGGCGCGTCCCTTGCGCGGGTACTGGTCGAAGGGGGTCAGCTTCGCCGACAGCAGCGAGTCGTCCAGGGTGCCGTGCGAGCCCGCGACCGTGAACACCATGGCGTCCCGGCCCGGGTCCACGGCCGAGAAGTGGATCACCTTGGCGTCGTCGGCGAGCTTGATGCCCGCCATGCCGCCCGCGGGGCGGCCCTGCGGACGCACCTGGGCCGCCGGGTAGCGCAGCAGTTGGGCGTCGTCGGTGATGAAGACCAGGTCCTCCTCGCCCGTGCGCAACTCGACCGCTCCGACGATCCGGTCGCCCTCCTTGAGGGTGATGACCTCCAGCTCGTCCTTGTTCGCCGGATAGTCCGGCACGACCCGCTTGACCACGCCCTGCTCGGTGCCCAGGGCCAGGCCCTGGGAGGACTCGTCCAGCGAGAGCAGGCAGACCACCGTCTCGTCCGCCTCCAGCCCGGTCAGGAACTCCGAGACGGGCGCGCCTCCGGCCAGGTTCGGAGCGGAGTGGGTGTCGGGCAACTGGGGCAGGTCGATCACCGACAGCCTCAGCAGGCGACCGTACGAGGTGACGACACCGACGTCGGCGCGGGCGGTCGCGGCCACCTGCGAGATGATCAGGTCGTGCTTCGCACGGGCCCCGTCCTCCTCCTCGGGCAGCGGCTCGGCGTTCGCCGTACGGGCCACCAGACCCGTGGACGAGAGCAGGACCCGGCACGGGTCGTCCGCGACCTCCAGCGGAACCGCCGTGATGGCCGTGCCCGCCGACTCCAGCAGCACCGTCCGGCGCTCGGTGCCGAACTTCTTCGCCACCGCCGCCAGTTCCGAGGAGACGAGCTTGCGGAGCTCGTTGTCGGAGTCCAGGATCCCGGTCAGCTCGTCGATCTCGCCGGCCAGCCGGTCGCGCTCGGACTCCAGCTCGATCCGGTCGAAGCGGGTGAGCCGGCGCAGCGGGGTGTCCAGGATGTACTGGGTCTGGATCTCGCTGAGGGAGAAGCGCTCGATCAGGCGTTCCTTCGCCTGCGCCGAGTTGTCGCTGTCCCGGATGAGGCGGATGACCTCGTCGATGTCGAGGAGCGCCACGAGGAGGCCCTCGACCAGGTGCAGTCGGTCGCGCCGCTTGCCCCGCCGGAACTCGCTGCGCCGCCGGACGACCTCGAAGCGGTGGTCGAGGTAGACCTCCAGCAGCTCCTTGAGGCCCAGGGTGAGCGGCTGGCCGTCGACCAGTGCGACGTTGTTGATGCCGAAGGACTCCTCCATCGGCGTCAGCTTGTAGAGCTGCTCCAGGACGGCCTCCGGGTGGAAGCCGTTCTTGATCTCGATGACCAGGCGCAGGCCGTGCGAGCGGTCGGTGAGGTCCTTGACGTCCGCGATGCCCTGGAGCTTCTTGGAACCGACCAGGTCCTTGATCTTCGCGATGACCTTCTCGGGTCCGACCGTGAAGGGCAGT
Organism: Streptomyces sp. NBC_00513; assembly: GCF_041431415.1. Lineage (GTDB taxonomy): Bacteria > Actinomycetota > Actinomycetes > Streptomycetales > Streptomycetaceae > Streptomyces. The sequence goes on from NZ_CP107845.1 coordinate 5,755,895, forward strand.
TCGGTGACGACCAGGCCCTTGCGGCGCGGGGTCACGTCCTCCACGGCCACGGTCGCACGGATCTTGAAGGTGCCTCGACCGTTCTCGTAGGCGTCCTTGATGCCGGCGAGCCCCACGATGCGCCCGCCGGTCGGCAGGTCGGGACCCGGTACGAAGCGCATCAGCGCCTCCAGGTCCGCCTCCGGGTACCGGATCAGGTGACGTGCGGCCGCGATGACCTCGCCGAGGTTGTGCGGGGCCATGTTGGTGGCCATGCCGACGGCGATCCCGGAGGCGCCGTTGACCAGCAGGTTCGGGTACGCGGCCGGCAGGACGACCGGCTCGCGCTCCTGGCCGTCGTAGTTCGCGGCGAAGTCGACGGTGTTCTCGTCGATGCCGTCCGTCATCAGCGACGCGGCGTCGGCCATCTTCGACTCGGTGTAACGCATCGCGGCCGGCGGGTCGTCGTTGCCGAGCGAACCGAAGTTGCCGTGGCCGTCGACCAGCGGCAGCCGCATCGAGAAGGGTTGGGCCATGCGCACCAGGGCGTCGTAGATCGACGCGTCACCGTGGGGGTGGAGCTTGCCCATCACCTCGCCGACGACGCGCGCGCACTTCACGTAGCCGCGGTCGGGGCGCAGGCCCATCTCGTTCATCTGGTAGACGATGCGCCGGTGCACCGGCTTCATGCCGTCACGGGCGTCGGGCAGGGCGCGGGAGTAGATCACCGAGTACGCGTACTCGAGGAAGGAGCCCTGCATTTCGTCGACGACGTCGATGTCGAGGATCTTCTCCTCGAAATCCTCCGGCGGCGGGGTCTTCGTGCTGCGGCGGGCCATCGCTGCGCGGCTCCTTAACCATGAAAGGGGGGTGTACTCGGGGTCTGACGGGGACTGACGGGCTGTGACCGCAAGGCTGGGTCGGCCTTCCGGACAGTGGTGACGCGGACCATTGTGGCCCGAGGCACCGACAACGCCGACTCCGACCCAGGAGTGAACCCGGGAACTTCTCCGGTGGTCGACGCGCTTGCATACAGTGGCAGGTCTGACAGAAATCTCTGCATCGCGATCGAAGGGACCACATGCCCATGGGTCACACGGCCACAGCCCAGGCCGGCTCCGGCGGCCTGACAGCGACCGAGCACCGGCTGGCCAACGGCCTGCGCGTGGTGCTCTCCGAGGATCACCTGACCCCGGTCGCCGCGGTCTGCCTCTGGTACGACGTCGGCTCGCGCCACGAAGTCAAGGGCCGGACCGGTCTGGCTCACCTCTTCGAGCACCTGATGTTCCAGGGGTCCGCGAGCGTACCCGGCAACGGGCACTTCGAGCTCGTCCAGGGCGCCGGCGGTTCGCTGAACGGCACCACCAGTTTCGAGCGCACCAACTACTTCGAGACGATGCCGGCCCACCAGCTGGAGCTCGCCCTCTGGCTGGAGGCGGACCGGATGGGCTCGCTGCTGACCGCCCTGGACGACGAGTCCATGGAGAACCAGCGCGACGTCGTCAAGAACGAGCGCCGCCAGCGGTACGACAACGTGCCGTACGGCACCGCCTTCGAGCGGCTCACCGCCCTCGCGTACCCCGAGGGACACCCGTACCACCACACCCCGATCGGCTCCATGGCCGACCTGGACGCCGCCTCCCTGGAGGACGCGCGCCACTTCTTCCGCACGTACTACGCCCCCAACAACGCGGTGCTCTCGGTCGTCGGTGACATCGACCCCGAGCAGGCGCTCGCCTGGGTCGAGAAGTACTTCGGCTCCATCCCCTCGCACGACGGCAAGCAGCCGCCGCGCGACGGCTCGCTGCCCGAGGTCATGGGCGGCCAGCTGCGCGAGGAGATCGTCGAGGAGGTCCCGGCCCGCGCGTTGATGGCCGCCTACCGACTGCCGCACGACGGCACCCGGGAGTGCGACGCCGCCGACGTGGCGCTGACCGTCCTCGGCGGCGGCGAGTCCTCGCGGCTGCACAACCGCCTGGTCCGCCGCGACCAGAGCGCCGTGGCCGCCGGATTCGGCATGCTGCGCCTGGCGGGCGCTCCGTCGCTCGGCTGGCTGGACGTCAAGACCTCCAGCGGGGTCGAGGTGCCCGCCATCGAGGCGGCCGTGGACGAGGAACTCGCGCGGTTCGCCGCCGAGGGCCCCACCGCCGAGGAGATGGAACGCGCCCAGGCCCAGCTGGAACGGGAGTGGCTGGACCGGCTGAGCACGGTCGCCGGCCGCGCCGACGAACTGTGCCGCTTCGCGGTGCTGTTCGGCGACCCGCAGCTCGCCCTCACCGCCGTCGGCCGCGTCCTGGACGTCACCGCCGAGGAGGTGCAGGCCGTGGCCGCCGCCCGACTGCGCCCGGACAACCGCGCGGTGCTCGTGTACGAGCCCCTGGCGGCCGACGAGAACGACGAGAACGAAGGGGCGGAGCAGTGAGCGACACCGCAGCCGTCACGATGACCCTCCACCCGCGGCCGGAGGCCGGCGAGGCCAGGCCGTGGGCCTTCCCGGCCCCCGAGCGCGGCGCGCTCGCCAACGGGCTGACCCTGCTGCGCTGCCACCGTCCGGGCCAGCAGGTCGTCGCCGTCGAGATCAACCTCGCCGCGCCGCTCGACGCGGAGCCCGAAGGCCTGGACGGGGTGGCCACCATCATGGCCCGCGCCCTGTCCGAGGGCACCGACAAGCACTCCGCCGAGGAGTTCGCGGCGGAGCTGGAGCGCTGCGGGGCGACCCTCGACGCGCACGCCGACCACCCGGGCCTGCGGGTCTCGCTGGAGGTACCCGCCTCCCGCCTGGCGAAGGCGCTCGGCCTGCTCGCCGAGGCGCTGCGCGCCCCGGCCTTCGCCGACAGCGAGGTCGACCGGCTGGTGCGCAACCGTCTCGACGAGATCCCGCACGAGTCGGCCAACCCGCAGCGCCGCGCCGCCAAGCAGCTCTCCAAGGAGCTGTTCCCGGCCGACCTGCGGATCTCCCGGCCCCGCCAGGGCACCGAGGAGACGGTCGCCCGCATCGACTCCGGTGCCGTACGCGCCTTCTACGAGGCCCACGTGCGCCCCGCGACCGCCACCGCGGTGGTCGTGGGCGACCTGACCGGGATCGACCTGGACGCCATCCTGGCGGACACCCTGGGTGCCTGGACCGGCAATTCCGCCGATCCGCGCCCGGTGCCCCCGGTGACGGCCGACGACACGGGCCGCGTGGTCATCGTGGACCGCCCCGGAGCGGTCCAGACGCAGCTCCTCATCGGCCGGATCGGCGCGGACCGGCACGACCGCGTCTGGGCGGCCCAGGTGCTCGGCACGTACTGCCTCGGCGGCACCCTCACCTCCCGCCTCGACAAGGTGCTGCGCGAGGAGAAGGGGTACACGTACGGCGTGCGCGCCTTCGGGCAGGTGCTGCGTTCCACCGCCGACGGCAAGGGCGCGTCCATGCTGGCCATCAGCGGCTCGGTGGACACCCCGAACACCGGCCCGGCGCTGGAGGACCTCTGGACGGTGCTGCGCACCCTCGCGGAGGGCGGTCTGACCGACGCCGAACGGGACGTGGCGGTACAGAACTTGGTGGGCGTTGCCCCGCTGAAGTTCGAGACGGCAGCCTCGGTCGCGGGCACCCTCGCCGATCAGGTGGAGCAGGAGCTGCCGGACGACTACCAGGCCCGGTTGTACGCCCAACTCGCCGCGACGGGAACGGTGGAGGCGACTTCGGCCGTGGTCAACGCCTTCCCCGTGGACCGGCTGGTCACGATCCTCGTGGGCGACGCGTCGCAGATCGCGGAGCCCGTGCGGGCGCTGGGGATCGGCGAAGTGAGCGTCGTCGGCAACTGACCTGAAATCGAGGGGGCCCTGGCGACTTGTCGCCGGGGCCCCTTTTGTCCATTTAGTGGTGAGGTTGCTTGTATGTGGTGTGGCGTAGGTAACAAAAGCGCGCACCTGTTTGGCGATTGACTGAAGATCCGCCTAGCGTCGGCCGTGCTGTTCGTCAGTTGTGCCCGCCGCACCCGCGGCACCGGACAGCGATCGCCGAGTCCCCGTCAGGCGCGAGCCTGGGGAGCCGGGGACCCACATGTGTCCCTGGGGTGAATCGGACCGCCTCGCAAGAGGGGGCCCGTAGGAGACCTTCCTGCTCCGAACCCGTCAGCTAACCCGGTAGGCGAGAAGGAAGGAAAGGATCAACCTCTTCATGGCGTTTGGCAGCAGTCGTGTCGCCGGTAAGCACCGTGGTTCGAGCCGTTTGAGCCGCAAGACCGCCGGCTACGCCGGTATAGCCGCCCTCGCCACCACCGGCGTCGTGGGCACGCTGGCCGGCCCCGCGTTCGCCGCGGGCGAGCCCGCCGCCCCCACGATCGAGGACACCGGCCTCAACGCCGTCGTCGTCGCCGAGGACCTCCAGGGCGAGATCGAGACCCAGGCCGAGTCCCAGCAGCGCGCCGCCGACATCACCGCAGCGAAGGCCCAGGCCGAGGCCGACGCCAAGCAGCGCGCCGCCGAGTCCAAGCGCCTCGCCGAGGCCAAGGAGAAGGCCGAGCGCGAGGCCGCCGAGCGTGCGGCCCGCGAGGCCGAGCGCAAGCGCCTCAACACCTTCGTCGCTCCCGTCGAGGGCTCCTACGTCAGCACGCAGTACCACGCGGGCGGCGGCATGTGGTCCTCCGGCAGCCACACGGGCATCGACTTCCACGCGGCGTCCGGCACCTCGGTCCACGCCGTGGGGGCCGGCACGATCGTCGAGGCCGGCTACGGCGGCGCGTACGGCAACAACGTCGTCATCAAGCACAACGACGGCACCTACACCCAGTACGGGCACATGTCCTCGCTGGACGTCTCCGTCGGCCAGCAGGTCACCCCGGGTCAGCAGATCGGCCTGTCGGGCTCCACGGGCAACTCCAGCGGCCCGCACCTGCACTTCGAGGCCCGCACCGGTTCGCAGTACGGCTCGGACATCGACCCGATCGCGTACCTGCGCTCGCACGACGTCAACGTCTGATCGCTTCGCACCTCTTCGTTGAAGGCCCCGGCTCATCGAGCCGGGGCCTTTCGCGTTGGCGGGAAATGTTTCACATCAAGGGCCGTCCTCGGAAATTATCGTGTGTTGCAATAGAGTCGCGGCACGGTCACGAAATCAAGCGGAGGTCCGGTCTTGCGAATTCCTGCGCACGCGGTATGCACAGCAATCCGCGACGACATCATCTCCGGAGTCTTCGGACCCGGCGGACGCCTCACCGAGGAAGTACTGGCCCGCCGCTACGGGGTTTCGCGCGTCCCGGTCCGCGAGGCCCTGCGCACCCTGGAGTCCGAGGGCTTCGTCACGACCCGCCGGCACGCCGGGGCCTGCGTGGCCGAGCCGACCGAGCAGGAGGCCTCGGACCTCCTGGAGCTGCGGATGCTGTTGGAGCCCCTCGCCGCCTCCCGGGCGGCCCGCCGACGCACCGAGGCGCACCTGAAGGTGCTGCGCGGACTGGTCAGGCTGGGCCAGGAACGGGCCAGGAGGGGCCAGGGAGAGGATCTGCGGGCCCTGGGTGGCTGGTTCCACGAGACGCTGTCCCAGGCGTCCGCGAGCCCCGGGCTGATCGCCCTGCTGACGCAGACGCGCCACAAGATCGCCTGGATGTTCTCGGTGGAGGCCCCGACGCGCCCCGTGGACTCCTGGGCCGAGCACGGGGCGATCGTGGACGCGGTGGCGCGCGGCGACGCCGAGCGGGCCCGCTCCCTTACGGCCCTGCACGCCGAACGCGCGGTCGCGGCCCACCGGCGGCGCGTGAGGACTTCGCAACCTGCCGTAAACATGGCGAGCGGCCCGCATTAACAAAGCCCGTATACAAAGGACGGATATGCGGGGGGTTTCGGCGCCTCGTAATCGCCCGCCTCATTCCGTCGGCCTGATTCCGGTCGGCCTGATTCCGGCCCGCCCTTTTCGACGGGCGGATTCCGTGACGGAATTTCCGGCGTGCGGTAAAGGTCGCCCCGATGTCCCGCGCCGCGCCGCATTCATGCCGACGCGTTCCGGAAACGACGAAGCCGCGGCCCCCGATGCGCCGGGGCCGCGGCTTCGCCACGTGTGTGTGATCCGAAGGGCCGGACCGTCTCGGATCAGACCGTCTCGGGGAGCTCGTCGAGACCCTCGGCGACAAGCTTCGCGAGGCGGTCCAGCGCGACGTCGGCGCCCTCGGCCTCGGACGCGAGGACGATCTCCTCGCCGCCCTGGGCGCCCAGGCCCAGAACCGCCAGCATGGAAGCGGCGTTGACGGGGTCGCCGCCGGCCTTCGCGATGGTCACCGGAACGCCGGAAGCGGTCGTCGCCCGGACGAAGATCGAGGCGGGACGAGCGTGCAGGCCCTCGGCCCAGCCGACGTTGACGCGGCGCTCTGCCATGGTGATGCCCTTCAGGTGCTAGCGGTTGTCTAGACCAGTCTCTCACGACACCCGGAATGCTCGAACCGACCTTCGGCCCGGATCCACCGCCGCTGGACCCTCCCCAGCTTGCACTGATTTGCCCCCGTGTGCCGCACGCGCCGCGCGCGCACCGTTCGGTTGGCCCGCCCCTTAAGGTGTGGCCATGACCACCGAGTCGGACCCCTCGTACCCGGCCCACTGGGAAGCGGACGTCGTGCTGCGCGACGGCGGCACCGCCCGGATCCGGCCCATCACCGCCGAGGACGCGGGTCGCCTGGTCAGCTTCTACGAACAGGTCTCCGACGAGTCGAAGTACTACCGGTTCTTTGCCCCGTACCCCCGCCTGTCCGACCGCGACGTCCACCGCTTCACCCACCACGACCACGTGGACCGCGTCGGCCTCGCGGCGACCATCGGCGGCGAGTTCATCGCCACGGTCCGCTTCGACCGCATCGGCCCCGACGGCCGGCCCGCCTCCGCACCCGCCGACGAGGCGGAGGTCGCCTTCCTCGTCCAGGACGCGCACCAGGGCCGCGGAGTCGCCTCCGCCCTCCTCGAACACATCGGCGCGGTGGCCCGGGAGCGCGGCATCCGCCGGTTCGCCGCCGAGGTGCTGCCCGCCAACAGCAAGATGATCAAAGTGTTCACGGACGTCGGCTACCAGCAGAAGCGCAGCTTCGAGGACGGCGCCGTCCACCTCACCCTCGACCTCGAACCCACCGCCGAGTCCCTCGCCGTGCAGCGCGCCCGCGAACAGCGCGCCGAGGCCCGCTCCGTCCAGCGGCTCCTGGCCCCCGGCTCCGTGGCGGTGATCGGAGTCAGCCGCTCCGGCGGCGGCGTGGGCGCCGCGGCGCTGCGCAACCTTCGGGACACCGGCTTCCACGGCCAGCTGTACGCGGTCAACGAGGCGGCCTCCGCCGACCTGCTCGACGGCGTACGCGCCTACCGCACCGTCGCCGACATCGGCGCCCCGGTCGACCTCGCGGTCGTCGCCGTCCCGGCGGACCGGGTCCCGGACGCGGTCCGCGCGTGCGGAGAGCACGGTGTGCAGGGGCTGGTGGTGCTGTCCGCCGGATACGGCGAGAGCGGCCCGGCCGGGTTGCAACGGCAGCGCGAGCTGGTGCGCCAGGTCCGCTCGTACGGGATGCGGCTGATCGGCCCGAACGCCTTCGGGGTCATCAACACCGCTCCGGACGTGGAGCTGAACGCCTCACTGGCCCCCACCCCGGCGTCCGCGCGCGGCCGGATCGGCCTGTTCACCCAGTCCGGCGCGATCGGCATCGCCCTGCTCTCGGGGCTGCTGCGGCGCGGCGAGGGGCTGTCCTCGTTCGTCTCGGCCGGCAACAGGGCCGACGTCTCCGGCAACGACATCCTCCAGTACTGGTACGACGACGACTCCACCGACGTGGCCCTGATGTACCTGGAGACCCTGGGCAACCCCCGCAAGTTCACCCGCCTCGCCCGCCGCACGGCCGCCGTCAAGCCCGTGGTCGTGGCCCGGGGTGGCCGGCACACCCCGGCCGGACACGTGGTCCCCGGCACCCGGCTGCCCGAATCCACCGTCTCGGAACTGCTCAGGCAGGCGGGCGTCATCCGGGTCGACACGGTCACGGAACTGGTCGACGTCGGGCTGCTGCTGGCCGGTCAGCCGCTGCCCGCCGGCCCGAGGGTGGCGATCCTCGGGAACTCCGAATCGCTGGGCGTGCTCACCTACGACGCCTGCCTGACCCGGGGGCTGCGGCCCCTGCCACCGCTGGACCTGACCACCGCCGCCACGCCCCGGGACTTCCGTACCGCCCTCGCCGACGCCCTGGCCTCGCCGGACTGCGACGCGGTCGTCGTGACGGCGATCCCCTGGGTGGGGGAGAACGCGCCGGCCGACGACCTGGCGAGCGCACTGCGCGACGCCGTCGCCGAGCACCCGGGCAAGCCGGTCGCGGTGGTGCACGTCGAGCTGGGCGCGCTGGCCGAGGCCCTCTCCACGGCCGCCGGAACCGTCGCGCCCCGCCCCGCGAACGCGATCACACCGACCACCCCGGCCCCGACCACCCCGGCCCCGACCACCCCGGCCCCGACCACCCCGGCCCCGACCACCCCGGCCCCGACCACCCCGGTCGCGGGCATCCCCGTCACGCAGACCCCGCCGCCGGGCGCCCCGCGGCAGGCCGACACCCCTTCGACGGGCCACCCCACCACTCGGCCCGGCACCGCCGGGGAGGGGCGGATCCCCGCCTACCCCGCCGCCGAGCGTGCCGTCCGCGCCGTCGCCGAAGCCGTGCGGTACGCACAGTGGCGGCGGTCCCTCGCCGACGCCGGCCAGGTGCCCGAGTACGAGGACATCGACGAGGCCGGAGCCGCCGCGCAGCTCGCCGCCCTCCTCGCCGGCCCCGCGGACTCCGCGATCACCCTCGACGAGGCGGACGCGATCACGCTCCTCGCCCGGTACGGGATCCGGGTGCTCCCCACCCTGCCCGCGCCCGACGCCGGCGCCGCCGTACGGGCCGCCCGCACGCTCGGCTACCCGGTGGCCCTGAAGACCACCGCCCCGCACCTGCGCCACCGCGCCGATCTGGGAGGCGTACGCCTGGCCCTGACGGCCGAGGCGGAGCTGCGGCGCGCCTACGACGAACTCACCGAGGCCCTCGGCAAGCCGGCCGAGCTGCTCCCGGTCGTCCAGGCGATGGTGCCCCGCGGCGTCGACACCGTCGTGCGCAGCGTCATCGATCCCGCCGCCGGCGCCGTCCTCTCCTTCGGTCTCGCCGGCGTCCCCTCCGAACTGCTCGGTGACACCGCCCACCGGCTCGTCCCGGCCACCGACCGGGACGCGGCCGCCCTGATCCGGTCCATCCGCGCCGCGCCCCTCCTCTTCGGCTGGCGCGGCAGCGACCCCGTGGACACGCCCGCCCTGGAGGAGCTGCTCCTGCGCCTGTCCCGACTGGTCCACGACCACCCCGAGGTGATCGGGGTGTCCCTGGAACCCGTCGTCGTCGCCACGGAAGGGCTCTCCGTGCTGAGCGCCACCGTCCGCGTGGCCCGCCCGCCCGTCCGCACCGACCTCGGACCGCGCACCCTCCCCAGCTACTAGGACCGGTCCGGCGCGGTCCGGCTGCCCCGGACGGGCCTTAGGATGGACCTCATGGCGAAATCCGGTACGACGACCCAGGGGCTGCGCGCGGCGATCGAGCGCAGCGGCTACTACCCGACCCTCGTGGCCGAGGCCGTGGAGGCCGCGGTGGGCGGCGAGCCGATCTCGTCGTACCTGGTCCACCAGGAGACGACCTTCGACTCCAACGAGGTGCGCCGGCACGTCACGGTCCTGGTCCTCACCGGCAACCGCTTCATCGTGAGCCACACCGACGAGCAGGCCGCCGACGCCGGGTCGCCGTCCCCGTACGCGACGACGTCCACCGAGTCGGTCAAGCTCGGCAGCATCTCCTCTGTGGTGCTCAGCCGCGTCGTCGCCAACCCCGAGTCGTACACCGCCGGCACCCTGCCGCGCGAGGTCGTGCTGACCATCGGCTGGGGTGCGGTCTCGCGCATCGACCTGGAGCCCGCCGCCTGCGGCGACCCGAACTGCGACTCCGACCACGGCTACACCGGCAACTCCACCGCCGACGACCTCAGCCTGCGGGTCAGCGAGGCCGGCGACGGCCCGGAGACGGTCCGCCAGACCCTGGTCTTCGCCCAGGCCCTGTCCGAGGCCACCGCGGCCTCGCCCGCCGCCGGCCGCTGATGTTCTCCTCTGTACCCGCGCACTGGGACGAGCCCGAGCCGCTGGACCTCGCCGGCGCCCCCGTCCCGCACTACGGCACCGGCTCGCTCGCCGACCTGCTGCCGACCCTGGCGGCCGGACAGGGCGTTCCCGGCCTCGCCGCCGGGATCGCCGAACTGACCCCGGCCGACCGGAACTGCGTCTTCCTGGTCGACGGCATGGGCTGGGAGCAGATCAAGGCCCACCCGCAGGAGGCCCCGTACCTGGCCTCTCTGCTCGCCGGTTCGCGCGGCGGCACCGGCCGCCCGATCACCTCGGGCTTCCCGGCGACCACCGCCACCTCGCTGGCCTCCGTCGGCACGGGACTGCCGCCCGCCCGACACGGCCTGCCCGGCTACGCCGTGCGCAACCCGGCCTCCGGCGAACTGATGAACCAGCTCCGCTGGCAGCCGTGGACCCAGCCGAAGGTCTGGCAGCCGTACCCCACCGTCTTCCAGCTCGCGGACGCCGCCGGCGTGCACACCGCGCAGGTGTCCGCGCCGGGCTTCCAGACCACCCCGCTCACCAAGATCGCGCTGAGCGGCGGCACCTTCCACGGCCGGATGACCGGCGAGGAGCGGATGGATCTCGCGGCCATCCAACTCGCCGCCGGCGAACGCTCGCTCGTGTACACGTACTACAGCGAACTCGACGGAGCCGGCCACCGCCACGGCGTCGACTCCGACGTGTGGCGCGGTCAACTCATGTACGTCGACCGGCTGGTGCAGCGCCTGGCGGAGCAACTGCCGCCCCGTGCCGCCCTGTACGTGACCGCCGACCACGGCATGGTGGACGTGCCCTTCGACGAGGATTCGCGGATCGACTTCGACGAGGACTGGGAACTGGGCGCGGGTGTGGCCCTGCTGGGCGGCGAGGGACGGGCCCGACACGTCTACGCGGTGCCGGGAGCCGAGGCCGACGTACTCACCGTGTGGCGCGAGGTGCTCGGGGACCGCTTCTGGATCGCGAGCCGCGAAGAGGCCCTGGAACTCGGCTGGTTCGGCGCCCCGGGGGAGTGCGACGAGCGCGTGCTGGGCCGGATCGGCGACGTCGTCGCCGCCGCCCACGCCGACGTCGCGATCACCGCGTCCCGCAAGGAGCCCAACGAGTCGGCGCTCGTCGGCATGCACGGCTCCATGACCGCGGCCGAGCAACTGGTGCCGCTCCTCGAAGTCCGCACCTGACCCCCACGCGCCACCCGACCGTCCCCGCCCACCCGTGTGCCCCGAACCGAAAGGTCCCGTACTTCCCATGCCCGAGCTGGTGTTCTTCTCCGGAACGATGGACTGCGGAAAGAGCACACTGGCGCTCCAGATCGCGCACAACCGCGACGCGCGGGGGCTTCAGGGCGTCATCTTCACCCGTGACGACCGCGCGGGCGAGGGCAAGCTGTCGTCCCGGCTCGGCCTGGTGATGGAGGCGATCGAGGCGCCGGAGGGCATGGACCTCTATGCGTACCTGGTGGCCCAGCTCTCGAAGGGCGGCAAGGCGGACTACGTGATCGTGGACGAGGCGCAGTTCCTGGCCCCGGTCCAGATCGATCAGCTGGCCCGCATCGTGGACGACCTCGGCTTGGACGTCTTCGCCTTCGGCATCACGACGGACTTCCGCACGAAGCTCTTCCCGGGCTCGCAGCGTCTGATCGAACTGGCGGACCGACTGGAGCAGCTCCAGGTCGAGGCCCTGTGCTGGTGCGGCGCCCGCGCTACGCACAACGCCCGCACGGTGGACGGCGAGATGGTCGTCGAGGGTGCCCAGGTGGTCGTCGGCGACGTGAACCGCCCGGCCGGGGAGATCGGCTACGAGGTCCTCTGCCGCCGCCACCACCTGCGCCGCATGACCAGCGCCGCAGCCCACGCGGGCGCCCTCTCCCCGGACGTCCTCCCGGTCAACCACGCCTGACAGGGCGCGCCCAGTGGGCCTGAGGGAACCGGTGGGGTTCCCGATAGCGTGCTCCTCCAGGACGCTGACCGGCGCTGGAGGGGACGTAGCCCATGGAACTGACCTCAGAGATCGCGGCGATACGGGACGGATCGGGTGATCCGGCACGCCTGGTGGGGGAGTTCCGGCGGGCTGTCCTGCTGGTGCCGCTCGCGGACGGGCCGGAGGGCGGTCTGATGTCGGCGGTGTCGGGCGGCATCCGGTGGATCTACGCGTTCACGGACGAGGAGGCGCTGGCCCGGTTCGCGGCGGCGCGCGGTGAGGCGGAGGCCGGCCGGGAGTGGGAGTTCCTCTCGGTGCTGGGTGCGCGTCTGGTCGATGCGGTGGTTCCGGCGGCGGGCGGTCCGGCGGGTGTGGTGCTGAACGTGGCGGACGTGGACGGGTCGATGTTCTTCCCGCCGGTCGCGGGGATCGTGCCCGATGCCAGTGCGGTGGACCTGGCGGCCGGGGCGGTGGCCTGATGGCGGGTGACGGGGACCTGGAGGTCTCGCCGACGGCGGTCAAGAACATCCAGGACGGTCTGCGGGCGGCGATCGGGGAGTTGCGGGAGTCGGGGGACGCGGCCGGTGCTTCGCAGGGTGCGGGGTTCGAGAATCTGTCGATGACGGGGATGGAGGCCGGGCACGCGGGTCTGGCGACGGACTTCGAGGATTTCTGCGAGCGCTGGGAGTGGGGTGTGCGGAGTCTGGTGCAGAACGCGAGCACCCTCGCGCAGTCGTTGGGGATCGCGGCGGGGACGGTGTGGGAGGAGGAGCAGTACCTCCAGGGCTCGTTCAAGGTCGTGGCGAACGCCGCGTACGGCAATCCGCACGCCTCCGAGGACGAGATCGAGCAGAAGTCCTGGGGCGACATCTTCTCCGCGGATGCCTACAAGCCCGATTACAGCCCGGAGTCCTTCCAGAAGAGTGCTGAGGACATCGAGAAGACCTGGTCGGACACCGGGGACCAGCTCACCTCCACCGGGAAGATCGGTTCGCTGAAGGACCTGTTGGAGCAGGCGGAGCGTGACGGGGGCGGTCGCTGATGGGCTGGCGGGATTTCGTGCCGGACGTCATCGAGGATGGTGTTGAGAAGGGCGCGGAGAAGGTCGGCGACGCGGTCGAGTGGGCCGGTGACAAGACGGCCGATCTTGCCGAGGACGTCGGTCTGGACGACGCGGGTGACTGGATCCGTGACAAGAGCCGCTCGGCCGCCAACCAGCTCGGTGCGGACGTGGCGGAGCTGGAGCTGGGCCAGACCGAGGACCCGAGCAAGCTGGTTTACGGCAGTGTCTCGAAGATCCGGGCGCAGGTTTCGCACCTGAACGACTTCAAGGCCTCCTTCGACAAGGTCGGCAACGGTCTGAAGGGGATGGGGGAGCCGGACGGGCTCAAGGGCAAGGCGGCGGACGCCTTCCGCGAGTCGGTGGCGAAGGAGCCGCCGCGCTGGTTCAAGGCGGCGGAGGCCTTCGGGAAGGCCTCCGAGGCGATGGGTCGTTTCGCGGAGACGGTGGAGTGGGCGCAGGGCCAGGCGAAGGAGGCGTTGGAGGAGTACAACAACGCGAAGAAGGTTTCCACCGACGCCCGCAACGCCCACAACAAGCTGGTCAAGACTTACAACGACGCGTTGAAGGCGAAGAAGGACACGCTGCCGCCGCGCCCGTCCGAGGACTTCACCGATCCGGGCGTCGCGCTGGCAACGGCCGCGCAGGACAAGCTCGAGACGGCCCGCAAGCAGCGCAACGACGTCGCGGAGACCGTGCGTACCGCGGTGCGGGCGGCGCGGGACGCGGCTCCGCCTAAGCCCTCGTACGCCAAGCAGCTCGGCGACGGGATGGATTACCTGGACCTTGCCCAGACGCACCTGGCGGGTGGTGTCATCAAGGGCACGGCCGGGATCGTGAACTTCGCGCGGGCGCTGAACCCGACGGATCCGTACAACCTGACGCATCCGGCCGAGTACCTGACGAACCTGAACTCGACGGCCGCGGGCCTGGTCACGATGGCCAACGACCCGCTGGGTGCGGGCAAGCAGATGCTTGATGAGTTCATGAAGGATCCTTCCGAGGGCATCGGGAAGATGATTCCGGAACTCGTCGGATCCAAGGGGCTCGGGGCGCTGAAGAAGGTCGGCTCGGCCGCCAAGCACGCCGACGACCTCAAGGGCCCCGGCCGCACCGGCCTCGACAAGGACGGCCCCCATGTGAGGGAAACGCCCGATGCGGCGAAGCGGTACGACAACACCGACCCGATCGACCTGGCCACCGGCCGGATGTTCCTCCCGCAGACCGACATCGTGCTGCCCGGAACGCTGCCGCTGGCCTTCGTCCGGCGCGCGGAATCGGGGTACACCGCCGGGCGCTGGTTCGGGCCGACCTGGGCGTCGAGCATCGACCAGCACCTGGAGGTCGACCCCGAGGGCGTCGTCCTGGTCACCGAGGACGGCCTGATCGTCGCCTACCCGCATGCCGCCCCGGGCGTCCCGGTCCTGCCGGTATCCGCCTCCGCGCCCCGCCACCCCCTCGAACGCACTCCGGACGGCGACTGGACACTCACCGACCCAGCCGCCGGCCAGGTCCGCCGCTTCACCCCGCCCGCCGGGGACCCGGACGGCGACGGCATCGCGCCGATCGCCCAGTTGGAGGACCGCAACGACAACCTCATCACCTTCGAGTTCGACGCTCACGGCACCCCGCTCGGCATGGCCCACTCCGGCGGATACCGCCTTCGCTTCGACACCGCCGACGGCCGCATCACCGCCCTCCACCTCGACGGCGGCCCGCGCATCCTCGCCTACGGCTACACAGCCGGAGATCTCACGGAGGTCGTCAACTCCTCCGGCCTGCCGCTCCGCTTCACCTATGACGACCGCGGCCGCATCACGTCCTGGACCGACACGAACAACCGCTCCTATGCCTACACCTACGACGAGCAGAACCGTTGCGTCGCGGAGGGCGGCGGCGAGGGACACATGGTGCTGCGCCTGGCCTACGACGCCCTGGACGAGGCGACGGGCCACCGCGTGACCGAGACCGTCACGGGTGAAGGGCACACTCGCCGCTACCTCGTTGACGACACGTACAAGATCGTGGCCGACACCGATCCCCTCGGCAACACCACGCGCTACGTGCGCGACGGCCGCAGCCGTCTGCTCGCACAGACGGATCCGCTCGGCCGCACCACCTCCCATCGCCACGACGACGACGGCAACCTCGTCTCCGTGACACGCGCCGACGGGCGTGAGAGCACGGCCCGCCACAACGAGTTCGGCCAACCTGTCCAGGTCAAAAGGGTCGACGGTCATGTGGTCCGGTACGCCTACGACGAGCGGGGCAACCGAACATCGGCCACCGACTCCCTCGGCAGGGTCACCCGCTTCACCTACGACGAGGCGGGCGGCCTCACCTCGGTCACCGACCCCCAGGGCGGCACGACCGCCATTCGCTGCGACCGGGTCGGTCTCCCCGCCGAAGTCACCGATCCGCTCGGTTCCACCACCCGCTTCGAGCGGGACGCCTTCGGCCGCCCCACCGCCGTCACCGACCCGACAGGCGCCACCACGCACCTGGAGTGGACGGTCGAGGGCCGGCCGGCCCTCCGCGTCCACGCGGACGGAGCCGTCGAGAGCTGGACCTGGGACGGTGAGGGCAACTGCACCAGCCACACCGACCGGCTCGGCGGGGTCACCCGGTTCGAGTACACCGAATTCGACGTCCTCACTGCCCGCACGGGCCCTGACGGCGTCCGCTACGCCTTCGGGCACGACGCCGAACTGCGCCTTACCGAGGTGACCAGCCCCGAGGGCCTGACCTGGAACTACGCGTACGACCCCGCGGGACGTCTGACGTCAGAGACCGACTTCGACGGTCGCACGATCACCTACGTACACGGGCCCACCGGCAGCCTCGTCTCCCGCACGAACGCACTGGGCCAGACCACCGCATTCGAGCGCAACGCACTCGACCAGATCGTTCGCAAGGATGCCGACGGCAACGTCACCACCTACGCCTACGACCTCACCGACCAGCTCGCCCACTCCCAAGGCCCCGACGGAACGACCGTCACCCTGCTGCGGGACCACGAGGGTCGCGTGCAGTCGGAGACCGTCGACGGACGCGCCCTCACCTACACCTACGACGAGCTGGGCCGCCGGACCGGCCGCACCACGCCGACCGGTGTGACGGCCACGTGGAGCTACGACGGCGCGGGCCGCCGCACAACCATGACGGCCTCCGGCCGCTCTCTCGGTTTCGCGTACGACGCCGCGGGCCGTGAGGTGACGCGCCGCGTCGGCGACGACGTCGTCCTGAGCCACGTCTTCGATCCTGTGGGGCGCCTCACAGACCAGACGGTCATCGGCTCGGGCGGGGCCCGGGTGCGGCACCGCAGCTACACCTACCGGGCGGACGGCCACCTCACCGCGGTCGATGACGCCGGCAGCGGCCGGCAGGAGTACGAGCTAGATCCTGTCGGTCGGGTCACCGCGGTCCGGGCAGCCGATTGGACCGAGAGCTACGCCTACGACCAGGCCGGGAACCAGACCTTCGCGTCGTGGCAGACGGGCCACGCCAGCCATGTGGCCAACGGCGTGCGCGCCTACGAGAAGAACCGTATCGTCCGCGCGGGAGCCGTGCGCTATGAGCACGACGGGCTCGGCCGAGTCACCGTGCGGCGCAAGACGCGTCCGTCCCGCAAGCCGGACATCTGGCGCTACGAGTGGGACGTCGAGGACCGCCTCCTCTCCGCCACCACTCCGGACGGCACTGTGTGGCGCTACCGCTACGACCCCCTCGGCCGCCGCACGGCGAAGCTTCGCCTGGCCGAGGACGGCCGGACCGTTACCGAGCGGATCGACTTCACCTGGGACGGGAACACCCTGTGCGAGCAGACCAGTAGCTCGAACGATCTACCTCACTTGGTCGCCATCACCTGGGACCACCAGGGCATTCGGCCGATAGCCCAGACGGAACGCATTCTCGACGCCTCCCGGGAAGAAATCGACTCCCGGTTCTTCGCGATCGTCACCGACCTGGTGGGCACCCCCACCGAGCTCATCGACGAGTCCGGCAACGTGGCGTGGCACGAACGTTCCACGCTGTGGGGCATCACCACGTGGGCTGCGAAAAGCACTGCCTATACGCCTCTCCGCTTTCCGGGTCAGTACGCCGACCCGGAGACCGGCCTCCATTACAACTACTTCCGCCACTACGACCCCGAGAACGCCCGCTACCTCACCCCGGACCCCCTCGGCCTCACCCCGGCGCCGAACCCCTCCACCTACGTGACGAATCCGCACGCGTGGACGGACTACCTGGGCCTGGCACCGGACTACTTTCCGATCTACCGCACACCGAAGGGGGCCCACGCGCAGTACGAGCTCGACCACGGGCCGAACCCGGCCAACCATCAGCCCGGGGTGGACATCGGCGGCGGTATCATCTCGGACGGCAAGATCTACTTCGGCGAACGGGCGGTGGCTGCGGAGTACGCCGGACCGACGGGAGCGAACTTCGCGAAGGGAATGGTGAAGTACGAAATGCACCCGTCATTCCTCGAGGAGTTCGCCGACCACGCGAAGATCCACGACAGGAACGGGCCGAACGGCGCGCCGCGGATCGAGTTCGAGATCCCGGTGGACAAGCTCGACCGGTTCAACGAGCTCACCCAGAACCGCAGCTGGGTCAAAATCTTTGGAGGGCCCAATTGAGGTTCCGTGACCATCAAGAACTCGACGTCACGGTCGTCGCGGTCGCTCCCGTGGGCGCGAAGGTGGAAGTGGATGGATCCGCCGGCCTCTTCGGATTCATCGACCAGGTGAAGCACCCGTCTTGGCGGGACGAGAACGTGGCGCCACCGCAGGCCGGCGACAAGCTCCACGTCTGCGTGCTGGACGCCACCCGCGAGCCGTTTCCCCGTCTCAGCGCACTCCAGAACGACATCGACATCGCCCGGCGGCTGAGAGGCGACGCCTGAAACGGCAGCGGTGCCACGTCGCCCCACGGGTTGCCGTGTGCACACGACGCGGGTGGGCGGCAGTGCCTGACGTTGGTGACCCTCTCGCGGATCGCCAGGCCTGACTGCCTCGGTCGCGCTGAAACCTGGCGTGAGGTGGTGGATGGTCCCGTAAGAGCACACTGGCGCTCCAGATCGGGCACAACCGCTCCGCCCGGGGGCTCCAAGGCGTGATCTTCAGGCGTGACGACCGGGCGGGCGAGGGCAAGTTGTCCTCGCGGCTGGGTCTGGTCACGGAGGCGGTCGAGGCCGGCGAGGGCATGGACCTCTACGCGTACCTGGTGGCCCAGTTGTCCCAGGGGGCCGGGCGGACTACGTGATCGTGGACGAGGCCCAGTTCCTGGAGCCCGACCAGATCGACCAGCCGGCCCGGATCGTGGACGACCTCGGCATGGACGTCTTCGCCTTCGGCATCACCACCGACTTCCGCACCAAGCTCTTCCCCGGCTCGCAGCGCCTCATCGAGCCGGCCGACCGGATCGAGCAGCTCCAGGTCGAGGCCCTGTGCTGGTGCGGCGCCCGCGCCACCCACAACGCCCGCACGGTGGGGGGCGTCATGGTCGTGGAGGGCGAGCAGGTCGTGGTCGGCGACGTGAACCGCCCGGCCGAGGAGATCGGCTACGAGGTCCTCTGCCGCCACCACCGCCGCCACATGACCTCCGCCGGGGCCCACGCCGGCGCCCTCTCCCCGGACGTCCTCCCGGTCAACCACGCCTGAGCGGCGCGTCGCGAACGCCGGCGCGACGAGGGTCAGTTCCGGGAGTGCACCAGGGTGAAGATCGCCCCCTCCGGGTCCGCGACGGTGGCCAGCCGGCCGTTGAAGCCCTCGCGGGGCGGTTGGACGACGTGCCCGCCGAGGTCGATCACCCGGGCCGCGGCCGCGTCGGTGTCCTCGACCTCGAAGTACGTCATCCAGTGCGGCCCGCGATCGTGCGGCAGCGAGCGGCCCACCCCGTGCACGGCGGCGACCGGGCGTCCGTCCAGGCGCAGGGTCAGGTAGTCGAAGTCGTCGGTCGCGTCGGGGTGTTGGCGGGCCTCGTGGCCGAAGACGTGCTCGTAGAACTTGCCGACCGTCGTGGTGTCCTGCGTGACCAACTCGTTCCAGACCGGGGTGCCGGGGGAACCGTGCAGCGCGGTGCCGAGGTGGCTGCCCGCTTGCCAGATGCCGAAGATGGCGCCGAGCGGGTCGGAGCAGATCGCCACCCGGCCCGCGACGCCGGCGTCCAGCGGGCCCACCGCGACCGTGCCTCCGCAGGCGCGGATCGCCTCGGCCGTGGCGTCGGCGTCGTCCGTGGCGAGGTACGTGGTCCAGGCGACCGGGAGGTCCCGGTCCGGGGGCATCTCGCCGACGCCGGCCACCTCTCGGCCGTCGAGCACCGCTCTGACATAGGGGCCCAACTGCTCCGGGCCCGGTTGGTAGTCCCAGCCGAAGAGGTCGGCGTAGAACTCCTCGGTGGGGCCGAGGCCGTGCACCATCAGGCTCACCCAGCACGGTGTACCGGGCTCACGCCTGGTTGCCTTCGCTGCCTCGGTCATGTCAGCCGTCTCCTCAGTCGTGGGCCTGTCCTCGAAGTGATGCTTCCACTCCGAGGGGTTCGGCGCGCCTCGACCGGGCCGCGTTTCCCGGGAGCGGAGGAGAGATGACCGAATCAATGCGGCCCGTCGCGGCGCGTTGATGTCCGGCTTGTTACGGGGGGTGCCGGGGTGGGGAGGAAGATGTGCCCCATGACTGCGATCCTTTCGGCTTCCGAACTGATGAGCGAAATGACCGGAAGTACCCCACCGGTGCTCCTGGACGTCCGCTGGCAACTGGGCGGCCCCGACCAGCGGCCCGCGTACGAGGCACGGCACCTGCCGGGTGCCGTGTACGTGGACCTGGACCACGAACTGGCAGGTCCCGTGAGCGCGACGGGACTTGGCGGGCGCCATCCGCTGCCGGACCCCGAGGCGTTCGGCGCGGTGATGCGCCGGGCCGGGGTCCGCGCCGGCGTGCCGGTGGTCGCGTACGACGGCGGGCAGGGATGGGCCGCCGCCCGGGCGTGGTGGCTGCTGCGCTGGACGGGGCACACGGACGTTCGGGTCCTGGACGGGGGTCTGAAGGCCTGGACGGCGGCCGGGGGCGCGGTGACGACCGACACACCCACCCCCGCCAAGGGTGATTTCAAGCCAAACCCGGGCGCGCTGGAGGTCCTCGACGCGGACGGGGCGGCCGCGCTGGCCCGTTCGGGTGTCCTCCTGGACGCCAGGGCGGGGGAGCGGTACCGGGGCGAGGTCGAGCCGATCGACCGGGTCGGCGGCCACGTACCGGGGGCGGTGTCCGCTCCGACCTCGGAGAACGTGGACGCGGGCGGACGCTTCCTGCCGGCGGCGTCCCTGCGCGCACGGTTCGAGGCGCTCGGCGCCGCGGGCCAGGCCCCGGTCGCGGTCTACTGCGGCTCGGGGGTCTCCGGCGCGCACGAGGTGCTGGCCCTGGACGTCGCGGGCATCCCGTCCGCGCTGTACGCGGGCAGCTGGTCGGACTGGTCCTCGGACCCGGCCCGCCCGGTCGCCACGGGCCCGACGCCGTAGAGCGGGCACACCGAAGGTCGGGAGCGCCGCGCATGCCGCGCCCCCGACCCTCTCATACGGGTGTTCCCGCTATTCCTGCTTTTTGCGCCGGGTGCCGAAGACGATCTCGTCCCAGCTCGGCACCGCGGCGCGCCGGCCCGGGCGGACGCCGTCCGCCTCGGCCTGCCGGTCGGTGGTGCCGGTCAACCGGTCGCGGTGGCCCGCCACGGTGCGCGGCATCAGGACGTCGGCGTACGCGCTGCCGGCTCCCGCGGAGGCGGCCGGAGCCTCCTCGGCCTCCGGCTCCTCGGCCGGCAGGTCGACGCGTTCCGGAACCACCATGTCGCCGCGGAAGCTGGGCACGGCTTCCAGCAGGCTGGTCAAGGTGTCCCGCTCCTCCTCCGGTTCCGGCGGCGGGGCGGGGCGTTCCATCTGGCGGTCGAGTGCGCGGTCGAGCGGCCGGTCGCGGGGCAGCCGCGCGATCCTCGGCACGAACGGGAAGCTCGGCTCGGGTGTCGCGGGCAGGTCGTCCGATTCGCCGATCAGGGAGCGGGCCTCGTCGTCCACGGCCACGACGAGTCGGCGGGGCGGGTCGTACGTCCAGCTCGCCGAGTGCGGTTCGCCCGCGACCCGGTAGACCAGCAGGACCTCCCAGGTGCCGTCGTCGCGGCGCCAGGAGTCCCATTGCACGGACTCCTTGTCGGCCCCGCGCAGCGTCAGCCGTTCCTGGACGGCCTCGCCGAGCTGGGGACCGGTGTTCTCGCCGGGGCGGCGCACGGGAGTCTTGCGGGCGCGTTCCGCCATGAACGCGCGCTCCGCGAGCACGGGGCCCTCGAACCGGCGCACCCGGTCGACGGGGATGCCCGCGAGTTGAGCGACCTCCTCCGCGGAGGCGCCGGCTCGTATGCGGGCCTGGATGTCGCGAGGGCGGAGATGGCTCTCCACCTCGATCTCGATCTGGTTCAGGCGCGCACGGTCGTTGCGTACGGCGGCCCGGAGACGCTCGTCGATCGGAAGCGTGTACTCCGTGCTGTCCGCAGCCTTGAGCACCAGTCGTGTGCCGTCATTGGAGACGGCCACGACACGCAGTTCGGGCATGGGGACCTCCCGGGTGGTGCCTGCCGACGTCACGTGCGTCGCTGCTTCCGCTAGTCGAGTGTGGCCTGCCCGGGTGCAGCCTGCCACAACCTTGCCGAGTTAAACCGGCGTGTCGGGCATGCGCCCTTGATCGCCGTTATGGCACGGTTACCTGTTGGGTACGCACAGTGACCGAACGATTACTGTGCGCAGCAGGAACCCGTGCAACACCGCGGCATCGCCGGTCTCGAGTGCCGTTTCTCCATTGTCCGGCCCCCTCTCCCGAGTCCGGACATCCGAAAGGAAGGACGGCCCCAGGGCTCGCCACAGTACTCCATTCGGGCCACGCAGGTGGACCGCCGCGCCGCCGAACTTGTCTCGGGCGGCGGGAGTTGAGCTGCCCTGAATGCGGTCGGTATCCGGCCGGACCTGCGCCCCGGTCGGTTTGAGGGTGTCTTGCTTCACAGAATCCCCCGAAATGGAACTTTCCGTTTCGCTCAGGTGTCAGTAACTGCTGGAAGAGGAGAAGCGCGAGAGGCAGGGCACGCAGGGGATGGCGATGGGTCAGAAGACGACGCGGGACACGGTGGACGCGGAACCGGAGAAGAAGAAGCTCGATCTGAGCGTGGCGCAGATCGCGGGCACCTCCACCGCCACCGTCGCGGCTGCCCTGCTCGCCTCACAGATGGGGGTCTACGGCACGATCCTCGGAGCCGGCGTGGTGAGCGTGGTCGCCACCGCGGGAGGGCCCGTCGTCCAGCACCTGTTCCGACGAACCGGCGACCAGCTGCGCGAGACCGCCCGCCCCAAGGCCCGTCAGGTGCCCGTGGTGCACAAGGACCAGGCGGCGGACGGCTCGCTGCTGCCGGGTGCGGCCCTGCCCTCCGAGGAGTTCGGCGACGCGACCGTGCACGGCACCCGGGTACGGGGCTGGAAGCGAACAGCCGTCGCCTCCGGAGCCGCCTTCGCCATCGCGCTCGGCGGACTCGGCACCTACGAGGCGATCGCCGGCACCTCCGTCAGCCAGGGTGGCGGCACCATCCTGTCCGGGGGCACCCGCAAGGCCGCCGACCACAAGCCGAGCGCGCCGCGGGAGGATCCCGGTCGGGGCACCGACGACGGCGACGGCGGCAAGGGCGGGCGGGACGGCAAGGGCGGCGAGAGCCCGGGGTCCGGGAAGGACTCCCCGGACCCCTCGACCTCCCCGGGCGGCGAAAGCCCCGGACCGGACCCCACGCCCTCACGTTCCGGGGAGTCGAGCCCGGACCCGACGCCGCCGAAGCCCGACCCGACCCCGACGCCCACTCCGACCCCGACCCCGACTCCGGGGAAGTCGACCGGTGGTTCGGGGTCCGGTTCCGGATCGGGCTCCGGTTCCGACGGGACGGGCACCGGTACCGGACCCGCGCCGAGCCCCTCCTGAACCGGGGTCAGCTCCCGAGCACGCGCCGCAGGTAGTCGTTGCCGAACAGCCGGTCCGGGTCCAGCCGGTCCCGCAGCCCCGTGAACTCGGCGAAGCGCGGGTACACCCCGGCGAGGTACTCCGCGTCCCGCGTGTGCACCTTGCCCCAGTGCGGCCGTCCGCCGTGCGCGGTGAAGATGCGCTCCGCCGCCGTGAAGTAGGCCTGGTACGGGGTGCCCTTGTACATGTGGACCGCCACGTAGGCCGTCTCCCGACCCGACGCCGTGGACAGGGTGACGTCGTCGGCCGGCGCGGTGCGGACCTCCACCGGGAAGCTGACGCGCAGGTCGGATCCGTCGACCATCGCCTTCAACTCGCGCAGCGCCTCCACGACGCGCTCACGGGGAAGCGCGTACTCCATCTCCACGAACCGGACCCGGCGCGGGCTGGTGAACACCTTGTACGGGATGTCCGTGTAGGTGCGCGCCGACAGGGCGCGGCTGGCGATCCGGGCGATGCCGGGGACGGTCGCCGGGACGGCGCGCCCCAGCGAGTTGACGGCCTGGAAGAGGCCGTTGGACAACAGTTCGTCCTCCACCCACGCGCTCACCGCCCCGGGCGGGGCGGCCGGCCCCTGGCTGCGGTTGTTCCGCTTGGTGTTGCAGTTCCCGGTGTGCGGGAACCAGTAGAACTCGAAGTGCTCGTTCTCCGCGAAGTGCTCGTCGAACTCGGCCGTCACCCGGTCGAAGGACATCGGCTCCTCACGGGCGGTCAGGAAGAAGATCGGCTCCACGGCGAGGGTGACCGAGGTGAGGATGCCGAGCGCGCCGATGCCGAGCCGGGCCGCCGCGAAGACCTCCGGGTTCTCCTTCTCCGAGCACGCCAGCAGCCTGCCGTCGGCCGTGACCAGCTCCAACCCGCGGATCTGCGCGGAGAGGGAGGCCGAGTCGCGGCCGGTGCCGTGGGTGCCGGTGCTGGTGGCGCCGGAGATCGTCTGCTCCATGATGTCGCCCATGTTGGTGAGCGACAGGCCCTCCCTGGCCAGGGCCTGGTTGAGGTCCTTGAGGACCGTCCCCGCCGCCACCGTGACGGTCCCGGCCGCGCGGTCCACCGACCGGATGCCGGCCAGGGACTGCGGACGGATCAGCACGCCGTCGGTGGCGGCGGCCGCCGTGAAGGAGTGGCCGGTGCCGACCGCCTTCACCCTCAACCCGTCCTCGGCGGCCCGACGGACCGCCTCCTGAAGCTCCCCGACCGAGGTCGGGGTCACCACGCGGGCGGGGGTGGCACTGACGTTCCCCGCCCAGTTACGCCACGTGCCCGGCGTCCTCGCCGCCCCGGCGTACCCGCTCTGCCCTGCTGTCGCCGTCCCCATCGGTGCCTGGCTCCTCCCCTTGCGCCGGCCTCGTCAGCCGGCGGAATCCCGCGAACGCCACCGCTGCCGCGGTCACCCCCGCCGAGAGCGAGACGACGTACCCGGTCCGCGCGCCGGCCGCGTCGACGACCCAGCCGGCCACGGAGGACCCGAGCGCGATGCCGACCGCGAGGCCGGTGCTGATCCAGGTCATGCCCTCGGTCAGCTTCGCGTGAGGTACGTGCGCCTCGATCAGGGCCATCGTGGTGATCATCGTGGGAGCGATGGCGAGGCCCGAGACGAAGAGCGCCACGGCCAGAAACGGAAGGTTCCCGGCCAGTAGGAGGGGGATCATACTCACGGCCATCGCACTGATGCCCAGCATCCATCGAGGTTCGGCCTTGCCCTTGAAGTGCAGCAGGCCGAAGACGATGCCCGCGAGGCAGGATCCGAAGGCCCAGATCGCCAGGAACACCCCGCCGAGGGACTTGTTGCCGTGTTCCTCGGCGAAGGCCAGCGTCGCCACGTCCACGGACCCGAAGATCGCGCCGGTGGCCGCGAAGGTGGCGACCAGGACCTGGAGGCCGGGGGAGCGCAGCGCCGAGGACCGGTCCGACTGCGGGTGACGGGGATGGGGCGCGGGCTCGGTGGCGGTGAGCGCGGTCAGCCACCACACGCCCGTCAGCAGGCAGACGAGCGCGACCACCGGGCCGGCCTCCGGGAACCAGCTCGCGGACAAGGTCGCGGCGAGCGGCGGACCGACGATGAAGCACAGCTCGTCGAGGATCGACTCGAACGAGTAGGCGGTGTGCAGCTGCGGGGTGTCCCGGAAGAGCGCCGTCCACCGCGCGCGCACCATCGAACCGACGCTGGGCACGCAGCCCGCGACGACGGCGAAGACGAAGAGGGTCCAGCGGGGCCATTCGTTCGCCGCCGAGAGCAGCAGGCCCGTCACGGCCCCCGCCGCGACGAGCGTCGCCGGGCGCAGCACCCGCCGTTGTCCGTACTGGTCCACCAGCCGGGACACCTGGGGGCCCACGGCGGCGGCCGAGAGCGCGATGGTCGCCGTGATCCCGCCCGCGAGGGCGTAGCTGCCGCCGAGCTCGGTGATCATCGTCAGCACGCCGATGCCGACCATGGACAGGGGCATCCGACCGATGAGGCCGGCGGCCGTGAACCCCTTGGTGCCGGGGGCCGCGAAGATCGCGCGGTAGGGACTGGGCACGTTGCGCTCCGTAAGGGACGTCTGTGGCCCCCACAGGTCACGGTCGCCGACAAGGCGCCCGCATGGGGAAAATCCAGACAGGAAGTTAGGGTGACCTTACCTTTGATCTTCGGTCTCGGGCGCGCCGGGTCCGTTTCCCGGCCCGAGCCGGCGGGTGGCAGGATTCGAGCATGTCTGACCAGCTCCGTGCCTGCGCCCCCCGAGCGGCCGAGGGCCTCGCCGCCCCCTACGACGCCCTCCTGTTGCTCTCCTTCGGCGGCCCCGAGGGCCCCGACGACGTCGTTCCGTTCCTGGAGAACGTGACGCGGGGGCGCGGCATCCCGCGCGAGCGGCTCAAGGAGGTCGGGCAGCACTACTTCGGTTTCGGCGGGGTCAGCCCCATCAACGGGCAGAACCGCGCGTTGCTGGACGCCCTGCGCAAGGACTTCGCGGAGCACGGGTTGGACCTGCCGGTCTACTGGGGCAACCGCAACTGGGCTCCGTACCTCACCGACGTGCTGCGCGAGATGGCCGCCGACGGCCGCCGCCGGATCGCGGTGCTCGCGACCAGCGCCTACGCCTCGTACTCGGGCTGCCGGCAGTACCGGGAGAACCTCGCCGACGCCTTGGCGCGGTTGGCCGAGGAGGGGGTGGAGGAGCTGCCTCGGGTGGACAAGCTGCGGCACTACTTCAACCACCCGGGGTTCGTGCAGCCGATGATCGACGGGGTGCTCGCCTCCCTGGCCGAGCTGCCGCGGGACGTGCGGGCCGGGGCGCGCCTGGTGTTCACCACGCACTCGATCCCGACCGCCTCGGCGGACACCTCCGGCCCGGTGGAGGGGCACGGCGAGGGCGGTGCGTACGTCCGCCAGCACCTGGACGTGGCCACGGTGATCGCGGACGCGGTGCGCGCCGAGACGGGCACCGAACTGCCCTGGGACCTCGTCTACCAGTCGCGCAGCGGCGCCCCGCACATCCCGTGGCTGGAGCCGGACATCTGCGACCACCTGGAGGCCCTGCACGCGGAGGACACCCCGGCGGTCGTGATGGTGCCGATCGGGTTCGTCTCGGACCACATGGAGGTCCTCTACGACCTCGACACGGAGGCCACGGCCAAGGCCGCCGAACTGGGCCTGCCGATCGCCCGCTCGGCGACGGTCGGCGCCGACCCGCGGTTCGCGGCGGCGGTACGCGACCTGCTGCTGGAGCGGGCAGTGGCCGAGCGCGGCGAGCCGGTCGAACGGTGCGCGCTGGGGCTGCTCGGCCCGAGTCATGATCTGTGCGCGGCGGGCTGTTGCCCGGCGCGGGCCCCGCGGCCCGCCGCCGCGGGCGTGGACAGTCCGTACGCCTGACCCCAGGGAGTGGCACGACCATGATTTCCGCGGAACTGAAGGCCGAGCTGCTCGACGTGGGTCTGGAGGCGGCCCGGCGGGCGGGTGAACTGCTGCGCGACGGGCGACCGGCGGACCTCGCGGTGGCCGCGACCAAGTCCAGCCCGATCGACGTGGTGACCGAGATGGACATCGCGGCGGAGAAGCTGATCACCGAGATCCTCGGACGCAGGCGTCCCGAGGACGGGCTGCTGGGCGAGGAGGGCGCGGACACCCCCGGGACCAGCGGCGTGCGCTGGGTCGTGGACCCGCTCGACGGCACCGTGAACTACCTGTACGGGCTGCCGAGCTGGTCCGTGTCGGTCGCCGCCGAGTACCGGGGCGAGACCGTGGTCGGGGTCGTCGCGGCCCCGATGCGCGGGGAGACGTTCCACGCGGTGCTCGGGGACGGGGCGTGGCTGGGCGACACCCGTCTCGCGTGCCGGCCGCCGGCGCCGCTGGACCAGGCGCTGATCGCGACCGGATTCGCGTACGTGCAGGCGCGGCGGGCGCACCAGGCCGAGGTCGCCCGGCGGATCATCCCGCTGGTCCGGGACATCCGGCGGGGCGGCTCGGCGGCCGTGGACCTGTGCGACGTGGCCGCCGGGCGGCTGGACGGGTACTGGGAGCGGGGGCTGAACCCCTGGGACCTGGCGGCGGGCGAGTTGATCGCGCGCGAGGCGGGGGCGCTGACCGGAGGCCGCCCGGGGCGGCCCGCCTCGGGCGAACTGGCGCTGGCGGCCACCCCGGCCGTGTTCGCCTCGCTGCAACCACTGCTGGACGAGGCGGAGGCCTGGCGCGACTGAGGTCCGTCCGTGGCCCGGTCCGGCGGCCGGGCCACGGAAAGACCCCGGGCGCCCTGTGGGCGGCCGGGGTCGGGGGTCCGGGGCGGGGTGGGATCAGGCGGCCGTGACGGATGCGCCGTGTTCCACGGGTACCCCGTGTTCGGCGGCCAGGCGCTGGAGGTCCTCCAACTCCGCCTGTTCCACATCGGCGAGGTGGTCGTCGCCCGTCTCACGGGCCTTGCTGAGGTCGGACTGGGTGGCCTCGATGCGCTGCAGAAGGCCTGCGGTGAATGCGTCCATGGTGGGTGCGCCCCCTCTTCATGGGTCGGCGACGGGTGAGCACGTGGCAATCCGCCGTCAGGGAGTGGTCGGGGTGTGCAGTCGTCCTCCCCGGCACCCCGGGCCCAGAAACCTCGCGAGGCCGGGGAATCCCCACTTCCACCCGGGGGAAGGCGGCCGAGCGGCGCCTTACAGCCGGTTTACCGCCGAAACGTGCAGGATGGTCGACGCAATACAGGTGTGCCCGTCTGGGCTCTAAGGAAGGAAACGACGTGCGCGTACTCGTCGTCGAGGACGAGCAGCTGCTCGCCGATGCGGTGGCCACCGGCCTGCGCCGGGAGGCCATGGCCGTGGACGTCGTGTACGACGGCGCCGCGGCCCTTGAGCGCGTCGGAGTGAACGACTACGACGTGGTGGTGCTCGACCGGGACCTCCCGCTCGTGCACGGCGACGACGTCTGCCGCAAGATCGTCGAGCTGGGCATGCCCACCCGCGTCCTGATGCTCACCGCCTCCGGCGACGTGAGCGACCGGGTCGAGGGGCTGGAGCTCGGGGCGGACGACTACCTGCCCAAGCCCTTCGCCTTCACCGAGCTCACCGCGCGGGTGCGGGCGCTCGGGCGGCGTACGACCGTGGCCCTGCCGCCCGTGCTGGAGCGGGCCGGCATCAAGCTGGACCCGAACCGCCGCGAGGTCTTCCGCGAGGGCAAGGAGGTGCAGCTGGCGCCGAAGGAGTTCGCGGTGCTGGAGGTCCTCATGCGCAGCGAGGGCACGGTGGTCTCCGCCGAGCAGCTGCTGGAGAAGGCCTGGGACGAGAACACCGACCCCTTCACCAACGTGGTCCGGGTGACCGTCATGACCCTGCGGCGCAAGCTCGGCGAGCCGCCCGTGATCGTCACCGTGCCGGGCTCCGGATACCGGATCTGACGGGGATGGCAGCGACACCGGCGCCGCCCGCGGCGCCACCGAAACCCACCTGGGACCCCGGACCGCCCGAGGGTCCCTTCCCTTGGCTGCGGCCGACGATCCGGATACGGCTCACCCTGCTGTACGGCGGGATGTTCCTGATCGCGGGCATCCTGCTGCTGTCGATTATCTACCTGCTGGCGGCGCAGGCGCTGCGCGAGGGCAACGGCACGCCCTTCAAGATCGTGGACGGGACCGACGTCACGGTCATCAGCAACACCTGCCCCGGGGTGGCCGGCAAGGGTCAGCCGCTCGACCAGTTCAACGCCGCCATCAACGCCTGCGTCCTGGAACAGCGCAGGCACGCACTGGACGACCTGCTCAGCCGGTCGCTGATGGCCCTGCTGGGCCTCAGCATCATCGCCTTCGCCTTCGGCTACGCGATGGCCGGCCGGGTGCTCTCGCCGCTGGGGAAGATCACCCGTACCGCCCGTCGGGTGGTCGGCTCCGACCTGACCCGGCGGATCGAGCTGGACGGGCCGGACGACGAGCTCAAGGAGCTGGCCGACACCTTCGACGAGATGCTCGACCGGCTGGAGCGGGCCTTCACGGCCCAGCAGCGGTTCGTGGCCAACGCCTCGCACGAGCTGCGGACGCCGCTCGCGATCAACAGGACGCTCCTGGAGGTGCACCTCTCCGACCCGGGGGCCCCGGTGGAGCTCCAGCAGCTCGGCAAGACGCTGCTCGCCACCAACGAGCGCAGCGAGCAGCTCGTCGAAGGCCTGCTCCTGCTGGCCAGGAGCGACAACCAGATAATCGAACGCAAGCCCGTGGACCTGGCCGAGGTCGCCTCGCGGGCCATCGACCAGGCGCGCGGCGAGGCCGGTGCCAAGGGCGTGGAGATCCGCGGCGAACGTGCCCTGGCTGTCGTCCAGGGCAACGGCGTGCTGCTGGAGCGGATCGCCCTCAACCTGGTGCAGAACGGCGTCCGGTACAACGTCGCGGAGGGCGGCTGGGTGGAGGTCACCACCGAGGTCCAGCACGGTCACGCGGTGCTGCTCGTATCGAACACGGGTCCCGTTGTTCCCGCGTACGAGGTGGAGAACCTCTTCGAGCCCTTCAGGCGGCTGCGTACCGAACGAACGGGCAGTGACAAGGGTGTGGGGCTCGGTCTCTCGATCGCGCGCTCCGTGGCCCGCGCACACGGCGGCCGCATCCAGGCGACGCCCCGCGAGGGCGGTGGCCTCGTGATGCGTGTCACGTTGCCCCTGTGACCTGCGGTCCCGTGTGTTCGCTGTTGGCTGAACGGGACAATGGTCGTGGCCAGGGGGCCTGTGTGATCGATCACATTGTCGAGTGTCGGGTCATGTGCGTTCAGTGACCCGGGGAAGGCCGGAACGCCCGGGAAGTCCGGGTTTCCGGCCCCCATGATGGCGGGAAATACACGGGGTGGCGTTTGTGCAAGACGGCCCCCGGACCGTGTACGGTCCCGGTCGTCATCCCAGCCAAATGCGCCTTCGGGCGTGCGGCTGGGTGTCGATTGAGTAACAGACCTTGATGTGAGGCAAAATCTCCGCCTCAGGTCGGGCACAAGTCCGGCCTCTCGCGCGTTACGTGCGCTGAGACACCGCTAAATCCCAGAGGGGGAGAGCGAACAATGGCAACGGACTACGACACCCCACGCAAGACCGACGACGACGTTGACAACGACAGCATCGAAGAGCTGAAGGCCCGGCGCAACGAGAAGTCGTCGTCGAACGTCGATGTGGACGACTTCGACGCGGCCGAAGGCATGGAGCTTCCCGGTGCGGACCTCTCCAATGAGGAGCTTGCCGTACGGGTCCTGCCCAAGCAGGCCGACGAGTTCACCTGCATGAGCTGCTTCCTGGTGCACCACCGCAGCCAGCTGGCACGCGAGAAGAACGGTCAGCCGATCTGTCGCGACTGCGACTGAGAGGCGTCGGCCGTGACAGGCTCGACGCCATTTCGGAAGCGACGCCTCCGAAAGTCTGGTGATCCGGCGGAGACGCAGGTGGGAACCACGGACCCGGCAACGGGCCCTGGAGCCCCCGGCGTACCCGCCGTGCCCTCCGACACCGCCGCGGCGGTGCCGTCGGCCACAGCGGCCGACGAGGAGTCCCGGCAGTGGTTCGGGGCTCGTCGGGTGCAAGCCGTCAAGAACGGTGTGCGCAAGGGCGGCGAAGGTGCGAAGGCCGCCGCCCTGTACATCACCGACCGAATCATCGAGAACGCACCGCGCGTTCCGGTTCGGGACCTCGCGACCCTGCGCGCGCAGTTCCCGGACCTCGACCCCGATCGGCTCGCCGACAAACTGATCACCGGCGCCGCCAACGCCACGTCCGCCGTCGGCGCGGGCATCGGCGCGGCGGCGATGCTTCCGGTGCCGCCCGCGATGCCGGCCGAGATGGCCGCGGAGATCACCGGGGTCGCGCTGATCGAGCTGAAGCTCCTCGCCGAACTCCACGAGGTGTACGGGCTCCGGGCGCCCGGCAACCTCGGGGAACGCAGCTTCGCGTACCTGACGTCCTGGACGGAGGAACGCGGAGTCGACCTGACCAAGCCGACGACGCTGAACCTGGCGCTCGGCGGTCAGATGAAGCGCGAACTGCGCCAACAGATCATGAAGCGGATGTTCCGCAACCTGCCCAACCTCATGCCGTTCATGGTGGGCGCCGCAGTCGGCGCCGTCATGAACCGCCGCGACACCCGCAAACTCGCCGAGAAGGTACGTGCGGACCTGCAGACCCGCGCCGTGGCCTGGGACGCCCTCCCGCAGTTGCCGCCCCTTGAGCGGCCCACCCAGCCCCTTCCCGAGGCCACCAGGAGGGTCATCGAGGGCCCCGACGCGCAAGGGCGAGGCTGACGACCGCCCCCGGGGCGCCGCCCCCGACCTCCCGGACTCAGCCGGCCGCCGGCGCGGCCGGGCTGTTCTTCGCCGCGCGAAGGGCCGCGACCAGGGCCTGCGGCTCACGGGTGGAGACGTACGCGTAGGGAGTCGGGTCGGCCGGATCGGTGATCTCGACGCGCACGGCCGTCGGCACGTAGCTGCGCATCAGCATGAAGGCGCGGGTGTCCGCCTTGTACGTGCGCCAGGCGCGCGCCTCCTCGGCCTCCAGGATCTCGGGCTCGCCCAGGGCCGTCACCGGGATCCTCGCGTCACCCACCGCCAGCGCACCGTTCACCACGCGCACGCGCGCGGAGCCGTACGAACTCACCACCATCCCCGCCAGCACAGTGCCCCCGACCAGACCGAGCAGCATCGGCAGCGTGCCCAGCGGCAACAGCATCAGCGCGCACGCGACGCCGAGGAGCACGGCGATGCCCCACCAGGCGCGGGGAGCGGTCAGGCGTTCGTCGTGGTGCGCGGGGGAGGGATGCATGGCTCCAAGCCTGCCACGAGGCGACCGTCGAACCGCCGCGCGGGTAAGGTCAGCGGCTGTGAGTGGACGAAACACAGCCTTGACGCCGCCGGCCGATGCCACGGCGCCGGTCCGGCACCCCGACGCCCCGGGGCCCGGCGAACTCCTCGGCGCGCACTACGAGCACTGTTTCGGCTGCGGCGAGGGGCAACCCCACGGGCTCCACCTGGAGGCACGGGCGGGCGAGGGCGTGCGCGTCACCGCCGAGTTCACCGTCAAGCAGGCCCACCAGGGCGCCCCCGGTCTCGCCCACGGAGGCGTCCTCGCCACCGCGCTCGACGAGACGCTCGGCTCCCTGAACTGGCTGCTGCGCGTCATCGCGGTGACCGGCCGGTTGGAGACCGACTACGTACGGCCCGTTCCCGTGGACACCGTGCTGCACCTGGAGGCGGAGGTGACCGCCGTGGCCGGGCGGAAGATCTACTGCTCCGCGGTCGGCCGAATAGGCGGTCCCGAGGGGCCGGTCGCCGTACGCGCCGACGCCCTCTTCATAGAGGTGAAGGTCGACCACTTCATCGACAACGGACGGCCCGAGGAGATCCGGGCGGCGATGGCCGACCCGGACCAGGTCAGGCGCGCACGCGCCTTCGAGGTGAACCCCTGATGTCTCAGAACGACCACGACGCCCGCCGGGGCGTCGACGTGCTGATCCGCCGCGTCGACCCCGAGGTGCCCATGCCGGCCTACGGTCACCCCGGTGACGCGGGCTGCGACCTGGTGACCACGGAGGCCGCCGAGCTCGCGCCCGGCGAGCGGATCGTGCTGCCCACGGGCGTCTCCATCGCCCTGCCCGACGGGTACGCCGCCTTCGTGCACCCGCGCTCGGGCCTGGCCGCCCGTTGCGGCCTGGCACTGGTGAATGCCCCGGGGACGGTGGATGCCGGGTACCGTGGGGAAATCAAGGTGATCGTGGTCAATCTCGACCCGCGCGAGAGCGTCAGGTTCGAGCGTTTCGACCGCATTGCCCAGCTGGTTGTCCAGCGGGTCGAGAAGGTGCGCTTCCACGAGGTGGCGGAACTTCCCGGCTCGGCCCGGGCCGAGGGGGGTTTCGGCTCCACCGGCGGTCATGCGGCCGTGGCCGGATCCGAGGCTGGTCAGCAGGGTGGGAATGGCTACGCTTCGGTCGTAACCGACCGGGAAGGACAGTGACGTGTTCGGACGTCGCAAGAAGAACGACTCCGTCAGGGACGGCGGCGCGGCCGAGCAGGTCGTCGACGGCGCACGCGCCGATGAGCGGGACGACGCCGAGGCGCTCGACGACGACGCCAAGCCGCGTCGGATGAACCTGCCGCCGGCCCCCAGGCCGGACGGCCCCTGGGACGTTTCCGAGGTGATCGGCAATCCGGAGGACGGCCGCGTCGACCTCGGAGGCATCCTCGTACCCGGTGTCGAGGGCATGGAGCTGCGCGTCGAGGTCGCCGGTGACGCGATCGTGGCCGCGACCGTGGTCCTCGGCGACAGCGCCGTGCAGCTCCAGGCCTTCGCGGCGCCCAAGAAGGAAGGCATCTGGGGCGAGGTCCGCGACGAGATCGCCACGGGCATCACCCAACAGGGCGGCATCATCGACGAGGTCCAGGGCCCGCTGGGCTGGGAGCTGCGCGCGCAGGTCCCCGTACCGCTGCCCGACGGCCAGACCGGCGCCCAGCTGGTGCGGTTCGTCGGCGTCGACGGTCCCCGCTGGTTCCTGCGCGGTGTCATCTCCGGCCAGGGCGCGGTGCGCCCGGATTCGGCCGGCGTGCTGGAGCAGATCTTCCGGGACACCGTCGTCCTCCGCGGCGACGGCCCCATGGCCCCCCGTGACCCCATCGTCCTGAAGCTGCCGAACGACGCCCAGATGGTGCCGGACGGCGTGCAGACGACCGAGGAGCCGGAGGGCTCCCGCTTCGGCGGCGGCATGGGCCAGCTGGAACGCGGTCCCGAGATCACCGAGGTCCGCTGACCTCGCTCGACGGTTGGTTCCGGTCGGTGGGCCGCACCCTCGCGGGGGTGCGGCCCACCGCCGTTCCCGGCGGACGCGTCAGGGATCCGTCAGGGATGCGCCCATCGCCGTACATCGGCGCGTGAACTGCGGGGACGTCCCTGAGAATGGGCGCATGGCACGCGGCAAGCTACGGATATACCTCGGCGCGGCACCCGGTGTGGGCAAGACGTACGCCATGCTCTCCGAGGGCCACCGTCGGGTGGAGCGCGGCGGCGACTGCGTCGTCGGCTTCGTCGAGCACCACGGACGGCCGCGCACCGAGGTCATGCTGCACGGACTGGAACAGGTGCCGCGCAGGGAGTTGACCCACCGGGGCGCCGGGTTCACGGAGATGGACGTGGACGCGCTGCTGGCCCGCGGACCCGCCGTGGCGCTGGTGGACGAGCTCGCGCACACCAATGTGCCGGGCTCGCGCAACGCCAAGCGCTGGCAGGACGTGGAGGAACTGCTCCGCGCGGGCATCGACGTCGTGTCCACCGTGAACATCCAGCACCTGGAATCACTAGGGGACGTGGTCGAGTCGATCACCGGCGTGCGGCAGCGGGAGACCGTACCGGACGAGGTGGTCCGGCGGGCCGATCAGATCGAGCTGGTCGACATGTCCCCGCAGGCCCTGCGCCGTCGGATGGCGCACGGCAACATATACAAGCCCGACAAGGTCGACGCGGCCCTGTCCAACTACTTCCGCCCCGGCAACCTCACCGCCCTGCGCGAGCTCGCGCTGCTGTGGGTGGCCGACCGGGCCGACGAGTACCTCCAGCAGTACCGGGGCGAGCACGACATCCGCTCCACCTGGCAGGCCCGCGAACGGATCGTCGTCGGTCTCACCGGCGGGCCGGAGGGCCGCACCCTGATCCGGCGCGCCTCCCGGATGGCGGCCAAGGGCTCGGGCAGCGAGATCCTGGCCGTCTACATCGCCCGCAGCGACGGCCTGACCGCGGCGTCCCCGAAGGAGCTCGCGGTCCAGCGGACCCTGGTGGAAGACCTCGGAGGAACGTTCCACCACGTCATCGGCGACAACGTCCCCGACGCCCTGCTCGCGTTCGCGCGCGGGGTCAACGCCACCCAGATCGTCCTGGGCTCCAGCCGCCGCAAGACCTGGCAGTACGTCTTCGGGCCGGGCGTGGGCGTCACCGTGGCCCGGGAATCAGGGCCCGACCTCGATGTCCACATCGTCACCCACGAGGAGGTCGCCAAGGGGCGCGGGCTGCCCGTGGTGCGCACCGCCGCCCGCCTCGGACGACCCCGGATCGTGGCCGGCTGGGTGGTCGGCGTGCTCTTCCCCGCCCTCCTCGCCCTCGTCCTGGCCAACATCGACGGCGACCCCGGACTCGCCAACGAGATGCTGCTGTTCCTGGCGCTCACCGTGGCCGCCGCGCTGCTCGGCGGACTCGTGCCCGCCCTGGCGTCGGCGGCCTTCGGCTCGCTGCTGCTGAACTACTTCTTCGCCCCACCGGTGCACCGGTTCACGGTCTCCGACCCCAAGAACATCGTCGCCATCTCGGTCTTCTTCGGGGTGGCCGTCGCCGTCGCGTCCGTCGTGGACGTCGCCGCCCGGCGGACCCAACAGGCCGCCCGCCTGCGCGCCGAGTCCGAGATCCTCTCCTTCCTCGCGGGCAGCGTCCTGCGCGGCGAGACCACCCTGGACGCGCTGCTGGAGAGGGTGCGCGAGACCTTCGCCATGGAGTCGGTGGCCCTGCTGGAGCGGGAGAGCGACGTCGAGCCCTGGTTCCCGGCCGGCAGCGTGGGCCCGCGTCCCGCGTCCCGGCCCGAGGACGCGGACGTGGACATGCCGATCGGAGACCACATGGCGCTGGCCCTGTCGGGGCGCGTGCTGCCCGCCGAGGACCGCCGCGTGCTCGGCGCCTTCGCCGCCCAGGCCGCCGTGGTCCTGGACCGGCAGCGGCTGGTCGGACAGGCCGAGGAGGCCCGCCGGATGGCCGAGGGCAACCGCATCCGGACCGCGCTGCTGGCCGCCGTCAGCCACGACCTGCGCACCCCCCTGGCCTCCATCAAGGCGTCGGTCAGCTCGCTGCGCTCCGACGACGTCGAATGGTCCGAGGAGGACCGGGCCGAACTCCTCGAAGGCATCGAGGACGGCGCCGACCGGCTCGACCACCTCGTCGGCAACCTGCTCGACATGTCCCGCCTCCAGACCGGCACGGTCACCCCCCTGATCCGCGAGATCGACCTCGACGAGGTGGTCCCGATGGCGCTGGGCGGCGTACCGGAGGACAGCGTGGTGCTGGACATCCCCGAGACCCTGCCGATGGTGGCCGTGGACCCGGGGCTGCTGGAGCGGTCCGTCGCCAACGTGGTCGAGAACGCCGTCAAGTACAGCCCGGCGGGGGAACGGGTGCTGGTCGCGGCCAGCTTCCTCGGCGACCGCGTCGAGGTACGGGTCGTGGACCGCGGACCCGGGGTGCCCGACGAGGCCAAGGACCGGATCTTCGCCCCCTTCCAACGACACGGCGACTCCCCCCGGGGCGCCGGGGTGGGCCTCGGCCTGGCCGTCGCCCGCGGGTTCGCGGAGGCCATGGACGGCACCCTCGACGT
Organism: Streptomyces sp. NBC_00513; assembly: GCF_041431415.1. Taxonomy (GTDB): domain Bacteria; phylum Actinomycetota; class Actinomycetes; order Streptomycetales; family Streptomycetaceae; genus Streptomyces. The sequence goes on from NZ_CP107845.1 coordinate 5,792,828, forward strand.
CGAGGACACCCCCGGCGGCGGGCTGACCATGGTGCTCACCCTGCGCGCGGTGACGGGGGAGCGCGACCCCTCACGTGCCACGGTGGACGGCGAGGTCGGGACCGGTCCTCCCGCCGCCGCCTCGTACCCTCCCTCTGAATCGCTCTCTCCCTCTCACTCGTTCGATCGACCGGTCGACCCCTCCGTACGACAGAAGGCAGGCCCTCAATGACCCGGGTGCTCGTGGTGGACGACGAACCGCAGATCGTCCGAGCCCTCGTGATCAACCTGAAGGCGCGCAAGTACGAGGTCGACGCCGCCGCCGACGGGGCGAGCGCCCTGGAACTCGCCGCCGCCCGCCACCCCGACGTGGTCGTCCTGGACCTCGGTCTGCCCGACATGGACGGCGTCGAGGTGATCAGGGGACTGCGCGGATGGACCCGTGTGCCGATCCTGGTCCTGTCCGCCCGGCACAGCTCCGACGAGAAGGTGGAGGCACTGGACGCCGGCGCCGACGACTACGTCACCAAGCCCTTCGGCATGGACGAGCTGCTGGCCCGGCTGCGCGCGGCCGTGCGGCGGGCCGAGCCGGCCGCGGGCGAGGACGAGGTGGTCGTGGAGACCGCGGGCTTCACCGTGGACCTGGCCGCCAAGAAGGCGGTGCGCGCGGGGCGCGACGTACGCCTCACCCCCACGGAATGGCACCTGCTGGAAGTGCTGGTCCGCAACGGCGGCAAGCTCGTCAGCCAGAAGCAGCTGCTCCAGGAGGTCTGGGGGCCCTCGTACGGCACGGAGACCAACTACCTGCGGGTCTACATGGCGCAACTGCGGCGCAAGCTGGAGGCGGACCCCTCGCATCCCCGCCACTTCATCACCGAACCGGGCATGGGATACCGCTTCGAGAGGTAGCGGGAGCGCCGGTACGCTTCCTGTATGAGTGCTGAACCGCGTCCCGAGAAGCCCGCGAAACCGGCCAGGCCGGCGGGCCGGTTCCGCCGGATGATAGAGCGGCTTTCCACCTCGCAGGAGGAGCTGCATTCGGCGGAGCTGCAGGAGGACGCAGAAGCCGCGGGATGCACGCGGATCTGCGACTGCGACGACCGCCAGATAGTCAAGGTGACCGGAACGCTGCGTACCGTGACCCTGCGGCCTCGCGCCGGGGTTCCCGCCCTGGAGGCGGAGCTGTTCGACGGCTCGGCCCCGCTGGACGTGGTGTGGCTCGGACGTCGCTCGATCGTGGGAATCGAGCCGGGACGGCGCATGATCGCCTCCGGCCGGATCTCGATGAGCCATGGGCGTCGGGTCCTCTTCAACCCGAAGTACGAACTCCGACCGCTCGGACAGGAGCAGTAACCGGTGACGTCACTCGACAAACCGACCACGCCGGCGGATCCGCCGGGGCCCGCGGCGGACCAGAAGGCGGTGACGCAGGCGGCGCTCTTCGACGCCTTCGGCGGCATCCGCGGCACCGTGGAGACGATGCTCCCCGGCCTGCTCTTCGTGATGATCTACACGATCAACAAGGACGTGAAGAGCTCCGCCATCGCGGCGGGCGCCCTCGCGGTCCTGCTCGTGATCGTGCGGCTGCTGCGCAAGGACACCGTGAAGCACGCCTTCAGCGGGGTCTTCGGCGTGGGCGTGGGCGTGGCCTTCGCCCTCTTCACGGGCAGCGCGAAGGGCTTCTACCTGCCCGGCATGATCTACGGCGTCGGCCTGGGCTTCGCGTTCACGCTCTCGGCACTGGTCGGCTTCCCGCTGCTCGGCGTGATCCTCGGCCCGGTCTTCAAGGAGAACCTGTCCTGGCGGACCCGCAACCCGGGCCGCAAGAAGGCCTACACCAAGGCCAGCCTGGCGTGGGGGCTCATCTTCCTCGCCAAGTACGCGATCCTCTTCCCGCTGTACTGGTGGGGGGACGCCACGCAGCTGGGGTGGGTGCTCATCGCGCTCAAGCTCCCGCCGATGGTGCTGGCCGTGTACTTCACGTGGGTGTTCCTCGCGAAGGCGCCGCCGCCGATCGACGTGATCGCGGAGTGGGAGGCCGAGGAGGTCGCCGAGAAGGAGGCCAAGGCGGCCGCCAAGGCGGCGAAGGCGGCCAACGCCTCCACCGAAGGACGCCACCGCGCGCCGTAGCCGCCGGGACGCGCTGACGGGAAACGTGTGAGGGGCGGGGCAGCCGATCGGCTGCCCCGCCCCTCACACGTCGTACGCCGAGACCTAGTGACGGGCCTGGAGGAGGTCCTCCAGCTGCTCCTCGCGGGCCTGGGCGGCCACGAAGAGGAGCTCGTCGCCGGGCTCCAGGGTCTCCTCGCCGTGCGGGGTCAGGACCCGGTTGCCGCGGATGATCGTGACCAGCGAGGTGTCCTCGGGCCAGTTGATCTCGCTGATCTGGGTGCCCGCGACCGAGGAGTCGGGGGGCAGGGTCAGCTCGACGAGGTTGGCGTCGCCGTGGCTGAAGCGCAGCAGCCGCACGAGGTCGCCGACGCTGACGGCCTCCTCGACCAGGGCCGACATCAGACGCGGGGTGGAGACCGCGACGTCGACGCCCCAGGACTCGTTGAAGAGCCACTCGTTCTTCGGGTTGTTCACCCGCGCCACGACCCGGGGAACCCCGTACTCGGTCTTGGCCAGGAGGGAGACGACCAGGTTGACCTTGTCGTCACCCGTGGCGGCGATGACCACGTTGCAGCGCTGCAACGCGGCCTCGTCCAGCGAGGTGATCTCGCAGGCGTCGGCCAGCAGCCACTCCGCCTGCGGCACCCGCTCCACGGAGATGGCGGTGGGCGCCTTGTCGACCAGCAACACCTCGTGGCCGTTCTCCAGCAGCTCACCCGCGATGGAGCGGCCGACCGCGCCGGCTCCGGCAATCGCGACCCTCATGCGTGTGCCTCCTCAGGCCCCTCGGCGAAGGCCGCCTCGACTTTGTCGATCTCGTCCGTACGCATCATCACGTGGACGAGGTCGCCCTCCTGGAGGACGGTCGCCGACGTCGGCAGCGTGGCTTCACCCAGACGGGTGAGGAACGCGACACGTACGCCGGTCTCCTCCTGCAGCTTGCTGACCTTGTGGCCGATCCACGCCTCGGAGGTGTGCACCTCGGCGAGCTGGACACCGCCGCTCGGGTCGCGCCACAGCGGTTCCGCGCCCGAGGGCAGCAGCCGGCGGAGCATCTGGTCGGCGGTCCACCGCACGGTCGCGACAGTGGGGATGCCGAGGCGCTGGTAGACCTCGGCGCGCTTGGGGTCGTAGATGCGGGCGGCGACGTTCTCGACGCCGAACATCTCACGGGCCACCCGAGCCGCGATGATGTTGGAATTGTCACCACTGCTGACGGCGGCGAAGGCACCCGCCTCCTCGATGCCGGCCTCCCGCAGGGTGTCCTGGTCGAAGCCGACCCCCGTGACGCGGCGGCCGCCGAACGATGCCCCCAGTCGACGGAATGCGGTGGGGTCCTGGTCGACGACCGCGACCGTGTGCCCCTGCTGCTCCAGGGTCTGCGCGAGGGCGGAGCCCACTCTTCCGCAACCCATGATGACGATGTGCACGGCCGTCCTTCCGGCTGACAGCGGCTCGCTGATTTCCAGCCTCATTGCATGCTCTGGCTAAACAGGGTCTCAGACCATGGCCCAAGCTACACACGGGCGGTCACCAGTGTGACCATTTGGGGTGCGGGGAGCCCCTCATTCGCCGCTCATTGCCTTGTAAAGGGGCCGGGGGTTCGTCAGGCGGATTTCGAACGCTTACGATCCTCTGCGTGTCCAAACTGACCGACGTGCCCAAACGGATCCTGATCGGCCGGGCGCTACGCAGCGACCGCCTCGGAGAAACACTCCTCCCCAAGCGGATCGCCCTTCCCGTCTTCGCGTCCGACCCGCTCTCGTCCGTGGCCTACGCCCCGGGCGAGGTCCTGCTGGTCCTCTCGATCGCGGGTGTGTCGGCGTACCACTTCAGCCCCTGGATCGCGGTCGCGGTCGTGGTGCTCATGTTCACCGTCGTCGCCTCCTACCGACAGAACGTCCACGCCTACCCGAGCGGCGGCGGCGACTACGAGGTCGCCAACACCAACCTCGGACCCAGAGCCGGCCTCACCGTGGCGAGCGCCCTGCTCGTCGACTACGTCCTCACGGTCGCCGTCTCCATCTCCTCCGGTGTGGAGAACCTGGGATCCGCCGTCGATTTCGTCATCGAGCACAAGGTGCTCTCGGCGATGATCATGATCATCCTTCTGACGCTGATGAATCTGCGCGGAGTCAAGGAATCCGGGAAACTCTTCGCGATCCCGACCTACGTGTTCGTCGGAGCCGTCTTCGTCCTCATCGCTTACGGCGCCTTCAAGGGCCTCGTACTCGGCGACGACATGAAGGCCCCCACCGCGGACCTGGAGATCAAACCCGAACAGCAGGGGCTCGCCGGATTCGCCCTCGTCTTCCTGCTCCTGCGCGCCTTCTCCTCGGGCTGTGCCGCCCTCACCGGCGTCGAGGCCATCAGCAACGGCGTCCCCGCCTTCCGCAAGCCCAAGAGCAAGAACGCCGCCACCACCCTCGCCCTCATGGGCGGACTCGCGGTCACCATGTTCTGCGGGATCATCGGCCTGGCCATGGCCACCGACGTGAAAATGGCGGAGAACCCCCCCGTCGACCTCCTGGACAACGGCGTCCCCGTCGGCGCCGACTACGTCCAGCACCCCGTGATCTCCCAGGTCGGCGAGGCCGTCTTCGGCAGTGGCAGCTTCCTCTTCATCATCCTGGCCATCGCCACCGCGCTCGTCCTCTTCCTGGCCGCCAACACCGCCTACAACGGGTTCCCGCTGCTCGGCTCGATCCTCGCCCAGGACCGCTACCTGCCGCGCCAGCTGCACACCCGCGGCGACCGCCTCGCCTTCTCCAACGGCATCGTGCTCCTCGCGGGCGCCGCCATGCTGCTCGTGTGGCTGTACGACGCCGACTCGACGAAGCTGATCCAGCTCTACATCGTCGGCGTCTTCGTCTCCTTCACACTCAGTCAGATCGGCATGGTCCGGCACTGGAACCGGCACCTGCGCTCCGAGCGCGACCAGGCCGCCCGCCGCCGCATGCACCGCTCGCGGGCGATCAACACGTTCGGCGCGTTCTTCACCGGCATGGTGCTCGTCGTCGTCCTCGCCACCAAGTTCACGCACGGCGCCTGGGTCGCCCTGCTGGGCATGGTCATCTTCTACGGAACGATGACCGCCATCCGCAAGCACTACGACCGCGTCTCCACCGAGATCGCCGCCGCCGAAGGTCCCAGCGACGACAGCGTGCGCCCCTCCCGGGTCCACTCCATCGTCCTCGTCTCCAAGGTCCACAAGCCCACGCTGCGGGCCCTGGCCTTCGCGAAGCTGACCCGCTCGGACACCCTGGAAGCACTCAGCATCAGCGTCGACCCGGCCGAGACCAAGGCGCTGAAGGCCGACTGGGAGCAGCGCGGGATCAACGTCCCGCTCAAGATCCTCGACTCGCCCTACCGCGAGATCACCCGGCCGGTCGTCGAGTACGTCAAGGGACTGCGCAGCGAGAACCCGCGCGACGCCGTCAGCGTCTACATCCCCGAGTACGTCGTCGGCCGCTGGTACGAACACCTCCTGCACAACCAGAGCGCGCTGCGCCTCAAGGGCCGACTGCTCTTCACACCCGGCGTGATGGTCACCTCCGTGCCGTACCAGCTGGAGTCCTCGGAACTCGCCAAGCGGCGGGCTAAGAAGCGCCAGGACTGGAACGCCCCCGGCGCGGTCCGCCGCGGGCCGGTGGACACCCCGCGGTCGCGGCCGAAGGACTCGGCGAAGTAGGGAGCCTGGGGCTGGGGGCGCCCGGGGGACTGGGCCAGGCGGGCCCCGGAGGCTCGGCCAAGCAGGGCCCCGGGCACTCGGCCGACCGGGGCCCGGGCGGCCGGGTCGCCCCGGGTTCGGGTTGGTGAACGGCCGGACGAGATCCACGTAAACTGGTGGGTCGGTCGTCCGGCCGTTCCCTTTTCAGCTTTTGGAGTCTCCCCACCATGACCGAGCAGATCGAGAAGCAGTCACTGGTCGGGGAGGAGTACGAGGTCGAGGTCGGCCCCGTCGCGCACGGAGGCCACTGCATCGCCCGCACCGCCGAGGGTCGGGTCCTGTTCGTCCGCCACACCCTGCCCGGCGAGAAGGTCGTCGCCAAGGTCACCGAAGGCGACGTCGACTCCCGCTTCCTGCGCGCCGACGCCATTACCGTCCTGGACCCCTCCAAGGACCGCGTCGAGGCCCCCTGCCCGTACGCCGGCCCCGGCAAGTGCGGCGGCTGCGACTGGCAGCACGCCAAGCCGGGCGCCCAGCGCCGGCTCAAGGGCGAGGTCGTCGCCGAACAGCTGAAGCGCCTCGCCGGCCTCACCCCGGAGGAAGCCGGCTGGGACGGCACGGTCATGCCCGCCGAAGGCGACAAGCTGCCGGCCGGCCAGGTACCGCAGTGGCGCACCCGGGTCCAGTTCGCGATCGACGACGACGGCCGGGTGGGCCTGCGGAAGCACCGCTCGCACGACATCGAGCCGATCGACCACTGCATGATCGCCGCCCCCGGCGTCAGCGAACTCGGCATCGAACAGCAGGACTGGCCCCAGATGGCGTCGGTGGAGGCCATCGCCGCCTCCGGTTCGAACGACCGCCAGGTGGTCCTCACCCCCCGCCCCGGCGGCCGACTGCCGCTCGTCGAACTCGACAAGCCCGTCTCGGTCCTGCGCGTCGAGGAGAAGGACGGCGGAGTCCACCGCGTCCACGGCCGCCCCTTCGTCCGCGAGCGCGCCGACGGCCGCACCTACCGCGTCGGCATGGGCGGCTTCTGGCAGGTCCACCCGCAGGCCGCCGACACCCTGATCAAGGCCGTCATGCAGGGCCTGATGCCGCGCAAGGGCGAGATGGCCCTCGACCTCTACTGCGGCGTCGGCATCTTCGCGGGCGCCCTCGCCGAACGCCTCGGCGACACCGGCGCGGTACTCGGCATCGAGTCGACGAAGCGCGCCGTCGAGGACGCCCGCCACAACCTGACCGACTTCCCGCGGGTCCGGATCGAGCAGGGCAAGGTCGAGCAGATCCTCCCGAAGACCGGCATCACCGAGTGCGACCTGGTCGTCCTCGACCCGCCCCGCGCCGGCGCCGGCAAGCAGACGGCCCGCCAGGTGGCCGGCCTCACCCCGCGCCGCATCGCATACGTGGCCTGCGACCCGGCGGCCCTGGCCCGCGACCTGGGCTACTTCAAGGAGAACGGCTACAAGGTGCGCACGCTGCGCGTCTTCGACCTCTTCCCGATGACCCACCACGTGGAGTGCGTGGCGATCCTGGAGCCGGTGCGCGAGGACGCGTGAATCTCTGCTCGTGGGGGCGACCGGATGGTCGGCGCCTTCGAGGAGGGTGCGGTGTTGCAGGACCCGACGTGAAGTCCATATGCCGGGCCGTGTGACCGAGCCACGGTTGCCTTGGTTTCGGCCGGCGACCGTGGCCTCGTGTTTTCGGCGGGCCGTCCCGGTCGGCGGTCAGGGCGTGGTCGTCGTTCGGGTCAGGGCTTCGGCGAAGGCTTCCGATTGGGGGGACGGGCGGGCGCGGGGCCGGACCAGGCCGAGTTCGGAGTCGGGGAGGCCTTGGACGGGGACGAAGGTCAGGGAGTCGCGGCGGCCGTGGTAGTCGGCGGTGGAGCGGCACAGGAGCATCGCGCCGCGGTCGGCGGCGGTCAGGCTGAGGCCCTCCTGGAGGGTGTTGACGCTGGGGCCGGCGGGGACGGGGAGGCCGCCGGGGGTGTGGTCGGGGGCCTGGGCCTGGCGCCAGTACGCGGGGGCGTTGCCGTCGATGCCGATGAGTCGACAGTCGGCGAGTTCCTCGGCGGACAGGGTGTCGCGGGCGGCGAAGGGGTGGCGGACGGAGACCGCGAGGGTCTGCGGCTGGCGGGAGAAGACGGGGCCGAGGACGAGGTCGTCCTCGGCGACGGGGAGGAGGACCACCGCGCAGTCGACCTCTTGGCGGCGCAGCGGTCCGAACGGGTCGGAGAGCGGGATCTCGACGATGTCGATCGCGCAGTCGGGGTAGCGGTCGCCGAAGCGGGCGATGGCTTGGCTGAGGTAGTCGTCGACGGTGCCCTGGAAGCCGATGCGCAGGGTGCCGCCCATGCCGCGGGCGGCGGCCCGGGCGTCGTCCACGGTGGCGCGCAGGGCGTCGTAGGCGGGTCGGAGCGCGGCCAGGAAGCTCTCGCCGAGGGGGGTCAGGCTGACCCGGCGGCTGGTGCGTTCGACGAGCGGGGCGCCGATGCGGCTCTCCAACGAGCGCAGCAGTTGGCTGACCCGGCTCTGTGAGACGTACAGGCGCTCGCCCGCCCGTCCGAAGTGCAACTCCTGTGCGAGGGCGAGGAACACCTCCAGCTCGCGTATCTCCACACCGCTCATGGTGTTCCTTTCTACACTGCCGCCGCTCGGCGGCCGATCGAGTAGTCCCGCTCATCGAAGGATGAGGGATCGGCCGTTGTTCCCGCAGGTCGCGACGGGTTTGCTGAGGGCATGGCACAGACTGAGGAAATTGCAGACACCGCCGGGGTGTCGGAGCGCTCGGCGACCCGCGGTTGGTTGGGCGTCGTGGCGGTCGCCAGTGCGACCTTCACCGTGGTGACGTCCGAGATGCTGCCCGTGGGCCTGCTGACGCCCATCGGGGACGCGCTGCGGGTGACCGAGGGCACCGCCGGGCTGACGCTGACCATCACCGGGCTCGTCGGCGCGTTGTCCGCGCCGCTGTTGACCCCGTTGTTGGGTCGGTTCGACCGGCGGACCGTGCTGTGCGCGTTGATGTTGGTGTTGACGGCGGGCAACCTGATCGCGGCCTGGGCCCCGAACTTCGCGGTGATGGTGGTGGCGCGCGTGCTCGTCGGCATCGGGATGGGCGGCGTCTGGTCGATCGCGGCGGGCCTGGCGGTACGGCTGGTGCCGCCGAAGTCGATCGGTCCCGCGACCTCGCTGGTCTTCAGCGGTATCGCGGTGGCGTCCGTGCTCGGCGTCCCCGCGGGCACGTACATCGGTGAACTCGCCGACTGGCGGACCGCGTTCGTGGTGATCGCGGCCCTGGCCCTGGTGGTCCTGGTGGCGCTCGCGGCGTTGCTGCCGCGGCTCCCCGCGGAGCAGGAGGTCCGTCTGAGCGGGGTGATGCGGCTGTTCGGCCGGCCGCCGGTACGGACCGGGCTGATCGTGGTGGCCCTGTTGGTGACCGGACACTTCGCCGCCTACACGTACGTACGGCCCGTGCTGGAGGAGGTCTCCGGCGCGAGCGCGGGTCTGATCGGCACGCTGCTCCTCGTGTACGGAGTCGCGGGCGTCATCGGCAACTTCGCCGCGGGCGCCGGCGCCGGGCGCTCTCCGCGCGCCACCCTGCTCGTGATCAGCGTGGTCCTGGCGGCGACGGTCGCCCTGGTGCCGGTGCTCGGTGGTTCCGTGCTGACGGCCGGTGTGCTGCTCGCGGTGTGGGGTCTGTCCTACGGCGGTGTGTCCGTCAGTACCCAGACCTGGCTGCTGGCCGCCGCGCCCGACGCGCGGGAGGCGGCGTCCTCACTGTTCGTCGGCGTGTTCAACGGGGCCATCGCCCTGGGCGCGTTGGTCGGCGGGCTCGCGGCGGACGGCGCCGGGGTCAGCGCGGTGATGTGGCTGGGCGGCGCCCTCGCGGCCGGCGCCCTGCTGGCCACGGTCCTGGGCCGGGCCCCCGACAGCGGCCGGCTGTGAGTTGCGGGCTCCGGCCGGCGCCGATTCCAGGTCCGAGTCGAGGGGCCTGACTCGCCCGGCTCCGAGTCGGCCGGTCGCAGTCCGACCCGGCACCCGAGAACGTTCCGGCGCCCAACCCCTGGGTTCCCGCCGTCCCTCCGCTCCCCGCCGCCCGTGGCCGGGCGTCGGTGCGGGGCGGACGGCGGGGCCGGGCGCCGGGGCACGACCGGCGGGACCGCGCGACCGGGGCTCGGCCCCACCGCGCGGTCCCGCCATCCGACCCGCCGTGGCGCGGACGCGCCCGGCCGTCCCGCCCGGCTCTCGGTCAGCGGTCGGTCGCCGCCGCGCCCTCGGTCTCCGCGAGGAACGCGTCGATCAGTTCGGCCCACTCGTCGGGCCGCTCCGCGGCGATGGCGTGACCGCAGTCGAGGGTGACCAGGCGGGCGCCCGGGATCGACTCGGCCAGTTCGCGGGAGTGAACGGGAGTGATCAGGAGGTCCCCGGTCGGTGACACGACGAGGACCGGCACCGCGAGGCGGGCCAGGTCGTCCCGTACGTCGATGTCGTCGAACAGGGCGAGCTGCGCGTCGGTGCCCGGGGGCATTCCCGCCGCGAAAAGCGCGAGCTGCTCTTCGATCTCCTCGGCGGAACGCTCGTCGAGCCAGTCGGTGCCGCCGACGACCAGGGAGAGATAACCGGCCAGGACCCGGTCGTCCTGATCGGGCGCACCCAACTTCCGCCAGGTGTCCACGACCAATCTCAGGCGGGCATTCGGGTGGGCGAAGCCGGCGGACAGAACGAGTGCGGTAACCCGTTCCGGATGTCGGACGGCAGCCCGCACGGCCACGGCTGAACCCATCGAGAAGCCGGATATTGCAAAAGAATGTACGCCGCATTGCACGGCGCTTTCCACAATGTGATCGGCCAGTCGATCAAGGGACAGTGGGCCATCCGGAAGGGGGGTGTCACCGGATCCCGGATAATCCGGTCCTATCACGGTGCGACGGCCGGCGAGCGTTTCGAGGATCGGGCCGTAACTGTCCTCGATGTCGCTGCCCGCACCGTGTGCGAGCAGCAGTCCTGGTCCTCTTCCGTGAACGAGGACGGATTTCCCGGAGGTGAGTCGAGAGGTCATGGCGAGATCCTAGCGAGGGCCCGACCTGATATCCGTGGAATATTGCGCGGATCACAGTATTCCCGCACATCACTACCAGATCGAGTGGTGGACCTTTACTCACATGAGTAGTGGTGCACCGGATTGGCGGAAACGTAGGCTCCTGAGCATCGGGCGGCAGACATTCGATGGCCCGAATTAGCGAAGGAAGGCCGATGCTCGTAACACGCCAGCTCCCGTTGTCCGCCTATCAGCGAGACATTTGGGCTGCCGAGTCCACCGCGCCGGGTGACCCCCAGTTCAACGTGGTCATTCATGAGCGGCTGGTCGGCGTTGTCGACGTGGAACACCTGATGGAATCCTTGGAAGGGGTTCTCCGGAACAACGACGCGTTCTCCCTGCGCTTCGACGAGCAGGACGGTATTCCCTGCCAGTGGGTGGCCGGGGAGGCGGAGCGGGAGGAGTCGGGGCCCTGGGCCGAGTACGTCGACCTCTCCGACGAACCCGATCCCGCGGCGGCCTGTGCCGCGTGGCGCGAAAGCGCCCTCGGCCGCCCGTTCACGTTGCGTCGTTCGCGTCTGTTCACGGCCGTGGTGCTGCGGGAGGGCCCTTCGGTCGTGCACGTGCACCTGACCGCCCACCATCTGATCGCCGACGCCTGGGCCCTGAACCAGGTCACCCTTCAGCTCTGGGACCGTCACGGCCGCGGCGACGGGGCGGGCCCCGCCGCGCCCTCGGTGCTCTCGCTCCTGGCGGCCGACGACGCGTACCGCGCCTCCGCCGCGTTCGACGAGGACCGGGCCTGGTTCCGGCAGGCCCTGACCGGGGTGCGCCCCGCGCTGTTCACCCGCCGGGCCGCCGTGAAGGCGGGCGGTGAACGGGCCCGGGCCCGGTACGGCTTCACCGTGGACGCCGAGCTCGTCCGCCGGGTCCGCGAGCGGGGCGGATCGCCCTTCGCCTACCTCGCGGCCGCCTTCGCCGCCTACTTCACGCGCGTGCACCGTACCGAGGAACTGGTGCTCGGAGTCCCCTTCCTGAACCGCCACTCGGACGAGCAGCGCGCGACCGTCGGCCAGGTCGCCAACAGCCTCCCGCTGCGCGTGCCCGTCGGCTCCGCGGACACCCTGCACGCGCTGGCCGACACCGTTCGCCGCGGCACGCGGGAGATCCGCGCCCACGAACGGCTCGCGCTCGGCGACGTGTTGCGCGACCTGCCGGTCGCCGGTGGCGGGTCCCGGCAGCTCTTCGACATCACCCTGTCCTACCTGCGCCACCCGCGCCCCGCCGCTCCGGCGGACGGCGTCGCCCCCGTCTCGACCGTGCTGGCCCCCGTCCACCACCAGGACGCCCTGTCGGTGATGGTCCACGCCTTCGACGACGACGCCGCGCTGCGCGTCGACCTCGACTACGCCCTCGACGTCTTCGACGAGGACCACCCCATCGCCGCCGTCGCCGGCCACCTGCTGCGACTGCTCGACGCCGCGCTCACCGAGCCGGAGCGGCCGGCGGTACTGCTGCCGCTGCTCGACAAGGTCGAGGCCGAGGAACTCGCCGAGCTCGAACAGGGGCCCCGGGTCCCGTACGCGAGTGACCGGACCGTGCATTCCCTGATCGCCGAGCAGGCCGCCCGCACCCCGGAGCGGATCGCCGTCACCGGCGCCGCCGGGGCTCCCGCGTTGACCTACGGCCGGCTCGACACCCGCGCCGATCAGGTGGCTCGAGCGCTGCGCGCGCACGGCGTGGAGGTCGGGGACCGGGTGGCCGTGCTCATGGACCGTTCGCCGGACCTGATCGTCGCCCTGCTCGGCGTGCTGAAGGCCGGCGGGGCCTACGTACCGGTGGACCCCGGCTACCCGGCCGAACGCATCGCCTACCTGCTCGCGGACAGCCGGGCCAAGGTCGTCCTCGCCGACCGCGACACCGACACCGGCGCATACACGGACGCGTACACCGACCCGCACACGGGCACGGGCACAGGTACGGACGGCGCCGGCGACCCCGTGCCCGTGCTGCGTCCGGCCGACCTGGCCGACGGTCCGGATCTGGCCGACGGTCCGCATCTGGCCGACGGTCCGGATCTGTCGGACGGTCCGGGGGAGCCCCTCCCCGACGCGGCCACCGCCCGCGACCTCGCGTACGTGATCTACACATCCGGTTCGACCGGCCGCCCCAAGGGCGTCATGGTCGAGCACCACTCGGTGGTCAACCGGCTCGCCTGGATGCAGCGCACGTACCCGGTCGGCGAGGGCGACGTCCTGCTCCAGAAGACACCCATCTCCTTCGACGTCTCCGTGTGGGAACTGTTCTGGTGGGCGATCGAGGGCGCGACCCTCGCCCTGCTGCCCGTCGGCGGCCAGCGCGATCCCCGCGGGATCCTGCGTTCCATCGCCGAACAGGGCGTCACCACCCTGCACTTCGTCCCTTCCATGCTCGGCCCGTTCCTCGATCTGCTGGAGGACCGGCCGGAGCTGCGCGCCGAAGCGGCCTCCCTGCGCCAGGTGTTCTGCAGCGGCGAGGCGCTGCCCGCCGCCCGCGTCGAGCAGTTCCACCGCGTGTTCGGCGGCCTCGGCGACGGAGCACCGCGCCTGGTCAACCTGTACGGGCCCACCGAGGCCACCGTGGACGTCTCGTACCACGACTGCCGTGTCGCGACCGATGGCCGGGTCCGGCGCGTGCCGATCGGCCGGCCCGTGGACAACACCTCCCTGTACGTCCTGGACGCGCACGGCGCGCGGCAGCCCGTCGGGGTCCCGGGGGAGCTGTGCATCGGCGGTGTCCAGGTCGCCCGCGGCTATCTGGGGCGCCCGGACCTGACCGCCGAGAAGTTCACCGACGACCCCTTCGCCCCGGCCGGCGGCCGTCTGTACCGCACCGGTGACCTGGCCCGTTGGCTGGCCGACGGCACGCTGGAGTACCTGGGCCGAATCGACGGCCAGGTCAAGATCCGCGGCAACCGGGTCGAGCTCGGCGAGGTGCAGAACCGGCTGGCCTCGCTCACCGGGGTGCGGGACGCGGTCGTCGTCGACCACCGGTCCGGGAGCCGCGGGACCCTGCTGGTCGCCTACTACGTCGCGGACTCGGACCTCAGCCCGGCCGCCCTGCGCTCCGAACTGGCCTCGGCCCTGCCGGAGTTCATGGTGCCCTCGCACTTCATCCGGATCGACGCGGTCCCGCTCACCCCGAACGGCAAGGCCGACCGTCGGGCCCTGCCGGCCCCTTCGGCCACCTCCGGGCGGCAGGAGTACACGGCCCCGCGCAATGCCACCGAGGAGACGATCGCCGCCGTCTGGGCCGAGGTCCTGGAGGCGGAGCGGGTGGGGATCCACGACGACTACTTCGCGCTCGGCGGAGACTCCATCACGATGCTGCGCATCCGGGCCCGCGCCGAGAAGGCCGGGATCCTGTTCTCGTTGACCGACCTGGTGCAGCAGCCGACCGTCGCGCAGCTCGCCGCCCGGTCGGTGACCGGCGGGGCGAGCGCCGGGGCCACGCCCGCGCTCGAACCCTTCGCCCTGGTGTCCGGCGTGGACCGGGCCCGGCTGGAAGGCCGAGCCGACGCCTACCCGCTCACCCGGCTCCAGCTCGGCCTGCTCTACCACAGCCGGGCCGAACAGCACTCGGCCGTCTACCACGACGTGTTCCAGTACAGCCTCACGGCCCCGTGGGACGAGCAGGGGCTGAGGCGCGCGTTCGAGGCGCTCGTCGCCCGGCACCCGGTGCTGCGTTCCTCCTTCGACCTGGGTTCGTTCTCCGAGCCGCTCCAGATCGTCGACCACCGGGTGACGGGCGGCTTCGACGTCGCGGACCTGCGTGGACGTCCCGAGACCGAGGCGCTCGCCGCGATCGAGGCCCACGTGGACGAACGCCGCTACCACCGCTACGACTTCGAGAGCGCTCCGCTCTACCACCTGCGGGCCCACGTCCGTGACGAGACGCTGGAGCTGGTCCTCAGCTTCCACCACGCGATCCTCGACGGCGGCAGCGTGGCCACTCTGGTCGCCGAGCTGCTGCGGGACTACCTGCACGGGCTGGGGCTGCCCATTGGCGCGGTGGCCGAGACCGCCCTGCCCTCGGCGGCGCTCCACGTGCGCGCCGAGCGGGAGGCGTTGGAGTCGGACGCCGCGCGCACGTTCTGGCGCGAGCGGCTGAAGGACGCCCCGCTGCTGCGGCTGGAGGCGTTCCGCGGCCACGAGGCACCGGGGCCGGACGGCCAGATCACCCGGATCGTCGATCTGCCGGACGAACTCACGCTTCGACTGGGCGAGTTCGCCCGCGAGCGGTCCTTGCCGGTGAAGTCTGTGCTGTTCGCCGCGCACTGCCTGACCCTGAGCCTGTTTGCCGGCTCGGCGGACATCACCACCGGTCTCGTCACCCACGGACGCCCCGAGGTCGAGGACGCCGACCGGATCGCCGGCCTGTTCCTCAACACCATGCCGGTGCGGCTCGGCACCGCCGCCGACAGCTGGGCCGACGTGGTCCGGGCCGCCTTCCGCCAGGAGCAGCAGAGCCACGCCCACCGGCGCTACCCGCTCAGCGCGATCCAGGAGGACCGGGGCGCCACCGTCCTGGAGACGGCCTTCAACTACATCCACTTTCGGCAGTTGGCCGCGGTCTTCGAGCTGCCCGGCGTCGAGTCGCTGTCCTTCCGCACCTGGGAGGAGACCAACTTCCAGTTGCTGGTCAACGCCATGACCGACCCGGTGGACGGGTCCGTGCGGCTGCGGCTGGACCATCACGGGCAGACCTTCACCCCGACCCAGGCGGACCTGTACGCCGAGCGGTTCACCGCGATCCTGGACCGGCTGGTCCATCACCCGGACGAGGCACCGGACTTCGGCTTCCTCGTACCGGCGGGCGCCGACCTCGAAGCCACGCCGGCGCTCGCCTCCACGGCCGCCCCGGCGATCAGCTCCACGGCCGCCCCGGCGGTCGACGGCGGGCCGCCGGACGTGGTGCGCGCCGTCGCGGCGCAGAGCGCCCGGACCCCGGACGCCACCGCCGTGGTCTTCGGCGAGCGCCGCTGGACCTACGCCGAACTCGTCGCGTCCGCCGACCGGGTGGCCCGCGAGCTGATCGCGCTCGGGTCGCGGCCCGGCGACCGGATCGGCATCGCGATGGACCGCTCGCCCGAGACGATCGCCGTCATCCTCGGCGTGATGAAGGCGGGGGCGGCGACCGTTCCGCTGGACGTCAGCTACCCCGTGGACCGGCTGACCGCCATGGTCGAGCAGGCCCGCCCGTTCCGGATCATCGCGAACGCCGCCCACCGGTCGGTGCTCGGCTCGCCGGCATCGGTGCTGCTCGCCGAGGACGTGTTCGGCGAACCGGGGACGGACGGGACGGCCGGGACCGGCGGCTCGGGTGGCACGGACGGCGCCGGCAGCGCGGCCGAGGAGGCCGGGCGCCCCTACCTGCCCCGGATCCCGGCGGAGGTCACGGACGAGATCACCCCGGACTCGCTCGCCTACATCCTGTTCACCTCCGGCTCCACGGGCGCGCCCAAGGGCGTGGCCATGCCGCACCGTTCGCTGGCCCACCTGGTGGCCTGGCAGAACTCCGTCCCGAGCGGGGTGGTCGGCGGGGTCACCGCCCAGTACGCGCCACTCAGCTTCGACGTCTCCTTCCAGGAGATCTTCTCCACCCTCGCGGGCGGCGGCACCCTGCTCGTGCTGTCGGAGGAGGAACGGCGCGACATGCCGGGGCTGCTGCGCCTCCTGGACCGGGCCGGTGTCGAACGGATCTGCCTGCCCTACGTGGCGCTCCAGCAACTGGCCGAGACCGCCGACGCGCTCGGCCTGGCGCCCCGGGCGCTGAAGGCGCTGCTCTCCTCGGGCGAGCAGCTGCGCGTCACCGACGAGATACGCCGGCTGTGCGCGGCCCTGCCGGGGGTGATCCTGGAGAACCAGTACGGGCCCACCGAGTCCCACGTGATCACCGTGCACACGATGCAGGGCGACCCGGCGGCCTTCCCCGCCATGCCCCCCATCGGCCGGGCCATCGCCGGTTCGGCGGTGCACGTCCTGGACTCCCGGCTGCGGCCGGTCCCCACCGGGGTGCGCGGCGAGCTGTACCTGGCCGGGGCCTGCCTGGCCGAGGGGTACGTGGGGCGCCCGGACCTGACCGAGGAGCGGTTCGTGCCGCACCCCTCGCCGGCCGCCGCGGCGGCGGGTGAGCGCCTCTACCGGACCGGCGACCTGGGCTTCGTCCTGCCCGGCGGCGACGTGGTGTGCCTGGGGCGGGCGGACGCGCAGGTCAAGGTGCGCGGGTACCGGGTGGAGCCGGCCGAGGTGGAACTCGCCATCACCCGCTTCGCGTCCGGTCACCCCGGTATCGCGGAGGCGGCCGTGGTGGCCCGTCGCCGCGAGGGCAACGACTCGTTCCTCGCCGCGTTCCTGACCGGTGAACCGGCGGGCGCGGACCTGAAGCTGCTGCGCAAGCAACTGCGGACGGTCCTGCCCGACTACATGATGCCCTCGCACTTCGAGTGGGTCGCGGACCTGCCGCTGACCCCGAGCGGCAAGCGCGACGACGCGGCCCTGCGCGGCGCCCCGCTGAGCGTCTCCGCGACGGCGGACACCTCGGCGGCGCCGCGCGACGCGTACGAGCAGACCCTGTCCGAGATCATCGGGGACCTGCTGCAACTGCCCGCGCCGGGCGTCCACGACAACATCTTCGACCTCGGTGCGACCTCGCTGACGGCGATGCGTCTGGTGGTCCTGATCGAGCAGCGCTACGGGATCAACGTGCCGCTCTCGGAGTTCGTCTCTGCGCCGACGGTCGCGGAGTTGGCTTCGCGGCTGCGTTCGGGCGAGGCGATGACCGCCTTCGACCCGCTGGTGCCGATCCGTCCGGCCGGCGCGAAGCGGCCGATGTTCTTCGTCCACCCGATGGGTGGGAACGTGCTCTGCTACGTCCGTTTCGCCAAGTACCTGCCGGACGACCAGCCGTTCTACGCCCTCCAGGCGGCGGGCGGCGACCCGGGCACCGAGCCGCTGCGCAGCGTCGAGGAGATCGCCGCCAGTTACATCGAGGCGCTGCGCCGGGTCCAGCCGAGCGGCCCGTACGCGATCGGTGGCTGGTCGTTCGGCGGGTTCGTCGCCTTCGAGATCGCGCGCCAGTTGCGGGCGGCGGGCGAGGAGATCCAGCGGCTGGTGCTGCTGGACACCACCGCGCTGAACCCGGGGCGCCGGCTGACCACGAACGACGACGCGCTGCTCGGCTGGTTCTTCTGGGAGCTGCTGTGGCTGCGGCGCGGCGGTGACTCGCCCCTGGAGCTGATCCCGGACCGGCTGACGACGCTGGAGGAGAAGTTCGACTTCATCGCGCAGCTCGCCATCGACGAGGGCGTGCTGCCGGCGGGGAGCACGGGGGCCGTCGTACGGCGCCTGTTCCACGTGTACGAGGCCAACTGGAAGGCGGCGTTCGCCTATCGGCCCGAGGTGGTGGACCAGGACATGGTCCTCATCCACGCCGCCGAGCCGCTGCCGGGCGTACTGAACTCCATGCACACGGCGATCGAGAGCATGCACGCGGACCCCAGCAACGGCTGGCGCGAGCGCACCGGCGGTGAACTCGACGTCGTGGACGTACCCGGTGACCACCTGACGATCATGGAGGAGCCGTACGTGGCCCACATGGTCCGGGTCGTCACCGATCTGATCGGACACTGAGATGACGCGGAAGGCGATGGCGCGGAACATGACGCGGAAGAAGAAGGCCCTGGTCGTCGGAGCGGGCATCGGCGGACTCACCGCCGCCGTGGCGCTGCGCGAGGCGGGTTTGGACGTCGAGGTGTACGAGCGGGCGGGCGAGCTGCGGGCCGCCGGTTCGGGGCTGTCGGTGATGAGCAACGCCATCGCCGCCCTGGACTCCCTGGGCGTGGGCATCGACCTGGCCAAACGCGGCCGGGTGCTGCGCTCCTATCACGTGAAGACGGCCACCGGCCGGCTCATCCGGGAGTTCCCCTTCCCGGAGATCATCGAACGCCTGGGCGTGCCCAGCGTGCTGATCACCCGGGCGGAACTCCAACACGCCCTGCTGGAGGCGGCGCAGGGCATCCCGCTGCACCTGGGCGCGGCGGCGACCGGATTCACCGCGGAGGGGGAGCCCGGCGAGGGGGTCGAGATCACCTTCGACGACGGCACCTCCGCGCACGGGGACGTGCTGATCGGGGCCGACGGCTTCAACTCGGTGGTGCGCCGGCAACTGGTGGGGCCCGAGGACTCGCAGGACAGCGGATACGTGTGCTGGCTCGCGGTGATCCCCTTCGAGCACCCGCGGTTCACCCCGGGGTCGGTGACCCACTTCTGGGGCAGCGGGAAGCGGTTCGGGCTCGTGGACATGGGCGCGGGGCGACTGTACTGGTGGGGCACGAAGAACATGCCGGCCGAGCTGTCGCGGGACTGGAAGGGCGGCAAGGCGGAGGTCCTGCACGCCTACGACGGCTGGGCCGACGAGGTGCGCCAGGCGATCCTCGCCACCCCCGAGGAGTCGATCATCGCGGTGCCCTCCCGGGACCGGGCGTTCCTGGAGCGCTGGGGCCGGGGGCCGGTGACCCTGCTCGGCGACGCGGCGCACCCCATGCTCACCAGCCTGGGCCAGGGATCGGGCATGGCGATCGAGGACGCGGTGGTGCTGGGCAGGGCGCTGGCGGGTGCGGGTGACCTGCCGCGAGCGCTGCGCCGGTACGAGGACGAGCGCCGCGAACGGACCCGGGGCATGGTCGCCGCCTCGCGTGGCATCAGCTCCTTCGAGCAGTCGGAGGACCCGATCCGCCGGCCGGTCCGGGACGCCTACTTCCGGTTCATGCCGCAGCGCAGGCTGACGCGCACGCTGGAGGACTCCCTGACCTTCCCGGCGGTGGCCGGATGAGTACCGCCGATCGCAGGAGGAAGACCGTGTCCGTCGTTCCCTTCCGTGCCCCACTGTCCCCGCGCGGCCGGTCCGTGCTCGTCACCGGGGCCTCCTCGGGGCTGGGCCGGGCCTGTGCGCTGGGCCTGGCGGAGGCCGGGTTCCGGGTGTTCGCCGGCGTCCGCAAGGAGGCCGACGGCCCGGAGTCGACCGGTTCGGCGGGGGCGTTCGGCGCCATCACGCCGGTGCGGGTGGACGTGACCGACGAGGCGTCGGTGGCCGAGGCCGCCGAGCGGATCTCGGGCCTGGTGGGCGAGGACGGGCTGTGGGGGCTGGTGAACAACGCGGGCATCTGCGTCTCCGCGCCCCTGGAGTGCGTCTCGCCGCAGCGGCTGCGCGAGCAGTTGGACACGAACGTGGTGGGACAACTCGCCGTCACCCAGGCGTTCCTGCCGATG
This sequence comes from Streptomyces sp. NBC_00513, assembly GCF_041431415.1. Lineage (GTDB taxonomy): Bacteria > Actinomycetota > Actinomycetes > Streptomycetales > Streptomycetaceae > Streptomyces. The sequence continues at coordinate 5,812,934 of NZ_CP107845.1, forward strand.
CTGCGGCGTACCCGGGGCCGGGTGGTCAACGTGACCTCGGGGCTGGGCAGCGTGGCGATCCCCTTCCTCGGGGCCTACGCGTCGGCGCAGTTCGCCAAGGAGGCGCTGACGGACGTGCTGCGTCGTGAGCTGCGCCCGCTGGGCGTGGACGTGGCCCTGGTGCAGCCGGGCGCGATCATGACGCCGATCTGGGGCAAGGTGTCCGTGGCCGCCCGGTCGGCCATGGACGGGGTGCCCGAGCACATCGCGGAGTTGTACCGGATCCCGTTCAACCGGTTCCTGCACCACAACGAACAGCAGGCCCGTGCGAGCGAGACCCGTCCCGAGGACTTCGCGGAGACGGTCCGACAGGCGTTGACGGCCGCCCGCCCGCGGTCGCGCTACCGGGTGGGCTCCGACGCCCGCAAGGTCAGCGTCCTGGCGCGGGTGCTGCCCGATGCCGCGCTCGACCGCTACCTGCGTCCGATCACGGAGTGACGGACCGCCGGTAAGGGTCCATAGGGCCCTGGAAGTCGTACAGATCCGGCCAGTTGGCACACCCGTCGGAGCCCGTCCGGCGATCGGTTCACGCCATGTCGTGGCCGAGAGTATCGAGTTGGGCGGCATGTGAGCATCGTCATGGTTTGCTCGCGGCTCCGGCGGGTGGGTGCGGCTTCCCGGGCCTGGGCCGGGATTCGTCCCGCGGAGTGGAGCGCGGCGCTCCGCCCACCCCGCGGGTTTCGGCCCCACCCCTGTGAAGGGGCCGTTAATTCCGTACATGACCGGACTGCGCCGTGGCCGCAAACGGCCGATTTAGTGTGATCGCCGAGGCCTTCCGAATCGGCGGTCCGGACCGGACACCGACCCGTGAGACAAGGATGAGGATCATGGCGCCCATCGTGCGGCCCGTCCCCGACCTCCGCGACGCGACAGCCCAACCGGCTGGACCGAGCGCGGTGAACCAGTTCCTCGCCCGGCACGGCGCCACCCTCGACCGTGCCCGCGAGGCCGTCCGCACCCGTGAACACTGGTCGCCCTACTCCGAGGACCCGCAGGACCCGGCGGCCTACGGACCGGGGGCGGTCGCCGCCGGGGAGGCGGCCCACCGCGCGCTGCTCGGCCGACCGCTGGAACTCGGCCAACCCGGCCGGGACGGCACGGTGGGCCCGGACCCGGAGAGCGGCGGTGAACGCTCTCCGTTCGGCGGCCTGTTGGGGATCTCCTACGCGCACTGCGACCCCGACGTCCTGCTGCCCGCCATGACCGCCGCCCTCCCGGCCTGGCGCGACGCCGGCCCCGAGGCGCGCGCGGCCGTCTGCGCGGAGATCCTCCACCGGATCAACGCGCAGAGCTCCGCCTTCGCGTACGCCGCCGTCCACACCAGCGGCCACAACTTCCTCATGGCCTTCCACGCGGGCGCCGTGCACGCGCAGGACCGCGGCCTGGAGGCGGTGGCCCGCGCCCTGGAGGAGCAGACGCGGCTGCCCGCCCGCGCGACCTGGCGCAAACCCCTCGGCGACGGGCGCACCATCACCTTGGACAAGACCTTCACCGTGGTGCCCAGGGGCGTCTCCCTGGTGATCGCCAACAGCGTCTTCCCCACCTGGAACAGCTATCCGGCCCTCTTCGCCTCCTTGGCCACCGGGAACCCCGTCCTGGTCAAACCGCACCCGGCGGCCGTGCTCCCGCTCGCCCTCACCGTGCGCACGGCCCGCGAGGTGCTCGCCGAGGCCGGCTTCCCCCCGGACCTGGTGTGCCTGGCGCCCGAGCATCCCGGCGAGGGCTCGGCGCGACACCTGGCCCTGCGTCCGGAGGTCCGCCTCGTCGACTACGCGGGCGGCACCGGCTTCGGGACCTGGCTGGAGACGCACGCCCGCCAGGCCCGTGTCCTCACCGCCGGCTCCGCGGTCAACAGCCTGCTCGTGGAGTCGACCGCCGACTACCGGGACATGCTGGCGAACCTGGCCTTCTCGGTCTCCCTGTACAGCGGTCAACTGTGCACCAGCCCGCAGAACCTGCTCGTCCCGCGCGCCGGCATCACCACCGACGAGGGCCACAAGACCTTCGAGGAGGTCGTCCGTGACCTGGGGGGCGCGCTCGACACGCTGCTCGCCGACGACGCCGAGGCCTGCGCCGTCCTGGGCGCGCTCCTCTCGCCCGCCGTGCGGGGCCGCCTGGAGCGCGTGATGGCCGGGGAGGCCGGCCCGGTCGCGGTCCCCTCCCGCCCGGTGCGCGACCCTGACCACCCCGAAGCGGTCGTGCGCACCCCGGCCGTGGTGACCCTCGACGCCGCCCGAGCCGCCGACCTGTCGACGCTGCTCACCGAGTGGTTCGGCCCGGTCGTGCTGGTCGTCGCGGTGGACTCCGTCGCCGACGGCGTCGAGCTGGTCGCCCGGACCACCCGCGAGTGCGGCGCGCTGTCCGTCGGGCTGTACTCGACCTCGCCCGAGGTCGAGACCGCGATGGCCGGGGCCTGCGCCGAGGTCGGGGTGATGCTGTCGGCGAACCTGATGGGCGACTGGTACATCTCCCAGTCGGCCGTCTACTCCGACCTGCACGGGACGGGCATGAACCCGTCGGGGAACGCGGTGTACTGCGACACCACCTTCGTGACGGAACGTTTCCGCACGGTCGGGGTCCGGCGCTACGGCGGTTCGTCGTGAACTCCACCCTCACCGGCACGCCCCTGCGCGGCCGCGAGCGCGAGATGCGGCTGATCCGCGAGGTCCTGGAGCGCGGCCTGCGCGGCGGCTCCGCCGTCGTGGCCGTCGAGGGCATGCCGGGCATCGGCAAGACCCGGCTGCTCCAGGAAGCCGCCGCCCTCGCCGCCCGCCTCGGCTACATCGGCGGGAACCGCCCCGACGCCGGCCGGCGCGCCGCACCCCACACACCGCCCGCGCCGGCGCGCCGTGTCCGCGGCCGGGCCGGGAAGTGCCACGCGCCCGCCGGCCCCACCCTCGTCCTCCTCGACGATCCGCGCCGGACCCCGCACGGGGCACACGCGCCGGGCGTCCTTCCCGAACCGCTCCCGGCCGGACCCACCCGCGAACGACCCGGCGGCGACCCCGTGGTGTGGCTGGTGACCCACCGGCCGGGCGAGGGACCGCTGCTGCCGGGCGCTCTCGCCGGGCGCAGCGAGCGGTTGCCGCTCGGCCCGCTCGGGCCCTCGTCGACGCTGGCGCTCGCAAGGGACCTGCTGGGCGCGACGCCCTCACCCTCCCTGGTCCAGCTCGTCGACCGGGTGGGCGGCCACCCCCGGCTGCTGATCGAACTGCTGACCGGGCTCGGGGAGGAGGGCGGCCTGGAGTTCGTCGACGACGAGGTCCGACTGCGGACCCAGCGGCTCCCGGCCCGCCTGGTCACCCGGGTACGCGCCACCCTGGGGCGCTTCTCGCCGGCCTGCCGCCAACTGCTGCACGTGGCGGCGGTGTTGGGTGACGAGGTGGTGTACGAGGACGTCGCGTTGATGCTGCGGACCTCGGTCGCGGCCCTGCTGCCCGCGCTGGAGGAGGTCGAGGCGACCGGCGTCGTGCGCAACGACGGCGTCCGCGCCGCCTTCGCCAACCCGCTGCTGCGCCGGGTCATCACCGACTCGATGCCCGACTCGCTGAGACTGTCCCTCCAGCGGGAGGCGGTCGCGCTGCGGGCCGCGTACCGCGAACGGCGCGAGCCGCACCTCGGCATCTGGCCGGCGCCGCCGGTCGTGCCCACGGCGGCGGAGGGGCTGCGCGAGGCCCCGGCCGCCGCCGGCTCCGGGCTGAACGAGCAGCAGCGGATCCTCGTCGGGCTGGTGGGGGAGGGGCTGACCAACCAGCAGATCGCCCGGCGCCTGGCCCTGTCCCCGCACACCGTCAACTACCACCTGCGCAAGCTGTACAAGGCCTTCGGCGTGAGTTCCCGGATCGACCTGCTGTCGGCGGTCGAGCAGCCCGGCGCCGCTCCGGGCCGCGGCGCCCACGCCCACCGGAACTGACCGCCCGCCCCGGCGCCCGGGCCCGTACCGGCCGCCCGTCCACCGGGCCGCCCGCCCGTACCGGACGGCCGCCACCCCCACCGCACCGCACCGACCGTGGAGACCCGTACCCGTGAGCGATCTCGTCCTCTCCCGCACCTGGCCCGCGACCGACACCCCCGCCCCGACCCGCCGCACCCCCTGGCTGCGCGACGCCCTGCGGGCCGAACCCGACGACGGCCGCTCCCCGCACCTGCTCGACGAGGTGCGCTGCGACGTCCTGGTGGTCGGCGGAGGCTTCACCGGTCTGTGGACCGCCCTGGAGATCCTGCGACGCGCCCCCGGCACGGACATCGTGCTGATCGAGGCCGATGTGTGCGGCGGCGGCGCCAGCGGGGCCAACGCCGGTTACCTGATGCCGATGTGGGCCCGGTTCAGCAGCCTCGTCGCCATCGGCGGGTACGAGGAGGCCCGCCGGCTGGGCGAGGCCTCCGCCGAGGCCGTCGACGACATCCTGGACTTCGCCGACACCCACGGCATCGACATCGAGCACCGACGCGGGCCGTGGATGTGGGCCGCCTCCTCGCCCGCCCAACACGGCGCCTGGCGGCAGACGTTGGCGGACCTCGCCCGCGCCGGCACGGAGCCGCTGCACGAGGTGTCCGCCGCCGAGTCCCGCCGGGCCGTCGGCACCCGCAACCACTTCGGCGCCGTTCTCGACCCGGGTTGTGCCACCCTGCAACCCGCGAAGCTGACCCGGGGCATGCGCCGGGTCGCCCTCGACGCCGGGGTGCGCGTGCACGAGCGCACCCCGCTGACCGCGCTGCGCAACGCGCCCGGTCGCACCACCGTGGCGCACACCCCGTACGGCCGGGTGCACGCCGACCGGGTGGTGCTGGCCGTGAACGCCTGGGCCGGGCAGTTGGAGGACCTCGGCCGGCGCATGGTGACGGTGGCCAGCGACACCGTGCTCACCGAGCCGGTGGCCGACCGGCTCGCGGCCATCGGCTGGCAGGACGCCACCTCGGTCTGCGACTCCCGCCGGCGCCTCAACTACTACCGCACGACGCCGGACGGCCGACTGCTCTTCGGCAAGGGCGGCTCCGGGGTGGCCTTCGGCAAGAGCGGCCCGGACACCCTGTGGGGCGGGGCGCTGCGCCGGCGTGAACTGGAGCGCCAACTCGCCCGGCTCTTCCCGGAACTCGCCGACGCGCCCGTGGACGCGGCCTGGACCGCGCCGGTCGAGTACTCCACCACCTCGCTGCCCTTCGCCGGGTGGCTGCGGACGGTGCCCGGGGTCTGTTACGCCACCGGCTACTCCGGGGACGGGGTGGGCCCCTCGCGGCTGATGGCGAAGGTGCTCGCCTCCCTCGTCCTGGGCACCGACGACGAGTGGGCGCGGTCGGCCTTCACCCGCCCGCCGGGCGGCTGGATCCCGCCGGAGCCCGTGCGTTACCCGGGCGCCCGGGTGGTGATGCCCGCGCTGCGGGCCGTGGAGTACCGCGAGGACCGGGGGCGCGGGGTGCCGGCGCTCGTCAAGCGGCTGGCCTCGATCGACCCGTCGGACTTCCGTCGCTGACCGCGGCGGCCGGCCCGGCGTCCGCGGTCACAGGTCCACGGGCAGGCCCGTGTGGTCCTTGATGCGCTTCATGATGATCTGCGAGTTGACCTCGGTGACCCCGGACAGCGCGGTGAGCTGTTCGATCCACAGGCGCTCGTAGGCGCGCAGGTCGGCGACGGCGATGCGCAGCAGGCAGCCGGGACTGCCGAACAGGCGGTAGGCCTCGATGACGTCGGGGATGTCCTGGAGGGCCGCCTCGAAGGCCTCGACCGCCTCGCGGTCGCGCCGCACCTCGACGGAGACCAGCACCTCGAAGCCGCGGCCCACTGCCTCCGGGTCGATCACCGCGCGGTAGCCCTGGATCACCCCGTCCTGTTCGAGTTGGCGGACCCGGCGCATGCAGGGGGAGGGGGTCAGGCCGACGCGCTGGGCCAGCTCCTGGTTGCTGAGGCGGCCGTCCTGCTGAAGCTCGCGCAAGATTTCGCGATCGATGGCATCCATGGCGCAATCATCCACCACCCAATGTAACGCCGGGGCCTAAAGTGGCAATCTCATTGCGCGTAGATCTTACTATCATTGCCTTTATCGGAATTGTGTGCGATCAGGCGTGAGGGAAGGGCGGGCATGGGACGCATCGTCGTCATCAGCACCGGCGGAACGATAGCCAGCCGCTGGCAGGGGTCCGGCTTCGCGGCCGACGCCGACGGCAGCGAGGTGATGGCCACCGCCCCGCTCCCCGAGGGCATCACCGTCGAGGTCGTGGACCTGTTCAGCGTCAACAGCCCCCGGCTCACCACCGCCCACCAGCTGACCCTGCTCCGCACCGTCCACGAGGTCCTCGCCGACCCCGACGTCGACGGCATCGTCGTCACCCACGGCACCGACACCCTGGAGGAGTCGGCCTTCCTCGTCGACCTCCACCACCACGACCCGCGCACCGTCGTCTTCACCGGCTCGCAACTGCCCATGGGCTCCGCGGACGGCGACGGCCCGGGCAACCTGTACGACGCGCTGCTCACCGCCGCCTCCACCCGCGGGCTCGGCGTCCTGATCACCTTCGCCGGACGGGTGCACGCCGCGCGCGGGACCGTGAAGACCCAGGCCGTGGCCCTGGACGCGTTCGCCGACCCCTCGAAGGAACTGCTCGGGAAGATCGGCTTCGGCAAGGTCACCATGCTGCGCACCCCGCAGCGACCGACCCCGCTCGCCCTGCCCTCCATGCCGGAACTGCCGCCCCGCGTGGACATGGTGATGCACCACGCCGACGGCGACCCGGTGCTCCTGAACGCCGCCGTCGAGGCGGGCGCGCGCGGCATCGTCCTCGTCGGCACCGGGGCCGGCAACGCCACCCCCGAGATCGTCGACGCGGTACGGGACGCCGTCGAGCGGGGCGTGCTGGTCGCCCTGACCACGCGGGTCGCCGCCGGGCCGGTCACGGAGATCTACACGCACGGCGGGGCGGTCGACCTGGTCGCCGCCGGGGCCGTCCCCTCCGGCACGCTGCGCGCGGGTCAGGTGCGCATCGCCGTACTGTCCGCGCTGCTCGCGGACGTCGAGCCCGGCGAACGGGTGCGGGTCCTGCGCGACGCCCTGGCCTCCGGCGGGCCGGTGCTGGTCGAGGCCTGACCTCCGCGACCTCGCGCGAGGGCGGGGCGGGCACGGGAATCCCCGGCCCGCCCCGCCCTCGTCGTACACCCCCGTGTTCGCCCCGCACCCCGCGCCCCGCCGGATCCGGGCCCGTCAGGAGGCGTGGAAGGCCTTCAGGATCCGGTCCGCCGCCAGGGTCGGCGTCAGGGTGCCCTCCCGCACCGAGGCCTCCAGCGCGGGAGCGAGATCGCGTACGGCCGGATCGGCGCGCAGCCGCTCCAACAGCTCCTCGCGCACCATCGACCAGGTCCACTCCACCTGCTGCGCGGCCCGCTTCGCGGCCAGCCGCCCGCCCGCCTCCAGCAGCCGGCGATGCTGCTCCAGGCGGTTCCAGATCTCGTCCAGACCCGCCGACTCCCGCGCGCTGCACGTCAGGACCGGCGGGGTCCAGGCCGCGTCGGCCGGATGCATCAACCGCAGCGCGCCCGCCAGTTCACGCGCCGCCGACTTCGCCTCGCGTTCGTGCGGGCCGTCGGCCTTGTTCACGGCCAGCACGTCGGCCAGTTCCAGGACGCCCTTCTTGATGCCCTGGAGCTGATCGCCCGTACGGGCCAGCGAGAGCAGGAGGAAGGAGTCGACCATGCCGGCCACGGTCGTCTCCGACTGGCCGACCCCGACCGTCTCGACGAGGACCACGTCGTAGCCCGCCGCCTCCATCACGATCATCGACTCACGGGTGGCCTTGGCGACCCCGCCCAGCGTGCCCGCCGAGGGGGAGGGCCGGACGAAGGCCGCCGGGTCCACCGCGAGGCGTTCCATCCGGGTCTTGTCGCCGAGGATGGAGCCGCCCGTGCGGGTGGAGGACGGGTCCACGGCCAGGACCGCCACCCGGTGGCCCAGCGCCGTGAGCATCGTGCCGAAGGCGTCGATGAAGGTGGACTTGCCCACCCCCGGGACGCCGCTGATGCCGATCCGGCGCGCGCGCCCCGAGTGCGGGAGCAGCTCCGTCAGGAGCTGCTGGGCCAACGCCCGGTGGGCGGGCAGGGTGGACTCGACGAGCGTGATGGCGCGCGCGACGAACGCGCGCTTACCGTCGAGGACCCCCTTCGCGTACGCCTCGATGTCGATCTTCGGCATCGACGCCCGCCTACAGCTCGTGCCCGAGATCCGCGGCCAGCCGCGTCACCAGGTCGTGGGCCGCGTCCGGGATCACGGTGCCCGGCGGGAAGACCGCAGTGGCACCCATCTCCAGCAGCGTCGGCACGTCCGCGGGCGGGATCACCCCGCCCACCACGATCATGATGTCCTCGCGCCCCTCCTCCGCCAGCTGCTCGCGCAGCGCCGGCACGAGGGTCAGGTGACCGGCCGCCAGCGACGACACGCCCACCACGTGGACGTCCGCCTCGACGGCCTGGCGGGCCACCTCCGCCGGGGTCTGGAACAGCGGGCCGACGTCCACGTCGAAGCCCAGGTCGGCGAAGGCGGTGGCGATCACCTTCTGGCCGCGGTCGTGCCCGTCCTGGCCCATCTTGGCGACCAGGATGCGCGGACGACGGCCCTCCGCCTCCTCGAACCGGTCGACGAGCGCACGGGTGCGCTCCACGGACGGGGACTCGCCTGCTTCCATGCGGTACACACCCGAAATGGTACGGATCTGGCTCGCGTGCCGCCCGTAGACCTTCTCCAGGGCGTCCGAGATCTCACCCACGGTCGCCTTGGCGCGGGCCGCGTCGACCGCGAGCGCCAACAGGTTGCCCTCGCCGCTGCCCGCCGCGTTCGTCAGCGCCCGCAGGGTGTCCTGGGTGACCGCCTCGTCGCGCTCCTCGCGCAGCCGCCGCAGCTTGGCGATCTGCTGCGCGCGCACGGACGAGTTGTCGACCTTGAGGACGTCGATCTGCTCGTCGGTCTCCACGCGGTACTTGTTCACGCCGATCACCGGCTGCCGGCCGGAGTCGATCCGCGCCTGCGTACGGGCCGCGGCCTCCTCCACGCGCAGCTTCGGGATGCCCGCGTCGATGGCCTGGGCCATGCCGCCGGCCGCCTCGACCTCCTCGATGTGCTGCCAGGCCCGCCGAGCGAGGTCGTAGGTCAGCTTCTCGACGTACGCGCTGCCACCCCACGGGTCGATCGACCGGCAGGTCCCCGACTCCTGCTGGAGCATCAGCTGGGTGTTGCGGGCGATGCGCGCCGAGAAGTCCGTCGGCAGGGCGAGGGCCTCGTCGAGGGCGTTGGTGTGCAGCGACTGGGTGTGCCCCTGGGTCGCCGCCATCGCCTCGATGCAGGTGCGCGTGACGTTGTTGAAGACGTCCTGGGCCGTCAGCGACCAACCGGAGGTCTGCGAATGGGTGCGCAGCGACAGCGACTTGGCGTTCTTCGGGTCGAACTGCTTGACCAGGCGCGCCCACAGCAGGCGGGCCGCGCGCAGCTTCGCGACCTCCATGAAGAAGTTCATCCCGATGGCCCAGAAGAAGGACAGTCGGGGCGCGAACGCGTCCACGTCCAGGCCCACGGCCTGCCCGGCCCGCAGGTACTCCACGCCGTCCGCGAGGGTGTACGCCAGCTCCAGGTCGGCCGTCGCCCCCGCTTCCTGGATGTGGTAGCCGGAGATCGAGATGGAGTTGTACCGGGGCATCTTCTGCGAGGTGAAGGCGAAGATGTCCGAGATGATCCGCATCGACGGCTTCGGCGGATAGATGTAGGTGTTGCGGACCATGAACTCTTTGAGGATGTCGTTCTGGATGGTCCCGGCGAGCTTGTCGGGGGAGACGCCCTGCTCCTCCGCCGCCACGATGTAGAGCGCGAGGACCGGCAGCACGGCGCCGTTCATCGTCATCGACACCGTCATCTTGTCCAACGGGATCCCGTCGAACAGCTGCCGCATGTCGTAGATCGAGTCGATGGCCACGCCCGCCATGCCGACGTCGCCCGTCACGCGCGGGTGGTCGCTGTCGTAGCCGCGGTGCGTGGGAAGGTCGAAGGCGATCGACAGACCCTTCTGGCCGGCCGCGAGGTTGCGCCGGTAGAAGGCGTTGGACTCCTCGGCCGTGGAGAAACCGGCGTACTGCCGGATCGTCCAGGGCTGGTTGACGTACATCGTCGGGTAGGGGCCGCGCAGGTACGGCGCCACACCCGGGTACGTCCGCAGGAAGTCCAGGCCCTCCAGGTCACGCCCGGTGTACAGCGGCTTGACGCCGATGCCCTCGGGGGTCTCCCACAGCAGGTCGGAGGCACCGCTGCCGGTGGACTCCTTGACCGCGGCGCGCCACTGCTCCTCGGAGACACCGGCCGTCGCGTCGCCGTTCAGCGCGAGTTCGGAGAAGTCGGGGATGCCGCTCACGGGGCCACTCCCATCCGGTCGAGTACGGAGGACAGTACGGCGACCGCGTCGCAGCCGGCGAAGACGTACTCGTCCACGGCCTGCCCGGCGGTACCGGGCCTGCCGGCGAGGAACACGGTCGTGGCGCCGGCCGAGCGCAGGGCCGCGGCCACCGCCTCGGCCTGCTCCTCGTACAGCGCGTCGCTGGAGCACAGCACCGCCATGCCGTCCGCGCCGCTCGCGGCGTAGGCGGCGGCGGCCGTCTCCGGGGTCACCGACACCGGGTCGTGCACCGGCTCGACGCCGCCCGCCTGGAAGAGGTTCGAGGCGAAGGTGGCGCGGCCGGTGTGCGCGGCCGCCGGCCCCAGGGCCGCCAGGAAGATCCGCGGCCGGGCCCCGGTCGCCGCGAGGTGCGCGTCACCGCGGGCGCGCAGGGCCTCGTACGCCTCGTCGCGCCGGACGCGGGGCAGCCCGCCGGTCGGTCCCTCGGGCGCGGGTTCGCGTACGACGGGCTTCTCCGACAGGTTCGGGAACTCGCTGACGCCGGTGATCGGTTCGCGGCGCTTGGCGAGCTTCTTGGAACGCTCGGCCCAGGTGGCCGCCAGGCGCTCGGCGACCAGGCCGGAGCGCAGGGCCTCGGGAAGACCGCCCGCCTTCTCCACCGTACGGAAGAACTCCCAGGCGGCAGCGGCGAGTTCGGTGGTGAGCTGCTCGACGTAGTAGGAACCGCCGGCCGGGTCGATCACCCGGGCCAGGTGCGACTCCTCCAACAGGATCGTGGAGGTGTTGCGGGCGATGCGGCGTGCGAACGCGTCGGGCAGGCCCAGGTCGTGGTCGAAGGGGAGCACGGTGACGGAGTCCGCGCCGGCCACGCCCGCCGCCATGCAGGCGACGGTGGTGCGCAGCATGTTCACCCACGGGTCGCGCCGGGTCATCATCACCGGTGAGGTGACCGCGTGTTGACGCTGCGCGGCGGCCTCCGGGACCCCGCAGGCCTCGCCGATCCGGGCCCAGAGCCGGCGGGCGGCGCGCAGCTTGGCGATGGTGAGGAACTGGTCGGCGGTGGCCGCGTAGCGGAACTCCAGCTGCCCGAAGGCCTCTTCGGTGCTCACGCCGGCGTCCGTGAGGGCGCGGAGGTAGGCGACGCCGGTGGCCAGGGACAACCCCAGCTCCTCGGCCGCGCTGCCGCCCGCCTCGTGGTAGGGCAGGGCGTCCGCGACCAGGGTGCGTACGTGGGGCCAGTCGGCGGCCGTCTCCCGGGCGAGCGCGGCGGCCTCGGCGAGGTCGAGCGGCTCACCCGTACGGGCCTCGTGTCCCAGCGGGTCGACACCGAGCGAGGCACGGGCGGCCTCGGGGGCCACCCCGCGGTCGGCGTACAGGTCCAGCAGCGCGCGGGCGGCGTCGGCGTACGCGGCGCCCGCGTCGAGCGTGATCGGGGCGAGGTCGAGGTAGACGCCCTCCAGGGCGCGGGCGAGACCGTCCACCGGGAGCCCGGTGGGGCCCAGGGTGAGCCAGAGGGAGGTGGTGCCGTTCTCCAGGTCCGCCAGGGCCGCCTCGTTCACCCGAACGGGGTCGCTGCCGGCGAGCCGCTGGCGTACGTCCCAGCCCGACGCGCTGGTGCCCTCGGGCGTGCCGCCGCGGACGAAGGGGGCGAACCCGGGGAAGCCGGTGTCCTCCGCGTCGGGGCGTGCGGTGTACAGGGGGCGGGTGCGGAGCCCGTCCTCAAGCGTGGTGGACAACGCGTCTTCAGCTGCCTCGCCGGAGGCTTCCTTGCCCGACTTGCGCAGTACGCCTTCAACCAGGCGCTGCCACTGCTCATGTGTCGCGTCAGGAAACTCGGCGGCCAGGGAGAGCCCGTCGTCAGGCAGGACCGTCATGGCTCGAATGCTAGGGGGGTCGCTCAATCGAGACCAGGACCGCCGGATGTGATCTCGCACTCGCAGGTCAGCGGGTGAGTTACCCGCGAGTAGGGGTATGGGGGGCGATGTCGGGCAGGCCGGTGGGCGCGGTGGCGGCGGCGAGGGCGGGCGCGGCGGCGGGGTCCTGGAACAGCGGGCCGAGCAGGACCGTCGCCGACGCCTGGGTGAGGACCGCCGGACCCGCGTACGGGCCGATGATCCGGGCCGGGTCGTCGCAGACGTGCGACTGGGCCGTCGCCGCCTCGCGGATCTCGTCGAGATAGCCCTCGTGCAGGATGCTCGACAGCTCCGAGACCAGCAGCACCGCCGGGTTGAACACGTCCAGCAACAGGGCCGCGGCCCGCCCCACCGCACGGGCCCGCCCGCGCAGCAGCCGGTCGGCGCGGGGATCGCCGGTGGCGGCCGCGTCCACGATCAGCCCGATGGCCGGCTCCGGAACGATCCCGAGGCGCACGGCCTCGGCGCCCAGGGCCGTGTCGGAGGCGGTGGCCTGGAGGCACCCCGTACGGCCGCACGCGCACCGGACCGCCGATCCGGGGACGGGAAGGTGGGCGACGTCGCCCGCGGCCGCACCCGGGCCCTGGTGGACGGTGCCCTCGATGCCGAACGCGGCGTCCACCACGTTGCCGATGAACAGGTGCACGAGGCTGCGGCGGGCCGACGGGTGCCCGAACAGCATCTCGGCGCGGGCCACGGCCCGGGCGTGGTTGTCCAGGTGCACCGGCAACCCCAGGGCGGCCGAGAGCTCGGCCGCGAGCGGCTTGTCGTACCAGCCGAGCGCCTCGTGCCGTACGACGGTCCCCTCGGCGGGGCGGATCCAGCCGCCGAGCGCGGCGCCGATGCCCAGGAGGGGGCGGTGGGCGGTCTTCGCCGCCGGCCCGGTGGCGGTTCCGGTGTGGCTGTGCGTGGCGTGGCCGTGCTCGCGGAGGAAGCGGCCCAGTTCCGTCGCGAGGCGGGCGGATGTCGGCGGTCCGTCCGTGTGCGGGAGGGTGCGTCGGGCCACCACCTGGCCGCGGAGGTCGACCAGGCTGAAGTTCGAGGCGGGCACGCCGATGTGCAGTCCGGCGGCGAGCGGACCGCCCACGGCCCCCGTGTGCAGGTCCAGCGGGATCCGGGGGCGGCCGGCGGTGCCGGGCCCACCCGTCTCACCCGTCTCACCCGTCCCGCCCGTCCCGGTCGGATGCGGGAGTTCGCGCAGCAGGCCGCTGCGGAGCAGGCCGGTGGTCTGGCGGGAGACGGCGGCCTGGCTGAGACCGCTCAGCGCCGAGATGCCGCTGCGGGCGACGGGGCCGTGCGCGAGGACGGTCCGCAGGACGGTGGCGGCGTTGGCGGCCGCGCGGCTGTCGCCGGGGGTGGGGGGCATGGGGCGACCGTAGCCCTGGCCGGGCGGGGGTGTGTGTCGGGGTCGGTGCGTTCAGCCCCGTCGGCCGGTCCGGCCCATCCAGCCTCGCCGGCGTTTGAGGCGCGGGGTACGGGGCGGAGCCCCGAAAGCCCGGCGGAGCCGGGGCCGCTTCGCGCGACGGTGGCGCGGACTCCGGCAACCCCGGCCCCGCCGGTGAGGCGTGGGCCCGGGCCCGGTGACGTGGCGGCCGCGTTGCGGGGGCGTGAAATCCGGCCATGGTTTTCGGCCGTGGCCCGGGGTGGGCCGGGGGGTTTCCGGCGGGGGGAACGGGCAGGTCAGGGGTGCTGTGCGGGGTTTTGGCGCCGGGCGCCGGCGGGGGCTGCGGTGGGGGTTGACCCCGGCGGGGGGCGCTGACAGTCTCCGAGCCATGTCCGCGATCGAGCACCTCGCCCCGCGGCTCCACACCCCCGGCTCCTGTACCGCGCCGGGCGAGTGTCAGGGCCGCCTCCCGGCCCCGCGCCGCGCCTGAGCGACGCCGCTCCGGGGTCCTGTGACCCCTCGGTGCCCCGAGGCCGCTTCCGCCCCCGCCCCCGCCCCGCCCCGTGTGCGTGCCGTTCGCCGCGCATCGCGCCCCGTTCGCGTACCGGCATTTCTTCCCCTGCGGAAATAAATCTCTGACCCGGGAGTTCCCATGACCACTGTCACCTCTGTCTCCGTCGCCAAGATCGGCGGCCGCATCGGCGCCGAGATCGGCGGCGTCCGCCTCGGCGGCGACCTGCCCGCCGAGACCGTCGCCGAGATCCGTGCCGCCCTCCTCGCCCACAAGGTGGTCTTCTTCCGCGGCCAGGACCACCTCGACGAGGCCGGACACGAGGAGTTCGCCCGGCTGCTCGGCGCGCCGGTCGCCCACCCGACCGTGCCCTCCGCCGACGGCCGGTACGCCCTCGGCATCGACTCCGACCACGGCGCCCGCGCCAACCAGTGGCACACCGACGTCACCTTCGTCCCCGCCTACCCCGCCTTCTCCATCCTCCGCGCCGTCACCATCCCCCCGTACGGCGGCAACACGCTCTGGGCCAACACCGCCACCGCCTACGCGGGCCTCCCGGAGCCGTTGCGGGTCCTGGCCGACGGCCTGCGCGCCGTGCACTCCAACGAGTACGACTACGCCGCCCTGCGGCCCGACGCGCTCCCCGAGGCCCTCGCCCAGTACCGCGAGGTGTTCACCTCCACCACGTTCCTCACCGAGCACCCGGTGGTCCGCGTCCACCCCGAGACGGGCGAACGCACCCTGCTCCTCGGCAACTTCGTCCAGCGGATCACCGGCCTCACCGGCCGGGACTCCCGCGTCCTCCAGGACCTGTTCCAGGCGCACGTCGAGAGCCCCGAGAACACCGTCCGTTGGCAGTGGCGCGCCGGCGACGTCGCGATCTGGGACAACCGCGCCACCCAGCACTACGGCGTCGACGACTCCGACGACCACGAGCGCACCCTGCGCCGCGTCACCGTCGACGGCGACGTGCCCGTCGGCCCCGACGGACGCCCGTCCCGCCTGATCAGCCCGGAGACCGTGCCCGACCCGGAGTTCGGCATCGCCTCCGGCGCCTCCTCCGCCTCCGTCTGACCCCCCCCGCCGCACAAGGAGAGCCCCGTGCCCAAGCTGCTCGCCGTCACCGGCAGCCCCTCCGTCCACTCCCGTACCGCCGTGGTCGTCGACCAGGTGCTGCGTCGTCTGTCCCACTCCGGGTACGAGACCGCGCACCTCGCCGTACGGGAACTGCCCGCCGCCGACCTGCTCTCCGCCCGCCGCGGCGAGCCCGAGATCCGCCGCGCGGTGGAGGCCGTGGCCGAGGCGGACGGCCTGATCATCGCCACCCCGATCTACAAGGCCTCGTACACCGGCCTGCTCAAGGCCTTCCTCGACCTGCTCCCGCAGGACGGCCTGGCCGGCAAGACGGTCCTGCCGATCGCCACCGGCGGCAGCCTCGCCCACGTCCTGACCATCGACTACGCCCTGCGCCCGGTCCTCTCCGCGCTCGGCGCCCGACACGTCACCGCCGGCCGGTTCGTCCTGGACTCCGCCGTCGAGCGCGGGGACGGCCCGGACCGGCTCCGGCCCGAGGCGGAGCTGGACCTGTACCAGGCCGTCGACGAGTTCGCCGACGCGCTGCGCATCGCCCCCGCGGGCGCCCTCACCACCGCTCACTGACCCCGTACGCACCGACAAGGACCCGTCATGCCCGCAGCCTTCACCACGTCCTCCACCTCCCGACGTCAGTTCCTCACCCTGCTCGGCATCTCGGCGGCCGCGGTGAGCTGCGGCACGGCCACCGCCACCGGCGGCTCCGGCAAGCAGGTCACGTCCCTGAAGTACCAGGGCTCGGTGGGCGCGGTCACGCTCCCCGAACTGGCCGCCGATCTCGGGTACCTCGGCAACCTCACCCTGGACTGGGTCGGCAACACCATCAGCGGCCCCCAGGACATCCAGTCCGCGGCCACCGGCCAGACCCACTTCGGCGGCGCCTTCAACGGCGCGATCGTCAAACTCGCCGCGAGCAAGGCGCAGATCCAGGCCGTCATCTCCTACTACGGCTCCGACAAGGACACCTACCTCGGCTACTACGTCCTGGAGGACAGCCCGATCCGGTCGGCCCGCGACCTGATCGGCAAGAAGGTCGGCATGAACACCCTGGGCGCCCACGCGCAGGCCCTGCTCGACATCTACCTGGAGCGCAACGGCCTCTCCAAGGGTGACGCCGGCAAGGTCGAGTCCCTCGTCGTCCCGCCCGTCAACACCGAACAGGCCCTGCGCCAGAAGCAGATCGAGGTGGGCGTCCTCAGCGGTGTGCTGCGCGACAAGGCCCTCGCGGCCGGCGGGATACGCCCGCTGTTCAAGGACTTCGAGCTGTTGGGGGCGTTCAGCGCCGGCAGTTACGTGATGACCCGGCGCTTCATCAAGGAGAACCCCGACACCGTCAGGACGTTCACCACCGGCGTCGGCAAGGCCATCGATTGGTCGCGCACCACCCCGCGCGAGCAGGTCATCGCGCGGCTGACCGACATCGTGAAGAAGCGCGGCCGCAACGAGGACACCTCGACGCTGCGCTACTGGCGCTCGTACGGGGTCGCGGAGCCGGGGGGCCGGATCGCCGACAAGGAGTTCCAGCTCTGGATCGACTGGCTGGGCGAGCGCGGCGAGATCAAGAAGGGGCAGCTCAAGGCCGCCGACCTCTACACCAACCAGTTCAACGGGAACGGGAAGGGCTGACCGACTGCCATGGCGAAGATCGTGTTCGACTCCGTGACGAAGACCTTCCCGACGAAGGACAGGAAGAACAGGAGGAACAAGCAGGAGTTCACCGCCCTCGACGGCATCGACCTGGAGATCGAGGCGGGGGAGTTCGTGGTCGTCGTCGGCCCCAGCGGGTGCGGCAAGTCCACCCTGCTCGACCTCCTCGGCGGCCTGACCCGCCCCACCTCCGGCCGGATCCTGCTCGACGGTGAACCCGTCACCGGGCCCGGGCTCGACCGGGGCATCGTCTTCCAGCAGTACGCGCTGCTGCCCTGGCGCACCGCACTGGGCAACATCGAGTTCGGCCTGGAGGCGACCGGCGTCCCGCGCCGCCAACGGACCGAGAGGGCGAGGGAGTTCCTGGACCTCGTCGGGCTCACCGGCTTCGAGGACCGCCACCCCCACGAACTGTCCGGGGGCATGCGCCAGCGGGTCGCCATCGCCCGCTCGCTCGCCTACGACCCCGACGTGCTGTTGATGGACGAGCCGTTCGCGGCCCTGGACGCGCAGACCCGCGAATCCCTCCAGGACGAACTGCGGCGCATCTGGCAGCGGACCGGCAAGACGATCGTGTTCATCACCCACGGCATCGAAGAGGCCGTGTACCTGGGGCAGAAGGTCGCCGTGATCACCTCGCGCCCCGGCCGCGTCAAGGAGGTCGTCCGGGTCGACCTCGGCGACCGTGCCACCGGCGCCACGGGCGAGGACCTGCGCTCCAGCCCGGAGTTCGCCCGTCACCGCCACGAGATCTGGACCCTGCTCCACGACGAGGTGGCCCGCGCTCAGCAACTGGAGAAGGAGGAGGCCACCGTATGACCACCGGAACCGACATCACCGCCGCCGCCCTGGCCGGCCTGGCACCCCCGCCGGAGACCGAGGACCCGGCCCGGCCCGCGGAACAGCCGACCACCGGGGCGCCCGCGCGGCCGGCGGCGCCCGCCGAGGCACCTGCCCCCGCGCCCGTCGAGGAGGCCGTCGCCCGTACGGGGCCGGTCACGGCGAAGACCCCCGTACGGAGCCCGGGGCGCGGGCGCGGTCTGCTCGCCGCCGTCGGGCGCGGGCTGAGCGCCGCCGTGCTGCGCTCGGCCGCCATCCTCGCCCTGCTCGCCCTCTGGGAGACGGCGCCCCGGCTCGGCCTGGTCGACGCCACGTTCCTGCCGCCGGTCAGCGAGGTCGCCACGGCCTGGTGGGAGCTGCTGGGGGACGGGCAGCTCGCCGAACACACCGGGGCCAGCCTGGTCCGCTCCTTCGGCGGCTTCGGCATCGCGGTCGTGATCGCGGTACCGCTCGGCCTGCTCATCGGCTGGTACCGGCCGGTCGCGGTGCTGCTCGGGCCGCTGCTGGAGGTCTTCCGCAACACGGCGGCGCTGGCGCTGCTGCCGGTGTTCGTGCTGCTGCTGGGCATCGGGGAGACCTCGAAGGTGTCCATCGTGGTCTACGCGTGCGTCTGGCCGATCCTGCTCAACACGATCAGCGCGGTCGGCAACGCCGATCCGACCCTGGTGAAGCTGGCCCGGTCGATGGACCTGTCCACGCCGAGGCTCTTCCAGAAGGTGATCCTGCCGTCATCGGTGCCGGCGATCTTCACCGGGATCCGGTTGGCGGGAGCGGTGTCGATCCTCGTGCTCGTGGCGGCCGAGATGATCGGCGCCAAGGCGGGACTGGGCTACCTGATCAACGCCTCGCAGTTCAACTTCGCGATCCCGCAGATGTACGCGGGCATCGTCACCATCTCCGCGATCGGGCTGGCGTTCAACCAGCTCCTCGTCACGATCGAACGCCGCCTGAGCCTCTGGCGCGTACCCGCCTGTCACCGGCGCCCCCCGCGGTGCGACCCGGGGCCGCCGCCCCGCGCCGCCCGCCCGCCCTTCCCCCGGCGGTGCCCCGCGCGCGCCGACCCGACCCGAGGAACCGACATGACCGCTCCCCGCACCCTCCACCTCAACGCCTTCCTGATGAACGCCGGTCACCACGACGCCGCCTGGCGGCACCCGGACAGCAGCCCCGAACGGGTCACCGACCTGCGCTACTTCCAGGAGCTGGCGCGCACCGCCGAACGCGGACGCCTCGACTCGATCTTCTTCGCCGACGGCCTTGCCCTGTGGGGCAAGGCCCGCTACAACGCCCTCGGCGGGTTCGAGCCGCTGACCCTGCTCTCGGCCATCGCCGCCGTCACCGAGCACATCGGGCTCATCGCGACCGTCTCCACGACCTTCAACGAGCCGTTCCACACGGCCCGCAAGTTCGCGTCGCTCGACCACATCAGCAACGGTCGCGCCGGCTGGAACATCGTCACCTCCGGCACCGTCGACGAGGCCCGCAACTTCAACCAGGACGAGCACCTGGCCCACAACCTGCGCTACGAGCGGGCCCGCGAGTTCCTGGACGTCGCCGGCAAGCTCTGGGACAGCTGGGAGGACGACGCGGTCGTCCTCGACAAGGAGCGGGGCGTCTACGCGGACACCGACAAGCTGCACCCGGCCGCCCACCGGGGCGAGTACTTCGGTGTCGCCGGCCCGCTCAACGTGCCCCGCTCACCCCAGGGACACCCGCTCCTCGTGCAGGCGGGTTCCTCCGAGGACGGCAAGGAGTTCGCCGCCCAGTACGCCGAGGCGGTCTTCACCGCGCAGCAGACCCTCGCCGACGGCCAGACCTTCTACAAGGACCTCAAGTCCCGGCTGGCCCGTTACGGCCGCGCCGAGAGCGACCTGCTCGTCCTGCCCGGCATCGCCCCCGTCATCGGCTCCACCGAGGCCGAGGCCAAGGCGCTGGAGCAGCAGCTCACCGACCTCCAGGTCCCCGAGTACGGGCTCGCCCAGCTCTCCGGGATGCTCGGCGTCGACCTCTCGGACCACCCCCTCGACGGCCCGCTGCCCGAGCTGCCCGAGGAGCGGGACATCAACGGCAACAAGAGCCGGTTCACGCTCGTCGCCGAACTGGCCCGGCGGGACGGGCTGACGCTGCGCCAGTTGATCGCCCGGCTCGGCGCGGGACGTGGACACCGGGTCTACGCCGGCACGCCCGAGCAGATCGCCGACCAGCTCCAGGAGTGGTTCACACAGGGCGCGGCGGACGGCTTCAACATCATGGCGCCGGTCCTGCCGACGGGCCTGACCGCTTTCGTCGACCACGTCGTGCCGATCCTCCAGAAGCGCGGTCTCTTCCGTACGGAGTACACCGGCACCACCCTGCGCGAGAACTACGGCCTCGCCCGCCCGGCCAACCGTCACCTCGCGCCGACGGCCTGAGCGCACGCGCCGCCCGGGTCCGACGCCCGGGCGGCGCGCCCGTGCGCCGTCAGACGGTCAGGACGATCTTCCCTCGGGTCCTGCCGGAGGCGCTCAGCTCCCACGCCCTGGCGGCCTCGGCCAGCGGCAGGGCGTGCGCCACCTCGACCGTCAGCCGTCCGGCGTCGGCCAGCTCGGCCAGGAACGTCAGGTCGGCGGTGTCGGGCCGTACCCACGGCTGGTGCGCGCCCTTGGCGGCGGCCTCCTGGTCGGCCAGGGAGGACACCCGGTCACGCTGCTTGACCAGCGACTGGAGGAGTTCCACCCCGTCGCCGTGGAAGTCGAGGCCCGCGTCGACACCGTCGGGTGCCAGCGCGCGGATCCGCTCCGCCAGCCCCTCCCCGTACAGCACCGGTTCGGCTCCGAGCCCGCGCAGGTAGTCGTGGTTGTGCGTGCCGGCCGTGCCGATGACGCGCAGGCCCAGCGCGACCGCGATCTGCACGCCCAGCGAACCGGTCCCACCCGCCGCGGAGTGGATGACGACGGTCTCGCCCGCTTCCGCCCCCACGCGCAGGAGCGACTGGTAGGCGCTGAGGCCGGCCAGCGGGAGACCGGCGGCCTGTTCGAAGCTCAGCGAGCGGGGCTTGCGGGCGAGGGTGCGCACGGGTGCGGCGACGCGTTCCGCGTACGTGCCGAGCTGTACCCATTCCTTGCGGACGTAGCCGTACACCTCGTCACCGACGGAGTGGTCGAAGGTGTCGGGGCCGACCGCCTCGACGACTCCCGCGACGTCCCAGCCGGGTATGACGGGGTGGCGGACCTCCAGGACGGGGTCGAGGTATCCGAGGGCGAGCTTCCAGTCCACCGGGTTCACCCCGGCGGCCTTGACCCGGACGAGGACCTCGCCCGGTCCGACCTTCGGCTCCGCCACGTCGGTGAGTTCGAGGTTCTCGGCGGGTCCGTACGCGCTGTAAGTGATGGCCTTCATGATCATCACCAACCCGGGTCCCGCGGGCCTCTATTCCCGGGCCGCGCGAAACCTCCGGAGAACTCGTCCGCGCCTCCAGGGAGTTCGGGTACGGCGCGGGCTCAGGCGGGCAGGGTGTTGCGGTGCGAACGCCGCCGGGCCGCGCTGAGCAGGGCCTGGATCTGCGCCCCCGACTGTTCGACGTCGTCCAGGGGGGAGGGGAAGGGCAGCCGCGCGTCGCGGTGACCGTTCGCCTCCTCCAGCCGCAGCGTGATGCCGTACCGGTCCAGGGCCAGCGGCAGCGCGCGCACCACGGCGGCCGCGGGCGCCGGGCGGACCAGCCGCAGCAGCAGGGTGACCAGTTCGGGGTGGTCGTCGAGCAGGTGGGTGAGCATCCCGGCCTCGTACGGGGCGAGCGGGTCGGGCCAGGCCTGGTCCAGCTCCTCCAACCCGATGTACGAGGTCCCCTCGGCCGTCTCCAGGATGGCCTGGCCGTACTCCACGCAGGTGCTCTCGGCGCTGTTCTCGGTGTACGGGGTGAGCAGGTGCCCGATGACGGTGACCCGGGCGCGCACCCGGTCCCGTACCGGGGTCGGGGCGATGTCGGTGAACTCCAGCCGGATGACCGGCCGGTCCTCGGCGGGGGCGGTGGCCCCCTGACCGGCGGCGGGGGCGGCCGGGTGCAGGTGCAGCCGACCGAGCAGGTCTTCGCCCTCCATCTGGTGGACCTCGCTGCGCAGTCCGTCCGTGACCACGGTCATGGAGTGGGCGGCGGCCAGGATCGACCGGACCCGCTCGGCGTCGGTGGGCGCGGCGGCGGGCGTGGCAGGGGCACCGGACATGCGCATGCGGATCTCTCCATCGTCCGAAGGTTAGGTATGCCTAACCTAACCCATTCGTCTCCCGGGGAGTACCCCGCGCCCCGGTCGACCCGAAGGCTCGGCGATTTGTTCGGGCGAAGATTCGGGTCCCGCGGCGGCGCGCCCCGACACCCGCCGTGTCGGTGTTGGGCTGAACGGGTGAAACACGAGAGGATGGCCCGATGCACATGAAGCGCACGGCCGAGGCGGCCCGGTGAGCAGGTACGACGTCACGGACGAACAGTGGGAGGGACTCGCGCAGGTGGTCCCCCTGCGCAGTCGCAACGAGTGGCCCTCCCGGGTGGACCACCGCACGATCCCCACGGCTCCCGGGGCGTCGGCGGCGGAACAGCGGCGCTTCGTCGTGATCCGGGTCCAGATCTTCGCGGACGCGCGGGAGGTGGCCGAGTATCTGATCGCCCAGATCCCCGTGCTGCTGGACCTCACGGGCGCGGACACCGAGGTGGCCAAGCGGATCCTGGACTTCAGCAGCGGCGTCGTCTTCGGACTGGGCAGCGGGATGCACCGGGTCGACCGGAACGTCTTCCTGCTCGCGCCGGTCGGCACCGAGGTCGAGGGCATCGCCGCGGCGGCCGTCCCCCGATCGTAGGAAGGTCCGCACGACGGAACGGTTCGCCGGGACCGAGGGGTCACCGGCGGCCGTACCGTCCGGCGCATGGAAGCCACTGCGGGCACAGGGTTGGCCGAAGCCCCCGCCGTCGACGCCCCAGCGACCGAAGCCCTCGTCGCCGAAGCCCTCGTCCATGACACCCCCGGGGATCCCGCCCCCGGGCGGCCCGTCGCGCACCAGCGGCCCGCCGTCACCGAGTTGCGGCTGTCCGCCTTCGGCCCGCACCGCTCGGCCGTCTTCCCGCTCGGCCCCGTCACCCTGTTCGCCGGACCCAGCGGCAGCGGCAAGTCCCAGGCCCTGGACGCCTACGAGGCGCTGGCCGCCCTCGCCTCCGGGGCGACACTGGAATCCGTGTTCCCGGATCCTTCCGCCCGGGTGCCCGAACGGGCCGTGCCCGACGCCCAGCGCCGGCGCGGATTCCGGATCGGCTGCACCGTCGACGGACCCGTCGGACCGATCCGGCTCGACCTCGCCGTCCAGGCCGAACCCACGCTCCGCGTCGTCGGCGAACGACTCGCGCAGGACGGACAGATCCTGCTCGGCACGGCCCTGCGCGACCCAGGTCGACGCACCGTGCAGGCGAGTTGGCTGACCGGCGGGTCCGTCGGCATGACCCGCGCCCCGCTGCCGGACGACCGCCTCGGAACCGCCCTGCTGCCGCTGCGCGTCGCCGGGTCCACCGCCGGGCAGCGGCGCGTCCTGACCGCCGCCGAGCAGGTCGTGGTCGCGCTGCGCTCGGTGTTCCCCTGCGACCCGCGCCCGGAGCGGATGCGGGCCGCCGTCCCGCCCGGCGCCGGACGGCTCGCCGGCGACTGCGCGAACCTGGCCGACGTCCTGCGCCGCACCCGTCACGAATGCGGCACCCGCCACGCCCTCCTGACCGAGGCGGCGCGCACCGGCTGCACGGGACCGGTGGCCGGGCTGACCGTACGGGACCTGCCGGACGGCTCCGTCGCCGCGCTGCTGGACCGGGGACCCGGCCGGCCCGGTACCGGCCTCGACCGCCTCGGCTCGGGCGAACTGCGCTTCCTCGCCCTGGCGCTCGTCCTGCTGACCGGACCCGGGGTGCTGGCCATGGACCCGGCCGCCGAACTGCTCTCCGCGCGGCAGGCCCTGACCGTGCTCGCCGACGACCTCGACCGCGGGATGGACCGGCGGCAGGAAGCCGAACTGCTGCGACTCGCCCAGCTCTGCTGCGCGCGCGGCCAGGTCAGGTTGGTGGGCTCCGTCGGGGAGGGGTGTGCGGGAACCGCGCGCGGACTCCCCGGCGTCTCGGTGGTAGACCTGGTCCCATGAGCGACACGCAACCCCGGGAAGAGCGCCTGTACCTGCTCCAGCGAAGGCTCGCCGAGTTCGCGGCGGCCCGCGACTGGGCCCCCTACCACACACCCAAGAACCTGGCCGTGGCCCTCAGTGTGGAGGCGTCCGAACTGGTCGAGATCTTCCAGTGGTTGACGCCCGAGCAGTCGGCGCGGGTCATGGAGAAGCCGGAAAGCGCGCACCGTGTGGCCGACGAGGTGGCCGACGTGCTCGCGTATCTGCTGCAATTCTGTGAGGTCCTCGGGGTGGATGTGCTGGACGCGCTCGCGGCGAAGATCGAGAGGAACGAGCTCCGTTTCCCGGCACCGGGCGGTTCGAGCCAGAATCGTCACTCTTCGGAGTGATGGCGTCGTCCACAACCATGTTTGTGTCCATAGATTTCCGAATACCCCTGGCTTTACTGGCTCGTTGCCTTCACTCTGGGTAGTGGAGAACGGTGGGATGTCGTGCGGACGGGGGACGGCATATGGATGCGGTACGGCTCATCGCGGCCGGCCGGCACGCGCTGGCACAGAGTGGGGCTGCGTGGGACATCGTGGGCGAGGCCTGGCAGGCCCAGGCGCTCGCCCAGGGGATAGGGAGCTGGCTGGCGGTCACCGGGCCGCCGGAACTCAGAGCGGAGTCACGGGGACTGGGAGAAGCGGGTGGTAGAGGCTGCGGAGTGCTCGACCGCGCGGCACTGCGGGGCGAGGGCAGCGCGCCCGAGCCGCCGCCGAGAGCGGCGCAACTGGCCGGGGTGGCGGATGTCCGGCAGGCGCTGCTGGGGCTCCAGGCGCTGCTCGGCGAGGTCGGCATAGCACTGGTCGGGGTGGCCTGCGGAACGGACGACGAGGGCCTGTACTGGCAGTGCATCGAGTCCATCGACGCGGCCGACGAGTCCAGCGACCGGGTGCGGGCGATACTGCGCAAGATGTCCGTCCGGGAGCGGGGTTCCGCGTCGGGCGTGTCCTGAGCGACGAGGTTCCGGCGGCGGTGAGGCGGCGGTGAACCCGCGGGGTGTCGGCGGGGTGCCCGGGCCGGACTTCCAGCCGGGGTGCCGGGCCGGGGTGCCGGGGCGGGACTTCCAGCCGGGGTGCCGGGCCGGGGTGCCGGGGCGGGACTTCCGGGGCGGGCACCCGGGCGGGACTTCCCGAGTGGGCTGATCGGCGCGCGGGGCCGGCGGTTCGGCTCCGTCCGGGCGGCGATCCCGGTCCGGGCCGGTCGCCGGCGGGGTCGGGGTGGACCGTCCGGTTGACGGAGATTCACCCGGGCGGGGCTGGAGGGGCAGGATAGGAGCATGGACCTCCGCATTTTCACCGAGCCCCAGCAGGGTGCGAGCTACGACACCCTGCTGACCGCCGCCAAGGCCACCGAGGACCTCGGCTTCGACGCGTTCTTCCGCTCCGACCACTATCTGCGGATGGGGTCGGCCGACGGCCTGCCCGGTCCCACCGACGCCTGGATCACCCTCGCGGGCCTGGCCCGCGAGACCAGCCGGATCCGGCTGGGCACCTTGATGACTGCCGGTACCTTCCGGTTGCCCGGTGTCCTCGCCATCCAGGTGGCCCAGGTCGACCAGATGTCCGGCGGCCGTGTCGAACTCGGCCTGGGGGCGGGCTGGTTCGAGGACGAGCACAAGGCGTACGGGATCCCCTTCCCGGCGGAGCGGATGGCCCGACTCGAAGAGCAGCTGGCCATCGTCACCGGACTGTGGGCCACCGCGCCCGGGGCCACCTTCGACTACCGGGGCACCCACTACCAGGTGGAGAACTCCCCGGCGCTGCCCAAGCCGGCCCAGGCCAAGGTGCCCGTCCTCATCGGCGGTCACGGAGCGAAGCGCACGCCCCGTCTCGCGGCCCGGTACGCCGACGAGTTCAACATGCCGTTCGCGTCGATCGCCGACAGCGAGCGGCAGTTCGGTCGGGTCCGGGCCGCCGCCGAGGAGGCGGGCCGCAAGCCCGGAGAGCTCGTCTACTCCAACGCGCTCGTGGTCTGTGTGGGCAGGGACGACGCCGAGGTGGCCCGCCGGGCCGCGGCGATCGGCCGCGAGGTGGACGAGCTCAAGGCCAACGGCCTGGCCGGTTCACCGGCCGAGGTCGTCGAGAAGATCGGCGCGTACGGGGCCATCGGCGCCTCCCGGATCTACCTCCAACTCCTCGACCTCGACGACCTGGACCACCTGGAGCTGA
Organism: Streptomyces sp. NBC_00513; assembly: GCF_041431415.1. Classification (GTDB taxonomy): domain Bacteria; phylum Actinomycetota; class Actinomycetes; order Streptomycetales; family Streptomycetaceae; genus Streptomyces. The sequence continues at coordinate 5,839,055 of NZ_CP107845.1, forward strand.
TCTCCGCCCAGGTGCTGTCCCAGCTCGGCTGAAGGAGGCGGATCCGATGCCCCGTGCCCGCGAGCCGCTCGCCGAAGCCCTGGCGGGCGCCACCGTGCTCTTGGACGGCGGGCTGAGCAACCAGCTCGCCGCCGAGGGCTGCGACCTGTCCGGCGGCCTCTGGACGGGCCGGGTGCTCGCCGAGCGGCCGGACCTGATCGAGGCCGCCCACACGGCCTACGCGCGGGCCGGCGCCCAGGTGCTGATCACCGCGAGCTACCAGGTCGGGTACGAGGCCTTCGCCGCCCGGGGGTACGGGCGGGACCGGACCACGGCCCTGCTGGGGCGCAGCGTGCGGCTGGCCGCGACCGCCGCCGAAGCCGCCGAGCGGGACGTCTGGGTGGCCGCGAGCGTCGGCCCGTACGGGGCGGTGCTCGCGGACGGTTCCGAGTACCGCGGCCGCTACGGCCTCGGGGTGCGCGAGCTGGTCGACTTCCACCGGCCCCGCATCGAGGCGCTGTGGGCGGCCGGACCGGACGTGCTGGCCCTGGAGACCGTCCCGGACACCGTCGAGGCCGAGGCGCTGCTCACGGTCGTGGCGGAGACGGGCGCCGCCGCCTGGTTGAGCTACACGCCGGCCGGCGGCCGGACCCGGGCCGGTCAGCCGCTCGCCGAGGCCTTCGCCCTGGCCGCCGGGGTGCCCGGGATCATCGCGGTCGGGGTCAACTGCTGCGACCCGCGGGACGTGCTGCCGTCCCTGCGGGTCGCGGCCGAGGCCACCGGGAAACCACTCGTGGCCTACCCGAACGACGGCTCCGTGTGGCAGGCCGACACCGACACCTGGCAGACCCCGGCCACGCCGCCCCCCTGGCCCGTGGCGGACTGGCGCGCCGCCGGCGCCCGACTCGTCGGAGGCTGCTGCCGCATCGGCCCGGCCGAGATCGCGGCCCTGGCCGGGCGACTGCGGCTGGGGTAGGACACCACAGGCTAGGTAGGCGCCCCCGCCCGGAGGGCTACTCGCAGGCGATGCCGTCGCCGTCCCGGTCGAGGTGACGGCCGTAGCCGGGGTCGCCTCGCCGGATGGGGGCGGCGCCGGCGGCCCGCACGGCGGCGCAGTTCCGGTAGGAGACGTCTCCTCCGCCGGTCGAGGAGCCGCCATCGGTCGAGGAGCCGCCGGTCGTGGTCGACGATCCGCCGCCGGTCGAGGACGAGCCGCCGCCCGTGCCGGAGGAGCCGCCACCGGTCGTCGAGGAGCCCGAACTCGACGCGGAACCCCCGCCGTTCGAGTCGTCGGCGGGCTCGGTGGGGGTCGGCTTCGGCTTCGGCTTCGGGTGGAGCACGGCGCCGACCGACGCCGGGCAGGCGGTGCCCGGTGCGACGAGGTGGACGTCCGTGCCTGCGGTGTCCGCGGCGAGTCGTGTGCCCGCGCCCAGGCCCTGGAAGCAGACGAGCCAAGTGGTGTGGTCCGCGGGGAGGGGGACGTCCGCGTACGCGCTACGAGCGGTCAACTCGCCCTTGATCAGGGCCTCGACCGCCTTCTCCGCCGCACCGAACGGCTTGCCGACGACCGCCGGCATCACGGGCTCGGCGCTCGGGGTGGGCGTGGGGCTCGGGCTCGCCGAGGGGGTGGCGGCGGGGGAGGTCGTGGCGACCGCGGCGGCCTTCGGCTTCGCGTCGTCGACGGGCTCCTTCGGCGGGTCCGACAGCATCACGATCAGGAACCACACACCGGACAGGACGGTGGCGACGATCTTCTGTGTCCGGTTCCAGCGGCTCGTCCAGGCGAGGACGATGCCCGCCGGGGGCAGCAGGACCAGGGCGCCGATGATCAGCGCGGGGTGCTGCCACCACCGTCTGACGGGGTGGACGGGCGCGTAGGCGTGGGGTGGCGGGTACATGGTTCTCCCGGAAGGCACGAGATGGAATGTCGTTCAAAGAAGCGACAATGCCAAACCAGGCCGCCCGGTGTACGGGGAATGGGACGGAAGGCGGATCGAGCAGGGGGAGGGACGCTTCCCCCGACCGGAATTCCGTTGTCCGGGAAGCCGCGATCCACACATACTCGACCGCATGTTCCTGACGATCTCCACGACCGGCACCGCCGCACGTCCCGCCACCGACCTGGGCTTTCTGCTGCACAAGCATCCCGGGAAGGCGCAGGCGTTCTCCACCTCCCACGGCACCGCGCACGTCTTCTACCCCGTGGCGTCGGACGAGGAGTGCACCGCGGCGCTGCTGCTGGAAGTGGACCCCGTCGCGCTCGTGCGCCGCGGGCAGGGCAAGGGGCGGGGCGGAGCACCGGACGTGGCCCTCGCGCAGTACGTCAACGACCGTCCGTACGCCGCGTCCTCGCTGCTGGCCGTCGCGCTCAGCGGGGTCTTCCGCAGTGCCCTCAAGGGCCAGTGCCTCGCCCGCCCTGAGCTGCCGGAGCAGATCCGGCCGCTGCGGATCGAGATCCCGGCGCTGCCCGCCCGCGGCGGGGAGGAGCTGGTACGCCGGCTGTTCGGCCCGTTGGGCTGGGAGTCCGTCGGCGTGACGCGCGTACCCCTCGACGAACGGTTCCCCGAGTGGGGCGACTCCCGGTACGTACGCCTCGTGCTGGAGGGCGAGTTGCGCCTCGCCGACGCGCTCCGTCAGCTGTACGTCCTGCTGCCCGTGCTCGACGACGCCAAGCACTACTGGGTGGCGCCCGACGAGGTGGACAAGCTGCTGCGCGCCGGTGACGGCTGGCTCGCCGGGCACCCCGAGAACGGCCTCATCACCGCCCGCTACCTCGCCCGCCACAAGAGGCTCACCCAGGACGCCCTGGAACGCCTGGAGCTGGTCCGCCTCGCCGAGGTGGACGGCAGCGAGGTCGAGGAGATCGACAACGCCGTGGACGAGACGAAGGACACCGAGGAGCGTCCGGTGCCGCTCGCGGTGCGACGCCGCGAGGCGATCCTCGACGCGCTGCGCACCGCCGGCGCGGCCCGCGTCCTCGACCTGGGCTGCGGCCAGGGGCAGTTGCTGCAGGCCCTGCTCAAGGACGTGTCCTTCACGGAGGTCGTCGGCGTGGACGTGTCCATGCGGGCGCTCGGCACCGCCGTCAAGCGGCTGCGGCCGGAGCGGATGGGGGAGCGGCAGAGTTCCCGACTCACCCTCCTCCAGGGCTCCCTGGCGTACACCGACAAGCGGCTGGCGGGCTATGACGCGGCCGTCCTCAGCGAGGTCATCGAGCACGTGGACCTGCCCCGGCTGCCCGCGCTGGAGTACACCGTCTTCGGCGCGGCCCGCCCGCGCACGGTCCTGGTGACCACCCCGAACGTCGAGTACAACGTCCGCTGGGAGTCCCTGCCCGCCGGGCACGTCCGGCACGGCGACCACCGCTTCGAATGGACCCGGGAGGAGTTCCGCGCCTGGGCGGACCGGGTCGCCGGGCGGCACGGCTACTCCGTCACCCACGCGCCCGTCGGGGACGAGGACCCGCAGGTCGGGCCGCCGACCCAGATGGCCGTCTTCACCCGCGAGGACGGCGCCGCGGCCGAGGCGACCCACGCCGGCAGGAACACCCACACCCACATCGACACCCACACCCACACAGACACCCCGAAGGAGGGCGAGGCAGCATGACCACCGAAGACGGCACCACCGCCACCGAAGACGGCGCCACCACCACCGACCGGGGGCGCGTGCTCCCCGTCACCGATCTGTCCCTCGTCGTGCTCATCGGCGCCACCGGATCGGGCAAGTCCACCTTCGCCCGCAGGCACTTCAAGCCGACCGAGGTCATCTCCTCCGACTTCTGCCGCGGTCTGGTGGCCGACGACGAGAACGACCAGAGCGCGAGCAAGGACGCCTTCGACGTCCTGCACCACATCGCCGGCAAGCGGCTCGCCGCGGGTCGCCTCACCGTGGTCGACGCGACGAGCGTGCAGCAGGAGTCCCGCCGGCAGCTGGTCCGGCTGGCCCGCGAGCACGACGTCCTGCCCATCGCCATCGTCCTCGACCTGCCCGAGGAGGTCTGCGCGGAACGCAACGCCACCCGCCCCGACCGGGCCGGGATGCCGCGCCAGGTCATCCAGCGGCACCGGCGCGAACTGCGCCGCTCGCTGCGCGGACTGGAGCGCGAGGGGTTCCGCAAGGTCCACGTCCTGCGCAGCGTCGAGGAGGTCGAGACGGCCGAGGTGGTGTTGGAGAAGCGCTACAACGACCTCACCCACCTCACCGGCCCCTTCGACATCATCGGCGACGTCCACGGGTGCGCGTCCGAGCTGGAGACCCTGCTCACCACACTCGGCTACGAGGACGGCGTCCACCCCGAGGGCCGCACCGCCGTCTTCGTCGGCGACCTCGTCGACCGGGGCCCGGACAGCCCCGGGGTCCTGCGCCGCGTCATGGGCATGGTCGGCTCGGGCAACGCCCTGTGCGTACCTGGGAACCACGAGAACAAGCTGGGCCGCCACCTCAAGGGATCCGACGTCCGCCGGACCCACGGCCTGGCCGAGACCATCGAGCAGCTCGCCCGCGAGCCGGAGGAGTTCGTCCGGGAGGTCCGCACGTTCATCGCCGGTCTCGTCAGCCACTACGTGCTCGACGGCGGCCGGCTGGTGGTCTGCCACGCCGGGCTGCCGGAGAAGTACCACGGCCGGACCTCCGGCCGGGTCCGCTCGCACGCCCTGTACGGCGAGACCACCGGCGAGACCGACGAGTTCGGCCTGCCCGTGCGCTACCCGTGGGCGGAGGACTACCGGGGCAAGGCCGTCGTGGTCTACGGCCACACCCCGGTCCCGAACACGGCCTGGATCAACAACACCATCTGTCTCGACACCGGCGCGGTCTTCGGCGGGAAGATGACCGCCCTGCGCTGGCCCGAGCGCGAACTCGTCGACGTACCGGCCGAGAAGGTCTGGTACGAGCCGGTCAAGCCGCTCGCCGCCGAGACCCCGGGCGGACACGACGGACGACCGCTGGACCTGAACGACGTCATCGGCCGCCGGATCGTCGAGACCCGGCACCTGGGCAACGTCAACGTGCGCGAGGAGAACGCGGCGGCGGCCCTGGAGGTCATGAGCCGCTTCGCGGTGGACCCGCGGCTGCTCCCGTACCTGCCGCCCACGATGGCGCCCACGGCCACCTCGCGGCAGGACGGCTACCTGGAACACCCCGCCGAGGCCTTCGAGCAGTACCGGAAGGACGGCGTCGAGCGGGTGGTGTGCGAGGAGAAGCACATGGGCTCCCGCGCCACCGTCCTGGTGTGCCGGGACGCCGAGGCCGCCCGCGAGCGGTTCGGCGTGGACGGCCCCACGGGCTCCGTCCACACCCGCACCGGGCGCCCCTTCTTCCACGACCCCGAGGTCACCGAGGAGGTGCTCACCCGGATCCGCCGGGCGATCACCGACGCCGGGACGTGGGAGGAGCTCGACACGGACTGGCTGCTCCTCGACGGGGAACTGCTGCCCTGGTCGCTGAAGTCCACCGGCCTGCTGCGCAACCAGTACGCCGCCGTGGGCGCCGCCTCCCGCGCCGTGTTCCCCGACGCCCTCGCCGCCCTGGAGGCGGCCGGGGCCCGGGGCGTGGACACCGCCGCGTTGACCGCCCGCCAGCGCGAACGTGCCGGCGACGCGGCCCTGTTCACCGACGCGTACCGGCGCTACTGCTGGAGCACCGACGGGCTGGACGGCGTACGGTTCGCGCCGTTCCAGGTCCTGGCGGCCGCCGGGCGCTCGCTGGCCGCCGTGCCGCACGACGAGCAGCTGGCCCTCCTGGACCGGCTCGTCGCCGCCGACGAGGCCGCCGGCACCGGGCTGTTGCGCCGCACGGGCCGGATCGTGGTCGACACCGGCGACGAGGCCTCCGTGCGGGCGGGCACCGACTGGTGGCTGGACCTCACCGCCGCCGGCGGCGAGGGGATGGTCGTCAAACCGCTCGTGGCGTACGCCAGGGACGGCAAGGGGCGCCTGGTCCAGCCGGGGGTGAAGGTGCGCGGGCGCGAGTACCTGCGGATCATCTACGGTCCGGAGTACACGCGCCCGGACAACCTGGAGCGGCTGCGCGGGCGGTTCCTCGGCCACAAGCGTTCGCTCGCCCTGCGCGAGTACGCCCTGGGGTTGGAGGCGTTGGACCGGCTGGCGGCCGGGGAGCCGCTGTGGCGGGTGCACGAGGCGGTGTTCGCCGTCCTGGCGTTGGAGTCGGAGCCGGTCGACCCGCGGCTGTGACCCCGCGCGGGCCGGGCCGCCCGTACGGCGCGTAAAGCAAGGGCCCCCGTACGGCCTCGAATTAGGTCGTATGGGGGAACTTTCGCGGAGAACTCCGGGAAAACCACCGGCGGGATCGTTCATCCAGGGCAGCGGAACGTCCGCGACCCCGAAAGGACGGAACCCCACCTATGAAGATGACCGCGCGCGGAAGCATTGCGGCGCTCATGACCTGTATGGCGGCGGCCGGCGCGACCACCCCGGCCCTGGCCGACGCGGTACCCGTCGCCGTCCCGCTTGAGGCCGTCGAGACCACGCTGGGCGTGGACACCCCGCGTGTGGCCACCGGCGTTCCGGTGCCGGTCGTCGGCGCCCCCGAGGCCCCGCGCCACCACACGGGAGACCTGCTTCCGACCCCACTGCTCCCGGTGGTCCCGATCGGCACCGACCTCGGTCACACCCTCGTGACCTCCCCGGTGCCGAACCTGGCGGGCAGCCCCGAGACGGACGGCGAGGGTTCGGTGGAGGCCCCCTCGACGACCCTGCACGCCAAGAGCCCCGGCGCGGTGATCGGCGCCCCGCTGACCATGCCGGACGGGAGCAACTACGGGCTCCCGCGCCTCACCACCCCGAAGCTGGGTCTGACCGCCCCCGAGCTCACCGGTGCCCCGGCGGCGCTTCTCGGCCTGCGCTGAGGGCTTCTCGGCCTGCGCCGAGGCCGCTGAGCCGACGCCAGGTCAAAAAGCCGCCCGGTCTGGGAATGTGTACGGCATGGGATTCCATGTCGACTCCGAGACCGGGCGGCTTCGCCGCGTCATCCTCCACCGGCCCGACCTGGAGCTGAAGAGGCTCACACCAAGCAACAAGGACGCCCTGCTCTTCGACGACGTCCTGTGGGTGCGGCGCGCCCGCCAGGAACACGACGGCTTCGCGGACGTGTTGCGAGACCGGGGCGTCGCGGTGCACCTCTTCGGTGATCTGCTCCGGGAGGCCCTCGACATCCCGGAGGCGAGACACCTCGTCCTCGACCGGGTCTTCGACGAGAAGGAGTACGGGCCGCTGGCCACCGACCACCTGCGGTCGGTCTTCGACGGGCTGTCCGCGCACGCGCTCGCGGAGGCGCTGGTCGGCGGGATGACCAAGCGGGAGTTCCTGGACGCGCACGCCGAGCCGGTGTCGGTCCGGTTCCACGCGATGGAGTTGGACGACTTCCTGTTGGGGCCGCTGCCCAACCACCTGTTCACCCGCGACACCTCCGCCTGGATCTACGACGGGGTGTCCATCAACGCCATGCGCTGGCCGGCCCGGCAGCGCGAGACCGTCCACTTCGAGGCGATCTACAAGCACCACCCCCTCTTCACCTCCTCCGGAGCCTTCCACTACTGGTCGCAGGGGCAGGCCGACTACCCGTCGACGATCGAGGGCGGCGACGTCCTGGTCATCGGCAACGGCGCCGTGCTGATCGGGATGAGCGAGCGCACCACCCCGCAGGCCGTGGAGATGCTGGCCCGCGGACTGTTCGCCGCCGGGTCGGCGACCACCATCGTGGCGCTGGACATGCCCAAGCGGCGGGCCTTCATGCACCTGGACACGGTGATGACGATGGTGGCCGCAGATACGTTCACTCAGTACGCGGGACTGGGCATGCTGCGCTCCTACACGATCGAGCCGGGAGCCGAGGCGAGCGAACTCAAGGTGACCGACCACCCGCCGGAGCACATGCACCGGGCCATCGCCGCCGCGCTCGGACTGGACTCGATCAAGGTGCTGACCGCCACCCAGGACGTGCACTCGGCGGAGCGGGAACAGTGGGACGACGGCTGCAACGTGCTGGCGGTGGAGCCGGGGGTGGTGATCGCGTACGAGCGCAACGTCACCACCAACACCCATCTGCGGCGGGAGGGCATTGAGGTGATCGAGATCCCGGGCAGTGAACTCGGGCGGGGGCGGGGCGGGCCGCGCTGCATGAGCTGCCCGGTGGAGCGGGACCCGGTCTGACGTCGGCCGGAGGGTGGCGGGGGTGGTGACCTGCCCGAGGGTGAGCTGTATATCAATGCGGAGCGTCGTATAGACTTCCAGCATCCCCTGTCAGTGTCACCCTGGAGTGTCCCCATGGCCACCGATCTCGTCGGCCGCAGTTTCCTCAAGGAGCTCGACTTCACCGCCGCCGAGTTCCGCGGCCTGATCGAACTCGCCGCCGCCCTCAAGGCCGCCAAGCGGGCCGGGACCGAGCGGCGCCTGCTCCAGGGGCGGAACATCGCGCTGATCTTCGAGAAGACCTCCACCCGCACCCGCTGCGCCTTCGAGGTCGCCGCCGCCGACCAGGGCGCCCACACCACCTACCTGGACCCCACCGGATCCCAGATGGGACACAAGGAGTCCGTCAAGGACACCGCCCGGGTGCTCGGCCGGATGTTCGACGGCATCGAGTACCGGGGCGACAGCCAGGAGATCGTCGAGGAGCTCGCCGCGTACTCCGGGGTGCCCGTCTTCAACGGCCTCACCGACGACTGGCACCCCACCCAGATGCTGGCCGACGTGCTCACCATGACCGAGCACTGCGCCAAGCCGCCGGAGCGGATCACCTTCGCCTACCTCGGCGACGCCCGCTTCAACATGGGCAACTCCTACCTGGTGACCGGCGCGCTGCTGGGCATGGACGTGCGGATCGTCGCGCCCCGCGCCTACTGGCCCGCCGAGTCGGTGGTGGCCGCGGCCCGCGACCTCGCGGCGCGCAGCGGTGCGCGGATCACCCTCACCGAGGAGATCGCCGAGGGCGTGGCGCAGGCCGATTTCGTCGTGACCGACATCTGGGTGTCCATGGGCGAACCCAAGGAGGTCTGGGACGAGCGGATCGCGGCCCTGTCCTCGTACGCCGTGACCATGGACGTGCTCCGGGCCACCGGGAACCCGGACGTGCGGTTCCTGCACTGCCTGCCGGCCTTCCACGACCTCGGGACGGCGGTGGCGCGGGAGATCCACGAGCGGCACGGGCTGGAGTCCCTGGAGGTGACGGACGAGGTGTTCGAGTCCGAGCACTCGCTGGTCTTCGACGAGGCCGAGAACCGCCTGCACACCATCAAGGCCGTGCTGGTCGCGACGCTGGCCGAGCCCGGAGCGGATCTCCCCGCATAGTCATGCGGGTCGCGGGTCGCGGGTCGCGGGTCGCGGGTCGCGGGTCGCCGGGTCGTGGGACCCGGGGCGCGCGGCTCCGGTCGTGTGCCTCCCGGGTGGCCGCGCCGCCTCGTCACGCGTGCCGGCGTGCGGGCAGCGTGAACCACACCGCCTTGCCGTGCTCGGTGGGCCGGTGGCCGCAGGCGGAACTCAGCGTGCGGATCAACAGCAGGCCCCGGCCGTGCTCCTGCCAGGGGTCGGGGTGCGCGTCGTCCCGGCGCGTCGCGAGATCGCCGGGCGGCCGGGGGTCGCCGTCGTGCACCTCGACCTGGCAACCGTTCGCCAGCAGTTCCACGACCAGTTCGATCGGGGCCCGGCCCGCGGTGTGCTCGACGGCGTTGGCGACCAGCTCGGCGGTCAGCAGTTCCGCGGTGTCGCTGTCCGCGGACGGTTCGATGTCGGCGAGGGCGGTACGGACCAGGGCGCGCGCGATGGGTACGGCGGCGGTCGTGTGCGGCAGGGCGATCCGCCAGGCGGATGGGTCGGGCAAGGCGGGGCTGTCCTTATCCATGGGGAGGCGGGCAGGGGTCGGGTAACTCCCGGTTTCAACGATACGAACCCGAAGTGTGGCCCCGTAGGGCACCCCGTCCGAAACGTGCGGGGCCGGCGCCACGGCCGGCGGGGACCTTCGGGGCGGGGCGTGGACACGCCCTCCGGTAGGTGTCGCGTTTCTGTGACGGGAGTCACGAGGCGGTGATACCGTCGGTTGGGTGAGCCCCTTCCTCGGTTCCACCTCAGCGACCGAACGGTGGCGCCACCTCCGGGTGACCCGGCAGGACGGCGTGGCCACCGTCACCCTCGACCGACCGGACAAGCTGAACGCGCTCACCTTCGGCGCCTACGCCGACCTGCGCGATCTGCTCGCCGAACTGTCCCGTGAGCGCTCCGTGCGCGCCCTCGTGCTGGGCGGCGAGGGGCGCGGCTTCTGCTCCGGCGGAGACGTGGACGAGATCATCGGCGCCACCCTCGCCATGGACACCGCCCAGCTCCTCGACTTCAACCGGATGACCGGCCAGGTCGTCCGGGCCCTGCGCGAATGCCCGTTCCCGGTGATCGCCGCCGTCCACGGGGTGGCCGCCGGGGCCGGCGCCGTCCTCGCGCTCGCCTCCGACTTCCGCATCGCCGACCCCACCGCCCGCTTCGCCTTCCTCTTCACCCGCGTCGGCCTCTCCGGCGGCGACATGGGCGCCGCCTACCTGCTGCCCCGGGTCGTCGGCCTCGGCCACGCCACCCGGCTGCTGATGCTCGGAGAACCCGTACGGGCCCCCGAGGCCGAGCGGATCGGCCTGCTCAGCGAGCTGACCGAGGAGGGCAAGGCCCACACCCGGGCCGCCGAACTCGCCGCCCACCTGGCCGCCGGCCCGGCCCTCGCCTACGCCCAGACCAAGGCGCTGCTGACCGCCGAACTCGACATGCCGCTGGCCGCCTCGGTCGAGCTGGACGCCAACACCCAGGCACTGCTGATGAACGGCGACGACTACGCGGAGTTCCACGCCGCCTTCACCGGCAAGCGCCCGCCGCAGTGGAAGGGCAGGTAACCCCCATGGCCGTCGAGAAGACCCTGCGGGTCGCCGTCGTGGGCGGCGGGCCGGGCGGACTGTACGCGGCGGCGCTGCTGGCCCGACAGGGTCACGCCGTGGACCTCTGGGAGCGCAACGCCCCGGACGACACCTTCGGCTTCGGGGTGGTGCTCTCCGACGAGACCCTGGGCGGCATCGAACGGGCCGACGCGGTCGTCCACGCCGCCCTCGGCGCGGAGTTCGTCCGCTGGGACGACGTGGACGTCGTCCACCGCGGGCGCCTGTTGACCTCGGGCGGCCACGGCTTCGCCGCCCTCGGCCGGCGCCGACTGCTGGAGATCCTGCACGAGCGCTGCGCCGGCCTCGGGGTCCGACTCCGCTTCCGGGCCGAGGCACCGGACGCCCGGGAACTCGCGACCTCCCACGACCTGGTGGTCGCGGCCGACGGGGTGCACAGCGCCAGCCGGGAGAGCGGCGCCGCGCACTACGGTCCGAGCGTCACGCCCGGCCGCTGCCGGTACGTCTGGCTGGCCGCCGACTTCGCCTTCGAGTCCTTCCGCTTCGAGATCGCGGAGACCGAACACGGGGTCATGCAACTGCACGCCTACCCCTACGCCGCCGACGCCTCCACCGTGATCGTCGAGATGCGCGAGGAGGTGTGGCGGGCGGCGGGCCTCGACCTCTGCGACGAGGACGAGTCGGCGGCCCGCTGCGCCAAGATCTTCAGCGAGGCCCTGCGCGGCCGACCCCTGCGCGGGAACCGCTCGACCTGGACCCGCTTCCACACCGTCGTCAACGCGCGCTGGTCGCAGGGCAACGTGGCCCTCCTCGGCGACGCGGCGCACACCGCGCACTTCTCCATCGGATCCGGTACCAAACTCGCCGTCGAGGACGCGCTCGCCCTCGCCGAGGCCGTGGCGGCCGAACCGGACGTACCGGCCGCGCTGGCGGCGTACGAGGCGGCCCGGCGGCCCGCGGTCGCCAGCACCCAACGGGCCGCGGCCGCCAGCATGCGGTGGTTCGAGGAGATCGCCGGGTACGTCGACCAGCCCGCCCGGCAGTTCGCCTTCAACCTGCTCACCCGCAGCCGGCGGGTGACCCACGACAACCTGCGGCTGCGCGACGCGCGGTTCACCGGCGCCGTGGAACGGGACTTCGGCTGCCCGGACGCGCACACCCCGCCGATGTTCACCCCGTTCACCCTGCGCGGACTCACCCTGCGCAACCGGGTCGTGGTCTCGCCGATGGACATGTACTCGGCGCCCGACGGGACCGGCGTGCCCGGCGACTTCCACCTGGTGCACCTCGGCTCCCGCGCCCTGGGCGGCGCCGGGCTGGTCATGACCGAGATGGTGTGCGTGAACGCCGAGGGCCGCATCACCCCCGGCTGCACCGGCCTGTACACCGCCGAACAGGCGGCCGGCTGGCGGCGGATCACGGACTTCGTGCACACCTCCGCGCCCGGCGTCGCCCTCGGCGTCCAACTCGGCCACTCCGGCCGCAAGGGATCGACGCGCCTGATGTGGGAGGGCATGGACGACCCCCTCCCCGCGGGCAACTGGCCCCTGGTCGCGGCCTCCGCCCTGCCCTACCGGCCGGGGATCTCCGCGGTACCCCGCGCCCTGGAGGCCGCGGACCTGCCGGCCATCCGCTCCGACTTCGCCGCCGCCGCCGTCCGGGCCGCCGACTGCGGCTTCGACCTGCTGGAACTGCACTGCGCGCACGGCTACCTGCTCTCCGGGTTCCTCTCCCCGCTCACCAATCACCGCACCGACGCCTACGGCGGGTCGCCGGAGAACCGCCTCCGCTTCCCGCTGGAGGTCTTCGACGCGGTCCGCGCGGTCTGGCCCGAGGACCGCCCCATGACGGTCCGGCTCTCGGCCACCGACTGGGCCCCCGGAGGCACCACCCCCGAGGACGCCGAACGGATCGCCGCCGCCTTCGTCGCCCGCGGGGCGGACGCCATCGACGTCTCGACCGGCCAGGTCGTGGCGGACGAGGCGCCGGAGTACGGGCGCTCCTACCAGACCCCCTACGCCGACCGGATCCGCAACGCCCTCGGCGTCCCCGTCATCGCCGTCGGCGCGATCTCCTCCTGGGACGACGTCAACTCGCTGCTCCTCGCGGGCCGCGCCGACCTCTGCGCCGTCGGCCGCCCCCACCTGTACGACCCGCACTGGACCCTGCACGCGGCCGCCGACCAGACGTACCAGGGTCCGGCCGCGCCCTGGCCGGCCCCCTACCGCGCCGGCAGCCGCACACCCCCGACGGGCCGGGGCTGACCGGGGCGCCTACGCCTCCACGAAGCCCGCGCCGACGTCCCGCAGCCGGGCGTGCAGCTCGGCGAAGACCGCCGCCGCCCGGTCTCCGGGCCAGTCCGCCGGGAGCAGCTCGCGGGGCAGCCCCGGGTCGGCGTACGGGAGCCGCCGCCAGGTGTCCAGCGCGAGCAGGTAGCCCCGGTAGGCCTGCTCGGGGGTGGGGGCCGGGCCCGACTGGAGGGCCCGCAGGACCGGCTCGTGGAGGTCCAGGAACTCCTCGTGCTGTTTGGCGAGGGCGGCCAGGTCCCACCACCGGGCCACCGCCTCGGAGGTCGGGGCGAAACCCAGGTGCGCGCCGCGGAACAGTTCCACGTACGTCGTCAGGTGCAGCCGCTCCAGCGTCCGCCCGGTTTCCCCGTGCAGGTGCGCGGGCGCGATCCACACGCCCGGCGCGACCGAACCGAAGCCCAGCCGGGCCAGCCGGGAGCGCAGCAGGTGGCGCTTGTGCCGCTCCTGCTCCGGTACGGAGAACACCGCGACCAGCCACTCCTGCGACAGGCGCGGGGATCCGTAGATCCGCCGGTCGCCGTCCTCCAGGAGCAGACGGGCCTCCGGGGACAGCTCGTACCCGGCCGACCCGTCGGCGGCGCGCGCGGGCAGCAGGAAGCCGCGCCGCTTCAGCCGGGACACCGACGAGCGGACGGACGGCGCGTCCACGCCGGCCGTGCCCAACAGGCGGATCAGCGCGGACACCGGGACGGCGCCCTCGAAGGCCCGCCCGTAGGCACCGTAGAACGTGACGATCAGGGATCGCGGAGTGTGCTGCTCGACCACGGGTTCACTCTAGATCGCGCAGCCGGAACCGCTGAAGTTTCCCGGTCGCGGTCCGCGGGAGGGCGGGCAGGAAGACGAACGAGCGCGGGCACTTGTGCGGGGCCAGTTCCTCGCGCATGAACGCCCGCAGCGCGTCCTCGGTGAGCACCGCGCCGTCCCGGGGGACGGTGTACGCCACGACGATCTGCCCGCGCCGTTCGTCCGGCCGGCCGACCACGGCCGCCTCGGCCACGTCGGGGTGGCGCAGCAGGGCCTCCTCGACCTCCGGGCCGGCGATGTTGTAGCCCGAGGAGATGATCATGTCGTCGGCGCGGGCGACGTAACGGAAGTACCCCTCCGCGTCGCGCAGGTAGGTGTCGCCGGTCAGGTTCCAGCCGTCCCGTACGTAGTCCCGCTGTCGGGGGTCGGCCAGGTACCGGCAGCCCACCGGGCCGCGGACGGCCAGCAGCCCCGGCACGCCGTCCGGCACCGGCCGGCCGGCCGCGTCCACCACCCGGGCCTGCCAGCCCGGCACCACCCGGCCGGTCGCACCGGGCCGGATGTCCTCGTCCGCGGCGGAGATGAAGATGTGCAGCAGCTCCGTGGCGCCGATCCCGTTGATGATCCGCAGCCCGGTCCGCTCGTGCCAGGCCCGCCAGGTGGCGGCGGGCAGGTTCTCGCCCGCGGAGACGCAGCGGCGCAGCGCGGAGAGGTCGTACGCGCCGGTGTCGTAGGGGCCCAGGGTGTCGAGCATCGACCGGTAGGCGGTGGGTGCGGTGAACAGGACGGTGACCCGGTGCTCGGCGAGCGCGGGCAGCAGCGCGCGCGGGGCCGCCCGCTCCAGCAGCAGTGCGCAGGCCCCGGCGCGCAGCGGGAAGACCACGAGTCCGCCGAGGCCGAAGGTGAACCCGAGCGGCGGACTGCCCGCGAACACGTCGTCGGGGCGGGGGCGCAGCACATGGCGGGAGAAGGTGTCCGCCACGGCGAGCAGGTCCCGGTGGAAGTGCATGCAGCCCTTGGGACGCCCGGTGGTGCCGGAGGTGAAGGCGATCAGGGCCACGTCGTCCGCGGAGGTCCCGACGGGCTCGAAGGGCTCCGGATGCCCTTGGGCGAGCCGCAGCAGGTCGTCGGGCGCCTCGCCGCCGTACGGCGTGACGCGCAGCCCGGGCACCTCGGCCTTCACCAGGTCGTCCAGCGCGTCCACGTGGCACAGCGCGTGTCCGACCCGCGCCATCGCGCACACCGTGGCCAGTTCCTGGGACCGCTGCCCGGCCAGCACGGTCACGGCCACCGCGCCCGCCCGCATCACCGCCAGCCAGCAGGCGGCGAGCCACGGCCCGGTGGGTCCGCGCAGCAGCACCCGATTGCCGGGCACGACACCGAGGTCGACCGTGAGGACGTGGGCGATCCGGTCGACACGCTCGCGCAGCTCCCCGTACGACCACACCGCGCCGGCGCCGTCGCGGAAGGCCGGGCGGTCGGGTCCGAACCGGTCGATGGTGGCGTCGAGCAGTTCGGCGCCGCAGTTCAGCCGGTCCGGGTAGGCCAGCTCGGGCAACTCGAAGAGCAGGTGCGGCCAGGCGTCCGCGGCCGGCAGATGGTCGCGGGCAAAGGTGTCGACGTGAGCGGAAGGCATGAGCTCCAAGGCGGGTTCGCCCCCTTGCGACGGTCCGGCCCCGGTGTGGGGGGCCGGGCCCTGCTGTATGGAACCGAATGTATGGAACCGGGGTGGAGCTGTCCGTGCGTGGGCAACACGAGCGTATCGTGATGGTGACGGCAGTCAACAGGACGCGATAGATGCGGGGACATTCGGATGACCGGATTCGCGCTCGAAGCGGAAGACGAGCAATGGTGCGGGCGGTTGCGCGCACTGTCGACCGAGCGGTTGAGGCCGCTGGCCGAGAAGGGGGAGGCGGGCCGGGTGAACCGCCCCCTGCTCGCGGCACTGGGTGAAGAGGGCCTGCTGGAGCGGGTGTTCACCTCCGGCGCCCTGCACCTGTGCCTGTTGCGGGAATCCCTCGCCTACGGCTGTACGGAGGCGGAGACGGCGCTCGCCCTCCAGGGGTTGGGCGCCCACCCGGTGCTGAGCGCCGGCAGCCCGGCCCAGCGGGAGCGCTGGCTGCCCGGCGTGCGGGAGGGCCGGCTCGTGGCGGCGTTCGCGCTGTCCGAGCCGGGCGCCGGCTCGGACGCGGCCGCGCTGACCCTGGCCGCCGAGCGGGACGGCGAGGGATGGCGGCTGCGCGGGGAGAAGCGCTGGATCTCCAACGCCCCGGAGGCGGATTTTTACACCGTCTTCGCCCGAACGGGTGAGGGCTCGGGCTCCAGGGGGATCACGGCCTTCCTGGTGCCCGCCGACCGGCCCGGCCTGACGGGCGAGGCCCTGGAGATGCTGTCCCCGCACCCGATCGGCGCGCTGGCCTTCGACGGGGTGCCGGTCGGGCCGCAGGACGTGCTGGGGGAGCCGGGGCGCGGCTTCCGGGTCGCGATGGACACCTTGAACCGGTTCCGGCCGAGCGTCGGCGCCTTCGCCGTCGGCATGGCGCGGGCGGCGCTCGACGCGACACTGGCGCACACGGCCGGTCGGGCCGCCTTCGGCGGGGTCCTCGCCGACCTCCAGGCGGTCGCGCACCGGGTGGCGGAGATGGCGACCCGCGTGGAGGCGGCCCGCCTGCTGGTCTACGCGGCCGCCGGCGCCTACGACAGCGGCTCGCCCGAGGTCCCGCGACGGGCGGCCATGGCGAAGCTGCTGGCCACCGAGACCGCCCAGTACGTGGTGGACCACGCGGTCCAACTGCACGGGGCCGTCGCCCTCCAGCGGGGGCACCTCCTGGAGCACCTGTACCGGGAGGTGCGGGCGCCGCGGATCTACGAGGGGGCCAGCGAGGTGCAGCGCACGATCATCGCGAAGGAGCTCTACCGGGAGGTGGCGGGATGAGCCTGGAACGCCACAACCCGCAGGAGCTCTCCCCGGCGACCGGGTTCTCGCACGCCGTGGCCATGACGGGCGGCCGGCTCGTCTTCCTGGCGGGCCAGACCGCGCTGGACGGTTCCGGCAAGGTCGTGGGCGAGGGCCTGCCGGAACAGTTCGAGCGGGCGCTGTCCAACCTGCTGGCGGCCCTGGCGGCGGCCGGCGGTACCCCCGGGGGGTTGGCCCGGGTCACCGTCTACGCGGTGGACGTGGCCTCGTATCGCGAACACGCCGGTGAACTGGGCCGCATCTGGCGCCGGTTGGCCGGGCGCGACTATCCGGCGATGGCCGTCGTCGGCGTGGTCCGGCTCTGGGACGAGGAGGCGCTGGTCGAACTCGACGGCATCGCCGTCCTGCCGTGATTTTGACAGCGACCCAAAGCCGGGGGAGTGTGGTTAAGACCGTTTTGGCATGCTTCGCCACCAACACTCGGAGGTGCATGGACATGCGCCGTGGGTTCGTTGCGGCAGCCGTGACAGGGGCGGCCGGGCTCACGCTCGGTCTGATGCCCGTCAGCGGCGCCTTCGCGACAACAAGTCTTCCGCAGGCCGACTGGTGTTCCGACTCGCGGTACGGAGAGTGGTCCGCCTGCTGCGACCCCGCACGCGGCAACTACCGGCCGGGCTGGTGCTGGGACAACAACGGTCGCAACGAAGGCAACTGGCGCGACGCCAGTTACGACCCGAACTGGAACAACTGGAACAACTGGAACGACGGCCGGTACGACAGCCGGTACGACGACGGTTGGCGTGACGGCGGCTGGAACAACGGCGGCAACGGCGGCTGGAACGACGACTGGCACGACGGCGGCCACGGCTACGACGGCTACCAGGGCAACTGGCACGACAGCGGCTACCGGAACGACTGGAACCACTAGCCGCCGCCCGCCCCCGCCCGGTGACCGGGCCCCCCGCTCACCCCGCCAGGAGGCGGCCCATCCACTCCTCGATGTCCGTCACGGACCTCGGCAGGGCGCCCGACATCAGTCGGGCGCCCTGCGCGGTGACCACCAGGTCGTCCTCGATGCGCACGCCGATGCCGCGAAACTCCGCCGGCAGGGTCTCGTCGTCGGGCTGGAAGTACAGACCCGGCTCCACGGTGAGCACCTGCCCCTCCTCCAGCGTGCCGTCCAGGTAGGTGTCGGCCCGCGCCTTCGCGCAGTCGTGGACGTCCAGCCCCAGCATGTGCCCGCTGCCGCACAGGGTGTAGCGCCGGTGCAGGTCGCCCGCCGCGTTCTTCAGGACGCCCCACTCGGCGAGCCCCTCCGCGATCACCCGCATCGCGGCCCGGTGGAAGTCGCGGAAGCCCGCGCCCGGGCGCAGCGCCGCCATCCCCGCGTCCTGCGCGGCCAGGACCAGTTCGTACACCTGCCGCTGCACCGGCGAGAACCGGCCCGACAGGGGCAGGGTGCGGGTGATGTCCGCCGTGTAGAGGGTGTCCGTCTCGACGCCCGCGTCCAGCAGCAGCAGTTCGTCGCGGTTCAAGCGGCCGTCGTTGCGGATCCAGTGCAGGACGCAGGCGTGGGCGCCGGACGCGGCGATCGTCTCGTAGCCGGTGCCGTTCCCCTCCGCCCGGGCGCGCAGGCCGAAGACCCCCTCGATCCAGCGCTCCCCGCGCGGATGGGCCAGCGCGCGCGGCAGCGCCCGAACGACGTCCTCGAAGCCGGCCGTGGTGTGGTCCACCGCCCGTTGCAGCTGCTCGACCTCCCAGGCGTCCTTGACCAGGCGCAACTCCGAGAGCGCGGTGGCGAGTTCGGGATCGCGGGAGGCGTCGCGGGCCGGCGGTGAGCCGAGCGTGTCCAGGTGGGCGCAGCGCAGTCCGGTCAGCCGCTCGGTCTCCGCCAGGTCCGGGCGGCGCCCCACCCAGAACTCCCCGTACCGGCGGTCCCGGTAGAACTCCTCGTTGCCGTCGGCCCGCGGCGAACGGGGCCGCAGGTACAGCACGGCCTCGTGTCCGTGCGCACCGGAGGGTTCCAGCACCAGTACGTGACCCACCTGGTCCTCGCCGGTCAGGCCGGTCAGCCAGGCGTACGCGCTGTGCGGCCGGAAGCGGTGGTCGCAGTCGTTGGAGCGGACCTTCAACTCGCCCGCCGGGACGATCAGTCGCTCGCCCGGGAAGCGTGCCGAGAGTCGGGCGCGGCGGGCCGGGGTGACGGCGGACGCCGGCGCGGGACCCCGGTCGGGGAGAGGGGTGGCGGTCCAGTCGGCGGCCATGAAGCGGGACAACTCCGGCGAGACGGGCAGGTCGTGGCTGCCGATGTGGAGGCCGGAGGGGGTGTCGGTCACGGGGGCTCCCTGAAGAAGAAGCGAACTGGTGGTCGCACAGGTCTTGTCAGTGCAATTTCACATTACTATGTTACAGCTCACACCGCGGCACGTTAATCCCCGTCAAACGCCGTGTGACGCAGGGCAGTCCACCGCAGGCAGTTCGCGCACCACTTCCCCCACCTCCCCTCCCCACCAGGAGTTCTCGGTGTCCCAGCACAGAGCTGTGCGTACGTCCCTCCTCTCGGCCGCCGTCGCGGTCACGCTCCTCGCCTCCGCCGGGCAGGCCGTGACCCGGGCGGCCGAGAGCGGCACGACGGTTCCCGCGACCTTCGCGGCCGGCGCCCCCGCCGCGGGCGCCCCCGGCGTCGGCGCGCCGAACCCCTTCGACGAGGTCGACCGCCTCGCCGACGCCCGGGAGCCCGTACCGGCCCCGGCCACCGCACCCGGCGGCCTCGCCGTCGACAAGGGCGCGATCCCCGGGGCCGCGCGCCCCGCCACGAAGCCCCTCGACGCGGCCTCGGCCTCGGCCGGCGAGCGCGCGGAGAAGAGCCGCAAGGCGGCCGCCGCCCAGGCCGCGCCCACCACCCGGAACCAGGCCGTCGCCGTCCCCTGCACCCTCGACGGGATCACCGGCCTCTCGGCGGAACGTTTCGCCGACTTCCTCGGCGACCCGGCCGTCCTCGCCGACGGCTGTCTGCGCGGCCTCATCTGGACCTGGGACGCCCGCCTCGCGCCCGTCATGTCGGACGCCCACGTCCAGGCGGTCTCCCGCCGGATATCCGCCGCGGCCGCCGCCCACGACGGCCGCAACTCCTCACACCTGGAGGAGATGTTCACCTACCTGCACGCCGTCGCCTACCACGACTACTCCCGCGACGAGATCGACGTCACCGACGCCCCGACCGTCGACGCCATGCGCCGCGCCGTCGCGGACTTCGGCGCCGCCGCCCACACCTTCGACGCCACGCCGACCAACGCCCGCACCCTGCGCGAGGCCCTCTACGCCGCGAGCGCCCCCGGCCTGCGACAGCACCAACTCGGCCTGATCTCCAAAGTGCTCGCCACCATGGACCCGGCGCACCCCGCGACCAACCAGGACGCCTCCTGGGGCGGCGCGGCCCTCGCGGCGCTCTCCGTCAACTACCTCGGCGTCTACCCGGGCAACCAGGACGCCGCCTTCCAGGCCGCGGTCTCCGCCGACCCGGCCTACCGCGCCGTGTTCAAGGCCTTCGGCGGCTACGTCCACCTCAAGGGCGGCGGCAACGCGTGGGTGGCCCGCGACGCGCTCGGCGAGTACGGCCGCTTCGGCCAGATCGACGCCCTCAAGGGCCAGGTCGTCGCCGACCTCGGCGCCCTGCTGGAACCGGTCCGGTCCGGCTTCGGCAACGGCAGCGAGCAGTGGGCCAAGATCGTCTCCTGGCTCAACTTCTACGAGGCGTGCAAGCCGTACGGGGTGTGCAAGGAGGACATCGAGAAGCAGCTCTTCCCCTACACGTACTCCTACGACAACGGCGCCATCAAGGTCCGCACCGCCCTCGACCGGGCCACGGTCGACCAGCTCTACTACGCGAGCAAGCAGGTCAAGTCCCAGTACCACCGGGTGCTCGGCACCGAGCAGCCGCTCGCCGGCGACCCCAACACCACGCTGAACATCGTGCTGTACGCCTCCCGCGCCGACTACGAGAACTACCACCCCATCCTCACCGGCTACGGCACCAACAACGGCGGCATCTACATCGAGAACGGCGCCACCTTCTACACCTACCAGCGCCGCGTCCCCCAGGACTCCTCCCTCACGCTGGAGGAGCTGTTCCGCCACGAGTACACGCACTACCTCAACGGCCGCTACGCCGTCCCCGGCTTCTTCGGCGAGGGCCCCTGGTACGAGGGCGACCGCACGACCGCCATGGACGAGGGCACGGCCGAGTTCTTCGACGGAGCCACCCGGGACAACGGCATCGCCGTGCGCAAGTCCCTGGTCAAGAGCGTCATCGCCGACACGGCGGGCGGCGGCCCCCGGATGACCGTGGAGCAGCTGCTCAACGCCACCTACGACGGCGACGGCTTCCGCTTCTACAGCTACGCCGGCACCTTCTTCGAGTTCCTGTGGACCGAGAAGCCCATGCTGTTGCGCGAGATGTACACCCATCTGCGGGGCGACGACGTCGCCGCGTACGACGCCTGGCGCCACCGGACCGGCGCGGACACCTACCTCCAGCGCGATTACAACCGCTTCCTGGACGCGCAGATCGCCAAGGTGGACCAGCTGTACGTGCCGAACACCACCTTCACCGCCAACGACCGGCTGCGCGACTCCGCGCTCGCCTCGGTGAAGTCGACCTTCGCGACGGCCACGTACAACACCCCGGACTGCGTGGAGAACGGCGAGCCCGGCAAGCGCCGGTTCACCTGTACCGGCCGGATCACCGCGAACCTGAAGAACTGGCGCAACGAAGACCAGAACTTCAAGGACATGTCCGAGACGGTGGACTACTTCCTCCTCGACCGGGCGGGCGCGGCCTCGAACAACCTGGCCGACATGAACTGCTCGTTCGGCCCGGTGGAGATCTGGACCAACAAGGTCGCGGGGACCTCCCCCTACAGCTGTGAGGGACCGCTGCGCGACTGACCGACGCCGGTGGTCGGTCCCGTCGTGAACGGGGGGCGGGACCGGCCCCGGAGTGCCTAGGCACCCTATGAAGAATGTGACATATTACTGCCGTGCCCCAGAGACACTCCCTGGACGTCGTCGTCATCGGCGCCGGCGTCGTCGGCGCCGCGTGCGCGTACCACGCCGGCCGCGCCGGACTCTCCGTGGCCGTCGTGGACCGCGGCCCCGTGGCCGGCGGCACCACCGGCGCCGGCGAGGGCAACCTGCTCGTCTCCGACAAGGAGGCCGGGCCCGAACTCGACCTGGCCCTGCTGTCGGCGAGGCTGTGGCGCGAACTCGCCGAGGTCCTCCCGCACGCCGTGGAGTACGAGGCCAAGGGCGGACTGGTCGTCGCACCGGACGACACCACCCTGAAGGCCCTGCGCGCCTTCGCCCGGGGCCAGCGCGGCGCGGGCGTCGACGCCGTCGAGGTGGGACCGGGGGAACTGCGCGACCTGGAACCCCATCTGGCCCCGGGGCAGGCGGGCGGCTTCCACTACCCGCAGGACGCCCAGGTCCACCCCGCGCAGGCGGCGGCGCGACTGCTCGCCGCCTCCGGCGCCCGGGTCCACCTCGGGGAGGAGGTCACCGGGCTCCTCACCGAGGGCGGCCGGGTGTGCGGGGTGCGCACCGGTCGCCGGGAGCTTCGGGCGCCGGCCGTCGTCAACGCCGCCGGCACCTGGGGCGGGAGGATCGCCGAACTCGCCGGGACCACCCTGCCGGTGCTGCCGCGCCGCGGCTTCGTCCTGGTGACCGAGCCGCTGCCGAGGGTGGTCCGGCACAAGGTGTACGCCGCCGACTACATCGCGGACGTGGCCAGCGGCTCCGCGGCCCTCCAGTCCTCGGCGGTCGTCGAGGGCACCCCCTCGGGGCCGGTGCTCATCGGGGCCACCCGGGAGCGGGTCGGCTTCGAACGGGGCCTGTCCACGCGGGCGCTGCACCGGCTCGCCGCGCAGGCGGCCGCGCTGTTCCCGGTACTGGCCGACGTACGGGTGCTGCGGACCTACCACGGGTTCCGGCCCTACCTGCCCGACCACCTCCCGGCGATCGGCCCCGACCCCCGGGCCCCCGGGCTGCTGCACGCCTGCGGCCACGAGGGCGCCGGCATCGGCCTGGCGCCGGCCACCGGGCTGCTGATCGCCGCGGCCCTCACCGGGACCGAACCCCCGCTGGATCCGCGTCCGTTCCGCCCGGACCGGTTCGGCCCCCCGG
This sequence comes from Streptomyces sp. NBC_00513, assembly GCF_041431415.1. Taxonomy (GTDB): domain Bacteria; phylum Actinomycetota; class Actinomycetes; order Streptomycetales; family Streptomycetaceae; genus Streptomyces. Next base: position 5,862,069 of record NZ_CP107845.1, read on the forward strand.
CCACCGGCGAACCGAAGGAGACCAGGCGATGACCGGCCCCACCGACCCCGACCGCCCGCCGCGCGGCCCCCTGCGCCGGCTGCTTCGCGGCCCCGCCCGGTCGCCCCGCGACCTGGTCGGCGGCGCGCCCCGGGCCACGTACGTCCTGCGCTTCGACGGCCGCGAACTGCCCGCGAGCGCGGGCCAGAGCATCGCCGCCGCCCTCTGGGGCGCGGGCGTCCTCGCCTGGCGCACCACCCGCGAGAACGGCGCGCCGCGCGGGGTGTTCTGCGGGATCGGGAGCTGCCACGACTGCCTCGTCACCGTCAACGGGCGCCCGAACCTGCGCGCCTGCCTGACCCCGGCCCGCCCCGGGGACACCGTCACCACCCAGGAAGGGACCGGCCGTGCCGAACTCGGCGTCTGACGGCGTGCCGTGCGACCTCGCCGTCGTCGGCGCGGGCCCCGCCGGGCTCGCCGCCGCCGTCACGGCCGCCGACCTCGGGCTGAACGTCACCCTGCTGGACGCGGGGGAGCGGCCGGGCGGCCAGTACTACCGCCGCCCCGCACCCGACCTCGGCGCGGCCCGCCCCGAGGTCCTGCACCACGACTGGGCCGCCTTCGCCACCCGCAAGGCCGCCCTGCGCGCCCACGCGTCGGCGGGCCGGATCACCCACCTCCCGCTCCACCACGTGTGGACCGTCGTCCCCGCCGGAGCCGGCCTGCTGCTGCACGCCGTCGCCGGCCCCGAGGAGGAGGCCGTCGCCGTACCCGCCCGCGCCGTGCTCCTCGCCACCGGCGCCTTCGAGCGTCAACTGCCCTTCCCCGGCTGGACACTGCCCGGGGTGATCGGGGCCGGCGGCGCGCAGGCCATGCTCAAGGGCGGGCTCGTGCTGCCGGGCCGGCGGATCGTCGTCGCCGGGAGCGGGCCGCTGCTGCTCGCCGTGGCCGGGTCCCTCGCGGCGGCCGGCGCCACCGTCGCGGCGGTGGTGGAGGCCGCCGCGTACACCGCGTACGCCGGCCGGCTCCCCGCCCTGCTGCGCAACCCCGGCAAGCTCGGCGAGGCCGCCACGTACGGCGGGGCCCTGCTGCGGCACGGGATCCGCCTGCTCACCCGGCACGCCGTCACCGAGGCGCACGGCGCCGAACGGGTCGAGGCGGTGACCGTGGCCCGACTCGACCGGCAGTGGCGGCCGGTGCCCGGCACCGGCCGCCGCGTCCCCTGCGACGCCCTCGCCGTGGGCCACGGGCTGGTGCCGCAACTGGAACTGGCCACCGGGCTGGGCTGCGCCACCCGACTCGGGGCGGACGGCGCCGTCGCCCTGGAGGTGGACGCGCGCCAGCGGACCTCCGTGCCCGGCGTCTGGTCGGCGGGGGAGACCGGGGGCACCGGCGGCGCCCGACTGGCCCTGGTGGAAGGGGAGATCGCGGCCCACACGATCGCCGGTCGGCCCGTCCCCGCCGCGCTCGGCCGACAGCGTGCGCGGCTGCGCGCGTTCGCCGAGGCGATGGGCGCGGCCCACCGTCCGGGGGCGGGGTGGACCGGATGGCTGCGGGAGGACACCGAGGTGTGCCGCTGCGAGGAGGTCCCCGTCGGTCCGATCCGCGAGGCGGTGCGCGACCTGGGCGCGCGGGACGCCCGTACCGTCAAACTGCTCACCCGGGCGGGCATGGGCTGGTGTCAGGGCCGGATGTGCGGCCCGGCCGTCGCCGCCCTCGCGGGGCGGGACCCGGACCCGGACCGCAGGCCCCTGTCCTGCCCGGTTCCGCTGCGCCGGCTCGCCGAACTGCCCGCCGAGGAAAGCTGATCGATCCCGATCCGGGATCCCGGGACCCTTGTGGGCTTCCTGCACCCACTAGTAAAATGTCACACACCACTCTAGGGAGCTCTCATGACCCACGCGCACACCCCCGCGCCCGCCCGCACCCGCCCCTGGCACGGAATCATGGTCGCCACCGCACTGCCCCTGCGCGACGACCTGACCGTCGACCACGACGCCTACGCCGAACACGTGGCCTGGCTGATCGCCAACGGCTGCGACGGCGTCGTCCCCAACGGCTCCCTCGGGGAGTACCAGACCCTCACCGACGAGGAGCGGGCCCGGGTCGTCCGTACGGCCGTCGAGGCGGCCGGCGACGGCGAGCGGGTCATGCCCGGCGTCGCCGCCTACGGCAGCGCCGAGGCCCGCCGCTGGGCCGACCAGGCCGCCGAGGCGGGCGCGGGCTCCGTCCTGCTGCTGCCCCCCAACGCCTTCCGCGCCGACGAGCGGACCGTACGGGAGCACTACGCCCAGGTCGCCCGCGCGGGCCTGCCCGTCGTGGCCTACAACAACCCCATCGACACCAAGGTGGACCTGACCCCGGCCCTGCTGGCCCGGCTGCACGCCGACGGCAGCATCGTCGCCGTCAAGGAGTTCTCCGGCGACGTCCGCCGCGCCTACGAGATCGCGGAACTCGCCCCCGGACTCGACCTGCTCGTCGGAGCCGACGACGTGCTCCTCGAACTCGCCCTCGCCGGGGCCGTCGGCTGGATCGCCGGCTACCCCAACGCCCTGCCGCGCTCCTGCGCCACCCTCTACCGGGCCGCCGTCGCGGGTGACCTCGACACCGCGTTGCCGCTCTACAAGTCCCTGCACAGCCTGCTGCGTTGGGACTCCAAGACCGAGTTCGTCCAGGCCATCAAACTCTCCATGGACCTGGCCGGACGCCCCGGAGGCGCCACCCGCCCGCCCCGCTTCCCGCTGACCGGCGAGACCGAGGCGGCGGTCCGGGCCGCCACCGAGAAGGCCCTCGCCGAAGGCCTCAACTAGCCCCCGGAGGAGTCCACATGCGTACGCGACACATCTACCACGCGGTCGATTCGCACACCGAGGGCATGCCGACCCGGGTGATCACCGGCGGGGTCGGGGTGATCCCCGGAGCCACGATGGCGCAGAAGCGGCTGCACTTCATCGAGCACCTCGACCACGTCCGCACGCTGCTCATGTACGAGCCGCGCGGACACTCCGCGATGAGCGGCGCGATCCTCCAGCCCCCCACCCGACCCGACGCCGACTTCGGCGTGCTCTACATCGAGGTGTCGGGCCTGCTCCCCATGTGCGGACACGGCACCATCGGGGTGGCCACGGTGCTCGTCGAGACCGGCATGGTGCCGGTCGTCGAACCGGTCACCACCGTCCGCCTCGACACCCCGGCCGGGCTGGTGAGCGTGGACGTCCGGGTCGAGGACGGCGCCGCCCTGTCCGCCACCTTCACCAACGTCCCCGCCTTCGCCGTCGGCCTCGACCGCAAGGTCGAGGTCCCCGGCTTCGGCACCGTCACCCACGACCTCGCCTACGGCGGCAACTTCTACGCCTTCGTCGAACTCGACGCCCTCGGGCTGCCCTTCGACCGCGCCCACGGCGACGAACTGCTCGCCGCCGGGCTCGCCGTCATGGACGCCGTCAACGCCTCGGACGACCGGCCCGCCCACCCCGAGGACCCCTCCATCGCCGGCGTCAAACACGTCTACCTCGCCGCCCCCGGATCCGACGCCCGCCGCTCCCGCCACGCCATGGCCATCCACCCCGGCTGGTTCGACCGCTCGCCCTGCGGTACGGGCACCAGCGCGCGCATGGCCCAACTGCACGCCCGCGGCCTGCTGGAACAGGGCGCGGACTTCGTCAACGAGTCCTTCATCGGCACCGAGTTCACCGGCCGGCTGATCGGGGAGACCACCGTCGGCGGACTCCCGGCGGTCGTCCCCACCGTCACCGGCAGGGCGTGGATCACGGGCACCGCCCAGTACTTCCTCGACCCGTCCGACCCCTTCCCCGGAGGGTTCCTCCTGTGACCAACGCGCCCCGCCCGGTCCACGCCGTCGACTACCACACCGCCGGCGAACCCTTCCGCATCGTCTGCGACGGCCTCCCCCCGATCCCCGGGGACACCGTCGCCGAGCGCTGCGCCACCGCCATCGGGCCCGGCGGCTCCGGGACGGCCCCGCGCCGGGGCGCGCTGGACGACGTACGGCGTCTGCTGGTGCGGGAACCGCGCGGCCACGCGGGCATGTACGGCGGGTTCGTGGTGCCCCCGGACGACGACGGCGCCCACTTCGGGGTGCTGTTCTGGCACAAGGACGGCTACTCCACGGCCTGCGGGCACGGCGCCATGGCCCTCGGCGCCTGGGCCGTCGACAGCGGCCGGGTCCCCGCCCCGGACACCGGTGACGCACAGGTCCGCATCGACGTGCCCTCCGGACGGGTCGCCGTCACCGTGCACCGCGAGGCGGCCCGCACCACCGGGATCACCTTCCGCAACGTCCCGGCCCGGATCGGCGCCCGCAAGGTCCCGGTGGCCACCACCCTGGGCCCGGTCGAGGTGGACCTCGCGCACGCCGGCGCCTGCTACGCCACCGTCCGGGCGCGCGACCTCGGGCTGGACGTCTCCCGCGCGGCGCTGCCCGAACTGGTCCGCGCCGGGCGGGAGATCAGAGCCGCCCTCGCCGGCCACCCCGGTACCTGGCACCCCGACGGACCGCTCCTCTCCGGGGTGTACGGGGTGATCCTCCACGAGGAGCTGCCCGACACCCCCCGCGGGCCGCACCAGCGCAACGTCACCGTCTTCGCCGACGGGCAGGTCGACCGCTCGCCCTGCGGCTCCGGGACCTCGGCCCGGCTCGCGCTGCTGGCCGAGGACGGGCGGCTGGGCCCGGGGGAGGAACTGCTCCACGAATCGGTCCTGGGAACGCTGTTCACCGGCCGGCTGCTGCCCGGTACCGCCCCCGACGCCCCGGTCACCGAGGTCACCGGCACCGCCCACCGCACCGGCGAGCACACCTTCACCGTCGACCCGCACGACGACCTGGGTACCGGGTTCCTGCTGTGATCCCCCAGTGGTCCGCCGCGCGGATGGCCGCGCTCCTCACCCCGACCGGGGCGGCCGACGCCCTCGCCGACGCGCTGCGGGCCGGGCTCGACCCCGAGGCCTGCCCGCCCCGCACCGCCCTGCCCGTGCCCGGCGGGGAACTGCTGCTGATGCCGGCCGCGTTCGGGGGGTACGCCGGCGTGAAGGTCGCCGGGGTGGCCCCCGGGAACCCCGCGCGCGGCCTGCCCCGGATCACCGGCTCGTACCTGCTCCTCGACGGGCCCACACTGAGCCCGCTCGCCCTCTTCGACGGGGCCGCGCTGACCGCCCTGCGCACCCCGGCGGTGTCGGCGCTCGCGCTGCGATACCTGGCCCGGGGGGAGAGGCCACCGAGCATGGTCCTCTTCGGGTCGGGTCCGCAGGCGTACGGACACCTCGAAGCCGTCCTCGCCGAGCGGGGGACGGCGGACGTCGTGGTGGTGGCCCGCGACCCGGCCGGCGCCGCGAAACTGGTCGCGCACGCCCGCTCCCTCGGGGTCACGGCCCGGCCGGGCACGGCGTCCGCGGTGGCGGAGGCCGACCTGATCGTCTGCTGCACCACGGCCCGCGCACCCCTCTTCGACGGCCGGCTCGTCGCCCCGGGCGCCACCGTCGTCGCCGTGGGCTCCCACGAACCGGACGCCCGGGAGACCGACAGCGCCCTGGTACGGCGCGCGGTCGTGTACGTGGAATCGCGCGCGGCGGCCCTGCGCGAGGCGGGGGACCTGCTGATCCCGGAGGCGGAAGGCCTCCTGGGGCCCGGCCACGTCGCGGGCACCCTGGCCGACCTGGTCGCGGGACGCGTCCCGCCGCCGGGGCGGGCGGACGCTCCGCGACTCTTCAAGAGCGTGGGCATGGCCTGGGAGGATCTCGCCGTGGCGGTCGCCCTGTTCCGGGCCGCCGGGGCGAGTGGCGCAACGTGACATTGTACGCTGGCCTCTGCTCGCCGCTGGTGTAGTGGTCTCGGAGGAAACGCAATGGGTGACCTGAAGCAGCACAGTCTCATCAAGGCCCAGGAACGACTTCGGGACCAGGTCGGCCATGCCCTGCGAGCAGCCCTGATAGCGGGTGAACTGCGCCCCGGGAGCGTGTACTCCGCCCCCGGCCTCGCCGCCGAGCTGGGCGTCTCGGCCACCCCGGTGCGCGAGGCCATGCTCGACCTGGCCCGCGAGGGGCTGGTGGAACCGGTCCGCAACAAGGGCTTCCGGATCACCGAGGTCAGCGAACGCGACCTCGACCAGTACACCGAACTCCGCACGATGATCGAGGTGCCGACCATCGGCCGGATCACCGAGATCGCCACCGCCGAGCAGCTGGAGGCGCTGCGCCCCGTCGCGTTGGAGATCGTCACCAGCGCCCGGGAGCACAACCTCATCGGCTACCTGGAGGCGGACCGTCGCTTCCACCTGGGTCTGCTGGCCCTCTCCGGCAACGACCGCCTCGTCGAGACGGTCGGTGACCTGCGCAAGCGCTCCCGGCTCTACGGCCTGACCGGCCTGGACGAGGCCGGGAAGCTGGTGTCCTCCGCCGAGGAACACATCGAGCTGCTCGACCTCATGATCAGCGGCGACGCCGAGGCCGCCCAGGCGTGCATGGTCCGCCACCTCGGCCACGTGCGTTCCCTCTGGGCGCAGGGCCGCGACGAGCCGGTGGGACGCACGCCGGGCCGGCTCGGCTCCGGCGTCTGAGGCGGCCCCGCGCGGGCCGGTGCTCCCGGCCCGTCGGGGTCAGAGGCGTGAGCCGCCGCCGGTGACCCGGCTCCACAGGGAGCGGGTGGCACCGAAGCCGCTCTCGTGTGCCCAGACGTGGGTGCAGGCCGGGCACTGGAGGTGGAGCAGGCTCCCGTTGTTGGAGAGCAGGTAGCGCCAGTGGGCGGAACACGTCCGCCGCTCCCCGCACGGCGCGCAGTCGCGGTCGTCCGCGCAGCTCGGGCAGGGCACCCAGGCGCGGCGTCCGGGATCCGCCTGCGGGTCAAGCGGAAGCACGGCCGCCCCCGCGCGGGGAGAGCACGCCGGCGGCGACGAGCCGGTCGTGCACGCGCTGCTGCTCCTCGTCGAGGCCGGAGTACAGCAGGTCGTACGCCGCCTCCTCGCCGCGGAGCACCTCGACGGGATCCCAGTCGTCGCCGAGGGCGTCCAGGACGTGGGCCCGCCGGAGCACCTCGTGCGCGGTGAGGTCGACGTCGAATCCGACGAGCGCCGGGTCGGTCGGGCCGGTGGTGGGGGTGGGGTCATGTGGGGGCATACATTCGAACTTAGGTAACCCTTCCTTCTCACGGCAAGAGGGGGTGGGGCATGTCACAGCGGGTCGGCGGCACCCTCGGAGGGCCTGTCGTCGACGTCCTTTGAACACGGCTGGGTAACGGCGTGACCGAACCCTTGTCAGTGCAATTTCACATTACTATGTTACCGGTCACATCGTAGAGAGTGCCCCTCACTGGAGTGACCCATGACCAAGCGCACCCAACTCGCCCTCGCCACCGCTCTGGTGGCGGCACTCGCCGTCGGCGCCTCGGGTTGCTCCGACGCCGGCGGCAAGGGCTCCGCCGGCGGCCCCGCCGCCAACCCCGCCGCGGCCAACGAGGGCAAGACGCTCGGCGGCACCCCGACCAAGGGCGGCACCCTGACCGTCCTGTCCAACCAGGACTTCTCCCACCTCGACCCGGCCCGCAACTGGACGATGCCGACCATGGACTTCGGGACCCGCCTGCTCTACCGCACGCTCGTCACCTTCAAGGCCGAACCGGGCAAGGCCGGCAGCGAGTTGGTGCCCGACCTCGCGACCGATCTCGGCACCCCGTCCGACGGCGGCAGAACCTGGACCTTCACCCTCAAGGAAGGCGTGAAGTACGAGGACGGAACGCCCGTCCGCGCCCAGGACGTCAAGTACAACGTCGAGCGCTCCTTCGCCCCCGACCTGACCGGTGGACCCGACTACGCCGCCCAGTACCTGGCCGGCGGCGAGAGCTACAAGGGCCCGCTCCAAGGGCAACACCTCGACTCGATCAAGACGCCCGACGACCGCACGATCGTCTTCCGACTCAAGCGCCCGGTCGCCGACTTCTCCGCCACCGCCACCCTGCCGACCTTCGCGCCGGTCCCGCAGTCCAAGGAGACGGGCACCCGCTACGACGCCCGCCCCTTCTCCTCCGGCCCCTACAAGATCGAGTCCTACGACCGGGACAAGAAGCTGGTCCTGGTCCGCAACGAGCACTGGGACGCCCGCACCGACACCGTCCGCAAGGCCTACCCCGACCGCTTCGTCGTCGTGATGGGCCTCAAGGGCGGCCAGATCGACGACCGCATCATCGCCGGGGAGGGCGCGGACGCCTCCGCCGTCCAGTACTCCGACATGCGGCCCGAGAGCGCACCGAAGGTCCTGCCCAAGGCGGACGTCAAGGCCCGACTGCTCGCCGAGTCCCAGGGCTGTACGGAGATGCTCCACCTCAACAACTCCCGCGCCCCCTTCGACGACCCCCGGGTCCGCGAGGCCATGCAGTACGCGGTCGACAAGGAGGCCGTGGTCACGGCCGGAGGTGGCCCCGCCCTCAACGAGGTGGCCACCGCCTACCTGCCCCCGGCCCTCTCCGGCGGCCGACAGGCCGACACCCTCAAGATCCCGCCCGCCGGCGACCCGGCCAAGGCCAAGGAACTCCTCAAGGCCGCGGGCAAGGAGAAGCTGAAGGTGTCCTTCGCCGTCTCCACCGGTGACAAGGGCAAGGCCGAGGCCATCCAACAGGGCTTGGCCCGGGCGGGCGTCGAGGTCGTCATCGACACGATCGACCCCGGCGCCTACTACGACGTCATCGGCGACCTCTCCACCACCCCCGACATGACCCTCGCGGGCTGGTGTCCCGACTACCCCTCCGGTTCCACCTGGATCCCCTTCGTCTTCGACGGGCGCACCGTCAAGGAGAAGGGCAACCAGGGCAACTACAGCCAGTTCCGCGACGAGGCGACGACGAAGCGGATCGACGAGATCAACGCCATGGCCGACGCCGGGCAGGCCGAACGGGCCTGGATCGCGCTCGACGCGGAGATCATGAAGAAGTCCCCCTCCGTCCCGGTCCTGCTGGAACGCAAGCCCCTGCTCATCGGCACCAACATCGCGGGCGCCTTCGGCCACCCGGTGTGGACCGGCACCGTCGACTACGCCGCGATCGGTCTCAAGGACCCGTCGAAGAGCCGGGGTTGAGGCCCGACGGACACCCGGAAGCCCGTCGAGCCATGACCGACAACCGAGTCGCCGCATCCCAACGCGCCGACCATCAACGCGCCGACCAGCAGACCGCCGACCACCAGCCCGCCGCATCCCGACCCGCCGCGGCCGAGGCGACTGCCGCCCCGGCCAGGGACGTTCCCCCGGGCAGCAGCCCCTGGCAGCTCGCCCGCCGTGAACTCCGTCGTCGCCCCACCGTCCGCGTCAGCCTCTGCGTCGTCCTCCTCTTCGTCCTGATGGCCGTCGGAGCCCCCTGGCTGGGCTCGCTCGGCGGCTGGTCCCCGAACGAGTTCGACAAGTCCGCCATCGACCCCTACCTCGCGGGCCAACCCCTCGGCTCCTTCGGGGGGATCGGCTCCGCGCACTGGCTGGGCGTCGAACCCGTCACCGGCCGCGACCTGTTCGCCCGCGTCGTGGCCGGCGCCCAGGTCTCCCTCCTGATCGCCTTCGCCGCCACCGCCATCGTGGTGGCCGTCGGCACGGCCGCCGGGATCGCCGCCGGCTACTTCGGCGGCCGCGTCGACGCGGTGCTCTCCCGCCTGATGGACCTCACCATGTCCTTCCCGTCCCTGATCTTCATGATCGCCATGCTCTCGGTGGCCAAGGACGTCAACCGGATCGTGCTCATGACCGCCGTCATCGGCCTCTTCGGCTGGCCCGGCGTCGCCCGCGTGGTCCGGGGCCAGACCCTCTCCCTCAAGCACCGCGAGTACGTGGACGCCGCCCGCGTCGCCGGCGCCGGCTCCTGGCGCATCCTGACCCGCGACGTCCTCCCGGGCGTAGCCGGGCCGGTGATCGCCTACACCACCCTGCTGATCCCCGGAATGATCAGCACCGAGGCCGCCCTCAGCTACCTCGGTGTCGGGGTCCGCCCGCCCACCCCGTCCTGGGGCCAGATGATCGCCGAGTCCGTGGCCTACTACGAGACCGACCCCGTGTACTTCGTCATCCCGAGCGTCTTCCTCTTCCTCGCGGTCCTCGCCTTCACCCTGCTCGGCGACGCGCTGCGCGACATCCTCGACCCGAGGGGCGGGCGGACGTGATCCTCTACCTGGCCCGCCGGCTGCTCGCCCTCGCGGGCGTGCTCCTCGCCATCGCCGCCGTCACCTTCGTCATCTTCCAGGTCCTGCCCTCCGACCCGGCCGCCGCGGCCTGCGGCAAGACCTGCGGTCCCGAACGACTCGCCGACGTCCGCGAGTACCTCGGTCTCGACCAGCCCCTCTGGAGCCGGTTCGTCCACTTCCTCACCGGCATCTTCACCGGCCGCACCCTCGGCACCGGCCAGTACGCCGTCCGGTGCGACTTCCCCTGCCTGGGCTACTCCTACGAGAACTCCCTGCCCGTCTGGGACCTGCTGATGGACCGGCTCCCCGTCTCCGCCTCCCTCGCCGTCGGCGCGGCCGTCCTGTGGCTGGTCCTCGGTCTCGGCGCCGGGGTCACCGCCGCCCTGCGCAAGGACACCGCCACCGACAGGACGCTCATGGTCGGCGCCGTCGCCGCCGCCTCACTGCCCGTCTACTTCACCTCGGTGATGCTGATCTTCGGGGTCATCCGCGTCGCGGGACTGCTGCCCTACCCGACCTACCGGGCCCTCGCCGACGACCCGCTCGGCTGGGCCTCCAACCTGCTCCTGCCCTGGACCGCGCTCGCCCTGCTCTACGCAGCCATGTACGCCCGCCAGAGCCGGGGTTCGATGATCGAGGCGATGGCCGAGCCGTACATCCGCACCGCCCGCGCCAAGGGGATGCCCGAACGCACCGTCGTGGTCAAACACGGGCTGCGCTCCGGCATGACACCCATCCTCACCATCTTCGGCATGGACCTCGGCGGGCTCCTCGCCGGCGCCGTCATCACCGAGTCCATCTTCGGACTCCCCGGTGTCGGGCGGCTGTTCTACGGGGCGCTCGTCAGCTCCGACCAACCCGTGGTCCTCGGAGTCACCCTGCTCGCCGCCTTCTTCATCGTCCTCGCCAATCTCGCCGTGGACCTCCTGTACGCCGTCGTCGACCCGAGGGTGAGGTACTGATGGACGCCCCCGCACCACCGCCACCCCTGCTCGAAGTCCGCGACCTGCGCGTCACGTTCACCACCCCGCGCGGGGTCGTACGGGCCGTCGACTCGCTCGGCTTCACCGTCGAGGCCGGCCGCACGCTCGGAATCGTCGGGGAATCGGGCTCGGGCAAGTCCGTCACCTCGCTCGCCGTCATGGGTCTGCACCGCGGCGCCGAGGTCGGCGGTTCCGTCGCCCTCGACGGGGAGGAGCTCACCGGGATGTCCGAGAAACGGCTGTCCCGGATCCGCGGCCGTCGGATGGCCATGATCTTCCAGGATCCGCTGAGCAGCCTGCACCCCTACTACACCGTCGGTGAGCAGATCGCCGAGCACGTCCGCGTGCACCTGCGGTCCGGGCGGGCCGCCGCCCGCAAACGGGCGGTCGACATGCTCGGCGAGGTCGGCATCCCCGAACCGGCCCAGCGGGCGGGGGAGTACCCGCACCAGTTCTCCGGAGGCATGCGTCAGCGTGCCATGATCGCGATGGCCCTGGCCTGCGAACCGGACCTGCTGATCGCCGACGAGCCGACGACCGCGCTCGACGTCACGGTGCAGGCCCAGATCCTGGAGCTGATCGCCCGGCTCCAACAGGACCGGGGCCTCGGCGTCGTGATGATCACCCACGACCTGGGGGTGGTGGCCCGCGTCGCCCACGAGGTGCTCGTCATGTACGGCGGCCGGGTCGCCGAACGAGCGGACGTGGACGCGCTGTTCGCGGACCCCGCCCACCCCTACACCCGCGGGCTGCTGGACTCGCTGCCCCGGCTCGACGACCCGGACGACGCCCCGCTGCGGGCCATCGCCGGCTCCCCGCCCTCGCCGGCGCACCCGACGCCGGGCTGTGCCTTCGCGCCGCGCTGCCCGATGGCCACCGCGCTGTGCACGGACGTACGACCGGAACTCGTGCCCCACGCCGGCGGGCGGACGGTGGCCTGCCACCACCCCGGGACCCGGTACGCGAAGGAGGTGGCCTGATGGCCACGCCCACCACCGAGCCCACCTCGGCGGACACCGCCGCGGACACCCTGTTGTCCGTACGCGACCTGACCATGACCTTCCCCGGCAGGCGGTCGGTGACCGGGCGTCGGGGGGCGCCCGTGCGCGCCGTCGACGGGGTCTCCTTCGACCTGGCGGCGGGCGAGACCCTCGGGTTGGTCGGGGAGTCGGGCTGCGGGAAGTCCACCACCGGCCGGATGCTCGTACGGCTGCTGGAGCCCACCTCCGGCAGTGTCACCTTCGACGGACGGGACATCAGCCGGCTCTCCCAGGGCGCCCTTCGGCCCCTGCGGCGCGACCTCCAGATGGTGTTCCAGGATCCGCACTCCTCCCTCAACCCCCGCCAGACGGTGGCCCGGATCATCTCCGACCCGCTGCTCGTGCAGGGCTGGTCGGCGGCCGACGCCCGGCGCAGGGCGGTCGAGCTGATGGAACTGGTCGGCCTCGTCCCCGAACACGTCGACCGCTACCCGCACGAGTTCTCCGGCGGTCAGGCCCAACGCGTCGGTATCGCGCGCTCGTTGGCCACCGGACCCCGGTTGGTCATCGCGGACGAGCCCGTGTCCGCCCTGGACGTCTCCGTACAGGCCCAGATCGTCAACCTGTTGGAGCGGCTGCGCACGGAACTGGGCCTGGCGTACGTGTTCATCGCCCACGACCTCTCCGTCGTCAAGCGGATCAGCGACCGGGTCGCCGTCATGTACCTGGGCCGGATCGTGGAGATCGGCGACAAACGCGCCCTGTACGAGAACCCCCAACACCCCTACACCCGGGCCCTGCTGTCCGCGGTGCCGCTGCCGGACCCGGCCGCCGAGCGGCGGCGCGAGCGGATCGTGCTGCTCGGCGACCCCCCGAGCCCGGCCGCCCCGCCACCCGGCTGCGCCTTCCACCCGAGGTGCCCGAAGGCGCGGGAGATCTGCCGCGCGGAGCGGCCCGTGCTCCGGTCCGCCGCCTCGCGAGAGGTGGCCTGTCACTTCCCGGGTGACTGACGGGGATCCCAGGGAAGGGAGAACGAGGGGCCCCGGAGCCGACACGATCGGCTCCGGGGCCCTTCGCCCGTCACGGTCCCGCAGCCGGCGGCCCGGTCGTCAGGGCCGCAACTCGGCTCGGAAGAAGGCCAGTTCCTGCGCCATCACCTTCTCCCTGACGCCTCCGGGGGTCATGTGGGTGACTCCCGGCAGCGCGAGCAGCCGGTGCGGGCGCCCCGCGTCCGTCAGGGCCCGGGACAGGCGCAGCGTGTGGGACGGGTGGACGTTGTCGTCGGCCAGGCCGGTGATCAGCAGCAGCGGACGCCTCAGCCCGGGGGCGTCCGCGATCAGCGCATCGCGCTCGTACGCCTGCGGGTGGTCCCGGGGAAGCCCCAGGTAGCGCTCGGTGTACGCCGTGTCGTAGTGCCGGAAGTCGGTGGGGGCGGCCCCGGCGGCGGCCGCGTGGAAGACGTCCGGGCGGCGCAGCACCGCGAGGGCGGAGAGGTAGCCGCCGAAGGACCAGCCGCGGATCCCGACCCGGGTCGGGTCGAGGTCGCGGTGGCGTGCGCCGAGGGCCCGCAGGGCCGCGACCTGGTCGTCGAGGACGACCCGGGAGAACCCACCCTGTACGGCGTGGGTGTGGGTGGGCGAGACGTACGCGGTGCCCCTGTTGTCGATGGTGACCACCGCGAAGCCCTGGTCGGCCCACCACTGCCGGTGCTGCCAGCGCCGGGGCTCCGCGCTCACGTCCTGCATGCCGGGGCCGCCGTAGCCGTCCACGAGCACGGGCAGCCGGGTGCCGGGCACGTGGCCGCGCGGCAGGACCAGCGCGGTGGGGATGCCGTGCTCGGTGACCCGTTCCAACAGCGGGACCACCCGGTGGGGCAGTGGCGCGGACAGGTCGCCCGGGGTGAACTCCCGCCCGTCCGCGGTGCGCAGGGTCCGGCGGATCCCGTCGGCGTCGGCGGAGGTGAGCAGCAGGGCGCCGGCGGACGCCTGGACGCAGTGCACCCCGGGCCCGTCCGCGACCGCGCTCACCTCGCCCGTCGCGGGATCGAGCAGCAGCACCCGCTGTTCGGCGGGGTCCTGCCCGCCGGCCTCGATCAGCAGCCGGTCCCGGTGGACTCCGGCCACCCGGCGGACCTGGAGGTCGTCGCCGGTGAGGAGCCTTCCGTCGAGGGCGAGCGCGCGGGCGCGCCCGCCGGGGGTGTCGGCGGCGGTCAGCATCCGCCCGTCGGGCAGCCGGTCGGGCGTGCCGGGCAGCATGGGGTCCACCCACAGCGGGTGAGTGGTGCGGGACAGCTCGCGGGTACGGCCGGTCACCGGGTCCGCGCCGAGCAGCAGGACCTCGCGCTGGAGCCGGTCCTGGACGGTCAGCAGGATCTCCTCGGGCGACTCCCAGTCGGCGTCCGAGACGTACGGGTACGCGGCGGCGTCCCAGTCGAGCCGGACGCGCCCGCCGTCCGGCCGGAGCACCCACAGCCCGACGTCCGCGTTGGGGCCGCCGGCCTCGGGGTACGCGAAGTCCTCGGGCGGCAGTTCCGGGTGCTCCGGGTCGGTGAACCAGCGCCTCGGGAGCGCGGACTCGTCGACCCGGGAGGCGAGCAGGGTGACCCCGTCGGGTGACCACCAGTGCCCCCGGGACCGGCCGAGCTCCTCGGCGGCGGCGAACTCGGCCACCCCCCAGCGGGCGCCGTCGTCGGGGCTGACCCGGCCGCCGGGGGTGACGTACAGGGCGTCCTCGGTGACGTACGCGATCCGGGAGGCGTCCGTGTTCGGGCGCGGATCCCAGGCGGGTCCGGCGACGGGGAGTTCCCGCGGGCCGCCGGGCTCTGCGGCGTTCCCGTACGCGATCTCGTACAGCCGCCCGTACAGGGCGAAGACCGCGCGCAGGCCGTCCCCGGAGAGCTCGTACGAGCCGATGCCCGCGGCGACGAGCCGGGTGCGTTCGCGGAGCCGACGCTCGGCGAGGGGGAGTTCGCCCGATCCCGCGGAACCCTCGGGGGACAGGGCGCGCGGGTCGGCCAGGAGGGTCTCGGCGCCGGTGGCGCTGTCGAGGACCCACAGGCCGTCGAGGGGGTCGGTGGGTCCCGTCGAGCGGAGGAACCACAGGAGCCGGCCTTCGTCCCCGAAGGAGAACGCGCGCGGGGCGCCGTGGGTGTACCGGGCGGTGGCCGCGGAGTGCGCGAGGAAGGGATCGAGTGCCGCGAGGAGGGGATCGACTGGGAGGAAAGGATCATCCATCTCCGTAGTGTGACATGTGAAATATCACACCCGCTAGGCCGTTCGAGTGGTAGCCCCGGGCACCCGGGCTTAGCGTCGAAAAGGTGGACCCGAACCAACAGCCCGGCGACGCCGGGACCGACGGCAGGCTCCGAAGCGGGGGGCACACGCTCGCGCTGCTCGTGATCGCCTCGTGTCAACTCATGGTGGTTCTCGACATCACCATCGTGAACATCGCGCTGCCGCACATCCAGACGGCCCTCGGCTTCTCCACCGAGAGCCTGTCGTGGGTCGTCAACGCCTACACGCTGACCTTCGGCGGACTGCTGCTCCTCGGCGGACGCGCGGGCGACATCCTCGGCCGCCGACGCGTGTTCATGTTCGGCGTGCTGCTCTTCGGCCTGGCCTCGCTGATGGGCGGATTCGCCCAGAACGCCGGGCAGTTGATGGGTGCCCGGGCCGTCCAGGGCATCGGCGCCGCCATCGCCTCCCCGACGGCCCTTGCCCTGATCACCAGTACCTTCCGGGAAGGCCCCGAACGCAACCGGGCCTTCGGCGTGTTCGCCGGCGTCTCGGCCGGCGGCGGCGCCATCGGCCTGCTGGCCGGCGGCATCCTCGTCGAATGGCTCAACTGGCGCTGGGTGCTCTTCGTCAACGTCCCCATCGCCCTGATCATCGCCGTCGTGACGCCCCGGGTCATCCGCGAGTCCGAACGCCACTCCGGCCACTTCGACCTGGCCGGCGCCCTGCTGTCGACCTTCGGCATGGTCGCGCTGGTCTACGGGTTCATCAGCGCGTCCCAGGACGGCTGGTCCGAGCCGGTGACCCTGGGTTCCTTCGGCGCGGCCGTCGTCCTGTTGACCCTGTTCATCGCCAACGAGCGCCGCTCGCCACAGCCGATCACCCCGCTGCACATGTTCGCCGACCGCAACCGGGCCGGAACCTACGCGATCATGCTCTTCTTCGCCTGCGCGATCTTCGGCATGTTCTTCTTCCTGACGCTCTACGTGCAGAACGTGCTGGGCTTCAGCCCCCTGCGGGCCGGCCTCGCCTTCCTGCCGGTCAGCGCGATGATCGCGGTGATGGCGGGCATGACCTCCCAACTCCTGCCCAAGTACGGGCCGAAGCCGTTCATGGTCACCGGCTCGCTGTCCGCGGCCGGCGGGCTGGCGTGGCTGACGCAGATCGACGTCGGCTCGACGTACCTGGGCAGCATCCTGGGCCCGATGCTCCTGTTCAGCGCGGGCATGGGCATGCAGTTCGTCTCCCTCACGCTGATGGCGCTCTCCAACGTCCCCAACCGGGAGTCGGGCGCCGCCTCCGGACTGCTGAACGCCATGCAGCAGGTGGGCGGTTCGCTGGGCCTGTCGATCCTGGTCACGGTCTTCGGCACGGCCAGCCGCAACGAGGCCAAGGACCAGGTGGGCTCCTTCCTGGGCACGGCCACCCCGGAACAGAAGGCGTTCTTCGCGCGGACGAAGCAGTTCCCGAAACCCTGGAGCGACCAGGTCCTCACCTCGGGCGTGAGCGCGGCGTTCGTGGCCGCCGCGGCCTTCACCCTGCTCACCGCGCTGATCGCGCTCTTCGTCATCCAGGTCCGCCCCTCGGACCTGGAGCGACTCCAGGGCAAACACACCCCGACGGCCGTCTGAGGGCCGCCGCCGGGGCAGCGGACGCCCCTGGCCCGAATCCGCTACCCGGCCACCCTGCGGATCCGGCAGCGCATGGGCCCCTTGGTCCGCAGCGTGATCCCGGCGCTCACCGACACCTCCTGGTCCACGGCGTCGAAGGTGTACTCCCGCAGGACCATCGCCAGCGCGAGCACCGATTCCAGCATCGAGAAGTGCTGCCCGATGCAGGCGCGCGGGCCGCCGCCGAAGGGGAACCAGGCGTAACGCGGCCGGGCGGCCTCCGCCTCCGCGGTGAAACGCTCGGGGTCGAAGCGGTCCGGGTCGGGCCAGTAGGCGGGGTGCCGGTGCGTCACCCACGGCGCGAGGATCACGTCGGCGCCCGCCGGCACCGCATGGCCCGCGACCTCGGTGGCGGCGACGGCCCGGCGGCCGATCACCGGCGCGGCGGGGTAGAGACGCATGGCCTCCTTGAGCACCCGGGTGAGGTACGGGAGCCGGTCCAGGTCGGCGGCCTCCGGCGTACGGTCGCCGAGCACGCGGGAGATCTCCTCGCGGGCCCGCGCCTGCAGATCGGGGTGGAGGGCCAGCAGGTGCAGGGCGAAGGCGAGGGAGGTGGCGGTCGTCTCGTGCCCCGCGAGCAGGAAGATCAGTACCTGGTCACGCAGTTCGCCGACGTCGAAGGCCCCGTCGTCCGAACTCTGCGCCGCGGCGAGCAGGGTCAGCAGGTCCTCCCCCTCCCCGCTCTCGCCCCCCTCCAGGCCGGCGCGCCGGCGCTCCGCGATGATCCGGTCGCAGACCCCGTACAACTCGCCCATCGCGGCGGCGGCCCTCCGGTTGCCCGGAGTGGGCCAGGTGCGCGGGATGTTGGCGGGGGAGTAGCCGCGCCTCAGCACGTACTCCGTGATGATCGGGAAGCTCCTGTCGACCACGTCGACGGTGGCGTCCACGTCCGCGCCGAACAGGATCCGGGCCACCGCGCGCAGGGCCAGGTGCGTCATCTCGTCGCAGACGTCCACGATCCCGTCGGCGGCCTCCTCCCAGGAGGTCAGCGTCGAGAGGGTCTCGGCGGCGACCGCGTGCGCGTAGCCGTCCACCCGGCGCCGGGTGAACAGTGGCTGGACCAGCCTGCGCTGTCGCAGGTAGTCCTCGTCCTGACTGGTCAGCAGGCCGTTGCCGAACGACTCCCGGACCTCCTGGTAGAAGGGGTTGTCCTTGCGGAAGTTGGCCGATTCCGACGCCAGGACCTGCTGGGCGCCCTCCGCGGAGAAGACGCAGTACAGCTCGGCGCGCAACCCGGGGGGACCGGCGGTGATCCGCACGACGTCGCCCTGTTCGCGGTGGGCGCGCAGGTAGGTGCCCAGCGAGTCCGCCTTGAGGGCCGGCAGCGACCCCAGCAGCGGGAGCCCGGAGAGCGCCGGCGGCGCCGTACCCGCCCCCGCGTCCGCACCGGTGTCCGCGATCCTGTCCGTAGCCATGGTCGGCCCCCGCCCCCTCGACGACTTCACGATCACCCGATTCTGCCGGGCCCCGGCCGTCACGGCGAGGGCCCGCACGTCATCAGGCCAGGGAGGGGTCCGCCTCTCTAGCGCTCCATGTAGACCACGGTGCCCGCCCGCCTGGCCGCGTCGATCTCCCGCAGGCGGTCGAAGTTGACGGGGGTCATGGTCGCCCGCCACTCCTCCATCGTCCGTACGCTCACCTCGGTGTGCTCCGAGGGATCGAGGACGAAGGCGCCGATCTGCTCGTCCGTGAGCGTTCCCCCGTCGAAGACGAAACCGATGTGGTTCGCCGGCCAGGTCGCGCCCTGATGGGAGATGAAGTGCGCGGCCAGCAACCGCGGCTCGCCCTCGAAGGCCATGCCGGTCTCCTCCAGGCACTCGCGCACCGCGCACTGCCAGGGCGTCTCGCCGGGATCCATGTTCCCGCCCGGCCACTGCCAGGTCTCCGTCGCGTACGTGGCCCGCAACTGGACGGGGCGGCCGGCGGTGTCGGTGAAGTAGAGACAGGCGTAACTGGTCGCCCGGGCGATGGTCTCGATGTACTCCGCGGGCGGAAGCCAGACGTTCGCCATGCGGACCCCTTTCACGGCTTGCGGCGTGGACCCCGATTGTCCCGCCCCCGCCCGCCGCGTCGGCGCCTCTCGCGAAACCGGCCACCGGTTCGGGGGACAACGGCGCAAGAACGACCGAGGCCCCCGTTCGTCCGACGAAGGAGGAACGGGGGCCTCGAACCACCGGCGTGTCCGGCGCAGTCCGCGACGGCGTAAGTGGCGACACCGTTCGCCGGCGCCACGGGGGCGCCGCCACGGCGGCTAGCAGCTCCAGCATTTCTCCTGGAACGTGGGGTCTCGGTCGGCGTGCTGGGCGAGCAACCATGCCTCACGGGCGCCCTGCTCCCCGACGAGGGACATCCCCGGCCGGCCGGCCGTGTTCGGCGATGTCGGTCTTGAGCCACGCCGTGGTGTCCTCGTCGATTCCGGGGACGTTGCCGGCTCGCGGGTTTCCTGCCGGCGCAGGCGGGCGGCCTGGTCGGCGTCGGCACGGCGGTGCAGTTCGTCGGCGAGGTCCTGGGTCACGGTGTCCTCCCGGGCGGGGTCAGATGAGGGACGGCAGGATGCCGCGGGGCCACCGGCCGAGCCAGAACGCGGTGACCGAAGGCTGGTCCTGGCCCTCGGTGGAACCGTCGTGCAGCAGGTACTCGGTGGGCGCCAGGTAGCCGTCGCCGGGGTCGAGGCGTATGCGGAGGATGCGGATGGGTCTGCCGCCGGCCGCGTAAGCGCGGTAGTCGTTGGTGTGGGGGTAGCGGTGCGCGTAGTCCTCGGGGTGTACGGACCGGCACACGGCCTGAGCGTCGATGGTTCCGAGGATGATGTACCGCGTCCCCGGGCCGAGATTCAGGCACAGCCTGCGCCGGCCGGTGTGCTTGTCGGCGAATCCGAGTTTGTCCCAGTTGTCGAGGTGGAGCCCGAGCAGGCGCCCCTGCTCGTAGTTGTCCGTGGTGGTGGTCATGTCGGGCTTGGCGAGGGCCTGCCCGAGGTACACCGCGTCCGGATCGCCCAAGGGGTGGGTGAGGTCGTCCAGAGGGAGCCCTTCCCGATGCGGTGGGCGGACGATCTCCGTCAGCGTGCTGTCCAGGGGCCTGCGTGGAGCGGAGACGGCTTTGACGTCCGCTTCGTTCATGGGGCGCCACTGCCCTGCGGGGACGACCGCGCCGGGTTCGTAGGCGGTTTCCTCGGGGCGCGTGGTCCGGACGGTGGCGATCTCGCAGCGGGCGCGGAGAGCGTCCGGGTCGCCGTAGGCGATGTGCAGGGGCACGGGGTTCTCTCCCGGTTCAGTCGTCTCCGAGGGTGATGTCCAGCTCGTTCACGAGGGCTTCGGTAAGGTCGGCCTGCTGGCCGAGGTCGATGCGGATCTTCGCGAGGTTCGCGACACCGCGGATTCCCGACAGGTCGTTCTCGCGGAAGTCGGTGTCGCGGTAGCGGCCGGCGCCGAACTCGGTGAGGCGGAGCGTGCAGTCAGTGAACACGGCGTCGGACAGGTCGCAGTCGGTGAACGTGGCCTCGGTGAGGACACAGCCGATGAAGGCGACGGGCCCGGTGACGCGAACCTTCTCGAAGGTGGCGAAGTCGAACTTGCAGCCGTCGAAAAGGACGTCATCGAGCACCAGGCCGTCCAGGGCGGCGCCCATCAGCTTGGAATCGCGGACGTGGACCCGGGTCAGCTTGCCCCCCGTCCAGCGCGCAGAGCCGAGGTCGCTGCCGGTGATCTCCACGCCGTGCAGAGTGACGCTCTCCAGCTCGACCCGCTTGGAGTGCACGCCGGTGATGCGGCCGGTGATGAGCTGGGAGTCTGCGAGGTCGAGCGACCGCAGGTCGGCGTCCCCGTACGTGAAGTCCTGGACGATTCCGCGGGGGTTGTCGAGGGTGTCGACGCCGGAGAGGTAGAGGCCCGGCTCGTCCAGCTCTGGGGTGGTGATGGTGACGTGGCCGAAGGTGCGGGTGGCCATGATGTTCTCCTTCATCGTGGTGCCAGGGCGGCCCCGCGCGGCCGGCAGGACCGCCCAGACGTTGCGGCGGGTGCTACGCCTTGTTCTTCCAGTTGTCCCACGTGGGCCTGTTGTCGAAGGCGGGGGTGGGGTTGTCCCAGGTCGGACGGTTGTCGAACGCGGCGAGGGGCGCGGTGCCCACGGCCTTCGAGGTGGGCTGGTTGCTCCAGGTGGCGTTGGTCCAGGCGTTCTCCCAGCGGGCGACAGCCGTCGAGCCGGCGGCCTCCAGCAGGCACTCGAAGCCCTCCGCCGAGTCCATCACGAGCGTGGCGGCGTCAGTGGGCGTGTGCACGAGCATGTCGCGTAACTCCTTCGAGTAGGGCGATCTTCGAGGTGGTGCAGTACGAGGTACGGGTGCCGTCCATACGGCCCCCGTGCTCGAAGTACCGGTTCGCGGGGTGCGCTCCCCCACAGAACGCGAAGGTGGGGCAGGTGGCGCGGCAGGCGTCCACGCCCTCCCAGAACTCGGCAATCCAGGGGGTACGTTGCTCGGCCTCGGCCACGAGGACGTCCAGGCCGGTGCGGAGGACGTTGCCGGTGGTGAAGTCGCCGAAGCGGTGGTCGGTGAACCCGGCCAGTTCCGGGGAGAGCATGACAACTCCGCCGTCGTAGGCGATGGTGGGCAGGGGGTCCCACGGGGCCGAGTTCGGCGTGGGCGCGGTGGGCCGGCCGCCGAGGAGGGCGCCGGCGAAATTGAGGACGCGCTGGACCTCGCGCAGCCGTACGACGGGGTTCGTCCTCCAGGTATCCGCGAGGGCCGCCCAGAACTCGGCGGCCCGCATGGGATCGGCGGCCTTGGAGCCGGTGTTGACGCCCTCTTCCTCTTCGACGTTGACGCCGAGGGTGGTCACGCCCAGCTCGGCGAAGAAGTCGTACAGGCGGGCCGCGTTCTCGGGAGCCGGGTCGGATACGACCGCGATGGCGGAGTACGGGATGCCGCGGCGGCGCAGGCGTTCGATGCCTCGCATGGTGACGCGAAATCCCGGGTGGCCGGCGAGGGTGATCCGGTGGGTGTTCATGTCCTCGGGGCCGTCGATGCTGACGCCCACGTGTACGTCGTGTTCCAGCAGGAACTCGCACCACGCGTCGTCAATGAGCGCGGCGTTCGTCTGCACGGAGTGCTTCACGCCCTTGAAAGGGGTCATCAGGGCTGCCAGGTGCTCGAGGCCGGTGGCGAGCGGTTCCCCGCCGTGCCACACGACCTCGAACGCCGGGTCGTCGACCGCCCACGGATTGACGGACGCAGCCACGGACTCGGCGACGCCTACCGGCATGAGGTGCTTGAGCTTGCGGAAGGGCAGGTAGCAGTAGGTGCAGTCCATGGGCAGGCACTGCGTGGTCGGCTGCATGATCACAGACCGCGGCCTGGTCGCAAGCCGTAAGGCGCTGGGCATCGTTCTCCTTTCGATCGGGTTCGAGCGCTGCCCCACCCGGGGCGGTGACGCTGAACGAGGTGTCGGGCGGGGAGTCTGGGGCCGCCTACGCGGGCGGTTCGACGTCCGGCGCCGTGGCCGGAGGGGCGTGCTCGCCTGGATCAGGCCGAGGCGTGGCCGCTGAGGACGACGGCGGACCCCGTCAGGCCGATGGCGAGCGGGGCGCCGATCATGCCCCAGCTGGGCTCGGGTAAGTGGCTCCGGCCGGTCATCGGGCATCCGCCTCGCGCAGCGCCTGGTGGTCGGCGACGACCCATTCCCGGCCCCCGCCCTCGGGGCGGAGGAACACGGCTTCGGCGATCTTCCGGCGGGTGGCGGGGTCTTCCCACTCGCCGATGAACTGGACGATTGCTTCCCGGTCGTTCGCGTCGAGGACGCGGGCACCTTCGTGCAACCACGGGGGGATGCTCTTCCGGCTCACCGCAGCTCACCCTTGCCAGCCGACCCGAGGAAGCGCTCCATACCCCGCTCGGCGCGGGCCTGGAGGGACGGATTCGGGTCCGGGCTGTCGGCCCAGGTTGCGTACTCGGGCTGGTGGCCAGTCGCGACGCTGGGGACGTCCTCGGGGGGGCATCAAGGTGTCGACGGAGGCGTTCCACCCATCCTCGCCGCCGCCTTCGGGCGTGAGTCGGTAGAAGGTGATCCCCGTGTCCTTGGGGGCTTCCATGACCACGCCCGTACGGGAGGTGGCGGTGTCGTAGGCGAGGTCACCGCGCAGGGGCCGGCGGGGGCCGGAGTCGTCCGCCTGCTGTCGTACGCGGTCATGGGCAGTGCGACGCGTAGAGGTCATGTAGCGGAACGTATGCGCCCCGCTACACACGAATATGATTCCGTGGAATACCCGCAGATCAGTCCAGCGAAAAACGTCCGGTCATGCCCCGCAGCCGCTGGCGGGTGGCGACCCGCTCGGCGTAGACGATCTTTCGCAGAGTCGCCCGCGCGACGGGGTGATTGCGGACCAGTTGCGGGGCGATGCGCTCGGCGGCCTCCAGCTCGGTCAGGGCCTGGTCCCGGTTGCCGTCCCACAGCCACGCGCGGGCGAGGTCCATGTGGTGGTGACCGAGCCGGGAGTTCGGCAGGACCGCGATGTGCGCCGGGTCCGCCTCCCTGTTGAGCCGGAGGGCCTTCGTCTGGTCGCTCATCTCCAGGGCGGCGCTGACGCTGTGGATGATGACGTTGCCGAGGGAGAAGGTAACGGAGTGCCTGTCGTGGATCTCGGGACCGACGTAGGCGTTGACCCGCTCACCCGCCGTGCGGGCCAGGGCGAGGCGCTCGTCGGATGCCGCCGCGTTTCCGCTCCGCGCGCACGAGATCGCGGCCCGCAGGTGGAGGGCGCCCCACATCCGCAGTGCGAGCGGGTCCCCGGCTTCATATTCCGTCTCGATGCCGGCGAGGGCCTTGTCCCCGAGTGCGAGTGCGTCGTCCCAGTCGGCGGAGGCCCATGTGTCCCACATCCGCATCCACAGCGCCATCGCGGGCATCACCGGGTCGCCGGAGAGCTGGGCCGACCACGTGGCCCGCTCGCAGGCCATGGCCACGAGTTCGGGATGTCCGAGGGCGTGGGCGGCGGTGTGGGCGAACTTGCACGCCACCGCGTAGATCGCGAACGCCTCTTCACGCTCGTGGCCGGTGGAGACCTCGGCGAGGGCACGGGCCTCCCTCAGCATGTCCGGCAGCTCACTCAGCACGGCGCCGTTCGCCGCCGCATCGCGCAGTCTCAGCAGACGCTTCATGTCGGGCCACAGCACCTCGGACGGGCGCGGGGTGCCGTCGAAGACGGGGGCGAGGTCGTAGCGGCGCAACTCCCGCAGGATGGAGGCCGCGGACACCTGCCACTTGGTCTCGGCGCCACCGCCCGTGTAGGGCCGGTCGATCAGGGTGTTGGGATGGCAGTGCAGGGCGGCGGCCACCGCGTTGATCAGCCCGGCCCGGTCCAGCTCGATCCGGCCCTTCTCCAGCTTCGACACCCAGCCCTGTGTCCGACCCAGTGCCGCGGCGAGATCGGCCTGAGTCATCCCCACAGAGAGCCTCTGACGTCGGACTCGCTGCCCAATCCGCTCTTGCTCCTCGACGTACCCGCTCACACCCACCACCCCGATCTGCGACCGCTTCTGACGCGAAGGTACCGCCGGGACACGGTGAGGGGCGGCCTTTGGTCAATGGATCCCACACAGCGAGAACTCAGGCCGGCGTTGCCCAGTAGGCGGCGCCCGTCCGGCAGCGAGGACGTCGCAGTCCGTACTCCGGCTCGTCTCCGGGTCTACAGCTACTTCGCGCGGGCCACCCGGCGGCAGCCGACCTCAAAGGCAGTGCGCTCGGCCTTCTCCGTGTAACCGTGGCCCGTCTCGCACCAGGGGTTCACATCGCCCGAACCGCTAAACGCGGCACCCTTCTTCTCACCTGCCACCCGAGCGCGGAACACCGCCTCGGAGACGTCCTTAGCCGGGTCGAAAGTCTCCGCCGGCGCAGTGCTCGGCTGGGCGGAGCGGGCGGGAGTCGTCTGACCCGTGTTGCGGTCCCTGTCGGCTACTTCGCTGGCCGAGATGCAGGCGCCTACGCTGGCCAAGGCGAGTACTACGGTGGCGGTCGCCCAGACGATCCTCTTCACTTCTGAGTGCCCCTTCATTCGGTGTGGGATTTGATCAGCCGCAATCAGATGCGCACCCTACGGGCGAGGACTAGCCTGCAACGCGAGCAATGGCCCGCGCGAGGACGTCATCGTCTGCGGAGTCGCGCCATTGAACGACTTCCATACGAGGGCGAGAGTCGCCGCTCGTTGCGTTGAAATCCCGGACCTCTTGCGAAAGCGGAGAATTCGTAAGCAGTAGTACCCCGAGGTCAAGCTGGGGGAAACGATCCGCCACAGCCTTGACGTCTTCCATGGTCAGTCGATTGTTGCGGCGATGCCTAATGTCTACAGCAAAGCTCCCGCCTGCCTCAGTTTCGGCGTAAGCATCGAATCCTGCGTCGCCATCATTTCTCTTCACGTATGCACTGTTCATGCTGACGGCCCGGATTGCCTGGTCCTCGTATTCGCGATGCTGAAGAGCCGGGTTGCTCGTCAGGGCGAGTGCGTCCACGATGCGGTTCGCGGCGGTTACGTAGGAGCGGGCGCCACTGACTGTGGGGATGACGTCGCCTTGATGGACGACTCTGTTTCGCAGCTCCAGTAGGTCCTGCGCGGAGCGAGACAGCTCAGGTGAGAGGACATCCTTCGGTGACAGCGTTCGTGGTAGAGGACGGAAAAGGCCGCGTTCGACAGTGGCTTTCCGGATCGCGGTGTCTACTTCGCGCCAGGCACCCAGGACTGCAGTCGTCGTCTCCGTCTCAGCGAGTTCCAAGAGATCGGAGAAGGCGTCGGTGGGGCGAGGATCAACCCTGTAGTACCCCCAGGCTGTGGGGGCTCCTGGGGTGGTGGGCAAGGCGGGGGAGTCTTCGTTGGAAAGGGGTCGCCTTTCGCTCTCGGCGGTGACGACTTCGTCTTGGATGTTGTTCGCGATCTCGCCGGTCTCCTCGGCAATGGCGGCGGCCTGGGTATCGAACGCCACCGTGCGGAGCGGTGTTTCTACTGATTCGACCCGGTTGAAAAGACCGGCCAGTTGCCTCCGCAGCATGATCCCGAGAGCTAGGACCACCACAGGCCATATCAGCGCTCGGATGTAATCCAGAGCCAGTTGCCACGACATGGCGGCATGTTGCCACAGTGGGTGTTCGCGCCACTGCGGAACGTGCAGATTGCTCCTGGCCGATGCCCGCTGACGGTCAAACACCCTGTCAGGTCTCAGACGGCAGCTGTGGCCCGGTCTTTTATGGACAAAAATCCATGAAACGACTGAGGCCCCGTGACCCTCCGCGAAGGGTGACGGGGCCTCGGGTCAGCACTCAGAAGCTGATGAAGCGTCAGTCAATCGCCCGTTCGTTGCACAGTTCTTGCACAAGGCGATGGAAAATGCTGGAAGACGTCGAGAGGTGTTCCAGGGTATCTCCGCAGACCGGGGGCCAATTTTCAGGGTTTCGAGCCATGCCCTGGTCGATCCCCATTTGCCCGACTCTCTAGATGTCCCGGAAGATCTCGATCTGGGCGCCGACCGAGTTGAGGCGCTCGGCCAGTTCCTCGTATCCCCGGTTGATGACGTAGACGTTGCGCAGTACCGAGGTGCCCTCGGCGGCCATCATCGCCAGCAGGACGACCACCGCCGGGCGCAGGGCCGGCGGGCACATCATCTCCGCCGCCCGCCAGCGGGTGGGGCCCTCCACCAGGACGCGGTGCGGGTCCAGCAGCTGGAGGCGGCCGCCGAGGCGGTTGAGGTCGGTCAGGTAGATCGCCCGGTTGTCGTACACCCAGTCGTGGATCAGGGTCTGGCCCTGCGCGACGGCGGCGATGGCCGCGAAGAACGGCACGTTGTCGATGTTCAGCCCGGGGAACGGCATCGGGTGGATCTTGTCGATCGGGGCTTCGAGCTTCGACGGGCGGACCGTCAGGTCCACCAGGCGGGTGCGGCCGTTGTCGGCGGTGTACTCGGCGGAGCGGTCGTGGTCCAGGCCCATCTCCTCCAGGACCGCGAGCTCGATCTCCATGAACTCGATCGGAACCCGGCGGATGGTCAGCTCGGACTCCGTGACCACGGCGGCGGCCAACAGGCTCATCGCCTCGACCGGGTCCTCCGAGGGGGAGTAGTCCACGTCCACGTCGATGTTCGGGACGCCGTGGACGGTCAGGGTGGTGGTGCCGACGCCCTCGACCTTGACGCCGAGCGCCTCCAGGAAGAAGCACAGGTCCTGGACCATGTAATTGGAGGAGGCGTTGCGGATGACGCTCACGCCGTCGTGGCGTGCGGCGGCCAGCAGCGCGTTCTCGGTGACCGTGTCCCCGCGCTCGGTCAGCACGATCGGGCGGTCGGGGGAGACCCCGGCCTCGACCTGCGCGTGGTAGATGCCCTCGGTCGCGGTGATGTCCAGGCCGAACCGGCGCAGGGCGATCATGTGCGGCTCGATGGTGCGGGTGCCGAGGTCGCAGCCGCCGGCGTAGGGCAGCTTGAAGTGGTCCATCCGGTGCAGCAGCGGGCCCAGGAACATGATGATGCTCCGGGTCCGGCGGGCCGCGTCCGCGTCCATGGCGTCCATGTCGAGGCGGGCCGGCGGGACGATCTCCAGGTCCACGCCGTCGTTGATCCAGCGGGTGCGCACGCCGATGGAGTTCAGCACCTCCAGGAGGCGGTAGACCTCCTCGATGCGGGCCACGCGCCGCAGCACGGTACGACCCTTGTTGAGCAGCGTGGCGCACAGCAGCGCGACACACGCGTTCTTGCTCGTCTTGACGTCGATGGCGCCGGACAGCCGCCGCCCGCCGACGACCCGCAGGTGCATCGGCCCCGCGTAGCCCAGAGAGACGATCTCGCTGTCGAGAGCTTCACCGATTCGGGCGATCATCTCAAGGCTGATGTTTTGATTGCCGCGTTCGATCCGATTCACGGCGCTCTGGCTGGTGCCGAGAGCATCGGCGAGCTGACTCTGTGTCCAGCCACGGTGTTGCCGGGCGTCACGGATGAGCTTGCCGATGCGTACGAGGTAGTCGTCTGCCATGGGTGCACGGTATCTCAGATATGAGATGGTGATCGCGTCGGGTGTGGCGGACGGGTGTCACCGACCGTCAGATCGCAGCCCCGCACGGGGATGCGGGTGGTGCGCGTGGGGTTCGACGATCCGGCCGGGCGGCCTTGTGGGTCGCTCCCGACCGGTGGTCGACGGGGGAGCCGCCCGTTCCTCCCGGGTCGCATGGGGGAGTTGTTCCCTTTTGCGCGATCTGCGTCGACCCGACCCGACCTGATGCGACCCGACCTGAGTTGACCTGATACGACCCGCCCCGCCCCGACCGCCCCGCCCCGACCGCCCCGCCCCGACCGCCCCGCCCCGGCCGCCTCGCGTCCACCGAGGGCCGGGGCCGGGGCGAGGGCCGTCAGTGCCCGCAGGCGTGGTGTCGGCCGCCGTGCACCGCCGCGTACGAGGCCGGGCGCGGCGCGGTCCGCGCACGCGAGGCCCGCGCCGAGGCCGCCCGTCCCGTCGAGGAGTCCGCGTCGTGTACGACACGCCCCCCGACCAGGGTCATCCGTACGCCCGTTCCGCTGATGTCGGCCACCGGGCAGCGGGTCACGTCACGGTCCAGCAGCACCAGGTCCGCCGCCCTGCCCGCTTCGACCGTGCCCGTCAGGGCCTCCTGGCGCAGTTGCCACGCAGTCCCCGAGGTGTGCATCCGCAGCACCGTGTCCCGGCCGAGGCCCTCCAGCTTCCGGTACAGCTCGCCCGCGCCGTGGGCGCCCTGCCGGTCGATCGCGGTCCGCAGCTGGTTCCACACCTGGAGCGCGTCCACGGGCCAGTCGGAGCCGCCCGTCAGGCGGGCCCCGGCCCTCTCCAGGCTGCGCGCCGGGTACATCCACCGGTGCCGCTCCGGCCCGATGTACGGCAACAGGGCCTCCATGGTCCAGGTGTCCTTCGCGGCCCACTGGAGTTGCATGCAGGCGGCCACGCCGAGCCGCGCGAAGCGCCGCAGGTCCGCCGGGTCGACGAGTTGGAGGTGCGCGACGGCGTTCCGCGGGTCCCGCCGCCCGGTCGCCTTGAGGGCGTACTCGTACCCGTCCAGCGCGGTGCGCACCGCCCGGTCCCCGAGGCCGTGGGCGTGCATCTGCCACCCGGCGGTGTTGAAGGCCGCGGTCAGCCGGCCGTACTCGGCCGCGGAGGTGTACAGCTCGCCCCGGTTCGTCGTCGGCCGGCCGTTGCCGTCCAGGTACGGCTCCAACAGCGCGGCCGTCTGCGCCGGGTGCTCGATGACCCCGTCCAGGAACACCTTCACCATCCCGAACCGCAGGCCCGGCACGCCCTCGAACTCCCGGCGCAGCCCGCGCGCGTACGCCAGGGCCGCCGCGGGATCCTTGGTGTGCCCCACCTCCAGGCGGATGGCCGGCACGATGCGCTGCGGCAGTCTTCCGGCCGCGGACAGGGCCCGGTACAGCTCCAGCTCGTGCCGCCCGACGAGGGCGTCCATCATCGTCGTCACCCCGGAGGCCGCCGCCAGCCCCAGCACCTCGGCGCAGGCCGCCACCAGTTCCGCGCGGGAGGGCTCCGGCACGTGTCGTTTCACCAGCACCTGGGCGTCGTCCTTGAGGACGCCCGTCGGCTGCCCGTCGGGCCCCTTGACGATCCTGCCGCCCACCGGGTCGGGGGTGGCCGCCGTGATCCCCGCGATCTCCAGGGCCCGCTTGTTGGCCCACAGGTTGTGTCCGTCGCCGCCGACCAGCGCGATCGGCCGGCGGGTGGGCAGCGCGTCCAGCAGCGAGTGGTGCGGGGCGGTGCCGACGGGCAGCAGGCCGACCGGGTTCCAGTCCTCCACGACCAGCCAGCCGTCGGGCTCCACGCCCGGGCCGCCGGTGTCGGCGAGGAATCCGCGCAGGATCTCCGAGAGTTCGGCCACGGTGGTCTCGGCCCCCTCCAGCGAGGGCCGCAGCGACCGTTCCCCGGCGCCCAGCGGGTGGGTGTGCCCGTCGTGGATGCCGCTCATCACGGTGTTCCCGCGCGCGTCGACGACCTCGGTGTCCCGGCCCACGTGACGCCGCACCACCGAACCGCTGCCGGTGGCCAGGATCCGCCCGTCCCGTCCGACGGCCACCGCCTCCACCGGCCGCCCGCCGGGCAGGCCGGTGAACACCCGGGCGTCGTGGAACACCAGGGCCGCCGAGCCGCGCCGGGCGGCCGGGGCGACGGCGGCCGAGGCCGGGCCGGCCCCCAGCAGGCCCGCGGCGCCGGCGGCCCCCACGGCGGAGAGGAGTCCCCGGCGGGACAGGGGTGAAGAGGTCATGGCCACTCCCAGAGTCGGTAGGTGGCCTGGAGACTCGGTGGTTAACCCCTTAACCGGAACCCGCCCCGGACAACGGAATCCGCAGCCGAGGCCCGTAGCCGTCACCCGTCCCCGGCACCCATGCCCCGCACCCGCGCTGCCCGGCCCCCGTCCCCCGCACCCGCGTGCCCGGCGCCCAAGCCCGGCACCCATCCCCGGCACCCGCGTGCCCGGCCCCCGTCCCCGGCGTCCGTCCCTGTACCCGCCGCGCCCCGCTCCGTACGATGTCCGCGTGCCAGGCCCCGGACCGACCCTCGCCGACATCGCGCGCGCCGCGGAGGTCTCCACCGCGACCGTCTCCCACGCGCTCGGCGGCACCGGCCGGCTCGGCGAGGGCACCCGCCGCCGGGTCCGT
Source organism: Streptomyces sp. NBC_00513 (assembly GCF_041431415.1). Lineage (GTDB taxonomy): Bacteria > Actinomycetota > Actinomycetes > Streptomycetales > Streptomycetaceae > Streptomyces. The sequence continues at coordinate 5,892,740 of NZ_CP107845.1, forward strand.
GAGGTCGCGGCGGCCCTCGGCTACGGCACCCGGCGCGGGCCGCTCACCCGCAGCCTCGGCATCGCCGTCACCACGTACGCCGGCTCGCCCTGGGACTTCGCCGGGGTCGCCTACTTCTCCCGGCTGCTCACCGCCGCCACCTCGGCCGCGCACACCCGCGGCTACGCCCTGACCACCCTGCCCGCAGCCCGGGGCGGCGATCCCCTCTGGCACACCCTCGCCGTCGACGGCATGCTGCTGCTGGACAGCCCGGCCGGGGACCCGGTGCTCCGGGCCCTGCGGGCGCGCGGCCTGCCGGTGGTCTTCGACGGCCGGCCCGCCGACCCGTGGCCCGGGGACGCGTGGGTGGACAACGACCACGTCGCCACCACCCGTGAGGTGCTGGACCACCTCGCGTCCTCGGGGGCCCGCCGGATCGCCCTGCACGCCGGGTACGGCCGGGAGTTCTACACCGGGGCCGTCACCGCCGCCTACGCCCGGTGGTGCGCCGAGCGGGGCGTCCCCGAGCTGGTCGTCCCCTTCGACCCCGAGGACGCGCCGGGCCACGCCTTCGACGGCGCCTTCGCGGCGCGCGAGCGGCCCGACGCGGTCTACACGGTGTACGACCCGGGCGGCAGGCAGGTGCTCGCGGCGGCCGCGCGCCACGGCCTGCGCACCCCCGGAGACCTGTTGCTGGTCTGCGCGAGTGAGGATCCGGTGTACGGGGAGAAAGAACTCTCCGTGACCACCGTCACGCTGAATCCCGAACGGATCGCCGCATGTGCGGTGTCCTTGCTGGTCAAGTTGGTGGAATCCGGGCATGCGGAATCCCCCGGCCAACTGACCGTCCCGGCGGGCATGCGGGTGCGCGCCTCGTCCCTTCCCCCGGACATGTACTAGAGTTATCTCGACATCGAGATATCTGCCGAAGGCGTACCGCAGCCGCCCCCGCTGGTAAGGGTTACCTAACTTAGCCTTACCTTAGCGGATTGGCCAAGGGGCGTGGCGGCAGGATTGCGGTAATACGCGCGAATTCATGCATGAAGGAGACTGTCGTGTCGGCGAACAGCTTCGACGCCCGCAGCACGCTGCAGGTGGGCGACGAGTCGTACGAGATCTTCAAGCTGGACAAGGTCGAGGGCTCCGCCCGCCTTCCCTACAGCCTGAAGGTCCTGCTGGAGAACCTGCTCCGTACCGAGGACGGCGCGAACATCACCGCCGACCACATCCGGTCGCTCGGCAACTGGGACTCGCAGGCCCAGCCCAGCGAGGAGATCCAGTTCACGCCGGCCCGCGTGATCATGCAGGACTTCACCGGTGTGCCCTGTGTCGTCGACCTCGCCACCATGCGCGAAGCCGTCAAGGCCCTCGGTGGCGACCCGGCGAAGATCAACCCGCTCTCGCCCGCCGAGATGGTCATCGACCACTCGGTCATCGCCGACAAGTTCGGCACGAAGGAAGCCTTCGCGCAGAACGTCGAGCTGGAGTACGGCCGCAACAAGGAGCGCTACCAGTTCCTGCGCTGGGGCCAGACCGCCTTCGACGACTTCAAGGTCGTCCCCCCGGGCACCGGCATCGTCCACCAGGTCAACATCGAGCACCTGGCCCGCACGGTCATGGTTCGGGGCGGCCAGGCGTACCCCGACACCCTCGTCGGCACCGACTCGCACACCACCATGGTCAACGGCCTGGGCGTGCTGGGCTGGGGCGTCGGCGGCATCGAGGCCGAGGCCGCGATGCTCGGCCAGCCGGTCTCCATGCTGATCCCGCGCGTCGTCGGCTTCAAGCTGACCGGCGAGCTGCCGGCCGGCACCACCGCCACCGACCTGGTCCTCACGATCACCGAGATGCTGCGCAAGCACGGCGTCGTCGGCAAGTTCGTCGAGTTCTACGGCGAGGGCGTCGCCGCCACCTCGCTCGCCAACCGCGCCACCATCGGCAACATGTCGCCGGAGTTCGGCTCCACCGCCGCGATCTTCCCGATCGACGACGAGACGCTGAAGTACCTGCGCCTGACCGGCCGTGACGCCCAGCAGGTCGCCCTCGTCGAGGCGTACGCCAAGGCCCAGGGCCTGTGGCTGGACCCGGCCGCCGAGCCGGACTTCTCCGAGAAGCTGGAGCTCGACCTCTCCACGGTCGTCCCCTCCATCGCCGGCCCGAAGCGCCCGCAGGACCGCATCGTCCTCGCGAACGCCGCCGAGCAGTTCGCCGCGGACGTGCGCAACTACGTCAGCGACGACGAGGAGGCCGGCAAGGAGTCCTTCCCGGCGTCCGACGCCCCGGCGTCCTCCAACGGTGTGCCCACCAAGCCCACCCCGGTGACCCTGGCCGACGGCACCTCCTTCGAGATCGACCACGGCGCCGTCACGGTCGCCGCGATCACCTCCTGCACCAACACCTCGAACCCCTACGTCATGGTCGCCGCGGCGCTCGTGGCCAAGAAGGCGTCCGAGAAGGGCCTGACCCGCAAGCCGTGGGTCAAGACCACCCTGGCCCCGGGCTCGAAGGTCGTCACCGACTACTTCGACAAGGCCGGTCTGACCCCGTACCTCGACAAGATGGGCTTCAACCTCGTCGGGTACGGCTGCACCACCTGCATCGGCAACTCCGGTCCGCTGGACGAGGAGATCTCGAAGGCGATCAACGAGGCCGACCTCGCGGTCACCTCGGTGCTCTCGGGCAACCGCAACTTCGAGGGTCGCATCAACCCCGACGTCAAGATGAACTACCTGGCCTCCCCGCCGCTGGTCGTCGCGTACGCCATCGCGGGCTCCATGAAGGTGGACATCACCCAGGACGCCCTGGGCACCGACACCGACGGCAAGCCGGTCTTCCTGGCCGACATCTGGCCGTCGGAGGCCGAGGTCAACGACGTCGTGGCGAACGCCATCGGCGAGGACATGTTCAGCAAGTCCTACCAGGACGTCTTCGCGGGCGACGCCCAGTGGCAGGCGCTGGAGATCCCGACCGGCAACACGTTCGAGTGGGACCCCCAGTCCACCTACGTCCGCAAGCCCCCCTACTTCGAGGGCATGACGATGGAGACCACCCCGGTCTCGGACATCGCCGGCGCCCGCGTCCTGGCCAAGCTGGGCGACTCGGTCACCACCGACCACATCTCCCCGGCCGGTGCCATCAAGGCCGACACCCCGGCCGGCAAGTACCTCACGGAGCACGGCGTCGAGCGCCGCGACTTCAACTCGTACGGTTCCCGCCGAGGCAACCACGAGGTCATGATCCGCGGCACGTTCGCGAACATTCGCCTGCGCAACCAGATCGCCGCGGGCACCGAGGGCGGCTTCACCCGCGACTTCACCGTCGACGGCGCGCCGGTCGCCTTCATCTACGACGCCTCGCAGAACTACCAGGCCGCCGGCATCCCGCTGGTCATCCTGGCGGGCAAGGAGTACGGCTCCGGCTCGTCCCGCGACTGGGCGGCCAAGGGCACCGCGCTGCTCGGCGTCAAGGCCGTCATCGCCGAGTCCTACGAGCGCATCCACCGCTCGAACCTGATCGGCATGGGCGTCCTGCCCCTGCAGTTCCCCGAGGGCGCCACGGCCGCCTCGCTGGGCCTCACCGGCGAGGAGACCTTCGCCTTCACCGGTGTGGAGGAGCTGAACAACGGCACCACCCCGCGCACCGTCAAGGTGACCACCGACACCGGTGTGGAGTTCGACGCGGTCGTCCGCATCGACACGCCGGGCGAGGCGGATTACTACCGCAACGGCGGCATCATGCAGTACGTGCTCCGGAACCTCATCCGAGGCTGATAGCGCGCCGGGCGGAGCGATCCGCCGGCAGTCGGCACCATAGGGCCGTACCCCCGTCAAGGGGGTGCGGCCCTTCCGCTTGTCCGGGCGGTCGGGTATCGGCCAGGCAGGTGACGGTGAGGTCTCAACTCGGAAAAGCCGGGGCAGATACTTGTGCACGATCTTGCTCACCCGAGCGGAAGTGGACTATACCTGTGCCCGTCCGGACCACCGCGAAACGAGCGGCCCCGGACCGGGGGACGGCGGGGACCTGCGGCGATGTCCGCATGCGCGGCTACCGCTTGCGGCTGTCGTTTTCCCTTCCTCCTTCACACTCCTGACGAAGGCGAGGACTTGAGCATGGGATCCACCTCCGCCCACGGCGAGAACAGCACCGATGAGGGCCTCGGCCGCCGAGACCTGATCAAGCGCTCCGCGGCACTCGGCCTGATCGCCGTACCGACGATGAGCTTCCTGTCCGCCTGCGCCTCCGGCGGTGAGGAGGCCCCCAAGGGCGGCGCCCCCAAGGGCGCGGTCACCAAGGAGAACCCCTTCGGCGTGGCCAAGGGCAGCAAGATGGACGTCGTCGTCTTCAAGGGCGGATTCGGTGACGACTACGCGAAGGCCTGGGAAGCGGCCTTCGACAAGAAGTGGGGCACCACCAGCACCCACCTCGGCACCCAGGAGATCACCGCGAAGCTCCAGCCGCGCTTCAACGTCGGCAACCCGCCGGACGTCGTCGACGACTCCGGCGCCCAGCAGATCAAGATCGACGTGCTCGCCAAGGGCGGTCAGCTCGCAGACCTCACCCAGGTCCTCGACTCGCCCTCGCTCGACGACCCGAGCAAGAAGGTGCGCGACGTCCTCATCGCCGGCACCGTCGAACAGGGCACCCAGGGCGGCAAGTTCGTCGCCCTCAACTACGTCTACACCGTGTTCGGCCTCTGGTACTCCGGCAAGCTCTTCAAGGAGAAGGGCTGGACCGAGCCGAAGACCTGGGACGAGTTCCTCGCGGTCTGCGCCAAGGCCAAGGAAGCCGGCATCGGCGGCCTCGCCCACCAGGGCAAGTTCCCCTACTACATCAACGTCGTCATCATGGACCTGATCGCCAAGAAGGGCGGCCTGGACGCCATGAAGGCGATCGACAACCTCGAACCGAACGCCTTCGAGGGCAACCCGGCCGCCCTCGCCGCGGTCGAGGCCGTGTACGAGGTGGTGGAGAAGGGCCTCCTGATGCCGGGCACCAACGGCCTCACCCACACGGAGTCCCAGACGGCCTGGAACCAGTACAAGGCCGCCTTCATCCCCTCCGGCTCCTGGCTGGAGAACGAGCAGCTCAAGCAGACCCCCGAGGACTTCGACATGAAGTTCCTCCCGGTCCCGGTGCTCGCGGACAGCAAACTGCCCTTCGAGGCGATCCGCGCCGGCGCCGGCGAACCGTTCATCGTCCCGGAGAAGGCCGCCAACAAGGCCGGCGGCCTGGAGTTCCTCCGCTCGATGCTGTCCCGCGAGTGGTCCACCCTCTTCGCCCAGCAGGCCAACTCCCTCACCGTCGTCAAGGACGGCGTGGACCCGAACGTCAAACTGCGTCCGGGCACCCAGTCGGCCGTCACCGCCCTCAAGGGCGCCGGCACGAACACGTTCAACTACCTGTACCCGGACTGGTACAGCGAGATGGACGCCGACATCCAGAACGCGTCCAACGAGCTGATGGCCAAGCGCATCCAGCCCAAGGAATGGATCAAGCGGGCCCAGGCCGCGGTCGACAAGGCCGCCAAGAGCCCGAACGCCAAGAACAACAAGCGCAGCTGACACCGCGTCCACCGGTCACCCGGCACCTCCAGGGACGGACACCATGAGCCAAGTAGCCCAGAGCAGGGGAAGGCTCGGTTTCATCACCGGCTTCCTCGTCCTGCCTCTCGCGCTGTACCTGACCTTCGTCATCTGGCCGTACATCCAGACGTTCGGCTACTCCTTCACCGACTGGTCGGGCCAGTCGCCGACGTTCCGGTTCGTCGGCGTCGAGAACTACACGGCCCTGATGAAGGACGAGGTCTTCCGAGGCGCCCTGTGGCACAACCTGCTGCTCCTGGTGTTCGTCCCCACGATCACCATCCTGCTGTCCCTGTTCTTCGCCTTCATGCTGAACGCGGGCGGACGCGGCGGGGCCGGCGGGGTCAAGGGCGTCCGCGGATCCGCCCTCTACAAGGTCGTCTACTTCTTCCCGCAGGTCCTCTCCCTCGCCATCCTCGCGGTGCTCTTCGGCGCCGTGTACCGAAGTGACGAGGGGGGCCTGCTCAACGGCTTCCTCACCAAGGTCGGCCTCGTCGACGCGGCCCACCCCGTCGAGTGGCTCAACGAACCCGACCTGGTGCTCTGGTGCCTGCTGATGGTGGTCGTCTGGCACGGCGTGGGCTTCTACCTGGTGCTCTTCTCCGCGGCCATGCAGTCCGTGCCGAAGGACATCTACGAGGCCGCGCTGCTCGACGGGGCGGGACGCGCCCAGACCTTCTTCAAGGTCACCCTGCCCCTGCTGTGGGACTCCGTGCAGACCTCCGCGGTCTACCTGGGCATCGCCGCCATGGACATGTTCGTCCTCGTGTCCACCATGACCTCGGGCCAGTTCGGCGGTGGACCCGACCACCACAGCGAGGTCATGGCCACGGTGCTGATGCGCAACTTCCTCTACTTCGGCAAGAGCGGATACGCCTGCGCCATGGGCGTGGTCATGCTGATCCTCACCATGATCCTTTCCCTCGTCACGCTGCGCGCCACCCGCCGCGAGCGCATCGAGTTCTGAGCGGGAGACACGATGACCACAGTGACCAAGAGCGCCGGCACGACCGAGGCCGAGCGGTCCGGCGGAGGCCGGCGCGTCAAGAAGGACGGCGGGAGCCCCCCGTCCGAGGGCGTGGCGCTCAATGTCTTCTCGCACGGCTTCCTGGCCGTCTGGGCGGTGCTGATCGTCCTGCCGCTGGGCTGGCTGATGCTCGGCTCCTTCAAGACCGACTCCCAGATCGGCGGCTCGGCACTCAGTTGGCCCTCCAACTGGCACCTCGACGCCTTCTCCCGCGCCTGGGACAAGGGCATCGGCGACTACTTCGCCAACACGGTGATCGTGATGGTGTTCTCGGTCCCGCTGACCATGCTGCTCGGTTCGATGGCGGCGTACGTACTGGCCCGGTACCCCTTCCGGGGGAACCGGATCATTTACTACTTCTTCGTGTCCGGGGCGATGTTCCCCGTGTTCCTGGCGCTGGTACCGCTGTTCTTCATGGTCAAGCGCCTGGACATGCTCAACACGTACCAGGGCCTGATCATGGTGTACGTCGCCTACTCGATGCCCTTCACCGTCTTCTTCATGTACTCGTTCTTCCGCACCCTGCCGACGGCGGTGCACGAGGCGGCGGTCATCGACGGGGCGTCCGACACCCGGATCTTCTTCCAGGTGATGCTGCCCATGGCCAAGCCCGGCCTGATCAGCGTCGGGATATTCAATGTCCTGGGCCAGTGGAACCAGTACATCCTGCCCTCGGTGCTCATGCAGCCCCAGAGCGGATCGGACCCCGAGCGCTACATGCTCACCCAGGGCCTGATCCAACTCCAGTACCAGATGGGCTACGAGACGGACCTGCCGGTGCTGTTCGCCGGTGTGACCATCGCGATGATCCCGATGCTGGTGGTCTACCTGTCCTTCCAGCGACAGATCCAGGCCGGCCTGACCTCCGCCACCCTCAAGTAGCGCCGCGTCAGAAGGAGGACGTCGGCACCACCGACCAGCCGGCCGCCGAGACCGAGGGGTCGAGCGAGAGGGTTCCAACGCCCGGCCCCCCTCGCCCTCGGCGGTCAGCAGCGCCGACACCGTCACCCGACCCGGCACCGGGCCGTCCTGGCTGCGGATCGAGCGCAGCTGGTGGCCGGGTCGGGCGAGGGCGTCGACCAATCGGCGCCGGATGCGGGCCTCGTCCTCCTCCAGGCACACGGCCTCGAAGTGGAAGTCGGTGGCCACCTCCGCGCCGCCGCGCGGCTCCCGGTCCAGGCGCCGGCCCAGCGGGCGCAGCAGGAGGTTGGCCCCCACCACGCCCACCGTGCCGCAGGCGGCCAGGACGAACATCCCGGTACCGGCCAGGCAGCCCACCGCCGCCGAACACCACAGGGTGGCGGCCGTGTTCAAGCCCCGAACGCTCAGCCCGTCGCGCATGATCACGCCGGCGCCGAGGAAGCCGATGCCCGACACGATCTGGGCCGCGACCCGGGAGCCGTCGTACTGCACCTCGGAGACGGTGCCCATGAACCCGTACTGCGAGAGCAGCACGAAGAGCGCCGCCCCGCCCGCCACGAGGGCGTTGGTCCGCAAGCCCGCCATCCGGGCCCGCCACTGACGTTCCAGGCCGATCGCCGCCCCGAATCCGAGCGCGGCGGCCAGGTGCCCGGCCATCGCCCATTCGTCGAGCGCCATGTGCCCGCCCCTCCCTTGGTCGTGCTGATTCCCGCGGTCGTGTCGAGTCCCGCGCTCGTGTCGATCAGAGCCAGGTGCCGAACCGGCGGATGTACCAGGTCTTCACGACCTGAGTGAGCGTGCAGTACGCGAGGAGTACGCCGATCAGCCAAGGGAAGTACCCCGCCGGCAGGGCCACGAAGCCCAGCGAGCCGGCCAGCGGCGAGAAGGGCAGCCAGAGCCCGGTCAGTACCGCGAGGACGGTCATCACCATCACCGGCCACGAGGCGCGGGACTGGATGAAGGGGATCTTCCGGGTGCGGATCATGTGGACGATCAGGGTCTGCGACAGCAGTCCCTCGATGAACCAGCCGGACTGGAAGAGCGCCTGCCCGGCCTCGCTGTTCGCGCCGAAGACGTGCCACATGATCAGGAACATCGAGATGTCGAAGATCGAGCTGACGGGGCCGATGGTCACCATGAAGCGGCCGATGCCCTTGGCGTCCCAGTTGCGGGGCTTGCGCAGGTACTCCTCGTCCATCCGGTCCCAGGGGGTCGCCAGCTGCGAGATGTCGTAGACCAGGTTCTGCACCAGCAGCATGATCGCGAGCATCGGCTGGAACGGGATGAACGCGCTCGCCACCAGCACCGAGAAGACGTTGCCGAAGTTCGAGGACGCGGTCATCTTGATGTACTTGATCGTGTTGCCGAAGGTGGTCCGGCCCTGGATCACACCCTGCTCCAGGACGGTCAGGTCCTTCTCCAGCAGGATGATGTCCGCGGACTCCTTCGCGATGTCGACGGCGGTGTCCACCGAGATGCCGACGTCGGCGTCGCGCAGCGCGGCGGCGTCGTTGATGCCGTCCCCGAGGAAGCCGACGGTGTGACCGTCCGCCTGAAGGGCCCGTACGATCCGGGCCTTCTGGACCGGGTTGACCTTCGCGAAGACGGTCGTGCGGGCGGCCGTCGCGCGCAGGCCGGTGTCGTCCAGGGCGTCGATCTCGGTACCGAGCACCACGCGTCCGACGTCGAGGCCGACGTCCGCGCAGACCCGCGCCGCGACCAGGTCGTTGTCCCCGGTGACCACTTTGACCTCGATGCCCTTGTCGGCGAGGGCCCGCAGGGCCCGGGCCGCGTCGGCCTTCGGCGGGTCGAGGAAGGCGAGGAAGCCGACCAGGGTCAACCCGTCCTCGTCGGCGACCGTGTAGGTGTCGCGCGGTCCGGCGAACGTACGGGTGGCGACGGCGAGGACGCGCAGGCCCCGACGGTTGTTGTCCTCGGCGATCCGGGTGACGTGACCGCGCAGCCGCTCGGTCAGCTCGACCCTCTCGCCGCGGTCCGTCATGTGGGTGCACAGGGAGAGGACTTCCTCGACCGCGCCCTTGGTGACCATGACGTGCTCGGCGCGACCGCCGGCCACGATGCCGTTGCGGTTCAGCACCACGGACATCCGGCGCCTGGCGAAGTCGAAGGGGATCTCGTCGACCATCGAGAACCGTGCGTCGACGACAACCTCCTCGGCCTCGTCGACGCGGTCGATGACCGCCCGGTCCATGAGGTTGCGCAGGCCCGTCTGGAAGTGCGCGTTGAGGTAGCCGTACTCCAGCACCTCGTCGTCCTCGTCGCCGTGCACGTCGAGGTAGCGGTCCAGGACGATCCGGTCCTCGGTGAGGGTGCCTGTCTTGTCCGTGCAGAGCACGTCCATCGCGCCCAGGTTCTGGATCGCGTTGAGCCGCTTGACGACCACCTTGCGCCGGGACATGGCGACCGCGCCGCGCGCCAGGTTGGCGGAGACGACCATCGGCAGCATCTCGGGGGTCAGGCCCACCGCGACGGCGATGCCGAACAGGAACGCCTCGTCCCAGTCGCCCTTGGTGAAGCCGTTGATCATGAACACCACGGGGACCATGACCAGCATGAAGCGGATCAGCAGGAAGCTGACCTTGCGCACCCCGGTGTCGAAGTTGGTCTGCGGGCGCTCGCCGACGAGCGAGCCGGCCATCGAGCCGAACCAGGTGTCGGCGCCGGTGGCGACGACGACCCCGGTGGCGGTGCCGGAGGTGACCGAGGTGCCCATCAGGACCAGGTTGTCGGCCTCGACGGGGTCGCGCGTCAGCGTCTGCCCCGGGTCGTCCGCGCGGGTGTCGGCCTTGGCCACCGGCAACGACTCCCCGGACAGGGCGGCCTGAGAGACCATCAGGTCCTTGGAGGTGACGAGCCGCAGGTCGGCGGGGATGAGGTCGCCGGCCGCCAGCCTGACCAGGTCGCCCGGGACCACCCGGTCCATGGGCATCTCGAAGGTGGTCGGAGCCGAGCCCCCGCCGGCGCGACGCTGTACCGCGCAGGTGGTGGTGACGAGCCTCTTCAGCGCGTCGGCGGCCCGACCCGAGCGGAACTCCTGCCAGAACCGCAGCAGTCCGCTGATGCCGATCATCACGGAGAGGATGACGACGCCCGGGTCGGCCGGGTCCTGCCAGTACATGATCCCGGCCAGGAAGACCAGGACGGCGATGAAGGGGTTGGCGTACGCCTTCGCCAACTGCGCGTACCAGCGCGGGGCGCGCTCCCGGGCGACCACGTTGGGGCCGTGTCGCTCCAGGCGCAGGGCGGCCTCGTCGTGGGTGAGGCCGTGGCGGCCGGCGGACAGGTCCCGCAGGACCTGGTCGCCGGGGCGGGCGCTGAGGTCGACGAGCCGCTCGCCGACGAGTCGGGTGCGCGCCTCCAGCTCGGCGGCCTTGCGTTCGCGGCGGGCCCGGCCCGGCGGTGCGAGCTTCGTCGGGGTGCGCGGGGTGAGCATGGTCATGGCAAATACCTCCCTCCACGGCGTCCGGGCAGCGCGAAGCCGCGCGGTCACGTGGAGTGATCACAGGTCGGCGCGAGGCGGCGCGAAGCGGCCACGGGTACGCCGACGGGCATGGATGACGCACATCCGTCGAGGGATCGGGGGGATCCGGGACGTGCGGAGGGGAAGGGATGGCGGGCCCGAGGGGCCGCCGGACGCACGGTGACGGCTTGGGGCCGCGACGGTGCGTGCGCGAGGAGGTGGATCAGTCGATGGACTGGTCAGCCGGCGAGGGCGCGGCAAGGACTTCGATCGGGACTCATCCCGAACACCTCCTTGCGTAGCGCCGTCACATGAGGCGCCCGGTCCGGCCGGAAAGGCCGCAGAGGATCGGCGCCTCAGCGACCGTAGCATGATGTTGAGGGGGTTCTTTCATACTTATGACCGGTAGTGGCCGTTTCGTGCCGCGTCAGCCTCTTGACGTGTGGAGGGCCAAAGGCTCGACTTAAGGTTCACAAGTTGGAGAGACGCCGGTGTCTCGGAGCACACAGCCGCGACTGCCGGCCGGGGGGCGACGGCTCGCCGTCGCTAAAGGGCAGGAGTGGATGAGTCGTGCAGACTCCCGGATCGCAGTCCTCGCTGCATCGCGCGAATCTTGAACGGGTCGTGCGGGCGGTGCGCCTCGCGGGTTCACTGACCCAGGCGGAGATCGCCCGTACCACCGGACTGTCGGCGGCCACGGTCTCCAACATCGTCCGCGAGCTCAAGGAGGCCGGGACCGTCGAGGTCACCGACACCTCGGCCGGTGGCCGGCGGGCGCGCAGCGTCTCGCTCAGCGGCGACGCGGGCATCGTGATCGGCGTGGACTTCGGCCACACCCACCTGCGGGTGGCCGTCGGGAACCTCGCGCACCAGGTGCTGGCCGAGGAATCCGAGCCGCTGGACGTGGACGCGTCCTGGGTGGAGGGCTTCGACCGGGCCGAGGCGCTGGTCGGGCGGCTGATCGAGGGCATCGGGGTGGGTCGGGACAAGGTCATCGGGGTCGGGCTCGGCGTGCCCGGCCCGATCGACGTCGAGTCCGGAACCCTGGGCTCCACCGCGATCCTGCCGGGCTGGGCGGGCATCAACCCCCGCCAGGAGCTCTCGCAGCGGCTGGGTGTTCCCGTGTACGTGGACAACGACGCGAACCTCGGAGCCCTCGGGGAGCTGGTCTGGGGGAGTGGCCGCGGGGTCAAGGACCTCGCGTACATCAAGGTCGCGAGCGGCGTCGGCGCGGGCCTGGTGATCAATGGTCAGATCTACCGGGGCCCCGGCGGCACGGCCGGCGAGATCGGGCACATCACCCTCGACGAGTCGGGCCCGGTCTGCCGCTGCGGCAACCGCGGCTGCCTGGAGACCTTCGCCGCGGCCCGGTACGTGCTGCCCCTCCTCCAGGGCACCCACGGCCCGGAGCTGACGATGGAGCGGGTGGTGGAGCTGGCCCGCGAGGGCGACCCGGGCTGCCGTCGGGTCATCACCGACGTGGGCCGGCACATCGGCAGCGGTGTGGCGAGCCTGTGCAATCTCCTGAACCCGAGCCGGGTGGTCCTCGGCGGCTCCCTCGCCGACGCCGGTGAACTGGTGCTGGCCCCCATCCGTGAATCAGTGGGGAGGTACGCGATCCCCAGCGCCGCCCGGCAGTTGTCGGTCCTCACGGGGTCGCTCGGCGGGCGTGCGGAGGTGCTGGGGGCGCTGGCCCTCGTCCTCAGTGAGATGGGCGATTCGACGCTTTTGGCGGAGAACGGGGTAGGCCTGCGCACGCTGACGGCCATGTCTTCAGTTAGATAACGGATGGCACCGTTGTCATCTCGTTAAGGATTCACTCCTTGACGGCAAATCGCGGCCGGGGTTGACTCACATCCACCTCGGCCGCAGTGTTGCGGCCTCGTCAGGGAGGTTCAAGTAATGAACACTCGTATGCGTAGAGCCGCCGTAGCCGTCGCCGCCGGTGCCATGGCCGTATCGCTTGCCGCTTGTGGCAGTGCGAAGGAGGCCGGCGACAAGCCGAAGGACTCGGGCGCCGCCAAGGGCGACGCGATAAAGATCGGTCTGCTCCTCCCGGAGAACCAGACCGCGCGCTACGAGAAGTTCGACAAGCCGCTGATCGAGAAGAAGGTCGCCGACCTCACGGGCGGCAAGGCCGAGGTCGTCTACGCGAACGCCAAGCAGGACGCGACCACGCAGAACTCGCAGGTCGACACGATGATCACCAACAAGGTGAACGTCCTGATCATCGACGCCGTGGACGCCAAGGCCATCGCCGGTTCGGTCAAGCGGGCCAAGGACGCCGGCATCCCGGTCGTGGCCTACGACCGCCTCGCCGAGGGCCCGATCGACGCTTACACCTCCTTCGACAACGAAGAGGTCGGCAAGGTCCAGGGCAAGGCGCTCCTGGAGGCGCTGGGCGACAAGGCCAAGGACGGCCAGATCGTCATGATGAACGGCTCCGTCACCGACCCGAACGCCGCCCTGTTCAAGAAGGGCGCTCACTCCGTCCTCGACGGCAAGGTGAACGTCGGCAAGGAGTACGACACCAAGGAGTGGAAGCCGGAGAACGCCAACACCAACATGGCGGGCGCGCTCTCCGCGATCGGCAAGGACAAGGTCGTCGGCGTCTACTCCGCCAACGACGGCATGGCCGGCGGCATCATCACCGCCCTCAAGGCGGCCGGCCTGTCCCCCCTGCCCCCGGTCACCGGTCAGGACGCCGAACTCGCCGGTGTGCAGCGCATCGTCGCCGGTGAGCAGTTCATGAGCGTGTACAAGCCGTACGCCCCCGAGGCCGCCGCCGCGGCCGAGATGGCCGTCGCCCTCGCCAAGGGCGAGAAGATCGACGGAATCATCAACCAGAAGGTCGACAGCCCGACCACCAAGGGTGTTCCGTCCGTGCTGATCCCGGTCGTCTCGCTCACCAAGAACAACATCAAGGACACCGTCATCAAGGACGGCGTCTACACGGCCGACGAGATCTGCACCGACAAGTACGCGGCCAACTGCACCACCCTCGGCCTGAAGTAAGGCCCCGTCGCTCCCTCTTCGAGCCGTCGAGGCGAGCAGACCCCCACGCCTGTCCGGCGCCCCGCCCCTCTCTTCCCCGCCACCGCGGGGCGCCGGGCAGAAACGTTTCCCCAACGCTCCACCCCAATGCTTCACCCCACGCTCCACCCCCCCATTCGCGTTCCTGCTCTTTTGCACGACATCCCCGCCGGTCAGGCGGCGAAGGAGATGGTTCATGTGTCCGCTGCGCCCGTGCTGGCGTTGCGAGGGGTCTCGAAGCGGTTCGGCGCCGTTCAGGCCCTGACCGACGTAGAACTCGAGATCCACTCCGGCGAGGTGGTCGCCCTCGTCGGCGACAACGGCGCCGGCAAGTCCACGCTGGTCAAGACCATCGCCGGCGTGCACCCCATCGATGACGGGGTCATCGAGTGGGAGGGCCGCCCGGTCTCCATCGGCAAGCCCCACGACGCCCAGAACCTGGGCATCGCGACGGTCTACCAGGACCTCGCGCTGTGCGACAACATCGATGTCGTCGGCAACCTCTTCCTGGGCCGCGAGCTCAAGCGCCGCGGCATCCTCGACGAGGTGGAGATGGAGCGGCGTGCCCGCGAGCTCCTGACCACCCTGTCGATTCGGATCCCCAGTGTCCGTATCCCGATCGCCTCGCTCTCCGGCGGTCAGCGCCAGACCGTGGCCATCGCCCGCTCGATGCTCGGCGAGCCCAAGCTGGTCATCCTCGACGAGCCGACCGCCGCCCTCGGCGTCGAGCAGACCGCACAGGTCCTCGACCTGGTGGAGCGGCTGCGCGAACGCGGTCACGCCGTCATCCTCATCAGCCACAACATGGCCGATGTGAAGGCCGTCGCCGACAAGGTCGCGGTCCTGCGGCTCGGCCGCAACAACGGCGTCTTCAGTGTCGCCGACACCTCGCAGGAAGAGATCATCTCCGCCATCACCGGTGCCACGGACAACGCCGTGACCCGCCGGGCGGCCCGCACCGGGGAGGCCCGCAAGTGAGCACCCAGAACCCTGCCGCCGGACCGCTGGACAAGGGCCCGACCGACCGCGTCGGGCACGTGGACCCGGTCAACCCGGCGGCTGCGGCCGACGCCATCCCGGCCGTCGACCCCCGTCTGCTCGTGCGCGAGCAGGGCTTCGCCGGCTACCTGAGCGAGTTCGGCCGCAAGATGAAGGCCGGTGACCTGGGATCCCTCCCGGTCGTCGTCGGCCTGATCGTCATCTGGAGCATCTTCCAGAGCCTGAACTCGAACTTCCTCGGCCCCGAGAACCTGACCAACATCGCGATCACGATGGTCGCCACCGGCATGATGGCCGTCGGCATCATCTTCGTGCTGCTGCTCGGCGAGATCGACCTCTCGGTCGGCTCGGTCAGCGGTGTGTCGGGAGCGATCGTCGCCGTCCTCGCCGTCACCCACGGCGTGAACGAGTGGCTCGCGATCCTCGCCGCCGTCGCCGGCGGCGCCCTCATCGGCGCGATCCACGGTTTCTTCTTCGCCCGGATCGGCGCCCCGGCCTTCGCCGTCACCCTGTCGGGCCTGCTGTTCTGGTCCGGCGCCATGCTGCAGATCCTCGGCAGCAACGGCACCATCAACCTCGACTCCGAGGGCGTGGTCGGTCAGCTGACCACGTACTTCTTCTCGGACGTGGCGGTCGGCTACGGCCTCGCGGCCCTGGCCGTGGCCGGATACTTCCTGGCCACCTACTTCGACAACCGGCGCCGACAGGCGGCGGGCGTCCCCGCCCGGCCGCTCACCGAGATCCTGCTGCGCACCGGCGTCCTCGCGGTGTTCACCTTCGGTCCCGCCGTCGTGTTCAACCAGTACAAGGGTCTGCCGCTCGCGGTGGTGCTCTTCCTGCTGGCCCTCGTCGGCACGGACTTCCTCCTGCGCCGCACCTCCTTCGGCCGTCAGGTGTTCGCGCTCGGCGGCAGCGTCGAGGCGTCCCGTCGCGCCGGCATCAACGTGAACCGGGTGCGGATCACGGTCTTCGCCATCGCCGGCACCTTCGCCGCCGTCGGCGGGCTCTTCTGGGCCTCCAAGATCGCGGCCGCCAACCAGAGCGCCGGCGCCGGCGACCTGCTGATGAACGTGATCGCCGCGGCCGTCATCGGCGGCACCAGCCTCTTCGGTGGCCGGGGCCGGACCTGGAACGCCCTCCTGGGCGTCATGGTCATCACCTCCATCCAGTACGGTCTGGCCCTGGAGGGCATCGCCACCCCGATCCAGTACATGATCACGGGTGCGGTCCTGCTGGCCACGGTCGTGATCGACTCGGTCACCCGCAAGACCCAGAAGACGGCCGGACGCGCCTGACCTCTGTCCCAGGCAGTACCCGGCGGTAAGACCCGTCACAGTGCCCGGTGCCACTTCCAGTGGTGCCGGGCGCTCGTGCGTACATTCGTGGGTACAACTGTGCGGGTATACACCCGTTTGGGATGTGTGATTTGGCGATCAGGTGTACAGGTATGACAAAGGCGTGACCCTCCCGGTACCGCCCGATGACGCTCGTCGCGAGCGGAACATTAGACTCGACAGACCAGCAAGCAACTGCAAGGAGGCACGGGTGCTGCTGACCCGCATCAAGGGACCGCGCGATCTGGACCGGCTCAGCCAGGAGGAGCTCGAACAGCTCGCCGCCGAGATCAGGTCCTTCCTCGTCGACGCCGTCTCCAAGACCGGCGGGCACCTCGGCCCCAACCTCGGTGTCGTCGAGCTGACGATCGCCCTGCACCGGGTCTTCGACTCGCCCAAGGACAAGGTCCTCTTCGACACGGGCCACCAGGCCTACGTCCACAAGCTGCTCACGGGCCGCCAGGACTTCGGCGGCCTGCGCACCAAGGGCGGCCTGTCCGGCTACCCCTCCCGCGCCGAGTCCGAGCACGACGTCATCGAGAACTCCCACGCCTCCACCGTGCTGGGCTGGGCCGACGGCCTGGCCAAGGCCAACGAGGTGCTGGGCCGCGAGGACCACCACGTCGCCGCCGTCATCGGCGACGGCGCGCTGACCGGAGGCATGGCCTGGGAGGCGCTGAACAACATCGCCGCCGCCAAGGACCGCCCGCTGGTCATCGTGGTGAACGACAACGAGCGCTCGTACGGTCCCACGATCGGCGGCCTCGCCAACCACCTGGCCACCCTGC
Source organism: Streptomyces sp. NBC_00513 (assembly GCF_041431415.1). Lineage (GTDB taxonomy): Bacteria > Actinomycetota > Actinomycetes > Streptomycetales > Streptomycetaceae > Streptomyces. Next base: position 5,909,884 of record NZ_CP107845.1, read on the forward strand.
GCACCACGGACGGATACGAGCGCTTCCTGGCCCGCGGCAAGGACCTCCTGGAGCGTACGCCGGTCGTCGGCAAGCCGCTCTACGAGACCCTGCACGGCGCCAAGAAGGGCCTCAAGGACTTCATCGCCCCGCAGGGCATGTTCGAGGACCTCGGCCTGAAGTACGTCGGCCCCATCGACGGCCACGACATCGAGGCCCTGGAGTCCGCGCTCCAGCGCGCGAAGCGCTTCGGCGGCCCGGTCATCGTGCACTGCCTCACCCAGAAGGGCCGCGGCTACCAGCCGGCCGTCCAGGACGAGGCCGACCGCTTCCACGCGGTCGGCGTCATCCACCCGGACACCGGCCTCCCGGTCAAGACGGCGGCCGCCAGCTGGACCTCCGTCTTCGCCGACGAGATGGTCAAGCTCGGCCGGGAGCGCGCGGACATCGTCGCGATCACCGCGGCCATGCTCCAGCCCGTCGGCCTGAAGAAGTTCGCGGACGCCTTCCCGGAGCGCATCTTCGACGTGGGCATCGCCGAGCAGCACGGCGCCACCTCGGCCGCCGGACTGGCCACCGGAGGGGTCCACCCGGTCTTCGCCGTGTACGCGACCTTCCTCAACCGCGCCTTCGACCAGGTGCTGATGGACGTCGCCCTGCACAAGTGCGGGGTCACCTTCGTCCTGGACCGCGCGGGCGTCACCGGTGACGACGGCGCCTCCCACAACGGCATGTGGGACATGTCGATCCTCCAGGTCGTGCCCGGCCTGCGGCTCGCCGCCCCGCGCGACGCCGAGCAGCTGCGCGCCCAACTGCGCGAGGCCGTCGAGGTCAAGGACGCGCCGACCGTCGTGCGCTACTCCAAGGGAGTCGTCGGCCCGGCCGTGCCGGCCGTCGGCAGGATCGGCGGCATGGACGTGCTGCGCACCCCGGCCCCCGAGGTCACCCGTCCGGACGTACTGCTCGTATCCGTCGGCGCGCTCGCCCCGATGTGCCTAGAGATCGCCGATCTGCTCGACAAGCAGGGCATCTCCACGACCGTGGTGGACCCCCGTTGGGTCAAGCCCGTGGACGAGGCCCTGGCCCCGCTCGCGGAGCGGCACCGGGTCGTCGTCACCGTCGAGGACAACGGCCGCACCGGCGGCGTGGGCGCCGCCGTCTCGCAGGCCCTGCGGGACGCGGGCGTCGACGTGCCGCTGCGGGACTTCGGTATCCCGCAGCGCTTCCTCGACCACGCGCTGCGCAAGGAGATCCTGGCCGAGATCGGCCTGACCGCCCCGGACATCGCCCGTCAGGTGACCGGCCTCGTCGCCAAGCTGGACGGGCGCTACGACAGCGAGCCGGCCGCCACCGTCGACTAGTCGACGGGCCGTCGAGCCCCCGACGCGCGGTTGCGTCCCACGGGCCGGGAGATCACCCTTGAAGGGTGGGCCTCCCGGCCCGTTTCGCGTACGCGTCACCTTTCGGAGGTGCGTCGGTGAGCACGGATCGCAACAGTCCTTTCCGCACCAAGTCGGTGGAACAGTCCATCCGCGACACGGAGGAGCCCGAACACGCCCTCCGCAAGTCGCTCTCCTCCTGGGACCTGATGGTCTTCGGCGTCGGTGTCATCATCGGCACCGGCATCTTCGTCCTCACCGGCAAGGTCGCCAAGGAGAACGCCGGCCCGGCCACCGCCCTGGCGTTCGTGGCCGCCGGCATCGTGTGTGGGCTCGCCGCCCTGTGCTACGCCGAGTTCGCCTCGACCGTCCCGGTCGCCGGTTCGGCGTACACGTTCTCCTACGCCTCGATCGGTGAGCTTCCCGCCTGGATCATCGGCTGGGACCTGGTGCTGGAGTTCGCGCTGGGCACCGCGGTCGTCGCGGTCGGCTGGTCCGGGTACGTCCGTTCGTTGATGGACAACGCCGGCATCCATCTACCTGCGGCCCTGGAGGGGCCGGACGTGCCGGGCGGCACCTTCGACCTGCTCGCCTTCCTCCTGGTCCTGGTCCTGACGGTCGTCCTCGTCATCGGCGTGAAGCTGTCGGCGCGCATCACCGCGATCGTCGTCGCGATCAAGGTCACGGTGGTGCTCATCGTGATCATCGCGGGCCTGTTCTTCATCACGGGCAGCAACTACAAGCCGTTCATCCCCGAGGCGGTGCCCCAGGAGGGCGGAGCGGGATTCGACGCGCCACTGGTCCAGCTGATCTTCGGCTACGAGCCGACCAACTTCGGCGTCATGGGCATCTTCACCGCGGCCTCCGTCGTGTTCTTCGCCTTCATCGGCTTCGACGTGGTCGCCACCGCCGCCGAGGAGACCAAGATGCCGCAGCGCGACATGCCGCGCGGCATCCTCGGCTCGCTGCTGATCTGCACGGTGCTGTACGTGGCGGTCTCCCTCGTGGTGACCGGCATGCAGCACTACACCGAGCTGTCGGTGAGCGCGCCGCTGGCCGACGCCTTCAAATCCGCCGGACATCCGGTCTACGGAGGCATCATCAGCTTCGGCGCCGCGGTGGGCCTGACCACCGTCTGCATGATCCTGTTGCTGGGTCAGACCCGTGTGTTCTTCGCGATGAGCCGTGACGGCCTGCTGCCGCGCTTCTTCTCGCGCACGCACCCGAGGTTCCGCACCCCGTACCGGCCGACGATCCTGCTCGGTGTGATCATCGCGATCGTCGCCGGATTCACCAGCATCAACGAACTCGCCACCCTGGTGAACATCGGTACGCTGTTCGCCTTCGTGGTCGTCGCCCTCGGCGTGATCATCCTGCGCCGGACCCGCCCGGACCTGCACCGGGCCTTCCGGACCCCGTGGGTGCCGTTCGTGCCGATCGTGTCGATCGCCGCCTCGGTGTGGCTGATGCTCAACCTCCCGGCCGAGACCTGGCTGCGGTTCGTCGTCTGGATGCTCATCGGCATCGCCGTGTACTACATGTACGGGCGCAAGCACAGCCGACTGGGCCGGGGCGAGGGAGTGGGCCTCGACCCGCACCACGAGGAGCAGCACTAGAGGCATCCCCGGACCGGGCCCCGGCGGGCAGCAGCCCCGCCGGGGTCCGGTCCGTACGTCCTCGCACGACCCTGTCCCGCGGCGCGTCCCGTGACTAGCCTGGGCGCCATGAAGATCACGTTGGAAGCCTGGGCGGAAGACGACCACTGGCTGCTGCTCCGCACGAACGAGCCGGCCATGACCGCACACCTCGGCGGTCCGGAGTCCGAGGCCAGGCTCCGGGACCGGCAGAGCCGTTACCTCGCCCTCAGCGCCCGGGAGCCGGCGGCCGGCCGGATGTTCCGCGTCGTCGCCGACGGCGAGAGCGTGGGCAGCATCGGCTTCTGGGAGCGCACCTGGAAGGACGAGGAGGTCTACGAGACGGGCTGGGGCATCCTGCCCGAACACCAGGGCCGCGGCGTGGCCGCGGCGGCGGCCCGCACCCTCGTCGCCCACGCGGCCGAGCACGGTACGCGCCGCCACCTGCACGCCTTCCCGCCCCTCGACCACGGGGCGTCGAACGCCGTCTGCCGCAAGGCCGGCTTCGTCCTGCTCGGCGAGGTCCCGTTCGAGTACCCCCCGGGCCACTGGGAGACGAGCAACGACTGGCGCACGGTGCTGCACTAGCGGAGCGATTCGGCCTACGGCTTGGCGGCCGTGCCGCCCTTGGCGGGGGACTTCTTCGCCGATGCCGGGACCTTCTGGTCGGTGCGCAGGGCCTCCCACAGTTGGCCGGCCTGCGGTTCGGCGACGACCACGCGGTTCGGGTCGACCTTGTCGTAGGCCACCGGCAGCATGATGGTCTCCATCGTCGCCGGGTCCACGGCCTTCATGCTCCGCGCGAAGTCGGACAGCGCGGTGAGGGACGCCAGATCGGAGTCGGTGGTCAGCGACTTGGTCCCCGCGTCGGCCAGCTTGTACAGCCGGGTCGGGTTGCCGAGGGCGTCCTGCTTCTTGATCTCCGACAGCATGGCGAGCATGAACTGCTGCTGGAGGCCGATGCGCCCGAGGTCGCTGCCGTCGCCGTAGCCGTAGCGGGTCCGTACGAACTTCAGCGAGTCGGTGCCGTCCAGCCGGTGCGTGCCCGCGTCGAGCTTGAGGCCGCCCTTGGCGCCGCTCATCGGCTGGTCGAGGGTGACGGTGACCCCGCCGAGGGCGTCGACCAGACCCTTGAAGCCGGCGAAGTCCACCTCGACGAAGTGGTCCACGCGGACTCCGGACAGCTGCTCCACGGTCTTCACGACGCAGGCGGGGCCGCCGAGGGAGTAGACCGAGTTGAACATGACCCGCTTCGCGGCGGGCGCGGTGCCGCCGTCGTTGTCCTTGCACTCGGGCCGGCTGATCAGGGTGTCGCGGGGGATGCTCACCGCGGTGGCCCTGGAGCGGCCCTCGGGTATGTGCACCAGCATGGCGGTGTCGGAGCGGGCACCGCTGACGTCGCCGTGGTCGAGGTCGCCGTTGGCCCCGGCCCGTGAATCGGACCCGAGGACCAGGACGTTCTGGGCGTTCTCGACGACCTTCTTCGGGCGGTTGTCGCCGATCGCCTGGTTCAGGTCGACGCTGGAGATGTTCGAGTTGAGGTGGCTGTAGGTCCACCAGCCGGCGCCGCCGACCGCGAGGACGAGCAGGGCCGCCACCGAGAGCACGATCCACAGGACGCGCCTGCCACGCCGCGGCTTTCGCCGGGAGACAGGGGAGGAGGCCGGGGCCGGTGCCGAGGGCCGGTCAATCATGGAGGCGGAGCCCTTCTATTATAGATGGGGTGAATCATAGGACACGCTTTCGAGTGGCTGGTCCTTTTCGGTGAAAGGCCGTCGGAGGAACGACGGACAGCACTCGACGGAAGGGCGGATGGACGGCGTGATGCGAGGCAACAGCGCCGGTCGGACGGCTTTCTCCGCCCGCGGGGCGGCGTCCGGTGACCCGGGCGGACCGGCCCGTCCGCCGGTCCGACCCCCGGCCGGAACATGGTTGTTCACGGGCGGCGACGGCCGCCTGACGGCCTACGCCTGCGGGCCCGACGGACTGCTGCGCTGGACCGAGGCCGCCGCCCCCGCCTCGGGGTGGACGGGCCCGGAGAGGTTCGAGGTTCCCGGGTGGACCGGCTACGCGGCCATGGCCCGAAGCCGCGAGGGATACGTCCACTTCGCCGCGCCGGTCACCGCCCGGGACGGTTCGGGCCGACAGGAGATCGCCGTCTCCACCCAGTTCCAGTCCGGCCGCGCCCTCACCGATTGGCGTGGCCTCGGCGTTCCCCACGTCCGCGGCGGCCCCGACGACCTGCCGACCGGCCCGCCCCGCGTCGCCGTCAACCAGCGCTCCGGCTCCGTGCACGTGCTCGTGTCCCTGCGCCACGGGGGCATCCTGCGGTGCAGCCGCAACGCCGAGGGCGTCTGGGGTGGTTGGAAGCAACTGTCCTCGGACCCCTACGAGGGCGGGGTCACCCCGCTGATGCCAGCGGGCGGCCCGCTGGAACTCCTCGCCCTCGGCCCCGCCGGCGCCGACCGCTGGACGGGCGCGGGGCAGGGTCGGTTCCGGCACGCCGACCGGGTTCCGTCCCCCGTGGTCCCCGGCACGGTCGCCGTGTGCGAGACGGGCCCCCGCCGGGCGACGTACTTCTGGCGCTACCCGGGCGACGGCTCGCTGGTCGCCTGGCGGGCAGGCGAACAGGGGCTCCAGGGAACCCTGGTGGGCCTCGGCGACGCGGGCGGACGGGGCGCGCCGGGCGTGGTCCGCACGATGCTCGGCGGCTACGACTGCACGGTCCTCACGCACATCGGCGCGGACGGCGGCGTCGAACTCACCGCCTACGTCACCGAGAACGAGGGCTACGGCACCTGGAGGGCCTCCCTGGGCGGTCACGGCGCGCTGTCCCCGCAGCCCGCCGTCGACGCGGCCGGGCGGATCGTGGTGGCCGCCTTCGACCGGGACGGCGCGCTGATCCGCACGTCGCAGGACCCCGCCCAGGGGCTGGTCTTCGGCCCCTGGGACGCCGTCGGGTCCCCTCAGGCGCGACCCGGTACCGGGAACCGCTGAGAGACCTCGACGCACAACTCGCCCGACTCGGTGTAGAAGGGCGTCGCGACCAGCTCCGTCTCCGGGGCGTCGGGCGAGGGTGCGATGCGGACCGGCATCCGGGCTGTCGTGTCCACCTCGGCCGCCCGCTTCGGTCCGAGCCGCACCTCCCGGGACACGCCCTCGAAACTCACGGCGAGGTGCACCTCCCAGATGCCCGGCGGGAGCGGCCGGCCGATCGCGGTCTGCGCCAGGTTGATCCGGGCCGAGAAACGGCCCATCGCCCGCGCGTTGCCCTTGGCGTTGGTGAGGGTGTCGTCCCGCCGCGCGGTCACGGCGTGCGTCTCCTGGGCGCCGGTGGCCCGCTCCCGCAGCACCACGCGGGTGGCCCGCTCCTTCGTCGACAACTGCTCGAAGAACCCGTACCCGTCGAGCAGCAGCATCGCCCCGTCCCAGCGGAGCTTCTGCAACTCGTGACTGACCGTCATGTCATCGGTGATGTCGAAGAGTTCGTCCGGCAGGCCGACCTGCGGATCGCGGAAGAACGGCAGCCCGGTGTACACCCGGCCGCCCTCCACCGTCTTGCGGACGCTCGGCCGGTTCTTGTCCGCCTCGAAGGCGGCCATCGACCGGGCCTCGGCGATCCTGCCCTGCGCCAGCAGCGCGAACCGCACCGCGAGCGTGCGCGGCAGCAGCGCGAGCGCCCCCGCGCGGGCCTGGGTCCGCAGCACCTCGGCCGCCGCCCACAGGGCCTGCTCGGCCTCCGTCGGGTCCGTCGCGGACAACAGCGCGGCCGCGGTCGCCTTGCCGAGTTCCACCTCCAGGTGGCGGGAGTGCAGACGGTCCCGGCGCGGCCCCTGCGGCACCTGCGCGTCGACCAGCGCCAGCATGCGCGAGACCAGCGCCACCCGGTCCGCGAGCCCGGCCGGGGACGCGGGCGAGGCCCCCTTGACCACACAGGTCGCGTCGCCGACGACCGAGACGTTGTCCGCCCCGATGAACGCGGCGGCGGTGAAGGCCTGGTCGTCGCCGATCAGCATGTCGGTGGGGAACGCCAGCCCGCGCCGCTGGAGCATGCTGGTGCGGAACAGCTTGTCCGGGGTCAGCGACCAGTAGACGCGGGAGGCGTCCACGTCCGTGTAGGGCTGGTTCTTGCGGAACATCGACGTCGCGACGGTGTGCCGGCCCGAGCTCTCCAGCTTCCCGAGCACCACGTCGGCCTCGTTGGTGTCCGCCGCCGTGACCATCCGCTCCAAGGCGTCGGGCGTCAGCCGGTCGCAGGCCTCCAGGAAGATCACGTACCGTCCGCGCACCTGACTCAGCGCCCAGTTGCGGGCGGCCGCCGGGCTCTGCCCGTGGGCGATCAGGCCCATGCGCAGGAAGGGGTACTGGTGCGCGGCCCTGGCCAGGACGGATCCGCTGTCGTCCGTGGACCCGTCGTCGACGGCGATGATCTCCAGCCGGTCCGTGCCGATCGACTGGCCGACGAGGGAGGCCAGACAGGCGTCGAGTTCGGCGGCCTGATCGCGGACCCGGACGGCGACCGTCACGTCCGTGACGTTCACGACGGCTGTGTTCATGGTCGAGTGATCCTCTTCAGTTCTGCGGGGACCGCTGGGGCGCGGGCACGGGCCACGGCATCTCGCCGGTCAGCTCGGGCCACTGCCAGGGGCGGAAGGCGACGTCCGTCGTGTGTTCCGGGAACGCGCCCGGCGTGGCGGCGAGTCCGCCGACGAAGACGTTGACGTGCGAGGTCTGCTCGCCCGCCCCGGGGGTGCCCACCACGTACGCGAAGCGGTCGTACCCGACGAAGCCCGGGTCGGGCGTGTAGGTCACCCACCCGTCGTAGGACAGCTGCGCGTCTCCGTGGCCCGGCCGGGTCACGGAGATCGCCGCGGACCCGGCGGGCGCGCCCGACAGCACGTGTACCGCGCCGGGCGTGTTGGGCTCGGTCGCGATGCGCAGGCCGCGCGCGGCGGGCCGGCGCAACGGCAGGGCCTGGGTGTCGAGTCGGGCGGTGCGGACCATCTTGCGTCCGGTCGCGTCCGGGACGCCCACCATGATCTGGGGACGGATCCGGGGGGCCTTGGCGTTCTCGGCGGCCCGCAGCTGCAGGACACCGGTACCGGTCTCACCCGCCTCCGCGCGCACCCGGAACCAGCGCTGCCGGGGGAAGTACTCCAGCCCCTGGAGGCCGACGATCTCGCCGGCGGCGGTCAGCGGGGCGGCCAGGAGGTACGCGCAGCCGCGCGAGCCCGTCCGGTCCACCGCGACCGAGAGGCCGAACTGGACGACCTCGCCGGGGGCCACGCCGAGTCGCGGGTCCGCCGAGGAGTACAGGCCCGCGTAGGCGGCGCCCTGGGAGGGATCCGAGCCGAGGGCCCGGCCCCGACCGAGGAGGTGGTTCACGCGCCGGACTCCTTGTTCGCGGGGGCGCCGGCCGGGACCGCCGGCATCTTCGACACGCGGGTCTTGGTGCGGTGCCAGAAGGTCTCCTCGTCCAGCCAGCCCAGTTCCTCGTACGAGAAACGGGTCCGGTCGAGGTCGCGGCCCCAGTGCGCGGGGATCACGCCCTGCTCCAGCATGCTGCGGGCGATGAACCGCGCGCACTCGATCGCGCCCTCGGCCCGCAGGTGCACGTTGTCCCCGTCCAGCACGTGCTCCTGGAGGGGTTCGCCCGGCCGCAGGTAGGTGAAGACGGCCTTGGTGGCCTCCGACCCGAGCTCCTCCCACCACTGGAGGCTCTGCTCGTACAGGTCGACGACCGGTACGTGCTCGTCCTCGGCCAACTGCCGTGCGGCGACCGGATAGTCCCCGAGGAAGCGCGCGACGTTGCCGTGCCGGTCGATCCGCCGCCGCTCGTACGGCAGCAGGATCACCGGGTGCGCACCCCGCTCGCGGGTCCCGTGGACGTACGCCGTCATGTGCTCCAGGAAGGTGGAGAACGGCTCGGTGTGCAGGCCGGGGTCCGGCTTCCAGTCCGTCTGCCCGAAACCGAAGAGCAGGTAGTCACCCGGCCGCATGGTGTCCAGGATCCACTGGAGCCGGCCGCGCTCGCGGAAGCTCTTGGAGCTGGCTCGTGCCCGGGAGCAGTTCACCACCTCCACCGCGTCGTTGAGGAACAGCGGCAGCGCCTGGGTCCAGCCCGCCATCGGCAGGAAGCTGTAGGGCCGGTGGACCGAGTTCGACCCGCCCGCCACGAAGATCCTCGGGCGGTGCTCCTGGCCCGGTCCGGGTGCGTACGTCACGCCTAGACTCCCTCGTCCCCGGCCGTCTGCACCAGCACCGCCGCCAGCGCCGCCTCGAAGGCGGACCGCTGCGCCGCGTTCGTGGTCGGGTCCTGCCGGCGCACGTCGACGACGTGTCCGGTCATCGTGGACAGCAGGACGTCCAGCGAGGTCAGGGCCACCGCCTCGGAACTCAGCAGGGAACCGGTCGGCTCCTCGCCGAAGGCCTTGACGCGCATCGGGGTGGCGGTGCGCTCCGGGTTCACGCAGTTCACGCGGATGTGGTCCTCGGCCCACTCGTCGGCCAGCGCCTGCGTCAGATTGACCATGGCGGCCTTCGTCGACGAGTACAGGCTGTAGTTCGCGCGGCCCCGGGTGTAGCTGCTGGAGGTGAACAGCAGCAGTTGCCCCCGCGTCTCGCCGAGGTACTTGTGGGCGGCCCGCGCGATCTGCACGGGGGCCAGGTAGTTGACCTCCAGCGCCTGCCGGATCGTGTCGTCGTCCGTCTCGTCGAGCCGGCCGACCCGCAGCACGCCCGCGGTGTTCACCACGTGGTCGATCCGGCCGGTCTGCGCGTACGCCTCGGCCAGCGCCGCCTCGACGTGGTCGGGGTTCTCCACGTGGGTGCCGGTGGTGGAGCGCCCCAGTGCGAAGACCCGGGCACCGAAGCTCTCGGCGATCCGCGCGATGTCGGCGCCGATCCCGTACGAACCGCCGAACACCACCATCGTCTTGCCGGACAGCTGCTCGCGGTAGGCGGCCTCGTCGGCGTGGGCGGGCGCGGCGTGCGAGGCGAGCTGGAACAGCTTGTCGGCGATGAACACGTCGACCGGCTGGGTGACCTTCATGTTGTACTCGTCGCCCGTGACCACGTGGACCGGCACGTCGGGCAGGTACTTGACGACCACGGAGCAGTCGTCGGTCGCCTGGAAGAACGGGTCGGCGGCCGCCCGCTCGTAGGCGTTGCGGATCGTGGACAGCCGGAAGCCCTGGGGGGTCTGGCCCCGGCGCAGCCGGGAGCGGTCCGGCACCTCGGTGATGAACTCGCCGTCGTCCCCGTGGGTGCGCGTCACGATCACGGTGTCGGACGACGGGATGGCCACGTCGACGGCCTGGTAGCGCTCCAGGGACTCGACGCACTCACGGACCACGCGCTGCGAGAGCAGCGGGCGCACGGCGTCGTGGAAGAGCAGGTTGATGTGCTCGTCGGCCTCCCGCCCCTGCGAGGCGGCGGCGATGGCGATGCGGGTGGTCTCGCTCCGCGTCGTTCCGCCGGCCAGCACCCGGGAGACCTTCGTCAGGCCCGCGTGCTCGACGATGCGGCGGGCCTCCGTCACGTGGTCGGGCGTCATGAGGAGGAGGACCTCGTCCACGTCGGCCGCGGACTCGAAGATGTGCAGCGTGTGCTCCAGGATCGACTTACCGGCGATCTTGAGCAGCTGCTTCGGTATCTCGAGCCCGATGCGTTGGCCGGTCCCCCCTGCGAGAACAACGGCGATGGTACGGCGGGGGGTGGTACTGGACGGCACGGTCTCCTTCTTCCTCTGAGCTGGGGATGGGGGCCACGGCCTGGCGGGTGTGATTCGGCCGTGGCAGGGTGCGCCGGCTAGGCGGGGAAGGGCGCCGGCTCCGGGTACTCGATCGGGAAGTCGGCGACTCCACGACGGTAGAGATCGTTCGCGGCGTCGTTGAAGCGAACGACCGACGGCGGGTACTCCGCGCCGAGGAGGTACTCCTTGAGCTGCTCCCGGTAGGGGGCCATGTGGTCCTCGGTCGGGTTCAGCATCGCCTCGATCGCCTCGGACAGGCCGTTGCAGTCGGCGTCGAGCAGGTACGAGGCGTACGCCGTGCGCTGCTCGTTGCGGAACTCCTGGTCCGGCAGACCGTCGAGGTTGAAGATCGCGTACGGCTTGAGGGTGGCGACGAAGTCGGACACCACGCTCGACATGTCGCCGATGAGCAGGTCGGAATGGTTGAAGCAGTCGTACAGCGCGGGGATCCGGTTCGTCACCACATGGTGCGCGGCGTCGGGCATCGCGCTCCAGTACAGGGTCCCGGCCTGGTTGCGGCTGCGCCGGATGCGGGCGGTCCGCTCCTCTTCGCTGAGGTCGGGGTACGGGGAACGGACACCGCGCTCGGAGAGGTCGGCGATGCGCTGGTCGAGGCGGGCCAGCTTGCGGCTCGCGGCCTTGGAGTCGCTCACGTTGCGGCCGAAGCGCCGGGCGTTGTCCTCCTCCAGGAGGGCGATGACGCGTCGGTGCGCGGCGGCGGCCTGCGGCGAGCGGGAACCGGTCAGCGGGTGCGGCTTGTAGATCACACGGATGTCGAGCTCGTGGTCGAGCAGCGCCTGGATCAGCTTCTCGCCGGCCGGCAGCACCGAGGTGTAGCAGGCGTCGTCGGTCCAGCCCTCCCAGGTGGGGGCGTAGATGACGGTGGGCACGGGGTTGACGGCCCGGCCCGTCCAGCGGTGCAGGGGCATCAGCTGGGGCCGGCCGACCTCGACGATCTGGTTGTGCGTCACCGCGTGCTTGATGCGCTCGTAGCGGTCGCGGCCTGCCCGGCCGGCCACCCAGATCTCGTCGAAGACCTTGCTGACGCGGTTGCTGCTGGCGAGCTTGTCGCTGTCGCCGTGGCCGATGAAGACGTGCTTGACCTCGGCGCGCTGGAGCATGTGCACGTTCTTGCCCGCGTTGCCGGGGTAGAGGGCGACGCGGAGTTCGTGCATCTCGATGCGCGCGAGGTTGTCCGCCTTGGGCACGCAGATGACGGGAACCGACGTGGCGTCCAGGTAGCGCAGGGTGGCCCGCTCGCGCAGCACGATGAGGGGCCGAAGGTCCAACGCCTCCAGGGCCTCCAACCACATGTTCACCTGGTACATGAAGTCTTTGGAGATGGCGGCGAAGGTGAAGTAAAGGGCGACCTGGGGGCGGTATTCGGCCAGCTGGTGGTTCAGCTCGTCGATGGCCTCGTCGGTGGTGGGCAGCTTGAGCGCGTTGCGCGCGTCGGGCAGCAGCACCAGGAGGGACAGGTAGGCGAGGAAGACCGTGATGATCATCCCGTACGTGACCCAGCGCCAGTTGTCGGTCGCGATGGTGGCGAGGGCCCCGGCCACCAGGGGGATGTCCAGGTGCAGCGTCTTGCGGACGTGCTTGTCCACCAGGAACGGGTGCGGCATGCGACGGATGCCCAGCGCGTCCAGGTCCAGCCCGCGGGTGGTGAAGGGCAGTTCATTGCGCTGCTTGCGGACGTGCTTGAGGAGCGCGCCGTAGGCGAGTTGCAGGATGAACAGGAGGAGCAGGCCGATGGTCGTCATCTGTGCCACGAACGACTCGATGTCGGCGATGGCCCCGCACAGGCCCAGCAGCAGGAACTGCCGGATCAGGAAGCGCATGGTCAGGCCGAAGCGAGAGTCGCGCAGCCGCTCCAGGGTGGTCGACTCGGTGCTGTGCAGCATCAGGTCGGCCGCGTAGCTGAGGGCCGCGCAGTAGGCGAACATCGGCAGGGAGACGGTCGCGACCGCCGCCATCATCCCGAGGAAGCTGAGGATGAGCCCGGCGCTGATCAGAACGCCGGTGACGGCGTGCAGTCGTTTGGGGCCCATCGTGGGAGGCCTCCCCGTGGAGGTGTTGAGATTCGGCGGAAGTGTCGCAGTAGTATAAGCAGCCGTATGGACGAGTTAAGAACACGAGGTGACGCTCGGGCCAATGATTGGTGGCTCTTGTGGGCACACCTGTGGCCTTCGTCCCTCAAGGTCCGATTGTTCACCCCGTAAAGCGATACACCGTCAGCTCGCGCCGGTCTTCCGCCTTGATGGAAAAGCCCACGCACAATGCGGGGCGGGAATCCGCGGAACCGATCGCCATTCCCTCCGGCTCCCGGAAGGGCAGATCCGGTGCCACGGTGACCTTGTGTCGGCCCTGAGCGCGCCCCGTACGAATGTCGATCGCCGAGACGTGCGTGTTTCCGCCGGACTTCCGCGGATTGTTCCCGTCCTTGGTCGTGTACGGGCGGCCGGTGAGGATGTAGACGAAGTTCCCGTGCAGGGCGCAGCCCTGGAACCACTCCTCTTCCTTCACCTGGACACCGGCCCGCACGGCGTGCACGGGGTCGAAGCGACCGGCGAGGAAGTCCGCCATCCCGTACACGGACAGCCGGTGTTCCCCGTCCAACTCGTGGCTCACCAGCACGCGCCCACCCGCCAGGTCGAGCGCGGGGGACACGTCGGACGCGCCCGGGACCGGATCGTAGTGCGGGACCCGCCGGTCGGACCCGTCGACCACACCGCCGTCGTCGAACAGCACACGGGCGACCTGCGTTCCGTAGCCGCTGTCCGCGTCGGGCCTGCTCTCCACCCATATGTAGGTGTGCTTGCCGGCGGGCTCGACACCGAAGGAAATTCCATGCCCGAAGCCGCGGAGATACATGTGCCCGAGAGATATCCCCGTACTGCTCAACCGGGTCAGGCACATATCGCCGGCGGTCTTTCGGTCGCCGGAAGCGAGTGGCTCCGACTCGTCTTCCAGTCGAATGCCGCTTTGCATGGTCTGAAGGGTGTAGACCAAACCGTTGGCATCGTCGAAGGCGAACGACTGCGGACCCGTCGTATTGAATAGCGGCGTCGGCGCCAGCAGTTCGGCGCCCGTCCGCATGTCGAAGTCCCCGGCCGTCGGCTGAGGGTCGGGCTCCTCCTGGTCGGGCTCGTCCGGTTCCGACGAGAGCGCCCACGTCAGACCGCTCGCGGCCAACCCGGCGGCGACCGCGCCGCCGCCGAACATCAGGGTCCGGCGGCTGAAAAGTGTCGTGTCATCCGCCATGCAGACATTCTGCCGGCCCCCGTACGAGCCGACGTCGCCGCCCCCGTGCAAGACCCCGCGGGGCCCCGCCACCGGCGGAAACGGCGGAGTCGGCGGAAACGGCGGAAACGGCGGACGCCCGCCCCCGCTCGGGGGACGGGCGTCCGTCACGCGCGTCGGGGACGCGACGGTCAGACCGGGACGCTCGCCAGACCCGGGGCGAGGAACTTCTTGCCGTTCACCCGCTCCGATACACCCTCGCGGTCCAGGTACGGCGTCACGCCGCCCAGGTGGAAGGGCCAGCCGGCGCCGGTGATGAGGCAGAGGTCGATGTCCTGGGCCTCGGCCACGACACCCTCCTCCAGCATCAGACCGATCTCCTGCGCCACCGCGTCCAGGACGCGGTCACGGACCTGCTCCTCGGTCAGGACGCTGTCGCCCTGGACCAGGAGCGCGGCGACCTCGGGGTCGAGCTCCGGCTTGAAGCCGTTCTCCGCGTTGTAGACGTAGAAGCCGCGCTTGCCCGCCTCGACGACCCGCTTGAGGTTGGGGGAGACGGTGAAGCGCTCCGGGAAGGCGCGGTTCAGGGTCTCCGAGACGTGCAGGCCGATCGCCGGACCCACGAGCTCCAGGAGCACCAGCGGCGACATGGGCAGGCCGAGCGGCTCGATCGCCTTCTCGGCGGTGACCACCGGGGTGCCCTCGTCGATGACGTTCTGGATCTCGCCCATGAAGCGGGTCAGGATGCGGTTCACCACGAACGCCGGGGCGTCCTTGGTGAGGACCGCGGTCTTCTTCAGCTTCCGCGCGACACCGAAGGCCGTGGCCAGCGAGGCGTCGTCGGTCTGCTCACCGCGGACGATCTCCAGCAGCGGGAGGATCGCGACCGGGTTGAAGAAGTGGAAGCCGACCACGCGCTCCGGGTGCTGGAGCTTCGAGGCCATCTCGGAGACCGACAGCGAGGAGGTGTTGGTGGCGAGGATCGCGTGCGCCGGGGCGACCGCCTCGACCTCCGCGAACACCTTCTGCTTGACGGACATCTCCTCGAACACGGCCTCGATGATGAAGTCCGCGTCCGCGAAGCCCTCGGCCTTGTCCAGGACACCGCTCACCAGGGCGGTCAGGCGGTTGGCCTTGTCCTGGTTGATGCGGCCCTTGCCGAGCAGCTTCTGGATCTCGGCGTGGACGTAGCCCACACCCTTGTCCACGCGCTCCTGGTCGATGTCGGTGAGGACCACCGGCACTTCCAGGCGGCGCAGGAAGAGCAGCGCCAGCTGCGAGGCCATCAGGCCCGCGCCGACGACGCCGACCTTGGTGACCGGACGGGCCAGGGACTTGTCCGGGGCGCCGGCCGGGCGCTTGGCGCGCTTCTGGACCAGGTTGAAGGCGTAGATGCCGGAGCGGAGTTCGCCGCCCATGATGAGGTCGGCCAGGGCCGCGTCCTCGGCGTCGAAGCCCTTCTGCAGGTCGCCGTCCTTGGCCGCCTCGATGATCTCCAGCGCCCGGTAGGCGGCCGGGGCCGCACCGTGCACCTTGGAGTCCGCGATGGCGCGGCCGCGGGCGACGGCCGCGTCCCAGCCCTCGGCGCGGTCCACGTCGGCCCGTACGACCTCGGTGGCGCCGTTCAGGACGTTCGCCGTCCAGATCAGCGACTGCTCCAGGAAGTCGGCACCCTCGAACAGGGCGTCGGCGATGCCCAGTTCGAAGACCTGCTTGCCCTTGAGCTGGCGGTTCTGGTTCAGCGAGTTCTCGATGATCACCGAGACCGCGCGGTCCGCGCCGATCAGGTTCGGCAGCAGGGCGCAGCCGCCCCAGCCCGGTACCAGACCGAGGAAGACCTCGGGCAGCGAGAAGGCCGGGATGGCCTTGGAGACGGTGCGGTAGGTGCAGTGCAGGCCCACCTCGACACCGCCGCCCATGGCCGCGCCGTTGTAGTACGCGAAGGACGGGACGGCCAGCGCCGACAGGCGCTTGAACACGTCGTGGCCGCCCTTGCCGATGGCGAGCGCCTCGTCGTGCTTCTTCAGCAGCTCGACACCCTTGAGGTCGGCGCCGACCGCGAAGATGAACGGCTTGCCGGTGATGCCCGCGCCGACGATGGAGCCCGCGAGGGCCTCCTGCTCGACCTGGTCGATCGCCGCGTTCAGGTTGGCGAGGGACTGGGGGCCGAAGGTGGTCGGCTTGGTGTGGTCGAAGCCGTTGTCCAGCGTGATGAGCGCGAAGCGCCCGGCGCCGAACGGCAGGTCCAGGTGGCGGACGTGCGCGGACGTGACGACCTCGTCCGGGAACAGCTCGGCCGCGCCCTTCAGGAGCTCAGCGGTGGTGCTCACTTGGAGTCTCCCTCGGCGTTGAAGTTCGGGTTCTCCCAGATGACCGTGGCGCCCATGCCGAAGCCGACGCACATGGTGGTCAGGCCGTAGCGGACGTGCGGCTGCTCCTCGAACTGGCGGGCCAGCTGCGTCATCAGACGGACGCCGGAGGAGGCGAGCGGGTGACCGAAGGCGATGGCGCCGCCGTACTGGTTCACGCGGGAGTCGTCGTCGGCGATGCCGTAGTGCTCCAGGAACGCGAGGACCTGGACCGCGAACGCCTCGTTGACCTCGAAGAGACCGATGTCATCGATCGTCAGACCGGCCTGGGCCAGGGCCTTCTCGGTGGCGGGGATCGGGCCGTAGCCCATGACCTCCGGCTCGACACCGGCGAAGGAGTACGCGACCAGGCGCATCTTGACCGGGAGGTTGTTTTCCCGGGCGAAGTCCTCGGACGCGATGATCGCGGCGGTGGCACCGTCGTTGAGACCGGCGGCGTTGCCCGCGGTGACCCGGCCGTGGGTACGGAACGGGGTCTTCAGGCCGGCCAGGTTCTCCAGCGTGGTGCCCGGACGCATCGGCTCGTCGGTGGTGACCAGGCCCCAGCCCGTCTCGCCGGCGGCCTCGTTGGTGTTGCGCACCGAGATCGGGACCAGGTCCTGCTGGATCTTGCCGTCGGCGTACGCCTTGGCGGCCTTCTCCTGCGAGCGCACGGCGTACTCGTCGGCGCGGAGCTTGGTGATCGTCGGGTACCGGTCGTGCAGGTTCTCGGCGGTCATGCCCATGAACAGGGCGGACTCGTCGACCAGCTTCTCGGAGACGAAGCGCGGGTTCGGGTCGACGCCCTCACCCATGGGATGGCGGCCCATGTGCTCGACACCGCCCGCGAGGGCGACGTCGTACGCGCCGAAGGCCACGCCGCCCGCGACGGCGGTCACGGCGGTCAGCGCGCCGGCGCACATGCGGTCGATGGAGTAGCCGGGCACGGACTGCGGGAGGCCCGCCAGGATGCCGGCGGTGCGACCCAGGGTCAGACCCTGGTCACCGATCTGCGTGGTCGCGGCGATGGCGACCTCGTCGATCTTCGCGGGGTCCAGGTCCGGGTTGCGGCGCAGCAGCTCCCGGATCGCCTTGACGACGAGATCGTCGGCGCGGGTCCCGTTGTAGATGCCCTTCGGGCCCGCCTTGCCGAACGGGGTGCGGACGCCGTCGACGAAGACGACGTCCCTGACGGTACGAGGCACGTTGGCTCTCCTCCAGGTGCGGGTGTGCACTGCTGCGCGGGGGCGCGGTCGGCGTTGTTTGCTGAGCGCCCGCTCACCTGCCCCATGCTACTTGCGGGTAACCAATGTGCACACCCTCTCCGGGAGGAGCGGCGAAGGTCACACTCCCGCCGCCGGCTCTCATCGGCGGCGGTGACGAAGGAAGCCCCCCGGCCGGGGCCGGGGGGCTTCCTTCGTCGTCCAGGGGTCAGTCGGTGGCGGCGAGCGCCTCGACCAGCGCCGGGGTCACCTGCTCGATCTGCCAGGTCCGGGCTCCGTGGGCCGCCAGGGCCTCGGACACCGTGTCCGCCTCCAGGCGCTGCGGCGGCTCCCAGCACAGTCTGCGGACCGTGTCCGGGGTGATCAGGTTCTCCTGGGGCAGGTTCAGCCCCTCGGCGAGCGCCGTGACGGCGGCCCGGGCCGCCGAGAGCCTGGCGGCGGCGGCCGGGTCCTTGTCGGCCCAGGAACGCGGCGGCGGCGGGCCGGCCGGGGTCGCGCCCGGCTGAGGCAGTTCGTTCTCGGACAGCGCCTTGGCCCGGTCCACCGCGGCCATCCACTGTTCCAGCTGGCGCCGGCCCATCCGCTGCCCGTAGCCGGGAAGGGCGGACAGCGCGCTCGCGTTGAGCGGCATGGCCAGCGCGGCCTCGACGATCGCCGCGTCGCCCAGCACCTTGCCGGGGGACACGTCGCGCCGCTGCGCGATCCGGTCGCGGGACTCCCACAGCTCGCGCACGACGGCCATCTGCCGGCGGCGGCGCACCTTGTGCATGCCGGAGGTGCGGCGCCACGGGTCCTTGCGCGGGGGCGCGGGCGGGGCGGAGGCGATGGCGTCGAACTCCTGGTGGGCCCAGTCCAGCTTGCCCTGCCGGTCCAGTTCCTTCTCCAGCGCGTCCCGCAGGTCCACCAGCAGTTCCACGTCCAGGGCGGCGTAGCGCAGCCACGGCTCCGGGAGGGGGCGGGTGGACCAGTCGACGGCGGAGTGGCCCTTCTCCAGCGTGTAGCCGAGCACGCTCTCGACCATCGCGCCGAGTCCGACCCGCGGGAAGCCCGCCAGCCGGCCGGCCAGTTCGGTGTCGAACAAGGAGGTGGGGGCCATGCCTATTTCGCGCAGGCACGGCAGGTCCTGGGTGGCGGCGTGCAGGATCCACTCGGTCCCGGACAGCGCCTCGCCAAGGCTGGAGAGGTCGGGGCAGCCGACCGGGTCGATCAGCGCCGATCCCGCTCCTTCGCGGCGCAACTGCACCAGGTAGGCGCGTTGCCCGTAGCGGTAGCCGGAGGCGCGCTCGGCGTCGACGGCGACGGGGCCGGTGCCCGCGGCGAAGGCCGCGACCACCTCGGCGAGGGACTCCGCGTCGGCGACCACCGGGGGGATGCCCTCGCGGGGCTCCAGCAAGGGAACGGGCAACCCATCGGACGAAACCTCTTCGTCCGGGGGGCCGCCCCCGGTGGTGGTGCGCAGGTGTGCTGCGGTCTCTTGGGCGTCGGTCACCGGTCAAGGGTATCCGTGGATGTGGCGCGCCCGTCGCCGGAACGTTCCGGCGACGGGCGCGAGGGTGAGACCTGGTGAAGCGCGGGGGTGGGGACGGGGTGCGGCGGGAGGGAGAGGACGGGGTGGGCTCGAACGTGTCCCGGGGTTTCCCCGGGTCGTCCCCCGGGAGCCACCGGGCGGGGTCAGTGGATGATTCCGGTCCGCAGGGCGACGGCGACCATCCCGGCCCGGTCGCCGGTGCCCAGCTTGCGGGCGATCCGGGCGAGGTGGGACTTCACGGTCAGTGCGGACAGGCCCATCGAGACGCCGATGGCCTTGTTGGACTGGCCCTCCGCGACGAGGCGCAGGACCTCGACCTCGCGGCCGGAGAGCTCTCGGTAGCCGCCCGGGTGGCTCGGGGCACCCGGGGGGCGGCGGTGCATGCGGGCGGCGGCGGCACCGATGGGGGCGGCGCCGGGCCGGGTGGGGAGCCCGATGTTGGTCCGGGTGCCGGTGACGACGTAGCCCTTCACTCCGCCCGCGAGGGCGTTGCGGACGGCGCCGATGTCATCGGCGGCGGACAGGGCCAGGCCGTTCGGCCAGCCGGCGGCACGGGTCTCGGAGAGCAGGGTGAGACCGGAACCGTCGGGCAGGTGTACGTCGGCCACGCAGATGTCGCGCGGGCTGCCGACGCGGGGGCGGGCCTCCGCGATGGACGACGCCTCGATCACATCACGTACTCCGAGGGCCCACAGATGGCGGGTCACGGTGGAACGGACGCGCGGGTCGGCCACGACGACCATGGCCGTCGGCTTGTTCGGGCGGTAGGCGACCAGGCTTGCGGGCTGCTCGAGAAGAACGGACACCTAGGCCTCCTGGGGGAGTGGCGGAACGTCTCGGCCGGGGGAAGGGAAGCCGGTGCGCTCCGTGCTGATGGTCATTGACTCCTTCGGCACGTCACCCGCCCGGCTTTAGGGAATGATCACGATTTGGTGAGTAACAATTCGGGCAATTCGGACGCACGATCGATCAATGGATGATCAGAAGCCCGCAACGAATGCACGTTCTGGCACTCCGATGCGGGCTCGATCGGTCGACCCGACCCGGGGCGCCACCCCGGGGAGCCCCCGGACGGGGCCCGCGGTGCGGCCGAGCGGCCCCTTGACTACGGGTGGTGCGGACCGCGCCGCTGTGGCAGGGACACCACGCCGGTGACGGTGTCGGTGGGGCCGACCGGCGGCAGCCCCGCGATTTGACACAGCAGCTCGCACCAGGCCGACAGGTGAGCCGAGGTGTCCGGCACCCCGCCCACCCCCTCGCGCGGCGTCCACGAGGCCCTGATCTCGATCTGAGTGGCCGGCCGCCGCTCCGAGAGCCCGCCGAAATAGTGCGAGCTCGCCATGGTCACCGTCCCGCTGGGCTCGCCGTACGTCAGCCCGCGCGCCTCCAGCGCCCCCGTCAGCCAGGACCAGCACACCTCGGGGAGGAGCGGGTCCGCGGCCATCTCCGGCTCCAGTTCCGCCCGTACCAACGTCACCAGGCGGAAGGTGCCCTGCCATGCGTCGTGCCCGGACGGATCGTGCAGCAGGATCAGCCGGCCGTCGGCCAGGTCGTCCTCGCCGTCGACGACCGCCGCCTCCAGCGCGTAGGCGTACGGGGCGAGTCTCTGCGGCGGCTTGGTGGGGTCGATCTCGATCCCCTGCCGCAGCCGCGCCTTCTTCAAGCCGTCGACCGCCCGCCGGAACGGGAGCGGGACGGAGCTCTCCTTCGCGCTGTCCACACCGTCAGCGCCATCTGAAAATCGTCCCTGAGCCGCAGCCATGCGGGGAAGACTAGGCGGAACGAGCGGCCGGACTGCGCAGGGACACCCGCGCCGGGTCGGGCACTTCTTCGTACGTGCGAAGATTTGGGTCGTGAGCGCCAACGACCGCCCCAAGGGCCAGCCGAGTCAGACGCACGATTCCGCCTTCCTGAAGGCGTGCCGGCGGGAGCCGGTTCCGCACACCCCGGTGTGGTTCATGAGGCAGGCGGGACGCTCACTCCCGGAGTACCGCAAGCTGCGCGAGGGCACGCAGATGCTGGAGTCCTGCATGCGGCCCGACCTGGTCACCGAGATCACCATGCAGCCCGTGCGGCGGCACGGCGTGGACGCCGCGATCTTCTTCTCCGACATCGTGGTCCCCCTCAAGGCGATCGGCGTCGACCTCGACATCAAGCCGGGCATCGGCCCCGTCGTGGCCCAGCCGATCCGCCGCCGCGAGGACCTCGCACAACTGCGCGACCTCACTCCGGAGGACGTCTCGTACGTCACCGAGGCGATCGGCATGCTCACGGGTGAATTGGGCTCCACGCCGTTGATCGGCTTCGCCGGCGCGCCTTTCACCCTCGCGAGCTACCTCGTCGAGGGCGGCCCCTCGAAGAACCACGAGCACACCAAGGCCCTCATGTACGGGGACCCGCAGCTCTGGGCCGACCTGCTGGACCGCCTCGCCGAGATCACCTCGGCCTTCCTCAAGGTCCAGATCGAGGCCGGTGCCTCGGCGATCCAGCTCTTCGACTCCTGGGTCGGCGCGCTCGCCCCCGCGGACTACCGCCGCTCGGTGATGCCGGCGTCGGCGAAGGTCCTGGAATCCGTGGCCTCGTACGGCGTCCCGCGCATCCACTTCGGCGTGGGCACGGGCGAGCTGCTCGGCCTGATGGGCGAGGCCGGCGCGGACGTCATGGGCGTCGACTACCGGGTCCCGCTCGACGAGGCCGTGCGCCGCGTCGGCCCCGGCAAGGCGCTCCAGGGCAACCTGGACCCGGCGGTCCTCTTCTCCACCACGGAGGCCGTGGAGGCCAAGACCCGCGAGGTCCTGGACGCCGCCGCCGGCCTGGAGGGCCACATCTTCAACCTCGGTCACGGCGTCCTGCCGACCACCGACCCCGACGCCCTGACCCGCCTGGTGGAGCACGTCCACACCAGCACCCGGCGCTGACGCGGGGCCCTTCACCGGGCCGCGTCGCCATCGCGTGACCACAGGAGCCCCGCCCGTCGTCGACGGGCGGGGCTCCTGTGCGTGGCGGGGTCAGACGCCGGCCGAGCGGACCGCGGTGACCGCCTTGCGGGCCGCCACCAGGATCGGGTCCCAGACCGGGGAGAACGGCGGCGCGTAGCCCAGGTCCAGCGAGACGACCTGGTCCACCGTCATGCCGGCCGTGAGGGCCACGGCCGCGATGTCGACGCGCTTCGCGGCGCCGGCCCCGCCCACGATCTGGACGCCCAGCAGCCGGCCCGTGCGGCGCTCCGCCAGCATCTTCACCGTCATCTCGGTCGCGCCCGGGTAGTAGCCCGCCGTGTTCGTCGAGCGGATCGTCGCCGTCACGAAGCGCAGGCCCGCCTCCCGCGCGTCGCGTTCACGCAGCCCCGTGCGGGCGATCTCCAGATCGCACACCTTGCTCACCGCGGTGCCGACCACTCCCGGGAAGGTCGCGTAACCGCCCCCCACGTTCGAGCCGATGACCTGGCCGTGCTTGTTGGCGTGCGTGCCCAGGGGGATGTGCCGCGGGCGGCCCGCCACCAGGTCCAGGACCTCCACGCAGTCGCCGCCCGCCCAGATGTCCTCGTGGCCCCGGACCCGCATCGAGAGGTCCGTCAGCAGCCCGCCCGAGTCGCCCAGGGGAAGACCCGCCGCGCGGGCCAGGGCCGTCCGGGGCTCCACGCCCATGCCCAGCACCACCACGTCGGCCGGGTACTCGTCCCCCGCCGCCGTGGCCACCGCGCACGCGCGGCCGTCCTCGTCCGTGAGGATCCCCGTCACCTCGGCGCGGGACACCGTACGGATGCCCATGCCGTTCATCGCCGTGTGGACGAGGCCGCCCATGTCCGGGTCCAAGGTGGCCATCGGCTGCTCGCCCCGGTGCAGGACGGTGACCTCGAAGCCCCGGCCGACCAGCGCCTCCGCCATCTCCACGCCGATGTAGCCCGCGCCGACCACGACCGCCCTGCGGCCCTGCGTGCGCTCGAGTCCGTCCATCAGGCGCTGCCCGTCGTCCAGGGACTGGACCCCGTGGACCCCGTGCGCGCCGATGCCGGGCAGCCGGGGGCGGATCGGGCGGGCGCCCGTCGCCAGGACGAGCTTGTCGTACGCCGTCCAGGACTCGACGCCCGAATCCAGGTCCCGGGCGCGGACGCGCCGGCCCGCGAGATCCAGCTCCACGACCTCGGTCCGGATGCGCAGGTCGATGTCCCGGGCGCGGTGCTCCTCGGGCGTGCGGGCGATCAGCTCGTCCCGGCCGGCGACCTGCCCGCCGATCCAGTACGGGATCCCGCACGCGGAGTACGAGGTGAAGTGCCCCCGCTCGAAAGCGGTGATCTCCAGCTCCGCCGGGCCCTTCAGCCGCCGGGCCTGTGACGCGGCGGACATGCCCGCCGCGTCACCGCCGATCACCACCAGTCGTTCCGCCGCCATCGTCCGCACCGTCCTCCACCGCCGCCGTCAGGTGGGGGACACGCTACGGGCCCTCGCCCGAAAGGGTGTTCCCTCAACGGTCGGAGTCGGCCCCGGCGTCGGAGTCGGCCGTCTCGGGGGAGTCCGCGGCCCGCGACTGCTGCGCCGGCACCGTCACCCACTTGCGGGTCAGACCCGTCCTCGGCGTCGCCGGGCGGAACCGGCGGTACACCCGGACGCCCACCGCCACCAGCGCCGCCGCCAGCGCGAACGGCAGCACGGCGCCCACGGCCAGGGCCAGGTACCGCACCAGGGTCGTGAAGACGTCCCAGCCGCCGCGCAGCGCGTCCATGAACGCCGGCTCGTCCTTCTCCTTCTTCTCGGGGGCCGCCCGCTTCGGGGCCGGCTCCGAGACCTCCAGGGTGATCGTGCCGAGCGCGGTCTGGTCCTTCAGCGCCGTCTGCTGGGCCAGCAGCGACTCCAGGTCGGACTGACGCCGGCTCAACTCGCTCTCCAGCATGACCACGTCGGAGAGCGCCGAGGCCTTGTCCATCATCTCCCGCACCCGCGCCACACTGGCCTGCTGCGACCGGACCCGGCTGTCGACGTCCGCGACCTTCTCCGTCACGTCCTGCGCCTCGACCTTGCGGTTCAGCAGCTTCCCGCCGCCCTCCAGCGCGCCCAGGACGGAGTCGAAGCGCTCGCCCGGCACCCGCAGGGTCACCGTCGAGGTCATCCGGCCGTCGTCGTCGCGCCGGGTGGACTCGTTGCCGACGTACCCGCCCGCGTTCTCGGCCGCCGTACGGGCGGCGGAGAGCGCCTTCTGCGCGTTCGTCGTCTCGATCGCCAGGGTCGCCGTACGGATGATGTGCGGGCGGACCGTCACCGGCTTCTGACCCGCGTCCGCCCCCGCCGAGGGGGCCGCCGCCCCGGGCTTGCCCTGGGCCGCGCCCTGCTGCGGGGCGGCCTCGCGCGGTCCGACCGCGGCCTTGTCGGCGGACGACGAACGGGCCTCGTCGCCGGAGGAGGCCGAGCAGCCGGTGAGCGCGAGGGCCCCGGCCAGGGAGAGGGCGGCCAGGGCCGCCGCCGTGCGGTTTCCGTGGGTGGTCCCGCGTGTGGTGCCCATCAGTGATACCCCCGAGGTTCGGCCGTCGTTGCCCGTTCGACGTCCAGGGTCCGGTCGAGGGTTTCGCTTCCGCGGTCCCGAGGTGATCCCGATGCGGTCACGGTCCGGCCTCGTTGATCGATCTGAGACGATGTGTCCATGCACGAAGCGGACACGCGTACGGATCGACCGGCCCCCACCGGTCACGTCGTCGTCATCGGCGGCGGTATCGCGGGCCTCGCGGCCGCCCACCGACTCCTCGCCGACGGGCTCCGCGTCACCCTCCTGGAAGCCGGGCCGCGCCTCGGCGGCAAACTGCGCGCCGGTGAACTCGCGGGCCTGCCCGTCGACCTCGGCGCCGAATCGGTGCTCGCCCGCCGCCCCGAGGCGGTCGCCCTCGCCCAGGCCGTCGGGCTCGGGGACGCCCTCCAGCCGCCCGCCACCGCCACCGCCCACCTGTGGACCCGGGGCGCGCTGCGCCCCATGCCGCGCGGCCACGTCATGGGCGTGCCCGGCGACGTGGGCCCGCTCGCCGCCTCCGGTGTGCTGTCCGCCGAGGGCCTGGCCCGGATCGAGGCCGAACACGCGCTGCCGCCCGCCGAGATCGGCGAGGACGTCGCCGTCGGCGAGTACGTCGCCGCACGGCTGGGCCGCGAGGTCGTCGACCGTCTGGTGGAACCGCTGCTGGGCGGTGTCTACGCGGGCGACGCCTACCGCATCTCGATGCGCGCCGCCGTCCCCCAGCTCTTCGAGGCGGCCCGCGCCCACGCGCTGCTCGGCGACGGGGTACGGGAGATCCAGCGCCGGGCGGCGGCACAACCCGGCCCCGCCGGGCCGGTCTTCGCCGGCATCGCCGGCGGCATCGGGCGGCTCCCGCTCGCCGTGGCCGACGCGTGCCGCGCCGCCGGGGCGCGGATCTCGTCCGACACCCCCGTGCGCGAGATCGTCCGTACGGCCGAAGGCTGGCGGGTGATCGCCGGATCCGAGGTCATCGAGGCCGACGGGGTGGTCCTGGCCGTCCCGGCCGGGGCCGCGGCCCGGCTGCTCGACGACCTCGCGCCCACCGCGGCCGTCGAACTGCGCGACGTCGAGTACGCCTCCATGGCCCTGGTCACCATGGCCTTCCGGCGTTCCGACCTGCCCGCCGCCATCGCCGACGGCGGCGCCAGCGGATTCCTCGTACCGCCCGTGGACGGCCGGACCATCAAGGCGTCCACCTTCTCCTCCAACAAGTGGGCGTGGGCCGGGGCCGACCCCGACCTGTTCCTGCTGCGGACCTCCGTGGGCCGGCACGGCGACGAGGGCGTCCTGACGCGCGACGACGCCGACCTGGTCGAGATCTCACTGGGGGACCTCGGCGCCGCCGTGGGCCTCGCGGCCCGGCCCGTCGCCTCCACCGTCACCCGCTGGAACGCGGGACTGCCGCAGTACCCGGTGGGCCACCTCGACCGCGTCGCCCGGATCCGGGCCGCCGTCGGCGCCCTGCCGGGCCTCGCGGTGTGCGGAGCGCTGTACGACGGGGTCGGCGTCCCGGCCTGTGTCGCGAGCGCCGGCAAGGCCGCGGACACGGTGCTCGCGGGACTTCGAACGCGTTCGGGACCCCTGGCCACGACCACTGATCAGCACACGGGACAATAGGCACATGACTGCACCAGAGAAGATTCCCAACGCGGGGAAGAAGGCGAAGGACCTGAACGAGGTCATTCGCTACACCCTGTGGTCCGTCTTCAAGCTGAAGGACGTCCTGCCCGAGAACCGCGCCGGTTTCGCCGACGAGGTCCAGGAACTGTTCGACCAGCTGGCCGCCAAGGACATCACCGTCCGCGGCACCTATGACGTCTCCGGCCTGCGCGCCGACGCGGACGTCATGATCTGGTGGCACGCGGAGACCTCCGACGAGCTGCAGACCGCCTACAACCTGTTCCGCCGCACCCGGCTGGGCCGCGCCCTGGAGCCGGTCTGGTCGAACATGGCCCTGCACCGCCCGGCCGAGTTCAACAAGTCGCACATCCCGGCCTTCCTGGCCGACGAGAACCCGCGCGACTACGTCAGCGTGTACCCGTTCGTGCGCTCGTACGACTGGTACCTCCTGCCCGACGAGGACCGTCGCCGCATGCTCAAGGACCACGGCATGATGGCGCGCGGCTACCCCGACGTGCGTGCCAACACCGTCGCGTCCTTCTCCCTGGGCGACTACGAGTGGATGCTGGCCTTCGAGGCCGACGAGCTGTACCGCATCGTCGACCTCATGCGTCACCTGCGTGCCTCCGAGGCCCGCATGCACGTCCGTGAGGAAGTCCCCTTCTACACCGGACGCCGCAAGTCCGTCGCCGATCTGGTGGCCGGACTCGCCTGAGACCTCCCCTGGGGGGAAGGAACCGGAGGAGCGCACCCCTGACACAGGGGCGGGCCTCCGGTGGATCGGGAGGCCCTGCCCCCGAAACGACGCAGCCGGAGATCCGCCCGGAAGTTCAGACGACAGGCGGCAGCAGGGCCCTGGGAGCATTCCCCGGGGCGCGTGTTGCCCCGTCGTCCAGCGACACCGGTGCGGGCTCCGGATGCGGCGCGCACGTCAGATGCCGCCCGCCGGTGTCACCCCTCACCCCTCGGCAAGTACCGCGCCACATGGGCGTCGACGCAGTCGTTGCCGCAGGGGGGTGCGGAATCGATCGGCTCGTCAGGAGCTGCTGGAGCAGCTGGACCCGGACGAGCTGCTGCAACTGGAACTCGACGAGGAACAACTCGAACTCGACGACGAGCAGCTCGAACCCGACGAGGAACAGCTCGAACCGCCCCCTCCGCCGCAGCCGGACCCGGAGGATCCGCAGCCGGACCCGCCGCCGGAGCAACTCGCCCCGCCGCCGCCACAACCCGACCCGGATCCGGAGGATCCACAGCCCGAGGTGCCGGTGGCGCTGCTCGCGCACCACACGAGGACGGGCAGCACGTCGTCCCCCGACCCGGACGAGGAGCGCGACCGGTGCGGGCCCGTCCCGGCCCGGGACTGGGCGGCGGCCAGGCGGGTGCCGCGGGCCGCCGGCACCAGTTGTTGGCGCAGGAACGGGTCGCGCAGGCCCCGCAGCCCGAACAGGGCGGTCTGGACGTGCGGGGTGTGGTCGTTGAGGTAGTGGGCCCGGAACTCGCCGAGCGCGGCCTGCCCCGAGGGGGTGATCCGCCGTCCGGCCCGCTTGGCCGCCACGCCACCGACCACGATCCCGCCCACCAGGGCCGGGAACACCAGCA
This sequence comes from Streptomyces sp. NBC_00513, assembly GCF_041431415.1. Taxonomy (GTDB): domain Bacteria; phylum Actinomycetota; class Actinomycetes; order Streptomycetales; family Streptomycetaceae; genus Streptomyces. The sequence continues at coordinate 5,937,689 of NZ_CP107845.1, forward strand.
CGATGAACGGCACCTGAGGGCCGGTCGCCAGGGCCCAGGAGACGATGGTGAGGGGTAGCGACAGCACCAGCAGCAGGCCGCACACCGCGGCCTGAACGGTGCCCCGGCGTCGCCAGGTGCGTCCCGTACCGGGTGGGGAGAGGAGCCCCCGGTGGGCCAGGGCGTCCCCGATCTCCTGCACGGCCGCGTCCGACATGGCGGCGTACCGCACCTGGTACAGCCATCCGGACGGAGCCAGTCGCAGCGCCAGCAGGACCGCGCGCTCGGCGGCGTCGTTGGCGCGGGCGCCGGGCCGGGCTTGGACGATGCCCGGGCCGCCGACGACCAGACGGCCGTCGCCGAGCAGCGAGACGAGGGCGCTGTCCACGACCGCGCCGGGCCCGCCCGCCATGAACGCGGCCTCCGACAGGTCGTGCAGTCGCTCGGACGGAGCCGTCGCCGGGGGCCTTGAGGCCCGCAGCCCCCGCAGGAGCAGGACGGTGGAGACGATGACGCCGATCCAGACGGCGAGGGCGAGGATGTTCACGCGGCTCTCCCCACCAGGTTCCGTGCCCAGCGCACGATGCGCAGCGGCGGCCGTGCCCCGGCCCGGTCCCGCCACCAGAGGGTCAGCCGACGGCGGGCGGCCGGGTCGGCGGGAAGGTCCTGGATCAGCAGGTGTTCGGCGAAGTCCAGGGCGTCCCGGCGGTACCCGTCCGTCATGGGGCGGTGGCGCGCGTACCCGAGGAAGGCGGTGCGGTACGCCTCCTCCCCGCCCAGGATCGCGGGCAGTTCGGGCGCCACGTTCGCCACGACCGAGGCCCGCTTGGCGGCCAGTGCCCGCGCCTGCACCCGGATCCGCTGCCGGTCGAAGCCCTCGGGCACCGGCGTGCCGGCCACCAGCGCCGACAACAGCGCGGCCTGCTGCAACCCGACCCGCGTCCGCGCCTGCTCCGGCGGCGCCGGGGTAGGCACGGGGCGGGTGGAGGGGGTGCGCGCACCGGCGGGGCGCGGCCCGGCGGGGCCGGCGTCCAGCACGGCCCGGATCGCGGCGAGTTCGCCCTCCAGTTCGCCCTCGGGCGGGAAGTCGTCGTCCCGCTCCAGCAGCACGCCGGCCGGCTCGAACCGCCGGCGTAGTTCCGCCAGCACGTCCAGCACCACCGGCGGCACGGGGTGCGCGTGCGTGTCGTGCCACACGCCGCCCCGCTCCACGCCGCCGGCGACGTGCACGTACGCCAGGGCCTCCGGCGGGATCGCGTCCAGCACCGCCGCCGGGTCCTCGCCGCGGTTCACCCGGTTCGTGTGCAGGTTCGCGACGTCGATGAGCAGCCGTACGCCGGTGCGTTCCACCAGCTCCGTCAGGAACCGGGCCTCCGTCAGCTCCTCCCCGGGCCACGAGAACAGCGCGGCGATGTTCTCCAGCGCCAGCGGCACCGGCAGCGCGTCCTGGGCGATCCGGACGTTCTCGCACAGCACGTCCAGGGCGTCGCGGGTGCGCGGCACGGGCAGCAGGTGTCCGGCCTCCAACGCGGGCGAGGAGGTGCGTACGAAGGCGATGTGCTCCGTCACCAGCGGCGCCCCCAGGGCCACCGCCCGCTCCCCGAGCGCGGCGAGCTTCCCGGCGTCGGGGCGCTCGGCTCCGCCGAGCCCCAACGAGACGCCGTGCGGGACCACGCGGACGCCCCGGTCGAGTAGCCGCCGGAGCGACGCGGGCAGATGGCCCGGGCAGATGTTCTCGGCCACCACCTCGACCCAATCCAGGCCCGGCAGCCGTTCCACCGCGTCCGCGATCTCAGGCCGCCAGCCGATGCCCACTCCCAGGTGTGCCATGGGCTTCATGTCCCCCGCCCCCTTTCCTCGGTCCCTCTGCCCGTGTCATGGCCCCGACGCAGTCGCGCCAATCCGCAGGAGGGGACGTTCAGAGCAACATTTGAGGTTCCCCGCGGACGGCGGGAGTCCGGATGTCGGGACGGGTGACCCGCGGCGGATGCGCCCCTGCTGCCCGGCGGGTCCCTACAGCCGCGCCCGCAGGGCCGGGTGGTCGGAGACCACCGTGCAGGATCCCGGCGCGATCTCGGTGAAACCGGCGTCCCGGACCACCGGCAGCCCGCTGCCGCTCAGCTCGGCCCACCGCTCGCGCGGGGCGGTCCGTACGGCCAGCCGGAAACCGGAGTCGCGCCACGCGGCGCGTTCGGCGGGCCCCAGCTCCCACCACGCCAGCTGGGCGGCGTGCCCGGCCTGGGCCATCGCCTTGCCGGCCGACATGTCGAGGTCCGGGTTGAGCCACAGCACCGGTACGCCGGGCGCGGCCGGGGGGACCGGTTCCGGGTCGTCCAGGTCGGTGCCCGACACCTGGAGCTTGGCCAGTTCCTTGGGCCAGCCGTCGAGCGGCACAGGCGGGAAGACGCGCACCTCGACCTCGGACGGCGTCTGCCCGGACGCCCGCGCGGGAGCCCCCGGCGACGTTTCGACGGAGGCCTCCCCGTGTACCGTCACGCCCGGCAGGGTCCCCGCCTTGCGCCACTCCGCCCCGCGCGCCCGTCGGACCACCTTGCGGATCCGGGCGTCCTGCCAGTCCCGTACGGCCTCGGCCCATTCGCCCTCGCCGTGCGCGCGTTCGTCCGTCAGCAGCACCAGCACCGCGCGGGCCGCCGTCTCCAGCGCGGCGGTCCGGGCCGGCGGCGCCACCTTCTCGATCCGCACGACCAACGGCAGCACGAACTGCCGGGCCTCGTCACGGGCGGCGTGCTCCCGCCGGAAGGGACTGTCGGCCCCGACCGCGGGCACGGGGGTGGGGGTGGGGTCCCGGAGGGTGTCCCGCGCGGCCTGGGTGTCGTCGGTGCTCATCCGGCCAAGTTTGCCGGCCTCCGACTCCAGGATGATGTCGCAGGGGTCCCCGGCGGGCGAGGATCGGGCGCATGAAGAGTGATCTTTTCGCGTCCGAGAACCTGGTCCAGTCCGCAGCCGCCCCCGGCATGACCCTGCAGAACGCCAAATCCGTCAAGTACGCCGTCAACGGCGAGATGCTCGCCCGTCAGGGCTCGATGGTCGCCTTCCGCGGCAACCTCCAGTTCGAGCGCAAGGGCCAGGGCATAGGCGGCATGCTCAAGCGCGCCGTCACCGGCGAGGGCCTCGCGTTGATGTCCGTGCGCGGCCAGGGCGAGGCCTGGTTCGCCCACCAGGCCGGCAACTGTTTCATCATCGACTTCGAGCCGGGTGACGCGCTCACCATCAACGGTCGCAACGTCCTGTGCTTCGACTCCGGCCTGTCCTACGAGATCAAGATGGTCAAGGGCGCCGGCATGACCGGCGGCGGCCTCTTCAACAGCCTCTTCACCGGCGTCGGCAAGCTCGCCGTCGTCTGCGACGGCAACCCGATCATCATCCCGGTCACCGCCCAGGCCCCGGTGTTCGTCGACACGGACGCGGTCGTCGGCTGGAGCGCCTCCCTCGACACCGGACTGCACCGTTCCCAGTCCGTCGGCTCGATGATCCGCGGCGGCTCCGGCGAGGCCGTCCAACTCAAGCTCAGCGGCGAGGGCTTCGTCATCGTCCGCCCGAGCGAGGTCACCGAGACGACCGCGGGACATTGAGGTTGACGGAGGTGGGCCGCCGCCACGGCCGGCGGCGGCCCTGGGTGCTGCGCGGCGTCTCGATGGAGCTGCCGCCCGGCGCCCTGATACGCGTCGAGGGCCGCAACGGTGACGGCAAGTCCACCCTGCTGCGGCTCGTCGCCGGCATCGACACCCCCACCGAGGGCCGGATCACCGGCCGCCCGCTCCGCACCGCGTACGTACCCGAGCGCTTCCCGGCCGCGCTGCCGCTCACGGCCGCCGCCTACCTGACCCGCATGGGCGCGGTGCACGGCCTGCCGCGCGCCACCGCGGCCGACCGGGCCGCCGGCTGGCTGGAGCGGTTCGGGGCGGCCGAGTACGCCCGCACCCCGCTCGTCGAACTGTCCAAGGGCTCCGCGCAGAAGGTGGCCGTCGCCCAGGCGCTGCTCGCCGATCCCGCCCTGCTCGTCCTCGACGAGGCCTGGACCGGACTGGACACCGCCGCCCGCGGCGAGCTCGACCGGGCCGTGCTGGAACGAACCGCCGCCGGAGGCACCGTGCTCTTCGTCGACCACGACCCGCGCCGGCTCGTGGGCGCCGCCGACGCGCGCCACCGGATCGAGGACGCCGCGTTGGTGCCCGCCCCGCCGGAGGCCGGCGACGAGGGACCGTGCGTGCGCGTCCACGTGACGGGGCCGCCCGGAGCCACGCCCCCTCCCGGGCTGTCGACCGAACCCGCCCCGGACGGGGGCCTGCTGCTCACGGTGCCCGCCGCGCGGTCCGACGCCGCGCTGCGCGCCCTGCTCACCGCGGACCCGCCCTGGCACGTCCGCGGCGTGCGGGAGCTGCCGTGACCGCCCTGCTCCGCTACCAGGCGGAGCTGCTGCTGCGCTCCCAGCGCTGGCTCGCGCCCGTCCTGCTGTACGCGGCCCTGCCGGCGATCGGGGTCCGGCCCGGGGACCCGATGACCGACTCGCTCGGCCTCGCGTCGGCCGCGCTGGTCCCGGTGGCGGCCTGGCTCGTGCGGGTCTGCGTCGCCGGCGAGCCCGACGCGGCCCGTGACTGCGCCGCCGCCGCGCGGGGGCCCGTGCGGGTCCACGCGGCCGTCCTGCTCACCGCCCTCGGTGGGGCCACGATCATCGGGTGCGCGGGGGCCGCGGTCGTCCTGGCGGTGTGCGCGCCGGCCGCGGCGGGCCGGGGCCCGGCCGCCCTCGCCGGAGCCGGCGCCGTGCTGGTATGCGCGCTGACCGGCACGGCCGTCGGGGCGCTGAGTGGCCGGCCGCTGCTGCGCGGCCCCGGTCTCTCCGTGGCCGCGGCCGGGCTCGGCAGCCTCCTGGCCCTGGTCACGGCCGGTTCCCCGGCCCGCGCCGCGGTGACCGGGCTGGTCACCGGATCGGTGGCCATCCCGGTCGGCGCCCTCGCGGTGGCTGCGGTCGCGGCCGGCGCGGCGGGCGCGGTGGCCTGCCGCGTCGCCGCGCGGCGCGGCTGAGTACGCTCGAAGGCATGGACCAGTCCCAGCAGGAGACCTCGTACTGCCCCGCCCCGGCCGCGCCCGCCGAGTCCGTCGTGGTGCCCGGACCGCCCTACGCGGACTGCCTGGAGTGCGGCAAGCCCACCGAGTACGGGGTCGCGACCCCGGGCGTGGTGCTGTGCCCGGTGTGCGAGTGGCAGGAAGCGCAGCGCACCGCCTGCTCGGGCTGACCCCGTACCCGGACACCCGGTCCGCGGACCGGGTCCCGCTCACTTCCCGATGAGCTCGGACACCTTCACGAAGCGGTAGCCGCGCTTGCGCAGCTCCGGGACGATCGTGTGGATGGCCTCCTCGGTGACCGGTGCGGCGCTGCGCGTGCAGTGCATGACCACCACCGAGCCGGGCTTGACCCCGGCGAGCACCTGCTCGGCCACCGCGTCGGGGTCCTTGGCGAAGGCGTCCCCGCTGACCACGTCCCACTGGACGGCCGTCACCTTGGCCGTGGCGATGGCCCGCAGCGCCTGGTCGTCGTAGCAGCCGCCGGGGAAGCGGAAGTACGGGACGGTGTTGACGGCGCCCGCCGTGCGGAAGGCGGCGAAGGCCCGGTCCACGTCGGCGCGGGCGGCGGCGCCGTCGAGCGTGGGCAGTCCGTAGCAGGGGGACTTGAAGGCGTGGTGGCTGTACGAGTGGTTCGCGATCTCGAAGTTCGGGTCGGTGCCGATCGCCTTCGCCTGGTCCGGGTACTCCTCGGCCCAGCGCCCCGTCATGAAGATCGTCGAGGACACCTTGAGGGTGCGCAGGGTGGAGATCAGCTCGGGGTTGTCGAAACGTTCCCCCGAGGCGGCACGCGGCCCCTGATCGGAGGTCATGTCGGCGTCGAAGGTCAACGCCACCGTCTTTTCGGCCTGCCGCTTCGCCCGTTCGAAGACCGGGGTCAGGCCGTTCGGGCCGGGGGCGATGGTGGGGGCCTTGCCGGGCGCGCCGGGCCGCGGGGCCGCCGAGGAGCCCGGGGTGCCGGGGGAGGTGGAGGGGGACGCGGGGGTCGATGCCGCGGGGGTGCCCATACGGGCCTCGCCGCCGGCCTTCGACGTGCCGGTGCCGCCCGCGCATCCTGCGAGGGCGGCACCGAGGGCGGTCACGACCGCGACGTTGCGCACTGAGGCTGAAATGGTCACATGAGCAAAATATATGACTATGTGGCAAGTAGTCGTTTGCGGCACTCGTCCACGTCGAAGTCACCCTTCGGGTACCGGGGCGCCAAGCCCTCCAGATGCTCCAGCAGCAGGGTGCTGATCGCCCAGTCGCGGTACCACTTGCGGTCGGCGGGGACGACGAACCACGGCGCGGCGTCGGTGGAGCAGCGCTCCAGGGCCAGCTCGTAGGCGTGCCGGTACTCGCGCCACAGCGCTCGCTCCTCGATGTCGCCCTGGTTGAACTTCCAGTGCTTGTCGGGGTTGTCGAGACGCGCCAGGAGCCGCTTGCGCTGCTCCTCGTAACCGATGTGGAGGAACACCTTCACCACCGTCACCCCGTCCTCCGCGAGGGACTGCTCGAACCGGTTGATCTGGGTGTAGCGGCGGCCCAGTTGGCTGCGCGGCACCAGCTCGCGGACCCGGGCGATCAGCACGTCCTCGTAGTGCGAACGGTCGAAGATGCCGATCTCGCCCGGCAGCGGCAGGGCCTGCGTGACGCGCCACAGGAACGGGTGGCTCAGCTCCTCGGGAGTCGGCGCCTTGAACGCCCTGATCCGGCAGCCGGACGGGTTGAACTGGCCGATCACGTGCTTGACCGTGCCGCCCTTGCCACTGGTGTCCATGCCCTGGAGCACGAGCAGCACCCGCCGACGGTCCCCGGCCGTCGACGACGCGTACAGCCGCTCCTGCAGGGAGGCCAGCGGCTCGGCCATCCGGGCGATGGCCTCCCGACCGGCCGCCTTGCCGGCGGGACCGGCCGGGGTGCCGGAGGGGTCGAAACGGCGGAGGTCGAGCCGCTCACCCGCGGGGACCCGCAGGACCTCCCGCAGCGGTGGGGCGCTCCTGGCCCTCGTCCCGTCCCCCCGCCCGGCCTTCCCCTTCCCTTTCTCCTTCCCGTTCCTCTCCTTCTCCTTCTTCCTGCCCCTGGTCCCGGTCTCGTCCTCGGCTCCGGGCGTGCTGTGCTTCCTCGCCACCTCTACCCCAATCGCGTCGGCTCCGTCCGATGGTGCAACACATCGAACGCGCTCGCGATGCGAGGTGGGTGGCTCAGTGCCAGGGGCCGGTCACCGCGAACGTGGTCCCCGGGGCATAGGCGTTGACGTACATCGTCCGCCGGTCGGGCGAGAAGGTGACCCCGGCGAACTCCCCCCACGCAGGGGCGCCGGGCCCGCCGATGTCGTCGGCGTTGCGGGCCATCGGGTAGACCTCCCCGCCGAGGGTCACGCCGAACACGTACTGGGCGCCGCCGCCGTCCTCGCACACCATCAGGCCGCCGTCCGGCGCCAGACAGATGTTGTCGGGGGAGTCCCCGGGCAGTTCCACGTCCGAGGCCGGTCCGAAGAGCACGTCGAGCCGGAGCCGGGCCCGCAGCGGGTCGTAGAACCAGACCTGCCCGTGGTGTTCGGCGCCGGCGCCCTCCCCGGTGCGGGCGTAGCTGGACACGAAGTGGACCCCGCTGCCGCCCCAGTAACAGCCCTCCAGCTTCTGGGCGTGGGTGATCCCGCCCCGGCCGAAGTCCTGGAGGCGGATCGGCGTGTCGGCCGCCGAGGGATCCGGTACGGGAACCCACTCGACCGGGAACTCGGCCCCGGGCTCGTCCACCACGGCCAGGTCCGGAAGCCCCCGGACCCGCAGGGCCTCCAGGGTCCCGCCGGCCCGCAGGGACCCGGGGCCGGCGAGGGGGCGGACGGGCCGGAAGCGGTAGAACAACCCGAAGGGTCGGACGAAGGCGTCCTCGGTCTCGTAGACCACCCCGGTGTACGGGTCCACGGCGACGGCCTCGTGCGCGAAGCGGCCCATCGCGGTCAGGGGGACCGCGCCCGAGCGGAGCGGGTCGACGGGGTCCACCTCGAAGACGAACCCGTGGTCCTCGGTGTACCCGGAGGTACCGGCCCTGTCCTCGGTCTCCTCGCAGCTGAGCCAGGTGTTCCAGGGGGTGCGTCCCCCCGCGCAGTTGACGGCGGTGCCGGCGAGGGCGACGCGTTCGGCGGTCACCCGGCCGGTGCGGTCGAGCTCCAGGACGGTGCAGCCGCCGAGCGCCCGGGGATCGTAGGTCAGCCCCTCGACGGCGGGAACCCGGAGCGCGGCCGTGGTCCGGTTCTCGTGGTTGCGCACCAGGCGTACGGCTCCGCCGGGGCCCGCGGCGAAGGCGGCCATGCCGTCGCAGTTGGCGGGGACGGGGCCCTCGCCGGAACGGAGGGGGTCGCCGGCGCGCGAGAGGACCCGGTACGAGAATCCGGCGGGCAGGTCGAGCAGCCGGTGGGGGTCGGGCACCAGCGGCCCGTACCCCCGGGTCACCGGCTCCGCGTCGGCCGCCCCGGCGAACAGCGCGCCGAGGGATCCGCCGAAGGCGATGCCGATGCCGCCCGCGGTGAGCAGGCTGCGGCGGGTGACGGACATCGGCAACTCCCGGCGGTGGCGTCTGACATGTGACCGGGCCGTGTTACCACGCGGCCCGCCCCGCATCCGCCCGCCGCCGCTCCGACCGGCGGAGCGTCACCCCACCGGGTGCCCGCCGCGCTCCCGTCGACGCCCATGACGCGCCCCGGTGCGGGGCGTCGGTCGGGGTGAGCCGGTCGGACGGATCCGGGGGCGGCCCGCTCGGGCCGCGCCCCGGGGCGCCGGGGTCAGAGCAGCTCGGCGGAGAGGGTGATCGTCGTACCCGTCAGGGCCTGGCTCACCGGGCAGTTCTTCTTGGCGTCCTCGGCCGCGGCGGCGAAGCCCTCGGCGTCCAGACCCGGAACCTCGGCCCGCACCGTCAGGTGGATGCCGGTGATGCCCTCACCGGGCTGGAACGTCACGTCGGCCTTGGTCTCCACCCGGGTGGGGGGAGTGCCCGCGCCGTCCAGGCCGTGCGAGAGCGCCATCGAGTAGCAGCTGGAGTGCGCGGCCGCGATCAGCTCCTCCGGGCTGGTCTTGCCGTTCGCGGCCTCGGCGCGCGAGGGCCAGGAGACGTCGAACGAGCCCTGGCCGGAGGAGTCGAGGGTGACGACGCCGGTGCCCTTGAGGAGGCTGCCCTGCCAGTCGGTGTGGGCGGTACGCGTGGTGGCCATGATGGATCCCTTCGCAGAGGTGGCAACGACCGGGCCGACCCGCACGGGGATCCGCGGACGGATCGGTGCGGGAGGGGCCCGGCGTTCCCCAACCTACTGGGCCACCAGTGGCTTCGCGTCGCGCGCCAGGGCGGTGAGCCGGGATATGGCCCGGAAGTACTTCTTCCGATAGCCGCCGTTGAGCATTTCTTCACTGAACAGCCGGTCGAAGGGCAGTCCCGAGGCGAGTACCGGGACCTCCCGGTCGTACAGCCGGTCGGCCAGGACGACCAGGCGCAGGGCCGTCGACTGGTCGGGGATCGGGCCGACGTCGGTCAGGCAGACGGCCGACACCCCGTCCGTGAGCGCCCCGTAGCGGCTCGGGTGCACCTTCGCCAGGTGTTCCAGGAGCCCCGGGAAGTCGTCGAGGCTCGCGCCCGGGGTCGCGTACGCCGCCTTGGTGACCTGCTCGTCCGAGAACGGCGCGGGCGCCTCGGGCAGGCCCCGGTGCCGGTAGTCCTGGCCGTCGATGCGCAGCGGCCGGAAGTGCGAGGACAGACCCTGGATCTCCCGCAGGAAGTCGGCGGCGGCGAACCGGCCCTCGCCGAGCTTGCCGGGCAGCGTGTTGGAGGTGGCGGCCAGCGCCACGCCCTGCTCCACCAGGCGGCTCAGCAGCGAGGACACCAGCACGGTGTCGCCCGGGTCGTCGAGCTCGAACTCGTCGATGCACAGGAGCCGGTGCCCGCCCAGCGTCCGCACGGTCTGCTGGAAGCCCAGGGCGCCGACCAGGTTGGTCAGCTCCACGAAGGTGCCGAAGGCCTTCAGCGCCGGTTCCGCGGGGGTGGCGTGCCACAGGGAGGCGAGCAGGTGGGTCTTGCCGACGCCGTAGCCGCCGTCGAGGTACACCCCGCGCGGCGCGGCGGCGGGCGCGGCGGGCTTCTTCGCGAACCAGCGCCGCTTGCCGGAGCCGCTCGCGTGGGCCCCGCCCAGACCGGCCGCGAAGCCGGCGAGGACGGTGACGGCCTCGGACTGGCTCGGCTGCGTCGGGTCCGGGTCGTACGTCTCGAAGCGCACCGAGTCGAAGCGCGGCGGCGGCACCATCTCGGCGACGAGCCGCTCGGCGGGCACGTGCGGGGCGCGGGCGCACAGCGCCTGGGGGCCCTCGTCGGCTATCGGCGGCTGCCCGGCGGCGGCGGAACCAGAGGTCGAGACAGAGGTGGACACAGCCCTTAACTCTACGGGGCGTGCCACACTGCACCGATGCGACGCCTGTTCCCTGTGACCGATCAGACATCAGCAGCCCGGAGCGACCGCGAATGGTCGTTCGACGAGCTCGCGGAGGCGTACGCGTACCCCGTGCTCGACGCCGACGCCCACTGGCTGCGCGCCAACATGGTCTCCACACTGGACGGGGCCGCCCAGCACGACGGCCGCTCGCAGCCCATCTCCGGCGAGACCGACATGCGGATCTTCGGCACCCTGCGGGCCCTGGCGGACGTGGTGGTCGTGGGCGCGGAAACGGTTCGCCAGGAGGGGTACCGGCCCGCCCGCGCCCGCGAGGCGTTCGCGGCCCGCCGCAGCGCCGCCGGCCAGGGCCCGGCCGCCGCCATCGCGGTGATCACCGCCTCCATGGACCTGGACTTCTCGCTGCCGCTCTTCACCTCCCCCCTGGTGCCCACGCTCGTGCTGACCGGCGCCGGGGCGCCCGCGGAGCGGGTGGCCGCGGCCGTGGAGGCCGGGGCCGAGGTCGTGGTGGCGGGCGACGGGAGCGCCGTGGACCCCGCCCGGGCGGTACGGGAGCTCGCGGCCCGGGGGCTGCGCCGCCAGCTGACCGAGGGCGGGCCGAGGCTGCTGGGCCAGTTCGTGGCCGCCGACGTGCTGGACGAGCTGTGTCTGACGATCTCCCCGACGATGACCGCGGGGGGCGCCCAGCGGATCTCCGGAGGGCCTTCCGTCACGGTTCCGCACCGGCTCGCGCCCGCGTGCGTACTGGAGGAGGCCGGGTTCCTCTTCACCAGTTACCGTCGGATCTGACAAGGGGCGGAATTTGTCGTTCCGCTTAGCTTCCGCTGGGCACACTACCTGCGCGGCCCCGTGTGACAGCGGGGCAGGATGGTTTCCGCAGGGGCCGGCCCGACCGGCCTCGGCCCATGAAGGAGAGGGCGTCCGTGTTCACGAGCGTATTGATGATCGAGCAGCCGCTGACCACGGTGGACGTGGACTTCGTCACCACCCTGCACGGAGACGACCAGGTCTCCTTCGTCGTCCTCATGCAACCCCGAGGTGACCAGGACCGCCTGCTCCGCGCCATCGACGACGTCGCGCTCGGCGAACTTCCCGAGGCCGTCCGCGAGGGCGAGGAGCCCGAGGGGGACGCCGCCCAAGGGCCCGCCGCGCAGGCCCTGGCGCACTCCCTGAACGCCCTGCGCCACAAGGGCGCCAACGCCACCGGGCAGATCATCGGGGCCCACCCCCTGGACAAGCTGAAGGCCGTCGTGGAGGAGACGAACGCCGACGAGGTGATCGTCCTGACCGCGCCGCACTTCGTCGAGGAGTTCTTCCACCGGGACTGGGCCTCCCGCGCCCGGCACAAGGTCGGCGTTCCGGTGCTCAAGCTCTTCGCCCACAACGAATAGGCTGGGCCCGGTTCACCCCTCGTACTCGATTCCTGGAGCGACCTGAATGAAGCCCGGCCTGCCGACCGCCATGGAACGGCCCCACTTCATCGGCATCGGCGGCGCCGGCATGTCCGGCATCGCGAAGATCCTCGCCCAGCGCGGGGCCGAGGTGGCCGGAAGCGACTCCCGTGACTCCGAGACCGCCCGGGCGCTGCGCGCCCACGGCGCCACGGTCCACATCGGGCACGCGGCCGAGCACCTCGCCGACGACTCCACCTGCGTGGTCGTCTCCAGCGCCATCCGGGCCGACAACCCGGAGCTGGTCCGCGCCGCCGAACTGGGCATCCCCGTCGTGCACCGCTCCGACGCCCTCGCCGGCCTGATGGACGGCCCGCGCGCCATCGCCGTCGCCGGCACGCACGGCAAGACCACCACCACCTCCATGCTGGCGGTGTCCCTCTCGGCCCTGGGCCTGGACCCCTCGTACGCCATCGGCGGCGACCTCGACGTCCCCGGCTCCAACGCCCACCACGGCGCGGGCGACATCTTCGTCGCCGAGGCGGACGAGAGCGACCGCAGCTTCCACAAGTACACCCCGCAGGTCGCGATCATCCTCAACGCGGAACTCGACCACCACGCGAACTACGCGTCGATGGAGGAGATCCACGAGTCCTTCGAGACCTTCGTCGGCAAGATCGTCCCCGGTGGCACCCTCGTCATCGCCCACGGTCAGGAGGGCGCCGCCGAGATCGCCCGCCGGGTCGCCGACCGGGACAGCCTCACAGTCGTCACCTACGGCGAGGAGCCCGAGGCCGACGTCCGGATCACGAAGATCACCCCGCGCGGCCTGACCAGCGAGGTCACCGTCGTCATCGACGGGCGGATGCTCACCTTCACCGTCTCCGTGCCCGGCCGCCACTACGCGCACAACGCCGTCGCGGCCCTCGCCGCCGGTGTCGCGCTCGGCATCCCCGCGCACAACCTGGCCTCCGCCCTCGGCAAGTACACCGGGGTCAAGCGCCGCCTCCAGCTCAAGGGCGAGGAGGCCGGCGTCCAGGTCATCGACTCCTACGCGCACCACCCGACGGAGATGACCGCCGACCTGGAGGCCATCCGCGGCGCCGCCGGGGACTCCCGCATCCTGGTGGTCTTCCAGCCCCACCTCTTCTCCCGCACCCAGGAACTCGGCAAGGAGATGGGCCGTGCCCTGGCCCTCGCCGACGCCTCCGTGGTCCTGGACATCTACCCGGCCCGCGAGGACCCGATCCCCGGCATCACCAGCGAGCTGATCATCGCCGCCGCCCGCACCGCGGGCGCCGACGTCAGCGCCGAGCACGACAAGGCCGCCGTCGCCGACGTCATCGCGGGAATGGCGAAGCCCGGTGATCTCGTTCTCACCATGGGCGCGGGCGACGTCACGGACCTGGGTCCCCAGATCCTCGCCCGGCTGTCGAACTGAGGGAGCGGGAACGTCATGGCGTACGAGGTCGAGAAGACGGACGAGCAGTGGCAGGCGGAGCTGACCCCGTCCGAGTACCAGGTGCTGCGCCTCGCCGGCACCGAGCCCGCCTTCCGCGGTGAGTACACCGACACCAAGACGGAAGGCGTCTACTCCTGCCGGGGCTGCGGCTCCGAGCTGTTCCGCTCGTCGGAGAAGTTCGAGTCGCACTGCGGCTGGCCGTCCTTCTTCGACCCGAAGGACACCGACGCGGTCGAGCTGATCGCCGACACCTCGCACGGCATGGTGCGCACCGAGGTCCGCTGCGCGAAGTGCGGCTCGCACCTGGGCCACGTCTTCGAGGGCGAGGGATACCCCACCCCGACCGACCAGCGGTACTGCATCAACAGCATCTCCCTGCGGCTGTCCCCCGACGCGTCCTGACGCACCGCGCCCCCGTGCCCGTGTCGACACCCCGGTGACGGCACGGGCACCGGCGCGCGGGAACGACCGATCGGATCCGTCACGCCGGCCCGCCCGCCGCCGTTCCGTCCACGCGGTCGTCGTGGCGGGCGGGGACGTCGGGCGGGGGCGACGGGGCCGGGCCGGCCGGCCCGGGCGGCGGCCGCCGGCGTCGGGAGGACGGCCTCAGCCGGTCGCGCAGTCGGCCGAACGCGCCCGGGCGCTGCCAGGCGCGGAACTCCTCGACCCAGCGGCCGCCCAGCCGGTTCAGCTCCTCCTCGACCGCGGCCGACTCCGCGGGCGCCAGCCCCCTTACGACGGGCCGCAGCACCCGATCGAGCAGGTCCGTACGGGTCTCCTGCCAGACCGGGCCCGCCTGCGGCTGGGAGGACCAGGCGGCGAAGCAGCCCGCGAGCCGGCGCGGGGAGCGCCGCAACCGGTCCGGCAGCGCCGGATCGCCGGCCAGCCTCCGGTACGCGGCCAACAGCTCGACGTCGTTGCTCTCGATCAGCGCTCGCAGCTCGCCCTCGGGCCGGTCGTCGCCGAGCAGCCGCTCCGCCACCGCCGCGTACGCGTGGTCCCTCGGCCCCGGTTCCGGGTCCAGGCTCCGCAGGTCCAGTGCCGTCCGGACCCAGCCGGGACCGGCCGTGCCCGCCCGCAGGTTCCGGGCCAGCTCCAACAGCAGCAGCGACGGCCGCAGCGGCTCGGGCAGCTCCGCCCGGAACTGCTCCAGCAGTCTCGGCGCGAGCTCCTCCGCCGCCGCGTCGTCCGCCGGCGCCCGCACCGCGGCCCGCGCCAGCGTCCCGCAGGTGCCGGCCTCGACGTGCGGCGCGGCCCCGGTCGTCGACAGCAGCAGCGATGCCTCGGCCGCGCTCGGCGGCTCCCCTTCCCACACCAGCCGCATCGCCGTCCGCAGCACCAACGGGTCGGCGTGGACGGTGGATCCGCTCCGTTCCACCAGGGCGGACAGGGCCGCGACCCGGTCCGGCACCGAGGCCAGCACCTCGGGGGCCGCCGCGCACATGTGCAGGTACCGCACCGGGTCCGCCGCCCGCAGCCGCAACCCGGTCCGGGTGAACACCCGCACCCCCGCCGCCGGATCGCCCACCACGAAGGCGTTCAGCCGGTTGAGGAGCAGGTGCCGCAGCGCGGGCAGCTCCGTCAGTGCGGCCCGCGCATCCTCCCCGTACGCCCGTTGCGGATCGGCGAGCAGGGCCAGCGCCAGCCCGCGCGCCACCTCGGGCACCAGCTCGGTGGCGTCCACCCCGATCGCGGCGGCCACCCGTAACAGTCCGGCCCGCTCGCCCGGTTCGCGCTCCGGGTCGGCCAGTGCCGCCCGCAGTTCCGGTCCGAGTTCCGTCGCGAGCCGGCCACGCGTGGCCGCGCCCAGCGCGCCGACCGGCGGCGGGGGACCGGCGCCGCGGACCGCCTCGGTCAGGGCCAGGGCGACCAGCGACTCGTACGCGGCGGGTCGGCCCCAGGCGGCCGGCGCCGCCGGCAGTCGTCCGCGGGCGGCGGCCTCGGCGGGCGACCGGTCCCGGGCCGGGCGCGTCAGTGCCTCGGTCAGCGCGTGCAGGCGTCCCTCGTCCAGCGCCGCCCCGTGCTCCGCCGCCCACTCGGTCGCCGCCGTCCTGCCCGCGGAGTCCAGGGTGATCCCGGCGGCCAGGGCCAGCGCCGCCAGCGGGCCCGCGTCGTAGGGCCGGCCCGGTGGCAACGGGCGTACCTCCGCCAACAGTGCCTGACGGCCCGCCGACCACACCCGTGCCGCGGTGTCGGCCCACACGTCCCCCGAACCGGTGCCCGGCTCCGCATCCGTGCCGAGTGCGCGCGTGGCGTCGTACAGCCGGTACCGGTGGTCCTGCCCGCCCAGGCCGGCGGCGTCCTCGGGCAGCACGCCGATGATCCGCTGCCGGGCGAGCAGGGGCCGCCGGGTGTACGTGGTGAAGGTCAGCCACTGTCCCCGCTGATGCGGCAGCACGCTGCACGCCAGCATGATCCAACGGGCGACGGCCGTGCTGTCCCGCTCCACCGGCACCACCCGCGGGGCCGCCGGGTCCTCCGCGAGCCGCCGTACGTCGGCGAAGAAGCCGGCGAGCCAGGGCCCGCGCGCGGCGACGAACTCCGCCAGCCCGGCCGCGTCGTGGCGGCCCGGCGCGGGAACCCGCTCCAGCGGCGCGGGCGGGCCGCCCGGCGGGGTGTCCGAGGCCCACTGCGACGAACCCCAGGAGGTGATCGGCAGCGCGCCCTTCGTGGGGCCGGAATCGGCGGGTTGTGGCAGGTGCACCGCGTGCGTGTGGAAGTTGCCCCACCGGCCGTCGTGGTCCGCGCCCGTGTACACCGAGCGGGCCAACAGTCGGCTGCCGTCCGACAGCACGCTCAGGCTCAACGACTCGGGGAAGGAGGCCAGTTGCTCGGCCGTCGGATGGTCGGGCGCGTCCCGGGGCGGCTCGTACCCGATCAACCGCCTGGCTTCGCGCAACAGGGATACGGGCGCTCCCGGACTGACCGCGGTGAAGCGGAAGCCGGAGCCGTCGGGCCCGGGCGGGGCGCAGGTGTAGTGGAGCTGTACGAGCTTCACGCGCCCGCCTCCGAGCCGGCCGGCGGGCCCGCCGGGGCGGTCGAACCACCCGGGGGCCGCGCTCCGTCCGACCGGTGGGTGCGCACCGGGCCGCGGATCGGGCGCGGGCCGCCGGGCGGGGTCGGTAATGCGTTCAGGTGTCGTAAGTCCGGGCCCTGTCGCGCGGCGAGCGGTTCCCCGTACCGTGCCACCAGGGGAGCCGGTGGGAGGCCGAGCAGGGTGTGGGAGGGCCCGAGGGCATGCCAGAACTCGGTCCCCGCCATCAGTCCGCGTCCCCCCGTGCAGTGTGTGGAGGTCATTTCAGCAGATGTACGGCTGCTTCGGGAGCTTTCCGCAGGGCTTTCCGTTCGCCGGCTGTACGGCGCAAGGTCAGACAGGGATCTCCATCCGGTACCCCGGGACCGCTGTTCTTGGGGCGCCCCTCGCCTTCCCCTCACCCCCAGAGGACCTCACCCCATGGCTGAACTCAACCGTCGCAGGTTCCTGCAGATCGCGGGCGGTACGGCCGCCGCCACGATGCTGAACGAGAGCATCGCCCGCGCCGCCGCCATCCCGGCGCAGGGCAGCACCGGAACGATCCGGGACATCGAGCACATCGTCGTCCTCATGCAGGAGAACCGTTCCTTCGACCAGTACTTCGGTTCGATGAAGGGCGTCAGGGGCTTCGGCGACCCGCGCCCCGTCCTCCAGGACAACGGAAAGTCGGTCTTCCACCAGTCCAACGGGACGAAGGACATCCTCCCCTTCAACCCGCAGGTGGACGACCTGGGCATGCAGTTCGTCGAGGGCCTCAACCACGACTGGGCCGGCGGCCACGCGGCGTACAACAACGGCAAGTACGACAAGTGGGTCCCGGCCAAGACGGCCACGACCATGTCGTACATGACGCGGAACGACATTCCGTTCCACTACGCCCTCGCCGACGCGTTCACCGTCTGCGACGCCTACCACTGCTCCTTCATCGGAGCCACCGACCCGAACCGCTACTACCTGTGGTCGGGCCACACGGGCAACGACGGCACCGGCGGCGGACCGGTCCTCGGCAACCAGGAGGCCGGCTACGGCTGGAGGACCTACCCCGAGCGGCTGGAGGCGGCCGGGGTCTCCTGGAAGATCTACCAGGACGTCGGCGACGGCCTGAACGCCGCGGGCCACTGGGGCTGGATCGGCGATGCCTTCCGCGGCAACTACGGCGACAACTCGCTGCTGTACTTCAACTCCTACCGCAACGCCCAACCCGGCAGCGCCCTGTACGAGAAGGCCCGCACCGGCACCGACGCCAGGGCCGGCGAAGGGTACTTCGACCGGCTGCGCGCCGACGTCGTGAACGGCACCCTGCCCCAGGTCTCCTGGATCGCCGCGCCCGAGGCCTTCAGCGAGCACCCGAACTGGCCGGTCAACTTCGGCGCCTGGTACATCTCGCAGGTGCTCGACGCGCTGACCGCGAACCCGGCGGTGTGGGCGAAGACGGCCTTCTTCATCACCTACGACGAGAACGACGGCTTCTTCGACCACGTGGTGCCCCCGTACCCGCCCACCTCGGCCGCCTGGGGCCTGTCCACGGCGGACGTCACGAAGGACCTGTACGCGGGCGGCGGGGGCTATGCCGCCGGTCCCTACGGGCTGGGCCCCCGCGTCCCGATGATCGTCGTCTCCCCGTGGAGCAAGGGCGGCTACGTCTGCTCCGAGACCTTCGACCACACCTCGGTGATCCGCTTCATGGAGCAGCGCTTCGGCGTCCGGGAACCCAACATCTCGCCGTGGCGCCGCGCCGTCTGCGGCGACCTGACCTCGGCCTTCGACTTCGGCAGGGCCGACGCGTCCCCCGCGTCCCTGCCCTCCACGGCCGGCTACCTCCCGCCGGACCACGACGCGCACCCGTCCTACCACCCCGTACCGCCGGCCACCGGCGCCCTGCCGAAGCAGGAGGCGGGCTCCAAGCCGACGCGCGCGCTGGGCTACCAGCCGTACGTGGACGGCAAGGCCACCGTCTCGACGGGCAAGTTCACCCTGACCTTCGCCTCAGGACCCACCCTGGGGGCCCACTTCCACAGCACCTCCGGCAACCGCACGGACGGGCCCTGGCCCTACACGGTCGAGGCGGGCAAGACCCTCTCGGACACCTGGAGCACCAGCGCCTCCACCGGGAACCAGGTCAACCTCACGGTCTGGGGGCCGAACGGCTTCCTGCGCACCTGGAAGGGTCCCGCCAAGAAGGCCGGCCCCGAGGTCACGGCCCGCCACGACGCGACCGCCGGCAACCTCGTGCTGACCCTCGCCAACGCGGGCACGGCGGCCGTGAACCTCACCGTGACCAACACCTACGGTGGCGCTCCGCAGACCTTCAAGGTCAACCCCGGCGCGACGGTGACCCACCCGGTCGACCTGCGCGCCACGGGCCGCTGGTACGACGTGAAGGTCGTCTCGGACGCCGACGCGGGCTTCCTGCGCCGCTTCGCGGGCCACGTCGAGACGGGAGCCCCGGGCGTCTCCGACCCGGCGATCAAGACCGTGTGACGCGCTCGCCCGCCGCGCGCGGCCGTCGCCGCCCCGGGACCGGAAGGCCTCGGGGCCGGTGGCCGCGCACCGTGCGGGATGTCGACTTCACGGTGTGATGGTAGGCCCGGTGGGCAGAACGTAGGGCGTCGACGTCCTCACGTTCCGTCACCGAGGGAGAACGCATGGCCATCGCCCACCGCAGGATCGGCACCGGACCCGTCCGCGCGATCGTGTTGCACGACTGGTTCGGCACGTCCGCCAACTGGGGTTCGGTACTGGACCACTTGGACCCGCGGGAGTTCAGCTACGCCTTCCTCGACTACCGCGGCTACGGCGACCGCCGCGACGTCGTCGGCCGGTACGACCTCGCCGAGATCGCCGACGACGTCCTCGAACTGGCCGACCAGCTCGGCTGGGACACCTTCTCGCTCCTCGGCCACTCCATGGGCGGCAAGGCCGCCCAGCAGGTGCTGGTCCGGGCGTCCGAGCGGATCGAGAGGCTGATCGGCGTCAATCCGGTCCCGGCCGGCCCCTACCCGATGGACGACGCCACCCACGCGCTCTTCCACGGCGCCGCCGCGAACGAGGACAACCGGCGCGCCATCCTCGACCTGGTGACCGGCAACCGCCCGACCCGTCACTGGATCGACCGGATGGCCGCCCACTCGATGGCCGTCTCCCTGCCCGAGGCCTTCGCCGCCTACCTCGCGAGCTGGGAGTCCCTCGACCTGTCCGCGGCGGTCAAGGGCAACACCGTGCCGGTGCTGGTCCTCGTCGGGGAGTACGACCCGGCACTGGGCGTCGAGGTGATGCGCGCCACCTGGCAGGCCTGGTACCCGCACTGTCGGATCCAACCGCTCCCCGGCGCCGGCCACTACCCGCCGCACGAGACACCGGTCGCGTTCACCGCGGCGATCGAGGCCTTCCTGCGCGGCTGAGGGAGGGCGGTCGGCGGCCGTCCCCGACCCGGAAACGCCCGTGAGGGGTACGAGGAAACCTCGTACCCCTCACGGGATCCAACAGGGTGAGTGACGGGACTTGAACCCGCGGCCACCTGGACCACAACCAGGTGCTCTACCAACTGAGCTACACCCACCACGAAGGGCGGCGGACCACCCGTTCGATGTGCAAGCACAGCATAGCCGATCAGAGGGGTGCTCCCGCGACGCCATATTCCGGGCCGCCGCCCGCCGGCCGGCCCCGCCCCGGCGGGTTTCGTGCGGCGCGGCCCCTGCCGCCGGCGCGGGCCGCACGGCAGGATCCCCGTATGGACCTCGACCCGCTCCTCGCCGACACCGAGCCCTTCACCGCCGCCGACTACGCCGCCCGGATGGCCGCCGCCGCGCGGGCCGCCGCCGAGGCGGGGCTGGCCGGGCTGCTGATCGCCCCCGGGCCCGACCTCACCCACCTCACCGGGTACCGGCCCGTCGACACCGAGCGGCTGACCCTGCTCGTGCTCGCCGCCGACCGGGAACCGGTGCTCGTCGTGCCCGCCCTGGAGGCCCCCGACGCCGCGAAGGCACCCGGCGCGGGAGCCCTGACCCTGCGCGACTGGGCCGACGGGAAGAACCCGTACGACGCCACCGCACCCCTGCTCGACGCGACGGGCCGTTTCGGCGTGAGCGACAACACCTGGGCCCTGCACCTGCTCGGCCTCCAACGCGAGTTGCCCGGGACCGCCTACGCCCCGCTCACCGACGCCCTGCCGATGCTCCGCGCCGTGAAGGACCGGCGGGAACTGGCCCGGCTGGCGGCGGCCGGGGCGGCGGCCGACGCCGCGTACGCGCAGATCCTGCACGTCCCCTTCGCCGACCGCAGGGAGAGCGACGTGGCCGCCGACCTGGCCGCGCTGCTGCGCGTGCACGGCCACTCGCAGGTGGACTTCACCGTCGTCGGCTCCGGCCCGAACGGCGCCAACCCGCACCACGAGGCCGGCGACCGCGTCATCCGGCACGGGGACATGGTCGTCCTCGATTTCGGCGGCCTCCTGCACGGATACGGCTCCGACATCTCCCGCACCGTGCACGTCGGCGAGCCCACCGCCGAGGAGCGGCGGGTCCACGACGTCGTCCGGGAGGCGCAGCGGGCGGGCGTGGCGGCGGTCCGGCCCGGTATCGCCTGCCAGGACGTGGACCGGGCGGCCCGCGCGGTGATCACCGAGTTCGGCTACGGGGACCGTTTCATCCACCGCACCGGCCACGGCATCGGCGTCACCACCCACGAACCGCCGTACATGATCGAGGGCGAGGAGCAGCCGCTGCTGCCCGGCATGTGCTTCTCCGTCGAGCCGGGCGTCTACCTGCCCGGCCGCTTCGGCGTCCGCATCGAGGACATCGTGACGGTGACCGACGACGGCGTCCGCCGCCTCAACAACGCCCCGCGCGAGATGGCGATCGTCGAGTAGTCGGCCGCCGCTTCGACGACAGGGCCTACGGGCCCAGCACCACCGCCGACTCGCCCGGCACGTGGATCCGGCCGTCGGGACCCGGGTGGTCGACGGGCTCCCAGGCGGCCAGCACCCGCACCCCGTTGCGGCCCAGCGCGATGGTCACCGGCTCCCGCGAGAAGTTCACCGCCACCCGGACCTCACCGCGCCGGAACGTCACCCAGCGGCGCTCCTCGTCGTGGGCGACCCGCACCGCCGCGAGGTCCGGGTCGCGCAGGTCCGGATGGGTGCGGCGCAGTGCGATCAGGGTCCGGTACCAGTCCAACAGGCGGGCGTGCGCGGGCTGTTCGGGCTCCTCCCAGTTCAGGCAGGACCGGTCGCGGGTCGCCGGGTCCTGCGGGTCCGGGATCTCCTCGGCCTTCCAGCCGTGCGCCGCGAACTCCCGCCGCCGGCCCGTCCGCACGGCCTCCGCGAGCTCCGGGTCGGGGTGGTCGGTGAAGTACTGCCACGGCGTGCCCGCGCCCCACTCCTCGCCCATGAACAGCATCGGGACGAAGGGGCCGGTCAGCGCCACCGTCGCGGCGCAGGCCAGCAGGCCCGGTGACAGGGAGGCCGACAGTCGGTCGCCCAGCGCCCGGTTGCCGATCTGGTCGTGGGTCTGGGTGTAGCCCAGGAAGCGGTGCGCCGGGGTACGGCGGCGGTCCACGGGCCGGCCGTGCGTGCGGCCCCGGAAGGAGGACCACGTGCCGTCGTGGAAGAAGGCCCGCGTCAGCGTCTTGGCGAGGGCGCCGATCGGGGCCTCGGCGAAGTCGGCGTAGTACCCCTGGGACTCGCCGGTCAGCGTGCAGTGCAGGGCGTGGTGGAAGTCGTCGTTCCACTGGGCGTGCAGCCCCAGGCCGCCGACGGACCGCCTGGTCGTGACGCGCGGGTCGCACTGGTCGGTCTCGGCGATCAGGAACAGCGGGCGGGCGGTCTCCGCCGCCAGTTCGTCCACCGCCGCCGCCAGCTCCTCCAGGAAGGTGAGGGCCCGACCGTCGGCCAGCGCGTGCACGGCGTCGAGGCGCAGGCCGTCGATCCGGTAGTCCCGCAGCCAGGCCAGGGCACTGCCGATGAAGTACGCGCGGACCTCGTCGGAACCGGGCGCGTCCAGGTTCACCGCCGCGCCCCAGGGCGTGTGGTGGGACTCCGTGAAGTACGGGCCGAAGACGGGGAGGTGGTTCCCGGAGGGCCCGAGGTGGTTGTGGACCACGTCCAGGACCACGCCCAGCCCGGCGGTGTGCGCCGCGTCCACGAACCGGGCCAGACCCGCCGGGCCGCCGTACGGCTCGTGCACCGCCCAGGGGGCCACCCCGTCGTACCCCCAGCCGTGCCGGCCCGGGAACGGGCACACCGGCATCAGCTCGACGTGCGTGACGCCGAGCCCCACCAGGTACGGCAGGCGCCCCGCGGCGGCGTCGAAGGTGCCCTCCGGGGTGAACGTCCCGACGTGCAGCTCGTACAGGACCGCGTCCTGGAGCGGGACACGGGGCGCCGGCGCGCCCGGGTGCAGCGCGGCGACGTCGACGACCGCGCTGTGGCCGTCCGGACCGTGGGGCAGCCGGCGCCCGCGCGGGTCCGGGCGCACCACCGGATCGTCACCCAGCAGGAACCCGTACTCGTCCCCGTCGGCGGCCGGCGCGTCGACCACCCACCAACCGTCCCGGCCCGTTTCCGGGTCGGGTGTCATCTCGTAGGCGGTGTCGTTCAGTCGCATGGCGACCCGACCTGTCAGCGGTGCCCACACCTCGAACTGCACGGACGGTCCCCTCGTCTCCGGCGGTACCCAGCCTGCGTCTCGCGCCCATCATCCCGGCCCCGGCGGGGGAGTTCTGGACACTTCGTCCCCGACGGGCCGACAATCACCCTGTGACGTCGAGTTTCGAGTACCCCGGCTTCCCCGCGCCCCGCCTCTCCGACGCCGAGCGCGACCAGGCGCTGGGCCGGCTCAGAGAGGGCGCGGCCCTGGGAAAGCTGTCCCATGACACCTTCCTGCGACGCATGGAGCTGGCCCTGGTGGCCCGCCGCGCCGAGGACCTCGCGGTGCTCACCGCCGACCTCCAGAGCCGGCGTGCCACCGAAAGCTCCTGGACCCGTCGGCTGTTCGGCTGGGTGGGCCGGGCCTCGGCGGTGAGCGTCGGCGTCCGCAAGGCCTGGTATGCCGAGCGGCTGCCCAAGCTGCTGCTGCCGCACCCGAGCGCCCTGCCCCTCGCGATCGGACGCGACCCCGGCAACGGGCTGCGACTCACCCACGAGACGGTGTCCCGGGCGCACGCCGAGCTGAGCCTGCGCGACGGCCTGTGGGTGCTCAAGGACCTCGGCTCCGCCAACGGCACCACCGTCAACGGCCGCCGGGTGACGGGCTCGGCCGTGGTCCGGGAGGGCGACGAGATCGGCTTCGGCCGGATGACCTTCCGGCTCTCCCTCGACTGAGCGGTTCGGACGGGGGGCGGAGCGGCGGGGCCGGGTCAAGCGGGGTCAGCGCTGGTGCCTGGCGAGCACCACCAAGCCGGCGAACCCGTTGCGGGTCAAGGACAGGTGCGAGCCGCCCGGGTTCTTGCTGTCGCGAACCAGTACGGCACCGAGAACGCCGGCGAGCGCGTCGGCGACTTCCACGCAAGCGCCGCCGTTGTCGCTGTAGCTGGACTTGAACCAACGGGGGGTCTCGGTCTCGGTCACGACATGCCCTCTCGTATCTGCCTGATCATGGCCACGGAGTCCGGTTGCGACAATGCGTGGGCCTGCAACTGATAGTAGGTACTCAGTATGGGCGCCACGAACTTGCCGTCACGCTCCAAGTGCCCTCGGGTGGCGGACTCCGCATAGGCCACGATCGAGCGGTCGGCCATGGTCAGAATGTAGAGCGGCAGGTTGAAGGCGCGCCGTACCCCCATGCTGAACGGAGCCAGTTGGAACACGGTGTCCGGCTGCTCGGCGAACTCGATCAGCCGTGAAAGCTGTGTGTCCCACTCGGCAACCGTGCCGATCGGTCGACGGACGCAGCTTTCGTCCAACACGGCCATGACGAGTGGCGCCGGCGTACGACGTAGCGCGTCCTGACGTTCGGCGACGACGGTGACCCGCTCGTGTGCTTGCTCCGCAGTGATGGTGCCGCGCCTGACTGCGCTCTGGGCCAGGGCTTGCGCGTATGCCTCGGTCTGAAGCAGCCCCGGAATGATGCCGGTTTCGAAGTAGCGGACTTCTGCCGCACGTCCTTCAGACAGCACGTACTCGGGGAAGCCTTCAAGTAGTGATCCGCTCTTGATGCGGAACACGTCGTTGGCCAGGGTCTCCCCTGTTCCCATGAGTTCCAGCGCGCGGTCGGCGCGTTGCGCGAACTTGACAGTTGGCGCGCGGTTCGCGTTCTCAACACCGGAAATATGCGATGCCGAATATTCCATTCGTTCGCTGAGGTCATCGAGCGTCCATCCACGTGCCTCACGCAAGCTGCGTAAACGTGCGCCAAAGGCGGCGCGAGGACTGGCGTCGGGAGTCAACTCATTCCTGTTCACGGGTGCCTCATGAACTTTCAGTCAGAGCCTGGACAGTTGATAGATCCCAGACTCTAGGTCACGCTGAAGCCTCTTGGTAGTGGAACGACTACAGAGAGGAGTGGCGGTGCCCGAGAACGTAGAGCCGGCGTCGCCGGAACCGTGCCCGCGCGCCGTGGTGGTCATGGGGGACGCGTTGGCGGAGTTGGCTGCCGCCATCGAGCGCGACGAACCGCGTCCGGACTGGGGTGACATGCCCCTCATCCATTGCTGTCCCGAGGCGCTCGCGCTGGCCACCGCGGTGATGCGCAGGCGCGCGAGGGAGCGCGACCGGTGACCGATGACAATGAGCACCGGGACCACGCGCGAAGGACCAGGAGGGGTGCGCTCGCCGTCACCCTCGGGGCCGTCGCGTGGATTGCCGCCGTGGCGTTCATCGTCGCTCGGGGGTGGGGCGCGTGACGCCCGGGCGGTACGTGTGCGACGCGCGCATCCACGTGCGCGTTCCGGGGCTGCTGATGCTCCTGCTTCGGATCGGCGTCGATGACGACACCGTCCGAGACGTGGCGTCGAACAGCGGTGATCTGCGGTGCACGTTGGAGACGCACGGAGGTCCCCATGCCGAGATCCTGTGCGAGAACGAAGAGGGGTCGGCCCTCTGGGCCCGCTGGACGGACCAAGGTCCGCTCGACGAACTGATGTGGCTGCCGGACTGCCCGGCCAGTGATGACACCCCCGGCGGGACCGGCGACGGTTGTTGCCAGTTCCTCGGCCACCAGGGGGGCCACACCTGGGAAGTCACCGACCCGGAGCTGGAGAGGTGTCGGGCGGCCGTCATGTCCAGGCTCGACGCGATGACGTTCGGCGACGGGTGGCCACTCGTCCCCTGACCGGGTCCGGTCCGCGGGCCGCCACGGCCCGCCCGGCCATCGGGCGTGCTTCATCCCCTGTGCGCGAAGCGGTGGAAGGCATCCGACTGGGGGGTCTACGCCTGTCCGCGGTGCCGCTTCGCGTAGGACCAGGTCACCGCGGTCATCAGGGCCGGGATGGCGAACAGGGGGGCGAAGATGAAGGCCCATACGGTCTGTGCCGTGTCACTCGTCATGTACGTCTGACTCTCGACGGTGAAGGCGACCACGAGTTGCCACAGCGCCACCAGGACCAGGACCACCGAGGCGGTCCAGGCCACTGCGGTCATGGCCCGGGGGCGCAGCGGCCGCCACCGCTCGCTGACGAGTAACAGCGGGAACAGGGCGGCCAGTTCGGCAAGGACGGAGAGGCCGACGACGTAGGCGATGCCCCAGCCCGGTATGTCGAAGACATCGCGCAGTACCTGTTCGCTGTAGCCCACGTAGACACCGGATGCCATGGCGATGCGCCACAGGCCGGAGGGGACCGCGCACAGGGCGATGGCGTGGGCGGCGCGACGAGCCCAAACCGGGGCGGGAGCAGCGACGGGGAGGAGGGGAGCGGGTGCTGTGTTCATGACGTACATGCTGGTTCTGGACACGGCAGCCGCGCGTCAACCGCCACGGCGGATCATGTACGCCCAACGGAGGATCGCGCGACCGCCGGAGAAGACCTGAGGAGGACTCGACACGGCGCACCCGGGGACCGCGCGGACGGCATGGTCACGTCGTCATCGACCGTATGGCCGCGGAGCCGGCCGTCCGCGCTGCCACGTCCTTCGCCTTCGGCACTCCGTCCGGTGTGACGCGGGAGCCCGAGGACGTTGCGAGCGTGACCCTCGGGCCCGTGCCGGGTGAACCGGGTCGGCGGCCCGGTGCGGCCCGCTACCGGTTGACCGCCGTGAGCCGTTCGTAGGTGGCCAGCACCGTGCGGGCCTGGTGTTCCACCTGCGTGGCCACCGGGATCCAGCGCGCCTGGAAACGGGCCGCGAACTCCTCGCACCACCCCGTCACCAGGCGGTCCAGCCCCTGCGCCGCCGGATGCCCCTGCGCCCGCAGCACGCGCAGCAGCATCGCGGCGGCGCGCAGCGACAGTCGCCGCCCGAACGCGTCGATGCTGCCGATGTGCGCGGTGGTGGCCTCGGCGGGGGCCCCGGGGCCGGTCCACTCGACGGTGATCCGGGGGATCAGGGCGAGTGTCCAGTCCACCGCCCGCAGCAGCGGCGCGGCGTCCGGGTCCGCCGTGTACACCCCCTCGCGTACGGCGGCCACCCGGTCGGCGTCCCCGCTGAGCCGCCCGGCCAGCATGCGCAGCGCGCGCCGCGGGTCGGGGTGCGGGGCCGGGTCGTCCACCAGGTCGGAGGCCCACATGGGCACTTCGACGATCGCGGTGGTACCCGCGTACCGGTGGGCGTGGTACCAGGTGCTCAGCCGGGTGTCCTCCGGGTGGAAGGCCCCGGCCGCCTCGGTGCCCGGTTCGGGCATCACGAAGATGCCGGGCCCGGGGGAGGGCCACCCGGTGGCGTCGGAGGCACCCGTCTCCACCGGGATCCGCAGCTCGGCCGCCGACTTGGTGAAGGGCTCCGAGAGTCCGGGTATGTCCCGTGTGAGCTGGACCCAGGAGCCGCCCAGGTCGGTGCCGTGCAGGGAGATCTGGAGTACGGGGCGCAGTTCGTCGATGAGCGCGGTCAGGGCCAGGGTCTCGGGCGGCAGTCGGTCCGGGGGAAGTAAGGACGGTGCCCACTCGGGCTGTTCGGGCCCGGGGGGTCGGAAGAAGTTCCGGTGGTAGTCGAGGAGGGAGTACGGGCGGGGAGTGAGGTGCAGGGCCGCCCCGTCGGGGTCCGCGCAGAGCAGGAAGTGCCAGCCGCAACCGGCCCGGGGGGCGAGGTCGCGGATGACGCGCCGGGCCAGGGAGAGGGCCGTCGGGCCGCCGACGGGTTCGTTGGCGTGCGCCCCGGCGACGACGAGGACGTTGCGGCCCGGTGCGCCCGCCCCGGCGGGCTCCCCGCCGACGGAGAGCAGCCACAGCGGCCGGCCGGCCCGGGAGGCGCCGACCTGGCGCAGTCGTACCAGGGCCGGATGCTCGTCCGCCAGGGCGCGTGCGGCCAGGGCGAGTTCGTGCGGAGTGGGGTAGCACATGTCTCGTAGGAGGGTCACATGTCATGCCATGCCCGCCGCGCACGCCCCCTACTGCTCCGGGCGCCCCGCACTTCCCCGAATCCCGAGGAAAACCCCTGGCCAACGCCTCGTCCCCGGCATGCTCGCGTCGGTCAGTCCATTCCGACCAGGCAGTAGACGTACTCGTTGAGGGGGATCCCGTTGCGGGTGTAGCTGTAGGAGAAGGCGTACTCCGTCTTCGGGTTGTCGTTGCAGCGGTCCAGGTCGGAGGTCATCGGGATGCTCTCGATCACCCGGTAGTGCGCGTCGGACGCCGAGCAGGGGACCTCCCGGACCCCGGTGACCCGTTGGGCGGTCGTCGAGTCCGGCAGCGTCCCGTTGAGGCAGGTGCCCCGGTCGAACGGGCTCGGGGCGGCCTCCGACGGCGACGGCGTGGGGTCGGGTGCGGACGTCCCCGTGGACGTGGTCGACGTGGGGAGGACCACGGGGGGCGGGGCCGGCGCGGGGGACCAGACGCTGATCGTGGGGGAGGGCGTCGGGGAGGTCTCGACCCTGTCGTCGTCCCCGTTGTTCAGCAGGACCACGCCGACGATCACGGCGGCGAGGAGCCCGACCGCCACCAGGCATCCCTTCGCGCCCGACTTGCCCGGGGCCGCGGGTTGCCCCGGGGCCGCGCCGGCGACCTGGCCCACCCGGATGCGCAGCAGTACGTCGGTGTCGCCGACGCGGGCCCGGACGAGTTGGCCGTCCGTGCAGGAGGGGATCCGCAGGCGGGCGGGCCCCGACGCCAGGGCCACCGTGAGGATCACGCCGTGGGCGGCCTGCTGCGGGGTGATCGTGAGGGGGATCTCCTGAGGCGACACCGGCTGCTCCCAGAGTGGTGGTGGTGCGGACGCTGTCTGACGAACCCGAGAGATTCTGCCCACCCCGCACACGGTGACGCAGGCATTCCGCGCGAAGTCCCCCCGAACGTACGTCCGTTGATCAGCAACCGCAGGGGCGCACGACCTGCCCTCCCGGGGGCGCCCGGGAGGGCAGGGGGCAGCGCTACCCGGCCGACTCCGACCGGAGCAGCACCACCGCCGGCCGGTCCGCCAGCAGCACCGACAGGGCGACCTCGCCCTCGTGCGCGTCCCCGTACGGCAGGGACGTCCAACGCCCCGCCGGCAGGGTCAGCGCGGTGTCGCGCCAGCCGCCCGCGCCCGCGAGCCGGTGCGAGAGCCGGGTGGCCACCGCGATCAGGCCGGTCGAGCGGACGAAGGCCACGCAGTGGTCCGCCGCCGGGCCCCGGGCGGCCAGCGGCGCGTACCCGGTGAACAGGTCGGGGCGGGAACGCCGCAGCCGCAGCAGCGCGGTGGTCAGGGCGAGCTTCTCCTGCGCCACGCCCCGCGGGGTCATGCCCGCGTCGAGCAGGGCCGCGGCCTCGCGCGGGTGGACGGCGGGACGCCGGTTGTCGGGGTCGACCAGGGCCCGGTACTCGCTCTCCTCGCCCTGGTACACCTCCGGAACCCCGGGCATCGCCAGGTGAAGCAGGGTCATCCCGAGGAGGTTGGCCCGGGCGGCCTCCCGCAGTTCCGGCGGGAGGTCCGCGGGGAGCGCGCCGGGCCGGGACGCCGCCTCGGTGATCCCCGCCTCGTACCTCTCGTCCGGTTCCGTCCAACTGGTGTGCAGCCCGGCCTCGCGGGCTCCCTTCAGCAGGGCCGCCGACAGGCGGGGCCCGCGTTCCGGGACCTCCCCGAGGCCCAGGGCGGTCTGCCGCGCCACCCACGCGGCCCGGGGGTCCGGGCCCCCGTCGCCCGGTCCGGCCATGTGCCCCGGAGCCTGCGAGAGGGTCGAGATCCGCGCCCGGACGTCCGCGCTCCGCTTGGTGTCGTGGGTGGACAGCACCGTGCCCGAGGCGGGCCAGTCCCGTTCCAGGTCGGCGCAGTACGCGTGGAACCCGGCCACCGACACCGCCGGCCGGCCGGGCTCCCCGCCGACCTCCGTGGCCGACAGCAGCGGGGCCCAGCGGTAGAAGGCCCGGTCCTCCAGCGACTTCGCCCGCAGGGCGGCCGAGGTCTGGGCGAAGCGGGCGGCGAAGGCGGGGTCCCGCGCCACCAGGTCCCGCACGCCGGCCACCGCGTGGGCCCCGGCCCGGGAGGCGGCCCGCTCCAGTGCCTGCGGCGGCATGTCCGGCTCGCCGGGGTACGGCCGGTACACCGGATACTCGATGAGCAACTCCCGTACCGCAGAGGCCAGATCGGGGCCCGCGAACCGCTGGAGCGTCGCCAGCTCGGCCGCCAGATGGCCGGTCAGCACCTCACGCGTCGCCGCCGCCGCGGTCTCCTCCCAGGAGGGCGCCCCGGTGGACT
This sequence comes from Streptomyces sp. NBC_00513, assembly GCF_041431415.1. Lineage (GTDB taxonomy): Bacteria > Actinomycetota > Actinomycetes > Streptomycetales > Streptomycetaceae > Streptomyces. The sequence goes on from NZ_CP107845.1 coordinate 5,967,803, forward strand.
CCCGGTACAGGCGCGCCAGTTCGTCGACGCCGGCCGGATCGGTGAAGACCCCGTCCAGCCGGTGCAGCGCGTCGTAGCCCGTGGTGCCGGCGACCGGCCAGCCGGGAGGCAGCCGCTCCTGGGGGGCCAGGATCTTCTCCACCACGATCCAGCACTCCTCGCCGACCTCCGCGCGCAGCCGCCGCAGGTACTCCCGCGGATCCGCCAGCCCGTCCACGTGGTCGATCCGCAGCCCCGAGACCACCCCGTCGCGGACCAGCTCCAGCACCTTGACGTGCGTGGCCGCGAAGACCTCCGGGTCCTCCACCCGAACCCCGATCAGATCCGAAATGGTGAAGAAACGGCGGTAGTTCAGGGCGGTCCGGGCCTCGCGCCAGCACGCCGGCCGGTACCACTGCGCGGCCAGGAGCTCCGTCGTCGCCAGTGCGGCCGTTCCCTCCCGCAGCGGGAACTCGTGCTCCCCGCAGCGCAGCACCCCGCCGACGACCTTCACCTCGCCCGGGTCGAGCGGTTCGGCGAGCACCGGCAGCAGCACCTGCCCGTCGCCCGCCTCCCAGTCGATGTCGAACCAGGCCGCGTACGAGGACTCCGGCCCCTCCCGCAGCACCTCCCACAGCGGCCGGTTCAGCCGCAGCGGCGACGGCACCGCCATGTGGTTCGGCACGATGTCGAGCACCACGCCCAGCCCGTGTTCCCGCGCGGTCGCGGCGAGGGCCCGCAGCCCCCGCTCCCCGCCGAGCTCGGCCCGCACCCGGGTGTGGTCGGTGACGTCGTACCCGTGCGTGGAACCGGGCACGGCCTCCAGCACCGGCGACAGGTGCAGGTGGGACACGCCGAGCGAGGCGAGGTACGGAACCACCGCCCCGGCCGCCGCGAACGGGAACGCGGGACACAGCTGGAGACGGTAGGTGGACGCCGGAGTGACGGATGTCGGAACATCGGTTTCCGCTTGGCTGCTCAAGTACTCCTGGGTCATGAGAACGTACGTACCCAGCCTGCGGGATTCCGTGCCATGACCCAATGCATCCGGGTGACTGCACCGGGTTAACGTTCCTCGGGTGTTTGGAACCGTCGACACCTATCGCAAAGTCATCGCCCTGACCGGGCCCCTCCTGCCGCTCGTCTCCTTCCTTGCCCGACTTCCCGTCGCGATGTGCCAGTTCGGCAGCGTGCTGCTGATCGCGGAGACCACCGGCTCCCTCGCCACCGCCGGGATCGTCGGGTTCGCCCTCTCCGCCGGACAGGTGGCCTTCGGGCCCGTCCTGGGCCGGCTCGCCGACCGCCGAGGGCAGCGTCCCGTCGTCCTGGGCGCCGTCGCCGTCAACGCGGTCGCCACCGGCGCCCTGGTCGCCGGGGCCCTCGGACACCTCGACACGGTTCCGCTCGCCTCGATCGCGGTGGTCGCCGGCGCCTCCATCCCGCTGATCGGGCCCCTCGCCCGCAGCCGCTCCGTGGCCCTGGCCCGCCGCGCCGAGGCCGACGAGAGCGTGGTGGGCGCCGTCCACTCGCTCGAAGGCACCCTGGACGAGGTGTCGTTCGTCATCGGACCGGCCCTCGTCGGCACGGCCACGCTCGTCGCGCACCCGGCCGCCGCCCTCGCGGGCGCCGCCTGCCTCGTCGCCGTCTTCGGCGGTGCCTACGCGCTCCACCCGACGGCCTCCGTCACCGCCGGTTCGCCCGCCCCGGACCGCCCCGAGGGCGGCCGGTCCCGGCCGCCGGGCGTCGTGTACTCGGTGAGGGCCTCCCTCGCTCTCCAGGGAGCCGTGTTCGGCGCCTGCCAGGCAGGGATCGCGGCCCTGACCCTGCGCCTGGGCGTCCCGGGACAGGCGGGCATCGTCTACGCCTGCATGGGCGTGGTCAGCGCCGTCGTGGGCCTGGCCATGGGCGCGCTGCCGGCCCGCTTCGGACTGCGGCTGCGCTGGAGGCTGGCCACCGCCGCGGGGCTGGCCTTCTCGGCGCCGCTGGTGTTCACCGACGGCCTGCTGCCGCTGTACGCGGTCGTCACCGTGCTCGGCGCCGCATGCGCACCGCACCTGATCACCGCGTTCGCGCTCACCGAGCGGCACGTGCAGCCCGCCCGGCTCGCCGAGGCGATGGCCTTCGCCGCCAGCTCGCTCGTCGCCGGCCAGGCCCTCGCGCTCGGGGTCAGCGGCCAACTCGCCGAGTGGTACGGGCCCGCGGGCCCCTTCGCGCTCGCCGTGGGCGCGGCGGCGCTGTGCCTCGTCCTGGCCCTGGCCACCCGGGTGCCCGCGGCCCGCCCGCACCCCGGGGTCGTCATCCCCGCACAGGCGACCGCGCCGCGGATCGGGGCGGCCGGCGAGAAGGGGCCGACCGCCGCCGGACGGACCTCCTACGCCGGCCGCTGAAGCACCACCATGCACCGACCCGTCAACGCCACCCGGTCACCCGCCGCGAACTGCGGCCCGGTGCCGGGTGGCAGTACGTCCGAACGGGCCGTGTCCACGATCAGGCGCCACTGGGCCCCGTGCCCGGCCGGCACGGTGAACTCCTGCGCCTCCGAACCCGCGTTGAACATCAGCAGGAACGAATCGTCGGTGATCCGCTCACCCCGGGTGCCCGGTTCGGAGATCGCCTCGCCATTGAGGAACACCGTCAACGCGCGTGCGTGCTGCGCCTGCCAGTCACGGGCCCGCATCTCCTCGCCGTGCGGGGTGAACCAGGCGATGTCCGAGAGTTCGTCGTGGGTGCCCTCCACCGGCCGGCCGTGGAAGAACCGGCGCCGCCGGAACACCGGGTGGTCCCGGCGCAACCACACCATCTGCCGGGTGAACTCCAGCAACCCGGGCGCCGGTTTGCCCGGCTCCGGCCAGTCCACCCAGGACAGCGCGTTGTCCTGGCAGTAGGCGTTGTTGTTGCCGCCCTGGGTGCGGGCGAACTCGTCGCCGTGGCTCAGCATCGGCACGCCCTGCGACAGCATCAACGTGGCCGTGAAGTTGCGCATCTGGCGCGCGCGCAGTTCCAGTACCTCCGGGTCCTCCGTCGGACCCTCCACCCCGCAGTTCCAGGACCGGTTGTGTGTCTCCCCGTCCCGGTTGCCCTCCCGATTCGCCTCGTTGTGCTTCTCGTTGTAGGAGACCAGGTCGTTCAGGGTGAAACCGTCGTGGCACGTGGTGAAGTTGATGGAGGCCAGCGGGCGCCGCCCGTCGTCCTGGTAGAGGTCGGAGGAGCCCGTCAGCCGTCCCGCGAACTCCGCCAGCGTGCGCGGCTGCCCGCGCCACATGTCCCGCACGGTGTCGCGGTACTTGCCGTTCCATTCCGTCCACAGGGGCGGGAAGTTGCCCACCTGGTAGCCGCCCTCGCCCAGGTCCCAGGGCTCGGCGATCAGCTTCACCTGGCTGACCACCGGATCCTGCTGGACCAGGTCGAAGAACGACGACAGCCGGTCCACCTCGTGGAACTGCCGGGCCAGGGTGGCCGCGAGGTCGAAGCGGAAACCGTCGACGTGCATCTCCGTGACCCAGTAGCGCAACGAGTCCATGATCAGCTGGAGCACGTGGGGGGACCGCATCAGCAGGGAGTTCCCGGTGCCGGTGGTGTCCATGTAGTGCCGGGGGTCCTCCGCCAGCCGGTAGTACGAGGCGTTGTCCAGCCCCCGGAAGGACAGCGTCGGCCCCAGGTGGTTCCCCTCCGCCGTGTGGTTGTAGACCACGTCGAGGATCACCTCGATCCCGGCCTCGTGCAGGGCCCGCACCGCGGACTTGAACTCCAGCACCTGCTGGCCGCGGTCGCCGGAGGCGTAGCCGTTGTGCGGAGCGAAGAAGCCGATGGTGTTGTAGCCCCAGTAGTTGCTGAGCCCGTCGTCCACCAGCCGGTGGTCGTTGACGTACTGGTGCACCGGCATCAGCTCCAGCGCGGTCACCCCGAGCTTGGTCAGGTGCCCGATGACCGCCGGGTGCGCGAGGGCCCCGTAGGTGCCGCGGAGCTCCTCCGGGAGGTCCGGGTGCCGCATCGTCAGACCCTTGACGTGCGCCTCGTACAGCACGGTGTGGTGGTACTCGTGGCGCGGCGGTCGGTCGTTGGCCCAGTCGAAGTACGGGTTCACCACGACCGAACTCATCGTGCGCGGGGCCGAGTCCAGATCGTTGCGGGAGTCCGGCCGACCGAAGTGGTAGCCGTACACCTGTTCGCCCCAGTCGACGCTGCCGCTGATGGCGCGCGCGTACGGGTCGAGCAGCAGCTTCGCCGCGTTGCACCGGAGGCCGTGCTCGGGTTCGTACGGGCCGTGGACCCGGAACCCGTAGCGCTGGCCCGGCATCACACCGGGCAGGTAGGCGTGTCGGACGAAGGCGTCCGTCTCGCGCAGTTCGACGGCGGTCTCCGAGCCGTCGTCGTGCAACAGACACAGCTCGATCCGTCGGGCGGCCTCGGAGTAGACCGCGAAATTGGTGCCGGCGCCGTCGTACGTGGCACCCAGCGGATACGCCTGTCCCGGCCAGATCTGCATGGATAACGACTCTTCCCTCGATGTCGGTGGATGCCCCTGGCGATCCGGCGTACACCACGTCACTGCCAGATCTTCCCCGAAAGAGCGCCCCCAAGCGGGGACTTGGGATGCTCCTACCGGGTGACCCGGAGAGCTGATATGCGGGTCAGTGGACTGTGTGGGCATCGGATAATGGGTCAACGGGCAGCCGGTGTAAGGGCCATCGGGCTGCATCCGGCCGCGCGCGCGGAGTACCCTTCCGTGATCACTGGAGACGGGCGTCCAGACGCAGAAGGCGGTGCACGGGTGAGCTCGGGAGGTCTGGAGCTGCCCCCTGGTGACAGCGGTCACGAGGGTGGCCCGGCGGACACCGCGGGGGGCGGGCCCGCGGGAGTGCCGGCCGGAGCGGTCTCGCTGGCCCCGCCGGAGACCGGAGGAACCCGGGCCGGAGCCGAACTGGACTGGAGCGCGGACGCCTGGAGCGAGGTCCGGACCCGGGCCCAGCGGGCGGGACGCGCGTACATCTGGCTGAACCTCATCGAACAGCGGCTGCGCTCGGTGGTCGGGGCGGTGCTGCGGCCGATCTACGAGCCGGCGCACGGCGGGGACGACTGGGTGGTCGCCGCCGCCGGGCCCGCCGGTCAGGAGTGGGTGCAGCGGGCGGTGGCCGTGCGCGAGGTCAGCCGGCGCAAGGGCTACCTCCTGGACTCGGCCGACGACAACGTCCTGAGCTTCCTGACGCTGCCGCAGTTGCGGGAGCTGATGGTCCAGCACTGGCCCTGCTTCGAACCGTACTTCGACGACCGGCGTGAGATCGAGCTGGCCCTCGACGAGCTGGAGGTCACCCGGAACGTCGTCTCCCGCAACCGGGCCCTGTCGCGGGCGGTGCTGGAGCAGGCCGAGCGGGCCTCGGCGCGACTGCTGGAGGTGCTCGGCGGCGGCTCGGGCTCCCCGTCGGCCGACCGGCTGCCGATCGACGCCGTCGAGGACCTGGTCGGGGACCGGTACGCGGACGTCATCTCGGTCCACCCGGACCGGGTGCGGCTCCAGCGGCAACTGCCGGCGGAGGACCTGTTCGGCGGGGCGCGCCGGCTCGACGCCATCGGCATAGGCCTCAACCTGCTGGTCCAGAACTTCTCCGGGCGAAGACTCGTACGGCTCACCGAGGCGGGCTGCCGGGTCCGACTGCTCTTCCTGAACCCGGCCAGCAGCGCCGTCAAACGCCGCGAACGGGAACTGGGGCTGCGCAAGGGAGAGCTCAGCCGCTCGGTCGAGATGAACATCCTGCACGTGCGGCGGGTCCGGGCCGGCCTGCGCGACCCCTCGCGCTTCGACATCCACGTCTTCGACGAGACCCCGCGCTTCACCGCGTACCTGGTGGAGGGCGAGTCCTCGGGGATCGCCGTGGTCCAGTCGTACCTGCGCCGGGCCCGCGGCATGGAGGCCCCCGTGCTCGTGCTGCGCGGGGGCGGGCGGGGCGTGCCCAAGGACGCCGACCACGGGCTGTTCACGACGTACCGGGAGGAATTCGAATCGGTGTGGGAGGACTCCCGGCCGGTGTCGTGACCCGCGCGCCGCCGGACGACGGCCCGACCCGGCGACCGGGCTGTCAGTACCCCGTGGCAGGCTGAAAGTCATTGACCGGAAGTTCGTACGGGGGAGGGGCGCGTCATGGCGGCGTGGCACGGGGGAACGTTGGTCGGGCTCGACCTGGAGACGACCGGCACGGAACCGGGGGAGTCGCGGATCGTGACCGCCGCGGCGGTCGAGGTGCGCGACGGCGAAGCGCGGAGCCGGCCGGCGACCCACGCCGGAACGAGGGCCGCGTGATGAGCTGGATCAGTGGACCGTTGGTGGCCTTCGACCTGGAGACCACGGGCACCGACGTCGAGACCGACCGCATCGTCACGGCGGCGGTCGTGCGGCTGGATTCGGCCGGGGCCGTATCGGCCGAGCGGACCTGGTTGCTGGATCCAGGGGTGGCGATACCGGAGCAGGCATCGGCGATCCACGGCATCTCGACGGAACACGCCCGCGAGCACGGGGTGCCGGCCGCTTCCGCCATAGAGGAGATCGCACAGGCCGTCGCCGAGGGGCTGCGGCTCGGCACGCCGCTGGTGGTGATGAACGCACGCTACGACCTGTCACTGCTTGACCGTGAGTGTCGGCGGCACGAGGTCGAGTCGATCAGCGAGCGGCTGGGCAGTGTGCCTTCGCCCGTCATCGATCCGCTGGTGATCGACAAGCACGTCGACAAGTACCGGAGGGGCAAGCGGGCCCTCCACGCACTGTGTGACCACTACGGGGTGTCGCTCGACGACGCGCACGACGCGAGGGCCGATGCCGTGGCCGCAGCCCGGGTGGTGCGACGCATGGGCGAGAAGCACCGGCCCGTCGCCGCGATGCCGTTGGCGGATCTGCATGACCTTCAGGTGCGCGCGGCGGCCGAGCAGTCGGTCTCCTTGCAGGCGTATCTGCGGCGTACCGCGGATCCGACGACGGTCGTCGAGCCGGCCTGGCCACTCATTCCCCGGAGACGATGACGGCGCCGCTCAGCGCTCTCCCGAGGCGAGCGCCTGTAGGTGGGAGAGAGTGATCCGGCGCCGTGGAACGTCGACGTCCATGATTTTCACGAGCAGGCCGTCTCCGACCCGAACCACGTCCTCGGGCCGGTCCACGTGACAAGGCCCAGTTCCGGTCAGTCGGCGTCGGCTCGGTCCGCCACCGGGCGCGCAGGACGCCGTCGCTGTCGGGCAGGACCGCGGTGAACAGCGGGTGGCGTTCGTCGAGGGTCAAGGACAGGGCCGTGGCGGCACGGGCGCCCGCCACCCGGGCGGCCAGTTCGCCGTACTCCGACTCGTCGACCGTCGTGCTGGAGATGACCCCGTTCTCGTCCTCCCACACGAACTCCACCGGACCCTCGTCGGGAAGCGAGGCGAGGACCGCGTCGACATCGGCGGACAGGTCGGGCCAGACGGTCAACTGGGCACGCGGGGTGAGTCGGGCGCGTACCGCATCGATCGTGTCCTCGGTGAGGCGGTGCCAACGGGAGGCATTGTGGAGGTACCCCTCCTCCAGCATCGCCGCGTGACCCATGGCGACGGACCAGCGCACACGCGCCCAGAAGTCCTCGTCGGCGGGCCGCTGCACACCGGGCTCGTCGAAGTCCGCGTCGTAGGGCGAGGCCTCCAGCCGCTCCGGACCCGGCGAGGCCGTGGCCGTCGATCGTCGGCTCCAGGCCGAAGCGGACAAGGAAGGAGATCTCCGGCTCGCGAACGGCCAGACGGTCGATGCCGGTGTCCTCGGCGAAGGCGGCAATCGCTTGCAGATAGGCGGCCTCGACCGGTCCGTGGTCGCTGATCGTGTCCTCGGCGCCGATGTAACCGCCGCGCTCGTCGCGATCGGCAGGGTCGTACTTGGTGATCCGGTGGACGAAGGACGGCACGCTGCTCCCCGTGGTTGTCGACGATGCCCGCTCGGCGGTCGATCTCGTGATCGGGAGCATGGGGCGGGTGGGCCGGCGCATCGCCGCCTTCGAGGATGGCGACCGGGATCACCTTCCGCAAGCGGGACATCGTGCGCATCCGGCCGCGGCGGGGTGTGTGCGCCCGGTCGAACTCCCGCGGCTCAGAAGGGATGCCAGCGCGTCGCGGTGTCGCCGTCCCGCAGCGAGGCGACCCGACGGCGGAACTCCGCCAGCGCCTTCGGGTTGTCCGGCGCGTGCTGGGAGACCCACGCGCAACTCGCCGTCTCCCGGGCGCCGCGCAGGACCGCGCAGCCCTCCCACTCGCGCACGTCCCATCCGTACGCCGTCACGAACGCCTCGTACGAGGCGGTGGGCAGCCCGTAGCGGTCGCGGGACAGGGCCATCACCACCAGGTCGTGTTCGCGAAGGTCGCTCGACACGGTCTCCAGGTCCACCAGTACCGGCCCGTCCGGCCCCACGTGGACGTTGCGGGGCAGGGCGTCGCCGTGGATCGGGCCGAGGGGGAGGCGCGGGGTCAGCGCGGCGACCTCGCTCGCGTACGCGTCGCGGCGGGCCCTCAGGTACGCGGCGTCCGCCGGGTCGACGGCCCCGCCGGCGAACCTCAGCCAGCGTTCCACTCCGCCCAGCAGGTCGCGCGCCGGCAGGGTGAACGGCGGCGCGGGCAACGCGTGGATCAGGCGCAGCAGGGCCGCGAGGTCCTCGGGTCCCGCCGGTCGGACCGCGGCGGGCAATCGGTGCCACAGGGTCACGGGGTGCCCGGCCACCAGCCTGGCCGACGGCTCGGCGGCGCGCACGGCGGGGACTCCGGCCTGCGCGAGCCAGCCCGCCACGGCCAACTCGCGCTCGGCGCGCTCCAACAGCGCCGCCTCGCGGCCCACCTTGGCCACCAGGTCGTCGCCGACCGCGAAGACGGCGTTCTCGCCGAAGGTCAGCAGCTCGGCGCGGCCGGTGAGGCCCGCCGCTGTGAGTACGTCCCTGGCCCGCGCCTCGTCCATGCCTGCTGTCCGCCGTCTCTCCGGATCGTGGTGAATCCGCCAAGTCTGTCATCCCGGCGTAATCGGCCCGGCACCCCGGGCGCGGCACCCCCGGGGGGCGGCGGGGAGAAACCGTTGCACGAGACGTCTCGTCTCGTTATGGTCGGAACATGACCCCAGTCAAGCCCGCGCACATCGCCATGTTCTCCATCGCCGCGCACGGACACGTGAACCCGAGCATCGAGGTGATCCGGGAGCTCGTCGCCCGCGGCCACCGCGTCAGCTACGCCATTCCCGCCTCCTTCGCCGAGAAGGTCGCGGCGACCGGCGCCACCCCGGTGATCTGGGAATCCACCCTCCCCACCGAGGACAACCCCGAGGCCTGGGGCACCGAACTCATCGACAACATCGAGCCCTTCCTCGACGACGCCATCCAGGCGCTGCCCCGACTCGCCGCCGCCTTCGAAGGGGACGAGCCCGACCTCGTCATCCACGACATCACCTCCTACCCGGCGATCGTCCTGGCCCGCCGCTGGGGCGTCCCCGACGTCTCCCTCTCCCCGAACCTGGTCGCCTGGACCGGCTACGAGGAGGAGGTCGCCGCACCCATGACCGCGCGACTGCGCGCCGGCGAACGCGGCAGGGCCTACTACGCCCGCTTTCGCGCCTGGCTCGACGAGAACGGCATCGCCGAGGACTCCGACCGTCTGATCGGCCGCCCCCGGCGCAGCATCGTGCTCATCCCCAAGGCGCTGCAACCGCACGCCGACCGGGTCGACGAGTCCGTGTACACCTTCGTCGGCGCCTGCCAGGGCGACCGGGCCGCCGACCAGGGCACCTGGACCCGCCCCGCCGACGCCGCCGGGAAGAAGGTGCTCCTGGTCTCGCTCGGCTCCGCCTTCACGGACCGGCCCGACTTCTACCGGGCGTGCGTCGAGGCCTTCGGCGACCTGCCCGACTGGCACGTCGTCCTCCAGATCGGCAAGAAGACCGACATCGCCGCACTCGGCGCCATCCCCGACCACATCGAGGTGCACCGCTGGGTGCCCCAACTCGACGTCCTGCGCCAGGCCGACGCCTTCATCACCCACGCGGGCGCCGGCGGCAGCCAGGAAGGCATGGCCACCGCCACCCCGATGGTCGCGGTCCCGCAGGCCGTGGACCAGTTCGGCAACGCCGACGTGCTCCAGGCGCTCGGCATCGCCCGCCACGTCCCCATGGAAGAGGCCGACGCCACGACCCTGCGCGAGGCGGTCCTCGCACTCGTCGCCGACCCCGAGGTCGCCGCCCGCGCCGAGGCCGTCCGCGCCGCGATGGCCGCGGAGGGCGGCACGCGCCGGGCCGCCGACCTCATCGAGGCCGAACTGTCCGACCCCCGCCCTATCGTTCGGGCATGACACCTCGGAAGTACGCCGCACTGCTGCGCGGCATCAACGTCGGCGGCCACAAGAAGGTCCCCATGGCCGAACTGCGCCAGGTCCTGGAGGGCCTCGGCCACCAAGACGTACGGACGTACCTGCAGAGCGGCAACGCCGTCTTCGGCAGCGCGGAACGGGACACCACGATTCTCGCCCGCGCGCTGGAGGCGGCCATCGAGGCCCACTTCGGCTTCACGGTGCCCTGCCTGGTGGTCGACGGCGACCACCTGCGGGCCGTCGCCGACGCCTGCCCCTTCCCCGCCGCCGAGCTGGAGGGCAGGCAACTGCACGCCACCTTCTGCTCCGAGCAACCCGGCGAGGAGCGCTTCGCCGCCATCGACGCACCCGCCTTCCTCCCCGAGGAGTTCCGGGTCGGCGACCGGGTCGTCTACCTCCACACCCCGGACGGCCTCGGCCGATCGAAGCTGGCCGAGGTCCTGGCCAGGCCCGCCGTCGTGAAGGGGCTCGACGTGACCACCCGGAACTGGAACACGGTCGTCAAGCTCGTCGAACTCACCCGGGACTGAGCCGGAGCGGACCCGCCGCACGGCCGCCGGCCATGCGGCGCGCCACGCGCTACGCCACCAGGGCGTCCAGCAGGGCGAGTTCCCGCGGGGCGAGCGGGATCGTCGCCGCGGCCAGGTTCTCCGCGAGATGCGCGGGAGATCCGGTACCCGGCGTGGGGCACAGGTTCGGGGAGTGGTGCAGCAGCCAGGCCAGGGCGATCTGCCCCGGACCCGCCCCGTGCCCGCCCGCGACCGCGGTGACCGCGGCCGCGCTCTCGCGGGTCAGGGTCCCGCTGCCCAGCGGGTAGTAGGGCAGGAAGGCGACCCCGTGCGCCTCGCACAACGCCAGCACGTCGGTCGAGGAACGGTCCAGCAGGTTGTACGGGTTCTGCACCGACGCGATCGGCATCAGCTCCACCGCCGACGCCAACTGCGCCGCCGTCACCGTGTCCAGGCCGACGTGCCGGATCTTGCCCTCGGCCTGCAACTGGGCCAGCAGGCCGAGCTGTTCCACCGCGGGGAGGGCCGGATCCAGGCGGTGCAACTGATACAGGTCGATCCGCTCCACCCGCAGCCGGCGCAGGCTCGCCTCGCACTGCTCCCGCAGCCGCTCCGGACGACCCGACACGTGCCAGAGGTCCGGACCGGTACGCACCACCCCGCCCTTGGTGGCGATCACCAGCCGCTCGTCGTACGGGTACAGGGCCTCCGCGATCAGCTCCTCCGCCAGATCGGGCCCGTAGTTGTCGGCCGTGTCGATCAGGGTCACCCCGAGCTCCACGGCCGTGCGCAGCAGGGCCAGGGCCTCGGCCGGGTCCCCGCGCGGACCCCAGTAGCCGGGGCCGACCAGACCACCCGTACCGAGCCCGAGGCGGCGCACGGGCAGGTCCCCACCGAGTCTGAACATCGTGTCCGTCATGGCCCGACGGTAACCCGGGACGCCGGATGTGCCAGGCTCTGCGGATGCGTTACATCATCATCGGCGCCGGGGCGATCGGCGCGACCATCGGCGGCCGGCTCGCACGGACGGGCCGGGAGGTCGTCCTGTCCGCACGCGGCGCGCACGCCGAGGCGCTGCGGGCCGACGGGCTGCGGCTCACGACCACCGACGGGACGCAGGTGCACCGGCTGCCCGTCGTCACCGGCCCGGCGGAACTCGGCGAGCTGCGCCCGGACGACGTGCTGCTGCTGTCCGTGAAGACGCAGGACGCCGTCGCGGCACTGGACGCGTGGGGCGACGCGGAGGTCACGGGCGGCGGCACGGCCGCGCAGCGACTGCCCGTGCTGTGTCTGCAGAACGGCGTGGAGAGCGAACGACTGGCGCTGCGCCGCTTCGCCCGGGTGTACGGGGTGTGCGTCTGGCTGCCCGCGACCTTCCTGGAGCCGGGCGTGGTCTCCGCGCTGTGCGCGCCCCTGACCGGGATCCTGCACCTGGGCCGGGCGGCCGGCGGCAGCGACGCACGGATCCGGGCCGTCGCCGCCGACCTGGAGGAGTCCGGGTTCGAGGCGCCCGTCGTCGAGGACGTGACGCGGTGGAAGTACGCGAAGCTGCTCGGCAACCTCGGCAACGCGATCCAGGCGACGACCGGCCCCGAACCGGATCCCGCGAAGGCGGCGTTGCTGCTCCGGGCGATCCGCGAGGCGAAGGCGGCCTTCGAGTCCGCCGGCATCGCGTACGCGTCCGAGGCGGAGCAGACGGCGGCGCGCGCGGGGAAGGTGGACCAGCCGCCGGGGGTGCGGGGCGGGTCGTCCTGGCAGAGCCTGGCGCGCGGCACGGGATCGGTCGAGGCGGACTACCTCAACGGGGAGATCTCCCTGCTCGGCCGGCTGCACGGCGTGGCCACCCCGGTGAACGACACCCTGCGGCACGCGGCGAACATCTTCGCCCGGGAGAACCTCCCGCCGGGCGCCATGTCCATCACGGACCTGACGGCCCTCGCCGACGAGGCGGCGGCCCGCGCCTGACGGGGTGGGACCGGCCGCTCAGGCCGACAGCGCCGAGAGGCGGGCGGGAGCCAGGGCGGCCGCGTCGTAGCGGCGCAGCAGCAGCCGGGCCAACTCGGGGGCGGCGCCCAGGACATCGGCGAGCACGTCCGCGCCCGCGGCCTCGGCGCCCGCCGCGATCCGGTCCGGGAGCCGGCCGGGGGCGATGACGTACGGGGCCACGGCCACCCGCCGCACGCCCTCGGCGCGCAGCGCCCGCACCGCGTCCTCCGTACGGGGCAGTGCCGCGGAGGCGAACGCGGGCCGCACGGCGCACCAACCGGTGTGCCGCCACTCCCGCGCGATTTCAGCGATCACCGCGCTCGCCTCCGGGTCCGAGGAACCGGCGGACGCGAGCACCACACCGGTGCCGGCGCGATCCGCCGGGGTGAGGCCGGCTTCGAGGAGCCGGCGCTCCAGGGCCGCCGTCAGCAGGGGCGACGGCCCGAGTACGTCCGCGACCCGGACCGCGAGTCCCGGGAGGCGCACGCAGGCCTCCGACAACACGGCCGGGATGTCGGTCTTGGCGTGGAAGGCCCGGGTCAGCAGCAGTGGGAGGGCCACCACGTCCCGGACACCGGACGCGTACAGGGAGGACAGCACCTGGTCCACGCGGGGGGCGTTGAAGTCCAGGTACGCCGTCTCCACCCGCAGTCCGGGCCGTAGCGCCCGCGCACGCCGGGTGAGGGCGTGCACGGTCGCCGCGTGCCGCGGATCACGGCTGCCGTGGGCGATGACGAGGAGTGCGGGGGCGGCGTGCACGGGACTCAGCTCTTGACCAGCAGGCCGCGGCTGCGCAGCACGTACCGCTCGACGGGGCTGAAGATCAGCAGGTCGATCGCGATGCCGACGACCAGGATCAGGATGATCGCGAGGAACACGCCCGGCAGGTCGATGTTGTTGCGGCCGTTCTCCAACAGCTGGCCCAGCCCGAGGCCCAGGTCGGGCGAGCTGGCGATGATCTCGGCGGCCATCAGGGAACGCCAGGAGAAGGCCCAGCCCTGCTTGAGACCGGCCAGGTAGCCGGGCAGCGCGGCCGGCATGACGATGTGTCGGGCCCCACGCAGGCCGGTGGCCCCGAGGGTGCGGCCGGCCCGCAGGTACAGCGGCGGGACCTGGTCGATGCCGGACACGAGTCCGTTGGCGATCGAGGGGACCGCGCCGAGCAGGATCACGGTGTACATCATGGCGTCGTTGAGGCCGAACCAGAGGACGGCCGGGGGCACCCAGGCGACCGAGGGCAGGGACTGGAGACCCTGGAGGATCGGGCCTATCGCGGCGCGGACGAACTTCACCCGGGCGACGAGCAGGCCGAGCGGGGTGCCGATGGCCAGGGCCAGCAGGAAGCCGAGCAGACCACGGGAGACGCTGGTCCAGACGACCTCCAGCAGCGTGCCCTGGAGCCACATGGCGGACAGGCTGTCCCACACCGCGGACAGCGACGGCAGCTTCGTCTCGTCGGTGATCTTCGTCGCGACGAGGACCTGCCAGACGACGAGGACCAGACCTACGGCGATGACCGGCGGCAGGACCTTCTTGACGAGGACCTCGCCGATCGGGGTGCGGTGCGTCTGGACCGCGTCGAGGGCGTCCAGGCCGGCCTCCAGGCCCGCCAGATCGTCCGTGCCCTTGGCCGTGCCCTTGAGCTTGGTGTCAGTGCTGGCCATGGCGGCGGATCTCCCCACGCAGGTGTTCAGTGATCTCGACGGACAGCTCCGCGACGTCCGCGTCCTCGATGCGGCGCGGCTGCGGGATGCCCACGGTCCATTCCTTCGCGATCCGTCCGGGACGCGAGGAGAGCAGGACCACGCGCTGGGCGAGGCGGACGGCCTCGCGCACGTTGTGCGTGACGAACAGGACGGAGACGTTGGTCTCCTCCCAGATGCGGGTGAGTTCGCCGTGCAGGACGTCCCGGGTGATGGCGTCCAGGGCCGCGAACGGCTCGTCCATCAGCAGGAGTTCACTGTCCTGCGCCAGGGCCCGGGCGAGCGCCACGCGCTGGCGCATGCCGCCCGACAGTTCGTGGACGCGCTTGCCGTACGCGCCGCCGAGCCGCACCAGTTCCAGCAGCCGCTCGGCCTCCGGGCGGCGCTCCGTCTTCGCCACCCCGCGCAGACGCAGGGCGAGCTCGATGTTCTTGCCCGCCGTCAACCACGGGAAGAGCGCGTGCTCCTGGAACATCAGGGCCGGGCGGCCGGAGGTCTCGATGGTGCCCACGCTGGGCTTGTCGAGACCGGCGACGAGGTTGAGCAGGGTGGACTTGCCACACCCCGACGCCCCCAGGATGGTGACGAACTCGCCGGGAGCGACATCGAGACTGATGTCGTCCAGGACGAGCTGCGATCCGGCCGGGCCGGAGAAGGACTTCGAAACGTGTTCGATGCGGGCGGCGTGCCCGTGCTCGGCCGCGGTGCCCTCGGCAGCCTTGGCAAGTGTGGTGGCCATGGTCGTCACCTCCTGGGGATTCTCTGCTGACCGGGGGTTACTTGGCGCCGAGGCCGGCGTCGGAGACCTCGGGCTTGCCGGCGGTCTTGAGGACCTTGTTGAGGAGTTTCAGGTCGTAGATGCCGGTGAGGTCGGGTTCCTGGATGAGCTTGGCTTTGACGGCCCAGTCGGATTCGGTCTTGAGGGTGCCGGCGAGGGGGTCGTCGGTGACGAGGATGCTCGGCCAGGCGGGGTCGATGACCTTGGCGTCGAGTGCCTTGCCGCTGAGGGTTTTGAGGGCGGCGTTGGCGGAGGCTTTGGCCTTGTCGGGGTTGGTGTTGATCCAGTCGTTGGTCTTGACGGTGCCGGTCAGGACGGCTTCGACGACGTCGGGGTGCTCTTTGAGGAACTTCTGGGACACGATGATGTTGGTGATGACGAACTTCTTGTCGGGCCAGAGGTCGGTTTCGTCGAGGAGGACCTTGGCGCCTTCGGAGACGAGTTTGGAGGCGGTGGGTTCGGGGACCCAGGCGCCGTCGATGGAGCCTTGTTTGTAGGCGTCGGGGGTGACCTTGTTGTCGGTGCGGACGACGGAGACGTCGCCCTTGCCGGATTCGGGGTCGACGTTCCAGCCCTTGGTGCCGATCCAGTTGAGGAAGGCGACGTCTTGGGTGTTGCCCTTTTGGGGGGTGGCGATCTTCTTGCCCTTGATGTCGTCGAGGGTTTTGATCTTGTCGGGGTTGACGACGAGCTTGACGCCGCCGGAGGCGGAGCCGGAGATGATGCGCAGGTTGGTGCTCTTGGATTTGACGTAGCCGTTGATGGAGGGGGAGGGGCCGATGAAGCCGATGTCGAGGGAGCCGCCGTTGAGGGCTTCGATTTCGGAGGGGCCGGCGTTGAAGGTCTGCGGCTTGATGGTGGTGGCGCCGAGTTCCTTGGCGATGAGGCCTTCGTGGATGCCGACGAGGGCGGTGGCGTGGGTGAGGTTGGGGAAGTAGCCGATGCGGACCTCGGGGGCGGAGAGCTTCTTGCCCTCGGCGCCGGCGGGTGCGGGCTTGTCGGCGGACTTGCCCTTCTCGGCGTCCGAGCCGTAACCGCAGGAGGCGAGCGCGCCGATCAACAGCGGCAGGGCGGCGGCGACGACAACGCCGCGGCGCGGGGTCTTACGGGCGGTACCGGTGGCAGGCACGGGAGAGCTTCCTCTCAAGGCGTCGATTCACGACGCACGTCTTCGTCTACGGAGCGGGGGCGACTCGTGGGGGGTGAGGGCGCGCGAGCGGTGCGCGTACGTCATCACGCACATCGCGCCACGCCTCCCTGGCCGCTGCCGAGGGAGCCGCTGCCGACGCGGCCGCCCTCCTTCGCGAACGTCGCGTAGATGTCGAGCACGTCAGAAATCCCACCCTTCCTCATCCGCCTGCACGGTGGTGTGGGCCTGGGAGGCGAAGGACTCGCCCGCCATGCCCGCGGCCAGGGTGGTTCCGTCGGCCGGGTCGATCAGCAGGAAGGACCCGGTACGACGCGAGGCCGCGTACGCGTCGAGCGCCAGCGGCTCGGCCGTGCGCACCACGACGCGGCCGATGTCGTTCGCGACGAGCTGCCCCGGGTTCGGGTGCTGGGACAGGTCGTCCAGGGTGAGCCGCGAGGGGATCTCCTTGACGATCGCCTTCACCGTGCGCGTCGTGTGCTTGAGCAGCACCCGGGCGCCCACGGCCAGCGGCTGGTCGGCCACGTGGCAGACCGTCGCCTCGACGTCCTGGGTCGTGGCCGGCGCGCTCGCGGACGGCGCGATCAGGTCGCCGCGCGAGATGTCGATGTCGTCCCGCAGCCGCAGCGTCACCGACTGAGGCGCCCAGGCGATGTCCACGCTCTCGCCGAGCGCGTCGATCCCCTCGATCACCGAGGTGCGGCCCGACGGCAGGACCGTGACGGCCTCGCCGACACGCAGCACGCCGGAGGCGATCTGACCCGCGTAGCCGCGGTAGTCGGGGTGCTCCGCCGACTGGGGGCGGATCACGTACTGCACGGGGAAGCGGGCCGGGCAGGCGGTCAGGTCGTGGCTGACCGGGACCGTCTCCAGGTGCTCCAGCACGGTCGGGCCGCCGTACCAGTCCATGTTCGCGGAGGGCTCCACCACGTTGTCGCCGGCCAGCGCCGAGATCGGGATGGCGGTGATCTCCGGGACGCCCAGGTCGGAGGCGTACGCGGTGAACTCCTCGGCGATCCTCGCGAAGGCCTTCTCCTCGTAGCCCACCAGGTCCATCTTGTTGACGGCCAGGACCACGTGCGGGACCCGCAGCAGGGCCGCGACGGCCGCGTGCCGCCGGGTCTGCTCGATCACGCCGTTGCGGGCGTCGACCAGGACGACCGCGAGGTCGGCGGTGGAGGCACCGGTGACCATGTTCCGGGTGTACTGCACGTGCCCGGGGGTGTCCGCGAGGATGAACCGGCGCCGGGTCGTCGCGAAGTAGCGGTACGCCACGTCGATCGTGATGCCCTGCTCCCGCTCGGCCCGCAGGCCGTCGGTCAGCAGCGCGAGGTCGGGGGTGTCCTGGCCGCGCTGGGCGGAGACGGCCTCGACGGCCTCCAGCTGGTCGGTCAGGATCGACTTGGAGTCGTGCAACAGCCGCCCGACCAGGGTGGACTTGCCGTCGTCGACGGAACCGGCGGTCGCGAAGCGCAGCAGCGTGGTCGCTGAAGGGTCGACGAAGCCGGCGACCTGCTCGGTGGTGGAGGTCATGTCTAGAAGTACCCTTCGCGCTTGCGGTCTTCCATCGCGGCCTCGGACATCTTGTCGTCGGCGCGGGTCGCGCCCCGCTCGGTGAGCCGGGAGGCGGCGATCTCGGTGATCACGGCGTCCAGCGTGGTGGCGTCGGAGTCGACGGCACCCGTGCAGGACATGTCACCGACGGTCCGGTAGCGGATGAGACGCGTCTCGGTGGACTCGTCCCGCTTCGGGCCGCCCCATTCGCCGGCCGTCAACCACATGCCGTTGCGCCGGAACACCTCGCGCTCGTGGGCGAAGTAGATCTCCGGGAGCTCGATGCCCTCGCGGGCGATGTACTGCCACACGTCCAGCTCGGTCCAGTTGGAGAGCGGGAAGACGCGCACGTGCTCGCCGGGGGCGTGGCGGCCGTTGTAGAGCTGCCACAGTTCGGGCCGCTGGCGGCGCGGGTCCCACTGGGAGAACTCGTCGCGCAGGGAGAACACCCGCTCCTTGGCGCGGGCCTTCTCCTCGTCACGGCGGCCACCGCCGAAGACCGCGTCGAACCTCAGCCGCTGGATCGCCTCCGTGAGGGGGACGGTCTGCAGCGGGTTGCGGACGCCGTCCGGGCGCTCGCGGAGCTTGCCCGCGTCGATGTACTCCTGGACGGAGGCCACGTGCAGGCGCAGGTTGTGCTTCTCCACGGCCCGGTCGCGGTACGCGAGGACCTCGGGGAAGTTGTGGCCGGTGTCCACGTGCAGCAGCGTGAAGGGGACCGGCGCCGGGGCGAAGGCCTTCAGCGCCAGGTGCAGCATGACGATGGAGTCCTTGCCGCCGGAGAACAGCACCACCGGCTTCTCGAACTCGCCCGCCACCTCGCGGAAGATGTGCACGGCCTCCGATTCGAGGGCGTCGAGGTGCGACAGCGCGTAGGGCGCGTCCGTCCCTTCGTGGACGTGTGCGACGGTGGCCGTCATGCCAGACCCCTCTCGGTGAGCAGCGCGTGCAGGGCCGAGGCCGACTCGTGCACGGACTGCGTGTGCGACTCGATGCGGAGGTCCGGGGACTCCGGCGCCTCGTACGGGTCGTCGACGCCGGTCAGACCGGATATCTCGCCCGCCGCCTGCTTGGCGTACAGGCCCTTCACGTCGCGCTCGGAGCAGACCTCGACCGGGGTGGCCACATGGACCTCCAGGTACGTGGTGCCCTCGGCGGCGTGCCGCTTGCGGACGGCCTCCCGGCTGTCCGCGAACGGCGCGATCACCGGCACGAGCGCCTTGACGCCGTTGCTCGCGAGGAGTTCGGCGACGAAGCCGATGCGCTGCACGTTGGTGTGCCGGTCCTCGCGGCCGAAGCCGAGGCCGGCGGAGAGGAACTCGCGGATCTCGTCACCGTCGAGGACCTCCACCCGGTGGCCGTCGGCGCGCAGCCGCTCGGCCAGCGCGTAGGCGATCGTGGTCTTGCCCGCGCTCGGCAGCCCGGTCAGCCACACGGTGGCGCCCTGGTCGCTCACGCTCATCGTTCTCGTCTCCGTCGGTTCTTCGTTCGCTTGGCGGTCGGTCATCAGCCGTGCAGCCCACACTCGGTCTTGGCGCGCCCGGCCCACCGGCCGGCCCTGGCGTCCTCGCCCTCGACCACCCGGCGGGTGCAGGGGGCGCAGCCGACGGAGGCGTAACCGTCCGTCAGCAGCGGGTTGGTGAGCACGCCGTGCTCGGTGACGTACGCGTCCACGTCGTCCTGCGTCCAGCGGGCGATCGGCGAGACCTTCACCTTGCGGCGCTTCTCGTCCCAGCCGACGACCGGGGTGTTCGCCCGGGTCGGGGACTCGTCGCGGCGCAGACCCGTCGCCCAGGCCTCGTACGCGACCAGGCCCTCTTCGAGGGGCTTGACCTTGCGCAGCGCGCAGCACAGGTCGGGGTCCCGGTCGTGCAGCCGGGGGCCGTGCTCGGCGTCCTGTTCGGCCACCGTGCGCCGCGGGGTGAGGGTGATGACGTTGACGTCCATCACGGCCTCGACCGCGTCCCGGGTGCCGATGGTCTCCTCGAAGTGGTAGCCCGTGTCGAGGAAGACCACGTCCAGGCCGGGGGAGACCCGGGAGGCGAGGTGGGCCACGACGGCGTCCTCCATGGAGGAGGTCACCGCGAACTTCTCGCCGAAGGTCTCGGTGGCCCAGCGCAGGATCTCCAGCGCGGAGGCGTCCTCCAGGTCACGGCCCGCCTGCTCGGCCAGCGCCTTGAGGTCGCGCGTCTCCTGAACGGTCGTCATGTCTCTTCGCCTCCACCGGAGTTGGACTGAACGCCTCGGGACAGCAGCCCGAGGTACTTCAGCTGGAAGGCTCGGTTGCAGGCCCTGCATTCCCAGGCGCCGTGACCGCTCTCGTTGGGGAACAGGTCCTCGTCGCCGCAGTACGGGCAGTAGAAGGGGGCCGCTCGCTCGCTCACGACAGGGCCTCGTCACTCGCTCGGGTCACCCAGGCGGCGAAGCGCTCGCCCTCCTCGCGCTGCTCCTGGAAGCGCGTGACGACCCGCTCGACGTAGTCGGGCAGACCGGCCGCGGTGACCTTCAGACCGCGGACCTTGCGGCCGAAGCCGGCCTCCAGGCCGAGCGCGCCACCGAGGTGGACCTGGTAGCCCTCGACCTGGTTGCCGTCGTCGTCCAGGACCAGTTGGCCCTTGAGACCGATGTCCGCGACCTGGATGCGGGCGCAGGCGTTCGGGCAGCCGTTGATGTTGATGGTCAGCGGTTCGGCGAAGTCAGGCAGGCGCCGCTCCAGCTCGTCGATCAGCGAGGCGCCGCGCGCCTTGGTCTCGACGATGGCGAGCTTGCAGAACTCGATGCCGGTGCAGGCCATGGTGCCGCGGCGGAAGGGGGAGGGCTTGACCCGCAGGTCCAGTGCCTCCAGGGCGGCCACGACCGAGTCGACCTGGTCGGGCTCGATGTCGAGGACGATCATCTTCTGCTCGGCGGTGGTGCGCAGCCGGTCGGAGCCGTGCTGCCGGGCCACGTCCGCGATCTTGGTCAGGGTGGCCCCGTCCACGCGTCCCACGCGGGGCGCGAAACCGACGTAGAAATGGCCGTCCTTCTGCTCGTGCACGCCGACGTGGTCGCGCCACTCGCCCGAGGGCTGCTCGGGGGCGGGGCCGTCCGTCAGCTCGCGCTTCAGGTACTCGTCCTCCAGTACCTGGCGGAACCGGGCCGGGCCCCAGTCGGCGACGAGGAACTTCAGGCGGGCGCGGTTGCGCAGCCGGCGGTAGCCGTAGTCGCGGAAGATCGAGATGACGCCCTCGTAGACGTCCGGGACCTCGTCGAGCGAGACCCAGGTGCCCAGGCGCACACCCAGCTTGGGGTTGGTGGAGAGGCCACCGCCGACCCACACGTCGAAACCGGGGCCGTGCTCGGGGTGGTTCACGCCGACGAAGGCGATGTCGTTGATCTCGTGCGCCACGTCGAGCAGCGGCGAGCCGGAGATCGCGGACTTGAACTTGCGGGGCAGGTTGGAGAAGTCCGGGTTGCCGACGATCCGGCGGTAGATCTCGTCGATCGCGGGGCTGCCGTCGATGATCTCGTCCCGGGCGATGCCGGCGACGGGAGAACCGAGGATCACGCGGGGCGTGTCACCGCAGGCCTCGGTGGTCGAGAGGCCGACGGCCTCCAGGCGGCGCCAGATCTCCGGGACGTCCTCGATCCGGATCCAGTGGTACTGCACGTTCTGACGGTCCGTGAGGTCGGCGGTGCCGCGGGCGAACTCCTCGGAGATCTCGCCGATGACGCGCAACTGCTCGGTGGTCAGCCGGCCGCCGTCGATGCGGACGCGCAGCATGAAGTACTTGTCGTCCAGCTCCTCCGGCTCCAGGATCGCGGTCTTGCCGCCGTCGATCCCGGGCTTGCGCTGGGTGTAGAGGCCCCACCAGCGCATGCGGCCGCGCAGGTCGTTGGGGTCGATCGAGTCGAAGCCCGCCTTGGAGTAGATCGTCTCAATGCGTGTCCGCACATTGAGACCGTCGTCGTCCTTCTTGAACTGCTCGTTGCCGTTGAGGGGCGTGTGGTGTCCGACGGCCCACTGACCCTCGCCGCGGTGACGGCCGGTCTTGCGGCGCGCGGCTGCGGCCGCGGGGGCTGCGGCTGCGGGCGTTTCGGGGGTGGCGGCCATGGCGGTACGTCCTTCTCGGGCGGCTCGGGGCAGGGGCAGGGGGCGCGGCGGGGTGCGCCCCGACGGTGCGCCCGCCGCTGAGCGGGTGCGGCGCAGTGCCACTCCTCACCGGGATTGCCGGTGGTCGGAGCGGTGTTCGGCCTTCAGGGGGCGGGCGGTCCTACGGATGGTCGACGGGTCCGCGGCGGCGGGGACGGCGTCGACGTGCGGCGGTGGCTGGTTCCGTCAGCGCGCCGGACAGATGGCGCTGGACATGCGGCCGAGGTCGACGTGCCGCCGACTCACCAAGGCAATTCCAGCTGCATCCATGGCGGAAGCGTGGCACGGGCCGATTGGAGGAGTCCACTACTGTCCATCATGCGGACGAACTCGTCTCGGATCATGGGATGGCGTGATCCGGATCACCCCGGTCCGGCCATCACCGGGGGTCGGGTGGGACCGGGGCGGACCGGGGCGATCCCGGGGGGACTGTCAGGCGCCCGGCCAGGGGCCGGGGGTCGGGGTCTCCTCCTTGGACTCCGTCTCCGTCCTGAAGACCTTGAAGCCGCGCCGCTCGTAGTTGGCCATGGCCGTCGGCCCGTCCTGGCTGCACGTGTGGACCCAGACCCGTCGGGTCCCCTCGCGGCCCGGCCAGCGGTCGGCCAGCGACCAGGCGGCGGCCGCGCCCACCGACAGCAGGTGACCGCCGATGCGCCGGCCGCGGAAGTCCGGCAGCAGCCCGAAGTACATGATCTCCACGACACCGTCGTCCTGGGGGTCGAGCTCGCAGTACCCCGCCGGGGTGCCCCGGTCGTACGCGACCCACGTCTCCACGCCCGGCCGCCCCAACTGCTCCACCCACTGCGCGCGGGTCAGCGCGAGCCGGTCCGTCCAGTGGATGTCCCCGCCCACCGAGGCGTAGAGGAACCGGCTGAACTCGGGGGACGGCACCTCCGCCCGTGAGACGGTGATCTCGGGGCCGGGGACGGCCGCGGCGACCAGTTCCTCGGGCGAGGTCATTTCCAGGGACCAGGTGGTGAGTGTGATGGTGCTCATGGACGTCAGGGAATCACATCGCCCGACCGGCTCCGGGGTGGCCCCCAGGGCCCCGCGGCGTCGAGCCGGGCCCTGATCACCGCAGGCGCCGTGGAGTGCGGCAGCAGGTCCCCGGGGCGCTCCGGGCGGATCAGCTCCACCTCCACGTCCCGCGCGAAACGGTACGGGCGGTGGGTCAGGACCCCCGCGAGCCGGCGCCGCACCCGGGACAGCTCCGCGCGGACGGTGACCGTACGGGTCGGGTCCCCGAACAGTTCGGCGGACAGTTGCGCCGCCGAGCGGCCGCCGGGGGACTCGGCCAGCAGGAACAGCAGCTCCGCGTGGCGCGGGCTCAGCTCCTGCGACCAGCTGCCCGCGGCCCCGTACACGGTCGCCGTCCAGGACCCGGCCCGGCTCAGGTCGAGGACCACCCGGCTCGCGGCCGTCGACGCGGGACCGGACGCGGTGATCCGCAGCAGCCAGCCGCCGGGCAGCGGCTCCGCCACGCATTCGCCGAGCTGCGGCAGCCACACGTGCCCCGGGCCGAGCCCCTTGGGCAGCGGGATCCGGTCGGCGGGCGCCAGTCCCGTCACGGCCGCCGTCCAGCCGTGCGGGTCGACGGCCACCGCCCTGCCGGTCAGGCGGGCCAGCAGCGGGGCCGCCACGGACCGCAGCCGCTCCAGGGACTCCAGGTGGCGGACCCGCAGCTCCCGCTCGGCGAGCCGGGCCACCGCGCCGACCCACGTCAGCGTGGCCGGGTGCATCGTGGCCAACGGCCCGCTGACGTCGACCACGCCCAGCAGCCGCCCGTCGCGGGGGTCGCACACGGGAGCCCCGGCGCAGGTCCAGTCGTGGTGGGTGGAGACGAAGTGTTCCGCAGAGAACACCTGGATCGGCCTGCGGGCCACCAGGGTCGTGCCGACCCCGTTCGTGCCGACCACGGCCTCCGTCCAGTCGGCGCCCACCGCGAAGCCCAGCCGGTCCGCCTTCCGCAGGATCGAGGCGTGCCCCTCCCGCCACAGCAGCCGCCCGTCCGCGTCGGCGACGACCATGATGTGCAGGGACTCGTCCAGGGCGGGCAGCAGGCCCTCGCGGAGCACCGGCAGGACCTCCCGCAGGGGCGAGACCTGGCGTCGCTCCTCGGTCTCGGCGGCCGACAGCAGCCGCGAGCGCGCGTCCCGGTCCGGGTGCACCCCGCAGGCCAGCATCCGGCGCCAGGACTCGGCGATCTCCGGCCGGGGAGCGGCCGGGGGCCGGTCGCCGGCCAGCGCGGCCGCCCGCACCCCCTTGAGCAGACGCGCGGCCTGCCGCGCGTCCATGGCCGAGACGCGTGCCGCGTCGACCGCGCTGCCTGCGGTGTGGGTCACCGGAACCTCCCCGTGCGGAACGGACGTGCGAGGGAAGCCGCCCGGCGGTCCGCGCCGCCGAACTCCCCGTGGCGCGCGCGGCGGGCGATCCCCGACTCGATGGGACGACTGGGGTGCAGCGTTGCAACGGTATGCAACTCTCGCCAAGCCCCGGTCGCCCGACCGAAACTATCGGGACGTCGCCGAGCGGCGTGACAGCTCCTTCCTCGGGGCTTCTCGGATCCGGGGTGGTGCCGAGTCGGCGCGGCGCCATTCCCGGTCTTCCGGCCGACGGGCCCGGATCACGGCAGCGAGCGGTTTGGGGACCACTCCTAGGTCGCGATCCGTGCCCGTGCCACGATCGAACCCAGATCCAGACTGTGCGGCAGCGTGCCGAACGCCGTGCCCCAGTCGCCGCCGAGCCGCGAGGCGCAGAACGCGTCCGCGACCTCCGGCGGGGCCCACCGCACCAGCAGT
The DNA here is from genome assembly GCF_041431415.1 of Streptomyces sp. NBC_00513. GTDB lineage: Bacteria > Actinomycetota > Actinomycetes > Streptomycetales > Streptomycetaceae > Streptomyces. The sequence goes on from NZ_CP107845.1 coordinate 5,992,730, forward strand.
GACCCCTGCAACACCAGTGCCATGCGCTCCACGACCCGGCGGGCCCGGGCCTCGATGCCCTCCAGGTCCGCGAGGTCGGTCAGCAGGTCCTTGACGGCGGCGTCCAGCCGGTGGTCGGCGCCCCGGGCCAGCCCGACCTCCCGCAGGAAGGCGTTCAGCGCCTGCGGTTCGCGTTGCAGTGCCCGCAGTACGTCCAGGGCCTGGACGTTGCCCGAGCCCTCCCAGATGGAGTTCAGCGGGGATTCGCGCAACAGTCGCGGCAGTCCGGACTCCTCGACGTAGCCGTTGCCCCCCAGACATTCGAGGGCCTCGGCGACCATCGGCGTACACCGCTTGGTCACCCAGTACTTCGCCGCGGGCACCGCGAGCCGCAGGAAGGCCTTCTCCTCGTCGGTGCCGGCGTCGTACGCGGCGGCGAGGCGCAGGGTGAGGACGGTGGCGGCCTCCGACTCCAGGGCCAGGTCGGCCAGCACGTTGCGCATCAACGGCTGCTTGATGAGCGGTGCTCCGAAAGCAGAGCGGTGCTCCGTGTGGTGGAGGGCCTGGGTCAACGCCTGACGCATCAGCGAGGCCGAGCCGATCACGCAGTCCAGCCGGGTCGCCGCGACCATCTCGATGATGGTCCGCACCCCCCGGCCCTCCTCGCCCACCCGGCGGGCCCAGGTGCCGTCGAACTCGACCTCGCTCGACGCGTTCGACCTGTTCCCCAGCTTGTCCTTCAGCCGCTGGATCGCGAAGACGTTGCGGGTCCCGTCCGGCAGCACCCGCGGCACCAGGAAGCAGGTGAGCCCGCCCGGCGCCTGCGCCAGCACCAGGAACCCGTCGCACATGGGAGCGGAACAGAACCATTTGTGCCCGGTCAGCAGGTACTCGCCGGAGGCGTCCAGCGGCACCGCCGCCGTCGTGTTCGCCCGTACGTCGCTGCCCCCCTGCTTCTCCGTCATCCCCATCCCGAAGAGCACGCCGCCCTTCTCCGCGGCCGGCCGCAGGCCCTGCTCGTACACGTGCGAGGTCAGCCGCGGCTCCCACTCGGCGGCCAGCTCCGGATCGGTGCGCAGCGCCGGCACCGCGGCGTGCGTCATCGACACCGGGCAGCCGTGCCCGGCCTCGGCCTGCGACCACAGGAAGAACCCGGCCGCCCGGCGCAGGTGCCCGGCCGGGCGTCCCCACGCGTCGGTCAGCCCGGAGGTCACCGCGTGCCCCAGCAGCCGGTGCCAGGCCGGGTGGAACTCCACCTCGTCGATGCGGTGCCCGTGCCGGTCGTGCGTGCGCAACTTCGGCGGGTTCTCGTTCGCCTGCGCACCCCAGTCCTGGGCCTGTCCCGAGCCCGCGGCCCGTCCGAGCGTGGTGAGCTCCTCCCGTACCTCGTCGCGCAGTTCGGGGGAGGCGTCGGCGAGGTGCCGCTCCACCCCCTCGGTGAGGGCCCGGTCGCCGGTGAACGCCTCGTAGCCCACAAGGGGCGGGGCCTGGTTGTTGACTGTGTGGGTGGTGGCTGCCATGCGGATACCGTAAGGACGTGCAGCCAGCAAAAGAAACACCCCAGCGGATCCCAGGGCGGCTCCACCGGGCCCGCGCCCTCTACCGCAACGTCTCCAAGCGCAAAATGGGCTGGCTGCTGCTCAAGGACACCGTCAACTCGTGCATCGAGTACCGGATCCTGGGTCTCGCGGCCGAGGCGGCGTTCTTCACCCTCCTCTCGCTCCCGCCGCTCTTCCTGGGCCTGCTGGGCCTGCTCGGCTACGTGGACGGCTGGACGGGCGGCACGTTCGTCGCCAGCATCGAGGAGAACATCCTGCGCGCGGTCGGCACGGTGCTCTCCGACCGGGGCGTCAACGACATCGCCAAACCCATGCTGGACGACGTGACCAGCCGCGGCCGACCGGACCTGATCTCCCTCGGTTTCGCCTTCGCCCTGTGGTCCGGTTCCCGGGCGGTCAACGTCTTCATCGACACCATCACCGTCATGTACGGCCTCGACGGTCAGCGCGGCATCGTCAAGACCCGACTGCTGGCCTTCCTGCTGTACGTCATCGCGCTGCTGATCGGTGCGGTCGTGCTGCCGCTGATGGTCGCCGGCCCGGACGCGGTGGTGAGCCTGCTGCCCTGGAGCACGGAGGTGATCGCGGTGCTCTACTGGCCCACGGTCACCCTTCTCTCCATCGCCTTCCTGACCACGCTCTACCACGTGTCCGTGCCCGTGCGCTCGCCATGGATCGAGGACGTGCCGGGCGCCCTGGTGGCCCTGGCGATGTGGGTGCTCGGCTCGTTCCTGCTGCGGATCTACCTCACCAACACCGTGGAGGGGCCGACGATCTACGGTTCGCTGGCCGCGCCGGTCGCGATCCTGCTGTGGATCGGCATCTCGGCCTTCGCCGTGCTCGTCGGGGCCGCCGTCAACGCCGCCATCGACCGGGTCTGGCCGTCGGTGGCCACCGCCGCGGCCCGCGAGGCCAACGAGCGGGTACGGGAGGCGGAGGCGGCCCGGCTCATCGCCCGCGCCGCCGCCTGGCGGGCGCTGGCCGAGGGGGAGTCCGAGGACGACGAGGACGCGGGGATGCCCTCGGAGTTCCCCGAGCGCTGGTCGAGGTTCCTGCCGCCCGAGGACTACCACTCCCGGCTGCGCAAGCACTGAGGAGCCGTCCCGGCGGCGCGGACCCCGGGTTCCCGGCCGCGACCGGCGCCGGGCGCGGACGTAGCCTGGCCCCGTGTACGAGGAGCGACCTTCCCCGCTGGTGCCGGGCGCCGTGCTGTGGCGCTCCGACGGGCCCGGCGCCGTGGTGTTGCCCGACGGTTGCATGGACCTGCTGTGGACCGGCGGGCGGTTGCTGGTGGCCGGCCCGGACACCGGCCCGCACCCCGCCGGCGAGGTTCCGGGCGAGGACCTCGGCGGAACCCTCTGGGGGCTGCGGCTCGCCCCCGGCACGGCGCCCGCGCTCCTCGGCGTACCGGCGCACGAGCTGCGCGACCGGCGGGTGGACCTGGCCGGACTGTGGCCCGGCGCCGAGGTGCGCCGCCTCGCCGAGCGGACGGGCGCGTACCCGGACCCGCGCGACGGCCTGGACGAGCTGGCCCGGGCCCGCGCCGCCGCCGGCGGGCCGCCCGACCCGGTCGCCGTCGCGGTACGGGCCGGAGTGCGCAGCGGCCGGTCGGTGGCCGCCATCGCCCGGGACGTCGGGCTCGGGGAACGACAGCTGCACCGTCGCTCCCTCGACGCGTTCGGGTACGGCCCCCGCACCCTGGGGCGGGTCCTGCGGCTCCAACGGGCGCTGGCCCTGCTCCGCGCCGGGACCCCGCAGGCGGAGGTGGCGTACGCGGCGGGGTACGCCGACCAGGCCCACCTGGGCCGGGAGGTCCGCGCCCTGACCGGGCGCACGCCCGGGGCCCACGCACCGCCCCCGGACCGGGCGCCGGGGGGCTGATCGGGGGATCGGCGCGGGCGGGCGGGTCGGGCCGGGGGAACGGGCGCGGGTCAGGCGCCGGATCAGGCGCCGGGTCGCGGCTGCGCGGCGGGCGCGAACAGGGAGACGCCGGAGCCGTCCGGGTCCAGTACGACGGCGTAGCGCTGCCCCCAGAAGGCGTCCCAGGGCTTCAGGTGCCCGGGGTGTCCCGCCGCGGTCAGTTCGGCGTAGAGGGCGTCCACCTCGTCGGGGGAGTCGCACAGGAAGGCCAGGCCGACCCGGCCCTCGCCGGAGGGCCGGGTCCAGGACGGGTCGAAGGAGCGGATGACCTCCTCGGTGTCCCAGCCGATCCGCGTGCCGCCCGGCAGCACGGTCTCCACGTGCGGTTGGCCGTCCGCCTCGGGCGGGAGGTCCAGGCCCAGGCGGCGGTAGAAGGCGAGCGAGGCGGCCATGTCGGTGACGACGAGGCCGATCATGTCGAGTCGGGGAGTCATGTGCCCAGTGTCGGGCGCGCGCCGATCGCGGGTCTTGAACGAATCGGACACGCACCGAATGGTTCCACCATCGCCCGGCATCAAGAACGCGTAAAGACTGCCGGGAACCGGCAATGAACCCGAGGGCGTTGCTGCGGCAGGCTGGGGCTTGCCGGGGTGCTCGTACCGGCCCGGTGCCGGGGCACGGAAGCGGAAGGGGGCTACCGGTGGAAGAGTTCATCGCCGCCGCGTTCGGGTTCCCCGCCGTGGTGTTCACCTTCGCCCTCGGCGTGGTCGTCGCCTACTGGCTGCTCGTCCTGCTCGGCGCCGCCGAACACGACACCCTCGACACCGACTCCGGATCCGCCGCCCTGGGGACCGCCGGGGTCCCGTTCTCCGTCTCCGTCTCGATGTTCACCGCGTTCGCCTGGTTCACCGCCCTCGCCGGGACCGTGTACCTCGACCGGGCCGGCCTCGGCGGTGGAACCGCCGTCCCCGTCCTGCTCGCCGCGTTGATCGTGGCCAGGGTGGCCACCAGGATCTGCGTGGCACCGCTGCGCGGGTTCTTCCAACCCGACGAACCGCCGCCCTCGCGGCAGGACTTCATCGGCCTCGTCTGCGTCATCCGCACGGGTCGGGTCGACGACCGGTTCGGCCAGGCCGAGGTGGCCGCCGCCGACGGCTCGACCGCGATCGTGCAGGTCCGCCAGACCGGGGACGATCCGCTCTCCCACGGGAGTACCGGCCTGCTCTACGCGTACGACGAACCCGGCGAGTTCTTCTGGGTCGCCCCGTACGACAGCGCGCTCGACCCCCGCGCCTGAACCTCACGGAACCTCCCTTACCGCTCCATCCGAAGGGGCCCCTGCATGGATGCCATCTCCTTGGGCGTCGGCGTGCTCGTCGGCGTCATCCTCCTCGTCGTCTTCGTCCTGTTGTTCGTCCTCAGCCGGCTGTTCCGGAAGGTCGAACAGGGCAAGGCGCTGATCGTGTCGCGGATGCGCAAGGTCGACGTGACCTTCACCGGGCAGGTCGTCCTGCCCGTCCTGCACAAGGCCGAGATCATGGACATCTCGGTGAAGACCATCGAGATCTCCCGAACCGGGCGCGACGGCCTGATCTGCCAGGACAACATCCGCGCGGACATCCGCATCTCGTTCTTCGTACGCGTCAACAAGACCACCGAGGACGTCATCAAGGTCGCCCAGGCGATCGGCACCGCGCGGGCCAGCGACAAGGCCACCCTCCAGGAACTGTTCAACGCGAAGTTCTCCGAGGCGCTCAAGACCGTCGGAAAGCAACTCGACTTCACCGACCTCTACACCAAGCGCGACGAGTTCCGGGACCGGATCATCGCCGTCATCGGCACCGACCTCAACGGCTACAGCCTGGAGGACGCGGCGATCGACTACCTGGAGCAGACCCCGCTCAGCCAGCTCGACGCGTCCAACATCCTCGACGCGCAGGGCATCCGGAAGATCACCGAGCTGACCGCCATCGAGCACGTGCGCACCAACGAGTTCCAGCGCACGGAGGAGAAGGAGATCACCCGGCAGAACGTCGACGCCCGCGAGGCCATCCTCGAACTCGAACGCCGCCAGGCCGACGCCGAGATCAAGCAGCGCCGCGAGATCGAGACCGTGCGAGCCAAGGAGGAGGCGGAGACCGCCAAGGTCGTCGAGGAGGAGCGGCTGCGCGCACAGGGCGCCTTCCTGCGCACCGAGGAACAGCTCGGCGTCCAACGCGAGAACCAGGCCCGCGAGGTGGCCGTCGCGGCGAAGAACCGCGAGCGCGTCATCGCCGTGGAGAGCGAGCGCATCGAGAAGGACCGCCAGTTGGAGGTCATCGCCCGCGAGCGCGAGACCCAGCTGAGCCGGATCGCCGCCGACAAGGAGGTGGAGACCGAGAAGCGCGACATCGCCGAAGTCGTGCGCGAGCGCGTCGCGGTCGACCGCACGGTCGCCGAGCAGGAGGAGTCGATCAAGCGGCTCCGCATGGTCGAGGAGGCCGAGCGGACCCGGCAGGCCGTGGTCATCGCCGCCGAGGCGGAGGCCCAGGAGCGCCTGGTCAAGGACATCAAGGCGGCCGAGGCGGCCGAAGCCGCGGCCGTCCACCACGCCGCCGAACAGGTGACGTTGGCCGAGGCCCGGGTCAAGACGGCCGACCTCGACGCGCGGGCCAAACTGCGGCTCGCGGAGGGCGTGCAGGCCGAGGCCGCCGCGCCCGGGCTGGCCGCCGTACAGGTCCGCGAGAAGGAGGCTGACGCGATCGAGAAGTCGGGTCTCGCGGAGGCGCACGCCACCGAGGCGCGGCTGCGGGCGCAGGCCGAGGGCACCAGGGCGCAGGCCCTGGCGGACGCCGAGGCCATCGGCGGGAAGCTGAAGGCGGAGGCCGCCGGCCTCACCGAGAAGGCCGCGGCGATGGCCGCTTTGGACGACGCCTCGCGGGGCCACGAGGAGTACCGGCTCCGCCTGCAGGCGGAGAAGGAGGTCCGGCTCGCCGGCCTGGACGTGCAGCGGCAGGTCGCCGAGGCCCAGGCCACGGTGGTCGCGGCCGGGTTGGAGAACGCCGACATCAACATCGTCGGCGGGGACTCGGTCTTCTTCGACCGGCTCGTCTCCTCGATCTCGATGGGAAAGGGCGTGGACGCCTTCGTCGAGAACTCGGCCACCGCGCGGACCCTCGCGAAGCCGTGGCTGGACGGCTCGTCCGACTTCACCGCCGACCTGACCCGGATGCTCGGCAGCGTCGGTACGGCCGACGTGCGGGACCTGACGGTGTCCGCGCTGCTGATGAAACTGATGCGGGGCGGCGGCGCGAGCGCCGGACCACTGGCCGAACTGCTGTCCCAGGCGGAGCGGTTGGGCCTCTCGGACCTGCCGCTCACGGCCCTCGCGGGCGCCGCCGCCGGCGTCCCCGCCGCCCGGGCGAACGGCTCGGCCGCCGCCGGCCGGCAGGCGTAGGCACAACCCCGGCGGCCCCGGCCGCCGGTGACACACACGGGGCCGCCGGCCGGTCGTGGCCGGCGGCCCCGGCCCCTCTCCCCTCGCGTCAGGAGTGAAGACGACCCATGGGTACGGACATCGACGCCGGAACGTACGAGGTCCTGCGCGACCGCCTCGGCGCGCGGGCCGCCGAGCTGGCCCGACGGGCCGAGGCACTCAACGCGCGGCGCGTCGAGGTGTTCGGCTCCACCGGGCTGACCCTCACCGGCACCGCCCCCGTGCACACCCCCGAACCCTGCGTGGCCCGCGACCTCGTCGCCGTCGGCGAGTGGCTGCTGCTCGGCCACGGCGTGCCCGTCGGGCACACCGGGGACGTCCGCCCCGGCGAGGTGTTCGGGCTGTACGACCGGGACCTGAACCCGGCGCCCGAGGACGCCGTCCCCGGCCTGCTCGACGACCCCGGTTTCCTGCGCGAGTTCGCCGCCCTCTTCCGCTACTACCGGCAGGCCCGGCTGCTGCGGCTGCGCCACGTCGAGGGCGGGTTGCTGGCCGTCTTCCGGACCGGCGAGACGGCCGCCGACATCCGGGTGCTGCGCTGGCGGCTCGCCGGCGGCGGCGTCCGCTTCCTCGACGCGCGCGGCGAACGGGACCACGTACGGCCCGCCCCGCACGACGTCGAGTGGACGGCCGCCACCCGCGAGGACCAGATCCTCGGCCGCCACCCGCACCTGTCCGTCGGCGGGGACCTGTACGTCTCCACGGTCGGCGGCCGGCTCACCGTCAAGACCGAGAACGACACCGAGACCGGCGAGGGCGTCTTCACCGAACCGGTCGCCGAGCCGCTCCAGGCCCTCGCCGACGCCGAGGTCGCGCACGCCCGGGTGGGGCCGCTGATCCTGCTGCGCGTGCGCCCCTACAAGGAGGACACCCGCCGCCACCTCGTCTTCAACACCGTCACACGGGAAGTCGTACGCCTCGACGGCATCGGCCGGGGCTGCCGACGACTGCCCGAGGACCAGGGCATCGTCTTCCCCGGCGGATACTGCCTGGCCGGCGGGGCCCACAAGACCTTCGACGTGGACACCGACGGTCTGACGTACGAGCGGACCGTGCGCTCGCCCAACGGCGAGGACGTGCTCCACGTCTTCGCCGGGGACGAGGGCCGGACCCTGCTGATGCCGTACAACGTCATCCGCAAGGCCGCCGCGACCCCCATCCCCTGCCACGGCCACGCCCTCTTCGAGGACGGCACCCTCACGGTGCTGCGCGGTCCCGCCGACCGGGACGCGGGCGGCGCCACACGCGTCCACCCCGTCCAGGTGTGGCAGTCCCCGTACGTCTCCGACACCCACGCCGCCGCCCGCCCCGCCGGCACCGGACCGCTCGCCCGGATCGGCAACGCCGACCTGGTGCGCGCCATCGCGGACTGCCTCGAACTCGCCGGCGCCGTACGCGACGTCGGCGAGCCGACCGCCGAACTGTACGAGTCCCTCACCGCGGCCTCCGTCCGCGCCGCCGACCAGTACCACTGGCTCGGCGACTCCGAAGTCGGCGACCTGGCGGCCCCGTTGGGCGAGCTGCGGGACACCGCCGAACAGGTCCTCGTCGAGTTCGAGACCGTACGGAACCTGACCCGACAGGGCACCGAGGCCCTGGAGGAGGCCGCCGCCTCCCTGGCGGGCCTGGTCCGCCGGGTCCGCGGCTCCGCCCCGCGCACCGCGGGCGCCTGGGTGGAACAACTCACCGCGCTGCGCCGCGCCCAGGGCCGGCTGGTCTCGCTGACCGGGATGCGGTACGTCGACACCGGACGGATCGAGTCGCTGGCCGCCGAGGTGTCCGCCGACATCGACGCGGCCGGTCGCCGGGCGGTGGAGTTCCTGCGCGGCGAGGACGCGTTCACCGACTACCGGGCCGCGATCGACGCCCTGGCGGCGGAAGCGGCGACGATCACCGTCGCAGCCGAGGCCGAACCCCTCGCACGCCGGCTCGCCGAACACTCCGAGGGGCTCGGGACGGTCACCGACGTCGTCGCCGCCCTCGACATCGGCGACGCCACCGTGCGCACCTCCATCCTGGAACGGATCGCGGACGTGCTGGGCGGCGCCAACCGGGCCCGCGCCGTCCTCGACGCGCGCCGCCGGGAGTTGGTCGGCGCGGAGGGGCGGGCCGAGTTCGCCGCCGAGTTCGCCCTGCTCGGCCAGGCCGTCACCGGCGCCCTCGCCGCCGCCGACACCCCGCCGGCGTGCGACGAACAACTGGCGCGGCTGTTGCTGCGCGTCGAGGACCTCGAAGCCCGGTTCAGCGAGTCCGAGGAGTTCCTCGGCCGCCTCGAAGCCCGCCGCACCGAGGTCCACGACGCTTTCTCGGCCCGCAAGCAGACCCTCCAGGACACCCGAGCCCGGCACGCCGAACGTCTCGCCGCCTCCGCGGGCCGCGTTCTCGACACCATCACCCGGCGGATCGCCGCGCTGGAGGACATCGACGCCGTCCACACCTACTTCGCCTCGGACCCGATGGTGGCCAAGGTCCGGCGCACCGCCGAGGAACTGCGCGCCCTTGACGACCGGGTCCGGGCCGAGGAACTCGACGGACGGCTGGGGGCCGCCCGCGAGGCGGCCGGCCGGTCCCTGCGTGACCGCACCGACCTCTACACCGAGGGCGGCTCCGTCATCCGGCTCGGGCAACACGCCTTCGCCGTCAACGCCCAGCCGCCCGAACTCGCCCTGGTGCCGCACGGGGACGGGATCGGCTTCGCCATCGCCGGCACCGACTACCGTTCCCCGGTCACCGACCCGGACTTCGCCGCGACCCGGCCCTTCTGGGAGCAGACGCTGCCCTCGGAGAACCCGGCCGTCTACCGCGCCGAGTACCTGGCCGTCCGGCTGTTGCGCGCGCACGGACCGGCCGCCCTCGCGGACGCGGACCTGCCCGCCCTCGTACGGGAGGCCGCCGACACCGCGTACGACGAGGGGCACCAGCGCGGGGTCCACGACCACGACGCCACGCTGATCCTGGCGGCCCTGCTGCGGCTGCACACCTCGGCGGGGCTGCTGCGCCACCCGGCCGCGGACCGGGCCGCGGCGCAACTGTTCTGGGCGTACGGAGCCACCGAGGAGGCCCGGGCGACCTGGACCCGGCGGGCCCGGTCGATGGCGCGGGCCCGGGAGACCTTCGGCCCGACCCCGGCCATCGACGACTTCCGGGCGGAACTGACCGCCTCGATGGGGGAGTTCGGCGGACACGGGGGTGTCGCCGAATACCTCTTCGAGGAGCTGGCGGGCGGGGCGGGCTTCGTGGTCGCCCCGCCCGTACGGGCCCTGCTGGCCAAGTTCGCCGCGCTGGACGGGATCGCCGCCTACCGGGCCGATCTGGCCGCGCTCGGCGACGACCTGCCCGCCCGCCGCCAACTGGCCGAGAGCTGGCTGTCCGGGTTCGCCGCCTCGCGCGGGGAGACGCCCACACGCGGGGAGTTGGCGGAGGCCGTCGCCGTGGAACTGTGCGGCGCACTGCCGCACCGCGACCCCGGTGAGGGGTGCGCCACCACCGAGACGGTCACCGGGCTGCTCGGCTCCCACCCGCGGGTGGGCGAGGGCGGACGCATCCTGCTCGACCTTCCGGAACTCCTTTCCAGGGTCGGCGAGTTCGAGAAATCGGTGGTGCCGTCCTTCCGTGCCTACCAGCAGCGGCGCACCGAACTCGTCGCCGCCGAACGGCAGCGGCTGCGGCTGGACGAGCACCGCCCCCGGGTGCTGTCCGGCTTCGTCCGCGGGCGTCTGGTCGACGAGGTGTACCTGCCGCTGATCGGGGACAACCTCGCCCGACAGATCGGCACCGTCGGCGCCGCCAAGCGCACCGACCACAGCGGCCTGCTGCTGCTCGTGTCGCCCCCCGGCTACGGCAAGACCACGCTGGTGGAGTACGTCGCGGACCGGCTCGGCATGGTGCTGGTGAAGGTCAGCGGGCCGGCGCTGGGGCACGCGGTGACCTCGCTCGACCCCGCGCAGGCGCCCGACGCGAGTGCCCGCCGAGAGGTGGAGAAGATCAATTTCGCGCTGGCCTCGGGCAACAACACCCTGCTCCACCTCGACGACATCCAGCACACCTCGCCCGAACTGCTCCAGAAGTTCATCTCGCTCTGTGACGACACCCGCCGCGTCGAGGGGGTCCACGACGGGGTGGCGCGCACCTACGACCTGCGGGGCAAGCGGTTCGCGGTGTGCATGGCCGGCAACCCGTACACGGAGAGCGGGGAGCGGTTCAAGATCCCCGACATGCTCGCCAACCGCGCCGACGTCCGGAACCTGGGCGACGTACTGACCGGCAAGGAGGACGCCTTCGCCCTCAGCTTCGTCGAGAACGCCCTCACCTCGCACCCCGTCCTCGCACCCCTGGCCGCGCGGGGCCGGGCCGACCTCGACCTGTTCGTCCGGCTCGCCTCGGGGGACGCGGCGGCGCACGCCGACCGCCTGGTCCACCCGTACGCCCCGGCGGAACGCGAGCGGATCGTGGCGGTACTGCGGCACCTGCTGGCCGCGCGGGACGTGGTCGTCACCGTCAACGCGGCCTACATCGCCTCGGCCGCCCGCACGGACGCCACCCGCACGGAACCCCCCTTCCGGCTCCAGGGCTCGTACCGCGACATGAACAAGATCGCGACGAGGATCGATCCGGTGATGAACGCGGCCGAACTGTCCGCGCTGATCGACGACCACTACCGTGCGCAGGCGCAGACCCTGACCACGGGAGCCGAGGCCAACCTGCTCAAACTCGCCGAGCTGCGGGGCCTGCTGACGGGCGATCAGGCAGAACGCTGGGTCGCGCTCAAGGCCTCGTACGTGCGCGAGCAGGCGCTCGGCGGCCCCGAGAGCGACCCGGTCACCCGGGCGGTCGCCGCCCTCGGCCTGCTGGCCGACCGCCTCACCGCGGTGGAGACGGCGATCCGGGGGAGGGCCGGGACGGCCGGGAACTGAACCGGCCGGAAAAAGAGTTGGCGCGGCCCCGAGGGGGCTTGTTACGGTGAGGCCGTTCCGCCGATCGGCGCGGAGCATCGGCTCGTGAAGGACCCGGAGGTGAGCTCGTTGATGACTGTCGTCGCGCAGGGCGCTGCCCGCACTCAGAAGATCATCAATGTCACCCCCGTGGTCTCCGGCTGACCTCACACCTTCTTCGCGCGCCGCCGAGCGCGCGCCGCCGGGGCCACCCTGTGAAGGGTTCCCCTTGTCTTTCTCCTCTTTCTCGCAGGCTCCGCTCGCGCACGCCCTCACCCCCTTCGGTTGGGACGAGGCGTGGGCGTCCGAGTTCGCCCCGTACCTCGCGCAGGGCCTCGTGCCCGGCCGGGTCGTACGGGTCGACCGGGGCCAGTGCGACGTCATGACCGCGGACGGGATCGTCCGCGCCGACACCGCCTTCGTCACCCCGCACGACCCGCTGCGGGTCATCTGCACCGGCGACTGGGCCGCCGTCGAGGCGGCCGGCAACCCGCGGTACGTCAAGGCCTACCTGCCGCGCCGGACCGCCTTCGTGCGGTCCACCTCCTCGCAGCGCTCCGAAGGACAGATCCTCGCCGCCAACGTGGACCACGCCGTCATCGCGGTCTCGCTCGCCGCCGAACTCGACCTCGGGCGCATCGAACGCTTCCTGGCCCTGGCCTGGGAGTCGGGGGCGCAGCCGCTGGTCGTCCTGACCAAGGCGGACCTGGTCCCGGACCCGACCGCGCTGTCCTACCTGGTGGAGGACGTCGAGACCGCCGCGCCGGGCGTACAGGTGCTGACCGTCTCCTCCGTGACGGGCGAGGGCACGGACGTCCTCGCCGCGGTCGTCGCGGACGGTACGAGCGTGCTCCTCGGCACCTCCGGAGCCGGCAAGTCCACGCTCGCCAACACCCTGCTCGGCGTCGACGTCATGGAGGTGCAGGCAGCCCGCGAGGTCGACGGCAAGGGCCGCCACACGACGACCACCCGCAACCTCCTCGCCCTCCCGGGCGGCGGCGTCCTGATCGACACCCCCGGTCTGCGCGGCGTGGGACTGTGGGACGCCGAGGTGGGCGTCGGGCAGGTCTTCTCCGAGATCGAGGAGTACGCGCGCGAGTGCCGCTTCCACGACTGCGGGCACGAGGCCGAGCCCGGGTGCGCGGTGCTGGCGGCGCTGGAGTCGGGAGAGCTGCCCGAACGACGGCTCGACAGCTACCGCAAGCTGCTGCGGGAGAACCAGCGGATCGTCGCCAAGACGGACGCGCGCCTGCGGTCCGAGATCCGCCGGGACTGGCGAATGAAGTCGGCGGAGGGCCGGGCCAACCACGCGGCCAAGCGGGGCGGACGGGTCTGACCCGTCCGGCGGACGACCTCCGGCCCGAAGTGGGCCCCCGCCGAGCGGGGGCCCACTTCGGGGACCGTCCCGCGGCTCCCGATCCCGTCGGACCCCGGACCGTGCCTACGACGCGAGGACCGCGCCCAGCCAGGCCGCCACCACCAGCAGGCACGCGAACAGCTCCACCAGCACGCTCGTACCCACCGCCCGCATCACCGCCCGGACCGAGGTCCAGGCCTCCCCGCGGGTGCCCAGCCGCAGGCGCTCGCACAGGTAGATCCCGCCCACGAACCCGGGGACCGCGCCCACCACGGGCAGCAGCACGAAACCCAGCAGCGCGCCCGAGCCCGCGAACACCGCCATCCGGGGGGTGACCCCCACGCCCCGCAGCCGCCGGGGCGGCAACTGCCACTTCACCACCTGCACCACCAACAGCAGGCCGGTCGTGGCGACGAGCAGGGCCCAGGCGAGCGAGGACCTCATGTGCAGCGCCCACCACAGCACCCCCGCCCAGACCAGCCAGGTTCCCGGGACGCCGGGGACCAACACCCCGAGCACCCCGAGCAGCAGCACCAGCCCCACCAGGAGCAGCTGAGGCAGATCCATCTGCCCAGCCTGACCGACCAGGGGCTATCGAGCCACCCAGCCCCGCTCGTACGCGTGCCAACCCAGCTGGAGCCGCGTGGTGACCCCGGACATCTCCATCAGACCCTTGACCCGCCGCTGTACCGTCCGCAGCCCCAGCTCCAGATGCTTGGCCACGCTCGCGTCCGTCATGCCGGCCAGCAGCAGGGAAAGGATCTCCAGGTCGATGGTGTCGGGGCCGCCCCCCGACTCCTCCGGGGAACCGGTGGAACCCAGCCGCAGCGGCAGCGCCTCCCGCCACACCGCCTCGAAGAGGCCCATCAGGGACTCCAGCAGGCCCGACGCGTGCACCACCAGCGCCGCCGGTTCCGCGCCCCGCGCCGTCAACGGCACCATCGCCAGAGTACGGTCCGCGATCACGAGCTTCGTCGGGACCTGCCCCGTCACCCGGATCCGTTCGCCGCGCGCCAGGGCCGTCGACGCCTCCCGGATGCCGCTCGGCAGGGTCAGCACCTCCCGCTCGATGACCACCCGGTACTCCACGCCGCGCACGGAGGCCCGCTCCTCCGCCTCGTTGTCCATCCCCGTCATCACCTGGGGCCGCCCGCTCACCAGCGCGCACACCTCCTCCGCCGCGCCCAGCTGGAGCTGTACGAAGCGGTGCGCGACCGCGCTCGCCCCCGTCACCACCTCCACCAGGTCGTGGACCGCCGGCTCGGCGGCCTCCACCCGGTACTCCTGCGCCAGCAGCGCCGCCGCCAACTCCGCCTGCTCCAGCTCGTGCCGCTGCTGCGTGAGCAGCGCCCCCAGCGCCACCCCCGGAGGGGCCGCCACCCAGCGGCCGGGCCGGGCCGAGGACTGGGCCGCCAGGCCGTGCCGCTCCAGGTGCCGCAAGGCCCGCTCGGTCTGCGGCACGGGCAGCGTCAGCCGGTGGGCCAGGTCGGGCACCTCCGCGGCCCCCAACGCCACCAGCGCGCGGTACGCCGACTCCTGTCCCTCGTCCAGGCCTATCGCACCCAGCAACACGTCCACCCCTTCTCTCGGCACCGTTCCTGGCGGGAAGCGGCCACGGCGCAAACCCGCCGCCGACATCATCGCCGTACCACCCGGCTCTCTGTAAAGGTGACGCCACCGCACCACCACCATTCGCCGGTCGACAGCCACGCGCACGGCAACTTTGCCGTGCGATGAGGCAGTTGGTCGGAATTCACCTGGGGAGAGCGATGCGCCCGATATCGCGCACGGCGCTGGGAGCGGCCGTCGCGGCCGTCCTGGCCGCCACCGCCGTCGGCCCGTCCACGGCACAGCCGAGCGACGGAACGAAGGACAACAGACCGCTCGTGGGAAGCGAGGCGGCCGGCGCACACCCCTCGACGCCCGTCACCGTCACCCTCGTCACGGGCGACCGGATCCTGGTGTCCACCGACGCCGCCGGCCGCGGCGCCGCCACCGCGATGCCCCGCGAGGACGGCTCGCAGCCCGTGGTCCAGACCCGCCGGAGCGGCAAGGACCTGTACGTCTACCCCGAGGGCGCGATCAAGGCGCTCGCGGCGGGCACGGTCGACGAGGAACTCTTCAACGTCACCGGCCTGATCCGGCAGGGCTACGACGACGCGCACGCCAAGAAGCTGCCGCTCATCGCGGTCTACGACGGCTCCGTGAACGTGGCGCGCTCCGCGCCCCCCGCACCGCGCGGCGCCGACCGCTCCCTGGTCCTGCCCTCCATCGGCGCGGTCGCCCTCACCGCCGACAAGCAGCAGGCCGCCGCCTTCTGGACGGACGTCATCCGCCCCGCGGCCGGCGACCGATCCCGCACGGCCGGCGGCCTGAAGAAGCTGTGGCTGGACGGCAAGGTCCGGGCGAACCTGGAGCGGTCCACCAGACAGGTGAACGCGCCCGCCGCCTGGGCCGCCGGTTACGACGGCAAGGGCACCAAGGTGGCCGTCCTCGACACCGGCACCGACCTGGACCACCCCGACCTCAAGGGCCGCGTCGCGGAGTCGAGGAACTTCACCGACTCCGACACCGACGCCGACCGGCAGGGCCACGGCACCCACACCATCTCCACCGTCGGCGGCTCCGGCGCGGCGAGCGGCGGAGCGAAGAAGGGCGTCGCCCCCGGCGCCGAACTCCTCAGCGGCAAGGTCCTCAACGACCAGGGGTACGGCCTCGACTCCTGGATCATCGCCGGCATGCAGTGGGCCGTCGACAGCAAGGCCGACGTGGTCTCCATGAGCCTCGGCGACCCCTCGCAGACCGCATGCGACGACCCCATGAGCGCCGCCGCCGAGCAACTCGCCCGCACCTCCGGCACCCTCTTCGTGATCGCCGCCGGAAACGCGGGCCCCGGCAACAACACGGTGTCCTCTCCCGGTTGCGCCCCCAGTGTGCTGACCGTCGGCGCCGTCGACCGCGACGACACCACCGCCTCCTTCTCCAGCCGCGGTCCCGCCGGTCTCCCACACACCCTCAAGCCGGAGATCGCCGCCCCCGGCGTCGGGATCTCCGCCGCCGCGATGGGCGGCCGCGGGGTGTACGCGTACCAGTCCATGTCCGGGACCTCGATGGCCACCCCGCACGTCGCGGGCGCCGCGGCCATCGTCAGGCAGCGCCACCCGGACTGGACTCCGCGGCAGGTCAAGGCGGCCCTCGTCGGGTCCGCGAACACGAAGGTGCCCGGTGACGTCCGCCAGACCGGCGGCGGCCGGCTCGACGTGAAGGCGGCGATCGACACCACCGTCACCTCGGCGCCGGCCGTGCAGGGCGGCAGGTACAACTGGCCGCAGGACCGGGGCGACCGCACGAGCGTGGACGTCCCGTACACCAACACGGGCACGAAGGCGGTCACGCTGTCCCTGGCCGTCGAGAAGGTCACCGGCAACGACGGCTCGACCGTCCGCTCCCGGGTCGCCCACCTCGACCGGCGCACCGTGACCGTCCCGGCCGGGGCCACCGTCAAGGTGCCGCTCGCCCTGGAGCCCGACGCGAGGCTGGAGCGCTCCCAGTACGGGGACGTCACCGGCCGGGTCGTCGCCACGGCGAACGGCGTACGCGTCTCCACCCCCTTCTCCCTGTACGTGCAGCCGCGGACGGTCACCCTGCGCGTCAAGCTGATCGACCGCGCCGGCAAGCCGGCCGGCGGGCCGTCCTCCCTGGACGTCATCGGCACCGACGACGCCAGTGGCGAGCGCCGCTTCAACGAGGGCGCCGCCGACCAGGTCTACCGGGTCCGACCGGGCTCGTACTTCCTCTCCGCGTTCGTCGGCACCCCCGACGCCGGCGTCGCGGAGAACCCGCTCGTCGACTCCCTCACCTACCTCGGCCGCCCGCAGGTCGAGGTCGTGAAGGACACGGTGATCGTGCTGGACGCCCGCGAGGCGGCCCGGCTGTCCATCGCCACCGACAAGCCCACCGAGGCCCGTTCCACCACCCTCGCCTTCTCCCGCTCCTGGGACGATGCCTGGCTGCACGCGGGCACCGCGCAGGGCGGCCGATCGATCCGCGGCTACTACGCCTCGGTCGAAGGGAAGGCCAAGGAGGGGCAGTTCGAGTTCGGCAGCTACTGGCGGGCCGCCGCGCCCCTGGTCTCCGAGCTGAAGGTGGCCGGCGGCCCCACGCTGCACCCGACCACCGCCTCCCTCGGCAGCGACAACCTCGACGGAACCGGCTCCGCGCCCCTGGTGAACGCCGGCGACGGCACCCCCGAGGAACTGGCCGCGGTCTCCGCCAAGGGCGCGATCGTGCTGGTCAAGACCGTGGACGGAGCGCTCTACGAGGTCGCGGAACGCGCCAGGGCCGCCGGCGCCAAGGCCGTGCTCGCCCACCGTGACGCCCCCGGCCGCTGGATCGGCTTCACCGGCTACGCGGGCGGCTCCCTGCCGGCCCTGTCCATCGAGACGGGCGAGGCCAAGGCCCTGCTGGCCCGGCTCGACGCGGGCAGGGTCACGCTGAACTGGAAGGCCACCGCGAAGAGCCCGTACCTCTACAACCTCGCCCAGATCGAGAAGGGCGAGGTGCGCGGCGAGCGCACCTACCGGGTGCGTGACCGCGACCTCGGCGCCGTGGAGTCCACCTACCACGCCATGGGCGTCGGCGCGGACTTCGTCGATCTGGTCGGCGCCTACCGGCCGTCGGGCAACGCCGTGTTCTTCGGCAGCCTGGAGACCGTGGCCGTGCCCGGCAAGCGCACCGAGTACCACACCGCCGGCGACACCGCCTGGGACCACCTGCTCTCCAGCAGCTTCCCCTGGGGCGAGTTCATGACCGACCGACAGCGCACCTACACCAAGGGCTCGAAGCGCACGGAGAGTTGGTACGACGGAGTGATCGGCCCGGTCGCCCCGCGCGACACCGCGGGCCGGCCGCTGCTCGCCGCCGAGCGTCAGGGCAACCTGATCGGCTTCGCCTCCGCCATGTGGGGCGACAGCGGGCACTACGCGCAGCCGGGCTCCTTCGGCGACGCCGGGGGACTGGTGCTCAAGCGCGACGGCGAGCAGATCGGGGACAGCGGGTACCCGTCCGGGGTCTTCGAGGTCCCGGCCGGCGAGGCCACGTACGAACTCACCCAGCAGGTACAGAAGTTCGGCCAACCGGCCCGTACCTGGCAGCGCTCGCAGGAGATCCGGACCTCCTGGACCTTCCGATCGAAGGAGGACCCCGCGCAGTACTCGCAGGCCCTGCCGATCCTCTTTCCGGCCCTCTCGATCCCGGAGGACGGGGTGAAGACCCTCCCCGCGACGAACGGCCGGACGATCGGCCTGGGCGTCACCGGGCACGCGGGCTACACGCCGGGCGCGCTGAAGTCGGCGAAGCTGTCGTACTCCTACGACGGTGAGAACTGGACGCGGGCCGAGGTCGACGAGCACCGCGGCACCTGGACCGCGCGCGTGGACCACGCGGGCGCCGCCGGCAAGCCGGTGTCGCTGAAGGTCGAACTGACGGACGCGAACGGCGCGTCCGTCACCCAGACGGTCGTGCGGGCCTACGACATTCGTTAGCCCGTACGACTGAAGCGGAGAGGGTTCACCGGGCGGCGGCCCGGTGGGCCCTTTTCGTGTGTTCCGCGTTTTTCGCCGCCCCCGACGGCCGACAATGGAGGCATGAGTCAGCGGGGTGCGGACGACTGGTGGCAGAAGCTCTACGAGGACCCGGACGCGGTACCCGAACCCGATCCGGGCGACACGCTGGACCAGCGTTACCGCTCCGCGGTGGTCCTGGTCAAGGAGCCGGAGGCGGGCACGGGGGTGGGCGCGGGAGCGGGCAAGGAATCCGGTCCGGGACCGGTGGACGCGGGCGCACCGACCGGGCCGGCCGGCGCGGTACTGCCCGCCCAGCGGCGGGAGGCCGAGCCGGAGCGGGAGCCGGAAGGGGCCGGGTCCCGGGGCGGGGACACCCCGCCGCCACCGCCGCCCCCGCCACCCCGGCCCCCCGCGTACGTGCCCCCGCCCCCGCCTCCACCGCCCCCGGCGTACCCGCCGCCGCCCGCGACGCGGGACCCGCGGACGGCCGGCGCCACCGGCTACGCCCTGGGCGACGTGGTCGTCCCGCCCGCCGAGCCCGAACCGGCGTGGGCCCCGGAACCGGGCCACCCGGTGCGGTCGCCGGAGCCGCCCGAGCCGCCCGTCCGCGGCCGGGGGGCGCCCCGCGAGGAGGCACTCCCCGCCGCGCCCACCTCGGTGCCCGCACCCTTCCGGGAGGCTTCGCCGCAGGCCGGGACCGCACCCGGGACCGCACCCGGGACCGCACCCGGGACCGCACCCGCGCCGGAGCCGCCCCGGGAGGCGCGGCCGCCCCGGGGCGCCCCCGCCGAACGGCCCGAGGTGCGCCACCTCGGGGACCGGGCCCCCACCTACAACGCCGAACCGGGAGCACTGCCCCCGGCCGATCCCGCCGCGCTCGACACGCTGACGCCCGACACCGTGCTGGAGGGCGCCCGCCACGGCACGTACACCCTGCGCGCCGCGTCCGTGCGCGGGGACTCCGCCCGGTTCCGGGGCGAGGCCCGGCGGGACTCCCTGCTCACCGCCCGCTTCGGAGCCGGCGACGCCGGCCTGGTGCTGGTGGTGCTGGCCGGCGGCGACCGGGCCGCCCCCGGGGCCAAGGAGGCCGCCGCCGAACTGTGCCACGCGGTCGCGGCGGCCGTCGGGCGCAGCCACGAGCGGCTGTCCGACGACATCCGGGCCGGGCGCCGCGAAGCCCTGCGCTCCGGCCTCCAGAGGCTGACCGACCGGGGGTACGGGCGTCTGCGGGTCCGGGCCGCGGAACTGGGTCACGCCGAGGAGTCCTACACGGCGGGGCTGCGCGGGGTCCTGCTGCCGGTGGACCCGGAGTGCCGCAACCGGGTGTGCTTCGGCGCGGGCGCGGGCGGCGTCTTCCGGCTCCGCGACGGCCGGTGGCAGGACCTGGAGCCGGGCCGGGCCCCGGCCCCGGGACGGACCGCACCGTCCGAGGCGCACCCCGAAGGGGGCGTGGGCAACGGGTTCCTGTTCCGCGCGTCCGTGGCCCGGCCGGGGGACACCCTGCTGCTCTGCTCCGGCGGACTCGCGGACCCGATGCGGGAGGAGGGTCTCCTCTCGGCCGAACTCGCCGCCCGCTGGTCCGAGGGGGAGCCGCCCGGCCTGGCCGCCTTCCTCGCGGACGCCCAGGTCCGCCTCAAGGGATACGCCGACGACCGGACGGCCGCCGCGGTCTGGGAGGCGTAACGGCGCGGAACGTGCGTGGATGGAAGGCGCACACGGCAGTGCCGATCCGGAAAGGGCGCCCCTTCCATGGCCAAGCAGAACGTGGCGGAGCAGTTCGTCGACATCCTCGTGCGCGCGGGCGTGCAACGGATGTACGGAGTCGTCGGTGACAGTCTGAACCCGGTCGTCGACGCCATCCGCCGGACGGACGGCATCGAGTGGATCCAGGTACGACACGAGGAGACGGCCGCCTTCGCGGCCGGAGCCGAAGCCCAGATCACCGGCAGGCTGGCCGCCTGCGCCGGGTCCTGCGGCCCCGGCAACCTCCACCTGATCAACGGGCTCTACGACGCCCACCGTTCGATGGCCCCGGTGCTCGCCCTCGCCTCGCACATCCCCTCCGGCGAGATCGGCCTCGGCTTCTTCCAGGAGACCCACCCCGACCGGCTGTTCACCGAGTGCAGCCACTACAGCGAACTGATCTCCAACCCGCAGCAGATGCCCCGGGTGCTCCAGACCGCCATCCAGCACGCCATCGGCCGCAGCGGCGTCGGGGTGATCGCGCTCCCCGGGGACATCGCCTCCCTCCCCGCCCCGGAGAAGAGCGTCGAGCACGCCCTGATGACCGCGCGGCCGACCGTGCGGCCCGGCGACGGGGAGATTGAGAAGCTGGTCCGGCTGATCGACGAGGCCGACAAGGTGACGCTCTTCTGCGGCAGCGGCACGGCCGGCGCGCACGCCGAGGTCATGGAGTTCGCCGGCCGGGTCAAGGCCCCCGTCGGCCACGCGCTGCGCGGCAAGGAATGGATCCAGTACGACAGCCCGTACGACGTCGGTATGAGCGGGCTGCTCGGCTACGGAGCGGCCTACGAGGCCACCCACGAGTGCGACCTGCTGATCCTGCTCGGCACGGACTTCCCCTACAACGCCTTTCTCCCCGACGACGTGAAGATCGTCCAGGTGGACATCCGCCCCGAACACCTCGGGCGGCGCTCCCAGCTGGACCTCGCCGTCTGGGGGGACGCGCGCGAGACCCTGCGGGCCCTGAACAGCCGGGTGAAGGTCAAGACCGACCGCCGTTTCCTCGACCGGATGCTCAAGAAGCACGCGGACGCGCTGGAGGGCGTCGTCAAGGCGTACACCCGGAAGGTGGAGAAGCACACCCCCATCCACCCCGAGTACGTCGCTGCGGTCCTCGACGAACTCGCCGACGAGGACGCGGTGTTCACCGTGGATACGGGCATGTGCAATGTGTGGGCCGCGCGCTATCTTTCCCCGAACGGCAAGCGGCGCATCATCGGCTCCTTCAGCCACGGCTCCATGGCCAACGCACTGCCCCAGGCCATCGGCGCACAGTTCACCGATCGCAACCGTCAAGTGGTCTCCATGTCGGGTGATGGCGGTTTCTCGATGCTGATGGGAGATTTCCTCACCCTCGTGCAGTACGACCTACCCGTCAAAGTGGTCCTCTTCAACAACTCCGCCCTCGGAATGGTGGAGTTGGAGATGTTGGTTTCCGGCCTGCCCTCGTACGGAACCACGAACCGCAATCCCGACTTCGCGGCCATCGCCCGCGCGGCCGGCGCCTTCGGGGTGCGGGTGGAGAAGCCCAAGCAGCTCACGAGTGCTTTGAAGGACGCGTTCCGGCACAAGGGACCCGCTTTGGTGGACGTGGTGACCGACCCCAACGCCCTGTCGATTCCGCCGAAGATCAGCGCCGACATGGTGACCGGTTTCGCACTTTCCGCCGGCAAGATCGTGCTGGACGGCGGAGTGGGCCGCATGATCCAGATGGCTCGATCCAATCTCCGCAACGTACCGCGCCCGTAAGCCCGAAGGAGTGCGGATTCCCCTGAGGGGCATGCATCCCGTAGGCCTGTTCGAGAGACATGGACACGGGGGAGGTACATCGCCGTGCGGGTGGGGGCGAAGATCGGAAAGCCGTGGAAGAGAGGGCGGCCGGAGCCGCGTGAACCGTCCGCCGAGGACGGGGGCGCGGCGGACACGTCGGGGATCACCCGCAGCGTGCGCCGGGCCGACCTCAAGGCAGTGGGCGAAATACGCCGTTCGTTACGGGAGTTGATGCGCCACCGGTGCCGATCCGACGCCGCCGACGTGGCGGAGCTGCTCATCACCGAACTGGTGACCAATGCCCTGGTCCACACCGAACAGGGCGCGGAGGTGTCCGCGAGCCTGGCCGCCACCCGCTTGCGGGTCGAGGTCCGCGACTACGCCTCCCGCCGGCCCCGACCGCACGTACCGACCGCCGACGACGGTACGCACGGCAGAGGGCTGGTGCTGGTGCAGGAACTGGCCGACGAATGGGGCGTGGACACCCTGGCGCGCGGCGCCGGCAAGGTCGTCTGGTTCGAGCTGGAAGCGTGAGAGCCGCTCCGGGTGCGCGGCGCTCGGAACGGCCCTCGGGGGTGCGGTGGATCAGCCGAACTGCTGCTCCAGGTCCTTGAGTTTGCGCTCCAGGGAGTCGAGTCGTGGAATGGTCTGGGTGTCGTCCTCGGCGGTCAGGTCCACCGTCCGGGGGCCGGTCACCTCAAGGGAGTCCGTTCCGTTCACGGCCTGCAGGGAGGGCCGGCGGCGCAGGGGAAGCTGTCCCGCTTCCGGTATGGCCGGCTCCGCGCCGACCGGCGCGGAGCCCGTTCCGGGAGCCAGCCCCGGAACGTCCACCTGACGGGCGCGGGCCCGTCCGAACGCCCGGTTCTGCCGGCCCAACGCCTTGATGTGGGCGCGGTCCAGGCGGTGTTGCTCCCGCCTGCGGTGCCGGTCCTGCTCCTTCTCCTTCTTGTCCTCGCGCACCTCGTCCACCGCCTCGTCGAGGGTGCGTACGCCCTCCAGCAGCATCAGCGACCAGGCACCGAACGTCTCGCGGGGGGCCCGCAGCCAGCGGACCATCCGGATCTGCGGCAACGGCCGCGGGATCAGGCCCTGTTCGCGCAGCGCCGCCCGGCGGGTCTGCTTCAGGGCCCGGTCGAAGAGCACCGCCGCGGAGAGAGACATCCCGGAGAAGAACTGCGGGGCGCCGTCGTGACCCATGCCGCGCGGGGCGTGCACCCAGTTGAACCAGGCGGCCGCGCCCGCGAACAGCCAGACCAGCATGCGGGAGCCCAGGGCGGCGTCGCCGTGGCTGGCCTCGCGGACGGCGAGCACCGAACAGAACATCGCGGCGCCGTCGAGACCGAACGGGACCAGGTACTCCCAGCCGCCGGAGAGGTTCAGGTTCTGTCGGCCGAAGCCGACCAGGCCGTGGAAGGAGAGGGCGGCGGCCACCGCCGCGCAGCAGAAGAGCAGGACGTACGAGGCGGTTCCGTACACGGCTTCCTTGCGCCGGCGCCGCTCCTCGCTGCGTTCCCAACTGTCGTCGGCCGCTGCCTTCTCGCTCTCCCGCTTGCCCCGGGCCAGTACCGCCACTGCCGCAAGTACGCCCAGGATCAGGAGGCTGCCGGGCAGCAGCCAGTCCAGCGATATGTCGGTCAGTCTCATGCGGATGTCCCTTGCCTCGCGTATGCGGCTTTCCGGGCGCCATAGTGGCGCAGTCGGTCCGCCGCACACGCGGGTTTCGGGGCAAGTGGACGCCAACGGGGGGCCGGGCCCGTCGGATAGGGTGTTGTGGTTCGAACGCCCGCGCGTGCGGGTGGGGTTGGGTTCGAATCGTGTTCACCCACGCGGGTGGGTTCAGTCGGCCGGGGGTGCCTCGACCGTCGCCGTCATCCTGGCCACGCGCTCGCTGTCGCAGGTGCGGGGGCAGGTCACGCAGGTGTCCTCCGGGCGGATCGTGTAGAAGAAGCAGCAGCCGGCCCGGTCCCGGGTGGTGAGCTCCTCGCCGTCGGGGCCCGCCAGGGTGCGGAAGCCCGCGCCGCCCGTGTACGGGGCCGTGGAACCGGGCAGCAGCGCCTCCAGCTCCGCCATGACCCGCGACTCCTCGCCGAGCAGCCCCCCGATGTACCAGAGGCTCTCGACCACGTCGTCCGTCACCATGCCCCACAGGGCGCGCCGACCGCGCCGCATGCGCGGGCCGAAACCTTCCAGCACCGGTTCGAGGTGTCGGGCCACCGCGGCCCGGACCTCCCCGCGCAGCGCCTCCTCGTCGGGCACGACCCGGGCCCCGGGGAGAGCGGCCGCCGGATCGTCCGGCAGGCAGGCGAAACCGTCGACGCGCACCGCCATCCGGCCCGTGGCCCGGTGGAAGGCCACCTGTTCGGGGGACGGCCGGGGGACCCGCCGGTGCAGCAGCCACGGAACGGTGATCAGCAGACAGGCCGGCCAGGCGTACCGGTGCAGGCCGAAGCCCGCGACGACGTCGGGCCGGCCCTGGTGGCCGTAGTCCCGGAGCACCTGGGCGTTGTCCCAGGCGAGGAAGGCGTCGAGAGGCGCCCCGCCCGCCGCGAGCTCGTCGGCGCCGACCCATCCCACACCGCGAGGTCCGGGTTCGTGCGCCGCGAGCTCAGTGATCCGCAGGCCGTCGTACACCTCGGCCAGGCGTTGGTAGGCGTCCGCCACCGGAGAGCCGGCCGGGGCGGGTGCCAAGGTCTGGACGGGCATCGCGGACCACCGAATCGAGCGATCGTCAGAAGGTTAGCCTTACCTTACCCGATCGGTCGGGATCCGTATCATCGGCGCCCCCGCCGTGTCGCCTATTCTCGAAGGCACGTCGACCGCCCGGGAGGGACCGAGTGCAGGAAGCGGCCCACACCGGGGTGTCGGAGAAGTCCACCATCGCGCCACGAAAGGTACTGCGCCATTCGGTGCGCGGTCAGATCCTGGACGCCCTGCGCGCGGCACTGGTCGACGGGGAACTGGCGCCGGGGGAGATCTACTCGGGCCCGGCACTCGGCGAGCGGTTCGGGGTCTCGGCGACCCCGGTACGCGAGGCGATGCAGCAGTTGGCGCTGGAGGGGGCGGTGGAATGCCTCCCGAACCGGGGCTTCCGTGTGCTCACCCGTACCCCGCGGGCGCTGGCGGAGCTGGCCGAGGTGCGCGCCCTGCTGGAGGTCCCGGTGATGTTGAGGTTGGCCAGGACCCTGCCGGCCTCGGTCTGGGACTCCCTGCGACCGGCCGCGGCGGCCACCGCGGACGCGGCGGTGGTCGGCGACCTGCCCGGCTACGCGGACGCGGACCGGGCCTTCCACCGGGCGGTGCTGTCCCTCGCCGGCAACGAGCAGTTGCTCCAGGTGGCGGAGGACCTCCACCGCCGGTCCCAGTGGCCCCTGCCCGGTGCCCCCCGGGTGCGCCGCGCGGACCTGGTCGCGGACGCGGCGGAGCACGTGGCGCTGCTGGAGGCCCTGATCGCGGGGGACCTGGCCGTGGTCGAGTCACTCGTACGGGAACACTTCGCGGGCGCCGCGGTCTGACGGCCGGGCCGCGCGCCGGACGGCGAGGCGGTACCGCGCGGCGTCCCGGTCCCCGCCGCCGGTCCGGGCGGACGGGGCCGGGCCGGGGTCAGGCGGCGGGACTCGGGTGGAGCTGGTCCGCCAACCAGGTGGGGATGCCGCCCAACAGGTGGAACAGGCGGCGGGCCTCCGCCCGCAGACGGGCCGCCTCCGGTTCGGGTTCCGCCTCCGCCAGCGCGGCCAGCGCGGGAGCGGTGCCGATCAGGAAGCCCAGGTCCTCCCGGATCCGCAGGGACTCCGCGAACCCCTTGCGCGCCTCGGCGACCTCGCCGTCGCGCAGGGCCAGCGCGGCCAGGTGGCGCCACGTGAACGACAGCAGCAGGGTGTCGTTGTGGGCCACGGCGCCCGCGTGCGCCCGCCGGTACGCCGGCAGGGCCGCCTGCGGGGCGTCCGCCAAGTGCTCCGCGACCAGCCCCCGGCGGAAGTCCAGGAGCGGCCGGGCCCGGGATCCCGGCGAGAGCAGGGCCGCCGCGCGACCCAGGGCGGAACGGGCCTCGTCGGCCCGGTCGCGCACCCCCAACACCGTCGCGGCGTAGGCCAGATGGCCCCGCTCGCAGGCGGCCGCGCCGCGTTCGCCGTCGTCGTGCGCCACGGCCTCCGCGACCCGCAGGGCGTCCTCGGCCTCCGCCCAGCCCTGGCCGGTGAACAGGCAGCGCTCGACGAGGAGCGCGGTGCGCTGAACGGCGGCGCCCGCGTCGTGTACGTGTGGTGTCAGCAGGGCCGCCGCGTCGGTCCAACAGCCGCGCGAGCGCAGCCGCCATATCGCCCGCTGGAGAGGGTCGTCCCCCCCTGTAGAACCGGCACCGGACATGGCGGTATCCGCCACATTGCCCTCCCCAAAGCAACCAAGCAGCACGTCTTTGAGCCCTGGGGCGAAATGAGAGCACGGATCGGCGGCTTCGGCCAAGGGGTCGGGTGAACTCTTTCACAAAGTCCGGACGGCTCGTCAGTGGCCCGCGACGACCCCTTGGCGTGATTCCTCAGCTCATGCGCAGTGCGAGGAAGAAATCGAGCTTGTCCTCCAGCCGCGACAGGTCCCGTCCCGTCAACTGCTCGATTCGCCCGACCCGGTACCGCAGCGTGTTGACGTGCAGGTGCAACCGCGTCGCGCAGCGCGTCCACGACCCGTCGCAGTCCAGGAACGCCTCCAGGGTCGGGATCAGCTCCGCCCGGTGGCGCCGGTCGTAGTCCCGCAGCGGGTCCAGCAGCCGGGCCGTGAAGGCGCGGCGCACGTCGTCCGGAACGAACGGCAGCAGCAGGACGTGCGAGGCCAGCTCGTGGTGCCCGGCGGCGCACACCCGGCCCGGGCGGGCGGCGGCGACCCGGCGGGCGTGCCGGGCCTCCTCCAGCGCCCCGCGCAGGCCCTCGGCGGAGTGCACGGCGGCGCTGACGCCCAGGGTGACCCGGCCGTCGTCGGCGAGGCCGGCCGCCAGGGGCTCCCGTACGGTCGTCAGGAGCACGTCGGCGTGCAGGGCCGGGTCGGGGCCCTTGTCCTCGCCCGTGTCCCCGGAGAGCGCGGGCAGCGGCACGAGGGCGATGGCCTCGTCGCCCGCGTGGGCCACCGCGATCCGGTCGGAGGGCTCCGGCCCCGACAGGGACGGGTCGACCAGGATCTCCTCCAGCAGCGACTGGGCCACCGGCCCGCCGGCGATGTCGCCGCCCTCCCAGTCCACCCGGGCCACCACGACCTGCCAGTGCGGGGCCGCGCCCAGCCCGGGCAGCAGCACCGGGGCGGCCACCCGCAGGCGGGCGGCGATCTCCGCCGGCGGGGCGCCCGTCTGCACCAGCTCCAGCACCTCCTGGGCCAGCCGGCGGCGCACCGTGCGGGCCGCGTCCCGGCGGTCCCGCTCGACGGCGATGAGCTGGGTGACGCCCTGGAGCAGGTCCAGCCGCTCGGCCGGCCAGTCGCCCGCGTCGGCCTCGACGGCCAGCAGCCAGTCGGAGAGCACGCTCTCGCGCACGTCACGGGCCGCGGGTCCGGCGCCGCGGCCGTGTCCCCTGATCGGGAAGAGCGAGTACGTAATACCCTGAATCGAGATCCGGTGCGGTCCCCTGCGGCCCGTCCGGACCGCCGCGAGGTGCTCGCCCGCCAGTGCCGCGCAGACGCCCGGTGCCAGCGGTTCGCCCGCGCCGGCGATCTGCCGGCCCGTGGGCGAGAGCACCCAGGCCCGGAGATCGAGGTCGGTGGTGAGCAGATCCAGCACCACGTCGGGGCCACCACCGGCGGGCCCGGACGTCATGAGTCGACGGTGGCGGTCGACCACGGCCGCGAGGTCGCCCGCGCGCTCCCCGGAGACCTGCCGCACCACGTACTCCGTGATGGTGGCGAATGCAACGTCCTCGTTCACGGCGAAGAGGGGCAGCCGGTTGCGCAGACAGGCCGAGACCAGATCGTCGGGGATGTCGCCGAGCTCCGCCTCGCCCGCCGCCAGCCCGGCGACCCCCGCGCTCGCGAGGATTCGTACGAACGGCTCGGAGTCGGCCGAATTCCTTCGCCAGGCCAGGCCGGTGAGGACGAGTTCCCCTCCGGAGAGGTACCGGCTGGGATCGCGCAGGTCGGTCGTCATGACCCCGCGGACCGTCCGGTCCAGCTCCTCCTCGCCGCCCAGCAGCCGCAGCCCCAGCGCCTCGGTTTCCAGCAGTGCGCGCAGCCGCATGATGTCGCCGCCGATCTGTCTCGATGTTGCCGTTGGAAATCGGGCAGGTCGTCGCATCCTGCCTTTCATACGAATCTACAAGACGAGGGAGGTCCCCAGCCAACTCCTTCATGGTTTCGGTGACTGCACCCGGGGGACGCGCGGCTTGTGTACTGACTCCACACCGCGTTAACAGCACGTGAACGACCAGTCGAGGGCCATTGGGCCTCCTGGCTTGAAGTGAACGACACGATGAAGAAGAAGAGAGCCGCACATGGACTTCCTTCGCCCCGCCAGCTGGGAGGAGGCGCTCGCCGCTAAGGCCGAGTTCCCCACAGCTGTGCCGATTGCGGGTGGCACCGATGTGATGGTCGAGATCAACTTCGACCACCGTCGGCCGGAGTACCTCCTGGACCTGAACCGCATCGGTCTGCTGCGGGAGTGGGAGGTCGGCGAGGATGTGGTCCGGCTCGGCGCCTCCGTCCCGTACACGCAGATCATGGAGAACCTCCGCACGGAGCTGCCCGGTCTCGCGCTCGCCTCGCACACGGTCGCGTCCCCGCAGATCCGCAACCGCGGCGGCGTCGGCGGCAACCTCGGTTGCGCCTCGCCGGCCGGTGACTCCCACCCCGCGCTGCTCGCGGCGGGCGCCGAGGTCGAGGTGGAGTCCGTACGCGGCTCCCGCCTCATCCCGATCGACGAGTTCTACACGGGTGTGAAGCGCAACGCGCTGGCCGCCGACGAGCTCATCAAGACCGTCCACGTCAAGAAGGCGGACGGCCCCCAGCAGTACTCCAAGGTCGGCTCCCGCAACGCGATGGTCATCGCGGTCTGCGCGTTCGGCCTGGCGCTGCACCCCGAGACCCGCACGGTCCGCACCGGCATCGGGTCGGCCGCGCCGACCCCGATCCGCGCGAAGGCCGCCGAGGAGTTCCTGAACGCCGCGCTCGAAGAGGGCGGGTTCTGGGAGTCCGGCAAGGTCATCACCCCGTCGATCGCCAAGCAGTTCGGTGACCTCGCCTCCGGCGCGGCCAACCCGATCGACGACGTCCGCGGCACGGCGAAGTACCGCCGTCACGCGGTCGGCATCATGGCTCGCCGCCAGCTCGTCTGGACCTGGGAGCAGTACCGCGGCACCGAAAACGGCCGCTCGCTTGAAGGGGCTGCGTAATCATGCGCGTCAATTTCACTGTCAACGGCCGTCAGCAGGAAGCCGACGACGTCTGGGAGGGCGAGTCCCTCCTCTACGTCCTGCGCGAGCGCCTGGGCCTGCCCGGTTCGAAGAACGCCTGTGAGCAGGGCGAGTGCGGTTCCTGCACCGTCCGCCTCGACGGCGTGCCCGTGTGTTCCTGCCTCGTGGCCGCCGGCCAGGTCGAGGGTCGCGACGTCGTGACCGTCGAGGGCCTGGCGGAGTTCGCCAAGCAGCGCGAGGAGCACGGCCACGGCGGTGCCTGCGGCACCGGCGGCGGCTGCGGCGCCAAGGGCGGCGTCTCCCTGGACGCGGCCAGGCGGTGGCAGTCCAAGCCCGGCGACTCGCAGACCGGCGAGGGCGTCGAGCTCTCCAACATCCAGCAGGCGTTCATCGACGCCGGCGCCGTGCAGTGCGGTTTCTGCACCCCGGGTCTGCTGGTCCAGGCCGACGCGCTGCTGGAGGAGAACTCCTCCCCGTCCGACCAGGACATCCGTGAGGCCCTGTCCGGCAACCTCTGCCGCTGCACGGGCTACGAGAAGATCCTCGACGCGGTCCGCCTCGCGGCCGCCCGTCAGGGAGAGGCGGTCTGACCATGGCTCAGAACACGCGCACGGTTCCGGCGGGCACGCCGACCAACGTCACGCAGAAGCACGCCAAGGGCGGCATCGGCGAATCCACGCTGCGCCCCGACGGCACCCTCAAGGTGACCGGCGAGTTCGCGTACTCCTCCGACATGTGGCACGAGGACATGCTGTGGGGCCAGACGCTCCGCAGCACCGTGGCCCACGCCGAGATCGTCTCGATCGACATCTCCGAGGCCCTCGCGCTGCCCGGCGTGTACTCGGTGCTCACGTACGACGACCTGCCGGCCGAGATGAAGAACTACGGCCTGGAGATCCAGGACACCCCGGTGCTCGCCAACGGGCGGGTACGCCACCACGGTGAGCCGGTCGCCCTCGTGGCCGCCGACCACCCGGAGACCGCCCGCCGTGCGGCCGCCAAGATCAAGATCGACTACAAGGAGCTGCCGCTCGTCACGGACGAGGCCTCGGCCATCGCCCCCGACGCGCCGCTGATCCACCCGGGCCGCGACGACCACCACTCCGGTCACGTCCCGCACCCGAACATCGTGCACCGCCAGCCGATCATCCGCGGCAACGCGGACGAGGCCGCCAAGCGCGCCGACGTCATCGTCAAGGGCGAGTACACCTTCGGCATGCAGGACCAGGCCTTCCTCGGCCCGGAGTCCGGTCTGGCCGTGCCGTCCGAGGACGGCGGCGTCGACCTGTACGTCGCCACCCAGTGGCTGCACTCGGACCTCCAGCAGATCGCCCCGGTCCTGGGCCTCCCGCCGGAGAAGGTCCGCATGACGCTCTCGGGCGTCGGCGGTGCCTTCGGTGGCCGCGAGGACATCTCGATGCAGATCCACGCCTGCCTCCTGGCCCTGGCCACGAACAAGCCGGTCAAGATCGTCTACAACCGGTTCGAATCCTTCTTCGGCCACGTGCACCGTCACCCGGCGAAGCTCTACTACGAGCACGGCGCCACCAAGGACGGCAAGCTCACGCACATGAAGTGCAAGATCGTCCTGGACGGCGGCGCGTACGCGTCGGCCTCGCCGGCGGTCGTGGGCAACGCCTCCTCGCTGTCCGTCGGCCCGTACGTGATCGACGACGTCGAGATCGAGGCCATCGCCCTCTACTCGAACAACCCGCCCTGTGGCGCGATGCGCGGCTTCGGCGCCGTCCAGGCCTGCTTCGCCTACGAGGCCCAGATGGACAAGCTCGCGGCGAAGCTGGGCATGGACCCGGTCGAGTTCCGCCAGCTGAACGCCATGGAGATGGGCACGATCATGCCCACCGGCCAGGTCGTGGACTCCCCGGCGCCCGTCGCCGAACTGCTGCGCCGGGTCAAGGCCCGCCCGCTCCCGCCGGAGCGCCAGTGGGAGACCGCCGGCGAGGGCGCGGACGTCCGCGCGCTGCCCGGCGGCCTGTCCAACACCACCCACGGCGAGGGCGTCGTCCGCGGTGTCGGCTACGCGGTCGGCATCAAGAACGTCGGCTTCTCCGAGGGCTTCGACGACTACTCCACCGCCCGCGTGCGCCTGGAGGTCATCAACGGCGAGCCCGTCGCGATGGTCCACACGGCCATGGCGGAGGTCGGCCAGGGCGGTGTCACCGTGCACGCCCAGATCGCCCGCACGGAGCTGGGTGTCACGCAGGTGACCATCCACCCGGCCGACACGCAGGTCGGCTCCGCCGGTTCCACGTCCGCCTCGCGGCAGACGTACATGACCGGTGGCGCCGTGAAGAACACCTGCGAGGCCGTCCGCGAGGCCGTCCTGGAGATCGGCCGCCGCAAGAACGGCTCGTACCACCCCGCGTGGGCGACCGCCGAACTGCTCTTGGAGGGCGGCAAGGTCGTCACCGACGGCGGGGAGGTGCTCGCCGAGCTGGCGGACATCCTGGAGGGCGAGGACGCGATCGACCTGGAGCTGGAGTTCCGGCACCGGCCGACCGTCGCGTTCGACCTCAAGACCGGCCAGGGCGACGGCCACGTCCAGTACACGTTCGCCGCGCACCGCGCGGTGGTCGAGGTGGACACCGAGCTCGGCCTCGTCAAGGTCGTCGAGCTCGCCACCGCCCAGGACGTCGGCAAGGCGCTGAACATGCTCTCCGTCGTCGGTCAGATCCAGGGTGGCACCACCCAGGGCCTCGGCGTGGCGATCATGGAAGAGATCATCGTCGACCCGAAGACCGCGAAGGTGCGCAACCCCTCCTTCACGGACTACCTGATCCCGACCATCCTCGACACCCCGACCATCCCGGTCGACGTCCTGGAACTCGCCGACCCGAACGCGCCCTACGGGCTGCGCGGCATGGGCGAGGCCCCCACCCTGTCGTCCACCCCGGCCGTCCTCGCGGCGATCCGGGCGGCGACCGGTCTGGAGCTCAACAAGACGCCGATCCGTCCGGAAGCCCTCACCGGCACCCTCTAGGACGGCGTGTCCGGGGGCCGCGAGGCCCCCGGACCCCCAGCTCTCCGGGCGGTGTGACACGGGAACGTCACACTTGCCGACCGCACCGCCCGGAGCCCGAAGTCCGGAATACGAAAAGCCGCTCCGCTCGCGGTCCGTTCCACCGGCAGTACCCCCACGCACCACCCCCCGGAAGGCACCACCACCCCGGAGCCACCGGCAGTACCGCGAAACCCCGCAGTACCCGCAGTTCACGCAGTGCACTTTTCGCGTCGCCTCGGGCCGTCACCCCGGGTCGTGCAGCCAAACGCACCATCCCAAATCCCGCATCTCCAATCTCCAAGCGGGTGCCCCTTTGAACCTTGGGAGTTAGGCACCATGACCCAATCGTCTGTGGAGCCCAAGACCACCGCGGAAGAGGCCGGCGACGGCTCTCGCACCCCCGCCGGGCGTTCTTGGCTCGATCGGTACTTCCACATAACGCACAGAGGATCCAACGTCGGCAACGAGGTCCGTGGCGGTATCACGACCTTCATGGCCATGGCGTACATCCTTCTGCTCAACCCCCTGATCCTCTCCGGCAAGGACGTCGCCGGAAACACCATGGCCCCCGCGGCCCTGATCACGGCCACCGCGTTCGCGGCGGCCCTGACCACGCTGCTCATGGGCTTCGTCGGCAAGGTGCCGCTCGCCCTCGCGGCCGGGCTCTCCGTCTCGGGTGTCCTCGCCTCGCAGGTGGCGCCGCAGATGACCTGGCCGCAGGCCATGGGCATGTGCGTCATGTACGGCGTGGTGATCTGTCTCCTGGTCGTCACCGGCCTCCGCGAGATGATCATGAACGCGATCCCCCTCGCGCTCAAGCACGCCATCACCATGGGCATCGGCCTCTTCGTCGCCCTGATCGGACTCGTGAAGGCCGGCTTCGTCGGCGCGGGCCCGCAGTTCGGCCCCCCGGTCCAGCTCGGCGCCGTCGGTGAGCTCGCCGGCTGGCCCGTCCTGCTCTTCTGCGTCACCCTGCTCGCCATCTTCATGCTGCAGGCCCGCAAGGTCCCCGGCGCCATCCTGATCGGCATCGTGGGCGGCACCGTTCTCGCCGCGATCCTGAACGCCATCGTGGACATCGACCCGAAGGCCTGGAAGAACGGTCCCCCGGAGCTCTCCGGCTCCGCGGTCTCGATGCCCGACTTCTCGCTGTTCGGCAAGGTCGAGTTCGGCGGGTGGGGCGACGTCGGCGTCATGACGATCGGCATGATCGTCTTCACCCTCGTGCTCGCCGGCTTCTTCGACGCGATGGCCACCATCATCGGCGTCGGCACCGAGGCCAAGCTCGCCGACGACCAGGGCCGCATGCCGGGTCTGTCGAAGGCGCTGTTCATCGACGGCGCCGGTGGCGCCATCGGTGGCATCGCGGGCGGCTCCGGTCAGACCGTCTTCGTCGAGTCCGCCACCGGCGTCGGCGAGGGCGCCCGTACGGGTCTCGCCTCCGTCGTCACCGGCCTCTTCTTCGCCGCCTGCCTCTTCTTCACCCCGATCACGCAGATCGTGCCCGGCGAGGTCGCCTCCGCGGCCCTGGTCGTCATCGGCGCGATGATGATGCAGAACGCCCGCCACGTGGACTGGGCCGACACGGCCACCGCGATCCCGGTCTTCCTGACCGTCGTGATCATGCCGTTCACCTACCAGATCACCGCCGGTGTAGCCGCGGGCGTCATCTCCTACGTGGCGATCAAGGTCGCCCAGGGCAAGGCCCGCGAGATCGGTGCCTTCATGTGGGCGCTGACCGGCATCTTCCTGGTCTACTTCGCGCTCCACCCGATCGAGGGCTGGCTCGGCGTCGGCTAGCCGACCCGGACGCCCGCGCACCGAGCCGCATTCCCCACGTATCCGATACTGGAAACCGAACCTCTCCGAGGAGGCCCGCATGCTGGACATCGCCGAGGAATTGAACCGGTGGGTCGAGCAGGGACGTGACTTCGCCGTCGCCACGGTCGTGGCGGTCGGCGGGAGCGCGCCCCGGCAGCCCGGAGCCGCCCTCGCCGTCGACGGCGAGGGGACGGCCATCGGCTCGGTCTCCGGCGGATGCGTGGAGGGTGCGGTGTACGAACTGTGCCGGCAGGCGCTGGAGGACGGGGAGCCCGTCCTGGAGCGCTTCGGGTACAGCGACGACGATGCCTTCGCCGTGGGTCTGACCTGCGGCGGAATCATCGACATCCTCGTCACCCCGGTCGCCGTGGACGCTCCCGCGCGGGAGGTGTTCGCGGCGGCGCTGGCCGCCGCCGCCCGCGGGGAGGCGGCGGCGGTGGCCCGGATCGCCGAGGGCCCGGCCGAGCTGATGGGCCGCGCCCTGGTCGTCCGGGCCGACGGCTCCCACGAGGGCGGCTTCGGCGGACACCCCGAGCTCGACCGCACCCTCGCCGAGGAGGCCCGCGCCATGCTGGACGCCGGCCGGACCGGCGTGCTGGAGGTCGGCGCGGACGGCCGGCTGTGCGGGGAGCCGCTCAAGGTGCTGGTCGAGTCCAGCGTCCCGCCCCCGCGGATGATCGTCTTCGGTGCCATCGACTTCGCCTCCGCCCTCGTGCGCATCGGCAAGTTCCTCGGCTACCACGTCACCCTGTGTGACGCCCGGCCCGTGTTCGCCACGAAGAACCGTTTCCCCGAGGCGGACGACATCGTGGTCGACTGGCCGCACCGCTACCTGGAGGCCCAGGTCGACGCCGCAGCCGTCGACGCCCGGACCGTCCTGTGCGTGCTCACCCACGACGCCAAGTTCGACGTCCCGCTCCTCGAACTGGCCCTGCGACTTCCCGTCGCCTACGTCGGCGCCATGGGCTCCCGCCGCACCCACGAGGACCGCAACGAGCGGCTCCGCGAGGTCGGCGTGAGCGAACTCGAACTCGCCCGCCTGCGCTCCCCGATCGGCCTGGACCTCGGCGCCCGCTCCCCGGAGGAGACCGCGCTGTCCATCGCCGCCGAGATCGTCGCGAACCGCCGCGGCGGCACCGGCGCCGCCCTGACCGGCGCGCGCGTCCCGATCCACCACGACGGATCGAACACCGTGGTCGGACGGATAGGTTCCGTCGCTTGAAGAGCCGGCCCCTCCTCGCGGCGGGCGGCCGCACCCCCGCCCCGCACGCGGGGCGTGCCCCCGGGCGGGCGTACGGATCCGGCCACTATGGGGTGACCGGTCCGCGATGACCGATTAGTCTCCCGATCATGGTGGACATCCGCGAGGTACCCGAGGCCGAGATCGACCGCGCTCTGGAGCTCGCCTACCTGGTTTTCCACGACCGCCCCGACCACGACCGCCGGGCACTTCACCACGCCCTGCTGACCCGGTGCGCCCGCATCGGCGCCTACGACGGGGACGCGCTGGTCGGATTCATGGCCGCGCACGACTTCCGGCTCTCGGTGCCCGGGACCGACCTCGCCTGCCCCGGGCTGACCTTCGTCTGCGTCGCCCCCACGCACCGCCGCCGCGGCGTCCTCACCGCCCTGATGGACGAACAACTGCGCCGGACCGCCGCGGCCGGCGGCCCGATCGCCGCCCTGTGGGCCTCCGAGGCCGTCATCTACGGCCGTTTCGGCTACGGCGCCGCCACCCAGGGCGTCACCATCGAGATCGACTCCACCCGACCGTTGGCCCTGCGCGTCGCCCCGGACCGGCGCCCGCTGCGCCTGGTCGATCCCGCCGACGTACCGGATCTGGTCGGTCCCTACCACGAGGCCGCCCGCGGCGCCCGGGCCGGCCGGCCGAGCCGCGGCGCGGAGCGCTGGGCCGACGAATGGCTCGGCGAACACGACGAGGAGGACGAGGAGTTGAGCCCGCCCCGGACCGTCGTCCTGGGCGAGCCCGGCGAGCCGATCGCCGGGTACGTGCTCTACCGCACCAAGTCCCCCTCGGCGGCGGGGGACGGCCGGCCGCGCGGTGTGGGCCTGGTGCGCGTGGACGAACTGGAGGCCGACACCCCGGCGGTCGCCGCGGCCCTGTGGGAGTGCGTGTCCTCCCTCGATCTGACGGGCAAGGTCACCGCCTGGGGTCGCCCGGTCGACGACCCGCTGCTGCACTTCGCCGCCGACCGGGACCAGGTACGGGTCACCGCCCAGTTCCCGGCGCTGTGGCTGCGCCTGGTGGACGTCCCGGCGGCGCTGACCGCCCGGGCGTGGGGCGCGCCGGTGGAACTGGTGCTGGAGCTGTCCGACGTACGTCTGCCCGCGAACGCGGGACGGTACCGGCTCAAGGCGGGACCGGACGGAGCCGCCTGCGAGCCCGCCCGGGCCGAACCCGACCTGGTGCTGGACGTGCGCGAGCTGGCCGCCTGCTACCTGGGCGGGACCCGGGTCGCCGAGCTGGTCGCCGCCGGGCTGGTGGAGGAACGGGTCCCGGGCGCGGCGGCCGCGCTGGACGCGGCGCTGCGGACCGAACTGCTCCCGCACACCGCCGACGAGTTCTGAGCGGGCGCGGGGGCGCTCCGGCGGCGGTTTCGCGGCGGCGCGCGGGGGCGGGCGAGCGGACCGCCCCCGCCCGCCGGGTCAGCGGGGCAGCGAGATCCGGGCGGCGGACATCCCGAAGCCGTCGCTCCAGGCGCCCGCGCCCAGGCCGACCGGCAGCTCGTACAGGTCCTCGGGCCGGTAACGGGCGATCTTCTCGTGCCAGTTGAGGATGCCCGCGTGCCAGTCCTTGAGTTCGGCGACGTACGCGTCGAGCGCGGCCCGGGCCTCCTCGCCCAACTTCCAGTCGTCGTAGAGCAGCGGCATCTGGCTCGCGACGATGTGTTCGAACTCCTCGGTCCGCTGCGTCATCAGCGCGTGGCAGATGTGCAGGGCCTCCGGGTAGCCGATGTCGAAGAAGTTCCGGGTGACGAGGATGTAGTTGTGCACCTCGCCCTCGACCTCCACCTCCTTCTGGTAGGAGTAGACGTCGTTGATCATGCAGGCGGCGTCGGCGACGGCGTTCTCCAGCGACCGGATGGTGCCCGAGGCGTAGATCTCGTCGGGGATGCCGCGGTTCTGGTGGCCGAGCCGGCACAGGTACATGGTGAGGTGGGAGCCGAAGGTGTGACGGCGCATCTCCGCGTAGTCCACCGGGTCGGGGATGCGGTTCAGGACCTGGTTCTCCACCTCCCACAGCCAGCTCTTCAACATGCTCACCAGCGTCGTGCGGAACTCCGTGCGCTGCTCGCGCGACATGCCCGCGCTGGTGCGCACCCACAGGTCGCCGAGCCCGCGCTCCATCGCCGTCACCGGCTCCGCCTGCTCCGCGTGGTCGACGGGGATCATGGCGATCAGTCGGGCCGTGGTGGCCTTGGCCGCGGTGAGGTTCTTCGCCTGGGCGAACACCACCGGGTAGTAGTCGTCCCCGTACGTGCCCCAGCTCAGCCAGCACGCGTTGAGGGCCAGGGCCTCCGGGGTGGCGTCGGGGTCGATCCCGGCCGAGCAGACGGCGAAGTCGTAGCCGCGCAGCTTGCGTTCGGACCAGATCGCCGAACCGGGATCGCCCGGCTGCGGGTCCAGCATCCCCATGGCCTTGCACCAGGCGACCGACTCCTCGCGGGCGGGTGACAGGTGCGGGCTCAGCGAGAGCCGGTGCGGCATGTAGATGTCGGGGATGACCGACGGCCCGGTCTTCTCGAACGGCACGTGGGTGAAGGAGCGGCGTCGCAGGTCCATCGAGCGCTGCGTGAACAGGGACCGGACGTCGAGCGCGGTGGTGCCGAGCCCGCCGGGCATGAAGGGCAGGCTGAGCGGGGCGGTGGCCCGCGCCTCCTTGTTCATGTAGCGGCTGGAGACCATGTGCCACTCGTGGCCGCCGGACTGCCAGTCCTGGAGGCCCTTCGCGTAGGCGAGGACGGCGGCGATCTCCGCCGGGTTCATCGCGTGGTCGACGAAGAGTTGGGGCAGCTCGGAGAGGGCGGTCTGCTCGAACTGGTGGAGCCGGGACGTGAGAAGGTCGTTGGAGGCCTCGGCCGCCTCCTGGGTGGAGCATCCGAGGAAGGTCTCCAACACGAGGATGGCGTTGGAGAGTTCGCCCTCGTCGGCGACTTCGCGCTCGTAGGAGAAGATGTCGTTCCTGATGTGCACGGCGTCGGAGAACGCGTCGCGCAGCACCGCGAGCGGCCGCGAGTGGGCGACGCGCGCCGGGACCTCCGCGGAGACGTACTCGATGAGGCCGGCCGACCAGGGGGCGCCGCCCACCTTGCGGCGCATCTCGATGTATTCGAGGGGGTTCGCCACCCGCCCGATGTTGATGTTGGCGAGCTCCCACATCGACTCGTTGAGGAGGTTGCGGGTCGACTCGGAGAACCGTTCCCGCCAGTCCGCCGACATGGCGGGGACGGTCCGCAGCCACAGGTCCTTCAGGCCCGCCTCCACCGGGTTCGTCGTCTCGGGGAATCCGTCGGAGAGGTCCATCGGCATGAAGGCGGCGAGCCGGTCGAGGTACGCCTTGGCGCCGTCCCGGTCCTGGGAGCGCTTGTACATCTCCAGGAAGTGGTCGTCGAAGAAGAAGACCCACACGTACCAGTCGGTGACCAGGTTCAGCGCGTCGACGTCGCAGTCGGGGTGCGTGTAGGAGCACAGCAGGGCGTAGTCGTGCGATTCGAGGTCGCTCTCCTCCCAGACGCCGGACCCCTCCAGCATCTCGAAGTCGCGGGCCCACTGCCTGGTGTGGGCGCGCGCGGCCTCCAGATGGGGATTCAGTCGCGCCGGATACGGCACATAGAAGTCCGGGAGTTGAAACGGCTGTGTCACGGCGGGGCAGGCCTTTCGGTCCGAGGGTGCGGAGGCCTTCGGCAGTGGCCCCCCGCACGAGATCAGCAGGCCTTTACCCCTGGTGCGGGAGGGACAAGGGGGAGTTCACTGCTTCAGGTGACGGAAGTGACGTTCCGCGACATGGGGACCCGACGGGGGATAGAGATCCGGTCCGTCGTGTCGAACCTCCGGGCCGATGTCCTTTTCATCTAGATTTCCTCCCCTATGTAAAGCTCACACGGGAGGAAGCGGCGATGTCTTCGATCGATCTGAGCAAGGTGCTGGACAAGGCGTGGGAGGACAAGCCGCTCGCGGACGTCCTCGCGGCGCCGGTGGCGGCGCTGAAGGGCGTCACCGACCGGGACGGCGAACTGCTCCAGGAGGCGTTCGGGGTCAAGACCGTCGCCGACCTCGGCCAACTGAAGTACGCCCGGTGGGCGGCGGCGCTCGTCGCGCTGAACACCACGACCAAGTAGGCGGCCGGTCCGCGCCCGGGCGGCGTGGGGCGGTCCGGGCGGGCGGGCGTCGGGCGGGCGTCGGGCGGGCCGGAAACGAGTGCGTCCTCCCCGCCCCGACGAGGGGCGGGGAGGACGTTCGTCGCTCCGGTGGCGCGAGGGCGGTCCGGGACTCCCCGGCGACCGCCCGGCCCTACTCGGCGTCGCCTTCCAGATTGCCCTCGGTGTCCAGGTACACCTGGCGCAGCTCTTCGAGGATCCGCGCGTCCGGCTTCTCCCACATGCCGCGCGACTCCGCCTCCAGGAGGCGCTCGGCGATGCCGTGCAGGGCCCAGGGGTTGGCCTCCTCCAGGAAGGCGCGGTTCTCCGGGTCCAGGACGTACGTCTCGGTCAGCTTGTCGTACATCCAGTCCGCGACGACGCCCGTCGTGGCGTCGTACCCGAAGAGGTAGTCCACCGTCGCCGCGAGCTCGAAGGCACCCTTGTAGCCGTGGCGACGCATCGCCTCGATCCACTTCGGGTTGACCACCCGGGCGCGGAAGACCCGGGAGGTCTCCTCCACCAGCGTGCGGGTCTTGACC
Organism: Streptomyces sp. NBC_00513; assembly: GCF_041431415.1. Taxonomy (GTDB): domain Bacteria; phylum Actinomycetota; class Actinomycetes; order Streptomycetales; family Streptomycetaceae; genus Streptomyces. Next base: position 6,033,107 of record NZ_CP107845.1, read on the forward strand.
GTCTCCGGGCGGGTGGAGTCCCCGATGTACGCCTCGGGCGCCGTGCCCCGCAGGGCGCGCACGGTGGCGACCATGCCGCCGTGGTACTGGAAGTAGTCGTCCGAGTCCGCGATGTCGTGCTCGCGGGTGTCGGTGTTCTTCGCGGCGACGGTGATCCGCTTGTACGCCGTCTCCATCTCGGCGCGCGCCGGACGGCCCTCCAGGCCGCGGCCGTACGCGTATCCGCCCCACACCGTGTAGACCTCGGCGAGGTCGGCGTCCGTGCGCCAGTCGCGCGAGTCGATCAGTTGGAGGATGCCGGCGCCGTACGTGCCCGGGCGCGAGCCGAAGATACGGGTCGTCGCGCGCCGCTCGTCGCCGTGCTCGGCCAGGTCGGCCTGGGCGTGGGCCCGGACGAAGTTCCGGTCGGCCGGCTCGTCCAGCGAGGCCGCGAGCCGCACCGCGTCGTCCAGCAGGCCGATGACGTGCGGGAACGCGTCCCGGAAGAAGCCCGAGATGCGCAGGGTGACATCGATGCGCGGCCGGCCCAGCTCGTCGAGCGGGATCGGCTCCAGGCCGGTGACCCGGCGCGAGGCCTCGTCCCAGACCGGACGCACGCCCAGCAGCGCCATGGCCTCCGCCACGTCGTCGCCGGAGGTGCGCATCGCGCTGGTGCCCCACAGCGACAGGCCGACGGACGGCGGCCACTCGCCGTTGTCCGTGCGGTAGCGGTTCAGGAGGGAGTCGGCGAGCGCCTGACCCGTCTCCCACGCCAGCCGCGACGGGACGGCCTTCGGGTCGACGGAGTAGAAGTTCCGGCCGGTCGGCAGCACGTTGACCAGGCCGCGCAGCGGCGAGCCGGAGGGGCCCGCCGGGACGAAGGAACCGTCCAGGGCGCTGACCACGTGGGCGATCTCGTCGGTGGTGCCGGCCAGCCGAGGGACGACCTCGCGGGCCGCGAAGTCCAGCACCGCCGCCACGTCCGCCGAGTGACCGGCGGCGACCGAGGCCACCGCCTCCGGGGCCCAGCCGGCGTCCTCCATCGCCTGGACCAGCGCGCGGGCCGTCTCCTCCGCCTCGTCGGCGGAGGTGCGGGTGGCCGCGGACTCGTCCAGGCCGAGCGCCTCGCGCAGGCCCGGCAGGGCCGTCGTACCGCCCCAGATCTGACGGGCGCGCAGGATGGCGAGCACCAGGTTGACCCGGGCCGTGCCGGTCGGGGCGCCGCCCAGGACGTGCAGACCGTCGCGGATCTGGGCGTCCTTGACCTCGCACAGCCAGCCGTCGACGTGCAGCAGGAAGTCGTCGAAGCCGTCGTCGTCGGGGCGCGCCTCCAACCCCAGGTCGTGGTCCAGCTTCGCGGCCTGGATCAGGGTCCAGATCTGCGCGCGGATCGCCGGCAGCTTCGCCGGGTCCATCGCCGAGATCTGCGCGTACTCGTCCAGGTGCTGTTCCAGGCGCGCGATGTCGCCGTAGGACTCCGCGCGGGCCATCGGCGGCACCAGGTGGTCGACCAGGGTGGCGTGCACCCGGCGCTTGGCCTGGGTGCCCTCGCCCGGGTCGTTGACCAGGAACGGGTAGATCAGCGGCAGGTCACCGAGGGCGGCGTCCGGGGCGCAGGACGCGGACAGGCCCGCGTTCTTGCCCGGCAGCCACTCCAGGTTGCCGTGCTTGCCCAGGTGGATCATGGCGTCGGCGCCGAAGCCGCCGTCCTCGGCGCGCGCCTGGATCCAGCGGTACGCGGCCAGGTAGTGGTGCGAGGGCGGCAGGTCCGGGTCGTGGTAGATCGCGATCGGGTTCTCGCCGAAACCGCGCGGCGGCTGGATCAGGATCAGCAGGTTCCCGCGGCGCAGGGCCGCGAGGACGATGTCGCCCTCCGGGTTCGCGGAGCGGTCCACGAACATGTTGCCGGGCGCCTCGCCCCAGTGCTCCTCGACGCTCGCGCGCAGGTCGGCCGGGAGCTCCGCGAACCACCGCTTGTAGTCGGCGGCCGGGATGCGGACGGGGTTGCGGGCCAACTGCTCCTCGGTGAGCCAGTCCTGGTCGTGGCCGCCGGCCTCGATCAGGGCCCGGATCAGGTCGTCGCCGTCGCCCGAGACCAGGCCCGGGATCTCCTCGACGGGGCCGAAGTCGTAGCCGCCCGCGATCAGCGTGCGCAGCAGTTCCACGGCGCTCGCCGGGGTGTCCAGGCCGACCGCGTTGCCGATGCGGGAGTGCTTGGTCGGGTACGCCGACAGCACCAGCGCGATCCTCTTGTCACGGCGCTCGATGTGCCGCAGCCGGGCGTGGCGCACGGCGATCCCCGCGACCCGGGCGGCCCGCTCGGGGTCGGCCACGTAGGCGGGCAGCCCGTCCTCGTCGAGCTCCTTGAAGGAGAACGGGACGGTGATCAGACGGCCGTCGAACTCCGGCACCGCGACCTGCGTCGCCGCGTCGAGCGGGGACAGGCCCTCATCGTTCTCCTCCCAGGCGCTGCGCGATCCGGTCAGGCACAGGGCCTGGAGGATCGGCACGCCGAGCCCGGCCAGCGCGCCCGCGTCCCAGGACTCGTCGTCACCGCCCGCCGAGGCGGTGGCGGGCTTGGTGCCACCCGCCGCGAGGACGGTGGTGACGACCGCGTCGACGGACTCCAGCTCGGCGATCAGGCCCGGCTCGGGCGTGCGCAGCGAGGAGACGTACAGCGGGAGCGCCTGGGCGCCCTGCGCCTCGACGGCCTCGCACAGGGCGTGCACGAAGGAGGTGTTGCCGCTCATCTGGTGGGCGCGGTAGTAGAGCACCGCGACCTTGGGGCCCTCGGTGCGCTGCGGGGTGCGCTCCAGCGGGCCCCAGGTGGGCGCCGCGGCCGGCGGCTCGAAGCCGTGACCGGTGAGCAGCACGGTGTCGGAGAGGAACCGGGCCAGCTGGTCCAGGTTGGCGGGGCCGCCGTGCGCGAGGTAACCGTGCGCCTCGGCGGCGATGCCGATCGGGACCGTGGAGGCCTCCATCAGCTGGGCGTCCGGGGCCTGTTCGCCGGTCAGTACCACCACGGGACGGGTCTGGTCCGGGGCCAGCAGCAGGTCGAGGCCGTCCTGCCAGGCCCGCAGACCGCCCAGGAGGCGTACGACGACCAGGTCGGCGCCGTCGAGGAGGCCCGGCAGGTCGTCCAGGGGAAGGCGGGAGGGGTTCGCGAACCGGTACGGGACGGGGCCGTCCGCGGCGCGGGCGCTGAGCAGATCGGTGTCGGACGTCGACAGCAGCAGGATCATGCGGCGGCAGCCTTCCTCGGGGTTTCCGCGCCCCGGGCAGTGAGGACAGCGGGAGTTCCTGACTCACCCCGCGGATCGCTCCCCGGGGTTCACAGTGGCGGGACCGCGCCGGAATCTCACCGGGCTTCCTCCCATGTCGCCGTCCTCGGCGACGGCGGGCCGTGCGGTCCGCCGGTGGTCATCTTAGGGGGGCGGCGTGCGCGGCTCCGTTGCCGGGGGCCCTGCCCCACGGCCGGGGTGTCCCAAACCCCCTCGGGCCGGAAAGTGGCTGGTGGGGGCGGAGAGGACGGTGGGCGCGGGGCGGGGCGGCCCGGGCCCCGGGGGTGGTGACGGACACAGGTCGGGGGGCGGCAATCCTGGGTATGCTCGCGGCCATGCCCACGCCCCCCTCCGCCGCATCGCGGGAGAAACCCGTCATACGGGACCGCGGCGACGCCTGCCCCGGCGCGCTGCGGCTGCACGCGGCGGACGACGGCTTCCTGGCCCGGGTGCGGATCCCGGCGGGGCTGCTCACGGCCCCGCAGGCCGAGGCCCTGGCGCTCGCCGCGGACCGCTTCGGGGACGGCCACCTGGAGATCACCTCGCGCGGGAACGTGCAGCTCCGCGGCCTGGCCGAGGACTGCGGCGCGGGCCCTGCGGAGCTGCTGGACGCCGCCGGGCTGCTGCCCGCGCCGGCCCACGAGCGGGTACGGAACATCGTGGCGACCCCCATGTCGGGGCTGGAGGGGCCGCACCGGCCCGACGCGCTCGCCTGGGCCCTGGCCTTCGACCGGCTGCTCTGCGCGAGCGCCGGGGCCACCGCCCTGTCCGGACGGTTCCTGTTCGCCTTCGACGACGGACGCGGGGACGTCGCCGCCCTCGGCCCCGACGTGACCGTCCTCGGCAGGCCCGACGGACGGGCGCTGGTCCGGCTCGGCGGGGCCGCCGACGCCGTGGACGTGGCCGCGCCGGACGCTCCCCGGGCGGCACTGCTGGCCGCCGCGTACTTCCTCGACACCGCCACCGCGGCCGGCACCCGCGCCTGGCGGGTGTCCGAACTGCCCCCCGAACACCCCCTGAGGGCCGCCGAGTTGGCCCGACGCCTGAGGGTCGCCGGGATCGAGGCGCTGGACGCCGACACGCCGACCTGGCCGTACGCGCCGCCACCCGCGCCCGCGGGGCCGGACGCCGACGGCCTCGGCGCCCTGTGCGTCCTGCCCCCGCTGGGCCGGGCGAGCACCGCGCAGTGGCGGGTCCTCGTCGGCGTCGCGGAACAGGGGCGCGGAGAGCTGCGCGTCACCCCGTGGCGCGGCGTCGTGCTGCCCCCGGGCGACGCCCCCTGGCCCGCCGCCTCCGTCACGGCCCGCATCGAGGACGCCGCACTGGTGCTCGCCCCCGACGGTCCCTGGCAGTCCGTCACCGCCTGTACCGGACGGCCGGGTTGCGCGAAATCCCTCGCGGACGTGCGCGCCGACGCGCGAGCCGTCGTGGACCGCTCGCGCGGCCCGCTGCCCGTGCACTGGTCGGGCTGCGAACGACGCTGCGGGCACCCGCGCGGCACCGCCTGGGTGGACCTGGTCGCCGGCCCGACCGGCTACCGGCTCGCCGCACCGGGCCGCCCCGCACGGCACCATGTGCCGGACACCCCCACCGAACTTGCCGCGGCCCTCGCGGACGCCCGCAGTACCCCACCTGCCCCCGACCCCGCAGTGAAGAAATGAGCGAGTGCCCCGTGTTCGAGTACGAGAAGGACGGCGCGGCGATCTACCGCCAGTCCTTTGCCACGATCCGCGCCGAGGCGGACCTCTCCGGGCTGCCCGCCTCGGTCGCCCAGGTCGCGGTGCGCATGATTCACGCCTGCGGGATGACCGACCTGCCCCAGGACCTCGGGTACACCCCGGACGTCGTCCTGCGGGCGCGCGCCGCGCTGGAGGCCGGCGCGCCGATCCTGTGCGACGTACAGATGGTCGCGAGCGGGGTCACCCGCAAGCGGCTGCCCGCCGACAACGAGGTGATCTGCACCCTCTCCGACCCGACCGTGCCGGAACTCGCCGCGCGGATGGGCACCACGCGCAGCGCCGCCGCCCTCGAAGTCTGGCGCGACCGAGGCCTGTTGGAGGGCTCGGTCATCGCCGTCGGCAACGCCCCGACCGCCCTCTTCCGCCTGCTGGAGATGATCGAGGAGGGCGCGCCGCGCCCCGCCGCCGTCATCGGCGTCCCCGTCGGCTTCATCGGCGCGGCCGAGTCCAAGGACGCGCTCGCCGCCCACCCCTCGGGCCTCGACCACCTGATCGTGCGGGGCCGGCGGGGCGGCAGCGCCATCGCCGCCGCGGCCGTCAACGCCATCGCGAGCGTGGCCGAATGAGCGCCGCCGACGTGACCCCCGGACGGCTCTACGGCGTCGGCCTCGGCCCCGGCGACCCCTCCCTGATGACCCTGCGCGCCGTCGAGGTGATCGCGGAGGCGGACGTCGTCGCCTACCACTCCGCCCGCCACGGCCGCTCGATCGCCCGCTCGATCGCCGCGAAGCACCTGCGCGCCGACCACGTCGAGGAACCGCTGGTCTACCCGGTCACCACCGAGACCACCGACCACCCCGGCGGCTACCAGGGCGCGATGGAGGAGTTCTACGAGGCCTCCGCCGCCCGGCTGGCCGCACACCTCGACGCCGGCCGGACCGTCGCCGTGCTCGCCGAGGGCGACCCGCTCTTCTACGGCTCGTACATGCACATGCACAAGCGCCTCGTGGACCGCTACCCGGCCGAGGTGATCCCCGGCGTGACCTCGGTGAGCGCCGCCGCCGCACGCCTGGGAACCCCGCTCGTGGAGGGCGAGGAGGTGCTGACCATCCTGCCCGGCACCCTGCCCGAGGAGGAGCTCACCGCCCGGCTCGCCGCCACCGACTCGGCGGTCGTGATGAAGCTCGGCCGCACCTTCCCCGCGGTGCGCCGGGCCATGGAGAACAGCGGCCGGCTCGCCGAGGCCCGCTACGTCGAGCGCGCCACCATGGCGGGCGAGCGCACGGGCCTGCTCGCCGACACCGACCCCGACAGCGTCCCGTACTTCGCCGTCGCCGTGGTGCCCAGCCGGATCGGCAACCCGGGCAGCGTGCCGTCCGGCCCCGGCGAGGTCGCCGTGGTCGGCACCGGACCGGCCGGCCCGCTGTGGCTGACCGCCGAGACCCGGCGGGCACTGGCCGACGCCGAGGTGCTGGTCGGGTACACCACCTACCTGGACCGCGTCCCGGTCAAGCCGGGGCAGGTCCGGCACGGCTCCGACAACAAGGTGGAGTCGGAGCGCGCCGAGTTCGCCCTGGACCTCGCCCGCCGCGGCAAGCGGGTCGTCGTGGTCTCCGGCGGCGACCCCGGCGTCTTCGCGATGGCCACGGCCGTCCTGGAGGTCGCCGACCAGGACGCCTACAAGGACGTGCCGGTACGGGTCCTGCCGGGCGTGACCGCCGCCAACGCCGCTGCCGCGGCGGCCGGGGCGCCGCTCGGCCACGACTACGCCACCGTGTCGCTCTCCGACCGGCTCAAGCCGTGGGAGGTCATCGCCGAGCGGCTGCGCGCCGCCGCCGCGGCGGATCTGGTGCTCGCCCTGTACAACCCGGGCTCGCGCAGCCGCACCTGGCAGGTCGCCCAGGCCAGGGAACTCCTGCTGGAACTGCGCTCCCCGCAGACCCCGGTGGTCGTCGCACGGGACGTCGGCGGACCGGAGCAGTCGGTGCGGATCGTGACCCTCGCCGAACTGGAGCCGGCCGAGGTGGACATGCGCACGATCCTGCTGATCGGTTCCTCGCAGACCCGGGTCACCGAGCGGGCCGACGGCTCCCGGGTGACGTGGACCCCGCGCCGCTACGCCTGACCGGTCCGACCGGTCCGACCGGTCTGACCGGTCGACGCGAGAGCCGGGCCCCGGGGCGGTGACGGCCCCGGGACCCGGCCGCGCGGGCGGTACGGCCGTGGCCGCGCGGGCGGTTCAGGCCCGGAAGCCGGTCAGCCGGGCCAGCGCCGCCTCGACCGAGTCCGCCTCCGGCACGCCCTCGGGCACCGGCGGTCGCCGTACGACCAGCACCGCGATCCCCGCCTCCCGGGCCGCGACGAGCTTGGGCGCGGTGGCGTCGCCGCCGCTGTCCTTGGTCACCAGGACGTCGATCCGGTGCCGGGCCAACAGCTCCCGCTCGTCGGCGAGGCCGAACGGCCCCCGCGCGAGCAGCACTTCGAGGCACGGCGGCCGCTCCCCGGCCGGCGGGTCCACGGAACGCACCAGGAACCAGGGCTCGGTGAGGTGCGCGAAGCGGTGCAGGCCCATCCGGCCCGTGGTCAGGAACACCCGGCGGCCCCGCTCCGGGAGCAGGGCTGCCGCCGCGTCGAGGGATTCGACGAACGTCCAGTCGTCGCCGGGCCCCGGGACCCAGCCGGGACGGCGCAACGCGAGCAGCGGTACGCCGGTGAGCTCCGCGGCCCGCGCCGCGTGGAAACTCATCCGCTCCGCGAAGGGGTGGGTGGCGTCCACCAGGTGCGTGACCCGGTGGGCGGTCATCCAGGCCGCCAGGCCCTCGACGCCGCCGAAGCCGCCGATCCGGGTCCCGCCCGGCGGCAGCACCGGCGCGCCGACCCGGCCGGCCAGGGAGGTCGTCACCCGAAGCGGGGTCCGCTCCAGCGCCTCCGCGAGCCGGCGGGCCTCCGTCGTGCCGCCCAGGATCAGCAGGTGACCCGGGTCCCCTTCAGCAGGCATGCCGGTCGCGTTCGGCGGAGTACAGGTGACTGTCGCGGAACTGCTCCGCGCCCAGCGTGCGACCCACCACGATCACCGCGGTGCGTACCAGCCCGGCCGCCTTCACCTGTTCCGCGATGTCGGTCAGGGTGCCGCGCAGGATCAGCTCGTCGGGGCGGCTGGCCATCGCGACCACCGCGACGGGGCACTCGGCCCCGTAGTGCGGCAGCAGTTCCTCGACGACCCGGTCGACGTACCGCGTCGCCAGGTGCAGGACCAGCAGCGCGCCGCTGCGGCCGAGCGTCGCCAGGTCCTCCCCGGGCGGCATCGGGGTGGCCTGCTGGGCGATCCGGGTCAGGATCACGGTCTGCCCGACGGTGGGCACGGTCAACTCCCGCTTCAGCGCGGCGGCCGCCGCGGCGAACGCCGGCACGCCCGGGACCACCTCGTAGGGGATGCCGGCCGCGTCGAGGCGCCGCATCTGTTCGGCGACCGCGCTGAAGATCGACGGGTCGCCGGAGTGCAGCCGTGCCACGTCCAGGCCCGCCGCGTGCGCCCGGGTGAACTCCGCGACGATCTCGTCCAGGTTGAGCCGGGAGGTGTCGATCAGGCGGGCGTCGGCCGGGCATTCGGCCAGCAGCTCGCGCGGCACCAGGCTGCCCGCGTACAGGCAGACGGGGGCAGCGGCCAGCGTCCGGGCACCGCGCACGGTGATCAGGTCGGCGGCGCCGGGGCCCGCTCCGATGAAGTACACGGTCATGTCTGGTCCTTGTCGTTCTCGTTCTCGGTCGTCCGGTCCGTCGTCGGGTGCGGTTTGGTGACCGACCACTGGGTGACCGCCATCGCCTGCCGCCAGCCGGTGAAGCCGCCGACCGGCACCGCGTGCGCGACGGCCAGTTTGACCAGTTCGCCACCGCGGCGCCGGTAGTGGTCGCCGAGCACGGCCTCCGATTCCAGGGTGACCGTGTTGACCACCAGCCGGCCGCCGGGTGCCAGCGCCGTCCACGCCGCGTCGAGGAGACCGGGCGCGGTCAGGCCGCCGCCGATGAACACCGCGTCGGGGGCGGGCAGTCCGATCAGCGCGTCGGGGGCCGCGCCGAGGACGACCCGCAGGCCGGGCACGCCGAGGGCGCCGGCGTTGCGGGTGATGCGTTCGGCCCGCTCGGGGACGCGTTCCACGGCCACCGCCCGGCAGGAGGGATGGCTGCGCATCCACTCGATGCCGATGGAACCGGAACCGCCGCCGATGTCCCACAGCAGTTCGCCCGGGGCCGGGGCGAGGGCGCACAGGGTCGCGGCCCGCACGTGCCGTTTGGTGAGCTGCCCGTCGTGCTCGTACGCGGTGTCGGGCAGGCCGGGGGTGGTGCCGAGTCGGGGCGTCGGGGCGGCCGGGTCGCGGCGGCAGTCCACGGCCACCACGTTCAACGGGTCGCCCGGCGCCCGGTCCCAGCCGTCCGCGTGGCCCTCGTACGCGTCCTCGTGCTCGGAGCCGAGCCGCTCCAGCACCCGCATGCGGCTCGGGCCGAAGCCCCGTTCCCGCAGCAGTGCGGCGATCTCGCCCGGCGAGCCGGCGCCCGCGCTGAGCACCAACACCCGCCGGCCCTCGTACAGGGCGGCGGCGAGCCGGGCCACGGGGCGGCCGACGATGGTGACGACCTCGGTGTCCTCCACCGACCAGCCGAGCCGGGCGCAGGCGTAGGACACCGACGAGGGGTGCGGAAGGACGTGCAGGGCGTGCGGCCCGAGCTCCTCGCAGAGGGCGCGGCCGATCCCGTAGAACATGGGGTCGCCGCTGGCCAGCACCGCGATCCGGCGGCCCGCGTGCTCGGCGGTCAGTTTCGGCACGGCGGGGCGCAGTGGGCTGGGCCAGGCGATCCGTTCGCCGGGGCAGACGTCGGCCGGCAGCAGGTCCAGCTGGCGGGGCCCGCCGATCAGCACCTCGGCGGAGGTCAGCGCGGTCCGCGCGGCGGCGGTGAGCCCGGCCCAGCCGTCGGCGCCGAGGCCGACGACCGTCACGGGGAGGGTGGGGGGTGCGGAGCTCACTGCGGGACCTCGGGGGAGGGGAAGCGGATGGACCCGCAGCCTACTGGCCTGCGCCTGTGCCCGGTCCCCGGGGTGACGGGACCCACGTGAGCCCCTGTGCGGACCCCCGCGTCGACCGCCCGGAAACACGGGATGTTACCCTCAGTAACCACGTCGTCGTGAGGGAGTCGAGATGCCCGGCTGGAACATCAGGAACATCCCCGACCAGAGTGGCCGCACCGCCGTCGTGACCGGCGCCAACAGCGGCATCGGGCTGGTCGCCGCCCGTGAGCTGGCCCGCGCCGGGGCCGGGGTCGTCCTGGCCTGCCGCAGCGCGGCCCGGGGCCGCGCCGCGGCGGTACGCCTGCGGACCGAGGTGCCGGGCGCGGACGTGGAGTTCATGCCGCTGGACCTCGCCGACCTCGCCTCCGTGCGGGAGTTCGCCCGGGCCTGGTCGCGGCGCCACGACACCCTCGACCTGCTCGTCAACAACGCGGGCGTGATGGCTCTGCCGTACGGTCGCACCGCCGACGGCTTCGAGGCTCAGTTCGGGATCAACCACCTCGGTCACTTCGCCCTGACAGGGCTGCTCCTGCCCCGTCTCCTCGCCGCCGACGACGGGGCCCGGATCGTCAACCTCTCCAGCGCCTTCCACGTCCTCGGCGACCTCGACCACGACGACCTGAACGCCGAACGCGGATACCGGCGGTGGATCGCCTACGGGCGCTCGAAGACCGCCAACCTCCTCTTCACCCACGAACTGTCCCGGCGCCTGGCGGCCGCCGGCTCCGGGATCGTCACGGCCGCCGCCCACCCCGGCTACGCCTCCACCAACCTGCACGTCGGGGCGGCCCCCCGGGCCGGGCGCACCCTCACGTCACGGATCGCCGTCGCCGCGAACGCCGCCGTCAACGCCGTCGGCATCGCCGTCGTCGCGCAGTCCGCCGAGGCCGGCGCGCTGCCCACCCTGTACGCGGCCACCGCCCCCGGGGTCCGGCCCGACGCGTTCATCGGACCGCGGCTCGGCTGGCGCGGGGCGCCCGTCCGGTCCTGGCGGGCCAAGTGGACCCTCGACGACGCGTCCGGGGAGCGGCTGTGGAGCGCCTCCGAGAAACTGACCGGGGTGTCGTACCCGGCGCCGGCGCGCTGACCGGCCGATGCCCCGGGGGTGGAGGGCCGACACCCGCCCCCTTCAGGCTCTTGACGCACGCCGGATCCGCCGGCGCGGGCGCCCCGAAGTGAGCCCGTCCGCCCCCGGGACGCCTCCGGGCGCCCCGGGCGGGCACTGAACCGGGCCCCGCCGTCCCGGACACTCGGCGGCATGGAAGACGACGCTGCGGACAACCACCCAGGACCCGGGCTCCCCCCGAGGCACAGGCGCACCCGGAGCGGATCCCGGGAGCCGCCTCAGGGGGATCCGGTCGCCCGCGCGTAGAGGGCGCGGGTGCCGTCGTCGAACCAACTGCTGTACGAGGTCCTCTCGTCGCCGCCGCCGTCACGGCCGCCGACCACCCCGATCAGGGTGGGGCCGTCGGTCAGGATCGGGCCGCCGCTGGTCCCGTTCGGTACGCCCGCGCAGTCCAGCCGCAACTGCGCGGGCCCTTCCGCGCGGGCCGTGTTGTAGCAGTCCACCGGCTGTTCGGCGTCATTCGGATAGCCCACCACCCGTGCGGGCAGCGGCAGTTGGGGCCGGAACCGGATCGCGGGAGCGCCGGTGACGTCCTCCAGTCGCTCCCCGGGGTGTCCGGGGCGGCGCACCCGGACGAAGGCCACGTCGTGATCGGGGTCGGCGGACTCCGTCCAGCGGGGGTCCACGTCGATCCGGGTGGGCACCCAGACGCCGTACGGGGCCACGCCGCCCCGGTAGCCCGGAACGAAGGCGAGATTGGTGCGGAAGCCGCCCTGGTACACGCAGTGGGCGGCGGTGACGATCAGATCCCCGTCGGGGGAGTGCACCACGCCGGCGGAGCAGTGGTGGTTGCCGTCCCAGTCGCCGCCGGGGGAGAACAGTGCGCCGATCGCGGGCTCGGGCGCCGTGCTCCGGGCCTCCAGGGGCGAGGAGGGGCGCCAGTCGCCCTCCCGCCGCGACCGCACCGGGGTCGCGGATCCGGCGGACTCGGCGGTCGCCTCGGAACCGGCGGGGGTCGGGGTGTCGTCGCGCGGTGCCTCGACCTCCACCACGAGGCCGTCCAGGACCGCCGAGGCCGTCCGGTCGGCGCGTTCCGGATCCTGGAGGTAGGTGCCCTGTGCCGGATCCCCGTCCGCGAGGTGCGCGGCGACGACACGCAGCTCCCACACGACCCAGGAACCGGCTCCCAGCAGGGCGAGAACGATCCCGAGCAGCACGAAGCGGACGCGTCTCGCCCCGCCCCCCGCCTTGCCGACCATGTGGCGCTCCCGCTCCCGTTCCCGAAGATCCTTCGACGTCCCGTCCGACGGGTGCGAGGTGCCGAGGGTTCCCGAAAGGGGACGTGTCCGTCCTCACAGCCCGTGCGAGGTCGGGCGGCCGACGCCGCTACCCTTGTTGCGAACCATTCGCAACAAGGGTTGAAGGTGTCGTCGTGGGATCTCCGTTGGTGCTCGGCATCGAATCGTCCTGCGACGAGACGGGCGCGGGAATCGTCCGCGACGGAAAGCTCCTCGCGCACGTCGTCGCGTCGAGCATGGACGAACACGCCCGCTTCGGCGGAGTGGTGCCCGAGATCGCGGCCCGCGCCCACCTGCACGCCTTCAACCCGGTCGTCCGCCAGGCCCTCGACCAGGCCGGCCTGCGGATGTCGCAGCTCGACGCCATCGCCGTCACCACCGGGCCCGGCCTCTCCGGCGCGCTCCAGGTCGGGCTCGCGGGCGCCAAGACCCTCGCCTACGCCCTGGACCTGCCGCTGTACGGGGTCCACCACCTGGCCGGACACGTCGCCGCCGACACCCTGGAGCACGGGCCGCTGCCCGAGCCCTGCATGGTCCTGATCGTCTCGGGCGGCCACACCTCGCTGCTGCTGGTGCGCGACCTCGTGCGCGAACCGATCCTGCACCTCGGGGACACCCTCGACGACGCGGCCGGCGAGTGCTTCGACAAGGTCGCCCGGGTCCTCGGCCTGCCCTACCCGGGCGGGCCGGCCATCGACCGGGCCGCCCGGGGCGGCGACCCGAAGGCCGTCGCCTTCCCCCGTCCGCTCACCGGCGGACCCCGCGCCGGCGATCCGTACGCCTACTCCTTCTCCTTCTCGGGGCTCAAGACCGCCGCCGCCCGCTGGGCCGAGGGCCACCGGCTGCGCGGCGAGGAACCGCCGGTCGCCGACGGCGCGGCCTCGCTCCAGGAGGCGGTGGCCGACGTACTGACCCGCAAGGCGGTCGCGGCCTGCAAGGAGTACGGGGTCCGGACCCTGGTGGTGGTCGGCGGAGTGGCGGCCAACTCCCGCGTGCGCGACCTCGCGGAGCGGCGCTGCGCCTCCGCCGGGATCGAACTGAGGGTTCCACCGATGACCCTGTGCACCGACAACGGCGCGATGATCGCGGCCATCGGCGACCTGCTGGTCCGCGCGGGCACGGAGCCGGCCCCGTACGAGCTGACGATCGACCCGTCGGCGCCGCTGGAGTACGCCGCGCTCAACCCGCGGGCGGCCGTCGAGGCGGCGTGAGCACCGCGCCCTCGCCCGGCCCGGACTTCGCCGTGCCGCCCTCGCCCGTCCCGGCGCGTTCCCCCGCGGGCTCCGCGCGCCCCGTGTTCAGCGCCAGCGCCGCCCGGTGGCCCTCGGGGACCCGTACGTCGGTCAGCGTCCACCCCGGCAGCCGCGCCGGCTCCGGCCCCGACCCCACGTAGTCCGCGGCCGGGTTCTCCGACAACCCCACCCCGAGGCCCTTGAGGTAGGCCTCCTTGCGGGTCCACACCCGGGTGAAGGCGCGGGCGCGTTCGCCGGCCGGGAGGGCGGCGAGCTCCGCCGCCTCCCTGGGGTGCAGCACGTCCGCCGTGTCGGCGATCACGTCGGGCCGCACCACCTCCTCCACGTCCACCCCGACGGGCGCGGAGGCGAAGGCCAACAGGCTGATCCCGGTGCAGTGCGAGAGCGAGAAGTGCAGGGTCCCACCCGGGAGCACGGGACGCCCGTGCGGCTCCGCGCAGTGCGAGCAGGGCGCCCGCTCGACGACCACCTCGCGCGCCGTCGTCCCCAGGTACGCGCCGAGCAGCCGGCGCAGCGCCACGTGCGCGCAGACGTACGCGTCCCGGTCGGCCGCCCGCGCGAACTCCGCGGCCCGCGCCAACTCCAGGGCGTCCAGGGTCCCCGGGGCGTGCCGCGCCGCGTGCGCCCGGTACGCCGTGGTGTCCACGAGCCACAGCTGCGGGGTCGCGGCCACCAGCGCGGCCCGCTCCGGCCCCGGGTCCGACAGCGGCTCCGGAACCAGGAGCCTCCCGGGGGCCCGGCCGCGGGCCGGGGTGGCGAGGGATGTCACGGGACCCCCCTCACACCGCGGCCGGTACGGGCGGCTCCACCGGCGCCGGCTCCTCGGCGCGGGCCGGTTGGCGCAGGGCCATCACCGCCGCGAAGGGGGAGCCGAACGCGATGGCACCGCACAACAGCCAGGTGCTCTGGACACCGAGGACCAGCGAGAGCGAACTGAAGACGGCGATGGAGACGGGCGCGGTGCCGATCCCGGCGAGCGAGAGGGTGGACATCGCGGCGCCCATCCGGTCCTCGGGGGCGGACTGTTGGTACAGGGTGACGATCGCCGGGCCGTTCAGCCCGGACAGCAGCCCGACCCCCGCGGCGACGGCGGTCAGCGAGACCACCGACGGCATCAGCGCCATGACGAGGATGCCCGCGGCCAGTCCGGCGCCCGTCACGACGAGCCGCACGAACATCGGGATGCGGTGCGCGAACGCCGCGCCCACCGCGCTGGAGCCGAGCGCCCCCACGCTGAACGCCGCCAGGACCACGCCGACCGCGCCGACGCCCCAGCCCCGCTCGGACACCAGCAGGGGCAGCGCCACCTCGGCCGGCCAACTGAACGCCATGTCCAGGCACAGCGCCGCGACGAACATCCAGCGCAGCCTCGGATGCCGGGCCAGCAGCCGGAAACCGTCCCCGGACCGCTTCACCAGGGAGACCCCGGGCTCCGGCTCCGGCCGGACGAACCCGTGCGTGACGTGGAGCAGGCAGCCGAGCCAGATCGCGCCGGTGAGTGCCCCGACCAGCATCGCCACCCACAACTCCCCGACGGTGATCAGGAAGGCGCCGGCCGGGGCGCCGAGGATCGGCGCGACCCGCAGGACCATGGCGTACAGGGAGTTCGCGCGGGCCAGTTGGTCGCCGCGGGCGAACAGGGGCAGCAGCACCCCGGACGCCGGTCCGGCCAGCCCGAGCAGCACGCCCTCGACCAGGGCGATCACCACCAGGGGCCACAGCTGTCCGCTGTTCGCGGTGACCACGGCGCCGACGCCGAGCAACACGACCCGGGCGGCGGTGGTGCGCAGCAGGACGAAGCGCGGACCGAGGGTGTCGGCGACCGCCCCGCCGAAGATCAACATGAGGGCGCGGGGCACGGTCGCGGCGAGCATCAACAGTGTGACGGCGCGGGTCCCGCCGATCTGTACGGCGGTCCAGTTCATGGCGATCAGCAGGGCGAAACTGCCCAGTTGGACGGCGGCCTGACCGCCGACGAGGCTGCCGACGCGACCCCACTGGACCTTCGAGGGGTCCGGCCGGGCGGGGTCGGGGCGTTCGGTGTCGAGACGTGCGGGGGTGTCCATCAGGTGCACCTGTTCCTTGTGGAAGGCGGGCGGGGAGGCGACGTGGGAGGGGGAGGGACGGGCGGGGCGGGGGTCAGCCGGTGCGCAGCGCTGCCCGGACGGCGTGTTCCGCCGCGCGGGCCCGGGCGGCCGGGCCGGGCGAACCGAAACTCCGCAGTTCCAGGTGCCCGCCGAGGTGGCCGAGGCCGGCCCCGGTCAGGACCCGGGAGGCGGCGGCCCCGGCCGCGCCCCCGCCGGCGGTGGGTGTGACCGTGACCCCGGGGAGCTCGGAGAGCCGGAACCGGGCCCGGGCGAAGCCGGGTCGACGGCGGCGGCCCGGACAACCGGGCGGCGCGGACCGGCCGCCGCGCCGGCTCCGCCTCACGACGCCCCGCCTCACGACGCCCCACCGACCGCCGTCGCCGCAGCCGGATGCGTCGTGGCGGGCGCGGGCGCGGGCGAGGTCGGGTCGGGGAGCGGTGTGGCGGGGGCGGACGCGCCGGGACGGTCCGGAGCCCACAGGTCGGCCGGGTCGAGGTCGCCGACGTGGTACTTGCCGAGGGCGCTGACCAGCAGCCGGGTCTCCAGGGCCAGTGCCTCGACCAGCCGCACCAGGCCCGCGCCGGGGTCCTCGTCCACGGCGAGCAACGCCGCCCGGCCCAGGCCCACCGCCCTCGCGCCCAGGGCGAGCACCCGCACCGCGCGACCGCCCTCCCAGATCCGTCCCGAGGCGAGCAGGTCCCCGGCCGGGGTGCCGACACGGCGCAGGCACTCGTCGAGGGGCAGGCCGACGCCCTCCAGGAAGGCCCGCGGCGCCCAACCGGTGCCGCCCTCGGCGCCGTCCACCGTGACGGCGTCGGCGCCCGCCGTCCAGGCGACGGCGGCGGCCCGGCCCACGTCCCGGCCCGGGTGGAACTTCACCCAGGTCCGGGCCAGCGGGAAGTTGTTCCGCATGAACCTCAGTTGCCGGCGGACGATCTCCTCGGTGAACGTGCCGGGGGTCGCGCAGCGCAGCCGCCGACCGGGATCCCCCAACAGGTCCCGCACCGCGAACTGTTCCGCCAGTCGCTCGGCATCGGCCGCCCCGACCACGGTCATCCCGCCGAGCCCCGGCTTCGCTCCCTGGCCCACCTTCAGCTCGAACCCGAGCCGGCCGGAGTCCCGCAGGGCGCGCGTCCCCGGGTCGCTGTACAGCAGGTTCCACACCTCGGAGTCGGCGTCCTCGGTCGACTGCTGCACCACCACCCCGCCGACCCCGTCCGCGACGGTCTCGGCGTACGCCGCCACCCGCTCCAGCAACGCCGAACGCGTGCCGTAGCCGTGGACCGGCACCATGTTCTCCCCGATCACCATCGGGATGCCGAGCCGCCCGGCCTGCCGGCCCGCGGCCACGCCGAGGTCCCCGCTACCCGCCCGGGTCGAACCGAACGCCGAGAGGTAGAGCGGGAGTCGCGAGGCGAAACCGCCGACCCGGGTGCGCAGGTCCACGTCCTCGTACGAGGGCTCCCGGCCCAGGTCGATCAGCTTCTCCAGCCGCCGCGGCATGAACACCGGCGGAACGAGCCGCAAGGCGTTCAGGCCGTCCCGCTCGACGGGGGCGGCCCCGAAGAGCCGGGACCCGTACCCGTCCGCCGCCGGGAACACCTCGGCCGTCCCGGCCCGCGCCCGGGCCCGTACCGCCTCCTCGGGGAACCCGGGGGCGCTGAGCCCGCTCACGGCGCGATCACCCCCGGCAGCTTCGGGTACGCGCTGACCTGCCACAGCGCGTCCAGCCCGGTCAGGAAGCGGACCAGGCGCTGCAGCCCCATCCCGAAACCGGCGCTCGGTTCGATGCCCTCGCGGGCCAGGTCGAGGTACCAGGCGTACTTGGCGGGGTTCTCCCCGCTCTCCCGCATCCGGGTCACGATCGTCGCGTACGCGGACTCGCGCTCGCTGCCGCTGACGAGCTCGCCGAAGCCGCCGTGCGCGATCAGGTCGAAGTTGCGCAGCACGCCCGGCCGTTCGGGATCCTCGCGGTCGTAGAACCCGCGCGAGCCCTTGGGATAGTCGTTGACGAAGAACGGGCGGTCGGCCTCCAGCGAGAGCAGCTTCTCGCCCGCCCAGTCGATCTCGGCGTCCGGGCTCTGCGGGTGCCCCCGCCCGATCAGCGCGGCCACCGCCTCCTCGTGGGTGCGGGTGTCGAACTTGCCCTGCCGCAGCTCGGCGAAGTCCAGTTCGTCCCGCCCCAGTTCGCGCAACACCTGCGGCACGGCCGTCCACACGTGCTCCACGACGTGTGTCAGCAGCCCGGCCGCGAGCTCCTGCGCGTCGCGACGCGTACCGCCCGCCAACTCCACGTCGATCTGGTGGAACTCCACCAGGTGCCGGCCGGTGGACGCCGTCTCCGGCGGCTCCACGCGGACGTTCGGCGCGATGTAGAACAGCCGGGGGAACCCCTTCAGCGAGGCCTGCTTGTAGAGGATCGCGCTCGTCATGAGCTTGTACGGCCGGCCGTAGTAGTCCACGTCCAGCGCCTTCGCGCCCCGGCCGCCCGGGTCCGTCACCGGACCCACCAGCGGCGGGAGCAGCTCGACGAACTCCCTGCCGCGCAGGAACTCCCGCGCCGCGAAGAGGACTTCCTGTTGCACCAGCATCGCCGACCGCAGCTCGGGCGAGCGCAGGTGCTCGCCGAGCGGTGGCGGGGTCGGGGGCGTCGTCCCCGTCGTCTCCGTCGTCTCCGTCGTCACTGTCGTCACTGTCGTCCCCGCAGTGTCCGCGGGTTCCGTGCCGTGCGTCGTTTCCATGCTGTCGACTCCTGTCTCGTGTCCGTGTGTGCTCGAACCGGCCGCGTGCTCGAACCCGTCAGCCGGGGCGGTCCACCTCGCCGACGTCGTCGTACCTCCGGGCCACCGCCCCCAGGGCCACCAGCAGCCCGTCCGAGGTCAAGGCGCGCCTGCGGCCGGCCGGGGCCGCGTACGGCGCGACCGGCATCGCCCCGACCTCGGACCAGCGCAGCCGGCCCGCCCCGTCGACGAAGCTGCGCGAGCGGCCCGCGTTGTCCGGGTGCAGGCAGTACGGGACGTCCAACACGCCCCGCGCGAAGGCCTTCCGCAGCGCCCGCCCGAGGTCCTCGTCGAGGTCCAGCACGGCCTCCACGAAGGCCAGGGCCTCCCGGTACACCTCGCTGTCGGCGGGCCCGCCGGCCGGCCCGGCCTCCGCCTCCGCCAGGGCCGCGCTCGCCGCGGCCGTCTCCAGGGCGCGCACGTTCTCCGTCACCGTCGGGATGCGGTGTGCCTCGGCGGCGGTCTTCACGATCAGCCGCTGCGCCCCGGCCCGCACGGCCAGCCGTGCCGAGGCCTCCAGCAGCCGGGTGGCGCCCGGCTCGGTACGGGGGAACACCCCCATGTAGGTGTAGAGGACGACGTGTCGGTCCACGCCGGCCGGCAGGAACTCCCCGGCGAGCCGGTGCAACGCCCCTATCGCCTCGGTGTCCTGTCCGGGGTCGCTCTGCTGGGCGTAGCTGAGGGAGACGCTGCCGATGCCGTGCCGGGCGAAGAACAGCCCTTCCAGCAGGCTGAGCGCCACCAGCAGCCCGGGAGGGCAGAGCTGGCCGAGCATGCAGCCGCCGAAGCTCTCCAGGTGCGGCACCCGCGGCGCCGGGACCAGCTCGGCCAGCAACTCGCAGCAGCGGGCCCAGTTCTCCACGGACTCCGACAGCGGGGTCCGCCCGTAGGGCAGGCAGTACGAGACGGGCCCGCCCTCGGTGGCGTCGAGCCCGGCGGCGGCGAGGGCCCGCACGATCGACTCGGGCCGGGAGGAGCCGTGCCGCACCTGGACCGGGAACCCCGGGTCCAGCACCCCGTCCAGCAGGGCGCGGGTCAGGTCGACGGGGTGGGTGGCGATCGGATAGCCGTTGAGCGCGAGACCCTCGGCGAGCGCGGCCCGGGCGGCGTCCTGATCGCCGACCCGGGTGTAGCTGTCGATGGTGAGGGTGCCCACGGTGGTGGCGACGGCGGACTTGGTGCGCTCCAGGCCGGCCCGCATCCGGCGCGGCTCGCCGAACCCCATCCGGGGCTGGACGACGAGCTGCCCGGCGGCCGCCGCCCGCGCGACGAAGGCCCCGAACGAGGGGGCCGTGGTGGTGGGTCGGGCCACGATCGGTGCGGCGAGCGTGGCGGCGGTCATGCCACGGCCCGCGCGGCGGCGGCGGTGGCGTCGATGGCGGTCACAGGGCTCAGGTGGCGGCGCAGGGCCTCGACGTCCCCGTCGTCGAACACGGCGTCACAGCCCGCGTCGAGAAGCAGGCCCCGGGCGTGCGGATCGGCCCGGCCCGCGACCCCCAGCTTGCCGCCGATCACCACGGGAAGGGTCAGGCCGGCGCGCCGCACGGCCCGGACGGCGCTCAGGCCGTCGCGGTATCCGTGGCCGTTCACACTGCTGATGACCACCAGGTCGGGCGCGTCGGCCGCGCACGCGGCGGTCAGCAGGTCGTCGGTCACACAGGGCCCCAGATTGCGCACCCGGTGGCCCTGCTCCTCCAGGAAAAGCTGGAGATAGACGAGATTCCACGTATGGGAGTCCGATGCGGTACCCGTCAGCAGGATGTTCACATTCCGTCGTCGCATGCCGACAAATATAGGAACGGACGCCCTCGGCGAGGGGAAGTCGAGGCGGCAGTATCGGGGAATTCGGGGCGCTCGATCCTGCGGAATCCCGGCGCGGGGAATGCGGTGGACGCGGAGAGCCGTGACCCGCGGTGCGGGTCACGGCTCTCCCTGAATTCGGGAAGAATTCAGACGTTCGGTGGGGGCTGGTTCACGCGTACTGGGCGATGAGGCTCTTCGGGCGGATGTCCGTCCAGTTCTCCTCCACGTACGCCAGGGCGTCCGCCCTGGTCCCCGCGCCCCACACCGAATCCCAGCCCTCGGGCACGGCGGCGAACGCGGGCCACAGGGCGTGTTGTCCCTCGGCGTTCACCACGACGTGGAACGTGCCCTCGGTGTCGTCGAAAGGATTGGTCATGACAGACTCCTCAATTTCTCGGAAAGGATGCGGCCGATCAGGGCGAGCGGGGTCGGCTCTCCCATGCGGGTGTGCGGGACCCCGATGACGTGATTCTCGACGCGGCCCTCGATGTAGGGAATCCAGTGCCGTGCGAGAGTGTTTTCCGTTTCGCCGTCCTCAAGGGCCGCCAGGAACAACAGATCGGTGGCCACCGGGCGCGGCGCGTACAGGTTCATGATTTCCGCGTGGTTGATGGACGCCCCGATCACCGAGCGGATCTCCTCGTCGGAGAACGCGCCGAGCACCGGATCCTTCAGCCGGACCAGGCCGATGAGGGCGTCCACGTCGAAGGGGGCGTCCGCCGGCTCGTCCGCGGCGTCGCCGACGAGCATGTCCCGCTTCTGGGCGGGAGTCATCGCGCGCCGCTCCGGCTCGGTCGGCAGCAGGTGGACGTCCATCATGGCCAGCAGCTCGGTGCGTTCGCCGAGTTCGGCCAGTGCGACGGCGAGGGCGTGCGCGACCGTGCCGCCGAAGGACCAGCCCAGGAAGCGGTACGGGCCGTGCGGTTGGACCTCCCGGATCAGCGGGAGGTAGTCCGCCACCATCTCCTCGACCGCCCCGGGGGAGTGGCCCAGCTCGCTCAACGCCCGCGCCTGGATCGCGTACAACGGCTGGTCGGGCCCCAGATGCCGGGCGAGCCCCGCGTACGGCCACCCCACCCCGGTACCGGGGTGGACGCAGAACAACGGCCGTTGCGCACCCCGGGTGGCCAGGGGCAGCATCACCCCCATCGGGTCGAAACCGGTCGGTTCGTCGCCCAGCAGCCCCGCCACGGTCGGCGTGCGGAACAGGTCGCGGACCCCGAGGTCCAGCCCCAGCACGGTCCGCATCCGGCTGATCAGCCGTACCCCGAGCAGCGAATGCCCGCCCAGGCCGAAGAAGTTGTCGTCGATGCCGACGTCCGGGACCCCCAGCACCTCGGAGAAGAGCCCGCAGAGCACCTCCTCGCGCGGGGTGCGCGGCTCCCGGCCCGTACCGCGCACCACGGGCGCGGGCGCCGGCAGGGCCGCCCGGTCCGGCTTGCCGTTGACGGTGAGCGGAATGCCCTCGACCACCACCGCCGCGGCGGGGACCATGTGCTCGGGAAGCTCGCCGCCGGCCCAGCGCAGCAGCTCGGTGTCGGTCAGGGTGTGGCCGGCGCGGGGCACGACGTACGCGACGAGCCGCTTGCCGCCCGGTCCGTCCTCGAAGACCACCACCGCGACCTGCCCCACGCCCGGATGCCGGGCCAGGGTCTCCTCGATCTCGCCCGGCTCGATGCGGAAGCCGCGCAGTTTGATCTGGCCGTCGGCCCTTCCGATGAACCGCAGCTCCCCGTCGGGCGTCCAGTGCGCCAGGTCCCCGGTGCGGTACATCCGCCCGCCGTCGCCGCCGAACGGGTCGGGGACGAACCGTTCGGCCGTCAGACCCGGCCGGCCGACGTAGCCGCGCGCCACCTGCGTGCCCGCGATGTACATCTCGCCGGGAACCCCCACCGGGACCGGCCGCAGCCGCGCGTCCAGCACGTGGACGCGGGTGTTGTCGAGCGCGGCCCCCAGGTACACGCCCGGCAGGGTGCGCACGGTGAGGGGGAGACGCTGGTGATGGGAGGCGAAGGTGGTCTCGGTCGGCCCGTAGGAGTGGACGAGGACGGTGTCCGGGCACTGGTCCAGGACCCGCTGGAGGGCGCTGGGGGAGGCGACGTCGCCGCCGGTCCACACCTCGTCCAGCAGCTTCAGGGTGTCGAGGCCCTCGTCCGCCATGATGTGGAACAGACCCATGGTGAAGTAGGCGGCGGTGACGTCGTGCGTGCGGATGGTGTGGTCGAGTTCCGCGACGTCGGTGCCGTCGCCGGGGGCGATGACCAACTGCCCGCCGTTCAGCAGCGGCACCCACAGCTCGTAGGTCGAGGCGTCGAAGCCGATCGCGGAATGGACCAGCATCCGGCGGTGGTTGACCGGGTCCCAGCAGCGGTCGCCGGCCAGCTCGACCACGTTGCGGTGGGTGACTCCGACGCCCTTGGGCCGACCCGTGGAGCCCGAGGTGAACATCACGTACGCCAACGCGTCCTCGCCCACGACCACGCCGGGATTCGAGGCGACCGCGTCCGACCCCTGGTCGGCGGTGTCGTCCACGGACAGGACGCGCACACCCGCCGCCCGCTCCCGTCCGACCGACGCCGCGTCGAGGTGCGCCGACCCCGTCACCAGGACCCGCGCCGACACATCCTCCATGATCACGCGGATCCGGGTCCGAGGCAGCCGCGGATCCAGCGGGACGTACGCCGCCCCGCACTTGAGCACGGCCAGTACGGCGACCAGGAGGTGCGGCGTCCGGTCCAGCAGGACCCCGACCGCCCCGTCACGAGGCACGCCCGCGGCGACGAGCCGGTGGGCGAGGGCGTCGGCCCGCGCGTCCAGCGCCGCGTACGACAGCTCCTCCTCCTCGTACGAGACGGCGATCCGGTCCGGCGTCCTGCGGGCCTGCTCCGCGAACCGTTCGTGGATCGGCCCGCCCGCGACGCCCGGCGCGCCCGTGTCGTTGTACCGGGCCAACCGGGACTCCTCCCGCTCCGACAGGAGCCGGACGTCCCCGATCCGCTGCCCCGGATCCTCGGCCACCGCCCGCAGGGTCCGCGCCAGGTGCTCCGCCAGGACCTCGGCGGTCGGCTCGTCGAAGAGGTCCGTCGCGTACTCCAGTACACCGCTCAGCCCGCCCGGCCCCCCCTGCTCGCCCCGGAGTTCGCGCAGCGACAGCGTGAGGTCGAACTTGGTGAACCCCGACTCCGATCCCAGCGGGACCCCCGTCAGCGCGCCGTCCGGCGCCGTCCGCGGCTCGTCCGGCTGCACCTGCGCGATCACCTGCGTCAGGGGGTGGTGGGCGGTGGAGCGCACCGGATTCAGTTGCTCGACCACCAGGTCGAAGGGGAGTTCCTGGTGGGCGTAGGCGCCGAGCCCGGTGTCCCGGACCCGCTCCAGCAACTCCGCGAAGGACGGGTCGCCGGAGGTGTCGCAGCGCAGGACGAGCGTGTTGACGAAGAAGCCCACCAGCTCGTCCAGGGCCTCGTCGTCCCGGCCCGCGGTCACCGTCCCCAGCGGCAGGTCGGTGCCCGCCCCGTGCCGGGTCAAGGTGGCGGCCAGGGCCGCCTGCACCACCGTCAGGACGGTGGTGCCGTGGTCCAGCGCGAGCCGCTCCAGCCGGGCGTGCGTGTCGGCGTCCAGGGCGACCGGTGTGGCGGCCCCCCGGTGCGAGGCCTCCGCGGGCCGGGTGCGGGCCGCGGTCAGCTCCAGTACCGGCGGGGCGTCGGCCAGGGTCGCCCGCCAGTACGCGGCCTGCCGCGCGAACGCGGTGTCCCCGTCCGCCGCGGCGCCGTCCTCCAGGGCCGCGCGTTCCCACAGCGCGTAGTCCGCGTACTGCACCGGCAGGGCCTCCACGTCGGGCGCCCGGCCGGCCTCCCGGGCCTCGTACGCCCGCGCCAGGTCGGCGAGGAGCGGTCCGGCGGACCAGCCGTCGGCGGCGATGTGGTGCACCACCAGCACCAGGAACCGTTCGGTCCCGGCGTCGATCAGCGTCGCCCGCAGCGGAGGCTCCGTCGCGAGGTCGAAGACGTGGCCCGCGGCGGCGTCGACCGCCGCCCCGCCGTGCCCCTCCGGCACGGTCACCCGTACCGGTTCGGGTCGCACCGCCTCCAGGATCCGCTGGTGCGGCTCCCCGTCCACCGCCGGGTACACGGTCCGCAGCACCTCGTGCCGGTCCGAGACGTCAGCCAGCGCCGAGGCCAGCACGGCCGGGTCCAGCGGCCGGTCCAGGCGCAGCGCGAACGGGATGTTGTACGAGGCGCTCGGCCCCTCCAACTGGTCCACGAACCACAGCCGGCGCTGCGCGGAGGACAGCGGGATCCGCTCCGGTCGGTCCGCCGCCGGTACGGGGACCAGAGCGGGCCGGCCGGCCGGCGCGGCCTCCCGCACCAGGCGGACCGCGAGCTCGGCGGGGGTCGGCGCGAGGAACAGGTCCCGGATGCGCGCCTCCACCCCGAGCGTGGCCCGGATCCGGTTGACGAGCCGCACCCCCATCATCGAATGGCCGCCCGCAGAGAAGAAGTTGGCGTCGGGGGCCACCGGTCCGTCGAGCCCGATCACCTCACCGAACAGCGCGCACAGCACCTGCTCGGCGGGGGACCTGCGGCCGGCGGGTACGGTCGTCCCCCCGGCCGACGCGTCGAGGGCCGCCCGCGCCCGGCGTTCCGTGATCCCCCGACGCTCCTCCTCGTCGAGCAGCGGCCACGCGGAGGGCCGCGCGTCGGGGTCGGCCGCCGCGTGCGCGAGGGCCCGGGTGAACACGTCCAGCAGCAACCGGGCCGTCCGCGGCTCGAACAGGTCCGTCGCGTACTGCCACCACACCTCCAGACCGTCGCCCGGCAGCTCCACGCAGGAGGCACTGAGGTCGAACTTGGCGACCTCCAGGCCCGGTTCGACGTACCGCCCGCTCAGCGCGCCGTCGCCGAGCGAGATCCGCTCCCCGTCCCGGGCCTGCGCGGTCAGCATCACCTGGAAGAAGGGGTTGACGGCGAACTCCCGCCGCGGGTTGAGGGCTTCCACCAGCAGGTCGAAGGGGAGTTCCTGACGGGCGTACGCGGCCAGGTCCGTGTCCCGGGCCCGCTCGACCAACTCGCCGTACGGGGCGTCGCCCGAGACGTCGGTGCGCAGCACCAGCGTGTTCACGAAGAGGCCGACCAGCTCGTCCAGGGCCTCGTCGTCCCGCCCCGCGACCGGGGTGCCGATCGCGATGTCCGTCCCCGCCCCGACCGCGGCCAGGGCCAGCGCCAACGCGGGCTGGAGCACCATCAGCAGGCTCGCCCCGCGTTCCGTGCCGATCGCGGTCAGCCGGCGGTGCGTGTCGGCGTCGAGGCGGGCCACCAGCGTGGCGGCGGCGCCGGTCGGCTCGGCGGGCCGGGGCCGGTCCAGCGGCAGGTCCAGCAGCGTCGGCATGCCGTCCAGGGCGGCCCGCCAATGCTCCAGCGCCCGCGCCGGCCGCTCCAGCAGCTCGTGCTGCCACAGCGTGTAGTCCGCGTACTGCAACGCCAGCGGCTCCCGGACGGGTGCCCGCCCGGCCGCCCGGGCCGCGTACGCCTCCCCGAGGTCGCGCAGCAGCGGTCCGACCGACCAGCCGTCGGCCGCGATGTGGTGCATCAGCAGCGCCAGCGTCGCCGATCCGTCACCGGGCACGAACAGTCTTGCCCTGAAGGGCAGTTGGGTGCCCAGATCGAAGGTTCCGGCGGTGAACCGGGCCACGAGCGCGGCCACCTCCGGCGGCGCGCACCCGGTCACCTCGAACGGCACCGGCGGCCCCTGGAGCACGTGCTGGTACGGCTCGGAGTCCACCGCCGGGCAGACGGTGCGCAGCACCTCGTGCCGCTCCACCACATCGGCCAGCGCCGCCGCCAGCGCGGCCGTGTCGGGCACGGAGTCCAGCCGCAGCACGACGGGCAGGTTGTACGTCGCCGACTGCCCCTCCAGCCCGGCCAGGAACCACAACCGGCGCTGGGCGAAGGAGAGCGGGACCCGCTCCTCGGGGGGCAGCACCACCCCGTCGAACACGACGCCGGCGGTGGAGTCGGCGGGGGACTCGGCGCCGCCGCCGGCCGCCGGGCCGCGCAGGGCCTTGCGGTCGATCTTCCCGGAGGAGGTCCGGGGCAGGCGCTCCACGAGGGTCACCGTGCCGGGCACCGCCGCGGCCGGCAGCTCCGCCGCGACCCGGTCCCGCAGCGCGGCGGCGTCCACCCCCTCGTCCGCGACCACGAACGCGGCCAGCCGGCGCACCCCGTCGGCAGTCTCCCGCGGTACCACGGCGGCCTCCCGCACCCCGGGGTGCGCCGTCAACACGGCCTCCGCGGAGGCGGGGTCCACCCGGTGCCCGTTGATCTTCACCTCGTCGTCGGCCCGGCCCCGGAAGCCCAACTGCCCGTCCGGCCGCACGAACACCAGGTCGCCGGTGCGGTACGCGCGGTCCCCGCCCAGCGTGGCGAACCGGGCGGCCGTCAGCTCGGGCCGGCCGAGGTACCCGGTCGCCAACGCGTCCCCGAGCAGCCACAGTTCACCGTCCACCACGGCCGCCCGGACGCCCGGCAGCGGCTGCCCGATGGGCACCGGCCCGCCCGTGTACCGCGACAGGTCGGCGACGGTGGCCACGACGGTCGCCTCGGTGGGCCCGTACGTGTTCAGCAGCCGCACCCGCCCCGGGTCCACGCTCCGGCACCACTGCGCGACCCGCTCGGGCAGCGCGGCCTCACCACCGATGACGACCGTGCGCAGGGTGTCCGGCAGGCGGGCGACCCCGCAGGCCAGGGCGTGGGCCAGCTCGTGCCAGTAGGCGGTGGGCAGGTCCAGCACCGTGATGCCGTGCGCCGCGCACCCGGCCAGCAGCCCCGGCACGTCGAGCATCTCCTCGTCCCGCAGCACGAGCGTGGCGCCCGCGCCCAGGGTCAGGAAGATCTCCTCCACGCTGGCGTCGAAGTGCAGCGGGGCGAACTGCAACACCCGGTCCTCGGCGGTGATCGCGTACCGGGCGCCCGCGCCGGCCACGAACCGGGCCAACGCCCCGTGCCCGACGACGACGCCGTTGGGCGTGCCCGTGGAGCCGGAGGTGTAGATCACGTACGCGGAACCCTCGGGAACCCCCGCGCCCGGAAGCGGGAACTCGCCCTCTACCAAGGGGACGTCGCCCCCCGCGCAGTCGGCGAGGATCGCGGCGTTGCGGGCGGCGGGCGCCCCGGGGTCCAGCGGCAGGTAGGCGGCCCCGGTCCGCAGGGTGGCCAGCAGGCCCACCACGGCGTCCGCGCCCCGGGGCCGGTGGACGGCCACCAGGCGTCCCGGGCCCGCCCCGGAGCCGGCCAGTTCGTCGGCGCGGAACGCCACCGCGAGGGCCAGTTGTCCGTAGGTCATCCGGCGCTCGCCGTGCACCAGCGCGACCCGTTCGGGGCTCTGGGCGGCGATCCGGTCGAGCACTGCGGGCGCCGGGGTGATCGCCGGGCCGCCGTCCAGGACGGCGGAGGCGGTGGGGGCGGTCGAGGGCATCGCGGGGCCTCCAGGCGAGGGGTGGGATGCGGAGCGGAGTCCGTGACCCCCACGCTAGGCAGCGCCCCCGGGCCCGGCGGGCAGTCCCCGGGGCAGCTCGGGCCGGGCGCGCTGCCGCCCCGGACTGCCGCCCGACTGCCGTCGAACCCCCGGAGGCCCGCCCCGGGGGTTCGATGGCGGGCCCCCTACGCCTGCGGGACGCGGGCGCCGCCCCGGGTGCGGCGGCGCAACGTCGGCGACGGGCCGGAACCGCCGCCGAGGGCGCCGGCGGCCAGCAGGGCGGCCAGGCCGGCCGGCGTCGGATGCCGGAACACCTCGCGCAGGGTGAGCTCACGGCCCAACTCCGCACGGACCCGGTTCACCAGTCGTACCGCGAGCAGCGAGTGTCCGCCGGACTTGAAGAAGTTGTCCTGCGCGCCGATCCGCTCGCGTTCCAACACCTCCCCGAAGAGCCGGACCAGCGCCGCCACCGGTCCGTCCTCCGCGTCCGCGCCGGGGGCTTCGGGCGTCGAGGGTGTCCGGGCGGCCGCAGGCCCCGCCGGGTCAGCCGGGTCAGCCGGGTTCGCCGGGTTCGCCGGGTTGGCCGCCAGGAGAACGGCCGACGGGACCTCGTACTCCGGCAGCCGCTCCGCCGCCCACGCCTGGAGCTCGCCCTCCGTCACGCCGCCCGACGCGTACGCGACCAGCCGGCCGTCCTCCAACCGCACCTCCGCGCGGACCACCGACGGATGCTCCGCCAGGACCGCCCCGACGTGCGCCGTGTCGACCCGGTAGCCGCCGACCAGGACCCGATCGGGGCGCCGGTCCGGCGGCGCCGGCAGCTCGCCGATCCGCCGCGCGGGGTCGGCGGCGAACAGCTCCAGCGCGTCCACCAGCAGCGATGCGAGCCGCGCCGCGCCCGAGGGGCCGTACAGGTCGCTCGCGTACTCCAACACCCCGCTCATCCCGCCGCCCGCGTCCTCCGTCAACGCGAACGTGAGGTCCGCCTTCGCCGACCCGGCCCCGTACGGCAACGAGGCGCCGGCGAGCGGGCCGCCGTCGGCCGGGTCCGCCTCCGCCGGATTCACCTGGAGCATCACCTGCACCAGCGGATGGTGCGCCGACGAGCGGTGCGGGTTGAGGGTCTCGACCAGCCGGTCGAACGGCAGGTCCTGGTGCTCGTACGCCGCCAGGTCGGCCTCCCGCACCCGGGTCAGCAACTCCTCGAACGTCGGATCCCCGGACGTGTCCGTCCGCAGCACCAGTGTGTTCACGAAGAACCCGACCAGCCCCGACAGGGCCTCGTCGTCCCGCCCCGCGACCGAGGTGCCGAGCGCCAGGTCCGTTCCCGCGCCGCACCGGGACAGGGCCGCCGCGAGCGCGGCCTGCACCACCATGAACAGCGTGGCCCCGCCCGTGTGCGCGATCCGGGTCAGCCTCCGGTGCGTCACGGCGGACACCGGGAAACCGGTGACCGCCCCGCGCCCCGACGGCTCGGCCGGCCGGCGCCGGTCCGTCGGCAGGTCGATCAGCGGCGCCAGCCCCGCCAGCGCGGCCCGCCAGTGCTCCACCTCGGCGTCCGCGTCCGCCAACAGGGCCCGCTGCCACAGCGTGTAGTCCGCGTACTGCACCGGGAGCGGCTCCCGGCGCGGCGCGCCGCCCGCGCACCGGGCGTCGTAGGCCGCGGACAGGTCCGCGAGCAGCGGACCCGTCGACCGGCCGTCGGCCGCTATGTGGTGCAGCAACAGCACCAGGGTCTGCGGACCGTCCCCGGCAGGCAGGAACAGCCAGGCACGCAAGGGCAGTTCGCGCGTCAGGTCGAAGACGTGCCCGGCGGCCTCGTCCACGGCCGCCGTCACGTCGACCGGCCGGCCGAGCACCAGCGGCGGCCTCGCCCCCTCCAACACCCGCTGGTACGGCTCCCCGTCCTCGATCCCGTACACCGTGCGCAGCACCTCGTGCCGCTCGGCGACGTCGGCCAGCGCCTCGGCGAGCGCCGCCGGGTCCAGCGGCCGGTCCAGGCGTCGCACCAGGGCGATGTTGTACGCGGCCGAGGGGCCCTCCAACTGGTCGATGAACCACAGCCGGCGTTGGGCGTACGACAGCGGCAGCCGCGCGGGCCGCTCCGCGTCCGGTACGGGCGCCGGCGCGGGTCGCGTCGACCCCGCGGCCGTGCCCAGCCGCCGGTGCAGGGCGCTCGGCGTCGGCGCCAGGAACAGGTCGCGGATGCCCGCCTCCACGCCCAGCACGGCCCGGATCCGGTTGACCAGCCGGCTCGCGAGCAGCGAGTGCCCGCCCGACTTGAAGAAGTTGGCGTCCGCCGCGAGGCCGTCGCGACCCAGGACCTCCGCGAACAGCCCGCACAGGATCTCCTCGCGGGGCGAGAGCGCCGCGGGGACGACCGGCGCCGGCTCCCGTACGGCCGCCGCCGCGGCGGCCCGCTCCAGCCCGTCCCGGCGCTCCTGAAGCGCCCGCCGCTCGCCCGCCGACAGCAGCTCCAGTTCGGCGGTTCGTGCCCCGGGAGCCGCCGCGAACGCGCGCAACGCCCGTACGTACACCTCCAGCAGCAGCCGCGCCGTGGACTCGTCGAACAGGTCCTCGGCGTACTGCACGTGTACGTCCAGGCCGTCGGCTCCGCCGCGCGGGTCCCGCCGCTCGGCGCAGTGGAAGCTCAGGTCGAACTTGGCCGCGCCCAGGTCCGTGCTGCCGGCCCGGCCCACGATCGGTCCCAGCCGCACCCGGTCGTCGGCCGCTTCCCGCACGGTCAGCATCACCTGGAAGAAGGGGTGCTCGCCCAAGACGCGTGTAGGCGGGGCGAGTTGCTCGACGAGGACGTCGAACGGCAGGTCCTGGTGGTCGAAGGCGGACAGGTCGGCGTCGCGCACCCGTTCCACCAGCTCGGCGACGGTCGGCTCACCGGACAGATCGGTGCGCAGCACCAGGGAGTTGACGAAGCAGCCGACCAGCTCGTGGAGGTTCTGGTCCGCGCGTCCCGCCACCGGGGTGCCGATCGCCAGGTCCTCCCCGGCCCCGGTGGCCGACAGGGCCACCGCCAACGCGGAGCGGGCCACCATGAACAGGCTCGCCCGTCCCGAGCGGGCCAGCCCGGCCAGCGCCCGGTGCTCCGAGGCCGCCAGGGTCGCGGAGAGCGTGGCCCCCCGGCCGGACGGTTCGGCGGGGCGTGGCCGGTCGGCCGGCAGGGCGGTGCGGGCCGGCATCCCGTCCAGGGCCTCCCGCCAGAAGTCGAGGAGCCGGTCCGGCTCCGCCGTCAACGCCCGCTGCCAGAGCGCGTAGTCGGCGTACTGCACCGGAAGCGGCGTCCACCGCGGCGCCCCGCCCGCGCGCCGGGCCTCGTAGGCCTCGCCCAGATCCCGCAGCAGCGGCGCGATCGACCACCCGTCGGTGGCGATGTGGTGGACGAGCAGCACCAGCACCGACGAACCGTCCACGGGCAGGAACAGGCGCGCCCGCAAAGGGAGTTCGCTCTCCAAGTCGAAGACCTCGCGGCCGAAGCGGTCCACGAGCGCGTCCAGCTCGCCCGGCGGGCAGTCCACCACCTCCAACGGGGCCTCCCAGGCGGTCAGGACCCGCTGGTACGGCTCCCCGCCCTCGGACCAGTACACCGTGCGCAGCACCTCCTGCCGCTCCAGCACGTCCCCCAGCGCGTCCGCGAGCGCGACCCGCTCCGGGACGCCGTCCCAGCGGATCACCAGCGGCGCGTTGTAGGCCGCCGACGGGCCCTCGATCCGGCCCACCAGCCACAGGGCCCGCTGCGCCGCCGACAGCGGGACCCGCTCGGGCCGGTCCGCGACGGGCACCGGCGCCGGCCGGGCCGCCGCAGCGTCGCCCCGGTCGGTCAGCCGGCGGTGCAGGGCGCCCGGCGTCGGCGCCAGGAACAGGTCGCGGATGCCCGCGTCGACTCCGAGCGCGCCCCGGATCCGGTTGACGAGCTTGCTCGCCAGCAGCGAATGCCCGCCGCTGCGGAAGAAGTTCGCGTCGACGGAGACCGTCTCCCGGCCGAGCACCTCCGCGAACAGCCCGCACAGGATCTCCTCGCGCGGGGACAGCACGTCCCGCCGGCCCGACCCGGGGACCGGCGGCGTCGCGTCGATCGCGCGCCGCGCGCTCCGGGCGGCCAACCCGCCCGCCTCCTCCGGCGACACCAGGCCCAGCCCGCCCAACCGGGTCGCCGGCCGGGCCGCGAAGCCGGCCAGCGCCCGTACGTACACGTCCAGCAGCAGCCGGGCCGTGTCCTCGTCGAACAGGTCCGTCGCGTACTGGAGGGCCACCTCCAGCCCCCCGGGCCGCCCCTCGGAGGTCCGCCGCTCCACGCAGTACCAGGTCAGGTCGAACTTGGCCGCCTCCAACGCCACGTCCGCGAGCCGCCCGCGGATCCCACCGGCCCACTCCACCGGCCCCGCCGCCTCGCCGCCCGTGTCCACGGTCAGCATCACCTGGAAGAACGGGTGGTGCCCCAGCGCCCGCTCCGGGGCGAGCCGCTCCACCAGCAGGTCGAAGGGCAGGTCCTGGTGCGCGTACGCCGCCAGGCTCGCGTCCCGGGCCCGGTCCAGCAGTTCGCCGACGGTCGGATCACCGGACAGGTCGGTGCGCAGCGCGAGGGAGTTCACGAAGAACCCCACGAGTTCGTACAGGTCCTCCTCGGGCCGGCCCGCGACCGGGGTGCCGATCACCACGTCCTCGCCCGCTCCGGCGGCGGTCAAGGCCGCCGCGAGCGCCGCTCCGGCCGCCATCGTCAGACTCGCCTGGTGCGCACGGGCCAGGGCGAGCAGCCCCTCGTGCGACGCCGCGTCCAGCCGGGCCGTCACCATGGCCCCCCGTCCTGACGGCTCGGCGGGACGCGGCCGGTCCGCCGGCAGTGCGATCACCGGTGGGGCGCCGTCCAGCACGGTCCGCCAGTGGGCCAGCTGTTCGGCCGCCAGACTGTCCGGGTCGGCCGGATCCCCGAGCAGCTCGTGCTGCCAGGCGCTGTAGTCCGCGTACTGCACGGGCAGCGGCTCCCACCCCGGCTCCCGACCCGCGAGGCGCGCACCGTACGCCCGCGACAGGTCGCGCAGCAGGGGGCGTACGGACCATCCGTCGGTCGCCACGTGATGGATCAGCAGGACCAGGACCGAGGTCCCGTCGCCGGGCCGCAGCAGCCGCGCCCGCAAAGGGGGTTCGCGGGTGATGTCGATCGGCTGCCGGACGAACGCGGCCACGGCCGCCTCCACCCCGCCCGGCGCGCAGGACCGGACGGTGAGCCGGGGCACGGCCGCCGACTCCCGCACGACCTGGTGCGGCCCGGCGTCGGCGTCGGCCGGCAGCACCGTGCGCAGCACCTCGTGCCGCTCCACCACGTCGACCAGCGCCAGGCCGAGCGCGTCGGCGTCGGGCTCGGCGTCCAGGTGCAGCACCACCGGCGCGTTGTAGGTGGCGGACGGTCCGTGCAGCCGGCCCAGGAACCACAGCCGGCGCTGCGCGAACGACAACGGGATCACGGTCATGTCCTCAGCCGTCCTGGCCCGACGGGGCCGGACCTGCGGCGGCCGCGACGAGCGTGTCGATGTGGGAGGCCAGGTCCCGCAGGCGCGGGTTGGCGTACACGGCCTTCACCGGGAGCGAGACGCCCAGCTCCGCGCGGACCCGCGACACCAGCTTGATCGCGAGCAGTGAATGGCCGCCCAGCTTGAAGAAGTTGTCGTCCGGGCCGATGCGCGAGGCGCCCAGCACCGCCGCCCAGACGCCCGCGATCAGCTCCTGCGAACGGGTCAGCCCGACGGCGGCCGGCGACGGCTGCGGGGAGGCCGCCGCGGGCGCCGGCAGCGCCACCCGGTCGATCTTCCCGTTGGGCGTGGTCGGGAAGCGGTCCACGGGCACGAAGGCCGACGGAACCATGTACGCGGGCAGCGCGGCGGCCAGCGCCGAGCGCAGCGCCGCCTCGGCGACCGGCTCCAGGCTCCGGTGGTAGGCCACCAGACCCGGCGCCCCGTGCACCTCGTCCCGCAGCAGCACCACGGCCTCCGCGATCCCGGGCAGCGCCGCCAAGACCGCTTCCACTTCCCGGAGTTCGATCCGGTGGCCGCGCAACTTGACCTGCCCGTCGGCCCGGCCCAGGTAGCCCAGTCGACCGTCCGGCAGCAGTCGCACCAGGTCGCCCGTGCGGTACATCCGCTCACCCGAGCCCCCCGGGTCGGCGACGAACCGCTCCGCCGTCAACCCCGGCCGGTGCCGGTAGCCGCGCCCCACCCGGGGGCCCGCCAGGTACAGTTCGCCGCTCTCGCCCTCGGCCACCGGCTCCAGTCGCCCGTCGAGCACCCAGATCCGCAGGCCGGGCAGGACGGCCCCGATGTGCGGCTCGTCCGCCCCGTCCACCCAACCCGCCGTGGAGTCCACCGTGCACTCGGTGGGCCCGTACAGGTTCACCGTCCGCAGCACCCCGGCCGCACCGCGCTCGGCGAGCCGACGCCACAGCGCGGGGCCGATCGCCTCGCCGCCCACGAGCAGGGTCAACGGGCGCGGTCCGCCGTCCGCCGTGAGCAGGTCCAGCAGCGGATCGGCGTGCGAGGGCGTGATGTCGAGATCGGTCAGGGCCTGCTCGTCGATCAGCCGGGCCAGCAGCGCCGGGTCCGCACGCGTCTCCTCGTCGATCATGACCAGGGTGTCGCCGCGGCAGACCCGCACCCACTGCTGCACGGAGGCGTCGAAGGACGGCGAGGCGTTCCAACCGACCCGCCCGCCCTCGGTGACCGCGATGCCCGCGTCCTCCAGCTCGGCCAGCAGCGCGGACGCCGCGCCCCGGACGATCTCGACTCCCTTGGGCCGGCCCGTGGAACCCGAGGTGTAGATGACGTAGGCGAGGGTCTCGGGGGACACGGCGACCGGCGCGAACGGGCGGTCCCGGGGGCCGGGCGCCGTCAGGGCGGCCACCGCCAGGTGCGGGATCCCCTCGACGAGCGGCTCCAGGTCGGACGTGGTCACCACCAGGTCGGCCCCCGCGTCCTCGACGAGGTACCGGCGCCGCTCGGCGGGCAGCCTCGGGTCCACGGGAAGGTACGCGGCCCCCGCGCACAGGGTGCCGAGCAGCGCGGCGACCAGCTCCGTGCCGCGCGGCAGGCACAGGGCGACCACGCTCTCCGGGCCGATGCCCCGCTCGGCGAGCCGGCCGGCGACCCGCATCGCCTGGGCGCGCAGGGCGCCGAAACTCAGCGCCCGGTCGCCCGCGACGACGGCGGTCCGCGCGGCGGGCACCCGGGCCAGCCGGTCCAGCAGATCGGGGGCGGCGAACCGCACGGGACGCGCCGCGAGGGTGCTCGGGCGCTCGGGAAGGACGGCGGTCACGGTGATCACTCCCCGGCGGGCGCGCTGTGGACGGTGGTGGACGGCCGGGTGGCCGGGGCGCAGTCGGCGAGCGCGACCGGCTCGCCCATCGCGACGAGGATCTTCCGGTCTCCCTTGAAGGCCTCGCGGCCGTGAGCGCACAGGATGTTGTCGACGATCATGAGATCGCCCGCCTGCCAGGTCTCCCGTACGGTCACCCGGTCGTAGACGGCGTTGATCGCGTCCACCTCGGCGTCGGTCAGCCGGGACCCGTCCCCCAGGTAGGTGTTGAAGGGCAGCCGGTCCTCGCCGTACGTCTCCACCAGCACCTCGCGGACATCGGGGTCCAGGGTCCGGCTGTTCCAGAACGCGAAGTGGTTGAACCAGGTGCGCTCACCGGTCACCGGGTGCGTGACGATCGCCGAACGCCGCTGCCGGGTGATCATCGAGTCCCCGTCGTCGACCCACTCGTAGCCGACCGTGTTCTCCTCGCAGTACGCCTCCGCCGCGGCCTTGTCCTCGGTCGCGAAGGTCTTGTACCAGGGCAGGCCCGCCAGTTCGGAGTAGTTGCGCACCAGCAGCCAGCCGGCCCGCTCGAACCGCTCGACCAGCTCCGGCGGCAGCAGGCGCAGCGCCTCGCGCATGTCCCCGACCGTGGTCGCGCCACCCTCCTCGGGGGCGATCACGCAACCGAACAGCAGCACGCCGGGGAAGTCGAGGGTGTAGCTGTTCTCGTTGTGCAGCCGGATCGGCTGCACCGCCGGCAGATCGGTGGAGGAGAACACGCCCTCGCCGAAGTCGGTGCGCGGGGTGGCCTTCTCCTTGTAGCCGGCCCGCTGCCGGATCAGGGCGTCCCGCGCGACGGCGAACGAGGCCGCGTCGGTGACGGGCAACCCGCGCAGCAGGACGGCGCCCGAGCGGTGCAACTCGGCCTGTATCGCCTCCCGGTGGGTGGTCAGCCAGGCGACGGAGGCGTCCAGGTCGGCGCCGGCGGGGGTGTGGACGACGACGGGCCTGCCGGGCTCGCGGACCGGGGTGATCCCGGCGGAGACCTGCGCTTGGGCAACGGTGGTCAGGGTCATGAGGAGTCCTTCAAGGGTGCGGAACGAAAGAACGGGGGAAGGGCGGGGCACGGGCCGGAGCCGGCGACGGGCTCGGTTGCGCGGAGGCGGGGCGCGGGTCAGACGGCGGTCGGGGCCTGCACGTGCCCGCCGACGACCGAGGCCAGCACGGCGAAGAACTCCGGCAACCGCGTCTGGAAGTAGAAGTGGCCGCCCGGCAACACGTACGAGGTGAACCCCCGGTCGGTGATCCGCGCCCAGTCGCCCAGCGCCGCGGCCGGCGCGACCGGGTCGGCGTCGCCGCCGATCACCGTCACCGGGCAGTCCACCCGGGCCGCCGCCTCCTCGCAGCGGTACACGTCGTCGATCGCGAAGTCGGCCCGGATGGCCGGCAGGACGATCTCCCGGAGCTCCGGCTCGTCGAGGATTCCGTCGTCGGTGCCACCGCGCTGCTTGATGGCGGCCACCAAGGCGTCGTCGTCCAGGAGTTCGGGGTGCACGGCGGCCGGGTTGGCGAGGAACGGCGCCCGGCAGGCCGACGCGACCAGCGCCCGCGGGGTGCGGCCGGCCGCCTGGAGGGCGCGTACCACCTCGAAGGCGACGAGCGACCCCATGCTGTGCCCCAGTACCACCAGCTCGTCGGTGGCCCCGGCCGGCAGGGCCGCCACCACCGGGCCGGCGAGATCGGCGACGTCGCGCGGGAGGTCCTCCGCGAAGCGGGCACCACGCCCCGGGTACTGGCCGATCAGCAGACGTACGTCGGCCGGCAGGTACGCGCGCCACTCGGCGTACGCGTGCGCGTTGCCGCCGGCGTGCGGGAGCACCAGCAGCGAGACCCGTTGCTCGCCCTCGCCGGGCAGGTCCCAGACCACGTCGTCGGGTGCGGGGGTAAAGGCCGGGGACCGGTCGTCGTCGTGCGTGCCGCGCATGTCGTACACCTCGTTGATGTCGTTCACGCCGCTCATGTCGTTCACGCCGTTCATGAGGAAGTCCGTTCCTGATCGGGGGTGCGCCGCCGCAGGGCGGGCCGGCCGCGCCGCGGCGCGGCTGCGGGCCCCGCCGGGGCCTTCAGGGCCTCGACGTGCTGGGCGAGGGCTGCGGGAGTGGGGTGCTGGAAGATGTCGCGCAGGGTGAGGGTGACCCCGTGGGCTGCGCCGATCCGGTTGGTGAGGCGGGCGGCGAGGAGCGAGTGGCCGCCGTGGTCGAAGAAGTTGTCGTCGATGGACAGCGGGGAGGGAGTGCCGAGGGCCTCGCCGAACCAGTTCCGCACGGACTCTTCGAGCGGTGTGCGCGGGGCCCGTCCACCGGGCGTGGTCACGGCCTGGGGCTTGGGCAGCGCGGTCTTGTCGATCTTCCCGTTGGGGGTCAGCGGCAGCCGGTCGAGCGGCACGACGAAGGCCGGGACCATGTGGTCGGGCAGGAGCGTGCGCAGCCACAGGCGCACGTCCTGCGCGGTCAGCTCCCCGGTCGTCACCACATAGGCCGTCAGCTGCGGGGTGTTGCGGTGGTCCGGGTGGGTCGCGAGGGTCGCCTGCGCGATGAGGGGGTGGGTGGTGAGGACGGTTTCGATCTCGGTGGGTTCGATGCGGAAGCCGCGGATCTTGATCTGGGTGTCGGTACGTCCCGTGTAGTGCAGGTTTCCGGCGGTGTCCCAGTGGGCCTGGTCGCCGGTGCGGTAGAGGCGCGAGCCGGGCGGGCCGAAGGGGTGGGGCACGAAGTGCGAGGCGGTCGTGGCGGGTTGGGCGAGGTAGCCGTGGGCGAGTCCGTCGCCCGTCAGGTACAGCTCACCGACGGTGCCGGCCGGAGTCGGCCTGAGATGGGCGTCGAGGACGTAGGCGTGCTTGTTGGTGAGCGGGCGGCCGATAGAGACGGTGACGGTGGGTTCGGCGGTGGGTTCGATCGTGTGGGTGGTGGTGAACCCCATCGACTCCGCCGGGCCGTAGCCGTTGGTGATGGTGATGCCCGGGTGGACGCGGTGGAGCCGGTGGACGTGGGTGGGGGAGGCGGGTTCGCCTCCGGTGTAGACGATCCGTGTGGTGGTGAAGGTCTCCGGGTGTTCGTCGGTGAGGTGGTTGAAGAGGCTGGAGGAGAGTTGGAGCATGGTGACGGCGTGTTGCCGGGAGAGTGCCGAGATGACGGCGGGGTCGGGGCGTTGGCCGGGTTGGAGGACGGTGCTTCCGCCGTGGAGCAGTGCTCCCCAGAATTCGAGGCTGAAGGCGTCCCAGGAGACGGGTGAGCACTGGAGGAAGACTTCGTCGGGGCCGAATCGGGCGTAGGTCTGGGCGGTGAGGGTGGAGACCAGGTTGCGGTGGGTGGACAGGATGCCCTTGGGGCGTCCGGTGGATCCCGAGGTGAACATCACGCACGCCGTGTCGGCCGGGCCGAGGGCCACGCCGAGGTTCCCGGACTCCCGAGCGGAGATGGCGGCGTGGTCGGCGTCGGTCCGCACGGTGGCCCAGGGGCCACTGATCCGTGAGCCCTGTCGGGTGTCGGTGACGAGTACGCGGATGGTGGCGTCGTGTGCGGTGCGGGTGAGGCGTTCGTCGGGGAACTCGGGGTCCAGGAGGGCGTAGCCGGCGCCGGTCTTGACGACGGCGAGCACGGCGATGGCGAAGTCGAGTCCGCGGTCGAGGAGGATGCCGGCGAGGTCCCCTCGGCCCAGGCCGTGTGCGGTGAGGTGGTGGGCGAGGCGGTTGGCGCGGGTGTCGAGTTCCCCGTAGGTGAGTTCCCGGCCGCCGAAGAGCACCGCCGGGGCCCCGGGTCGCAGTCGTGCCTGCTCCTCGAAGCGGTCTGGGAGGGTCGCCTCGCCGATCTCCGCACGGGTGCCCGTCCACTCCTCCACCACCTGCCGCCGCTCGGCCTCCCCGAGCAGCTCCAGCTCCGACAACCGCGTGCGCGGCCCGGCCGTCGCCTGCTCCAGCGCGCGGCGCACCCTCGCGACGAGACGCTCGACGGTCGCCTGCTCGTACAGGTCGCGGCGGTAGAGCACGGCCCCGGTCAGACCCCGCTCCTCATCGGCCCGCAGCAGGAACTCCAGGTCGAACTTGACCGCACCGGTGGCCAGCGGCTCGACCGGCCCGGCGTGCAGCCCCGGCAGCTTCGGCACGACCGACGGACCGGACTCCAACGCCAGGCAGACCTGGAACAGCGGGTGCCGGGCCAGGGAGCGCGCCGGGTTCACGGCCTCCAGCACCAGGTCGAAGGGGGCGTCCTGATGGGCGAAGGCATCCAGGTCGGCGCCGCGGACCCGGGCCAGCAGCTCACGGAACTCCGGATCACCGGAGGTGTCGGTGCGCAGTACGAGGGTGTTGACGAAGAATCCCACCAGCGCCGACAGCGCCTCGTCCGACCGACCGGCGACCGGCGACCCGATCGGGATGTCGGTGCCCGCACCCGAGCGGGTCAGGGTCGCGGCCAGCGCGGCCTGTACGACCATGAACGGAGTGCAGCGCTCCGCCCGTGCCAACTCCACGATGCTTTGGTGGAGTTCGGATCCGAAGTCCACCCGGACCACGCCCCCGCGCTGTCCTGCGGTGGCCGGCGCGGGGCGGTCGTGAAGCAGGGCGAGTTCCTCCGGAAGCCCCGCCAGCGCGGTCTTCCAGTAGGCGAGTTGTTCATGGAGCGGCCGTCCGGTGAGAGCGGCGCGTTGCCAGAGGGCGTAGTCGGTGTAGGTGACGGGCAGCGGATCCCGGTCGGGCGCCCGGCCTTCGAGCCGGGCCGCGTAGGCGGTGGAGAGGTCCGCGAACAGCGGCCCGAGCGACTGGCCGTCGGTGGCGATGTGGTGCAGCAGCACGAGGAGGGCGCAGTCCCCGCCGTCCGTCCGCAAGAGCGTGACGCGCAAGGGGTGTTCGGCCGTCAGGTCGAAGGAATGACCGGCCGCCGCGAGGAGTTCGGCGTCCAGACGCTCCACGGGGATGTCGCGCACCTCGAAGACGGGTGTGACGGGAAGCGGGTCGATCACCTGGTACGGGTGGCCCTCCGCGGAGGCGAACCGGGTCCGCAGCGGCTCGTGACGGGCGACGAGGTCCCCGAACGCCTCCCGCAACGCGTCGGAATCCGGTCGGCCCTCCAGCCGGACCGCCAACGGAACGTTGTACGAGGTTCCCCGCCCGCCCAGTGCCTCCACCAGCCAGAGCCGCTGCTGGGCGAAGGACAGGGGCAGCCGCCCCGGGCGTTCCTCGACGCGGGTCAGCGGCGGCAGGGCGGGCCGCAGCCCGGCGTCCTCGATCCGCCGGGCGAGAGCGCCCGGCGTCGGGTGCCGGAAGACGTCCCGCAGGGTGAGGGTCACACCGAGGGTGGCGCCGATCCGGTTGGTGAGGCGGGCGGCGAGGAGCGAGTGGCCGCCGTGGTCGAAGAAGTCGTCGTCCATGGACAGGGGCACGGACGAACCGAGCACCTCGCCGACCAGCGTCCTGACGACCTCCTCCAGCTCACTGCGCGGAGCCCGCCCCCCGACGGCCGGGAGCGCCTCCACGGCCGGCAGCGCCCGCCGGTCGATCTTCCCGTTGGGGGTGAGCGGCAGCCGGTCGAGGACGGCGAACCGGGCGGGGACCATGTGATCGGGCAGCCGCTCGCGCAACCAGGCTTTGAGGTCGCCCGGGCTGGGCGCGGGCCGCGTCCCGGACGTGAGCGTCACGTACGCCGTCAGTCGGTCGTCGGCGTGGACCAGCGTGGCCTGATTGACGAGGGGGTGGGTGGTGAGGACGGTTTCGATCTCGGTGGGTTCGATGCGGAAGCCGCGGATCTTGATCTGGGTGTCGGTGCGTCCCGTGTAGTGCAGGGTTCCGGCGGTGTCCCAGTGGGCTTGGTCGCCGGTGCGGTAGAGGCGCGAGCCGGGCGGACCGAAGGGGTGGGGGACGAAGTGCGAGGCGGTCGTGGCGGGTTGGGCGAGGTAGCCGTGGGCGAGTCCGTCGCCCGTCAGGTACAGCTCGCCCGTGGTGCCGTGCGGAACCGGACGCAGCCGCACGTCCAGCACGTAGGCGTGCTTGTTGGTGAGCGGGCGGCCGATCGGGACCGTGCCCGTGGGCGGCTCGGTGGTGGGTTCGACGGTGTGGGTGGTGGTGAACCCCATCGACTCGGCGGGGCCGTAGCCGTTGGTGATGGTGAGGTGGGGGTGCAGCAGATGGAGTCGGTGGACATGGGTGGGGGAGGCGGGCTCGCCGCCCGTGTAGACGATCCGGACCTTCGAGAACGTGTCCGGGTGTTCGTCGGTGAGGTGGTTGAAGAGGCGGTGTGTTAACTGCACCATCGTCTTCGATTACGGAGCGAGATGATCTACGTCTGCAAGGAAGTGTGTGTTGCAAGACCTGCATCGCCAGCTGATCGAGGGCCGGGCTGATGTGCCCCGTGTCGGCTCGGTCGTCGAGCTGGAATCCATACCCCGGTACGCCGTTCTCGGGCCTGACGGTATTCCGGTCGCTTGCGTCGTCCCGTACCTGCGGGGTCTGACCCTGGACGACAACCGGCCGTTGACCGTCAAGAGCTATGCGTACGACCTCCAGCGCTGGTTCAGGCTGCTGTGGTTCCTCGGAGTCCAGTGGGACCGCGCGACTGAGGCGGAGGCGTCCGCGCTGGTCGGCTGGCTGCGTGTTGCCCCCAATCCGCAGCGTCAGCGCCGGAAGCCCGACTCGCCGCAGCCAGGCTCGGTGAATCTCCGTACTGGCAAGCCCTACCTCAGGGCCGGATACGCGCCGGCGACGATCAACCACTGCCTGACCGTGGTCAGCAGCTTTTACGCCTACCACCGGCACTACGGCCGGGGCCCGCTGGTCAACCCGGTGCCCGAGTCCCGGGCTCAGCGGAGGGCGCTCGGGCACCGTGCCCCGGACAGCGAGGTCCCGCAGTTCCGGCGGGCGCGACTGCGACAGCGCGTCCGGCAGACTGACCCCCGGGCGATTCCTGACGCGATGTGGGACGAGTTCTTCGAGGTCATGACCTGTGACCGGGACCGGGCTGCCATCCTGCTCTATGTCTCCAGCGGCTCGCGGGCCAGTGAACTGCTGGGCGTCACGCCGGGCGACATCGACTGGCCCAAGCAACTGATCTGGGTGGTTACCAAGGGCACCACCGACCGCGAGGCGGTCCCGGTCAGCCCGCAAGCGCTCACGGTCCTGGCCGCCTACCTCGACCACATCGGGCTGCCGTCGGTCCACGAGCCGATCCTCCGCACCCGGCGGGGCCCGGACCGGCCGCTGACGTACTGGGCGATGCGCCGGGTGATCCAGCGCGCGAACGACAAGCTCGCCACGAACTGGACCCTCCACGACCTTCGGCACACAGCCGCGAACCGGATGGCGAACGACCCCAACCTCACGCTCGCCCAGGTCCGCGCGATCCTGCGGCACAGCGATCTGGCAACCACCGGCCGCTACCTGAACGCTCGGGTTGAGGACCTCTTCGACGCCCTGCAGGCGCACTACAACCGGCCCCGCATCCAGCGAACATTCACGGCTGGCTACGACGCAGAGGACATCAAGGCGGTGTTCGGTGGCTAACCGCGCGACGGTCGACACCTATACGGTCCGCAACCGGCGCCAGAACTACGAGGAGGTCCCCAGGCAGAAGGGGCCGACCCGGTTTGCCAGCGCCGCAGTGAAGGCCGCTCCGGCACCGCGGCCCGCGGAGCCGCCGGCGCCCTTCGGGGACCTGTCGACGGCCACCATCGCCGAGCTCTGTGATCTGTCCGGCGACCTGCTGCCGGGCCAGAGCCGGCCAGTGGTCGCGAGACGTCAAACAGGCATCAGGTTGCTGTTCTCCCACCTTGAGACCCTGCCGGGGAACACTTGGCAGGACCGCTGGGAGGCCAGCGGCTTCAACGCGGCGAACGCCCCCTCGGTCAACACCTTGGGCCGGCCTGAAGTCCGCGACGAAGGCAGCACCGTGGTCTCGGCCCTGAAGATGATGTTCGTTGCCCGCGGCATCCAGCCCTCGCTTTCAGGCTTCCGGGCGAACACGTTCCTCGAATACGCCGACTTCTTTCAGAAGGTCCGGAAAGACCCCCAACTCGAAGCGGCCTTCGCGATGGCTGATGCCCAGCAGCAACTCAGAGCGGTCCACCGGCATCGGGCGAAGTTCGACATCGCCTGCGCTCTCACGACGCAGGGCATCGACCTGGTCGATCTGACCCCGGCGGCCCTGCTGCACTACTCGCTGGAGAACAAGCGGCTGGGCCTGACCCACGGCGCGAACAAGGACACCACCCGGTTCGCCGCCCTGGGCGCCTGGGAGGTCCTGCACAAGATGGGCCATTTCCCGCCCGGGACCGCCCCCACTCTGCGGACGTTCATCTACAACGGGCAGCGGAGCGTCGAGGAACTCGTCGACCAGTACGGCATCAACAACGCCGGCATCCGCCAGCTGCTGATTGACTACCTCGTCCGTCGCAAATCGGACACCGACTACATCACCCTCGCTGGGCTCGCACGCCACCTGGCCAGCACGTTCTGGTCCGTCGTCGAGCAACTCAACCCTGACCAGAAGGACCTGGACCTGGGCCAGGACCTCTACGACCAGTGGCGGGCCGAGCTTCAGTACTGGCGGAAGGACGGGAAGACGGACCGGACCCGGATCCGCAAGGACGCCGCCTCCGTCCTTCTGTCCGTCCGCGGCCTCTACATCGATCTCCACAGCTGGGCGATCGCCGAGCCGGAGCGGTGGGCTCAGTGGGTAACCCCCTGCCCCATCTTGCCCAGGGACCTCAAGGGGTTCGGTAAGCGCCGGCGCGAGGTCAGCCAGCGGATGGCCGATCGGACCCGGGTCCGTCAGCCCTTGCTGCCGGTCCTCGTTAACCACGTCGAGGCCCGCTACGAGCATCTGGTCAGCCTCCTGGACGCCGCAGGTCCCCTTCCGCTGGGCGAGATCTTCGAGCACCAAGGGCGCACCTACCGCCGCAGCCAGTCCCGCGAGGATCAACGTCGGGCCAAGAGCCATGCCGAGTCGTCCGTCCGCGTCATCGCGCAGGACAACGGGGAGGTGATCAACGTGACGTTGGCTGAGGACTCGGCGTTCTGGGAGTGGGCGGCCGTCGAGATCCTGCGGCACAGCGGCATTCGCATCGAGGAGCTCGTGGAGCTGACCCACCTCAGCATTCGCCAATACCAGCGTCCCAACGGCGAGGTCATCGCCCTGCTGGTCGTCGCACCCTCCAAGAGCGAGCGCGAGCGGGTCATCCCGATGTCGGCCGAGCTCTTCCACGCCATCGCCCAGATCATTCGCCGGCAGACACGTGACGGCCAGGCGATTCCGCTCGTGACGCGCTACGACGGACACGAGAAGACCTGGTCAGAGCCGATGCCCTTCCTCTTCCAGCGGCAGATCGGCACCCTCCGCGGCGTCCTGGCACCGACCACGGTCCTGGGCATGCTCAGTCGCAGCTGCAAGCAGATCGCTGAGACGAACGCGGCGTTCGCTGGCACCAAGTTCACTCCGCACGACTTCCGAAGGCTCTTCGCCACGGAGATCGTCAACGGAGGGCTGCCGATCCACATCGGTGCCGCCCTACTCGGCCACCTGAATCTCCAGACCACTCAGGGTTACGTCGCGGTCTTCGCTGAGGACATCGTTCAGCACTACCAAGAGTTCCTGAACCATCGCCGGGCCCAGCGACCCGAGGGCGAGTACGTCGACGTCACGCCAGAGGAGTGGGCCGATTTCGAGGAGCACTTCGACAAGCGCAAGGTCGAGCTGGGCAACTGTGCTCGACCTTA
Organism: Streptomyces sp. NBC_00513; assembly: GCF_041431415.1. GTDB lineage: Bacteria > Actinomycetota > Actinomycetes > Streptomycetales > Streptomycetaceae > Streptomyces. Next base: position 6,077,927 of record NZ_CP107845.1, read on the forward strand.
TGGATCACCCTGCCAGCACGAGCACGCCTGCATCCGCTGCCCAATGCTGCAGGTCAACCCCAAGATGCTGCCCCGGCTCGCTGAGATCGAGAAGGACCTGCTCCTTCGACGCAAGCGCGCCGAGGAAGAGCAATGGCTCGGCGAGATCGAAGGCATCGACATGACCTTGACCTTCGTTCGAACCAAGCAGGCCGATGCCGCACGCCTCACTCGGCGGACACCTGTGGCCCTCGGAATCCCGACCAGTCGCCCAACATCATGATCCGGTGACGGAAGGGTTGAGCCGCCTGTCCTGCCCGCCAGCTACCACCGTCGGCCAGCTACTCAGACCTGGGCGAGGTCGCACGGCTCCTGGGATGGTGACGTCCCAGGAAAGTTGCAGGTCAGAACGTCAGAACGGTCTGTCGCGGGCCCGAAGAAGAGCTACGGACAAGTCGCTCCTTCTGACATGCAAAACGATGGACAGCGACTTCACCTGAGCTCCATCGCTGCTGGTCAGGCGGCTTTGAGTCGCTGAGGAGTGATCTTGAGCAAGGGTCTCTCCAAGAAATCTTGGAGAGACATCAAGAAAACAGGGCTCGAGATCCGTATAGAGAGTAGGCGCGTCTTCCCAGAGGTGCCGGTTCGAACAGAACACGTCGTGCTGGTCCGACTGTTGGCTCCGGGCAAAGAGATACCAACAGTCGGGCCACTCGGCTAGCCCATACCGAACGGTTACGCCTCGTCGCTAGTAGACGCAGGCGTATTTTTGCTGCCCCATAACAGAGGGTGGTCGCGTTCTCTCTTTGCGTATGGTCCTGGCGGGGCTTTCTGGAGAACATGATTGGTGATCTCGAAGAGGCCCGCCCGGACCTCACCAGGGATCACCCACCACTCACACCTCTGGGATGATCATGAGTTCGGACAGCAACAGCCCCGCCGCCGCGGTGGGGCTCGTGAACCGCTTCAAGCGCTGGAGCCTCTCCTCAATCGTCGTGGCGACTGAGGCGATCCAGCACTTCGCCGAGGCCGGCACCGGCTGGGGCTCCGACACCGAGCGCGTCCAGGCGTGGGCCATCTGGGCCCTCGGGATCCAGCTCGTCGTGACGGGCGCCATCGCCGTGAAGCGCAAGCTGCAGGCCCTCGACTTCATCGAGCTCCGTCTCGGGCGCAAGGCGCACGACGACGAGGACACTCACAATGTGACCCGGCGGCGACCCGCCAGCGGCCAGGATCGACAGCCGCCCGTCCGTGACAACCGGCCCCCCACCCGCAGTCCGGGTGAGGGGCGTCCGGCCGCCGGGCCGGGCGAGCGCGGGGCTCGCCGGAACCACCGCGACCCCGGCCAGGGCCGACAGCGTCGACGCGAAGCGGAGGAACAGGACGCGCGTCAGCCCGAGCGGGACACCCATGAGGGTGCCTGACCAGTCAGATGCCTATTCGCCCCACGACCGTCACCGGTCGTGGGGCCACGGCTTCGCGGAGTTTTACGCTGACCAGTTCGAGGCCGTCGTCGCATACCTCATGGCGCAGAGGACTCAGGAGAGCGACGCACGCGACATCGCTCAGGAACTCTTCCTCTCGTTCAACGAAAAGTGGGACGAGGTGAAGGAGGCGGTACATACTCGCGCCTACGTTCGGACGGCCGCTCGCCACCGCCGGATCGACTACTACCGCAGGCCGTCGAACCGCCTAGTGGTTCCAGTCGAACACGAGTCGCTGAGCGCGATCCGTGCTCCGAACGAAGGCTTCAACGTCGACTTCTACGATGGGTTCTACGCCGACTTGGATGAGGTCCTCCGAGAGAACCTTTCCTATCAGCAGCGTCGTGCAGTCCTTCTCGTGGCCTTTGGCATGAAGCACTCGGAGATCGCCGCGGAGATGGGGCTCACCATGTCGACGGTCGCCACCCACATCGGCAATGCGCGGCAGAAGCTCGCTTCCAGCGGGTCGTTGGTCGCACTGCTCGCCGGCAGTTACGAGTGACCGGAGGCACGTCAAGGGCCGAGCGCCCAGGCTGCCTCCGCTCATCTTCCTGGGGGACTGGACAGGTCCTTCTTGACTTGGTGCAGAGAATGGAGGAGAGTTGGAGCATGGTGACGGCGTGTTGCCGGGAGAGTGCCGAGATGACGGCGGGGTCGGGGCGTTGGCCGGGTTGGAGGACGGTGCTTCCGCCGTGGAGCAGTGCTCCCCAGAATTCGAGGCTGAAGGCGTCCCAGGAGACGGGTGAGCACTGGAGGAAGACTTCGTCGGGGCCGAACTGGGCGTAGGTCTGGGCGGTGAGGGTGGAGACCAGGTTGAGGTGGGTGGACAGGATGCCCTTGGGGCGTCCGGTGGATCCCGAGGTGAACATCACGCACGCGGTGTCGGTCGGGCCGAGGGCCACGCCGAGGTTCCCGGACTCCCGAGCGGAGATCAGCGCCCCATCCGCGTCGACGCACACCGTCACCCACGCCCCATCCACCCCATCCGCCGTGAGCCGTCCCGCCTGTCGGGTGTCGGTGACGAGTACGCGGATGGTGGCGTCGTGTGCGGTGCGGGTGAGGCGTTCGTCGGGGAACTCGGGGTCCAGGAGGGCGTAGCCGGCGCCGGTCTTGACGACGGCGAGCACGGCGATGGCGAAGTCGAGTCCGCGGTCGAGGAGGATGCCGGCCAGGTCCCCTCGGCCCAGGCCCTGCGTGGTGAGGTGGTGGGCGAGCTGGTTGGCGCGGGTGTTGAGTTCGCCGTAGGTGAGTTCCCGGCCGCCGAAGAGCACCGCCGGGGCCCCGGGTCGCAGTCGTGCCTGCTCCTCGAAGCGGTCTGGGAGGGTCGCCTCGCCGATCTCCGCACGGGTGCCCGTCCACTCCTCCACCACCTGCCGCCGCTCCACGCCGCCCAACAACTCGACCTGGGAAAAGGGGAGTCGGAAGCCGTCCAAGGCCTGCTCCACGAAGTGGAGGAACCGGTCCTGATGGCCGGCCACCGCCTCGATGTCGCACACCTCGGGCGCCGCGTCGAAGTCGATGCGCAACCCGCCCTCCGGACCGAGGTCGTACACGCCGACCGCCAGGTCCTCGACGGGCCCGTTGCCCAGGTTGTGCTGAGTGGTGGGGAACCCGCAGAAGCGCATCCCCGGCGTGAACGCCATGATGTTGACGAGCGGGGCCGTGATCCGCCGCTCCGTCTCGCCCAGACCCAGGTCACGGCACATGTCCTCGTACCGGGTGCGCTGGTGCCGCAGACCCTCCCGGGTCTCCGCGACCACGGAGGCCAACAGCTCGGCGAGCGTCCCCTCGGCCGCGACCCGCACCCGCAGCGGGACCACGTTCGACAGCATCCCCGGAGTGCGCCGCGCGAGTTCGGTCCGTCGGCCCGTGACCGGCAGCCCCAACACCGCCTCCGGACTCCCGCTCACCCGATGCGTGTACGCCGCCACCAGCGAGATCACCAGCATCGTCCACGGCGCCCGGTGCTCGCGGGCCACTTCGCGCAACCGGTCGGCCCGATCGGGCGACAGCACCACGGTCCGACGGACGAAGGGCAGCGCGCCCGGCGCCGTACGGCCGGTGTGCCCCTCCCCGAGCCGCGGGGTCGCCGGCAGGCCGGCGAGGTGCGCGGCCCAGTGCGCCCGGTCGGCAGCCCCCTCCGCGGAGCCCCGGTACGCCGCGTCCTCGGCCAGTACGTCCGACAGCGCCCCGAAGGGGCCCGGACCCCAGGGCTCCCCGGCGGAGACCGCCGCGTACAGCTCCACCAGGCGCTGGTCGAGCAGGGCCACACCCATGCCGTCGATCGCGAGGTGGTGGAAGGCGTGGAAGTAGAACCACCGCTCCCCGCCCAGTCGGATGAGGGCGTGCCGGGTCAACCAGTCCTCGGCCAAGTCGAAGGGCCTGGCCAGTTCCGCCGCCATCCACGCGCGGGCCGCCGCGGCGGGATCCGGTTCCCCACCAAGATCCATGAACTCCAGCCGCCGGCCGACCGGTTCGGGGTGGACGAGCTGCCACAGACCGCCCTGCTCGTCGGATCCCGTACCCCGGATCCGCAGGACGTCGGCCTCCCGGGCGAGTCGGTACCAGGCACCGGCGAGCGCCTCGGGATCCAGGGCGCCCAGGATCTCCCGGTACTCCCCGATGTTGTAGCGGCAGCCCGTGGCGTCCAGCCCATGGGCCATCCAGATGTCGCGCTGCGCCGCCGACAGGGGCAGCCGCACAGCAGCGGGCCCGTGCGCGGTGCCCTGTTCAGAGGCCTTCGGGGACATGCGGATGCTCCTAGGGATCGTTGCCTTGGCGGGCCCGGGGGCGCCCACACGCGCCGGGTCTGTCGGGTGGTCGTCGGGACTCATCGGCTGTCGTCGGGTGGTCGTCCGGCCGTACGTCATCCAACCCGCGGCGCGCCGGCCCGGGCGGCAGTTGCTCCGGCACTCCGGCAGCAGTTGCTCCGGCATTCCGGCATTCCGGCATTCGGGCATTCCGGCACTCCGGTGCTCCGATACGCCGGTGCTCCGGTAGCAGTCAGGAGGTGGCGGAGACGGAGGCGACCGCCCGTGCCCGGCAGGCGGCCCGGACCAGGCCCAGCACCCGGAAGTGCGAACCGTCGCCCTCGTGCGCGACCCGCACGGCCCCGCTGATCAGCAGCTCCCGCAGCAGCCGTCCGGAGCCCGGCAGGTCGCGGCCGGTCAGCGCGGTGATGCCGGTCAGCGTGAACTCGTCGTCGGGCCCGCCGCCCGCGCACAGCGCCTCCAACAGACCCCGCGCGCCGGGCGTGAGCCGGTCCGTCAGTGCGTGCAGCGCCCTCCGCAGGCGCCCCGTGCCCTCCCCGGCGCCGAGGTGGTCGAGGAGGGCCGCGGGGTCGGCGTCCAGGCTCCGGCACAGGGCGTCGAGATCGCACAGCACCAGCCAGGACGCGGCCGCGGCGAGCGCTCCCGGATGGCCGTCCAGGCGGCGGCAGATCCACGTCGCCCGCTCCAGATCCGCCGACGTCGCACCGAACCCGGGCCGAACCCGCCGGACGTGGTCCAGGAACACCCGCACGGCCGGGGCGGCGCGATCGACGGTTCCCTCGGCCGGCACCGCCGGCGGGGAGAGCAGGAAGATCCGCTCGCCCGGCATCTCCCACGGCCGGTCCGAGGTGACCAGCAGCCGCAGGCCGGGGCAGGCCCGCAGCAGGGCTGTCAACAGGTCGAACCGGGGAGGATCCGCGGGGGCGCCGTCGAGGACCAGTAACGCGGCCCTGTCGCCGAGGAGTTCCGCGAGCGCCGACACGGCCTCCGCGCCCTCCGGATCGCCGCCCCCGCCCCCGCCCCCGCCCCCGGGACCGTGCGCGGCGCGCACGGCGGACGCCGGGTCCGGGGCGGCCCACAGCCGGGCCGCGGTGGCCGCCACCCGGGCCGCCACCGTGCCCTCCCCACACGTCAGGTAGTCCGCCGTGGCACCGGGAAAGGCGTGCCACAGCACCGGCGTCCCGGCCCGGTGCAACCGATCCGCCACCTCCAGCGCCAACCGGGTCTTGCCCACCCCGGCGAGCCCCACCACGTGCGCCAGCCGCTCCGCGCCCGACCCCAACTCCCGCTCCAGCACGCCCGCCTCGTCGTCCCGACCCAGGATCGCGTGCAGCGCGGTCGGCGGCGCAGGCGGCTCCGCCCATCCCTGCCCACCCGGCCGGCCCCGCTGCGCGGCCGCCTCCAGCGCCGCCCGGGCCCGCGGACCCAGCCGCAGCGCGTCCGCCATCAGCCGCACCGTGTCGGGGCGCGGCCGTCTCGCCTTGCCCTGCTCCAGATCGCGGATGGCCCGCACGCTGATCGTCGACAGATCGGCCAGCTCCCGCTGGGTCATGCCGATGCGCAGCCGGTGCCCTCTGATGAGGGCTCCCACCCGGGAGGCCTCCCGCACCGCTCCGTCCTCGGTTTCCCGTGTGTCGGGCGTGCCGCCGGTGTGGTGGGCGTTGTGGGTGTCGCGGGTGCCGTGAGCGCTGTGGGTGTCGCGGGTGGTGTGGGTCTCGTGCGTGCCGTGGGTCTCGTGCGTGCCGAGTGGGCTGAAGGGGTCCCGCGCACCGTGCGTCCCGTACGGGGCGTCGTGTGGGTTCGGGTGGGTGGCGCTGCGAGCGGTCGTGTGAGCTGTCATGTGGGCGCTCCCGGCTGCGGTGGTGGGGGAACGGGCGGGCCTGGGACGAAGCGCCCGGTTCCTGTTCCCATCGTCGGCAGCGCGCTATCGCGCGGGCATCGTCCGACGGCCGGGCGCCGCTATCACGGGGCCGGGAAAGCGCGGGTCAACGGTGATAGCGCGGCGATAGGAGCGGGGCCGGTCCCGGGATTCCGGCCGTTCCTAACGTGAGGTCCAGAAAGCAGGAAGCGCCCCGGAACCACCGGAGCGCACCGATGAAAGGACCCCGACATGAGCGTCACCCACGCCTTCCGCGCCGCCCTCGTCACCGTCGCCATCGCCGGAGTCGCCACCCTCGGGGCGCAGGCCGCCCACGCCGCCGACCCGGCCGGCCTCACCGCGGTGACCGGCGCCGGCGTCTCGTACACCGCGGCCGCGGCGGGCGCCTCCACCAACACCAACCCGTGGGACTGACGCCCCGCCGCTCGGGAACGACGGCCGGTCAGACCCCGGCGGCGGACTCCGCCGCCGGCGCGTGCACCGCCCGAGCCGTCAGGGCCGTGATCGCCGGCCCGCGCACCGGCCCGGACGAGGAACCGCCCCCGATGCCGGGACCCGAAGCCGTGGCGCCCGCCGTGCCTCCCGCCGTACCGTTGCCGGTGCCGGCAGCCGCACCCGCGCCGATTCCCGGCATCCCTTCCGCTGCCAGCATCCCTTCCGCCTCGGCGAGTTCGACCGTCATCCGGCGTTCGCGGAAGGCCCGTACCGCCGTCTCCAGCAGTTCGCGGGAACGTGACCGTTCCCCGGAGCTCCCGCTCGCGGCCAGCAGTCGCGCAAGGTCGAGCCGCACCAGCGCCGCCCCACCGTGGTCCATCATCTGGTCCCGCACGGACAGCGCCTGGGCGTAGAAGCCCCGGGCCGCCTCACCCCGGCCCATCTCCACGTGCGCGTGTCCCAGGTCGCGCAGCAGGTGCCCCTCGCCGATCAGGTCCCCGCTCGCCCGGCACAGTTCCAGCACCTCCGTGAACGTCCGCACCGCGCGCTCGTGTTCACCCTGGCTCTGCGACAACTGCCCCGCCCTGCGCAGGGTCCGCGCCTCACCTCCCGTGTAGCCCACGGACCGGTAGATGCCGAGTGCCTCGTCCAGCCGGCTCTGCGCCGCCGAGTCCTGCCCGCGCCGCATCCAGATGTGCGCGCTCTGCGTCAGGACGATGGCCCGGCCCACCACGTCACCGACCTGGTCGAAATCCCGCAGCGCCCGGTCGTACAGGCCGAGCGCGCGGTCGTCGTCGCCCCGCATCCGTTCCAGCAGGGCCAGGTCGCGGTGGCACAGCGCCAGGCCCTGCCGGTCGTCGAGCTCCCGGAACAGCCCGAGCGCCGTCGTCAAGGCGGTGCGGGACTCCTCGTTCTGGCTGCGACCCAGGTACAGCACCCCGAGCGAGCCGAGCAGGGCCGCCGTGCCGCGCGTGTTCCCGGCGGACCGGACCGACTCCAGGGCGAGTTGGTGCGTACGCTCCCAGTCGTCGAAGTAGCCGCGGCCCTCGAAGAGGGTGGCCAGGGTCGTCGCCAGGTCCCAGCACAGTTCGTCCTGCTGCTCGCGGGCGGCGTGCTCGACGGCCTGCACCAGGTTCGCGTGCTCACTGTCGAGCCATTCCAGCGGATCGACCAGCAGCTCGTCCACGCACACGGCCGGCGGTTCCCAGCGAGGAGCGGTGCCGTGCAGCACCGTGAAGTCCCCGCCGTAGATGCGGCGATGGGCCTGCTCCGCAAGCGACAGCCAGCCACCGAGCATCCTGGCGACGGCCGTCTGCTGGGCGTCCGGATCGTCGTGCGTGGCCAACTGCTCCCGCGCGAAGACCCGGATGATCTCGTGGAAGCGGTAGCGGAAGCCGCCGGTGGAGTCCACGCCGACGACGTCCAGCATCTGTACGTCGACCAGGGGTTCGAGGAGGTCCGAGGGGAACGGGCTTCGATCGTCCAGCAGTGCCCCCGCCAGCCAACCCGGCAGGGTGGGTCCCTGTGCCAGGCTCAGCAGGCGCAGCAGCCGCCGGTCCTCCGCCGCCAGGCCGTCGTGGGTGAGGCAGAGGCTGGCCCGCATGGTCATCTCGCCGTGGGTCAGCTCGTCCAGACGGTGCCGTTCGTTGGCCAGCCGGTGCACCATCGAGGACAGCGGCCAGTGTGGTCGGGCCGCGAGCCGGGCCGCGACGATCCGCAGGGCCAAGGGCAGTCCGCCGACGGTCCGTACCAGCGCCTCCGCCGCCGACGCCTCACGGCCGACGCGGTCGCCGCCGACGACCCGCGCCAACAGTTCCAACGCCCGCTCGGTGTCCATCACGTCGAGCTCCACCCGGTGCGCGCCGGGCAGCCCGGTCAGGCGGACCCGACTGGTGACGAGCACCGCGCACCTGTTGCTGCCGGGCAGCAGGGGCCGGATCTGACTCTCGGACGCCGCGTCGTCGAGGACGACCAGGACCCGCCGCGCGGCCAGCAGGGTCCGGTACATCTCCGCCCGTTCGTCCTGCGACTCGGGGATCACCGGCCCGGGGATGCCGAGCGCGCGCAGGAACCGTCCCAGTACCTCTCCGGACGTGGCCGGAGTTCCCGTGCCGCGCAGATCGCAGTACAACTGGCCGTCGGGGAAGTGGGTTTCACCCAGCCGGTGTGCAATGTGGGTGGCGAGCGTGGACTTTCCGGTACCGGGCTTGCCCACGATCACCGCGAGCCCCACCGCCCGCCGGTCCCCGTCACCGAGCAACGTCCCCTCGATCAGGGCGATCTGCTGCTCGTCACCGACGAAGTCGGATGTGTCGGCCGGGAGTTGCCGTGGAACCTCCTCGCGAGCCGTCGTGGCGGTGCGGAACCCCGTGGCTCCGGTCGGCTCGGCCTCGGCGAGGCTCCGTCCGGTCGGGCCGAGGTCGAGCGGGGCAAGGCCGGTCGGGGGAGTCGAGGTCACGGCCACGAGCGTGGTCGCGCTCGCTGTCGCCCCGGCGTCGTCGGCGCGGTCCCGCTCCCGGCGCTGCTCGGCGTACCCGCCTCCGGTCGAACCGGGGAGGGTGCCGCCACCCGGCGCGCGGCCGGGCCCGGGTCTGTCGAACCCCGCGGCTGCCGAGGCGGGGCTGTCTGGCCCGGTCTCCGACGGCAGCGGGGGAACGGCACCCGACAGGATGTCCCGCTCCAGCCGGCGCAGCGCCCCACCGGGCTCCAGGCCCAGCTCCTCCACCAGCAGGTCGCGCCCCACGCGGTAGCTCTCCAGCGCCTCCGCCTGCCGGCCAGACCGGTACAGGGCCAGCATCAACTGCCCGCGCAGTCGCTCCCGCAGCGGGTGGACCCGTACCAACAACTGGATCTCGCCCACGAGTTGATGGTGCCGCCCCAGGTCCAGATCCCATTCGATCCGGGTCTCCACGGCCGTCAACCGCTCCTCGTCCAACTGGAGCGCCTTGCTGCGCAACGTCTCGCTCGACACCCCACTCAGGCAGTCGCCCTGCCACAACTCGCCTGCTGAACGCAGGAGTTCCACCGAATCGGTGACGGCGCCCTGCCGCGCGGCGGTCCGCGCGTCCGCGACCCTGCGGGCGAACAGCGCCGCGTCGACGAGGTCCCCCTCCGTCTTCAGCACGTACCCCGGCGGTCGCGTGGTGATCGCGGCGGCGATGGCCGCCTTCGTGAACAGCTTCCGCAACCGCGAGACGCAGATCTGCACCTGGGTGCGCGCCGTGTCCGGCGGTTCGTCGTCCCAGATCAGATCGACCAGATAGTCGGTGCTGACCACCCGGTTCGCCTCAAGGAGCAGGGCGGCCAGAATGACTTCCTGCCGCCCGGGGGGAATCCTGACCGGCCCGTCACGGCCGGTCACCTGTAACGGTCCGAGGATCCGGAAAACCACCGCGTCCGGGGTGTGGAACACCCCGCCGGACGAAACAGTCATGAGTCTCCCAGCTGGGGCAACGCCTGAGGACGGGTCGAGCGCTGGGCAAGTCTCCCCGAACACCCCTCCGGTGTCCATGGTGTGGGGGTTTCGTGCGCGTGAACCGTGATAGGGCGGGGATAGCACCGGGTTATGGCCCCGGGGCACCGTGGACCTGCGGCACCGGTCGGGGTGCGGCCGTACGAAAGGACCTCCCAATGAACAGTCGGCACGCCGGGCGGGTCCCGCCGCCCAGCCGCGTCGTCACCGACTCCGGGATCGACCACGTACGCCTGGCCTACCACTACCTCGACACCGGAGACCTCGACGGCTACGGATCGCTGCTGCACGCGGGAGCCCTGGGCGCCGATCTGGAGTGCCCGCCGGTACCGGGAACCCGTCACGACATCACGAGGATCGTCGCCGACGGGGACTGCGTGGTCGCGATGGGCCGACTCGCCCCCCAACAACGGGACTTCGTCGACGTTTTCACCCTCTCGGCCGAGGGCATGCTGCGCGCCTGTCGCCGCTACTACGGCGGCCCGCCCCGCCCGGGACTGTCGGGACGCTGAACACGGCCTCTCCGCACAGGAGATGACGGTGGAACCCCTCCGCACTGGTCCGTCCTGTTCCGGGGCACGCCCGCCACCCCGCACGCCCCCGAGTCGATCACCTGAGGCATGCTGGCGGCCGGAAGACCACCGCACCCGAGGGAGCAGCCGAATGACCGTCCGCCACATCGAGTTCGAGCGCCTGCACAACTTTCGTGACCTGGGCGGCTACCGCTCCGCCGACGGCCGCACCGTCATCCCGGGCGCCCTGTACCGGTCCGACTCGCTCGGCAAACTCCGGGGCGCCGACTGGGACCGGTTCCTCGCCCTGGACATCCGTACCGTCATCGACCTCCGCTACCCCTGGGAAGCCGACGCCAAGGGCCGGGTGCCCGAGCCGCACCGCTTCACGTACGCCAACCTCAGCATCGAGCACCGCCCCTACGACCAGGCGGAGATCGACCCCGACATCGACCCCTGGCGCTACCTCGCCGACCGCTTCGCCGAGGTGGCCGAGGACGGCGTCGAGGAGATCCGGCAGGCCATCGAGCTGATCGCCGACGCCGAACCGGGACCGACCGTCTTCCACTGCACGTCCGGCAAGGACCGCACCGGCCTGATCGCGGCCTTCGTGCTGATCCTCCTCGACGTGCCCGAGGAAGAGATCCTGGCCGACTTCGCCCTCACCGAACTGGCGACCGAACGCCTCACGGCCGACTGGCACACCGCCCACCCCGGCCGCACCATGCGCTGGCCCGCGTACGGGCGCGCCCCGTCCACCGTCATGGAACTCGTCCTCGCGGACCTGAAAGCACGCCACGGCTCCCCGATCGCCTATCTCACGGACCACGTCGGCATCACCCCGGGGACCGTGACCCGGCTGCGCGCCCGACTGCTGACGGCCACGACACCCGCGGCCCCCGCGGCCCCTGCGACCGCCTGACGTGTTCCAAGCGAAGGTCGCGAGGAGGGCCGCCCTCGGTGTCATGCCGTCGAAGCCGTGGCACGCGCGCGGCCAGGCACGGAGTTCGGCCCGACCACCCGACCACCCGACCGCCCGCCCCCCGACCGCCTGACCGTCCGCCAGATCGCGTTCGCGTACGCCACGTCCTCGGCCACGCGTGACCTCCAGGTCCGACCCGGCGCCAGGTCGCTCCCGAAGCCCTTGCTCGGCGGGGACCGGGCCCCGGCCCGGCTCGCCGACCTCGCGATCGGCCGGACTCGTGACAGGACGCGCAGACGAACAGGCGCGAGAGGTGGAGAGGTCGGGACGAATCGCGCTTCGGGCAGTGATACCCCTTGGACAGAGGCTGGTTGAGGTACGAGGCTGACCGGGAATTGCCCGGTGGGCACATTCCGCGAGTGATATCACCGAGGTGATCTCGGTCTACGCGGGGGCTGCCCCGTGGCCTGGGGTGTTCTCGTTCGGGAGGTAGGAATGGCCCAGCAGACCCTGCGGTACTGCGATCAGTGCGGGTGCCGGCTCAGCCAGTACAACCCGGACGGCCTGTGCGCCTCCTGCGCCCGGTCCCGTATCGAGGCCGCCCCCGCATTACCCGTCGTGCCGGAGAGGGTGTGGCAGGACGCCGGCGTTCAACAGGCCCTCACCGCCTTGGACTTCGGCAAGGCGAGCCGCTTGATCAGGCAGCGAGGCTCACTGCGCCAGGAGGACATGGCCCGGCTCACGGGGTTGAGTCAGGCGTTCTTGTCCATGCTGGAATCGGGCCGCCGCCGCCTCACCAACATCGACAAGATCATCGAGTTCCTCGCAGGCGTCGGCGCCCCCGCCGAGCTCCTGCGGCTACCACTCCCACGGCCAGTGGACAGATCGCCTCAGCGGCCCGCGGACCGGTCGGCCGCTGATCTCGACCCGACTTTGCCCTGGACCTCGGCCCGTATGGTGGCGGCACTGGACCACACGGTCGGGTACCTCGCCGAGCAACTCCAGTCGACCCGTCGCAACGAGCACGTTCAAGACATGCTCGGCGAGCTCGTACAGGCAGGGCAGAACCCTTATGTTCTGGACGGCCTGCTCGACGCGGAGATCGGCGGGTTCGCCTCCGACGACCACCGCCGGCCGGCGCTCGTCGCCCTCGCGCAGAGGCCAAGCACGGCACGGCCTTCCATCGCGCGAACACCGTGATCATCGGTGATTCCCTCAAGGACGTTCGCACGGGACTCGAAGTCGGCGCCCGCGTCATCGGCGTGGCTTCGGGAAGGACCACGACCGCCGAACTCACCCGGGCCGGTGCCGATCTCGTACTCGACTCACTCGTGGACGTCGCACGGGTACTGAACGCGATGTGCGAACTCACCACCACGGGTGGGTAGTCGTCACCGTCGAGCACACCCGCCTTCGCTTGAAGAGGCAGTCGATTCCCCCGGAACCCCGGATCGGCGGCGAGCGGGGGAGGACGTGGCAAGGCCGCCCGAGCCACAGGAGTCGTCAAGCACGCCGTACCGCCACCCCGGCGTGACGAGGCGGGGATCGTTCAAGGCGTTCCACGGTTTCCTCAGGGCCCGCAGCTTCTTCTCCACCACGTCGGCGGAGTAGTGGCACCGGCGGCCGGTCTCCGCCAATGCAATCGCCCAAGGCCGGCCCCAGGGGATCTCCCCGCTCGACTTCGGTCGCCACCGGTGCCGGTGTGACCAGTTCAGGACGGGCCAACTGGCCGGTGACGTAGCAGGCGTGCACGAGCGCGGTCCGGGTCGCCACACCGGTCTTCGCGTTGCTTCGGACATCTGGACGTTGACGGTCGCCTTGGAGAGCGTCAGCGCGGCGGCAACCTGGGCGCTGGACATCCCCAGGGCCACCCTTTCCGCGATGCGCAACTGGTCTTCAGAGGATGGACAACGGGTCGACATCCGGCGCCTGCTCCCCCCGCTTCCAGCCGGCCGGGGCATTCCGGCCGTTGCCGCCCTGGACGCCCGGGCCAGCGCATACCTCGTCCGAGTACATTGACCGGGCCACGCCGAGGCATGAGGGGGAGCGGATGGCAAAGTCGCTGGAAATCGAACCGATCGGCACCGTCGTCGGAGGCCGGATCGAGCCCACGGACGATCACTGGGGTGGTCCCGCGATCATCCGCCTGAACCCCGACTTCCCGGCGGAGGTCGTCAAGGGCCTGGAGGAGTTCTCACACCTCGTCGTGGTGTGGCACTTCCACATGGCGTCCCCGGCCGACGTGGCCCTCCACGCCCGACGCCCCCGCAACAACCCCGCCTGGCCGCCTACCGGAACCTTCGTCCACCGCAACCACCGTCGACCGAACCAGCTCGCGCAGTCCTTCCCGCGACTCGTGAAGGTCGAGGGCCTGGAACTTCACGTCGCGGACCTCGACGCGATCGACGGCACCCCCGTCTACGACGTCGCGCCCTACTTCCGAGAGATGGGACCGCGCGGGGAGGTACGGGAACCGCTCTGGCCGGCCGAGATGCTGGCGGACTACTGGGAATGACAGCAGCCGACGTCGCCTGATCGACCTGCGCCGGCCGGGAATCGACAGGCCGGCGCCGCGAAGGTGGGGATGGCGTGTGACTCTCACGAGAGGTCACCGGGTGGGCTTCATAGCCGATACGGATGGAATCCGGCGTGCCGGTCTGGCAGTCGGGACGGCCGGGGCCGGAACGAACCCGCTCTTGGGGCCCGGGCAGGTGCCACAGGTGCTTGAAGGGTAGACCCTGATGGAAATGTTCGGCTTCTATCGTGAAATGCAGCCTGAACCTCAGGGTGTCTTTCACGAGTCGATTCGAGACAAGGTGAGAAGCGAGGCTCCGTACCCCAAGACGGAGATCAAGGAGTACCTCGAATCCGGCTACCCCATTTTCGACATCATGGAAACGACGCGGGACGTCATCGGAGGATCGTTCACGGTGGCCGGCGGTTCCTCTTTGCTGTCCGACGGGCGGTTCGTCTGGCGTGCCGATCTCCCCAAGTACGTCGACACGTACAACCTCGAACTGCCGGGAGAGTTCCTCTTCTTCGCTGCTGAGCATACGTTTTCCGTACCTGCCGCGAGCCACGAGACGCTGCTCGGCATCTCGGTGGCAGCCGGGCGGGCGCTCGGCTTCCGCGTGGACACCGGCGCCGCGCCCGGCGACGGTGCGTAATCGGACGAGTTCGCCGTCCAAGCGGACCGGGACGCCGGTGATGTAACCGGTGCACGGGGGTCCGGACGGACTACTACAGCCAGTCGCGCTTCTTGAAGATGACGTACAGGCTTACGCAGACCACGGCCATCAGCAGGATCGCGAAGGGGTAGCCGGCCGCCCACTGGAGTTCGGGCATGGTCTCGAAGTTCATGCCGTAGATGGTGCCGACCAGGGTGGGGGCGAAGAGGATGGCGGCCCAGGCGGAGATCTTCTTGAAGTCGTCACCCTCACACGTCTGACCTGCGGTAATCGACCGTACAGGCGGTCTGAACTGCGGCGATCTTTCTTTCTGCTCCTTTCGCCGTGCTGCCCCTTTGTGCGGCCGATCCTCCCCAGCCACTCCCCAACGGACCTCCATTCTCCCCAGATTCACCCCAGCGAACGCTGGTTGCTGAACGTGTTGCCGCGGGTGAGGCGTCTATCACGACAAGTGGAGCCAGCTGCCCACCGTATTGGAGGGCAGATCCGTCTCCCGGTGGGTGCTGCCGACGTCGCTGGGGCGCTACGGTCGGGAGTCGAGACTGCGGGGGCATTGTCGGGTCTGGGGTGGCAGACCCTGCCAATTGCCGCTTTCCTCACTGAGATCGGTGCTTGGGTACATGCCGCTGTCGAGCAGGCTCCGGACGTTCGGTAGGGCGAGGACCTCGGAGGCGAACCGGCGGCGGGATCGGGCCGTCGAACATGGAGTCGAAGGCCGCGGGACTGGTGGCGCGACGCAGGGGCTATGCCCCTCGCTGGCCACGTATACGAGACTGCCGATGGATTTCGGATGGATGCGGAGCACCTCGCGGCCGAGGTGGGGCTGGTGCCCGTCAGCCTCTTTGGCTGATCAGGGTGTCGCGCAGGTCGGCGAGCGTCTGGGTCTTGCCGTCCACGGTCAGAGACCAGAAGGTCCACCCATCCACGGTGTCGTCGCCGGCTGCCATCCGTGCCGCGGACGTGGGCGTGTTCATGGGCTGCCGGAAACACATGATCCTTCCATCCTCCAGCAGGGTCGCCTTGGCAGGGCCCCGCTTCCCCCGGCCCGTTAGCGCGATCTCGCCCGCGGAGAACGCCGCAGGGGGCAGAGCAGCCACCAGGGTTCGCAGATCGACACGGTGGTCGTCCGCGGCGGCGGTCGGAGGCTCGGTTCCGCCGCTTGCACCTTCGGCGGCTCCGGCCTCCGCTTCTCCCGCAGGGGGCGCATCGTCTCCCGAGCGGTCGTGGGCGAGGAGCGCCAGGCGTTCGGCCGATGCGGCTGCCGCGCTCCACTCCGCAGTCGTCTGGGTCAGGCCGTCGATCTGCTTGCGGGCATACTGCGCCACGATGGCGTCGTCTCTGCGGATGAGGTATAGCTGGACGAGTTCGATCACGCTCCCGATCAAGGTGGACCTGCCCTCCGTGAGCAGGTCGGAGTTGAGCGCGAGCATGCGTATGGTCTCGTCCACCCGGCAGAGGTCTTGGGCGATCTCGTGGCCAGAGTAGGGCTGTTCGGGTCTGCGTCGGGCGAAGCCTTGTCTATCGAATCCCACGAGTTCGGCGTCCTCTGACGCCACGGGATCAAGCAGCACCGGCAGTTCGCGGTCCAGGCTCCCACCCTCCGGCGCGCGTTGCCCGAGCAGGGGGAATCGGGCTCCCTTGCCTAGTCCGGCGCTCTGATTACCGTAGCGGGCGCCGCCGCTGTTGCAATGGTGGCAGGAAAGACGGTAGTTGGCGGGGTCGTAGGCGAGCCACCAGTACCCGCGGTGCTTGGCTTCGCCGGCGACAGCGGACTTCGGCCGGTAGTGGTCGACGTGGTAAGGCGATCGAACGAAGCTGGTCTCGCAGTACCAGCATTTGTCCATGAGGGCGATCAGCCGTTCGCGGATCGCGTCCTCCCGCCACATCTCGCTGAAAAGAAACTTCTTGTCCGCGTCCACCGCGTCCTCGTGAAGCTTCTCGAGTTCCTTGGCGGCTCTGTCCGTCCACTGCTGCGGCGGGGTGAGCCTGGTGTTGTCCACGTGACGCACCAGGATCAAACTCCCCGGGTGAAGCGCTCATCGAAGAGGAAGCGTGCTGTCGTTTCGATTTCCTCGCTCATAGCGTCGCCAGAACGGGCTCGCTCGATGAGTTCCGTGCGTCGCCGGTGTAGTTCCGCCAGGAATGAGGAGAGCACCGGATCACGGTGCCTGGTGGCGAAGCCCAGTCCGTCGAGCCGGTCGGTCACCTCCTGAAGCTTCTGGCGGGCCGCGGGGTCATCCTCGGCTACGGGTATGAGGTGGTACTGGGTGTCAATCAGGTCCTGTGTGTGTTCGTCGAGTTGGCTCCGGAGGTGGAACAGGTCCGAGGTGAGTAGCCCTCCGGCCCCACGGCCGCGCGGGTTGGTGTCCGGGGTGAGCACCGTTGTCTGTCCGTCGGCGCCCGTACCGAGCACTCGGATCTGTTGCCGCAGCATGTTCGAGACGAGGAGGGGCTCGTGGGTGGCGGCGATGAACTGCGAGCGCTGCCCGTCGCCGAGCATCCTCTGGACCGACGAATACCAGCGCCTGCTCCACTCGGGGTGGAAGTGAGCGTCTGGTTCGTCGAGCAGGAAGAGCGACTCTTGGCCCCGCTGCAGCCGCAGCAGTCCGAGCACAGTGAGGATCTGCTGTTCTCCGGAGCTCAGTTGGTCCGCCCCGACGACGGAGCCGTCCGCCTTGCAGACGCGCACATCGACGGTCAGGTACCCGGCCATCTGGAGGGTCGACAGGAGCCCGAACATCGACAGGTCGCTGTCGAAGAGGTTGCGGAGGGCGAGCACGTCGTCGGCGCTGCTCATGGTGAGGGCGAACCCGTCGTCGGGGGTGCCCGCGCTGTACAGCGGGTCCGAGTCCGGCACCGGTCCGAAGCGTCCGGACGCCGCCGCCTCGGCGAACAGGGCGCGCGGCGGCCCGCCCAGGCCCCAGTACGGGAGGGCAGACAGCTCCTCCCCCACGGACGCGGGGGCGCGCAGGTGCAGCACGGCGGAGACCACCCCGTCTACCCGGGCCTGTTCCCTCAGATGGTCGCCGAAGACGTCCGCCCACTGGGTAGCCAGGGAGAGCAGGACCAACGGGAGCCAATCGGGCGTGCAAAGGAATCCCGGTGTGTACAGCGGGCACGCGATCGGCAGCTCCAGCTGTTCCGCCCACACCCCGTCCTCGTTCTCCGGCCGGTCCTGCCAGGCGAACCAGGACTCCGTCCACTGCTCGCGCCATGCGGCCAACTCCGCCTCGGCGAAGTGCACGTGCCGCTCGAACTCAGAGCCCCATGGGACCCTGCCGTGCACCTGGTACCCGAAGACGTGGTCGGGAAGGTGGCGGAGCCAGTCATGACGCGGTGTCACGTCGCGCGATCCGGCGGCGTCCGTCACCCACATGACCGGATCCGCCTCGGCGGACGGCTGTACGATCTCGACGGTCGTGTCGCGGAGCTGGTAGCGCACCTCGTATCCGAAGTCCGAACGGCCCGAATGGCCGAGGGCGCAGCGGTGGAGGGCCCCGAACAGCTCCGCGAGCGCGTGTAGGACCCGGGACTTCCCGCCACCGTTGGGGCCGATCAGTACGGCGATGGCCTGCCCCTTGTCGACGGCGTCCTCCAGGTCAAGGGTGAAGTTCCGCAGGCCGCTGTAGTCGGGCAGCCTCAGCTGGAGCAGCTCCATCAGATCCCCCCTCAGCCAGACCGGAATGTACGGGCGTCGCGCTGCGGCATGAGCTGCTCCGCGAGCGTGGCGAATCGTCGCCACGCGTCCTCCAGCCGCTCGGAGATCTGCTGGGCGATCAGGTGCGGCTCGGGGGTGTCACCCGGTTCCTCCTCGCGCAGGTCGGCGCCGAGGTCGAGGTTGACGCCGGGCCTGCCGAGGAGCGCGTCCGCGGAGTAGGGCTTGAAGTCCGGTGAGGCGACTCGGGTATCGGGCGCGTGCCCGGGCCGGTACGCGGCGACGAACGCATTTAGACCGGAGCTCGGGGAATCCGGGGCATCGTCGGCGGTCCCGCGCCCGGTCCGCAGGTCGTAGACCCAAAGGCGTCGGGTGGCCGGCGATCCGTCAGGGCGGGCCGCGGCCTTCTCGAAGAACAGGACGTTGAGCTTGACTCCCGAGGAGACTCCGGAGAACCCGACGGGTAGGCGGAGCAGGGTGTGCACGTCGCACTGCTTCAGCAACTGCCTACGTACTTGTTCTCCGGCACCCCCCGTGAAGAGGACGCCGTCCGGTACGACCACGGCAGCCCGGCCACCAATCTCCAGCAGAGTGTAGACGTGCTGGAGGAAGTTGAGCTGTTGGTGGCTGGTGGCCGCCCAGAAGTCCGGCCGGGCGATGGCGAGGTCCTCCTCCGTGCTGGGGAGGCCGGGGGCGCCGGTAGACGGGACCGCCGAGCGCCGCTGGCCCAGGGGCGGATCGGCGAGAACCAAGGTTGCCCGGCGGCGGCCTGGGCGCACGGCGAGGGAGTCCCGTACCTCTATGGCCGCCCGGTCTCCGTCGAGGCGCTCGACGCCGTGCAGCAACAGGTTCATGGTGGCGAGGCGCGCCGTCGCGTCCACCAGTTCCGTCCCCCGGATCGCGCCGTGGGACAGCCGCTCCCGCTGGGTGGGGGAGACACCCGGCGGAAGGTGCCGGGCGATGTGCTCGAAGGACCGCACCAGGAATCCGCCGGTGCCCGCCGCCGGGTCCAGGATCGTGTCCTCGACGGTTGGACGCGTGCACGAGACGATGGCGTCGACCAAAGCCCGGTGAGTGAAGTACTGGCCCCCGCCGCCGCGGTGGCGCTGACCGGACCGGGCGAGGAACGCGTCGAAGACCGGAGCGCGCCACTCCGGTCGTTCGTCCCACCACGAAAGCCCTGCCCCGACCTGCTGGATCAGGTTCTGGAGGTGCACCGGGCGGCGCAAGGTGTTGCGTGCGTTGTGGAAAATCCGGCCGATCACGCCGCCGCGCTCGCCCAGCTCCGCCAGAAGCGTGCCGTAGTGCCGGGTCAAGTCCGTGCCTTCGAGCAGCGCGAGCTCGTCCCAAGCATCGCGCCCCAGGACGTCGGCGCGGTTTAGGGGTCGGTTCCGCAACTCCTGCGCCACCTTGAGAAAGAGCAGATACGCCACCTGCTCGACGTACTCCAGGTCCGTGAGGCCGTCGTCGCTAAGCGGAGGGAAGGAGGACCAGAGCTGCTCGGCCTGGCGCTCGACCTCGGAAGGTCGGTCGACAGGACGTCGGGCGGGCGTCGTCGGCGGCACGGTCACTGCTCCCTCGGGTCTTTCGTCGTTCTCGCTGCTAGGCGCGGCACCGTGTGGCAGCCTTCCCGCGAGGGCCTGCTCCCGGCAGCCGTCGCGCAGCTGATCCGCCATCGCTAGGGCTTCCTCGGCCGAGGCCGTGACGGAGCTGAGTCCGCCGTCCCATGCCTCCAAGGAGGCGAGGAGCGCGCCCTGTTCGGCGAGGGGAGGAATGGGGATGGGGGTTCGCCGCAGCTGGTCGAGCCCCAGGGAGGCCAGGCCGATCGTGTGCCTTGCCGCCCCCCGCAGCCATCCTCGGCCAGCCCCGTTCGTGTACAGGGCGAGCAGCCGGGGGTGCAGGGTCTCCCCGGCCATGCGGACCCGTGCCACGTGGTGGTTCGGTACGTATGTGCGGTGCGGGGAGTCCTGCTCCCATACCCGGGCGAGGCCGATACCGTCGGGCCGCCCGCTCAGCACGAACAGGACGTCCCCGGGGCTCAGCCGGTTCGCCTCCGCAGCGTCGGCGTCCATCCGCACCGTCGGCATCCGCTTGTGTGCCCACCGCTCGCCCCGGAACTCGGCCGGGCGCAGGGAGCCCACCTCGACCCCATGCGGTTTGTCGGCGCGGCGGCTGTCCAAAATGGGCCCGCGCACCACGTCGGCCAGCTCGCCGAGGGGAATCCACCGCCATCCCGCCGGGACGGCAGGCAGGGGGCGGTGCGCGGAGGCGGTGGACGGCTCCGTGGCCGCGTGCGGCCCGGGGGTGGTGCGGCCGACGATGCCGTGGTCGATTACGAGGGTGCGTAGGTCCTTGATCCGCATCAGCGTGGCGCGGACGGCCGCTTCCTCCTCGTCGACGCGGGCCAGCCAAAGGGCGAGGGAGGTCTTGATCCGCTCCTGTTCGGCGAGTGGCGGCAGCGGCAGCCGCACCCGTGCCAGGTCCCGTGTCGCAATGTGGTGCAGGCCGGATCCCCGGCGGACGGACGACTCGATCTGGCGGCGTACGGCGCTGGACTCCCACGCCAGCACCAGGTACTCGGGGTCGATCAGCCGCTCGTCGACCCGCACCCGCACCATGGTGGCGGGGAACGTCATCGGCCCGGTGGCCTCCCGGACCCGGGCCGCCCGCCCGATCCGCGCGCCGGGCATGCCGTCGCGGCTCATCAGGATGTCACCCGGCTGGATCAGACGGTCGGCTGCTTCCGCCGCCGAGGCCCACATGCCTTCCTGGGACTCCGAGAGGTCGACTGTCGCCGACCGCAGCGCCGGCAGGCGGAGGACGGGCACACCTCCCGGGACAGCCGGACCTGACCGGCCAGCCGCCAACGGCTCGCGCAGCAGCCTGTCCAGCGGCACCTCCGTCCAGCTGGGCAGCAGTCCCGCGCTCATGCGAGCGCCCTGCTCAGCTCGTCCAGCAGGCGGACACCGCCCTGCTCGCCGAAGGCTCGCAGGAAGCCCGACGTGCCGCCCCGAAGGGTGAAGGGAACGTTGACCAACGACGTGCTGTCAAAGTGTCCGTCGGCCGCCATCCAGTCCGCGATGGTCTCCATCCACCAGAGCTGGTCGGGATCGAAG
This sequence comes from Streptomyces sp. NBC_00513, assembly GCF_041431415.1. Lineage (GTDB taxonomy): Bacteria > Actinomycetota > Actinomycetes > Streptomycetales > Streptomycetaceae > Streptomyces. Next base: position 6,099,340 of record NZ_CP107845.1, read on the forward strand.
GACCGCCCCCGGCGCTCCTGGCGATCGATCCACGCGTCGAGTCGGTCGAAGACCTGGTCGCGGTAGGGACGCGGGCGCGGCTCCAGGCCCGCTTCGTACCGGACGAGGGCGAGGAGGTCCACCGGCCCCTTCGGCGTCCGCGGTCGGCGAGGATCCGACACGGTGACACCGGCGCGTTCGTAGGCGCTCCAGATCCGCTCAGCCGTCAGGCCGTGAGGCGGCTGAGCCAGGGTTTCGGCCCAGAAGCGAAGGCTCCGAACGTCCATCTCTGTCATGACCTTCGTGCCGGCGATCAGCTCAGGGTCTGGGCTGTTTCCCGTTCGGAGGAATGACTGCCAGCGCCCCATGATCTCGGTGTCGTGGATGGGTGCCGGTCCCGGCGCGTCGCACGCGACTTGCCTCCGAACCCGCTTCGGCGCCGTGGACAACCGAGCGGCATGGTGTCGAGAGACGTTGACCGGATCCACGACCACACACTGGGTTTTGGTCGACGCGCCGGGGGTGACTGCCCGCAGTTCCGCCAGCGCGACGGGGCGTGTCCCGACCGCGACCATCTGGAAGTAGCGATCCGCGGACTTGACGTCGCGCAGGAACAGCAGGCATTCGACGGGGGCGATGTCCGTCCCGGTAAGCAAACCCACCACGACGATGACCCGCAGTTCGACGGTGTTACGGAACTGCAAGAGCCGCAGGTACGGTGATCCGCCTTTGATCGTGACCTTCTGGCAGAATTCGGGTCTTTGCCCGAACACCTCGAGCACCGTGGCGACCACCTCGTCCGCATGCCGGTCGTCGGCCGCGTAGACGACGGTCTTGGGCAGCGCCACGTTCCCGGAGCCGGGACTCTCCCGTTCGGGGAACATCGACGGCAGCCCCTCCTTGAACGCCGTCAGCGCGGCATGGAGCGCTTGGCCGCTTAGGACGGAGCGACCCTGACCGAGGGGCCAATCCGCGTCTAGGCCGAACTCCTCAAGCGTTTCGGCCGCCCGCTTCGGTTGCGTGGGAAGGCCGTCAATGCGGTAGACGGCGACGTCCACGGCTCGGCCGTCTGCGACGGCGTCCTCGAAGGTGTAGGAGCTGACCAGGTTGTCCTGGAAGACCTCCAGCACTTGGTCGTTCGGGGTGGCCGTCAGGCCGAGCACCGGGGCATCGAAGTAGTCGAACAGCGCACGCCATCGGGTGGAGGCAGCCCGGTGACAGTCGTCGGCGATCACGAGGTCGAAGGACTCGGGGGGCAGCTCAAAGCGGTAGCGGACTCCAGACGCCGATTTCCCCCCGGACAGGGCGTTGTGGAGTCGCTGCACGGTGCTCACTACTACTCCGTGGGACGGCACGGCGTCCGGCCCCAGCCGCCCTACGCGGTACAGCTCGGTGAACTTCCGACCGTCGTCGCCAGGTCCGGAGTACGCCGCGAAGGTTGCTAGCGCTTGCATTTCGAGTTCTACCCGGTCGACCAGGAAGAGGATTCGGCGGGCGTGGGCGTAACGCAGCAGGCGGTGGGCCGCGGTGACGGCCGTGACCGCTCGGCCGCCCCCCACGGCGATCTGGACCATGGCCCGGCGCTCGCCCCGGCGCAGCGAGTTCTCGAATGCCCGCACTGCGTCGTACTGCACCGGCCGGAGGGAGTCCTGGGCATAGCCGTCATCGCCGAGGTCTGGAAGACGGTGGCGCACGCGGCCTTGGAACGTCCGCGCTTGGGGGTCGGTCACGGCCTCGCGCAGCCAGAGGGCCACTGTGTCCGGCTGGTGGAAGGTGAAGACCTCCCGCGGGCGCGGTTCGGGGTCGTCATCGTTCCGGAACAGGACCCGGACGCCGTCGGTGACGTACGCGTAGCGCATCCGCCGCTCCGCGGACCCCGTCAACGGGGCGCCGATCTCAGGGGTTCGGGCCATCGCCGCCCGCAGATCACCGCCGCGGGGCCGCACCTCGACGGTACCCACCGGCCGGCCGTCGACGCGGAGCACGTAGTCCGGTGACGCCGCCCCGTCCGGTTGATCCGTGCCCCGTACCGCGACTCCCCGTGCCGGTAGCTCGTGCGGCGCGTCCGAATCGTTCTGTACGGTCCATCCCGCCACTGCCAACAGGTCTGCGACGCGCCAGTCCGCCTCCAATAGTTCGGCCCGTGCTCTCAGGGATGTGCGGGTGGCCGTCTCGGCCGGCGTTCGCTGGTCGAAGCTTCGCCGCAGCACAGGGACGTACTCGTCGAGCAGAGCGACCAAAGTGGTCAGGCTGGTTACCGGTTCCCTCACGGTGACCTGCCGGTGAAGTGAGCCCGCCGGGGCGTCGTCCCATTCGGCGGGCGGGACGAAGGAGAGGGCGTCACGTACTCCGGTTCGGAGCCGGAAGTACCAGACGCCCAGGTCAAAGCAGTGCTGTACGAGCCGCATGGCACGGGCCCGGTCGGCCGGTCCGGCCTCGCTGCCGGGCGCAGGCTCGCTGGAGCGGCGCAGTTCAGTCAGTGCGCGGTGCACCGGACCGGCAGCGGGCTCCGGGCCGAGCAGACGGGCGGACTCCGTGGTCAGCACCGCCGCGAACTGCTGGGCTTGGGCGAGGGCCCGGTCCGGGTGGGCGTACGCGTCGGCTTCGGCGGCCGCGCCGTATATCAGCAGGAGGGGCTCCAGCGGCAGCAGGAAGCCGAAGTTCGCGGAAGCGGCAGCCAGCTCCGCGAGAGCGTCGTCGTCGGCTTCCTGGTGCACTCGACCCACGTTCCCTTCACTCCTCGTCAGCGTCACCGGCGACCTTGGCGCGGCGTCGATCAAGCACCCAAATCTAACGCCTCGGGTCCGGGCCCCGTGCCCTTCGGGTGAGGACCGCTAGCCAACGTATGTCAGGCGTACCTGACGCTGCGGATTGCCCTTGTCCGTCTCCGCGAACTCCGTCAGGCCAATCCCCGGCTATCCGGATTGCGGCGCGCACCAGCCCCGGTGCGCCGTGGTCATCGCTTCTGGGATGACCACGGCGGCTGGAGCGCCAGCGAGGCGAGCAGAGGTCGGCCGTGACTGGTCCGTCTCGCTGGCAGCCCGACATCCTTTACGGACGACCTATCAGGAGTCGTAGCGCTTGGTTACCACCATCGTCGTCCCCACGAGCGCCGTTTCCACCGGTGTCTTGGCCCACCGAGCAATCAGCAGCGGTTCCTCGTCCACCGACTTCAGCAGGTGTGTGATCGCGTCGGCGTCCGGTGCCGCCGGAAGAACGCAGCCGACCACGGGCCTACCCGTCACGCTGGTGTCTTCTCCGTATTCTTCGTCCGGATTGTCCGCTTCCCAACGCCCGATCTCGATCTCCCACAAACCGTCGACGTCACCGGGTTCCGGCGCGTGGACCGTCAAGTAGAAGCCGTCAGAGTCGTACGGCTCCGCAAAGAGCTCGCAGCTGGGGTCATCCAGTGAAGCCCACATGCCGCCACTCCTGGAGTGTGCTGTGACCAGCACCCGGAGGTTAGTGACGGCCTTCTCCCGATCCTCCGCGGTGAGCTGAGCCTCATGGCGGTCGAGCTGCGAGCGGGTCTCGTGGCTCAACGTGTTCGTCCCATCTTGATAGTTCACGAAGGGATGGGCGAACTCCCAGTGGCGCTCGATCTCTGGTCCGTCTCCCGAAGAAGTTCCCGAGAAATCATCGAGTGCCGCATACAATTCATGCTCTTCCGCCTCTAGTTCGGAACGGATAGCCCTGCTGACCGTATCGGGCACAGCCACCAAGGTGTTCTCCAGATCAGTCAGTGCTTGATGAAGCCGTAGGCAGACGTACTCGTACCACAGACTGTGGGCGCCGCTGAGGAGATCGGCTCGGGCAGCAGCGTCGGTCAGCGCCGCAAGATGCTTGCGCGGGTAGTAGTCCACACGCCGTGCCCGGAGGTCGTGGACACTGACAGGGACGGTAGCGAAGGCGGAGATCCGATTGAGAGCGTCGACGATCGGAGCGGCAAGGCAAGCATCGCCAAGACTCGTCACAGTCTTGGATGTGACGCCGTCCAGCCCCTGGTAGGTCGCCAGGATCTGAGTCTTCCCACGGTTGGCATGCTGGGAGTAGATGGTCAAGGGAACGCCTTTCGCCTGCCTGGCAGACGCCAGCCGAGACAGGATGGGTGCGTAGAAGCTTGGAGGGAGGTGGTGGCGAAGGCGCTTTCCGACGCTCCGTACCTCAAGATGACCGGTGGTGGCCCAGGTGCTGTCCCAGGCTCCATGCCTACCTGCAGGCTAGACAGGTGCCCTGTGCACCGCAAGCGGATTGCCCCCAACGGGGCTCCGTTCTAGGCGGGTTCTCCCCAATGCCCAGCCGTCGGCGTCGGATTCTCCCCCCGGGCTAGGTTCCGTCTGCCAGGCTCGGACACGTGACGTACGTAGTGACCGTAGACATCTGCATCTCGGAGGGAACTCCGGAGATGGACTTGCTGCAGCGTGCCGGAGCCGTCGCGCTGATCGAGCGTGGCTTCGCCTCGGTCGACGGCATCGACGGGCCGGACGGCATGGAGGTCGACCTCCTCGACGCGATCGTGGGCGTGTATCCGGGCGGGGCGCTGCTCAAGGTGTTCGTCGACGCCGAGGCGCTCGAATTCGCGGAGGACGCCGTCCGGGACGTCGTGAGCGAGGTGCTTCGACGCTCCGAGCTGCTCGCGGATTGGAAGGTCGAGCGGTGCGAAGTCGAACTGCACCCGGAGCTCGCCCAGGAGAGCCTTGCCGCCGCCGACGGCCCGGACGGCCCGCCGGACGACCCCGCGGCCCGCAAAGCACGTCATGCCGAGCCGCCCGTAGCAGCCGAAGGAGGCGAGCACGACGCGCAAGCGAAGGCCGCGGAAGTGCGCGCCTGGATGCTCGTGCTGGCGGACGAGCTGCGTTCCTTTCCACCAGTGATGTTCGGTGTGCAGGACGACCCCGGGGGGGAGGACGGCGACGACTACGGCTTCGCAGTCGCGCCCGAGGACGCCATGCTGGCTGCCGGCGCACTGATCTACGCCACCGATGTCTTGATCGACGAGTTGTTCGAGGACGTGCACACCCTGGAGCAGGAGGGCACCAACGTCGGCGAGTGCGACGGCCCGCTGTGGCACCTGGAGGACCTGCCGGAGAGGTACGTCCTCCGGTACGACACCCGCTTCGCCCGCCGCTTCCTGGTGACCGTGATCGCCATGACCACCCGCTTCACCAACGGAATTTTCGACCAGCTGAGTTGCGTCGCCGAGGAACTTGCCCTGAGGCTGCTCTTGAGCCAGACGACCGTCACCCTGGAGTTGTTCGGGTTGCTCGACGACGGCGTCTCGAACGCTCTAGAAGTGTTCGCCGACAACGTCTACGAGGACATGGACCACGAGTGGCTGTACGACGGTTCGATGGACGGGATCGATGAGGGCGCCGTGGGCTCGGCCCTCGGCATTGCACCCATGGCGTTCGGCGCCTGGTTCACACCGTTCAACCCCGGTAGGCACGTGCACCCATCGGCTACAGACGAACCGGACACGGCCGCAGTGTGATCCGCCCCGTTCCCTGATGCGACAGAAGCACGGCGGACGCGGGGGTGTTGTTCGGACCGATCGAAGTGGCCCCACCAGGTCACGTCACTTGGCCATGCCCTGGCCCCCCAGACGTAGGGCCCGGGGATGGTCACGGGTCGCCAGTGCCGCAGTCACCCTGCCAACGGCGTCGTCCACGCCTTCGTGCTCCCAGATGCGCAGCGGCAGCCAGCCCAGGTGTACGAGGTGGGCGTCGGTCTCCTCGTCGCGGCGGACATTGCCTTCGAGTTTTTGGCGCCACCATTCGGAGTTGTGCTTCGGAGCGTGCAGATGCTGCTGGCACGCGTGCCAGAAGCATCCTTGGACGAAGACTGCGGTTCGCCATCTGGTGAAGGTGACGTCAGCGCGGCGGCGCGGCATCCCGGGGATGGGCATGTTCACGCGGTAGCGGAAGCCCAAGGAATGAAGAGCACGTCGCAAGGCGAGTTCTGGAGCAGTGTCTCGGTTGCGTTGGGCCACCATCACCCTCCTGGCATTCGCGTCCCGCGGACTCGGCACGCCTCTGCGGCTGTCTTTGGTCTCCACTCCCGGACAACTAGTGGCTGCCGATTCGGTAACCGCCCCGCGGTCCGGCACGGTCTGCCCCGGCTGGATCTGTTCGACCGTCGCCACAGCATTCAGTGACGTGCCCATGAGGAGCAATTCGCGCCGACCTAGCCGGATCTGACCAAACGGTGGCCTGGTGTCCTCGTGGTTCGACACTATGCGGTGGGGGCGTGATCGGCTGGACACGCAGGGAAGTTGAGGGGGAACACGATGATCGAAGTTCTGCCGGTGACTGGAGAACAGCCGGACATGCTCGGCGCGGCCATCGCCCTGGGCAACAGGTACACCAAGAGGCTGGGGCTGCTCACGCCGCCCGCGTACCGGAAGTACGCCGACGATGGTGGGTTGCTGGTCGCGTTAGCAGGTGGCGAGCTCGTCGGCTACGCGCTCTTCGGGCTGCCCAAGCGCAGCCAGCACGTTCGTCTCGTGCACCTGTGTGTGGCGGAGGAGCGTCGGGGCAAGGGGATCGCGAGCCGCTTGATCGCAGAGCTCCGCCGTCGCCAAGGACATCGGCTCGGCATTCGGGCCAGGTGCCGGCGGGACTATGGGCTCAGTGCCACGTGGAGCGGTCTCGGCTTCGTTCCGAAGGGTGAGGGCCTGGGACGAGGGGGTGACAAGGAGACCCTCGATACCTGGTGGCTGGACCACGGCCACGAGGATTTGTTCGCCGAAGCGCAGAGCGACGCCCTGCTGGTCGTGACCGTCGACCACACCGTCTTCTCCGGACTTCGAGGCGCGGGCGCTGAGAACGCGGTCGAGGAGTCGCGGGCTCTTGAGGCCGGGTGGCTCGCAGACCTGGTCGAACTCGCCTACACGCCACAGCTCCTCCTCCACGTGCAGGCGGTCGAGGATCGGGAGCAGCGGAACCATCAGCGCGCCGGCCTGTCTAGGCTTCGTGTCCTGACGCCCGACGCCGCCGCAGTGGTCGCCCGCCAGCAGGAGCTGATCACGGCCGTGGGCAAGGAGCTGCCCGGTGTCGCGCTCGATGGCGACCTGCGCGCTCGCCTCCGGTACGTGGCCGAGACCTCCTGTGCCGGCCTGCAAGTGCTGGTGACTCGAGAGCCCGAGTTTGTGCGATTGGCCGACATCGCCTGGGCCGTTGCACGCGTCAAGGTGGTCTCTCCGGCAGCGGTGACGCTTCAGGTGGACGAACTCCGCCAAGCCCAGGTGTACCGACCGGCCGATCTCATGGGCACGGCCTTCTCCGCTACGGAAGTCGAGCACGGTGGTGAAGACGGGCTCGTCGCCTTCTTCGAGCGGGATGGCGACGGAGGGGTAGCGTTCGCGGAGCACCTGAAGGGTCTTTCCCAAGGTGGGGTGCTGTGGCGCAGGGAACTGCTCCGGGACGGCGAAGGACACCCTGTAGCCCTATACGTCTGGGCGTTGGACGGCCCTACCCTGACCGTTCCGATCCTTCGGACCGCGTCGCACTCGCTTGAGGAGACCATCGCCCGACAGTTGCTCTTCATGTTGAAGAGGATCGGCCGGGAGAGGGAGGCCCAAGTCGTACGGATCACCGATCCGTCCCTCTCCCGCGCGGCCATGGCTGCGGCGGGTGGCGACGGCTTCGTCGAGGACGAGAACGGCTTCACCGCGCTCCTCGTCGATGTGTGCGGGCCGGCGGAGGAAGTCTCAACGGCTGCGGGGCAGATCGCGGCTCGACTCGGTAGCGTGACGCCTCGTCTGGACGCCCACGTGTCACCGGAGATCGCGAGCGTCGCCGAGAGGGTCTGGTGGCCGGCGAAGCTCGTCGACACGGCTCTGCCGTCCTTCATCGCTCCCGTCAAGCCGCGCTGGTCCACGGAGCTCTTCAACGTCCCGGCGATGCTCGTGCCGCGCGACGACGTGCTCGGCATCAGCCGTGAGCACGTCTACTACAGGTCCCCGGGTCATCGCGGAGAGAGCGTTCCCGCCCGGATCCTCTGGTACGTCAGCGAGGGGATCGCCGGGCAACAGGGCAAGATGGTGATCGGTTGCTCGCGGCTCGACGAGGTGGTCATCGGCGATCCGGACGTCCTCTTCTCGCAATTCGAACACCTGGGCGTATATGGTCGTGCCGAAGTGCGTGGGACGGCCGGTGATTCGGGCAGGGTCATGGCGCTCCGGTTCTCGGACACGGAGCTGTTTCCCGTACAGGTGACGCATTCGCGATTGGCCGCGCTGGCGAAAGGGCTGGGGCTACGGTTGTCGCTGATGTCGCTGTCGAGGATCAGCGACGCGCTGTTCCAGGCCGTCTACGAAGAGGGGCACCGAAAGACGTGAGCGATCCGGAGCGCGCGATGCTGCTGTCCGTCCACCCGCGGTTCGCGACGGCGATCCTGGCCGGAACGAAGACGGTGGAAGTGCGCCGTCAGCGCGTTGCCGCTCCTCCCGGGACGCCCGTACTCCTGTACGCGACCGCGCCGACCATGGCCATCGTGGGCATGGCGAGGATCGTCTCGGTGCAGGTGGCCAGCCCGCGTGAGGTCTGGATCGCCAGCCGTACGAGCGCTGGCATCAGCCGTCGAGAGTACGACGACTACATGAGCGGTGCGACCCGGGCCAGTGGCCTCTCGCTGGAGGAGCCGGTTGCCTTCGAGGTGCCGGTTCCTCTGGCGGCTCTCAGGGCCTCCGGATCGTTCCACCCACCGCAGAGCTACAGATACTTGACCGGCGAGGACCTACAGAAGCTGGCTGCGGCGACCCCTTCCAGGAGTGAAGCCCTACAAGAGGCCCTTGGCGAGCTGGTGCCTGCGTAGGTCGCTGTGTAGCGGCGACGTCACTGCACTGGGTGGCTGCCGCTGGAATGGCAGGAGCCTGTCACTGTGTTTTTGGGTCTGCTGGCGTCGCCCATGCCGAGGCCGAACGCACGGTCTGGCGGGATGGGGTCCGGAGTATCCGCCCAGGCCTGTATCGCCTGCCGGAGCCGAAGGCAGGCGACGTTGATGGACGCGTTGCCCGACTCCGGGAGGGGTGGGTAGTGTGTGTGCGATTAACCGTCTTGGTCTGCCGTGATGCGAGGAAACCCTTGCCCCGTTCCGTCGTTGTGAGGGATGCCGGGAGCGGGCATGCCTGACACCGATCTTCTGCGTGCCAGCCGGGACGGTGATCAGTTCCATTACCACTGGGCTGCTCGTCAGGCACTGAAACTGCTGCATCCCGACGCCGATCTGACCGCGATCGCTGTCGAAGGTGTGTCGCCTGACGACACACGCGGCGAGGCCGGCGAGGACGTAATCGACATCGCCGAGTACTACGGTGCGACCGGCCTTCACGAGGCCAAGCGTGTGGTGTACCGGCAGTTGAAGCACTCGACTGTCCGGGCCACGGAGGAATGGTCTGTCTCGGGTCTCTCGAAGACCGTCAAGGGGTTCGCGGAGAAGTTCAGGCAAATCTGCCAGGAGTCGCCGGGGCTTGAAGAGAAGGTGACCTTCGAGTTCCTTTCCAATCGGCCGGTCCGTGAGTCGGTGCTTCGAGCGATAGAAATCTTGGCAGTCGGCGGAGAGGCCGGTGATTACGCGCACGATGTCAGGTACCTGAGGCAGTACGCGAACTTTCCTGGTGACGCAGCCGGTGAGGCCGCGTTTTTCAGCTGCCTGGAGGTAGACGCCACGGCTCCGGGCCTGTTGCGGCTTGAAGGGCTTTTCCGGCTGGACTTGACTGGGCTGCTTCCGGGTGCTCCCGATGTGCAACCCCTTCTGCTGAAAGAGATGATCACCAGAAGGGCGACCTCGCTTGAAGCGAACCACGTCGTCGAACGCTCCACCGTGCTTGCCGCTCTCGGAGTCCCACCGGAGCACGTGCTTCCTGCTCCCAACCTCATCGACGAGCCTGGGCACGTCATCGTAACTGAGCAGATGCGCACGATCGCCAGCGAAATCGTGGGACTCGCCGGGCGGCCCGTCGTTGTTCACGCGGCGGGTGGTGTAGGCAAATCGGTGCTCACGACACAGATCGAACGGAACCTGCCTTCCGGCTCTGTCGCTCTCGTCTACGACTGCTTTGGAAACGGTGGCTACCGGCGTTCCAGTTCGCCGCGCCATCAACATCGTCAAGGCCTGGTGCAGTTGGCGAACGAACTTGCTGCACATGCCCTTTGCGACCCACTGATCCCGATCGGCACAGCTCAGCCGACCGACTATGCGAAGGCGTTCATGGCCAGGGTCCGGGGCGCTGCGGCGGCTGTCACAGCCTCCGCTCCAGGGGCGCTCCTGGTTCTTGTCGTGGACGCGGCCGACAATGCGGCGCTCATCGCGAAAGACGGCGGGGAGCGGACCTTCGTCACGGGTGTGCTGCGGGAGGACCTGCCGGGAAATGTGCGGCTCGTGATGCTGTGCCGCACCGAACGCATCCAACTGCTGGAACCGCCGCCCAGCGTCCACAGAATCGAGCTTGAAGGGTTCAGCGTCGCCGAGTCCAGGCAGCACCTAGAGTCGGTGTTCGGTTCGGTCACGGAGGCGCAGGCGGCCGAATTCCATCGGCGCACCGGCGGCAACCCCCGGATTCAGGCCCTCGTTCTGGGCGCGGCCTCGGACCTTGAATCCTGTCTGGTCTCTCTCGGTGAGGCGAGGCATCCCGAAGGCTCCCTGTTCGACGAACTCCTCCAGGGCCTGGTGGACCAGTGCAAGGACGCCAACCACCTCGGTGCGGAGATCGACCGTCTGTGCGAGGCCCTGGCCGCACTCAGACCCAGGATGCCCATCAAAGTCCTGACCGAACTATGCGGAGTGTCGGCCGCCCTCGTGCACAGCTTTGCGGCCGACCTCGGACACCCGCTGCTCGTCGATGGTGACACCCTGCAATTCCGTGACGAACCGACCGAGACCTGGTTCCGGACGAAGTACCGTCCAACCGGTGAGTCCCTGATCAACTTCATCAACCGACTGACCCCGCTCGCCGCCGCCGAACCGTACGTGGCTGCCAGCTTGCCTCAACTGCTCTGGGAGGCTGGTCAGGTCGACACCCTTGTTGAACTGGCAATGACCGACGGTGCCCTCCCCGAGGGCAACGACCTGGAACAACGGGAGATCGCCCAGCAGCGGGCCCAGTTCGCTCTCAAAGCCACGCTGCGCGTGGGAAAGGAATGGGAAGCCACCCGGCTGGCCGTCAAGGCTGGCAGTTTGGCCGCCGGTCACTCTCGCCGACTTCACCTGCTGCGGTCCAACACCGATCTGGCGGGCCAGTTCCTGGACGCCATCACAATCGAGGACGTTGTCGCGAACCGCAGTCTTGCGGGTGGCTGGCCTGGCTCCAATCTTCACTGCGAGGGTGCTCTTCTCTCCTTTGCTGCAGGCCAGACCGACTTCGCCCGCAGTCGGCTGCGCAGTGCGTCGGAGTGGCTCAGGGCGTGGGTTCAGCAGCCTGACGAGAACCCGAACCGGCACAGCGTCACCGCCACGGATATCGCCGAAGTCGCTTTCGGATTCCTCAACACCGACGGCGTGGAGGCATGCGTCAGCCACCTTGCTCGGTGGCGCCCCAAGTGGGTTGGCTTCGAGGCCGGCGTGATCATTGCCACCCGGCTTGCCGACTCGGGCCGTACCGAAGAACTTGAGAGTCTCGGCCACGCGGCGGTGTCCTTGAAGTACCTCCAACTCGCGGTAGCCTATGCCGCCTGGCAGGCCAACTTCGTCTGCCAGGAACCCCTTGCGCGGCGCTTGGTGAGAATGCTGAAGCGCCAGCGTAGGCCGATCTCTGTTCGCCAGAATTCGGGATTCTCGGAAGAGAACAAGGAGCTTCCGGCGGTCGGTTGGATCATCGCGATGGGCCTGCGCCACGGACTGCTCCCGAACAGTGAAGCCGAACGGATCCTGTGTCTGAACCTCCCCGGCGACTTGGGCAGGGGTGCCGGAAGCCGCTGGAGCCGGGGCACCGACACGATCGCGCTGCTGTGCGGCTTCGCGTTGCTGTCGAAGATCCGGAGACAGTCCTTCGACGTGGACGAGTTTGTCGGCGAAGACGTCCGAGAAGCGCGAAAGAAGCCTCACACGTACTCAACTACCGTGAAGGATCACGAGCAGAGCGTCGCGCCCCTCGGTGTCTGGGCGAGCCTGTGGATCGACTGTCTCGTCGGGACCGCCAGCGTCACGGACAGTCCCTTCCGGGAACTCGTGCCTCCCACCCCGTCCCACCGGGGGCATGAGGAGCTACCTCACTTCTTGCACAGGGGCATTGCCCGGCTCGGTGTCCGGATTCTCGCCTTCGGCTCCTCCGCGGCGTCGCGCCAGAACCTGCTCGACTGGTACCGGGGTGCGCAGCGGCACCTTCCGGACGATGTCCTCATCGACGTAATCCGAGCAGCTGCTCCTGTCGACGAGCTGCAGCATGTCGCCGTCGAACTCGCCGAATCCGTGGCCGCGTCGCTCGACGTGGTTCAGGAGAGTGCTGAGTACAAGGCGGAGCAGATGGTGAAACTCGCTCGAGCCGTCCAGCGATTCGACAGAAGCGAAGCTCACGCCTACTTCACCCAGGCAATCGACCTGACCGACCGTGTGGGTGACGATGTACACGCGTTGTGGCGAGCCTTCCTTGCTGTCGCCCGTCGAGCATCCGACGGCAACCATGGTGATGACCGCCGGGCGTATCGCGTCGCACAACTCGCCGAAAGCCTGGAACCCTACCTCGGGGACGCGATGGACCACTCCGTGGTGCTGGCCGCCATGGGCGGCTTGAGCGCCACGACTGCGATGACCGTCGCCTCCCGCTGGCGTGACCGCCGCTTCTGTTCCGAGGGCGCGTTCATCCAGGCGCTGCTCGAAGAGGAGGTCCGCTCCCTCGCCCCGTCCGCCGTCACTGCTTTGGCGTTGGTGCCCTTCGGCGAGCACCGCGTCGATTATCTTGGCCTCGTTGAGCGAGCGCTGCGTCAGATTCCCAGCGACGGCAAGCACATCGCAAAGACGTTGGGGCAGTTCCTGCGGGCACGACGCTTCAGCCGTGCCTCCTTCGAACGTCTCGACCAGACCGCCGGCGAACTGGACATCGACCTCTCAGGAACGCCGCTGGCCCCTGGCGTACGTCACATTGCTTTCCCGACGTCGCGCGAGCGCAACTCGGGACGGTGGACCCCGAATGAAGATCAGGACGATGTGCGGTTGGCACGTGCACGGCAGGTCAAGGACGCCCTCGCGGCGTGTGACCTCTCCACCGCCGAAGGCTGGGAGCAGGCCCGCCAACTGGTGCGCGCATCAGGCCATCTGCTTCAAATGGACCAGGTCATAGACCAAGCGGTTGCGGCGCCGCTGCGTGAACTCGACGACATGCTCGCCGCGTTCCAAGCCAACCCCAACCTCAACACATTCGACTACGCCCGAATGGTTCAGAGACTCGCCGAGCTGTCGCTGCTGCCACGGGCGGCACGCCGGCAACTGAGGCATCTCGCGGACACGGCTGCGGCGCGGTTCAGCCGGGAGCTGACCACCAAGGTCTACGACCCCATCGACCTGTCAGAACTCGCCAGGTTGGCTGGCGAACCTGATGCGGATCTGCTCGCGACGGCCCTTCGAGAACTCGGTTCACAGTCCGCCGTGCTTCCCCCCGAGGACTGCTATCACCTGGCAGCCCGAATCGCCCCGCGGCTTACTGGCGAGCAGGCGCAGATCGTCCTCGACGACTTCGGCATCATGCTGGCTGACCTCTCACCCGAGGACTCGGGCGACGGTGGCTTCGCCGACCTTCCCGCTGGACCGACCAGCACTGCGGAGTGCCTCGCAGGCTATCTGTGGGGCGTTCTCGGCGACCCTGAGCACGACACCAGGTGGCGAGCCGCACACTGCGTCCGGCTTCTCGTCGAACTCGACTGCCAAGAAGAACTGGACGCCCTCCTAGGCTTCGCGCTAGGTACGCTCGATGTGACCCCGTTTCACGATGCCCGTCTGCCCTTCTACGATCGGCACGCTCGCCAGTGGCTGCTCCTCGCTCTCGCACGAGCCGCTCAGGACCCCACCACGCATCGGACAGTCGCAGAGTTCGAGCCCTTGTTGCGGAAAGTGATTTTCGATGACGGACCGCATGTAGTGATGCAGGAGAGCGCGAAAACGATCTGTCTGGCCCTCGCCTTGTCTGGCCGCGGGATCCTGAGCGCGAAGGAACTCGCTATCGCGCGAGGGATCAACGTCCCGACAGAAATCCTAACTGAGTCGTGGGAGGAACGCGGGGCGAGAAGGAGAAACGCTGCGGAGGAGGAGGTCCGCGAATCCGAACCAAGCGGCTTCCATTTTTTCTGGGACTTCAAGGACGACTGGTGCAAGCCCCTCGGTGGAGCCTTTGGTATTTCCGAGGAGGCCGTCCTACGTCTCGCCGGTCACACGATCACGGACACCTGGCGGCTTCCCTACCGCGGCACCCGCGAGGACGACCCGCGCCACGCCCTCAGGTTGTATCGAGAAGGGAGCACCTTCGCTTACCGTACGACTCGGCCGGATGCCGACGACCTGGACTTCTATCTCTCGACTCATGCCTTGTGGACTGTGGCTGGGGAGTTGCTCAAGGTTCGTCCCGTGTGCCGGGACAGCGATGCGGACCTGGACGAGTTCACCGACTGGCTTCGGGATTTTCGTGTCACCCGGGACGATGGCAGATGGCTTGCCGACCGACGGGACCCCCCACCGCAGAGTGACTTGATAGGAGGGGATCGTCTGGATGCCGGCTGGGTTTGGCGGTTGAACAGCGGGCACTTCAGCGAGCGTCTCCTTTCGGATGACGGGTGGGTCAGGGCCTGGGAAAGCTCCGATGAGTCAGGCCATGAGGCTGCGCAGAAGGTCCTGATCCGTAGTGCCCTTGTCACTCCTGCGAAGGCTAGGGCGCTGGTACTCGCCCTGCAGACGGCCCCTTCGTACATGGGCTACCGCCTTCCCGACGCCACTGACAGCGACTACCAGCTCGATGTCCAGGGATTTCATCTGGCCGGTTGGGTCCTTGATCCTGACGGACATGAGGGGCTAGACCGTAAAGATCCACTGGCCGCAGGAATCAAGTACCCGCCCTATATGCCCTCTGAAGAAGTAGTCGATCTGCTCGGACTGGAACCGGACGCAGATATGCGCGAATGGAATCTGGCTGGTGGCGCCGCTCTTCGCAGTACTTGCTGGGACGATATGTCGGCGACCAGTTCTGACCGCTCGACTGGAACTCAGGGGCAGCGGCTGGAAATTCGACGTGACGCCCTTCAGGGACTGCTGGGTCTGGCCGGTCGTAGCCTGATCGTCGAAGTGACGATCGACCGCACTCACAAAGAGCATGAGCAGAGCTACACGATGAGGCCCCACCAAGATGATGACGAATCCCTCCCCCCGCTCGAACGGTCCTACAAGATTTACCTCTTCGATGACTCCGGAGGATGCGAGCAGCTTTGAGCGGACCCTCGAACTTGGCAAGGAAATCGCCGACAATCTCTCCCAGGGGGATGTCCTGGGCCGCTGGATGGCCCATCACATCGGTGACTTGATCATCCAGGCGGAGAACGCCGTGGGGGCAGAGGCGGACGGCGTACGTTGCGAGACTGCGAATGCCATCCTCGCGCTGTGGAACCATAGGACGGCATTGTCGTCCTCGGCTCAACCGCTGGGCGCGTTCGAGCCCGTGTTCAGAGCATTGGAGCGACTGAGCGAGCCCCAAGATCCCTGGAGCTTCTACCGGATGTTCCCGCCTGGGTATGAACCCAGAGAGAGCGACATGGTAGGAGCACCACTGCTTCGGGTCGCGCTGAGCCTCGAGGAGACCGTCCGCGGCGTAGCGGGTGAGATTGTCGCGCTTGCTGCCCAGGAGGCTGCCGACAAGGAGGCCAAGTGGCTGAAGCTCTCGGAGCATCTCGAAGCGGACGAGGAACGAGCGGCGCGGGACGCCCTCGTTCAGCTGGCACGCACCCTCTCGACGTACACCGATGGTGATGATGGCGATCCGACTGCAGGCGTAGGGCTTCCGAGGCTGATCGCTGCTCTGCAACGCGCCGAGTCACAGCTCGCAGACGCTCGGCGGGCTCTCGAAGACGGTTTGCCCGCGATGCCGTTGGAAAGTGAATCCGACGGGCCGGCGTGAGGGAGGAAGACAGTCACTGTCGCTCGCACGGCGGGGCATCTTGCACACATGAAGGGCGACGGTGGGCGCAAGCGGTGGCGATCAAGGCTGCGCTGGGTAAGTAAGCGCGGTGCTACGAAAGCCGTTCCGAATCGCTGTCAGGGGTTCCCGATCGCGGTTGAAGCGGAGCTTGTTGGTGAGGAGGACGGCCCAGCGGTCCTGGGCTGGGCTGATCCACATACCCGTGCCGGTGAAGCCGTAGTGGACCCAGAGGTCCTCGGCCGAGGTGGTGCCGGGGGCGGGGTGCCAGAAGAGGCCGCGGGTGGGGGTTAGGTCGCCAGTCTCGATGCGGAGGGATCCCTTGATCCAGGCTGGGCCGAAGGCTGCTTGGGTAGGGACGAGCATGTGGCGGAGGAAGCGGGCCAGGTCGTCGAGGGCCGAGAAGGTGCCGGCGATGCCGCAGACGCCGTCGAGGAGGCGGGCGGAGAAGTCGTGGGCGGTGCCCTTGAGGTGGGTGCCGGTGGTCTCGTCGTACTCGGTGGGGGCGCAGCGGGCTGCCTCGGCATCGGGGAGGGGGCCGAAGCGGGTCTGCGTCATGCCCAGGGGGTTCCAGATGCGGTCGGTGGCGAGCTGGTCCAGGGGCTGGCCCGAGAGGTGTTCGGCGAGGTAGCCGAGGACGAGGGCGGCTCGGTCGGTGTACTCGACGGCCTCGCCGGGCGGGCGGTGGAGGGACTCGTGGAGGACGCCGTCGCGGATGTCCTGGGGGTCGGTGCCGTAGAGGTTCTTCAGGTTCGCGCGCAACGGCAGGCCGGCGGTGTGCGTGAGCAGGTGGTGGGCAGTGGCCCGGGCGAGGGGGTGGCCTGCGACTTCGTCCCAGAAGGTTCCCAGTGGGGTGTGGAGCTGGAGCTTTCCCTCTTCGACCAGGGTGCCGATCGTGGACCAGACGGCGAGGATCTTGGTGAGGCTGGCGACGTCGAAGACGGTGTCCAGCCGCATCGGCTCGTCCGGGCGGTCCGGGTCGAGGAGGCCGACGGCTCCGCTGGCCTGGATGCCGTCGGCGTTCCCGACCGCCCACACCGCGCCGGGGTAGACCTCGTCGCGGACGCCGGTCTGGAGGAGGTCTTCGATCCGGTCGGTGGTGTGGGTCATGGTCTCCCGATCGTCGTGGGTCGCGGGTGGTCCGCTGGCCAGGTTAGTGATGGGGGCGGGGTGGTGCCGGCTGCGCCACGGGGGGTGTCAGGCGAGCCGCCGCCCGAGGTCGGTGATGGCCTTGGCAGTGGCGGTGAGTGGGAAGCGGGCGGCGTTGGTGCGGCCGGATGCCCGGAGCATTTCGAGGAGGCCGGGCGTGGTGCGCAGGCGGTGGAGGTCGTGGGCGGCGGTGGTGGGGTTGGTGAAGTCGGTGGCCAGGCCGGTGCCGGAGAGGGCTTCGCTGAGTCCGGGAACGGGTTGGTAGAGGACGGGGAGTCCGCAGGCCTGGGCTTCGAGGGCGACGAGACCCATGGCCTCCAGGGTGGTGGAGGGCACGGCGAGTACGTCGTGGTCGGCGAAGGCCCTCCACAGTTGGGCGCGGCGGAACCAGCCGAGGTAGCGGACGTGGACGCCGAGCTGGCGGATGACCGGGGCGAGGTCGAGGAACTGGGCGCGCGGGGCGGCGATGCTCAGCTCGACCGAGCGGGTGGCGGCGACGGCTTGGAGGAGGGGTTCGAGGCCCTTCTCGGAACTGAGGCGGCCTGCGAAGAGGATCCGCAGGTGGCTGGTGGGGCGTCGGGCGGGCTGGCGTGGTGGGCTGGTCAGGAGGTGGTCGGGGATGCCCCAGGGGATCTTCTCGATCTTGCGCCTGTCCGTTTTGGGGGCGAGCTTGAGCAGGCGGTCGGCCATGGCGCCGGTGGGGACGACGATCGCGTCGGCAGCGGAGGCTGTCTCGCGGAGAACGCGCAGCTGCGTGGTGTGGTTCTCGGCGTGCAGGAGGTCGGTGCCGTGGACGAAAGCGATCCGGGGGTGGGCGGGTAGGGCCCGCAGGAGGGCGGGAGTGGCGCCGAAGGCCAGGTGGTGCAGGTGCAGCACGCTGATCTGGTGCGGGTCGATGGCGGCCGTCATGGCGTGGCGCAGGTTGGTGACGTACCGGCTGAAGGCGTAGCCGTCGAGGCACTTGCCGGATGCGTGCAGTAGGTCGATGCCGGCTGGGGGGTGGGGCCGGGCGCCGTTGGGGGCGAGCATGAAGGCGCGGGCGGGGATCGCGGGTTGGGTGCCGGCGTAGAGGTCGAGGAAGAGTTCGACGCTTCCGCCGGGGCTGGGGAACGGCAGGTCGAGGGCGGTGGCGATGACGCGGTTCACCGGCGGCCTCCGGGGTTCTCCTCGTAGAGGCGTGATGTCTCGATGCCCTCGCTGGTGCGGTACTTGAGGCCGTGCTGCTGGTAGCTGGCGGGGGAGCCGTGGGTGCGGAGGAAGACGAGCTTGCCGAAGGTCATGCTGGGCCGGACGCGTACGGGGCGGGTGGCTCGGATCTCCAGGGTCCAGCGGATCGCATGGCCCTGGTGCCCGAGCGGCGCGGAGACGTGGACCCAGATGCCGAGGGAGCCGGTGGTCCGGTCGCCGTTGAGGAGCTGGGCGTAGGACTCGGAGCCCGTCCGCTCCAGGGTGTGGCCGAGGTAGAGGTGGCCGGGCTCCAGGACGTACCCGTCGTCGGGGAGGGTGAGTTCGGAGAAGGCGGTGGGACTGGCGGCGTCGAGGTCGCCCTCGCAGACGCGGAGCGTGCTGCCCAGGCGCCAGTCGTACGCGTTTGGGGACAGGCGGTTCGGGTCGTACGGGTCGATGGTGATGCGGCCCACCTCGCGGGCGGCGGCAATGGCCGGTCCGGTGAGGATCACGAGGTCACCGCCGTGGCGTCGAGGTCACGCCAGTACGCGGAAGGCTGGGGCCCTGAGGCCGCCTGGTACTTGCCCTCGTACAGGTCGATGGCGCCCTCGGAGACGAAGAACATGATCTGCCCGATCTTCATCCCGGCGTAGACGCGCACGGGGCGGGTCGGGGTGAGCATCAGCGTCCACTGGCCGTGGAAGCCGATGTCACCGATGGGTGCGGTGATCTCGACGAAGAGCCCCAGTCGGCCGACGGAGGAACGGCCGAAGAGCAGGGGGACGAAGAGGTCGGATCCCACCTCCTCCAGGGTGTGGCCGAGGTACAACTCGCCGGGCTGCAGGACGTGGCCGTCGTCGCCGATCTCTGTGCGGCGGGTGGGGTTCGGCCGGTGGGCGTCGAGTACCTCGTTGGTGTAGGTGAGCAGGGTCCCGCCCAGGCGGACGTTATAGCTGTTCGGGTTGACCTGGGTCGGCATGAAGGGGGAGATGCGCAGCCGTCCGTCCTTCGAGGCGGAGGTGATCTCGGGTCCGGTGAGGATCACTGGTCGTCTCCGTTGGTCAGGATGCTCTTGATCGCCGATCCGAGGCTGAGGCCGGCGGGGTGGGCTCGGCTGTCGAGACAGGTGTCGGCGAGGTAGTCGGTGGTCAGGATGCTCGTCAGACCGACGGGGAGCGGATCGGGGGAGGCAATCAGGGGTCCGGCCTGCTCGGTGAGGTGAGTGAGCAGGGCAGCGGGGTCATGCCGGAAGGCCGGCGCGACCTGGGCCTCGACCAGGTTGTTGTCGAACGGGTCGATGGCCAGCAAGTCTCCCGCGGTGAGGACTTCGCCCAGCAGCGTCGTGCGCACCGCGGTCTCGTTGAGGACGACCGCCTCGCTGCCCAGTCCGCTGCGCAGCCGGTCGGCCAGTTCGCGGAGCAGAGCGCGGCGGTCGAGCGGCTTGTTCCGATGGGGCGCGACGAGACGTCCATGCGGCTCGGCCAGCTGTGCGTCGATGGAGGCGATCTGTTGACGGACGGAGGCCAGCTCGGTCGGTAGGACGGATCCCGAGGTGTCGGGGAAACGGGCGGTCCGTCCGACCCAGCCTTCGGGGGAGCGCTCGGCGACTGCGTAGCCGACCGCGAGTTCCTGGCCCTTGAGCACGAGGGTGCTGCCGACCCGTTCGGGTCCGGTGTGTTCGCTGTGGCAGTGGCCGGCGAAGACCACGTCGAGGAAGGGGCACGCCTCGGCGAGCTGGAGGTCCTGCTCGAAGCCGGAGTGGCTGAGGAGGACCCAGGAGTCGACCTTGTGGTGGTGCGCGAGCATCAGCTCGCGCAGGGCGTGGACTGGATCGGTGACGCGGTGGCCGGACCGCTGCCCGACCGGGATCGACTTGAACGCCTGCTGGCCGATCACGGCCGTGACGGCCGTCCGTCGGCCTGCGATGTCCACGATGCGCAGACGGCGGAAGAGCGCGTTGCCGCTGGAGTCCTCGACGACGTTGGCGCATACGGTCCGTTGGTGGAGGCCCGGCTCGAAGTAGTGCGGCCAGCCGTGGTTCCCGGGAGCGACGACGTCGTACAGGGCGAGCAGGATGTCCCGTTCGAGCCCGCCACCGCCGAGGCGGTAGTACCCAGTGCCCTCGAAGAAGTCGCCGCAGTCCACCAGCAGGCTGTCCGTGCGCGACTGGTGGAGGTGCCCGAGCAGTGGGCCGCCGGTACCGAGGGCGGAGTGGACGTCGGTGGTGGCCATGATCTGTCGGAGAGAACGGGCCGTGGTCATGGCGCGACCTCGCAGATGTCGGCGCCGAGGTGGAGGAGCTTGCCGGGCAGGTCGGCGTGGCCGCGGCGGAGCTGGTCGACTCCGCCGAGGGTGGTGATGCCGCGGGCGGTCAGGGCGGCGACCATCAGCGCGGAGCCGGTGCGGATGTCGGTGGCCTCTACCCCGGCTCCGGTGAGGCGTTGCGGGCCGGTCAGCCGGCATTCGGTGGGGGAGATCTCCTCGATCTTCGCGCCGAGCCGGGCCAGCTGGGGCAGTAGGTTTCCGTGGCGGCCGGGGTTGATGGAGTCGGAGAACAGGTGTGTCCCGGGCTGGCCGAGGGCCAGTGCCATCAGGGGAGGTTCGAAATCGGCGTCCAGGCCGCCGACGGCGAGCGTGGCGATGGCGCGCAGGGGATGGCCCGTCGGCCGGGCGGCGCTCCCGTCGACCAGGAGGACGTCCTCCCGTACCGCGGTGGGGATGCCCAGCCGTTGCAGGGCTGCCTGCGGACCCCGGCACCGCGTGGCTCGCCGTCGGGCGCGCGATGGCCGAGGCCGAACGCTCAGGTGATCCGCTCGTCCTCGCCGCCAGCGTCCGCCTCCACGCGCACGTCCTGGTCCGCGAACAGCACGCCGGCCAGGCCGTCACACTGATCAAGCACACGGCTTCACAACTCGCCGGCGCGTACGACCGGCAGCCCCACCACCACCTCTCCGTGCTGGGGTTGTTGCTACGGCGCGGAGTCACGGCAGCCAGCAGGGCCGGGGACCGCGCTGCCACCGCTGAGTTCCTGGCCGAGGCCAAGGCGGTGGCGAAGTACGTCGCCCTGGACCACCCCGACGCCTGGGCCAACTTCAGCCCCACCAACGTGGCCCTCCACGAGGTCAGCGCGGCCGTTTCCTTCGGCGACGCGGGCGTCGCCATCGACATCGCCCGTCCGCTCATGCGCCGCCACATCCCGGTTCCCGAGCGTCGGGCCGCCCTGTGGGTGGAAGCCGCCCGCGCCTACGCACAGCAGGGCCGCCTCGCCGACGGCTACCAGGCCCTGCGGATCGCGGAGACCTGCGCAGCCCAGGAGGTACGGCGCCCAGCCGTCCGGGACCTGGTCGCCGACATGGCGGCGCGCGACCGTCGGCGTACGCTGCCAGAGCTCCACCACTTCAGCCGCCGACTGGGAGTACCCGCGTGACCGAGCCGCAGCCCAAGCCCTTCCTGTACGTCGTCGTCTGCGCGGCGGGGAACGCGGGCGACGTCGGCAAGCTGATCGACGCCGCGCACGAGCGGAGCTGGGACGTCGGCGTCGTCGCGACCCCGCAGGGGCTTCCCTTCCTCGACGTTGCCGCGATCGAGGAGCGGACCGGTTACCCCGTTCGCTCTGCCTGGCGCGCGCCCGGCGACGCACGGTCCTTCCCGCCCGCCGATGCGATCGCCGTAGCCCCGGCCACCTTCAACACGGTCAACAAGTGGGCGGCCGGCTTCGCGGACAACCTTGCCCTCGGCATCCTCTGCGAGGCTCCGGGCATGGGCATCCCCACCGCCGTCCTGCCTTACGTGAACACCGCCCTCGCGGCCCACCGCGCGTACCAGCGGAGCCTCGCAGAGCTGCGCGAGATGGGTGTTCTGGTCGGCAGCTACGAGCCTCACCGCCCGAAGTCCGGCGGCGGCGCTGACCATTTCCGCTGGGAGGAAGCCGTCGACCTCCTGGCTCCGTTGCTGGCGGCAGGGGCCGCCCACCACTGATCCTGCGACTGCCAGTGGGTAAGGCCTGCCGGACTTGCGCATCGGGAACGCCTGCGACCGGTGACCGGGAGGTACCCGGTCACCGGTCGCAGAGTGCTGTTCAGGGCCCGTCAGTCTTCATAGGGGAGGTATATGCCGCCATCCGGAGCGGCGATGGCGCACAGGCGCTCGTACTCGGTGCGGTCTTCCTCTGTCATGTGCGGGAGTACGTCCATGACCATGCGGGCTTCGGGGTGCCGGGCGAAGTACGAGAGCACGAGCTTGGTGAGGGCCTGCACGGCCTTGTCCTGTTCGAGGGCGGCCGCGGCGTTGCGGGCGGTCAGTGCTGCCACGGCCTCGAGTTCGGCGCGCGTGGCCTGGAAGGCGGTCGTCTGTTCGGCCTGGGTGAAGGGGCGCCCGTCACTGTGGGACCAGGTGTTGGTGTCGGGTCGGAGCCTGAAGTCCGCGTCCAACAGCAGGGCAATGACTTCGATGCGCAGTTCGGTTTCGGGCATGCGGGGGTTCCTTACGGGATGGGGCCGGTGGTGATGTTTTCAATGCTCCGGAAAATCCCCGGTTTGGCTGACCGGGGATCGTCGGCTATGTAGGGACGGACACGTCCTGGCGTCAGCGCCGGCGGGAGGCGTTGTTTGTGACCTTCGGAGCCGGTTGTGTGGTCGCCGCGTGCCGGGGGAGCGATGCAGTGGGATCGGCAGGAAGGTGCGCGAGACGGCGGAGACGCCAGACGAGGACGTCGCTGACGGAGGTGGCGCTGTCCAGCTCCCGGAGCCGCGTGGCTTCTGCGAGGAGGCGGTCCGGGTTATGGCCTGCGGCCCGGGTTAAGGCTTCGCGCAAGGACGGCTTCCCGTGCTCCGGCACACTTACGCCTCGGTCCTCCTCGAAGCGGGCGAGTCCATCGTGACGCTCGCCCGGTGGCTCGGTCACTCAAGTCCGACCATCACCCTCGACCACTACGCCCACTTCATGCCGGAGGCCGGCGGCAAGGGGCGCGCGGCCATCGACGCACTGCTCGGCACGGTGCCCGAGTACGTACCTGAGGGCCTCGTCTCCTCTCACGGCAGCATCTGAGAGCCCGTACCGACAGCGGTCGCCTGCGCCCGGCAATGTTCCAGCCCCGCCGTTACCTCCGCCTGGTCCGGGCTGTCCTCGGTCGCCAGAAGTTCCCCGGCCGTAACCATGGCCGCCCAGAACTCGGGAGGTGAGCCCCGCCCGTCCCGGAACCGGGTCTGGGCGAAGAGCAGGAAGATCTTCGTGAGCTCCCCGGTTCGAAACCAGGGGATCATGCCGCCAGGAAGGCCTCCGCGGGCGCAGGCGGCAGTCCACAACAGGTTGCGGATCCGCTCGCCGCGACCGTCCAGCATTTGGTCCACGACGAACACGTGCCCACAGGCGAGGAGCATGGCGACGATGTCTTCCTCTCCCGCCTCGAACTCGTCGAAGAGGGGCCGTGCCTCGTGGATTCGAGCTTCGGCGTCCGGCCGGGACACTCCCAGGGCCAGACATAGGGCCAACGCGCAGGCGTCCCAGTCACCGGTGCGCGCTGCCAGTTCGGCGAAGACCTCCTCCTCGCCCTGTCCGGCGGCCAGCATCTCGCGGGCCTCCAGAACGAGCGCGTCCCCGCCTTCCCCGTGCTTCATGGCCAGAGGCTACAGCGATGCTCGAACGCGACAGAGGGGCGCGGTGACTTGAGCGTTCCGTCATTCCCGTGATTCCGGCTGGTCGTGCAGGTGACGACGCTGGGTTCAGCGGCAGAGTTCCATGATGGTGTCGTCGAAGTCGGGGAATTCCTGGGCCGCCAGCTCGATCACGGCCGCCGCCGACCGGCGCTGGTGTGGTGCGAATCCTTCGGCGATGGCTGCCAGCTGCGGATTGGGGCGCGCCTTCCAGTCGGGCTCGTAGGAGGTGGCGGCTTCCCAGGGGCCGAAGCCGTCGGCCAGGAGCCACAGGAAGTCGCCCAGGTCGCGTGCTACGACACCGGTCTCGCCCTCGGAGCCGAGGAAGACGATGGGCTGCTCGGCCAGAGGGTGGCTCGGGCGGATGAGCCAGATCGCCGCGTACCCGCCCGTGCCGTCCTGTCCGAACACGCGGAAGTCGTTGCCGTCCAGTTCGCTGTTGCCGGTCCATGCCTGGAACCAGTCGGTGGTCTCGGCAGCGGACAGGAAGGCCGGGAAGGGTTCGAAGTCGACCCCGGTCTTCCCGTCGGCGTAGTCGAATCGAACGGCCATCGCAGTGGCGAGCGCGGCGGGGAACTGTCGGTCATCGGTGGGCTTCACGGAGACAGGCTAGACAGGGGGTCGGACATCGTCGCCCTACGGGCAAGGTTGTTGGACGACTGCCGGCTTGTAGTCGTCGGGGGAGACTGGACAGGCCTGGTCGCGACAACGGGTGGCACAGCATCTGCTGTGCCACCCGTTGTCGTTCCCCTCCGCAATCGCGTGCCGTCGAAGGTGGTCGGCGGTGCGGGAGGGCCAACCCCAAGGTGCGGGGGAGCGCCCGGCATAGGCGGGCTGCGGATTCTCCCCAGATTCTCCCCAGGGGGTCCTGCGGGCTACTTCTCATCGTTCGCAGGAGCTAAGTTGATCAATGGTGCTGCTGTGTGGTCTACAGCCAGTCGCGCTTCTTGAAGATGACGTACAGGCTGACGCAGACGACCGCCATCAGCAGGATCGCGAAGGGGTAGCCGGCCGCCCACTGGAGTTCGGGCATGGTCTCGAAGTTCATGCCGTAGATGGTGCCGACCAGGGTGGGGGCGAAGAGGATGGCGGCCCAGGCGGAGATCTTCTTGATCTCCTCGTTCTGTTCGAAGCCGGCTTCGGCCAGGGCGCGCATCTCGGCGTTCTGTTGTTGGGAGACCAGGGTGGCGTTGACCGTCAGGATTTCGGTCAGGGCTTGGCGGAAGCCGTCGACGCGTTCGCTGGTGTGGGTGACGTGGTCGGCGACGTCGCGGAGGTAGCGCTGGAGTTCCTCGTCGGTGCCGTACTTGGCGAAGCCAGCCATCAGGCTGTGGAGCATGCCGACCAGTGGGCGGGTGGCGCGCTGGAACTCGACCATTTCGCGGGAGAGCGCGTAGATGCGGCGGGAGACCTCGGGGTCGCCGCGGAAGACCTCGGTCTCGATCTCGTCCATGTCGTTCTGTACGCCCTCGACGACCGGGGCGTACCCGTCGACGACCGCGTCGAGGATGGCGTACAGGGCGGCTTCCGGGCCGAGGGAGAGGAGGTCGGGGGTCTCCTCCATTCGGCGGCGGACGGCGGAGAGGTCGGGGGCCGCGCCGTGGCGGACCGTGATGAGGAAGTCCGGGCCGACGAAGACGTGGAGCTCGCCGAAGTCGACCTCCTCCAGGGCGTCCAGGTAGCGGGCGGCGCGCAGGACGACGAAGAGGGTGTCGCCGTAGCGTTCCAGCTTGGGGCGTTGGTGTGCCTCCAGCGCGTCCTCGATGGACAGCGGGTGGAGGTTGAACTCGGCGGCAAGGGAGTGGAGTTCGGCCTCTGTCGGGCGGTGCAGGCCGATCCAGGCCATGCCGTCGGGCTGTTCGCGCAGTTGCCGGAAGGTGTCGGCGAGGGTGGCGGGGGACGCGGCCCGGCGGCCGTCGCGGTAGACGGCGGAGTCGATCACGCTGCGGTGGTTCGGGGGTGTCGATTCCGGCGACGCGGGGTCCGGGGCGGACGCCGACGCCGGGGGAGTGGTGGGCGGGGCGCCAGCCGGGGAGGAGGGGCGGAGCCACCCCGTACGCCTCGACGACGAGCCCGACGAGCCCGACGTGCCCGACGAGCCCGACGAGCCCGATGAGCCCGATGAGCCCGATGAGCCGGGTGAGCCGGGTGACCGCGAGGGACCCGGCGGGGAGGATGCGGCGTCCGACGGCGTGGAGGGACGGCGGTGTGGGCGCTCCGGCATCGCAGCTCAGCTCCCGTGGTCGGTCGGACGCGTGTGTGGGGGCGAGGGGAAGGATATAGGGAGGAATGGTCCATGACGTTGCGGACCGTTCCTGTCCGCAAGCACGGCTAGCGTGCTGCCATGGCTTCCAGAACCGCTCCCGTACTCGACACCCGCGCACTGAACCGTGCCACGCTGGCCCGCCAGCTGTTGCTGAGCCGCGCCGAGATGTCCGCGCGGGACGCCGTCGAGCATCTCCTCGGGCTCCAGGCGCAGAACGTCAAACCGCCGTACTTCCAGCTGCACGCCCGGCTCGCCGGGTTCAGGCCCGCCGAGTTGGCCGGGCTGATGGAATCCCGCGAGGTGGTTCGGATGGTCACCATGCGCTCGACCATCCACACCCACACCGCGGACGACGCGTTGATCCTTCGGCCGCTGGTCCAGGCGGCGCGCGACCGTGAGGTCAACCAGTTCCGCAAGGGTCTCGTCGGGGTGGACCTGGACCGGCTGGCCCTCGAAGCGCGTGCCTTGGTGGAGGCCGAGCCGCGCACCATGGGGGAGATCCGGGAGGAGCTCCTCAAGGAGTGGCCCGAGGCCGATCCGCAGTCCCTGGCCGTCGCAGCGCGCTGTCTGTTGCCGCTCGTACAGGTCACCCCTCGCGGGGTGTGGGGGCGCAGCGGGCAGGTACGGCTCACGACCGTGGAGAACTGGCTCCAGCGGCCGGTCGGGGAGGCGCAGGGCGACGGGGAGGTGCGGGGCGACGTGGCGGAGGCGCAAGGTGTGGGCGAGGGGCGGGGCGTCGACGAGGTGGTGCTCCGGTACCTCGGCGCCTTCGGGCCCGCCTCGGTGAAGGACATGCAGACCTGGGCCGGGCTGACCCGGCTGAAGGAGTCGTTCGAGCGGTTGCGGCCGCGGTTGCTCACCTTCCGCGACGAGAACGGTGTCGAGCTGTTCGACCTGCCCGACGCGCCGAGGCCCGATGCCGGGACGGCGGCCCCGCCGCGGTTCCTTCCCGAGTTCGACAACCTGCTGCTCTCCCACGCCGACCGGTCCCGGGTGATCGCCCCGGAGTTGAAAGGCCGTACGTGGACCGGCAACCAGCCCCACCGCGTGTTGCTCCTGGACGGTTTCCTCGGCGGGCTGTGGACGGCGGACGCCGGAGTGCTGACCGTGGAACTCTTCGAACTCCTCGGCCCGGTGTCACGGGCGCGGAAGGAGGAGATCGTCGCCGAGGGGGAGGCACTGCTCGCCGACATGGCCGACACTCCCGCCGGTACGGGTACGGGTACGGGCGCCGTGCGCTTCGGGTCAATCCGGGGCTGACGGCGGCCTGGTGGTGTCCGCGTCCGGCGCGGCACGATGCCTCTCATGACGGAGAACAGCGCCACCCACACCTTCCTGGCCGCGCGGGACTTCCTGCTCGATCGCCGCGGGGACTACGAGGCCGCCCACGCCGGGTTCACCTGGCCCCGCCCCGAGCGGTTCAACTGGGCCCTCGACTGGTTCGACCACATCGCCCGGGGAAACCCGGCCGACGCCCTGCGCATCGTCGAGGAGGACGGAACGAGCGAGGGCGTGTCCTTCGAGGAGCTGAGCGCGAGTTCGGGAGCCGCGGCGAACTGGCTGCGCGCCCAAGGCGTCGCGGCGGGGGACCGGATCCTGGTCATGCTCGGCAACCAGCGTGAACTGTGGGACGTCATGCTCGCCGCGATGAAGCTCCGCGCCGTGGTCATCCCCGCCACCCCGCTGCTCGGCGCCGCCGACCTCCGCGACCGGGTCGAACGGGGCCGGGTACGGCACGTCATCGCGCGCGCCGAGGACACCGGGAAGTTCGACGAGGTGCCCGGTACCTACACCCGGATCGCCGCCGGACCGCGCGTCACCGCCGGACCGCGCGCCACCACAGGCCCCGGGACCGGCCCCGAGGTCCCCGCCGGGTCGGAGGTTCCCGCCGGCTGGCTGCGACTGGCGGACTTCCACGCCGCCGACCGGAGTTTCAGCCCGGACGCGGAGACCCTGGCCGGCGACCCGCTGATGCTGTACTTCACCTCGGGGACCACCGCCCGTCCCAAGCTCGTCGAGCACACCCACGCCTCGTACCCGATCGGGCACCTCTCCACCATGTACTGGCTCGGGCTGCGCCCCGGCGACGTCCACCTCAACATCGCCTCGCCCGGCTGGGCCAAGCACGCCTGGTCCAACCTCTTCGCGCCGTGGAACGCCGGTGCGACCGTCTTCGTCCACAATTACACGCGCTTCGACGCCGAGCGGCTGATGGCCGAGATGGACCGGGGAGGCGTGACCACCTTCTGCGCCCCGCCCACCGTCTGGCGGATGCTGATCCAGTCCGACCTCACCAAGCTCCGGAATCCCCCGCGCGAGGCGGTCGCCGCGGGTGAACCGCTCAACCCGGAGGTCATCGAAAGGATCCGCGAGGCCTGGGGCGTGACCATCCGCGACGGCTTCGGCCAGACCGAGACGACCCTCCAGGTGGGCAACTTCCCGGGGGCGCCCGTCAAGCCCGGCTCCATGGGACGTCCGGCGCCCGGCTACGAGATCGTGCTGCTGGACTCCGTCACCGGCAAGGAGTCCGAGCGGGAGGGCGAGGTCTGCGTGGACCTGCGGACCCGTCCCGCCGGGGTGATGACCGGCTACCGCGACGACCCGGGGCGCACCGCGGAGGCCATGGCGGACGGGCTCTACCGCACGGGGGACATCGCCGCGCGCGACGCCGACGGTTACCTCACCTACGTGGGGCGGGCCGACGACGTGTTCAAGGCCTCGGACTACAAGATCAGCCCGTTCGAGCTGGAGAGCGCGCTGCTGGAGCACGAGGCCGTGGCCGAGGCCGCCGTGGTCCCCGCCCCGGACCCGCTCCGGCTGGCGGTACCGAAGGCGTACATCACGCTCGCCGCCGGATGGGAGCCGGGGAAGGAGACGGCGCGGGTGCTGTTCGAGCACTCGCGGGCGGTGCTCTCCCCGTACAAGAGGGTCCGGCGCATCGAGTTCGGTGAGCTGCCGAAGACCGTGTCCGGCAAGATCCGTCGGGTCGAGCTGCGCGAGCTCACCGAGGCCGGGTCCGGGGCGGAGTACGACGAGGCCGACCTGGACTGAGCCGAGCCGGGGCGCCGGCCGGCACGTCCCACCCCGGCCGGCGCCCCCGCCCGGTCCTCACGCGCGCGCCCCGCGCCCGATACCCGCGCAGGTGCTCCCGCCGGCGATACCCGCGCCCCCGCGCCCGGTCCTCACCGCCCGCGCCCCGCGCCCCGAGACGAGTGGCTACGCGGGCAGCTGTGCCTCGATCGCGGCGACGATCTCGGGGGACTCGGGCTCGGTGCGCGGCCGGAAGCGGCCGACGACCTCGCCGGCCGGGGAGATGAGGAACTTCTCGAAGTTCCACTGGATGTCCCCCGCCTCACCCTCGGCGTCCGGGGACTTCACCAGCTCCGCGTAGAGCGGGTGCCGGTTCTCGCCGTTGACCTCGGACTTCTCCAGCATGGGGAAGGTGACCCCGAAGCCGGTCGCGCAGAACGTCTGGATGTCGTCCGCGGTGCCGGGCTCCTGGCCGCCGAACTGGTTGCACGGTACGCCGATCACCGTGAACCCCTTCTTCTCGTACGCGAACTGCAGCCGGGCCAGACCCGAGTACTGCGGGGTGAGGCCGCACTGCGAGGCCGTGTTCACCAGCAGGATCGCCTTGCCCTTGTGCGCCGCGAGGCTGGTGGGCTCGTCGTCCAGGGTGGTCAGCGGAATGTCGTACAGGCTCATCGGGCTCTCCTCGGCGGGAAGGGCGGTCAAGGTCTCCGAGCCTAGTACCACGCCGCCGATCACCCTCTTCCCGGTCGTGTCGATCACCTGACCCGTGACCCGACGAGGGTCGCTCCCGCCCCGCCCCGCACCGCACCGTTCCCGCAACCGCAACCGCAACCGCAACCGCAGCCGCAGCCGCTCCCGCAGGCTCAGGCTCAGGCTCAGGCTCAGGCTCCCGAGGCGATCAACCGGTCCGCCGGATCGTTGACCGGCTGCGGGGTGCCCGTCAGGTCCATGACGAACAGCGGAATGCCCAGGTGGTCCGCGCGCTCGCGGGCCTGCGTCGTGTAGCCGGCGAGGGAGAAGTAGACGCTCGCCGCCGAGGCCGTGAGCCCGTTCAGCCACACGCACTCCACCGCCCGCAGTCCGGCCGGCACGGTCGTCGGGTCCACCTGCGCGATCACCCCGGGAGCCCGCAGGTCCACCGCCGCGGAGGGGATCGCAGAGCCGTCGGGTCGGGGTACGTCACGGAAGCCGAGCCAGCGCAGGTACAGGGCGGCCGTGACCACCGCGTCGCGACCCGTCCGGATGGTCACCGGCCGGAACGGCGCCCGATCCGCCGCCGCGGAATCCGTCGCCGTCGGCAGGTCCGTCGCCGCCGGGTGGTCCGCAGGTGTCGGGGAGTCCGCCGCCGGGGGGTGCTCCGCCGCCGCGGGTCCGCGCGCGTCGGTACGTACGTCGTCCCGCGCCCCTGATTCGCCGCGTTCCCCGGGGCCGGGGTCGGGCGCGTCGGGATCCACGGATTCCGGCGGATGGACCGCGATCAGGGCCACGGTCCCGCACGAGCCGCACCCCACCTCCGGGCGCGGCCACTCGCCCTCCCGCCCGCAGGCATCGCAGCGGACCGCCACCCAACCGTCCGACCAGGTGCGGCGGGTCAGCGGCACGGCCGGCGCCGCCAGGTTCAGCGGTGCCACGACCGGGCTCCCGCAGGCGCAGGGGAAGACCGGCGCGCTGTAGGCGTTCTCGCGCCGGCAGGTCGGACAGCGCACCGGTACCGCTTCCGCCATGAGACCGGACCCCCTTCGTCGCTGTGCGTGGGTCCATGGTCCACCACCGGCGACGGTCGGCGCGGGCGCGTCCTCGTTTTGCCGTCGCGTCATGGTCATTCGTACAAGTCACCGAGCGAGAAGCGGCTTTTGGTGGGTTCCGGGGTGCCGAAGCGCCTTGACGCGCCCCGGAGTGGCCGCTTAGCTTGTTCCGTATAGCAGAACAAAACTTCCGGATTACGGAAAAGCCTGACCGCCAGACCCGCAGGAGAACTCGATGCCTCGTATGACAGCCGCCGCCGCTGCAGTGGAGATCCTCAAGCGCGAGGGCGTTTCGCAAGCGTTCGGCGTGCCCGGCGCTGCGATCAACCCGTTCTACCGCGAGCTCAAGAACGTCGGTGGCATCAACCACACCCTCGCCCGGCACGTCGAGGGCGCCTCGCACATGGCCGAGGGCTACACCCGCACGACCCCGGGCAACATCGGTGTCTGCATCGGTACGTCCGGCCCCGCCGGCACCGACATGATCACCGGCCTCTACTCGGCCATCGCGGACTCGATCCCGATCCTGTGCATCACCGGTCAGGCCCCGGTCGCGAAGCTGCACAAGGAAGACTTCCAGGCCGTCGACATCGCCTCGATCGCCAAGCCCGTCACCAAGGCCGCGACCACGGTCCTGGAGGCCGCGCAGGTTCCCGGTGTCTTCCAGCAGGCCTTCTACCTCATGCGTTCCGGCCGTCCCGGCCCGGTCCTCATCGACCTGCCGATCGACGTCCAGCTGACCGAGATCGAGTTCGACCCCGACCTGTACGAGCCGCTGGTCGTGCACAAGCCGGCCGCGACCCGAAAGCAGGCCGAGAAGGCCATCCGCTTCCTGCTGGAGTCCGAGCGTCCGCTGATCGTCGCCGGTGGCGGCATCATCAACGCCGACGCCTCCGACCTGCTGGTCGAGTTCGCCGAGCTGACCGGTGTCCCGGTCATCTCCACCCTCATGGGCTGGGGCGTCATCCCCGACGACCACGAGCTGGCCGCCGGCATGGTGGGTGTGCAGACCTCGCACCGCTACGGCAACGCCACGTTCCTGGAGTCGGACTTCGTCCTGGGCATCGGCAACCGCTGGGCCAACCGTCACACCGGTTACAACCTGGACGCGTACCTCGGCGACCGCAAGTTCGTCCACGTCGACATCGAGCCCACCCAGATCGGCAAGATCTTCGCCCCCGACCTCGGCATCGCCTCCGACGCCAAGGCCGCGCTGGAGATCTTCATCGAGGTCGCCAAGGAGCTCAAGGCCGAGGGCAAGCTCCCCGACTTCAGTGCCTGGGTCGCCTCGCACCTGGAGCGCAAGGGCACGCTCCAGCGTCGTACGCACTTCGACAACATCCCCATGAAGCCGCAGCGCGTCTACGAGGAGATGAACAAGGCCTTCGGTCCGGAGACCCGCTACGTCACCACCATCGGTCTCTCCCAGATCGCCGGCGCGCAGATGCTGCACGTCTTCAAGCCGCGCCACTGGATCAACTGCGGCCAGGCCGGCCCGCTCGGCTGGACGATCCCGGCCGCGCTGGGTGTCGCCACCGCCGACCCGCAGACCCCCGTCGTCGCCCTCTCCGGCGACTACGACTTCCAGTTCATGCTGGAGGAGCTGGCGGTCGGTGCGCAGCACAAGATCCCGTACGTCCACGTCCTGGTGAACAACGCCTACCTGGGTCTGATCCGTCAGGCGCAGGGCGGCCTGGGCATCAACTTCGAGGTCAACCTCGAATTCGAGAACATCAACGCCCCCGAGCTGGGTGTCTACGGCGTCGACCACGTCAAGGTCGTCGAGGGCCTCGGCTGCAAGGCGATCCGGGTCACCGACCCGAACGAGCTGGGTGCCGCCCTGGAGGAGGCCAAGAAGCTCGCCGCCGAGTACAGCGTCCCGGTGGTCGTCGAGGCCATCCTGGAGCGTGTCACCAACATCTCGATGAGCAAGACGGTCGACATGAGCGACGTCACCGAGTTCGAGGAGCTCGCGACCGAGCCGGGCCACGCCCCGACCGCGATCCGCCCGCTGACCGTCTGAGCGGAAGCGGCGGGTCGTGCTCGCCACGACCCCGACGGCCCCCGTCCCTCCTGCCGGAGGGGCGGGGGCCGTTTCGCGTTCCGTCGCCGGGTCGTTCCGACGCCCGGTCGTCCGGGTGGCCGGGGCCCCCGGGGCCGTCCGGGTCGTCCGGGCCGCCGGGGTGGGCCGGTGGCTCCCCGAACGACCCGGCGCGGCGCGTCACTTCCCGGCGCGTCACTTCCCGGCACGTCACTTGCCGGCGCGGCGCGTCACTTCCCGGGGTGCGGGCCCAGTTCCGCGTCCAGCGCGCCCGCGATCAGGTCGCGGGCGCGGTCCAGGGTCAGCGAACCGCTGAGCCAGCGCTCGCTCAACCCCTCCACCAGCGCGGTCAGCCGCTCGGCGACGTCCAGCGGGATGGCCTTGGGGTCGGCGAGGCCCGCCACCTGGGCATCCATGATCGAATCGGCGGTGTCCCGGTTCCAGGTGCGGGTGGAGTCCGCCAGCGTCTCGCGCAGGTCGGTGTCGAAGATCGCGCTGGCCCGCAGCTCACCCCAGGCGATGCTGTTCTCGCGGACCCGGGTGGTGTCCTGGAGTTCGCTCAGCAGCAGCTGGAGCAGTACGCCCCGGGCGTCCTCGGAGTCGTCGAGCGCCTCGTCGGTGTAGCCGGTGGCGCGGTCGCTGATGAAGGCGAGGGTCCGCTGGATCAAGCCGGCCCGGTCCTTGAAATGGTAATAGATCAGCGCCGTGGACACCCCGGCCTCGGACGCCAGCTCCTCGACGCGCAGTCCCCTGACGCCGTTGCGGGCGATCACGCGTACGGCTGCTTCCAAGATCAACGATTGGCGATCGGCCACTCTTGTTCGCACCTTTCGGTCCCTACCTCTTGACTGACCTTTCAGTCAGGTCCCACGATAGCTCCCACCGGGGTTGCTGACTGGATTTTCAGTCACTGTTCACCTGACTGAAATTTCAGTCAGGATGCATGGGGATGATCGACGGGCCGACCGAAGCGCCGCATACCCGCCCCATTCCCCCGACAGAAGCCGCCCCGCCCAGCCCCACCCGCACCAAAGGAGCTCTCACCATGAGTCCGCTGAGTCCGCTGAGTCCGCCGAGCCCGACGTACCCGCCGAGCCCGACGTACCCGCGCATGCCCGCCGAGTGGGCCGAGCACGAGGCCTGCCTGATGGCGTGGCCCACCCGGCCCGCCCTGTGGGGACCGGCCTTCGAGGCGGCGCGGAGCGAGTACGCGACAGTGGCCCGTGCCATCGCCGACTTCGAGCCGGTCATCATGATCGCCGCGGCCGACTCGGTGGACGAGGCCCGTGCCGTCTTCGGCGACGATCCCGGCATCGAGGTGATCGAGCTGCCGATCGACGATTCCTGGCTGCGCGACTCCGGCCCGATCTTCGCCTATGACGAGCAGGGCGACCGGGTGGGCGTCGACTTCCGCTTCAACGCCTGGGGCGAGAAGCACTACCCCTGGACCGCCGACGACAAGCTCGCCTCGCTCCTCCTGGACCGCCTCGGCATCCCGCGCGCGCACTCCTCGATGATCCTCGAAGGCGGTGCCGTCACCGTCGACGGCGAGGGCACTCTGATCACCACCGAGCAGTGCCTGTTGCACCCGAACCGCAACCCGCGCATGAGCCGCGCCGAGATCGAGGACGAGATCAAGCGCCGGCTCGGCGTCGAGAAGATCATCTGGCTGCCGTACGGCGGCCTGGAGGACACCGAGACCGACGGGCACGTCGACGGCGTCGCCGCCTTCGTCGCCCCCGGCACCGTGGTCCTCTCCCTGCCCGAGGACCCCGCCCACCCCGACCACGCCCGGATGCGCGCCAACCTCGCCGTCCTGGAGGCCTCCACCGACGCCCGTGGTCGGGCCCTGCGGGTCGTCGCGGTCCCGCAGACCACCCACGGAGAGGTCGAGGGGCATCCGGTCGAGGTCTGTTACCTCAACTTCTACCTCGCCAACGGCGGCTGTGTGGTGCCGGTGGGCGGTACCCCCGAGGACGAGGCCGCCCTCGCCGTCCTCGCCGAGGCCCTGCCCGGCCGCAAGGTGGTCGGGGTCCCCGCGCCCGTCCTCGCGTTCGGCGGCGGCGGCATCCACTGCATCACCCAGCAGCTCCCGAAGGACCTGAACGCATGAGCACCGACACCCCCCGCACCCCCACCGCCGCGCGCCGGCCCGCGGCCTCCCCTTCCACTGCATCCGCCCCCACCGCCGCGCACGCCACCGCCGCGCGCCGGCGCACCGACTCGACCCCCGCCCCCACCGGGTACGAACTCCTCGTCAGCGACGGCTCCCCGCTCGGGTCCCCGGCCCGGACGGAGTCCGCCGAGCGCGTCCCGCTGCGCGTCGGCCTCGTGCAGATGCGCTGGTACGCGGACGAGGACGAGCACGACGCGCGCCTGCGCGAGGGCGTGCGCATCGCCGCGGCCGAGGGCGCCAAGGTCGTCTGCCTGCCCGAACTCACCCGCAGCCCGTACTTCTGCAACACCGACGACCCCATGGCTGACGGCGCCGCCCGCCACCTCGAAGACCTGGAGGGCGGCCCCACCGTCGCCCTGGCCGCCGAACTCGCCGGGGAGCTCGGCATCACGGTGCACGCCTCCCTGTACGAGCGCGCCGAGGACGGCGGGCTCGGCTACAACACGGCGGTCTGCGTGGACGCGGCCGGCAAGCTCGTCGCCCGCACCCGCAAGAACCACATCCCCGCCTTCCCCGGCTACCGCGAGGACCTCTGCTTCCGCCCCGGGGACAGCGGCTTCCCGGTGGCCTTCCTCGAAGGGGCCCACTTCGGCTTCCCGACCTGCTGGGACGAGTGGTTCCCGGAACTCGCGCGCGCCTACGGCCTGCACGGGGCCGAGATCCTCGTCCACCCGACCGCCATCGGCTCCGAAGTGGATCTCCCCGACTTCGACACCCGGCCGATGTGGGAGCACGCGATCAGCGCCAACGGCCTCGCCAACGCACTCTTCATGATCGTTCCCAACCGGGTCGGCACCGAGGGCCGCTCCACCTTCTACGGGTCCTCCTTCATCTCCGACCCCTACGGCCGTGTCATGCTGCGTGCCCCCCGCGACCGGCCCGCCGTCCTCGTCGCCGACCTCGACCTCGACCAGCGCCGCGACTGGCTCGACTTCGGACTGATGCAGACCCGCCGCCCCGAGCTGTACGGCCGGCTCACCGAGCCCCTCGACGCGCAGGCCCGCTGACCAGCAGGTCCTCCCAGCGCCAAACTCCGCCAAGGAGCGTGCATGCCGATCCCCTCACGGCACCGCCTGGCCGGTTCCGCCGCCGCGGTCCTCGCCCTGATCCTCACGGGCGCGGGCTGCGCGGCCCCGGCCGGCGATGCCGACACCACCGGAATACACCTCTCCACCGCCACACCCGCCGCTCGCGGCGACATCGACGGGTTCACCTGGGCGCTGTACGCCGAACCGCCCGTGCTCGACTACCTCTACGCCTTCGACTACCCGCAGAACACCGTCCTCGCCAACGTCTGCGAGTCCCTGATGCGCTGGACGCCCCAGCTCACCGTGGAACCCGGCCTCGCCGAGAAGGCGTCCAACCCCGACCCCACCACCTGGGTCTACGACCTCCGCCCGAACGTGCGCTTCCACTCCGGCGCCACCCTCACCGCCGACGACGCGGTGGCCAGCCTGAACCGGCACCTCGACCCCGAACTCGGCTCGTACTGGGTCGAGGACTTCAAGAACGTAGCCTCCGTCGAGAAGACCGGCCCGCTCCAGGTCACCGTGCACCTCAAGACCCCCGACGCGCTCTTCCCGCAGGCCATGGCGAACTCCGCCGGGACGGTCGCCAACGCCGCCACCATGCGCGCGCAGGGCCGCAGGTTCGGCACCGCCGACGGCGGCCTCGACTGCACCGGCCCCTTCACACTGGGCAAGTGGGAACAGGGTGCCTCGCTGCGCCTGGACCGCTTCGACGGCTACCGGGGCAAGCGGGCCAAGGCCGGCCACGTCGACTTCGTCTTCCTGCCCGACTCCGCCGCCCGCACCAACGCCCTGCTCACCGGCGAGGTGGACGGCTCCTTCGCCGTGCCCCCGGAGTCCCTCTCCCGCTTCCGCGCGGCCGACAACGGCACCGTCCACCAGGGCCAGAGCCTCACCACCGTCAACCTCGCCGTGTCCGACCTCGGCGGCACCCTCTCCGACGTACGGGTGCGCCGCGCCCTGATGCTCGCCCTCGACCGCGAGGGCTTCGCCAAGGGCGCGATGCGCGGCGCCGCCACCCCCACCAACTCCCTGGTGGTCAAGGACATCTGGCGCGGGATGCCCGAGGAACCCGTCGCCCGGGAACTGGCCGCGCTGCCCCCCGTCAAACGGGACCTGACCGAGGCGAAACGCCTCGTCGACGAGGCCGGCGCGCGCGGGAAGAAGGTGACCGTCGCCTCCAGCCCGCTCGGTCCGGACGTCGCCCTGCTCGCCACCGCCGTCCAGGACGCGGGCCGCCGCATCGGCCTCGACATGGAGATCCGCACCGTCGCACCCGACGCCTTCACCGCGCTGTTCTCCGACCCCGAGGCGCGCAAGGGACTCGACCTCTTCCCCTTCACCTACTACCTGTCGCTCAGCGACCCGCTGGCCATGTACAGCAACTTCCGCACCGGCCAGTTCGAGAACTACGCCGGCTACAGCTCACCCGAGTACGACGCCCTCGTCGACCGGGCGACGGCCGAGTACGACCCCGCCCGACGCGGGGTGCTGACCGCCCGGCTCGCCAGGATGGCCGCCGACGCGGCCCTGTGCCTGCCGGTGGCGGAGTACCCCGGTCCGATGTTCCTCAACAAGAGGATCACCGGCGCGCCGACCGGCATCTCGTACATGTACGCCCCCTGGGCGGCCGAAGTGGGGGCCCCGTGATGCCGAGACCCGATCTCGTCCGCTTCCTGCTGCGCAGGATCGGCGAGCTGCTCGCCACCCTCCTCGTCGCCTCGTTCCTCGTGCACGCCTCCATCCGCCTCGCCCCGGGCAGTCCCGAGACCTTCCTGCTCGGCGGTCGCGGCGCGAGCCCCCAGGCACTGGAGGCGATCCGCTCCCACTACCACCTCGACGACCCGTTCCTCGTCCAGTACGGGAAGTGGCTCGGCGGCGTCGTCACGGGAGACCTGGGCACCTCCGTCCAGTACCGCTCCGACGTCGTCGACCTGGTCGCCTCCCGCATGCCCGTCACCCTCGCCCTGATCGGGATGTCGGCCCTCCTCGTCATCGCGGGCGGACTGCTGCTCGGCCTGTTGGGCGCCGTGCGCGGGCGCCGCACCGACCAGGCCGTCCTGATCACCACCTCGGTCGCCGTCGCCACCCCGTCCTTCATCGCCGCGATCCTGCTCCTGTCACTGTTCTCGGTCCGGCTCGGCTGGTTCCCCGTACTCGGCAGCGGAGACGGCTTCCTCGACACCCTCCACCACCTCGTCCTGCCCGCCGTGGCCCTGGCCCTGCCCTTCGTCGGGGTGCTCGCCCGTGTCACCAGGGCCTCCCTGCTGGAGCAGTTCGCGCAGGACCACGTCACCGTCGCCCGCAGCCGCGGCGTGCCGGAGCGCACCGTCGTACGCCGCCACGTACTGCGCGGAGCGCTGGGCACCGTCGTCACCCAGGCCGGTCTGGCCCTCTCCGGGCTGATGGTCTGCACGATCCTCGTGGAGTCCGCCTTCGGCCTCGGCGGGCTCGGCGAGTTCCTCGCGAAGTCCGTGACCGTCAAGGACTTCCCCGTCGTCCAGGCGATCTCCCTGCTGACCATCGCGCTGTTCGTGCTGGTCAACCTCGCCGTCGACCTCGTCCACCCGCTCATCGACCCCCGGGTCCGGCTCGGCACCAGGAGCTCCGAATGACCGCACTCCTGCTCCGGCCCGCGGCCGCGCGGACCAAGGCCCGCAAGGCCGCCGGCGGTGCCTGGCTCCACCGGATCTGCCTCGGCTTCGCCGTCCTCGTCGTGCTGGTCGCGTTGGTCGCCCCCTGGCTGGCGCCGCACGACCCGAACGCCGTCGACTTCGGGGCCTCGCTCGCCAACCCCACGCCCCACCTGCCGCTCGGCGGCGACATCAGCGGCCGCGACACCCTCTCCCGTCTCATCGTCGGCGCCCGCACCTCACTCCTCGGCCCGCTCGGCGTCGTCGTCCTGTCGACCCTCCTCGGGGTGGTCATCGGCGTCACCGCCGCCTGGCGCGGCGGCTGGGTCGACGCCCTGCTCTCCCGGACCAGTGAACTGCTGCTCGCCTTTCCCGGGCTGCTCCTCGCCATGCTGCTCGTCTCGCTGTACGGGCGCGGGCTGATCGCCCCGATGGTCGCGTTGTCCCTCGCGTACACGCCGTTCGTCAGCCGGCTCGCCCGCAGCCTCGCGCTGTCCGAGGTCGGCAAGCCGTACCTCGCGGCGTACCGGGTGCAGGGCTTCTCCGGGGCGTGGATCTGTGTACGCCACCTCGTGCCGAACATCGCGCCCGTCGTCCTCGCCCAGTCCACCGTCAACTTCGGCTACGCCCTCCTCGACCTGGCCGCCCTGTCCTTCCTCGGCCTCGGCGTGCCACCCCTCACCCCCGACTGGGGAGCCATGATCAACGACGGCCAGTCCGCCATCCTCGACGGGGCGCCGCTCTCCGCGCTCGCCCCCTGCCTCGCGGTGATCCTCACCGTCGTCGCCTTCAACGTCGTCGGCGAGCGCTTCGCCGACCGGGTCTCGGGGCGCGCCGCATGAGCCCCGTACTCGAAGTGGAACGGCTCCACCTGACGCTGCCCGGCTTCCCGCGCCCCGTGCTCGCCGGAGTCGACCTGACCGTCGAAGCCGGCGAGACCGTCGCCCTCGTCGGCGAGTCCGGCTCCGGCAAGTCCCTCACCTCCCGCTCCGCGCTCGGGCTGCTGCCGCCCGGCGCGGAGGTCTCGGGATCGGTGCGGGTCGCCGGCCGGGACGTGCTGACGATGGCCCCCGCCGCGCTCCGCGAACTCCGCTCCCACACCGCCTCGATGATCTTCCAGGACCCGCGCGCGGCAATGAATCCGCTGCGTCGCCTCGGCGACTTCCTCACCGAGGGGCTGCGGCACGCGGGCGTCGAGGTCCCCGACGGACGGCTCGCCGAACTCCTCGACGCGGTGGGCCTGCCCGACCGGGTCCTGCGCCAGTACCCCCACGAACTGTCCGGCGGCATGCTCCAACGCGTCATGATCGCCTCCGCGCTGCTGCCCGGACCCCGGCTGCTGCTCGCCGACGAACCCACCACAGCCCTCGACACCACCACCCAGGCCGAGACCATCGCCCTCCTCGCCCGGCTGCGGGAACGCGAGGGCTGCGGGCTCCTGTTCGTCACCCACGACCTGGAACTCGCCGCCGCGATCAGCGACCGGGTCCACGTCATGTACGCGGGCCGCATCGTGGAGACCGGCCCCGCCGCCGCCCTCTTCGAACACCCCCGGCACCCCTACACGAGGGCGCTCCTCGCGGCGACCCCCCGCCTCGACGCGCCCCCCGGACCCCTCGCCT
Source organism: Streptomyces sp. NBC_00513 (assembly GCF_041431415.1). Classification (GTDB taxonomy): domain Bacteria; phylum Actinomycetota; class Actinomycetes; order Streptomycetales; family Streptomycetaceae; genus Streptomyces. The sequence goes on from NZ_CP107845.1 coordinate 6,139,935, forward strand.
CGATCGCCGGCCGGCCGCCGGACCTGCGCACGACCGTCACCGGCTGCGCCTTCGCCCCGCGCTGCGCCCGCGCCACGGATCTGTGCGCCGCCGAGGTCCCGACCCCGCGCTCCGGCGTGGCCTGTCACCACGCGGAGGTGCTCTCGTGAGTGCGGTACTGGAAGTCCGCGGCCTGGGTCGCGCCTACGGCGCCGTGCGCGCCGTCGACGACGTCTCCTTCCGCGTCCCGGCGGGCTGCTCGCTCGGCATCGTCGGCGAGTCCGGTTCGGGCAAGACCACCACGGCCCGGATCGTGACCGGCCTGGAGCCGGCCGACGCGGGCGAGGTCCTCGTACGGGGCCGGCTGCGGGCCCCGTCGGTGCGCGGCCGGGCCGCCCGACTGCACCGGGCCCGCGAGGTACAACTGGTCTTCCAGGACCCGCTGCTGTCGCTGGACCCCCGGGTCCCGGCGGGCGAGGCGGTGCGCGAGACCCTGCGGCTGCACTTCCCCGACCGCGATCCCCGGCCCCGGGTCGCGGAACTCATGGAACAGGTGGGCCTCGGCGACCGGGAGGCGGCGGCCCGACCGCGCGAGCTGTCGGGCGGCCAACGTCAGCGGGTCGCCATCGCGCGGGCCCTCGCGGTGGAGCCGGCGGTGCTGGTGCTGGACGAGGCGGTGGCGGCCCTGGACGTCTCCGTGCAGGCGCAGATACTGAACCTGCTCGCGGAGATCCGCGCCCGCACGGACATCGCGTACCTGTTCATCACCCACGACCTGGGCGTCGTAAGGGCGGTGACCGACTCGCTGGTCGTCATGCGGTCCGGCCGGATCGTCGAACAGGGCGCGACGGCCACGCTGCTGTCCGCCCCCGAGCACGCGTACACCCGGCTGCTGCTGGATTCCGTGCCCCGCCCCGGCTGGGACCCGGCCGCCATCGCGGCCCGACGGCGGCCGGCCGCGGGCCACTGAGCGTCCGCCCCGGTCGCCGGGGGGCGGTCGGGGCGGTGACGCACCCCGCGCACGACAAAGCGCCGGGTCACGGGACCGTCCGTGACCCGGCGCTTCGGTTGTGACCGCCCGACGGTGCGAGGCTGGCGCGACAGGACGTTCGCACCGCCGGGCGGAGTGTTGGGGGAGGGTGTTCCTCCTCGGGTACAGGGGACTCTGTGCATGGCCCCTGTACGGAAGGAAGAGGCTGGGACCGCGGCGGGCGGCGACGAGAACTCCGGCACCGTCTCCCTCAGGTCGAGAGACGGGCCTCGGAACCCATTACCACCGCACTGGCTCGCACGCCCGCCACGGTCCTCGTCCTGCCCCCACCGCGTACCACCCCTCATCCGGGTCCGCGGTGCGGGCTCAGCACCCGGGACCTGACCTCCCGTCAGGCCCCCGGTACAGTTGAGCGGCTCAGGCGTCGCGCAGGGCGCGGACGGCCTCCTCGACGCGCTTGCCGTAGTCGGCGTCCGCGGCGTGGAAGTGAGCCAGGTTCTTCTCGATGACGTCCTCGATGGTGACCTGGGACAGGCCGCCGGCGATGTTCGCCACCAGACGCTGCTTCTCGGCCTCCGACATCAGGCGGTAGAGCTCACCGGCCTGGAAGAAGTCGTCGTCCTTGGTGTGGGCCGGGGCCTCGTGGGTGCCCGTGTAGCCGGAGACGGCCTTCGGGGCGCCGAGCGCCAGACCGGTCTCGGCCGGGCCCCGGTACGAGTTGGGCTCGTAGTTCTTGTCGTGGCGCGAGCCGTTGCGCAGCGCCATGACGCCGTCGCGGCCGTAGTTGTCGGCCGTGGTCGCCTTCGGGGCGTTGACCGGCAGCAGGGTGTGGTTGACACCGAGGCGGTAGCGCTGGGCGTCGGCGTACGCGAAGAGACGGCCCTGGAGCATCTTGTCCGGCGAGGCGGTGATGCCCGGGACGAAGTTGTTCGGGGAGAACGCGGACTGCTCGACCTCGGCGAAGACGTTGTCCGGGTTGCGGTCGAGGACCAGACGGCCCACGCGCTGCAGCGGGTAGTCGCTGTGCGGCCACACCTTGGTGAGGTCGAACGGGTTGAAGCGGTAGTCCGCGGCCTCGGAGGCCGGCATGACCTGGACGTAGAGGGTCCAGCTCGGGTTCACGCCGCGCTCGATCGCCTGGAGCAGGTCGGTCTGGTGCGAGTTCGCGTCCTTGCCGACGAGCTCGGCGGCCTGGTCGCCGGAGAGGCTGCGGACGCCCTGGTTCGTCTTGAAGTGGTACTTGACGAAGAAGGCCTCGCCCTGGGCGTTGGTCCACTGGTAGGTGTGGGAGCCGTAGCCGTTCATGTGGCGGTAGGACGCGGGGATGCCGCGGTCACCCATCAGCCAGGTGATCTGGTGCGTGGCCTCGGGGGCGTGCGCCCAGAAGTCCCAGACGTTGTCCGGCTCCTGCTTGCCCGTGAAGGGGTCGCGCTTCTGCGAGTGGATGAAGTCGGGGAACTTGATCGGGTCCTTGATGAAGAACACCGGGGTGTTGTTGCCGACGAGGTCGTAGTTGCCCTCTTCGGTGTAGAACTTCAGCGCGAAGCCGCGCGGGTCGCGGACGGCGTCCGCGCCACCGAGGGAGTCCGCGACGGTGGAGAACCGCAGGAAGGTCTCGGTCTTCTTGCCGACCGTGTTCAGGAACGCGGCGCTGGTGTAGGCGGTGACGTCGTCGGTCACCTCGAAGTGGCCGTACGCGGCCGAGCCGCGGGCGTGCACCACACGCTCCGGGATGCGCTCCCGGTTGAAGCGGGCGAGCTTCTCAAGGAGCTGCTGGTCCTGGACCAGGAGCGGGCCACCGACGCCGGCGGTGGCGGAGTTCTGGTTGTCGGCGACCGGGGCGCCGGACTCGGTCGTCAGCGTGCGCTTCGACATGGTGACCTTCCGTACGGGAAACTGCTGACGGAATGCATCTTCCGTCATGCGGAACAGCCTAATTTCGGCGTGAACTCGACGTCAACAGTTTGTTGAAAGAAAGAGTGTGGAGAGGAAATCCGGACGGTGCCGGCGCTTGGGCGCGACAGGACAGGTGTCAGCACCGGCACCATCCGGAAACTCAGGTCCCCCTGGGGGGAAGGGCGTTCGGATCCGTGATCAGATCTGCGCGCCGGAGAGGCGCTCGACCGCGCGGAGCAGGGCGGAGTGGTCCAGGCCACCGTCACCCTGGGCGCGCAGCGAGGCGACGAGCTGGGCGACGACCGCGCCGACCGGGAGGGCCGCACCCACATTGCGGGCGGCGTCGGTGACGATGCCCATGTCCTTGTGGTGCAGGTCGATCCGGAAGCCGGGCTTGAAGTCGCGGTTCAGGAAGTTGTCCTTCTTGCGCGTCAGCACCGTGGAGCCGGCCAGACCGCCGTTGAGAACGTCCAGGGCGGCGGTGAGGTTCACGCCGGACTTCTCCAGGAAGACGACGGCCTCGGCGCACGCCTGGATGTTCACCGCGACGATGAGCTGGTTGGCGGCCTTCACCGTCTGGCCGGAGCCGTGCGGGCCGCACAGGACGATGGTCTTGCCGAGGGCCTCCAGGACCGGCAGGGCCTCGTCGAAGTCGGCCTGCTCGCCACCCACCATGATCGACAGCACGGCCTCGATGGCGCCGGCCTCGCCGCCGGACACCGGGGCGTCGATGACGCGGATGCCCTTCTCGGCGGCGTTCTTGGCGAGGTCGATCGAGGTCTGCGGGGTGATCGACGACATGTCGATGATCAGCGCGCCGGACTTCGCGTTCTTCAGGATGCCGTTCTCGCCGTAGGCGATGGCCTCGACCTGCGGGGAGGCGGGCACCATCGTGATGACGACGTCGGCGTCCTTGACGGCCTCGGCGATCGAGCCGGCCGCGGTGCCGCCGGCGGCGGCGAGGCGGTCCAGCTTGTCCTGCTCCAGGGTGAAGCCGGTGACCGAGTAGCCGGCCTTCAGGAGGTTCTCGGCCATGGGGGAGCCCATGATGCCGAGACCGACCCAGGCGATCGACGGGAGGGCAGCGGGGTTGCTCATGATGAGGGTCCTTCTCTTAATGCTTTGTACGAAAAGTGCGTGAGGTGCCTGGCTGATCGCCCGGACTTGGTCCGCCTACTTCGCGGCGCGGGCCTCGGCCGGCAGCCACGCGAAGGAGGCGGCGGCGTCGGCGGCCTTGTACTCCAGGCCTACGTAGCCCTCGTATCCGGCCTTCCTCAGCTGGTCGAGCAGCTCCTCCAGGGGCAGCTCGCCGGTGCCGGGGGCACCGCGTCCGGGCTTGTCCGCGATCTGGACGTGCCCGGTCTTGGCGGCGTACTTTTCGATGACCTCGGAGAGGTCCTCATCGTTCATCGCCAGGTGGTACAGGTCGAGGAGGAACTTGGCGTTGCCGAGGCCGGTGGCCTCGTTCACCTTGTCCACCACCTCGATGCCGGCCGGCGCGCTCACCAGGGGGTAGAGCGGCGACTCGGGCTTGTTGAGGGTCTCGATCAGGAGGATCGCGCCCACGCGGTCCGCGGCCCGGGCGGCCACGACCAGGTTCTCCAGGGCGAGCTCGTCCTGGACGGCCGGGTCGACGCCTTCCACGCGGTTTCCGTAGAGGGCGTTCAGCGCCTTGCAGCCGACCGAGGCCGCGAAGTCGGCGGCCACGTTGATGTTGGCGTTGAAGCGCTCCGACTCCTCACCGGGGACCGAGACCGCGCCGCGGTCGGGACCCGGCAATTGGCCGGCGTAGAAGTTCAGGCCCACCAACCGGGTGCCGGCGTCCTCAAGAGCCTTCTTGAGGGCGTCGAGCTCCGCCTGGGCGGGAGTGGGGGTCTCGATCCAGGGCCACCACAGCTCGACCGCGGTGAAGCCCGCCGCGGCGGCGGCCGCGGGACGCTCCAGAAGCGGGAGTTCCGTGTAGAGGATCGAAAGGTTTACATCGAAGCGCTGGTCCGTGTATCCCATGAGGGGTGTGCGCTCCTTCCGTATTGCGGAAGTTGTTTTCTGCTTGATGGAAGACTGCATCGAGGTTCGCGTGGCTGTCAAGTGCGGACTGCCGAAACCTGCGGAGCGCGGGGTAGCTTGACCGCGTGCGATTGAGAGTGGAATTCACGACCGAGCCCTTCGATCTCGAAGAGGCCCCCGCCCATGCCGTGGCCGCTCGCGAGGTCATCCAGAAGGCGCGGCTCGACGCGGTGGACGTCGGCCCCTTCGGCAACACCGCCGAGGGCGGGTCCGAAGAGGTGCTCACCGCCGTTTCCGCGCTCCTGCGCGATGCGCTGGAGGCCGGAGCCACGCGCGTCTCGCTCCAGGTGAACGTGATCCGGGAGGAGACCCCGTGACCGAGCCCCGCGACCACCCGTTCGTCACCGCGGTCAAGCCGCTGGTCGACGCCATCGGCGGCGAGCTGATGGATCCCTCCCTGGCGCAGCCCGACGACGTCGTGCTCACCTGGGAGGGTCAGGACCTGCTGGCCGTGCGCCTGCCCCAGCTGTCCGACTCGCTGGACCACATCCTGGCCGCGCTGGAGCGACGCCACGGCGTGCCCCTGGCCCGGCTCGACCGGAAGTCCAAGCAGGACGTGGTGCGCATATTGGAGGCGCGTGGCGCCTTCTCCGTGCGGCACGGGGTGGAAACGGTCGCGGGCGCCCTGGGGGTAAGCCGCTTCACGGTCTACAACTACCTGAACAGGGAAAACCCGAACAAGAACAGCCAGGAGTGAACGGCGTCTGACGCACGGTGACGAGCCGCCGCCCGATTCACCCGGGCGGTGGCTTTTGTGTACGCGAAGTTTCAACAAAGTGTTGACGCGGTGTTGTCGAGGGCGTTAGCTATGCGCAGCCCGTCAAGCAACAACAGGCCACGGAGGCCTACCGTGACTTCGAGTCCGACCCCGGGTCTCACCCGGTTCAACGCCTTGGACGACAGCGCGGCCACGGCCGAACTGCACGAGGTCTGCGCCAGCTCGGCGTGGGGGAGCAAGCTGCTCGCCCAGCGCCCCTTCACCACCGCCGACGCCCTGTTCTCGGCCAACGAGTCCGCCATGGCGGAGCTCACCGCCGAGGACCTGGCCGAGGCGATGGGGGGCCACGCGCCGATCGGCCGGCCGAAGCCGGGAGACCCGACCTCCGCCCGCGAGCAGCGTGGCATGGCCGGTGCCTCGGAGGACCTCAAGAACGAGCTCCTCGAACTGAACCTGGCGTACCAGGAGAAGTTCGGCCACGTCTTCCTCATCTGCGCCACCGGTGCGACCGGTGAGTTCATGCGGGACGCGGTCAGGATCCGGATCGACAACTCGCCGGAAGCGGAGCGGGAAATCGCCCGCGGCGAGCTCGTCAAGATCAACCGGATCCGCCTGACCCGCCTCGCAGAAGGAGAGTGAGCACGCCATGAGCACCGAGACCACCGCGTCGGTGTCCACGCACATCCTGGACACCAGCATCGGCAAGCCCGCCGAGGGCGTCGCCATCTCCCTGTCGGCCCGTACGGGTCCGGGCGGCGAGTGGGCGGCCCTGGGCGGCTCCGCCACCGATGCGGACGGGCGTTGCAAGGACCTGCCGGCCCTGCCGGAGGGCACCACACACGTGCGTCTCGACTTCGAGACCGAGACGTACTTCCTGAACAAGCACAGTTCGAAGAAGCAAGCCGAGGCGCAGCAGGACGCCCCCCGCGTAAGGGACAGCGGTGCGTTCTTCCCGGAGGTCACCATCACCTTTGCGGTGAACCCGGGCGAGCATTACCACGTACCGCTGCTGCTCAACCCGTTCGGCTACTCCGTTTACCGAGGGAGCTAGCAGACATGCCCACGATTCTCGGCCAGAATCAGTACGGGAAAGCAGAGAACCGCGTAGTCAAGATCACGCGGGACGGCGACACCCACCACATCAAGGACCTCAACGTCTCGGTCGCCCTCTCCGGCGACATGGACGACGTCCACTACTCCGGCTCGAACGCCAACGTCCTGCCGACGGACACCACCAAGAACACGGTGTACGCGTTCGCCAAGGAGTACGGCATCGAGTCCGCCGAGCAGTTCGGCATCCACCTGGCGCGTTGGTTCGTCAACAGCCAGGAGCCGATCCAGCGCGCGCGCATCCGGATCGAGGAGTACTCCTGGTCCCGGATCGCCACCTCCGACGCCAACTCCAAGTTCATCGGGTCGGACGAGGTCAACCACTCGTTCGTCCGTGAGGGCATGGAGACCCGCGTCACCCAGATCACGTACGACGGCACCAACTGGGAGGTCATCTCCGGCCTCAAGGACCTCGTCGTCATGAACTCCACGAACTCCGAGTTCTGGGGTTACGTGAAGGACAAGTACACGACCCTGAAGGAGGCCTACGACCGCATCCTGGCCACCCAGGTGTCGGCTCGCTGGCGCTTCAACTGGTCGGACGACGAGCAGCGGATGCCCAACTGGGAGAAGTCCTACGCCGAGACCCGCAAGCACATGCTTCAGGCCTTCGCGGAGACCTACTCCCTGTCGCTCCAGCAGACCCTGTACCAGATGGGTTCGCGCATCATCAACCACCGTTCGGAGATCGACGAGGTCCGCTTCTCGCTCCCGAACAAGCACCACTTCCTCGTCGACCTGGAGCCCTTCGGCCTCAAGAACGACAACGAGGTCTACTTCGCCGCGGACCGCCCCTACGGTCTGATCGAGGCGACGGTCCTCCGCGACGGCGTTGACGCCCGTATCCCCGTGGACATGACCAACCTCTGACGAGCACGCGCGTCCCGGGGCTCCGCAGTGGCCCCGGGATCGGCGCGACACTCTTCAACTTCCTTAATCGGCACCCGGACGCAACACACGGGGCGGCAGTACTGTCAGCTGTCAAGGCCCCCGGCTCCGGCACTCAAATCCCCTGGGTTTTGCCGTGCCCGTACCGCCACTGAAAGCACGAGGAAGTCCCATGGCAGCATCGGCAGCCCAGGACAGCGCCGTCGAGCGCATCGTCATCGAGAACTGTGCCATCGCGACCGTTGACGCGAACGACACCGAGTACGCCTCGGGTCACGTGGTCGTCGCCGGCAACAAGATCGAGTCGATCGGTGCGGGCAAAGCCCCCGAGAACCTCGCCAACGTGGTCCGCCGCATCGACGGCACGGGTCACCTCGTCACCCCGGGTCTGGTCAACACGCACCACCACTTCTACCAGTGGATCACCCGTGGTCTGGCCACCGACCACAACCTCTTCAACTGGCTCGTCGCCCTGTACCCGACGTGGGCGCGCATCGACGAGCAGATGACGTACACGGCCGCCCAGGGCTCCCTGGCGATGATGGCCAAGGGCGGCGTCACCACCGCCATGGACCACCACTACGTCTTCCCCAAGGGCTCCGGCGACCTCTCCGGCTCGATCATCCGCGCCGCGTCCGAGATGGGCGTCCGCTTCACCCTGGCCCGCGGATCGATGGACCGCAGCGTCAAGGACGGCGGCCTGCCGCCGGACCACGCCGTCGAGACCCTCGAAGGCGCGCTCGCCGACACCGAGGCGACCGTCAAGAAGCACCACGACCACTCCTTCGACGCGATGACCCAGGTCGCCGTCGCCCCGTGCTCCCCCTTCTCGGTCTCCACCGAGCTGCTGAAGCAGGGCGCCGAGCTGGCCCGCCGGCTGAACGTGCGCCTGCACACGCACGGCTCGGAGACCGTCGAGGAGGAGCAGTTCTGCAAGGAACTGTTCGGCATGGGCCCGACCGACTACTTCGAGTCGACCGGCTGGCTCGGCGAGGACGTGTGGATGGCGCACAGCGTCCACATGAACGACTCCGACATCGCCGCGTTCGCCCGCACCAAGACCGGTGTGGCGCACTGCCCGTCCTCCAACGCCCGTCTGGCCGCCGGCATCGCCCGCGTGCCCGACATGCTGGCCGCCGGCGTACCGGTCGGCCTCGGCGTGGACGGCACCGCCTCCAACGAGTCCGGTGAGCTGCACACCGAGCTGCGCAACGCGCTGCTCATCAACCGCCTGAACCCCGTCCACCGCGAGCGCGCACTGAACGCGCGCCAGGCCCTGCGCCTGGGTACGTACGGCGGCGCCCAGGTCCTCGGCCGCGCCGACAACATCGGTTCGCTGGAGGTGGGCAAGCTCGCCGACCTGGTGATGTGGAACGTCAGCACGCTGGCGCACTCCTCCATCGCCGACCCGGTCACCGCGCTCGTCTTCGGCGCGGCCGCACCGGTCACCCTCTCGCTGGTCAACGGCAAGCAGATCGTCGAGAACAACCGACTGCTCTTCGCCGACGAGGACGCGATCGCCGTGTCCACGCGGGAAGAGGCCCAGCGCCTCGCGCGGCTCTCCGCGCAGGCCTGATCCCCCGGAGTCCGGTCGGGGGGGACGGCCCTCGACCGGCGGCCGCGGACCCGAGCGGGGTCCGCGGCAGCCGTTCCCGGGAAGCGCCCGAGGTCAACACCGAGGGCGCCCCCGGGGGCGGTGACTCGTGACACTCTCACGGCGCGCACCACCATCGGCACGCCACCGCGTCACGCCACGGCCCGCGGGCTCCCACGCACCGCGGCATTCCGTGGGAACGACTCGGGCGAATCGTTTCCGCACCCCGTGCGTCCCTCACACCCCCTCGGGACGGCACCTCCACAACTTCACAACGGCTCGACTAGCACCGCTTTCGCACCACCTCCCAGACACCCACGTCCCTGCCGACGTGTTACCCGACCGGAGGAAGCCGTGGCCGCAACGCCCAGGTTTCGCAAAGATGCAGTCGCAGTACCGGAGGAGACGCACCCGGTCGACGAGACCCTGCCTCCGCTGAAAATGTTCACGAGCGGTCTCCAACACGTGGCCGCCATGTACGCGGGTGTCGTCGCCCCGCCCATGATCGTCGGACCCGCCGTCGGTCTCTCCGCCACCGAGACGGCCTTCCTGATGGGCGCCTCGCTCTTCACCGCCGGCCTCGCCACCCTGCTCCAGACCCTCGGGTTCTGGAAGATCGGCGCCAAACTCCCCTTCGTCAACGGCGTCTCCTTCGCCGGTGTCACCCCGATGATCGCCATCGGCAAGGGGGAGGGGGTCGACGCCATCCCCGTCATCTTCGGTGCGATCATCGTCGCCGGACTCCTCGGCTTCCTGGCCGCCCCCTACTTCGGGAAGCTCGTCCGCTTCTTCCCACCCGTCGTCACCGGCACGGTCATCACCCTGATCGGCGTCTCACTGCTCCCGGTGGCGTTCAACTGGTCGCAGGGCGGCAACAGCACCGCCTCCGACTACGGATCGATGCAGAACATCGGCATGGCCGCCCTCACCCTGGCGATCGTGCTGGTCATGCGGAAGTTCCTGCGGGGCTTCCTCCAGCAGATATCCATCCTGCTCGGCCTGGTCGTGGGCACCCTCATCGCGATCCCGCTGCACATGACGAACTTCGACGCCATCCGCGACGCGGACATCGTCGGCTTCCCCACCCCGTTCCACTTCGGCGCCCCGCAGTTCCAGGTCGCGGCCATCATCTCCATGTGCATCGTGATGCTGGTCTGCATGACCGAGTCCACCGCCGACATCCTGGCCCTCGGCAAGATCGTGGGCCGTCCGGCGGACGCGAAGACCATCGAGGGCGGCCTGCGCGCCGACACCCTCGGCAGCGCCGTCAGCCCGCTGTTCAACGGCTTCATGTGCAGTGCCTTCGCCCAGAACATCGGACTCGTCGCGATGACCAAGGTGCGCAGCCGGTTCGTCGTCGCGGCCGGCGGCGGCATCCTGATCCTGCTCGGCCTGTGTCCGGTGGCGGCCTCCGTGATCGGCGTGGTGCCGCTGCCCGTGCTCGGCGGCGCCGGCATCGTCCTCTTCGGCTCGGTCGCCGCCAGCGGCATCCAGACCCTGGCGGGCGCCGCCATGGAGAAGGGCGAGAACGCCCTGATCGTGGCCGCCTCGGTCGGCATCGGCCTGATACCGATCGCCGCCCCCGGCTTCTACCACGCCTTCCCGAAGGACCTGTTGGTCGTCCTCGACTCCGGCATCAGCACCGGCTGCGTCGTGGCGATCCTGCTCAACCTGGCCTTCAACCACCTCGGCGCCAAGAAGAAGGACGAGGCCGCACAGGCCACGTCGGAACCGGCGTTCGTGCACTGAGGCCGGACCCCCGGCCGGCGCGCGGCGGTGAGTACGCCACCCACTGCGGGTGTGGCGTACGCACCGCCGCGCGCCCGTGCTCCCCCACGGGTCCGCGTCCGGCGGCGCGGCCCACTCCCCGGGACCGCCCCGGACCGACCGCCCGTACCCCCGCCGGCATCAGGCCGCGCGCGTCGGCTCCGTCCAGATGTCCGGGAGCACCGTGCGCACGCGTCGCCCCTCCTGGTCCAACTCCTGCGCCTCCGACTTGCGCACGTGGAGCGCCACCGCCGAGTCGGTGACCCGCATCGCCGGCAACCGGCGCGAGAGGTCCGAGGTGTAGTGGGCCAGCTCCGCGATCGTGCGCAGCCGCGCACTGATCATGAAGTTCCAGGGCCCGCTGACGGACATGCAGGTCCGGGTCTCGCGTAACCCGATCGCCGCCGCCGCGCAGTCGGCCACCTCGTGCTCGGGCACCTCCGCCCACAAGGTCGCCGACACCGGCCAGCCCGAGACCCCCGAGGCCATCGCGCAGCTGTAGCGCAGGCCCTGCCCCGCCTCCAGCCGGCCCAGCCGGCGACGCACCGTGGACTCGCTCATGCCGGTCTCCCGCGCCAGCGAGGCCACGCTGCGTCGCGCGTCCGAAGCCAGCGCCAGCACCAACGGCCGGTCCTCCTCGGTCATGCTCGACGGCGCCGGGCCGGCGAGGGCCGCCGACGACGTGGAGCGGCGGGTCCGCCCGGTCAGCTGATCGATCTGGAGGGGGGACAGTTGATCCAGGCGCCACCGGTCGGGGGCGCTGTGCACCGCCGTCACCATCGACGACCGGGTCGCGCCCACCCCGGGGATCCGCTGGACGCGGAACGACAGGTAGCGGTACAGCGTGTGCAGGTTCGGGACGGCCACGAACGCCAACAGGTCACGGGCGCCCGTGGTGTGCTGCACGCCGAGCGTGTGCGGGTCCCCGACCAGCGCCGCGCCGACCGCCGGGGCGGTGCCGGCGGCGCAGGTCACCTCCACCCAGGCCATGCAGGGCGACTGGTTGCCCGTACGCAGCCCCAGCCCCGATATCCAGGCCTCACCGGCCCCCGTCATGCGCTCCCAGCGGCGGGCCAGCGTGTCGGGGCGGGCGCCGAGCACCGGCCCCAACCGCTCCCAGCTCGCCCGGGGCGCGAGCTGGAGTGCGTGGACGAGCGCCCGGTCGGTGTCGTCCACGGCGGAAATGGCCGCGTGCATACCTTCCCCCTGGTGGTTCTCCCGGTCGCGGGTCGGAAGACCGGACTTTCCGCAGATCATCTCTCTTTGTGCACCGAACCGATGAATCCGACGGTGGTGCGCGAGTACAGGACGTCGCGGGAGGACGCGTGGGTGACCCCGAAGCGTGCGCGCGCCGCACCGTGCCCGCGGAGCTGTCCGATGTCGTCGGCCGGGACCGGGAGACGGCCGCCACCGCCGAACTGCTCGCCGCCGGACGGCTGGTGACCCTCACCGGACCCGCCGGCATCGGCAAGACCCGGCTCGCCGTGCGCACCGTACGCGCCCTGACCGCCGCCGACGGCGCCGACACCGTGTGGGTGGAGCTGTCCACGCTCCCCGAATCCCGTTGGGCGGTGATGGAACACGAACTGGTCCACGGGCTCGACGGCCGTGAGGTGCTTCTGGTGCTCGACGGCTGCGAACAACTGGGGGACAAGGCCGCACGGGTGGTCGCGGACCTGATGGCCTGGCTGCCCCGGGCCCGCATCCTGGCGACCTCCCAACGACGGCTCGACCTGCCGGGCGAAGCCGAGCTCGCCGTCCCGCCGCTGTCCCTGCCCGCCGAACCCCGGGACCCCGCCGCGCGGCAACCGGCCACCGCGATCGTCGGCTCCGCCGCGGTGCGGCTCTACGAGGAACGCGCACGCGGCGCCGACCCCTTCTTCGAGCTCACCGACGCCAACGCCGCCGCCGTCGCCGCCCTGTGCCGAGCCCTCGACGGCATCCCCGGAGCACTGGAACTCGCCGCCGGGCGCGCGCACCGGTACCCGCCCCTGGAAGCCCTGCGCCGCCTGACCGCCGACCCGCTGACCTTCCTCGCCGGCGGCGCCGGTCGCGCCACCCGCGTCGACGCCGAGCGCACCCACCGACTCGCCTCCCCGGCCGAACGCCTCCTGTGGGAACGGCTCTCCGTCTTCGCCGGCCCCTTCGACGCGGCCGCCGTCGCCGACGTGTGCGGGTTCGGGGAACTCACCCCGGACACGGCCGTGGAAGCCCTGGCCCGACTGGCCCCCGCCCTGCTCGCGGACGAGGAGCGCCCCGGCCGGCACCGACTGCCCCTGTCCGTACGCGCCCACGCGGCCATGCGTCTGGCCCGCCGGCCCGGAGACGACGGGACCACCGTCGCCCTGCGCCACCAGGAGCGGTGTCGCTCGCTCGCGGAACGCGCCGCGCGACTGTGGCGGGGTGGCGCGCAGAGCGAGGCGCGCGCCCTGGCCCTGGCCGAACTCCCCGAACTGCGCGCCGCGATGAACCCGCTCGCCGTCGGTTCGGGCGCCGCCCTGGAACTGGCCGTCACCCTGTGGTTCCTCTGGTCGGCCTGCGGGCTCCCGGCGGAGGGCCGGTGCCACCTGGAGCGCGCCCTCGCCCTGCACCCGCGGCCCCGGCCGGCCCGCGCCCTGTGGCTGACCGCCTGGCTGACGGCGATCCTCGACGGGACGGACGGTACGGACCCGCTGCTGGTGGAGGCGTGGAGTGCCGCCGTGCGCGAAGGAGACGACGCCTGCCTGGCGCGGCTCGCGCACGTTCGCGGCACGATCGCGCTCTGGGAACGCCGCCACGAGAGCGCTGTCGCCGAGTACCGGGAGGCGCTGGAACTGCTGCCCGCCGGGACCGGGTCCGGCCCCGGCCCCGGTCGGGAGGTGTTCCGGGCCGCCCTCGCACTGGCCCTCGCGCACGTGGACCCGCTCGCCGAACCGTCGACGGAGCCGCTCGTCGATCCGCTCGCCGATCCGCCCGGCGGGCGTCGCGACCCGTGGGCCCGTTCCTGGGCGAGCCACGCCTCGGCCGTGCGCCTGGCCCGCCAGGGGCGTACCGATGCGGCTCGTACCGAGGTGCTGCGCGCGCTGGAGACACAGTCGGCCCTGGGCGACCGGACCGGCCGCGCATTCTCGGCGGAGCTGTTGGCCGAGTTGGAGGCGGGCCAGGGCCGGTACGCGCGATCCGCCCGGCTCCTCGGTTCGGTCTCCGGGGCCCGCCCGGCGGCCGCCCGCCCGCCGCGCGCCCTGGACGTCCTGGGGGACCGGATGCCCGAGGAGGAACGCCGGGCGGCGTACGCGGAGGGCGCACGGATCGGACCGCGAGCGCTGCTGCCTGAATTCTGAGCCCCCGTTCCCGCTGCCGCGCTCCTTGCCGAACGCCATCGGTGAACGGACTCTGATGGTCGGTCACATGTTGCACGCGGACGTCCGTCGAGGCGTCCTGAGCAGACAGGTGGTACCGCCGATGGCAGATGTGCCGCAGTTGTGGATGCGCAACGAGACACGCCTCACCGAACGAAGGGCCCCGCTCACCCCCCAGGACGCCGGACGGCTCGTCCGGCAGGGCGTACGACTCACCGTGGAGGACTCCGACCACCGCGTCTTCCCCCTCGCCGCGTACGTGGACGCCGGCTGCCGCGCCGCACCCGCCGGATCCTGGGCGGACGGGGCCGCACCCGAGTCCGCGTACGTCCTGGGCCTCAAGGAACTCCCGCCGACACCCGAGCTGTTGCACCACCGACACGTGTACTTCGGGCACGCGTACAAGGGCCAGGCCGAGGCCCCGGCGCTGCTGGAGCGGTTCGCGGCGGGCGGCGGGACCCTGCTCGACCTGGAGTACCTGGCCGACGCCCAGGGCCGCAGGCTCGCCGCCTTCGGGTACTGGGCGGGCTACGTGGGCGCGGCGCTGGCCGTGCTCCAGGCGCGGGGGCTGCTCGAAGGCCCGCTGACACCGATGCCCCGGGCCGAACTCGACCGCCGATTACGCGCCTCGCGAGCCGTTCCCCCACCCGACGGGGTACAGCTGCGGTCCATCGTGATCGGAGGGTACGGGCGCAGCGGGCGCGGCGCCTGCGACGCCCTGGTCACCGCCGGCGTACGGGTCACCCGGTGGGACCGCACCGACACCGCCCACCTGGACCGCGCCGCCCTGCTCGGCTGCGACGTCCTGGTCAACGCGGTGCTCACCACCCGACCCGTACCGCCCTTCCTCACCTCCGCCGACCTGGACGGCGGGCCCGGCCGTGACGGGCGACGCCTCTCGGTGATCGCCGACATCACCTGCGACACGGGTTCGCCGCTGCACCTGCTGCCCGTCTACGACCGGCTCACCGACTGGACGACCCCGGCCCGCCGGCTGGTCGACGGCCTGCGACCGCTCGACGTCATCGCCATCGACAACCTGCCGTCCCTCCTCCCGGCCGAAGCCGCCCGGGCGTTCTCGGCGGACCTGCTGCCCAAACTGCTGGCCCTGGGGACCGGTACCCCGGACCCCGATTGGCTGCGCTGCCGGGAGGCCTTCACCGAGGCCATGACCACACTGCGACCGACCTTCGTCCGCGACGGCGACGAGCAACCCGCCGCATAGGCCCTGGACGGCCCGCCCCGGTCGGGGTCGGGGGTCGGGGGTCGGGCATCCGCCCCGGGCACGGAACCCGGGCCTCCCGGCCGCGGGTTCCGCGCCCCTCGCGCGCGAGGGCGGTTCCTACAGGGGCGGTTCCTACGGGGCGGGCGTCAGGTACATCCCGCTCTGGTCGCCCCCGGCGGTGTTCTTGCAACTGTCCCGGGACGTCGCCGGCCGGGCCGCGGCCAGGGCCAGGCAACGTCCGGCGGCCAGTTGCCCGAAGTGGTTCGGGTGCATGGACTCCTGGATCAGTCCCTGCGTCTCACTGCTGTCGATCCAGCGCGCCCACTCGCTCGTCCGTGCGGACGCGGCGGTCGTGGAGGTCACCTGCCTGCTGGCCTTCGCGCACACCTCGCGCCCCTGCATCATGTCCCGCAGGTCCAGGAACTGCACGCCCTTGGCGGCGGCCACCGCGCCCAACCGATCGGCGATCTGCGGCACCAGCGCGTCCCGCGCCCAGTCGGAGTCCCGGTTCCAGAAGGGGCAGCCGCCGGAGTTCAACCGGCTCCAGTCGCTCTGCGGGTACCGGTTCTCGGCGCCCCGCGGGATCGGCGAGGGGTAGGACTGCAGGACGACGCGGTACGAGGAGTCCGCGTACCCGGCGCCGCGCATCACCGCCCGGATCTCGTCGACGGACTTGCCCACCTTGGCCATCACCCCGTCCATCTTCCCGTCGACGGACTCCTGTTGGTCGTCGTGGCAGTAGGAGCCCCAGAGGACGAAGTCGAAGGCGCACTCCTCGATGATGTCGGCGAAGCCGAGATCGTTCCCGCCGATGGACAGCACGATCACCTTGACGTCGTGGCTCGCGGCCACGGCGGCGAGCTGATCGGCCTGCGGGGCCTCGCCCTTGAAGGACACCCCGCCGTTGGACGCCCGGAAGACGTTGTCCGACACCGCCCCGGAACACGCCAGGTTCACGGCCACGTCGGCGATCGGCCCGGCGCTGCGCACCTCGGCCGAGTCCGACCGGTGGCAGCCGCCGGCGGTGGCGCCGTACACCTTGGAGGGATCGTAGGAACTGCCGCTGATCCAGGCCCGGTCGGTGCCGTTGCGGCTGCCGCCGTTGGTCAGGCTGTTGCCCTTCCACCGGCCGGCCTCGCCGGAGATGTAGCTGTCGCCCAGGGAGACCACCGCGGTGGGCCCGTTGCCCGGGCTCGCCGCGGACGTTCCCGCCCCGCCGGTCACGATCGCGGCGGCGGTGAGGGGGAGGATCAGTGCGGCCCCGGCCAGTCGTCGCACACGACTGCCGGTCCGGCCCTTGCCGGTGTTGCGGAATCCGATCACTGCGGAACTCCTGCGGTCTGCCACGCCGGTGCCCGGAGGAACTCCGGTGCACGGCTGGGGAAGTGGGGATTACCGCCGGCGCCGGTGGCATCGGAAAGGTGACACGGCGCCGCATGTTACCGCTAGGTACGCGCAGATCACGATGAGGTAACGCCCGATCGTTCGGTCGGTCCACGCGTCTCGCGTCCCGGGCTCGCCCGACCTGATTCCGCCGCCCGGCGCGGCGCGGTCGCGGGGCGGATGACGTGAAAAGGCCCCGCCCCCAAGCCCTTGGGGCGGCGGGGGCGGGGCTTCGTACTCGGCTGCTGTGCGTTTCAGCCGAAGACGCGGGTGGGTCAGCCGGTGAGCTGGTCGTACGCGGGGAGGGTGAGGAAGTCCGCGTAATCGGCGTCGAGGGAGACCTGGAGCAGGAGGTCGTGGGCCTGCTGCCACTTGCCGGAGGTGAAGGCCTCCTCGCCGACCTCGGCGCGGATGGCGGCCAGTTCCTCGGTCGCGATCTTGCGGGTCAGGTCGGCCGTGGCCGTCTCGCCGTTCTCGAAGACGACCCCGGCGTTGATCCACTGCCAGATCTGCGAGCGGGAGATCTCGGCGGTGGCCGCGTCCTCCATCAGGCCGAAGATGCCGACGGCGCCCAGGCCGCGCAGCCACGCCTCGATGTAACGGATGCCGACCTGGACGGCGTTGCGCAGGCCCTCGTAGGTCGGCTTGGCGTCCAGCGAGTCGATGGCGATCAGCTCGCCCGCGGCCACCGAGACGTCCTCGCGCAGCCGGTCCTTCTGGTTGGGCTTGTCGCCGAGCACCGCGTCGAAGGAGGCCATCGCGATCGGGACCAGGTCGGGGTGGGCGACCCAGGAGCCGTCGAAGCCGTCGCCGGCCTCGCGGTCCTTGTCGGCCTTGACCTTCTCGAACGCGACCTTGTTGACCTCGGCGTCCTTGCGGGACGGGATGAAGGCCGCCATGCCGCCGATGGCGTGCGCGCCGCGCTTGTGGCAGGTCCTGACCAGCAGTTCGGTGTACGCCCGCATGAAGGGGGCGGTCATCGTCACCGCGTTGCGGTCCGGCAGGACGAACTTCTGGCCGCCGTCACGGAAGTTCTTCACGATGGAGAAGAGGTAGTCCCAACGGCCCGCGTTGAGGCCGGCCGCGTGGTCCTTGAGCTCGAAGAGGATCTCTTCCATCTCGTAGGCCGCGGTGATCGTCTCGATCAGGACGGTCGCGCGGACGGTGCCCTGCGGGATCCCGACGTAGTCCTGGGCGAAGACGAAGATGTCGTTCCAGAGGCGGGCCTCAAGGTGCGACTCCGTCTTCGGCAGGTAGAAGTAGGGGCCCTTGCCGAGGTCGATGAGGCGCTGGGCGTTGTGGAAGAAGTACAGGCCGAAGTCGACGAGCGAACCGGAGGCCGGGCCGCCCTCGAAGCGCAGGTGGCGCTCCTGGAGGTGCCAGCCGCGCGGCCGCATCACGACGGTGGCGAGTTCGTCGGCGGACTTCAGCGCGTACGCCTTGCCGGTGCGGGGGTCGGTGAAGTCGATGCGACGCTCGTAGGCGTCGATCAGGTTCAGCTGGCCGAGGACGACGTTCTCCCAGGTGGGAGCGGAGGCGTCCTCGAAGTCGGCGAGCCAGACCTTGGCGCCCGAGTTCAGGGCGTTGATGGTCATCTTGCGGTCCGTCGGACCGGTGATCTCCACGCGGCGGTCGTTCAGCGCGGCCGGGGCCGGCGCGACCTTCCAGTCTCCCTCGCGGACCTGTGCGGTGTCCGGGAGGAAGTCGAGGGTGGAGGTCCGGGCGATCTCGGCGCGCCGCTCGCCGCGTCGGGCGAGGAGCTCCGCGCGGCGTGGGGCGAACCGCCGGTGGAGCTCGGCCACGAAGGCGAGGGCCGCTTCGGTGAGGACCTCGTCCTGCCGGGGCAGGGGCTCGGCGTCGACGATGGCCAGCGGGGACGGCGCTGGTGCGGACATATCTGTCACTCCTTCAGCGGCGGTGCCTGGCGGCCGCGGGGGAATGCTCGCGCGAGACGGCACGCAGTGCCGTCGGGTGTGGAGAGTTCCGGGATACGGTCGCGGGCGCCGTCTGTGGGTTCAGGGCGCTTCTGACCAGTGGATAGTAATTTCCTCATGGTGGAAGTTCAATGGTTTGTTGATATCGAGATTCTCCGGGTCGACAGATTCCGCCGATCGGTGGCCCTGGGTGCCATGGTGGTCACGCCCCGCTGCTTCCCGCCGGCCCGCCGATTCATGCGAGTCGGGCCAGGTCCGGCGGCGTGTCGATGTCCCAGGCCTCCGCGATGTCCCCGCACTCCACCAGGGTGAGCTCCCCGGCATGCCGCTTCAGATGGACCCGAGCCCCCCGGTCGCCGGTCGCGGTCTCGGCGATGTCCGCCCAGCGGTCCGCCCCGAACAGCACCGGATGCCCCCGCTCGCCGTCGTACGCCGCGGCGGCCAGACTCGCGGGCGACCGGTACGCCGCCAGCACCCGGGCCACCGCCGCCGCCCCGATGCCCGGCTGATCCACCAGGGACACCAGCGCCGCGTCCGCCCCCGCGCCGGCCAGCGAGGCGAGCCCGACCCGCAACGAGGACCCCATGCCCTCGGCCCAGTCCGGGTTGTCCACCACCACGCAACCGGTCAGGTCGGCGCGCTCGCGCACCTCGGCCGCCGAGGCCCCCAGCACCACGTGCAGCGGGCCGCAGCCCGCCTCGCGCAGCACCCGGACGGCGTTCTCCACGAGCGGGCGGCCGCGGTGGGCGAGCAGCGCCTTGGGGCGGCCACCGAGACGGCGACCGCCCCCGGCGGCGAGCAACAGGCCCGCGATCACCGGGGCGGGACGGGAGGAGGTGTTGGCTGACATGACAGTGATTCTCGCCCCTGGACCGAACCGCGCGGGCGCCGAGCCAGGATCCCGCGCACGGCGGCGGCCAAGGCCGGCACGGCCGCCGAAACAACCGGCACGGCGGCGGACACGGCGGCGGCCACGGCCGGGAAGCGCAACGGCTCCGAGATCCGCTGCTCCACGGCGCTCACCCGGGCTCGTTCCTCGCGATCGGTCAGCATGTCGGCGTCTCCTTGCCAATCGGGGGCCAATACGGCGAGTCTGGTCCTCGATTGGCCTGGCGGGCAGAGCCAATCGGGGGAGGTTGGCATGGCGAACGGTCCAGTGGTCCACCCGGCGGACAGAACCATCGGCAGCCGACGCCTCGCCGCGCTGCTGCCCGCCGAGGTACGGGCACGCCCCGGCTACCGCTCCCTCGCCGACGCCCTGCGCACCCTGATCCTCGACGGCCGCATCGCCCTGCGCGTCCGGCTGCCCGCCGAACGCGAACTCGCCGCTGCGGTCGGTGCGAGCCGGGCCACCGTCACCGGCGCCTACGACCTGCTGCGCGAGAGCGGCTACGCACGCAGCCGGCGCGGCTCCGGGACCTGGACCGAGCTGCCCGAGGGCCACGGGCCCGTCGCCGCTCTCCCGCTCGTCGGCGCCGGCGGGTACCGCCCGGACGGCGATCCCGGCATCGACCTGGCCATCGCCGCGATGGGCGCCCCCGAGGGCAGCCTGGAAGCGGCCCTGGCCTGGGCCGCGCCCCGCCTGCCCTCAGTGGCACGGCACCCCGGCTACCACCCGTTCGGCCTGCCGGACCTGCGCACGGCCGTGGCGGAACGCTTCACCCGGCGCGGACTGCCCACCCGCCCCGAGCAGATCCTCGTCACGGCGGGCGCCCAGCAGGCCTTCGCCCTGGTGGTGAGCCTGCTGTGCGGGGCGGGGGACCGGGTCGTCACCGAGAACCCGACCTACGCCAACGCGCTCGACGCGTTGCGGCACGCCCGACTGCGCACCGCGTCGATCGCCGTCTCCGATGCGGGCTGGGACATGGAGATCGCGGAGTCCACGCTGCGTCAGACCGTGCCGAGACTGGCGTACGTGATCCCCGACTTCCACAACCCGACGGGCTCCCTGATGCCCGAGGAGGACCGGCAACGCCTGCTGGAGGCCACCCGGCGCACCGGGACCTGGCTGGTGGTCGACGAGACCGTCGCGGACATCGCCCTCGACGTGCCCGCACCCGCCCCGCTCGCCTCCCTCGCGCCGCGCGGGGGAGCGGACCACGTCGTGACCATCGGGTCGCTGAGCAAGACCCACTGGGGCGGGCTGCGCGTCGGCTGGATCCGCGCCTCCGCCAAGATGATCGCCGAGCTGACGGCCGTGCGGGTCGCGGCCGACATGACCGGCTCGGTCCTGGACCAACTCGTCGCGCTGCCGCTGCTGGAAGGGCTCGACGCGTCGCTCCCGACACGGCTCGGACAGCTGCGCGAGCAACGCGAGGCCCTCGTCCGTTCCCTCGAACGACACACCCCGGAATGGTCCTGGGAGCTGCCGCCGGGGGGCCTCTCGCTCTGGGTGGACCTCGGGGAACCGGTCAGCTCCGCGCTCTCCGAACGGGCCGCGGCCGCCGGAGTCCACATCGGGCGCGGCGCCCGCTTCGGAGTGGACCCGGGAACCTTCGAACACCGCCTGCGCATCCCGTACACGCTCCCGGCGGACCGCCTCGACGAGGGCGTCCGCCGGCTCGCGGCCGCCTTCCACGACGGGGTGCCGCTGCCCCCGTCGGTGGAACGGCCGTACTGGGTCGCGTGAGACGCCGCCGGCGGCCCCGCCCTACGGGGTGCGGATCAGCCGGCGGGTGGCCGCCGCGGCGACCGCCGCCGTGCGGGAGTCGACGCCGAGCTTCGCGTAGACGTGCACCAGGTGGGACTTGACCGTGGCCTGGCTGAGGAAGAGCCGCTTCGAGATCTGCTGGTTCGACAATCCGTCCGCGACCAGCTGGAGCACCTCCAGCTCCCGCTTCGTCAGCGCCTCCGCCGGCATCCGCATCCGGTCCATCAGCCGCAACGCCACCGCCGGGGCCAGCGCCGACTGGCCGGCCGCCGCGGTGCGGACCGCCGCCGCCAGCTCCTCCGGCGGGGCGTCCTTGAGCAGGTAGCCCGAGGCGCCCGCCTCCACGGCGGCCAGGATGTTCGCGTCCGTGTCGTACGTGGTCAGCACCAGCACCCGGGGTGCCTCCGGCCGGGCCGTGATCAGGGCCGTGGCCTGCGAACCGTGCATACCGGGCCCGAACTGGAGGTCCATCAGGACCACGTCCACCCCCGCCGAGGCGGCCAGCTCCACCGCCCGCTCGGCGGTGGCGGCCTCCGCGACGACCGCGAAGTCCGCCTCGGTGTCCAGCACCGCGCGCAGCCCCGCGCGGACCACCGGGTGGTCGTCGGCGAGCAGCAGCCGGATGGTCATGACAGGGCCTCCGCGGGCAAGGGCAGGGTGACGGCCACGGCGGTGCCCTGGCCCGGGGCGGACTCGACGGTGAACAGCCCGCCCAGCGTCTCGGCCCGCGAGCGCATCGCCGGCAGACCGAAGCCGCCCTCGCCGGACGGCGCCGACGAGGGGTCGAAGCCCAGACCGTCGTCCACGACGTCCAGGGTGACCGAGGTGTCCATGAAGGTCAGGGTGATCTCCGCGCGGCCCGCGCGGGCGTGCCGGACCACATTGGCCAGCGCCGACTGCGCGATCCGCAACAGGGCCACCTCGTACGGGGTGGGCAGGATCCGGGGGGCACCACTCAGCGAGAACCGCACGCGCGGCCCGGGAGCCGCGGTGCAGAGGCGTTCCAGCGCCGCGGCGAGGGAGCCGTGCTCCAGGTCGGGAGGCGTCAGGGCGCGGACGAAACGGCGCGCCTCGGCGAGGTTCTCCTGCGCGGCCTCGCGGGCCCGGCCGATGTGCTCCAGCGCGGGCGCGCCGGCGGGGAGCGAGCGCTCGGCGGCCCGCAGCAGCAGCTGGATCGAGCTCAGGCCCTGGGCGAGGGTGTCGTGGATCTCCCGGGCGAGGCGTTCGCGTTCGGCGAGGATCCCCGCGCCCCGCTCGGCGGCGGCCAGCTCGGCCCGGGTGGTGATGAGTTCCTCGATCAGCTCCCGGCGGCGTTCGCTCTCCCGGTACAGGGCCTGGTAGCCGAGGACCGTGGCCACGGCGACGGCCCCGCCGAGCAGCGGGCCGAGGAAGGCCCCCGGCGTGGGGGTGCTGCTGTGGGCGAGGAACCCGCCGATCGCCGCGCAGGCCGTGACGGCGACGGCCGCGACCCCCCAGCGCAGCCGCAGCAGGTGCAGTTCGAGGAAGTACAGCGGGAAGGCGATCCACAGCCCGTCCGGGGAGACCACGAGCAGCGCGGCCCACGCCGCGCCGAGCAGGGCCAGCCACACCGCTCCGGCGCGCGGCGAGCGGTCCACCACGGGAGCCGCGGCGCCCGCCACGTACACGGCGGCGAACAGCGCGCACGCGGCGACCGCCCACCCGGCGCGGGGCACGTCGTCGGCGACGGCGCGTCCCGCGGCCAGCGCGAGCAGCCCGAAGAGCAGCGCGTGCAGGCACAGCCGCAGGACGCGGGAGACGGGGGTCAGGGGGCGGGATTCCGGAGCAACCATGGCCCGACCAGCGTAAGTGGGGGTCCGCCGGCCCCGGTCAACCAAAAGATTGATGTACGGGGCGTCCCTTCGACACGAGGATCCCTACCGTGGCGCGATGCCGTGTGTCCACGGTGAACACCAGGGTGGGGGACATGTTCGTCGCATGGAGAGATCTACGGTTCGCCAAGGGCCGCTTCGCCCTCATGGGCTCGGTCGTCGTGCTCATCACCCTGCTGGTCGGCCTGTTGTCCGGACTCACCTCGGGCCTGGCCCGGGAGAACATCTCGGCGATCACGGGACTGCCCGCCTCACACCTGTCGTTCGCGGCGCCCGCCGGGGACCAGGACGTGTCCTTCACCAACTCCCGGATACCCGAGAAGGCCTGGCTGGCCTGGCGCGAGCGACCTGGCGTCACATCGGCGGAGCCGATCGGCATCCGCACCACCAACGCGGTCTCGGGTGAGCGCACCGCGGCCGTCTCGGTCTTCGGCGTCGATCCGGCGGGCCGCCTCGCCCCCCGCGGATCCGCACTCACCCAGGGGCAGGTGGTCCTGACCGAGAAGGCCGCCGAGGAACTCGGCGGGCTCGCGGCCGGCGGGAAGCTCAGGATCGGCGCGCTCGAACTGTCCGTCGCGGCCGTCTCCGGCACCGCCTCCTTCAGCCACACCCCGGTCGTCTGGATGGACCTGAACGACTGGCAGCGCGTCGGCAACCCCGGCACCTCCATCGACACCGTCGCCACCGTCATCGCCCTGGAAGCGTCCGGGGCGGACCTCGCCGCCGGCGACGCGAGCGCCGGTACCCGGACCGCGACCGTCGACGACGCGCTGTCCGCGATCGGCTCCTACACCTCGGAGAACGGCTCGCTCCAGCTGATGCGCGGCTTCCTCTTCGCGATCTCCGCCCTGGTCATAGGCGCCTTCTTCACGGTGTGGACGATCCAGCGCGGCGGTGACGTCGCCGTGCTGAAGGCACTGGGTGCCTCCACCGCGTACCTGCTGCGGGACGCCCTCGGTCAGGCGGTGGTGATGCTCGCCGTCGGGACCGGACTCGGTACGGCCCTCGCCGCCGTTCTCGGAGCGCTGATCAGCGGCGGCGACGTGCCCTTCGTGCTCGACGCGGCCACCGTGCTGGTCCCCGCGGCCGTCATGATCGCGCTCGGCGCGCTCGGAGCCGCCCTGTCCATCCGGCGGATCACCGCCGTAGACCCGCTGACCGCACTCGGGAGCGCCCGATGACCCTGCTCGTCCACGACGTCACGCTCACCTACCCGGACGGCGACGGCCGGCTCACCGCCCTCGACGCGGTCGCCCTGGAGGCGCCGGCGGGCACCCTGACCGCCGTCATCGGGCCTTCGGGCTCCGGCAAGTCCAGCCTGCTCGCGGTCGCCGCCACCCTGGTCACCCCGGACGCGGGCCGGGTCGTCGTCGCCGGCCGGGACACGGCCCGGCTCAGCGCCGCGCAGAAGTCCGCGCTGCGCCGAGAGGAGATCGGCATCGTCTTCCAGCAGCCCAACCTGCTCGCCTCGCTCACCGCCGCCGAGCAGCTCCAGGTGATGGCCCACCTGTCGGGGCGGCCGGCCAAGCGGCTGCGCCGGCGGGCCCTGGACCTGCTGGACGCGGTGGGCATGGCCGACAAGGCCGACAAGCGCCCGCACCAGCTCTCGGGCGGGCAGCGCCAGCGCGTCAACATCGCCCGCGCCCTGATGAACGAGCCCGCCGTGCTGCTGGTGGACGAGCCGACCAGCGCCCTGGACCACGAGCGGGGGGCGGCCGTACTGGACCTCCTGGTCACCCTCACCCGCGAGCGGTCCACCGCCACGGTGCTGGTCACCCACGACCACGCCCACCTGGAGCGCGTGGACCGCACGATGACGATGACGGACGGCCGCCTCACGGAGACGGCCCCGGCCCGCTGACGTGCGAAGGCCCCGGCCCGCCCCCTTCGAGAAGGGCGGTCCGGGGCCTTCGCGTACGGGTCCCTACGCGGGATTCTGGCTCTGCAGGGCCACCGACAGCTCGGCGGCGATCCCCTGGAGGATCGGCACGATCGAGTCCGTCAGCGCCTCGGTCACCCGGCCCGCGGGGCCCGAGATGGAGATCGCGGCGGCGGTCGGCGAGTTCGGCACCGACACGGCCAGGCAGCGGACTCCTATCTCCTGCTCGTTGTCGTCGACCGCGTAGCCCACCTTGCGGACCTGCTCCAGGGCGTCCAGGAAGCCCTCGGGCGTGGTGATGGTCTTCTCGGTCGCGGCCGGCATCCCGGTGCGCGCCAGCAGCGCGCGCACCTCGTCCGCGGGGGTGTACGCGAGCAGCGCCTTGCCCACGCCCGTGGAGTGCGGCAGCACCCGGCGGCCCACCTCCGTGAACATGCGCATGGAGTGCTTGGACGGCACCTGGGCGACGTAGACGATCTCGTCCCCGTCGAGCAGGGCCATGTTCGCGGTCTCGCCGGTCTCCTCGACGAGCCGTGCGAGGTAGGGACGGGCCCACGTGCCCAGGAGGCGGGAGGCTGATTCGCCGAGACGGATCAGCCGGGGGCCGAGGGCGTACCGTCGGTTGGGCTGCTGCCGGACGTAACCGCACGCCACGAGGGTGCGCATGAGGCGATGGATGGTGGGCAGCGGCAGACCACTGGCGGCGGAGAGCTCGCTGAGGCCGACCTCGCCCCCGGCATCGGCCATGCGTTCGAGCAGATCGAAGGCGCGCTCAAGGGACTGGACGCCACCCCCGGCGGCGGTGGGCTTGGCGGAAGCGTCGGTGGTGCTGGCGCTGGACGTCGGCACGGGCGCGGTCCTTTCGGTGCTGGCAGGCAAGGAATCAGCCTACCGGTCGGTCGGCGTCGGCCCTAGAGCCGGGGCACTGCCGTCCCCGCCGGTCAGAGGGGGTTTGTCCTGGTGGTGGACGTCCTCGGAAGTCAACCGCGCGACTCCCGATGGCGGTAGCTACATTCTGGATAGTGAAATCTTAATTCCATCCTGTGGAAACATCCAATTGTGCCGTGCGTGGCTGGGTGGTCCGTCCGGGCGCTCTTGACTGGCCCCGGATCGGGGTGAAGACTCCGTCAACAGAACGTTGAATTTCGCTCTGTGGAAGTAGATGGGGAGGTTCCGGTGGCCGACGCGGCTGTGGAACTGGTACTGCGCTCGACGCGCGTCATCACCCCCGAGGGGACGCGCGCCGCCTCGGTGGCCGTCGCCGGCGGGAAGATCACGGCCGTGTCGGAGTACGAGGCCGAGGTACCGGCCGGAGCCCGGCTGGAGGACTTCGGCGACGACGTCCTGCTCCCCGGCCTGGTCGACACCCACGTCCACGTGAACGACCCGGGCCGCACCGAGTGGGAGGGCTTCTGGACCGCCACCCGCGCGGCGGCGGCCGGCGGCATCACCACCCTCCTCGACATGCCGCTGAACTCCCTGCCGCCGACCACCACGGTCGACAACCTCCGCGTCAAGCAGGAGGTCGCCCGCGCCAAGGCGCACGTGGACATCGGCTTCTGGGGCGGCGCGCTGCCCGACAACGTCAAGGACCTGCGCCCCCTGCACGACGCCGGCGTCTACGGCTTCAAGTGCTTCCTGTCGCCCTCCGGCGTGGACGAGTTCCCCGAACTCGACCAGGAGCGACTGGCCACGTCCCTCGCGGAGATCACCGGCTTCGGCGGCCTGATGATCGTGCACGCCGAGGACCCCCACCACCTGGACTCCGCGCCGCAGACCCCCGGCCCGAAGTACGCCGACTTCCTCGCCTCCCGTCCGCGCGACGCCGAGAACACCGCCATCGGGAACCTGATCGCCCAGGCGAAGCGGCTGAACGCCCGCGTGCACGTCCTGCACCTGTCCTCCTCCGACGCGCTGCCGCTGATCGCCGCCGCCAAGGCCGAGGGCGTGCGCGTCACCGTCGAATCCTGCCCGCACTACCTCACCCTCACGGCGGAGGAAGTCCCGGACGGCGCCAGCGAGTTCAAGTGCTGCCCGCCCATCCGCGAGGCCGCCAACCAGGACCTGCTGTGGGACGCGCTCGCCGACGGCACCATCGACTGCGTCGTCTCCGACCACTCGCCCTCCACCGCGGACCTGAAGACGAACGACTTCGCCACCGCGTGGGGCGGCATCTCCTCCCTCCAACTGGGACTCCCCGCGATCTGGACCGAGGCGCGGCGGCGCGGCCACACCCTGGAGGACGTCGTCCGCTGGATGTCCGCCGCCCCCGCCGCCCTCGCCGGGCTGGCCGACAAGGGCGCGATCGAGGTCGGCCGCGACGCCGACTTCGCCGTCCTGGCACCCGAAGAGACCTTCACCGTGGATCCCGCGGAACTGCACCACCGCAACCGGGTCACGGCGTACGCGGGCAAGACCCTGCACGGCGTCGTGAAGTCCACCTGGCTGCGCGGCACGCGGATCGCCGACCACGGCACCCCGAACGAGCCCACGGGCCGACTCCTCGAAAGGCAGAACTGACAGTGGCACAGCGTTCAACTGGACCGGCTTCCTTCACCGGCAACGCGAACCCGTACGGAGGCGGCGACCCGTACGCGGACTACCGCACCGCGGACTTCCCCTTCACGCGGTACGCGAACCTCGCGGCCCGTGAGCTGGGCGCCGGTGTCATCGAAGCCAACGACGAGTTCTTCGCCCAGCGCGAGAACCTGCTGATCTCCGAGGCCGCCCACTTCGACCCCGAGGACTTCGGGCACAAGGGCAAGGTCATGGACGGATGGGAGACCCGCCGTCGCCGCGGCGTCTCCGCCACCCGGCCCTGGCCCACCGCCGAGGACCACGACTGGGCGCTCGTCCGCCTGGGCGCCCCCGGCGTCATCCGCGGCATCATCGTCGACACCGCCCACTTCCGCGGCAACATGCCGCAGGCCGTGTCGGTGGAAGGCGCCACCGTCGCGGGCTCCCCGACGGTCGTCGAACTCCTCTCCGACGACGTCAAGTGGACGACCCTCGTCGAGCGCACCCCGGTCGGCGGCCACGCGGCCAACGGCTTCGAGGTGAACGTCGAGCAGCGTTTCACGCACCTGCGCGTCAACCAGCACCCCGACGGCGGCATCGCCCGCCTGCGCGTCCACGGCGAGGTCGTCACCGACCCGAAGTGGCTCGCCGCGCTGGGCACCTTCGACGTGGTCGCCCTGGAGAACGGCGGCTCGGTCGAGGACGCCTCCAACCGCTTCTACTCCCCGCCGACCAACACCATCAACCCGGGCCGCTCCCGCAAGATGGACGACGGCTGGGAGACCGCCCGTCGCCGTGACAACGGCAACGACTGGATCCGCTACCAGCTCGTCGCCGACTCCGAGATCCGTGCCGTCGAGATCGACACCGCGTACCTCAAGGGCAACTCGGCCGGCTGGGCCTCGCTCTCGATCAAGTCGGGCGAGGAGGGCGAGTGGACGGAGTTCCTGCCGCGCACCCGCCTCCAGCCCGACACCAACCACCGCTTCGTGCTGGACGCCCCGGCGGTCGGCACGCACGTCCGGATCGACATCTTCCCGGACGGCGGCTTCTCCCGCCTTCGCCTGTACGGCTCGCTGACGGAGGCCGGCGCGGCCGCGCACGCCGCCCGCCACCAGGAGCTCGGCGGCTGACGCCGAACCCGTGACCGCCCCGGGGGCCGACACCCCCGGGGCCCGGTCGACCGCCCGACGGGGCGCACCACTTCAGGTGCGCCCCGTCGGCGTTCACCGGTCCGGTGCGTCGGGCCTACGCCGCGTGGCCGCCGTCCACCGAGAACTCGGCGCCCGTGACGTACGCGGCGTCCGCCCCCGCGAGGAAGGACACCATGGCGGCCACCTCCGCCGCCGTGCCGAAGCGGCCGAGGGCCGTCATCGACGCCTGCGGGGCGGAGTAGGGGCCGTCGGCCGGGTTCATGTCGGTGTCCACCGGGCCGGGGTGGACGAGGTTCGCGGTGATCCCGCGCCCGCCGAGTTCCCTGGCGAGCGCCTTGGTCAGACCGGTCAGCGCGGCCTTGCTCGTCGCGTACAGGGTGCCGCCCGGGCCCGGGACCCGCCGGGTGATGCAGCTGCCGATGGTGATGATCCGCCCGCCGGAGCCCATGCTGCCCGCTGCCGCCCGGGAGGTCAGGAAGACCCCGCGGACGTTCACCGCGAGGACGCGGTCCACGTCCGAGAGGGCGAGTGCGTCGAGCGGGCCGAGCACCCCCACCCCGGCGTTGTTGACCAGTACGTCGAGCCTTCCGAGGTCCCGCACGGTCCGCTCCACCGCCCCGGCGGCCTCCGCGGCGTCGCCCGAGTCGGCTCGTACGGCCAGGCCGCGTCGGCCGAGGGCCTCGATGTCGGCGACGACCTTCGCGGCCGAGGTCGCGTCGTCGACGTAGGTGATCGCGACGTCGGCGCCGTCCCGCGCCAGGCGCAGGGCCGTGGCGGCCCCGATGCCGCGGCTGCCGCCCGTGACCAGTGCCACTGTGCCGTTCATGTGCTTCCTCCCGTTGGCGTCCGGCCGTGTCCGTCCGGCCGTCTCGTTCCGTAAGTCGTTGCGGGTTCAATGAAACGGTCGGCGAGGGAAACGGGCCGGCGGGAATCGGACCTCGCGTTCACGCGCGCCGCACCGATGAGTTCCGGGCGGCCGGGAAGTCTGAACCCGTGAAGACGGACGGACCGCGAACAAGGAGCGCAGAGCCATGGGCAAGCTGACCCTCACCACCTTCCTCAGCCTCGACGGCGTGATGCAGGCACCCGGAGGTCCGGAGGAGGACACCAGCGGCGGCTTCCGGTACGGCGGCTGGACCGTGCCGTTCGCCGACGAGGGCATGGGGGAGTTCGTCACGCAGGTCTTCGACCGCGCCGGGGCGTTCCTGCTCGGGCGCCGGACGTACGAGATCTTCGCGGGGCACTGGCCGCGGTACACCGATCCCGCCGACCCGATCGCGAGCCGGCTGAACGGACTGCCCAAGTACGTGGCCTCGACCACCCTCAAGGAGCCCGCCTGGGCCGGGACCACGGTGATCGACGGCGAGCACCTCCAAGCCGAGATCACGCGGGTCAAGGACAAGCTGGAGGGGGAACTCCAGGTGCACGGCAGCGGCGCCCTCGCCCAGTGGCTGCTGGCGCGCGATCTGGTCGACGAGCTGAACCTGCTGGTCTTCCCGGTGTTCCTGGGAACCGGGCGCCGACTGTTCCCGACCGGCGGCCTGCCGACCGCCTGCGAGGTGGTCGACTCCCGCACCACCTCGAAGGGCACGTCCATCCACACCTACCGCCCGGTGGGCCGGGCCGGCTTCGGCTCCTTCGCCTGACGGGCGGGGCGTCGGGTGGCGGGGCGTCGGGTGGCGGGGCGACTCCCACCCCGAGCGACCGGCAAACCGCTCGACCGGCGTGATCGCGCTCGGGTAGCGTGGTCACGCCCCGTGCGAGCCACCGAAGTCTCCACCCGCCTCCTGCCGTTGGAGAACCGGTGTCCACCGTCGCCGCACCCGCCCCCGTCGCCGCCCCCGGCAGAGCCTGGCTCGCCGATCTGCCGGTCCTGCTCGTCGCCGTCGTCTGGGGCGGCAGCTACCTCGCCGCCAAGGGGATCACCACCACGCACACCGTGATCGCGGTGCTCGTGCTGCGCTTCGCGCTCGTCCTGCCCGTCCTCGTCGTCGTCGGACTGCGGCGGCTGCGCGCGCTGAACGCCGCCCAACTGCGCGGCGCCGGGCTGCTGGGCCTGGTACTCGGCGGGATCTTCCTGCTGGAGACCTACGGGGTCGTCCACACCTCCGCCACGAACGCCGGGCTGATCATCAGCCTGACCATGATCTTCACCCCGCTCGCCGAGGCCGCCGTACGGCGCGTGCGCCCCTCGACCGGATTCCTCGGCGCCGCCGCCGTGTCCGTCGCGGGCGTGGTGCTGCTCACCCAAGGGGCCGGCTTCACCGCCCCCGGCCTCGGCGACCTGCTCATCCTCGGCGCCGCCCTCGCCCGGACGCTGCACGTCCTGCTGATGGCCCGGATCAAGGCCGTCCAGGACGCCGACCCGCTCTCCCTCACCACGGTCCAACTCGGCGGCGCCGTCGCCGTGTTCGCCCTCCTCGCCCTGCTGCCCGGCAGCGGCGCGAACCCCTGGGAGACCGCCGTCGCATTCGATTCCCGCCAGTGGGCGGGGCTCGTCTTCCTGGCCGTCTTCTGCACCCTCTTCGCCTTCTTCGTCCAGATGTGGGCCGTACGCCGCACCTCGCCCTCCCGCGTCAGCCTGCTGCTGGGCACCGAACCCCTGTGGGCGGCCGCCGCCGGCATCGCGATAGCCGGTGAGCGGCTCGGCGCCGTCGGTCTCGTCGGGGTCGCGCTGGTGCTCGGCGGCACCGCCTGGGGTCGGCGCGCCGCAGCCTGAACGAATGGCCGAAAGCCGCTCCTTCGAGGTCAACTACACGTCTAGGCTGACGACATGCCGGTTCTGGACCTCAGTACGATCGCCGAAGACTTCAACGAAAACCCGTACCCCCACTACGCGCGGCTGCGGGAGATCGCCCCCGTTCACCGCGTCAAGGCGGTGGACGGGCAGGAAGTCTGGCTCGTCGTCGGTCACGACGAGGCGCGCCAAGCCCTGACCCACCCCGAGGTGTCCAAGAACTGGCTGACGTCCGGGCTCTACACCGACCGCGAGAAGACCGACGCCAGCGCCAACATGATGCGCGCCGACCCGCCCCACCACACCCGGCTGCGCCGGCTGGTCTCGCGGTCCTTCGCCCCCGGCCGGATCGAGACCCTGCGGCCCCGCATCCAGCAGATCGTCGACGGGCTCCTCGACGACATGGCCGCCCTGCCCGAGCGTCGCGCCGACCTGATCGACGCCTTCGCCCGGCCGCTGCCCATGACGGTGATCTGCGAACTCCTCGGGATACCGGAGGACGCCCGGGGCCCCTTCCACGAGTGGGTCACCGAGATCGTCTCGCCGACCGGGGTGGAGGCCGAGAACACGGCCCTGCGCGCGATGACCGCGTACCTGGCCGACCTGACCGACGCCAAGCTCGCCGAACCGGGCGACGACCTGCTCAGCGACTGGACCACCAGCCGCGGCGAGGACGGGGACCGACTCTCGCGGCAGGAACTGGTCGCCATGGCCTTCCTGATGATGATCGGCGGCCACGAGACCACCGTGCACCTGATCTCCAACGCGATGCGGGCCCTCTTCGCCCACCCCGAGCAGCTCGCGGCCCTGCGCGCCGACCTCGACGGGCTCACCGACAGCGCCGTGGAGGAGGCCCTGCGCTACGACGGACCGGTGGAGACGGCCACCTTCCGTTTCGCCCGCGCGGACCTGGAGATCGGCGGCGCCCTGATCGAGGCCGGTTCTCCCGTCCTGGTCTCCCTCGCCGGAGCCGACCGGGACCCCGCCCGCTTCGCGCATCCCGACACCTTCGACATCCGCCGCCCGGGACGCGGCGGCGGCCACATCGCCTTCGGCCACGGCATCCACCACTGCGTCGGCGCCCCCCTGGGCCGACTGGAGGGCCGGATCGCGATCCGCTCGATCCTGGAGCGCTTCCCCGACCTGGAGGAGGAGCCGATCGAGCACGCGTGGGTGCCGGGCATCCTGGTCCGGGGCGTCCTCAGCCACCCGGTGCGCTGGTAGCCGGCCGGGCGCCCGCGATGCCCCGCGGCTCACAGGTCCGGCAGCTCCTCCAACCGCACCCGGCGCCGCTCCCGCCGGGACAGCTCGCAGGCCTCCGCGATCCGGAGCGCGGCGAGCGCCTCGCGGCCGTCGCACGGATTGGGGCCCTCGCCGCGCACCAGCCGTACGAAGGCCGCCAGCTCCGCCTCGTACGCGGGGGCGAACCGTTCCAGGAAGCCCGTCCACGGCTTGCTCGCCGCCGGCGGGCCGTGCGGCTCCGTCGAGGCGATCGGCGTACGGTCGTCCAGGCCCGTGGAGACCTGGTCCCGCTCCCCGGCGAGTTCCATCCGCACGTCGTACCCGGCGCCGTTGCAGCGGGTGCCGGTACTGCTGACCAGCGTCCCGTCGTCCAGGGTGAGGACGGCCACCGCCGTGTCGACGTCACCGGTCTCCCGGAACACGGACGGACCCGCGTCCGACCCGGCCGCGTACACCTCGGTCACCTCGTGCCCGGTGACCCAGCGGACCATGTCGAAGTCGTGCACCAGGCAGTCCCGGTACAGCCCGCCGGAGCCGGCCAGATAGGCCGCGGTCGGCGGCGACGGATCGGCCGTCGTCGTCCGTACGGTGTGCAGCCGCCCCAGCGCACCCGAACGGACCAGCTCCCGCGCCGCGGCGTACCCCTCGTCGAAGCGGCGCATGAACCCCAGCTGGAGCACCCCGCCCAGCGCCGTGACCTCGCGCAGCACGCCCAGGGTGCGGGTCAGGTCCGGTGCCACCGGCTTCTCGCAGAACACCGGCAGCCCGCCGCGCACGGCGCGGACGATCAGCTCGGCGTGTCCGTCGGTGGAGCAGCACACGACGACCGCGTCCACGCCCCACGTGAAGACCTGCTCCACGGAGGGCGCGGCCGTCGCCCCCAACCGGTCCGCGAGCCGCGCGGCCCGCGCGGGGTCGACGTCGGCGAGCAGCAGCGAGCCGGCGTCCGGGTGGCGGGCCAGGGCGGCCGCGTGGAACGAGCCGATCCGGCCGGTTCCGATGAGCCCGATGCGCATGCACTCAACGTGACCCCGTATGGGGGACCTGTCAATCCGCCCGACGCCGCCCCGATGGGCTCCCGTGGTCCACTGTGGCGGATACTGGGCGGCTGGAACCGGAATGGACCGCTTTGACATCGATCCGCTTCGACATCCGAGAAGTGCAGGACAAGGGAAGGGCGCGGCGACGTGGCTAGGGTTCGGACAGGGGTGCGCGTCGTGGGCGTCGTGCTCGCGGCGGTACTGGGCGCCTCCCTCGCGGGGTGCAGCAGTACCGGCGGCAAACGAGCCGAGGAGCGGGCGAAGGCCGCCGAGGCCGGCCGGCCCGCCGTGTCCACCCCGCGCTGGACCTTCGCGATGGTCACCCACGCCGGAGACGGCGACACCTTCTGGGACATCGTGCAGAAGGGTGCCAAGGAAGCCGCGGCGAAGGACAACATCAAGTTCGTCTACGCCCACGACGACCAGGCACAACAGCAGGCCCAGTTCGTGCAGAACGCCATCGACCAGAAGGTCGACGGGATCATCGTGAGCCTGGCCAAGCCCGACGCCCTCAAGGACGTCGTCGCCAAGGCCGTCAAGGCCGGCATCCCGGTGGTCACGGTCAACTCCGGATCCGCCCAGTCCGCCGAGTACGGGGCCCTGACCCACATCGGCCAGGACGAGGAGATCGCCGGCGAGGCGGTCGGCACCGAGCTCGCCAAGCGCGGCAAGAAGAAGGCCGTCTGCGTCCTGCACGAACAGGGCAACGTCGGCCACGAGCAGCGCTGCGCCGGGGCGAAGAAGACCTTCGGCGAGTCCGGCGGGGTCATGGAGAACCTCTACGTCGAGGGCACCAACATGCCCTCCGTCCAGTCGTCCCTCCAGGCGAAGCTCCAAGCGGACCCCTCCGTCGACGCGATCGTCACCCTCGGCGCGCCCTTCGCCGCCACCGCCGTCAAGGCCAAGGACGCGGCGGGCAGCAAGGCCGAGGTGGACACCTTCGACCTCAATGAGTCAGTGGCCAGGGACCTCAAATCGGGCGCCCTCGGCTTCGCCGTCGACCAGCAGCCCTACCTCCAGGGGTACGAGGCCGTCGACCTGCTCTGGCTCAACCTCTACAACGCGAACGTCCTCGGCGGCGGCCGCCCGGTCCTCACCGGACCGGCGATCGTCACCGGCGCCCAGGCCGCCGAGCTGGAGAAGTACATCAAGCGGGGCAGCCGATGAGCGCGACCGCCGGTGCGACGGTCGACGAACGGCTGGCCCCCACCTCGCTCGCGCGCCGTCTGCTGGCCCGCCCCGAGCTGGGCGCGGTCGTCGGCGCGGTCGCCGTCTTCGTGTTCTTCTCCTTCGCCGCGGACAGCTTCCTGCGGGCCTCCAGCCTGAGCACCGTGCTGTACTCGGCCTCCACCATCGGGATCATGGCGGTGCCGGTGGCCCTGCTGATGATCGGCGGCGAGTTCGACCTGTCGGCCGGCGTGATGGTCACCACCTCGGCGCTGGTCAGCTCGATGTTCAGCTACCAGATGACCGCGAACGTGTGGGTCGGTGTCCTGGTGTCCCTGGTGGTCACCCTGGCCATCGGCTTCTTCAACGGGTTCATGCTGACCCGCACCAAGCTGCCGAGCTTCATCATCACGCTCGGCACCTTCCTGATGCTGACCGGCCTGAACCTCGGCTTCACCAAGCTCATCAGCGGATCCGTCTCCACCAAGAGCATCGCCGACATGGAGGGCTTCTCCTCCGCGCGGGCCCTGTTCGCCTCCGAGTGGAACATCGGCTCGGTCACCCTCAAGGTCACCATCCTGTGGTGGTTCGCCCTGGTCGCCGTCGCGACCTGGATCCTGCTGCGCACCCGCGCCGGGAACTGGATCTTCGCGGTGGGCGGCGGCGCCGACGCGGCCCGCGCGACCGGCGTACCCGTCGTGAAGACCCGCATCGGGCTCTACATGGGCGTCGCGCTCTGCGCCTGGATCTCCGGGCAGCACATCCTCTTCTCGTTCGACGTGGTGCAGTCCGGCGAGGGCGTCGGCAACGAGTTCCTCTACATCATCGCGGCCGTCATCGGAGGCTGTCTGATGACGGGCGGCTACGGCTCGGCCATCGGCTCGGCGGTCGGTGCCTTCATCTTCGGCATGACCAGCAACGGCATCGTGTACGCCCAGTGGAACCCGGACTGGTTCAAGTTCTTCCTCGGCGCGATGCTGCTGCTCGCCACGCTGCTCAACGCATGGGTCCGCAAGCGGGCGGAGGCGAAGTGATGACCGACAGCGCGACCAAGGCCGTGCCCGACGGCGCGACCGCCCTCGTCAGGCTGACCGACGTCAGCAAGTTCTACGGCAACATCAAGGCCCTCCAGGGGGTCTCCCTGGAGGTGTCCGCCGGCGAGATCACCTGTGTCCTCGGCGACAACGGCGCCGGCAAGTCCACCCTCATCAAGATCATCGCGGGACTGCACCGGCACGACGCCGGCACCTTCGAGATCGAGGGAGAGGAGACCGTGCTGGCCAACCCGCGCGCGGCCCTCGACCACGGCATCGCCACCGTCTACCAGGACCTCGCCGTGGTCCCGCTGATGCCGGTCTGGCGGAACTTCTTCCTCGGCTCCGAGCCCACCAAGGGCCGGGGCCCCTTCCGCCGCCTCGACGTGGACCTCATGCGCGCGACCACCCGGGCCGAGCTGCTCCGGATGGGCATCGACCTGCGGGACGTGGACCAGCCCATCGGCACCCTGTCCGGCGGCGAGCGCCAGTGCGTGGCCATCGCCCGGGCCGTGTACTTCGGCGCGAAGGTCCTCGTCCTGGACGAGCCCACCGCGGCCCTCGGCGTCAAGCAGTCCGGCGTGGTCCTGAAGTACGTCGCCGCCGCCCGCGACGCGGGCCTCGGGGTGGTGTTGATCACGCACAACCCGCACCACGCCTACCTGGTCGGCGACCGTTTCGTACTCCTGAAGCGGGGCATCATGGCGGGCAGCCACACCCGCGACTCGATCACCCTCGACGAGCTCACCCGACAGATGGCGGGCGGGTCCGAGCTCGACGAACTGAGCCACGAACTGGAGCGAGTGGCAGAATCGGGAGCGGACGGGCCGCCGTCCGGGGCAGCCGACCCGGCTCCCCCCACCCCGCGGACCACGAGGGACGACACGACTCGATGAGCACGTACCGGGACTTCTCGCTCGCCCACCGGGGGTCGGCGCGGGGCACCGTCCTGCGGACCGTCGGGACCCGTGAGCGCCGGTCGCTGCTGACCGCCCCGCGGGTCCCCACCGTCGGCATCGACATCGGCGGCACCAAGGTCATGGCCGGGGTGGTGGACGCGGACGGGGTCATCCTGGAGAAGATCCGGGCCGAGACCCCCGACAAGTCCAAGAGTCCCAAGGTCGTCGAGGACACCATCGTCGAGCTGGTCCTGGACCTCTCCGACCGCCACGACGTGCACGCGGTGGGCATCGGCGCGGCCGGCTGGGTGGACGCCGACCGCTCCCGCGTCCTGTTCGCCCCGCACCTCGCCTGGCGCGACGAGCCGCTGCGCGACGCCCTCCAGTCCCGGCTCGCCGTCCCGGTCATGGTCGACAACGATGCCAACACCGCGGCCTGGGCCGAGTGGCGCTTCGGCGCCGGACGCGGCGAGGACCACCTCGTCATGATCACGCTGGGCACCGGCATCGGCGGCGCCATCCTCGAAGGCGGCCAGGTCAAGCGCGGCCGCTACGGGGTGGCCGGCGAGTTCGGGCACATGCAGGTCGTCCCCGGCGGCCACCGCTGCCCCTGCGGCAACCGCGGCTGCTGGGAGCAGTACAGCTCCGGCAACGCCCTGGTCCGCGAGGCGCGCGAGCTGGCCGCGGCCGACTCCCCGGTCGCCTACAACATCATCGCCAAGGTCGGCGGCAACGTCCACGAGATCACCGGCCCGCTCATCACCGAGCTGGCCCGCGAGGGCGATGCCATGTGCATCGAGCTCCTCCAGGACATCGGCCAGTGGCTGGGCGTCGGCATCGCCAACCTCGCCGCCGCCCTCGACCCCTCCTGCTTCGTCATCGGCGGCGGCGTCAGCGCCGCCGACGACCTGCTCATCGGACCCGCCCGGGACGCGTTCCGGCGCCACCTCACCGGCCGCGGCTACCGCCCCGAGGCCCGGATCGCGAAGGCCCAGCTCGGCCCGGAGGCCGGCATGGTCGGCGCCGCCGACCTCTCCCGACTCGTCGCCCGGCGCTTCCGCCGGGCCACCCGCCGCCGGGTGGAGCGGTACGAGCGCTACGCGCAACTGGGCCGCCGTGACCTCGGCGGCGCCAAGGACCGGGAGCAGGAACAGCAGTGACCCCGCCCACCCTGCCCCACCAGGCTCCCGCTCCCGACGCGGAAGGCAGACCGCGGCCCCCGGCCGAGGACCGCCGACACGTGGTCCGGCGCCGCTGGATCACCGCGATCATCATCGTGCTGCTGATCGGGGTCCCCGCGGGCTACCTCGCGGTGTCCGCCCAGCAGAGCCGCCAGAGCGGCCGCGACAAGGCCGCCAAGGTCGGTGCGGTCCACGTGCGCCCGGCCTGGCCCTCCAAGGTCCAGCGCAGCATCTACGAGGTGCCGATCCCCGATCAGGCCTCGGCCGTCGGCTACCTGGAGACCAACAACTGGCACACCAGCCGGCTCTACACCGAGTTCGCCCTCACCCCCGCGCAGTTGGACACCTTCCTGGCCGACGCGGGCACCCGTCGGGAGGCGTTGACCCGGGGGGTGTCGATCTCCGATCACGACGCCCGGATCGCCGGCTGGAACTGGAAACCGGACCATTCGTGGTTCGGCACCACCCTGGACGCCAAGGAACCCCGCCCCACCAGGGACATCACCGTCGACCTGAGCGACCCCGCGGTCCCCAGGGTGTACGTGGTCTCCACCGCCATCCCGTAGCCGGGTCCGCGCGCCGCTAGCCTGGGATCATGAAGCTCACCAAGCGGCTCCACTCCTGCGTCCAGTTGGAGAAGGACGGGCGCGTGCTCGTCATCGACCCGGGCGCCTTCAGCGAACCCGACGCCGGTCTGGGGGCCGACGTCCTGCTGGTCACGCACGAGCACCCCGACCACTTCGAGGAGGGCCGGCTGCGCGCCGCCCTCGAAGCGAACCCCGCCGCCGAGCTGTGGACCCTGCGCAGCGTCGCCGAGAAGCTGGCCCCGGCCCATCCCGGCCGGGTGCACACGGTGGGGCACGGGGACGCCTTCACCGCGGGCGGTTTCGAGGTGCGGGCCTACGGCGAGCTGCACGCCGTGATCCACCCGGACATCCCCCGGGTCACCAACGTCGGGTTCCTGGTCGACGGTTCGCTCTTCCACCCCGGCGACGCGCTGACCGTGCCCGAGGCCCCCGTGGACACCCTGATGCTCCCGGTGCACGCGCCCTGGAACAAGGTCTCCGAGGTGATCGACTACCTCCGCGAGGTCAAGCCCCGGCGCGCCATCGACATCCACGACGCCTACCTCGCCGACCTGGCCCGGCCGATCTACGACCTGGCCCTGGACAACCTGGGCGGCACCGACCACGGCAGGCTCACCGCCGGGGAGGCCACGGACCTGTGACCGTCGGTGCCGGGCGGTAGGTTGGGTGGCATGCGTATCGCCACGTACAACGTCAATTCGATCACCGCCCGGCTGCCGCGCCTGCTGGCCTGGTTGGAGTCCTCCGGCACGGACGTCCTGTGTGTCCAGGAGACCAAGTGCTCCGCCGAGCAGTTCCCGCACGCGGAGCTCCGCGAGGCGGGTTACGAGGCCGCGGTCAACGCCACCGGCCGGTGGAACGGCGTGGCCCTGCTCTCCAAGGTGGGTCTCGACGACGTGGTGACGGGCCTGCCCGGCGGGCCCGACTACGAGGGCGTCCAGGAGCCCCGCGCCATCTCCGCCACCTGCGGCGGGGTGCGCGTCTGGTCGGTCTACGTGCCGAACGGCCGCGAGGTCGAGCACGACCACTACGGCTACAAGCTGGACTGGTTCCGCGCCCTGGCCGCCGCCGTCGCCGAAGACGCGGCCGGCCCCCGTCCGTTCGCGGTGCTCGGCGACTTCAACGTGGCGCCGACCGACGAGGACGTGTACGACCCGGCGGTCTTCGCGGGGCTCACGCACGTCACCCCCGCCGAGCGCGCCGCCCTGGAGGCGCTGCGCGAGGCCGGTCTCTCGGACGTCTTCCCGCGCGCGCTCAAGTACGACCGTCCGTACACGTTCTGGGACTACCGGATGCTCGCCTTCCCCAAGAACAGGGGCATGCGCATCGACCTGGCCTACGGGAACGCCCCCTTCGTCAAGGCCGTCACCGACGCCTACGTGGACCGCGAAGAGCGCAAGGGCAAGGGCGCGTCCGACCACGCCCCGGTCGTGGTGGACCTGGACCTCTGATCCCTGCGCGCCCTGTGGCCGGCGGCGGATCCGGGTGCCAGGCTGGTTCGCATGAACATCCCCTTCCTGGACAACTGGCTGAACCGGAACGAGAAGGAACGGGGGGCGGGACTCGCCGCCGCCCTCGTGGATGATCCCGAGGGCGTCGCCGAGTTGTTCTCGGAGTGCGAGATGCTGCGCGCCCAGGCCCGCTCGGCAGGGCTCGAACTCGACGGGAGCCCGGCTTCGTTGGAGGCGCTCGACCAGCTGATGCCCCGCTGGCGACGGGACCCCGAGGCCGTGCCGTGGCTGGGCAACGACGCCGGCTTCTACCTCGGGACCGTGATCATCCGCACCATCCCGGGCACCGTCTGGCAGGTGTGGCCGAACGGGCAGCCGGTGATCCGGCTGGCCTCGGGCCGGGAGCTGAACGTGGTCGAGTCCGGGGTGTCGTGGGCGATGACCGGATCCCCGGAGTTGTCCCAGGCGTACGCCGAGGCCTCGGAGGGCTGATCTCCGGCGCCTTTATGCGGCATTTAGGCGTGTCGAGGCGAAGTGCCTTTCCACGGCTGGATAGTTTGCGCTGACCTCGACACACCGACAAGTGGGCAGGGCAGCGTATGGCCGTCGATCCGTTGATCGAGCTGCGGGACGTCAACAAGCACTTCGGGCAGTTGCACGTGCTCCAAGACATCAACCTCACCGTCGGCCGCGGGGAGGTGGTGGTGATCATCGGCCCCTCCGGTTCCGGCAAATCGACCCTGTGTCGGGCCATCAACCGGCTGGAGACCATCGAGTCGGGAGCGATCACGCTCGACGGGAAGCCGCTGCCGGCCGAGGGCAAGGAGCTGGCGGGACTGCGCGCCGAGGTGGGCATGGTCTTCCAGTCCTTCAACCTCTTCGCGCACAAGACCGTCCTCGCCAACGTCTCGCTCGCGCAGGTCAAGGTCAGGAAGCGCAAGAAGG
Organism: Streptomyces sp. NBC_00513; assembly: GCF_041431415.1. Lineage (GTDB taxonomy): Bacteria > Actinomycetota > Actinomycetes > Streptomycetales > Streptomycetaceae > Streptomyces. Next base: position 6,181,158 of record NZ_CP107845.1, read on the forward strand.
ACGAGGCCGACAAGCGCTCCCGCGAGCTGCTGGACCGGGTGGGCCTCGCCGACCAGGCCGAGAAGTACCCCGCCCAGCTCTCCGGCGGCCAACAACAGCGCGTGGCCATCGCCCGTGCCCTCGCCATGAGCCCCAAGGCCCTGCTCTTCGACGAGCCCACGTCGGCGCTCGACCCGGAGATGATCAACGAGGTGCTGGAGGTCATGCAGCAGCTGGCCGCGGAGGGCATGACCATGGTCGTGGTCACCCATGAGATGGGCTTCGCCCGCTCCGCCGCCAACCGCGTGGTGTTCATGGCCGACGGAAAGATCATCGAGGACCGCACCCCGGAGGACTTCTTCACCGCTCCCGAGAGCGACCGGGCCCGGGACTTCCTCTCCAAGATCCTCAAGCACTGAGGGGCCGGCCGTGACGCTCTCCCGTCGATCCCGTCGATCCCGTCGATCCCGCCTGCCCGGGGTCCTCCTCGCCCTCGCCCTGCTCGCCTCCGCGGTCGGCTGCGGCAAGGACGGCAGCCCACCCGTCAAGGGGCCCCAGCCGGAGGACCTGCCCACTTACAAGGTCGCCACCGACTTCACCCTGCCCGAGTCCCCGACCTGGCAGCGGGCCAAGAAGCGCGGGCACCTCGTCGTCGGCGCCAAGGAGGACCAGCCGTACATGGGGGAGAAGGACCCCGCGAGTGGCCGCTACTCCGGCTTCGACATCGAGATCGCCAAGATGATGTCCGCCTCCCTCGGCTTCGACCCCAAGACGATCGAGTTCAAGACGATCGCCTCCGCCAACCGCGAGACCGCCCTGCAGAACGGGCAGATCGACTACTACGTCGGCACCTACACGATCAACGACAACCGCAAGAAGCAGGTCGGCTTCGCCGGCCCCTACTTCATGGCCGGCCAGTCCCTCCTCGTGCGCAAGGACGAGAAGGACATCAAGGGCCCCGGGGACCTCGCCGGCAAGAAGGTCTGCTCCGCGGCGGGCTCCACCCCCTACCAGCGCCTCCAGAAGGAACACCCCGAGGCCGTGCTGGTCTCCTACGACACCTACTCCGTCTGCGTGGACAACCTGCTCACCTACCAGGTCGACGCCGTCTCCACCGACGACTCGATCCTCCTCGGCTACGCCGCCAAGGTCCCCGACGAACTGAAGGTCGTCGGCGAGCCCTTCTCCAAGGAGCCCTACGGGATCGGTGTCCCGCGCGGCGACAACGCCCTGCGCTTCGCCCTCGACGACGCCCTGGCGGAGAACGAGAAGAACGGCAACTGGAAGAAGGCGTACGAGGCCACGCTCGGCCTGTCCGGCGAGCCCGCCCCGACGCCACCACCCATCGACCGCTACCCGGCGAGCTGAGAGGAGCGGAGTCACCTCCATGGACGTACTCACCGAGAACTTCGCGATCTACGGCAAGGGATTCCTCGGGACCCTGCAACTCACCTTCTACGCCTCCCTCCTCGCCCTGGTCCTGGGCTTCGTGATGTGCTCCTTCCGGGTCGCGCCCGTCGGATCCCTCCGGGTCTTCGGCACGGTCTGGGTCACCGTGCTGCGCAACACCCCGCTCACCCTGCTGTTCTTCGCGGTGCTGCTGGGCCTGCCGCGCTTCGGCATCGTGCTGCCCTTCCAGCTCTTCGCGATCCTCGCGCTCGGCTGCTACACCTCCGCGTTCATCTGCGAGGTGCTGCGCTCCGGCATCAACACCGTGCCCAAGGGGCAGGGCGAGGCGGCCCGGAGCCTGGGGATGTCCTTCGACCAGACCCTCGGCACGGTGGTGCTGCCCCAGGCCTTCCGCTCCGTGATCCCGCCCATCGGTTCCACGCTGATCGCCCTCGCCAAGAACTCGGCCATCGCGGGCGCCTTCAGCGTCAACGAGCTGCTGGGCACCTACAAGACCCTCAACGAGCTGGGCTACAGCATCATCTGGACCTTCGTCTGGATCGCCGTGGGCTACCTGATCATCACCCTGTCCATCAGCGTTCTCTTCCACGTGCTCGAAAAGCGGTTCGGAGTCGCCCGATGACCGCGCACACGCTCCACGGGGACCTGGAGTCCAACGCCCTCTACGACATCCCCGGTCCTCGGGCCCGGCGCCGGCACTTCCTCTACGGGGTCGTCTCCACGGCGCTGATCCTGTTGGTGCTCGGCTGGATCCTCTACCTGCTCTTCGACACCGACCAGTTCACCGCCGCCAAGTGGACCCCCTTCGAGTACAAGGGCATCCAGGAACTGCTGCTCAGAGGGCTCGGAAACACCCTCAAGGCCTTCGCGTACGCCTCCGTGCTCTCGCTCGCGCTGGGCGCGGTGCTGGCCACCGGACGGATGTCGATCCACCGTCCGGTGCGCTGGCTCGCCACGCTGTGCGTGGAGTTCTTCCGGGCGATGCCCGTCCTGGTGATGATCTTCTTCATCTTCGTCGCGCTGAAGGTCCAGCCGCTGCCGGCGCTGGTGGCGGGGCTGACCCTCTACAACGGCTCGGTGTTGGCGGAGGTCTTCCGCACGGGGATCAACTCGGTCGAGAAGGGACAGCGCGAGGCCGCGTACGCCCTGGGCATGCGCAAGACCCAGGTGATGACCTTCGTCCTGGCCCCGCAGGCGGTCCGGGCGATGCTGCCCACGATCATCAGCCAGCTCGTGGTGGCCCTGAAGGACACCTCGCTGGGCTACCTGATCACCTACGAGGAGTTCCTGCACGCGGGCAAGCTGATCGCCTCGAACCTGGACTACGACCTGCCGTTCATCCCGGTCGTCATGATCATCTCTCCCATCTACATCGGCATGTGCATGCTGCTGTCCTGGTTCGCCACCTGGGTGGCGCGACGGCAGCGGCGCAATCCGAAGACCGAGGCGGTCACCGTCGCCCCGGCCGAACCGGGAACGGCGCTGCCGGGCGGACGCACGTAGTCCGCCCGCGGCCCGAAGAGCCAACCCGCCCGGCGACAGCCGCGGTCACTGCTCGCGCAGCGGCACCGAGACGTACGAGGGATCGGTGCGCGGCGAGGAGAAGGTCAGCTGCGCGCCGGTGGGGTTGTGCTCGATGTAGAGCGGGTCGACGGTGTCCACGACCAGGGCGAGCCGATGGCCGGCCGGGACGTCGTAGGCGGTGGAGAAGAGGTCGAGGTCCACCCCGAAGGCCTGGTTGGGGGTCTTCCCGTGGAAGGTGTACGGGGCGTTGCTGACCAGCTTGCCGAGGCCGAGCGGGCCGACGTCGTAGAGGTAGGCGACGAAGGTGCCGTCCGCCTTGGTGGGCGTGACGGTGGTGTGCACCTTGACCGTGCCGCGGACCCTGCGGACCGCGTCGTGGCGGTCCGACTGCCAGACGGCCGCGAAGGCGCGGGGGAGGAGCGGGATGGAGGCGACCGGGGGCGCCTTGACGAACTGGTCGAGGATGCTGGAGAGGAAGAGGGTGCCGCCGTTGGCGCCGGAGTCGACGTTGGCGAACACGTGCTCGCTGTCGGAGAGCGGCAGCCGCTGCGTTCCGCCCGAGCCGACCGACTTCCAGTCGGGGTAGCCCTCGTAGCCTTCGGTGCTGCGGGACTTGATCTGTACCGGGGCCTCGGAGTCCACGCCGTTGCGCTCGCCCTTGAGGTAGCGGTCGAACCAGCGGTGGGCGTTGGTCCAGGTGTCGTTGGGGAGCCCGAACAGGCCGGTGGCCTCGGCGGTGGCGTGGTCGCCGGGACGGAACTCCAGGCGCTTGGGGCCGGTCAGCTTCTCGAAGAAGTCCGCGTACTGGTTGGGCGGGAAGATGGTGTCCCCCCAGGCGTTGCCCAGCATGATCGCGGCGCCGTTGGTGTTGATGCGGTCCACCTCGTAGGCGGCGGAGCGCTTCTTGCCCCAGTCGATCATCTGCTGTTCGCGATCCAGCCGGGAGTCGAGGAAGTCGTCCAGGATCTGCTGGAGTTCGGGGCCGGGGCGGCCGGTGATCCGCCCGGCGACGCCGAGCATCCCGGCCGCCTGGCGGTGCTGGGTGCGGCCGGAGTAGATCGACTCGACGATGTCGGCCCAGCCGCTGAGCGCGACCACGGCCTTGATCCGGGGGTCGCGGGCCGAGGCGAGCAGGCTGATGCCCGCGCCGTAGGAGACCCCGCCGAGACCGACGCGTGCGGCGTCGGCCGGGGTGTTGGCGAGGGCCCAGTCGATGACGGCGGAGACGTCGGCGGTGTCCGCGGGACCGGCCGTCTCGATCTGCCCGCCGGAGAGCCAGAAGCCGCGGGAGGTGTAACTGACCACGACGTAACCGGAGTCGGCGAGCTTCTTGGCCTGCGCGACGTACTCGATCTGCGGCAGGCCCCAGCTGGTGGGCAGCACGATCAGCGGGTACTTCGCGCCGGCCCCGGCGCCCGCGGGAGTGAAGACGTTGCCCTTGAGGGTGATGCCGCCGGAGCCGGGGATGTCGTGGAAGCGCAGTTCCGACGAGGCGTCGGAGGTGGCGGTGGGCCCGGTGACGGGCGCCGCCTGGGCCTGGTGGGGGGCCAGGCCCAGGGCGGTCGCCGCGAGCACGGCCGCCACGGTCGCTGCGGCCGCCGCGGTGCTGGTGGTGCGGACCATCTGTCGCTCCTCGCGTACGCCGGTGTCAAAGTGACCCGACGGTAACGGGAGGGGCTTACCGTAGGTAACCCGTGGGTAAGTTACGTACGAGTAACGATTGGCTGAAGTTCAACGCACCGGCCCGCGGCGGAGGGTGTCGCGTGGTCAGCCGCCCTGCGGCGCGCCGTTCAGCGCGCTCTTGGCCTTCCACTCGTCCCAGGACAGGTTCCACTCGCCGTACCCGTTGCCGATGTCCGCACGCCCCTTGGAACCGCTGCCGACGACCTCGAAGGGATCCCCGACCTGCGCCTGCTCGTAGAACGCCGCCGCGTTGGCGTCGCTCATGCCCACGCAGCCGGAACTGGCGTTGGCCCTGCCGAAGTTGGCGCTGTTCCACGGGGCGGCGTGCGCGTACATGCCCGACCAGGTCAACCGCATCGAGTAGTCGACCATCTTGTCGTAGGAGTCGCCCAGGCCCACCGTCTGGGAATCCATCCGGATGGTGCCCTCCTTCGCCATCACCACCATGGTCCCGGACCAGGAGGCCTTCTGGCCGCCCGGGGTGCCGGCCGAGATCGGAATGGTCTTCACGACCTGGCCGCCCTCGGTGACCGCCAGCTTCCGGGTGTCGAGATCCACCTTGATCCGACGGTCCTTTCCGATCTTGAACTCGGTGGAGTAGTCCTTGGCGAACAGTCCGCCGCCCGCTCCGGAGTCGACGCCGTTCAGGTTCATCTCGACCTTCACGTCGGTGCCGGACTTCCAGAACTCCTTCGGGCGCCAGTCCACCCGGTCATTGCCGGAATAGTCCTTGAACCAACCCCAGGAACCCTCGGTGTTGTTCGACGTGGTGACCTTCAGGTGCTTCTCCACCTCGGCCTTGTTCTTCACCGGGTTGTCGAACACGATCGAGACGGGCTGCGCCACACCCACGACCGGGGTGACCCTGCCCGGATTGATCGTGACCTTGTTCACCTTGTCGGCCGCGGACGTCTTGAAACGGGCTTCCGCGCTCTGGCTCTCCGCGTTCTGCGCCTCGACCCGGTACTCGGACCCCGGCGACGCGTTGCGCTCCGACGTCCAGGTCCGGCCGTCGGCGGCTATCCGGCCGGCCAGTTCACCGCCCTTGCCGTCCGTCACCTTCACCCGGGCGAGCCTGCCGTCCGCGACGGTCACCGTGACCGGTTGACCTGCCTTCACCTCGCCGCCCGTCAGGTTGACCGAGATCGCCATGGCGGCCTTCTCGCCCTTCCCCGGCTTGCCGTCATCGGCCCCGGCGGAACCGGAACCGCCCCCGCAGGCGGTCAGTGCGAGGGCCGCCAGCGCGGCGGCGCCGGCCAGAGCGGCGGTTCGACCGCGCGCCCGCGTGAGGTGACGGCGCGACAGGTCGATACGGCGTGTGCGGCTCAACGGAAACCCCTCCGAAGTAATGATCGTCCGTAAAGGGAGAGTGCGTGCGGGGGTCCCGGGTTGCGGATTTCGCGAGAAAGATCGGCCACGGGCATGTGACATGGACCGCAGTGAATCCGGCAACCGAATGCCGGTTCCCGATCGGGAACCGAGCGGCGGAATGGGCGGACGTCCTTCCGGGCCCGGGTGAAAGGACTTTCGGCCCTCACCTCACGCACCCCCCGGCTCCGGCGGACGAAGAATGCGCCGACAACGCGGCGGCCCGATTCCCGCCGGGTCCGCGGCCCCCTCGCCCCCTCGCCCCACCCACCGGATCCGATGGGTACGACGCCCGCGGGGTACCCTCCCCCCTCGACCTCGGCGAACACACGTTCACCGCCGGTCGGATCGCCGAAGCACCAGGCAAGCGGGAGAGACCCTTGAACGGACACGACAGCACCGCGCGCGACCGGGCCCTCGCGGCCCCCCGTGCCCACCGGTGAGCGCCCCCACCGAGACGAGACCGGCGCCGGGCGGCGCTCCGGCGGCGCCCGCCAAGAGCTCCGTGCTGCGCAGCGGTGCGCTGATGGCCGCCGGTTCGATCGTCTCGCGCGCCACCGGCTTCGTCCGTTCCGCCGTGGTCGTCGCCGCGCTCGGAACCCACTTCCTCGGTGACGGCTACGCCGTCGCCAACACCATCCCCAACATCGTGTACATCCTGCTGATCGGCGGCGCGCTCAACGCCGTCTTCGTCCCCGAACTGATCAAGGCGGCCAAACGCCACGAGGACGGCGGCGTCGCCTACACGGACCGACTGCTGACCGTCTGCGTCCTCGCGCTCCTCGCGCTCACCGCCGCCGCGGTCCTCGCCACGCCGTGGATCGTCCGGGCCTACGCGCCCGCCGGCTACAGCGCGGCCCAACTGGACACCACCGTGGCCCTGGCCCGGTTCTGCCTCCCGCAGATCCTCTTCTACGGGCTGTTCACCCTGCTCGGGCAGGTGCTGAACGCCCGGGGCCGGTTCGGGGCGATGATGTGGACCCCGATCCTCAACAACCTCGTCCTCATCGCCGTCTTCGGTTTCCACCTGTACGTGTCCGTCGGCGGGGACGAGGTGCTGAGCGCGTCCGAGACCCGACTGCTCGGCATCGGCACCACCGCCGGCATCGTCGTCCAGGCCCTCGCCCTGATCCCGTCGCTGCGCGGGGCCGGCTTCCGCTGGCGCCCCCGCTTCGACTGGCGCGGCAGCGGCCTCACCCGCCCGCTGCGCAACGCGGGCTGGCTCGTCGCCCTGGTCCTCACCAACCAGTTCGCCTACTGGGTCGTCACCCTGCTCTCCACCACCGCCGGTCAACTGGCCGACGACTCCGGGGTCGCGGGCGGCGCCGGCTACGTCGCCTACAGCAACGCCTACCAGCTGTGGGTGGTGCCGCAGGGCATCGTCACCGTCTCGCTGGTCACCGCCCTGATGCCCCGGATGAGCGCCTCGGCCTCCGACGGGGACCACGCCGCCGTCCGCCGCGACGTCTCGTACGCACTGCGCTCCAGCGCCGCCCTCGTCGTGCCCGCCGCCGCGATCTTCGCCGCCCTCGCCCCCTGGGTGACGGCGAGCGTCCTCCAGTACGGGCAGGTGGGGCCCGCCGACAGCGAGGTCATCGCCGGCATCCTCATGGCCTTCGCGCCCGGCCTGGTCGCCTTCTCGGCCCAGTACGTGCTCGCCCGCGGCTTCTACGCGCTCTCCGACACCCGGACCCCGTTCTTCCTGAACCTGGTCATCGTCGTGCTCACCGCGTCGCTGGCCTACACCGCCCACGCCCTGCTCCCGCCGCGTTGGGTCGTCACCGGCATCGCCGGCGCCACCTCCCTCGCCTACCTGGCGGGCGCCGCGGTCACCGCGTACGCCCTCGCCCGCCGGCTGGGCCCGCGCGCGGAGACCCCCGCCGGGGCCCGGACCACGGCGCTGCGCACCCACCTGCGGCTGCTTCTGGCCTGCGTGCCGGCGGCGGCCGCCGGATACGGGGCGGCCCTGGCGTGTGACGGGTTCGGCAGATTCGCCGCCGTCGGAGCGGGAACCGCGGCGCTCGCCCTGGTCGTCATCCTTCTCGCAGGGCCGCTGCGCCTGACGGAGATCACCGACCTGCTTGAATCCCTCCGCCGGAGAACGGGCCGGTAGGGGGAGGAAGGCACCCGAACCGCACTGGATACTGATCGGATGCCACGCGTACTGCTGATCGAGGACGACCCTTCCATCCGGGAAGGGGTCGCCCTCGGCCTTCGCCGCAGAGGCCACGAGGTGAGCACCGCCGAGACCGGGGAGGACGGCCTGGCCCTGATGGCCGGCTTCCGACCCGAGCTGGTGCTCCTCGACCTCATGCTGCCGGGCATCAACGGAGTCCAGGTCTGCCGTCGCATCCGTGAGACCAGCCAGGTCCCCGTCATCATGCTCACCGCGCGCGGCGACGACTTCGACATCGTCGTCGGCCTGGAGGCGGGCGCCGACGACTACGTCGTCAAGCCCGTCCGCACCGAGATCATCGAGGCCCGGGTCCGGGCCGTGTTGCGGCGCCTGGTCGCCCCGACCGACGGCCGCGCCGGGATCGAGCTGCACGGTGAGCTCGCCGTCGACCGCGCAGGTCTGACCGTCGCGAAGAACGGCACGCACGTCCCGCTGGCCCCCAGCGAACTCAAACTGCTGCTGCACCTGTCGGCCGCCCCCGCGCAGGTCTTCTCCCGCCGGCAACTGCTGGAGTACGTGTGGGAGCACAGCTACCACGGTGACGCCCGCCTCGTCGACGCCTGCGTCCGGCGCCTGCGCCACAAGATCGAGGACCCGGACGCCGCCCCCCGCTACATACAGACCGTGCGGGGCTTCGGCTACCGCTTCGGTCCCCTCTAGGGCGCCCGGTGGGACGCATCGCCCCGCTCGGCCTGCGGACCCGGTTGATCGCCGCCTTCCTGCTGGTCGCCGCGATCTGCGCGGTGACCACGGCCGCGCTGACGTACCAACAGGCCCGCACCGCGATCCTCAAGCAGACCCAGGACACCGCCGTCAGCACCCTGCGCGACCAGATCGACAACCAGGCGGTCCAACTGCCCTTCGACCGGCCGCAGCTCCAGAGCATGGTCACCGAACTGGGCCGGCGCGGCAAACCCCACTCCTGGGTGGTGTACGGCGAGTACGGCGACCTGAAGGCGACCTCGAACAACCCGGGCGGCCCCCTCGCGTCACCCCTCGTCGGCGAGGGGTTCCGCGAACAGATACGCCACACCCGGTCGGGCGCCTTCCAACGGGTCCGGGACGGCGAGGGCAACGCCATGCTCGCCGTCGGGATGCCCGCCGTCTTCGTCCACGACGGGTCCAACCGACCCACCGGCGCCGTCTTCTACGCCGTGATGCCCCTGAACACCGAGGAGCAGACCGTCAGCGCGATGGTCGACGCCGCCCAACAGGGCGCCGTCCCGGGCCTGGCCATCGCCGTCGTCCCCGCCCTGCTCGCCGCCCGCAGCGTACTGCGCCCCGTACGCCGCCTGCGCACCGCGGCCCAGCAGATGGGCCGGGGACAACTGGACACCCGGATCGAGGTCAGGGGAGCGGACGAGCTCGCCGGACTCGCCCGGACCTTCAACGAGACGGCCGGCGCGCTGGAACGCTCCGTGGAGGAACTGCGGCAGGCCGAGGTCCGCGCCCGCCGGTTCGCCTCCGACGTCTCCCACGAACTGCGCACCCCCCTCGCCGGGATGCTCGCCGTCACCGAGGTGCTCGACGAGGACGCCGAGAGCCTCGACCCCGACACGGCCAAGGCCCTGCGGCTGATCAGCGCCGAGACCGGCAAACTCGCCGTGCTCGTCGAGGACCTCATGGAGATCTCCCGGTTCGACGCCCGCGCGGCCGAGCTCAACCTCGACGACGTCGACGTCGCCGAGGCCGTGGGCAAGACCCTGGAACGACGCCACTGGGACGACGACCGGGTGAGCGCCGAACTGCCCCCGCGAGTCCGTGCCCGGCTCGACCCGCGCCGCTTCGACGTGATCCTCGCCAACCTCGTCGGCAACGCCCTGCGGCACGGCGGCGCCCCGGTCCGGATCACCGTCACCGCCCCGCCCCGCCCCGACGGCGACCGCCTGGTGATCGAGGTGGCCGACAGCGGGCCCGGCATCGCCCCCGAGGTACTGCCGCACATCTTCGACCGGTTCTTCAAGGCCGACGCGGCCCGGACCCGGTCCGCCGGCAGCGGCCTCGGACTCGCCATCACCCTGGAGAACGTCCGTCTGCACGGCGGCACCCTGCACGCCGCCAACGGCGCCGACGGCGGGGCAGTCTTCACCCTCGACATGCCCCTGGAGGCCCGCGCGTGACCCCCGTACGCAGGGCCGTCGCCATCCTGGCCGCGCCGCTGACGCTGCTCACCGCGTGCGGGATCAAGGACACCCCCGTCGTGGAGATCGGCCGGCCCGGGGTGCTCACGGTCGCCGCCCCGCCCGACGCCGGCCTGCTGTACTTCGTCCTGCCCGACGGGCGCCTCGCACCGGTCCCGATCGCCGACGGGCCCGCGTACGGGCCGGGTGCCATGATCACCCTGTTGATGAACGGCCCCGACCCCGCGGCGAAGGCGGCCGGGCTGCACACCGAACTGCCCTCCTCGAACGCCCCGGGCAAAATCGACGGACGCCCGCTGACGCAGATGACCGGGGAGAGGTCCGTCCGGGTCCGACTGCCGTTCCCGGTGCGACCCCTGTCCGAGGCGGCCCGCCGCCAGGTGATGTGCACCGTCGTCTCCTCCGCCGGGATCCCGGCGGACGCCGAGGTCACCCTGGCCGGCCCCGACAGCGTCCTGGCACCCGATCACTGCGGGTTCTAGGAGGTCCCCTCGGATCGTGTCGCGCCGTCGGGTTCCGTCCTCTTGCGAGGCACGCGCCCCGACCGGCACCGTGACCCCATGGCCCCCGCCCCCACGCACGGCGACGCGGACGTCCCCGACGTCTTCGACCCCCGCCTGTACGCCGAAGACATCCCGTACCGGCGCTACCGGCTGCTCCGCGACCGGCACCCCGTCGCCCGGCAGGCCGAACCGGAGGTCCTCGGCTGGCCCGCGGGACCCGGCTTCTGGGCCGTCACCCGGCACGCCGACGTCGTACGGGTCCTGCGCGAACACGCCACGTACTCCTCGTGGCTCGGCGCCACCCAGATCCGCGACCCCGACCCCGCCGACCTGCCCTTCCTGCGCCGCACCATGCTCAACCAGGACCCTCCCGGGCACGGCCGGCTGCGACGGCTCGTCGCCCGCGCCTTCACCCCCGCCCGCGTCGACGCCTTCGCGGGCCGGGTGCGCGAGCGGGCCCGGACGCTGCTGCGCGCCGCCCGCGAAGGCGCCGAGGACGGGACCGCCGACCTGGTGTCCGCGGTGACCGACGAGTACGCGCTGCTCAACCTGACCGACCTGATGGGCATCCCGGCCGCCGACCGCGGCCTGCTCCTGGAGTGGACCGTACGGGTCATCGGCTACCAGGACCCCGACGACACCCCCGCACCGCTGCTCGGCCCGGACGGGAAACCCCTCAACCCCCGCTCCCCGGCACTGCTGGGCGAGATGTTCGGGTACGCCCGCGAACTGGCCGCCCACAAGCGGGCGCATCCGGGCGACGACGTGATGACCGCCCTCGCTGAAGCCGAACTGGAGCCGGCCGAACTGGAGATGTTCTTCTTCCTGTTGACCGTCGCGGGCAACGACACCGTACGCAGCGCCGCGCCCGGCGGCCTGCTCGCCCTGGCCCGCGACCCGGACGGCTATCGACGGCTCGCCGCGGGCGACGTGCCCATGCACCGGGCCGTGGACGAACTCCTGCGCGTCCACCCGCCCGTGCTCAGCTTCCGCCGCACCGCCTCCGTGGACACCGAACTCGGCGGGCAGCGGATCCGCGCCGGAGACAAGGTGGTGGTCTTCCACGCCTCCGCCAACCACGACGAGCGGGTCTTCACCACACCCGAACGGCTCGACCTCGGACGCGCGCACAACCCGCACGTCTCCTTCGGCGACGGACCACACGTCTGCCTGGGAGCCCACTTCGCCCGGCTCCAACTGCGCATCCTCTACGAGGAGTGGCGCACGCTGATGCCCCCGCCCGAGTCCGCCGGGCCGCCGCGCCGGCTGGTCTCGAACTTCATCAACGGGATCACGCGGCTGCCGATGCGGGTGTCCGGGCCGACCGGGTGACATCCGCCAACAGTTCCGCCACGTCCGGCCCGTAGGCGTCGGAGTTGACCACCTTGAGCACGACGCAGAAGGAGTCGCCGCCGAACTTGCGGGCCAACTCGCGGTGATTGCGCGCCAGATAGCGGGCGCCCGCCTGGTTGCTGATCGCGGTCTGTCCGGAGATCAGGAACACGGGCCTGGTCCCCGGTCCCGTCGTCAGCCGGGCCAGCACCACGTGGTCCACCAGGCCCTTGTTCCAGCGGTACGTCTCGTCGCCGACGACGATGGCGCCGCGGTCGGGACCCGCCTCCGTGCTGACGTCCACCCGGATGCCCGGCAGCATCGACCCCAGGTGGGCGGCCGTCCGCGCGTTGGAGACGGGACCGCCGACACAGAACTCGGCCCGCTCTCCGAAGCCTTGGCGGACCGTGTCCTGGGAGACGATCTGAAGGTTCGCGCCGCAGTCCTTGATCAGGGCGGATATCTCCAACAGCGCGAAGGCGTCGTTGCGATGCACCGACCCCTCGGTGCCACCCATCTGTCGGCCGACCACGAACAGACAGTCGGAGCCCGAGGGCAGCCCGAAGAAGGCCTGCTTGCGGCGGAGCGTGCGGCGCCACAGGTAGGTGCGGGCGAACCAGCCGAAGCCGCCGCTGATGGCCGTGGCCATCACGCCGAGCACGATGTTGCGCACGTCGTCGTTCATGGCGCGGATGTTAACCCGAGCGAGGCCGTCCTGACGCGGGGGGCGCGGTGAAGTTAGAGTGCCGGCCTGGGCCTGTGGCACGGGGTCTGACAGGCCGTCGACTGGAGGTACGGATGCGTCGTCCCGCCGCACGTCAATGGGCGCTGGTCGCCCTCGTCGGAGCACTGGTGTCCACCGGGGCGGCGGCGCCACCGTCGGCGCCGGCGGGCGGTGCCCCCGCGAAGGTCCCGGTGGCCGTCGGCCACGGCGGTGCGGTGGCCAGCGTCGACGCCGACGCCAGCGCCGCCGGCATCGCCGTCCTGCGCTCCGGCGGCAACGCGGTGGACGCGGCGGTCGCCACCGCCGCCGCGCTCGGCGTCACCGAGCCGTACTCCGCCGGGATCGGCGGCGGCGGGTACCTCGTGTACTACGACGCCAAGACCCGTCGGGTGCACACCATCGACGGTCGGGAGACCGCCCCGGCGACGGCGGACGCCGGCCTGTTCCAGGAGAACGGCGTCCCCATCCCCTTCGCCGAGGGCCAGACCAGCGGGCGCGGGGTCGGCGTCCCCGGCACCCCGGCGACCTGGAAGAGCGCCCTCGACGCCTGGGGTTCGCGGCCACTGGGTCAACTGCTGCGCCCGGCCGAGAAGTTGGCCCGTGACGGGTTCGCCGTGGACGCCACCTTCCGGGCCCAGACCGAACTGAACCAGGACCGCTTCAAGGACTTCCCGGCCACCGCGAAGCTTTTCCTGCCCGGCGGCTCCCTGCCGGTGGTCGGCTCCACCTTCAAGAACCCCGACCTCGCCGCCACCTACGCCGAGCTCGGCCGCAAGGGCACCGGGGCGCTCTACCGGGGACCGATCGCCGAGGACATCGTGCGGGCCGTCCGCAAGCCCCCGGTGGACCCCGCCGCCACCCGCGTGGTCCGCCCCGGCGACCTGACCACCGGCGACCTGCGCGCGTACGCCACCAAGCGGCAGGCCCCGACCCGGGTGGGCTACCGGGGCCTGGACGTCTACAGCATGGCCCCGTCCTCCTCGGGCGGCACCACCGTCGGCGAGGCGCTCAACATCCTGGAGCGCACCGACCTGGGCTCGCTCTCCGAGGCGCAGTACCTGCACCGGTTCATCGAGGCGTCCCGGATCTCCTTCGCGGACCGGGGCCGCTGGGTCGGCGACCCGGCCGCCGAGGACGTGCCGACGCGGGAACTGCTCTCGCAGCGGTTCGCCGACAGCCGCGCCTGCCTCGTCAAGCCCGGCCAGACGCTGACCAGCCCGCTGGCCCCCGGCGACCCGCGCAATCCGGTGCCCTGCGCCACCACGGGCAAGGCCGCCCCGACCACGTACGAAGGGGAGAACACCACGCACCTGACGGTCGCCGACCGCTGGGGCAACGTGGTGTCGTACACGCTGACCATCGAGTCCACCGGCGGCAGCGGGATCACCGTCCCGGGCCGAGGCTTCCTGCTCAACAACGAGCTGACCGACTTCTCCTTCGCCCCGGCCGCCCCCGGCGTCCCCGACCCGAACCTGCCCGGCCCCGGCAAGCGACCGCGTTCGTCGATGGCCCCGACCATCGTGTTGGAGCACGGCCGACCGGTGCTGGCCGTGGGCTCCCCGGGCGGTGCCACCATCATCACCACCGTGCTGCAGACCCTGCTCGGACACCTGGACCGCGGACTGCCGCTGGTCGACGCCATCGCGGCGCCGCGGGCCAGCCAGCGCAACCAGACGACGACCGAGCTGGAGCCGGGCCTGTGGAACAGTCCGGTGCGCGCCGAACTGGAGGCGATCGGCCAGGGGTTCCGGCAGAACCCGGAGATCGGCGCCGCCACCGGCGTGCAGCGGCTGCCGGACGGCCGCTGGCTGGCCGCGGCCGAGACCAGCAGGCGGGGCGGCGGCGCGGCGATGGTCGTCAACCCGCACGGCCGCCCGTAAGCCGTCTCTCGCGGATCGTGCCGGGGCCACCGGCCCCCGCGGATCGTGCCGGGCCGCGGGGGCCGGCCCGGCACGTCACGGGGTGGTCAGGATCCTGGGGCCGCCGGCGGTGATCGCGACCGTGTGCTCCGCGTGCGCGGCGCGACTGCCGTCCACGGTCCGCAGGGTCCAGCCGTCGGCGTCGCAGGTGTAGTCGTCGGTGCCTCCCGCGATCACCATCGGTTCGATCGCGAGGACCATGCCGGCGCGCAGCCTCATGCCGCGCCCGGCGGGACCCTCGTTGGGCACGCCGGGATCCTCGTGCATGGAGCGGCCGATGCCGTGCCCGCCGAACCCGTCCGGTATGCCGTAACCGGCGCCGCGGCAGACCGTGCCCACGGCGTGGGCGATGTCGCCGATCCTGTTGCCGGGCACGGCGGCGGCGATGCCCGCGGCCAGCGCGGCCTCGGCGGTCTCGATCAGTCGCAGGTCGGCCGGGCGGGCCCGGCCGACCGTGAAGCTCACCGCGGCGTCCCCGGCCCAGCCGCCCAGCTTCGCGCCGAAGTCGACGCTGACCAGGTCCCCGTCGCACAGCCGGTATCCGGTCGGGACGCCGTGCACGATCGCGTCGTTGACCGAGACGCACAGCACGGCCGGGAAGGGCACGGGCGCGAACTGCGGCCGGTACCCCAGGAAGGGGGAGGTCGCGCCGGCCTCCCTGAGCACCTCGCGGGCCACCGCGTCCAGCTCCAGCAAGGAGACCCCGACGTCGGCGGCCTCCCGCGCCGCCGCCAGGGCCCGCCCCACGACCCGGCCGGGAGCGCGCATTTCCTCGATGTCTCGGTCCGTCTTCAATTTCACCATGCCAATAACTATACCGGTATAACTTTAACGGGATGAAAATTGGGTCCCGGGGTAGGATGACCGCATGGTCCGAACCCCCCTCACCCCCGAAGAGCGCGAGCGCGGCGAACGGCTGGGCGCGCTGCTCCGCGAGGCGCGAGGCCCGCGCAGCATGGTCGAGATCGCCGCGAGCGCCGGTCTCTCCGCCGAGACGCTCCGCAAGATCGAGACGGGTCGCGCGCCGACGCCCGCCTTCTTCACCGTGGCGGCCCTCGCCGGTGCCCTCGGCCTCTCCCTCGACGACGTGATGCGGCGCTGCGCCTTCGTGCCCGTCTGAGTTCGCGCCCGTCCGGTTCGCCTCCGCCGGGGCCGGCCGCCTGGTCGAGCGGGTGTCGGCGGGTGCCGTCGAAGGGGCGACGAGGATACGCCTGATCGGCCCCGCGGGCCTGTCGTTCGAGCGGGACGATCGGCCGAACGGCCCAACGGGCGGTGGGGCCCGCGGGGCGCGGGGCAAGCGTGAGGGCGTGTCAGCCACGAACGCATCGAAGCGACTCGGATTCGGACTGCTCGGCGCCGTCCTCGCGAGCGGCCTGCTGCTCGCGGCCTGCGCCGTACCCGAGGGCCGAGCCCGTGTCGGGGATTCGGGGGAGGCGGTCTCCCGCCACCCGGGCGCCGTCGCCGTTCACGACCCGCTCCCGGCCCGGCCCGATCCGCGCGAAACCCCCTAAGCTCGGGGCATGAACTTTGAGGAGCTCGGCCGGGGCAAGTACGTCAGCCTCACCACCTTCCGTAAGGACGGCACCCCCGTCGCCACCCCCGTCTGGGCGGTGGCGGACGGGGGCGAGCTGTACGTGTGGACGCGCAGCGACTCCTGGAAGGTCAAGCGGATCCGCAACAGCGGCCGGGTCACCGTCAGCCCCTGTGATGTGCGCGGACGTGTCCAGGAAGGGGCTCCCGCACTGCCGGGCGAGGCGCGGTTGCTCGACGAGGCCGGGCTCAAGCGGGTGCGCGGGCTGATGATGCGCAAGTACACCTGGCAGTTCTGGTTGGTGGACGTGCCCGCCACCGTGGTGCGTCGCGGCAAGCGCCCGCACACCGCGATTGCCGTCAAGCTTTGAGGCTCCTGTAGTCCGCCTGTAACACGGGTGGGATCCAATGCGCCCATGGAGACGGCGACTTCGCTGCTGATCGCTCAACTCGCTGAATATCTGCGCGGGTTGACGCGGAGACTGGATCCCGGGGCGGGCTGGTACGGGGAGTTCCTGCGCCGGGACCCCGACGGGATGCGGGCCTGCCTGGACGGAGCCGCGATTCCCCCGTGGGACGTGGTGGAGTCCCTGCTGGGTGATGCCGGGGCCGTGGCCGGCGAGGTGGAGTACGCGGCCCGGCTGCGCGGCGCCGCCGCCGGGGCCTGGGACCGGGCCCCGGGCGGCGCGGGTGAACTGCGGACCCTGCTCCGTACGGCCGCCGCGCAGCGGGAGGCCTCGGAGGCGGCGCTGCGCAGCCTGACGGCCAGGCCGGCCGGCACGCCGGACCCGGTGGAGGCGGCCGCGCTGGCGCGGGAGGTGGCCTGGACCCGGGACGACGCCGCCCGGGCGGCCGGGCGGCACGAGGACCTCACGGCCCGGCTCGCCGCGCTTCCGATGAACCCGGCCGAGGTCCGGGAGTGGACGCGCTCGGACACCGCGTCCCCCGTCATGGCCGGTGAACCCCTGCCCGGGATGCCGCGGCGGCCCCCGGCGGCGCCCGCCCCGGTCGTCGAGGCGCCGCCCGGACCACCCACCCCGGAGCGGTCCCGCCAAGCCCCGGCCGCGGAGGCGACCGCCGCCCCGGCCGACGGTCCGTACGGCGAGGCGGCCCGGGGTCCGTACGGCGCGCCGGCCCCCGACCCGGCCCCCGACCCGTCGCCCGGACCCGGCCGAGCCCCCGACGCGCCCCCGCCCCCGGGCCCTGCCGCTGCCGTGCCCCCGGCCCCCGCCCCCGCCGCGTCCCCGGTCGGTCGGGCCGAGGGGCGGTGGCTGCGCGGTGGCCGGCGCTCCGGGGGTGGTGCCCGGTACGCCGGGGCGGCGGAGCCCGCGCCGCCCGTCGACACCGCGCCGCCGGGCGGGCCGGACGGCGCGGCGGCCGTCGCCCCGCGCGGGGCCCGGTTCGGCCACCCGGAACCGAGGCGGCCCCGCCCCCCGGCCCCGGAGCCCGCGCCGCCCGGTCCGGAGCCGCGCGCGCCCGGCCCCGCCGGCCCCCGCCGCACCGCCGTGTTCGTCGCCGCACTGGCGGACCTCCGGGCACGGGGCCGCACCGGCGAGGCGCACGTCCTGCTGTGCGAGGCGGCGGCCTGGCCGGCCGAACTGCTGCCCGGGCTCGCCGCCGCGTTGACCCGCGCCGGGCTCACCGCCGACTGGGCCACCCTGCTCTGGGAGGCCGCCTCGCTTCCGCCCGAACGGCTCGCGGCCGCGGCGGCGGTCCTCGCGGTGGCCGGCCGGGACGCCGACTGCGACGCGCTGCTGCGCCAGGGCGTGGCCCGGCCCGCCGCCGAGATCGCGGAGGCCGCCCTCGCGCTCGGCGCGGCCGGTCGGGAACGGGAGGCGGACGCCCTGCTCGGCGCCTTCGTGCGGCTGCGCACGGCCGAGGAGTCGGCCGCTCTGGCGCGACGGGATCCGTACTGGTTCGCCCCGAGGTTGCTCCGGGCCGCGGGAGCCCTCCCGGGGACCCGACACCGGGACCTGACACATGCCCTGCGCGTGGCCGGTATCGCTACTCCGTAACCACTTGAGTACCAATTCGCCCGCCCGATGACAGGAAATGACCGCCTATCGACGTAGTGCGATCGACTACTCCAACCGCGCAAGGCGCTCTTGCCCCACGCTGTGACGCGGCCTACGTTCTACTCCCTACGCACACCGTCTACGTGCGTAGAAGTCGGCGTTCCCGTCGCGAGGAGCAGCTCATGGCCCAAGTCGTCCGCGCCGCGCTCGTCCAGGCCACCTGGACCGGAGACACCGAGTCGATGATCGCCAAACACGAGGAGCACGCCCGCGCGGCGGCTGCTCAAGGCGCGCAGATCATCGGCTTCCAGGAGGTGTTCAACGCCCCGTACTTCTGCCAGGTGCAGGAGGCGGAGCACTACCGCTGGGCCGAGGCCGTCCCCGACGGCCCGACCATCCGCCGCATGCAGGACCTCGCCCGCGAGACCGGCATGGTGATCGTCGTACCGGTCTTCGAGTTGGAGTCCGAGGGGTTCTACTACAACACCGCCGCCGTCATCGACGCCGACGGAAGCTATCTCGGCAAATACCGCAAGCACCACATCCCGCAGGTCAAGGGCTTCTGGGAGAAGTTCTACTTCCGCCCCGGAAACCTCGGCTGGCCCGTCTTCGACACGGCCGTCGGCCGGGTCGGGGTGTACATCTGCTACGACCGCCACTTCCCCGAGGGATGGCGTGCGCTGGGCCTGGCCGGCGCCCAGCTCGTCTACAACCCGTCCGCCACCTCCCGAGGGCTGTCCGCCTACCTGTGGCAGCTGGAACAACCGGCCTCGGCCGTCGCCAACGAGTACTTCGTCGCCGCCATCAACCGGGTCGGCCAGGAGGAGTACGGGGACAACGAGTTCTACGGCACCAGCTACTTCGTGGACCCGCGCGGTCAGTTCGTCGGGGAGGTCGCCGGCGACAAGGAGGAGGAACTCCTGGTCCGCGACCTCGACTTCGGCCTCATCGAGGAGGTCCGCAACCAGTGGGCCTTCTACCGCGACCGCCGCCCCGACGCCTACGGAGGGCTCGTACAGCCGTGACCAACCCGATCCCCCTGCACAGTCGCCACCGCACCGTCATGCCCGACTGGCTCGCGCTCTACTACGACCGCCCCATCGAGCTCACGCACGGCGAGGGCCGCCACGTCTGGGACGCGGACGGCAACCGCTACCTCGATTTCTTCGGCGGCATCCTCACCACGATGACCGCCCACGCCCTGCCAGAGGTCACCAAGGCCGTCTCCGAACAGGCCGGGCGGATCATCCACTCCTCCACCCTGTACCTGAACCGGCCCATGGTCGAACTGGCCGAACGCGTCGCCGCCCTGTCCGGCATCCCGGACGCACGGGTCTTCTTCACGACCTCCGGCACCGAGGCCAACGACACCGCCCTACTGCTCGCCACGTCGTACCGCCGCTCCAACCAGATCCTGGCGATGCGCAACAGCTACCACGGCCGGTCCTTCTCCACCGTCTCGATCACCGGCAACCGGGGCTGGTCCCCGACCAGCCTCTCGCCGCTCCAGACGTACTACGTCCACGGCGCGGTGCGCACCCGGGGCCCCTTCGCGGCGCTGTCCGACGCCGAGTTCACCGCCGCCGCCGTCGCGGACCTCGAAGACGTGCTCGGCCAGGCGCGCGGCGGAGTCGCCGCGCTCATCGCGGAACCCATCCAGGGCGTCGGCGGCTTCACCTCCCCGCCCGACGGCCTGTACGGGGCCTTCCGGGAGGTCCTCGACCGACACGGCATCCTCTGGATCAGCGACGAGGTACAGACCGGCTGGGGCCGCACCGGCGAACACTTCTGGGGCTGGCAGGCGCACGCCCAGAACGGCCCGCCGGACATCCTCACCTTCGCCAAGGGCATCGGCAACGGCATGTCCATCGGCGGCGTCGTGGCCCGCGCCGAGGTCATGAACTGCGTCGACTCCAACTCCATCTCCACCTTCGGCGGCTCCCCGGTCACCATGGCGGCCGGCGTCGCCAACCTCTCGTACCTCCTGGAACACGACCTCCAGGGCAACGCCCGCCGCGTCGGCGGCCTCCTCCTGGAGCGACTGCGCGCCGTCACCGCCGGCGTGCCCGCCGTACGCGAGGTACGCGGCCGGGGCCTGATGGCCGGCCTGGAGCTGGCGAAACCCGGCACCGACCGCGCCGACCCCGAAGCGGCCGCCGCCGTACTGGAAGCCGCCCGCGAACGCGGCCTGCTGCTCGGCAAGGGCGGCGGGCACGACACCAGCGTGCTGCGCATCGCGCCGCCGCTGTCCCTCACCGTCGCCGAGGCGGAAGAGGGCGCCGACATCCTCGAACAGGCCCTGCGCACCGCCCTCTAGCCCTCCGGGGGAGACGTACATGACCACCCGCACCCTGATCCGCGACGGCCTCGTCATCACGGCCGCCGACGAGCTCCACGCGGACGTCCTTATCGAGGACGGCCGGGTGGCGGCGCTCGCGGCCCACGGCTCGGCCACCGCCGAGGCCTGGGCCTCACCCGACCGCACGACGGTGGACCGCACCATCGACGCGAGCGGGAAGTACGTCATCCCCGGCGGGGTCGACGCGCACACCCACATGGAACTGCCCTTCGGCGGGACCGCCGCGTCCGACACCTTCGAGACGGGCACCCGGGCCGCCGCGTGGGGCGGCACCACCACCATCGTCGACTTCGCGGTGCAGACGATGGGCCAGTCCCTGCGCCAGGGCCTCGACACCTGGTACGACAAGGCCGACGGCAACTGCGCCGTCGACTACGGCTTCCACATGATCCTGTCGGACGTCAACGAGGGCACCCTCAAGGAGATGGACCTCCTGGTGGGGGAGGGGGTCACCTCCTTCAAGCTCTTCATGGCCTACCCCGGGGTGTTCTACAGCGACGACGGCCAGATCCTGCGCGCCATGCAGCGGGCCTCCGGCAACGGCGGACTGATCATGATGCACGCCGAGAACGGCATCGCCATCGACGTCCTCGTCGAACAGGCCCTCGCCCGCGGGGAGACCGACCCCCGCCACCACGGCGAGGTCCGCAAGGTCCTCCTCGAAGCCGAGGCGACCCACCGCGCCATCCAGCTCGCCCGGGTGGCCGGCTCCCCCCTGTACGTGGTCCACGTCTCGGCCGAGGAGGCGGTGGCGGAACTCGCCGTCGCCCGCGACAAGGGCCTGCCCGTCTTCGGCGAGACCTGCCCGCAGTACCTGTTCCTGTCCACCGACAGCCTCGCGGAGCCCGACTTCCAGGGCGCCAAGTACGTCTGCTCCACGCCGCTGCGCCCCCGCGAACACCAGGCGGCCCTGTGGCGGGGCCTGCGGACCGACGACCTCCAGGTGGTCTCCACCGACCACTGTCCGTTCTGCTTCCGCGGCCAGAAGGAGCTCGGCCGCGGGGACTTCTCGAAGATCCCCAACGGGCTGCCCGGCGTGGAGAACCGCATGGACCTCCTCCACCAGGCCGTCCTCGACGGACACATCAGCCGCCGCCGCTGGATCGAGATCGCCTGCGCGAACCCGGCCCGGATGTTCGGCCTCTACCCCCGCAAGGGCACCATCGCGCCCGGTGCCGACGCCGACATCGTCCTCTACGATCCGCACGCCGAGCAGGTCATCTCCGCCGAGACGCACCACATGAACGTGGACTACTCGGCGTACGAGGGCAAGCGGATCACCGGACGCGTCGACACCGTGCTCTCGCGCGGCGAACTCGTCATCGACCGGCGCGAATACACGGGACGAGCCGGCCACGGGGCCTTCGTCCCCCGCTCCACCTGCCAGTACCTGTAAGGAGCCGACCCATGGACTTCGGCCTCGTCCTCCAGACCGACCCGCCCGCCTCCGGCGTCGTCAGCCTCATGCGCCGCGGCGAACGCAACGGCTTCCGTTACGGCTGGACCTTCGACTCCGCCGTGCTGTGGCAGGAGCCGTTCGTCATCTACAGCCAGATCCTGGAACACACCCGGCTGATGCACGTCGGACCGATGGTCACCAACCCCGGGACCCGCACGTGGGAGGTCACCGCCTCCACCTTCGCCACCCTCAACGACATGTACGGCAACCGCACCGTGTGCGGCATCGGCCGCGGGGACTCCGCCATGCGGGTCGCCGGGCGCAAACCCAACACCCTGGCCCGGCTCGGCGAGGCCATCGACGTCATCCGTGACCTCGCCGAGGGCCGCGAGGCCGAGGTCGACGGGCAGCGCCTGCGCATCCCGTGGATCCGGGACGGCGAACTGCCCGTGTGGATGGCCGCCTACGGACCCAAGGCGCTGGCCCTCGCCGGCCAGAAGGCCGACGGGTTCATCCTCCAGCTCGCCGACCCCTACCTCACCGAGTGGATGGTCAGGTCGGTCCGCGAGGCCGCCACGGCGGCCGGCCGCGACCCGAACGCGATCACCATCTGCGTGGCGGCCCCGGCCTACGTCGGGGACGACCTGGACCACGCGCGCGACCAGTGCCGCTGGTTCGGCGGCATGGTCGGCAACCACGTCGCCGACCTCGTCTCCCGCTACGGCGAGCACTCCGCGATGGTCCCGGACGCCCTCACCGAGTACGTCAAGGCCCGCCAGGGTTACGACTACAGCCACCACGGCCGCGCCGGGAACCCCTCCGCCGACTTCGTCCCCGACGAGATCGTGGACCGGTTCTGTCTCCTGGGCCCGCCCGAGGCCCACATCGAGAAGCTGCGCACCCTGCGCGACCTGGGCGTCGACCAGTTCGCCGTGTACGCCATGCACGACGCCCGCGAGGCGGTGATCGACGCCTACGGCGAGCACGTCATCCCGGTACTCGCCGGCTGAGCCGTACCGACCGACGGGCGGGGGCACCGCGTACGGGCCCGGGCAGACGGCGAGGTGCCCGGGTCGGACGGGGCGGTGCCCTACACGGCCGTCTTCCGTTCCTGCCGGAAGATGACGGCGAGCAGGCCCATCGAGAGGAGCATGAACCCGCAGAACAGGGGAGCGGCGACCTCCGGGGAGGGGTGCCACAGGCTGACCTTGTGCAGGAAGAGATAGGTCGTCACCATGCCGAGGGCCCAGAACTTGAAGAAGAAGACGCGGCTGATGACGGCGAGCAGGATCTGGTGGGCCACCAGGAAGACCAGGAGGTATCCCCAGAGCGGATCGGACGTGAGGGTGAGCCAGAGGACCCCGCCGAAGAGGGGCACGGTGACGAGGACGAGCAACGCGGTGCGCCAGAACAGCTCCCCCCGCAACCGCCTGTGGAAGCGGGCCTTCGACTTCCCGGTACCCGGCTTCCATCTCAGGAGCGTGGGCCACGAGAAACGGACGAAGGACAGGGTGACGTCCTCGTCGACGGTCGGGTCGTAACGGGTGACCGTCACCTCCCCGGACCGACAGTGGAAGACGCTGCCCGCGGGGACATGGGCCAGCGAGCGACGCACGCGCAGGAGCAGGTGGAGCGTCTTGATGTGGCCGAAGCTCATCAGGTACAGCAGCAGCGTCGATCCGATCCATCCGGCACTGGTGATCAATAGGGCGATCAGGGCCTGCTTGAGGAACTCCATCAGGCTCACCGGGGCCACCTGCTCTCAGGAGAAGAGATCGTCGATGAAGTCGCCGACGGCGTCGTGACCGGGGCCGTGAGAGGGACCCGCGCCGTGAGCTGGGCCCGCGCCGTGCGTGACGCGTCCACCTCCGCGATGCTGGTCGAGATCCTCGTCGTCGCCCATGTCGGGGCCGCCGGAACCGTGATGAGTGCTCCCGCGCCCCGTGTCGTGGAGCCACTGCCACGCCCGATCCGCGAAATCCACGGCGGAGGCGGCGCCGGCGCCGCCGACCGCGCCCACCGCGCCCGCACCCAGCAGCCATCCCAGCAGCGCCTTGGCACCGGCCTTCTGCGGCGGTTGGGCGTACCGGCCGGCCAGGGAGAGGGCCGTGAGACTGGCACCGCCACCGCGCGGGTCGTCCAGATCGTCCAACAGGGCCAGGATTCCCGGGGCGAACGGCTTGCCGGCGAGTGCGCGGCCGAACGCCTCCGGGGAGATCGGTCGCCCGCGCCCGGCGGCGTCCCGGGCTCCGGCGACGAAGGCGGCCAGTCGCGGGGTGGTGAGTTCCGCCAAGTGGTCCTGCCAGCCGCCGGGAAGCCGCGGGGTCTGGACCACCGGCCACAGGGCGAAGACCACGAGGTCGACCATGACCGCTTCCGGAAGTGCGCCGTCCGGTACCGGCGTGGCCCGGTCGAGGTACTGGACGGCGCCCGCCGCCAGTAGACGGCGCAGTTGTTCCTTGCCGTCCCGGTTGCCGGCCGCTCCGGCCAACTCGCCGTACAAGGCGTCGAGTTGTCGGTGGTGGGCCGCCGCCTGGCGACGCCCCGGTTTCACGCTCCCGTCGGCGATGAGCGTGCGGTAGTCGGATGCGAGCCGTTTGATCCAGAGCCGCAGCTCCGGGAGGCCGAGCGGCGGGGCGGGATTGCTGCCGGAGTAGTGGTGGTGGTGGACGATCTTCTGGGTGCCCTGGACGACCTGGTAAGCCTGCCCCTGCCCCTGCACCCGGGCTTCGACGTGGATCCCCTCGGAGGGTTCGGTGCCGTCTGCCGGGAAGCGTGCGCTCATGCCCGCCAGTCTGTGTGGTGAACATGATCGAGTGCAGCCGGATCCGTACAAGAGGCCGTTGCCTGTGCCATGTTGGTCGGATTACCGGTGTCGGTCGACCGCTCGCGGGAGGCTGTCGGAGAGGGTGGTGGGCGATGTCGGATCCCTTGCGGCGGACGGTGGCGGCGGTTTCGTCCGTGGCCGCTTTCGCCTGCGTGGTGTGGCTCGTCCGAGCATCCTCCTGGGGGTGGCTGCCCGGCGACAGCGGAGATCGCTGGGCCCTGGCCGCCACGACCGGCACCGTTGTCGCCGCGGCGTTGCTGTTCGGCCTGACGCGGTGGGGTTCCCCGGCGACCTCGCCCGCGCCGACGCCGGGCGGGGGCCGGTCGGTGGAGCAGATCGCCGAGGCCGGCGACCAGGCGGTCGTCGAGCAGGTCGTCGGCAACCGTGCGCCTCGACGCCGCGGGGCCGGGTCGGTCGCGCCCGCGGATCGGTTCAGGCAACGGGCGAAGGGCACCGGCAGCTCCCGGATCCGGCAGACGGGAGGCGACGACACCCCCTGACCGGAGCCGGACTCCCGGAGGAAAGCCGGCCGGACCGGAGCGGGGTTCACCCGGGTGTCACCTCGTGTCCGGGCCGCCGTCGGGGACCGTCGGTGGGGATTGTCCGACGGGCGTGCTTTGCTGGACGCATGATCGATGAATTCCTGGCCCGTGACCTGTCCGCCGTCGAGGAGGCCGTCCGCGAGGCGGCCGCGGTCGAGATCATGCCGAGGTTCCGGCAGCTCGCGGACCACGAGGTGGACCAGAAGAGCGGCCCGCACGACCTCGTGACCGTCGCCGACCGCAGGGCCGAGGAGCACCTGACGGTCGCCCTGACGAAGCTGCTGCCCGGCTCGGCGGTGGTCGGCGAGGAAGCGGTGCACGCCGACCCCACCGTGTACGAGGCGCTGCGCGCCGACGCGCCCGTCTGGATCGTCGACCCCGTCGACGGCACCCGGCAGTTCGTCGCCGGCGACCCCAACTTCTGCACCCTGGTGGCGTTGGCCGTGCGCGGGGAGATCCTCGCCTCCTGGACCTTCGCCCCGGCCCTGGACGAGCTGGCCACCGCCGTGCGCGGACAGGGCGCGCACGTCAACGGCGCGCGCATCCACAGCGGTTCGCCGGAACCGGGCGCCGATCTGCGGATCGCCATCGCGCACCCGCTGTACACCTCGGAGGAGGACAAGCGGCGGCTCGCCCGGCTCGACGTCCCCGGGGTCGCGGCCCGGCCGTGCGGTTCGGCGGGCCTGGAGTACCTGAAGGTGGCCCGCGGCGAGATCGACGGCCTGGCCTTCACCTGGCCCTCGGCATGGGACCACGCGGCGGGCCTGCTGCTCGTCGCGGAGGCCGGTGGCGCCCAGACCACGGTCGACGGGGTCCCCTTCCGAGTGGACCGGGACAACGCGCTGCCGTTCGCCGTGGGCCGCGACGAGGCCACCGCCGCCCGGGTCCGCGACCTCCTGCGCGGAGCGTGACCGCGCCGCCGCACCCCGGATCCGTGCGGACGCGACCCATATCCTGGACGTGATACCGCATCCTGTGGGCGGAGCCGCCGCCGGACGAAGGAGCTGTCAGTGTCGTCGATTCTCGACGCAGTCGTGGTGGGGGCGGGGCCCAACGGCCTGACGGCCGCCGTCGAACTGGCCCGACGTGGTTTCTCGGTGGCCGTGTTCGAGGCGAAGGGGACCGTCGGCGGGGGAGCCCGGACGGAGGAACTCACCCTCCCCGGCTTCCGACACGACCCCTGCTCGGCCGTGCACCCGCTCGGCGCCGGCTCCCCGGTGTTCGCGACGATGCCGCTCAAGCGCCACGGCCTGGAGTGGCTGCACGCCCCGCTGCCGATGGCACACCCCTTCGACGACGGCACGGCCGCGGTGCTGTCCCGCTCCGTCGCGGAGACGGCCGCCTCCTTCGGGCCCCGCGACGCGGGCACCTACCGCCGGCTCGTCCAGCCGTACCTCGGCAAATGGGACACCCTGGCACGGGACTTCATGTCGCTGCCCTCCACCGCGCTGCCCCGCGACCCGCTCACCCTGGCCCGGTTCGGGCTGGACGGACTACCGCCCTCCACCTGGCTGCTGCGCCGCTTCCGGGACGACCGGGCCCGCGCCCTGTTCGCCGGGCTCGTGGCCCACGCCATCGCCCCGCTCGGCGGCATCGGAACCGGTGCGGTCGGCCTGGTCTTCGCCCTCGCCGCGCACGCGGGCGGCTGGCCGATGCCGCGCGGCGGTTCGCAGGCCATCTCGGACGCCCTCGCCGCGTACCTGCGCGACCTCGGGGGAAGCGTCCACACGGACTTCGAGGTCAAACGGCTCGACGACCTGCCGCCGGCCCGCGCGTACGTCTTCGACACCTCGCCGACCGCGCTGGCCCGCATCGCCCGCCTGGGGCGCGTCTACGACGGCTACCGGTACGGGGCCTCCGTGTTCAAGATCGACTACGCCCTGGACGGTCCGGTGCCCTGGACCGCCGAGGAGCCCCGCCGGGCCGGCACCGTGCAGATCGGCCCGCGCACCCGCGACATCGACGCCGCCCTGCAACTGGCCTCGGGCGGCCGGGCCCCCCGTACCCCGTTCCTGATCACGGCCCAGCCCAGCCTGGTCGATCCCGGCCGGGCCCCCGAGGGCAAGCACACCTTCTGGGCGTACGGGCACGTACCGGCGGGCTGGGAGGGCGACCTCACCGACGCCGTCGAGCGCC
The DNA here is from genome assembly GCF_041431415.1 of Streptomyces sp. NBC_00513. Lineage (GTDB taxonomy): Bacteria > Actinomycetota > Actinomycetes > Streptomycetales > Streptomycetaceae > Streptomyces. The sequence goes on from NZ_CP107845.1 coordinate 6,208,725, forward strand.
AACTGGAGCGCTTCGCGCCGGGGTTCCGCGACCTGGTGCTGGCCCGCGCCACCGCCGGCCCGCCCCGGATCGCCGCCCGCAACGCCAACTACGTCGGCGGGGACATCGCCTGCGGCGCCGCCTCGGGCCTGCAACTGCTCATCCGCCCCAAGATCAGCCTCTTCCCGTACACCACCGCCCACCCGGCGGTGTTCCTGTGCTCAGCCGCCACGCCGCCGGGGCCCGGGGTCCACGGAATGTCGGGGCACAACGCCGCCAAGGCCGTCTGGCGCCACCTGCGGAAGGAGCGCTGATGTCCACGCGCATCACCCTGGTCCGGGGGGACATCACCACCGAGGAGGTGGACGCGGTGGTCAACGCGGCCAATTCCTCGCTGCTCGGCGGCGGGGGAGTGGACGGCGCGATCCACCGGCGGGGCGGCCCGGAGATCCTCGCCGCCTGCGAGGACCTGCGGCGCTCCCACTACGGCAAGGGCCTCCCGACGGGCCGGGCCGTCGCCACGACGGCGGGCCGGCTCCCGGCCCGACACGTGATCCACACCGTCGGACCGGTCTGGTCCCCGGGCGACGACCGGTCGGAGCTGCTGGCGTCCTGCTACCGGGAGTCGCTGCGCGTAGCGGACGAGCTGGGCGCCCGTACGGTCGCCTTCCCGGCCATCTCCACCGGGATCTACGGCTGGCCGATGGACGACGGGGCGCGGATCGCGATCGAGACGGTGCGGGCGTCCGGGACCTCGGTGGAGGAGGTCCGCTTCGTGCTCTTCGGGACCGACGCGTACGAGACCTTCGCCGCGGCCCTGTGATCCTCGTCCCGGCCCGTTCCGTCCCCTGCTGACGGACCGGGTCCGTCAGCAGGGGACGGAACGGGCCGGCCGATCATGGACCCCGGTGTCGGAGACGGTCGCTAGGCTTCCGGTATGACCCTTTCGGACGCGCCCACTGAGATCCCCGACGCCTTGCAGGTGCTCCACCGGGTCTTCGGTTACGACTCCTTCCGCGGCGAGCAGCAGCAGATCATCCAGCACGTCGTCGACGGCGGCGACGCCCTCGTGCTGATGCCCACCGGCGGCGGCAAATCGCTCTGCTACCAGATCCCGGCGCTGGTCAGAGAGGGCACGGGCGTGGTGATCTCGCCCCTGATCGCGCTCATGCAGGACCAGGTGGACGCCCTCACCGCCCTCGGCGTGCGGGCCGGGTTCCTCAACTCCACCCAGGACGCGGACGAGCGCCGCGGGGTCGAGCAGGCCTTCCTCGCCGACGAGCTGGACCTGCTGTACCTGGCACCCGAGCGGCTGCGCACCGAGGGGACGCAGCGGCTCCTCGACCGGGGCAAGGTGTCGCTCTTCGCGATCGACGAGGCGCACTGCGTGGCCCAGTGGGGGCACGACTTCCGCCCCGACTACCTCGCCCTGTCGATGCTGCACGAGCGCTGGCCCAAGGTGCCGCGGATCGCGCTGACCGCGACGGCCACCGAGGCGACGCACGGCGAGATCGCGGGGCGGCTGGGGCTGGAGGAGGGCCGGCACTTCGTCGCGAGCTTCGACCGGCCGAACATCCAGTACCGGATCGTCCCCAAGAACAACCCGCTCCGGCAGCTGCTGGACCTGATCCGCACCGAGCACCCCGGGGACGCGGGGGTCGTCTACTGCCTGTCGCGTGCCTCCGTGGAGAAGACGGCGGCGGCCCTGGCGGAGAACGGCATCGACGCCGTGGCCTACCACGCGGGCATGGACGCCCGCACCCGTGCGGCGAACCAGTCCCGGTTCCTGCGGGAGGACGGGGTCGTGGTCGTCGCCACCATCGCCTTCGGCATGGGCATCGACAAGCCGGACGTACGGTTCGTGGCGCACCTGGACCTGCCGAAGTCCGTCGAGGGCTACTACCAGGAGACCGGCCGCGCCGGTCGCGACGGCGAGCCGGCCACGGCCTGGCTGGCGTACGGCCTCCAGGACGTGGTCCAGCAGCGGAAGCTGATCGAGGGCTCCGAGGGCGACGACACGCGGCGCCGTTCGCTGGCCGCCCATCTGGACGCGATGCTGGCGTTGTGCGAGACCGTCGACTGCCGGCGCATGCGGCTCCTGGCGTACTTCGGTCAGTCCGGCGAGCCCTGCGGCAACTGCGACACCTGTCTGACACCGGCCGAGTCCTGGGACGGGACCGTCGCCTCGCAGAAGCTGCTGTCCACGGTGTGGCGGCTGGCCAACGAGCGACGGCAGAAGTTCGGCGCCGGCCAGATCATCGACATCCTCCAGGGCAAGAAGACCGCGAAGGTCATCCAGTTCGACCACGACGGCCTCTCGGTGTTCGGGGTCGGCGCGGATCTCGGCACCGCCGAGTGGCGCGGGGTCGTACGGCAACTGCTCGCGCTGGGACTGCTGGCCGTGGAGGGCGAGTACGGCACGCTGGTCCTCACCGAGGCCAGCGGCGAGGTGCTGGGGGGCCGGCGCACCGTCCCGCTGCGCAAGGAGAAGGCCGCGCCGGCCGGCGCGGGCCGCAAGGAGTCCGGGTCCCGTTCCGGGAAGGGCGCGCGCGTGCCCGTCGACCTGCACGCGGCCGCCGTACCGGTCTTCGAGGCGCTCCGCGCGTGGCGGGCCGAGACCGCGCGGGAGCAGGGCGTGCCGGCGTACGTCGTCTTCCACGACGCGACGCTGCGGGAGATCGCGACCCGGCTGCCCGGCACCGCCGGCGAGCTGGGGGAGATCAACGGCATCGGCGAGGCGAAGCTCACCAAGTACGCCGAGGGCATCCTGGCCACCCTGGCCGAATCGGGCGGTCACCCGTCGGCGGTGCGGGACGCCCCGACCCCCGGAGCCCCCGCCCCCGTGCCCGCCCCCGCGCCGGCTCGGGACGGGTCGGAGCCGCCGCGCGACGAGGACGAGCCGCCCTTCGACATGGACGAGGTCGACGCCCCCCGGGACGACTGGCAGTAGGACGCGGGGGAGCGGGCGGGCTCCCCGCAACGGCCGCCCGGCCCGCCGTCGCCCCTCGACGGCGGGCCGCGCTCGCGCGTGGCCGGATGGAACCCACGCCACGCGGCGGTCAGTTGTGCGTGTGGCATCATGACCGCGTTGTCTGCCCGGGGATCACGAACCTCGGGCCGCGAGGGCGGCCGCCGAGTTTCGCCGGAGGACTGAGGATGAAGGTGCCTGGCTCTGCGTTACCGGCCTCGGAGGACAGGCGACTCAGGCGGCGACTCAAGAAGGTCCGCCGCGCCTGCGAGGAGATGCTCGCGGAGTGGGGCATGGAGCACGGCTGCGGAATCGAGGAACTCCACGGGTACCTCAGCGAACGGCGCGGGCGGCCCATCCACCTGGTTCCGACGACTTTCCCCGAACGCCATCTCCTCGGCATCTGGCTGAAGTTGGACGACTTCGACGTCGTCGCCTTCGAGAAGTCGGCCTCGCCCGCCCACAAGGAACACATCATCGCCCACGAGCTGGCCCACATCGCCTTCGCGCACCGGGGGTCCGTGCGGCTGGACGGTGTCGAATCCGGTCCGCTGTTCGCGGACGTCGACCCCGCGGCCGTACAGGGCGCGCTCATGCGCTCCCGCTACAGCGACGGCGAGGAGCAGGAGGCCGAGACCATGGCCTCCCTCATCCTGGCGCGGGCCACGAAACGGTGGGTCGAACAGGCCTGGGCCGTCCCGGAGGAGGCCGCCGACGTCCTCGCGCGCATCGAACGCGGCCTGGGGAAGCCGGACCAGCAGTGACCACCCTCTACACCGTCCTCGCCTGGGTCTGCGCCTTCGTCGGGCTCGCCGCGTTCGCCTACCGGCTCCCGGACCTGCTGCGCCGACGGCACGACGTCGCGCTGTGGGCGCTGTGCGTGTACTTCCTGTGCTCCGGCATCAGTTTCCTCGTCGACCTGGACCAACTCCGCCTGCACATCTCCGGCTTCTTCGGCCTGCCCAACATCACCTCGCTCATCACGCAGGTCGCGGTGGTCGTCCTCACCGCCGCGCAACAGGTGGTGCTCGTCCACTGGTCGGCGCCCCCCGACCAGGCCCGACGCATGGCCCGACAGCGGGTCCTGTTCTTCGGCGCGGCGCTCGCCGTGCTCGTCGTCGCCTCCTTCGCCGTCGGCCCCGTGGCACAGTCCGAGACGGCGACGTCGACGATCCTGCTGAGCATCCAGGACGGCCGATACGCCCTGTACATGTTCTTCTACCTGCTGATCTGCGCCGTGGGGCAGGCGGAGACCGTGCGGCTCTCGCTGCGGTTCACCAAGGTCGCCAACCGGCAGTGGCTCGCGGCCGGCATGCGCACCGTCACCCTCGGCGCGAGCCTCATCCTGGTCTACTGCGTCACCCGGAGCATCCAGATCGCCGGCACCCGACTGGACTTCGACGGAGCGGCGCTCGACCCCGTCCAGTGGACGTGCGGCAGCGTCGGGGCCCTGCTCCAGGTCACCGGATGGACCATCCCCTCCTGGGGGATCCACCTCACCCGCGTACGGGCCTGGGTCCGCAGCTATCGCGCGTACCTGTGCCTGCGCCCCCTGTGGGGCGCGCTCCACCAGGCCCTGCCCGACATCGCGTTGGCCCCGCCCAGGTCCTGGGCGCGCGACCTCCTCCCGCCCAGGGACCTGCACTACAGCCTCTACCGGCGCGTCATCGAGATACGCGACGGACAACTGATGCTGCGCACCTCGCTGTCCTACGACGAGTTCTCCCGGGTCGCCCGCTCCCTGGACCTCCCGGACGACCCGACCTCGCCCCTGGGCGAAGCCCTCCAGGTCCGGGCCGCCCTGAGCCGTTCCCCCGAGGAGAGGGCGGAACAGGACGACGCGTCCGGGATCCCCGCGCGCCCGCCGCACGAGGACTTCCGCGACGAGGTGCAGTGGCTGACCGAGGTCGCCTCGTCGTTCACCGCCCTGGGCCAGGACGGCCGGTGGCCCGCCGTCCGGACCGGCACGCCGTGACCCCGACCGCCGCCCGCACCGTGGAGCGCCTCGTGGCCCTGGACGCCGCGCACGGCGCGACGGCCGCGCTGCCCGCCGTACGCCGGGCCCTGCGGGACTTCCCCGAACTCTCGGGCGACCCCGCGCCCGACCGCCGCCCGGACGTCGACCGGGTCGCCGCCCTGGCCGAACTGAGCGAGGTCGTCGGCTGGATCCTCTTCGACGCGGGGCTCCACCGCCAGGCCCACCGCGCCAACACGCGGGCCCTCACCCTCGCGGGGCGCTGCGGCGACCGCTGGACCGAGCGGCTCACCCTGCTGAACCACAGCATGCTCCAGACGGCCGCCGGAGACCCCCGGGGCGCCCTGGAGACGGCGGCCCGGGTGACCGGTCCGCGCCCCCTGCCCGCCCGGGTGGACAGCCTCGTCCTGATCCGGCGCGCCCACGCGACCGCCCTGCTGGGCGGCCGGCGCGAGTCCCGCCGGCTGATCTCGCGGGCCCGCAGCCGGTTCCTCGACGGCCTGTCCCGGCACGACCCGCACTGGGCCTGGTGGATCGACGAGAACGAACTGCGCGGCCACGAGGGCTGGGTCCTGGCCCGGCTGGGTGACTGGGACCGCGCCCTGCCCCTGCTGCACCGGGCGGCCACCGCCCCCGGGCCGTCCTACCGGCACCTCTTCGGCGCGGAGCTCCTCGCGGCCCTGGCCCGCGCCGGGGCCTGGACCGAGGCGCGGGACCTCATCGCGGACCTGGCCCCGCGCGCCGCCGCCATCGGTTCCGTACGCACCACCCGGACCCTCGCCGACGCCGCGACCGGGCTGCGCCGAGGCCCGCGCGTCCCCGCGTCGCTCAAGGACGCGGCGGCCCACCTCCTGGAGTGCCTGCCCGCACCGGTGGCGCGGAGCGACCGCCCGGCCTGAGACCCCTCCTCCACCAGTACACCGGGACTCCCGGGCATCATCGCGACCCACACACAGACAGGGATCACATGCGCCACATCCGAATATCCATGCCCGCGGCGGCGGCCGTGCTCACGGCGGCCGTGCTCTTCTTCGCCGCCGGCAGCCCCGCGCTCGACACGGCCCCGCAGTCGCCGGTCGCCGCCTCGGTGGCGAACCAGGAACTCGCGCCGGGCAGCCGGGGCAGCGCCTACGTGTCCACCCACCTCTACTTCGGCACCGGGCGGCACAACGGCAACCCGCCGATCACCGAGGCGCAGTTCGACAAGTTCGTCACCGACGTGATCACCCCCCGCTTCCCGTCCGGCCTCACCCTCCAGGAGGCCCGCGGCCAGTGGAGGGACAAGGAGGGCGACATCAACCGGGAGAAGTCCTACGAGCTGACGGTCCTCTACCCGGCGGGCGAGGCCCGGGCGCGGGACGCCGACATCGAGTACATCCGCCGCCTCTACTGCAAGACCTGGGAGCTGGAGTCCGTCGGCCGCGCCGACGCCCTGGTCCGCGCCGACTTCTGACGGGGCCCGGCCGGCCGGCGACTCCCGACCATCGCCGCCGGGCCGGGGCGCCCGGTCGGGGCGCCCCCGCCCCGGTGCGACCGCAGCGCCCCGGGGCGAGCCCTCGGCTAGGGTGATTCGGAAGGAAACAGGCCCACCAGCGACGAGGTCGGTGCGTTGGACACTTACCGGTCGGCGAGCGAGGTGCCGGACCCGCCGGTGGCGGCGGTCGGCTATGCGGGAGTGCTCCGCGAGCTGCTGCCGATCGCCCTGTGGCGGGAGGACGCCGACGGCCGCGTCGTGGAGTGGTCGCTGGCCGCGCAGGACCTGCTCGGCCACCGCCCCGAGGACATCCTGGGCCGGCCCGGCACCGCGGTCCTGGTCCCCGACGCCAACCGGGAGCTGGCCGACGACCTGACCCGGCGGGTGCAGGCGGGCGAGACCGTCGTCGGAACCCTTCCCGTGCGCCACCGGGACGGGCACCGCGTGACGATGGAGATGTGGATCGTGCCCGCCGCCGACCCGCAGGGCCGCACGGGTGCCCTGCTCATCGCCGTGGAGACCTCCGAGGTCCTGAACATGCGGGACTCCCTCGTCGCCCTCCAGAGCCTCTTCACCCAATCCCCGATAGGCCTCGCCACGCTCGGCCCCGACCTGCGGTTCCTGCGCGTCAACGACGCCCTGGCCCGCATGAACGGGGTCTCCGCGGCGGCGCACCTGGGCCGGCGTCTCACCGAGGTGGTCCCCGGGGTCAACGCGGTCGCCCTGGAGGCCACGATGCGGCAGGTCCTCGACGGGGGCACCGCCGTCGTCGACGTCCGGCGCACGGGCCGTACCGCCGCCGACCCCGACCACGACCGGACGTGGTCCTGCTCGTACGCCCCGCTGCTCGACGGGAGCGGTCGCAGGCTCGGCCTGATCGCCTCCCTCATCGACATCACCGAGGGCCAGCGGGCTCAACTGGAGGCCGAACGGGCCCGGACCCGCTTCGCCCTCCTCGCCGAGGCCGGCACCCGCATCGGCACCACCCTCGACCTCAACCAGACCGCCCGGGAGATCGTCGAGCTGCTCGTGCCCCAGCTCGCCGACTCGGCCGACGTACAGCTCCTGGAAGCCGTCCTCGACCCCGACGAGATGACCGGCGGGACCTCCACGCGCGGACTCCTGCGCAGACTGGCCGCCACCTTCCCCGACCCGACCGCGCCCACCGCGAAACTCGTCGCCGGGCAGACCTTCCAGATCCCGGTCGGGACGGTCTACGAGCGGGTCATCTCCGACGGCCGGCCCATGAACCTCTACCTCTCCGACATCCCGGCGCTGATCACCGACCCCCGGGCCGAGCCCCTGCGCGCCTACCTCGCCACCCTGGGATCGGCGCGGCTGGTCCCGCTGGTCGCGCGCGGCAAGGTGCTCGGCGCCGTGGCCGTGACCCGGGTGCGCGAGCGCGAGCCCTTCGACGAGCAGGACTGCGTGCTCGTGGACGAGCTGGTGGCCCGCGCCGCCCTCAACATCGACAACGCACGCATGTACACCACCCAGCGCCAGGCGGCCCTCACGCTCCAGCGCAGCCTCACCAACAGCGCCCTGCCCGAGGTCACCGGCCTCGAACTCACCGGCCGCTACCTGCCCGCCAGCGACCACGACGTGGGCGGCGACTGGTACGACGTCATCCAGCTGCCCAGCGGACGGACCGGCCTGGTCATCGGCGACGTGATGGGCCACGGGATCCACGCCGCGGCCGTCATGGGCCAGCTCCGCACCGCGGTGCGGACCCTCGCACGACACGACGTGCCGCCCGCCCTGATGCTCCGCTCCCTCGACGCGGTGGTCGCCGACCTGGGCGAGGACGAGATGGCCACCTGCGTCTACGCCGTCCACGACCCGGCCACCGGCGGCTGCGTGATCGCCCGCGCCGGCCACCCGCCGCCCGCCGTCGTCACCGCCGACGGGACGGTCACCTTCCTCGACGGACCGCCCGGAACCCCGCTGGGCACGGGCGGGCAGGACTTCCGCACCGAAGAGGTGTCGCTGCCCCCGGGGACCCTGCTGGCGCTGTACACCGACGGGCTGATCGAGTCCCGGGACCGCGACCTCGACCACGGCATGGAACGGCTGGCCCGCGCCCTGGGGCAGGTGGGACGGCCCCTGGAACAGCTCTGCGACGACATCCTCGACCTGCTGCCCGCCGCCCCGCAGGACGACGTGGCCGTCCTGCTGGCCCGTACGGTGCGCACCCCGCCGGCCTGACCCGGCGCGACACCGTCACCAGGCCAGGCCCTCCAGCTCGTCCAGGTCCAGCGTGAGGGCCGCCAGCGGCTCCGCCGGGTTCCCGCTCAGCGGGAGCTCCGCCCAGATCACCTTCCCCCGCTCGGTGTACCGCGTGCCCCACCGCTCGGCGTACTGCGCGACGAGGAACAGCCCCCGACCGCCCTCGTCGGTGGTGGCCGCGTACCGCAGGTGCGGGGACGTGCTGCTGCCGTCGGACACCTCGATGATCAGCGTCCGGTCGCGGAGCAGCCGCACCCCGACGGGCGCGCTCCCGTAGCGGATGGCGTTGGTGATCAGCTCGCTGAGGATCAGCTCCGCCGTGAAGGCGATCTCCTCCAGACCCCAGGCGGCGATCTGCGCCGAGCCCGCGTTGCGCACCCGCGAGACCGCCGCCGTGTCGTCGGGCACGTCCCATTCCGCGATCCGCCCGGCGTCCAGCCGCCTGGTGTCGGCGATCAGCAGGGCGATGTCGTCGTTCGGCGTCGGGAACAGCAGCGCCGCCAGCACGTCGGCGCACGCCTGGTCGGGGCTGCGTCCGGGCCGTGCCAGGGTCTCGCCGAGCAGCCCCAGACCGGTGTCGAAGTCCCGGTCGCGGTCCTCCAGCAGGCCGTCGGTGAAGAGCGCGAGCCGGCTTCCCTCGGGCAGCATCAGCTCGGTGGTCTCGAAGGGCATCCCGCCCACGCCCAGCGGCAGCCCGGTCGGCAGCTCCGGGAACTCCACCCGGCCGTCGGGGTGGACCAGGGCCGGCCCGGGATGCCCGGCGCTCGCCAGCGTGCAGCGGCCCGACACCGGGTCGTAGACCGCGTACAGGCAGGTGGCGCCCGTGACCCCGGCCGCCTCCTCGACGGGCTCGCCGTCCTCCGCGTCGGGGCCGTTCTCGTTGCGGTCGATGCGGTCGATCAGCTCGTCGAGGTGTCCGAGCAGCTCGTCGGGCGGCATGTCCAGGGTGGAGAAGTTGTGGACCGCGGTGCGCAGGCGTCCCATGGTCGCCGCCGCGTGCACCCCGTGCCCGACCACGTCGCCGACGACCAGGGCGACCCGCGTCCCCGGCAGCGGGATCACGTCGAACCAGTCCCCGCCCACCCCGGCCTTCGCGGGCAGGTACCGGAACGCGACGTCCACGGCGGTCAGGTCGGGCAGCACCCGGGGGAGGAGGCTGCGCTGGAGCGTCACGGCGGTGGCGTGCTCGCGGGTGTAGCGGCGCGCGTTGTCGATGGACACCGCGGCCCGCGCGCCGAGTTCCTCGGCGAACGAGAGGTCCTCCTCGTCGAAGGCCTCGGGGGTGTCCGCCCGCCAGAAATTGGCCATTCCGAGGACCACCCCGCGGGCCTGGAGCGGTACGGAGATCAGCGAGTGCAGCCCGTACTCCAGCGCGATCCGGGTCCCGTCGGCGTCCTGGGCCCGCCAGCCGAAGGCGGTGCGCAGATCGGGGGCGAGCACCGCGCTCCCCGCCGCCAGGGCCGCCGCCATCGGCGCCGTCGGCACGACGAACCGGATGACCTCCCCGACCGGCTGGAGCGGCTGGTCCGTGCGGACCCCCGACATGGCCGCCCGGCGCATTTCCGTGTACGTCCCGGTGGGGACCGAGGGCTCCTCGCCGTGCAGCACCGGTTCCAACAGCTCGACGGTCACGAAGTCCGCGAACCGCGGGACGGCCACCTCCGACAGTTCCTCCGCGGTCCGGGTCACGTCCAGGGTGGTACCGATCCGCACCCCGGCGTCGTACAGCATCTGCAGCCGGTCCCGGGCCACCTCGGCCCGGCCGGAGAGCGCGGCGAGTTCGGTGGAGTCCCGCAGGGTCACCACGCTGCCGGAGGGGCGTCCCGCGTACGGCTTGGTGCGCCGGACGTTCACCGCGAGCAGGCGGTCACCCGCCGGGTGGACCTCGTCCGTCACCACCCGCCCCGACGTCAGCAGGGCCGCCGTACGGGGGTCCAGCCCGAGGTCTTCCACATGCTGTTGCTCGGCGTCGGCGGGCAGGCCCAACAGTCGGCGGGCCTCGTCGTTGGCGAGCTGCAGCCGGTGGTCGGCCCCGATGATCAGCACGCCCTCGCGCACGGCGTGCAGTACCGCCTCGTGGTGCTCGTTCATCCGCGCCATGTCGGCGGGGCCCAGGCCGCTGGTCTGGCGCCGCAGCCGGCGGCTGACGAGAGCGGCTCCACCGGTGCCGAGCAGCAGGGCGCCCGCGGCGGCGCCGATCAGCAGCGGGAGCTGGTTCTCGACCGCGTCACCGACGTTCTGGATCTCGATGCCGGTGGCGACGAGGCCGACGACCGCGCCGCTCGCGTCCCGCACCGGGACCACGGCGCGGACCGCGTCGCTCGGGGCGCCCTTGAAGGTCTCGGTGAAGGACTCGCCGCGGACGGCACGATCGAGGTCGCCGGTGGCCTTCCGGCCGATCAGCTCGGGCCTGGAGTCGGTGTAGCGCACGCCGTCGGTCTTCAGGACGGAGATGAAGTCCAGCCCGGAGGCCTTGCGGGCGCCCTCCGCGAGAGGCTGGAGCACGGCCGTCGGATCGGGACTCTTGAGGGCGGCGGGCAGGCCGGGCGCGCGCGCGAAGGCCTCGGCGGCCGCCAGCGAACGGTTGCCGGCGTCCTGCCGGCTGTCGTACCGGGCCTGGAACACCAGCGCCAGTGCCGCCGCGGCGATCACCATCAGAACGATCACGGCCTGCAACGCGAACACCTGACCGGCGACGCTGCCCGGGGCCAGGGAGAGACGCGCGAGCAGGCTCGGTGGGTGGCCCGCCGGCGGTGATCCCCGGGATCGACCCGAACGTCCGGTCATGAGCCATTTCTAACACTGTCGCCGCGGTTTGGGGGTGGCGGCGGCTTCCGCGCGGTACGCACGCGGACTCATGCCGACGTGCGCCGTGAACCGTTGGCGGAAGTTCACCTCACCGGAGAACCCGGCCCGCCGGGCCACCTCCGACACCGGGTGGTCGGTGCGTTCCAGCAGTTTGCGGGCCTCGTCCAGGCGGTGATGGAGGAGCCACTTGTGCGGGGTGGTGCCCGTGCCGGCCGCGAAGTGCCGGGCGAAGGAGCGGGGCGACATGCCGGCCCAGCGCGCCAGCGTGGCGACGTCCAGGGGCTCGTGCAGATGGCGCAGGGCCCGTTCGCGCACGGCGGCCAGCGCCTCGGCGGTACGGTCCGCCGCGGGGGTGGGCCGGTCCAGGTACTGGGCGTGGTCCCCGGTGCGGAAGGGCCCCGTCACCATGGACCGGGCGATGGCCGCGGCGACCTCCGAGCCGTGCGCCTCCCGGACCAGGTGCAGGCACAGGTCGATGCCGGAGGCCACCCCGGCGGACGTCCAGATGCCCGAGTCCTCCACGAAGAGGGGGGCGTCCTCGACCAGCACCCCTGGATGGCGCTCGGCCAACCGGGGGGCGAGCCACCAGTGGGTCACGGCCCTGCGCCCCTCCAACAACCCGGCCTCGGCGAGGATGAAGGCACCGGCACAGAGCGAGGCCACCGGCACACCCCGCGCGTGGGCCTCCCGCAGCGCCGCCAACACGGGCTCGGGGGTCGGGTCGCAGGGCTCGGACAGCGCCGGTACGACGACCAGGTCGGCGCGGGCCAGCCAGTCCAGGCCCCGGTCGGGCGCCAGCGTCAGCCCGCCGGGCAGGGAGATCGGCCCGGTGTCCAGGGCGCAGCGCCGCAGCTCGAAGCGCGGGACGCCGGCGCGGCTGCGGTCGGGCCCCCAGACCTCGGTGATGACGGCCAGGTCGAAGGCGCGGATGCCGGGCTGACAGACGATCGCGATCCGGTGCATGACTGCCATTGTGGCAGGATCCCATCGGTTCGGGTCCGCGGTGCTCCTGTCGGGTCCGGCGCCCGCCGCACAGGATGGGGCCATGACGACGAACGAGAACCCGAAACCGAACGACCCCGCGATCGAGATCGCCGACAACACCGCGCTGGTGGTCGTCGACGTCCAGCGCGGCTTCGACGACGCGTCCTTCTGGGGCCCGCGGAACAACCCGGAGGCCGAGGCCAACATCGCCGCCCTGATGGACGCCTGGCAGGAGACGGGCCGCCCCCTGGTCCTGGTCCGGCACACATCGGTGCTCCCCGGTTCCGTCCTGGCCGAGGACCAGCCCGGCCACGCGTTCAAGGACTTCGTCCGGGACCGCCGGGACACGGCCGCCCTGCTGGTCACCAAGACGGTGAACTCCTCGTTCCACGGCACCCCGGACCTGGCGCGCTGGCTCGAAGCCCAGGGCATCGGCGGGATCGTCGTCGTCGGGATCCAGACCAACATGTGCGTCGAGACCACCGCCCGGGTGGGCGGCAACCTCGGCTACGAGGTACTCGTCCCCCTCGACGCCACGCACACCTTCGATCTCGAAGGCCCGGACGGCCTGAGCCTGACCGCCGACGCGTTGGCCACCGCCACGGCCGTCAACCTCCACGGCGGCGGGTTCGCCCGCGTGACCACCACCGCCCGGCTCCTCTCCGCGGTCCGGGGCGCGGTCACCGCGTAGCCGGGGCGCGGGTGGGTCCCGGGCCGGTGGGGTCAGCGATCGGCCCAGGTCACCGCGTAGTGACGCAGCCGGCCGTCGTCCCGTAGGAACCGCATCCCGGCGGCGGCCATCACCCGCCCGGTGGCCGCGTTCTCCTGGTCGGTGTCCCCGTCCACCCCGCGGGCGCCGTGCGAACGGGCATGGTCCAGCAGGGCGCGCAGCGCCTCGGCGGCATGACCGCGGCCCCGGGCCGCAGGGATCAGCGCGAAACCGACGGTGACCCGTCCGGCCGCGTTCGGCGGCCCGTGGAACCCGGCCCCGCCGATCGCCACGCCGTCGTCGCGGCCCCGTATCTCGTACGCGCCGAACGGCCCCGGATCGCCGCGCTCGGAGAGCAGCCGCAGGAACCGCTCCGCCCCCGCCCGATCCGCGGCCTCCGGATACCCGGGCCCCCACCGGTCGTCCGGCCGGGGGATCCCGGACGCGAGGTGTTCGGCCGAGGCCCGGTCCAGGGGCGCGAGCAGCAGCCGCGCGGTCAGCAGTGTGGTCACGGGACCTGCCTACCAGCCGGGCCGACCGGCCGGTACCGCACGGTGCGCGACGGTGCCCGCGAACGCCGCGGCCCCGGCCCCGCGAACGCCGCAGGCCCGGCCCCCGGACGTCGGTCGGGGGCCGGGCCTGTCGTGTGTCCGTCGGAGGTGTCAGAGCACGTCGGCGGCGATGTTGGCCGCGACCCGCTCCAGCAGGGGACCGGCGTTCGCGATGCACTTCGCGGGGTCGGGCTCGATCTCCGTCAGCGGGTACGCCCGCCGGATGCCGGCGGCCCGGAGGGCCTCCTGTTCCAGCAGCAGCCGCCCGCACACCGCGACGACCTCCTTGCCCGCCGCGCGCGCCGCCGCCGCCACCCCGGCCGGGGCCTTGCCGTGCAGGGTCTGCTCGTCCAGCGAACCCTCGCCGGTGATGACCAGCGTGGCCCGCTCCAGGGCCGGCGCGAAGCCGAGCACCTCCAGCATCAGCTCGATGCCGGGACGGAACGTCGCACCGAGGAGCAGCGCCCCGTAGCCGATGCCGCCCGCGCCGCCCGCGCCCGGCAGCACCGCGCACTCGGCGGCCTTCGGGCCGATCGACTTCTCCAGCACGACCGCGAAGTGCGCCAGCGCCGCGTCGAGCGTCGCCACGTCCTCGGGCGAGGCGCCCTTCTGCGGGCCGTAGACCGCGGGCGCGCCCTTCGGGCCCGTCAGCGGGTTGTCCACGTCGCTGGCGAGGACGAAGTCCACGTCCGCGAAGCGCGGGTCGACGCCGGACAGGTCCGCCGAGGCGAGCGAAGCCAGCGCGCCGCCGCCCGGACCGACGGGTTCGCCGTTCGCATCCAGGAACACCGCGCCCAGCGCCGCGAGCATGCCGGCGCCGCCGTCGGTGGTGGCACTGCCGCCCACGCCGAACACGATCGAGCGGGCGCCCGCGTCCAGCGCGGCCTTCAGCAGCTCACCCGATCCGTAGGTGGTCGCCGTCAGCGCGGCGAACACGCCCGGGGGCAGCAGTTGGAGCCCGGAGGCCTCCGCCATCTCGACCACCGCGGTGCCGTCGCGCAGCGCGAATGCGGCCGTGACCTGGTCACCGAGGGGTCCGGTGACCCGTACCTCCCGGCGTTCGAAACCGGCCGCCACGGCGGCCGCGACCGTACCGTCGCCGCCGTCCGCGACGGGGAGGGTCTCGATCTCCACGCCCGGGACGGCGGCGCGAAGGCCCGCCGTCACCCGCTCAGCGACCTGAACGGCCGTGAGCGAGCCCTTGAATTTGTCCGCGGCGATGAGCACGCGCGCGGTCTCAGTTACTGCTCCGTCCGTCACCTTGCTAATCCCTTGCTATCGAACAGTGCAGTCGCGCCCCCATGAGCGTATCCGGAGGATCCTCCTATGCCCATGGGTGGCCTGGGCCACACCCGGCGCGCCATGACCTTAAATCGGTATATACGCCTGCATAGTGTGGCCGCATGAGCGCCGATTCGCTGGAACAGCCACGTCCGGATCCCTCGGGCGCGGGTCCGGACGACCCGGGAGGCGGTACTCCCGACCTCCAGGTGGTCGCGATCGGAGTGCTCGCCGTGCTCGCCGTCGTGGCGTGGGCGGTGCTCGGGGAGGACTCCTTCGACACCGCGTCGAGCACGGCGCTCGCCTGGGTCCTGGGCAACTTCGCCTGGCTGTTCGTGATCGCCGCCGACGTCTTCCTCGTCATGTGCGTCGTCCTCGCCCTCGGCCGGTTCGGCCGGATCAGGCTCGGCGACGACGACTCCGAGCCCGAGTTCACGAACCTGTCCTGGATCGCGATGATGTTCAGCGCCGGCATGGGCATCGGCCTGATGTTCTACGGCGTGGGGGAGCCGCTCACCCACTTCCTGCACCCGCCACCCGCCTCCGGGGCGGCCCCCGGCACCGGCGCCGCCGCCCGCGCGGCCCTCGATTACTCCTTCTTCCACTGGACCCTCACCCCCTGGGCCATCTACGGCATCGCCGGCCTCGCCCTCGCCTACGCGACGTTCCGAAAGGGCCGCGGCAACCGGCTCAGCTCCGCCTTCGTCCCGCTGATCGGCGAGCGGCGGGCCGACGGACCACTCGGCAGGACCATCGACCTGCTCGCCGTCTTCGCCACGGTCTTCGGCACCGCGACCAGCCTCGGCCTCGGCGCGCTCCAGGTGGCCAAGGGGCTCGACCTCACCGCCGGCGTCGAGGACACGATCACCGTCCAGCTGATCATCATCGGCTCGCTGTCGGCCGCCTTCGTGCTCTCCGCCTTCTCCGGCCTGCACAAGGGCGTGAAGTGGCTGAGCACCATCAACCTCGTGCTCGCCGGCGTCCTCATGCTCTTCGTCTTCGTCCTCGGTCCGACCGTCTACATCCTCGACGTGATCCCGGCGAGCGTCGGAAGCTACCTGCACGAACTGCTGCCCCTGGCGACCGGGACCGGCGCCTTCACCGACAGCTCCTGGCTCGGCGCGTGGACCATCTTCTACTGGGCGTGGTGGCTCTCCTGGGCGCCGTTCGTCGGCACTTTCATCGCCCGCATCTCGCGCGGCCGGACCATCCGCGAATTCCTCATCGGCGTCCTGCTGGTGCCCAGCGGCGCCACCGTCGTCTGGTTCTGCGTGATGGGCGGCACCGCCATCCGGCTCGAATCCACCGGCGCCGCCGACCTCGCGGGCAAGGTCCGGGAGGGCGTGGAGGCATCGCTCTTCGCGATGCTCGACGCGCTGCCGCTGGGCACCGTCACCTCCTGGGTGGCCATGGTCCTGGTCATGACCTACTTCGTCACCAGCGCCGACTCCGCCTCCCTGGTCATGGGGTCGCTCACCAGCCGAGGCTCCCTGAACCCGCCCACCTGGCTGGTCGTCACCTGGGGCATCCTGATGGCCGGTGTGGCCGCCGCGCTGCTCCTCGCAGGCGGTCTGAAGTCCCTTCAGACCGCGACCATCCTGGTCGCGCTGCCCTTCGTCGTCGTCATGTTGCTGCTCTGCTGGGCCCTGGTGAGGGAACTGCGCGAGGACCCCGGCGCGGGCCCCGCCCGCACGCACCCGCTCCACGGGATGCGCGACGCCGTCAAGGCGATGGTCGGCGACGCCGTCACCGAACAGGGCCGGGCGGGCCACCGGCGGCTCAAGCGGGTCGCCGAGTCCAAGGGGCGGGACGGTACGGACGGCGAAGACGGCACCTCCGGGGCGTGATCCGCGCATCGGGCGGCGGCTGGGTAGGGTTGCGGGCGTGACCACCACCGATGCCTACGCCACCTACGTCGCGAGCCTGCCCCGGGTGCTGGCCGCCGCCGCCGCGCTCTATCGGGACGCCGAGGGACGGGTGCTGATCGTGGAGCCGAACTACCGCGCGGGCTGGGTCCTGCCGGGCGGCACCATCGAGTCGGACACCGGCGAGACCCCGCGCACGGCGGCCCGCCGCGAGAGCGCCGAGGAGATCGGACTCGACCTCCCGCTCGGCAGACTGCTCGCCGTCGACTGGAGCGTGAGCCCCGACCGCCCGCCGATCGTCGCCTACGTCTACGACGGGGGCGTGCTGGACGCCGGACAGTTGGCCTCGATCAGGCTCCAGGAGGAGGAACTGATCTCCTGGAAGCTCGTCGAGCCCGCCGAACTCACCTCCCACCTGCTCGGATCGCTCGGCCTGCGCACCCAAGAGGCGTACCGCGTACAGCAGTCGGGCGAGAGCACCGCCGAGCTGGAGAACGGCCGCCGCCCGGCGACCGCGTAGCCACCGTTACCTCAGGCCTACTTCGACCAGGACAGAATTCAGCGAATGATCACGATGTACGCCTGGCCCAGCACGGCCGACGGTCCCGATGCCCTTCCCATGGTCCACTTCACCACCGACGACCAGTCCAGCGGCGAGTTCACCCCCGAGGGGACCCCGGTCTGGATGTTCGACGGCGCGATACGCGACGGCGGGTGGGCCGAGTTCAGCGACTTCGAGGGCTGGTCGACGCCCGCCGAGGGCTGGCAGGCCTTCTACCGCCGCGAGGACGACCTCCTCGCCGTCACCGGCCCCGGCGCCTGCGAAGGCTGGTACCAGGGCAAACTCGGCGCCGACACCGCCTGGGTGGCCGCGGCAGGGGAGCAGCAGAGCGTGGTGCTGCTCGCCGCCCCCGTCCAGCACCCCTCGCTGTACGCCTACGCGGTGGAGGCCGGCGCGGGCTTCGCCCTGCTGGTACCCCTGGTCGTCATCTAGAGCCCGCCATCGGGATCAGACCGGATCAGGCCAGTTCCTCCTGGGTGGGGGCGCCGGACTCGAAGGCCAGCAGCTTCACCTTGCGCTCCACCCCGCCGCCGTAGCCCGTCATGCCGCCCGAGGCCCCGATGACGCGGTGGCAGGGGACGATGATGCCGATCGGGTTCCTGCCGTTCGCCAGGCCCACCGCGCGCGAGGCGCCCGGCTTGCCCAGCTTGTCCGCGAGCTGCCCGTACGACCAGGTCTCGCCGTACGGGATGCGCACCAGTTGCTCCCACACGCTGCGCTGGAAGTCGGTCCCCTCCATGCGCAGCGGCAGGGTGAACTCGTTCAGCTCCCCGGCGAAGTACGCGGTCAACTGCCGCACCACTTCGGGGAACGGCGCCTCGGTCGGCGCGACCCGCCCGCCGAAGGACTCCTCGGCCGGTCGGTGGCGCTGCCCGACCATGTAAAGGCCGCTCAGGACGCCGTCGGTGGCGACGAGCGTCAGCGGGCCGTAGGGGCTCGCGACGACGGTGTGCTGCTTGTTGGTCATGACGGTCGGGCTCCTTCAGACGGGCAGGTGGTTGATGGCGTGGTCCTCGGTGGCCCACAGGTACTGCACGGCGTACGCGCGCCAGGGCCGCCAGCCGGCCGCCCGGGTGGTCAGCGCCGCGGGCGTCGACGGGAGTCCGAGCCCCCGCGCCGCCCGCCAGACCCCCAGGTCCGACGGCAGGAACGCGTCCGGGTCGCCGAGTGCCCGCATCGCGATGACCTCGGTGGTCCACGGACCGAACCCGGGCAGCTCGCCGAGCCGCGCCCGGGCGAGCTCCCAGTCGCTGTCGATGCCGAGCGGCAGCGAACCGTCCGCCAGCGCCGCCACGAGCGTGGTCAGCGTCGTACGGCGGCTGCGGGGCAGGGCCAGGGACTCCGGGTCCAGCCCGGCCAGCGCCTGAGGCGAGGGGAACAGGTGCGTCAGCCCGCCCGCCGGGTCGGGATCGGCCACCGGCTCGCCGTGCGCGACGACCAGCCGGGCCGCGTGCGTACGGGCCGCCGCGGTGGACACCTGCTGTCCGAGGACCGCCCGTACGGCGAACTCGGCCGCGTCGACGGTACGGGGCACCCGACGCCCGGGAGCCTTGTCCACGAGGGGGGCCAGGAGCGGGTCGGCCCGCAGCTGCTCGTCGATGGCCTCGGGGTCGGCGTCCAGGTCGAGCAGTCGGCGGCAGCGGCTGATCGCGAGGGTGAGGTCGCGCAGGTCGGTCAGGGCCAGCTGGCAGCCGATGTGGTCGGGCCGCGGGGTGAGGGCGACCACGCCGGTGCCGTAGGGCAGGCGCAGGGTTCGGCGGTAGGCGCCGGCCCGCCATTCCTCGACCCCGGGCACGGCGGTCGCGGCGAGGTGGCCGAAGAGGTTGTCGGGGTTGAGCGGGGACCGGTACGGCAGCCGCAGGCTTATGGTCCCCGGGATCCGGGGCGTGTCGCGGTGGGCCTTTCCGCCGCGGGCCCGCAGCTCGCTGGGGGAGAGGGCGAAGACCTCGCGGACGGTGTCGTTGAAGGTCCGGATCGATGAGAACCCGGCGGCGAAGGCGACGTCGGCCATGGGCAGCTCGGAGGTCTCGATCAGCAGCCGCGCGGTCTGCGCCCGCTGGGCCCGGGCCAGGGCCAGCGGCCCCGCTCCGAGCTCGGCGTTGAGCTGTCGCTCCACCTGCCGCGTCGAGTAGCCGAGGCGGGTGGCGAGCCCCGGCACGCCCTCGCGGTCGACGACCCCGTCCTGGATGAGCCGCATGGCCCGGGCGACGGCGTCGGCGCGTGCGTTCCACTCGGGGGACCCGGGGGAGGTGTCGGGGCGGCACCGCTTGCAGGCTCGGAAGCCGGCCTGCTGGCAGGCGGCCGCGCTGGGCAGGAACGACATGTTCCCGACCTTGGGCGGCACGGCCGGGCAGCTGGGGCGGCAGTAGATCCGGGTGGTGAGGACGGCGGTGAAGAACCAGCCGTCGAAGCGGGCGTCCTTCGACTGCACGGCCCTGACACAGCGGTCGGTGTCGGTGTACATGGCTCCAGGATCCCGAGGCGAACGGGGCGGGGCTGGCGGTTTTCCGACATCAAGGCTACGCCCGCCCCGTCCGGGAGGCCCCCGCGCGGGGAAGCCGGCGGTGTCGGGCTCGGACTCGGGGCCCGACCGGCGAGCACGGCGCCCCCGAGCACAGCGCCCCGAGCGCGGCGCCCCCAAGCACGGCGGTGCCGTGCTCGGGGGCGGCCCCGGGAAGGCCCTCCGCGGCCCCGTCAGGGCGCCGGGGGCACGGGAAGGGCCCCCGGCGCCTCGGCGGCATCGGGGGCCCTCTCGGACAGCTTCACGGCGTGGAGCCTACGGAGCCTGGGTGGCCCTGGCCTCGCGCCGGTTGTGGCGGAACGTGTTCGCGCGACGGGTCGTCGCGAACAGCGGGATCGTCGCCGCCATGGCGATCTGCAGCGCGCAGCCGGTCTGGAGCAGCAGCTGACCACCGGGGGCGTCGAACGCCCAGGCGGCCAACAGGCCCATCGCCGCGACGATCCAACTCAGCATCGCCACCGCGAGGACACCCCGCGGCTTGGGGTACTCGACCCGGCTCACCATCAGCCACGCCACGCCGACGATCGCCAGCAGCGTCGGGACGAACGGCAGCTCCAGCAGCACGATCGAGACGACCGTCAGCGCGCCGAAGGGGCTCGGCATGCCCTGGAACATGCCGTCCTTCATCGTCACGCAGCTGAATCTCGCGAGACGCAGCACCACGGCCAGCAGCACCACGATCGCCGCCAGCGCCGACATCTTCTGGACCGCGTCGTCGGCGACCATGCCGTAGACGAGGACGAAGTACGCCGGTGCCAGCCCGAAGCTGATCAGGTCGGAGAGGTTGTCCAGCTCCGCGCCCATCGGCGAGCTGCGCAGCTTGCGGGCCACGATCCCGTCGAAGAGGTCGAAGACCGCGGCGAGCAGCATCAGTATCACCGCCGTGGCGGCGCTGCTGCGGGCCATGCCCGACTCGCCGCTGCCGGTGAGGTGCGGGATCAGGATGCCGGTGGTGGTGAAGTACACCGCCATGAAGCCGCAGGTCGCGTTGCCGAGGGTGAGGGTGTCCGCTATCGACAGCCGCAGGGAGAGCGGCATGTCCTCGGCGTCGTCCTCGTCCTTGGCCTCCGGCACCCAGCCTGTGGCAGGAGTCTCAGGGTCAGTCACGGTCAATTCGGGTCACCCCCGCGGTGGTGGCCTGTCCGACCTCGACCGCGACCTCGACACCCTCGGGGAGGTAGATGTCGACGCGGGATCCGAAGCGGATCAGACCGATGCGTTCGCCCTGCTCCACCTTGGTGCCGGCCGGCAGGTACGGGACGATCCGACGCGCGACCGCGCCGGCGATCTGCACCATCTCGATGTCGCCGAGCTCGGTGTCGAAGTGCCAGACGACGCGCTCGTTGTTCTCGCTCTCCTTGTTGAACGCCGGGACGAACCCGCCGGGGATGTGCTCCACGGACGTCACCGTGCCCGCCAGGGGCGCACGGTTGACGTGGACGTTCAGCGGGCTCATGAAGATCGCGACGCGGGTCCGTCCGTCCTTCCACGGCATGATGCTCTGCACCACACCGTCGGCGGGGGAGATGACCCGACCCTGCGTGATCTCACGCTCGGGGTCGCGGAAGAACCACAGCATGCCCGCGGCGAGCGCGGTGGCGGGCACGGCCGCCGCGGCCCAGCGCCCGGACTTGCGCGCCCGGGTGAGGCTGAGCGCCGCGGTGGCGACGGTCGGCAGAAGCCACGGCGATGCTCCGCGTGCGAGACGTCCACCGAGGAGGCCGACGCGAGGTGCAGAGGTTTGGCTGTGGGGCATGGATGACCTTCGTAGCGGGTGATTGCCGCGCCGCAAACGGGGGGACGGGACGGCGGCTTTACTGGAATGCTATCGGTTGCGCGCAACAACTGGGCAAGCCAGAAGCCGAGTCGATGGCCGTAAGTCGGTCACTGGTAGTGACTCTTGCGTGGGGAACCTTTGCGCGATTCCCCACGAAAGGGACTTTCAGCCCTGGAGTCGGTACTCCTCCAGCAGGCGCCGACCGATGATCATTTTCTGGATCTCGGCCGTACCTTCGCCGATGAGGAGCATCGGCGCTTCGCGGTAGAGGCGCTCGATCTCGTACTCCTTCGAGAAGCCGTACCCACCGTGGATACGGAAGGCGTCCTCCACCACCTCCTTGCAGTACTCGGAGGCGAGGTACTTCGCCATCCCTGCTTCGAGGTCGTTTCGTTCCCCGGAGTCCTTTTTGCGTGCTGCATTGACCATCATCGCATGGGCGGCTTCGACCTTGGTAGCCATCTCGGCGAGCTTGAACTGGATGGCCTGGTGTTCGGCGATGGCCTTGCCGAAAGTGTGACGTTGCTGGGCATAGGAGACACCCAGTTCGAACGCACGCTGGGCGACGCCGCAACCACGCGCCGCCACGTTGACGCGGCCGACCTCGACCCCGTCCATCATTTGGTAAAACCCTCGGCCGGTCTGGCCGCCAAGCACCCGATTGGCCGGAATGCGCAGTCCGTCCATGATGAGCTCGGTCGTGTCGACGCCCTTGTAGCCCATCTTGTCGATCTTGCCCGGGATGGTCAGGCCCGGACGGACCTCGCCGAAGCCCGGCTCCTTCTCGACCAGGAAGGTCGTCATGGACTTGTGCGGGGCGGTGCCTTCGGGGTGTCCTTCGTCACTTCGGACCAGAACGGCCACCAGCGTCGAGGTGCCGCCGTTCGTCAGCCACATCTTCTGGCCGTTCAGGACGTACTCGTCGCCGTCCTTCACCGCCTTCGAGGTGATGGCCGACACGTCCGAGCCGAGCCCGGGCTCGGACATCGAGAACGCGCCGCGCACCTCGCCCAGCGCCATGCGGGGAAGGAAGTGGTCCTTCTGCTCCTGCGTGCCGTGCTGCTTGAGCATGTACGCCACGATGAAGTGGGTGTTGATGATGCCCGAGACGGACATCCAGCCACGCGCTATCTCCTCGACGCACAGCGCGTAGGTGAGCAGCGACTCACCCAGGCCGCCGTACTCCTCGGGGATCATCAGGCCGAAGAGGCCGAGTTCCTTGAGTCCGTCGACGATCGCCTGCGGGTACTCGTCGCGGTGCTCCAGCTCGGTCGCGACCGGGATGATCTCCTTGTCGACGAACTCCCGGACGGTCTTGAGGATGTCCCTCTGGTCGTCCGTCAGGCCGGCGGTCTGGGCAAGTCGGCTCATGGTTCTACTTCCCCTGTTCCTTCAGCGTGGGCCGGCCGGGCTGCTCGCCGCCGCGCTCCTTGATGTAGGTCTCCGTCGGAACCATCACCTTGCGCCGGAAGACGCAGACGAGGGTGCCGTCCTGCTTGTAACCCTTGGTCTCCACGTAGACGATCCCGCGGTCGTTCTTCGACTTCGACGGGGTCTTGTCGAGGACCGTGGTCTCGCCGTAGATGGTGTCGCCGTGGAAGGTCGGCGCCACGTGGCGCAGGGACTCGATCTCCAGGTTGGCGATGGCCTTGCCCGAGACGTCGGGGACCGACATGCCCAGCAGCAGGGAGTAGATGTAGTTGCCCACGACGACGTTCTTGCCGAAGTCGGTCGTGTTCTCGGCGTAGTTGCTGTCCATGTGGAGCGGGTGGTGGTTCATGGTCAGCAGACAGAAGAGGTGGTCGTCGTATTCGGTGACGGTTTTCCCGGGCCAGTGCTTGTAGACAGCACCGATCTCGAACTCTTCGTACGTGCGTCCGAACTGCATGGGGATCAGGCCTCCGGGATCTCGAACTTGGTGGTGCGACGCATCCCGGCGGCGCGGCCCTTGCCCGAGATGACCAGGGCCATCTTGCGGCTGGCCTCGTCGATCATCTCGTCGCCGAGCATCGCCGACCCCTTCTTGCCACCGGCCTCGGAGGTGCACCAGTCGTAGGCGTCGAGGATCAGCTCGGCGTGGTCGTAGTCCTCCTGCGAGGGGGAGAAGACCTCGTTGGCGGCGTCGACCTGGCCGGGGTGCAGCACCCACTTGCCGTCGAAGCCGAGGGCGGCCGCGCGGCCGGCGACCTCCCGGTACCCGTCCACGTTCTTGATCTGGAGGAAGGGGCCGTCGATGGCCTGGAGGTCGTGCATGCGGGCCGCCATCAGGATCCGCATCAGGATGTAGTGGTAGGCGTCCGCCCCGTACCCGGGCGGCTGCATGCCCACGACCAGGGACTTCATGTTGATCGAGGCCATGAAGTCGGCCGGGCCGAAGATGATGGTCTCCAGCCGGGGGGAGGCGCCGGCGATCTCGTCGACGTTCACCAGGCCCTTGGCGTTCTCGATCTGCGCCTCGATGCCGATCTTGCCGACCTCGAAGCCCATGGTCTTCTCGATCTGGGTCAGCAGCAGGTCCAGCGCCACGACCTGCTGCGCGTCCTGGACCTTCGGGAGCATGATGCAGTCGAGGTTCTGGCCCGCGCCCTCGACGACCGTGATGACGTCGCGGTACGTCCAGTGCGTGGTCCAGTCGTTGACACGCACGACCCGGGTCTTGCCCGTCCAGTCGCCCTGGTTCAGCGCGTCCACGATGGTGTGGCGGGCGCCTTCCTTGGCGAGGGGGGCGCAGGCGTCCTCAAGGTCGAGGAAGACCTGGTCGGCCGGCAGGCCCTGGGCCTTCTCCAGGAACCGGGGGTTGGAACCCGGCACCGCGAGGCAGGAGCGGCGCGGCCGGAGCCGGTTGACCGGGGAAGTGGGCGTGGTCATGCGGGGACCTCCGTGCTTTCGGCGATGTCAGCTGTGTCGACGATGTCGGCGTCGTCAAGGGGGTGGAGCTTGTTGGCCTTGCGGATCTCGTCGACGATACGTCCGATGATCTCCGTGATGCCGAAGTCCTTGGGGGTGAACACGGCGGCCACGCCGGCCGCCTTCAGGGTCACCGCGTCGGCATTCGGAATGATGCCGCCCACGATGACGGGGATGTCGCCCGCCCCCGCCAGACGCAGGCGTTCCAGCACGTCGGGGACGAGGGCGCTGTGCGAACCGGACAGGATGGACAGTCCCACGCAGTGCACGTCCTCGGCCAGCGCCGCCGAGGAGATCTCCTCGGGTGTCAGCCGGATGCCCTGGTAGACCACCTCGAAGCCGGCGTCGCGGGCCCGGACGGCGATCTGCTCGGCGCCGTTGGAGTGACCGTCCAGGCCGGGCTTGCCGATCAGCAGCCGCAGCCGGCCGGAGCCGAGCTCGTCGGCCGTACGGGAGACCTTCGCGCGGACCAGGGCCATCGGGGAGCCCGCCTCGGCGGCGACCGCCACCGGGGCCGAGGAGACCCCGGTCGGGGCGCGGAACTCGCCGAACACCTCGCGCAGCGCGCCGGCCCACTCGCCGGTGGTCACGCCCGCCCGGGCGCACTCCAGCGTGGCCTCCATCAGGTTCTCGGTCCCGGCGGCGGCGTCCTTCAGCCGGTCCAGGGACTGGCGCACCGTCGGGAAGACGAACGGGTCGCCGCCGCCCTGCCGGTCGGAGGACTCCTGACGCTCGGCCTTCCAGCGGCCGATGCGCTCGACGGTCTGCGCCTCCAGCGCCCCGTCCACCGTCATGATGGCGGCGTCCAGGTCGGCGGTGAGCGGGTTCTCCTCGGTCTGCTGGAAGCAGTTGACTCCGACGATCTTGTCCTCGCCGTCCTCGATCCGGGCCCGCCGCTCGGCGTGCGAGGAGACCAGCTGGGACTTGAGGTAGCCCGACTCGACGGCCGCCATGGCGCCGCCCATCTCCTCGATCCGGTCGATCTCGGCCAGGCACTCCGTCACCAGCGAGTCCACCTTGGCCTCGATGACGGTCGAGCCCGCGAAGATGTCCTCGTACTCCAGCAGGTCGCTCTCGTGCGCGAGGACCTGCTGGATGCGCAGCGACCACTGCTGGTCCCAGGGCCGGGGCAGGCCCAGCGCCTCGTTCCAGGCGGGCAGCTGCACGGCGCGGGCGCGGGCGTCCTTGGAGAGGGTGACCGCCAGCATCTCCAACACGATGCGCTGGACGTTGTTCTCCGGCTGGGCCTCGGTCAGTCCCAGGGAGTTGACCTGGACGCCGTACCGGAAGCGGCGCTGCTTCGCGTTGTCGATGCCGTAGCGCTCCAGGGTGACCTTGTCCCAGATGCGGCCGAAGGCGCGCATCTTGCACATCTCCTCGATGAAGCGGACGCCCGCGTTCACGAAGAAGGAGATGCGGGCGACCACCTCGCCGAAGCGTTCCTCGGGCACCTGGCCCGAGTCGCGCACCGAGTCCAGCACGGCGATGGCGGTCGACATCGCGTACGAGATCTCCTGGACCGGGGTGGCCCCGGCCTCCTGGAGGTGGTACGAGCAGATGTTGATCGGGTTCCACTTCGGGATGTGGTTGACCGTGTACGCGATCATGTCCGTCGTCAGGCGGAGGGACGGCCCCGGCGGGAAGACGTGCGTCCCGCGCGAGAGGTACTCCTTGACGATGTCGTTCTGGGTCGTGCCCTGGAGCAGGGCGATGTCCGCGCCCTGCTCCTCGGCGGCCACCTGGTAGAGCGCCAGCAGCCACATGGCGGTGGCGTTGATCGTCATCGAGGTGTTCATCTGTTCCAGGGGGATGTCCTGGAACAGCCTCCGCATGTCGCCCAGGTGGGAGACCGGGACCCCGACCCGGCCCACCTCGCCGCGGGCGAGGATGTGGTCGGGGTCGTAGCCGGTCTGCGTCGGCAGGTCGAACGCGACCGACAGGCCGGTCTGTCCCTTGGCGAGGTTGCGGCGGTACAGCTCGTTGGACGCCTCGGCCGTGGAGTGGCCGGCGTACGTCCGCATGAGCCACGGACGGTCCTTCTGGCGCTCTGTCATCTCAGGCTGTCCCTTTGGCCCTTGAACGATCTCAGACGTTACGGAAGCGGTTGATCGCGTCGAGGTGCGTCGCGCGCAACTCGTGGTCGCGGACGCCCAGGCCCTCCTCCGGGGCGAGCGCGAGGACGCCGACCTTGCCCTGGTGGAGGTTGCGGTGGACGTCGTAGGCGGCCTGGCCGGTCTCCTCCAGGGAGTAGACCTTCGAGAGGGTGGGGTGGATCTTGCCCTTCGAGATCAGGCGGTTGGCCTCCCACGCCTCGCGGTAGTTCGCGAAGTGCGAGCCGATGATGCGCTTGAGCGACATCCACAGGTAGCGGTTGTCGTACTCGTGCATGTAGCCCGAGGTCGAGGCGCAGGTGGTGATGGTGCCGCCCTTGCGGGTGACGTAGACGCTCGCGCCGAAGGTCTCGCGGCCGGGGTGCTCGAAGACGATGTCGATGTCCTCGCCGCCGGTCAGCTCGCGGATGCGCTTGCCGAAGCGCTTCCACTCCTTGGGGTCCTGGGTGTGCTCGTCCTTCCAGAACTTGTAGCCCTCGGCGTTGCGGTCGATGATCGCGGTCGCGCCCATCGACCGACAGATGTCCGCCTTCTGGTCGCTGGAGACGACGCAGATCGGGTTGGCCCCGCCGGCCAGCGCGAACTGGGTGGCGTAGGAGCCGAGGCCGCCGCTGGCGCCCCAGATCAGGACGTTGTCGCCCTGCTTCATGCCGGCGCCGTTGCGAGAGACCAGCTGGCGGTAGGCGGTGGAGTTGACCAGGCCGGGGGAGGCGGCCTCCTCCCAGCTGAGGTGGTCGGGCTTGGGCATCAGCTGGTTGGACTTGACGAGGGCGATCTCGGCCAGGCCGCCGAAGTTGGTCTCGAAGCCCCAGATGCGCTGCTCGGGGTCGAGCATCGTGTCGTTGTGGCCGTCGGAGGACTCCAGCTCCACCGAGAGGCAGTGCGCGACGACCTCGTCGCCCGGCTGCCAGGAGTTCACGCCGGGACCGGTGCGCAGGACGACGCCCGCGAGGTCGGAGCCGATGACGTGGTACGGCAGGTCGTGGCGCTTGCTGAGGTCCGAGAGGCGCCCGTAGCGCTCCAGGAAGCTGAAGGTGGACACCGGCTCGAAGATCGAGGTCCACACGGAGTTGTAGTTGACCGAGGAGGCCATGACGGCGACCAGGGCCTCGCCCGGGCCGAGCTCCGGCACCGGGACGTTGTCCAGGTGCAGGGACTTGCGGGGGTCCTTCTCACGGGTCGTGAGCCCCTCGAACATCCCCGCCTCGTCCTTGTGCACGGTGATCGCGCGGTACGAGTCGGGGAGCGGCAGGGCCGCGAAGTCGGCGGGCGTGGCGGCCTGCGACTGGATCGCTTCCAGGATGTCCTTCACGGTGTTGCCTCCGGCGAGCGCTGATGAGGGTGCGCTGAGGGATACGCGGGTGCGCGGAACGGGTGTGGTGTGTGTGCCGTCGGTTCGGCGATGCGGTGGTGCTGCGACGCCCGTGGTGAGGCGTGCTGGTGCCTGGTGACGCAGGCATCCGGGGCGCGGTTCGTGCCGAGTGGGCGAGGACCGCGGGGACATCCGGACGAGATTCAACGTATGGCACCCCGTGTCACTCAGCAAGGCACCGCGTGCCAAAACTTTCTCTCATTTGCTATTTGACCTGCGCAGATGAGCGATGATCGATCAGTGTTACCCGCGAGTAGGGACAACCCGGACAAACGCAAATGGCCGCCCCCGGAATGGGAGCGGCCACTGTGACGCGGGTAACCGGCGTGATGACTGCGACTGGTGCGACTGCGACTACGGCGTGCTGCCCCGCTTGTTCCTGAGCGCCTCTTCGATGGTCCGCATGACCTCGTCGAGCGGGGCGTCCGTACGGGCCACCGCCACCAGCACCTCACCCTGCGCGCGAACGGCCGCCGCCGGCGCGGCGGGCGGGCCCGCCGCGGTGCGGCCGGCGCCGATCCCCGACCCGAAGGTCTTGCGCACGATCGAGAAGGCGTGGTCCAGCTGCGCCTCCACGTCCCCCTGCCCGCCCGCCCGCAGCCAGCGCCGCAGCACGTGGTTGTGGGCCGTGACCACCGCCGAGGCGGCCACCTCCGCCAGCAGCGGATCGTCATTGCCGTCGTGGTGGTCCTGCTCGTCGAAGTGGGCGAGCAGGTAGCGCGTGAACAACCGCTCGTACCGGGCCACCGAGGCGATCTCCCGCTCCCGCAGCGCCGGCACCTCGCGGGTGAGCCGGTAGCGCTCCACCGACACCGCCGGCGACGCGGCGTACATCTTCATGACTTCCTTGATCCCGCGGCACACCGTGTCGAGCGGGTGCTCGTGCGCCGGGGCCACGTCCAGCACGGCCTCGGCGCGGGTCAGGGTGTCGTCGTGGTCCGGGAAGATCGCCTCTTCCTTGGAACGGAAGTGCCGGAAGAAGGTCCGGCGCGCCACCCCGGCGGTCGCGGCGATCTCGTCGACCGTCGTGGCCTCGTACCCCTTGGTGGCGAACAGCTCCATGGCGGCCGCGGCCAGCTCGCGGCGCATCTTGAGCCGCTGCGCGGCCGCCTTGGTGCCGGCCGTGCTCTCCGGGGCGTCGGAGGTCGCGGCGGCACGGGGCGAGGTCTTGGCGGGCTGGGACATAGAGCGAAAGTACTTCATTCGCGCAGGAGAGCGCGCCTGAGGGGGGTGGGGCGGGGAGGGATGCGGGGGAGAGCCCGCACTGCGCACACAGTGCTCGTCGGGAGGGCTCGCCTGCCGTGAGGGTCCGGCAGGCCCGAGCAGCCCTCCCCACGCATCCGGCTCGGGTGTCCGCCGGTCCCGGCTCGGCTTACCGGCGGGCGTACTCACGGAAACCGCGGCCGGTCTTCCGGCCCAGGCAGCCGGCCGCCACCAGGTGCTCCAGCAGCGGGGACGGGGCCAGGCCCGGGTCGCGGAACTCCTTGTGCAGGACCTTCTCGATGGCCAGCGACACGTCCAGGCCGACCACGTCGAGGAGTTCGAAGGGCCCCATCGGGTAGCCGCCGCCCAGCTTCATCGCGGCGTCGATGTCGTCCAGGCTCGCGTAGTGCTGCTCGACCATCTTGATCGCGTTGTTCAGGTACGGGAACAGCAGCGCGTTCACGATGAACCCGGCCCGGTCCCCGCAGTCCACCGGGTGCTTGCGCACCTTCGCGCAGACCTCCCGGACCGTGGCGTGCACGTCGTCGGCGGTCAGGACGGTCCGGACCACCTCGACCAGCTTCATCGCGGGAGCCGGGTTGAAGAAGTGCATGCCGATCACGTCCTGCGGACGCGAGGTCGCCCGCGCCACCGCGATCACCGGGAGCGAGGAGGTGGTGGTCGCCAGGACCGCGCCCGGCTTGCAGACCTTGTCCAGACCGGCGAACAGCTCCTGCTTGACGGCCAGGTCCTCCGCGACGGCCTCCACCGCCAGGTCCACCTCGGCGAAGGCGTCCAGGGAGCCGGCCGGCGTGATCCGCTCCATGGTCTCGGCGGCGGCCGCCTCGGTCAGCCTGCCCTTGGACACCGCACGGCCCAGGGACTTGCCGATCGCGGCCTTGGCGGCCACCGCCTTCTCCTGGCTGCGGGCCGCCAGCACGACCGCGTACCCGGCCTGCGCGAAGACCTGCGCGATACCGCTCGCCATCGTCCCCGAACCGGCCACGCCGACCGAGGAGACCGGTCGACCCGAGCCGAGCAGGGAACCGTCCAGCGGCGTCTGGAGGTCACGGACGACGACCTGGCTGCCCGGGGCCTCGTACGTGTAGAACCCGCGGCCGGACTTCTGCCCGGTCAGGCCGGCCTCGGCCAGCTGGCCGAGGATCGGGGCCGGGGCGTGCAGTCGGTCGCCGGAGGAGGCGTACATGGCCTCCAGGACGGTCCGGGCCGTGTCCACGCCGATCAGGTCGAGGAGGGCCAGCGGACCCATGGGCAGGCCGCAGCCGAGCCGCATCGCCGCGTCGATGTCCTCGCGGGAGGCGTACTTCGACTCGTACATCGCGGCGGCCTGGTTGAGGTAGCCGAAGAGCAGGCCGTCGGCCACGAACCCGGGCCGGTCGCCGACCGCGACGGGCTGCTTGCCGAGCTCGCGGGCCAGCTCGGTGACGGCCTCGACGGCGGTCGGGGAGGTGAGCACGCAGGAGACGACCTCGACGAGCTTCATCGCCGGCGCCGGGTTGAAGAAGTGCAGGCCCAGGACCCGCTCGGGGCGCTGGGACTCGGCCGCCATCCGGGTCACCGACAGGGCGTTGGTGCCGGTGGCCAGGATCGTGTCCGGGCGGACGATCGCGTCGAGTTCGCGGAACAGCCGCTGCTTGAGCGCGTAGTCCTCCGGGATCACCTCGATCACCAGGTCGGCGTCGGCGGCCGCGCTCAACTCGGTGAAGGTGCGGAAGCGGGCGAGCACGCCGTCGCGCTCGGCCTCGGTCAGCCGCTCCTTGGCGACGGAGCGGGCCGTGGCCGCCGCGAGGGCGGCGCCGGCCCGACGGGTGGCGGCGTCGCTGATGTCGATGCCGATGACCTCGCGGCCGGCCCGGGCGAGGATCTCGGCGATGCCGGTGCCCATGGTGCCGAGGCCGACGACGGCGACGGTCTGCAGGGTGGACTGACTGGACGTGGACGGAAGGTCCATCGCGGGACTCCAGTGGAAGAGGGTGACGACTGGGGGAAGGCGCGCGGCCGCACGGCACGCGGACCGGAATTTCCGCACGAGATGCCCGAAGAGGGGGCGTGGAGCGGCGGACCCTGTCCCGGGGATCACGCCGAACACGAACATGCGGTACCTGGGGTACCTGGGGTACTGAACCGACTGGTACGAGGCGGCTGCGTCACCAGGCCGGCCCCGTACGTGTTGAAGCGAGAGTAACTCGCCGGTAACTGGCGCGCCATAGCGCGGAGATGTGACCTGTAACGCCCAAATGTACCGATCATCGATCATCGATCATCAGGGGTGCGCACATCTCGGGGAACCCGGCGTGGCGGCGGCCCCGTCCCCCTAGGGTTGGCCGGGTGAACGACGTGCTGGAGCGCCTGCGGACCGAGTCGGGGCAGTCGGCGGAGTACGAGGAGCTGCTCGCGGCGGACCCCGACGCGCTGGCGGCCTCCCTGACCCGCGCCGGCCTGCCGTTGTGGGCCCGCGAGCTGGCCGCCTACCGGCTGGGGCTGGCCGGGGACCGGCGGGCCTTCGAGTCGCTGGTGCTGCTCCTCAACCACCGCGACCCACCGCGCTGCGAGGCCGCCGCGCGGGCGCTGGCCGTCCTCGGGGACCCGCGCACGGCCCGGGCGGCGGCCGCCCTGGCGACGAACGACCTCCGCACCGCCTACGCCCTCCACCCGGTCCGGCTGTTGGCGGCGCTGCGCGCCCCCGAGTCGGCGCCGGCGCTGATCCGCACGCTGTCCCGGCTCCTCTCGCCCCACGACCCGTACTGGAGGGTCGCCCTGGCGTGCGTGGAGGGCCTGGGAGCCCTCGCCGACCCCCGCGCCCGGGAGGTCCTCGCCCGCGCCCAGTCCCACCCCCGCCTGGCGGTGGCCGCGACGGAGGCACTGCGCCGACTGGCCCCGGCCGACCGGAACCCGAGGGAGCCGGCCTAGACCGGAACCACCGCGAAGGCCTCGATCTCCAGGAGGAGTTCCGGGTGGACCAGGGCGGTGACCTGGACCGCCGAGGAGGCCGGGAGGCGGTCCGCCGGGATGACGGCGGCCCGGGCGTCCCGTACCGCCGGCAGGTGCGCGACGTCCGTCACGAAGTACGTCAGCTTCACCACGTCCGCGAAGCTCGCGCCGGCGGCCGCCAGACAGCGCCGCAGGTTCTCGAACACCTGACGGGCCTGCGCCGCGGCGTCGCCGACGCCGACCACCCCGCCCTCCTCGTCGAAGGCGCACTGCCCCGAGATCGCGACGAACCGGCCGGTGCCCCAGACGACATGGCTGTACTGGGGGCTCGGGCCGACGCCCTCGGGTGCGGCGACGCGGGTGAGGTGGTCGGTGCGGGGTGTGGTCATGCGCCGATCCTGCCCTCCCGGGCTCAGCCGCGGAAGCCCAGCAGGCCGTGCAGGGCCGCCCCGCCGGCCGAGGGCGGGACCGCGCGCGTCGCGGCGGCCGGCGTCGGGGCGGGCTGCGCGGGGCAGGTGGCGTCGGCGGCCTTGCCGGTACGCAGGTACGCGGACAGCTTCTCGTCCAGGCACTTGTTGCCGCTCAGGACGATCCCGTGGTTGCCGCCGCCCTGCTCGACCACCAGCGCCGCGCCCTTGAGCTTGCCCTTCATGCTGACCGCGCCCTCGTACGGGGTCGCCGCGTCCTCCGTCGCCTGGAACAGCAGGGCCTGGGGAAGCTCGGTGTTGGTCACGTCCGGGGCCTGCAGGGGCTCCGTCGGCCAGAACGCGCAGGGGGCGTTGTACCAGGCGTTGTTCCAGGTCATGAAGGGTGCCTTGGCGTGCGTGCGCCACATGTCGGCGCGCCACTGGTTCCAGTTCCGCGGCCAGGCCGAGTCCCGGCACTGCACTGCGGTGTAGACGCTGTAGCTGTTGCCCGCCGAGGGCTCCACCGCGCCGAACCGTTCGTAGGCCGACACCAGCGGCTTGGGGTTCTTGTCCACCGCGTACGCGGAGAAGGCCTCAGCGAGGTGGGGCCAGTAGCCGTTGTAGTAGCCGCCCGGCATGAAGGTGTCCTCCAGTTCGGAGGGGCCCACCTTGCCGCCCGCCGGCGCCGCGCGCAGCGCGTCGCGCATCTCGTACCAGCGCGCCTCGATCCGGGCCGGGTCGGTGCCGAGCCGGTACTTCTCGTCGTACCGGGCCACCCAGGCGAGGAAGGCCTTGTGGCGGGCGTCGAAGGCCTGGTCCTGGGCGAGGTTGTCCTCGTACCAGACGCCGGCCGGGTCCACGACGGAGTCCAGCACCAGCCGGTCGACCCGGTCCGGGTGCAGCCGGGCGTACACGGCGCCCAGATAGGTCCCGTAGGAGTACCCCAGGTAGCTGAGCTTCGGTGCGCCGAGCGCCGTGCGCAGCACCTCCAGGTCGCGGGCGGCCGACACGGTGCCGATGTACGGGAGCACGTCCGCGTGCTTGGTCTGGCAGGACTCGGCGAAGGTCTTGACCCGCTCCAGGTTGGCCTGCTCGGTCGCCCGGTCCAGGGGCACGGAGTCGGGGCGCACGGGGGTGAAGTGCCCGGCGCCGCAGTCCAGGGCGGGCTCGCTCTTGCCCACGCCGCGCGGGTCGAAGCCGATCACGTCGAACGAGCCGGCCACGTCCTTGGGCAGCGCGGAGGCGATGTACCCGGCGAGGGTGCGCCCGCTGCCGCCGGGGCCACCGGGGTTGACCAACAGGGGTCCCCGGGACGTCGCGGAGGTGTGCGGGACGCGGGTCAGCGCGAGGGCGATCTGCCGGCCGGCGGGCCGGTCGTGGTCGAGCGGGACCTTGAGGGAGGCGCATTGGAGCGTGGGGTGGCGGGGCGTCTTGCAATCGGTCCAGCGCAGGGCCGGGGCCGTCGGGGCCGTGGCGGCCGCCGGGGCGGCGGTGACCGGGCTCGCGAGGGCGGCGGCCACGGTGGAGATCGACAGCAGGACGGCGGCGCGCTTCTTCAGCGGTCCGCGCTTGGTCACGGGGTGCAGCATGGGGCCTCCCAGCCGAGGGTTCTGGGCGGAATCGTCCAGGAAACCAAGGCCGGAATGCGGGATTGGGCTGCCGATTGGTCCGATGTGATGAGCCTTCAGGGGCCGTCCGGGATCACAGGAGGGTGAGCCGGGTCGGACCGGCGTGCGTCGCCTCGGCGGGTCGTTCGGGCATCGGGATCCGGCGGGACCCTCCCCGGCGGGAGGGGCCGATGCCGTACTCCGCCGCGGGTTCGTGGACGTGTCGGGTGATCCGGTGCGAGGTTCCCGTGAGCGCGTGGGACGGAATTCGGCCGGCCGGCGGGAACTCTTCGTCCACCGCGGTCCAGCTCGCCTCCGCCCCCGGATTTGGGCCCCCGCCCCGGAGGTGGTTGTCTAGCCGCGACGAGCGGACACAACTGCTGGAGGAACAGCTATGGCGCAGGTCGAGGCCACCACGGAGCGGATCATCGCGGCTGACGCGGAGACCGTGTTCGACGCGCTGGCGGACTACTCGGGGACCCGGGGCAAGCTGCTCCCCGAGCACTACAGCGAGTACGAGGTGCGCGAGGGCGGCGACGGCGCGGGCACCCTGGTCCACTGGAAGCTCCAGGCGACCAGCAAGCGGGTGCGCGACTGCCTGCTGGAGGTCACCGAGCCCACCGACGGCCGGCTCGTGGAGAAGGACCGCAACTCCTCCATGGTCACCACCTGGACGGTGACCCCGGCCGGCGAGGGCAGGTCGAAGGTGGTCGTCAGCACCGTCTGGAACGGCGCGGGCGGCATCGGCGGCTTCTTCGAGCGCACCTTCGCCCCGAAGGGCCTCGCCCGCATCCACGACACCCTGCTCGCCAACCTGGCCGGCGAAGTCGAGGGCTGAGCAAGGCCGTTGCCCGCCGGCGGCGCCGGGCGGCTCACCGGTTCGGGTGGTCTTCCGTCCGGGGGTGAGCCGCCGGAACCCGGGCGTGGCCCCCGGGGCGGGAGAGGCCCGGGCGGTTAGGGTGAGGAGTCCGCGGCCCGGTCCACCGGGGACGCGACCCGACCCACCGGGGGACCCGATGAAGATCCTCGTCTCCGCCGACATGGAAGGCGCCACCGGCGTCACCTGGCCCGCCGACGTGCTGCCCGGCACCCCCCAGTGGGAGCGCTGCCGGTCCATGTTCACCTCCGACGTGAACGCCGCCGTGCTCGGTTTCTACGACGGCGGCGCCGACCGGGTCCTCGTCAACGAGGCCCACTGGACCATGCGGAACCTGCTCCTGGAGAAGCTGGACGCCCGCGCCGAGATGCTCACCGGCCGGCACAAGTCGCTCTCCATGGTCGAGGGCGTCCAGTACGGCGACGTGGACGGCGTCGCCTTCGTCGGCTACCACACGGGGGCCGGCACGGAAGGCGTCCTCGCCCACACCTACCTCGCGAACTCGATCACCGGTGTCTGGGTCAACGGTGTGCGCGCCGGCGAGGGGCTGCTCAACGCCCACGTCGTCGCCGAGTACGGAGTCCCGGTCATCCTCGTCACCGGCGACGACCTGACCTGTGTCGACGCCGCCGGTTACGCCCCGGACGCGGTGACCGTCGCGGTCAAGGACCACGTCTCGCGGTACGCGGCCGTCTGCCGCACGCCCGCCCGCACCGCCGCCGACATCCGGGCCGCGGCGACGGAGGCCGTCGCCCTCGCGGTCCGCCACGAGCCCGTGGTGGGAGGACCGTTCACGGTGGAACTGGAGTTCGACGCCGAGCATCTGGGTCTGGCCGCCACCGTGGTTCCCGGCGTCGAACGCTCGGGCGAACGCAGGGTCGCGTACACCAACGAGACGATGTACGAGGGGATCCGGACCTTCAAGGCGGTCACGACGGTCGTCTCGGCGGCTGTGGAGGAGCAGTATGGCTGACATGCACGCAACGGAGACCCGCCCCTGCGAAGCCGTGGACCCGACGGCACTCGACGAGGTGGTCGATTACACCTCCGGCCTCATCCGCATCGACACCACCAACCGCGGCGGCGGCGACTGCCGCGAGCGACCGGCCGCCGAGTACGTCGCCGAACGGCTCGCCGGCGCCGGCCTGGACCCGATCCTGCTGGAACGCACCCCGGGCCGCACCAACGTGGTGGCCCGGATCGAGGGCAGCGACCCCGGAGCCGACGCCCTCCTGGTCCACGGCCACCTCGACGTGGTGCCCGCCGAGGCCGCCGACTGGAGCGTGCACCCCTTCTCCGGCGAGATCCGCGACGGCGTCGTCTGGGGCCGCGGCGCCGTCGACATGAAGAACATGGACGCCATGGTGCTGGCCGTCGTACGGGCCTGGGCGCGGGCGGGCGTGAAGCCGCGCCGCGACATCGTGATCGCTTACACCGCCGACGAGGAGGACAGCGCGATCGACGGGGCGGGCTTCCTCGCCGACCACCACCCGGAACTCTTCGAGGGCTGTACGGAGGGGCTCGGCGAGTCCGGCGCCTTCACCGTCCACCCCGCCCCGGGCCGCTCCCTCTACCCGATCGCCGCCGGCGAGCGGGGCACCGCGTGGCTGAAACTGACCGCGCACGGCACCGCCGGGCACGGATCCAAGCCCAACCGGGCCAACGCCGTCAGTCGCCTCGCCGCCGCCGTCACCAGGATCGGCGCGTACGAGTGGCCGGTGCGCCTCACCGACACCGTGATCGCCTGCATCACCGAACTCGCCGCCCTGGAAGGCCTGTCGGTGGACCCGCGCGGCGAGGACCTCGACCTGACGGAGCTGCTCGCCGCGCTCGGCCCGGCCGCCGCCCTCGTGCAGGCCACCGTGCGACAGAGCGCCAACCCGACCATGCTCAGCGCCGGTTACAAACTGAACGTGATCCCGGGCCAGGCCACCGCCTACGTGGACGGCCGCACGCTCCCCGGCGGGGAGGCGGAGTTCATCGCCACCCTCGACGCGCTCACCGGCCCCGACGTGCACTGGGAGTTCCACCACCGCGAGGTGGCGCTCGAAGCCCCCGTGGACGGACGGACCTTCGGGATCCTGCGCGAGGCCGTCGAGCACTTCGACCCCGAAGGACACGTGGTCCCGTTCTGCATGGCGGGCGGCACCGACGCCAAGCAGTTCTCCCGGCTCGGCATCACCGGCTACGGCTACTCCCCGCTCAGGCTGCCGCCCGGCTTCGACTACTGGTCCCTCTTCCACGGCGTGGACGAGCGGGTCCCGGTCGACGCCCTGCACTTCGGCGTCCGCGTCCTCGACCGCGCCCTGCGCGCGCTGTGACGGGGACCCGGTGATGGCGCCGCTCACCCCGTCCCGGCCCTACGGCGGCTGGCCCTCGCCCATCGACGCCGCGCTCGCCGCCGCACTCGACGGGCGGCCCGAGTACGTGGGCACGATCGGCCCCGAGGTGTGGTGGACCGAGCCCCGGCCGGAGGAGGAGGGCCGCCGGACCCTCGTGCGGCGCCCCGCCGACGGCCGGCCCGAACGGCCCGTGCTGCCCGCGCCCTGGAACGTCCGCAGCAGGGTCACCGAGTACGGCGGGCGCCCCTGGGCCGGCGTCGAACGGCACTCCGGCGGACCGCTGTTGGTCTTCGTCCACTTCGCCGACCAGAGGCTGTACGCGTACGAACCGGACGCGCCCGGCGCCCCGGCCCCCCGACCGCTCACCCCCGTCGGCACGGTCGGCGGAGGACTGCGCTGGGCCGACCCGGTGCTGCGCGGCGACGAGGTCTGGTGCGTGCTGGAGGAGTTCACCGGACCCGCGCCGACCGACGTGCGGCGCGTCCTGGCCGCCGTCCCCCTGGACGGATCGGCCGCCGAAGACCGGCACGCCGTACGCGAGTTGACCGACGACCGGCACCGGTTCACCACCGGGCCCCGACTGTCCCCCGACGGGCGCACCGTGGCCCGACTGGTCTGGGACCACCCCCGGATGCCCTGGGACGGCACCGAGTTGCTCCTCGCCGAGGTCACCGCGACCGGCACGATCGGCGCCCCCCGCACCGTGCTCGGCGGACCCGACGAGGCCGTGGCCCAGGTGGAGTGGGCGCCCGACGGGACCCTTCTCGCGGTGAGCGACCGGGGCGGCTGGTGGAACCCGTACCGCGTGGACCCGCACAGCGGCGAGGCCGTCAACCTGTGCCCCCGCGAGGAGGAGTTCGGCGGACCGCTGTGGAAGCCCGGACTGAGCTGGCTCGCCCCGCTGCTGGACGGACTCGTCGCCGTCCTGCACGGCCAGGGCTCCTCGGTGCTCGGCGTACTCGACCCCGAGAGCGGGGACCTCGTGGACGCCGCCGGGCCCTGGACGTCCTGGCAACCCACCCTGGCCGTCAGCGACTCCCGGGTCTTCGGGGTCGCCGCCAGCCCGCGCAGCGGATACGAGGTGGTGGAACTCGACACCGCCACCGGCCACGCCCGGGTGATCGGCGCCCGGGCGGCCGACCCCGTGGACCCGTCCTACTACCCCGAGCCGCAGAGCCGGACCTTCACCGGCCCGGACGACCGCGAGATCCACGCCCACGTCTACCCGCCGCACCACCCGGACCGACCGGCCCCCGCCGACGAACTGCCCCCGTACGTGGTGTGGGTGCACGGCGGCCCCACCGACCACGTGCCACCCGTACTGGACCTGCACATCGCCTACTTCACCTCGCGCGGCATCGGCGTCGTCGAGGTCAATTACGGCGGCTCCTCCGGCTACGGCCGCGCCTACCGGGAGCGGCTGCGCGAGCAGTGGGGCGTGGTGGACGTGGAGGACTGCGCGGCCGTGGCCCGCGCCCTGGCCGCCGAGGGCACCGCCGACCCGGACCGGCTCGCGATCCGCGGCGGCAGCGCCGGCGGCTGGACCGCCGCGGCCTCCCTGGCCGCCACCGACCTGTACGCCTGCGCGGCGATCATCTACCCCGTGCTGGACCTGCGCGGCTTCGCGGCCGAGACGCACGACCTGGAATCCCGCTACATCGACGGCCTCGCCGGGCCGCCGCAGACCCTCGACCTGATCAGCCGCGAACGCTCCCCGGTGGCCCGCGCCGACCGGATCACCGCACCCTTCGTCCTGCTCCAGGGCCTGGACGACCCGATCTGCCCGCCGGCCCAGGCCGAACGGCTGCTCGCCGCCCTGCGAGGTCGGGCGGTGCCGCACGCGTACGTGACCTTCGAGGGCGAGGGGCATGGCTTCCGCCGCGCGGACACCATGGTCCGCGCCCTGGAAGCGGAGCTCTCGCTCTACGCGCAGGTGTTCGGGATCGAGCGGACGGACGTGCCGAGGCTGCCGCTGGAGCCCTGACGGACGCGCCACAGCACTAGCCTGGGCCGATGTCTCATGTCACCTACCTCGACGAGGGAGCCAGGGTCGGGATCAGGCCCTTTCGGCCGGCCGACGGACCCGAGTTCGTCACCCGCGTCCACGAGAGCCGCGCCCTGCACCGCCCCTGGATGTTCCCGCCCGACACCGTCGAAGCGTACGAGCCCTGGGCGGCCCGGCTCGGCGACGGCGACAGCCGGGTCGGATTCCTCGTATGCGAGCGCGCCGGCGGGGCCATCGCCGGATTCGTCAACGTCAACAACATCGTCCGCGGGGGCTTCCAGTGCGGAGCCCTCGGCTACGCCGCCTTTGCCCACGCCGCCGGCCGGGGGCTCCTCGGCGAGGCCCTCGACCTGGTGATCGGGTACGCCTTCGCACCCGCCGGCCAGGGCCTCGGGCTGCACCGACTGGAGGCGAACGTCCAGCCCGGCAACGCCGCCTCCCTCGCCCTCGTCCGAGGCCGCGGCTTCCGGCTGGAGGGCCTCTCCCCGGACTTCCTGCACATCGACGGGGCGTGGCGCGACCACGAGCGCTGGGCCCTGACCGCCGAAATGCCCGGTCCCGGGGGCACGCGTCGCCCAGGATGAGGGCATGCGAACCATCGTGTTGCTCGACGCCCCCTCCAACCTGGGCCTGCGCCCGCCCGCACCCGGCACCGTGCCCGGGGTCTACAAGCTGGCGGGAGCCCTGCGGGAACAGGGGCTCCTCGCCCGACTCGGCGCGCGCGAGGGCGGGGTCGTGGTGCCGCCGCGCTACGACCGGGGCGACTGGAAGGAGGGCGACGGGGTCTTCCACGCCGCCGCCCTCGCCCGCTACACCGTCACCCTCGCCGACCGCATCGAGGCGCACCTGCGGGACGGGGAGTTCCCCGTCGTGCTCGGCGGGGACTGCTCGATCCAGCTCGGCGCCGCACTGGCCATGCGGCGCCTCGGCCGGTACGGACTGGCCGCCATCGACGGCTCCGCGGACTTCCGCCACCCCGGGAACACCGCGGTCAACGGACCCGTCGGCGCCGCCGGCGGCGAGGAGCTGGCCCTGTCCACCGGACGCGGCCAGGCCGACCTCGCCGACCTCGAAGGGCTCGGCCCGTACCTGCGGGACGAGGACGTGCGTCTGTTCGGCGTCCGCGACGGGGACGAGGACCTCCCGGAGCTGCGCGCCGCCGGGATCCGGGTGGCCACCGTCGGGGAGATCCGCGAACGCGGCGCCGGTCCCGTCGCCCGGGACGCCCTGGAAGGACTCCACCCGCCGGACACCGCCGGTTTCTGGGTGCACCTCGACGCCGACGTCCTGGACCCGAGCGTGATGCCGGCCGTCGACAGCCCCGACGCGGACGGACTGGTTCCCGACGAACTCGCCGAACTGCTGGGCGTGTTGGCCCGCTCCCCGCGCTGTGTCGGGCTCAACGTCACGATCTACGACCCGGACCTCGACCCCGACGGGCGCGCGGGGGCTCTGCTCGCCGACCTGGTGGCGGGAGCGTTCGCCTGACACCGATCGCGTCACCCGCAGGCCAGGGCTTTGCGTAATCCTGACCGGTGGTGATCCGCGGAACCCCTGTGCACCGACCCCCGTGGCGTGTTCCATTCCCTCATGGCCACCACCGTCCGACCCGCCGTACTGACCCTCCCCGGAGCCCCGTTGGGCCCCGAGAACCCCCTGCCCGCCCTGCGCGCGCCCGACGGGGTGCACGAACCGGACGAGCGGTCGCGCCGGGGCCTGCCCCGCGACATGGCGCGGCAGATCGGCTACGAGCCGCTGCGCTCGCTGCTGCCCGTCCGGATCCGCGACGGTTACGGACGGGAGCGGGCGCGGCGCGAGTGCGAGGCGATCCTCATCGAGAACGCGCTCCTGCGCGTCACCGTGCTGCCCGGACTCGGCGGCCGGATCCACTCCCTCGTCCACCTGGCGACCGGACGCGAACTCCTCTACCGCAACCCGGTGTTCCAACCCGCCAACTTCGCCCTCAACGGAGCCTGGTTCTCCGGCGGCGTCGAATGGAACATCGGAGCCACCGGGCACGGCGCCCTCGCCTGCGCCCCCCTGCACGCCGCGCTCGTCCCCGGGCCCGACGGCGCCACGATGCTGCGGATGTGGGAATGGGAGCGGCTGCGCGAGACCCCCTTCCAGGTGGACCTGTGGCTGCCCGAGGACTCGGAGTTCCTGTACGTCGGCGTCCGCGTGCGCAACCCGCACGAGCGACCCGCACCCGTCTACTGGTGGTCCAACATCGCGGTCCCCGAGGACGCCGGCACCCGTGTCCTCGCCCCGGCGGACGAGGCCTGGCACTTCGGATACGAACGCGAGCTGCGCCGTGTCCCCGTACCGGAGTGGGAGGGCGTCGACCGCACGTACCCGCTGCGCGGCACGTATCCGGCCGACTACTTCTACGAGGTCCGGGAATCGGACCGGCCCTGGATCGCCTCGCTCGACGCCGACGGGCGGGGGCTCGTCCAGAGTTCGACCGGGCGGTTGCGCGGCCGCAAGCTCTTCACGTGGGGCGCGGGCACCGGCGGACGGCGCTGGCAGGAGTGGCTGACGGAGCCGGGCACGGTCGGCTACGCCGAGATCCAGGCCGGCCTGGCCCGCACCCAACTCGAACACGTACGCCTCGACGGCGGGGCGGAGTTCAGCTGGCTGGAGGCATACGGAGCCCTGTCGGCGGACGCCTCGGCGGTGCACGGGAGCGACTGGGACGCCGCCCGCGCCGCTGCCGGGGAGGCCCTGGAGGCGGCACTGCCCCGGGAACGGCTGGACGCGGCGTACGAGTCCTGGCGGGGCAGCGCCGACACCGAACCGGGCGAGCGGCTCGCGACGGGCTCCGGCTGGGGCGCGCTGGAGGTGCTGCGCGCGGGCTTCAAGCTGCCCGGCACCCCCTTCGACGAATCGACCCTGGGGGAGGAGCAGGCCCCCTGGCTGGAGTTGTGGCGCTCCGGGACGTTCCCCCGGCCCGGGCGTGCCGCCCCGCCCGGCCCCAGCCTGGTCGCCCCGCACTGGCGGGACATGCTGGAGACCGCGCCCGCCGACCCGCTGACCGAGTACCACCTGGGCGTGGCCCAGTGGCACGCCGGGGACATCGCCCAGGCCGTGCGCAGTTGGGAGCGCGGGCTCGCGCCGGCGGCGTCGCGGTGGCCGCTGCTGAGGTGCCTGGCGGAGGCCGACGCGTTGGCCGGCGACCTCGACCGGGCGGCCGACCGCTACACGGAGGCCTTCGCGAACCTGGCCGACGAGAGCGGGGCGGACGCCGGTTGGCCGGCCGCCGAGTCCGCGCTCGGGCGGGAGGCCATGACCGCCCTGCTGGCGGCCGGCCGGCCGGACCGGGCCCGCGCGGTGTGGGACCGACTGCGGCCGGCGCGCCGCGAGGAGGGCC
Organism: Streptomyces sp. NBC_00513; assembly: GCF_041431415.1. GTDB lineage: Bacteria > Actinomycetota > Actinomycetes > Streptomycetales > Streptomycetaceae > Streptomyces. The sequence goes on from NZ_CP107845.1 coordinate 6,251,555, forward strand.
GCTTCCGGCTCCTCGCGGCGCGGCTCCTCGCGGCTGAGGGCCATGTGGCCGCGGCCCGCCGCGTCTTCGAGGAGGGCCTCGAACTCGCCGACCTCCGGGAAGGCGAGGAGACCCTGGCCGAGGTGTGGGCCACGCTCACCGATCGCCCGCTGCCGCCCGCGTACGACTTCCGCATGCGCCCGCCGAAGCCGTCCCCCTGAGGCGGCGGCCGGCCCCGGCGGCGGTACGAGGGGGCGAGGGGGCCGCTACGGAGCGGGGTGCGCGGGCGGGGCCGGCCGGCAGAGCGCCGTGGCCAGGACGCGGCCGATGGCCTCGTCCGCGCCCTTGGTCTTGGTGAGGTCGACGTTCACCGCGAGGGTGATCCGCCGCCGTCCGTCGGCCGAGGCGAAGCTGTAGGTGTTGTAGCCGGGCACGCTGCCGCTGTGTCCCAGGACCGGCCCCTGGCCCGTGCCGCAGACGGTGGTGTTCGCCTCCACACCGAGTCCGTACGAGCGTCCCGTGCGATCGGTGTCCCGCATCTCCCGCATCTCCCCGAGCAGTCGGGGCGGAAGCAGCCGGCCGTCGGACAGGGCCTGTTGGAAGCGGTTGAGGTCGGCTGTGGTGGAGATCATGTTGCCCGGCCCCCAGAAGGCGCCGGCGCTGAATTCGGTGAGGTCCGTGGGGGTGGCGCCGGGGCCGTCGAGCCACTCGTAGCCGTTCAGGTGCCGTCCGGGCAGGTTCGGGCCGGCCGGGACCAGGGTGTCGGTCAGACGCAGCGGGTGGATGACGCGCCGCTCGATCTCCCGGCCGAGGGAGTGGCCGCCGGCCCGCTCGATGAGCAGGCCCAGGACGACGTAGTTGGTGTTGGAGTACTGCCAGTGGCCCGGGGCACCCGGATCGAACGCCCGCGGCTCCCGCAGGGCCATCGCGACCAGCTCCCGGGGCGTGTACGCGCTGTGCTGGAGGGTTCTGATCGGGTCGGGCTGTCGGCGCAGCACGTCCGTGTAGTTCGGTATGCCGCTGGTGTGGTCCAACAGTTGGCGCACCGTGACCTCGGCGCCGTCGGCTCCGGCGGGTATCAGTCCGGGAAGGTGGCGGCCGATGGGGTCGTCCAGTGCGATCCGGCCCTCCGCGACCAGTTGCAGGACCACCGTGGCCACGAAGGTCTTGGTGACACTGCCCGCCCGGAACCGGTCGTCCGCCCGCGCCGGCCTGCCCGACAGGTCGGCGACACCGCTCGCCCCGCGCCACACCCGCCCGTCCTCGCGCACCTCGGCCACCGCACCGGGTACGCCCTGGGCGATCACCGCGTCCAGAGCGCGGTGTAAGGCGGCACCGTCGGGTTGGCCGGCGGCCGGGGCGGTCGGCCCCCGCCCGGGACCGGTGGGCGCGGCCACGGCCGGCGCGGTGACGGAGCCGGCCAGGCCGAGGGCGAGGAGCAGGGAGGCGGTGATGGTGAGGCGGCGCATGAGCGGGGACTGCCCTTCGTCGGCTGCGGGTGAGGTGCCGCCTCAACGTAGGCCGGAAGTACGGGAGTCGACCTCGTGATCAGGGAGGAGGCCGCCGCACCCCACCCCTACGGGTCGCCCCCGACCGGCGGGTCAGGCGCGGGCCAGGATCTCGCCGTTCAGGACGGAGAACCAGGCGTCCGGCGCGGCGCCCCACGCGTGCCAGGCCTTCGCGATCGTCGTCAGTTCGGCCGGTGTCGCGTGGCCGCCGCTCGTGGCGATCGACGCGTACGTCGACGCCGTCGTACGGTCCGCCCACAGCGAGGACCACCACGCGACCTCCTCCGGGGTGGCGTAACACCAGGCGCCGGCCGAGGCGGCCACCTCGGTGAAGCCCGCCTCCCGCGCCCACGACAGCAGTCGCCGCCCGGCGTCCGGCTCGCCGCCGTTCGCGCGCGCGACCGCGCGGTACAGGCTCAGCCACTCCTCCAGGCCGGGCGTCCCGGGGAACCAGGTCATCGCCGCGTAGTCGGCGTCCCGGGCCGCGACGATCCCGCCCGGCCGGCACACCCGCCGCATCTCGCGCAGGGCGCGCACCGGGTCCCCGACGTGCTGGAGCACCTGGTGGGCGTGGACCACGTCGAAGGAGTCGTCGGGGAAGTCCAGCGCGTGGACGTCCGCCGTGGCGAACTCGACCACCCCGGCCAGTCCGCGCTCCGCGACGTGGGCCCGGGCCCGGCCCAGTACGTCCGGCGCCGCGTCGACGGCCGTCACCCGCCCGCCGGGGGCCACCAGCGCCGCCAGGTCCGCCGTGATGGTGCCGGGACCGCACCCCACGTCCAGGACCGCCATGCCCGGTCGCAGCTCGCCGATCAGGTAGGCCGCCGAGTTCTCGGCGGTGCGCCAACGGTGCGACCGCAGCACCGACTCGTGGTGGCCGTGCGTGTAGACGGCGGTCTCCTTCATGGCGTTCATGGCGGTGACTCCTCCTCGTCGAGTTCGTCTCTGGGGTGCGCTGTGATCACCGTAATCGCTTGCCCGTCATATGAGATGTGCGTTTCGACATGTGGACGTCAGGCTTGTGGCTCAAGGGGCCTGGCGGCGAGGCGGCCCATTCGGTCGCGCCGCCGAGTCTGCGGGCGAGGCTCGGCCGCCGGTGCGGCTCGGGTGCCGGGGTTGACGGGCGAAACCGGTCGAATAACCGTATAAAGGTCATGGTCGGTCGGTGGCGTGCACGGGAAGGACTGCGGGGATGGCGGGGACGGCGGGGTGGCAGCGCACGACGGCGGAGGGGCGCGGCCCCGTCCGGTACGTGCCGCCCGCACCCCCGCCCGGCCTGCCCGTCCTGCCCGAGCTGACCGCCGTGCTCGCCGGGGCCGCGGACCGCTCCGCGCCGGAACCGCCGGGCGGCGGCGCGTCCGTACGCGAGGCCGCATGCCGGCACTGGGCCCGACGCGGCCTGCCCACCGAGCCCGAGAACGTGGCCGCCGGACCCGGCGCCGCGGCGCTGCTGCTCGCGCTGCTCGGCGCCTACGGCGGCGACGTGATGCTGCCCCGACCCTGTCCCGCCTGGTGGACCCCCCAGGTCCGCCTGCTGGGACGGCGGGCCTTCCACGTGCCGACCCCGGCCGAGTGCGGTGGCGTACCCGACCCCTACGCCCTGCTGGAGACGGTACGGAGGGTCCGCGCCGAGGGCGGCGACCCGCGCGTCCTGCTGCTCTCCGTCGCCGACGACCCGACCGCGACCGTGCCGCCGCCCGAGATGCTGCGCGAGGCCTGCGAGGCGGCCGAGGAGGCGGGACTGTTCGTCGTCAGCGACGAGAGCTGGCGCGACACCGTCCACCGGCCGCACCACACGCTCGTCCTCAGCCCCGCCGAGATGCTCCCCGCCCAGGCCGCCGTCCTCGTCGACCTGTCGGGGGCGCTGTTGCCCGCCGGCTGGCCCGCCGCCGTGATCCGCTTCCCCGCCACCGCCCGCGGCACCTGGCTGCGGGCCCGCACCCTCGACGTGCTGACCGCCACCGGCGCCCTGATCGCCGGTCCGGTCGCCGGAGCCGCCGCGCACGCCCTCGACGAGCCCGACGCCGTCGCCGCCCGCGCCTTCGCGGCGGCGGCCCTGCACGGCGCCGTGGCCGCCGCCGCGCACCGGGAGATCCTCGCCGTCGGGGCGCTCGCCCGCCCTCCGCAGGCCGGCCGGCACCTGTACGCCGACCTGACGCCGCTGCGGGCCGGGCTGGCCCGACAGGGCGTGGGCGACGCGATGGAACTGGAGGACTGGTTGGGCGGCCGGTTGGGTTCGCCGACGCCCGGCGGGCAGCGGTTCGCGGACGAACCCGTCGGGCTGCGCGTCCGGTTGTCGACGGGCCCGCTGCTCGGGGCCACCCCGCGGGAACGGCTGGCCGCCCTCACGGCCCCCGATCCCCTGGAGCTGCCGCACGTACGGGACGCGTTGGGCCGGCTGCGGTCCGTGCTGGGCGGGTTGGCCGAGTGAACCCCCGCCGGCGAACGGAGACTCCCCGATGGCGGACGGAGACTCCCCGATGACGGACCGCACGGATGCCGGTGCGGCCGGTGCGGCCGGGGGAGCCGCGAGATCGGGCGCGACCCGGCGGACACCGCTGCGGCCCGACCACCTCGACCGCCCCGCCCCCGTCGGCCCCGCCGCCCCCACCGCCCCGCCCGAGGCGGCCGTGCCCCGGCCGCTCGGCGAGGTCCGTCGGTGGCCGCGTTCCTTCGCGCATCGGCTGACGACCCCCCTGCCCGGCGTCCGCGCGCTCGCCCGCCTGGCCCGCGAAGGAGCCCTGCGACCCGGCCCGGAAGGGCTGCGCGGCATCCCCGACCTGCCCTGCACCCCCGCCCCCGTGCCCGAGGCCCGGCCCGGGACGGTGTCCGTCACCTGGGTCGGCCACGCCGGCTGGGTCCTGCGGACCGGCGGGCTGACCGTGCTCACCGACCCGGTCTGGTCCCGGCGCATCCTGGGCACCCCCGCCCGGTTGACCCCCGTCGGCGTGCGCTGGGAGGACCTGCCGCCCGTCGACGCGGTGGTGATCAGCCACAACCACTACGACCACCTCGACGCCCCCACCCTCAGAAGGCTGCCCCGCCACACGGCCTGCTTCGTGCCCGCCGGCCTCGGACGCTGGTTCCGCCGCCGCGGCTTCGAGCGGGTCACGGAACTCGACTGGTGGGAGTGCGCCGAACTGGGCGGCGTCCGCTTCGAGTTCGTCCCCGCCCACCACTGGTCGAAGCGGTCGCTGCTCGACAGCTGCCGGACCCTGTGGGGCGGGTGGATCCTCACCGACACGGAGCACGGCAAGAAGGTCTACTTCGCCGGGGACACCGGCTACGGGCACTGGTTCGCGGAGATCGGCCGCCGCCACCCCGGAATGGACCTGGCGCTGCTGCCGATCGGCGCGTACGCCCCGAGATGGTGGCTCCGCGACGTGCACACCGACCCGGAGGAGGCGGTGCGGGCCTGCCTCGACCTCGGGGCCCGGCGGATGGCACCGATGCACTGGGCCACCTTCGTCCTGTCCGCCGAGCCGGTCATGGAGCCCCTGCACCGGGTGCGCGCGGCCTGGGAGCGGGCCGGACTGGACCGCGAGCGGCTGTGGGACCTGCCGATCGGCGCCTCCCGCACGTTCTGACGCACCGCCCCCGGTACCCGTGTGCGCCGACCCGTGTTCTCAGACCGAACCGCGTCGGACGCGGCGCCAGAGCGCCGGCGCCGCACTGATCAACAGGGTCAGGCCCACCGCGAGGGCCACGCCCTTCCAGGGTTCCGAGAAGAGCGAACCGCCCAGGATCCCGATCAGGCCGTACGTCGCCGCCCACGCCAGGCACGCCGGCGCGTCGCCGCGCGCGAACCGGCGCAGCGGCATCTCGGCCAGCAGGCACGCCAACATGACCGGGATGCGGCCCGCCGGCACCAGTCGCGAGACGACCAGCACCAGCACGCCGTGCTCGTCGAGCTTCGTCTGAGCCTGTTCGAGCCGCTCCGGGGTGGCCCGCCCCCGCAGCCGCTCCAGCCATCGCGAGCCGCCCCGCGAGTGCACCCCGCGCCGCCCGAGCCAGTACAGGGCGAGGTCCCCGACGAACGCCGCGAACGCCGAGACGCCGAACACCAGCAGCAGTCCGAACGGCAGGTTGTCCTGGTGGAAGGCCACCACCGAGGCCGAACTCACCAACGCCCCGGTCGGGATCACCGGCACCAGTGCTCCGAGCGCCACGAGCAGGAACAGCGCCGGGTACCCGACCGCCTGCCGGGTGCCGTCCGGCGGGACCTGCCCGACCGCCGCCGCGAGGAGGTCGCGCCAGGTCACGGCAGCCGCACCCGCTCGCCGTGGTCGGGCACCCGCACCGTCACCTTCGGCGCGAGCCGCCCCGCGAACCGGGCGAACTCCTCGCCCGGCGCGTGGAACTCGTGCGGCCGCACCGCGTCCATGCCGATGGGCCAGTACGTCCCGTAGTGCACCGGCACCGCCGCCGCGGGCGCGAGGTCCGCCAGCGCCCGCGCCGCCCGACCCGCGTCCAGGTGCCCCGCCCCCAGGTACGGCCCCCAGCCGCCGACCGGGAGCAGCGCCACGTCCACCGGCCCGACCTCGTCGACCATCGTGTCGAACAGCCCGGTGTCCCCGGCGAAGTACGTCCGTGCCGCGCCCTCGATCACGTACCCGAGCGCCGGTGCGAGCCGCGGTCCGTACGGCAGCCGCCGGCCGTCGTGGCGTGCGCTGACCGCCCGGACCCGTACGCCGTCCCGTACGGGGACCACGTCGCCCGGCGCCACCTCCGTGACCGCCAGCCCCCGGGCCGTCGCCACCCGCGCCAGCCCCGGCACGGCCCGGCGGGCGCCCCGGGGCACCAACAGCCGGGTCCCCGGCGCGAGCCGGGCCAGGGAGGGCAGGTGCAGATGATCGGAGTGCAGGTGCGAGACCACCGCCACGTCCGCCTCGGCCGCCTGCGGCGGCGGCACCGCCCCGCGGCGTCGCCGCAGGTGTGCGAACCGGCGTGCGAACAGCGGGTCCGTCAGGAACCGGAGTCCGGAGTCCTCCACCGTGCACGTGGCATGCCCCCACCAGGTGATCTCCACCGGCACCGGTGCTCCCTCCCTCGACAGGTCCTGTCGACCTTAGATCCTGTCCCGTCGAACCGCCCGCAATCGGAACCCGACAGCCCTCTCCTCGACGGCCGCGGATCGGAGTAGGGTCGGGCGCCATGGATGAGTTGCGCGTGGCCGCTATCGCAGGCATGGCCCCGCTCGAGGAACTCGACGTCGACCCCTTCGCCGTGGACACCCGCAGCCAGCACGCGATGTGCGCCCGCTGGGCCGCGGACCGCGGCCACGTCGTCACCCGGCACCTGCTGGTCTACGGCCTGCGCCACGACCACTGCGGACTGTGGTCCGACGTCGACGCGGGACGGGTCGACCTGTTCGTCGCCGCCAACCACCGGGTGCTGGCCCGGGCGCTGCGTTCCGTCGAGGACTTCACCGCCGAGTGCGAGCGGCGCGGGATCCGGCTGGAGACCGCCGGGCTGGAGGAGCCGACGTACACCTCCGCGATGAAGGCGGAAGTGCACCGCCGGCTGTCCATGCCGACGGCGGGCTACGACGGTACGTAACACGACCTGACCGGCGGCTTCCGTACGTTCGTGCGCCACCTGTGTCGCCCGGCCGCGTTCGCGGCGCTGTGCGACGCTGGCAGTGAACCACGAACGGGGGTACGGAGTGTGGCGCGGACGGTGGCGCACGGCGGGCGGCGCACTGGTGAGGGTGATCCTCGTGTGGGCGGTGTCCACGCTCACCATGCTCGCCCTGGCCGGGATCCTGCCGGACTTCCGGCTCCAGTCCGACGACGGTGACAGCGTCACCCGCATCGCGCTGACCGCCGCCTGGGGCGCCGGGGCCTTCGGCCTGTTGAGCGCGCTGGTGTGGCCGTTGCTGGTCCGGGCCCTGCTGTTGGTGCCGGCCCTGCTGCTGGGGCTGCTCGTCTTCTTCCTCAACGGCTCGCTGCTGCTGATCGCGCTCAACCTGATCCCCGACGGGCGCGGCGAGGTGGCCCCCGAGACGGCCGTGGTCGTCGCCGCGGTCATGTCCGCGGTGGCGTCGGCCACGTCCACGGCCCTGGCCGTCCGCGACGACGACGCGTACCGCCGCCGGCTCCACCGGCTCGCCGACCGGCGCCGGCGCAGGCAGCTGCGCTCGGGTGCCCCCGGCGCGGGCGAGAGTCCCCCCGGGCTGGTCTTCCTCCAGCTCGACGGGGTCGGGTACGAGGTGCTGCGCCGGGCCGCGGGGTCCGAGGCGATGCCCACCGTCGGCGACTGGCTGGAGCGCAGCCACCGCGTCATGTCCTGGCGCACGGACTGGTCCAGCCAGACGGGTGCCAGCCAGCTCGGCATCCTGCACGGCTCGAACTTCGACGTGCCCGCCTTCCGCTGGTACGAGAAGGACACCGGCGAGATCGTGGTGTGCAACCGGCCCACCAGCGCCGCCGAACTCCAGCGCCGCGCCATCGAGCGGACCGGCGACGGGGGACTGCTCACCCTGGACGGGGCCAGCCGCGGCAACCTGTTCAGCGGCGGCGCCGACCAGCTCGCCCTGGTGCTGTCGGTGTCCGCGCGGCGCGGCCGGGCCAACCGCTCCCGGGCGGGCTACTTCGCGTACTTCTCGGACCCGGCCAACGCCGTCCGCACCGCCCTCTCCTTCGTCGCCGAGGTGGGCCGCGAGATCGGGCAGTCGATCCGCGCCCGGATCCGGCACGAGGTGCCGCGCGTGGGCCGCGGCGGCCTCTACCCGATGATCCGGGCCTTCGCCACCGTCGTCGAGCGGGACGTGGTCGTCGCGGCGGTGATCGGGGACATGCTCGCCGGCCGCGCCTGCGTCTACGCGGACCTCGTGGCCTACGACGAGGTCGCGCACCACTCCGGCCCGCACGGCCGGGACACCGACCGGGTGCTCTCCCGCCTCGACCGGAGCCTCGCGCTGATCGCCCGGGTCGCCGAGCACGCGCCCCGCGCCTACCGGATCGTGCTGCTCTCGGACCACGGCCAGAGCCCGGGGGAGACCTTCCTGGGCCGGTACGGCCTCACCCTCAAGGACCTCGTCCGGGCGGGATGCGGGCTCCCGGTCTCGCGCCGGGCCGGCGGCACCCGCAGCGGCGCCGAGGCGCGCGCGGCGGTCCGCGCGGCCCTGAACAGGCCGGTGGAAGAGGGCGAGGAGGCCGACCCGACGGGTGGCTCCGACCCGGTGGTCCTGGCGTCGGGGAACCTCGGGCTGATCTCCTTCCCGGACCTGCCCGGGCGGGCCGATCGGGCGTGGATCGAGCGGACCCACCCGGCGCTGCTGGCCACGCTGGCCAACCATCCGGGGGTCGGGTTCCTGCTGGTCGACGGCGAGGTGCTGGGCCCCGGCGGCGCGGTGGCCCGGCTGGACGAGCCGGGAGCGGCGGAGCGGCTGCTGGCGGACTTCGGGCCGGGCGCGGCCGACGCCGTCCGGCGGACCGACTCCTTCCCGCACGTGGCGGACGTCATGGTCAATTCGGCGTTCGACCCGGCCGACGGGACCGTGCACGCCTTCGAGGAGCAGATCGGCTCGCACGGCGGCCTGGGCGGTGAGCAGGGGCACCCGTTCCTGATGTGGCCCACCGAACTGTCGGACCCGGGGACCGGGCTGGTCGGCGCCGAAGCGGTGCACGAGGTGTTGCGGCGGTGGCTCCGCGAGGCGGACGGCCCGCAGGTCCCGTTGGCCGCCCCGTCCACGGCCGCGGTACCGCAGGATCACCCGCCGAAGCCCGACGTGAGCGGAATCCTTCCTTCCGTAGAGCTGTCCGTACAGGACGAAACCCGCTGATTTGGTGCGGCCTTGACGGTGCCCGACGATGTGTCGACCTGTCCAGCATGTGAAACACCAGAGGCGCACCACCGTGAGCACCACCGTGAGCACCACCCCCTTCCCCGCCCCCGTCCCCACCGACGAACAGGCGAGCCCGCACGCCCGCCGCTTCGGCCTGCCGATCGCGACCTGCCTGGTCATGGGCAACATCATCGGAGGCGGGATCTTCCTCCTCCCCGCCGCGGTGGCCCCCTTCGGCACGATCAGCCTCGTCGCCTTCGCCGTGCTCACCGTCGGCGCCATCGCCCTCGCGCTCGTCTTCGGCCGGCTCGCCGAACGCAACCCGCAGACCGGTGGCCCGTACGTCTACGCCCGCGCGGCCTTCGGCGACTTCGCCGGCTTCCTCGCGGCCTGGAGCTACTGGATCACCACCTGGGTCTCCAACGCCGCCCTCGCGGTCGCCGCCGTCGGCTACCTCACGGTGCTCTTCCCCGCCATGGGCGAGCACAAGTGGTCCATGTGCCTGGGCGCACTCGCCGTCCAGTGGCTGCCCGCGCTCGCCAACCTCGCGGGCACCCGCTACGTGGGAGCCGTCCAACTGGTCTCCACCGTACTGAAGTTCGCCCCGCTGCTGCTGGTGGCCGTCGGCGGGCTGTTCTTCTTCGACCCGGCCAACCTCGGTCCCTTCCAGGCCACCGACCAGAGCGCCGTCGGCGCGATCTCCGCCGCCGCCGCGATCCTGCTCTTCAGCTACCTCGGGGTCGAGTCCGCCGCCGTCAGCGCCGGCGAGGTCCGCGACCCGGCCCGCAACGTCGGCCGCGCCACCATCCTGGGCACCACCGGCGCCGCCACCGTCTACCTGCTCGGCACCCTGTCCGTCTTCGGCCTGGTCGCGCACGCCACGCTCGTCACCTCCGAGGCCCCCTTCAGCGACGCCGTCGACGCCATGTTCGGCGGAACATGGGGCGGCACCCTCGTCGCCTGCGCCGCGGTGATCTCGATGGTCGGCGCCCTCAACGGCTGGACCCTGCTCAGCGCGCAGACCCCGTACGCCGCGGCCAAGGACGGGCTCTTCCCGAAGGTCTTCGAGACCAAGAGGCGCGGGGTCCCGATCGTCGGGGTCCTCGTCACCGTCGTCCTGGCCTCGGCCCTGACCGTCTACAACTACACCGCGGGCACCGAGGGGGTCTTCGAGATCCTGGTGCTGGTCACCACCTTCACGGCGACCGTCCCGTACCTGCTCTCCAGCGCCGCCCAGATCTACTTCCTGGTCTCGGGGCAGTCCGCACGCGTCCACCGCGGCCGGCTGGTCCGTGACACCGTCCTGGCCTGCGCGGCCTTCGCCTTCTCGATGTGGCTCGTGGCCGGCTCCGGGTACGCGGCCGTGTACCAGGGCGTGCTGTTCCTCTTCGTGGGCGTGGTCGTCCACGCCGTGATGTCCGCCCGCAGGCAGCGCGCCACGGCCGCCTGACCGGCGGGCGGCCCGTACGGACCGCCCAAGCCTCAGCCGTACACGCCACGGGGGCCCGGGACGGTCTGCCGACCGCCCCGGGCCCCCGTGCCCGCTTCTAGTCGAGGTAGTCGCGCAGCACCTGCGAACGCGACGGGTGACGCAGCTTCGACATGGTCTTCGACTCGATCTGACGGATGCGCTCACGGGTGACCCCGTACACGCGGCCGATCTCGTCCAGGGTCTTCGGCTGGCCGTCGTTGAGGCCGTACCGCATGGAGACCACGCCCGCCTCGCGCTCGGAGAGCGTCCCCAGGATCGACTGCAGCTGCTCCTGGAGGAAGGTGAAGGACACCGCGTCCGCCGGCACGACCGCCTCGGAGTCCTCGATGAGGTCACCGAACTCGCTGTCGCCCTCCTCACCCAGGGGGGTGTGCAGGGAGATCGGCTCACGGCCGTACTTCTGGACCTCGATGACCTTCTCGGGGGTCATGTCGAGTTCCTTGCCCAGCTCCTCCGGAGTGGGCTCCCGACCGAGGTCCTGGAGCATCTGCCGCTGGACACGGGCCAGCTTGTTGATGATCTCGACCATGTGGACGGGGATGCGGATCGTGCGCGACTGGTCGGCCATGGCACGCGTGATCGCCTGCCGGATCCACCAGGTCGCGTACGTGGAGAACTTGAAGCCCTTGGTGTAGTCGAACTTCTCCACCGCGCGGATCAGACCGACGTTGCCTTCCTGGATCAGGTCCAGGAAGAGCATGCCGCGGCCCGTGTAGCGCTTGGCGAGGGAGACCACGAGACGGAGGTTGGCCTCCAGCAGGTGGTTCTTGGCCCGGCGACCGTCCTCGACGAGGATCTCCAGCTCACGCTTGAACGTGGCCTTGTGGTCCTCCTCCTCTTCGAGCTTGTACTCGGAGAAGAGACCCGCCTCGATGCGCTTGGCGAGCTCGACCTCCTGCTCGGCGTTGAGCAGCGGCACCTTGCCGATCAGCTTGAGGTAGTCCTTGACGGGGTCCGCGGTGGCACCGGCGACCATGACGGTCTGCGCCGGGGCGTCGTCCTCGTCGTCGTCGGACAGCACGAAGCCCTGGGTCCCGCCGACCTTCGGAGTCTCCTCCTCGGCCTCGTCGGCCAGGTCCTCGGCCGCCCAGTCCTCGCCCCCGGCAGCGGGGGTCTCGCCCTCGTCGCCGTCCTTGGCGCCCTTCTTCGTGGCGGCGGTCTTCTTCGTGGCCGTCGCCTTCTTCGCGGCGGTCTTCTTGACCGTCCGCTTCTTCGGCTCGGCGGCGGCCTCGGCCGCCACCTCCTCCTCGGTCCCGGAGGCCGACGGTGCGGATATCGCCGCGGCGGTGGCGGGGACCGCCGTCTTGCGCGCGCCGATGGGGCGCGGCGCGGCGGCGGCCTTCTTGGTCACGGTGCGGGCCGGGGCGGCAGCCTTGCGCGGCTTCTTCGCAGCGGCCTTGGTGGCGGGGGCGGCGCTGACGTGGAGGGCGACACCCTCCTCGTCCAGGACCTGGTTCAGGCTGCGCAGGACCCGCTTCCACTGGTCCACCGGGATGCGGCCGGCCTCGAAGGCCTGGCGCACGTCATCACCGTTGATGTGACCCTGCTCGCGGCCGCGCTCGACGAGCGCGACGAGGGCCTCCGATTCGGCGATCTCCGGAGGGAACGTACGGGACGGGCTGAGCGACACAAGGAGCCTCTCGTTGCGAACAGATAAGGGGTGAGCGGGACATCATCGCGCGACTTCGGGAAACAGACCCGAGGGGGGTCTGTATTCCGGGGCCGCGCGAGGACACCTGTCGGTTCATCGCATGCCCGAGTCGATTCGTTACGCGCTGAATTGAGTGACCTGCGCCACGCTGTGGCGACGCAACCGATCCGACGTGGATCCGTCTGCCCTCCCGCGCCCTCCCGGCTCAGCCCGTTTTGCGGGCCTCGACGAGGAAGCGGGCGGTGTGCGCGACGAACGGGCCTTCGCGTTCGATCCGTTCGTGGAGCTCGCGCAACCGGTCCCGGTAGTGCCCGACCGTGAAGCCCGGCACCATCCAGATCACCTTCCGTAGAAAGTAGATCACGGCTCCGATGTCGTTGAACTCCGTCCGCAGTCGTTCGGAGCGCAGATCGACGATTTCCAGGCCCGCCTTCCGGGCGTCGGCGACGGCGTCATCGGGGTGCCGGCCGCGCCGGACCTCCTCCGGCTGCGGGCCCAGGAAGTACTCCACCAGCTCGAAGACACTGGCCGGACCGACCTGCTGCGAGAAGTACGTGCCGCCCGGTGTCAGCACGCGGGCGATCTCGTCCCACCAGACGGTCACCGGATGCCGGCTGCTGACCAGCTCGAAGGCCTCGTCCCCGAAGGGCAGCGGCGGCTCGTCGGAGTCGGCGACCACCACCGCGCCCAGCGGGTGCAGGAGCCGGGTCGCCTTGGCGACGTTCGGCGGCCAGGACTCGGTCGCCACCGTCAGCGGCGGCAGGACGCCTGCCCCGGCGAGCACCTCGCCGCCACCGGTCTGGACGTCGAGGACGGAGGAGACCCGGGACAGACGTTCGCCGAGGAGCTTCTGGTAACCCCACGAGGGGCGCTGTTCGGTGGCGCGGCCGTCGAGCCAGGAGAAGTCCCAGCCGTCCACGGAAACGGACTCGGCCTCGGCGACAAGATGGTCGAAAGTACGCGTCATCCCCCGATCGTCGCAGGCCGCAAGCCGGTCCTCCACCGGGTATCGACGCCCGCGCGCGGGCGTCGACTACAGTGGGCGGCGGGCCGTGACTGGCGTTCGGGTGGATCACCACCGGGGAGCGGCCCGGCGTACCGGTGGGTACGTCGACTGCCGCGCGCCTGGGCGAACCGCGATTCCGCAGCGACGCCCAGGAGATCCCATGACGACTGCCCAGACCGCCCGGCTCATGGACGGCACCGCCGTCGCCCGCCGCATCTCGGAACAGACCGCAGCGCACGCCGCGAAGATCACCGAGCGCACCGGCACCGCCCCCTGTCTGGCGACCGTGCTGGTCGGCGAGGACCCCGCGTCCGTGACCTACGTACGGATGAAGCAGAACCGTTGCGCCAAGGCCGGGATCACCTCCCGCCACGTCGAGCTCCCCGCCGAGACCACCACCGCGGAACTGGTCGCCGCCCTCACCGCGCTCTCCGAGGACCCGGAGATCAGCGGCATCCTCCTCCAGCACCCCGTGCCGCACCACATCGACGAGCGGGCCGCCTTCGAGGCCATCGCCCCCGGCAAGGACGTCGACGGTGTGACGATGCACTCCTTCGCCGCCATGGGCTTCGGCCTGCCCGGCTTCGTCTCCTGCACCCCCGGCGGCATCATGCGCCTCCTGGAGGAGTACGACGTGGACCTGACCGGCAAGCACGCCGTCGTCGTCGGCCGCAGCGCGATCCTGGGCAAGCCCGCCGGCATGCTGCTGTTGGAGCGCAACGCCACCGTCACCTACTGTCACTCCCGCACCGTGGACCTGCCCTCGATCGTGCGCCAGGCCGACGTGCTGGTCGCCGCCGTCGGCAAGGCCGAGTTCATCCGGGGCGAGGACATCAAGCCGGGCGCCGTCGTCCTGGACGCCGGCTACAACGCGGGCAACGTCGGCGACGTCCACTTCGAGTCGGCCGCCGCCCGCGCCGCCCTGATCACCCCGGTCCCCGGCGGTGTCGGCCCGATGACCATCGCCGTGCTCCTGGAGCAGACCGTGCGGGCCGCCGCCGCGCAGGCCGGGCTGGACCTCGCCGAGCTCTGACCCGGCCGCACGCCCGATCCCGTACGACGACCGCCCCGGCCCCCTTCGGGCCGGGGCGTCCCGTTTCCCCGGCCCGCGGCCGCTGCCCGGTCCCGCCCGGCCCCGTACGACGCCTCAGGGGCGGCCGACCGGGTCGGCGGGGGCGCCGCTCGGGTCGCCCCCGACCGGGCCGTCCTCGGCGCCCGGGCTCCCGGGCCGGTCCAGCCCGCCCATGGTCCGCTCGGCCGCCGTGAGCGGCGCCGCCTTGTGGGCACCCTCCCCGGAGGCCCGCAGCACGCGCCAGAGCACGTCCGGGCGGAACCAGTGGGTGGGCGGGCTGCTCATGGTGATGACCTGGAGGAAGGCGCCCGTGAGCTGCTCCTGCGTGGTGGCGCCGGTCATCAGCCGGCTCACGTACCGCGTCACCAGCGCGGAGCCCGGCCTGGACTTCATGCCGGTCGCCGTCGCCTCCGGGTAGAGGATGTCCTGCGAGGTCGCGAGCTCCCAGGCCGTGGAGACCTGCGGGGCGAGCGCGCGCTGCGCCGCACGTCCCACGGAGGGTGTGGCGAGCCCCCGGGCGCGCAGCAGGTCGCGTACGGCCAGCAACCCGCGGGCGGCGACGGACATGCCCTGCCCGTACAGCGGGTTGAAGGTGGCGACGGAGTCCCCGACGGCGAAGAAGCCCTCGGGCAGGTCGGCCTTCTCGAAGAAGACGCGGCGATTGGCGGTGCCCTGGGTCACGGACACCTCGGTGAGCGGCTTCTTTCCCTTCAGCAACTCGCCGACGACCGGGTCCCGCACTTCCATGGCGAACGGGATGAACGCGTCCGGGTCGGCGGTCGGCTGGCCGCCGCGGGTGCCCGAGAGGGTGGCCTGCCACTGGCCGTTCTCGATGGGGACGATCGTCGCGGTACGACCGGGCACGGGCACCCGCGGATCGGACTGCACGTTGACGATGGGGAAGCCCATCGCGTGGCTTCCGGCGGGCGCCTCGAAGATCCGGGTCGCGTAGACCAGACCGGAGTCGACCTCCGCCTGCTCGATCTCACCCACCCCCAGTTCCTGGAGCCAGGTCCGGCTCCGGGAGCCGCGACCGCTCGCGTCGACGACGAGGTCCGCGGTGATCAGCCGGTCCTCCTCCTCGGGGGTGTCGACGCGGACCCCGGTGATCCGGGACGCCGTGCCCTCCAGGCCCCGTACCCGGCTCCGCTGGAGGGTGCGCACCTCCTTGAGGCCGAGGACCTTCGCGCGAACCACCGAGTCGAGGAGGTCGCGGCTGCACGAGATGCTGAACTGCTTCTCCCCGCACCGTGGCAACCAGCCCTCCGCGGCCTTGGTGACGAGCTCGACGGGCAGGCTGCGACGCAGGGCGCCCGCGGCCGTCCACTCCCCGATGACGCCCGGCAGTATCTCCTCGATGGCGCGCGCCCCGCCCGACCACAGGACGTGCACGTGGCGGGCCTGCGGCAGGCCGCGGCGCGGAGCGGGGCCCTCGGGCAGCGTGTCGGCGTCGATGATCGTGACCGTGGCGTGTTCGGCGAGGACGGCTGCCGTCAGAAGGCCGGACATGCTGCCGCCGATGACGACGACATGACGGGGTGCGGAAGGCTGGGGCATCGTGTGGTGGCTCTCTGTCGGGGCCGCACGGGAGACGGCGACACAAGTGAAGTGGTGTGCTCGGGCCACCGGGGGGTGCGGCCGGCGTCCGGTCAACGGGCCCTGTCGATCCGGGACTTGACCCGTCCGATCGCCATGGACGGTCGAACCTCCCGGGAGCGGGGCGGGGTTCGTGCGTCGACCCGGGAACGGGGCGGGGCGGGGGATCGGCGGGGCGCCGCAGCGCGCGGCCCGAGGGTCACTCGGGCGGGCCGGCCGTGGCCTGGGTCGGAGTCGGAGCCGGAACCACGCGGAGCCCGGGTGGCCCTCATGGCGCGCCCCCCTCGGGGCCCCGTACCGGGCCCCTGCCGGCAGGCCCCGGGTCCCCGGTGGGGCGGACGTCGAGACGGCCCTCCCGGGCGAGCAGATCGTCCAGGTGGTCGGCCAGGGACTTCCAGCCCGCGGGGGAGAGCAGTCCGGCGCGGGTGACGATGCTGCGTACGTCGTGTGCCCGCAGGACCGCGAGCATCGGGTTCTCGGCCTCGTGCGCGGCCGACCCCAACTCGTGCTCGATCCCGGCCAGGGCAGCGGCCAGCGCCTCGGTGTCATCGGCCAGCAGGAAGCCGCCCTCCACCCCGTAGAACCGCTGGATCCCGGCGGCCGCGGCCAGACTGGGCAGGCCCTCGCCCTGCGCGAGGCGGGTCAGCGACTGCCCCGACGCGTCGAAGGAACGCGCGATGGCCGTCAGGGAGTACGGCCGCCCGTCCTCCCGGGGCCGGGTGCGGCGCAGGTGCTCGAAACGCTCCCGGACCTGCTGCCGCAGCGGAAGCCGCGCCGGCCGGCCGTCGAGGGTGAGGCGGATGGCCTCGGGGGTGATGCCGGTGAGGAAAGACAGACGGTCCAGGTCGTCGGGGGCGCCCCGCCCGGCGGGGGCGCCGGCCAGGGCCCGTTCCACCGCGCTCTTGTTGTCGGCCAGCAGGAAGCCCGCGAAGACCCCGAAGAACCGCTGGATCCCGGCCGCGTGCCCCAACCCGGGCAGTCCCGTACCCGCGTTGAGTGGGCCCAGGGAGGCGCCGGGCGCCCCGAAGTCATCGGCTACGGCGGCGAGCGACCACTCCCGGCCGTGCTTGTCACGCCGAGTCTCGCGCAGCCGCAGGAAACGACGGTGCACCCGCCGGGTCAGGGGGACTTCGGGAGCTTCGCCGGCCAAGACCCGCGGGATCAGCTCCGGATCGACGCCGGAGAGGTGGCTGAGCCGCTCGACGGACAGCACGTCGGCCGGGTCCTGTCCGCGCTGCCGCGCCAGCCTGTCGACACGGTCCCGGAGCGCGGTCAGGTCGGGTCGGGCGGCGGCTCGCACCGGAAACTCTCCGTATGTCGCTCGGGCGTTCGGGCTGCCCGAAGCCTAGCCCGCACCCCCGCGCCGAACCAGCGCGACCCCCACCTTCCCTTCGCTCCACCTCAAAGAAGTTGGGCACCCGCTCGAAGGAGTCGGGCACCCGCGGCCTGCGCACGACCTCGGGGCAGAGCCCTTACCCAGAGCCCTTACCCCCGAGGTAATCGACCCCGCCCCGGCCCGTCGGCACAGTGGGACGCATCGGGTTCCGGGGTCGCGCACTCGGCTCCGGGACCCGGTGTCCCACCACCTCGCGCATCCGATCCTCGACGGAGGTCGATCCACCATGTCCGCAACCCCCCTCGCCGGCATCGCCCACACCACCGGACCCCGGGTCGTGCTGCGCCGGTTCCTCGCGCTCGACGCACTGGTCACCACCGGCAACGGGCTCGCCTACCTGGCCTTTTCCGCGCCGCTCGGCCGACTCCTGGGCGTCGACTCGACGACCCTGCTCGTCCTCGGAGCGATCCTCGCCCTGTACGGGGCGGGCGTCGGGTGGGTGGCCTCCCGCCGCCGGTCCTCCCCGTCCGCCTCGTCATCGAGACCAACTGCCTCTGGGTGGCCCTGAGTCTGGCCTCGGCACTCCTGTGGTTCACCCCGACCGTCGCGGGCGCGGTGTGGATCCCGGCACAGGCGCTCGTCGTCGCCGGGTTCGCGCTCGCCCAGTGGCTCGCGCTGCGCGGTGTGGCCTCAGGGGACCAGTGAGCGCAGGTACTTCACCGTCGCCGGGTCGGCGGGCAGCAGGGTCTCGATGGCCAGCTCGGCGACGGTCACGTCCATCGGCGTGTTGAAGGTGGAGATGGACGACACGAAGGACAGGACGTGCCCGTCGTGCTCGATCCGCAGCGGCAGCGCGATGTTCGCGACCGCCTGCCGCGGCTCCCCGTGATCGGCCCGCTCCGCCACGGGGTAGGCCGCCACCTCCTCGTACAGCGCGCGCAGCGGCTCCGAGCGCGACAGGGCGATCTGCCGCTCCATCTGTTCCAACAGGTGCCCGCGCCATTCCCGCAGGTTGAGGATCCGCGCGGCCAGGCCCTGCGGATGCAGGGTCAGCCGCATCGCGTTCAGCGGCGGCGCCAGCAGGTGCTCGGGCACGCCGTCCAGCAGCAGCGCGACGCCCCGGTTCGCGGCGATCACCTGATAGGTGGCGTCCACGACCAGCGCCGGATACGGCTCGTAGCCCGCCAGCAGTCGCTCCAGAGAGTCCCGAAGGACTTCCATCGACGGGTCGTCGAGCGGGGTGTGCGGGTAGCGGGGCGCGTAGCCGGCCGCCAGCAACAGGGCGTTGCGCTCCCGCACCGGGACGTCCAGGTGCTCCGCGAGCCGCAGCACCATCTCCTCGCTCGGCCGGGAACGGCCGGTCTCCACGAAACTGATGTGCCGCGACGAGGAGTCGGCGCGACCCGCCAGCTCCAACTGGCTGATCCCGCGCCGCTCCCGCCAGGTGCGCAGCATCACGCCCACACTCACCGTCGTCATGTCCCGACGGTAGCCCAGCGGGCCCGGCCCGCGGTCCGGGGCCGGCCGCCGCGGCGACGACGCGCGGACGCGCCGGCACGCACCGCCGCGCGGGACCCGCCGGCGGGCCCGCGCTGTGGGAACCTTGACCCCACGTCAGGCGATGGAGCCGACCGAGTCGTGAAGGAGTGTGCGGATGTCGGGCGAGCCGCTTTCCCAGAAGGAGATCGAGGACCGGTTGCGGGAACTCCCGGGCTGGGCCTTCGAGGACGACCGGATCCTGCGCACCTACCGGCTGGGCAGCCATTTCGCGGCGAGTGCCCTCGTCGCCCACATCGCGTCGGTGCAGGACGAGTTGAACCACCACTCGGACCTCACCCTGGGCTATGACACGGTCCGCGTGTCGGTGAACACCCACAGCGCGGGCGACGCCGTGACCGAGACCGACTTCGCCCTCGCCGAACGACTGGAGGCCCTGGCTCCCGCCCACGGGGCGAACTGATGCCGATACCGCGTTCCCCGCTCGACTACGACGCCGAGGCCGAGGCCTACGACGCCACCCGGGGCGGCGCCCCGCGCGCCGAGGCAGCGGCGGCCGCGGTGCTCGACCTCGTCCCGGCCCGCGCGCGCACCCTGCTCGATCTGGGTTGTGGCACGGGCATCGTCACCGCCCGACTGCGGCGCCCCGGGCTGCGGGTACTGGGCGCGGACGCCTCGTACGGCATGGCGACGATGGCGGCGCGGCGCGGGATCCCGGTGGTGATCGCCTCCGGGACCGGGCTTCCGGTGCGGTCCCGGTCGGTGGGCGCCGTGAGCGCGGTGTGGCTCCTGCACCTGCTGCGGGAGCCCGGGGTGGTGCCGCGACTGATCGCGGAGGTGGCGCGGACGCTGCGGCCGGGCGGGGTGTTCGTCACCACCGTGGACAAGGACGCCGCCCACGACGTCGGCGGCGACATCGACGAGGTGCTCGCACCGCATCTCACGTCGACCCCGGCGGACGCCTCGGCCGAGGTGACGGCCTACGCCGCGCAGGCGGGTCTGCGGCCGTGCGGGGAGACCCTGTTCACGGGCTTCGGCCAGGGCGTCACCCCGCGCGGCGCGGCCGAGGCGCTGCGCGCGGGACGGTACGCGTCCCGCGTGCTACCCAGGGGTGCCACCGTCGAGGAGGTCGCGACCCGGCTGGGGGCGCTGCCCGAACAGGATGTTCCGCGCGCGGCCCCGACGTACCGCCTGGCCGCCTTCGTACGCGACTGACGGCGGACTGGCGGCGGACGGGCGGCGACGAAGGGGCGGGGACGAAGGGCGCGGGCGGGAGTGGCGGGTCAGGCGGGTTCCAGGCGCCACCACTGGGCCGGCGAGTCGGTGTCCTCGCACTGGCGGGCCCGCCCCTCCTCGTCAGCCTCCAACGGGAGCCCGCTGATGACGGCGATCAGGGAGACCACGCCGGGGTCGTCCAGGTGCTCCTCGACGATCCACTCCTGGGCGCCGAACGCGTTGGCCTTCCACACCTGGACCCGGGTCCCGCTGTCCACGGACGCGTTCGCGACGTCCAGCCGTTTGCCGTTGTGCACGCTCACCACGTGGAAGATCCCACCGCCGCCGTACACCGGCGAGATCTCCCACTGGTCTGCGGACGCGGGCGCGGGCGGGCCGTCCGGCCCCACCCGTACCCGGTTCCCGCTCTCCACCTGGAGCAGCAGCCCGCTGCCCACGTTGCGGAGTCGGTAGACCCCGTCAGGAACGTTCACCCGCACACCCTCGGCTCGCTCACATGTCGAAGACGGCCGGGTCGGGCCCGAGCTGCCGGCCCGCCGTGCCGGCGCCCAGGGCGTCCAGCGCGGCGATGTCGTCGGCATCCAGTTCGAAGCCGAGGACATCCAGATTCTCGCGGATGCGCGCGGGCGTCACGGACTTGGGGATCACGATGTTGCCGAGCTGGAGGTGCCAGCGCAGTACCACCTGCGCGGCGGTGCGACCGTGCTTGGCGGCGATCGAGGCGACGGCGGGAAGCGTGAGCAGCTCCTTGCCCTGGCCGAGCGGGGACCAGGCCTCGGTGGCGATGCCGAGGTCGGCGTGCAGGGCGCGCAGCGCGCTCTGCGGGAAGAGCGGGTGCAGTTCGATCTGGTTGACCGCCGGAACCAGGTCGCTCACGGTCCGGATCCGTTCCAGGTCCTCGGGGCGGAAGTTCGACACGCCGACCGCCTTGGCGCGACCGCTCGCGGCGATCTCCTCGAAGGCCTTCCACGTGGTGAGGACGTCGTCCCGCATGGGGCGCGGCCAGTGGATCAGGTACAGGTCGACGTGGTCGAGGCCCAGCCTGGAGAGCGATTCGTCGAAGGCGCGCAGGACCTCGTCGCGGCCCCAGACGCGGTCCGGGCCGTTCCACAGCTTGGTGGTGACGAACAGCTCCTCGCGCGGCACCCCGGCGCCCGCGATGGCCCGGCCGGTGCCCTCCTCGTTGCCGTAGATCGCGGCCGTGTCGATGCTGCGGTAGCCGGCCTCCAGGGCGGTGGTGACGGCCTGTTCCGCCTCGTCGTCGGGGACCTGCCAGACGCCGTAGCCGAGCTGGGGCATGAGGGTGCCGTTGTTGAGCTTGATGCCGGGGACCTGGTTCACGTCGGGTCGTTCCTCGTCGTCGGGTACAGATGTGCGGATGCGGACCCGGCGGTACCGCCAGGTCCTGCGAGGGGCCATAACCGGCCACTCGCGGCGCGCATTCCCGCCAAATGGGTGGTTATTCAGGAGGCTCCCAGATAGGCCCGCCGCACCCGCGGGTCCGCCCGCACCTCGGCCGCCGTCCCCTGGGCGAGCACGGTCCCGAGGTCCAGTACGACGACCCGCGCGCAGAGCTCCATCACGAAGGCCACGTTGTGCTCGACCAGCAGCACCGCGCACCCCTCCTCCTCGGCGAGCCGCCGGACGACCGCCGCGAGCCGCTCCCGCTCGGGCGCCGACATCCCCGACGCGGGCTCGTCCAACAACAGCACCCTCGGCCGGTCGGCCACCGCGCGGGCCAGCTCCACCATGCGGGCCCGGCCCACGGGCAGCCCGCCCGCGTACGCGTCCCCGAGCTCACCGATCCCGCAGCCCTCCAGCACCCGCGCGGCCCGCTCGCGGCGCTCCCGCTCCCTGCGCCGGCGGGCCGGCGCGGCGATCAGGTCCGCGACCGGACCGCCCCCACCACCGCGCCACTCCTGGGCGACGAGCACGTTGTCGGCCACGCTGAGCTGCCCGAAGAGCTGCTGCCGCTGGAAGGTCCGGCGCACCCCGTGCCGGGCCCGCCAGACCGGGGAGCGGCGGGTCACGTCCACCCCGTCGAGCAGCATCCGGCCCCGATCGGGGCGGCGGATCCCGGACAACACGTCGAACAGCGTGGTCTTGCCGGCCCCGTTCGGGCCGATCAGACCGCACACCTCCCCGGCCCGGACCCCGAGGTCCACCCCGGTCAGCGCCCGGACCCCGCCGAAGCGCACACCGACCCCGACCGCCTCCAACACGTACGGCGCCGTCATCGGACCATCCCCAGGTAGGCCTCGGTCAGCCGGTCGGCCTCCACCTCGGCGCGCGGGCCGCACCAGGACACCCGCCCCTGGGACAGGTAGGCGACCGTGTCCGCGATCCCGAGGATCTCCGCCGCCTTCTCCTCCACCAACAGCAGCGCGGTCCCGGCGGCCCGGAGCTCGACGAGCAGCCCGTACACCTCGTCCACCACACGCGGCGCGAGTCCCAGGGAGGGCTCGTCGGCGATCAACACCCGCGGCGGACGCTGCAACAGCGGAGCCAGCGCCAGCAACTGCTGCTCCCCGCCCGACAACGCGCCGGCGGGCACCCGGCGCCGCTCCCGCAGGCGGGGGAACCGCCCGAGCACGGCGTCCCGTTCGGCCGGGTCCCGCAGGTGGATCGCCAGGTTCTCCTCGACGTCGAGCGAGGGGAAGATCCCCCGCCCCTCGGGAGCGAGCAGCACCCCGCCCCGCGAACGGCGCACGGCCCCCTCCCGCGTCACGTCCCGCCCGGCCACGAGCACCCGGCCGTCACCGGCGGTCAGCACCCCGGCCGCGACCCGGCACGCGGTGCTCTTCCCGGCCCCGTTGGGCCCGAGCAGGGCGAGGATCTCGCCCCGCCGCACGACGAGGTCCACGCCGTGCAACACCGTCCCACCGTCGTACCCGGCCCGTACCCCCCGCAACTCCAGCGCGACGGGGCGCCCGGCCGGGTCGGCCCCGCCGGCGGGCCTGGCGTGGGGCCCGGCCGCCGCCGCCCTCGCGCTCTCGACGCCACCCCCCACCCGTTCGGCCCCGCCGGCGAGCGTGGCGCGGGAGCCCGGGGGCGGAGCCCCCGAAACGGCCCGGGGTGCGGCTCCGACCTCGGCCCCGGTGCCGGCCTCGGTCCCGGCTCCGGCCCCGGCCCCGGCGGAGGCTCCCGTCCCGACCCCGGCCTCGACCCCGGTCCCGGTCCCGGCCTCGACCCCGACACCGGCCCCGGCCCCGACCCCGGCGGAGGTTCCCGTCCCGGCAGCGCGCCCGGCGCGCCGCCTGGCCAGCCGTACCGGTACCGCGGCGCAGTAGCCGTCCGGGTCGTTGGCCAGGGCCAGACCCGCCAACCCGAACAGGATCACCGGCAGGTGCGCCGACGCCGTCACGTAGTGCGCCATCAGCTGGGGGGCGACCGCGAACACCAGCCCCGCCACCACCGCGTACTGCGGCCGCCGCACCCCCGCCGCCACCACCACGGCCAGCCACACCAACCCGGTCATCGCCGTGAAGTCCGTGGCCGTGATCCGGGTGTTGTACGAGGCGTACATGACGCCCCCGAACCCCGCGAGCCCGGCCGACAGCGTGAACAGCAGCAGCTTCGTCCGCAGCACGGACACCCCGGACGCCATGGCCGCCGCCGGGGCCGACCGCACGGCCAGCATGGCCCGGCCCGAGGGGGAGTCGCGCAGCGCGCCCAGCGCGGCGGCCACGACGGCGACGAGCACCACCAGGGTCACCCCCATCGCCCGGTCGTCGGACAGGTCCACCGGGCCGACGACCGGCCGAGGGATCGACCAGCCGGAGTCCCCGTTGCGCAACCACCGCGACTGGAACAGCACCTGGTCGGCGAGGAACGCCAGCGCCAGTGTCGCCAGGGCCAGGGACCGTCCCCCCAGCCGCAGCGCCGGCAGTGCGACCAGGGCGCCCAGGACGGCGGCCACGCACGTGCCCACCGCCAGCGCCGCCACGAACGGCCACCCCCGGCTCATCAACAGCCCGGCCACCAACGCCGCCCCGGTCACGAAGGTCGCCTGCGCCAACGACACCATCGCGCCGAGCCCGGTGACCACGGTGAACGACATGAACACCAGGGCGATGGCCAACCCCTGGGCGAGCAGTCCGCTCCAGAACGGGGTCGTCACGGTGTAGAAGGCCACGCACAGCAGCCCCGCGGCCGCCGCCCACACCCCCCACCGCCGCGCCCACGAGGCCCCGGCCAGGTGGTCCACCGGCGGCGCGTCCGCGGCGATCGTCCCGGCGGTCCGCGCCCGCCGGGTCAGTACCAGCAGCCCGCCGAACAGGATGAGGAACGGCACGGCCGTCCGGAACCCGGTGATCCGCTCGGCGAACGAGGCGTAGCCGGCGACCAGGTTCTGCAGCACCCCCAGCCCCAGCCCGCCCGCGAACGCCAGGGGGACCGACGCGAACCGTCCGATCACGGCGGCCGTCGCCGACACGAACAGGAACAGGGTGAAGTCGTGCGCGGACAGGCCCAGGAGCGGGGTCGCCAGCACCCCGGCGAGCCCCGCCAGCCCGGAGGCGATCATCCACGCGACCGAGGACAGCCGGTCGGCGCTGATGCCGCGCAGTTCGGTCAGCGAGCGGTTGTCGACGGCGGCCCGCAGCGTCAGCCCCAGGCGGGTGTGTCGCATCAGCACCCACAGGGCCACCGCCACCACGGCCGTCACCACCCAGGTGATCAGCTGATCGGAGTCGATGCCGACGCCCTCGGCGAGCTGCCAGGACCGTGCCGGGCTCGGCCCCACCCCGGGAAGCCCGAACTGGTTCTCGGCGGGCTTCACCGGCGCCCCCGCGTCGCCGAGCAGCTCCACCGCCCACAGTCCGGCCGCCGGCAGCGCCACCAGCAGCCCGATGGTCGCCACGATCTGCGCGGTCTCCCCGACCCGGGCGAGTCGCCGGAACATCAGCCGGTCCAGCCCCCAGCCGATCACGGGCGCCACGCCGAACACCACCAGGAGCGCCGCGGGGACGGCCGGCCGGCCCAGTCCGGAGTGCAGCTCGTAGAAGGTGAGCGCGCACAGGTAGGCGGTGGCCCCGTGCGCGAAGTTGAAGAGCCCGGACGCCGAGTACGACAGCACCAGCCCGGTGGCCAGCAGCGCGTACAGGGCGCCGGAGACCAGGCCGCTCAGGACGAAGACGAGCAGGTCACCCATGCCGCGGGCCTACTTGAAGGGGATGGGTTGGTGGCACGCGAACGGGACGGCGACCTCGTACGCGCCGTCCCCCAGCCGGACGAGCGCCCCGCAGCCGAAGCTGTCCTTCTGCCCCTTGGGCTCCGCTCGGTCACCGACCAGCGTGCCGGTGTCGGAGAAGGTCCGCGCGGCGCTCTGGAAGGTCTCCGGGGTGAGGTTCCTGCCGGCCTTGCCCGCGATGGAGAGGAACAGGTCCGCGGACATGTACCCGGTCATCATGTGCATGTTCAGCGGCACATTTCGCCCGCCGGCCGCCGCCTTGATGTCGGCCTTGAACCGGGCCATCGCCGGGGACCGCGACTCGAACGGCTCGAACTGCAGGAGTACGTACACCCCGTCCAGCGCCTGCCGGGTGGCGTCCTTCGCGAGCAGCCCCGGGTCGTAGTCGGTCGGGTCGGTGAGCACGCCCCGGTAGCCGGCGCGCTTGAGCGCGGTGAACAGGCCGATGTTGTTGGGGGTCTGCATGACGGAGACGACGGCGTCGGGGGCCTTGCCGCCGTTGCTCGTCAGCATCTCCTTCACGTACGCCGACCAGTCGCTCGGCACGGCGGTGCCGGGCACCGACGCCTTCGCGTAGGACACCGTGAATCCGGCGCTGCCGAATCCCTGTCGGAAGGTGGCCACGCCGAACTTCCCGGCGTCGCTGTCATTGGCGATGATCGCGACCGACTTGCCGGCCGCCCCGCCGAGGATCCGGGCGATGCCCTCGGGCCAGGTCTGGTTGATGGTGCCGCCGGGGGTGGGGACCAGGCAGCCGTTGAACCCGTAGATGTACTCCGGTCCGCAGAAGGAAGGCAGGGTGCCCCAGCCGAAGGTGGGCACCTTCTCGCGCTGGAGGAAGTCCGCGCCGGAGAAGGTGACGGAGCTCATCGGGGAGACCGCGAAGACCTTCTCCTGCTGGACGAGCTTGCGGGCGGCGGCCGTGTTCTTGCCGGGGTCCTGGCCGTCGTCCTCGGCGCCGATGTAGTCGATCGTGCGGCCGTTGACACCGCCCTCCGCGTTGGCGCGCAGGTAACGGGCCTTCGCGCCGAGGTCGGTGTCCTTCTTGCTGTATCCACTGGCGCTGGTCATCGACACGATGCCACCGACCTTGATCGAGTCGGCGGTGACCCCGCGCGTGGCACCCGGTGTGTTCCCGGGCCCGCCCGGCGAAGTGCCGTTGTTGGAAGCCGAGTTGCAGGCGGTGAGGAGCGCGAGGGCAGCCGCCGCGGCGGCGAGGGCGTGGATGGGTCGCAGCATGTGGAATCCCCTCCGGTCGGAATCCCCGCATTCTGTGCGCGACCTGACGCACCGTCAATATCGCCGACCAGGTGAAATGACGGATCGTCAGATCGTGCTTGCCGGATCCGCCCCGACCCGTCAGCCCTGGTACAGGGCCGCCACCTCCGTGGCGTAGGCCTGCTCGATCGCCCGCCGCTTCAACTTCAACGACGGTGTCAACAAACCCCGTTCCTCGGTGAACTGCTCGGCCAGCACCCGGAACGTACGGATCGCCTCCGCCTGCGACACCAGGGTGTTGGCGGCCACCACCGCACGGCGCACCTCCGCCGACAGCTCCGGGTCGTGTATCACCCGCGCCGCCGCCTGCTGGGGCAACCCCCGCATCGAAAGCCAGTGCGCGACCCCCTCCATGTCCAGGGTCACCAGAGCCGCGATGTAGGGCCGGTCGTTGCCGACCAGGACACACTGCGACACCAGGGGATGCGAGCGCACCCGCTCCTCCAGCGCCGTCGGGGAGACGCTCTTCCCGTTCGACGTCACCAGGATCTCCTTCTTGCGCCCGGTGATGGTCAGATACCCGTCCGCGTCGAGCCGGCCCAGGTCCCCGGTCGCCAACCAGCCGCCGCGCAGCACCTCCTGCGTGCCGTGCGGATCGTTGAGGTACCCGGAGAAGACGTGCCCCCCGTGCAGCCAGACCTCCCCGTCGTCCGCGATGTGCACCGAACCGCCCGGGATGGGCGGGCCCACCGTTCCGTACTTCGTCGCCCCCGGCGGATTCGCCGTGGCGGCGGCGGAGGACTCCGTCAGCCCGTACCCCTCGTACACGGTGATCCCGGCGCCGTCGAAGAACAGCCCCAGCCGGCGCGACATCGCCGACCCGCCCGACATCGCGTGCCGCACCCGCCCGCCCATCGCCTCGCGGACCTTCCCGTACACCAACTTCTCGAAGACCTGGTGTTCCACGCGCAGCGCGGCCGACGGCCCCGGCCCGCTGCCGAAGGCCTTCTGCTCGCGGGCCTCGGCGTAGCGCACCGCCGTTTCCACCGCCCGGTCGAAGGGGCCCGTGCGCCCCTCCGCCTCCGCCTTGCGGCGGGCCGCCGCGAACACCTTCTCGAAGACGTACGGCACCCCCAGCACGAAGGTCGGCCGGAACGCGGCCAGGTCCGGCAGCAGTTCGGCCGCCGCCAACACCGGCTGGTGACCGAGCTTCACCCGGGCCCGGACGGCGGCGACCTCCACCATCCGACCGAAGACGTGCGCGAGGGGCAGGAACAGCAGCGTCGAGGGCTGCTCGCCCGGGCCGGCGCGGAAGACCGATTCCCAGCGGTCGACCATGGTGTCCGCCTCGAACATGAAGTTCGCGTGCGTCAACACACAGCCCTTGGGGCGACCCGTGGTCCCCGAGGTGTAGATGACCGTGGCGGTCGCGTCGGGCGTCACCGCGCGACGGTGGCGGTGCACCACGTCCTCCGCGACACCGCGCCCGCCCTCGACCAGCTCCGCCACCGCACCCGCGTCGAGCTGCCAGAGCCTGCGCAGGTCGGGGAGGCGTTCGATGACGGAGCCCACCGTCATGGCCTGGTCCTCGTTCTCCACGACACAGCCGGTGCACGAGGAGTCGTACAGGATCCAGTGCACCTGCTCGGCCGACGAACTCGGGTAGACCGGCACCGGCTGGGCGCCGATCGCCCACAGCGCGAAGTCGAACAGCGTCCACTCGTACCGGGTCCGGGACATCACGCCCACCCGATCCCCGAACCGGATGCCCTGGGCCAACAACCCCTTCGCGAGCGCCAGCACCTCATCGGCGAGTTCCCCGGAGGTGACGTCCCGCCAGACCCCGTCCGTCTTGCGGCCGAGCACCACCCGGTCCGGATCCTGCCGGGCATGTTGGAAGACGACGTCGGCCAGACCGCCGACCGGCACGTCGGTGACCACGGGTGGGACGGTGAATTCGCGCAAGGGCCCGCTCCTCTCCGCGCAGTTTCGCTCCGCACGGCGCCGGTGACGGTACCCCACGCGAGGGCCCGACGGGAGGAGGTCCGAACAACCGATGCGAAGCCATCACCACTGGTCAGCGCCGTGGGCGCGGGGCCCGTGGAGATCGACGGGAGATCGATGGGAGATCGATGGGTGATCGACGGAGGAACGGGCCCGGATCTCCACGACATCTGCGCGAGCCCCGCACCGCGACCGCCCGGCCCCGGCCCGCGTTCGCAGGGCCCCCGGCCCGTGTCCCGAGGGTCCCACGGCCCGTGTCCGCAGGGCCCCCGGCCCGTGTCCGCAGGGGTCAGGCCGGCCGGCTCAGTCGGTCGCCGCCCGAGAGGATCGCCCCCGCCAAAGCCTCCGCGGCCGGGGTCGACCGGTGTCCCTGGAGCAACGCGAACTCGACCGGCCCCAGTTCCGGCAGCCCGCCCACCCGGACCAGGCCCGGCGGGATCAGCCCGCGGGTGTGCGCCATCACGCCGAGCCCCGCCCGGGCCGCCGCGATCAGGCCGCTCAGGCTGCCGCTCGTACACGCGATCCGCCAGGCCCGCCCGTCCCGCTCCAGGACCTCCAGGGCCCGTGCGCGGGTGATTCCCGGCGGCGGGAAGACGATCAGCGGAACAGGACGCTCGGGGTCCAGCCGCAGCCCCTCCGCGCCGATCCACACCATCCGGTCCCGCCACACCAGCCGACCCCGCTCGTCCCCCCGACCGCGCCGCTTGGCCAACACGAGGTCCAGTCGCCCCGCGTCCAGCCGCTCGTGCAAGGTGCCCGACAGCTCGACCGAGAGCTCCAGGTCCACCTCGGGGTGCTCGTGCCGGAACCCCTCCAGCACCTCCGGCAGCCGGGTCAGCACGAAGTCCTCCGACGCCCCGAACCGCAGCCGCCCCCGCAGCCGGGTCCCGGAGAAGAAGGCCGCCGCCCGCTCGTGCGCCTCCAGGATCGTGCGGGCGAAACCCAAGAGGGCCTCACCGTCCTCCGTCAGCTCCACACTGTGCGTGTCCCGGACGAACAGCGGCCTGCCGGTGGCGTCCTCCAGCCTCCGGACGTGCTGGCTGACCGTCGACTGCCGTACGCCGAGCCGTCCCGCCGCCTGCGTGAAGCTGAGCGTCTGGGCCACCGTGAGGAACGTGCGCAACTGAACCGGGTCGTACATGCCGTTCATGGCCCCACGCTATCGCTGTTCGTGATGACAGTCAGTTCGGTATGCGGGTTTCCCGATCACTGCCCGGTGCCCGACGATGAAGGAGGCCAGGCGTCCCGCGCCGAGCCCCCTCCCGACGTCCCGCCGCGACCCGCCGAGCCCCGAGGCGGTCAGGCCCCGAGAACGAATGAGCACCGCGCCCATGCGACGCCCCCACCCACCCTCCTGGCTGCCCCTGGACCCGTACGTCCTGGCCCTGCTGGGCACCGTCGGCCTCGCCGCCCTGCTGCCCGCCCGCGGGCAGGCCGCCGGCGTCGCGCAGGGCGCCACCACCGCGGCCGTGGCCCTGCTCTTCTTCCTCTACGGAGCCCGACTCTCCACCCGCGAGGCCTTCGACGGGCTGCGCCACTGGCGGCTCCACCTGACCGTGCTCGTCTGCACCTTCGTGCTCTTCCCGCTGCTCGGCCTGGCCGCCGGCGCCCTCGTCCCGAGCGTCCTGACGCCCCCGCTCCACAGCGGTCTGCTCTTCCTCTGCCTGGTTCCCTCCACCATCCAGTCCTCCATCACCTTCACCTCGCTCGCCCGCGGCAACGTGCCCGCCGCGATCTGCGCCGGGTCCTTCTCCAGCCTCGCCGGCATCTTCCTCACCCCCCTGCTCGCCGCCGCGCTGTTGGGCAACAGCGCGGGCGGCTTCTCCCTCGACTCCCTGCGGAAGATCGCCCTCCAGCTCCTGCTGCCCTTCGTGCTCGGGCAACTGATGCGGCCCCGGCTCGGCGGTTTCCTCCTGCGCCACAAGAAGGTGCTGGGTCGCGTGGACCGGGGCTCGATCCTGCTCGTCGTCTACACCGCGTTCGGCGCGGGCATGGTGGCCGGCATCTGGCACCAGGTCAGCGCCCTGCGACTGGGCGCCCTGATGGCGGTGGAGGCCGTGCTCCTCGCGGTGATGCTCCTGGTCACCTGGTACGGGGCGAAGCGCCTCGGATTCGGCCGGGAGGACCGGATCGCCATCCAGTTCGCCGGGTCGAAGAAGAGCCTCGCCGCCGGACTCCCCATGGCCGGCGTGCTGTTCGGCGCCCACGCGAGCCTCGCCGTGCTCCCGCTCATGCTGTTCCACCAGATGCAGCTGATGGTCTGCGCGGTACTCGCGCGCCGGCGCGCCCGTGACGCCGACCCCGAACTCCCCGCCGAACGTGTGGCGGAGGTCTCCCGGCCGGCCCGACACCCCGCGCCGCGGGCCCGGTAGCGTGCGGCGGTGACCTGGATACGCCCGCTCGCCGCCCACGCCGAACGACCCTGCACCCTGGTGGTCTGCCGGGGCTGCTGCTGCGGGGACCCCCGCAAGAACCCCGGCTCCGACCACGCGGGCCAACTCGCCCGGCTGCGCGAGGCCGCCGCCGCCTCGGGCGGCCGCCTCGCCGTCCGTACAAGCGACTGCCTCGGCCCCTGCGCCCAGGCCAACGTCATCGTGGTCCAACCCACGAGCGAGGCCCGCCGCAAGGGCGCCCGCGCGGCCTGGTTCGGCTGGGCCCTGGACGACACCGCGACCGACGAGATCATCGCGTGGGCCGAGGCCGGCGGCCCCGGAGCCACCCCGCTCCCGGCGACGCTCGACCTGCACCGCATCGATCCCCCGGAGCCGAAGCAGACCCCGACCCGACGCGGCCGCCGAGGACGTTGACGGGCGAGGGGCCCAACGGGTGAGGGCGTCGACGGGACGGGGCGTCGACGGCGGGGGACGGGTGGCCGGCGCCGGGTGACGCGCCGCTACAGGCTCACGCGCTGCTCGCCCGCGTAGATGTTCATGTCCGGCCCGCGCAGGAAGCCCACCAGCGTCAGCCCCGTCTCCACCGCGAGGTCCACCGCCAGCGAGGACGGCGCCGAGACCGCCGCAAGCACCGGTATCCCCGCCATCACCGCCTTCTGCGCCAGCTCGAACGAGGCCCGCCCCGACACCAGCAGCACCGAGCCGGACAGCGGCAACCGACCGGCCTGCAACGCCCGACCGACGATCTTGTCGACGGCGTTGTGCCGCCCCACGTCCTCCCGGAGGTCGATCAGCTCTCCCTCCGCGGAGAACAGGCCCGCCGCGTGGAGTCCTCCCGTACGGTCGAAGACCTTCTGGGCCGCGCGCAGCCGGTCCGGCAGTAGGGACAGCAGTTCCGCGCTCACCCGGACCGGGTCGGCGCCGATCCCCGGGAACCGACTCGCCGTACGCACCGCGTCCAGGCTCGCCTTCCCGCACAGACCGCAGGAGGACGTCGTGTAGACGTTGCGCTCCAGCGTGATGTCCGGCACCGGCACCCCGGCCGCGAGCTGCACGTTCACCACGTTGTACGTGTTCGAACCGTCCGCGGTCGCCCCCTCGCAGTAGGTGACGGCCTGGACGTCCGAGGCGTGCGCCAGCACGCCCTCGCTCACCAGGAAGCCCACCGCCAGCGCGAAGTCGTCGCCCGGCGTGCGCATCGTGATGGCCAGCGGTTTGCCGTTCAACCGGATCTCCAGCGGCTCCTCGGCCACCAGCGTGTCCGGGCGGGCCCCCGCCACGCCGCCGCGGATCCGGACGACGCGACGGCGTTCGGTGACCCGTCCCATGTGATCAGTCCACCGTTCGTTCTTCGTCGTGCAGCTGACGGGCCCATTCTCGCGGATCCGCCGTCGCGGACGCCCCCGGCAGGAGGATCCTCGGAATTCTCCAAATTCAGGTGCCTTAATCCTGTCGGGTCACGCGCACACGTACCCACCGGTAGCAGGCAAAGCTGGGTGATCCTGACTGTCGACGAGGGGATTTCCGCCCATGACCGGTTCACGCGTGGTGGCGCTAGGGCACTACCAGCCCGCGAAAGTGATCACCAACGAGGACCTCGCGGCCATGGTCGACACCAACGACGAGTGGATCCGATCCCGGGTCGGCATCAAGACGCGTCACATGGCGGGGCCCGAGGAGCCGGTCGACGAGCTGGCCTTCCAGGCCGCGGGCAAGGCCCTCGCGAACGCCGGACTCACCCCCGACGACATCGACCTCGTCCTCGTGGCCACGTCCACCGCGATCGACCGTTCCCCCAACATGGCCGCCCGCGTCGCGGCCAAGCTGGGCATGGGCGGCGGCCCCGCCGTCATGGACATCAACGTCGTCTGCTCCGGCTTCACCCACACCCTGGCCGCCGCCGACCACGCGATCCGCGCCGGCGCCGCCACCCGCGCCCTGGTCATCGGCGCCGACAAGATGACCGAGATCACCGACTGGAGCGACCGCACCACCTGCGTGCTGACCGGCGACGGCGCCGGAGCCGCCGTGGTCGAGGCGAGCGAGCAGCCCGGCATCGGCCCGGTGCTGTGGGGCTCGGTGCCCGAGATGGGCCACGCCGTGCGGATCGAGGGCTCGCCCCCGGTCTTCGCGCAGGAGGGCCAGGCCGTCTACCGGTGGACCACCAGTCGGCTGCCCGCGCTCGCCCGCAAGGTGTGCGAGAACAGCGGGATCACCCCCGAGGACCTCGCCGGCGTCGTCCTGCACCAGGCGAACCTGCGGATCATCGAACCGCTCGCCGCGAAGATCGGAGCCGTCAACGCCGTGGTCGCCCGCGATGTCGTCGACTCCGGCAACACCTCGGCCGCGAGCATTCCGATGGCCCTGTCCAAGCTGGTCCAGCGCGGCGAGATCCCCTCCGGCGCCCCGGTCCTGCTCTTCGGCTTCGGCGGCAACCTCTCGTACGCGGGTCAGGTCATCCACTGCCCGTAGCCGGCCCGACCCGCTCACGGGAACGCGAGCCCGCCCATCCCCGGGCCGAGCGGAGAGACGATCCGTCTCGTCAGGCCCCGCGGGGTATGCCCGCAGGTCAGCGCGGCGCGTCGGATTCCACGGGAGCCGAATACCTGGTCGGAACCACGTCGATCCCCTGCTATTGTTGTCCATGTCGCCGCGGGAAACCGGGGCCGACCACCTGGTCCGGGTGGCGGAATGGCAGACGCGCTAGCTTGAGGTGCTAGTGCCCTTTATCGGGCGTGGGGGTTCAAGTCCCCCCTCGGACACCAGCACGAAAGCCCCACTTCGGTGGGGCTTTTTGCGTTGTGCGGCATCATGGCCCTGAACGGGGCGAGGGGGAGAGACGTGTCGCAGCACGATCCGCGCAACAGGACTGTGGTCGCCGGGCGTTACCGGCTGGAGGAGCGGTTGGGCAGGGGCGGGATGGGGACCGTCTGGCGCGCGACCGACGAGCTGCTCGGACGGTCGGTCGCCGTCAAGGAACTCCACGTCGGGGACGGAACGGAAGCCGCGGGAGCCCTGCGCGAGGCACGCACCGTGGCACAGGTCCGGCATCCGCACGTGGTCGTCGTCCACGACGTGGTGGAGGACGACGGGCGGCCGTACATCGTGATGGAACTCGTCGACGGCGGGTCCCTCGCGGACCGGCTCGCCGCCGCGGGCCCGCTGGACCCCGCCGAGACCGCCCGCACCGGACTCGCCCTGCTCGGCGCCCTGACCGCGGCCCACGCCCGCGGGGTGCTCCACCGGGACGTCAAGCCCGCCAACGTCCTGATGGAGGCCGACACCGACCGGGTGGTCCTGACCGACTTCGGCATCGCCCACCTCGCCGGCTCCACGACCATCAGCGAGACCGGCGCCTTCGTCGGCTCACCCGAGTACACCTCCCCCGAACGCATGCAGGGCGCTGCGGCGGGACCCGAATCCGACCTGTGGTCACTGGGCGCCCTGCTGTGCGCGGCCCTGACCGGGGAATCGCCCTTCCACCGGGACTCCCTCGGCGGGGTGCTGCACGCCGTCGTCCACGACGAGATCCGCCCGCCGGCGAAGGCGGGGCCGCTGCTGCCGGTCATCCACGGCCTGCTGGACCGGGATCCGGAGCGACGGTTGGACGCCGCCGAGACGAAGCGCTTGCTGTCGGCGTACGTGGCCACCGGCAAGGTGCCCCTGCTCGACCGGGCCGCCGCCGCGACCCCGCCCGCCGCGACCCCGCCCGCCGGGACCTCCGGTCGGAAGGCGGCGCCCGGCACCGGCACCCCGCCCGGCTATTCCCCGACCGAGCACGTGGTTCGACCGGCCGGCCCCGCCGCCGCCCCCGCCCGCCCGGCCCTGCGGATCGGGCTGGTCGTGGCCCTGGTCGTCCTGGCGGTCGTCGCCACCGTGATCGTGACCTCGCTGCTCGACGACGGGTCGCGGGGGCGGACCGACACGGCCGCCCCCGCCGCCACGGCCCCGGCCGGCGCGCCCGGATCCGCGGCCGGGATCCCGGCCTCCCCGAGCCCCGCGAACGCCGTCCCCCCGCCCACGGCGACCCCCGCGCCCGTGGAAGCGCGGACCCCGCGGCCCGAGCGTTCCGTGCCCATGAAACCCGCGCCCGCCGGCTACCGCACCGTCGTCGACCGGGAGGGGTTCAGCCTCGCCGTGCCCCAGGGGTACCAGCGCACCACCGATGACCAGCGGGTCTTCTACGTCTCCCCGGACGGGGCCTTCCGTATCGGCATCAAGTCGACGCCGCCGGTCGCCGGCGGACCGCCCGCGGCGATGAAGACCTCCGACGCGGGCGGCCCCGACACCAATCCCGGCTACCGCGACAACACGATCGTGCGGACCACCCACAACGGACTGCCCGCCGCGCTGTGGGAGTTCACCTGGAACGGCTTCACCGCGGCGGAGGGCGCCCGGCACACCTTCGACCTCTGCTGGGACGAGAACGGCAGCATGTACGACGTCTGGGTCTCCGCCCCCGTGGGACGGCTCGGCGAGGCGCGGAGCCACTTCGACGCGGCACTGGACTCCTTCGTCCCACCGGCCTGAGGCCCGTCACGTCTCGTCCGTCCCCAGCACCACCAGCCCTCCCGGCGCGGTGAGGCTGCCGGGAGTGAGCGGCGCGAAGGTGTGGGGGAGCGCCAGCCGCGGCCGTTCGGCGTCCTCCGGTACGGCGTCGAAGAGGTACGCGGCCGCCGCGACCGGGTCGCTGACCAGGTGGGGGCCGTCCGCGCCGGCGCCACCGCCGACCGGGGTACGGAACAGCTTGCGCAGGTGCCGCAGGGTCTCCGGGGTGATCCCGGCGGGCGAGACCGGCGGGACCGGGGGGCTCGGAGCGTTCGCCGCCTCCGTGACGTCAACCCGCACGGCGGGCGCGTCCGCCGGGATCGCGCCCGACAGGAGGAGGGCCAGGAGCACCGGGACCGCCGTGCGGCGCAGGAGGTCGCCGGCGCGCCGCAGCCGTTGCGCGTGCGGCGCGGGCAGCGACAGCGCGAGGCAGCCGGCGGCGGCGCCGCTGTCGATCGGCGCGACCGGGCAGCCGGCCCCGGGGGAGCAGGCACGCAGATCGAGGACCGGGACGCCCGGCGCCATCGGGTCGATGGCGTGGAACAGGACGCGGCCGTCGGTGATGACGGCCGACGGCGTCGGCCGGGCCGGGCGGAGCCGCGCCACGTGGTCCGTGCCGAGTTCGTGGTCGAACCGGGTGAACGGGCACTCCCCGACGCCGGCCGTGTGCGCGCCGGCGCGGAAGTCCGGCCACCGCCACCCCGTCGGCATGCCGGGCCCGTCCGCCGGCCGCGGGATCCGGGCCTCCTCGTCCGGGTGCCGGCCGAGGTGGACGGCGGCCCCCGAGCCGTCCCGTGCCAGGGCACGCCGGAGCTGCTCCGCGAGGCCCGCGAGGCCCGGGGCGGCGAGCCGGTCCAGGGCCGGTCCGCGGCCGTAGACCCCCGCGCCGGGCCGGCAGGCGTACCCCTCCTCGCACAGCATCGACAGCAGTGGCGCGAGCTCCGCTTCGGCCAGGCCCGATTCACGCCCCAGTTGGCAGGTCCGCACGCCCAGCGGGCGACGTTCCAGTACGCGTACGACGGCCAGCGCGCGGCGGGCCTGCGCGAGGGCCTCGCCCGCCGCGCCGAGCGATCCGCCGGCACGGGAGGCCCCGGTGAGGGGCGGCCGGCGCGGCGGGCCGACGCCCGGTGCGGCGGGGGCGGGCGGCGCAGGCGCGGGGCGGAACGCCGCCAGCACGGTCGTCAGCCCCGGCTTGGGCAGCGGCACCGGTCCCAGGTCGGGATCGTCGAGCTGGTCCACGTAGCGCAGGACGGCCGCCTGCGCGCACAGCCGGACCTCGCGCAGCTCCCGGTGGCCGGCGGGCCGGTACCCGCGGCGGCCCAGCTCCCGGGCCCAGACGCGGGCGTCGTGGTGCTCGCCGCGCCGGGAGTGGTCGAGGAAAAGGCAGTAGGCGGCCGCCGCGGTCCGGGCCCGCCCGGAGCCGGCCGCGAACTGCCACCAGAACCTGGCCCCTTCGCGGAGACCGGACAGGTGCAGGAGGCAGCCGAAGACCACCGCGCCGGCCAGGTCGGTGTGCCCGCCGCGGGCGAAGGAGGCGAGCCGGGCCTCCGCGTTCGGATCGCACACGGCGCCCAGGCAGGCCGACTTCAGGTCGCGCCGGGCCCGCTCGGCGTCGAGCGGCACGTCCCGGGCCGGGTCGCTCCAGCCCAGGGGGGAACCGCGCCGTGCGCGGCCGGCGGGCGTCCGGGGGAAGCGCAGCAACCGGGCCTCGGCCGCGCCGAGGTCGTAGTGCGGGTAGCGGTCGCGGACGCCCGCCCGGGCCAGGAACTCGGCCAGGGAGCGAGGGGTTCCGTCGCGGTCCCGGCTCTCGCGCGGCCTCATGACTCGACGGACGCGTCGAGCAGCCGGGCGAGTCGACGGTGCGCCTGG
Source organism: Streptomyces sp. NBC_00513 (assembly GCF_041431415.1). Lineage (GTDB taxonomy): Bacteria > Actinomycetota > Actinomycetes > Streptomycetales > Streptomycetaceae > Streptomyces. The sequence continues at coordinate 6,288,940 of NZ_CP107845.1, forward strand.
CCGAGCTGCGAGCGGACCGTGGCCTCGTCGACACCCATCACCGAGGCGGCCTCCCCGGGGGTGCACTGGAGGCCGTACCGCAGCATCACGGTGTCCCGCTGCCGTTCGGCGAGCCGCGAGACGGCCGAGTAGAAGCGGATGGTGTCGGTCAGCACCTCGTAGTGATCGCAGTGGGCTTCCTTGAGCGCCGCCTCGAAGGCGCTGATGTCCATCGGCCGGGGGCACGGGACGCGCCGGTGCTGTCGATCGACGATCCGTTGTTTGAGGACGGTCCAGGCGTAGGCGTCCAGGCGGTCCATGTGCAGCATGCGGAGCCAGTCGTTCATGAGCGTGTCGAAGGTGGCGTCCACCGCGTCCTCGGCGGCGGCGTCGGAGCCCAGCTGGAGGTAGGCGAACCGCATGTAGGCGGGCCGCCGGTTGGTGTGGAAGGCCCAGTACGACAGGCGCGCGGGCGGATCCCACTGGGTCATCGGAGTCGGCTGCCGTCGCCGGCTCGGCAGCCCCACGGCACCGCCGGGCTCCTCCGGTCCGCCATCGTTCACCGCTCCACCCCATCCCCTGAGCCCTCATCCCCTGGGCGCTCGCACCGCCAGCGTGTCAGCGCGGGCGCACTCGGAGGGCGTATAGAAGAAAGCTGGAAGCAATCGGCACAGTGGTGATCGACTTGCGACCAACTTCGATCGAGCCGCCCCTCAACCGGCGCATACGCATATGCCGTTCGCGTGCCGGCCCCTCCGGCACCGCGCCCACCGCGCACCACGTGTGACCATCCCAAGATTCACTCGTTTGTCGGAGCGTGGGCACATCACAGCGATTCGGTACCACCGCAGTCGAGCAGGCCGAGGCGGTCATCGTCGAGCAGTACCCCCGACTGGTACGGCTCGCCTACGTGACGCTCCCCGGGACATCGGGGCGGCACACCCGCGTACTGCTGGCACACAAGGCCGTGCAGCGCGCGCTCCCGCACACCGGGGGAGGAGGCACCGGGGCCGACGGTCCGGGCGGTCCCGACGACCCCGGCGCCCCGCTGGAGGACGTGCGGGTACGCGTGCTCCGCGCCTCCCTCGCCCGGGCCGGCCGGACCCGCGCCGCCCTGGCCCGGCTCTCCTGGCCACCCGCCCCGCCCTTCGTGTGGGGGCTGCGGCTGTGGCCCCCGGCCGGCGGGATCGACGAGGCCGCCCGACTACTGGCCGGCGCGTCCGCCCCGGTGCGGGCCGCCTTCGTGCTGCACCGGCTGGACGGCCTGCCCGAGGAGAGCGTCGTACGACTGCTCCGCGCGGCCGGCGCCGCCGACCCGGCGGACGCCGTCCGGGAGGCGATGGCGGTCCCCGCGCGGGACACCGCCGACCCGGACGGCGGGTCCCGCGCGGGGGAGGCGCTCCCGGAGGCCCTGCGGAACCCGGAGTTCGACGCCAGCGTGGTCAGCGCCCGCCCCACCGACCTGCTGCGCCGCCGCCGCCGGGTCCGGGCCGTATGGGCCGCGACGGCCGCGCTCGCCGTCGTCGGCGGGGTCCTGGCCGCCCACACCGCGTCGCGGTCGCCCGACGTCCGGCCGCTCGCCGGTCCGGTGGCCGCCGGGGCACTGGACCCCGCCCGGCTGGTCAGGGTGCCGGCCGACGCCTGGGCCGACACCGCCCGGGTCGACTTCACCGCCTGGCCCGCCCGGGGCGGTCGCGCCGCCGACCGGGCCCTGCTCGCCCGGGCCCTGGGCACGTGGGCGGCCCGACCGCGCGAGGTGCCGGTGACGGCCGCGCCGGGGACGCCCACGGACCCGCCGGCCCGCCCGCCCCAGTTGCTGTACGCGGGGGACAGCGACGGCCGGGCCGTGGTGCTCCTGCTCGACGCGGACCGGGTCGTCCGCTACGCCGAGGCCGCCGAAGGGCCGCGAGCCCGAGAGCTCGCGTTCGCCCGTACCGACGAGTCCGGGGTCACCACGGCCGCCGCGCTCAGCCTCGGCCGCACCGGCACGGCCGCCCGGTACCTGCTCGCACCGTGGATCGCCAAGGCCGGCACCCGCGACCTGACACGGGCCGGGGACCCGGCGAAACCCCTGGACGTCGCCGCCGACGGGGTCACCGCGCCCACCGCGGTGCCCCGCGCCGCGGGCGCCTGCGACACCTGGCCCGCACTGGAACTGACCTCCTCCGCCCGCATCGTGGAGAAGCACGCCTTCGTCCTCGCCGACCTGGGCGCGCTCACCCCCGTGCACCTCACCTACACACCGCTGCCCACCGGACCCGGCGCCGTGCCCGCCCGGCAACCGCGCGAGGCCACCGGAACGGCCGCCCGGGCCGCCTGGGCGCCGGTCGCCTGCCGGTTGCGGGAACTCCCCGGCGCCGGGGTGCGCGCCGTCAACATCTGGGACTTCGCCGACTCGGAACTCCCCGACGGAGGCGGTCGGGCCGTCTGGTCCTGCACCCGGGCCTCCGGCTGGGCCGGCCCCGGGGACGTGCTCGTACAACTGCGCCCGCCCTCGGGGCCGCCGCAGGACGTGGCGCGGGCGCGGGCCACCGCCGCCTGCGGGCGCTTCGGACAGCACCTGCTCGCGGGCACCCGCTGGCGCTCCCCGGCCGGCCGCTGGTACCAGCTCGCCGCCGGCAGCCGGGAGGTCACGGCGATCACCGCGACCGGCGCGGTCCGCGCGGAGAGCAAGGGACGCAGTCTCGCCGCCCCGGCCGGCGCCCGGGGCGCCGCGGTCACGCTGACCGGAAGGCTGGCGAGCGGCGCCGGGATCACCGCGCTCGACGGCGCGGCCGGCGGCCGGGACTGAACGCCGGGACCGCGGGCCCGGGCCGGACCGGGGGCGGGACCCGTTCGGCGCGGCCGTCCACCCCGCGGCCACCGGTCGGGGCCCCGGCCCCCCGGCTGTAGCATGGCCCCATCGCGAGGGCCGTGACGCAGAGGTCACTGTCCTCGCTTTTGTGTTCGGTCCACCCGTGAAGAATGCGGGACGGCGCCTCTGGGCGGTTCGATACGATGAACAGCATCACGATCCGTCACCGCGGGTCGTCACGCGTAAATCCGTACAAATGAAACGAATGGAGCATCCGAGGATGGCTCGACACCTGATCACCAGCGCGCTTCCCTACATCAACGGGATCAAGCACCTGGGCAACATGGTCGGGTCGATGCTTCCGGCGGATGTGTACTCCCGGTACCTCCGCCAGCGCGGCCACGACGTCCTCTACATCTGCGCCACCGACGAGCACGGCACCCCCGCCGAACTCGCCGCCAAGGCGGCCGGTCTCTCGGTCTCCGAGTTCTGTGCGCAGGCGCACGACGCCCAGAAGGCGGTCTACGACGGCTTCGAGCTGTCCTTCGACTACTTCGGCCGCAGCTCCTCGCGGCAGAACGCCGAGATCACCCAGCACTTCGCGCGGCGGCTCCAGGAGAACGGCTTCATCGAGGAGCGGGCGATCCGGCAGGTGTACTCGCCGGTCGACGGCCGCTTCCTGCCGGACCGCTACGTCGAGGGCACCTGCCCCCACTGCGGCTACGACAAGGCCCGCGGCGACCAGTGCGAGAACTGCACCCGCGTCCTGGACCCCACGGACCTGATCGAGCCCCGCTCCGCGATCTCCGGCTCCACCGAGCTGGAGGTCCGCGAGACCAAGCACCTCTTCCTCCTCCAGTCCAAGCTCCAGGTCGAGGTCGAGGCCTGGGTGGCGGAGCACGAGGAGGAGTGGCCGCAGCTGGCCTCCTCGATCGCCCGCAAGTGGCTGACCGAGGGCCTGCACGACCGCGCCATCACCCGTGACCTCGACTGGGGCGTTCCCGTCCCCGCCGACACCTGGCCCGAGCTGGCCGCCGAGGGCAAGGTCTTCTACGTCTGGTTCGACGCGCCGATCGAGTACATCGCCTCCACCAAGGAGTGGGCGGACGCCGACCCGGCGAACCGCGACTACAAGGCGTGGTGGTACGAGGCCGAGGACGTCCGGTACACCCAGTTCATGGCCAAGGACAACGTCCCGTTCCACACGGTGATGTTCCCGGCCACCGAACTCGGCACCCGCGAGCCGTGGAAGAAGGTCGACTACGTCAAGGCCTTCAACTGGCTGACGTACTACGGCGGCAAGTTCTCCACCTCGCAGAAGCGCGGCGTCTTCACCGACCACGCGCTGGAGATCCTCCCGGCCGACTACTGGCGCTACTTCCTCATCGCCAACGCCCCCGAGTCGGACGACTCGTCCTTCACGTGGGAGCACTTCACCGCCACGGTCAACAAGGACCTCGCCGACACCCTCGGCAACTTCGTCAACCGCGTGTTGTCCTTCTCGCGCAAGCGCTTCGGCGACGACGTCCCCGCGGGCAACGCGGCCGGCGAGGCCGAGGCGAAGCTGGGCGGGCAGATCGCCGAGCTGCTCGCCGAGTACGAGGGCCACATGGAGACCCTCCAGTACCGCAAGGCGGCGGCGGCGCTGCGTGCCCTGTGGTCGGCCGGAAACTCCTACCTGGAGGAGAAGGCCCCCTGGCTGGAGATCAAGACCGACCCCGAGGGTGCGGCGCTCACCCTGCGGACCGCGATGAACCTCATCCACCTCTACTCGGTGGTCTCCGAGCCGTTCATCCCGTCCTCGGCGCGCGCCATGCGCTCCGCGTTCACGCTCGCCGAGGACACGGCGACGTGGGTGACCCCGGAGCAGGCCAGGTCGCTGGACGCGGTTCCGGCCGGCACGCCGTTCACCGTGCCGCCGGTGCTCTTCGCGAAGATCACCGAAGAGGACCTGGATTCGTACCGGGAGCGCTTCGGCGGCTCTCCGGAGGCCTGAGGCCCACCGCTTCACCGGGTGAGGGGCGCGACCCGTACGGGTCGCGCCCCTCACCCGTGTCCGGCGCGGACCGGGAGTAGGGGAAACCCCACCCCGAAGTGTCCACTTGGGCGTGCAGACCCCGCCGGGGGAGCACGGCTGCAATGGACCCATGACCCCTTCCCCGACCCCGTCCCCCGGCTCCTGGTGGACCGCGCCCCGAATGACCGCACTGTGGCTGCTCGCGGCCGCGTGGGCCCTGTGCTTCCCGCTGTTCTCCACCCTCGCCCCGCATCGGCTCTGGGGCTGGTGCGCGGCCCTCGGCTACCTCGGAGCGGCCTGCCTCACCGCCCGCCGGCCGGGGGCGGCCGTCGCGGTGGCCCTGACGGGCGCCGTGGCCGTCCCGCTGCTGTGGCTGGTGCTGACCGGGCAGGGGCAGAGCGAGGTGGCGGTCATCGAGCGGTCCGGGCGCCTCCTCCTGGACTCCGGGCGGATCTACATCGACCGCCCGGCGCGGGTCGAGGACTACACCCCGTACCTGCCGGGGATGGCGGCCTTCGGCATCCCCGGCGTGCTGCCCGGCCCGCCGGGCGACGCCCGACTGTGGTGTGCGGCGGCCCTGTTCGCCGCCTTGTGGGCGGGGCGCCGGGTCGTGGGCGCGGAGCCCGGGGGCCTGCTGCCCGTCCTGGTGGCCTCGCCTGTCCTGGCGCTGCCGCTGGTCGTGAGCGGCGTCGACCTGCCGCTGACCGGGCTGTGCTGCCTGGCCCTGGCGGCTGCCGTGGCCGGCCGGCCCGCGCTCGCCGGAGCGGCCCTCGCCGGGGCGTGCGCGCTGAAGTGGACGGCGCTGCCCGCGGTGGCGGTGGCGGTCGCCGTCCTCGCGGCCGCTCGGGGCAGGCGGGCCGCGGTGCGCTGCGCCCTCGTGGCGGTCTCGGGGACGGCCGCGCTGGTGCTGCCGAGCGCGCTGCTCCAGCCGGCGCAGATGTGGGGGCAGGTGTTCGCCTTCCCCACGGGCCGGGCCGAGGTGCCGACCCCGGCGAGCAGCCCTCTGCCGGGGCATCTGCTGGCGGAACTCGGGCCGTGGGGCTGGTACCTGACGACGGGTCTGCTCGTGGTGGGCGCTCTCGGCGTGGCCGCGTCCCTGGTGTCGCGTCCGCCCCGGACACTGCGGGCCGCCGCCGACCGCCTCGCGATCGGTCTCACCCTGGCCTTCCTCTTGGCCCCGGCGGGCCGCTTCGGGTACCTGGCGCTGCCTTTGGTGCTCTCCCTGTGGGCCCGCTCGATGTCCCTCCCGTCCCGCTCCCTCGTCGTCGCGGGCTCCGGGCGGCCGGCGGGGACCGGTCCGGGCGCGCCGCCCCCGACCCGTACGGGCGGGTCCCCGGGCGGAGGGGCGCCGGGCGCGGTCAGGCCTGTACGCCCCGCAGGTGGGCCAGTACGGCCAGGACGCGACGGTTCCCCTCCGTCGGGTCCAGGTCCAGCTTCATGAAGATGCTGCTCGCGTGCTTGACGACGGCCGCCTCGGTCACGAACAGACGGGCCGCCAGGGCCTGGTTGTTGAGCCCTTCCGCCATCAGGGCCAGGACCTCGCGTTCGCGCGGGGTGAGCCGCGACAGCGGCAGGTCCGCCGTCCGGGCGCTCAGCAGGACGCGCACCACCTCGGGGTCGATGACGGTCTGCCCGCCGGCCACCCGTTCGAGCGCGTCGAGGAACTCGGCCACCTCGCCGACCCGGTCCTTGAGCAGGTAGCCCAGGCCGCCGGCGCCCCGCTCGCGCCCGCCGGCGGTGAGGAGCCGGGTCGCGTACGCGGTCGCCACGTACTGGGACAGCACCAGAACCGGCAACGAGGCGTCCCGGGCGCGCAGTTCGAGTGCGGCCCGCAGCCCCTCGTCGCGGAAGTCGGGGGGCATCCGCACGTCCGTGACGACCACGTCGGGTCGCTCCGCCTCCACGGCCCGCACCAGCTGATCGGCGTCGCCGACGGCGGCGATCACGTGATGGCCGCCGCGGGTCAACAACTCGGTGAGCCCGGCCCGCAGGAGCACGGAGTCCTCCGCGAGGATCAGCCGGAGCACGGCACCTCCACCCGGAGTTCGGTCGGTCCGCCCACCGGACTGGACACCACCAGCCTGCCCTGCAACATCGCCACCCTGTCCGCGAGACCCGCCAGACCCGCTCCCGCGCCGGGGTCGGCCCCGCCGCGGCCGTCGTCGGTGATGGTGAGAGTGAGTCGGCCCGTCTCGACCCTACCGGCGATGCCGATGTGCGCGGCCCCGCTGTGCTTGGCCGCGTTCGCCAGGGCCTCGGTGACCGTGAAGTACGCGGTGATCTCGACGGAGTCGGGCAGCCGGGGCAGGTCCAGGTCCACCGTCACCGCCGCCGGGTGGCGCTGCGCGACCTCGGCGACGGCGGCCGCGAGACCGTGATCGGTGAGCACCTGAGGGTGGATTCCCCTGACGAGGTCGCGCAGTTGCTCCAGGGCCAGCCGTGCCTCGCCCCGCCCCCGGGCCACGAGCGCGGCGGCGTCGACCGCCCCCGGGACCTCGCGCAGCTCCATCTCGGCGAGCCCCAGCGTCATGCTCAGGGCCACCAGCTGCTGCTGTGCCCCGTCGTGCAAGTCCCTTTCGATGCGCCGCCGTTCGGCCTCGAAGGCATCGACGAGACGGACCCGTGAGCGGGTCAGTTCCCACACCCGGGCGTCCTCCTCGCGCGGGCCGAGGAGCAGCCGTACGGTCTTCACCTGAGCCCCCGCGAGCAGCGCCCCGGCGTACCCGGTCACGGCCAGTGCGAACAGACCGACGGCGGTGCCGCAGAAGGCCTCCAGCGGGCCGGACACCGCCCGGCCGGGGATCAGCATGACCTGGTCCGGGGCGACGGCCCACACGAACACCGGGGTCGCGACGAGGACCAGGGAGAACGCGAGCAGCGTGAGCACCCCGAAGCCGGCCGCCCCGAAGACGGGCCCGAGCAGGACGGCGTACCCGAACTCCCGCCAGGTGGACCGTTCCCGCAGCCGGGTGCGCAGCCGGGCGGACATCCGGGCCCCGGCGAGCGAGGCGTGCGGGTCGGCGACCGGCGCCGGTTCCACGAACCGCAGCCGCCGCCGCTCCAGCCGCCCGAGCGGCACGCCCAGCGTCGCGGCCGCGATCAGCAGCGGCAGCCCGACGCCGACGACGGCGAGCAGCAGTCCCAGGCCGACCAGCCCGAGCAGGGCGAGCAACACGGCGTAGCCCAGAACGGATCCGGTACCGAGGTATCCCCAACAGCGCCAGGGCCACCAGGAGGTGAGGAACCGGCCCGGCCGCCGCAGCACACTCCACACGGCGACGGGCGGTTCGCGGGGTGGCTCCGGGAGGACGGCGGAAGCGGACATACAGGCAGCCTATGTGACCGCGCCTCCGGTCCCCGAGACCTTTCACACGGCCGAGCCCGACACCCGCACCGCCCCGCTGAGCTGCCGGAATCGGCCCGCCGATCACCGGTCCACGCCGGTGTGGACGCCGTGACGGGACGAGCCGGGCCGGTGGGGGCGGGCCGGCCGAAGCCCGAGGTGACCCTTCGTACAAGATCTTGACCTGTATGGCGCGTGTCGAAGCCGCGCCGTGATCGTTTCTTCAGCCGTGACCCGCGCTGCCGCCGGTCATGACTGACGAACGGATCGGGAGGTCGTGCCGCGTGGTGACCGCATGGCAGTACGTCGCCGGGGCGGGCCTGGTGGGCGCCCTCTGTCCGCTGCACGGGCACGTGGCCGTGGCCGGGGACGGCCACGGGCGGGGCGCCCGGGTGGACGTGTGCGTACCGGGCGGGTCCCTGCACGTCCGGCCACCCGCCGGCGGGCCGGCCGTCGTCCTGCCGCCGTCCGTACCGTCCGTCGTGCCACCCGTCCTCCGGCCGCCCGTACGGATGACCCTGCCCGGCGCCGGGCCGACCGCGCACCACCCGGGCCGGGCCCCGGGGCTCCCCGCGGCCCCCGAGGGCCCGCACACCGCCCCGGCACCGGGACTCCCCGTCCGGCCCCCGGCCGCCCCGGCCCGGCCGGGGGCACCGGCCGCCGCCTCGCCCGCCGAACCCGTGCCGTCGGCCGCGCCCGCGCCGGCCCGGGCGAGGACGGCCACGGAGTTCACCAGTGCCTTCCGGATGCGCCCGTACCACCCCTCGGCGTCCGAACGCCGAGCCCCCGACGGCCTGTCCGCCATGATGCTCATGGTCGTCGTCGGAACCCCGGCGGTGCTCGCCGCCGCCGCGCTGCGACCCCGCTCCAAGGGCCGCGGCTAGCCGCCCGGCGGCCTCGCGGTCCCTTCCCCACCGAACTTCCGAACGGGAGATCCCTCGTGTCCGAATGGCTGGTCCTGGCCATCGCCATGGCGCTCGTCTGCGCCCTCGTCCTCACCATCACCACGATCCGGCACCGCCGGGTCGCCGCCGACGAGGACACCAGCGAGACCCCCGACGTCATCGAGTACATGACGATGATGGTCGGCGTGGTCTACGCGATCGTCCTGGGCCTGGCCATCGCGGGCGTCTGGGAGGCGCGCGGCACCGCCGAGGACAGCGTGCGCCGCGAGGCCCAGTCGCTGTACGAGGTGACCCAGCGCGCCGACGTCTACCCGGCCCCGGTCCGCGACCGGATCCGGGGCGAGGTGAACGCGTACGTCGCCCACACCGTCGCCGTGGACTGGCCGCTCCTGACCTCGGGTGAGTCCGCCTCCGCCGAGGGTGCGCGGCTGCTCGGCACGCTGCGCGGCGACGTCACCCACCAGAGCCCGACCACCGAACTCCAGGCACAGGCCTACCAGCCGCTGCTCGACCACATCGCGACCGCCGACGACGCCCGCCACTCGCGGCTGCAGAGCGACGAGTCCACGCTGCCGGGCGTGGTGTGGTTCGGTCTGCTGGTCGGCGGGGTGGTCACGGTCGGGCTGATCTTCACCCTCCAGATCCGCCGCTCCGGGCGGGAGTTGCTGCTGGCGGGGCTGTTCAGCGCGCTGATCGTGATGCTGCTGTTCATGGTGTGGAGCTTCGACGCGCCCTACGGCCGGGACGGGATCGACTCGGCCGGGCCCTTCCAGGACCTCTTCCCCGCCCTGTCGGTGACGGCTTCCCGCTAGACCGTCTCTCCGGGCTCCGGCCGGGACGGGCCTACGGGCCGGTCCCGGCGAGGGCGGCCTGCCGGCGCACCGCCGCCACCACGGGGGAGTGCCGCAGCGCGTGGGAGATCCGTACGAGGTCGCGCGCTCCCTCGGCGGTGATCAGCACCCGTTCGCCCTCGTCCCCGGCGCTCTCAGCGTCGCCGACGTCGGCGCGTACGGCCGCCGCCACCATCGCGGCGTCGGCCACGGCGCGCGCCGTCACCTCGTCCTCGCCGTCCGCGCGGGCCCGTTCGTAGGCGAGATCCCGGTGCCGCCGGTCGAAGCACGGGCCGAGCCGCAGGAAACCGTCGTGGATGTCCGACTCCCGCTGGATCACCCGGATCTCGGCCGGGGACCACCAGGACATCCGCACGCCGGGGACGCCGGCGGGCGCGGTGCGCTGGACCTCGTGCCAGAGCGTGCCCAGGCGGCGGTACGTCGACCAGGCGTGCAGGCTGTCCGACATCCGCTGGCAGAGCAGCGGCACCACGAAGCCGATGGCGCTGATCAGCGCGCCCACGGCGGCGAGCGGCGGGGCCACGTAGGTGCTCAGGTCGTCCAGGTCGTGCCCGGTCCAGCGAGCCACGACCGCGGACAACTTCGCGGCGTCGTAGGTGAGGCTGAAGGCGTATCCGCACACGATGACGACCAGGCCGCTGCGCAGCCAGCCGTTCACCTGGAGGGACCAGCGCCAGCACATCGCCACCATGGTCATGGCCGCCACGGTGTGCGCCACCAGGTAGAGGCCGATCATCGGCCCGATGCACGGGGTGTTCGCGTAGTAGGTGTCGAAGTCCCGCAGCCGTTCCACGGGGGTGGAGCCGAGGGCGAAGAGGATCATGATGACGGCGATGACGAGGGCGTAGCCGGTGATCCACCGGCGGGAGGCGCGCCGGATGTCCTCGGCGGGTCCGCCCCTCCAGTTGAGGAGGAGGACGAGACAGGAGGCGCTGAACGCCGTCATCAGGCAGTAGACCCAGGGGGCGGAGAAGTTGGTGATTCCCGTCCACCGGTTGACGGCCCCGATGGTGGGCGGGGCGGCGAAGGTGAACACGGATCCGGCCAGGAGCAGCAGGAAACAGACCGAGCGCAGCAGCGGGTCACGCCAGTTGGTCCGCAGTGCCGGCAGTTTGAAGACGAGGGAGATCGCCATCGCGACGGCCGGTATGTAGTAGTCCTGTCCGTTCAATGCTCGTTCCTGTGCCCCCGGTAGCCGAGGGAGGTCTCGATGCGGCCCGCCAACTGGTCGCGCTGCGCGGGTGCGCGCTGGCCGGAGGACCCGGCCAGCCACGTCCGGCACCGGCTGCCGAGGAGGAGGCCGAAGGTTTCCGCGTCGGTCTCTTCCCGGACGTCGGCGCGGGTGCGCGCGGCGACCCGGCGAACCGTCTCGCCGAGGTCGGCTTCGTCGGTCAACATCCGGGCGGCGACGGCGGCTCCGTCGACGTGGTGACTGCAGTGACCGGCCTTCATGTGCCATAGCTCGTGGCCGAGGATCACCAATTGGTGGTCCGGCGCCGTGCGTTCCTCGATGACCACGAGATCGCGGTCCGCCATGTCGAGCCACAGGCCGCTCGCCGTCCCCTGGGGGAACGGTGCCATCCGGAACTGCACCGGCCGGCCGCGGTGTCTGCTCATGCCCTCACAGAGGGCGGCGTAGAGGTCCACGGGTTCCACGGGGGTGGTCAGCTTGAGGCCGGCCACGAGTTCCCCGCACAACCGCCGCTGCTCTCTGCCTATGCTCACCGTTCTCCCCGTCGGCGCGGATCCGGATCAGGACTCAAGGATCAGATCCAGACTTTCGACTGGGTCATGATTCGTTCGGTTTGACGCTTTCCAGGAGCATGTCCAGCCATTCGGTCACTTTGTCCCGGTGCTTGTCGCTGGGCAGTTGGGCGGCGCGCCAGGCGATCCCCCGCACTCCGTGGTCCTGCAGGAGTCTTGCCAGCGGATCGCCCACCGAAGCGGTTTCGGCCGGTACGGTTTGCCGCTCGCGTCCGGCGAAGTCCTGGAGCAACTGCTGTTCGGTCCGCTGGAGCGCATCGGTCAGGGCGTCGGCGTCGTGGGCGGTGAGGAAGCCCGCGTGTACCCCGAAGAAGCGCTGGATGGCGTCGCAGTGCTCCATGGTGGGCCGCCGGTCGCCGTTGATCAAGGCTCCTGCCTGCTGCCGGGACATGCCCGCGCCGTCCGCGATCTCCTGCTGAGTGTAGCGGCGGCCGTTGGGTTTCACCCGGGTGCGTCGCAGCAGGTCCAGCCGCTGGAGGAAGCGTGTCTGGAGGTCGGGTTCGCCGGCCCGCCGGCCGTCGAGGAGGGTTTTGACCACGTCCGTGGGAACGCCGGAGGCGTCCGAGAGCTTGCGCAGGTCGAAGACCTGGTTAAGGTCACGGCCCATTTTGCCCGCGAGTTCGGCTACCCGCGTGACGGTGGCTGCCAGAGACACGTTGGCCACCGCGACGGGAGCCGGGAAGCCGTCTGTCACCAGTGGTTCTCCTAGATCGCGCGAGGTCGGTACAGGCACGTGAGTCGGCCTCAGGGAATCTATCCGGTCTCGCGCGGCAGGGCCAGAACTTGCCACAGCTGTGGCGGGAATGAGCTGCCAAGAGGCTGGAATTGCCACAATAGTTGACACTCGAATGAAGTCGGTAGCAGGATCGCCACACGGAAATGAAGATCCAGACCGTGAGGAGGGGGAGCTCTCGGTGCTACATCTCGCAGCGGTGGGCCCGTCCGATGGCCTCGCCCGAGCCGGTGAGGAGCGCCTGGCGGACGATGAAACCGCCCGTGGCGCAGTGCGGTCGGAGCGACGCAAGGAGATTTTGCGCCGGCGCCGCGAAGAACTCGGATTGAGCCAGGAGGACATCGCCGCACGGCTGGGCATCAGCGTGCGCGCGTACGGAAACTGGGAACGCGGCCTGGTCAAGGAATGGACCGACCGGAAGCTGCTCGCCCTGGCCGAATCCCTGGAGATGAGCGAGCGCCAGTGCTTCTGGCTGTTCCGCGTCATGGTCGACCGGGACCCGCCGCCCACCTGGCGCGCGGCGGAGGAGAACCGGCTGCCCGAGGACCCCGCCCAGCGCGACTACCTGTGCGACTACGCGGCCCTGATGGAAGCCGTGCCGTACCCGAGTTTCCTGGTGGACCACCGCTGGGACGTGGCCCTGACCAACTCCGCCTTCGACCGGCTCTTCCAGTCCGTGCGCCCGCACCCCACGGCCCTGCCGGACGACAACTTCCTGCGCTTCGTACTGTTCCACCCGGACGCGGCCGCCGTTCTGGAGGACCATGAACCGGCCTGGTGCGTACCGCTCCTGGCCCAGTTCGCCAACGCCCTGGCCGTCGCCCCTGACGACGAGGGGCTGCGCAGCATCCGCCAGGAGGTCGCCCGTGACCCGTTCATGGAGGCCGCCTACCGGTACGGCGTCCCCCACTGGCTGAGCACCCACGGGGCGGCCGCCGCCGAACTGGACGGGGCCGTACGCACCGTGCGCCACCCGGACCCCGGCTGGGGTCTGGTGCGTTGCCGGATGGTGGCCGAATCGAGCCGCATGCTGGAGGAGATGGGCCTGGCCCGCATCACCCTCGTCCTGTCGGCGCCGAACGGTCTGCCGACCGGCCCGATCCGCGGCGTGGCGACGTCCCCGTACCAGCAGGGGGCGCGCCTGCGCGCCGTGCCGTCGTAGACGCGGTGATCCCCGGCGGGGCGCCGGCGGGGGACACTGGGCTCCTTGATCGTGTGCCGCGTCCCGGATGCCGCGGAGCGGGAACGCGCAGGACGCGCCACCGCATCCGTGTCGCCGATCGTGGCACTGGCGAAGGGCGGTAGAAGCGTGCGGCTGACCATCCTCGGCGGGGGCGGATTCCGCGTACCGCTCGTCCACGGAGCCCTGCTCGGCGACCACGCCGAGGGCCGGGTGACCCGCGTGACCCTGTACGACGAGGATTCCGGCCGGCTCACCGTCATGGCACGGGTGCTCGCGGACCAGGCCGCCGGAGTACCGGACGCGCCGACCGTCGTCACCACCACGGACCTCGACGAGGCCCTGCGCGGAGCCGACTTCGTCTTCTCGGCCATTCGCGTCGGAGGCCTCGACGGCCGCGCCGCCGACGAACGGATCGCCCTGGCCGAGGGAGTCCTGGGGCAGGAGACCGTGGGCGCGGGCGGGATCGCGTACGGCCTGCGGACCGTGCCGGTGGTACGCGAGATCGCCCGCAGGATCGCCCGGATCGCCCCCGAGGCCTGGGTCATCAACTTCACCAATCCGGCCGGCGTGGTGACCGAGGCGATGGCCGAGGAACTCGGCCACCGGGTGATCGGCATCTGCGATTCCCCGGTGGGGCTCGGCCGGCGCATCGCGCGCCTGCTGGGGGCCCGGCCCGAGGAAGCCTGGATCGACTACGTGGGCCTCAACCACCTGGGATGGGTCCGCGGGCTGCGCGTCGGCGGACGCGACGAACTGCCCCGGCTGCTGGCGGACGACGCGGCCCTGGAGTCCTTCGAGGAGGGCCGGCTCTTCGGCGCCGCATGGCTGCGCTCGCTCGGCGCGATCCCGAACGAGTACCTCCATTACTACTACTTCAACCGCGACACCGTGCGCGCCTACCAGGAGGTCGAGCAGACCCGCGGAGCCTTCCTGCGCGACCGGCAACGCGGGTTCTACGCCGAGGCGGCCCTGCCCGGCCGGCCCGCCGGCGCGGCACTCGCGGCCTGGGACCGCACCCGGGCCGAGCGCGAGGCCACGTACATGGCCGAGAATCGCGAGGCCGCGGGCGTCGGCGACCGCGACGAGAGCGACCTGGAGTCCGGCGGCTACGAGAAGGTCGCGCTCGCGCTGATGCGGGCCATCGCCCGGGACGAACGCGCCACCCTGATCCTGAACGTCCGCAACGGCTCCACCCTGTCCGTGCTCGACGCCGAGGCGGTCATCGAGGTGCCCTGCCTGGTCGACGCCAACGGGGCGCACCCGGTGGGCGTGGCCCCCCTGCCGCTGCACGCGGTGGGGCTGGTGACCTCGGTCAAGGCGGTGGAGCGGGAGGTCCTCGCCGCGGCGGCGAGCGGCTCGCGGGCGAGCGCCGTCAAGGCCTTCGCCCTGCACCCGCTCGTGGACTCGGTGGGCGTGGCCCGCCGCCTCCTCGACGGGTACGCGGCGGAGCATCCGGGGCTGGCCTACCTGCGCTGACGCGGCGCCGGGGGGAGGCGTCCGGCCGGTCGTGCCCGGCCGGCTGGGGTCAGTCGTACGGCCCAGCGCCGCATGCGCCGCGCCGGGCGTGCTGTGAGAGTGCGAGATGTGACCACCGCCCCCGCCGTAGTCGCGGCGCCCCCCGTGCTCGACCGGCGGCAGCGCAACGTCGTCTTCGGCACGATCATGCTCGGCGTGCTACTGGCCGCGCTCGACCAGACGATCGTGGGCACCGCCCTGCCCACGATCGTGGCCGACCTCGGCGGTGGCGACCACATGTCGTGGGTGGTCACCTCGTACCTGTTGCTGGAGACGGTCTCGACCGTACTGGTCGGCAAGTTCGGCGACCTCTTCGGCCGAAAACTGATCTTCCAGCTCTCCGCCGTCATCTTCATCACCGGCTCGTTCCTGTGCGGTCTCGCGAGCAACATGACCCTGCTGATCGTGTGGCGCGGCGTACAGGGCATCGGCGCCGGCGGCCTGATGGTCACGGCGATGGCGCTGATCGCCGACGTGGTCCCGCTGCGCGAGCGCGGCAAGTACCAGGGCATGATCGGCGCCGTCTTCGGTGTCGCCACCGTCATCGGACCGCTGCTCGGCGGACTGTTCACCGACCAGCTGACCTGGCGTTGGTGTTTCTACGTCAACGTTCCCATCGCGATCCTCGTCGTCATCGCGGCCGCCCGCACCATCCCGTCGGTGCGCGCCGAGGGAAAACCGGTCATCGACTACCTGGGCATCGCCCTGATCGCCATCGGGGCGAGCGCGCTGATCCTGGCGACCAGTTGGGGTGGCAACGAGTACGCCTGGACCTCGGGTGTCATCATCGGCCTGTTCGCGGGCGGTCTCGTCGCGCTGGCCCTCTTCTGCCTGGTCGAGACGCGGGCCGCGGAGCCGATGCTGCCGATGCGACTCTTCCACAACCCCGTTTTCGCGGTGTGCTCCGTCCTGAGCTTCGTCGTGGGGTTCGCGATGCTCGGCGCGATGACCTTCCTGCCGACGTACCTCCAGTACGTGGACGGGGACTCCGCCATGATCTCGGGCGTCCGCACCCTGCCCCTGGTGATCGGCCTGCTGATCGCCTCCGTCTTCAGCGGAAACACCGTCAGCAAGACCGGCCGTTACCGGATCTTCCCCATCGTCGGCTGCGCCGTCATGGCACTGGGCCTGTACCTGCTCTCGCGGATGGAGCCGGGGACCGCGTCCTGGCTGGAATCGCTGTACATGTTCGTGCTCGGCACCGGCATCGGCCTGTCCATGCAGGTCCTGACGATCGCCGTGCAGAACACCGTCGACTACGCCGACCTCGGCACGGCCACCTCCGGCGTCACCTTCTTCCGTACGCTCGGCAGCGCCTTCGGCACCGCCGTCTTCGGCACCATCTACGCGAACACCCTGGGACCCGCACTGGAGGCCGCGATCCCGGAGGCCGCGCGAGCCACCGGAGCGGACCCGGCACAGGTGGCCGAGGCCGCGCACAGCCCCGAGGGGGTGCACGGGCTGGACCCGGCGACGGCCGCGCCGATCATCGAGGCGTACGCGCACGCCCTGCACACGGTGTTCCTGTGGACGGTGCCCGTCGCGCTGTTCGGGTTCGTCGTCGCCCTCTTCCTCAAGCAGGTCAGGCTGCGTGACAGCGCCCGGGCCGGCTCGACCGACATGGGCGACGGCTTCGGCTCGCCCGCCACGGCCTCCGGGGACTCGGCGAAACTGCTGGAGCTGGCCGTCGGCAAACTCGTACGGAGCATGGGGGCGGACACGGCGCGCGGGATCGTCGCCGCCTCGGACACCCGCCTGGACATCGCGGGGGCGTGGGCGGTGATGCAGGTGGACCTGCTGATCCGGACGGTCGGGTACTCGAGCCTCGGCCTGGTCGCGGCGCGGCGCTCGCTCCCGCCGGAAGTCCTGCTGCCGGTCTTCGAACGGATGGTGGACGAGGGGTACCTGGCCCGCGAGAACGACTTCGTCTCCCTGACCCTGGCGGGAGAGCGGGAGGCGGGCGTCATCTCGCGCGCCTGGGGCGACTGGCTCGGCGACCGGTTGGAGAAGGACCGGGGCCGGCCGCGCAGCGCGGAACTGCGTGCGGCCGCCGACGCCATCGCCAAGCGGCTGCTGGCGGAGGACCTGCGCGACGGCAACTTCGCACCGAGGTCGAGGCCGACCGCGGGGGCGGCGACCTGAACGAAGGGCCTGTCGCCGATCCGGGCGGACCTCTTTGCCCCGTGGCCCCTCGCGGCCGCCTCCGAGACCGACTGGCTCGCCGGGCTCGCCCAGGACGACGGTCTCACCGGTGACGAGATGCCCGGACGGCCCGACGCCGCCTGGGTGCTCGGCGGCATGTACGGCGACGTTCGCCGGGCCGGTTGGTCAGGATGGGGCTGGAATCGGCCTGCCGCCCCGAAGGACGCCGTTCTCACTGCGGATGCGTGCCGGCCCAGCCGTGCGTCGCGTAGTCGTACGTCGAGACGGCGGGAAGGCCGCGGGCTTCGGGGAGGCAGGTGCGCAGGACCGTCACCGAGGGGACGTAGAGGTCCGCCGGGATCTCGGTGGGGGCGAACCAGGCCCAACGGGCGATCTTGTCGGGCTCGGTGACCGCCGGTGTGCCCTCGGCGGTGCGGGTGACGGCGGCCGCGGTCAGTCGCGTCACGCCGGACGCGGAGTCGATGTGGACGGCCAGGACGTCGATGTCCTCGGGTTTCGCGCGCAGGCTCGTCTCCTCGGCGAGTTCCCGCGCCGCGGCCTGTTCGAAGCCCTCTCCGGGGTCCACCTTGCCGCCGGGGAGTTCCCAGCGGCCGTCATGGGCCAGGCCGAGCAGGATTCGGCCGTCGGTGTCGACCACGACGAGGCCGACGCCCACGACGGCGTTCGGTCGGGGAGCGGCGCGTACCCAGGGCTCGGTGGTGGATGCCGCGGGGTCGGTGGGTCCGGTGGGTCCGGTGGGTCCGGCGGGTGCGGGGGCCATGGCTCCATTTGCCGATTCGGCAAGGACATTTGTCAAGCGGGGCGCGTCGGGGTGACGCTCGGGGCCGCCAGCGACTGAAGCGAGTCCGCGAGACGGGTGTGGCGGGTGGATTGGATTGCGATGGGTGAGGTGGGTGCTGTGAGTACGACGGGTGCTGTGAGTACGACGGGTGTGGTGGGCGTGATGGGTGCTGTGCGTTCGACGGGTGCGACGAATGTGGTGGGTGCTGTGAGTTCGACGGGTGCGGTGAGTGCGACGGGTGTGACGAGTGGGCTTGGTGTGGCGGAAGACGCGAATGTCGCGGACGTCGTGGTCGTGGGTGGTGGAGCCGCCGGGCTCGCCGGGGCGTTGACCCTGGCCAGGGCCCGGCGGTCGGTGCTGGTGCTCGACTCCGGAAGTCCGCGCAACGCCCCTGCCGCGCACGTGCACGGGTACCTCGGTCACGACGGCGCGAACCCCGCCGAGCTGTTGGCCCGCGGGCGGGCGGAGGCACTCGGGTACGGGGCCCGGATCCGGTCCGGGGCCGCCGGCACCGTCGTCGCCGCCGACCGCGTACCGGGCGGGGGATTCCTGGTCCGGTGCGGGGACGGCTCGGTCGTACGGGCGGGCCGGCTCCTGGTCGCGACCGGGCTGCTGGACGAGCTGCCGCCCGTGCCGGGGCTGCGGGACCGCTGGGGGCGGGACGTGCTGCACTGCCCGTACTGCCATGGATGGGAGGTGCGGGACCTGCCCCTCGCCGTGCTGGCCACCGGGCCCCTCGCCGTGCACCAGGCGGGGCTTTGGCGCCAGTGGAGCGACCGGGTGACGCTGCTGTCCCACACCTGGGCGCCGGGACGGGACGAGCGCGAACTGCTCGCGGCCCGGGGGGTCGAGGTGATCGAGGGCGAGGTGACGGGCTTGGACGTGGGTACGGACGACCGGCTCGCCGCGGTCGTGCTGGCCGATGGCCGGTCGGTGGCCTGTCGGGCGCTGGTGGTGGGCCCGCGGTTCACCGCCCGGTCCGGGGTGTTGACCGGCCTGGGGCTGCCGGAGGCCACGATCGAGCGGGACGGCCGGGTGGTCGGCACCTGTGTGGACTCGGATCCGCAGACCGGGGCGACGGCGCTGCCCGGTGTATGGGCGGCGGGCAACGTGACGTCCCCGATGGAGCAGGTGGCGGGCGCCGCCGCGCAAGGGGTCCGGGCGGCCGTCGCCATCAACACCGACCTGATCGAGGAGGAGACCCGCCGTGCGCTGAGGGCCGGCCGCGGGGACGCCGGCTGACCTTTGCCGTGCCTTGGCCGGTCGCCACGACGCACCGGTTGCCACGACGCACCGGTTCCGTGCGCACCGGTTCCGCGCGCACCTGTTCCGATCGTTCGCGTGATCGTGCGAGGCGATGGGGACATGTGTGCGGGTTTCGGGCACCTGCCGGCCGTGCAGGCTCTGATCCGTGTGATCGTCGTACGGTTCCTTGGCTCAGGGGGGCGCAATGGCACATGTCCTGATCATCGGCGGAGGCATCGGAGGGCAGGCGACCGCGCTGCTCGCCGCCCGGCGCGGCCACACGGTGGAACTCTTCGAACGGGACACCCGTGCTCCCGGTACCGCGCTCGACCGCGACTTCTTCGGCTGGCACCGCCCGGCCGTGCCCCAGGCGACCCAACCGCACGCGTTGCTCGGCGCCGCACGGAACGTACTGCGCGTCGAACTGCCCGACGTCCACGCGGAGATGCTGCGGCTCGGGGCGCGTGAACGACACGAGCTCGACTGGTTCGACGCCCGCCCGCCCACCCGCCCCGGCGACGAGGACCTCGTCATGCTCCAAGCCCGGCGCATCGTCCTGGAGAGCGCGCTGGCCACCGCCCTGCGTGCCGAGACCGGGGTGGTCGCACGTCATGGAGAGCCGGTCATCGGGCTGACCACCGTGACCGGGCCCGAAGGGATCCGGGCCACGGGGGTGACCGCGCCGACCGGGACGTTCTCCGGGGACCTCGTGGTCGACGCCGGCGGGCGGCGGGGCGGCGTCGAACGCCTCCTCGCCGAGGCGGGCTGCCGCCCCGTCCCCGTGGAGCGGCACCGTACGGGGTTGGCGTACTTCTGCCGCTGGTACCGGTTGCCCGACGGCATGGACGAAGGCCCGCGCCGCCCCTGGGCGGTCACCGGCGGTGCGTTCGCCGGGTGCGCCGTCTTCCCCGCCGACAACAGGGTCTTCGCCGTCACGCTGTTCGTGCACACGGGGGATCCCACGCGCGCCGCGCTGCGCGATCCCGAGGTGTTCGAGGCCGCCGCGCGCGCCTTCCCTCCCGGCGCCGCGTGGCTGGGCCTGGGCGCCGAACCGCTGTCCGACGTCATGGCCGCCGCGAGCCTGGACAATCGCTGGTCCGCGCCGGCCGACGAGCAGGGGCCGGTGGTGAGCGGGCTGGTGCCCGTCGGGGACGCCATCACCCACACCAACCCGACCCTGGGCCAGGGAACTTCGCTCGCCCTGTGGGCCGCGAGCCGGGTGGCGCGCACGGCGCACCAGGACCCGGGCTCGTACCGGTTCGCCGCCGAGTACCACGCCTGGGCGCTTCGGACGCTGAAACCGTGGTTCGACTTCCAGGTCGTGGCCGACGCGGCCATCGGGGAGCGGTTCGCGACCAGGGCGGCTCGTACCGGGACGGCACGCGAGGTGGCCGCGCTGTTCGACTGCGCGCTGGAGGACCCGGAGGTGATGCGGGCCCGGGCCCGCGTGCGCCACCTGGCCGACCCGCCGGAACGGGCCTACGCGGACCCGGAGGTCAGGGCGCGGGTGGCGCGCTGGCTCGCGGACCGGCCGGACTACGCGCCGAACGAGGTCGGACCGGATCGCGCCGCATGGGAGAAGCTGACGGCGGGATGAAGGGGGAGGTGGGGAGGGGGCCGGTCAGCCTTCGGTGTTTCCGAGCACCTCGGCGAGGTCGTAGCGGACGACCTCCTCCAACTGGGCGTACGTACAGCTCTGCGGGGTCCGGTCGGGCCGCCACCGGCGGAACTGCGCGGTGTGCCGGAACCGGTCGCCCTCCATGTGGTCGTACTTGACCTCGCAGACGCGCTCCGGGCGCAGCGGCACCCAGGACAGGTCCTTCTTGCCGGTCCACCGGCTCTGCGCGCCGGGCAACCGGGCGCTCTCGTGTGCGGACTCCTCGGCCCATGCCGCCCAGGGGTGGTCTTCGGGGTCCGGCATGCGCAGCGGTTCGAGTTCGTCGATGAGCTCGGCGCGACGCTTCATGGGGAAGGCGGCGCACACGCCGACGTGCTGGAGGGCGCCGTGGTGGTCGTACAGGCCCAGGAGTAGTGATCCGACAATCGGACCGCTCTTGTGGAAACGAAAACCCGCGAGGACGACGTCGGCCGTACGCTCGTGCTTGATCTTGAACATGAGTCGGGCGTCCGGCCGGTAGGGGAGATCGAGGGGTTTGGCGATCACCCCGTCGAGCCCGGCGCCCTCGAACAGCTCGAACCACTCCTGCGCCCGTGCGAGGTCGGTGGTCGCGGGCGCGAGGTGAACGGGGGGCCGAGCGGTGGAAAGGACGTGGGCGAGGGTCTCGCGGCGCTCGGAGAGCGGGGTGTCCAGGAGGGCCCGGTCATCGAGCGCGAGCAGATCGAAGGCGACGAAGCCGGCCGGGGAGGTTTCCGCGAGGAGCTTCACGCGGGACGCGGCCGGATGGATCCGCTCCGTCAACCGGTCGAAGTCGAGCCGCGCGTCGTGGATGATCACGATCTCGCCGTCCACGACGCAGCGCTCCGGCAGGTTCTCCCTGAGAGCCGTCACCAGCTCGGGGAAGTACCTGGTCAGGCTCTTTCCGGTGCGACTGCCGATCTCGACCTCGTCACCGTCGCGGTGCACGATCGCCCGGAAGCCGTCCCACTTGGCCTCGTACTGCATGCCGGGCGGGATCTTGCCCACGGACTTGGCGAGCATCGGCTTCACAGGGGGCATCACCGGCAGATCCATGTCTTCGATTCTGCGATGGTACGTCCGGACCTGCCCGGTATGCGCACCCGGCCGGGCCCGCCTAACGTGGCGCACATGGGTGCTGCGGGCAATGCCATCGAGCTGGAAGCGGGAGGGCGGACGGTCCGACTGTCCAGCCCCGACAAGGTCTACTTTCCGGAGCGCGGCCTCACCAAGCGGGACGTCGCCGAGTACTACCTCTCCGTCGCGCCCGGGATCACCCGGGCCCTGCGCGACCGCCCCACCACGTTGGAGCGGTTCCCGGACGGGGTGGACGGCGAGTCCTTCTTCCAGAAGCGGGCCCCGAAGAACCTGCCCGACTGGATCCCGACGGCCCACATCGCCTTCCCCAGCGGCCGCACGGCCGACGAGATCTGCCCGACCGAGCCGGCCGCCGTCCTGTGGGCCGCCAATCTGGGCTGCCTCACCTTCCACCCCTGGCCGGTGCGCCGCGAGGACACCGACCGGCCGGACGAACTGCGCATCGACCTGGATCCCCAACCGGGCACGGACTACCATCACGCGGTCGCCGCCGCCCACGAGTTGCGCGCGCTGCTGGAGGAACTGGGCCTGCGGGGCTGGCCCAAGACCTCGGGCGGGCGCGGGCTGCACGTCTTCGTACCGATCGCACCGCGCTGGACGTTCACCGAGGTCCGGCGCAGCGCCATCGCGCTCGGACGGGAACTGGAGCGACGGATGCCGGGCAAGGTCACCACGGCCTGGTGGAAGGAGGAACGCGGCGAGCGGATCTTCGTCGACTACAACCAGACCGCCCGCGACCGGACCATCGCCTCCGCGTACTCCGTCCGCCCACGCCCGCACGCCCCGGTCTCGGCTCCGCTGCGCTGGGACGAGGTGGACGACGCCGAGCCGCGCGACTTCGACATCGTCACCATGCCCGCACGCTTCGCCGAACTCGGCGACCTCCACGCCGACATGGACGAGCACGCCTTCGTGCTGGACGCCGTACTCGAACTCGCCGACCGGCAGGAACACGAGCACGGGATGGGCGACATGCCCTACCCGCCCGACTACCCGAAGATGCCGGGCGAGCCCAAGCGCGTCCAGCCGAGCCGGGCCAGGCACGAGGACTGAAAGCGATGATCGCCGTGACTCCGCACGGGGTCTGACCGCACGGCCCCGCGCCGCCGGATCCGGATACGGTACGACGATGACCGGCACCACGCGGCGCCCCCTGCTCTTCCTCGACGTCGACGGCCCACTCATCCCGTTCGGCGGCACCGGATACCGCGAGGCCCCCGAGCCGCGGGGGAACGAAGGCCAACCCGGAGGCAACCCCCTCCTGGCCAGGCTCGACCCCGGGCACGGGGCGCGACTCGCGGCGCTGCGATGCGACCTGGTGTGGGCGACGACGTGGATGGGCGAAGCGAACGAGTACGTAGCGCCGCGCATCGGCCTCCCGGAACTGCCCGTCGTGGCCTGGCCGGAACCGGCCGACGAGGGCGAGCGGGCCGGGGAGGACGAGCGGACCGGGCTCCACTGGAAGACCCGCACCCTGGTGGAATGGGCGACCGGACGCCCCTTCCTCTGGGTCGACGACGAGATCACCCCCGCAGACCGGGCGTGGGTGGCCGTACACCATCCGGCCCCGGCCCTGCTGCACCGCGTCGATCCCCGTACGGGGCTGACCGACCGGGACTTCGCCACGCTTGCGCGATGGCTGCGCGACCACCCGTAGATCGTGCATGATGCACCGGTGTTGATCAGGCGTTGATCGGACGTCCATCGCCGGCGATGAGTATCTCCGTCATGTCGATGAACACGAGTGAACGGCCGACCAACGCAGTGGCCGCCCCCGCCTGGTACGAACTCGCCCTGTGCGCCCAGACGGGCCCGGGCTTCTTCTTCCCGGAGCCGGGCTCCTCGCTGCGCGACGCGAAGCGGCTGTGCGGGGCGTGCGAGGGGCGTGTCGCGTGCCTGGAGTACGCCCTGGCGAACGACGAACGCTTCGGAGTCTGGGGCGGCCTCTCGGAATCCGAACGCCTCGCCCTCCGCCCCCGCCACTGATCAGGTCTGCGTCCCCTTCCCACTCCGCCGCCGCAACCCCACCCGCGAAGCCAGCACGTCATCCCCACCCTGCCAGCCCTCGGCCGGCACCTTGGCGGGTACGGCGCGGACCGGGTAGTGGCCGCCGACGGGAGACACGACCCCACCGAAACGGGGGTCGCCCGCGAACCAGATCCGATCCGGATGGCTGTTCTCGATGGTGGCCAGATCCAGGGGGAACGGGATGAGCCGGTAGGCGGATGCGTACGTTTCCGAGAACGGGATCTGGATGGTCGCCTGAATGCCGGTGGCACGGGGCGCATACGAGCAAGCGTGCTCGCGCCATGGATAGGACCGAAGGACTGCGGCGACGCGGTGGCGCCGGAAGTAGGCGATGAACACCACGGGGATGTAGGGCACCACGGCCAGGATGACGGCGAGGAACGCGAGCCTCGCCTGCGGGATCAGCCCGAACCGGAGACAGACGACGGAGACGAGCATCGAGCCGCCCAACAAGGCAACCCACTTGGTTCGTCGTGCCACCAGCCGCGTGTAACCGGCGGCAGTGGGCGGATGATCCCAAGCGACCTTCGTCAGTAGAGGCGTCACGAGAGCACCTCCAGGATGCGCGAGGTCCGCGGTCCACTGGAACTGCTCGGTGTGGGGTCCGAGAAGGTGAGGGTGTGGGTGATCGCTTCGAGGATGTCGCCGTATGCCTCGGCGTGGTGGGTCGCCGCGCTGGTGAGGTCCAGGACGAGGACGTGCGGCGCGCACGCGTGGGCTGTCGCCACTCTCGCTTGAAACATCTCCTGCCCCGTTTCGGGCAGCGTGATGGTGCCGCTGATCAGACAGCAGGGGAGCGACGAGGGGAGATCGATCGCTCGGCTGGTCGAACTGCTCCACACGCCGGATCGAGTGATCGCGAGTGCGGCCCGTGCCACGTTCAGCCGCGGATGAGAATCCACGCACGGCCTGGCGGTCAGGGAGAACAGGGATGTGGCGACCCCGGTGGCCTCGTCCGGATGCAAACCGATGGCGGTGTGCACCACCTGGTGACTGGCGAGTTCACGCAGGCCATCCATGAGCTGACCGAGTTGTCTCCGCGCATCGGGACTGTTCAGGGCGTTGGCCATGGTGTCGAGTGCGGTCCGGTCGCCCGGCCCGATGTCATGGAAGCCGGGAGGCAGACGGAACCACACAGGAGGCACGTCGGTATCGCTCGTCATGTCCTGATCGCCGTCCAGAAGTGGGCTGACTTGGCGGCTGCGGAGGGACCGTCCTCGATCGCGGCCCTGGCGCCATCGACTGCCGTGGAACCCTGCTCGACCGTCTCGTTGTCGGTCGCGTAGCCAACTCCGGCGGTCACCGCACCCACCGCCGCCACACCGGCGCCGACCCGCTCCCTCACCTCGGGGGTCGACGAGCGCATGGCCCAGGTGGAGAGGGGGTTCTCCACCTGCCTGAGATCCTCGGCCGCGGTCCACGTGGTGCGGGCGAATGTGCCCGCGCCCGGGGAGAGGCCGGAGAGGGCGCCGGCTTCGGGGACGGCCATCGCGGCGCGGGCGGCGACCGTTCCGGCCTTGGCGCCGGTCGCGACGGCGGCCACGCCCGGCACCGCGCCCAGGCTGTCGCCCAGCAACGTCACGCTGCTCTTCCAGAAGTCCGCGTCGAACTCGCCTTTGGTGAAGCCGTCGGTCAGGGGCTTCCGGAACTTCGGGTCCGCGAGGTGTGTTCCGAGGGCGGCCAGTGAGAGACCTCCGGCGACGAGCATCACTGCGAGGCCGGCCGGCGGACAGAACAGGGCCACGCCCGCCCCCACCGCGCCCAGGATGGCCGACGCGTTCGACAGGGCGTCGCCCGGGTCTTCCGTGATCTTGTTCCACAGTGACGCCAACATGCCCGGTTCCTTCGGGGCCAGTTTCGCGGCTGCCGAGTTCAGGGTCTTGGCGATGGCGCGGGCCGATGCCGTGTGGTCGGAGGCGAGTTCGTGTGCCAGGCGGCGGGCGTCGGCGCGGGCCTCGTCGGTCGTGGCGGCGGCGGCCCGGGATTCGTAGCGTGCAGCCAGGGCTCGGTGGGCGACCAGGGTCTCGTGCCAGGAGTTGAGTTGTCGGGCGGCGTCGGTCAGGGAGGTGTGGGCCGCGTTGAGGTAGCGGGGGAGTTCGCTCGACAGGGAGGCGCGGAACGCGGTGGCGGCTTCGCCCTGCCAGCTCGCGCTGTGCGAGACGAGGGCTCCGACGACCCGCCCGGCTTCCCCGAGGGAGGCCGCGGAGGTGGTGAGCTTCTTGGCCAGGGCCAGGACGGACGCGGGGTGTCCGGGGGCGGGGTCGAAGCCCAGCGCGGGGTGGTCAGCCACGGGCCGCGGCCTCGCGGAAGGCGTCGCGGATGGCCTTGTCCAACTCCGCGTACTCGGCGGCGCTGCGGTCCACGCCCGCCCGTACGTTCTTGACGCGTTTGGTCAGCTCGCGCGTGCCGTACGCCCATTTCTCCTGGAAGTCGTCGCAGGCGGCGTCGAGGTCACGGGTGCCCAGTTGGTCGGCCCGGACGTGGTCCAGTGCTTTCCGCGCCTCCCGCAGGGAGACCAGCGAGGAGTCCAGTGCCCGCGTCAGACGGGTCAGCTGGTCGATTTCCACCTGGAGGAAGGTCATGACGCGAAACCCTGGCAGAGCGGTGCTCTGCCAGGGCAATCGGCATCACTCGCCCGAGCGAGCGGAAATCGGTCAGCCCTTGCGGGCCGCGATGCGCGCCGCGCGGGCGGCCAGGCGCTCGTCGAACTTGCTGGCCTCGCTGTCCAGGCCGCCCATGAAGAGCCCGAGCTCTTCCTGCGCCTTCTGCCCGTCGGGGCCGAGACCGTCGATGTCCATGATCTTCAGGAATCGGATGACGGGGCTCAGTACGTCGTCGTGGTGGATCCGCAGGTTGTAGACCCCGCCGATCGCCATCTGCGCGGCCATCCGCTCGAAGCCGGGCATGCCGTGTCCGGGCATCCGGAAACCGACCACGACGTCCCGTACGGCCTGCATCGTCAGGTCCGGGGCCAGCTCGAAGGCGGCGCCGAGCAGGTTGCGGTAGAAGATCATGTGCAGGTTCTCGTCCTGCGCGATCCGGGCCAGCATCCGGTCGCAGACCGGGTCGCCGGACTGGTGGCCGGTGTTCCGGTGCGAGATGCGGGTCGCGAGTTCCTGGAAGGCGACGTACGCCACGGAGTGCAGCATCGAGTGCCGGTTGTCGGACTCGAAGCCCTCGGACATGTGCTGCATCCGGAATGCCTCGAGCTTGTCCGGGTCGACGGCGCGCGACGCCAGCAGGTAGTCGCGCATCACGATGCCGTGGCGACCCTCCTCGGCGGTCCAGCGGTGCACCCAGGTGCCCCAGGCGCCATTGCGGCCGAAAAGCGACGCGATCTCGTGGTGGTAGCTGGGGAGGTTGTCCTCGGTCAGCAGGTTGACGACGAGGGCGATCTTGCCGATGTCAGTGACCTTGGACTGCTCGGGGTCCCAGGCTTCGCCGTCCTCGAAGAGGGCGGGGAAGTTCCTGCCGTCGCTCCACGGTACGTAGTCGTGGGGCATCCAGTCCTTGGTGACCTTCAGGTGGCGGTTGAGTTCCTTTTCGACCACCTCTTCCAGCGCGAACAGCAGCTTGGCGTCCGTCCACGCCTCCGAGCTGCCGAGGTGGGGAGAGGTGATTGTCACGGGTGCTCCTGGGGGGACAGCGAATTACCTACGGTTCCGTAGCCTACGGAGTCGTAGGTTAAGCGTGACATCAAGGCCAGCCAAGCCCCAGGCGGATATATGTCCGGTTGCATCCGGTTATCTATGCAGTTCTGGGGGGTGCCGGAGGGCCTCCGAGGGGCGAAATGGGGGAGGCAAATCACGCCACCCGGTGTTTCGGCCCCTCCGGATTGACGCCGTAGGTGCGTGCGCGGCGCACGCCCTCGCCCTGGGAGGGCTCGTTCCGGGCGCCGTCGAGTCTGCTCGTGTGCATGCTTCGGTGCGTCGGTACGTGCGGGTACGCGTCGGTACTCGTGTGTCCTGTGCCCCCGTGTCCACGCGCGGCCCTTCGCCCGGATCGGGTCGGACTTCGAACGTTCCGGTGCCCTCGGGTGGCGGCCGGCGTCGGGATCGAGTCATTCCCCCGCAGGGCGTCGGTGGGGCTGCGGGAGGGGTCGATGGAGGCTCCGAGGTGAGGGGGTGTGGGGCGTGGTCGGGTCGGGTGTGCCTCGGGCGGCCCGAGTCTGGAACAGGTTCATGTGCGAATCGGGAATCCACACCGGGGGCGGCGAACCGCGTCCGCGGCCGGGCCGCCGAGGGGGCGGGGCCGACCCGTCGTGTGCGTGCGGTGCCGTCCGGCCCTGGGGGGCGGTCGGGGCGAACGGAATGGCGGAACGGGCGGGAGGCCGTCGCGCGGTCCACCACGTCGACCCCGGCGCCTCGGGCCCGGTGACCTCGGCCCGGTGACCTCAGGTCCGGGTGACTTGAGGTCCGGCGACCTCGGGGCCGGCAACCTGAGGGCCGCGCCGGCGCGGCCCCCCGGTCGTCCCGGACGCCGAAGTCGCCGGTCCCGGGACGGCCGTCAGGCGTGCCACAGGGACTCCCTGACCTCCTCGGCCGTCGTCGGCCGCAACTCGCCGTCGAGCAGCAGCCAGCGCGTGATGCCGATCGACTCCAGGAACGGCACGTCGTGCGAGGCCACCAGCAGCGCGCCTTCGTAGGACGCCAGGGCGTCCGTGAGTTGCCGCACGCTCGCCAGGTCCAGGTTGTTGGTCGGCTCGTCCAGCATCAGCAACTGGGGGGCCGGCTCGGCCAGCAGCAGGGCCGCCAAGGCCGCACGGAACCGTTCGCCTCCCGACAGGGTGCCGGCCGCCCGGTCCGCCCGCGCGCCCCGGAACAGGAAGTGCGCGAGTCGCGCTCGGATCAGGTTGTTCGTGGCGTGCGGGGCGAACCGCGCCACGTTCTCCACCACCGAGCGCTCGTCGTCCAGTACCGCCGCGTCCAGCCGCTGTGGCAGGAAGCGCGTCGGCACGTGCGTCAACGCCTCCCCGGACACCGGCGCCACCTGTCCGACGATCGTCCGCAGCAGGGTGGTCTTGCCGGACCCGTTGCCGCCGACGAGCGCGATCCGTTCCGGTCCGCGCAGCTCCCATTCGCCCGTGACCGATGCCCCGTGGACGAGCCGCAGGTCGCTCAGGGTCAGCACGCGCCGGCCCGGCGGCACCTGTGTCGCGGGCAGCTTGATCCGGATCTCGTCGTCGTCCCGGACCGCCTCCGCGGCCTGGTCCAACCGTTCGCGCGCTCCCGCCAGTTTCTCGGCGTGCATGGTGTGGTGCTTGCCCGCCGATTCCTGGGCGGCACGCTTGCGCGCGTTCATGACGATCTTCGGCTCGCGCTTGGTGTCGTACATCTTCTGGCCGTAGCGCTTGCGCCGGGCCAACTTGATCTGGGCTTCGGAGAGTTCGCGCTTCTGTCGTTGTACGTCGGCCTCCGCGACCCGGACCATCCGCTCGGCCGCCTCCTGCTCGGCGGCGATGAGTTCCTCGTACTCGGTGAAGTTCCCTCCGTACCAACGGACTTCCCCGTCGCGCAGGTCGGCGATCTGGTCGACCCGCTCCAGTAGCTCCCGGTCGTGGCTGACCAGGACCATCACCCCCGACCAGGATTCCACCGCCGCGTAGAGGCGGCGGCGGGCGCGCAGGTCCAGGTTGTTGGTGGGTTCGTCGAGCAGCAGGACGTCCGGGCGGGCCAGCAGCAGGGCCGCCAGTCGTAGCAGGACGCACTCGCCTCCCGACAACTCACCCACGGTCCGGTCGAGTCCGATCCGAGCGAGGCCGAGCTGGTCGAGGGTGGCGAGGGCCCGCTCCTCCACGTCCCAGTCGTCGCCGACGGCGGTGAAGTTCTCCTCGGTGGCCTCGCCCGCCTCGATGGCGTGGAGCGCGGTGCGGGTCTCGCGGATGCCGAGTACCTCGTCCACGCGCAGGGCGGTGTCGAGTGTGACGTCCTGCGGGAGGTGGCCGACGGTTCCGGCGACGGACAACCGGCCTTCCACGGGCCGGAGTTCGCCCGCGAGGAGCTTCAACAGGGTTGACTTGCCACAGCCGTTGACCCCGATCAGACCGGTTCGGCCGGGGCCGACGGTCAGGTGGAAATCGTCGAGGACCGGGGTCCCGTCGGGCCAGGCGAAGGACAGGTCGGTGCAGGTGAGAAAGGCAGGGGTGTGGCTCATGGAGGCCTCCAGGTTGCGTGGTGATCGTGTGCAACGCGGGGGAGACAACCGACAGGTCGGGACGACTGGTCACGGGGTCACGAGGTCACGGGAACGCGCGGTCACGGGGTCTCGTGAGGAGAGCGGTGACGGCGACGCCGGTGGTGACCGGGGTGACGGTGGTCGGTGTCTCGGACCTCAGAAGAGCAACGTCCTGCTCCGTTTCGACGGCAATGGGGCGTAGACGAAGCTACGGAAGGCCGGAGCCGCCCGCAAACGATTTACGCGCTTCCGGCCGATCGAGGTCGGAGCGTGGGCGGAGGGTGGGGCCGGGGCGTGGCCCGGATCCGGCGTTTCAGCGGGAGCCGCGCAAGAGCTCGGCCAGGCTGTGGTCCACGTCGAGGTAGAGGTGCTCCAGGCCCGGCGGGACGACCGTGGAGGCGCGCTCCAGGAAATGCTGGAGGTCGGCCGTGGTCATCAGGACGATCGCCACCCCCTCGGGGGCGTGGAACTCGACCGTGGTGCGCTCGGCGTCATACGGGCGCACGCGTACGTCGCCGTGGCCGGACGGGCGCTGCAGACCGCATTCCAGCAGCTCGCGCGCGAACGTCCAGGAGATCTCGATGCCTTCCAGGGTGGCCAGGGCGGGGAAGGCCATCCGGACGGCGAAGGGATCCGACCGGTCGTAGCAGAGCGTGACGGGTACCGTCTCGACCTTCGGTGAGGTGGCGACCAGTCGGGCCTGCACGGCCTGCTCGATGACAGTGATCAAGGCTCGCTCCCTTGCGGCGGATCTGTCGCCGGGCTGTGGCGTGGCTCCCGGCAACGGAGTAGACGCCTGAATCGACAGTTCCGTGCACGCCGGATTGCGTGAGCTGCGTCACCGATTGGCTTGATGACACCTGTGTGATCGCACAGGGTGACCGGATGGCGGGTGTGGGGCAAGGAACCCGGTCTGCCGCGAGGTCGTCGACGCGGTCGCAGTAAGTCCGGTTCCCGCTCACTCCGCAGGCGCAAGACGCAAGGCGCGGGCCCGGGTCGTCGCGGGAGGCGGGAGGGAAAGGTCCGCCCGCCCCGACCCGTCCGGTCCCCCGGATCAGGGGGCGATCGGTCGGACGCGCCCTGGACGGAGAATCGGGGGTGCGTTAGCTTCCGGCGCCATGAGACTTCTGGGAATTGGCATGTGCGCGGCAGTTCTTCTGGTGGGTGTCGCGGCCGCACCGGCGCCGGCGGCGACGTTCGAGGCGGTGGGGCCGGGGGAGCCATCAGCGTCATCGGCTATGTCGGCGAGGTCGGCGAGGTCGGCTACGTCGGACGTGGCCTCGGCCGCGGACTTACGGGATCCGCGTGGTGTGGGCTGGGCGTTGAAGGTGACCGGCAAGGACGCGGTCCGCTTCCGCGGGCTGGCGGCCGTCAATCGCTCCACGGCCTGGTTGGCCGGTTCCAAGGGAACCGTCCTGCGCACCGTGGACGGTGGACGCGCCTGGCGGGACGTCTCGCCACCGGGGGCGGTCGCCGAGGGGTTGGAGCTGCGCGACATCGAGGCCTTCGACGCGCGGCGGGCGGTGGCCCTGTCCATCGGCGAGGGCGAGGCGTCCCGGGTGCTGCGGACCGAGGACGGCGGCGCGACCTGGACCGAGACCTTCCGCAACCCCGACCCGCGTGCCTTCTACGACTGCCTCACCTTCTTCGACGCCCGGCACGGATTGGCCGTGAGCGACCCGGTGGACGGGAAGTTCCGTGTCCTGTCCACGGATGACGGCGGGCGGAACTGGCGTGTGCTGCCGGACGTCGGAATGCCGGCGGCGCTGCCCGGAGAGGCGGGCTTCGCGGCGAGCGGTCAGTGCCTGGTCACCGCCGGGTCGCGCGACGTCTGGCTGGCCACGGGCGGGAGCACGATGGCCCGCGTCCTGCACTCGGCGGACCGCGGACGCACCTGGCGGGTCGCGGAATGCCCCGTACCGGCCGGCGATCCGGCCCGAGGGGTCTTCGCCCTGGCCTTCCGCGACCGTGCGACGGGCCTCGCGGTCGGCGGCGATTACCGGACGGGCGAGGCCTCGCCGAGGGCCGCGGCGGTGTCCGTCGACGGGGGCCGCACCTGGCGTCCGTCGGCCACCCCGCCGCCCGCCTACCGGTCGGGCGTGGCCTGGCACCCGTACCTGCGTACGGCGGCGCTGGCGGTGGGGCCGACGGGGACGGACGTGACGCTCGACGGGGGCCGCACCTGGCGGCCGCTGGAGGAGGGCTCGTACGACACGGTCGACTGTGCGGCGGACGGTGGCTGCTGGGCGTCGGGTGAGAAGGGGCGGGTGGCACGACTGGAGCGGCGGTGACGCACGTCGGGTGCGCCCCCGGCGCCCGGGGTCGGCGCCCGGGGTCGGGGTGCTCGGCCGAGGCCTTGGGCCTCCCGGTGCCGCGGCTCCGGGGCGCCCCGGTGATCAGTACGTGACGAGAGCCATGACGAACCCGTCGTAGCCCTTGGAGCCCACCGTCTGCAGGGCGGTGGCGCTCAGCCTCGGGTGCTCGGCGATGAGTTCGGTGAACCGTCGGACGCCCTGGACCCGGGGGTCCGTGCTGTCGCCGTCGACGACGGCGCCGTCCCGGACGACGTTGTCGCCGATGATGATGCTGCCGGGCCGGGTCAGCTTGAGCGCCCACTCCAGGTACACGGGGTTGGAGGGCTTGTCGGCGTCGATGAACACCAGGTCGAACGGTTCGCCGTCGGCGAGCCCCGGGAGCAGGTCGGCGGCCTTGCCGCGGCGGATGTCGACGACGTCGGCGAGGCCCGCGCGGGCGATGTTGGCGGTGGACACGTCCGCGCACCGCTCGTCGGCCTCCAGGGTGACCAGCCGGCCGCCCTCCGGGAGGGCGCGGGCGAGCCAGATGGTGCTGTAGCCGCCGAGCGTTCCGATCTCCAGGATGGTGCGGGCGCCGCGGATCCGGGCGAGGAGGTGGAGCAGCTTGCCCTGGTTGGGGGCCACCTGATGTGCGGGCAGGCCGGCCGCCAGGGTGTCGGCGGTGGCGGCGGTGAGCGCCGCGTCCTCCTCGACCAGGAGGCCGTCGAAGTAGTCGTCGACGGCGGTCCACGTCTGCTGAGGCATGGGTCTTCCCCCCGGGGTTGGTGAGTTCCTAAAGGGAACTTACCCCAGGGTGGTCGTCCGCGGCGGTGCGCACCCCGCGAGGTCTCGCCATCCGGTCGGGGTGCGCCGCAGGTCGGGGGCGCGCCGCCGTTCGGGGCGCGCGCCGTTGCTCAAGGCGTGTGCCGTCGGTTCGGGCCCGTGCCCGTCGGGCTTGCCTCGGCCGGCCCGCCTCCAGCCGAGGCCGCGGTCCGATCGGGATCGCCGTTGGTCGGGATTTCCGTCGGTCGGGCCGTCGCGTCGACGGGCCCGCTATGCCGCCGGGTTCTCGCGGACCGTCGCGAGGTCCGCCGAGGTCTTGGTCGCGATGAACTCGGTGATCCGGTACTCGCACACGCCCGCCACCGCGAAGGGGTCCTCGGCGGCGATCTTCTCGATCTCCGCGCGGGTGATCCCGCCGGCCAGGATGATCCCGCCGTCGCGCGGGACCTTGCGGCCCGACGCGAGGAAGACGCCGGAGGCGTAGTGGCCGTCCAGCCAGGCGATGTGCGCGTCCATTTCCTCTTCGACGGATTCGACGGGCGCGGTGTAGGTGAGCTCCATGACGAACATGATCGCCAGGCTACTCTCGGACCATCATGACGAGTGCGAAGACCCCCGCCGACGAGGCCGAGGCCCGGGCGATACAGGACGAACTGCGCGAGAGCGTGGTGCTGGACGAGGTGGGGCCGCCGGTCGGGACCGGGCTCATCGCGGGCGTGGACGTCGCCTACGACGACGAGCGCGACCTCGTGGCGGCCGCCGCCGTGGTCCTGGACGCCGCCACCCTGGACGTGGTCGAGGAGGCCACGGCCGTGGGGCACGTCAGCTTCCCCTACGTGCCGGGACTGCTGGCGTTCCGTGAACTGCCGACCGTGCTGGCCGCGTTGGAGTCCCTGACCGTCACCCCGGAGCTGGTCGTCTGCGACGGCTACGGGCTGGCCCACCCGCGCGGCTTCGGCCTCGCCTGCCACCTCGGGGTGGTCACCGGGCTGCCCAGCATCGGAGTCGCGAAGAACCCGTTCACCTTCACGTACGAGGAACCGGGCGCCCGCCGCGGCGACACCTCCCCGCTGCTCGCGCCCGACGGGGCCGTCGTCGGCCGGGCGCTGCGCACGCAGGACGGGATCAAGCCGGTGTACGTGTCGGTGGGGCACCGGGTCTCGCTGGACAACGCCTGCGCGCACACGCTCGCGCTGGGCCCCCGCTACCGGATTCCGGAGACGACCCGACGCGCCGACTCCCTGTGCCGGCGCGCCCTGCGCGAAGCCGTCGCGGAGTAGGCGGGCGGGGCCGGGGCCCCCCGCCCCGAGCCCGCCTGTCGCGGCCGCCCGGCCCCGACCGCCTGTCGCGGCCGCCCGGCCCCGACCGCCTGTCGCGGCCGCCCGGCCCCGACCGCCTGTCGGGCCGGCCACCCCGCCCCGAGCCCGCCTGTCGCGGCCTGTCAGTCCTCGGCCGCGACCCGGAAGCGGATGCCCGCCTTCTGGAGCCGGTCCAGGAGCGCGTCGCCCATGGCCACCGCCGTGGTGAGCTGGCCCGAGGTGTCCGGCAGGGCGTCGTGGGCCAGGCAGAGCGCGGACTCCGCGAGCATCTTCGCCGTCTCTCCGTAGCCGGGGTCGCCGCCCGAGACCTCCGTGAACACCCGGCGGCCACCGCCCGTACCGACGAAGCGCACCGTGAACCAGCTGCGGGCGCGTCGTTCGGCGTCGGGTCCGCGGCCCGGTTCCCAGCGGCTCATCAGCCAGCGTCGGGCCGCCGGTACCTGGGCCAGGGCCGCCGTCGCGCCCACCGCCACCGATCCGCCCACCGCGACGGGCAGATGCTTGACCGAGGCGTGGTGCCGGTAGCGGAAGTCCGGCCCGTACCGTTCCAGGGCGGCCGCCGACCGGGCCACGATCGCCACGTCCAGGGTCGGCAGGGGCAGCGCCCAGGTGCCGGTCTCGCGGCTGTAGTGCGGGTGGCCGCCCGTGCCCCGTACCCGGCGCTCGGGCCGCCGCGGTTCGTGCAGCCGCCGCTCGCGGGCCGCGGCCAGGGTCTGCGGGCCCCGGCTCATGGCGGTGAGCGCGGAGGCCAGGGTGCCGCCGGACAGCATCGCGTTGGAGCGCATGAACCCGTCCACGCGCAGCGGCACCCCGGCCGGCAGTCGACCCACCGTGAAGTACGCGCCGAGGTCGGCCGGGATCGAGTCGAAGCCGCACGCGTGCACCAGCCGGGCGCCCGTCTCCCGGGCCCGCGCGTCGTGCTCGACGTACATCCGGTCGACGAACTCCGGCTCGCCCGTGAGGTCGACGTAGTCGGTGCCCGCCTCGGCGCACGCCGCGACCAGTTCCGCCCCGTACCAGACGTACGGCCCGACGGTGCTGGCCAGGACCCGGGTGGAGGACGCCAACTCCCGCAGGGTGTCGGGGTCGCCCGAGTCGGCGCGGATCAGTGGCAGGGCCGCGCAGGCCGGGTCGAGGGCGGCGAGCCGTTCGCGCAGCCGCTCCAGTTTGCCGAGGTCCCGCCCCGCCAGGGCCCACCGGCAGTCTGCCGGGGCGTTCGCCGCCAGGTACTCGGCGGTGAGTGCCCCGACGAACCCGGTGGCCCCGAAAAGCACGACGTCGTAAGCCCGTTCCGGATCGTGGTGCCGAACCCGCTCGTTCATGGACCGCTCCTCCCAGCTGGTGTCGGTGGCTGAGGCTAGCGTGAGGGACGGCTGTCCGTACGGGCAGGTACGCGCCGGGCGCGCATCGCGCGGGTACCCGGGGCCGCCTGCGGTGAGTGGAGGTGTCGGTGAAGGCTGCGGTGCGCAAGTGGGAGGCGGTGCGAGGGTTCGCCCTCGGGTTGCCGGAGGCCGTCGAGGAGTTCCCCTGGGGGCCCGAGGACGCCGTGCTGAAGGTCAACAAGAAGATCTTCGTCTTCATGGGCAACACGGACGGTCCGCCGGGCATCTCCGTGAAACTGAAGGACGAGGCGCTCCACGGGCACGCCATGACCGCTCCCGGGGCCGAGCCGACCGGGTACGGACTGGGCCGGTCGGGATGGGTGTCCGTGCCGCTGGGGGAGAAGGGCGCGCCCTCGGTGGAGGTGCTGTGCGAGTGGGTGGAGGAGAGCTACCGGACCGTCGCCCTCAAACGGCACGTGAAGGAGCTGGACGCGCGAATCGAGGCAGATGGCTAAGCGCTTGCTCTTGTGCTGAGTGGAACGCGTTCCTAGCATCGCTGGTGTTACATCAGTTGTGTCACACCACGCACCAGGATGCTGGGGGCTCGATGGCAGCGACAGGTACCGGGCACGGGAGCGCCGAGGGGACCGGCGACGGTGGCCGGAACGGCCCGCTCGCGGGCGTGCGCGTCGTCGAGCTCGCCGGCATCGGGCCGGGGCCGTTCGCCGCGATGGTCCTCGCGGACCTCGGGGCGGACGTCGTCCGGGTGGACCGGCCCGGAGGCGGCGGACTCGCCGTCGACCCGGCGTACGACATCACCAACCGCAACAAGCGCTCCGTCCTGCTCGACCTGAAGTCCGCCGAGGGCCCGGCCCGTGTCCTGGACCTGGTCGAGCGGGCCGACGTGCTCATCGAGGGGTTCCGGCCCGGGGTCGCCGAGCGCCTCGGCGTCGGCCCCGACGCGTGCCT
This sequence comes from Streptomyces sp. NBC_00513, assembly GCF_041431415.1. Lineage (GTDB taxonomy): Bacteria > Actinomycetota > Actinomycetes > Streptomycetales > Streptomycetaceae > Streptomyces. The sequence goes on from NZ_CP107845.1 coordinate 6,325,836, forward strand.
CGCCCGCAACCCGAGACTGGTCTACGGCCGGATGACCGGCTGGGGCCAGGACGGCCCGCTCGCGCACACGGCCGGGCACGACATCGCGTACATCGCCGTCACCGGCGCGCTCGGCATGATCGGGAACCCGGGCGAGCCCCCGGCCGTCCCCGCCAACCTCGTGGGGGACTACGCCGGCGGCTCCCTGTACCTGGTCATCGGGATCCTCGCCGCCCTCCGCCACGCGGGCACCCCCGACGGCACCGGACAGGTCGTCGACGCGGCCATCGTGGACGGCACCGCCCACCTCACCTCGATGATCCACGGGATGATGGCCGCCGGCGGCTGGCAGGACCGGCGCGGGGCCAACCTGCTCGACGGCGGCTGCCCCTTCTACGGCACCTACGAGACCTCCGACGGGCAGTACATGGCCGTCGGCGCGCTGGAGCAGCAGTTCTACGACACATTCGTCGACCTGCTCGGCATCGAGGACCGGGCCCCGGCCCGCAAGGACCTGGCCCGCTGGGGCGAACTCCGCGAGACGGTCGCCGCCCGCTTCAAGTCCCGTACCCGGCAGGAGTGGACGGCCGTCTTCGAGGGCAGCGACGCCTGCGTGGCGCCGGTCCTGTCCCTGGGCGAGGCGCCCGCGCACCCGCACCTCGCCGCCCGCGGCACCTTCACCGACGTCGGCGGGATCACCCAGCCCGCGCCCGCACCCCGCTTCTCCGCGACCGCCACGGCCGTCACCGGCGGGCCCGCCCTGCCGGGCGCGCACACCGAGTCCGTGGCGGCGGACTGGGACCTGCCGGCCCTGCTCGGGAAGGACGCCTGATGGAACTGTCCATGATGCTCGACTACGCGGGCGACCCGCGCCGGGCCGCCGACGAGGCGGCCGCGCTGGAGGCGGCCGGACTCGACGCCGTCTGGGTCGCGGAGGCCTGGGGCTTCGACTCGCCCACGATCATGGGGTACCTGGCCGCCCGCACCGAGCGGATGAGAATCGGCTCGGCGATCCTCAACGTCTACTCCCGCACCCCCGCGCTCATCGCCCAGACCGCGGCCGGTCTCGACGCGATCTCCGGCGGCCGGGCCCTGCTGGGCCTCGGCGCCTCCGGCCCGCAGGTGGTCGAGGGGTGGCACGGGAAGCCGTACGACAAGCCGATCGGCCGGACCCGCGAGACCGTCGAACTGTGCCGCCGCATCTGGCGCCGCGAGACGATCGACCACCACGGGATCACCGACATGCCGCTGCCGCCCGAGAGGGGCGGCCGACACGGCAAACCGCTGAAGATCCTCACCCGACCGGTCCGCGACGCCGTCCCCGTCTACGTGGCCTCGCTCGGCCCCGCGAACGTGGCGATGACCGCCGAGATCGCCGACGGCTGGCTCCCCACCCTCTTCCTCCCCGAGAAGGCCGCGGACGTGTGGGGGAGCGCCCTCGCCCGGGGCGCGGTCAAGCGCTCCCCGGACCTCGGCCCGCTGGAGACCGTCGCGGGCGGCCTCCTCGCCATCGGCGAGGACGCCGCCGCCGTACGCGACCTGGCGCGCCCGCAGATCGCCCTGTACGTCGGGGGGATGGGGGCGCCGGGCAAGAACTTCTACAACGACCTCGCCGTCGCCTACGGGTACGAGGAGGAGGCCCGGAAGATCCAGGAGCTCTACCTCTCCGGCCGCAAGCGCGACGCCGCGGCGGCCGTGCCCGACGAGTTCTGCGAGCTGATGACCCTGTGCGGCCCCGAGGGGTACGTGCGCGAGCGCGTCGAGGCCTTCCGCGCCGCCGGCGTCACCATGCTCAACGTGACGCCCGTCGGACCCGAGCCGGCCCGGCTCATCGAGACCGTCAAGAACTGGCTGTGAGGAGCCCATCCATGAAGCGCCGGATCTTCGACGCCGACCACGAGGCGTTCCGCGACACCGTGCGCACCTTCCTGAACAAGGAGGTGCTGCCGCACTACGACGCCTGGGAGAAGGACGGCATCGTCAGCCGGGAGGCCTGGGTCGCGGCCGGCCGGCAGGGCCTGCTGGGCCTCGCCGTCCCGGAGGAGTACGGCGGCGGCGGCAACACCGACTTCCGCTACGCCGCCGTGATCGCCGAGGAGTTCACCCGGGCGGGCGCCGCCGGACTCGCGATCGGCCTGCACAACGACATCATCGGCCCGTACCTGACCTCGCTGGCCACCGAGGAGCAGAAACGCCGGTGGCTGCCGGGCTTCTGCAGCGGCGAGATCATCACCGCCATCGCGATGACCGAACCGGGCGCCGGCTCCGACCTCCAGGGGATCCGGACCACGGCCGAGGACGCCGGCGACCACTGGGTGCTCAACGGCTCCAAGACGTTCATCTCCAACGGGATCCTCGCCGACCTCGTGATCGTGGTCGCCAAGACCACCCCCGAGGGCGGGGCGCACGGCATGTCCCTGCTGGTCGTCGAACGGGGCGCGGAGGGCTTCGAGCGCGGCCGCAACCTCGACAAGATCGGCCAGAAGGCCCAGGACACCGCCGAACTGTTCTTCCACGACGTCCGGGTCCCGAAGGAGAACCTCCTCGGGGAACTCGACGGCGCGTTCGTCCACCTGATGACCAACCTCGCCCAGGAGCGGATGGGCATCGCGATGGCCGGCATAGCCGCCGCCGAATACCTGCTGGAGATCACCACCGCGTACGTCAAGGAACGCGAGGCCTTCGGCCGGCCGCTGTCCAAGCTCCAGCACATCCGGTTCGAGATCGCCGAGATGGCCACCGAGTGCGCCGTCACCCGCACCTTCCTCGACCGCTGCATCACCGACCACTCCAACGGGGAACTGGACCACGTCCACGCCTCGATGGCCAAGTGGTGGGCCACCGAACTGCAGAAGCGGGTCGCCGACCGCTGCCTGCAACTGCACGGCGGCTACGGATACATGACCGAGTACCGGGTGGCGCGGGCCTTCGTCGACGGCCGCATCCAGACCATCTACGGCGGCACCACCGAGATCATGAAGGAGATCATCGGCCGCTCCCTGCTGGGCTGACGCTCCCTTCCGACCGACCTCCCCGACCCACCCCTCCAGACCCTCGAAAGGCTTGACCAGTGAGCACCGAAGCGTACGTATACGACGCGATCCGCACGCCGCGCGGCCGCGGCAAGGTCAACGGCTCCCTGCACGGCACCAAGCCGATCGACCTGGTCGTCGGCCTCATCCACGCCCTGCGCGAGCGCAACCCCGGCCTGGACCCGGGCACCATCGACGACATCGTCCTCGGTGTCGTCGGCCCGGTCGGCGACCAGGGATCCGACATCGCCCGCATCGCGGCCATCGCCGCCGGGCTGCCGGACACCGTCGCGGGCGTCCAGGAGAACCGCTTCTGCGCCTCCGGCCTCGAAGCCGTCAACATGGCCGCCGCCAAGGTCCGTTCCGGCTGGGAGGACCTGGTCCTCGCCGGCGGCGTGGAATCCATGTCCCGCGTCCCGATGGCCTCCGACGGCGGCGCCTGGTTCGCCGACCCGATGACCAACTGGGACACCGGCTTCGTCCCGCAGGGCATCGGCGCCGACCTGATCGCCACCATCGAGGGCTTCTCCCGCCGCGACGTCGACGAGTACGCGGCCCTGTCCCAGGAGCGCGCCGCCGACGCCATCAAGGACGGCCGCTTCGCCAAGTCGGTCGTGCCCGTCACCGACCGCAACGGCCTGGTCGTCCTGGACCACGACGAGTTCGTCCGCCCCGGCACCACGGCCGACACCCTCGCCAAGCTGAAGCCGTCCTTCGCGGACATCGGCGACCTCGGCGGCTTCGACGCCGTGGCCCTGCAGAAGTACCACTGGATCGAGAAGATCGACCACGTCCACCACGCCGGCAACTCCTCCGGCATCGTCGACGGCGCCTCCCTCGTCGCCATCGGCTCCCGCGAGGCCGGCGAGCGCAACGGACTCGCCCCCCGCGCCCGGATCGTCTCCGCGGCGGTGTCCGGCTCCGAGCCCACCATCATGCTCACGGGCCCCGCCCCCGCCACCCGCAAGGCCCTCGCCAAGGCCGGGCTGAGCATCGACGACATCGACCTCATCGAGATCAACGAGGCCTTCGCCGGCGTCGTGCTGCGCTTCGTCAAGGACATGGGCGTCTCCCTCGACAAGGTCAACGTCAACGGCGGCGCCATCGCGCTCGGCCACCCGCTGGGCGCCACCGGCGCGATGATCCTCGGCACGATCGTCGACGAGCTGGAGCGCCAGGACAAGCGCTACGGCCTCGTGACCCTCTGCGTGGGCGGCGGCATGGGCGTCGCCACCATCGTCGAACGTCTCTGAACCGTCCCTGTATCCCAGACCCCGCCCCTGACACGGCCGACACGGAAGTAGCGAACATGAGCGAGTCCACCACGATCCGCTGGGAACAGGACGAGACCGGCGTCGTCACCCTCGTCCTCGACGACCCCGACCAGTCCGCCAACACGATGAACCAGGCCTTCAAGGACTCCATCGCGGCCATCGCCGACCGCGCCGAGGCCGAGAAGGACTCCATCCGCGGCATCGTCTTCACCTCCGCCAAGAAGACCTTCTTCGCCGGCGGCGACCTCAAGGACATGATCCGGCTCCGCCCCGAGGACGCCGGCCTGGCCTTCGACACCGGCACCGAGATCAAGCGCTCGCTGCGCCGCATCGAAACCCTCGGCAAGCCCGTCGTCGCCGCCATCAACGGCGCCGCCCTGGGCGGCGGTTACGAGATCTGTCTGGCCTCCCACCACCGCATCGCCCTCGACGCCCCCGGCTCCAAGATCGGCCTGCCCGAGGTCACCCTCGGCCTGCTCCCCGCCGGCGGCGGCGTCACCCGCACCGTGCGGCTGATGGGCATCGCCGACGCGCTCCTCAAGGTGCTGCTCCAGGGCACCCAGTACAACCCGCGGCGCGCCCTGGAGAACGGCCTCGTCCACGAACTGGCCGCCACCCCCGAGGAGATGCTCGTCAAGGCGCGCGCCTTCATCGACGCGAACCCCGAGTCGAAGCAGCCCTGGGACGTACCCGGCTACAAGATCCCGGGCGGCACGCCGTCCAACCCGCGCTTCGCCGCCAACCTCCCGGCGTTCCCCGCGAACCTCAAGAAGCAGCTGGGCGGCGCCCCCTACCCGGCGCCGCGCAACATCCTGGCCTGCGCCGTCGAGGGCTCCCAGGTCGACTTCGACACCGCGCTGACCATCGAGGCCCGGTACTTCACCGAGCTGGTCACCGGACAGACCGCCAAGAACATGATCCAGGCGTTCTTCTTCGACCTCCAGGCCGTCAACGCGGGCCGCAGCCGCCCGCAGGGCGTCGGCCCGCGCACGGTCCGCAAGGTCGCCGTCCTCGGGGCCGGGATGATGGGCGCGGGCATCGCCTACTCCTGCGCCCGCGCGGGCATCGACGTGGTCCTCAAGGACGTCACCGTCGAGGCCGCCGCCAAGGGCAAGGAGTACTCGCGCAAGCTGCTGGACAAGGCGGTCTCCCGGGGCCGGACCACCGAGGACCAGCGCGCCGAGCTGCTGGCCCGGATCACCCCGACCGGCGACGCCGCCGACCTCGCCGGCTGTGACGCCGTGATCGAGGCCGTCTTCGAGGACACCTCCCTCAAGCACAAGGTGTTCCAGGAGATCCAGGACGTCGTCGAGCCCGACGCGCTGCTCTGCTCCAACACCTCCACCCTGCCCATCACGGGCCTGGCGGAAGGGGTCTCGCGCCCCGTCGACTTCATCGGCCTGCACTTCTTCTCGCCCGTCGACAAGATGCCGCTGGTCGAGATCATCAAGGGCGCGCAGACCGGCGACGAGGCCATCGCCCGCGCCTTCGACCTGGTCCGCCAGATCAACAAGACCCCGATCGTGGTCAACGACTCGCGCGGCTTCTTCACCTCGCGCGTCATCGGCCAGTTCATCAACGAGGGCGTGGCGATGGTCGGCGAGGGCATCGAGCCCGCCTCCGTCGAACAGGCCGCCGCCCAGGCCGGTTACCCGGCCAAGGTGCTCTCCCTCATGGACGAGCTGACCCTGACCCTGCCCCGCAAGATCCGCAACGAGACCCGCAAGGCCTTCGAGGCCGAGGGCCGCGCCTGGGCCGAGCACCCGGCGGACACGGTCATCGACCGGATGGTCGACGAGTTCGACCGCCCGGGGCGCAGCGGCGGCGGCGGCTTCTACGAGTACGACGAGGCGGGCAAGCGGACCCGCATCTGGTCCGGCCTGCGCGAGCACTTCACCAAGCCCGGCGCCGAGATCCCCTTCGAGGACATGAAGGAGCGGATGCTCTTCTCCGAGGCGCTGGACACCGTCCGCTGCCTCGACGAGGGGGTGCTGACCTCGATCGCCGACGCCAACATCGGCTCCATCATGGGCATCGGTTTCCCGGCCTGGACCGGCGGCGTGATCCAGTACGTCAACGGCTACGAGGGCGGGCTGCCGGGCTTCGTCGCCCGCGCGCGGGAACTCGCGGAGAAGTACGGCGAGCGCTTCACCCCGCCGGCGTCGCTGGTGGCGAAGGCCGAGCGCGGCGAGACGTACGCCGACTGATCGGCCGCCGCGCGGCCCCGGGGCGACACCCCGGGGCCGCGCGGCGCGGACGTCCGCGGCGGCGCGTCGGGCATCCGCTCCGGGCGCCGCTCGCGTCAGGCGTCCCCGTGCGCGTCCTCGGATGCGTCCTCGGGTGCGGGGGAGTACAGGGAGGCGAACACGCCCCGGTGCGCGGCGCCGTCCGGCGCGGTCCACCCCGCGGTGACCCCTCCGGCGGCCTCGGCCGGTCCGGCGTCCGGCGCCAGTGGCGTCAGGACCCGCGCGACGGCGAGACGGGTCCGCCCCGGGCCCGCCACCCGTACCTCCGTGTCCCGCGCGGAGTCGGACACCTCGGGGCGTTCCGCCGGGAGCAGCGCCGGGAGGCCCGGGCCGTCGAACCGGGCGGTGACGGACGGGTCGGGAGTGTCGGACTCGCTCTGCCGCTGCGGTACCGCCCGGCCCTGGAACAGGGCCAGCAACTCGGCCACGAGCACCGGGTCATGGGCCCCGTCGTACACCCAGCGGGTCCCGAGCACGCCGTGCTCGGAGGTGCCGATCAGGGCCGCGTCGGCGCCGTCGAGCGGCGCTCCCCGGTAGGTGAGGGGCACGTGGTACGCGATCGGGTGCTCGCCCGAGTCGTCGGTGACCACCATGAACTCGATGCCCACCTCGCCCGCGGGATCGTCGAGTCGGAAACCGCCGGCCCGTGCCAGGTCGGGTGCGGCGCCGGTGGGGAGGTACCACGGTCGGTCCGGCAGCCAGGCAGCCAGGAGCTCCAGTTTGCCGGGGCTCATCGTGGTCTTGTGGATGATCGCCATGCGTCCGAACCTACCCTTCCGGTTCGAACGCCGCCCGAAGTTCTTGCTTCAGTGAGCGTTGGAAGGCCGTCACCAGTGCCTGGACGACCATGGGTTGCATGTGCGCGGACAGCGCCTTCATGGACTCCACCCGTTCCGGATCGCTCTCGCCCTCGGTGAACGGACCCCACACCTCGTCCCGGAACAGCGCCGTCAACTCGTGGGCCGCGGTCCGCGCGTGCTCCAGCAACACGGTGCGGGCGGCCAGGATCGTCTCGTACGCGATCGGCACGTCCAGCAGCGCCACCCCGAGCCGCAACAGCCCCACGTCCACCCGGAAGCCCGCCGCGGTCGGCGCCAGCACGTTCATGGCGGTCAACCGGCGCAGGTCGCCGTCCGTCAGCGGCCTCCCGGCCCGCTTCTCCAGCTCCTCCCGCGAGGACTCCAACGGCGCGTCGGGCGCCCAGGTGGCCACCAACGCCCGGTGGATCGCCAGGTCGTGGGCGCTGAGGTCGTCCGGCAGCGCGTCCAGGTACCGCTCGATGGCCGACAGGGTCATGCCCTGGTGCTGCAACTCCTCGATCAGGGCCAACCGGGACAGGTGCTCCGGCCCGTAGTGGCCCACCCGACGGGGGCCGATCACGGGAGGGGGCAAAAGTCCGCGCGTGCTGTAGAAACGTACGGTGCGGACGGTCACACCCGCCCGGGAGGCCAGCTCGTCGACGGTGAGCGTGGGTTCCGGTGCCTGGGTGGTCATGGTCGCCGCCTCGCTCTCTGATCGGCACGGCCTGTTCGGCACGACCCGTTCATGCACAGCCTGCTTTCGGCACAGCCCTTTCGGTACCGAGGTTCAACAGTATTGCTGTCGCACCAACGATGTGAAACGGCCAGGAGCTGCCCATGACCACGAACCTGCGACTGCCCGGACGACCCGAGGAACTCACCCTCCCCGCCCTGCTGGCCCGCAACGCGGCCGAACTCGGCGACCTGCCGGCCCTCTCGTGGCGCGAGGGACCCGGCTGGAAGACCCTCGACTGGAGCGAGGTCCGCCGCGAGGTCGCCGTCCTCGCCGCCGGCTACGCCGCCCTCGGCGTCGAGCGCGGCGAACACGTCCTGCTCATGATGGGCAACCGCCCCGAGCACTGGCTCACCGACCTGGCGCTCGTCCACCTCGGCGCGGTCCCCGTCACCGTGTACGGCACCTCCGCGCCCGAACAGACAGCCCACATCGCCCGGCACAGCCGGGCGCGGGTCGCCGTCGTCGAGGGCGCCCGCGAACTCGCCCGCTGGGAACCCCTCCTCGCCGACGACACCGTCCCCCTGGAGCGGCTCGTCGTCGCCGAGGCCGCGGACGCCGGCCCCCACCACACCTACGCCTCCCTGTACGCGGGCGGCGCCCGGCTGCACCGCGCCGACGCCTTCGAGAAGGCCTGGCGGGAGACCCGCCCCGAGGACCCGCTGACCGTCGTCTACACCTCGGGCACCACCGGCGACCCCAAGGGGGTCCGGCTCACCCACCGCAACATCGTGCTCCAGGCCGTGCGCCTGGACGGCAACGTGGACCTGCCCGAACACGCCGAGCACATCTGTTACCTCCCCTTCGCGCACATCGCCGAACGCGTCCTCGGCATCTACCTCCCCCTCCTGCGCGCCGCGCACGTGCGGCTCTGCGCCGACCCCACCGCCGTCGCCGCGGCCGTGCGCGAGCTGCGCCCCGTGCAGTTCTTCGGGGTGCCCCGGGTGTGGGAGAAGCTCGCCGCCTCCGTACGGGCCGTCCTCGCACAGCTCCCCGAGGAGCAGCGCCGCGCCATCGAGGCCGCCAACGACCTGGCCCGGGAGCGCGCCGGCCACCGCGAGCGCGGCGAGGAGGTACCGGCGGCGCTCGAAGCCTCGTACGCCGCCGCCAAGGAACGGGTCCTGGACCCGCTGCTGGGGATGGCCGGGATGGACCGGCTCGTCTGGACGGCCAGCGCCACCGCACCGATGCCGATCGACGTCGTCCGCTTCTGGGCCGGCTGGGGCATCACCATCATGGACGCCTGGGGACTCACCGAGACCGCCGGCGTGTGCACCGTCAACCGCCCGGACCACTTCCGGCTCGGCTCCGTCGGCCGTCCGATCGACGGCCTGGAACTCAGGCTCGCCGAGGACGGCGAGATCCTCACCCGCGGCGCCACGGTCTTCGACGGCTACCTGCGGCCCGACGGGACGGTGGAGAGCGCCGCCGACCCCGAGGGCTGGTTCCCGACGGGGGACATCGGCCGGCTCGACGAGGACGGGTTCCTCTGGCTGACCGACCGCAAGAAGGAACTGATCATCACCTCGAACGGCAAGAACGTATCGCCCGCCCTGGTGGAGAACACCGTCAAGGAGCACCCGCTGATCGGCCAGGCCCTGGTCCACGGCGACGGCCGCTCCTACCTGGTCGCCCTGCTGGTCCTGGACCCCGAACTGACACCCGTATGGGCGGCGGCCCGGGGCATCGAGGCCCCCACGCTCGGCGCGCTCGCCGAGCACCCCGCCGTCGTCGAGGAGATCGCCCGCGCGGTGACGGCGGCCAACGCCCGGCTCAACCGCACCGAGCAGATCAAGCGCTACCGGCTGCTGACCGGGGAGTGGGGCCCCGAGACCGGGGAGCTCACGCCCTCCCTGAAACTGCGCCGCCGGGTGATCCGCGAGAAGTACGGAGAGCTGATCGAGGGGCTGTACGAGGCCCCGTACGACACGCCCTGACCCGTACGGCCCGGCCCTGACCGGTGGGCGACCCCGCGCCCACGCCCACCGGACAGGGCGGGGATCGCCGGCCGGGGCCGCGGTCAGCGGCGGACCAACCGCCGCGGTTCGTCCAGCCACGCACGTTGGCCGTCGCCGTCCACGGTCACGCCGAAGCGAGTGATGTGCGGCCGGCCGCTGACCTCGTACCAGGTGTACGCCGCTGTCACCTCGGCCCACAGATCGCGCGGCCCCCACGAGGTGACCGCGTCGTCCTCCCACCAGTCGCCGTACCGGACGATGGTGGCCGACGTGCCGGCCTCGTCGACGAACTGGACCCGCCGCTCGTCGTCGTCGCCGCGGTGCGAGGAGGAGACGTCCGGGACGAGGAGACCCATGGCGAAGTCCTGGAGGTACCCGCCCGTCAAGGCCTGCGCGGGGTCGATCGGGGACCGCCGCCTCGTCGACTCCTCGGGGACGCGGAGGACGACGGCGGGCCGCTCGGAGCGGATCCACATGTACGCGGCCTCGCCGACGAACGCGCCCTGCGCCTTCGTGCCCGTACCGTCCACGCGGAGCCGCAGAAGCCCCGCGTTGCTGTAGGCCGTGCCGAACGGCGTCAGGATCACCCCGTCGGGCTTCGACTGCTCGATCCAGGCGTACGGCACCCGCCGTACGGCCGCCGTGTTGACGACCCGATCGAACGGCTCCCCGCCCGGGGCACCCTTCAGGCCGTCTCCGACGATCAGCTTCGGGTGATACCCGGCCGCCTTCAGGTTGGAGGCACCCGTGCGGGCGAGTACCTCGTCGACCTCGATGGCGACCACCCGGTCCGATCCGACCCGCTCGCACAGCAGGGCCGTGTGATAGCCGGATCCGTATCCGATCTCCAACACCCTTGATCCAGAGTCGAGTTCGAGGTGGCCGAGCTTGCGCATGACGATGTCGAGGGCCGACACGGAAGAGGTGAAATCGCCCGCGGCCGACGCCGGCAGCCGTGCGCCGTCGTCCAACTGCGTGACCACGGACCGGTACGGGTCCCAGACCGCGCGATGCCAGGCCCGCGGATCCTCGTCGCGGTCGACGAACTGCCAGAGCCCCTCGGCGTCCCGCACGGGAAGCCACACGGCCGAGGGGACGAAGGCCTCCCGGTCCACGTTGTCGAAGGCTTGTGCCAGCCAGGGCTCACGCAACAACCCGCCGGTCGCCAGGGCCTCGCGGCAGGTCGCGCGGTTCACTTCTTGTCCGGGGGCGGAGAGGAGGGCTGGGGCGAAGGGCGGCCCCCGTCCGGGCTCGCCGGAGTGGGCGGGGGTGTCCACGGCTTGTCCGCCGGCGGACCGTTGTGCTTGCCCATGTTCTTCTCCCATCGTGGGGCGAAAGGTGCGAGGATGCCCGCCCGGTTGGGCGGGGCTCAGCGGATGCCGAGAAGGATCGCGGCGAGGAGACCGGCGACGATCGCGACGGACACGACCTGCCGCAGCCGCTCCGTCACCGGACCCCGCTCGACCGCCGCATGGCGAGGGCCGCGGCGAGGACGCGTGCGATGCGGGCCAGGTTCCGGGCGTGGTTCCAGTTCGCGTGGTCGGTGTCGCCACCCAGCGGGCCGACGTCGATGAAGTACGTCCACTCGACCAGGGCCGCTCCCACCCGCTCCGTTCGCTGATCGGCGGGCAGCGCCGTCACCGTGGCATGGAGGGTCTGCCCCGCGGTGATCAGATCGTCGACGAGACGGGCCACGCTCACGGCGTCGGGCCGATCCTCGTAGGAGGTCAGGGCCCTCGCGGCGAGTTCCTCGAAGTGCTGCGTGTCGTCGGGTGTCATGGGAGTGCTCCCTACCGTCGTCAGTGGGTGGTAGGACGACGGTAGGGCCGGCACCGGGAGGGCAGGGACACAGATTGTGCCCCCTTGATTACGCAGTCAACACGCCCAACCGGACGGCGAGTTCGGAGGCCCGTCGACGGCGCTGCGGAGACTTCGCCTCCGCCTCTTCCAGGATGATGCGGCGAGCATGCCCGTTGTACTGAATCGTCTCGGGCGCGGCCTCGTGGGCCTGCGCGAGCGTGGCCAGCGCCACGTCAGGCTGGCCGTCAAGGTGGTAGGCGCGTGCCTGCTCGATCCGGTGCCGGGCCCGGCGCGGTCGGGACGGGATTGTCTCCGCCTCCGCGCGAGCAGCCTGCCGTGCCGACTCCCCGCCCGCGTGCAACTCGACGGCCACGGTCACCGCGTGAGCGCCGATGACCGACCGGGAGAAGCTCGTCACGGGGTGGAAGTAGTCGAAGGGTAGGGACTCGGCAAGGGCGCGCGCGCTGTCCCAGTACCTCCATGCCGTGCCCGTCTCGCCCCGGCGCGCGGCAGTGAGGCCGGCCTCGACGGTCAGCGCCCCCGCCACGGCCCGCACGTCCGCACCGGCGTCGGGAAGGAGAGGCGTCAGGTAGCGGAGCGTCTCCAGGGTGACGGCGTCGGCAGCGTCCAGGTGCGTGCTCTCGCGGTGGGCCTGCGTGGTCAGCCACGCGGCGAGACCGATGGCGTGCGGGTCCTCGGAGTCCTGGGCGGCCATCATGCCGCGCTCGGCCACACGCCAGACGAGAGGGGCATCGGGCTGGTAGGCGCAGAAGAACTGTGCAAGGAAGTAGACCTGTGCCAGCGAAGCCTGAGCGGCCTTCCTGTCGGCGACCGTGTCCGCCGCTCGGACCGTGGCCTGCGCGTCCTGGATGAGGTCCGGCAGCAGTGACCCGATGACGTCGCGGTGGTTCGGTGCGGAGTGCCGGGCCTGCCACGCTCGGGACAGGCGGGCGGACAGGTGCTCGGTAGACGGAGCCTCGCGAGTACCACCGAGCTGCAGTGTGTTGAGGGCCTCGCGGACGGCGGCGAACCGCGGGTGTCCGGGCCCGGTGAACAGTGCGATGTGGATGGACTGATCCCCCGTGAGGTCGGAGAGGTTTCCGACACGGAGTACTTCGGCGACGCGAAGGATGATCGGCAGAGCCGGAGTCTTCAGTCGGCCGGTCTCAAGGGCCTTGACCCACGATCCGGACCGGCCGACGAGGCCACCGAGTTGATCGCGGGTGAGCCCACGGCGGTTGCGGAGGATCTGCAGTCTCTGGCCGAAGGCCAACTGTTCGCGGTACGGGTCCGGAGTAGCATCGGTGGACATGGGCCTTGCCCCTCTCCTTGCAGCTCGACACTGACAGGGTAGGGGGCAGGGCAGCTCTCGTGTGATCCGGAATGCGCGAAAGCGCCCTGCCCGCCCGAAGGCGAGAGGGCGCATCGCCGGGCCCTGAATGCGCGGTTGCCGTGAGCCGGAGCCCACACCGCCGGACCGGAGCCTTGGGCCACCGCGCCTAGCGGCCGATCGTCGGGTAGTGGTCCGACAGGTTGGTGTACGTGTACGACGTGCCCCAGCTGGAGACGGTCCAGGGCGCCGACTGCTCCTTCACCACGTTGTTCTCCCAGGCCGCCGGGCGGGCGTTGCCCTTGCGGTAGAGCACGTAGTCCAGGTCCTCGCGGGGGTCCGTCGGGTAGCGGTAGTTCGCGATGGAGTTCTGTGCCGTGTCGAAGGAGTACGGGTGGCCCGTGCGCGAGTCGGCGCCGGCCAGGTCCGCGTCCGCGAGCATCGAGTTGTACTCGGGGGTGTGGGAGTCGACGTTCATGTCGCCCGCGACGATGACCTGTTCGTTCGCCGGAATGTTCTTGCCGTCGAGGAACGCGTCGATGTTCTTGAACTGCCGGCTGCGCATCTGCGCCGCCTCGCCCGCGCCGCACCCCGGGTCGGTGGACTGGGCGTGGGTGCCTATCACGTGCACCCTCGCGCCGTTCACGTTCAGCACGGCGTACGCGAAGCCCTTGTTGGACCACCAGTCGGCGCCGCAGGCGTCCTTGTAGACGACCTGCTCCTTGCGGACGATCGGCCACTTGCTCAGGATCGTGACGCCCCCGTCCTCCGGGGTGGTGGCGGAGTAGGCGCCGCCCGTGGCGTCCCAGCCGCTCTTGCTCCGGCCCACGACCGGGGTCTGGTAGGGGTACCGCGCGGCCGAGTTGGCCTTCAGCGCGTCCGAGGCGCCGTTGTCGAAGGCCTCCTGGAGCACGACCACGTCGTGGCCCTGGTAGAAGGACGCCTTGGGGATCTCCGCCGCCCGGTGGTCCTGGCCCCAGTTCGGGTACAGGTTCTTGCTCATCAGGAACACGTTGTAGGTCAGAACGTCGAGCCGGGGGGTCGCGGCGCTCTCCGCGGCCGTGGCGGCCGGTGCGGTGGTGACGGCCAGCGCGCCGGCGGCGACCGCGGCGACGGCCGTGGCGACGGCGCGACGAGAGCGGGGCGAGATCTGCAGCATGGAGGTCTCCATCATTCCTGCGGGGGAAGATCGACGCCGTCATACAAGCAGCACCAGTTACCTCTGGGTAACACCCATGCAGAGACTTTCTGTCCGGGGGACGGCCGTCCGGTGCTCGCATACTTGTGTCATGAAGCAGACGGACCCCGCATCCCCCATCGGACCGACGGCCGCGCGCCGCCCCGACCCCGAGCCACCCGCGCCCGGCGGAGTGCTGTGGACCATCGCCGGAGACGTCCGCGCGCTGCTCATGCTCCCCGCCGCCTTCATGATGCAGGTCGCCCACCCGGCCATCGGCGCCGGCGTCGACCAGTACTCGGTCTTCCGCACCGACCCCTGGGGGCGGGGCGAACGCTCGCTGCGCTCGGTCCAGCTCTGGGTGTACGGGGGCGACGAGGCCGCCGCCGAGGGCCGTCGGGTGCGCCGCCTCCACAAGGAGATCCAGGGCACCGACACCCGGGGCCGGCGCTACCACTCGCTCGACCCGGCCTGCTACTCCTGGGTCCACGCCACCGGCTTCCCGGTCTACCTGTACGCCGGGCGGTACCTGCTGCGCCGCTTCACCCCCGCCCAGGAGCGGCAGCTCTACCGCGAGTGGCTCCAGGTCGGCCGGATCCTCGGCATCCACGACCGGGACATGCCCCGGACCATCGAGGAGTACTGGGTCTACTACCGCCGGATGCTGGCCGAGGAGATCGAGTCCACCCCGGTCGCCCGCGAACTGGTCGCCACCGACGTGCCCCTGCCCCGCCCCGAGGGCGGCTCGCCGGCGGTCCGGCTCCTGCTGCGCCTGACCTGGCCGCTCCTGCGGACGGTGTTCCTGCGCTTCCGTGCCTTCGTCACCGCCGGCTACATGCCGCCCGAGGCCCGCGCGGCCGTCGGGCTGGAGTGGACCCCGGCCCAGGAGCGCCGGCTGCGACGGTTCAGCACGGCCGTGCGGATCCTCGTACCGCTGCTCCCGGAGCGGCTGCGCTACCTGCCCATCGCCCGGGAGGCCCGGGCACGCCGACGCGCCGGCGCCCACTGAGGGACGCCGGCGCGTGCGGTCGACCGATCCCCGGGGATCGGTCGAGCGGGATCCCCGGGATCGGTCGAGCAGGACCCGGGGACAGCCGGGCCCGGCCCCGGGATCGACGGGATGTGGCTCAGTGGTCGTGGATCGAGTTCGTCGCGGCGATCTTCTTCCAGGACTTCGGCTCCACCGGCTCGACGGCCGGCGCCTTGAGCGAGCGGGCCGACGGGGAGGCGGCGGCCGGCGGGGCGAAGGCCGGCTTGCCGGGGGTGTACAGCCAGGTCTCGAAGAGCTGGGCGAGGGGCTTCTTGGAGATCTTCTCGGCGTAGCGGACGAAGTCCCCGACCTTCGCGTTGCCGTAGGCGCGCTCGGTCGGCCACCCCTTGAGGATCTGGAAGAACTTCTCGTCGCCGATCTCGTTGCGCAGCGCCTGGATGGCGATTGCGCCACGGTCGTACACGGCGCCGTGGAACTGGTTCTCCGCGCCCGGGTCACCCGGCTTGACCTGCCAGAACGGGTCCTCGGCGGCGCGGGAGGCATACGTCCACTCGGCCAGCTCCTGCGCCGTGCCCTCGCCCTCCTTCTCCGACCACAGCCACTGGCTGTACCGGGCGAAGCCCTCGTTGACCCAGATGTCCTTCCAGTTGTCCACGGACACGCTGTCGCCGTACCACTGGTGCGCCAGCTCGTGGACGACCACCGAGACGTTCGAGCCGTTGGCGAACTGCCTCGGGCTGTAGAACGGCCGCGTCTGGGTCTCCAGCGCGAATCCGCTGGGCACGTTCGGGACGTAGCCTCCCAGCGCGTTGAACGGGTACGGGCCGAAGACCCCCTCCAACCACTCCGCGACCTCGCCGGTCCGCTCCACGCTGGCGCGCGCCGCGCCGTCGTTGTCGCCGAGGTCCTTGCTGTACGCGTTCAGGATCGGCAGGCCGCTCGACGTCTTGTCGGTGGTGATGTCGAACTTGCCGATGGCGAGGGTGGCGAGGTAGGTGGCCTGCGGCTTGTTCGAGCGCCAGTTGTAGCGGGTCCAGCCGAGCTTCGACGTCTGCGACTGGAGCACGCCGTTGCTGATGGCCTGGGTGCCGTCCGGGACGTTGACGGACACGTCGAAGGTGGCCTTGTCGAGCGGGTGGTCGTTGCTGGGGAACCACCAGATCGCCGAGTCGGGCTCCTGGGCCGCCACGCCGCCGTCCGGGGTGCGCTGCCACGCCGACCAGCCGTCGACCTTGAACTCCGATGGCTTTCCGGCGTACTTGACGACGACGCTGGCCTGCTTGTTCCGCTGGAGCGGCTGGGCCGGCGTCACCTCCAGCTCCTGGGTGCCGGAGGTGGCGAACTTCGCCTTCACGCCGTTGACCCGGATCTCGCTCACCTTGAGGCCGAAGTCGAGGTTGAAGCGGGACAGGTCCTGGCGGGCCGTCGCCAGGAGGGTGGCGGTGCCCTCCAGGAGGTCCGTCTTCGGCTGGTACTGAAGGCGCAGGTCGTAGTGCGAGATGTCGTACCCGCCGTTGCCGCTCGCCGGGTAGTAGGTGTCGCCGATACCCGCGGCGCCCGGGACGGAACTCGCCGCGGACGCCGGGATCACCAGCAGGAGGGAGGCGGCGAGCACGCTCGGGGCGATGACTTTCCGATGCACGAAGAGCTCCAAGGGGTAGGGGAGACAGTTCCGTTCAGGGGTCTCGTCGTTCGACCGTATTCACGCGCGGTGCCCCACGTCATGTCCATGGCCCCTGCTGTCACATGATCGCCATTCGGCCGTCACAGGTCGTCGATCGCGGACTCCGGCGTGTCGGGTGCCGTCCACCCGGCGGCGTCCACCCGGCGGCGTCCGGCCCGGCTCGGCCCGCTCACCCCGCCGGGGCGGTGCGAGCGCCTCGGCCCGCGGCCCCGCCGGCCCGCCGCGCGAGAAAGTCCGGAAAGGGTCGGGGCGCCACGGGACGGGGGAGCACCCGTGAGGCGGGCGGGGAGGAATCCGGTATCGGGCGCCCCACCCACCACCTTGCGCCATACTAAGCAGTCGGTAATCTGCCGGGTATGACTCTTCCCCCACGCGCCGCCCGACACTGCTGGCATGCGGTGGTCAACCCCTTGCACGCCCTCATCTACTTCTCCCCGGACCTCGCGAAGGAGTTCGCCGCCCTCGGGGTCACCGACCGCGTCGCCGTCAACCTCGCCGGCCGGTCGGCCGCCATGGGCGCCGTCGGCCCCGGCACCGTGACCGCGACCTTCTACAACTACCGCCACGACCTCGTCGCCCGGCACCTGCCCGCCGTCTGGGACACCCTCACCCCCGAGCAGGCCCTCGCCGCCCGGCTCCGCGCCGCCGACTCCACCCTGCGCCGCCTCCTCGGCACCGAGACCATCGAGTCCGCGGAACTCGCGGAGACCGCCGACCTGGCCCTGTACGCCGCCGAGGGCTGCACCCGACACGCGCGCGTCCTGTACTCCGCCCACGCCGACCTGCCCGTCCCCGAGGAACCGCACCTGCGCCTGTGGCACGCGGCGACCCTGCTGCGCGAACACCGCGGAGACGGCCACCTCGCCGCCCTGCTGCTCGCCGGCCTCGACCCCGTCGAGGCGCTGATCAGCCACACCGCGACCGGCCGCGGCATGACCCCGAAGTGGCTCAGGGCCACGCGCGGCTGGGAACCGGCCGACCTGGAGGCGGCGGCCGACCGGCTGCGGGCCCGCGACGTCCTCGACGCGGACAACGAACTCACCGCACACGGCAAGGCCGTACGGGAGGCACTGGAGGTCGACACCGACCGACTCGACGCCGCCCCGTACGAACACCTCGGCGCGAGCGGCCTGGCCCGCCTGGGCGAGCTCGGCGGAGCCCTCGCCGCGAAGGCCTTCGCGGCCGGCGCCTTCCCCCCGGACCTCATCGGCAAGGCCTGAGAGGAGAGGCGGCGACCGGCGCGGGACACGGCTCCCGGCGTCCGTCACCGGCACCTGCCACAATTGGCAGCCTTCCGCGCATCCCATGCAGACGTACGAAGGCAGGCAGGACCGCACCGTGACGATGTCCATCGAAGGCAGGATCGCCGAGGAGCTCGGCGTACGGGAGCGGCAGGTCAAGGCCGCCGTCGAGCTGCTCGACGGCGGCTCGACCGTGCCGTTCATCGCTCGCTACCGCAAGGAGGCGACCGAGATGCTCGACGACGCCCAGTTGCGCACCCTGGAGGAGCGACTGCGGTACCTGCGCGAGCTGGAGGACCGCCGCGCGGCCATCCTCGATTCCGTGCGGGAACAGGGCAAGCTCGACGCCGAGCTGGAGGCCCGGATCAACGCGGCCGACACCAAGGCCCGGCTGGAGGACATCTACCTGCCCTTCAAGCCCAAGCGGCGCACCAAGGCGCAGATCGCCCGCGAGGCCGGCCTGGCGCCGCTCGCCGAGGGGCTGCTGGCCGACCCCTCCGTCGAACCGGCCGTCGCCGCCGCCGCGTTCGTGGACGCCGACAAGGGCGTCGCCGACCCGGCCGCCGCCCTGGAGGGCGCCCGCGCCATCCTCACCGAGACGTTCGCCGAGGACGCCGACCTCATCGGCGAGCTGCGCGAACGCATGTGGGGACGTGGCCGGCTCGCCTCGAAGGTCCGCGAGGGCAGGGAGGAGGCGGGCGCCAAGTTCGCCGATTACTTCGACTTCGCGGAACCCCTCACCGCTCTGCCCTCGCACCGGGTCCTGGCCATGCTCCGCGGCGAGAAGGAGGACGTCCTCAGCCTCGACCTGGAGCCGGAGGAGCCGAGCGACACGCCCGGCCCCTCCACGTACGAGGGCATGGTCGCGCGCCGCTTCGGCGTGGGCGACCGGGGCCGCCCGGGCGACAAGTGGCTCGCCGACACCGTCCGCTGGGCCTGGCGCACGAAGATCCAGGTCCACCTGGGCATCGACCTGCGGACGCGGCTGCGGGCCGCCGCCGAGGACGAGGCCGTACGGGTCTTCGCGGCCAACCTGCGCGACCTGCTGCTCGCCGCGCCCGCCGGCACCCGCGCGACGCTCGGCCTGGACCCCGGCTTCCGTACCGGCGTCAAGGTGGCCGTCGTGGACGCGACCGGCAAGGTCGTGGCCACGGACGTGATCCACCCGCACGTCCCCGCCAACAGGTGGGACGAGTCCCTGGCGAAGCTGGCCCGGCTGGCCAAGGAGCACGCGGTCGACCTGATCGCCATCGGCAACGGCACGGCCTCCCGCGAGACCGACAAGCTGGCCGGCGACCTCATCACCCGCCACCCCGAGCTGGGGCTGACCAAGGTGATGGTGTCGGAGGCCGGCGCGTCCGTGTACTCCGCGTCCGCGTTCGCCTCGCAGGAACTCCCGGACATGGACGTGTCGTTGCGCGGTGCGGTCTCCATCGCCCGCCGCCTCCAGGACCCGCTGGCCGAACTCGTCAAGATCGACCCGAAGTCGATCGGCGTCGGCCAGTACCAGCACGACCTGTCCGAGGTGAAGCTCTCCCGTTCCCTCGACGCCGTGGTCGAGGACTGCGTGAACGGCGTCGGCGTCGACGTCAACACCGCCTCCGCGCCGCTGCTCTCACGGGTTTCGGGCATCAGCGGCGGCCTCGCCGAGAACATCGTGGCCCACCGCGACGCCAACGGCCCCTTCCGCAACCGCAAGGGCCTCAAGGACGTGGCCCGGCTGGGCCCGAAGGCCTACGAGCAGTGCGCGGGCTTCCTTCGGATCCGCGGCGGGGACGACCCGCTGGACTCCTCCAGCGTGCACCCCGAGGCGTACCCGGTGGTCCGTGCGATGGGTAAGACGGCGGGCGGCGAGGTGGCGTCCCTCATCGGCAACGGCACGGTCCTGAAGTCTCTGCGGCCCGAGCAGTTCGTCACCGAGACCTTCGGGCTGCCGACCGTCACGGACATCCTGCGCGAGCTGGAGAAGCCCGGTCGCGACCCCCGGCCCGCCTTCAAGACGGCGACCTTCAAGGAGGGCGTCGAGAAGATCGGCGACCTGGCCCCCGGGATGATCCTGGAGGGCGTCGTCACCAATGTGGCCGCCTTCGGGGCGTTCATCGACATCGGTGTCCACCAGGACGGGTTGGCGCACGTCTCCGCGCTGTCGAAGACCTTCGTCAAGGACCCGCGGGACGTGGTCAAGCCGGGCGACATCGTCCGCGTGAAGGTCATGGACGTGGACATCCCGCGCAAGCGGATCTCGCTGACGCTGCGCCTGGAGGACGAGGCCGGGGCGGACCGTCCCGCCGGGGCGCCCCGGGACCGGGAGGAGCGCCGGGGCGGCGGCCGGCCCCCGCAGCAGCGGGGCGCGGCCCCGCAGGGCGGCCAAGGCGGCCAGAGCCGACGGGGCCAGGGTGGTCAGAGCGGTCAGGCGGGCCAGGGCGGTCAGGCGAACCAGGCCGGTCAGCGCCAAGGCGGCGGTCAGGGCCGGGGCGGTCAGGGCGGTCAGCGCCAGGGCGGCGGCCAGGGATCCGGAGCCCCGGCGCCCGCCAACAGCGCGATGGCCGACGCCCTGCGTCGGGCCGGCCTCACCGGCAAGGAGGAGCGCCGAGGCCGCTGACCGGGGCAGCGCGTGAGATCACGCGGAGGATGGCCGAATAGGTTCTCCACACGGGGACATACCTTGCCAAGCACCTCAACTGATCTGTAGGGATGGTGGAACGCCCGTTCGTGACGCGCGGACGGGCTTCCGCTTTTCCCCTCAGGGGCCGAACTCCTCGGGGCCGTCCCATGGCACAGGATGTAATGCCCATGCCCACGCACACCTATGAACGCTGCCCGAGAAAGGGTCCGAAGAGGGAAGACATGCCCTATCGGAATCTCAGCCTGCGCAAACGGTGCGAGAACATTCTCGGCCATCTGGATCTGACGCATCCTTTTTCACTCGACAGCCTGTGCGCCCGGATGGAGGAGCAGCGCGGCCGCCCGATCCGACTGCACCCGCTGCCCAAGGAAGCGGCCGAGTCCGGGGTCTGCGGACTGTGGGTGGGCACCGCCCGCGTCGACTACGTCTTCTACGAGGCCCAGACCACCCCCCTGCACCGCGAGCACATCGTGCTCCACGAACTGGGGCACATCCTCTTCGGTCACCACTCGCTGGAAGGCGAGGAGACCGACGGGCACGCCCCCGTGGTCCTGGGCCGCACCAACTACACCACGCGCCAGGAGCGGGAGGCCGAGATGCTCGCCAGCATGATCCGCATGCGCGCCGTCGGCCCCGGCCCGCGGCCCGGCACGGCCCACCGCGGCCCCCTCGCCCGGCTGGAGTCCGCCATGGGCTACGAACAGGGTGTGCGCGATGGCGGCTGAACTGACCGCCATCGGCGACTGGCTCGCCGTCCCCAGCGTGGTGATCCTGTGGCTCGCCGTCCTGCTGCGAGCCCCCGGCGCCCTGCGCTCCCCGCAACAGCGCGGCCTGTGGCTCGCCGTCGCCACCGCCGCCGCGGCGATGACCCTGAACCTCCCCGCGGTCGTCGCCTACGCGACGAGCCGCGACACCGCATACGCCCACACCATCGGCCTGGTGCGCAACCTCATCGGTGTCCTCTCCGCGGGAGCGGTCCTCTACTTCGTGGCAGCCGCCACCCGCGGCCGCAGGCTCCAACTCGCCGCCTGGATCGGCACGTCGGCCTGGCTCGCCACCCTGGTCGCACTCGACGTCGTCGCGCCCGAACACGGCACCCACGCCATGCCGCCGGTCGGGGATCCCGTACCGTCCCTCGCCTACTGGCTGGTGCTGATCTCCGCCCACCTCGTGGCCAACACCGTCTGCGTGTACGTCTGCCGGCGCTACAGCCGCCGGACCGAGAGCCGTGGACTCGCCCTGGGCCTGCGGCTGTTCGGCCTGGGTACCGCGCTGGCCGGCCTGTTCTGGTTCGCGTACCTCCTCAAGGCCCTGTTCGCCAACACCTGGGCCATGCCCGCCCTGCCGCTCATGATGAACCTGCACGGACTGCTGCGCGCCGCCGCGATCCTGGTGCCGACCCTCTTCGCGCTGCGCCGCACCACCGCCGACATCGCCACCGCCTGGCGACTGTGGCCCCTGTGGCGGGACCTGGTCCAGGCCGTGCCGCACGTGGTGCTCTCGGCCTCGCGGGCCGGGCGGGTCATGGAACTGCTGTGGCCGCCCATGCCGCGCCACCTGCTCGTGTACCGGAAGGTCATCGAGACGCGCGACGCCATCCTGATCCTCGGGGAGTACGTGGCCCCGGGCATACCGGAACTCGCCCGCAGCCACGTCGCCGAGAGCGGAATCCCCGAACAGCGGCGCACCGCGGCCGCGTTGGCGTGCGTACTCAAGGAAGCCCGACAGACCAAACTCGCGGGACTGCCCGGCCGGCAGCCGGGGGACACGGCGGTCCTGGAACTGCCGCCCGCGATCCAGACCTCCGCCGAGGCGGGCGACCTGGAGGAGGAGGCCCGCTTCCTCGTCGACGTCGCGGAGGCCTACGCCTCACCCTCCACCACCGGCTTCACCCCCTGACCCGAGCCGACCCGACCCGCCCCACCGACCGTTCGACGACACGGAAGTGACGCTCTCTTGACCACCGTTCTGATCACCGGGGCCAACGCCGGCCTCGGCGCGGCCTTCGCGCGCGGATTCGCCGCCAAGGGCTGCGACCTGGTGCTCGTCGCCCGCGACAAGGACAGGCTCGACGCCGTCGCCGCGGAACTCGGCCGGGAGTTCGGCGTGACCTGCGAGGTACTGCCCGCCGACCTGCTCGACGCCGAGGAACGCGCGACGGTCGAGGACCGCCTCACGGACCGGGACCACCCCGTGGACATCCTGGTCAACAACGCCGGCTTCGGGCTGCCCGCACCCTTCCCGTACAGCCCGATCGCGGACGAGGAGCGCATGCTGGACCTCCTCGTCAAGGTCCCGCTGCGCCTCACCCACGCCCTCCTGCCCGGACTGCGCGAACGCCGCCGGGGCGCGGTGCTCAACGTCTCCTCCGTCGCGGGACTGCTGCCGACCGGGACGTACGGGGCGGCCAAGGCCTGGGTCACCGCGTTCAGCGAGTCCCTGCGCGTCGACATGGAGCCGTACGGCGTCCGGGTGCTGGCGGTGGTCCCGGGCTTCACCCGCACCGAGTTCCAACAGCGCGCCGGGATGGACGTCAGCGCCCTGCGCGAGGCCGTGTGGCTGGAGCCGGACGCGGTGGTTGCCAAGGCCCTGCGGGACCTGGCCCGCCGCCGTCCGGTCAGCATCACGGGCCGGCGCTACCAGGCGTACGCGCTCGCCGTCCGCCACCTCCCGCGCGGGTTCGTCGCGCGGAAGATGGCCCGCGAACGGCGCGCCCCCGGGCAGGGCGTCGCGCGGTGAGGCCCGCGGCCGGAGGGCCGGGCCGCGACCGGGCGCCCGGCCCCACCGGCGGGACGGCCCGGCGGACTACAGCTCGGTGACCCTGCCGTCCGCGACCTCCAGGCGGCGGGTCACCTGGACCGCCTCCAGCATCCGCCGGTCGTGGGTGACCAACAGCAGGGTCCCCTCGTACGACTCCAACGCGGCCTCCAACTGCTCGATGGCCGCGAGGTCGAGGTGGTTGGTGGGCTCGTCGAGCACCAGCAGGTTCACCCCGCGACCCTGGAGCAGCGCCAGGGCCGCCCGGGTCCGCTCACCGGGGGAGAGGGTGGCGGCCGGACGCAGCACGTGCACCGCCTTCAGCCCGAACTTGGCGAGCAGGGTGCGGACTTCGGCGGGCTCGGTCTCCGGGACCGCCGCGCAGAAGGCCTCCAACAGCGGCTCGTCGCCCAGGAACAGTCCGCGGGCCTGATCGACCTCGCCGACCAGGACACCCGAACCGAGCGTGGCCGAGCCCGAGTCGGGAGTGAGCCGGCCCAGCAGCAGGGCGAGCAGGGTGGACTTCCCGGCGCCGTTGGCCCCCGTGATCGCGACCCGGTCCGCCCAGTCGATCTGCAGGTGCGCCGGACCGAAGGTGAAGTCCCCCCGCCGGACGCTCGCCTCGCGCAGGGTGGCGACCACCGAGCCGGAGCGCGGCGCCGCGGCGATCTCCATCCGCAGTTCCCACTCCTTGCGGGGCTCGTCCACCACCTCAAGCCGCTCGATCGCGCGCTGCGTCTGGCGGGCCTTGGAGGCCTGCTTCTCGCTGGCCTCGCTGCGGAACTTCTTGCCGATCTTGTCGTTGTCCGTGGCCTTGCGGCGGGCGTTCTTGACGCCCTTGTCCATCCAGCCGCGCTGCATCGCGGCCCGGCCCTCCAGCGCGGAGCGCTTGTCGGCGTACTCGTCGAACTCCTCGCGGGCGTGGCCGCGGGCCCGCTCGCGCTCCTCCAGGTAGGCGTCGTAGCCGCCGCCGTACAGGTTGACCTGCTGCTGTGCCAGGTCGAGCTCCAGCACCTTGGTGACGGTGCGGGTGAGGAACTCGCGGTCGTGGCTGATGACGACCGTGCCCGCGCGCAGGCCCTTCACGAACCGCTCCAGCCGCTCCAGGCCGTCGAGGTCCAGGTCGTTGGTGGGCTCGTCCAGCAGGAACACGTCGTAGCGGGACAGGAGCAGGGACGCCAGACCGGCGCGGGCCGCCTGCCCGCCGGACAACGCCGTCATCGGAAGGTCCAGGCCGACGGAGAGCCCGAGGTCGTCGGCGACCTCCTGGGCCCGCTCGTCGAGGTCGGCGCCGCCGAGGTTCAGCCACCGGTCGAGGGCCTCCGCGTACGCGTCGTCCGCGCCGGGCGTGCCGTCCACGAGCCCCTGCGTGGCGGCGTCCAGCTCGGCCTGCGCGTCGGCGACACCGGTGCGGCGGGCGAGGAACTCCCGGATCGACTCGCCGTCGCGACGCTCGGGCTCCTGCGGGAGGTGCCCCACGGCGGCGGCGGGCGGCGACAGCCGCAGCTCGCCCGTCTCGGGTGTGTCCAGACCGGCGAGCAGGCGCAGCAGGGTGGACTTTCCGGCGCCGTTGACGCCGACGAGGCCGATGACGTCCCCGGGGGCGACGACGAGGTCGAGATCGGCGAACAGCGTGCGCTCACCGTGCGCGGCGGTGAGCTTCTTGGCGACGAGGGTTGCAGTCATGATCTGCCGATCCTATCGGCGCCCGTACCCCGGCCGGCCGCTCGGTGGCCCGCCGGGTCAGGTACCCAGCACCCGCAGGCCCGCCCACAGCGCGGTGACCGCCGCCACGATCGCCGTCGGGGTGGTCAGCAGGCCCAGGCGGGTGAAGTCGCCCAGGGCCACCCGGTCCCCGTGCACGTGCAGCAGGCGCCGCCACAGCAGGGTGGCCAGCGAGCCCGCGTAGGTCAGGTTCGGCCCGATGTTGACGCCGATCAGGACCGCCAGCACCGGGCCCGCCCCGCCCGGGGCGGCCAGCGGGAGCAGGGCCAGCACGGCGGGCAGATTGTTGATCAGGTTCGCCAGCACCGCGGCCACGGCCGCGACCGCGAGCAGCGCCGGCAGGGAGTCGCCGGCGGGCAGCACCGCGGCCAGGCCGTCGCCGAGGCCGTGGTCCACCACCCCCACGACCACCACCCCCAGCGCGAGGACGAACAGGCAGAACGCGGGCGCGGCGGAGACCACGACCCGCCGGGGGGTCGTCTCCCGACGCCACAGCGCCCGTACGGCCAGGACCAGCGTGCCGGCCAGCGCCGCCCAGACCGGGCTCGCCCCCGCGAAGGAGGCCACGGCGAAGCCGGCCAGGGTCAGCGCGAGCACCACCAGCGCGAAGCGGGGCATCGGTGCCTCCTCGGCCGCCTCCGGCACGTGCTCCGGCGGGACGCTCAGGTCGGCGCGGAAGTAGCGCCGGAACACCGCGTACTCCACGCCGATGGCCACCAGCCACGGCAGGGTCATCAGCGCGGCGAACCGGGTGAAGCTGAGGCCGCTCGCCGCGAAGGCGAGCAGATTGGTCAGGTTCGACACGGGCAGCAGCAGGGATGCCGTGTTCGCGAGGTGCGCGGTCGCGAAGACGTGGGGCCGGGGCCGTGCGCCGAGCCGGGCCGCCGTCGCCAGCACCACCGGGGTCAGCAGCACCACCGTCGCGTCCAGGCTCAGTGAGGCCGTGACCACGGAGGCGATGACGAAGACCCCGCCGAGCAGGGTCACCGGTCCGCGCCCGGCGGACCGGCGGGCCACGGCCGCGCCGGCGGCCCGGAAGAGCCCCTCGTCGGCGCACAACTGCGCGAGGGCCAGGATCACCGCGAGGAAGCCGACCACGGGCAGCAGTTCCCGGACCTGGGTCCACGCGTCGGCCGGCGGCACCACCCCGAGGGCGATGAGCAGGCCGGCCGCCGGCACGGCGGCCGTGGCCTCGGGCAGTCCGCGGGGGCGGACCACGGCGAAGGCCAGCACGGCGAGCAGCAGCGCGATCGAGAGGGATTCGGCGAGGACGGTGTTCAGGAGACTGCTCCGGGCGGTTCGGATGGTTCGGGCGGTTCGGATGGTTCGGGCCGGCGGGCGCGGCCGGGCATGACAACCCGGACAGGATCGCATCATCGCCGGCGGTGTCCGGATAGGTGGGATGCCCGTCATTGCGGCCATCACTCGCCGCGTCACACCATGGAGGCATGTCGTCGCGAAACGTGTTGGTCGTCCTCTACGACGGCGTGCAGAGCCTGGACGTGACCGGTCCGGTGGAGGTGTTCGCCGCCGTCGCCCGCTTCCCGGGCCGCCGCGGGTACGCCATCCGTACCGTCTCCCCGGGCGGGTCGGCGGTCCGCACGAGCAGCGGCCTGACGCTCGTGCCGGACGGGGACCTGGAGAGTGCCCGGCCCGACGAGGACACCACGCTGCTGGTGCCCGGAGGGCGGTACACGGGGGACTTCGAACCCCGGATCACCGAGTGGCTGCGCGTGCACGGGGGTCACGCGGGGCGCCTGGTGTCGGTGTGCACGGGGGGACTGCTGCTGGCCGAGGCGGGCCTGCTGGACGGGCGCCGCGCGACCACGCACTGGATGGTGTGCGAGCAGCTGGCCAGGGACCATCCGGCCGTCACGGTGGAGCCGGACCCGATCTACGTGCGGGACGGACGGGTCACCACCTCGGCCGGGGTCACCGCCGGGATCGACCTCGCGCTCGCGCTGGTCGAGGAGGACCACGGGCGGGACACGGCGCTCGTGATCGCCCGGCACCTGGTGGTGTTCCTGCGCCGCCCCGGCAACCAGGCCCAGTTCAGCGCCCAACTCGCGGCGCAGACCGCACGACGGGAGCCGTTGCGGGACGTACAGCAGTGGATCACCGAGCATCCGGACGAGGACCTCGGAGTGGAGGCGCTCGCGGCCCGCGCGGCCCTCTCGCCGCGGCACTTCGCGCGGGCCTTCCGGGCCGAGACCGGGGTGACGCCCGGACGGTACGTCGAGCGGGTGCGGGTGGAGCACGCGCGGCGTTTGCTGGAGGAGGGCGTGGAGGGCGTGGCGCAGATCTCGCGGGCCTGCGGATACGGCACGCCGGAGGCGCTGCGCAGAGCCTTCGTGAAGACCCTGGGCCAGTCCCCGGCCGAGTACCGACGCCGCTTCGGCGGAGCCCCGGCGTGACCGCGCGCCGCCGGGTCGACCACGAGTTTGCCGGGTGCGGGATCCCGCACCCGGACGATCACCGCTCAGGAGGAACCATGCAGATCGCCGTACTGCTCTACGACGGGTTCACCGCCCTCGACGCCATCGGACCCTTCGACACCCTCGGTCGCCTCCAGGGCGCCGAGACCGTCTTCGTCTCCGAGCGTCCGGGGCCCGTGCGCACCGACAACGGGAGCCTCGCGCTCGTCGCCGACAAGTCGCTGGGCGAGGTGACCCGCCCGGACGTCATCGTCGTGCCCGGCGGCCCGCACCCCGAGAAGCAGATGGGCAACCCCGCCGTGCTCGACTGGCTGCGCGCGGTCGACGCCGGCACCACGTGGACCACCTCCGTGTGCACGGGCTCGCTCCTGCTGGCCGCCGCCGGCCTGCTCGACGGGCGGCGGGCCGCCGGCCACTGGCTGTACCTGGACCGACTGCCGGCGTTCGGCGCCGAACCCACCGGGGAACGGGTGGTCTTCGACGGCAAGTACGTGACGGCCGCCGGGGTGTCCTCCGGCATCGACATGGGGCTCACGCTGCTCGGCCGGATCGCGGGCGACGAGTTCGCGCAGATCGTCCAGCTGATGACCGAGTACGATCCGCAGCCGCCCTACGACGCCGGTTCCCCCGAGAAGGCCCCGGCCGAGATCGTCGCGATGCTGCGCGGGCTCAACGCGTCGGAGGCGTCCAGGTGAAGACGGGGGTCCGGCGTTCCAGGAACGCGGCCACGCCCTCCGCGGTGTCCCCGCTGCCGGCCGCCTGCGCCGACCAGTGGGCGTCCCGGTCCTCGCGGCCGTTCGCGAACTCCTTCGCGGCGGCCTGGGTGAGCGGGGAGCGTGACGTCAGGATCCGGGTGAACTCGGCGACGCGCTTGTCCAGTTCACCGGCCGGCAACAGCTCGTCGAGGAAGCCGGTGCGCAGCGCCCGATCGGCGTCGATCAACTCGGCTGAGAAGAGCAGGTACTTGGCCGTCGCCGGTCCCACGAGAGCGGCCAACCTCCGTGTCGAGGAAGCCGGGTAGACGATGCCGAGCTTCGCCGGGGTCACCCCGTACGAGGAGCCCTCCTCGGCGAACCGCAGGTCGCACGCGGCCGCCAGTTGACTGCCGCCGCCCACGCAGAAGCCCCGGATGGCGGCGAGCGTGGGTTTGGGGAAGGCGGCCAGCGCCTCCTCGGCCGCGACGGCCAGCGCCTGCGGATCGTCGGATCCCGTCAGCGAGGAGATGTCGGCGCCCGCGCAGAAGGTGGCCCCGGCGCCGGTCAGCACGAGGACCCGTACGGCCGGGTCGGTCGCCAGGCCGGACAGCAGGCCCGGCAGGGCCCGCCACATGTCGGCCGTCATGGCGTTGCGCTTCGCGGGATGGGAGACGACGACGGTGGCGACCCCGCCGGCCACGCTGTGAAGGAGGGCTGCGTCCATGCGCCGGATGCTATCCCGGACCGTCGATCCCATGATCGGGGGAGTCGGTCCGGGTCACCCGGCCTGGTCGGGGAGGACGGGACGGCGGCGGGGCCGGGCGCGGCGGGCGGGACGAGGCGGGCGGGACGCGCGAGACGTCCGAGAAGAGCGCATCGGGAGATCAGGAACGGTCGCACAACTGACTCCGTCATACGCCATCGGTCAGAAAGCGTCCGATTGGCGCTGACTTATGGTCAGTGATGCGGTCCGGACCAGGCCGGTGCCCACTCTTGACGCGTGGAGACGATCGAGCGCGAAGACGGGGGTCGGAAGATGGACGACAGCGGGAACACCCCGCCGGCAGAGGGGGGTGAGCCGGAGGCTCCGGCCGACCCCCTCGCGTACGAGGGCGTGTGGCGATTCACCGCTCCCGCGGTAGAAGAATCCGTTCCTCAGGCTCGCCGGGCGGTCCGTGACCTGCTCGGCCGGCAGGGGGTGCCGGCCCATCAGGACCTGGTGTACTCCCTGCTGCTGATCGTCTCCGAACTGGTGACGAACTCCGTCCGGCACGCGGCCCTGCTCTCGCCCGAGGTCGCGGTCGAGGTCGCGGTGGGCCGCGCATGGGTACGGGTGGCCGTCGAGGACAACCACCCGTACCGCCCCAAAGCCCTTGAGGCCGATTTCGGCCAGACCGGCGGACGGGGCCTGCTGCTCGTCCGGGAGATCACGCTGGAGGCCGGCGGGGTCTGCGACGTCGAGCACACCTCGACGGGCGGCAAGGTGATCTGGGCGGCGCTGCCGCTGACCGTCCCCACCGGGCCGTCGACCCCCGCCCCGCACGTGTGACCCACTCGCGCGGCAGGCGCCCGCGCCCGTGCGCCGGCGGGGGGACTACCAGCCCGCGGCGTCCCCGGTCAGCTCGCGGATCGCGGGCCGGGCAGCGTCGAGCACGGTCATGAACCACGCCGAGAACGGCGCCTCGGCATGCCGCTTCACCAACTCGTCGGCGGTGACGAACGCCGTCTCCCCGACCTCTTCCGGATCGGGCCGCAGCTCAGCCTGGGCGAGTCCCACGAACAGGTGGTTGTACTCCTGCTCCACCAGACCCGACGCGGGGTCGGGGTGGTTGTAGCGCACCGTTCCCGCCTCGGCGAGCAGCGAGGGCGACAGCCCCAACTCCTCGTGGGTGCGCCGGGCGGCGGCCGCGAACGGCGACTCCCCGGGGTAGGGATGACCGCAGCAGGTGTTCGACCAGACGCCGGGGGAGTGGTACTTCCCCAGGGCCCGCCGCTGCAGCAGCAGCCGCCCCTGCTCGTCGAAGAGGAACACCGAGAACGCGCGGTGCAACAGACCGGGGGCCTGGTGGGCGGAGAGCTTCTCCGCCGTGCCGATGGTGTTGCCGGACTCGTCGACCAGTTCGAGCATGATCGCTTCTTGGATCCCGGTGCCGGTGGACGCGCTGTTCGCGGCGGTGGCTGGTGTGGTCGGCATACCCATCCTTCGCTTCGGACTTCGGCCTTCAAGTCTGCCGTACAAAAGCGGCTTGTCCCCACTTCGAACATCAGCGCACGTCCGCCCCCCGTCGCATGCTAGGCGGGCGACGGGGGGCGGATCACTCGGGCCCCGGCCGGACCGGGCCGGGCCGCCGCGTCAGACGCCGAACGGCGCCGGATAGGCGATCGTGCCCGCGGGGATCGGCACGGTGTCGTCCAGCACGAGCGCCATCATCACCTCGTCGGGCACCTCGAAGGGCGCCCGGATCCCGAACCGGGACGCCGGCACGAAACCGAAGCGCGCGTAATACGCCGGATGCCCGAGGACGAGCACCAACGACTCCCCGCGCCCGCGGGCGTCCGCGAGGAGCGCCCGTACGACCGCGCTGCCCGCGCCCGAGCGGTGGACCGCGGGGTCGGCCGCCACGGGTGCGAGCGCGAGCGCCGGTGCGCCGGACACCTCGCAGCGGGTCAGCAGGGCGTGCGCCGCCGGCGATCCGTCCGGGCGCTCGGCCACGTACGACAGCCCCGGCAGCCAGGAGACGTCCGCGCGGAGGGCGTCGACCAGATCCGCCTCCAGGGGGGTCTCGAACGCCGCCAGGTTGACTTCGCGCACCCCCGGGACATCGGCGGCGGTCTCCGGGCGGGCCGGCCAGGCACCGCCGTCCCCGGCGGTCACCGGGCGCAGGACGTAGCCCGTGTACCCGTACTCGTGCCCGTGCCGTTCCCGTACGTCGAGCTCCTCGCGCACCGCGGCGGTCGCGGCACGGGCCGGGGCGCCGGCGGTCGGATCGTCGCAGGCGCGCACCCGCTCGCCGAGCGGACCGTAGTACTCGGCCCAGTCGGAGTCGGGCTGGTGGTGGACGCCCGACACCCGGTACCCGGCGACCTGGACGGCCGCGAGGTTGCGGGCGGTGGAGCGCAGCGGGTACTGGGGGTCCCAGAAGGCGCGTGCCCCCGCGGACGGCTCCTCGACGGTCCACTCGCACTCCGTCACCACGAGGGCGCCGCCGGGTGCGAGCAGGCGCTTCCACGACGCGAGCGCGCGGTCGAAGCCGACGATGTAGGCCGAACCCTCGGCCCAGACGAGGTCGAAGGAGCCGTCCTCGCAGGTCAGCGCCCCCATGTCCGCGTTGACGGCATGGACACGGTCGCCGAGCCCGCGGGCCTCGGCCGCCTCGCGGAGCTCGTCGAGGAAGCCCTCGTACAGATCGACCGCGGTCACCTCGGCGCCCGCCTCGGCGGCGAGCAGCAGCGCGCCGCGGCCCGGACCGCAGCCCAGGTCCAGGACCCGGGGGCGCTCGGGCAGCGGCCCGCACAGGGACAGCAGGTGCCGGGTGGTCGCGTCGGAACCGGGGGACTGCCGGGGCAGGCCGCGGTGGAGCGTGAGGAAGGCCTCACGGAAAGCGGGGTCGCCGAAGTCGGCATCGCCGAAGTCGGGTGTGGAAGAGGAGGAGCCGGAAGGAATGGAACCGGTGTGGTCGGTCAACGTGAACCCTCGGAACGGGGGCTCCGGCCGACGGGGCCGATCGGGGTGATCAGGCCTGGCCGGACGCCCGGAGGAAGACGGGGATGTGTCGGAGCGCGTCGCTGCCCTCGGCGGCGACCTCTGCGACGGTCATCAACCCACCTCTTTCTCGTCCGGTTCCGGTGCGGGACGTGTGCGCGAAGGTCGTACACGTCTGCGAGAAGCCTAACAGTCACGCGGTTTGTGATCCCCGAGCGTTCTCGTCGATGATGATCGCCACGGGGCCTCCCAGCCCGGGAACATTCGGCTTGTCGGAGCGCAAACGGGTGGTGAACCCCCGCTTCCATTCATCCGATAGCCTCTGCCGACGTGCCGCCGCCCCACGCGGCGGCCGTCCCGTGTTCGCTGCAAGGAGTGGGTTCGACTGCCGACCGTCATCCTCACCGGCCTGCCGGTCCCCGGATCGCCGCTCGCCGACGAGCTGCGCACGTTGGGCTTCGACGTCCGCTCCGTCACCAGGCCCGAGGACACCGCCACCGCGCTGGCCGACGTACCGACCGAACAGCGGGTGGCCGTCGTCGACAGCGCGTTCGTCGGCCACGTGCACGCCCTGCGGCTCGCGCTCACCGACCCGCGCTTCGACGCCTGCGCCGTGACCGGCGCCTTCGCCGTCCAGGCCGCTGCCCGCGCCGCCCTGGACCTGGCCGCGGCCCTCCCCGAGAACGGCGCCGGCCCCTACCCCGACCGGCTCGCCGCCGCCGTCGAGGCCGCCGGGATCCCCGTGCAGCGGCCCGAGCTCGGCACCCTGGTCGCCGCCGTCCCCGCCGCCGGCCCGGAGCGCGCGAGCGCCGTCGCCGCCGTCGCCGCCGTGGACGACGAGGCCGTGCGGCTGCGGACCGCCGTGAAGTCCCGCGACGGGTTCTTCACCACCTTCTTCATCAGCCCGTACTCGCGCTACGTCGCCCGCTGGTGCGCGCGCCGCGGCCTGACCCCCAACCAGGTCACCACCGCCTCGCTGCTCACCGCGCTCGTCGCGGCCGGCTGCGCGGCCACCGGTGACCGCTGGGGCTACGTCGCGGCCGGTGTCCTCCTCCTCCTCTCCTTCGTACTGGACTGCGCCGACGGGCAGCTCGCCCGCTACTCCCTGCAGTACTCGACGCTGGGCGCCTGGCTC
This sequence comes from Streptomyces sp. NBC_00513, assembly GCF_041431415.1. Classification (GTDB taxonomy): domain Bacteria; phylum Actinomycetota; class Actinomycetes; order Streptomycetales; family Streptomycetaceae; genus Streptomyces. The sequence goes on from NZ_CP107845.1 coordinate 6,359,157, forward strand.
GACGCGACCTTCGACCGCGCGAAGGAGTACTCCTTCTACGCGGGCCTCGCGCTCGGCGCGGCCAGGAACGGCGACGACGTCTGGGCCCTGGCCCTCGGCGCGATGATCCTGATGACCTGCCGGCACATCGTCGACTTCTCCTTCAACGAGGCGAACCACGACGCCACGGCGAACACGAGCCCCACCGCCGCCCTCTCCGACCGGCTCGACAGCGTCGGCTGGACGGTCTGGGTCCGCCGGATGATCATCCTGCCGATCGGCGAACGGTGGGCGATGATCGCCGTGCTGACCGCCGTCACCACCCCCCGGATCGTCTTCTACGCCCTGCTCATCGGCTGCGCCTTCGGCGCGCTGTACACCACCGCGGGCCGCGTGCTGCGCTCGCTGACCCGCAAGGCGAAGCGCACCGACCGCGCCGCCCAGGCGCTGGCCGACCTCGCCGACTCGGGCCCGATCGCGACCCTCACCGGCCGGATCGTCGGCCGGATGGCGCCCGGCGCCGGCATCGCCGCCGCCCTCGTCGGCTCGGTCGCGCTGCTGTGGACGGCCTGGGCGTACGAGTTCGGTGCCCGCCAGGTCGTCATCGCCGCCGTCTTCTACGCGGTCCTCGCCGGCGCCGCCGTCGCCCGCCCCCTCAAGGGCGCCCTCGACTGGCTCGTCCCGCCCGTCTTCCGGGCCGCCGAGTACACCACCGTATTGATCCTCGCGGCCAAGGCGGACGTCCCGGGAGCCCTCCCGGCGGCATTCGGACTGGTCGCGGCGGTCGCCTACCATCACTACGACACGGTCTACCGCATCCGCGGTGGCACCGGGGCGCCCCCGCACTGGCTGGTGCGGACGATCGGCGGGCACGAGGGCCGGGTGCTGCTCACCGCGGCACTGGCCGCCGTCCTGGCCGAGCGCCCCGCGGACTTCCCCGTCGCGCTCACGGTCACGGCCGTGTTCGTGGCACTCGTGGTGCTCTCGGAGAGCATCCGGTTCTGGGTCTCCTCCGGAGCACCCGCCGTACATGACGAAGGAGAACCAGCATGATCGGCCTTGTACTCGCTGCCGGTGCCGGACGCCGTCTGCGTCCCTACACCGACACCCTGCCCAAGGCCCTCGTGCCCGTCGGTCCCGAGGGGGACGAGGAGAGCCTGACCGTCCTCGACCTCACCCTCGGCAACTTCGCCGAGGTCGGACTGACCGAGGTCGCGATCGTCGTCGGCTACCGCAAGGAAGCCGTGTACGAGCGCCGCGAGGCCCTGGAGGCCAAGTACGGCGTCAAGATCACGCTGATCGACAACGACAAGGCCGAGGAGTGGAACAACGCCTACTCCCTGTGGTGCGCGCGTGACGTCCTCAAGCGCGGCGTGATCCTCGCCAACGGCGACACCGTCCACCCGGTCTCCGTCGAGAAGACCCTGCTGGCCGCCCGAGGCCAGGGCCAGAAGATCATCCTCGCCCTCGACACGGTCAAGCAGCTGGCCGACGAGGAGATGAAGGTCATCACCGCCGACGGCCAGGGCGTGCGCAGGATCACCAAGCTGATGGAGCCGTCGGAGGCGACCGGCGAGTACATCGGCGTCACCCTGATCGAGCCGGAAGCCGCCGAGGAACTGGCGCGGGCGCTCCAGACCACCTTCGAGCGCGACCCCGACCTCTACTACGAGGACGGCTACCAGCAGCTCGTCAACGACGGCTTCACCATCGACGTGGCCCCCATCGGCGACGTCAAGTGGGTCGAGATCGACAACCACGACGACCTCGCCAAGGGCCGGACCATCGCATGCCAGTACTGACGCGGCTGATCCCCTCGCCCGTCGTCGTCGACATCAGCTGCGGCGCGATGGACGACCTGGCCGGCCTCCTGGCCGACCAGCGCGTCTCCGCGTCCGGCAAGCTTGCGATCGCGATCAGCGGGGGATCCGGCCAGGTGCTGCGCGCCAAGCTGGAGCCCGTCCTGCCGCACGCCGACTGGTACCCGGTCGTCGACGGCACCATCGACTCGGCGGTCAAGCTGGCCGACGACATAAAGGGCCGCCGCTACGACGCGGTCGTCGGACTGGGCGGCGGCAAGATCATCGACGTGGCGAAGTACGCCGCGGCGCGGGTCGGGCTGCCCATGGTGGCCGTCGCCACCAACCTCTCCCACGACGGCATCTGCTCGCCGGTGTCCATCCTGGACAACGACAACGGCCGCGGTTCCTACGGCGTTCCCATGCCGATCGCGATGGTCATCGACCTCGACGTGATCAAGGACGCCCCGGCCCGCTTCGTCCGCGCGGGCATCGGCGACGCGATCTCCAACATCTCGGCCGTCGCCGACTGGGAGCTCTCGCACCGCCTCAACGGCGAGCCCGTCGACGGCCTGGCCGCCGCCATGGCCCGCACCGCCGGCGAGTCCGTGCTGCGCCACCCCGGCACGGTGGGCGACGACGAGTTCCTGACCGTGCTCTCGGAGGCCCTCGTGCTCTCCGGCATCGCCATGTCGATCAGCGGGGACACCCGCCCGTCGTCCGGCGCCTGCCACGAGATCAGCCACGCCTTCGACCTGCTCTACCCGGGACGCTCCGCGCTCCACGGCGAGCAGGTCGGCATCGGGGCGGCCTTCGCCATGCACCTGCGGGGAGCCAAGGAGCACTCCGCGCTCTTCGTCGAGGTGCTGCGCCGCCACGAGCTGCCCGTGCTGCCCGAGGAGATCGGGTTCAGCGTGGACGAGTTCGTCGCGGCCGTCGAGTACGCCCCCCAGACCCGACCTGGACGCTTCACCATCCTGGAGCACCTCAACCTGTCCGCAGCCGAGATCAGGGATGCTTACGCCGACTATGTCCAAACCATCCGTAGCTGAACTCCGGCCCGTCGTTCACCCGCCGGGCGTCAAGGATCGACGCAGCGGCGAGCACTGGGGCGGACGCCTCTACATGCGCGAGATCTCCCTGCGCATCACCCGCGTCCTGGTCTCCACCAAGGTCACGCCCAACCAGCTGACCTACGTGATGACCGTGGCCGGAGTCCTCGCGGCCCCGGCCCTGCTGATCCCGGGCATCTGGGGCGCCGTCCTCGGCGTGATCATGGTCCAGCTCTACCTGCTGCTCGACTGCGTCGACGGCGAGGTCGCCCGCTGGAAGAAGCAGTTCTCGCTCTCCGGGGTGTACCTGGACCGCGTCGGCGCCTACCTGTGCGACGCCGCGGTGCTGGTCGGCTTCGGCCTGCGCGCCTCGGACCTGTGGGGCAGCGGGCGGATCGACTGGCTGTGGGCGTTCCTGGGCACCCTGGCGGCGCTCGGCGCGATCCTGATCAAGGCCGAGACCGATCTGGTCGGCGTCGCCCGGCACCAGGTCGGCAAGGCGCCCGTCAAGGAGGAGGCGTCGGAACCGCGCTCGTCCGGCATGGCGCTCGCGCGCCGGGCCGCCGCCGCGCTCAAGTTCCACCGGCTGATCCTGGGCATCGAGGCCTCGCTGCTCATCCTGCTGCTGGCCGTCGTCGACCAGGTCCGCGGCGACCTGTTCTACACCCGGCTCGGCGTCGCCGTGCTGGCCGGCATCGCCCTGCTGCAGACCCTGCTGCACCTGGTGTCGGTCCTGGCCTCCAGCAGGCTCAAGTGACGACGCCGATGCGGCTGGGCGCCGTGATCATCACCATGGGCAACCGTCCCGACGAGCTCAAGGCGCTCCTCGACTCGGTGGCGCGCCAGGACGGCGCCCCCGTCGAGGTCGTCGTCGTCGGCCAGGGCGTCAAGGTCACCGGCCTGCCCGAGGGGGTCCGTACGGTCGACCTGCCCGAGAACCTGGGCATCCCCGGCGGCCGCAACGTCGGCATCGAGGCCTTCGGCCCCGGTGGCACCGACGTGGACGCCCTGCTCTTCCTGGACGACGACGGGCTGCTGGAACGCACCGACACCGCCGAACTGTGCCGGCAGGCCTTCGCCGAGGACCCCTCGCTCGGGATCGTCAGCTTCCGGATCGCCGATCCGGACACCGGCGAGACCCAGCGGCGCCACGTGCCGCGGCTGCGCGCCTCCGACCCCATGCGTTCCTCCCGCGTGACCACCTTCCTGGGCGGCGCCAACGCCGTCCGCACGAGGGTGTTCGAGCAGGTCGGAGCGCTGCCGGGGGAGTTCTTCTACGCCCACGAGGAGACCGACCTGGCCTGGCGGGCACTCGACGCCGGGTGGCGGATCGACTACCGCGCGGACATGGTGCTGCTGCACCCGACGACGGCTCCGTCCCGGCACGCGGTCTACCACCGTATGGTGGCTCGTAACCGGGTGTGGCTGGCCCGCCGGAATCTGCCCGCCCTCCTGGTACCGCTCTACCTGGGCGTCTGGATGGCCCTGACGCTCCTGCGCAAGCCGTCGGGACCGGCCCTCAAGGCCTGGTTCGGCGGGTTCAAGGAGGGCTGGACCACCCCGTGTGGTCCCAGACGCCCCATGAAGTGGCGTACGGTCTGGCGGCTGACCCGGCTCGGCCGACCACCTGTCATCTGACAAGCTCGCGTCTGGGAGCATGGGGCCTGATCAAGGGCCCCGTACTCCGGGTCCGATCCCCCCTTCTGCCGCATCTTGAAGACGGAAAGTTTCAACTTGTGAGTGACACAACCCACGACGGCGCCCTCGCCACGAGCAAGCCGCCGTCCGAAGACGCGGGGCTCGCCCCCGCGGAGCTCGCCAGGAAGTACGGCCTGTCCGTCAGCGGAGCCCGGCCCGGCCTGGGCGAGTACGTGCGGCAGCTCTGGGGCCGACGTCACTTCATCATGGCCTTCTCCCGGGCCAAGCTGGTGGCGCAGTACAGCCAGGCGAAGCTCGGGCAGATCTGGCAGGTGGCGACCCCGCTGCTGAACGCCCTGGTCTACTACCTGATTTTCGGCCTGATCCTGAACGCGGGCCGGGGCATGGAGAAGGGCGTTTACATCCCCTTCCTGGTGATGGGCATCTTCGTCTTCACCTTCACCCAGAACTCGGTGATGGCGGGTGTCCGCGCGATCCCCGGCAACCTCGGTCTGGTCCGCGCCCTGCACTTCCCGCGCGCCTCGCTCCCCATCTCCTTCTCGATGCAGCAGCTCCAGCAGCTGATGTACTCGATGATCGTGGTGGTCATCGTCGCGGTGGCCTTCGGCAACTACCCGCAGTTGTCGTGGCTGCTGGTCATCCCGGCGCTGGCGCTGCAGTTCGTCTTCAACACCGGGCTGGCGCTGGTCTTCGCGCGGATGGGGTCCAAGACCCCCGACCTCGCGCAGCTGATGCCGTTCATCACGCGCACGTGGATGTACGCCTCGGGTGTCATGTTCTCGATCAACGAGATGCTGAAGGACAAGCCGGCCTGGATCGCGGACGTCCTCCAGTGGAACCCCGCGGCCATCTACATGGACCTCGTCCGCTTCGCGCTGATCGACGGCTACGGCCCGGAAAACCTGCCGCCGCACGTCTGGGGCTTCGCGGTCGGCTGGGCCGTTCTCACCGGCATCGGCGGCTTCGTGTACTTCTGGAAGGCTGAGGAGCGTTACGGCCGTGGCTGAGATCAAGAAGGGGCACGTCCCCACCGTCATCGCCGACGAGGTCCACATCGTCTACCGGGTCAACACCGGCAGCTCCGGCAGGGGCAGCGCCACGGCGGCGCTGAGCAAGATACTCCGCCGGGGCAAGGGCGACTCCCCGGGCGTGCGCCGGGTCCACGCCGTACGCGGCGTCTCCTTCACCGCGTACCGCGGCGAGGCCATCGGGGTCATCGGCTCCAACGGTTCCGGCAAGTCCACCCTGCTGCGCGCCATCGCGGGGCTGCTGCCCTGCGAGTCCGGCAAGGTCTACACGGACGGCCAGCCCTCGCTGCTGGGCGTCAACGCCGCACTCATGAACGACCTGACCGGCGAACGCAACGTCGTCCTCGGCGGTCTGGCGATGGGCATGACGCGCGAGCAGATCAGGGAGCGCTACGACGACATCGTCGACTTCTCCGGGATCAACGAGAAGGGCGACTTCATCTCCCTGCCGATGCGCACGTACTCCTCGGGCATGGCGGCACGCCTGCGTTTCTCCATCGCCGCGGCCAAGGACCACGACGTCCTGATGATCGACGAGGCGCTGGCGACCGGTGACCGCAAGTTCCAGGTCCGCTCGGAAGCCCGTATTCGCGAGCTGCGCGAGACGGCCGGAACGGTGTTCCTGGTGAGTCACAACAACAAGTCCATCCGCGACACCTGCGACCGCGTGCTGTGGTTGGAGAAGGGTGAGCTGCTGATGGACGGGCCCACCGAGGAAGTCGTCTCGGCATATGAGAAGGCCACCAGTCACTGACAGGACGAGGTGCCTGTCAATGCCCGGTAATACCGCAGGCCCCTGCCGCTCCGTGCGGCGGGGGCCTTGGTGTGACGGCGATTATTTCCGCCCTCCGACATTTGCTCGCGAAGCGAATACCCGATAGGCCTCCGCGACGTTGTACAGCGTAAGCTGGGGCAGTTCTCGATCACATCAAGAGGGGACGTTTCCCCACAGCCGAATGGCCGGGGGTACCCCGGGTAAAGTCCGGCGGCGTGTCCGAAATAGGATGCCTTGGGTCGGCAGTGTAGAACGGGAGATGTGACGGCAATGGCTACGGGAATTCTCCGGCCCCCAAACACTGTGGCCGTCCCCGCCCCGGGCGGCGGGCGGTGAGCCCCGGGCACGGTATCCGTGGTCGACGGCACCCGGTCCCCGCGACGTCCGACGCCCACACGAGCCTCACGCTCGACAAGGCCCGGACGGAGAACTTCCCCGTCGCCCCCGCCTTCCTGCCCCGCGCCTGGCGCGACGGGCTGACGGCGGTGTACGGCTACGCCCGACTCGTCGACGACATCGGCGACGGCGACCTCGCCCCCGGCGGCCACGACGCCGTCCTGCTCGGCCTCGACCCGGAGGCCTCGGACGACCGGCTCGCCATGCTCGACGCCTTCGAGGCCGACCTGAAGCGCGTCTTCGCGGGCGCCGACGGCCCCCCGCGGCACCCCCTGCTGCGGGCCCTGCGGCCCGTGGTCCGCGCGCACGACCTCACCCCCGAGCCCTTCCTCGGTCTGATCGAGGCCAACCGTCAGGACCAACGGGTCGCCCGCTACGAGACGTACGGGGACCTGCTCGCCTACTGCGAGCTGTCCGCGAACCCCGTCGGCCGCCTCGTGCTCGCCCTCACCGGGACGGCGACCCCCGAGCGGATCCGACGCTCCGACGCCGTCTGCACCGCACTCCAGATCGCCGAGCACCTCCAGGACGTCGCCGAGGACCTCGGCCGCGACCGGATCTACCTCCCGGCCGAGGACATGCGCCGCTTCCACGTGTCCGAGGTCGACCTCAAGGCCCCCACCGCAGGAGCGTCCGTACGCTCCCTCATCGCATTCGAAACCGTGCGCGCCCGGGACCTCCTGAATGAAGGCACCCCCCTCGTGGGTAGCGTCCACGGCAGGCTCCGACTGCTGCTCGCGGGGTTCGTGGGGGGCGGGCGCGCCGCCCTGCGAGCCGTCACCGACGCCGGTTTCGACGTACTTCCCGGCCCGCCCAAGCCCACCGGGAGCGGCCTGCTCCGCGAGGTGGCCGCCGTCCTGCGCACAGCGCCGAGAAAGGGGTGAGCCCCAACGTGGAGGGCCCCACACACGCGTCCACACCGTCCGCGCCGGTCCAGGCCGCCTACGGCTACTGCGAGGCAGTCACCGGCTCGCAGGCCCGCAACTTCGCGTACGGCATCAGGCTGCTGCCCAACGACAAGCGGCAGGCCATGTCCGCGCTGTACGCGTTCTCGCGCCGCGTCGACGACATCGGCGACGGCACGCTGGCGCCCGACGCCAAGCTGGTCCGGTTGGAGGAGACCCGCGCCCTCCTGGGCCGGATCCGCGCCGAGGAGATCGACGAGGACGACACCGACCCCGTCGCCGTCGCCCTCGCCCACGCCGCGCGCCGCTTCCCGATCCCCCTGGGCGGACTCGACGAACTCATCGACGGCGTCCTGATGGACGTGCGCGGCGAGAGCTACGAGACCTGGGACGACCTCAAGGTCTACTGCCGCTGCGTCGCGGGCGCCATCGGACGCCTCTCGCTCGGCGTGTTCGGCACCGCCCCCGGCGCGCACGACGCCGAGCGGGCCGGCGAGTACGCCGACACCCTCGGCCTCGCCCTGCAACTCACCAACATCCTCAGGGACGTTCGCGAGGACGCCGGCAACGGACGCACCTACCTCCCGGCCGAGGACCTCGCCAAGTTCGGCTGCTCCGAGGGCTTCCGCAGCGAGCGGATGTCCGCCGGCGCCGACTTCGCCGGCCTCGTCCACCACGAAGTCCGGCGCGCCCGCGCCCTGTTCGTCGAGGGCTACCGACTGCTGCCCATGCTCGACCGGCGCAGCGGTGCCTGCGTCGCCGCCATGGCCGGCATCTACCGCCGCCTCCTCGACCGCATCGAGCGCGAGCCCGACGCCGTGCTGCGCGGACGCGTCTCGCTGCCCACGCACGAGAAGGCGTACGTCGCCGTACGCGGCCTCTCCGGCCTCGACGCCCGGACCGTCTCCCGGCAGAGCACCAGGAGGCGGCCTTGACGGCGCGGGCCGGCCTCGACCGCGACGGCCGCGCCCGGACCGGGGCAACCCCGCCGCCGGCCGGGGCGTCTGACGAGGTAATGGACCGGACCAATGGGGCCCCGAAGGTCGACGAGGAGGACGCATGACCGCCAACCACGCGGTGGTCGTCGGCGGAGGCCTGGCCGGTGTCACCACCGCCCTGGAACTCGCCGACGCCGGCATGCGGGTGACCCTCCTGGAGAGCCGCCCCCGACTCGGCGGACTCGCCTTCTCCTTCAAGCGCGGCGAGCTGACCGTGGACAACGGCCAGCACGTCTACCTGCGTTGCTGCACCGCCTACCGGTGGTTCCTCGACCGCGTCGACGGCGCCGCCCTCGCCCCCCTCCAGAACCGGCTCGACGTACCCGTACTGGACGTCGCGCACCCCCGGGGGCCGCGCCTGGGCAGGCTGCGCCGCAGCGCCCTGCCCGTGCCCCTGCACCTGGCCTCCTCCCTGGCCCGCTACCCGCACCTCACCCTCGCCGAACGGGCGAGCGTCGGACGCGCCGCCCTCGCGCTGCGCCGCCTCGACCCCGCCGACCCGGCGCTCGACGGCGTGGACTTCGCGACCTGGCTCGGCCGTCACGGCCAATCCCCGCGCACCATCGAGGCGTTGTGGGACCTCGTCGGCATCGCCACCCTCAACGCCACCGCCGACCAGTCGTCGTTGGGGCTGGCCGCCAAGGTCTTCAAGACCGGCCTGCTGTCCGAGAACGGCGCCGCCGACATCGGCTGGGCCCGCGTCCCGCTCGGCGACCTCCACGACGTCCTCGCCCGCAAGGCGCTCGACGCGGCCGGCGTGCGCACCGAGCTGCGGACCCGCGTCACCTGCCTGTCGCGGCTGGAGTCCGGCAGTTGGCGGGTCGACACCGAGAGCGAATCGCTCGACGCGGACACCGTGGTCCTGGCCGTCCCCCAACGCGAGGCGCACGCGTTGTTGCCGCCCGGGGCCCTCGCCGACCCCGACAAGCTCCTCGACATCGCCACGGCCCCCATCCTCAACGTCCACGTCGTCTACGACCGCAAGGTCCTCAGGCAGCCCTTCTTCGCCGCGCTCGGCACCCCGGTCCAATGGGTCTTCGACCGCACCGACGCCTCCGGGCTCACCGACGGCGGCCAGTACCTCGCCCTGTCCCAGTCGGTGGCCCAGGACGACATCGACGAACCCGTCTCGGTCCTGCGGGCCAAGTACCTGCCCGAGTTGGAGCGACTGCTGCCCGCCGCGCGCGGCGCGAAGGTACGGGACTTCTTCGTCACCCGGGAGCGGACCGCGACCTTCGCCCCCACCCCCGGAGTCGGCCGGCTGCGACCCGGTGCCCGGACCGACACGCCGGGACTCTTTCTCGCCGGTGCGTGGACCGCCACCGGTTGGCCCGCGACCATGGAGAGCGCCGTCCGAAGCGGACTGGCCGCGGCACACGCCGCGCTCGCCGGTCTCGACCGCCGGCGTGAACACCCGCTGCGGGAGGCGGTATGACGAGCATCGACATCACCGCCGCAGCGCGCGCAGCACGTACACGTACAGGAACCAGAGGAGAGCCAGTGAACCCGGGGAATCCGGCTGTCGAGAACGCGGATGCCAGTGTGGGCACGGCCGGTGGGGAGAAGGCGGACACCGTCGCCCTGCTGGAGCGTGGCCGCGCACTGTCCACGCCCGTGCTCCGCGCCGCCGTGGAACGGCTCGCATCGCCCATGGACACCGTCGCCGCCTACCACTTCGGCTGGATCGACGCCCACGGCAACCCGGCGGACGGCGACGGGGGCAAGGCGATCCGCCCCGCCCTCGCCCTGCTCTCCGCGGAGGCCGCGGGCGCCGCGCCCGAGGTCGGCGTCCCGGGAGCCGTGGCCGTCGAACTCGTCCACAACTTCTCGCTGCTGCACGACGACCTGATGGACGGCGACGAGCAGCGCCGACACCGCGACACCGTGTGGAAGGTGCACGGCCCGGCCCTCGCGATCCTGGTCGGCGATGCCCTCTTCGCCCTCGCCAACGAGGTCCTGCTGGAACTGGGCACCGTCGAGGCCGGACGCGCCACCCGCCGGTTGACCACCGCCAGCCGCAAGCTCATCGACGGCCAGGCCCAGGACATCTCGTACGAGCACCGCGAGCGCGTCAGCGTCGAGGAGTGCCTGGAGATGGAGGGCAACAAGACCGGCGCCCTGCTCGCCTGCGCGGTCTCGATCGGCGCGGTGCTCGGCGGCGCGGACGACCGCACCGCCGACAAGCTGGAGGAGTACGGCTACCACCTCGGCCTCGCCTTCCAGGCCGTCGACGACCTGCTCGGCATCTGGGGAGACCCGGAGACCACCGGCAAGCAGACGTGGAGCGACCTGCGTCAGCGCAAGAAGTCCCTGCCGGTGGTCGCCGCCCTCGCGGCAGGTGGCCCGGCGGCCGAGGAACTCGGCGAGCTGCTCGCCGCCGACGCCAAGAGCAACGACTTCGAGAACTTCTCGGAGGAGGAGTTCGCGGCGCGCGCCGCCCTGATCGACGCGGCCGGCGGCCGTGAGTGGACCGCCGAGGAGGCGCGCCGCCAGCACACGATCGCCATCCGCGCGCTCGATGACGTCGACATGCCGCAGCGGGTACGCGAACAGCTCGTCGCCCTCGCCGACTTCGTCGTCGTGCGCAAGAGGTGATCGCCACCCGTACGTGGATATGAATCGCGAGTCGCCGGCCGGCGCCGCCAACCGACGGGCATCACGCCCGGGCGCGCACCGGCCGACGGCAGACCCCAGCACAGCAGAGGACACTGCAACGTAAGGGGAAGCCATGACAGCGACGACCGACGGTGGTGCGGGTTCCCGCGGCACCGAAGCGGACCACGGCACCGCGACACACACCGCGGCCGCCACCACGGGGCCGCCTGGCCCTGCACCGGCCGGGGTCCGGGAACGGCCGGGCCCCGGGACACACCCCGGCCCGACGCCGACCGGATCCGCGCCATCGACCGGATCCGCGCCAACGACCGGGTCCCCGAAGCCGGGTGGGGCCGAGGACGCACGGGAAGCCGTGGCGCGCGCCGTCCACCACCTGCTGGGCCGCCAGGACCCGGCCGGCTGGTGGAAGGGCGACCTGGAGACCAACGTCACCATGGACGCGGAGGACCTGCTGCTGCGGCAGTTCCTCGGCATCCGGGACGAGGCCACCACCCGGGCCGCGGCACTCTTCATCCGCGGCGAACAGGAGAGCGACGGCACCTGGGCCACCTTCCACGGGGGCCCGTCCGACCTCTCCGCCACCATCGAGGCGTACGTGGCCCTGCGCCTCGCGGGGGACGACCCGGACGCCCCGCACATGGCCCGCGCCTCCGCCTGGATCCGGGGCCACGGAGGCATCGCGGCCGCCCGGGTCTTCACCCGGATCTGGCTGGCGCTCTTCGGTTGGTGGAGCTGGGACCACCTCCCCGAACTCCCGCCGGAGCTGGTCTTCCTCCCGTCCTGGATGCCGCTGAACATCTACGACTTCGGCTGCTGGGCCCGCCAGACCATCGTTCCGCTCACCGTGGTATCCGCACTGCGGCCGGTGCGCCCGGCGCCGTTCGCGTTGGACGAACTGCACGCCGACGCGCGGGCGCCCTTCCCCGCGGTGAAGCTCGCCGCGTTGGCGAGTTGGGATGGGCTGTTCCAGCGGATGGACAAGGCCCTGCACGTCTACCGGCGTTTCGCACCGCGCCGGTTGCGCGAGGCGGCGATGGCCGCCGCCGGCCGGTGGATCGTCGACCGTCAGGAGAGCGACGGCTGTTGGGGCGGCATCCAGCCCCCCGCCGTGTACTCCGTGATCGCCCTGCACCTGCTCGGCCACGACCTCCGGCACCCGGTGATGCGGGCGGGGCTGGAGTCCCTCGACCGGTTCGCCGTGTGGCGCGAGGACGGCGCCAGGATGATCGAGGCCTGCCAGTCACCTGTCTGGGACACCTGTCTCGCCGCCATCGCGCTGGCCGACGCGGGCGTCGCACCCGACCATCCGGCCCTCGTCAAGGCGGCCGACTGGATGCTCGGCGAGGAGATCACCCGGACCGGTGACTGGTCGGTCCGACGCCCCGGACTCGCCCCCGGTGGCTGGGCGTTCGAGTTCCACAACGACAACTACCCCGACATCGACGACACGGCCGAGGTGGTCCTGGCCCTGCGCCGGATCCGCCACCCCGAGCCCGCGCGCGTCGAGGCCGCCATCGCCCGGGGGGTGGCCTGGACGCTCGGCATGCAGTCCCGCAACGGGGCCTGGGGCGCCTTCGACGCCGACAACACCAGCCCGTACCCGAACAAGTTGCCCTTCTGCGACTTCGGCGAGGTGACCGACCCCCCGTCGGCCGACGTCACGGCCCACGTCGTGGAGATGCTCGCCGTCGAGGGGAAGTCCGCCGAGCCGCGGACCCGTCGCGGCATCGCCTGGCTGCTGGCCGAACAGGAGCCGGAGGGAGGCTGGTTCGGCCGCTGGGGCACCAACTACGTGTACGGCACCGGATCGGTGGTCCCCGCCCTGACGGCCGCCGGGATGCCCCTCTCGCACCCCGCGATCAGGCGGGCGGCGGGCTGGCTGGAGACCGTACAGAACGAGGACGGGGGCTGGGGCGAGGACCAGCGGTCCTACCACGACCCGTCATGGGCCGGGAAGGGCGCCTCCACTCCCTCGCAGACCGCCTGGGCGCTCATGGCGCTGCTGTCGGCCGGCGAGCGCGACGGCGCGGCCGTGGAGCGGGGCATCGCCTACCTGGTCCGCACCCAGGAGGAGGACGGCTCCTGGGACGAGCCGTACTTCACCGGCACCGGCTTTCCCTGGGACTTCTCCATCAACTACCACCTGTACCGGCAGGTCTTCCCGCTCACCGCCCTCGGACGCTACCTGTACGGCGAACCCTTCGGCCCCGACGGCCGGTCGGGCGGACCGACCGGGGCCCTCGCGCGGGAGGCCCGATGACCGCGGCCCGGTCGCCCCGGGCCGATCCCGCGCTGCTGGTCGCCTGCGCCCTGCGCATCGAACGCCTGGCCCTGCGCGGCGGCGGCGAACGCGGCTCGCCCGCCCCGTACACCGTCCTGCGGACCGGCATGGGCCCGCGCGCCGCCGACGCCGCCGTCGGCCGGGCGCTCGCCGGCCCGGGGATGGAGCGGGCCGCCGTGCTCGCCACCGGCTTCTGCGCCGGGCTGGTACCCGGCATGAACCCGGGCGACCTGGTCGTCGCCGAGGAGACCCGGGACCCCCGCGGCACCGTCGCCTGCGACGGCACCGCCCTGCTCGCCGAGGCACTGGCCCGGGCCGTTCCCGGCCGGACCGTGCACCTCGGCGCGTTGACCGGATCCGACCACGTGGTCCGCGGCCAGGAGCGCGCGCACCTGCGCGCCACCGGCGCCGTCGCGGTCGACATGGAATCGGCGGCCACCCTGTGGACCGCCGCCCGCGGCCCCACCGCCGAACCCGGCGCGAACCGCCCGGTTGCGGCCGTCCGGGTGATCGTGGACGCTCCGGAGCACGAGCTCGTCCGTATCGGCACGGTGCGCGGAGGAATATCGGCTTTCCGCGTGTTGCGTGCCGTACTGCCCGCGTTTCATGACTGGCACCGTTCTTTGCTGCTCCCCAGGAGGTGAGCCAGATGGCCATGCCGTTGCGACAGTCCATCAGGGTCGGGACCTATCTTCTCGAACAGAAGCTCCGCAAGGTCGAGAAGTTCCCTTTGATCGTCGAACTGGAGCCGCTCTACGCCTGCAACCTGGCCTGCGAGGGGTGCGGGAAGATCCAGCACCCGGCGGGCGTCCTCAAGCAGCGCATGCCGGTCGCCCAGGCGGTCGGCGCCGTCCTGGAGTCCGGGGCGCCCATGGTCTCCATCGCCGGTGGCGAGCCCTTGATGCATCCGCAGATCGACGAGATCGTCCGTCAATTGGTGGCCAAGCGGAAGTACGTCTTCCTCTGCACCAACGCGGTGCTCCTCCGCAAGAAGATCGAGAAGTTCACCCCGTCCCCCTATTTCGCCTTCGCCGTGCACATCGACGGCCTGCGCGAGCGACACGACGAGTCGGTGGCCAAGGAAGGCGTCTTCGACGAGGCCGTGGCGGCCATCAAGGAGGCGAAGAAGCGCGGATTCCGGGTCACCACGAACTCCACCTTCTTCAACACCGACACCCCCCAGACCATCATCGAGGTGCTGAACTACCTCAATGACGACCTGGAGGTGGACGAGATGATGATCTCGCCCGCCTACGCGTACGAAAAGGCGCCCGACCAGGAACACTTCCTCGGAGTGGAACAGACCCGCGAACTCTTCAAGAAGGCCTTCGCGGGCGGCAACCGGCGCCGCTGGCGGCTCAACCACTCACCGCTCTTCCTGGACTTCCTGGAAGGCAAGGCCGATTTCCCCTGCACCGCGTGGGCCATTCCGAATTACTCGCTCTTCGGTTGGCAGCGCCCCTGCTATCTGATGAGCGACGGATACGTCCCCACGTACCGGGAGCTGATCGAGGACACCGACTGGAGCAAGTACGGCCGGGGCAAGGACCCGCGCTGCGCGAACTGCATGGCGCACTGCGGCTACGAACCCACCGCCGTCCTCGCCACCATGGGCTCCCTCAAGGAATCCCTGCGCGCGGCCCGGGAGACCATCGGCGGCAGCCGGGGCACGTCGGCATGAGCGCCGGCCACGTGGGGGAGGGCGGCCGGGGCACGGGCTTCGACCTCGGCGCCCTGCTGGCCGAACGCGGTGGAGAGCGGTACGAGCTGCACAGCCGCCACCTCAACCACCAGTTGCCCCGGATGCTGCGCACCATCGGCTTCGACAAGGTCTACGAGCGGGCCGAGGGAGCCCACTTCTTCGACGCCGAGGGCAACGACTACCTGGACATGCTCGCCGGGTTCGGGGTGATGGGGCTGGGCCGCCACCACCCCGTGGTCCGGCGCGCCCTGCACGACGTGCTGGACGCGCAGCTCGCCGACCTCACCCGCTTCGACTGCCAGCCGCTGCCCGGACTGCTCGCGGAGAAGCTGCTGTCGTACAGTCCGCACCTGGACCGGGTCTTCTTCGGCAACAGCGGCACCGAGGCGGTGGAGACGGCCCTGAAGTTCGCCCGGTACGCCACCGGGCGGCCCAGGGTCCTCTACTGCGACCACGCCTTCCACGGCCTCACCACCGGCTCGCTCTCGGTCAACGGGGAGGACGGCTTCCGGGACGGGTTCGCCCCGCTGCTGCCCGACACGAGGATCGCGCTGGGAGACCTCGCCGCGCTGGAGCGCGAACTGCGGCGGGGCGACGTGGCCGCCCTCGTCGTCGAACCGATCCAGGGCAAGGGCGTGCTGGCCGCCCCGCCCGGGTTCCTGCTCGCCGCACAGGAACTGCTGCACCGGCACAAGGCGCTGCTGATCGCGGACGAGGTGCAGACCGGCCTCGGACGTACCGGTGACTTCTACGCCTATCAGCACGAACCCGGCGTGGAACCGGACCTGGTGTGCGTCGCCAAGGCCCTGTCCGGGGGGTACGTGCCCGTCGGCGCCACCCTCGGCAAGGACTGGATCTTCAAGAAGGTCTACTCCTCGATGGACCGGGTCCTGGTGCACTCCGCCAGCTTCGGATCCAACGCACAGGCGATGGCGGCCGGACTGGCGGTGCTCTCCGTCATGGACGACGAGGCACTGGTGGCCCGCGCGCGAACGACGGGCGACCTGCTGCGCGGGCGGCTCGCCGCGCTGGTGGACGAGTACGAGCTGCTGCACGAGGTGCGCGGTCGCGGCCTGATGATCGGCATCGAGTTCGGCCGACCGTCCTCGCTGGGGCTGCGCAGCCGTTGGACGATGCTCCAGGCGGCCCGCAAGGGGCTCTTCGCGCAGATGGTCGTGGTGCCGCTGCTCCAGAAGCACCGGATCCTCACCCAGGTCTCCGGGGATCATCTGGAGGTCATCAAGCTCATTCCGCCGCTGATCGTGGACGAGCGGGACGTCGACCGGTTCGTCGGCGCCTTCCGTGAGGTCATGGACGAGGCGCACGGCGGGGGCGGGCTGATGTGGGAGTTCGGCCGGACACTGGTGAAGCAGGCCGTCGGCAACCGCTGACGGCCCGCTTCCACCCGGCGGTGTCCGCCGTCGACGGAATCAGACCGGCTCTTCCAGGAGCCGGTCACGCAGCCGGTCGAGGGTCTCGGGCGTCAGCCCGAGACCCTCCGTCAGATAGCCGTCCACCCCGCCCCAGGTCTCGTCGACGACCTCGAACGCGGCGCCCAGGTACTCGGCGCGGGCGTCGAAGAGCGGGGCGAGCAGGGCCATGACCTCGGGCGAACGGGCCTCGGGCGCGTCGCTGCCGCGGCGGACCCGGTAGCGGTTGTGCGGGGCGTTCGACTCCAGGTAGTCCGCCACGATCACCTCGCGTTCCACCCCGAGCGCGAGCAGGGTGACGGCGATCGACAGGCCGGCCCGGTCCTTGCCCGCCGCGCAGTGCATCAGGGCGGGGAGGCTCTCCTCGGCGAGGGAGCGGACGACCCGACCGTGTTCGACGGTCCGGTTCCGGATGATGCCGCGGTAGGAGTTCTCCATCCGGGCGACGGCCTTTCCGTCACCCAGTACGGCATTCAGCTGGTCGAGGTCGCCGTCGCGGACCATCGTCCAGAACTCCCGACCGTCGGCGGGGTCCGAGAGGGGGATGTTCACGTTCCGGACTCCGGGCAGTTCCACGTCCTGCCCTTCCAGTGCGTGATCGGCGTCGTTGCGGAAGTCGAAGACCGTGTGCAGTCCGAGCGATACGAGGAACTGTGCATCGGTTTCGGTGGCATGTGCGAGATGTCCGCTTCGGAAGAGTCGTCCTGACCTGACCCTCCGTCCGTCGGTGGTCGTCAGCCCGCCCACGTCACGGAAGTTGCGCACTCCGGACAGTTCGGGCGTCGCGGACGGGGTTCGGGGTATCTGCCGGGTCAAGGGGGTTCCTCCGCGTCGTCGTGAGGTGTCCGAATTACACTACTTGGGAACAACTTGCCATAAGCGGCGGCGAGATCGCGCCAGGATCCGTGAGCCAGATCATACGGTGACCGTGCGTGCCTGATCACGAAACTCGAATTGCCATGTGGCGAGGGTTGTTGATGGCTCGGAATGGACAGAGGGTGACGGGAATTTCGTCGTCCCCCCATGTCTGGGATTCCGTCAGGAAATTCATGGCTTGTTGTGTACGGCAGGACTCGATTACCTTCGCGATCGATCCGGGTGGACCGCCTAATCCTGCCGCCGCCCGGGAACCCCACCCGACTATTCACGCGCGCGGCAGGAGCGGGGGAACCAGGTAAGCCGCCGTTCCGGGCCTCGTCTCCGGGACGGCTAGGGGTGAAGCAGCGCTTCGGCCGTCGTCACCGACGCCGATGCGCGGCCGGACATCTCCAGTCCGAACCCGACAGCTCACCTCGCAGGCGTCGGAGAGGAATTCGCCATGCCCGCAAAGGGTAAGCACCGCCGTCCGAAGACCAGTTCCCTGTCCCGCGGGTTCGCCGTCGCGGGAACCGGTGGTGCGGCTCTCGCCCTGCCGCTGATCGGAGCCGCCGGCGCCCACGCGGCCGGCGCGCCCGCGGCGGCCCCCGCCGCCGCGCCCGTGTCGGCCCCGGACGCGGCGCCCGTGTCGGCCCCGCAGTCCCCGGAGTCCTTCCAGGCCCCCCAGGCCGCTCCCGTCGCCGCGAAGGCCTCCCCGACCGTCTACACCGTCGTGTCGGGCGACTACCTCTCGAAGATCGCCGCCGACCGCCGGATCTCCGGTGGCTGGGAGCGGCTGTACGCCGACAACCGGCAGGCCGTCGGCTCCGACCCCTCGATGATCCACCCCGGCCTGAAGCTGACCCTCGGCGCGGCCGCACCCGCCGCCGAGTCGGCCCCCGCCCCGGCCCGCCCGTCGCAGTCGCAGTCGCGCTCCGGCAAGGCCGCCGCCGCCCCCGCTCCGAAGTCGCCCGACCGGTCCTCCGGCGCCGCTCAGGCCGGCTCCGACGACGGCTCCGCGACCAAGACCCCCGCCAAGCGGCCCGCGGCCTCCGGCGGTCAGGGCGGTGACACCTCCGGCGACACCTCCGCGAACGCCGGTACGGGCACCGGCTTCGTCGCCCCGGTCGGCGGCGGGATCTCCACCCAGTACCGCGCCTCCGGCGCCATGTGGTCCTCCGGTTACCACACCGGCGTGGACTTCATCGCGAGCTCCGGCACCACCGTCAAGGCCGTCGGCGCGGGCACCGTCGTCTCCGCCGGATGGGGCGGCGCGTACGGCAACGAGGTCGTGATCCGGCACGCGGACGGCAAGTACTCGCAGTACGGCCACATGTCCTCGCTGTCCGTCTCGACCGGCCAGAGCGTCACGCCCGGACAGCGGATCGGGCTCTCCGGCTCCACCGGCAACTCCTCCGGCCCGCACCTCCACTTCGAGATCCGCACCGGTCCGTCCTACGGCTCGGACGTCGACCCGCTGGCCTACCTCCGCTCGAAGGGCGTCAGCATCTGACGCACGACCCGCAGGAGCACGGACACGCGTGAGGCCGGGACCCGAGGGGGTCCCGGCCTCACGCGATTCTTATTCCGCGTATGCATGGTGGGATAGATCACGGTCCGTCAACCCCTCATTACGTTGGCGTAGGTCGGCCGCGGGGGTGAAGGATGTCGAGCTGTGGCAGCGACGAAGACGACACTCAAGACCATCGGCTCGTACGCGGCGATCGGGGACAGCTTCACCGAGGGCGTGGGGGACCCGGGACCCGGGGATTCACATCTCGGCTGGGCCGACCGGCTGGCCGTACTCCTGGCCGATCGGCGCGAAGAACACGATTTCCGGTACGCCAACCTGGCCGTGCGCGGAAAGCTCCTCGACCAGATCGTGGCCGACCAGGTACCCAGGGCCAAAGCCCTCGCGCCGGACCTGGTCACCTTCTGTGCGGGCGGCAACGACATCATCCGGCCGGGCAGCGACCCGGACGCCACGGCTGAGCGATTCGAGGCGGCCGTGGCCGACCTCGTGGGCTCCGTCGGGCAGGTCATGATCACGACCGGATTCGACACCCGGGGCGTACCGGTCCTGCGGTACATGCGGGGCAAGATCGCCACGTACAACGCACACGTGCGGGCCGTGGCGGACAAGTACGACTGCCCGGTCCTCGACCTGTGGTCCCTGAAGTCCGTACAGGACCGACGGGCCTGGGACGGCGACCGACTGCACCTCTCGCCCGAGGGCCACACCCGCGTCGCGCTGCGCGCCGCGCAGGTGCTCGGCCTGGACGTGCCGACCGACCCGGACCAGCCGTGGCCGCCGGAGCGACCGCGCGGATCGGTGGACGTGACGCGGGACAACATCCAGTGGGCGCGCGAGCACCTGGTCCCCTGGATCGGCCGAAGGCTGCGCGGGGAGTCCTCCGGGGACCACGTCGAGGCCAAGCGCCCCGACCTGCTGCCCCTGTAGGACCAGGGCTGGAGGACCAGGCCCGTGGGAACCGAGCCTGTAGGACCGAGGGGGATCCGCCGGCCGGGTCGCGGGAGGGCGGGCCCGGGGAGCCGGTCGGTGCCGAGCGGAATCCTTCGGGGTCGGTGCGCGTTGGGATGGTCGTAGACGTACGACCGTCCCGCCCCGATCCACCCTGGAGGCGCCTTGACCGGCTCCCGTCCCCTGCGTCCCCGGCTGCGCGCCCTGCGGCCCGAAGCCTTCGGCGCGGATCCGTCAGGCGCGCGCCTGGAGCGGATCCGCCGCTCGCCGAACTTCGCCGACGGCGTCTTCCAGAACCCGGTCGGCGCCCGGACCAGGCCCTCCGGCTCGATGGCGGAGTTCGCCAAGATCTACTTCCACAAGGAACAGCGGATCAGGCGAAGCCCCTCCGGCGCCGTCCCGGTCTATCCGACGACCCTCGCCGAACTGGCGAAGCCGCCGCTCAGCGGGTTGCGCCTGACCTGGATGGGGCACTCCAGCGTGCTCGCCGAGATCGACGGCCGCAGGGTGCTCTTCGATCCGGTGTGGGGCGAGCGGTGCTCCCCCTTCCCCTTCGCCGGACCCAAGCGGCTGCACCCCGTGCCCGTACCGCTGGCCTCCCTGGGCGAGGTGGACGTGGTCGTGATCTCGCACGACCACTACGACCACCTCGACCTTCCGACGATCAAGGCCCTGGCCGGTCGGGACATCGTCTTCGCCGTCCCGCTGGGCGTCGGAGCCCACCTGGAGCGCTGGGGAGTCCCCGCCGACCGGATCCGCGAGCTCGACTGGAACGAGACCACCGAGGTCGCCGGGCTCTCGCTGACGGCCACCCCGGCCCGGCACTTCTGCGGTCGGGGGCTGCGCAACCAGCAGTTCACCCTGTGGGCCTCCTGGGTCGTCGCGGGGGAGCGGCACCGGATCTACCACAGCGGTGACACCGGCTACTTCCCCGGCTTCAAGGAGATCGGCGCGACGCACGGTCCCTTCGACGCCACGATGATCCAGATCGGCGCGTACTCCGAGTACTGGAGCGAGATCCACATGACGCCGCAGGAGGGCATGCAGGCCCACCTGGACCTCCAGGGCGGCATCCCGCACGGCACGATGCTGCCCATCCACTGGGGCACGTTCAACCTGGCCCTGCACCCCTGGGACGAACCCGGCGAGGGCACGGTGACCGCCTCCCGGGAGACCGGCTCCGCCATCGCCCTGCCGGTACCGGGCCAGCCGTTCGAACCGGGCGCCTCCGACGCGCCGGTCGAACCGTGGTGGCGGCCCTTCGTCGCCGCCGAACCCGCCCCCGCCCCCGCGACGACGGCCGCGCCGGCGGCCCCCGCGCGAACCGCGTCGGCCCCGGCCGTCACCGGCCGGGAGGAGTCGGAGGCCGTCGGGTCGTAGCTCTTTCGCCACCCGGGGCCCGGGGCGGCCCCGGTCCTCGCCGGGAGCGCGGGCGCGCGCTCGGACGGCGTACGCCCCGTCCTGCCCGGGCGTATGCGCTCCCGGCGGATTCGGGCTGTCGTACGAGCGCTCCGTCGCAAGCGGGAAGCACCCCCGCCAAGTTCCCCGACTGACGGTCCCGGGCGGGAGAGTGCGGTCTAGCGTGGGTATCCGGTGATCAACGCCGGGCCTCGGCACATCCGGGGGCCCGGGCCCCACGTACCGAGGACGCCGATGTCCGGACTTCGCGCCGCCCGCCACTCCCCGTCGAGACACGCCGCCACCGGTCCCGGCCGGCAGATACGCCCCCAGATGCTCCGCGCCACCGTCCTGCCCACCCTCGCCGCGGGACTCAGCGGCGCGGCCGCGGTGATCTTCACGCTCCAGCTCGGCGGAGGCGCCGGCGACCGGGACGTTCGTCTGTGGCCGGTCCTCGGCGGCTGCGCCCTGCTCGTGGTCGGTGCCCTCGCCGCGGCCCTGCTGGGCGGGCAACGCGCGGCGAAAGCCGTCCGCGACCGATGCGAGGCCCTGCGCCGCTCCAGCGTGCGCGGCCGGCAGGAACTGCGGACGGCCGCCGAACGGCTGGAACGGGGCGAGGCCGCGGCCCGCCCGGTACGCGGCGGACCGAGCGGGCCGCCGCCGCACACCGACCCGGCGGGGGTGGACGAGTTCTGGCTGCTCTCCCAGGAGCTCCGGGGCGCCCGGGAACAGGCGCACACGACCCTCGTCCGGCTGGCCGGCCCGGTCACCCCGTCCGACAGCGACCGCAAGGTCGAGGTCTTCGTCAACCTCGCGCGCCGCCTCCAGTCCCTGGTGCACCGCGAGATCGCCCTCCTCGACGACCTGGAGGACACCGTCGAGGACCCCGACCTGCTCAAGGAGCTCTTCCACGTCGATCACCTCGCCACCCGGATCCGCCGCCACGCCGAGAACCTCGCCGTGCTCGGCGGCGCCCCCTCCCGGCGCCAGTGGACCCGCCCCATCGATCTGGGCGAGGTGCTGCGCTCCTCCGTCGCGGAGGTCGAGCAGTACACGCGGGTGAAGGTGGTGCCCCCGGCGGGCGGCACCGTCCGGGGGCACGCCGTCGCGGACGTGGTGCACCTGCTGGCCGAACTCGTCGAGAACGCCACCGTCTTCTCCGCCCCCGACACCGACGTGACGGTGCGCGCCGAGCGCGTGACCGCCGGGGTCGCGGTCGAGGTGGAGGACCGGGGACTGGGCATGCCGGTCGAGGAACAGCACCGGATGAACGCCTTGCTGGGCGATCCCGACCAGGTCAACGTCCGGCACCTGCTGGCGGACGGTCGGATCGGCCTGTTCGTGGTCGCGGCGCTGGCCCGGCGGCACGGGATCGCCGTCGAGCTCAAGTCCAACATCTACGGCGGGGTGCTCGCCGTGCTCGTGTTGCCGCAGGAGCTGTTGGGCGCGCAGGCCCCGAGCGCCGCCGACGTGCTGGGGGGCGGCTCCCGGGCCGGCTCATGGGGATCCGGCGACATGGACCCGATGTTGCCGCCGGCGCCCGTACGGGTGTCCGCCCAGCCGTACCCGTCCGAGAGCCTCGCGTCCGAGGGCCAGGGGGCCGAGAAGTACGCGTCCGAGAGCCACCGGTCCGAGTCCGTCGGCCCGCGTCCGGCCGTGTCGACGTGGGACCCGTCCCTGCCGGGGTCCTCGGCTCCTCCCGTCCCGGCGGGCGATCCTGAACCGACGCGGGCGGAGTTCGTGCCGACCGGGGTCGTGTCGACGGGGGCGGTGCCGCCCGAGTACGCGGCCGAGGCCGCCGGGGTGTTCCTCGGCACGGTCGTCCCCGCCACCGGGATCGGCGCGGACACGGATCCGCCGCCACTGCCCCGACGCCACGCCCGCCCCCATCCCGTCCCCGAGCCCGGCGAGGCCGCCGGCCCCGGTCGTGCGCCCGATGCCGAACCGCCCGTTCACGACCCCGGGTTGATGGCGGCCTTCCAGCGGGGCTTCGGTCTCGCCCGATCGGAGGGGCCCGCATGACCGCGATCCCCACCCCTCGCACCACCCCCACCCCACACCTCGGCAAGGAGCACACCCCCATGGGCGGCGAAGTGGCGACGAAGACAGTCAGGCTCTCCGATCTCGACTGGCTGCTCAGCGGGCTGGTCCAGCGGGTGCCGTACACCCGCGGCGCCGTCCTGCTCACCGCGGACGGACTCGTCACCTGCGCGTACGGACTGGACGCCGACGACGCCGACCACATGGCGGCGCTGGCCTGCGGGATCTACTCCCTCGGGCGCGGGGCAGGTGCCCGGTTCGCGGGCGGCGCGGAGGTCCGGCAGGTGGTGGTCGAACTGGACACGGCCCTCGTCTTCGTGTCGGCGGCCGGCTCCGGAACCTGTCTGGCGGTGCTCGCGGACGGGGAGGCCGACGCGGGGGTCCTCGGCTACGAGATGGCGATGATGGTCAAGAGCGTCCGTCCGTACCTGTCGGCGACGCCGAGGCGGCCCGTCGCCGCCGACGCGGAGCGATGAGGACCCGCATCGGGGGGACGCGGATCGGGGGGACGCGCACCATCGGCGCGGGACGGGACACCCCGTGGCTCGACGACACGGCGGGCCGGGTGACGCGCCCGTACACCGCGAGCGGCGGGCGGACCCGACCGGCCGTCGCACTCGATCTGCTCTCGCTGGTGACGGCGACCGGCGTACGCCCGCGTGCGCCGCTCGGACCCGAACACACCCTCGTCCTGCGCCTGTGCGCGGGCGTGGCGGCGGTCACGGTCGCCGAGATGGCGGGACACCTGCGGCTCCCGACGGCGGTGGTGAAGGTACTGCTCGGCGACCTGCTCGAACACGGGGCCGTCACGGCGCAGGCGCCGCGGCACCTGGACGGCGCCGCACTGATCGCCGACGACCAGACCCTGCTGCGGGCGGTCCTCGAAGGACTGCACCGCTGCCTGTGACGACCGCCCCGGCCCCGCCCGCTCCGCCGTCAGGCGGTCACGGCCGGGGCCGGGTCGGGCAGCGCCACCCGCGCCGCCCGACCCATCACGCTCTCGGATCCGGGGGAACCGCATGACCCTGTACGCATCGACCGGCCGGCCGCTCCTCACCCCCGTGGACCGGGAGGCGCCCGCGCGCACCCCGCGCCTGCGTGAACTGGGCCTGGGGGAAAGGGCGGACCGGGAACTGGACGCCTTCGCGCAACGCGTCGCCGAGACACTGGAGACGCCCTACGCGGGCGTCAACTTCATGGGGGAGGAGCGGCAGTTCTTCGCCGGACTGCACCGCAGGCCCGACGCCCCGCGGCGCGGCTATCCGGCGCGCTCCCTGCCCCGGGACCACGGGTACTGCCCGCACGTGGTCGTCCGGCGGCGGGCGCTGGCCCTGGAGGACGTACGGGACTTCGCACGCTTCGCCGGGAACGCCGTCGTGGACGGCAGCGGCGTACGGTCCTACCTGGGAGCCCCGTTGACGGACCGTCGGGGGTTCGTCCTGGGGACGGTGTGCGCCGTGGACCTGGTGCCGAGAGGCTGGGGACTGGAGGGACTGGCGACGCTGAAGGGCCTCGCGGCGGAACTGATCGAGCTGGTGCACACGCGCGAGGACCGACAAGGCACCCCCTAGGCTCCCGGCCTCAGGCGCGGGGGTCGAGGAAGGCCGCGATCCGCTTCCGCAGTCCGGCGGGATCCAGCCCGTGCGCCGAGGTGTGTTCGTCGATGGTGCCGTAGCGGCGGAGTTCGGCCCGCGAGACGCCGAGGCCCAGGACGCGGTGGGGGAGATCGGCGAGGGCGTCGTTGGCGGCGGCCGTGGACGTGCCGGCCAGGTACGGCTCGACGAGCACGACGTCGGCCGGCCCGGAGCCGACGGCCGCGCGCAGCGCCGCGTCGTCGAAGGGCCGCACGGTCGTCGCGTAGAGGACCGTGACGTCCATGTCCCGCGTCGCGGCCAACACGTTGTCCAACAGCGGTCCGACGGCGAGCACCACGCCGCCGCTGCCCTGGCGCACCGTCTGGAAGCCCAGGCCGGAGAAGGGGCGCGACCGGCTGTTCTCCTGTGCGGAGAGCCGGACGTACACCCGGTCGTCGCCGGCGGCGTAGGCGTGGCGCAGGAGTGCCTCGGCCTCGTCGGGATGGCCGGGCACGTGGATCGTCCAGCCTTCGAGCGTGTCCATCAGGGCGACATCGCCCGGTGACATGTGGGTGAAGCCGCCGGCGGGCCAGTCGTAGCTCGCACTCGCGCTGACCAGCACACCACCGGTGCCCTGATGCCCGAAGTCCAACTTGACCTGCTCGAACGGCCGCTCCACGAGGAAACTCGCGAAAGTGTGCATGATCGGGCGCATCCCGGTGAGGGCCAAACCTCCACCGACGCCCACGAGCAACTGCTCACGGATCCCCACGTTGACGACCCGGTCCGGGTGACGTACCCGGGCCGGACGGAATCCGTCCATGGTGATCTCGGCGAGTACGAGGGCCAGCCGGGGATCCTCGTCGAGCAGCCGTGACGTGACCGCGATGAACCGTTCCCGCATGGTGTCCATGTTCTTCCCTGCCCCTTGGCTTCTGCTTCTCAGGACGTCCGATCCGGACGTCGGTGATCTCGACGTCGGTGATCGGGACGTCGGTGATCCGGATGTCTGATCCGGATGTCTGGTCAGAACTTCTTCTCGACGCGTGCGACGACGGCATGCGGTCGACCCGGATGCGGCAGGGTGAAGGCCGCGTGCAGGGCCTCGTGGTCCCGTCCGTCGACGGTGACCGCAGACCAACCCGCCGCCTCGAAGCGAGAGGCGATCCCGCCCGGCCATCCGTGGGTCGCGGAGTCGTTGTCGATCACCACCGTGTGCAGCCGGTCCAGGCCGGCCGAACCCGCGTGGGCGAGCGCCTCGTGGTTGCTGCCCTCATCGAGCTCGGCGTCCCCGATCAGCACCCAGACCGCCTGTTCGTCCAAGCCCTGCGCCCGCAGCCCGAGCGCGCTGCCGACCGCCAGGGGCAGGCCGTGCCCGAGCGAACCGCTGCCGATCTCCACGCCCGGAATCAGGGTGCGGTCCGGGTGGTGGCCGAGTGGAGAGTCGTACGAGCCGAACCCGCTCAGCCACTCGACGGGGAAGAACCCCTTGGCGGCGAGCACCGCGTAGTAAGCCATGGGTCCGTGTCCCTTGGAGAGCAGGAACCGGTCCCGCTCGGGATCCCGGGCGGATGCGGGCCCCACCCGCAACACCCGGTCGTAGAGCACCCACAACACGTCGAGCGTGGACGTGGCGGCGGGTCCGTGCTTCTCTGCCCCGGTCATGAGGGCGATGAGCCGGCCCAGGTCTTCGTGGCGGAGCCCGGTGTCCGCGGTTGCCTGTGTCATGCGTCCAACCGTGCAACCTCAAGTCGACTTGAGGTCAAGCGGTCGTCACGGCAACCGTCCTGCCGGCTGTCGGGCGTCCGTGCGGCGTCCGGGGGTCGGGCCCGGGGGTCGGTCCGTGGATCGGGTCCGGGAAAGGTGCGCGCGACCACCCTCCGAAGTGCGGTATTGTTCTCGTGCCAGTTCAACCAGGGGAAACCCCCAGGTCAGCGGGCATCGGGACGTGGCGCAGCTTGGTAGCGCACTTGACTGGGGGTCAAGGGGTCGCAGGTTCAAATCCTGTCGTCCCGACTAGAGGTTCGCCTCGTGGTCGTAGATCAGAGCCCTGCCTCACTTCGGTGAGGCAGGGCTCTTGTCGTTCCCTGGGTGTGGCGTCACATTTCGACGGCGCAGGGCGGCGAGTGGCTCCTCGACTTCGTCCGGACTCGCATTCAAGCGGGCGAATGCATGGGCGCGTTACATGCATTTGCGTTCGGGGGAGGGGAGGATAGGTCTTCCCGCTTCGGCGCACTAGCCGACGTAGTGCCCCATAGGGCAATGGGTTTCTTCTGGATCCATGGAGCGATTGCATGTCGGGCATATTTTGACGCGACCCGAACTCGTCCCGTGGAGCACGCCAAAGAACTCCTTGAGTGATCGGCCTGCTTTTCGTTGGGCCTTGGGTATGGTTTCAAAAGGACTTCGCTTCACCGGTGCACTGTCGACTTCTGGCGGAGGAGGCCTCTTGCCGAGGAGCAGGTCCCTGAGTCCCATTTCTTCCTCCTGGAGTCGCCGTAAGGGCGCCAAGCGTCGAATGGCTACCGGCGAATGCTTGGTCATGCCCGGGGTTGTGACCCCATGGGTAAACCATCAACGATGCCGAGTTCGCCTTATCGCCTCGCCATCCGCATCCTGCTCATCACCTCGTTCGCTCCCCTCCCTCCCACAGAGTGCAGTCGGGAGCCTCCTCGCCGCCTTCGAAGTCGTCGGGCCCATCGTTCATGACGATGACCGTGGCGAGCATTTCCTTGTCAACGCCTTTGGGCCAGCACGTGTGCGCGTCCACCTTCGCTCCCTTGAACGAGGTTTCATCGCCGTTGACAACTGCGAGGGTGAGATTGGCGCTCCTCAGATCGGCTCCGTCGAGGTTGGTGCCTATCAGGCTTGCTTCGTAGAGGTTGGCCCCGATCAGGTTCGCGCCCTGCAGATCGGCGCCCTCGAAGTGAGATCGCTCCAGGTATGTATCCTGAAATTGACCGTTCTGTACTTTGACCCCCCTGAAATCCGCGTTGTGCATCAGCTTGCCGCTGAAATTGATCCCCTCGATATTGCGATTGCCGGGGGTGAATCCTGGCATGGCCTCGACGATTTCAACGT
Organism: Streptomyces sp. NBC_00513; assembly: GCF_041431415.1. GTDB lineage: Bacteria > Actinomycetota > Actinomycetes > Streptomycetales > Streptomycetaceae > Streptomyces. Next base: position 6,387,207 of record NZ_CP107845.1, read on the forward strand.
TCGCGCGCCACGTCGCATACTTCTGGCTCTCCTCGATCTGCTTGTCCAGAAAGAGAGCCGACACTCCGATCGCGATGCCGGTAATCAACCCGCCCCCGATGCCGGCGAGCACTTCAATCCTGGGTTCGCGCTCCGGCTCCCTGACGGCCATACGCCAAGCAAAGACCGCACCCGCCGCGCCGAGAATACCGAGCAGAATCAGAAATCCGAGCAGAGCCCACGCTATGCCAGGCATGAGGTCATCCCCAATACGATGGATCGGGCGAAAATGCCTCACTTCCTCTGTACCCCTGCTCCCGAGAGATCGCAAGCGCTACGCCCCGAGTGGAGCGATGGTTGAATCTTCCTGGTTTACCCACGCGCCGGGGAATGGTTGAAGACGGCAGTTAATTTGCTGTCATCCCGAGCCGGGTGCCCAGTGAACAGAATGGGGATTCAGTGCCGCGCTTCGCGGAACTGCGGCTGGCCGTCCCCGCCGGTGGGCCTGGCTGGGGTAGGCGCTGCCCGTCCGAGGGTGCCTGGTGGCCTCGCGTGATGATCGGCATGCGGCAGGGCCCTGGTGCGGGCCCACCACTCACGGTCATCGGCCGGTAACGGCAACGCTCAACGGCTGATGGTCCCTTCGTCCCGCCCGAGGGGCCGCGTGTGCCGGTCATCGGTACGCCATGGGTGGGGGTGATGACGGGCGACGGGCGAGGCGCTCGCCACATTCGAGCCACCTGCCATCGGTGATGTGTACCAGCTCCGTTAACATGTTCGAGCAGACAATGATCACAGGTCTTATTTATATAAATCGGCTGAAAATTGATATCTAGGGTGTCGCGATCCGTTTCGCGAAGAGGTGACGGAATCGGGTTCGCCGGGTGGCGTCGGCCGCGGGTCCTGTTGTGGACCGCGGTGAGTGTGATCGCCCTCGGTTTCCTCGTGGCGCTGGAGATCGCCGCGCGCCACTACGGCGTGCCCGGTCCGGTGACCGTTCAGGCGCGCGAGGTGATCTTCGCGCCCCAGTCGGGGACAGTGCTGTACGCCAGCATGACCTTGATGCTGGTGGTGCTCACCTGGCGGCAACGGTTCATCGCGGTCGGCACGGCGATCGGCATCGACCTGGTGTTCTGGCTCGTGCGGTGGCTGGTCGGCGCCCACATGATGTTCGGCAACGGTGCGCTGTGGGTGACCCTCGGCTGCGCCGTCATCGCCGTCACGCGCCGCACGGGTCGCGAGCGTGCCCTGCTGCTCAAGGGCGTCGGGCTGGCCCTGCTGCTCGTGGCCGGTCGCAAGACCGGGTACACCTGGCTGCTGATCACGTCCAAGACCCGCCCGATGGTCCTCGACCAGTACGTGGCGACCGCCGATCACGCGCTGGGCAATTCGTCCTGGGTCGTGGGCCGTCTGGTCGAGGCCACCGGCGCGGTCGGCGCCCACGTCCTCGACTGGGTCTACATCCAGCTCGCGGTCGCCGCGGTCGCCGTCGCCCTGTACCAACTGCGCAACGTGCGGATCGAGCGGCGCTTCCCGAGTCACCACCTGGTGCGCACGTTCCTGGTCATCGGCCTGCTCGGGCCGGGCATATACATGATCTTCCCGGTGGTCGGGCCCATCTTCGCCTACGGCGCCGACGGCGGTCAGTGGGCGTTGGCCGACCTGTGGCCGAACACCCCGCCGCCGCTGGGCGTCCCGCAGGAGATGCCCTTCGACGAGTTCACCCCGCGCAATTGCATGCCCAGCCTGCACACGGCATGGGCCACCGCGATCTTCATTCATTCCCGCAACGCCCCGCGGACCCTGCGGTTCGCGGGCACGTTCTGGCTGATCGCGACGCTCGGCGCCACGCTGGGCTTCGGGTACCACTACGGCGCGGACATCATCGCCGGCGTGGTGTTCACGCTCACGATCGAGGCGGGGCTGCGTTCGCTCGCCCGCGGCTGGGACCGGTCCGGAGCCCTCCTGGTCGCCCACGGTGGCGCGGTGTTCGTCGCGCTCCTGGTGTCGTACCGCTACCTGTCGACGGAGATGGCCGGACACCCCTGGGTGTTCGGACCGTTTCTCCTCCTCGCGACGGGCTCGGTGATCTACGCCTACGTGCGCACCACCAGGTCGTGGGAACGGACGACCCCGTCGGCGCGCATCCCGGAACAACGACGCGAACCCCAGCCCGAACTGGTCTGACGCGTCTCGGGGCGGCTCTGCCGATGCCCGGGGCCGCGTCCGGATCCCGCCGCCCTCCCGGCCGCCGCGCGTGCCGGTTCAGGACGCCGGTTCGGGCCGCCGGCCCAGGTACCGGTTCAGGTACCGGTTCGGGCCGTGGCGAGGCCGCCGGGCAGGGGTTCCCGCCGCGCCCACCAGGTCTCGGGGACGCCGGCGGTACCGGTGCGCGCGGCGACCGTGCCGCCGCTGATCGCGCAGTTGGTGTCGATGTCGCCGAGACCCTCCGCGGTGGTCCACAGCGCGTCGAGGAGGCTGTCCAGGTGCCGGGCCGCGGACCACAGGGCGAAGGGCACCGTGTCGCTCGCGCGGATCAACCGGCCGTTGCCGAGCACGTCGGCGGCCTCGGCCGGTGCGGTGCCGGCGGGCAGCCCGGCGGCTCGGCGCAGGCCCGCCGCCACCTGACCGGCGGGTGTGAGCGCGGCCACCTCGCGGAGGAAGGTCGACGCCTCGGGAGCGGGCCGGTCCCGGCCGCGCGCGGCCAGGGCGGCGGCCACGGCCACCGCCACGGCGCCCGCGATGGCCTCCGGGTGGGCGTGGGTGACCTCGGCCGACAGGACGGCCTGATCCATCACCTCGTCCAGATCCTCGTGGAACCATGCGCCCAGGGGCGCCACCCGCATCGCCGCGCCGTTGCCGAGGCTGCCCTGACCGTTGAAGAGGTTCCTCGCCTCGGTGCGCCAACTCTCCGGCCGTTTCGCGAGTTCCGGGAGGAGTCGGCGCATGCCGTTGCCGTAGCCGCGGTGGGCGTCGGCCACGTAGGCCGCGCCGAACGCCTCCGCCAACCGGTCCTGCCGCACCGTGCCGTGCTCCCTCAGGATCCGCAGCACCGACACCGCCATCGCCGTGTCGTCGGTCCAGCGCCAGGTCGGCTCCTGTGGAGTGCGTCGCGCCCGGATTCCCTCGATCGCCGAATCGCCGGGTCGGAACCACGGAAACCACAGTTCCCCGAAGGCGTCACCGAGGGCCAGGCCGTCGAGGGCGTCACGAGCGGCATCCGCGGGTGTCGTCATGACGTGCATGCTGCCGGTACGACCGCCCCGCGCGCAGGAGTTTTACCCGCCCCGGCCCCGCCCCCTGCCCGGGCCGTGTTCCCCGGGGCTGTCCGGGGCTCAGGTGCCGGCCAGGAGGAGCCCGCCCATGGTGACCATCGTCGCCGCGACCAGGCCGTCCAGGACCCGCCAGGCCGAAGGCCGGGCGAGGAGACCGCTGAGCAGCCGTGATCCGTAGCCGAGCGCGCTGAACCACGCCAGGCTGGCCAGGACGGCGCCGCCACCGAACGCCCAGCGCAGATCGCCCCGGTCCGCCGCGAGGGAGCCCACGAGCAGGACGGTGTCCAGGTAGACGTGCGGGTTGAGCCAGGTCATCGCCAGGCAGGTCAGCACGGCCGTGCGGGCGGATCCGGGGGCCGTGCCCGAAGTGGAGAGCGCGGCCCCCGGATCGGGTCGCAGCACCCGGCGGGCCGCGAGGATCCCGTAGCAGATCAGGAAGGTGCCACCGGCGATCCCGACGGCGGTCAGCGCGGCCGGCCAGGCGTTGACGAAGGCCCCGACCCCCGCGACGCCGAGCAGGATGAGGAGCGCGTCGGACAAGGCACAGATGGCCACCACCGCGAGGACCGATTGGCGGCGTGCTCCCTGGCGCAGGACGAACGCGTTCTGGGCGCCGATGGCGACGATGAGGGAGAGACCGGTGCCGAAGCCCGCGAGACCCGCCGTGGTGATGCCGTGTGTCATGGCTTCGACCGTATGCAGGCGCGTCGGTTCAGTACAGCTAAAGTTTTTTACGTACCCTTAGCACTCGTGATGGAAGAACTTCCCCTGGAGCAGGTGCGGACCCTGCTCGCCGTGGTCGACGAGGGCACCTTCGACGCCGCGGCCGCCGCCCTGCACGTGACCCCCTCCGCGATCAGTCAGCGCGTGAAGGCCCTGGAACAGCGCACGGGCCGGGTGTTGCTGATGCGCACCAAACCCGTACGGGCGACGGAGTCCGGGCAGGTGGTGATCCGGTTCGCCCGCCAACTGGCCCGGCTGGAACGGGACGCCCGCGCCGAACTCGGTCTGGGCGCGGACGAGGAGCGGGAGCCGGTCCGCCTGCCCATGGCGGTCAACGCCGACTCGCTGGCCACCTGGCTGCTGCCGGCGCTGACCCGCGTGCCCCGGGATCCGCCCGTCTGCTTCGAGCTGCACCGCGAGGACGAGGGTCACACCACGGCGCTGCTCCGGGAGGGCCAGGTGATGGCGGCGGTCACCTCCACGCCGGACCCGGTGGCCGGGTGCACGGTCCGGGCGCTCGGGCTGGCGCGCTACCTGCCGGTGGCCCGGCCCGATTTCGCCGCCCGTTACCTGACCGGGGCGTTGGAGCGGGACCTGCGGGAGGCGCCGGTGATCGTCTTCGACCGGCGCGACGAGCTCCAGGACCGGTTCGTGCGGACCCTGGCGCGCGGCGCCGGCTCGGGGGCGGGGGCGAGTTCGATCCGGCACCACGTGCCGACCTCGGAGGGATTCCGCGACGCCGTGGCCGCCGGCCTGGGGTGGGGGCTGGTCCCGCAGGCGCAGGCCGACCCGCTCCTGCGGGCCGGGGAACTGGTGCTGTTGACGCCGAAGCGGACGATGGACGTGCCGTTGTACTGGCAGCAGTGGAAGTTGGACTCGCCCGCGCTCGCGGTGGTCGCGGAGGTGATCGCGGAGGCCGCGAGGGAGGCGCTGTTGCCTCCGGCGCGCTGAGTCGGGCAGGTCCTACGCTGTCGACATGGAGTCCTACACGATCGGCCAGGCGGCGCGATTGCTCGGGGTGAGCGTCGACACGGCGCGCCGCTGGGCCGACGCCGAACGCTTTCCCACCCGTCGGGAGGGCTCGCGGCGCATGGTCCAGGGCCCGGACCTGGCGGCCTTCTGCGTGCGGGTGGCGCAGGAGGGTGACGAAGACGAGGGGGCCGCGTACACCTCCGCCCGCAATGCCTTTCCGGGCATCGTCACCGCCGTGAAGCTCGGCACGGTGGACGCGCAGGTGGAGATCCAGGCCGGACCGCACCGGGTCGTGTCCCTGCTGACGCGGGAGGCGGTGGAGGAACTGGGACTGGAGGTCGGCGCGAGGGCGGTCGCCCGGGTGAAGTCGACCAGCGTGTTCGTCGACCGGGGTTGAACCGCGCGGCCGGGTCGGGGCGCGCCCGGGTGGTCGGTCGGCGGGGCACCGGGGGTGAGGGTGTGTCACCCACGCCTGGTAACTTCTACAGTGTTGTAGAAACAAGCCGACGTATGGAGTTCTCATGGCCCTGTGGGACCGCATCAAGGAGTCCGCATCGACGATGCAGACCCAGCTCGTGGCGACCAAGAACGACCTCAAGAGCGGCGCGTTCCGCGACGCGAGCATGGCGATGTGCGCGTTGGTCGCCGCCGCCGACGGGACCATCGATCCCGACGAGCGCAGGCGCGTGGCGCAGTTGATCGCCGGCAACGAGGTGCTGCGGAACTTCGACGCCGACGACCTGCGCCGCCGGTTCGAGGCGAACCTGACCAAGCTCACCACCGACTTCGACTTCGGCAAGGTCAGCGTGCTCCAGGAGATCGCCAAGGCGAAGAAGAAGCCGACCGAGGCGCGCGCCGTGGTGCAGATAGGCATCGTCATCGGCGGGGCCGACGGGGACTTCGACAAGACCGAGCAGGCCGTGGTGCGCGAGGCCTGCTACGCGCTGGACCTGCCCCCGCACGAGTTCGACCTCTGAGTCGCCCCGCGCCCTTCTCCGGCGCGCCCGCGCCCCGCCGGTGACCTCAGAGTGCCGTGGCGGTTCGCAGGACGCAGATCAGGGTCACCGCAGAGTTCGCGGAGGAGAGCGCCGAGACCGTCGTGCCCGCCGCCGCGCTCCAGGTGGCCAGCCCGGCCGCCGTGCGCAACGGGGGCCAGACGAGCGCCGGCGGGGCCGGGGACAGCAGTGCCGCCACACGGCGCGGCACCGGCCCGGCCGTCGCGGCGGGGAGCCCCGGGGGAGTGGTGCGGGTGAGCAGGGCGGCCTTGCCGATGGCCGTGGCGACCGTACGGCGATTGCCCACCCGGGCCGCCGCGGCCTCGTCCGCCCAGCGCTCGGCCGCGTACGCGACGGCCGAACACAACGGCCGCAGGAAGGGGTTGGCGCAGGCGGCGAGCCGCACCACGGTCAGGAACCGGTGGTGACGTCCGGCGAGGTGCGCCCGCTCGTGGGCGAACAGCGCCCGCCGCTCGGCGGGGTCGAGTGCCGACAGCAGGCCCGTCGTCACCACGACGCGGCCACCGTGCCGGCCCGGGCCGGGCAACGCGTAAGCGTACGGTTCGGCGGCCGGCAGCACCACCACCGGCCCGTCGGCCAGTCCCGCGAGCGCGCGCCGACAGTCGCGCCGGACCCGGCGAGCGCGCCACACGGCGGCCGCGGCGGAGCCGAGCACGGCCGCCAGCGCGGGGATCGCCGCGGGGCCGGCCACCTCGTCGTAGGGGAGCGCCGCGCGCACCTCGGGGTCCGACCAGGCGTCGGGCAGCGGATTGCCCGGCAGTTGGGCGGTGCCCACCACCATGAGCAGGGCCAGGCACAGGGTGCTGCACAGGGCCAGCGCGCCGGCCGCGCCGGTCAGCAGCCAGGTGGCGGTGCGCGGGTGCAGGTGCTGCGCGGCCGGCTGGGCGAGCGGCCAGGCGGTCAGGGGCAGGACCAGGGGAAGGAAGACGAGCAGGCCCATCGGTGTCCCGTCCCGTCAAGCCCGGGTCGGGTCGGAGCCGGGGGATCCGCCGCCCGGCACCTCACCCCCGAGCAACTCGCGCAACAACCGTTCGTCGTGGGGCGACAGCGCGGTGACGAAACTGGCCAGCACCGCGTCACGGTCCGCTTCCCCGTCCAGGACCTTGCGCATCCGCAGCGCGGCCAGCCCCGCGCCGTCCGCGACGGGCGTCCAACGGAACGACCGGCCCGACCGCTCCCGCTCGACCGCGCCCTTGTCGTGCAGGCGGGTCAGGATGGTGATCACCGTCGTGTAGGCGATGCCCCCGCCGATCCGCTCCTGCACCCAGCCCGCGGTGGCGGCCTCCGGGGACTCGCCGAGCGCGGCCAGCACCTGGGCCTCCAACTGCCCCTGGGCCCGACGCCGGGACGGGTGCGGGCCGGCGGAGCCACCCTCGTCGTGGTCGTTCATGCCCTCCGCCTTCCGGTCCGCGTCCCGACTGTCGCGGGGAGGTCATCGTACTGACGCCCCGAGGCGGCCACGGTCGCCCCGGCAGGGTTCGCCGTGCCGCGCCGGGGCACGCGCGGTGTCACACGGCGTCGCCGGTCCGGTCCGGTGGCCTCCGGCGCGGGTGATGTCCCGGTGCGGTGGTGTCCTGGATCGGGCACCGGCACGGCGGTGGCAGACTGGCGGCTGATCCGCCGAAGGGGAGTACGTCCTTGTCCATGTTCAGCAACCTGCGCCGGGCCGTGCGCCGCGGCTATCGGCGGGCCGTCGACCTCAGCCACCCGGCCCGCTCCCCTCTCGGCAGCGCGGTCGTCAACTGCCTCGTCTACCGCGACGGCCTCCGCCAGGAGGACTGCGGGGAGGTCGACGAGGCGCTGCGCCGGGTCCGCAAGAACGGCGAGGGCTTCGTGTGGGTCGGCCTGCACGAGCCGAGCCAGGAGGAGATCACCGGGCTCGCCGGGCTGTTCGACCTGCACCCGCTCGCCGTCGAGGACGCCGTCAACGCCCACCAGCGGCCCAAGGTGGAGCGGTACGACGACACCCTCTTCGCCGTGTTCAAGACCGTTCGCTACGTCGAACACGAGGAGTTGACCGCGACCAGCGAGGTCGTGGAGACCGGCGAGTTGATGGCCTTCGTCGGCGAGGACTTCGTCCTTACCATCCGGCACGGCGGCCGCGGCACCCTCGGCCCGGTCCGTGAGGCCCTGGAAGCCGCCCCGGACCAACTCGCCAAGGGCCCGGCGGCCGTGCTGCACGCCATCGCCGACCATGTGGTCGACGACTACGTGGCCGTCACCGACGCCGTGCAGAACGACATGGACGCCGTCGAGACCGCGGTGTTCAGCGAGTACGGAGGTCGTGGCGACGCCGGACGGATCTACCAGCTCAAGCGCGAACTCCTCGAACTGCGCAGGGCGGTGGCGCCCCTCGGTCGACCGCTGCACCTGCTGGCCACGGAGCCGATACCGCTCATCCCGCCCGACGTTCGCGCGTACTTCCGCGACGTGGCCGATCACCTCACCCGCGCCACCGAACAGATCGGCGCCTACGACGGACTCCTCGACTCCGTCCTCCAGGCCCACCTCGCGCAGGTGACCGTGGCCCAGAACGAGGACATGCGCAAGATCACGGCCTGGGCGGCGATCGTCGCCGTGCCGACCATGGTCTGCGGGGTGTACGGCATGAACTTCGACCACATGCCGGAGCTGCACTGGACGTATGGATATCCGCTGGTGCTCGCGGTCATGGCGATTGCCTGCCTCGTGATCCACCGGGGGTTCCGGCGCAACGGCTGGCTCTGACCCGGCGGGACGGCCCGACGGCGGTTCGCGGGCGGGCCGTGCACCGGGGCCAGGGGCCGCGCGCGGAGCCAGGCCCCCGCAGGTCAGGACCCCGCGCGCCGAACACCGCGATCGGTGCGCGGGGACTCCTCCCGACACCTCGGTGCCCGGCGCGGCGAAAGAGCCGCGGACACCGGGCCGGACCCCGTGGTGTCCGGCCAGTCAACCAGGCCGGCAGAGGTCGCCACGACTGGTGCCCGACACGGAAAAGCCGCCGGTGAAAGGCTCGCGACCTGGTCGATGATCCGAACCGGCCGGCCACTCGCCGGCGTCAACCGGCCAGACTCATCAGCATCACCGGATCGGACGTCGGCCGGGGCGATCCGCCCGCCGGCTCCAGGGTGACCCCCACCGCGGTGGCCCGACCGACCGGCCCGGTCATCAGGGTGCTCCCGTCGCCGCCGAGCAGGCCCGCCGGTCGCATCCCCGGACCGTCCGCGAACCAGAGCTGGTACGTCTTGCCCGCCGGGGCGGGCGCCATCCCGGAGCCGACGAACGCGGCCCGGTTCCGCTCCGCGCTCACCACCACCGTGCCCTTCGCGCCGGACGCCGTGCGACCCACCACCGTCCGGGCGTCCGGTGCGGTGATCACGTCCGTCAGGTTCTGCAGTTCGCGCAGCTCCCGGCCGGCCTGGACGGCTTGGTCCCGCTGCCACACCGCCGTGCCGCCCAGGGCGAGCGCCCCGGCCAGACAGGCCGCGAGGGCCATCGGCAGGGCGCGCCTGCGCAGGCTCGGGATGCCCCGGCGGGCCGGAGGCAGTTGCCGCACCGTGTCGATCCGGTCCAGTACGTGCGCGCGCATCGCGGGTGGCGGAGGCAGAGCGGTCGCCGAGCCGAGCCGGGCCGCCGTCGCGGTGAACTCCCGAACGTCCTGAGGGCACAGCGCGCACCGGGCGAGGTGGTGCTCGAAGGCGGTCCGTTCCTCGGAGTCCAGGGCGTTCAGCGCATAGGCGCCGGCGAGGGCGTGCATGTGGTCGGTCCCGGTGCTCATGCGTTGACCCCCATGCAGTCGCGCAGGCGGATCAGGCCGTCGCGCAACCGTGTCTTGACCGTGGGCAGCGGGGTGCCGAGGGTCTCCGCGACCTCGCGGTACGTCAGCCCGCCGTAGTAGGCGAGGCTGACGGCCTGCCGCTGCAGTTCGGTGAGGCCGCGCACGCAGCGGCGCACCTGCTCGCTCTCCAGCCGCACCTCCACCTGCTCGCTCACCTCGTCGTAGGGGCGCGTGTGCTCCCGGGCCGCGTTGTCCTGCTCGCGGGCCGCCGCCGCCTGCGCGGAGCGGACCCGGTCCACCGCGCGCCGGTGCGCGATCGTCATCACCCAGGTCATGACGCTGCCCTTGTCGGAGCGGTAGCGCGCGGCCTGCCGCCAGACGTCGATCAGGACCTCCTGCGCCACTTCCTCGGACTGCGCCCGGTCCCGCAGGACCTTGACGACGATGCCGTAGACGGGACCCGCGACCACGTCGTAGAGCGTGGCGAAGGCGTCCTGGTCGCCGCGGGCGATCTGGTCCATGAGGGTGGGCAGGTCGGGGCCGGGCTTCTCCCAGGCCGCGCCGAAGGTCACCGGTTGCCGCACGAGAGCCCCTTTCGCCCGAGGAGCCGGCCGTTTCGAGTACAGGTCATGGCGGGGGCTTCCTTCGGGGGCGGCGACGACTGACAGGGGTGACACATGGAGGGTTTCGTAGCCGGGGCCGTCATGGATTGGTTTGCTCCGGAACTGACAACAAGGCTTCTCCGCGCCTCGAATATCTGGTAGGAAAGTTTCCTAACCGAATCGGGAAGCCTCAACCATCGCATGGAGGCCTTGTGTTCACCCCCCAACGCAAGAACCGGACCGTCGCGCTCGGCGCCCTGCTCGGCGCCGCCCTGCTCGCCGCCCCCGTCGCGGCCCACGCCACGGCGGCCCCGGCCACCGCACCCGCCGCCTCCACCGCGGCGGCGGCGACCGGACTCGACGACCCGGCGAAGAAGGACATCGCCATGCAGATCGTCTCCAGCGCGGAGAACTCCTCGCTGGACTGGAAGGCGCAGTACAAGTACATAGAGGACATCGACGACGGCCGCGGCTACACCGCCGGGATCATCGGGTTCTGTTCCGGCACCGGCGACATGCTGGACCTCGTCGAGTACTACACGCAGGTCAAGCCCGGAAACGTGCTCGCGAAGTACCTTCCGGCGCTGCGCAAGGTCGACGGGAGCGATTCGCACGCCGGCCTCGACCCGAACTTCACCAAGGACTGGGCCAAGGCCGCCCAGGACACGGAGTTCAAGAAGGCCCAGGACCACGAGCGCGACCGCGTCTACTTCAACCCCGCCGTCAAGCAGGGCAAGAGCGACGGTGTCGGCACCCTCGGCCAGTTCGCCTACTACGACGCCATCGTCATGCACGGCGACGGAAGCGACTCCACCAGCTTCCGCAACATCCGCAAGCGCGCCCTGACCAAGGCCAAGCCCCCGGCCCAGGGCGGCAACGAGACCACCTGGCTGAACGCCTTCCTCGACGCCCGCGTCTGGGCGATGAAGCAGGAGGAGGCCCACAGCGACACCAGCCGCGTGGACACCGCCCAGCGGGTGTGGGTCAAGAAGGGGAACCTGAACCTCGACACCCCGCTCGACTGGAAGGTCTACGGGGACCCCTTCCACATCGGCTGACCCTCCCGCGCATCCCGCGCCCCCCCATCCGGCGCCCGGCACCCCGCGGCCCGGGACGGCCCCTCCCCGTCCCGGGCCGCGGTCGTGCGTCCGGGCCGGCGGCGCCGGGTGACGCGTGTCTCCCCCGGGTTCCGGCAGGGGGCTGTCCAGACCGGTCCGATCACGAGATATCTTGATGTCGAGCAATGTTGCAGACGAGAGACGCAGACTGTGGAGCGGAGCATCCGGTGACTGACTCGACCATCATCTACACGCACACTGACGAGGCCCCGGCCCTCGCGACGTATTCCTTCCTGCCTGTGATCCAGGCATACGCGTCGACGGCCGGTGTGAATGTCGAGACCCGTGACATCTCCCTGGCCGGTCGGATCATCGCCAGCTTCCCCGAGCACCTGGAAGAGGGCCAGCGCATCGCGGACGCCCTCGCCGAGCTGGGCGAACTGGCGAAGACCCCGGGCGCCAACATCATCAAGCTGCCCAACGTCTCGGCCTCGATCCCGCAGCTCAAGGCCGCGGTCGCCGAACTCCAGGGCCAGGGCTACGCGCTCCCGGACTACCCGGACGACCCGAAGAGCGACGAGGAGCGCGAGATCCGCGCCCGCTACGACAAGATCAAGGGCAGCGCCGTCAACCCGGTCCTGCGCGAGGGCAACTCCGACCGCCGCGCCCCCGCCTCGGTCAAGAACTACGCCAAGACCCACCCCCACCGCATGGGTGCCTGGACCTCCGAGTCGAAGACGAACGTCGCCACCATGGGCGCCGACGACTTCCGCTCCACCGAGAAGTCCACCGTGATCACCGAGGCCGGCACGCTCCGCATCGAGCACGTGGCCGCCGACGGCACCACCACCGTCCTGCGCGAGTCCGTACCGGTCCTCGCCGGTGAGGTCGTGGACGCGTCCGTCATGCACGTCGACGCGCTGCGCACCTTCCTGAACGCCCAGATCGAGCGCGCCAAGAACGAGGACGTGCTGTTCTCCGTGCACCTCAAGGCCACGATGATGAAGGTCTCCGACCCCATCGTCTTCGGCCACGTGGTCCGCGCCTTCTTCCCGAAGACGTTCGCCCGCCACGGCGAGACCCTCGCCGCCGCCGGTCTGTCCCCCAACGACGGCCTCGGCACCATCCTCAACGGCCTGGGCGCGCTGCCCGACGCCGCCGCGATCAAGGCCTCCTTCGACGCCGAGCTCGCCGAGGGCCCCGCCCTCGCCATGGTCGACTCGGACAAGGGCATCACCAACCTGCACGTCCCCTCCGACGTGATCGTCGACGCCTCCATGCCGGCGATGATCCGCACCTCCGGTCACATGTGGGGCCCCGACGGCGCCGAGGCCGACACCCTCGCCGTCCTCCCGGACAGCAGCTACGCCGGTGTCTACCAGGCCGTCATCGACGACTGCCGCGCGCACGGCGCCTTCGACCCGTCCACGATGGGCTCGGTGCCGAACGTCGGCCTCATGGCCCAGAAGGCCGAGGAGTACGGCAGCCACGACAAGACCTTCGAGATCGCCGCCACGGGCACCGTCCGCCTCGTCGACGCCGAGGGCAACGTGGTCCTGGAGCAGAAGGTCGCCAAGGGCGACGTCTTCCGCGCCTGCCAGACCAAGGACGCGCCGATCCAGGACTGGGTCAAGCTCGCCGTCACCCGCGCCCGCGCCTCCGGCGACCCGGCCGTCTTCTGGCTGGACGAGGGCCGCGCGCACGACGCGCAGCTGATCGCCAAGGTCAAGACGTACCTCGCCGAGCACGACACCGAGGGTCTGACCATCAAGATCCTCCCCCCGGTCGAGGCCACCGCCTTCTCCCTGGAGCGCATCCGCCGCGGCGAGGACACCATCTCGGTGACCGGCAACGTGCTGCGCGACTACCTGACCGACCTCTTCCCGATCCTGGAGCTGGGCACCAGCGCCAAGATGCTGTCGGTCGTCCCGCTGATGAACGGCGGCGGCCTCTTCGAGACCGGCGCCGGCGGCTCCGCCCCGAAGCACGTGCAGCAGCTCGTGAAGGAGAACTACCTGCGCTGGGACTCCCTCGGTGAGTTCCTCGCGCTGGCCGTCTCCTTCGAGCACCTCGCGACCACCACCGGCAACGCCCGCGCCCAGGTGCTGGCCGACACCCTGGACCGCGCGACCGGCACCTTCCTCAACGAGGACAAGTCGCCGAGCCGCAAGCTGGGCGGCATCGACAACCGCGGCAGCCACTTCTACCTCGCCCTGTACTGGGCGCAGGAGCTGGCCAAGCAGACCGACGACGCCGAGCTGGCGACCGCGTTCGAGGCGCTCGCCAAGACGCTGGGCGAGCAGGAGGGGACCATCGTCTCCGAGCTCATCGCGGTGCAGGGCTCCCCGGCCGACATCGGCGGGTACTACCAGCCCGACGCCGCCAAGGCCTCGAAGATCATGCGCCCGTCCGAGACCCTGAACCAGGCGCTCGCGATCCTGGGCTGACGCCCACGGCGTGTCCGCCGACGCCCCGACCGGGACCTCCCGGCCGGGGCGTCGGCGCGTCCGGACGCCGGCGACCGTATTCCGGTTGTGAAGGGGGTCCGCACACGGCTAGTAATACGGGGTGATCACTGGACAGCTGGCCGCACTGCGCGCCCGCCACCCCGACGACGTGGCGACCCTGCACGCCGGGCTCTACGAAGACGTCCCGAACCACTCCCGGTCGGACTCGCGTCCCTGGCGCCCGCTGACCCTGGCGAGCGGCCACTCCCTCTACGAGCCCGACGGGCCCTCCGAGGACGGCAAGGCCGCCTTCTCCGTGGTCGACCTGGCCACCGGCGAACTCGCCGGCGAGGCCCTGTTGTGGGGCATCGACCCGCACAACCGGGGCGCCCACCTCGGGATGTCCCTCCTCCCCGGTGCCCGCGGCCGCGGGATCGGCGCGGAAACCGTACAACTGCTGTGCCACTACGGGTTCACCGTGCGCGGTCTGCACCGGCTCCAACTGGAGACCCTCGCCGACAACCCGGCGATGATCCGGGCCGCACAGAGCGCGGGCTTCCAGGTCGAGGGCACCCTGCGGCGCTCCGCGTGGGTGTACGGGGCCTTCGTCGACGAGGTGATCCTCGGGCTGCCCGCCGACGAGTGGGAGCGCCCCTCCTGGCAGAACTGATTCGCCCCTCACGAACCCGCCGGGTGCGTTAGCCTGCCGCCGGTGAGCTGGGGGGAGAACTGGTGGCTCGTCGAGACGACACGTCCTGCGCCGGAATCGGGTGCGTGGGGTATCTGCTGCTCAACCTGGTGGTCATCGTCGGAGGGCTGCTCGCCACACCGGTGCTGATCCCCGACCTCATGGCCCTGCAGGACCCGCCGGTACGGGCGGAGGGACCCGGGGCCTGGGCGATCCTGTACGGCATACCCGTCGTGGTCGCGCTCGCCGTCACGGCCCTCGCCGGTCGGGGCGCGGCCTTCGCGTGGTGGCGGTTCCTGGCCCGGGCCGCCCTGCTCCTCGCGGCCGTCGCGGGCGCCGTGCTCTACACCGGGCACCGGGTGGCGGGCATCGAGTCGTGGAACGCGCGGGGCGCCCTGACGAGCGGCGCCGCGGGCCTGGCCGCCCTCGCCGTGTACCTGGGGATACGCCGTTGGGACCGCACGCGCGGGGCGCGGCCCCGGGCCGGGGAGATCTGGCTGGCCATGGTGCCGCTGCGGGAGGACCCGTCGCGGCACCTGCGGCACTACTGCGTGGTCCTCGCCACCGGACGCGGCCGCGCCGAGGTCGCGCAGATCACCACCAAGGACAAGGACGGCCGACGTGACCACGTCCGGCTCCCCAATGACGGCTGGGACGAGGTCTCCGGCCGCCCCCACTGGGTGGAGATCGGCCACGAGCCCCGGGTCGTCAGCTACCGGAAGTTCCTCGCGTCCCGGCCGCAGGGCCGCTGCCCGGACGCCGTCTGGTCCCAACTCCGGCCCCGGCGACCGGTGTCGGCCCGCCCCTCGGCACCCGCGTCGCGGATGTGGGACCGGATCCGCGGGATCTGACCCGGGTCACCGGACGCCGGTGTGGACATCGGCCGCCACGCGGAAGCCGATGTTGCCCGCGGAGCTGTCCGGGGTGTTGCGGGTACGGGCCGCGACGCGGTAGCGGTTGCAGTACGAGTCGTGGCACATGTGCGAGCCGCCGCGCATCGCGCGCTCCGGGCCGGCCGCCGAGAAGCGGTCCGCGGACCACTCCCACACGTTGCCGACCGTGTTGTACAGGCCGTGCCCGTTGGGGCGGAAGGACTTCGCGGGGGCCGTACCCGCGTAGCCGTCCGCGCGCGTGTTGTGCCGGGGGAAATCGCCGTTCCAGATGTTGCACATGTACCGCCCGTCGGGCCTCAGTTCATCACCCCAGGGGTACCGCCGCCCCTCCAGCCCGCCGCGCGCCGCGAACTCCCACTCGGGCTCCGTGGGCAGCCGGGTGCCGGACCAGGCGCAGTAGGCCCGGGCGTCGTTCCACGACACGTGCACCACCGGATGGTCCTGCCGTGCGGCGAACGAGGAACCGGGTCCCTCGGGGCGGCGCCAGTGCGCGCCCTCGACCGCCCGCCACCACGGGGTGCCGGCCACCGCAGGCGACCGCGCGCCGAGTTCGGGCGTGAGGAACCCGGCGAAGACGAAACTGAATCCGAAGGACTCCGCCTCCGTGACGTGCCCGGTGGCCTTCACGAACGAGGCGAACCGGGCGTTGGTGACGGTGGTCGGGGCGATGCGGAACGCCCCGACCACCGCCTCCCGTACCGGCCCCTCGCCATCCGCCGGGAAGCCGTCCGGGTCCTCGGTGCCCATCAGGAACCGGCCGCCCGCGAGCTCCACCAGGTCGCGCGCGGCCCGCTCCGCCGCCGGGTCGGCCCGCCGTGCGGGCGGCGGCCCTCCGATTGCGAGCACGGTGGTGGCGGGTTCGCGGCCGGGGGCGCAGCAGGACTCGGTCGGCACGGGCATCACTCCTGGGTGGGCGGAACGGGCGGGGGCGGGGCTCAGCCGGCGCGGTCGGCGGCCAGCCGCGCCGCCAGCGCGGGGACGCCGAGGGCCTGCTCCTGCGCGGGTGTGGCCTGGTACAGCAGGTTCTTCAGCTGGTACGGGTCGGCGGCCAGGTCGTAGTACTCCCGGAAGGTGACCTGGCCGGTACCGGACACGGCGCCCGTCGCGTCGGTGTGCAGGTCGTAGTACTCCGTATATTGCTTGTCCTTGGCCACGTACGAGGCCCAGGACTTCGGCCCCTCGGCGCCGGTGCCCTTCTTCCACCACTGGACGAGCAGGTGGTCCCGGGACTCGGAGCCGAGCAGGGACCGCCCGTCCTGACCGGCGGGCCGCGCGACGCCCGCGGCGTCCAGGATCGTCGGCGCGATGTCGATGTTCGCGACGATGCGGTGGTCCTTGGTGCCGCCGCCGAGACCGCCGGCGGGCCAGGACAGGTAGAAGGGGACCTCGTGGGCGGGGGAGTAGGGCACCGACTTCTTGGTCCAGCCGTGGTCCGCCCACGTGTAGCCGTTGTCCCCGGTGAAGACGACGAGGGTGTTCTCCAACTGGCCCAGCGCGACGAGCTTGTCGTGGATGGCCCGCACCGCGTCGTCCACCGAGAGCAGGCTGCGCAGTTGGCGCTTGCGGGTCTCGCGGCCGTCGTCGAGGGTGGACGTCGCGTCGCGGATGTAGGCGGGCTTGTCCGACCGGTCGTCCTCCGGGACCGAGGGGCGCCCGTTCCAGGCGGGGACGGGCGTTTCGGTGTACTTCGGTGCGGGCGTGTTCGGCGCGTGCGAGGCGTACGGGGTGACGTACGCGAACCAGGGCCGGCTGTCGGTGGTCGACTTGTCGAGGAAGGCCAACGTCCGGTTCTTGACGATGTTGGTGGTGTACCCGGGGAGCTGCTGGACGGTGCCGTCCACGTTCCAGCGGGCGTCGTTGTATCCGGGCTGGAGGAGGGCGAACTCCTCGAAGTGCGGCGGATCGTCCGCGAGGGTCCAGGAGTTGAGGTACTTGCCGAACAGCCCCGTGCGGTAGCCGGCCTGCTTGAGGTGGCGCTGCACGGTGGTCGACTGGTCGAGGCTGTACGAGGCCGAGTTGTTGCGCACGCCGTGGTGGTGCGCGTGCCGTCCGGAGAAGATGGAGGACCGGGACGGTGCGCACAGCGGGGTCGCCGCGTGCCCGTGGGTGAAGGTGACGCCGTGGCCCCCCAGCCACTCGATGGTCTTCGGTATGGCCCAGTCGGTCTGCTTGGGCTGGTCGTCGGTGACGATGAGCAGGATGTTGGGGCGCGCCGCGGCCGGCGAGGCCGCCGCGTCCCGGGCAAGGGCCGGGGTGGCCGCGGCGGCCGCCACGGCCGCCGCGCCGGCGAGGAAGCCGCGTCTGCCGACGGGGGAGTTCCGGGGTCCGCTGGTGTGCTGCTCGCTCACGAGGGTCTCCTGTACGCGCGGGGGAAGGTGACGTACGTACGCGGGGCTCGCCCCGGACCTCACGGCCCGCCGAACCCGCAGGTCAGACCCTAGAATTCGAGCAGCCGCGACTCAATGCCCGCCGCATGGCAGTGCTGTGGCAGTGCTGTGGCGCGAACATGGCGGCGCTGTGCCGCGCACGTGACGGGCCGGCGCGGCAGCCGTGGGACCCCGGTGTGCCGTCAGGTCCTCAGAGGCGGTGGACCCGGCCTTGTCCGACGGCCAGCGGATGGCGCCCGGCGGCCAGGATCCGCAGTCCGGGCGCGACGGCGAGAAGCTCGCGCAGCCAGCGCAGGGTGTCGGCCGTCAGGTGGTCGACGCCGTCCAGGACGAGGAGCATGTCCCGCTCCGCGAGCCAGGGGGCGGCGTCGCGCGTGCCGCAGGGCAGGAAGGGCATGCCGGGTACGCAGCCCAGCGCGGCCACGAGCTCAGGTACGCCACCGGCCTCCGCGACGGTGACCACGGCCACGCCGTCGCAGAAGTTGGACGAGAGCCGCCGTGCGACGTCGCGCACCAACAGGCTGCGCGGCGCGCGGAACCGGCCGGTCACGGTCAGCACGCGGCCCCGTCGGACGGCGGTGAGCAGCCATGACAGTTCCGTCGATGTCATCGGCAGTGTCCCGGCCGGTCGAGATTCCCCCATCGGCACGATGCCCCCCATTGCATGCGTGACCAGGCGCGGCAAGAGGCGTGCTTCAGGCCGCATGCCGATGATTATGCGCCAGTTTCATGGCAAGACCAGGGGAATGTCTCATTCCGCCGAATGGTTCGTACGCCGGTCGTGGCCCACCCCCGCACGGCCGGCCATCACCCGCCCCCGGAGCGGTCCACGACGTGCGTGACGCGCGTCGGCCGGATGGTGGAGGGCCGGTAGACGACGCACGCGGCGGGAAGCGCGGCGAGGGGAACACGGCGGGCCAAGGCCCAGGTGGGCAACGCGCGCGTCCGTCGTCCCGGGCGCGCCCGCCGGCCGGCGGACGGGCGCGGTGCGTTGCGGACGTGTTCGCGGGGACGCGGAACCCGCCTGCGGCCGGGGCGCACCAAGGCCCCTGAAGCGGAGGCCGTGTTGGCCAAGGCAAAGCGGTCGGCGTAGTTCCCGTGGTCCCCGTGACGTACGTGCCGGACCCCCGCCCCTCTGGAACGGTTGTTTGACAGCCGGGAATCGGCTCTACTGCTGTGCAGCCCCGCAGCCGGGGCATATTCCGGGGAGGGGCACACATGAGAGCGGACCGGCGGGCAGAGCGGGATCCACGACCCGCGTCGCACCGACGCCGTCCCCGCTTCCGGGGGCGCAGACCGCTGCTGACGTTCCTGATGTCGGCCTTCCTGCTCGTCGGCGTCTGCGCCGCGACGGGCATCGCCTGGGACCCCTTCACCGCCGACGCCCACCAGTACCGTGCGACGCCCGAGATCGACGCGCCCCGGACCATCGCCCCCGGCGGCGATCCCTCGCCCGAGGCGTCCCGCACGCCCGGGGCCACACCGAGCCCGAGCGGATCCCCCGCGGAGTCCGAACGGCCGACCCCCCGGGGGCAGGTGGACACCGGAGGCACCCGCTCCGCGGGAGCCCTGCCCTTCGACATGCCCCGACCGGCCTCGCTGCGCTCGGGCTCCGCCGGCAAGAGGCTGGTGTTCGCCCACTACTTCACCCCGTACCCGCTGTCCCTCGACAACGCGAGCGCGGACGTCGACTACTACACCCGCAACTACCTCGAACCCGAAGGGGAGAGCGGCAAGCACGAGCGCTACGGCGGCCTGCTGCGCGACCGCCCGCTGCCCGTCCCGCCCAAGGGCGGCAACTGGGAGTACGCCAACCTCCAGCAGGAGGTGCGCACCGCCCGCGCCGCCGGCATCGACGGATTCACCCTCGACATGCTCTCCCTCTCCGGCAAGAACTGGGAGCGCTCCAACCTCCTGATGGAGGCCGCCCGTTCGGTCGACCCCGACTTCAAGATCATGCTGATGCCGGACATGACCTCGCTGAAGACCGACGACCCGGGCGTACTCGCCGACGCCCTCGCCGCCCTCGGCAAGAGCCCGGCCGCCCACCGGCTCGGCGACGGGCGCCTGGTCGTGTCGCCCTTCAAGGCCGAGGCCAAGAACGTCGCCTGGTGGACCCGGGTGATCGACAACCTGAAGTCGAAGCACGGCATCCGTACCGCCTTCGTCCCCCTCTTCCTCGACTTCGGCGCCAACGGCGCGGCCTTCGCACCGATCAGCCACGGCTTCTCCGAATGGGGCAGCCGCAGTTACGTCGGCCAGGAGAGCTCGACGCGCGACGCGCGCCGGGCCCACGAGATGGGCAAGATCTGGATGCAGCCCGTCTCCGTCCAGGACGCCCGCCCCAACCAGGGCATCTACGACGAGGCCGGCAACACCGCCACGCTCCGGTCCACATGGACGCACGCCATCGACGACGGCGCCGACTGGGTGCAGCTGACCACCTGGAACGACTACTCCGAGGGCAGCCAGTTCGCACCGTCCCTGCACAACGGGTACGCCTACCTCGACCTCACCTCGTACTACCTGACCCGGTTCAAGACGGGCAGTTGGCCGCGGATCGTCCGCGACACCCTGTACCTCACGGCCCGCACCCAGTTCGCCGCCACCGACCCGACCGGCGACCAGTCGCTGGTGATGTCGCTGCGCAGGGGCAGCGCGGCCCCCCGGGACACCGTGGAGGTGCTGAGCTTCCTGACGGGGTCGGCGAAGATCCGTACGACCGTCGGCGCCGCCAAGGACTCCCACGAGGCCCCGGCCGGACTCCACACCGAACTGCTGCCGCTGAAGACGGGCGTCAGCTCGGCGGAGGTGGTGCGGGCCGACCGGACCGTGACGGAGGTCGAACTCCCCTACCCGGCCGACCACAAGGTGGAAGTCCAGGACCTCCAGTACTACGCGGCGACGAGCGGCCGGGAGTAGCCCGGCCCGGAGCCTGCGCCACGCGCGCGGGCCGGAGCCGCGATCCGCCGGCGGCGGGGCGGTCTTCGGCCAGGGGGCGCCTTCCGACCGCGGGGCGGTCTTCCGGTCCGGACCCGCCCCGGGAGAGGATCGGCACACCAGCCGACCCCACTCACGGAGGCCCAGTGACCGAGCCGAAACGCCCGGCGGAGTTCCCCGGCGGGCGCGCCCTGTTCCGGCTCGACCCCGACGTGGCGCACCTCAACCACGGATCGTTCGGAGCCGTGCCGGTCCCCGTGCAGCAGGCGCACGCCGCACTCCAGGCAGAGGTCCACCACGACCCCGACGTGTTCTTCATCGGCGTGCCGGAACGCATCGCCGACGCCCGCGCCCGGGTCGCCACCCACCTCGGCACCGAAGCGGACGGCATCGGCTTCATCGCCAACGCCACCGAGGGCGCGAACCTTGCCCTCGACGCCGTCACCCTCGCCGACGGCGACGAGATCCTGGTCACCGACCACGGCTACGGCACGGTCGTCGAGGCGGCGGCCCGCCGCGCACCCCTCACCACGGTCACCCTCGACCCGTACCTCCCCGACGAGGACGCCGTACGGGAGACCGTGCTCGCCGCACTCACCCCCCGCACCAAGGTGGCGGTCCTCGACCACGTCAGCTCGCCGACCGCCCGGCTCATCGCCGGCCCCGCGCTCCTCGCCGACCTCGCCGCCCGCGGCGTCACCACCATCGTCGACGGCGCCCACGCCCCCGGCATGCTCGCCGACCCGCTGGCCGGCGGCGCCGACTTCTGGTTCGGGAACCTGCACAAGTGGGGGTACGCACCCTCCGGCAGCGCCGTCCTCGCCGTCGCCCCGCGCCACCGGTCCCGGATCCGGGCCCTGGTCCCCTCGTGGGAGGACCGGCACGGCTTCCCCCGCTCCGTCGAGAACCGGGCCACCGCCGACTACACCGGCTGGCTGGCCGCACCCGAGGGCCTGGACCTCCTCGAACGCCTCGACGCGGCCGCGGTGCGGGCCCACAACGCCGCGCTCGCCGCCCACGGCGCCGCCCTGCTCGCCGAGCTCCCCGGGCTCACCCCGCTCCCGCACACCGAGGGGCTCGCCATGCGCGCCCTGCGCCTGCCGCCGGGCATCGCCGAAACCCAGGAGAGCGCCCGCGCCCTGCGCGAACGGATCGCCGCCGAGCTGCGCGTACGCGTACTGATCTGGCCCTGGCCGGGCGGCGGCGGCATCAGGGTCTGCGGCCAGATCTACAACCGGCCCGAGGAGTACGAACGCCTGGCCGCCGCCCTGCCCGACTACCTCAAGGGCGCCTGAGCAGGTACGTGTCCATGATCCAACCCTTGCGGGCGCGGGCCTCGGTCCGCAGCTCCTCGATCCGCCCGGCCACCTCCGCCAGCTTCCCCGAGACCAGGATCTCGTCGGGCGTGCCGACGTAGGCGCCCCAATGGATGTAGAGGTCCTGGTCGAGGTGGGCCGTGAAGGCGTGCCGCGCGTCCAACATCACCACCACGTCGTCCACGTCCTGCGGCCAGCCCTCCGCGAGCCGCCGCCCGGTGGTGATCTGCACCGGGCGCCCCACCCGGTTCAAGGTGGTCCGGTGCCGGGCGAGCAGGGAGGAGATGCTGCTGATGCCGGGGACCACCTCGTGGTCGAAGGCGACCCGACCCTTCTCCAGCACCTCATCGAGGATCGCGAGCGTCGAGTCGTACAACGAGGGGTCGCCCCACACCAGGAACGCCCCGGTCTCGCCGTCCGCCAGGTCCTCGGCGATGAACCGCTCGAAGATCTCCGCCCGGGCGCTGCGCCAGCCGTCCACGGTCGGGGCGTACTGCGCCGGCGTGCGGTCCCGGTCCGGGTCACGCCCCTCCACCAGCCGGTGGCCGGGCCGGGCGTACTCGTCCAACATCGCCCGCCGGAGCCCGGTCAGGTCCGACTTCTCCTCGCCCTTCTCCAGGATGAGGAATGCGTCCGAAGCGCCGATCGCCTTGACCGCCTGGAGGGTCAGGTGGTCCGGGTCGCCCGCGCCGATGCCGATCACGTAGAACTTCTTCACCCGGCTATTCTGCCCGTCATGCGCGCCGCCCTGTTCGTCACCTGCGTCAACGACGCGCTGTACCCCCGAACCGGCATCGCCGTGGTCCGCCTCCTGGAGCGGCTCGGCGTCCACGTGGACTTCCCCGCCGCCCAGAGCTGCTGCGGACAACCGCAGTACAACACCGGCTACCGCCACGAGAGCGAACCGCTGATGCGGCGCACCGCCGAAGCCTTCGCGGGCCACACCCACGTGGTCACCCCCTCCGCTTCCTGCGCCGCCATGATCCGCGAGCACTACCCCCGGATCGGCCGCAGGGCACGGGACGAGGGACGCGGCCCGGAACTGGCCCGGCTCGCCGACGACCTCGCACCCCGCGTGTACGAGCTGACCGAGTTCCTGATCGACGTCCTCGGCGTGGTGGACGTCGGCGCGTACTTCCCGCACACCGTCACCTACCACCCCTCCTGCCACGGCCTGCGGATCCTCGGCCTCGGGGACCGCCCCCGGCGGCTGCTGGCCGCCGTCAAGGGCCTGGACCTGGTCGAACTCCCCGGGGCCGAGGAATGCTGCGGCTTCGGCGGCACCTTCGCCGTCAAGAACCCGGACGTGTCCGCCGCGATGGGCACCGACAAGATCCGCAGCGCCGCCTCCACCGGCGCCGAGGTGCTGTGCGGCGCCGACAACTCCTGCCTCGCCCACCTCGACGGGATGCTCCGCCGCCGTGACGTCCCGCCGCGCGCCCTGCACCTCGCGGAGATCCTCGCCGCGACCGAGGAGGACCCCCTGCGATGACCGCCATCCCGCTCGGCATGCCCGCCTTCCCCACCGCGGCGCGCGACGGCGTGCACGACGAGGTCCTGCGCGCCAACCTCCGGCACGCCACGCACACCATCCGCGACAAACGGGCCCGCGCCGTCGCGGAGTTGGCGGACTGGGATCGGCTCCGCGAGGCCGGCAAGGCGGTCAAGGACCACACGCTCCGCCACCTCGACCGCTACCTGCTGGAGTTGGAGGAGTCCGTCACGGCGGCCGGCGGCACCGTCCACTGGGCCGCCGACGCGGACGAGGCCAACCGGATCGTCACGGCACTGGTCCTGGCCACCGGCGAGCGCGAGGTGGTCAAGGTCAAGTCGATGGCCACCCAGGAGATCGGCCTCAACGAGGCCCTGGAGGCGGCCGGGATCGCCGCGTACGAAACCGACCTGGCCGAACTCATCGTGCAACTCGGCCACGACCGGCCCTCGCACATCCTGGTCCCCGCCATCCACCGCAACCGGGCCGAGATCCGGGACATCTTCCGCACGGAGATGGCGAGTTGGGGCAGACCCGCACCGGACGGTCTCGGCGACGACCCGCGCGAACTCGCCGAAGCGGCCCGCCTGCACCTGCGGGAGAAGTTCCTGCGCGCCAAAGTCGCCGTGTCCGGGGCCAACTTCATGGTCGCCGAGACCGGCACCATGGTCGTCCTCGAGTCCGAGGGCAACGGCCGGATGTGCCTGACCCTTCCCGACACCCTCATCTCGGTCGTGGGCATCGAGAAGGTGGTGCCGACCTTCCGGGACCTGGAGATCTTCCTCCAGACGCTGCCGCGCTCCTCCACGGCCGAGCGGATGAACCCCTACACCACCATGTGGACCGGCACCACCGACGGCGACGGCCCCACCGCCTTCCACCTCGTCCTCCTCGACAACGGCCGCACCGACACCCTCGCCGACGCCGTCGGCCGCCAGGCCCTGCGCTGCATCCGCTGCTCCGCCTGCCTGAACGTCTGCCCCGTCTACGAACGCGCCGGCGGCCACGCCTACGGCTCCGTCTACCCCGGCCCGATCGGCGCCATCCTCAGCCCCCAACTGCGCGGCACCGCCAGCGAGATCGACGCCTCGCTGCCCTACGCCTCCACCCTGTGCGGCGCCTGCTACGAGGTCTGCCCCGTCGCCATCGACATCCCCGAGGTCCTCGTCCACCTCCGCGAACGCGTCGCCCAAGGCGGCCCCGTCACCCGCGAGGGCATCCGCGTACGCATCCGTCCCGCCCGCGGCCACACCGCCGAACGCGCCGCCATGCGGGCCGCCCGCCTCCTCCTCGACCGCCCGGGCGCCCTCCGCGCGGGGGAGCGGCTGCTGTCCCGCGCCCACCGCCTGCGACCGCGCCGACTGCCCGGGCCCGGCCGGGCCTGGACCGACAGCCGCGAGCTGCCACGCCCGCCCGCCGAATCCTTCCGCGACTGGTGGACCCGGGAACGCGGCGACCGGGGAGAGGAACACCGATGAGCACCAGGGACCTCATCCTGGGCCGCATCCGACGAGCCGTCGACGGCCCCGACACGGAAGTGCCCCGGGACTACCTCCGCGAACACGGCGCCCGCACCCCCGAGCAGAGCGCCGACCTGCTCGCCGCCCACCTCACCGAGTACCGGGCGACGGTCCACCGCGCCGACGAGGACGACCTGCCGCCGCTCCTGGCGCGACTCCTCGCCCGACGGGGCTCCGCCACCGTGCTCGTGCCGCCCGACCTGCCCCCGCACTGGCTCGCCGACGCCGACGTGACCGTCGTCCACGACCTGGCCGCGTCCACCCCCCTCGAACTCGACGGCGTGGACAGCGTCGTGACCGGCTGCGCCCTGGCCGTCGCGGAGACCGGCACCCTCGTCCTCGACGCAGGCCCCGAGCAGGGCCGGCGCCGGATCACCCTGATCCCCGACCACCACGTCTGCGTCGTGCGGATCCCCGACCGACTGGTGGACTCGATCCCGCAGGCCCTGGACCGGCTGGACCCCACCCGCCCGCTGACCTGGATCTCCGGGCCCTCGGCGACCAGCGACATCGAGCTGGACCGGGTGGAGGGCGTACACGGCCCCCGGACCCTGGAGGTCGTCCTGCTCGGCGGCTCCGCACAATAGGACCCATGTCCGCACACATCGCCCTCACCGCCCTCGTCGTCCACGACTACGACGAGGCCATCGACTTCTACACCCGCGCCCTCGGCTTCATCCTCGTCGAGGACGCCGCCCGACCGGACGGCTCCCGCTGGGTCGTGGTCCGCCCGCGCGGCGCCACCGAAGCGGCCCTGCTGCTCGCCCGCGCCAAGGACGAGGCCCAGCGTTCCCGGGTCGGCGACCAGACCGGCGGACGCGTCGGGTTCTTCCTCCACACCGACGACTTCGCGGGCGACCACGCCCGGATGACCGCCGAGGGGGTCCGCTTCCTGGAGGAACCGCGCCACGAGACGTACGGCTCCGTCGCGGTCTTCGAGGACCTGTACGGCAACCGCTGGGACCTGCTCCAGCCGGCGTAGCGGTCGGGCACGGGACGGTCAGGCCGCCGGTCCGTCCGGGGTCGCGGCGAGCCGGGGTGCCTCGGCCGCCGCGTCCACCACCGCGCCGCCCTCGACCCGGCCGGCCAGCGCCCGCGCCCACCCCACCAGCCCCGGCAGGTCGATCCCGTACGGCGCGTCCAGCCCGGCCAGGACGTCCGCGCCGCGCCGCAACAACCGGGCCCCGCCGGTGGCGTTCCCCCGCGCCGCGTGCGTGAGCCCCACCGCCAACTGGGCGAGGCCCCGCCACAACGCCGCCTCCGCCGGCGGACCCGACTTCCAGGCGTCCTCGAACACCTCGTGCGCGTGGAAGGGCATCCCCGCGTCCAGCAGCCGCTGCGCCTCCGCGACCGTCGCGGCGGGCGTCCGCACCACCCCCTCGGGCTGCCGCCCGACACCCGGCGTCCCGTACGGCAACGGCCGTCCGAGTCCGTCCCGCGGCCGCGCGCTCCGCGCCCGCCCCTCGCCATCCCGATCCCGTGCGTTCACCCGGACATCCTCTCTCCCGCCGATCACCGGTGCACGCGTACCCCTCGGCGTGGGGTAATGTTCTGCATGTGCCCGGCCACGAGGGGGAAACCCCAGGTGGAAGGCGCAAAGCAGAACGGGACGTGGCGCAGCTTGGTAGCGCACTTGACTGGGGGTCAAGGGGTCGCAGGTTCAAATCCTGTCGTCCCGACTCGACAGAGTCGTGAAGCAGAGGCCGTATCGGATTCATCCGATACGGCCTCTCTTTCGTTCTCCGCCGGCCGTCCCCGGTCCGCCGCACTCCTTGCGCCTCTCGCTCCGCGCCCGGTCAAGTGCCTTGACCCGGGCGGCCGTTCGGGTGGGACGGGGGCGTGCCGGTCGGGCGGCACGGGCGCCGACGGGGCGGTGTCCTCCTCCGCGTACGGTGTGGTTCCCGACCGGTTGCGGGGATGTGCCCGCCCGGTCCGACAGACTTCATGCCTTGGCGCGTATCCCGGCGGTATCGGGGCAGGCGCATCGGCAGCGGGACGGAAGGATGATGGCGGATGGTGCCGGGAGTGGAGAAAGAGCGGTTCACCGTGGCGGAGCGGGCCACGGACGGCGCTGTGATCCTGGCTCTCACCGGGGAGCTGGACCACGACACGGCCCAGCCCCTGCGGGATGCCCTCGACGCGGCGATCACCCCGGGCGTCCGCCTGCTGGTGGATCTCTCGAAGCTGGAGTTCTGCGATTCCACCGGTCTGAACGTCCTGCTGCACAGCAGGATCACGGCCCAGGAGGCCGAGGGCACCCTGGAGCTGGCGGGCCTGACCGGACCCGTCGCACGGATGTTCCGCATCACCGGCGCGGACGGGGTCTTCCCCGTACACGCCGACGTGGAACAGGCGCTCAGCGGTCGACAGCCCGGCTAGGCCGTCGACACCCGAGGGGCCGGACGCCCGACGGTTCGCACAGGAACAGAGACACGGACACGAGGAGTCTGAGCGCCATGGAGCAGCGTGGGTCGTCCGACCGGACCTGGCTCCTGGAGCTGGCGGGCGCCCGGAACCCGGTCACGCGCAGCCGGGACTTCACCCGCATGGCGCTCGACACCTGGCGGTGGCCGCAGGAGGCGACCGATGACGTACTGCTCCTGGTGTCCGAGGTCGTCTCGAACGCCTGTTTGCACGGTGGAGGGCCGGGCGTGCTCGTCCTCGACCGCACGCCGGAGCGGCTGCGGATAGAGGTGACCGACGGCAATCCGGCCCCGCCGGTCCCGGTGCCGGCGGGCTCGGCGGCACCCGGGCGGCCCGGTGGGCACGGGATGCTGATCGTGGAACGGCTCGCCCGGTCCTGGGGTTCCCGACCGGGCCCGGACGGGAAGTGCGTCTGGCTGGAGGTCGGGCCCGACGGAACCGACGGGCCCGGCGGCGGGCCGGTCAGTCCCGCGGGGTGACGGCGTCCGGGGCCGCGCTCGACTTGTGGTCGTCCAGGGCCGCGATGACCTCGGCGGTCGCGCTCACCCGGCCGATGCGCGGGAAGATCTTGTCGAAGGTGTGGGCGTGCGCGTCGGGATCCGTGTCGGCCGTGGCGTCCTCGGCGAAGATCAGTTCGTAACTGTGCTCCCAGGCCGAGCGGGCCGTCGACTCCACACCGATGCTGGTGGAGATGCCGGCGAGAACGATGCGGCGCACGCCCCGGCGGCGCAGTTGCAGATCGAGTTCGGTGCCGGTGAACGCGCCCCAGTGCCGCTTGGTGACGATCACGGTCCCGAGTGCAGCCAGCTCGGCCGGGAGCTCCGAGAACGAAGCGGGAGGGGCCGAGGCCGGGCCGGGCCGGTCCACCCGGCGAACGGGCAGGTCACCGCCGTCCGGGGACCAGGCGACCCGCACCAGCACCACCGGCAGCCCCCGGGCGCGAAAGGCCTCGGCGAGGGCGATGCCGTTCTTCAGGACCTCGGGGGCCGGCCTGGTCGTGGGCAGGGCGAGGATTCCGTTCTGGAGGTCGACGAGAACCAGCGCCGTGGCGGAATCAAGGGCCGGATCGGGCTCGGGGCGTGCGGGGGACGTGGGCGCGGTCATGGGGTCGCTCTCCTCGGGTCGTGGGGTGTTCAGTCCTCGGCCAACCGCCGCAGCAGGGGTACGACATCGGCCACCATCCGCTGCTCCGCCGGACTCAGCCGCTCGACGATCAGCTCGGCGAGCCGGCCGTGGCCCGCCTCGCGGCGCTCGCTCACGAGGGCCCGGCCCTCGGGGGTGAGCGAGATCGGCCGCCTGCGCCCGTCGGTGGGGTGCGGGGTGCGGACGACGAGGCCCTCGGCCTGCAGGGAGTTCACGGTGGCGATGACGGACTGGGGGCGGATCTTCTCCGCCCGGGCCAGCTCCGACGCCGTGCAGGGCCCGAGCCGGTCGAGCCGCTTGAGCACGGACATCTGCGACAGGCTGATCCCGCCACCGGCGGCGGCCCTCATCTGCCGCACCAGCATGCCGAGCGCGAGTTGCAGTTCCTCGGCCGTGTCACGGAGCCGAGGGGCTCGGGGGGTGGCGGGCGGATCGGGGGACATGTCGCCACGTTAGGGACATACAGTCAAACTTGCAAGGTGACCTTATGGCTTTTCGGGCGCGTGGCCCGCGGACCCGGCGGGCTCGGGCAGGCGCCGGGCCAGGGCCCACGCCAGGAGCGGCAGGGCGATCAGCGGCAGCAGCGCGGTGCGCAGTGAGGAGGCGTCGGCGAGGGCGCCGATCAGCGGGCTCGCCACCCCGCCGATGCTGACCGTCAGGCCCAGGGTGACTCCGCTCGCGGTGCCCACGCGGGTCGGCAGGTAGTCCTGGCCCAGGGTGACCTGGAGCGAGAACGGAACGTACAACGCGGTGGCGGCCAGCGCGGCGCACCCGTACACGAGGGGCAGCGGCAGGAACAGGATCCCCGCCACGGCGGGGACGGCGGCGGCGTAGGCCCGGCGCACGGTGGGCACCCGGCCCCAGCGAGCGGCGAGCCGGCCCCCGAGCAGGGTGCCGCCCGCGCTGCCCGCGAACAGGGCGAACAGGGCCACGGACCCGACGCTCGCACCGCCGCCGCGCTCACGCACGTACAGCGCGATGAAGGTGCTGAGCCCGACGAAGACGACCGAGCGGACGACCACGACGAGCGACAGGCGCAGGAACGCCCGCCGGTCCTCCCGTGCCCGCGCGGCGCCCGGCACGGCGGGGTCGCTCGTACCGGCCCGCTTCCGGGCGGACGGCGGCCGGTTGAGGAACACGCCCACGACCGCCGGCAGCGCCAACAGCCACCATCCGGCCGGGCCGGACACCGACAGCGCCGCGAACACCAGCAGCGGCGCGCACGCGAAGCCGATGTTCCCGCCGAGGGCGAACCAGCTCATCGCGGCGTGCCCGTCGCCCGGCCAGGTGCGCACGAGACGAGCCGCCGCCGGGTGGTACGCGGCCACCCCGAGCCCGGACACGGCGACCGCCGCCAGGGTGGCGCGGTACCCGGCGTCCAGACCGACGAGCGCGATCCCGACCCCGGCGGCCCCCGCGGCCACCGGGATCAACCAGGGCACGGCCCGCCGGTCGGTGAGAGCCCCGAACAGCGGCTGCGCCACGGAGGAGAGGAGGGACGCGGCGAGGACGATGCCGGAAGCGGCGGCGTAACCGTAGGCCCGCTCGGAGACGAGAAGGGGCACGAGAGCGGAGACCGCGCCCTGATAGACGTCCACGCAGGCGTGACCGGCGGAGAAGCCGGCCACGCGCAGGCGGCCGGGCGTAGGTCGGGGTCGGTGGGGCACGGAGGGTGTCGCGATCGATGTCACCGATCGAGAATCTCCCGGAGGCAGGGCATCCCGCTTCCGATAAAATGCCCGGTGATGCAGAAATTCCGCCAACCCGACGCGGAGCACCGGCCGCGGGCCCTGACCAACGTCAACCGGCTCGACACCCACGTCGGGATCCCCGCGCACCACCACGACGATCACCAGATCGCCTACGCGGGCTCCGGGATGCTCTCCGTCACCACCGACGCCGGCACGTGGGTCGCGCCCACCACCCGCGCGCTGTGGATCCCGGCCGGGACGGTCCACGAGCACCGCGCGTACGGGCGGACCGACCTGCACTGCGTGGGCCTGCCGACCCGCCACGCGCCGCTGCCCCCGGACCGGCCGGCGGTGATCGCGGTGGGACCGCTGTTGCGGGAACTGATCCTGGCCTACACCCGCGAACCGGACGACGGGAGCCCGGCACGCCGCCGCCTGCTGGTGGTGCTGCTCGACCGACTGCGGGTCTCGCCGCTCCAGCCCCTGCACCTGCCCGCGCCCACCGACCCCCGACTGGCGGCGGTGTGCGCGGTGCTGGAAGCCGATCCGGCGGACGGGCGGGGACTGGCGGCGCTGGGAGCGGCGGCCGGCGCGGGAGCGGGGGAGCGCACGCTGAGCCGGCTGTTCCGCGCCGACCTGGGCATGACGTTCCCGCAGTGGCGCACGCAGCTGCGGCTGCACCAGGCGCTGCGGTTGCTCGCGGTGGGAACGCCGGTGACCGCGGTCGCGCACCGCTGCGGCTGGTCGTCCGCGAGCGCGTTCATCGACGTGTTCCGGCGCGCCTTCGGCCACACACCGGGCACGCACCTGTAACCGGCCCGCGGGCCGGTCCGGCCGCGGGCGCCGGTCGGCGGGTCTCGGCGCACCCGTGGGGTCAGTCGGCGCGGCGGTCGTCGAAGTCGACGGACAGGCAGGGCCAGGCCGCGGCGAAGCCGGCGAGCTGTTCGACGACCAGATCGCACGCGGTGTCGGTCGTGGCCGCCGGTCCGGCGGGGCGGAAGTGGACGACCGTGCCCGTGGTGCAGTCGTCCGCGATCGGCGTCAGACCGGTCGCCGGCACACCGTGCTCGTAGCGTTGGCTCCAGGCTCCGCCCGCACGGCGGTTGGTGTGGACGAGCCACTCGCTCAGCGCCGCGACGACGGACATGCCCCGGCGGGGATGCCCGTCGGGCAGCGACTCGGCGTCGGGGTGGTCGAAGAACCGCAGGTCCTTCGTCGCCATGACGGGCTTGCGCACCGGACGGCCGTGCTCGTCGAAGCGGGTGTCGGTACCCCGCCCGTCGTCCGCGACGGACACCGACCCGTCGGGGTGGAGCGTCACGGTGCAGCGGCCCGCGCCCCTGTACTCCGCCTCGTCCGCCGCATAGGCGAGGACCTCCAGGACCAGCTGCCGTACCCCGCCGGGAGCGAGGCCGGCCGGGTCCCGGCGGATCAGGGCGAGGTGCTCCGGATCCACGGAACTCGCCCAGTCGTGCGTGGTGTTGCGCCATGACGCGCTCGAACCATTCATCACGGAAGTATGCAAGACCGTGTCGTGGACATGGGGGTCTCCCCATCGCGAGGGTGTCCGGGTCGACCGACACCATCGCGATGATCTTCCGCGAGGAGGACCACACTCCATACTGACCGGTATGAAGAGCGAAGACGCCACAGACGAGACGGTCCTGATCGAGATCGACGGCCATACCGGGGTGATCACCCTCAACCGGCCCAGGGCCCTCAACGCGCTCACCCACCCCATGGTGCTGCGGATCACCGAGGCGCTGACGGACTGGGAGCGGGATCCCGGTGTGACCCAGGTCCTCCTGCGTGGCGCCGGCGAGCGTGGGCTGTGTGCGGGCGGTGACATCCGGGCCATCCACGACGATGCCAAGGCCGGCGGTACGGCCTCGGCGGACTTCTGGCGGGACGAGTACCGGTTGAACGCGCTCATCGCCCGCTATCCCAAGCCGTACGTGGCGTTGATGGACGGCATCGTGATGGGTGGCGGAGTCGGGATCTCGGCCCACGGCAACGTCCGCATCGTCACCGAACGCTCCCGCGTGGCGATGCCCGAGACCGGCATCGGCTTCGTTCCGGACGTCGGCGGCACCTACCTCCTGGGTCGCGCCCCCGGGGAGTTGGGCCTCCACCTGGCCCTGACCGGAACGGCCGTCGGCGCGGCCGACGCCCTGTTGTGCGGGCTCGCCGGGCACTTCGTCCCCGCCGGGCGGCTGCCGGAGTTGACCGCCGAACTCCTCCTCGCCCCGGTCCACGAGGTGCTTCCCCACCACGTCGCCACGCCCGGACACGCCGAACTGGCCGAGCACCGGCGGTGGATCGACCCCTGCTACGCGGCCGACACCGTGGAGGAGATCGTCGAAAGGCTCCTCGCGGCGAACGAACCCGAGGCCAAGGCGGCCGCCGAGACCATCCTGACCAAGTCGCCCACCGCCCTCAAGGTCACCCTGGCCGCCGTGCGCCGGGCGCGCGAACTCGGGCCCCTCGAATGGGTGCTGGAGCAGGAGTACCGGGTCTCCTGCAACGCCCTGGCATCGCCCGACCTGGTGGAGGGCGTCCGAGCCCAGGTGATCGACAAGGACCGCAGGCCCCGTTGGTCGCCCGCCACCCTCGAAGCGGTCACCGAGAGCGACGTGGCCCGCTTCTTCGCCCCGCTCGGGGCGGATCACGAACTGATCTTCCCGGA
The DNA here is from genome assembly GCF_041431415.1 of Streptomyces sp. NBC_00513. Taxonomy (GTDB): domain Bacteria; phylum Actinomycetota; class Actinomycetes; order Streptomycetales; family Streptomycetaceae; genus Streptomyces. Next base: position 6,420,216 of record NZ_CP107845.1, read on the forward strand.
GGCGCGGGACGAGAGCGTCACCGGCTGAGCGAGTCGGGCCGCCGCCTCCCGCGCACGGCGGTGGGCGGCGGCCCGACATCCCACCCTGCCGTCAGGAGCCGACGTACTCCCGCAGGTGACGTGCCGTCAATGTGTCGGCATCCGATACCAGTTGGGCCGGAGTGCCCTCGAAGACCACGCTGCCGCCCGCGTGGCCGCCGCCCGGACCGATGTCGATCAGCCAGTCCGCGTGGGCCATCACCGCCTGGTGGTGCTCGATGACGATGACCGAGTTGCCGTCGTCCACGAGGCGGTCCAGCAGGGCGAGGAGCTTGTCGACGTCGGCCATGTGCAGGCCGGTCGTCGGCTCGTCCAGGATGTACGTCGAGGCCTTCTCCGCCATGTTGATGGCGAGCTTGAGTCGCTGGCGCTCGCCTCCCGACAGGGTGTTCAGCGGCTGCCCGAGCCGCAGGTAGCCCAGCCCCACGTCCGCGAGCCGGCCCAGGATCGCCCTGGCCTGGCCGGTGGTGAAGAACGCGTGCGCCTCCGTCACCGGCATGTCGAGCACCTCGCTGATGTTCTTGCCGCGCAGCCGGTACGTGAGCACCTCGGGCGTGAAGCGCCTGCCCTCGCACTGCTCGCAGACCGAGGCCACCCCGGCCATCATCGCCAGGTCGGTGTAGACGAGACCGAGACCGGTGCACTTCGGGCAGGCGCCCTCGGAGTTGGCGCTGAACAGCGCCGCCTTGACCCCGTTGGCCTTGGCGAAGGCGGTGCGGATCGGGTTGAGCAGGCCCGTGTACGTGGCCGGGTTGGAGCGGCGCGAGCCCCGGATCGGCGACTGGTCGGCGACCACCACCCCGTCCCGTCCGGAGAGGTAGCCGTGGATCAGGGAGCTCTTGCCGGAGCCCGCGACGCCGGTCACCACCGTCAGTACGCCCAGGGGGACGTCCACGCTGACGTCCTTGAGGTTGTGCAGGTCGGCGTCCTTGACGGACAGGTGGCCGCGCGGGGTGCGCACTGGCTCGCGCAGGGCGGCCCGGTGTTCGAGGTGTCGGCCGGTGAGCGTGTCGGAGGCGCGCAGTCCGGCCACGTCCCCGCTGTAGCAGAGCCGCCCGCCGGCGGTGCCCGCCCCCGGGCCGAGGTCCACGACGTGGTCGGCGATGGCGATGACCTCCGGCTTGTGCTCCACGACCAGGACGGTGTTGCCCTTGTCGCGCAGCCGCAGCAGCAGGTCGTTCATGCGTCGGATGTCGTGCGGGTGCAGGCCGGTGGTCGGCTCGTCGAAGACGTAGGTGATGTCCGTCAGCGAGGATCCGAGGTGGCGGACCATCTTGACGCGCTGGGCCTCGCCGCCCGACAGGGTGCCGGAGGGGCGGTCCAGGCTCAGATAGCCGAGGCCGATCTCGACGAGGGAGTCCAGCAGGTCCCGCAGGTTGGCGATCATGGGGGCGACGGCCGGATCGTCGATCCGCCGGACGAACGCGGCCAGATCGCTGATCTGCATGGCCGAGCAGTCCGCGATGTTCGCCCCGTCGATCCGCGAGGACAGCGCGGCGGCGGAGAGCCGGGTGCCCCCGCAGTCGGGGCAGTCGGCGAAGACCACGGCCCGGTCCACGAAGGCCCGGATGTGGGACTGCATGGCCTCGCGGTCCTTGGCGAGGTAGGTGCGCTGGATCTTGGTGATCAGGCCCTCGTAGGTGAAGTTGTTGGAGCCCACCTTCACCTTCACCGAGGGCTTGTGCAGGAAGTCGGCCCACTCCCGCTCGGTGAAGTCCTTGAGCTTGGTGTCGGGGGAGTAGAGGCCGGAGTTCGCCATGACCTGCCAGTACCACGAGTCCACGGCGAAGCCGGGGACGGTGATCGCGCCCTCGTTGAGGGAGAGTTCGCGGTCGACGAGCTGGTCGACGGCGATGTCGGAGACCTGGCCGATGCCCTCGCAGCGGGCGCACATGCCGTCGGGGGTGTTGAAGCTGAAGGCGGTGGACGTGCCGATGTGCGGGACACCGAGCCGGGAGAAGACGATCCGCAGCATCGTGTAGGCGTCGGTGGCGGTGCCCACGGTGGAGCGGGAGTTGGCTCCCATCCGCTCCTGGTCGACCACGATCGCGGCGCTGAGGTTGTGCAGTCCGTCCACGTCGGGGCGGCCCAGGCTCGGCATGAACGACTGGATGAACGCGGTGTACGTCTCGTTGATCATGCGTTGGGACTCGGCGGCGATGGTGCCGAAGACCAGCGAGGACTTGCCGGAGCCGGAGACCCCGGTGAAGACGGTGAGGCGGCGCTTGGGGATGTCGAGGGAGACGTCCGCGAGGTTGTTCTCCCGGGCGCCCCGGACCTGGATGACCTGGTGGGCGTCGGCGGCCGCGATGGGCTGAGAGGTCACGGGGGCTCCTACTGGTGGGTGTCGGCCGGCTCGTCGGCGCCGGGGGTGGTGATCCAGTCGACGAGTTCGATGATCACGCCGTTCGGGTCGGTGACCTGGAACAGCCGTTCGCCCCAGGGCTCTTCGCGCGGCGCCATGGTGATGGGGACGCCCGCCGCGCGCAGTCGTTCGTGCTCGCGCGGCAGATCGGTGACGGTGAACACCAGGATCAGGCCGGCCGCGCGCTCGTCCCGGAAGCCCTCGGGGAGGAGTTCGAGTCCCCGGCGCAGGAAGATCACCTGCGGGCCGTCCGGGTGGGCGAGCGAGACGAATCCGTCGGCGGACATGGCCTCCCGGAAGCCGAAATGACTGGTCAGAAAGGTCGCGGAGGCGGGAACGTCGTCAACGTTGAGGGATATGGCGGAACTGGCGATCTGCACGGAACTCCTCGCGTCTCGATGGCTCGGCTTTATATTGTACATAGTAGTCTGTACGCCGTAGAGAGATTCTGACGCGGGCTGGAAGGAGCCGGGCATGGCGAAGGACCGGAGCGGTGCGGGCGACCCCGTCCGCACCCTGGAACTGCTGTGGAGGGAGCCCGGGCAGGGGGCGCCGAGCGGGCGGCGCGGCCCCCGCCAGGGACTCACCGTCGACGCCGTCGTCGAGTCCGCGCTCGCGCTCGCGGACGAGGAGGGCCTGGCGGCCCTCACCATGCGGGCCCTGGCCGGCCGGCTGGGAGTGACCCCGATGACCCTCTACACCTACGTACCGGGCAAGGCGGAGCTGCTCGACCTGATGCTCGACGAGGCTTACCGGCGCATGGCGCGCCGTGACACGCGCGCCGACGACCCCTGGCGGGCCCGGGTCGCACGGGTCGCCGACGACAACCGGGACCTGTTCCTGCGCCACCCGTGGATCGCCGACCTCCCGGTCACCCGACCCCCGCTGGGCCCCGGAGTGATCGGCAAGTACGAACACGAACTGGCGGCGTTCGACGGCATCGGCCTGACCGACGTCGAGATGGACGCCGCCCTCACCCACCTGCTGGGCTTCGTGCACGCCAACGCCCTGGCCGCCGCCGACGCCGCGGCCCACAACGACCGGCAGAGCGACGACGAGTGGTGGGCCGTCAGCGCCCCGCTGCTGGAGCGGGCCATGGACGCCGAGCGCTACCCGCTCGCCGGACGCGTCGGCAGCGCCGTCGGCGGCTACCGGCCCGAGGTCGTGTGGGACTTCGGGCTGCGCTGCGTCCTCGACGGGCTCGCCCGACGGGTGGAGGGGCGGCGGGACCCGGAGTGAGGGGGCCCGACGCTCAGCGGTAGCCGGTGGTGTCCGCCGGGCGGTCCGGGTCCTGGACCTCGACCATGTACCGCCAGGCGTCCGGCCGGCTGCCGTCCAGGTCCGTGAAACCGTAGACCCGGGCCAGCTGCCCGCTGGAGAGGGACTGCCCGTTCCAGCGCGACACCTCGGGGTCGGCGGCGAGCGCGGCGACCGCGCGACCGACGTAGGCGGGGGTCTCGGAGATCCCGAAGTGCGGGACCCTCTCCAGCGCGTCCCGCCAGTTCGCCTCGGTCACGCCGAAGTGCTCCAGCATCATCTCCGACCGCAGCCAACCCGGGGTCAGCGCCACCGCCGTCGCGCCGCGCGGCCCCAACTCGTGGCCGAGGGCGAACGCCATCCGCAACACGGCCGACTTCGCGATGTCGTAGAAGAACGACACCCGGTAGCGGCTCGCGTTGTACTCGGCCGTCCCGTCCGTCATCTCCACCACCAGCCCGCCCGGACCGCGCAGCAGCAGCGGCAGCGCGTGATGGCTGGTGATCGCGTGGGTCTCCACCGCGAGGCGCATCAGGCGCAGCCCCTTGTCGAGGTCGTGCTCCCAGACGGTGCTCTCCCACTCGAAGAGCAGCTCGCCACCCCAGATGTCGTTGACCAGGACGTCCAGCCGGCCCTGCTCGGAGTCGATCCGCCGGACCAGCGCCTCGACCTCCTCGGACACCAGATGGTCCGCCACCACCGCGATCCCGTGACCGCCGGCCGCCGTCACGAGCGCGGCCGTCTCCTCGATCGTCTCCGGCCGGTCGTACTCCGACCGCTTGCCGGTCGTGCTGCGCCCCGACACGTACACGGTCGCGCCCCGCGCGCCCAGTTGCACCGCGATGCCCCGGCCCGCGCCCCGTGTCCCGCCCGCCACCAGGGCGACCTTGCCCCGGAGGGTCTGCTCTGCGTCCGCCATGCCCCGAGCCTACGACGCCGCGTCGCGCGGGGCGCGGCGATCGGCGGGCGCGGCGGCGGGCCCCGGCGCCACCCCGGCGGGGGGATCAGAACCAGTGGAGGGTGAGGGTGAAGGTGGTGTGGGTGGTGGCTCCGGTGGGGTCGGTGGCGGTGGCGGTGATGGGGTGGGTTCCGGTGGTCCAGGGTTTGCCGGTGATGCGGCCGGTGGTGGGGTCGAGGGTGAGTCCCCGGGGGAGTGTGGTGGTGGTGTAGCGGACGGGGGGTGTGCCTCCGGTGGTGGTGAGTCGGATGGTGCAGGTCTGGTTGAACCGGCAGGTCTGTGGGCCGGGGTCGACGATCCGCAGATCACCCGACGTCGGCGTGGGGGTCGGTGTCGGGGTCGGGGTCGGGGTCGGCGTGGGTGTGGGCGTCGGGCTCGGTTCCGTGGCGCCGCCGAACACCTCCGTGACGGGTGCCACGTTGGCCGCGTTGCCTGCGTGCGTCGCCGTCCCGAGCAGATCCTCCAGGGTGCGCAGCAGGTGATGGTGGTTGTAGGCGCTCGCATACGCGCCGGTCTTCACGTTCGCGCCGTGGAAGACGGTCGCGATCCGGTTCGAGCCGAGGTAGTTGTCCTCGTCCCAGGTCAGCACCAGCAGGCTGTTGTTGGCCTTCGCCCACCGCGCGTACGCGTCGAGGTTGTTCCTGGTCCAGGTGTCACCCGTGGCCACCGGGCAGGAGTGCATGTCGTTGCACTGGTTCGGCACGACGAAGGACAGGTCCGGCAGCGACGCGAAATCGCCCTGCGGGAACTGCGCCCAGGTCTTCCCCGTGTCGAGCGGGAGGTTCTTGAAGGCGAACCACGGATTGTGCTTCTGCGCGTACTGCCCGCTGGTACAGGCCGTGGACCCCTGGCCCGGCAGGTCCTCGTTGTACGTGACGAACGTCCTGCCCGCAGCGAGGACCTCCTGGCCCAGGTTGAGGGCGGTCATCGACTGCGGGGTGTAGCAGCCGTCGCCGGTGATGCCCTGGGTGGCGCCGGAGAAGAGGTTGAAGTAGTTCGGCTGGCTGGGATGGGTCAGCGCCTTCATACCGGTCAGGCTCGCGCCCTCGTTCGCCAACTGGTTGATGTACGGGGCGTTCGCGCTGCCGATGATCTCCCCGTACTGCTTGTTCTCGTACACGACGACCACCACGTGGTCGTAGCTCGGCAGCGCGGCGTCGGCGGTCGCCACGGAACGCGTCCGCGTGGTCCGCGCACCACCATCCGCTGCCTGAGAGTTGGCGACGGTGAAGGCGGCGAGCAACACGAACGCCCCCAGTGCGGCGATCGGCGCGGACCTTCGGGTCCGCTGTCTCGCGGTGATGGGCATGGACGTCTCCTCCTCGATGCGGCGGGACGCCGGCAGGGGCGCCGGCGGGTGCCGGTGTTCATTCCTCGCGCCGGGCCGCTCCGGCCACGGCGATGTTCAGGAACCGGGGCGCCGGGCGCGCCCGATCGCGGAACTCCCTTGCCACGGCGGCCCGGACGGCCGTGTTGCGTTCCTCGGGCAGCAGCATCAGCACGCTCCGTCCCGGGAGCCTCCCGGGCGACCAGGCCCGCGACGCCCCGGCCTCGCGGGCCCGGTCCACGGCCCGGGCCGACTCCGTCGCCCATCGGGCCGGGTCGCCGCGCACGACCAGGAGCACCAGCCGCGCGCCCGAGGCCGCCGGGTCGAAGGACGCGTACCGGTGAGCGTCGGCGCCCCCCGGCAGCAGGGCCTGCCCGGGGCGGGTGAACAGGGCCGCGCGGCGCAGGGCCGGGTCCCCGTCCGGCAGCGCCTCGGCCAGCAGCCCGGCCAGCTCCGCCCGGTCCGGATCCACGCCCGGCGGCGTGTGCGCGTCGGCCACCGCGAGCGCCACCGCGCAGTCCGCCGACTCCGCCGTGTCCAGCCCGGAGGCCTCCGTCAACGAGCCCTGGACGTGCAGGTCGCAGCCGCCGCGCCCGTATCCGGCGCGGGCCAGCGCCCGCAGCACCGCGTAGGGCCGGACCGCCCAGGCGGGCGTCCTCGGCGCGGGCCCCGACGGCGTGAGCGGCAGATCGCATCCGTCGGCCGGGTGGGCGAGCGAGCTGAGCCGAACCAGCCCGTCGTCTCGCGGCGCGGCGGCCGCCGCGACCGGCCAGCCGGCGCCCGCGACCGACCCGGGACCGGGGTGCGGGCCGCCCCCGGAGCCCGCCGGCCACACCTCGCGATCCAGATGGAAGGCGTACGGGGCGCTCCAGACGGCCGTCGGGCGCAGTCCGTGCGCCGCCTCCAGCGCGTACGCCACCAACCGGAACAGGGGGTCGGCGGTGGCCCGGCGGGCCAGGTCCGGCCCGACCGTGCCCACCCGGCCCGCCGTCACCGCTCGTCCCGGCGGACAGGCTTCGGGTACGCGGGGTCGCCGTCCGCGCGGGCCGGCGCCGGGTACGGGTCGCCGCCGTCCTTGCGGGCCAGCATCCGGTACGCGTTGCCACCGTCCATGCGGCGGGCCGCGACCGTGCGGACCGCGTCGAGCACCACCGCGCCCGCGAGGCACGGCAGCGCGGCCGCGCGGACCGCGCGGGCCAGGGCCCGCCGCCCGGGCCCCGCCGGGGGCGCCCACGGTCGGTCCGGGTCGGGCACCAGCCGGGTCGTGGTCAGGGCCACCGCGCCGACGAAGTCGTTGCCCTGGTGGGCCGGACCGTGTTCCTCGGCCAGAACCGTGAAGCCGCGGTCGGTCAGTGCCTCCCGCAGGTTCGCCGCCGGGATCAGGTGCTGGTGCTGGGGCTGGAACCAGGGCAGCCAGGCCGACCCCAGGAGGCGGGCCATCCGCGACCGCGGATCCGGGAGCTCGATCGCGAGGAACCCGCCGGGCTCCAGTACGGCGGCCGCGGTGTCCAGCTCCGCGAGCGGATCCCGGGTGTGCTCCAGGTAGTGGTACATGCTCACCACCTCGTACTGGCCGGCCAACTTCGCGGCGAACTCGGGGAACTGGCCCTGGAAACCGGAATCCACCCAACCGCGCCGCTCGGCGTCCCGGACCCCGTCACCCATGTCCAGCCCGTCGAAACGGGTGTGCGGCCACACGGCCCGCGCCGCGTTGCAGAAGTGTCCGTGCCCGGTGCCCACGTCCAACCAGGACGCCGGCTCGCCGTACGGTTCGAGCATCCCGGCGCGCTTGCGGTACGAGTCGCCGAGCCGCCCGAACACGGAACCCGCGCTCTCGCCCCCGCGACCGTCGTAGAAGTCCCGGTAATAGAACTCCAGCCCCTCCAGGGTCAGTCGGGGGTTCTGGAACACGTGTCCGCAGTCCCCGCACTCCTCCAGGGTGAAGCGACCCGGTTTGCCCTGGAGGAGGTCCGGCACCCGCACCCGCACCGCGAGCCGCCCGGAGCCGCACCACGGACAGTCCGGCCGGGGCGCCTCGAGGAACCGGTCGGTGCCCGCGGCCAGTTCGGCCCGGTAGGCGACGGCCCGGTCCTTGTCGGCGGCCGGCGGGGACGTGCGGGCGAGGTCGGCGGCCGTCCGCAGGGCCGCGCCGAGCGCGCGCGCCGGCCGGACGGCGCCGGCAGCGGCGAGGTCGGCGGGGCGCAGTGACGCGCCCGGGCCGGCGAGGACCAGGTACGGCTGGAGCCAGTACAGCCCCGCGGCGGCGGCGCCCCACCGGCCCTGCCGTGCGGCGACGGCCGCGAGCAGGGCCAGCCCGGCGAGCTGCGCCGCGACGACCGTGCCCGCCGGCAGGCCCTGCGCCCGCAGCTCGGCGGCCCGTACCGCGCCCGTCGGCTCCGGCCGGCGGCCCGCGCGGAGCGCCGGCGCGACGGCCAGTCCCGTCGCGGCGGGCGCGTACTCCTTCAAGCGACGCACCAGCGCGAGGAGTTCCGTAGGCTCCGGGGGCGCGCCGCCCGGCTCCACCCCCGCCCGGGTCAGCACCTCCTCCGCGACCAGCACGGCGAACCCGGCGCCGCGGCCCTCGCCCAGCCGGTCGGCCCCGTACCGGGTCGGATCGACCAGCCGCAGCAGCCCGAGGGCGCGCTCGACGGCCAGATCGCCGGGCAGCAGGTCGAGCACCCGCAGGCCCTCCCGGTCGGCGTGCGCGCAGGCCGCCAGGAAGGTCGCCGGATCGGGCTCGACCCCGCGCGCCGTCAGCAGGTGCCATCCGGCCGCGCGCGGCACCCCGGTCGAGTCCGCCGGCGGGATCGTGGGCAGCACCGGGAGGGCACGCAGCCTGCGGTGGGAACGGACCGTGCCCGCGCCGAGGGCGACCAGGACCGCGGCGGAGGTCCACCGGATCCGGCGCGAAGGGGGTGGCGTCATGACAACTTCTCCAACCGGTCGGCCGCGGCGGCGGCCCCGCCGGCCGCGGCGAAGGAGGCCTGGATGCGGCGGGCGGCCCGGCGGGGGCCGGGATCGTCCAGCACGGCCGTGAGCGCGTCGCGCAGTTCCTCGGGCCCCGTCCGACCGAACCGCACCCGGACGCCGGCGCCCGCCTCGACGACCTGACGGGCCACGATCGGCTGGTCGTCCCGGATGGGCGCGACCACCAGCGGCAGTCCGTGCGCGAGTGCCTCGCAGACGGTGTTGTGGCCGCCGTGGCTGACCACCGCGTCCAGGTGCGGCAACAGCTCCAGTTGCGGAACGCCGTCCTGGACCAGCACGTTCGCGGGCGTCCGGCCCCCGAGCGCGGATGCGGGCGCGGACACCACCAACTGGACTTCCTCGGAGAGGTGTTCGGCGGCTCCGAGCACCGAGCGGTAGAAACGGATCCCGGCCTCCTGGTTGAGCGTGCCCAACGACACCAGGACCCGCCGGCGCGCCGGGTCCAGTCGCCGCCAGGGGAAGTCGGGCGCCGCCGGCCGGGCCCCGAAGGCCGGACCCACATAGGCGTGGTGCGGCGGAACGTCGGCGCCGGTACCCACCAACTCGGGTGTGGAGAACACCCACACCAGCCGATCGGAGAAGCGCGGATCCCAGCCGCCGTCGTCCGAGCCGTACTCGCTCAGCAGCGCGCCGATCCGCTGCGACACCCATTCCCCGACCTTGGGGAAACCGGCGAAGGGCCGGGTGAGTTCGGCGGAGGTGCTGGCCGACGTCACCCAGGGGATCCCGAGCCCACGTGCCACGAGCGGCCCGGCCAGGGTCTGTTGGTCGGCGACCAGCACATCCGGCGCGAACTCCGAGGCCGCGGCACGTACCCCCGGTTCCATCGCCCGGGCCAGCGGTATCAGCGCCTCCTGCCACAGGAAGCGCAGCGCTGCCACCCCGCGCAGATCGCGCCACCGCTCGTGCAGCCCGGCGTAGCCACCCGCGAGGTGCTCGCCGGCGGGGAGGATCCGCGCGTGCGGGGGGAGCAGCCGGGCGAGTTCCGCGGGCGGCCCCGTCCAGGCGACCTCGTGCCCCCGCGAGGCGAGTTCCGCCCCGACGGCCGCGGTCGGATTGACGTGCCCCGCGAGCGGCGGAACCGTGAAGAGCACCCTCATCGGATCAGAGCTCCCGTCCGCGCCCGCGACGCGGCCGTCGTCTGGAGGTGGGCGAGCACGGTCTCCCGCAGGACTCCACTGCTCTCCTTGAGTACGTCGTGCCCCAGGCCCGGCAGCACCGTCAGCGTCGCCCGCAGGGCGTGGTCGGCCAATGTCCGGCCGCCCGGCAGCAGTTCGGAGTGCTCCCCGCACAGCGTCGAGGTCGGGCAGCGCAACCGGGCGTAGTCGGCCGGGGTGAAGACGCGACTGGCCGCGATGTCGTCGATCAGGCTGGTCCGGTTGAGCAGGTCGTCCGCGATCGAGGTGAGGTTCGCGGCCTTCCGCAACCGAAGGGTGAGCAGCTCGGCCGGCACCGGGCTGTCCTCCAGGCTCAACGCGGCGGCCGACAGGGTGTCCACCATGTTCTCCACCCAGGCCCCGGCGAGCGGCGGTTCGAGCAGGGTCAGCCCGACGACCAGGTCGGGGCGGGCCAGCGCGGCGTGCACGGCGAGGGTCGCGCCGTAACTGTTGCCGACGAGGTGCGTCGGCCGGTTCCCGAGGCCCAGGGCGTCGAGCAGGGCCACGAGATCGCGTACGGCCGTGTCGCTGTCGTACCCGGTGGCCGGCCGCTCCGAGCGGCCGTGCCCGCGCAGGTCGTACAGCACGGTCTCGAACCCGGACCGGGCCACCGGGACGGCCAGCGGACAGTAGAAGGAGGACAGGTTGTCGACGACGAGACCGTGCAGGAAGACCACCACGGGTCGGCGGTCGGCGTCGGCCCCGGCGTCGGCCGGGAGCCGCTGGACGTGGAAGCGCAGGCCGTTCGCGTGTACGAAGGACACGGCGGCGGCTCAGCCGGCCGAGGCGGCGGTGGTGGCGGTTGCGGGGGAGCCGGCCGCCCGCGCGAGGGAACCGTGCGTCACCCGGGCGATGTGCTCGACGATCTCGCCCACCGACATGGCGAGGATGCCGTCCATGTCCTTCTCCGCGAGGAAGCCCATCAGGTCGACCTCGGCGCCGTAGCGGTGGTGCAGCGACTCGGCGAGCGCCACGAACTCGATGCTCTCCAGGGCGAGATCCTCGTTGAAGGTGGTGCGCATCGTGACCTCCTGGGCGACGAGGAACTCGTCGCCGACGATCTCCACGAGCATGTCGGTGATCTCGGCGAGGATGTCAGTGGTCATGGTGGGGCTCCGTCCAGGCGACGAGGTGATCGAGGGGGGTGGGGTGACTCGCGGGAATCGTGTCGAAGCGGACCGTGTGGACGACGCGGGCGGGGGACACCACGCGCAGGACGCCGGATCCGGGATCGCCCGACACCCGCCAGTCGCGGGGGCGACCGGCGAGACCGGTGCCCTCCGCCTTCGCGGCGGCCTCCTTGGCACACCAGAGCGTGGTGAGCGCGGCCGGCAGAGTGCCCCCGTCGAGGGCGGCCAGCCGTTCGGCCAGGGCCCGTTCGCCCGGACCCAGGGCGATCCGCGTCAGGGCGTCGGGATCGGTGGTCACCGTCTCCACGTCCACCCCGACGGGCCGGGTGCGGTGGGCCAGGGCGACCGCGAGCCGGTCCTTGTGCGCGATCGAGAGGTGAACTCCACTGACCAGCGGCCCTTCCGGTACGGGGCGTCCCGACGGATCGTTGCCGACCGGTACCTCCACCGGGAACACGGCGCCGGCGCCGCCGTCCCACAACAGACCCCGCAGCGCGTCCTTGGCCGCGATCCGGCCGAGCAGCCAGCCGGGCCGCTCCCGTGGTGAGCGCCGCTCGTACACGGCCCGCTCGGCCGCCCCGAGATAGCGGCGCATCACCAGCTCCTGCGACGCGGGATCCGTCCACCGGCGGCGGGCCAGACACCATCCGGCGGGCTGCGGCTCACCGATCCCGCAGACCTCCGGGGTGAACTTCATCGGCCACACCCGCTCGTCGGCGCCGAAGCGCCGGTACGTCCAGCCGTCGATCCGCGCCCAGACCCGGCCGTCGGGACGGCACAGTTCGAGATCGCCCCGAACGGTGGTCCCTCGGACCTCCCGGATTCGGGCGGTGGCCGCCACCAGGGCGTGCGGCGGGGGCGGCGGCCCGTGGAAACGGACCCGGTCGACGGTGGCGGGGAACACGAGCCGGTCCACCGGCAGCCGGAGCTGCATCCAGTGCCCGAACAACTGCCCGGCGGCGTCGAGCAGCGCCCCCGGGTCCGGGAGGGCGCGCAGCACGCCCCGGATGCCGTCGGCGGCCACGGTGCGGACCTCGTGCACGCCGGCGAAGCGGGGGCCGTGGAACATCCACCGGTCACGGTAGAGCGCGTCCGCGCTGACGGGGGCGGGGCCGGGGTCGCGCAGCGGCGTGGGGTCGGGCGCCGGCGCCGGGTCGAAGGACCGGCCGATCAGCACGACGACGGTGGCGTACTCGCCCAGAGCGACGTGGACGCGCCCGGGACCGTTCAAGCGGGTGCGGACCTCGATGTCGTGGGCGGGCTCGACGGGGAGCCAGCGCAGGGCGCGGACGTCCTCGTAGCCGACGACCTCGACACCGTCGTGGTCGGAGCGGTCGGAGCGGTCGGAGCGGGCGATGTGGGCCAGAGCGGCCTGCGAGGCCAGTTCCAACATGGTGGTCATGGGCACGACGGGGAACCAGTCGGACTCCTCCGGCCAGCCGGCCGGCTGGAGGTAGACCCGGTGGTCCCGCACATAGGGCAGCGTGTCGAGACCGAGCCGCAGGACCGCCCTGCCCGAGGCCTGTTCCGCACCGCCACCACCACTGTCCTTCGCGCCACCGCGGTACGGGGCCTCGGCCTGGCCGCCGGCCGGGCTCGCGGGACCGGCTGGGCTCGCGGCCCCGGCCGGGCCACGGGCACGCAGCCGGGTCAGGGCGGCGGGGGAGAGGCGGACCAGCGGGGAGCCCAGGTCCAGCGGCATCGCGCGGGACACCACCGGCCGGCCCACCGGCTCGACCGGGCTCGCCGGCACGGGCGGGGCGATGGTCGTGAGGGTCGCGTTCGGGTCCGGCGTCGTGAGCGGGTCCGGCTGGGTGTCCTGCGACAGCCGGTCCCACTTCGGCGCCTGCCCCTGCGTCCACAGCGCCGCGCACGCCCGTCGCAGCGCCGCCACGCCCGAAAGGCGGGGCGAGGAAGCGGCCACCGACAGGTGCGGCCGGTCCCGCAGGGTGTCCTCGACGAACCCCGGCAGGCTCCCCGGTCCCAGCGTCACGAAGTGCCGCACCCCGGCCTCCTCGTACATCCGCAGCGTCAACTCGCGGAAGCGCACCGGCTCCAGCAGGTGCCGCACCACCAACTCGCGTACCTCCTCGGCCGCCGCCGGGAACGGGGACACCGTCGTCGCCGACCAGACCCGCCCCGCCGCGGCCGGCCGCAGCGGGAGCCGGTCGAACGCCGCCCGTACCTGCCCCAGGTACGGCTCCCACATCGGCGTGTGGAAACCCGAGCGGAACGGGAGTTCCCGGCCCATCACCCCCTCGGCCCGCAGCCGCGCCACGACCCGGGCGACCCCGGCGGGATCCCCGCACACCACCGACTGGTGCGGGCAGTTGTCGTGGCTGACCACCACCCCGTCCTCGCCGTGAATCGCCGCCTCGGCCCGCCGCGCCCCACAGCCCAGTGCCGCGTACACGAGGTCCGGTACCTTCAGCGAGCCCGGCCGCAACGAGGCGAGGAAGGTGTCGACGGCCTCCCGCGGGTACATCCCGGCCGCCACCATCGCGGCCCATTCGCCCAGGCTGTGACCGGCCGACACGTCCGCCTCGATGCCCACTTCACCGAGGGCGCGGCCGAAGAACCGGCCCGCTTCGATGGCGTCCAAAGCCCGTTCCATCAACTCCCCGCCCCGTCCGAGCCGGGGGCGGTCCAGGCCGAGCAGGTCCGCGACGTCGTCGGCGACCGGCGCGAACTCCGGTTCCAGGCCCGGGTAGAGGAACGCGATCCGGCCGCCCAGGGGTTCGGGAGTGAACCACACGTCCCCCCGGCCGTGCCACGTCCGCCCGCGCGCCAGCACCTTCGCGGCCAGCGCGAGCCGTTGCGATGTGGGCCCGACCACCGCGAGCCGGCACGGGCCGTCCCCGGACGCCGCCCCCAACAGATCCGAGGGCGCGCCCGAGGCCAGGAGTTCGGCCACGTCGGCCGTACTCTCCCCGGCGAGCAGGAGCACGTCCTCCCGTCCCCGCGCCCCGGTCGCGGTCGCGGTCGGAGTCGGGGGCGGCGAGCCCATCGGCAGGAAGCGGCGCACCGGCGGCGCGGGTCTCGGCGCGCCGCCGGGGTTCGCGGAGGCGCCCGGGGCCTCCTCCAGCACCACATGCGCGTTGATTCCACCGAACCCGAACGCGTTGACGCCGGCCCGCCGGGGCTCGGGGCCGCGTTCCCACGGCTCGGCCTCCGTCACCGGCCGCATCCGTGTACGGGCCAGGTCCGGGTGCGGCTCCTCCAGGTGCAGGGTGGGCGGCAGGACTCCCTCGTGCACCGCCAGCGCCGCCTTGATCAACCCGGCGATGCCCGAAGCCTGCATGGTGTGCCCCAGCATCGACTTGACCGACCCGAAGCCGACCCGCCCCGCCCCGTTCTGGGGTGCCCCGAACACCCGCTCCAAAGTCTCCAGTTCGGCCGCGTCCCCGATCGGGGTTCCCGTACCGTGCGCCTCCAGAAGCCCCAACGCCCCGGGGGAGCGAGGATCCAAGTCGGCTTCCCGCCAGGCCCGTTCGAGCGCCTGTACCTGCCCCGTCACGAGCGGGCTCATCAGGCTCGCCGCGCGCCCGTCCCCGGCGACCCCCGTACCCCGGATCACCGCGTAGATCCGGTCCCCGTCCCGCTCCGCGTCGGCGAGCCGCTTCAGCAGCACCACCCCGGTGCCCTCCGAGAGCAGCGTTCCGTCGGCCCGCCGGTCGAAGGGGCGGATCCGCTCGGTCGGACTCAACGCCCGCAACTGGGTGAACACGCTCCACAGCGTGGCGATGTGGCAGTGGTGCACCGCCCCGGCGACCACCACGTCACAGCGCCCACCCGCCAGCAGCCCCACCGCCTGGTCCACCGCGAGGAGCGAGGAGGCGCAGGCCGCGTCCAGGGTGTAGGCCGGGCCCCGGAAGTCCAACCGGTTCGCCGTCCGGGCGGCGGTGAAGCTCGGCACGAGCCCGATCGAGGCGTCGGGTCGATCCGGACCCAGAGCGTCCTGGAACGCGGAGCGCACCTCGGCGATGCGTCGCTCCCCCAGCTCCGGCGCCACCTCACGCAAGGTCTGCGCCAACTGGTGTGCCGTGCGCACCCGTTGGTCCAAGCGGGCGGTGGCAACCCCCATGAACCCGCCGCGCCCCAACACCACCCCGATCCGCGACCGGTCGGCCGGCAGCCGGTCCTCGCCACCCGCGTCGGCGACCGCCTCGGCCGTGACGTGCAGGGCCAGGAGCTGGTCGGGCTCGGCCCCTTCGACCGCCGACGGCATGATCCCGAAACGTGTCGGATCGAAGGCGGCCGGCCCGTCGATGAAGCCGCCCCGTCGGCAGTAGAAACGGTCCCCGCGCGCCGGCCCGGTGGCCCCGGCGGGGTCGTAGTAGACCTCGGGATCCCAGCGGCCGGGCGGGACCTCGCCGATCGAATCCGTTCCGGCGAGCAGATTGCGGCGGTAGGCGGCCAGGTCCGGGGCCCCGGGGAAGACCGCGCCCATCCCCACGATGGCGGCGTCGGTCGGTCGCGGCCCGCGCCGCGGGCCGTCAGTCACGGCGCTCCCCGGTCCCGAAGCCGGTCCCGAAGCCGGTTCCGTCGTCGTGGCCGGTGCCGGCTTCGCGCACGGTTCCCGCTCCGTCTCCGGTACCACCGTGCCCCTCGTCCAGCGCCGCCGTCAGGACGACCTGTACGTCGTGGCCGTCCGCGAGTTCGGCGAGGAAGGCGGCGGTACCCGCCTCGGGGCTGAGCACCGCGATGCCGCGGCGGCCGTACGCACGCTCCAACTCGGGAGTGACCATGCCGCCCGACCCGGCCGCCCAGGGACCCCAGTCGACGGACAGCACCCGGCCGGGAAAGCCCGCGGCCCAGGTGTGGGCGAGACCGTCGAGGGCGTCGTTGGCGGCGGCGTAGTCGCACTGGCCCCGGTTGCCGTACACCCCGGACACGCTGCCGAAGAGAGCCAGGAAGGCGGGGGCGGGCGTGTCGCCGTGCTCGGCGACGGCCGCGGCGAGATGCCGGGCGCCGGCCACCTTGGTGGTGAACACCTCGGCGAAGGCCTCCGGACGCTTGTCCCGCAGCAGTCCGTCGCGAAGGGTGCCGGCGCCGTGCACGATGCCGTCGAGCCGGCCGTGCCGGGCCCGGACGGCCGCCACGACCGCCCGCACGGCCCGCTCGTCGGTGACGTCGGCGCGGTGGTAGCGCACGGAGGCGGCGACACCGGCGAGGGCCGCCAGCGTGGCCCGCACCTCCCGCTCGGCGAGGATCCGGGAGGCGGCGGCCTCGATCTCGGCGGGAGTGCGCAACCCCGCCGCCACCAGCGCGGCGCGCAGCGCCACCCGGTCCGTGGCCTGCCCGTACCGCTCGTCCTCGGCGGCCGTCGGCTCGGGAGTGCGCCCGACGAGCTCGACGTGGCAACCGGTGGCGCGGGCAAGGGCGAGCGCGGTCCGGGCGGTGATTCCCCGGGCGCCGCCGGTGAGAAGGACGACGGAGTCGCGGCCGAGGGGTGGCGCCGAACCGGAGGGGGTGAGGTCCGCCGGTACGGGCCGGGCGGTGACGCGGGCTCCGTCGGCGGTGTAGACGACGGAGTGGAGGGCGGCGGCGGCGGTGCCGGCGCCCGGGTCACGACCGTCATGCTCGTCGTCACTCTCGGCGTCGGTGTTCGCATCGGCTCCGTACCGGTCCCGGGCCTCGGCGGTGTCGCTCAACTCGGCGACGAGCTGCGCGGCGACGCGAGCCGGGTCCTCCTTCGGGTGTACTCCGACCGCTCGGATCAGGGCGCCGGGGAACTCCAGGGCGGCGCTGCGGGCGAAGCCGTGCAGGCCCGAGTCGGGGGTGGCGGCGAGGATCAGCCGGCCCACACCGCCGACGAGGGCCCGCTGGAGCCCGGCGAAGGCGCCGGGCAGGACGGGTTCCCGCCCCGCGCCCTGCCCGGCCCGCAGCGCGGACAGGTCGACGAGCCCGTCGTGGCCGGCCTCGGGTGCGGACAGCAACCGCACCTCGACCCCGAGGGACTCCAACGCCCCGCCCAGCGCGAGAGCCACCCCCTGCCCGTCCTCGACGATCCCGACCCGCAGCCCGCGCAGGTCGGCCGGATCCCCGCCGGGCGGTGCGACGGGTACGAGGTCCACGCGCATGCGGCGCGGTCGCGGCCCGGCGGGGCGGGGCGCGCGCTCCTCGGACCGGGCGCCGGCCGACGTCGAGGCGGCCGCCGGGGTGCCGGTGGCGTGGGCCCGGGCGCCGGCGGTCGCGGTGTCGGGCCCGTCGGCGGATGACGTGGTGTGGGACACGACCCAGTCGACGACGCCGCGCAGGGTCTTTAGACGGGAGAGTTCCTCGACGGCCGACTCGGCGGATCCGTCCGGCTCCCGGGGCAGGCCGATCCGGTCGGCGAGGGCGCCGATGATCTCGACCCGCTTGATGGAGTCGATGGACAGGTCGGCCTCCAGGTCCAGCGCGGGGTCGAGCATGTCGAGGGGATAGCCGGTCCGCGTGTGCACGATGTCCAGGACGACGTCCATCACCTCGCCCGCGGTCAGCGGCGCCGACGCGGCGGTCGCCGGGGCGCCCGGCCGGTCCACCGGGCCGTCGAAGGGGTGGGGGCCGGCCGGCCGCCACGGATCGGGGTGCGCCGCCTCGATCGCCACCACGCCGCCGGGCACGGTCGCCGTGGCCGCCGCCGGTTCCCGGCCGTTGACCGGCGCCGACCGCCACGGGTCGGGGGAACGGCCCGGGCCCCCCGCGGCGGGTACGTGTCCGTCGGGCCCCGCCCCGACCCACGCCGGGCCGTCGGTCCACGCCGGGCCGTCGGTCCACGCGGAGCCGTCGTCCCACGCCGCGTCCGGTTCGGGCCGGGCGGGGGCGCCCGGCCCCCGGTCGGCCGGGGCGCTCGCACCGGGGTCGGGTCGACCCAGGTAGCCGAGCAGGACCTCGCGTTGGGCCTCGATCAGCAGGCGGGAGCCGCGGAGGTACTCCAGCACGGCCTCGTCGCGGGGGCCGGGGGCCGCGGTCGGCCCGTGGCCGTCGCCGGCCGCGATGCCGGGCCTCGTCGGGGGAGCCGGGGTCGCGACGGGGCGGGGGCGAAGGGGAGGAAGGGGGGAACCGTTCTGGTCGGCGGCGCTCTGCGGGCTCATCGGTGCCTCCGGTCGGGGGATGCGGTGGGCGGGGCGGAGGCCGCCCGGGATCGGGGTGCCGGCCGAGGTGCGGACCAGGTGGCCGTCCACCAGCCAGCCCGGGCGTCGCGGCGCCCGGTCCGGCAGCGCCGCGGTCCGGCCGCGGAACAGGGCTTCGGGGTCGATCGGGACCCCGGCCGCGGCCAGCTCGGCCAGCGCGGTGACCAGCCGGACCAGACCGTGCTCGCCGGGCACGTCCAACGGCACCACCGTGTGCGGACGATCGCCCAGGATCCGGGCCGTCAGACCGGACAGCACCCGGCCCGGCCCCGCTTCCACGAACGTCCGGACGCCGGCCGCGTACATGGCCTCCAACTCGTCGACGAACCGGACCGGCCGCGCCACCTGACCCGCCAGGAGGCCGCGCACCCCCTCGGCGTCGGCCGGGTACGGGGCCGCCGTGGTGTTCGACCACACGGGGACGGTCGGCCCGGACACCGCCGTCGCCGCCAGTTCGGCGGCGAGCGCGGACTCGGCCCCGGCCACCACCTCGCTATGGAACGCGCAGGCCACCGGCAGGAGTTCGGCCGCGAGTCCGGCCGCCCGGAGAGCGGCCACCGCCTCGGCCACGGCCTCCGTCCGGCCGGAGATCACGCACTGCCGGGGCGCGTTGTGGTTCGCCACCACGCACCCGGCCCGCGCCGCGACGTCCCGAACCTCCTCCGGCGCCGCGGACACCGCCGCCATGGCCCCGGGATCCGCCCCGGCCGCCGCCAGGATCGCCTCGGCCCGGCGCGTGCTCAGCCGCGCCAGGCTCGCCGTGTCGTACGCGCCCGCCGCCCACAGCGCGGTCAGCTCCCCGTACGAGTGCCCGGCGACACAGTCCGGCCGGACGCCGAACCGGCCGAGCAGCAGGTGCGCCGCGGCGCCGGCCAGCCCGAGGGCGGGCTGGGCCACCCGGGTGTCTGTGACGGCCGCCCGCTGGGCGGACCGGGCCGGCGCGGTGAACGCGGCCGGCGGGAACATCGCGCCCGCCACCCCGTCGGGGGCCTCGTCCAGCAGCCCGCGCAAGGCGGGGAACGCCATGAACAAGTCCCCCAGCATTCCCACGCGTTGGCTGCCCTGCCCGGGGAAGAGGAACGCCACCCCGCCCGGGTCGGCCGCCTCCTCCCGTACGTGGACCCCCGCGCCGGGGGCGAAGCCGCGGGCCTGCTCCAGCCTGACCGCGAGTTCGTCCGCGTCGGCGGCGACCACGGCCACCCGCACCGGTCCGGTGCCGGACATGCAGGCCTCCGCCGCGAGGTCCCGCAGGGCCCAGGGCCGGCCGGCCGCGTCGTTCTCCTCCAGCCGGGCGGCGAGCCGTGCCATCGCCCGCCCCGCGGCCCGCCGGTCCTCGCCCCGGAAGCAGAACAGCTCCGCCGGCCACTCCTCCAGCCCGTGGGCCGGCTCCTGCGCGCCACCGTAACCGGCAAGCACGGCGTGGTAGTTGGTGCCTCCGAAGCCGAACGCGCTGACGCCCGCGATCCGCCGTTCCACCGGCACTGCCCACGGCCGGGCCTCGGTGTCGAAGACGAACGGGCCGTCCTCGGACCGCCAGGCCGCGTTCGGCGTGCTCAGATGCGCGGTCGGGGGTCGGATTCCCGTGTGCACGGCCCACGCGGCCTTGATCAGCCCGGCCAGCCCGGCCGCGCACTTGGTGTGGCCGATCTGCGATTTGACCGACCCCAGGGCGCACGATCCCGGCTCGGCCCCCGACGCGGTGAACAGCTCGCTCAGTACGGCCAGTTCGGTGCTGTCGCCGACCACGGTCCCGGTACCGTGGGCCTCGATCAGCCCCACGTCGGCCGGAGTGACGCCGGCTCGCGCGTACGCCCGTTCCAGGGCCCGGCGTTGCCCCTCCGGTCGGGGCGCGGTCAGCCCCAGCGACCGGCCGTCGCTCGACGCGCCGACCGCCTTGATCACCGCGTACACCCGGTCGCCGTCGCGCTCCGCGTCCGCCAGCCGCTTCAGCACCAGGGCGCCCACCCCCTCGCCGAGCGCTATCCCGTCCGCGGCGGCGTCGAAGGGCCGGCAACGGCCGCCGGGCGACAGGGCCCGTACCGAGGCGAACATCAGGTAGTCGTTGATGCCGTTGTGCACGTCGGCGCCGCCGCACACCACCATGTCGCTGTCACCGTCGCGCAGTTGTCGGCAGGCCAGGTCGAGGGCGGCCAACGAGGAGGCGCAGGCCGCGTCCACGGTGCAGTTGGCGCCGCCCAGGTCGAGACGGTTCGCGACCCGCCCCGCGATCACGTTCGCGAGGATGCCCGGGAAGGAGTCCTCCGTCAGCCGGGGCAACTGCTCGTCCAGAGCGGGCGGCAGCTCGCCCAGATAGGCCGGATACAGCGCGCGCAACCCGTACGCGCCCGCCAGCTCGGTGCCCGCCTCGGCGCCGAAGACCACCGAGGTCCGCGAACGGTCGAACTCCCGCCCCCGGCCGTACCCGGCGTCGCCGAGCGCCCGCGCGGAGATCTCCAGGGCCAGGAGCTGCACCGGTTCGATGCCGGCCAGCGAGGTCGGCGGAATGCCGTGGGCGAGGGCGTCGAACGGCACCGGCGCCAGGAAGCCGCCCCAGCGGGAAGGGGTGCGCTCCCCGGCCCGGGCCGGGTCGGGATCGTAGTAGAGCCCCGGGTCCCACCGCTCGACCGGGACCTCGGTGACGGCGTCCCGGCCGGCCAGGATCTGCGACCAGTACGAGTCCAGCCCCGGCGCCCCCGGGTAGGCGCAGGCCATTCCGACGATGGCGACGTCGAGCGGTTCGGCGACGGGACCGGCCTCCTCCTCGGCCGCTCCGGCCGTCTCGGCGGCCCGCCGGTCCAGGAACTCCGTCGCCCCCCGGGTGACCTGGGCGTGCAGCGCGGCCACCGTCGTGGTCGCGGAGCGCAGGGTGGCGGCCTGGCCGAGCATGAACAGCCCGTCCGCCAACTGCTCCCGCTCGCCGACCGGTTCCAGGCCGGCCGTACCCCGACGCACCCCCTTGCCGGCGATCCGGAGTCGGCCCAGATTCAGCCGCTCCAACTCCTCCCACATCTCGCGCGGTTCGGTTCCGTCCTCGGCGAGTCGCCGTCGGGTCTCCTCGAACGTCACCGCGTACGGGGTCTGCGCGCAGCGGGTGGCGTGGCCCGGCGCGGTGTGCAACAGGACGGTCTCCTCGCACTCCACCGCCGTCCGCTGGAAGCCCGGCAGGATCGCGCCCGCCGCCACCGCCTCCCGGGTGAACAGGTAGGCGGTGCCCATCAGTACGCCGACGCGGGCCCCCCGGGCGGCCAGCGGAGCGGCGGCCGTCACCGCCATCGCGGCGGACCGCTCGTCGTGGATGCCACCCGCGAACAGGATGTCCAGCCGGGCCGGTTCGGCGCAGGACAGCAGCCGTTCGATCTGCTCCTCCCACAGCGGGAACGAGGCGCGCGGGCCGACGTGCCCGCCGCACTCCGACCCCTCGAAGACGAACCGCCGTGCCCCCTCGGCGAGATACCGCTCCAGCAGTCCGGGCGAGGGGACGTGCAGGTGCGTCACCGTGCCCGCCGCCTCCAGCGGGGCCGCCTGCGCCGGGGTGCCGCCGGCGATGATCGCGTACGGGGGGCGCACCCGCGCCACGGCCGCGAGCTGCTCCCGGCGCAGCTCGGGCGGGGCGAAGCCGAGCAGGCCCACACCCCACGGCCGGTCCCCGAGCCGCTCCGCGGTCTCGGCCAGCAGCCGGTGCGCCTGCGCCCCCCGGGTCAGGGCGAGCGCGAGGTAGGGCACGCCGTCCGCCGCGGCCACCGCCTCGGCGAACGCCGCCTGGTCGCTGACCCGGGTCATCGGGCCCTGCGCCACCACCCGGGACCCGAGCAACGGTCTCGACCGGGCGGCATCCCCGATGTGCCCGGCGACGGCGGCCCGGACGGCCCGGAGCACCCCGCCCGTGGTGCGGTGCCTTCGGGCCAGCCGGTCCGCCACGCCCCCGTCCTGACCGACGGGCAGCAACTGCGTCCGCAGGTCCCGGGCCCCGAGCAGACGCGCCGCCGGCCCGTCGGGCGGCGGCAGGTCGGGCCGGGCGAACACCCGGTGCCCGTCCACGAGCCGGGTCTCGGAACCGTCCATCGCCCGCAGCGCGGCCACGACCTCCGCGGGCAGGCCGGCCACCGCCTCGACGGTCAGGGCCAGTTGTACGTCGACCAGCACGCCGGCGGCCCCGCCCGCGACGGCGGCCGCCGCCGTGTGCGGGCCGATGCCCCCGCACGCGATGACGGGCACCCCCGGTCCGGGGCCGGCCAGCAGCCGCTGGAGGAGGACGAAGGTGGTGGTCGAGCCGACCCGGCCGCCGGCCTCGTGCCCCTTGGCCACGATCGCCCCGACCCCGGCCGCCACCGCCGCCCGTGCCTCCCCGGGGCCGGTGATCTCGGCCCAGACCCGGGGGGATCCGGGGGCCGCCGCCCAGGCGGCCACCCGACCCGGGGTGTGCTCCGCGACATCGGCGAGCAACACCGTGTCCACCTGGGCCGGAAGTTCCCCGGGGCCCAGCGGACAGCCCACCGGTACCCGCACCCCGTACGGCCGGCCGTCGAGCCGCCGCCCGAGCTCCGCGAAGGCGGCCCGCGCCGGTTCGGGGTCCCGGCCCAGGTCGAGCAGCCCGAGGGCCCCGGCGCGCTCGGCGGCGGTGACGATCCGGGGGTGCGGTTCCTCGAAGGGTCCGGCCGCGATGACCAGGTCACGGGTGGCGGGGGGCTGCGCGGGGTGGGGGGTCACGGGCGCTCCTTCTTCCGGTGCGTTCCGGTGCGGTGCGGTTGCTGCGCGGGCGGTGGTGCGCGGGCGGTGGTGCGCGGTCCGTGGTGCCGTGCCGTGCCGTGTGAGGTCGTGCCGGACGTGTCGTGTCACGTGGCCCGGTGCGCGCACCGGCGCCTCGCGGTGGGGCGCGCGAGGCCCTGCGGGGCGGTGTCGTGCGGGGCGACGCGTGGGCCGTACGGGCCGTGCTGTGGGGGTGCGGGCCGTGCGGGCAGGACGGGGGAACACGCCGGTCGACGACTCCGCCGGCGCGGTGCGTGCCGCGGCCGGGTGACCCGTCGACGGTTCGGACGGGCTTGAGCGGTGGTCAAAATCCCCGGCGCCGCGATGCATCGTGCGGTGATGACCGTGCACTGTCAACCGGCATGCGGAGTGGGTTCTCTCGCTCCCCCCGGACCCGCCGGCCGGTTCGCGGCCGTCCGGGCGCGCTCCGCCCCGCACCCCCGCCCGCCGGTGGCCTGCGGAGATCCCCGCCCCGCGGGCCGGGTCCGGGGGCACGTGCGGGGAGAGCCGGCGTGCGGGGTCATGCCGTGCCGGTATGCCTTCTCGCCACCCGGGCATGAACGGCGCACCGGGGCGCAGGAGTTGTTCATCATGCTGCCCCTTACAGGTACGGCATCGCCCGGTTACCGTCCGGTCATGACCCCCACACTCGCGCAGCTTCGCTACCTCGTCGCCGTCGCGGACTGCCGTTCCATCACCGGCGCGGCCGCCTCGGTCTTCGTGGCCCAGTCCGCCCTGTCCCGGGCCGTTCAGGCCATGGAGCGCGATCTCGGCGTGGAACTCCTGGCCCGCCGGGGCCGGGGCGTGGAGCTCACCCCCGAGGGGTCCAGGGTGGTACGACTGGCCCGCACCGTCCTGAACGCCGTCGAGGCGATCGACGACATCGGCACCGGTCACGGGGACGCCGTGCGCACCACCCTCCACCTGGTCGCCACCCCGACCCTGGCCCTGGACCTGGCCGCCGAACTGGTGCCCTCCTTCACCCGGCGGCACCCCGGGGTGGACGTCCGGGTCCGGCAGCGCGACAGCCGGGAGGCCCTGGTCCAGGAACTCACCGGCGGCACCGCCGAACTGGCGCTGGTCGACCTGCCCATCGACCAGGAGCTGTCCACACACCACATCCAGGAACGGGAGGTGGTGCTGATCTCGCCCATCGGCTCCCTACTCCCGGACCCGGTGCCGTTCCGGGTGCTCGACGGGCTGCCCATGGTGCTGCCGTGCCCGGGCACCGGCCGACGGACCGAGATGGAGGCCATGTTCAGCTGCCTCGGCGTGCGCCCCGAGCCCCGACTGGAAGTCGACGAACGACTCGCCTGGGTCACCGGGGTCACGGACGGGCGCGGCTCGCTCATCTGGTACCGGGACGTGGTCTCCAGGGCCTTCGGCAGCCGCGCCGAGATCCGCTCGTTCACCCCGCCACTGCTGCGCCCGGTGGGCATCGCCCACACGCGGCGCCCCCTGAGTCGCGCGGCCCGGGCCTTCATCGCGCACGCCCTGCACAAGGCGCCCGTACGCGAGCCCGCACCCTGACCGGAACAGGCCTTGCGGACCGCGAGACATGTCGGTTCGGCATTGAACCATGCTCAAACGGGGCGGCGTTGACCCTGGTGTCGGCATCCGTTGTCCCCTCCCATGGTGCGCATGTCAGCCATCCGTAGAACACCATGGGCGGCGGCCCTCGCCACCGCCGTCCTCGCCGTCGCCCTGCCGGCCGCCGCCCGGGCCGCCGCCACGGCTTCCACGATCCGGGCGGCCCCCGACCCGGCGGCGCCGGCCGCCGCGCCGGCCCCCGAGACCGCGTGCGTCCTGCCCGGCGGTCTGACCGAACTCAGTGGTCTCGCCATGAGCCGCAGGCATCCGGGCGTCTTCTACGCCGTCAACGACAGCGGCAACACCAACCAGGTCTTCGCCGTCGACTGCAACACCACATCCGGCCGACTCGTGGCGACCTACACCGTCACCGGGGTCGCCAACACCGACTGGGAGGGCCTCGCCATCGGCAAGGACGCCGGGGGATCCCCCGTGATCCTCGTCGGCGACATCGGGGACAACCTCGCCGGCCGCGGCGAGATCACCGTGCACGCCTTCGCCGAACCGGACGTGCTCGCCGACGCGTCCGTGACCCCGACCAGCCACCGCTTCGCCTACTCCGACGGCAGACACGACGCGGAGTCCCTGCTCGCGGACCCCGTCACCGGGCAGCTCTACGTCGCGACCAAACTCATCGGCGCGACGGGCAAGCTGTACAAGGCCCCGCTGTCGCCCGTGGCCGGACAGCTCAACACCCTCTCCCCGGTCCGGTCGGGCCCGGTGTTCACGACCGACGGGGCCTTCTCCCCGTCGGGGACCTCGTACGCCCTGCGCAGCGGCGGACCCCTGGGGGCCAATACCGCCACCGTGTACGACACCGCGGGGAACAGGCTCGCCGACGTGGCGCTGCCGGCCCAGCCGCAGGGCGAGACGCTCACGTACGCCGACTGCGCGAACCTGTTGGTCGGCTCGGAGAACGACACCCGGATCTGGCGCGTACCGCTGCCGCCGCAGGCCACCCCGGGCTGCGCCGGAACCCCGACGCCGACGCCCACCCCCACGCCGACCCCTACACCCACGCCGACCCCGACCCCCACGCCGACGTCGGGTGATCTGCGGATCGTCGACCCCGGCCCACAGACCTGCCGGTTCAACCAGACCTGCACCATCCGACTCACCACCACCGGAGGCACACCCCCCGTCCGCTACACCACCACCACACTCCCCTGGGGACTCAACCTCGACCCCACCACCGGCCGCATCACCGGCAAACCCTGGACCACCGGAACCCACCCCATCACCGCCACCGCCACCGACCCCACCGGAGCCACCACCCACACCACCTTCACCCTCACCCTCCACTGGTTCTGAGACGAAGCGGAGAGTCGGGCTTGAACAACCCGTCGTCCAGGCCGCACTGTTGGCCGGGTCTCTTCCACACGGTCAGGAGAATCGGCTTGTCGTCCCACACTGCAGACGCGCACGTCATCGATCCCGCCGGGGGGTGTCCGCACGCCCTCAACGCCCGCCTGCGGTCCCGGGGCGCCGTAGCCGAGGTCGTCCTCCCCGGCGGAGTGCCCGGCGCGGTCGTCCTGGGCCATGAGGCACTGAAGGAGTTCCTGGCCCACCCCGATGTCGCCAAGGACGCCCGACACTTCCCCGGCCTGCATGACGGCAGCGTCCCCCGGGACTGGCCCCTGCGGGTCTTCGCCAACGCCCAGGGCATGCACACCGCCGACGACGCCGACCACCGCCGGCTGCGCTCCCTGGTCGGCAACGCCTTCACGGCCCGCCAGGTGGAGCGACTGCGGCCGCGTATCGAGGAGTTGACCACCGGACTGCTCGACGACCTCGGCGCGGCGGCGGCGGCGTCCCCGGACGGCGTCGCGGACCTCAGGACCCACTTCGCGCTGCCCCTGCCGATGAGCGTCATCTGCGAACTGCTCGGCGTGGACGAGGAGCACCGGGGGCGGCTGCACCACTTGTCCAACACGGTGATCGTCTCCACCGACACCACCCCGGCCGAGGTGATGGCCGCCGTACGCGAGCTCGTCGAACTCATGGGCACCATCGCCGCCGCCCGCCGGGCCGCACCGGGCGATGACCTCACGAGCGCCCTGATCGCGGCCCGCGACGGGGACGGCGACCGGCTCAGCGAGGCCGAACTCATCGGCACGATGCGGCTGATGCTCGTCGCCGGGCACGAGACCACGCTCAATCTGATCAGCAACGCCGTGCGCGCCCTGTGCACCCACCGCGATCAGCTCGCGCTGGTCCGCGAGGGAAAGGCGAGCTGGTCGGACGTGGTCGACGAGACCCTGCGCTGGGACGGCCCCGTCAGCTGGTTCCCGTTCCGCTACCCCACCCGCGACGTGACCGTCGGCGGCGCCGTCATCCCGCGGGGCACCCCGGTCCTCGCGGGCTACACCGCGGCCGGTCGCGACGAGGCCGCGTACGGTACCGGGGCGGACCGGTTCGACCTCACCCGGGAGAACAGCCGCAACCTCTCCTTCGGGCACGGCGCCCACTACTGCGTGGGCGCCCCGCTCGCCCGGCTGGAGGCCGTCATCGCCCTGGAGCGGCTCTTCGACCGGTTCCCGGACCTCGACCTCGCGGTGCCCGACGCGGAACTGCCCTACCAGCGCAGTTTCATCGGCAACAGCGTGCAGACGCTCCCGATCCGCCTGGGGTGATTCGGCGTGCGGCGTCCGCCGGACCGTGCCCGGGCGGGCACGGTCCGGCGGACGCCGGAGGGGGCGGGGGCGGATCCGGGGTGTCAGGACTTCGGCATCAGGACGGAGTCCACCAGGTAGACCGTCGCGTTGGCGGTGTGGACGTCACCGCAGACCACCGACGCGTTGCCGTTCACCTTGAAGGACTCGCCGGAACCGGAGGTGGTCAGCCTCTGCTTGGACAGGGTGTCGAACGAGCCCTGCTCCAACTGCTTCGGCGTCAGCTCCCGGCCCACCACGTGGTAGGTGAGGACCTTGGCGAGCTGCGCCTTGTCGGCCAGCAGCTTCTCCAGGTCGGCCTTCGGCACCTTGGCGAAGGCCGCATTGGTCGGCGCGAACACCGTGATGTCCTTCGCGCTGTTCAGGGTGTCGACCAGGCCGGCCTTCTTGACGGCGGTGACCAGGGTCGACAGTGCCGGGTTGTTGGACGCGGCCGTCGCCACGGGGTCCTTGGCCATGCCGGCGAAGGAGCCCGAGCCGTCCTTCGGTACCGAGGCGCAGCCCGGTCCGAACGGTTCGCCGTCCGCCGCCATCGCGGAACCCGCGGCGAGAGCCGGCCCCAGGGCCAGTGCGGCCACGGCCGACGCGGCGAACGCCGCCCTGCGTATGCCTGTGTTGCGACGTGCTGTCATCACGTGACTCCTCGGATCGGGTCGTTCCCCCCGCCCTCGGGCGTCCCGCCCGCACTGCGGGTCGCGGGCGTCCCGGGTCTTCCTTCTCAGGGGTCATTCGGAGCGGCCCGACAGCCGGTTTGGTGGGTTGTGCCCGATGTGCGCCGGCCGGCGGGCACCCTCCGGTTCCCGTCCTACGCGGCGCCCGCCGCCGGGAACGCGAGCACCACCAGCGGATCCGTGGTCGGTGCGGCGGAACCGCCCGCCGGTTCCTCCGTGACCCCGACCCCGGTGGCGGGCCCGACCTCGCCCCTCAGCAGCGCGGGGGCGTCGGGTCGCGCCGGGTCCATCAGCCCGGCCGGACGCATGATGCCCTTCGGGTCGGTGTACCACAGCTGGTACACCCGCCCCTCGGGCGGCGCCGCCAAGCCGTCGGCCACGAACACGGCCCGGTCCCGGTCCCGGGAGAGCACCACCGTGCCCGTACCGCCGTCGGCCATGCGGCCCGTGGCCAGCCGCGCGTCGGGCGCCGCGAGCACCTCCGTGAGGGCCGCCGCCCGCGCCTCGACCCGTCGGGCGTCCTGGCGGGCCGTCTCGGCCCGCTGGTACTGCCAGGCCGCCACCCCGCCGAAACCGACCGCCGCCGCGAGGCAGGCCGCCAGGGCCCAGCGCAGCCGGGGCCGCGCGGGCCGCGCGCGGTGCGCGGGAGGCCGTACGGGCTCCGGCCGCGCGGGCACCGCCCGGATCTCGCGCAGCACCGACTCCCGGAGCGCGGGCGGCGGCTCCACCGCCACCGCCCGGCCCAGCAGGGCCGCCGTGGCCGCGAGTTCCGCGACCTCCCGCAGGCACGCCTCGCAGGTTTCCAGATGGGCCTCGAAGGCCGCCCGCTCCGCCGGGGGCAGCGCGTCCGTGACGTAGGCACCCGTGCCCTCGTGCATGCCCGTCGTGCCTTCCGTGTCCTCTGTGCTCATCCGCCGCTCACCCCGAGACAGTCGCGCAGCCGCAGCAGCCCGTCGCGCAGGCGCGTCTTCACGGTACCCAGCGGCACCGACAGCTCCTCGGACACCTCGCGGCAGGTCAGACCCCGGTAGTAGGCCAGGGTCACCGACTGGCGCTGGATCTCGGTCAGCGAACCCAGGCAGCGCCGTACCCGGTCGCGCTCCTCGTGGTGCTCCACCGCCTCGCTCACCTCGTCGAACTCCGGAAGCGCGGCCTCCAGCCGCGCCGCGCGCCGCTCCCGCTCGGTCGAGGCCTGCGCGGAACGCACCCGGTCCACCGCACGGCGGTGCGCCATCGTCAGCACCCAGGTCCGCACGCTGCCCCGGTCGGCGCGGTAGCGCCCGGCGGTACGCCACACCTCGACGAGCACCTCCTGCGCCACCTCCTCGGCCTGGGCCCGATCGCGCAGCACCGTGTACGCCAGGCCCAGCACGGACCCGCTCACCGCCTCGTACACCGAGACGAAGGCGTCCTCGTCCCCTTCGGCGACCCGGCCGAGGAGGGCGGGCATGCCGTCCTCGGCGCGGTCCGCTCGTGTCACGTCGTTCACGGGAAGATCCTCCGGGATTCCCGGTCGTTCGTCGGCATCCGCGCGCCTCGTGAGCCATTCGTAGCCGCCGAGCCACTGGATTGGCCCCGCCCGCGGGCGGGGCCCGCCGGCCCCGCACCCGTCATCCGCGGGGCCTGCGCTTGCGCAGCTCGACCACCCCGTCGGTGATCAGGTCCCACGGCTCGGAGCACGGCGACGGCTCCCGCGCCGGGTCGCCGACCCGGGGCGGCGGGGGGACGGCCTGGTCGGGGTCCCCGCCGGCCCGGATCGACGCGGTCGCGAGGTCGGACGGCGGTTCCGGCGCCGGGGAGGGCCGCTCCGGCTCGGTCTCGGACATGCTCGGTGCGCTCCTGGGGGCGTCGGAAGGGGCGGCCACCGGATCGCTCCGACAGCCGCCCCTGTTCGTGTCCGGGCCAGTGAACCGACCCCCCGTCCAGTGCGGTGATCAGCCGTATGCGCTCTCCCTCTCACGAGTGTGGAATTACCCACGTGAGGGTGACGGTCACGGGAAGCCCCGGACAGTGCCGCGACCGATGGTGTAGGTCATTTCGCGGCGGGAAGCGCGGCCGCGATCCCCGACGCCAGGGCGTACGGATCCCCGACCGGCGCCTGGGCGTGCCGGGTGGTCCGCCGCGCCCACTCCTCCTCGAAGGCGTGCCAGTCGATCTGCCGGGGCACCGCCCGCCGGACCAGCGCCTCCTCCAGCGTGGCGAAGTACGCGTCCCAACGGGGTGCGTACAGCTCGGAGACGAGACCGCCCCACTCGCGGTTCGCGTAGTCGTGCAGGGAGCCTCCCTCGGAGGCGGCGCGCGGGCCCCACACGCTCAGGAGCGAGCGCGTGTCGTATTCGTACCGGTCCGCTTCCGCCCTGTCCGCGCCCCGGGAGCGGGCGGCCGAGAGGCGGGGCCCCAGGAGGAAGTTCGGGTCGGCGCTCGTGACGCCGTCCAACCGCCTCTCACCGTCGCGCCATTGGGCGGTCAACTCACGGAACAGGCGCAGGTCCTTCGCCTCGTACGCGGCCTTGATCTTCGGCAGCAGCACCCGCGAGTGGTTCGCCAATGCCTGCCGGGCCGTGTCCACCAGGTCGTACCGGTAGGCGCTGGAAGCCCGCAGCGGCGGGGCCACCTTCAGCAGGTGGTCCAGGGCGCGGCGCACCGAACCGGCCGGATAGCGCATCGACTTGGGGCTCCAGCGGGCGGATCCCGCCGCGCTCAGGCTCGGTCGGGCCGTGAACAGGCCGTCCTGGGACTCCGACCACAGCCCCGATGCGGTGCTGTACGGGCCCTTGCGCAGTTCCTCCCACGCGGCCGCCGCCTCGGCGTCGGCGCGCCCGTACCGGCGGGCGGAGTACGCCGCGAACCACTTCCTCCGGTCGATCTGCCCGGACTCCCAGGCCAGGTCCGTGAAGAGGTCGAAGGCGGCGGGATCGGTCCCGGTGGCCTCCGGCATGTAC
This sequence comes from Streptomyces sp. NBC_00513, assembly GCF_041431415.1. Lineage (GTDB taxonomy): Bacteria > Actinomycetota > Actinomycetes > Streptomycetales > Streptomycetaceae > Streptomyces. Next base: position 6,451,176 of record NZ_CP107845.1, read on the forward strand.
GCGATGCCCGTGAGCGCGCTGTCCGGCTTGGACCGCCACGCGTCGAACCGGTCGCTCCACACCGAGGTGTTGGCGCCGATCGTGGTGTGTCCGCCGAAGTTGGGGATCGTGCCCAGCGCATAGGGCGCGCCGCCCCAACGGGCCTCCCGGTCCAACCCGTCGTACCGGTCCGACAGTCCGTCCAGGATCAACAGCTTCGAGGCGTCCACCCCGGCCAGGAGTTCCCTCCTCGGATCCTCCTGCCAGCCCAACACCGCCCACAAGGCGCCGGGATGGGCCGCCCACAGGGCCTTCTGCACCGCCCCGGCCGCCGCCGCCACGTCCACCGAACCCGTCTTGCCGCCCTCGTGCAACGGGCTCATCCGGTACATGGAGCTGTCCCCGAACACCGTCCGCTGTTCGGCGTAGTACGCGGCGGCCAGCTTCCCGAACGCGGCCGAGTTCGGGTCCAACCAGTCCGGGCGGTCGAAGCCGGCCCAGTCACCCTGCGGCACGGTCGTGGCGCCCGCGTTGCGCCCGGCGAACGCCGGCGGCACCGTGCCGAAGAAGCCCGGCAACACCGGGGTCATGCCCAGCCCGCGCAACTGCTCGGCGATCCGGCCGCCGATCCCGGCCCGCTCGCGCATCAGCCGTTCCGAGACCGGCCCGCCGAAGCCGCTCATGTTCTGCAGCAGCCACCAACTCTGGTGCGCGGGACCGGGGATCCACGCCCTCAGCTCCGCCGCCGAGTATCCGAACCGCTGGAGCGCCCGGTAGTACGGATACTCGGCGCCGACCTGCACGAACACCTCGTTGACGCCGTGCAGGGCCAGCAGGTCGATCTGCCGTCGGTGCTCCTCGAAGGTGCGGTACGGGCCCGAGTAGCCATCGTCCGTGTCGTTGAGCGCGTACCGGTGGGCGACCAGCGCGCTCCGGGTCACCGGCTTCGGCACGGCCGGCAGGCGCTCCGGCAGCATCCCCAGGCTGTCGCCGGGCCAGCCGATGTCGGCGCCCGCGACGTGCTGGAGGTACCAGCCGACCCCGGTGAGCAGGGTCGCGCCGCTGGTGCCGCGCACCGTGAGGGCGCCCGCCGTCCCGGACACCGTGAAGGTGTCCGCCGCGGCGCCCGGGTCGGGCACCAGCGTGAACTGGCCCGCGTGCCGAGGCAGCAGCCGTTCCAGAGCCTCCCGCGCCGGACGCGCGTCGAAGTCCCGGACCGCCGGAATCCGACGTACGACGGACTGCCGTACGTCGGACTGCCGCGCACCGGGCGCGGTGGGCGATCCCGCGCCCGAGGCGACCGCCCCGGGCGCCGCCCCCGCCAGGACCAGGACGAGCAGTGCCGCGGGAAGCGCCGCCACCGCGACCGTACGGCGCCCACGCGGGCGCCCGCTGCGTGTCATCGAGTCGTACCTCATTCCGTCGATCGGAGCCGTCGGACCGGAGCGTCGGACCGGAGCCGTCAGACCGGCAGGGCCCAGGTCTGGTCGATCCGGTGGTCGCCGCAAGGGGTCAGGCGCAGCCGCTCGGCCGGCGCGTCCGGGGTCGCCGCGGCCGCGGGTGCGGTCAGACACAGCCCGCTGCTCTTCTCGATCAGGGCGCCGGGACGGTCGTGCGCCCAGCTCTGCCGGGATCGCCCGGGCGCGCAGTCGGCCAGTTCCACCAGGTCGCCGTCCCCGGCCGTGAGGCACTGGTCGGCCGAGCGCAGTCGGGAGTCGGGGCCCACGGTCCACCGCTGGTCGGAGGCTCCGGTGCAGGCCGCCATGACCACCGCGCCGACACCGCTGGTGTTGGCCCCGTCGGCGCACTTGGCCGCGTTGCCGGCGATCTGCCCGGTCGGCACGGCCTTGCCGCAGCCGCGCGGGGTGAGCCGCCACACCGCGGTGTCGTGGGCGGCGACCCTGCCGGTCAGCGAGACGGTCGCCTCACGACGGGCCCCGCTCCACAGGTCCTTGACGTCGACGGCGCACGACGGGGCGAGGCCGATGTCCTCCAGCGGCACCTCGACGTCCATGGCGGCGCCGGTCCGGTTGAGGACGGCCACCGCACGGTCGCCGTTCGCGAGCGGCCGCACCATGACGTCGGAGGTGCCGTTCGAGGAGACCACCGCGCCCTGCCGGCCCAGCGGGTCCTGGTCGAGTGCGATCAGGTCGGTGTTGCCGAGCGCGGCGAGCCCGGCCGGGGTGAGCGCGGAAACCTCTGAGGAGAGGATGAAGGGGGCCGCCATCATGGCCCACAGCCCGACCTGACTGCGGCTCTCCGCCTCGGTGAGTCCGGGGGCGCCGGCGATGAGGAAGTCCGGGTCGTTCCAGTTGCCAGGGCCCGCGTACCGGCCGAGCCAACGGTTGTAGCCGTAGTTGCCGAGGACCGAACCCCACCGCGAGGTCGTGGGCGCAGCCGGGGCGTACACCTTGATGTCACGGCCCTCGCGCCACAACTGGCCGGTCTCGCCCACCCAGTCGATCACCTTGTGCCAGTCGGCGCCGCCCCATTCGCCCTGCTGGAAGTAGGCGGGCGCGGACGCGGACAGGACCATGTCGCGGCCGCTGTCGCGCAGGGCCCGGGCCACGCCGTTGTAGGCGTCGCGGTAGGCCTGTTCCTTCGTCTTGCCGGGCGGCACGTACAGGTTGCAGCCGTCCATCTTGACGAAGTCCGCCTTCCAGGACGCGAAGAGCCGGGCGTCGCGGGCGTAGTGGTCCGCGCCCCCGCCCGCGGGAGCGCCGCTGCCCGGGTAGCGTCCGCAGGTCAGCGCGCCGGCGTCCTGGTAGATGCCGAACTTCAACCCCTTGGCGTGCAGGTACTCGCCGAGCCAGGCCATCCCGTGCGGGAACCTCTCCGGGTCGGCCACCAGGTCGCCGTCGGCGTCACGGCTCTTCAGCATCCAGCAGTCGTCGACGGTCACCGTGTCGTAGCCCTTGGCGGCGAGACCGGTGGAGACGAGCGCGTCGGCGTTCGCGACCACCTTGGCCTCGTCGATGTCGCACATGTAGTGCGCCCAGTTGTTCCAACCCATGGGAGGGGTGAGGGCGAGCGGGGTGTCCGACGTGGCGGTGGGTTCGGCCACCGCCGTCGCGGGGGACAGCAGGAGGGCGAGCAGGGCGGCCGCGGTCAGACAGGGGAGCGACGCACGCGGGCGAGGCGGCACGGGGTCTCCTTGACGTGGGGGACGTACCGAGGGTCTGTCGAGCGCCCAGTGCAGCGGTGCGGCTACCCACTGTCAACACAAGTCGCGGGTTATGACCTGATGACCAGCAATATGGGTGCAGTCGACATCACGCGAAGGGTTGACGTCGCGGGCGCCCGCTTGACCGGCCCCGCGGTCGCGCGTCCCGGCGGACCAGGTGAGATACGACGTACGTGACACTGTCTGTTACGGTGTATCTCATGCCGAGAAGATCAGCCGCCCTGGACCGCGCGACCCCCGAGGCCATCGCCGTCGAAGCCCTGCGGATCCTCGACGAGGAAGGGCCGGCCGCGCTCAGCTTCCGCGCCCTCGCCGACCGGCTCGACGTCTCGCACGCCACCGTCCAGCGCCGCTGCGCCGATCTGGCGGGATTGCTGGACCTGTGCACCGAACACCTCGCGGGCCAACTGCCCGAGATCGCCGCCGGCACCGACTGGGCCGAGGCCACCGAGCAGCGGTTCTCCGCGTTCTACCGGCTGCTCACCGCACACCCCGGCCTGCTCGTACTGCGCGGTGGCCGGCCCTGGTTGGGCCGCCGACTGCTCGCCCGACTCGTGGAACCGGCGCTGGCCGACAGCGTCGCCGCCGGGATGACCGCGGCCGAGGCGATGACCGTCTACCGCCGGATGTACCTGCTCACCCTCGGCAGCGCCGCCTTCGTGGACCACCGCGATCCCGCCGGCGCCACCGCCGCGTCCCGGGCCGCCCTGGCCGCGCTGGACCCGGCCGAGTTCCCCGTGCTCTCCGGAGGCCTGGCCGACGTACTGCCCCCGCTGACCGACCACGAGGTGTACCACGGCGCCCTGCGCCAGCTGATCGAGGCCGCCCGGCCGGCCGCCGACCGGCGCGGCAGCGCCTGAACCCGCCCCGCCCCGGCCCACCACCGCCCGAACCCGCCGCCATCAGAACCCCCCGTCCCCAGAGGAGACCGTTCATGGAGCAGCAGCTCGACTACGCGGCCGTGCGCGCCGCCGCCGGCCGGATGGCCGACGCGATCCGTCCCGTCGCCGTGGTGCCCGCCGAACGGGGCGTCTGGTATGCCCTGGAACACCTCCAGCACACCGGCTCCTTCAAGGCGCGCGGAGCCCGGAACTTCCTCGTCGCGCACCGCGAGGCGGGCACCCTCCCCGCCGCCGGGGTGACGATAGCCTCCGGCGGCAACGCGGGTCTCGCCTGCGCCTGGGCGGCCCGCGCGCAGGGGGTGGCCGCGACCGTGTTCCTGCCCGTGAACGCGCCCCGTGTGAAGGTCGAGCGGCTGCGCGGGTACGGGGCCGACGTGCGGCTCGTCGGCGACCGCTACGCCGAAGCGCTGTCCGCCTGCCGGGAGTTCGCCGACGCGAGCGGCGCCCTGAGCAGCCACGCGTACGACCACCCGCTGATCGCCGCGGGCGCCGGCACCCTGCTCGACGAGATCCGGGCGGGGCTTCCGGGCCTGGACACGGTGGTCGTCGCGGTCGGCGGCGGCGGACTGTTCGCCGGTGTGGCCACCGCCGCGCGCGAGCACGGCGTACGGGTCGTGGCGGCCGAACCCGAGAACTGCCGCGCACTGAACGCCGCCCTGGAGGCCGGTCGACCGGTGGACGTCCCGGTGGATTCCGTCGCCGCCGACTCGCTCGGCGCCACCCGCGTCTCCGTCGACGCCCTGGCCGCGGCGCGACAGGGCGACGTGGTGTCGGTGCTCGTCCCCGACGAGGCCATCGTCGCCGCCCGCCGGGGACTCTGGGAAGACCACCGGATCGTGGTCGAGGCGGCCGCCGCCACCGCTCTCGCCGCCCTCCGCGGGGCCCCGGAGCCGCTGGGGGAGCGGGTCGCGGTGATCCTGTGCGGGGCCAACACGGACCCCTCGGACCTGGCGGCGCCGGCGCCCGGCCGGCAGCCGGTGCGGTAGGAGGCGGCCCCCCGCGTCAGTCCTCGTTCTCGTCCCGGACCACGACCACGGTGCTCCGTGCGTACTGGACCACCTGCTGGCTCACCGAGCCCAACAGGGCGCCCCTGAAGCCGCCGTACCCCCGCGTGCCGACCACCGTCAGCTCGGCCTCCCCCGACGCCTCGACCAACACCTTGGCCGGCGCGCCCTTTTCGACGCGTCGGAAGACCGGGACGCCCGGTGAGGTGCCGACGGCCTCGGCGACGGTGTCGGCGAGCTTGAGGCGGGCCGCCTCCTCGACGCCGACCAGGTCCTCCTGCGATGTCGGGCCCACCGCGAAGGGGTTGGTGTTCCAGTCCCAACTCATCACGGCGTGTACCCGGCCGCCGATGGCCTTGGCCTGGGCGACGGCCCAGCGCAGCGCTTCCTTGGAGTGGTTCGAACCGTCCACGCCGACGACGATCAGGGGCTCGGCGGTCTCACTCACGGTGGGTTCCTCTCGGTTCGTCCGTATTCGCGTTCCCTCCCTGTATACACGGAGAGGGGGTGTCGACCTCGAACGACGATGGTTGCCGCGGTCGAAGACTTTGGAGGACAGCCCCCCGCCCCACCGCCCTGCGACAGTCCGATCGTCACCACGATCGACGCGGTGCGGCGAGGCATGGAGGAACGGACGTGGCACAGCGCAAGGGTTGTCTGATCGGCTGCGGGGTGGTGCTCGTGCTGGGCATCGGCGCCCTCGTGGCACTCTTCCTCGGCGTCGGCAAGTTCGTGGACGCGGCCGGGAAGACCTTCGTGGAACCCGAGGTCTACCGCTCGGTGAAGGTCGGGGACGCCGAGGACGCGGTCCGCGCCAAGCTGCCCTCGGGCGAGACCTTCGTGAAGGGGGTCCTCAAGGAGGGCGGTCCGGCCGAACCGGCGGGCAGCGTCTGCTCCTGGTACGTCTCCGCGGCGGACTCCGACGGCAACGACGTGTTCCGCTTCTGCTTCAAGGACGGAAAGCTCGCGGAGAAGGTCGAGTACCGGATGAAGTAGCGGGGCCCCGACCGCCACCCGGTGGACGTTCCCGCCGTCGGGCCCGGCACCATCCCGGCCATCGACGCCCGGGGCCGCACCGGCGTGCGATCCTTCGCGGCGCCCGAGGTAAAGCGCATCAGTCCAGGTGGCGGCGGTGTTGACCGGGGCGCCCGGGTCTGCGTGCGGGCCCGCCGGCGCGGTGCGGGATGCGGGGATACCCGGCCGGCGGGACCTCGGGCACGTTGACGGGCCCGGCCCTTCGAGCCAGCGTGGGCGCCGCGCTCCGGCAGCGAGGCCGGAACCGCCGGAACCCCTCCGAAGGCGGCGACGATGACCCGTTCCCCCGCGCTCCGCACGGCCATCGCCACACTCGTGGCCGGAGCACTCCTGTCCACCGCGGCATGCGGCATGAACGCCGCCCCGGACGACGTGAAGGAGGCGAGGAGGACCGGCCGCGTGGCGGGCGCGATCACCTTCCGCACCCTCCAGCTGAAACCCGCGTACACCTCCTACGTCCAGGGGGTCATCGACGCCTTCGAGGCGAAGTACCCCGAGGTGAAGGTGAGATGGGAGGACGTGCCGGGCGACGGTTACAACGAGAAGCTCGTCGCCGACGCCCGGGCCGGGGCTCTCCCGGACGTGGTCAACCTCTCCACCGACTCCTTCCAGCTCCTCGGCGACCGGGGCATGCTCGCCGATGTGGCCGCGCTCGACGCGGAGGTCGCCGAGGACTACGTCCCGGGCTCCTGGGAGCAGTTCAAACTCCCCGGCAAGGGCGACGGCGTGTTCGCCTATCCCTGGTACGTGACCCCCGAGATCCTCACCTACAACGAGGAACTCTTCGAGCGGGCAGGCCTGGACCCGGCCCGACCGCCCACCACCGTCGAGCAGTTCTTCGACTGTGCCGAACGGATAGCCGCCCGCTCCGGCGGCCGCTACGCCGCGTTCATGGCGGACCCCAAGGGGCGACTGCCCGGCGACTGGCAGAAGATGGGCGTCCCGATCCTCGACGCGAGCGGGAGCGCGTTCACCTTCGACACCGACAAGGCCGTCGAGTGGGTCGAACGCATGAAGGACCTGTACGCCAAGGGCGCGATGCCCAAGGAGTCGCTCCTCAAGGCGGACGACATCAACCAGTTGTACGGCGGCGGGAAACTGGTCTTCGGGCCGGGCTCCCCGGGCTTCGTCAAGGACATCAAGCGCAACGCCCCACAGGTCTACGCCCACACCCGGGTCGCGGGCGCCGTCACCGGGACGCTCGGCCACATCGGCATCTACGCACAGTCGCTCGGCATCCGGAAGGACACCGAACACCCGGACGCGGCGGCCGAGTTGGCCAAGTGGGTGACCAACGGACCCAACCAGGTCGAGTTCGCCAAGAAGGCCACCATCTACCCCTCCAACGCCCGGGGACTGACCGACCCGTACTTCGCGGACCGGGGAGACGGCAAGGACGCCGAGACCGTGGCCCGCGCGATCGGCGCCGAGCAGCTGAGGACCGCGGACCTCGACGCCAACACCCCCGTGCAGTGGACCAACCAGGTCGGTGACGCGGTGGTCCGCGAGATGCAGCGGGCCATCCAGGGCGAGCTGGACCCCAAGGCGGCGGTGAGGAAGGCACAGGAGGAGGCGAACAAGCTGCTCGCCGACGCGGCGAACCGGTGAGGGGTCACGCCGAGGCGGAGACGGGACTCCTCCACCGCACCTGGTGGACGCCCTACCTCTTCCTGGCCCCCGGACTGCTGATGGTGACCTTGTTCAGCCTCTGGCCGTTCGTCAACACCGTCCTGCTCTCCTTCACCGACGCCCGGATCCTGCGCGGCGGCGGGTTCGTCGGCCTCGACAACTACCGGCGCGCCCTGGCCGACCCCGACTTCTGGGTCGCGACGGGCAACAGCGTGGTGTACCTGCTCGTCGTCGTGCCGTGCCTGGTCTTCCTGCCGCTGGCCCTCGCCGTCCTCGTCCAGACCAGGGTTCCCGGCATCGGCTTCTTCCGGTCCGCCTTCTACACACCGGTGATCGCCTCAGCCGTCGTCGTCGGCCTGATCTGGCAGTGGGTGCTGCGCAGTGACGGGCTCGTCAACACGGTCTTCCGGAAGCTGAGCATCGTCTCCGAACCGATCCCGTTCCTCACCGACAGCACCATGCTGCTGGTCTCCGCGATGATCGTGACCGTGTGGAAGGGCCTCGGCTACTACATGGTCTTCTACCTGGCCTCCCTCGGGAACGTCCCCGCCGCCCTGCACGAGGCGGCGGCCCTGGACGGCGCGGGCGCGGTCCGGCGCTTCTTCAGCATCACCGTCCCGCAGGTGAAACCGATGATGCTGTTGGTCGGCACCCTCTCCGCCATCTCCGCGCTGCGCGTGTTCACCGAGATCTACATCCTCGGCGGCGAGAGCGGGGGACCCGGCGGCGGCGCCCGCACCCTGCCGTTCCTCATCCGGCAGGTCGGCCTGGGCTTCTCGGGCGAGACCGGCTACGCCTCGGCCATCTCCATCCTGCTGTTCCTGCTGACGCTGGTGTTCAGCCTGCTGGGCCGCCGCCTCTCCAAGGGAGACGAGAGTTGAGCACACGGGTCTCCCTCGTCGCGGAGCCGTCCCGGAGGGCCGGGAGCGGTCGCGGGCGCCGACTGCTCGGCCTGGCCGGCCGGTACGCGACGCTGATCGCCGTGCTCGTGGTCATGCTCGGGCCGATCGTCTGGCAGTTCCTCACCTCGATCCGCGGTCGCACCGAGAACGTGTACGACGGGGTGTTGCCCGCACAACCCACCCTGGACAACTACCTCCGGGTCGCCGAATCGTTTCCCCTGCTCCAGTACGTCGGCAACACCCTCGTCGTGGCGGTCCTCGCGATCACCTCGAACACCGCCTTCTCCGCGATGGGCGGCTACGCGCTCTCCCGCGCCGGCTGGAAGGGCCGCCGAACCGTCTTCACGGTGCTCGTGGCGACCCTGATGTTCCCCTTCGAATCCGTGATGATCTCGATGTTCCTGACGATCCGCGACATGGGCCTGGTCGACACCCTCGTCGGCGTGTGGCTGCCCGGCGCCGTCTCCGTCCTCAACATCATGGTCATGCGCGCGGCCTTCCTCGCCGTGCCCCGGGAGGTGGAGGAAGCCGCGGTGCTGGACGGAGCAGACGAATGGGCGCGCTTCACCCGGGTGTTCCTGCCCACCGCCAAGGGCGCCCTGGCCGTCGTGTGCATCACCAGCTTCATGGGCGCCTGGGACGACTTCCTGTGGCCCCTGCTCGTCCTCACCGACAGCGACCACTACACCCTGCAACTCGGCCTGAAGACCCTGGCCGGGGCCACCACCGTCAACGACCAGCGGCTCATCGCCGCCGGTGCGATGGCGGCGCTCCTGCCCATGCTGCTCCTCTTCCTCGCCCTCCAGCGCTTCTTCTTCAAGGGCGTGGGCGACGGAGCCGTCAAGACCTGAGCGCCGCACCCACCCACCACACGACCTCTCCCTCCTGGAGCAGCCGTCATGCACGACGACCGCAGCGTCACCGAACTCCGCCTCCGCCGGGTCCTCACGGAGCGGATCAAACCCGCCGTACGCTCCCGCCCGGTCCCGCTCACCGTCGAGCGCTGGGACGCCCCGGGAGAGCCCGTCCCCGTGGCCGAAGGCCTCGCCGCGCCGTACGAGCCCTGCGCCGTCGGCGAACCGTGGGGCCCGGCCTGGGGCACCACCTGGTTCAAGGTCACCGGGGTCGTCCCTGCCGACCACGCGGGCCGCGTCGTCGAAGCCGTCCTCGACCTCGGCTTCGACCGGATGATGCCCGGCTTCCAGTGCGAAGGCCTGGTCCACCGCGCCGACGGCACCGAGATCAAGGCACTCAACCCCTACAACGACTGGGTCCGCGTCACCGACCTCGCCGAGGGCGGCGAGCGGATCGAGTGGTACGTGGAGGCCGCCGCCAACCCCGTGCTCGTCGATCACCGGGCCACCCACGAGGGCGACCGACTGACCAGCGGACACCAACCCCTCTATCGGCTCGCCCGGATGGACCTGGTCGTCTTCGAGACCGAGGTGTGGGAACTCGTCCAGGACCTCGACGTCCTCCACGACCTCATGGCGCAGCTCGGCGCGGACGACGCCAGACGGTACGAGATCCTGCGCGCCGTCGACGCGTCGCTGGACGCGGTGGACCTCGGCGACATCCCCGGCACCGCCGGCGAGGCCCGCACGCGGCTCGCCGCCGTCCTCGCCGCGCCCGCCCACGCCTCCGCGCACCGGATCAGCGCGGTCGGCCACGCCCACATCGACTCGGCCTGGCTGTGGCCGCTGCGCGAGACGGTCCGAAAGGTGTCCCGCACCACCTCCAACATGGTCAACCTGATGGACGAGCACCCCGAGTTCGTCTTCGCCATGTCCCAGGCCCAACAGTTCGACTGGATCAAGACCCACCGTCCCGAACTCTTCGAGCGGATCAAGAAGAAGATCGCGGACGGACAGTTCGTGCCGGTGGGCGGCATGTGGGTCGAGTCCGACACCAACATGGTCGGCGGCGAGGCCATGGCCCGCCAGTTCCTCTACGGCAAGAAGTTCTTCCTCGACGAGTTCGGCATCGAGACCCACAACGTCTGGCTGCCCGATTCCTTCGGCTACACCGCCGCCATGCCCCAGATCGTCAAACTGTCCGGCGCCCGCTGGTTCCTCACCCAGAAGATCTGCTGGTCCCAGGTCAACGCGTTCCCGCACCACACCTTCTGGTGGGAGGGCATCGACGGCAGCCGCGTCTTCACCCACTTCCCGCCCGTCGACACCTACAACAGCGACCTCGGCGGGGCGCAGCTCGCGCACGCAGCGCGCAACTACCGCGAGAAGGGGCGCGGTTCACGTTCCCTCGTCCCCTTCGGCTGGGGTGACGGCGGCGGCGGACCCACCCGCGAACACCTGGCCCGCGCCCGCCGACAGCGGAACCTGGAGGGATCACCGCGCGTCGAGATCGAACGGCCCGACGCCTTCTTCGAGAAGGCCCACGCCGAGTACGAGGACGCCCCCGTCTGGGCCGGCGAGCTGTACCTGGAGCTCCACCGCGGCACCTACACCTCCCAGGCCAAGACCAAACAGGGCAACCGGCACAGCGAATCCCTCCTGCGCGAAGCCGAGTTGTGGGCCGCGACCGCGGCGGTGCGGGTGCCGGGGCAGGCCTACCCGTACGAGGACCTGGAGCGGATCTGGAAGACCGTGCTGCTGCACCAGTTCCACGACATCCTGCCCGGATCCTCCATCGCCTGGGTGCACCGCGAGGCACGCGAGACGTACGCGAGGGTCCGGGAGGAGCTCACGGCGATCACCCGCGCCGCGCAGCTCGCGCTGGCGGGGGAGGGAGCGGAGCGGCTGGTCTTCAACTGCGCCCCGCACGCCCGACGCGGTGTCCCCGCGGGCGGAGCGGCTCCGCCCGCGCCGGCCGGTCGGTCGGTGACGGTGGGGGAGCGGGCGGGCGGTGGGCACGTCCTCGTCAACGGGCGGCTGCGCGTGGAGATCGACGGCCGGGGCCTGATCGTGTCGGCGTACGACCTGGAGGCGGACCGGGAGTCGCTCGCGCCGGGAGGCGCGGCCAACCTGCTCCAGATCCACCCCGACTTCCCCAACATGTGGGACGCCTGGGACATCGAGGCCTTCTACCGCCACCGGGTCACCGACCTCGTGGAATGGGACGCCCTGGAGGTCACGGAGAGCGGCCCGGAGGCGGCGACGGTGCGGGTCACCCGCTCCTTCGGCTCCTCCCGGGCGACGCAGTCGATCACCCTGCGATCGGAGTCCAGGACGGTGGACCTGGTCACCGAGGTGGACTGGCACGAGACGGAGAGGTTCCTCAAGGCCGCTTTCCCGCTCGACGTGAAGGCCGAACGCTCGTCCTCGGAGACCCAGTTCGGACACGTCCACCGGCCCACCCACACCAACACCTCATGGGAGGCCGCCAAGTTCGAGATCTGTGCCCACCGGTGGATCCACGTGGAGGAACCCGGCTGGGGGGTCGCGCTGCTCAACGAGTCCACCTACGGGCACGACGTGACCCGTGACGTGCGGCCCGACGGCGGCCAGACCACCACGGTCCGACTGTCCCTGTTGAGGGCTCCGCGCTACCCCGACCCGGAGACGGACCAGGGAGCCCACACCCTGCGCCATTCCCTCGCGCCCGGCGCGAGCCTCGGGGACGCCGTACGGGAGGGACACGCGCTGAACCTGCCGGAACGGGTCGTCACCGGCGCCGGCCCGGTCGCCCCCTTGGTCGCCGTGGACGACGACGCGGTGGTCGTCGAGGCGGTCAAGCTCGCCGAGGACCGCGGCGGGGACGTGATCGTCCGTCTCTACGAGTCCCGGGGCGGGCGGGCCGTCGCCCGGCTGACGGCGGGCTTCCCGATCTCGGCCGCCGTCGAGAGCGACCTGCTGGAACGGCCGCTGGAGGGCGTGGCCGTCGGCGCCCCGGCGGCGGACGGCACGGTGCGGCTGACCCTGCGCCCGTTCCAGATCGTCACGATCCGCCTGCGCCGGGCCTGACCCCCGGCCCCGGCCCGGTGCGACCCCGGGCCGGGGCCCCGGCCTCGTGAGCTGTGCCACAGCCCGAGACCGCACAGGCCGTGCGGCACGTGAATCCCCGGCCGAAACGCCCGGAACCGCCCCGGTATCGGTTATGCACCTAGTTGCAAAAGCCCTCGCGCCTCGCTAGAACAGGTTCATCACCCCCGCGCGAGGAGGCACACCCCGATGAGTCCGCAGAGTTCCCACAGCCGGTACCCGCACCTGCTGAGCCCCCTGGACCTCGGCTTCACCACCCTGCCGAACCGCGTGATCATGGGCTCGATGCACACCGGCCTCGAAGAGCACGCCGGCGGCTTCGAACGCCTCGCCGCCTTCTACGCCGAGCGCGCCCGCGGCGGCGCCGGCCTGATCGTCACGGGCGGCATCGCCCCCAACGACGCCGGCCGCCCCTTCGAGGGCGGCTCCCGCCTCACCACCGAGGACGAGGCCGCCGAGCACCGGGTGATCACCGAGGCCGTGCACGCCGAGGGCGGGAAGATCGCGATGCAGATCCTCCACTTCGGCCGCTACGCCTACCACAAGGACCTGGTCGCCCCCAGCCCGCTCCAGGCCCCCATCAGCCCCTTCGTCCCGAACGAGCTGACGGACATCGAGGTCGAGCGGACCATCGAGGACTTCGTCCGCGCCGCCCGGCTCGCCAAGCTCGCGGGCTACGACGGCGTCGAGATCATGGGCTCCGAGGGATACCTGGTCAACGAGTTCATCGCCGCCGCCACCAACCGGCGCACCGACCGCTGGGGCGGCGCGTACGAGAACCGGGTGCGGTTCCCGCTGGAGATCGTCCGCCGCACCCGCGCGGCCGTCGGCGAGGACTTCATCCTCATCTACCGGCTCTCCATGCTGGACCTGATCCCCGGCGGCTCCACCCTCGACGAGGTCGTCCACCTCGCGAAGGAGATCGAGGCGGCCGGCGCCACCATCATCAACACCGGCATCGGCTGGCACGAGGCCCGCATCCCCACCATCGCGACCTCCGTCCCGCGCGGCGCCTACACCTGGGTCACCAAGCGCCTCATGGGCGCGGTCTCCGTCCCGCTCGTCACCAGCAACCGGATCAACACCCCGGAGATCGCCGAGGAGTTGCTGGCCGACGGCCGCGCCGACCTGGTGTCGCTGGCCCGACCCTTCCTGGCGGACGCGGAGTTCGTGAACAAGGCCCGCGCCGGCGCCCCCGAGACCATCAACACCTGCATCGGCTGCAACCAGGCCTGCCTCGACCACACCTTCAGCGGCAAGATAACCAGCTGCCTGGTCAACCCGCGTGCCTGCCACGAGACCGAACTCGTGCTGTCGCCCACCCAGTTGAAGAAGAGCGTCGCCATCGTCGGCGCCGGGCCGGCCGGACTGGCCTGCGCCGTCTCGGCCGCCGAGCGCGGCCACGCCGTCACCCTCTACGAGGCCTCCGGGCACATCGGCGGTCAGCTCGACGTCGCCCGCCGGATCCCGGGCAAGGAGGAGTTCGAGGAGACCATCCGCTACTTCGGCACACAGCTCGCCGCCCGCGAGATCGACGTGCGCCTCAACACCCGCGCCGACGTGGACACCCTCCAGGGCTACGACGAGGTGGTCGTCGCCACCGGCGTGACCCCCCGGACCCCCGCCATCGAGGGCGTGGACCACCCCAACGTCGTGAACTACCTCGACGTCCTGCGCGACGGCGCCCCCGTCGGCGAGCGGGTGGCCGTGGTCGGCGCCGGCGGCATCGGCTTCGACGTCGCGGAGTTCCTCACCGACAGCGGCGAGGGCGCCTCCCAGGACCCCGAGGTGTACTTCCGTCACTGGGGCGTCGACACCGCCTACACCGGCCCGGGCGGTCTCACCCCCGCCGAGCGCCCCGCGTCCCCGCGCCGCGTGCACCTGCTCCAGCGCAAGGCCACCAAGGTCGGCGCGAACCTCGGCACCACCACCGGCTGGATCCACCGCGCGGAACTCAAGCACCGGGGCGTCGTCTCGGTGGCCGGCGCGACGTACGACCGGATCGACGACGAGGGCCTGCACATCACCGTCGAGGGCGAAGAGCGCCTGGTCCCCGCCGACACGGTCGTCCTGTGCACAGGACAGGAGCCGCGCCGCGACCTGTACGAGGCGCTGCGCGCGGCCGGCGTCGACGCGCACCTGATCGGCGGCGCCGACGTGGCCGCCGAACTGGACGCCAAGCGGGCCATCCGCCAGGGCACGGAGCTGGCCGCGAGCCTGTGACGACGGCCCTCTGACGACGCGGGATCCCGCGCGGATCAAAGGTGTTGTGGCGGCCCGGCCGGGCCGCCACAATTCCTCGGGTGACGCTGACACCCGCAGACGCCGACAAGATCCTCGCCGACAACTTCGCCCCCTGGGTGCTCGCCCTCGGCCTCACCGTCCGGGAGACGGGGGAGCGGCACGCCGTCCTGCGGCTGCCGTGGTCCGACGACCTGGCCCGGGACGGCGGCGGGCTCAGCGGACAGGCCCTGATGGCCGCCGCCGACACGGCCACCGTCATCGCGATCTCCGCCGCGCGCGGCGCGTACGGACCCATGACCACCGTCCAACAGTCGACCAGCTTCCAACGTCCCGTGGTCGGGGCCGATGTGCTGATCGACGTACGGATCACCAAACTCGGCAAGCGCATGGCGTTCGCGGACATCACCATGACGCCGGACGGCTCCGCGGAGCCGGCCGCCAAGGCCTCCACCGTCTACGCGCTGCTCGGGTGAGCGGGGGAGCACCCGGGCCCGCCCGGCCGTCGAACCCCTCACGCCTCTCACACCTCTCCCGCCTCTCCCGCAACAAGGACTTCAACGTCTTCTGGCTCGGCCAGGCGCTGTCCGTGATCGGCGGGTCGATCTCGCTCTTCGCACTGCCCCTGCTGGTGTTGGAAGCCACGGGGTCCCTCGCCCAGATGGGCCTGATCACCGCCGTCGGGGCGGTCTCCGCGGTCGGCACGGGACTGTTCGCGGGCCACGTGGTCGACCGGGTGGACCGCCGCCGGCTGATGATCGTCTGTGATCTGGCGCGCGCCGTACTGCTGGGCGCGGTGCCGTTCCTGTGGCTCGCGGGCCCCCGGATCTGGCTGCTGTACCTGATGACCGCCGTGGTCGGCGTGCTGAAGACGCTGTTCGACGTGGCGTACGTGACGGCCGTCCCCAACCTGGTTCCCGCCGAGGACCTCACCTCCGCCAACGGGCGGCTGATGGGCACCTTCGCCGTGGGCACCCTGGTCGGGCCGATTGCCGCCGCGGCCATCGCCACGTGGGTCGGCAAGGACTGGGCCCTGGGGGTGGACGGCGCCACCTTCCTGGTGTCCGCCGCGACCCTGCGGTGGGTGCGGCTCACCCCGCGCCCCACCCCGGACGGGACGGCGGAGGAGCGCCCGCCCGGCGGCGGGGCCGGGAGGACCCGCGAGATGTTCCTCGTCGGCTTCCGCTTCCTGTGGGCCCACGCGCTCCTGCGCCCGCTGACGGTGCTCCTCACCCTGCTGACCTTCGTCACCGTCGGCGCCACCGACCTGCTGATCTTCCGGGTCGAGAACGACCTTCGGCAGAGCACCGCCACCCTCGGCTACATCGTCGCGGTCAGCGGTCTCGGCACGCTCGTCGGCGCTCTCTGCGCCGGGAGGCTGCGTCGCCTCCTCGGGTTCGGCGTCTGCTGGCTGGGCTCCGTCGCCCTGATCGGTCTCTCCGTCGCGGGCATCGGCGTGAGCCGCGACGTGCCGACCATCGCCGCACTGGCCGCCGTGTTCATGTTCGGGCTCACCGTCGCCGGGGTCTGCTCCATGACCCTGCGCCAGGAGGTGACACCGGACCCGCTGCTGGGCCGGGTCACCTCCGTGTTCTGGACCGTGCACAACGCCTCGGGCCCGGTGGGGGCGGCCGTCCTCACCCGACTGGCCCAGACGCACGGGGTCCCGGCGATCAGCCTGGCCGCCGGAGCCTTCTGCCTGCTGCTGGTCGGGGCCGGAGTGTTCACCCCGCTGCGCGCCGAGGGGACCGGCCGCCCGAAGGAGCCCCTCGCCGGATCACCCGGGCGCGGACCGGCCCGAAGCCTGTCAAGACGCGCACGGCCGGACCGACGCCGCTGAACCTCGGGCGGTCGCCGCCGCGCGCGAGGGCGGTCTGCCTGCGATCATGTCCCGGGGATCGTCCACCGAGGAGTGCGCATGTCCGGAGAGTTCGAGGCGAGCGTCGAGATCGACCGCCCCGTCGAGGTGGTATTCGCCTACCTGGCCGACGGCCGCAACGACCCGCAGTTCAGCCCGCGCGTCCAGGAGATCACCCGCAGTCCCGAGGGCCCCACGGCCGTCGGCACGGTCTTCCGCAGCACCGTCAAGGACGCGGGCATGAAGACGGGGCGGGAGTTCCGGATCGACGGCTTCGACCCGCCCCGGTCGATCCGCTGGACCGAGCTGAGCCGCAACCTGGTCACGGCCAACGGCGGCTACGACTTCGAACCCCTGCCCGGAGGTCGTACTCGGGTGCGGATCTTCAACACCCTCGAAGGGCACGGCGTCGGCAAGCTGCTCGTCGGGCTCGCCCTGGGCGCGGCCCGCAAGGACGCCCCCGACTTCGGCCGCCGGATCAAGGCGGCCGTGGAGGCGTCCTCCCCCCGGTGACGGACGGGCCCCGGATGAGGGGCGGGCCGGTACGTCGGCCCCCCCCCCTCACGATCAGGGCCGCGCGTCAGAACCTCTGCGGTCCGATCGGGAACGGCAGCGGGCCGCGCCGCGGCGACGCCCCGCGGCGGTCGCCGTCACCAGGCGCGGTCCGGCACGTCACGTCCCCGGCGGGCAGCCGGCCCGTGGCCAGGTAGGCGTTGACCGGCGCGTTCGCGCAGGAGGTCGGGTCGGCCAGGTACACGCCGTGCCCCTCGCCGCCCGCCACCAGCACCATCCGGGAGCCCTTCAGCGCGCGGTGCAGGCCCTGACCGCTGACGAGGGGGGTCTGGGAGTCCCACTCGTTCTGCACGGTCAGCACGTTCGCGCGGGTCCGCATCGGGGTGGGCGCCTCCAACGGTCGCTGCCAGAACGCGCAGGGCTTGATGTTGGACGCCATGTCCCCGTACAGCGGGTACGCCACCTTGTCCCTGGCCGCGTCCCGCCGGTAACGCTCGGGGTCGCGCGGCCAGTTGTCCGTGTCCGCGCACACCACGGACCAGAAGACGGCGCTGCCGTTGTCCGACGCCGGCTCCTCCGCGCCTGACCGTACGGACCGCCAACGGTTCGCGGCGCCGGGAGCCGCCGGTCGACCCTCGGCCGCGTCCTTGAGCTCCCTGACGAGCGGTGCCGCCTGCGCCGGGTAGAAGAACAGTCCGCGCGCGGCGCGTATGTCGTCTCCCGTGATCTTCTGCCCTTCGAGGACGATCGGGTCCGCGTCGGCCCGCGCCACCAGCGCCCAGAACGTGTCGGACACCGCCTTCGGGGTGTTCCCGAGCCGGAACTCGCCCGCGCGCTCGGCGGTCCACTCGGTCCACCGCTTGAACGCGGGCTCGGCCTCTGATGCCCAGACCTGGAACATGCCCCGCCAGATCCGCTGCGGGTCGACGCCACTGTCCAGGACGAAGCGGTCCGTCCGCTGCGGGAACATCTGCGTGTACACGGCGCCCAGATACGTGCCGTACGAGTAGCCCACGTACGAGATCCTGCGCTCGCCCAGGGCGGCGCGGATCGCGTCCATGTCACGGGCGGTGTTGCGGGTGCTGATGTGGGGGAGGACCGCACCGGCCTTCTGCCGGCACTTGTCCGCGACGGTGCGCGCCCACGCCACGTCCGAGGGGAAGGTCTCCGGCCGGTACGGCCGGTCGATGCTCTGCTCGGCGTCGTTCAGGCCGCAGGTGATGGGACTGCTGGAGCCGACACCGCGCGGATCGAAGCCGATGAGGTCGTACTTCTCGCGAACCTCCTCGGGCATCGACTCCTTCATCATCAACGGCAGGTCGAGGCCGCTGCCGCCCGGCCCACCGGGGTTCAACAGCATGACCCCGTGCCGCTTGGCCGGGTTCTCGCTCTTGACGCGGGATATGGCGAGGTCGATCGTGCGCCCGCGGGGGCGCTGGTAGTCGAGCGGAACCTTGATGGTCGCGCATTCGTACGAGGCCGGCTGGTCCGGGCTGCACCGGTGCCAGGCGGGCCCGCGTGCCGCGTCGAGGTCCGCGGGAGCGGCGGACGCCCCGGTCGCGGACAACAGCGGGACGCCGGAGGCGAGGAGACCGACGGCGAGCAGGGGTGCGAATCGCTTCATGTGCACGAAGTGCCGTTCCTTTCGGTGAGGGACGGTTCCCGCTCACCATGTGGCACACCGCGCCGCGGGCGAATCATCCCGAAGGGCGGCTTCCATGCTCCTCGCGAATGACTGCAATTCCGGACAACTGGCCGAAACTCAGGCGGCGTTCGGCCAGGCGGAGGCGAGGGCGGCAGTCACTCGTGCCCCGGGCGCCCGAACCGTACCAGCCTTTCGAGGCGTTGCCCGGATGTTTGTCCATTCGTGATGGCCCTTCCAAAAGAACACCACAACTGGCGCTAGCGTCCCTAGCCACCCGGGAGTTCGGACGGTTGAGGTCCTGGGCGGCGTGTCAGACGCCGCCCGCGGCCCCTCCGACTTTGAGTCCCTCCCGGTCCACGCAGCAAGGAGGCACAGTGCCGTCAATCCGCCGGTCTTCCATCGGCAGCATGTCGGTCGCGTCGAGACACGTGATGGGAACGGGCATGGTCATCGGAGCCCTCGCCTTCACGTTGATCGCGCTGCTGATTCCCGTGCAGAGCTTCGGTGGCAGAGCCTCCGCGGCCGCCTCGGCCCCGGCGGGCGACGACGACGGCGCCGGGGTGCTGAGTACCGCCTTCGGTCCACTGACCCCCCAGGACCGAGACTTCATCCGCAAGGTGCGCCTCGCCGGACTCTGGGAGCTGCCCGCCGGGCGTCAGGCCCAGGAACGCGGTGCGCGCCCCACGGTGCGGACCGCCGGGGAGCACCTCATCGAAGGCCACACCGAACTCGACCGCCGCGTCATAGAGGTGGGAGGCGCCCTCGGCGTCCAACTGCCGGACCGGCCGAGTGATCAGCAGCAGGGCTGGCTCAACCAGATGACCGCTGCCCAGGGTGACGAGTACGAACGCGTGTTCGTCCAGCTGCTGCGTCGGGCCCACGGCAAGGTGTTCGCGCTGGTCGCCCAGATCCGGGCCCAGACCCGCAACTCCATGGTCCGCGAGTTGGCCAATGACGCCAACACCACAGTCCTGGACCACATTTCGGTCCTCGAAGCCACCGGGCTGGTCGACTTCGACGGCCTGGTGGACGCCACTCCCACCCCCTCCACTGTTTCCCGACCCCCGACGAAGTGAAGTGATCGCATGAGTCAAAAGGGCCACAAACGCCGCTTGCGGCCGACGCACAAGGCCCTCGCCATCGTGTCCGCCCTGGTCCTGGGCGGCGGCGGGGTCGTGATCGTCGCGCAGGGGGCATCCGCCGGGCAGGACTCCGCGCGGACGGCGCCGGTGACGGCCACCATCGACTGTCCCGACGTGGGCGACAAACTTCGCGCGGTGCCCGACCAGGCCAAGCCCGAAGTCGACGCCAAACTCGCGCAGTTGGACACGCAGATCGCCGACTCCTACAAACGCCTCGCCACCGGCAAGGCCAAGGGCGGCGCACTCCTCGGCGAGCTGAAGCAGAAGCGCGACAAGACCATCGCCGACATGTCGAAGGCGATCGGCCAGTCCGGTGGCAACGCCGGGCAGTTGCAGGCCCTCGGCGGCTGCGAGATGAAGCAGGCCGCAGCCGCCGACATCCCGGACGCGCCCGGAGCCCAGGTCGGCGCCCAGGCGGCAGCCCCCCAGAACCAGGCCGCCAAGGGTGCCAACGGCGGCGGGCCGGCAAGCAGCGACTTCGTCGCCATCAACACGGTGCGGCCGAACGTGGCCAACCCCGGCGTGAAGGCCGGCGGCTCCCGGGGCCAGCTGTCCGTGCAGTGCGGACGCAACCAGGAGAAGCACTTCAACCCCGACAACGTCATCGTCGCCCCCGGCGTGAGCAACGGCGCCCACCACATGCACGACTACGTCGGCAACAGGACCACGGACGCCTTCTCCACCAACAACAGCCTGGCCGCCTCCGGCACCACATGCACCAACGGCGACCAGTCCACCTACTACTGGCCGGTCCTGCGCCTTCGCGACGGACGCGCCGAGAAGGACGCCAACGCCCCCGGCGGCGGCCAGGACGCCAACATCGGCACCATCCTCCAGCCGAAGCAGGTGACCATCGACTTCAAGGGCAGCCCCGTCGCCAAGGTCACCGCCATGCCGCGCTTCATGCGCATCATCACCGGTGACGCCAAGGCCTTCACCAACGGCAACGCCAACGCGAACGCGTCGTGGAGCTGCACGGGCTTCGAGAACCGCCAACTGAAGGACAAGTACCCGATCTGCCCCAAGGGCAGTGACGTGGTGCGCACCTTCAAGTTCCAGAGCTGCTGGGACGGCAAGAACACCGACAGCGCCAACCACCGCACCCACGTGGCCTTCGCCGCCGCCAACGGCGCCTGCCCGGCCGGAATGAAGGCCATCCCGCAGCTGGTCCAGCGGATCGTGTACGGAGTGGCGCCCGGCGCGAAGTTCGCCGTGGACAGCTTCCCCGAGCAGTTGCACAAGCCGGTCACCGACCACGGCGACTTCATCAACGTCATGAACAACAACCTGATGAACAAGGCCGTCCAGTGCATCAACGGCGGGCGCGCCTGCCGCTGAGACTCTCGGGGCGTCGCCCTCCTCCCACCCTCCCCCGCGTCGCCCCGAGAGCGGTGCCGGTCCGAAGCCGACTTCGGACCGGCACCGCCCTTTTTGCCGTCCCGAACGGGGCCCGCGGGCCCCGGAGCACGTGAGGAGCGACATGTCCGGCCCCTCAGACACATCCGGCCGGTCCCGCGCGCCCGGCCGGATCGGCACGTCCGGCCGCGTCGGCGAGTCCGATCGGGAACTCATCCGGCGGATCAGACGGTCCTGTGCCCGCGAGGCCCTGGACACCGAGGCCTTCGAGCTCCTTTACCGACGCCACCGCCCCGCGGCCCTCGCCTGTGCCCGAGCCTGTAGCCGGGCCCCGCAGGACGCCGAGGACCTCGTCTCCGAGGCTTTCCTGCGCACCCTCCAGGCCGTTCGCTCCGGCTCCGGCCCCAGGGACCACTGGCGCCCGTACCTGCTCACCGTCGTCCGGCACACGGCAGTCGAGTGGCGGGCCGGGGACGAACGCGTCATCCTCACGCCGGATGTCGAGTCCTGGTGCCGCCCCGGCCCCTCGGGGGGCGATCCGCAACGCCGGCTGGTGGACGGCGAGAACCGCCGGCTCGCCGCACGTTCCTTCCGCAACCTGCCCGAGCGCTGGAAAGCCGTCCTGTGGCACACCCTCGTCGAGGACGACTGCCCGCACCAGGTTCCCGTACTGCTGGGCATCACCCAGAGCGCCGTGACCTCGCTGGCCTTTCGCGCCCGCGAGGGGCTGCGCGAGGCGTACCTGGGCGCCCACGTGGACCCGGCCGACGACGCGCGCTGCCGCCACTTCGTCAGCCTGCTCGGCGCCGCGGTCAGGCGGCGCGGGGTTTCCCGCCGGCTCGCCCGCCACCTCTCGGTCTGCCGCTCCTGCGCGCGGGCCTACCGGGAGCTGAGCGACCTCAACACCGCGCTGCGCCCCGGCGCTCCGGGGGTGGCCGCACGCCTGTGACCCGGTGCTGGACGCGAAAGAAACCATCGCGAAAGGAACCGACACGACAGGAACCGACACCAAAGGAACCGACACGAAAGGAGCCGGCCCTCCCCCCGCAGATGCGGGGGGAGGGCCGGCTCCTTTCGTCGGGGGTGCTGTTCGGGTTAGAGGCCGTTGACTCGGGCCATGCGTCCGGCGCCCAGTGGTGGGCGGAAGTCGGCGGTGACGACGCGGGCCCTGCGGGTCACTCGGGAGTGTTGGCGTCTGACCTGGGCCATGAGGCGCCTGCTGCGGAGGGCCATTTCGAGTTCGAAGCGGGTGCGGGGGTCGCGGAGTCCGGGGCCGAAGAGCTTCTCGAGTTGGCGCATGCGGTAGCGGACGGTCTGGGGGTGGACGCTGAGGGCTTTCGCGGCTTCGGGTGCGCCGCCTCCTTCGAGCCAGGCGAGGAGTGTGACTTCGAGTCGTTCGCTCTGGCGGGGGGTGAGGTCGGCGAGGGGGCGCAGCCAGCGGGTGGCGAGTGCGTGGGCGAGGGGTTCGTCCTGGAGGAGCATGAGGGTGGAGAGGTGGTCGTCGACGAACACGGCGCGTGCTTCGGGGCCGGAGCGGGTGGGGGTGAGGTTGAGCAGGCGTACGGCCCAGCGGAGGGAGGAGGCGGTGTCGCGGGGTGGGACGGGGTGTCCGACGGCGGCGAATCGGCCGCGCAGGGAGCTCTCGAGTGTGGTGCGGGTGTCCGGGTCGGGGGCGGGGACCAGGAGGCAGGGTTGGCCGTTGACCAGTCCGGCCAGGGCGTCGTCGAGGACGGCCGCGAGTTGCTGGGTTTCGCCGGGGGAGACCAGGGCGATGGCCCGGACGGAGGAGGGCAGCGGCCAGCGGGCCGCGCCGGCCAGTTCGGCCAGGGCTATATCGGACATGGGCATGTCAGACGTGAGAACGGCGAAGAGCTCTCGCCGAGCACGTTCGGGCCCTGTGCTGAATCCCTGGGAGGGGACCGCCTTGAGCGTGGGCAACGAGCCGCCGCCGTGCACGTCCTGAGGGAAGAGCGCGTCCGCGTCCTGCTGCCGAGGGTTTCGGGCCGGCTCTGCCTGCCGGGCCGGCTGAATCTGATCTGCTGCCTCATCCTGCGGTGTTACCGACGGTTCGCGGTAACCGAGGACCGTGAGCAGGGCCGACTCCACGTGCTCTCTGACGATCTCGTCGTCGATGTCCTCGATGAGAGTGGAGAAACCGGGGATGTCGCTCCGCAGTTCCTCCACGATCCCCGCGGCCAGCGCGGGTAGTTCCTTTCGCAGGACCCGGGTCCATTCGCCGCGTGGGCGGGACCAGATGCGGTTCAGAAGTTCGCACATTGTTACCTCGTTCATGCCGGGGTATGGCCTGCCCCGTGGGAGGGTGACAAGCCTGTAGGGGCTGTCCTCCTCCCCGTCGACGTCAGTGCCGACGGGGGAGTTGAGCGCCTCGTACTCCCTCCAGGAGCATGCCAACCACTTGCAGTCCCGCGACCTTGCCTAGATTTTGCCAACGGGGAGGTGTGGCGGCGGACAAGGCGTGAACCTCGTTGCCGCCGCACCACTGGAAGGGAATCTTCCGGGGATGTTTGAGTCGATGACTGCGCGGGGGCCAGAAATTATCACGTTTCGATAAATCCCGTGGAGGTGCTGCGAAGGTCCACGATGCTTCTGCACTCCGGCCCCCGCTCCCGGCCGGCGAGGCACCATCTCCCGCCTGCCGCGGAGCAGTTCCGACGACAGTCCCCGGGCGCCGAGCGCGAGGTGGAGTGCTCGGAGCCCGGGCGTATGGGAGAACTACATGCCCTTGTCCACGCCTCGTACGCCGAGCTCACACCGGGCACGCAGCACCAGACGGCACGCCGGCATGGTCGCCGCCGCGGCCGCCGGGAAGCGTGCCCTACGGCGACCGCCCCTGCTGTCCGCCGCAGGCGGCCCGCACCCCGGTGCCATCACCCTCGCGGCGCTGGCGGCCCTGGCCGCCATCGTCGTGATGGTGCAGGCCGGTGCCCTGAACGACTTCTGGAACTTCCTGGACTTCGGTGCGGGCGTGCTCTCGCTCGTCTCGCTGAGTTCCACCGTGCTGTGGGGCCTTGCGGCCACCGACCGGACACTGTTCTCGTCCGGGCACCGGCTCGTCGCCCAGGGCGTGCACCGCGGCCTCGCCGTGGCGGGACTCGGCTTCCTCGGCCTGCACATCTGGGTCAAGATCGCCAAGTCGCAGACGGTGGCCGCCTCCGCGGTCGTCCCCTTCGCGGACCCGGTCCAGCCCCTGCGCGTCGGGCTCGGCACCCTCGCCGGATACCTCTTCATCGCCGTGGCGGTCTCCGGCGCGGTCCGCAGCGCCTTCGCGACCAAGGGCCGCTCCATCTGGTGGCGGGCCCTGCACATGGGCGCGTACCCGGCGTGGGGAGCCTCACTGGTGCACGGACTCAAAGCCGGCCGCCCCGCGAGCGGCTGGGTGACCGTGGCGTACGGCCTGTGCCTGCTCGGCGTCGCCGCCGTACTCGTCATCAGGCTCCGTCGGCGACTGCGCTCCCTCCCCGCCCGGCCGCCGGGCGGAACTCCCCCGAGCCCCAAAGGCGCCAAAGGCCCCAAAGCCCCCGAGCAGGCGCCGCCGCGGAACCCGCGGCCCTTCGTGAGCCGCCCCGCGGAGTGGGCCGCGTCCCGACTGACCGCCCGCCTGGCCCGACAGTCGGACGAACTCC
The DNA here is from genome assembly GCF_041431415.1 of Streptomyces sp. NBC_00513. Classification (GTDB taxonomy): domain Bacteria; phylum Actinomycetota; class Actinomycetes; order Streptomycetales; family Streptomycetaceae; genus Streptomyces. Next base: position 6,476,151 of record NZ_CP107845.1, read on the forward strand.
CGGAGTCCGAGGCCCGTCCCGACTGGGACCAGGAACCCGCACCGCGCGGCGCCGAACCGGCGCCCGCGCAGCCGTATGCGCCGCCGTACGCCCAGCAGCCGTCCTACCCCCCGCCGTACGCCGAGCCGTACGCCGAGTCGTACGGCCGGCGCTCGTACGCCGGCCAGGGAGCCGTCCCACGCACGGGCCCGGTGCCGGACACCCTCCTGATCCAGCGAGGGATGGCCGGCCCGGTGACGGCGGCCCGGCCGGAATCCCCACCCGAGCCCGAGTATCCGCAGTACGGAACCGTGTTCATCCCCACTCAGGCGCAAGTCACCACCGAGAGGCCCGGCGGGCCCTTCGACGGTAGCCGGGGGCGGCAGTGACCGATCTGCCGCGCCCGGCACTCGGCTGTGTGGGCATGCCCAGACTGCTGGCGGGACTCGACGTCATGGCGCGGCTCGATCGCGCCGCCCACCTCTCCGTCCACGGAGACCTGCCCCGATACGGGCTCGACGACCTCGTGCAGCTCGCCGAGGGCATCGACCTGCGGGGCCGCGGCGGGGCGGGGTTCCCGTTCTCCCGCAAGCTCCGCGCCGTCGCCCGGTCCGCCCGCGCGGGCGACGGGCGCTGCGCCGTCGTCGTCAACGCCAGTGAGGGCGAGCCGAGTTGTCTCAAGGACACCGCGGTGCTGCTGCACGTGCCGCACCTGGTGCTGGACGGGGCCCTGCTGGCCGCCGGCGCGCTCGGCGCGGAGGAGGTGGTCATCGGAGTGACGCGCGACGACGTCGAGCAGTCCTTGCGCGAGGCCGTCGCCGAACGGGGCCCGGCCGGTCGGCGGGTGCGCGTGTCCCGACTGCCCGAGCGCTTCGTCACGGGCGAGGGCACCTCCCTCATCAACGGCATCGACGGCGGCCCCGCACTGCCCAACGGGCAGAAGGTACGGACCAGTGAACGCGGGTTGAGCGGCATGCCCACCCTGCTGTCCAACACCGAGACGTACGCCCAGATCGCCGTCGCCGCCCGACTGGGCGTCGACGACTACCGCTCGGTCGGCACCGAGAAGGAGCCGGGCACCGTCATGCTCACCGTCGCCGGCGCCACCGCCGTCGAGGTCCCGCTCGGCACCTCGCTCGCGTACGTCCTGGAACTGTGCGGCACCGCCCCCGGCCAGGGTGTCCTGATCGGCGGCTACCACGGCCGATGGCTCCCGCCGGCGTCGGCGCGCCTGGCCGCCCTCTCCCGAGAGTCCCTGACCTCGTACGACGGGGTGCTCGGGGCCGGCGCGGTCCTTCCGCTGCCCGAGGACACCTGCCCCGCCGGCGAAGTGGCCCGGGTGACGCGCTGGATGGCCGGCGAGTCCGCGGGCCAGTGCGGCCCCTGCGCCAGAGGCCTGCCGTCGCTGGCCGACGCCGTGGACGCCCTCGTGGCCGGCGGAGGCGGGGCCGCCCTCGACGCCGTACAGGCCCGGATGCGCGGCGTACGCCGCCGCGGCGCTTGCAGCCACCCCGACGGAACCGCCGGATTCGTCGCCTCCGCGCTCGCGGTCTTCCCCGACGAGTTCCGGGACCACGCGCTCGGCAGCGGCTGCGGTCGCCGCGTCCTCGGGGCGTTGCCCCTGCCCGAGGACGAGAGCCCCGAACGCCTCGTCGTGGACTGGACGCTGTGCAGGGGCCACGGCCTCTGCGTGGACCTGCTGCCCGACGTCGTGCGCCTGGACGAGGACGGGTTCCCCGCGATGGCGGTGATGCCGGTGCCCTCACGGCTGCGCCCGAAGGCGCTCCGCGCCGTACGCCGCTGCCCCGCGCTCGCCCTCCGCATTCAGGAATGAGCAGGCGGTAGACAACCGCCCGGAAATCGAGTTCAACGTTTGGCGCGATCTGACAAAATCCTTTGATTCTGAATTCAGTTGGCCCCACAGGCCTTATGAATAAGCCTGTAAGCGAAAACGCCGGGCTGGACCCGAAGGAGTGATCGTGAACAACAGGCATCGTGGGACGGCAGCCGCCGGATCGGTGATGGCGGTACTGATGCTGGCGGCGGGCTGCAGCGGCGGGGATTCCGACCGCGCGGTGGATTCCGTACAGCCGGCGGGCGCCGGTCAGGCCATCGGCAAGGGATATGACTCGGGAGCCGGATCGGGATCGGGAGCCGGATACGGAGCGCCCGGAACGGGCGCGAATCCGGCGGCCGGCGCGGGATCCGGGTACGGCGACGAGCCGGCGGCCGCGGCCAAGGCCGCCCCGGCGGGACAACTGGCCCTGCGGGACATCCCGCAGGTGGGCAAGGTGGTCACCGACAGCGCCGGAGCCACCCTCTACCGCTTCGACAAGGACACGCCCAAGCCCCCCAAATCCAACTGCGAGGGCGGCTGTGCGGCCACCTGGCCCGTGGTGTCGGCCGACGACGCCAAGGCCTCCGCCGGCATCGACCCGAGCATGCTCGGGTCGGTCGAACGGGCCGACGGCACCAAGCAGCTGACCCTCGGCGGCTGGCCCGTGTACCGGTACTCGAAGGAGGGCAAGGCCGGCGAGGCCAAGGGCGAGGGCGTCGGCGGCACCTGGCACGCGCTGGCCGCGGACGGCAAGAAGGCGATCGACAAGAAGGACGCCGAGCCGCCGAAGAAGGATGTCGAGCCCCCCAAGACCGGCGGCAACGGTGGAATGGGGGACATGAATTCCAATGAGAAAATCGAACTCGCGGTGGCCGCCAACGAGAAGCTCGGAAAGATTCTCGTCGATGCCCAGGGCCGTACGCTCTACCGATTCAACAAGGACAGTGCGTGGCCTATGAAAATTGGCTGCCTCGACGCCTGTGTGAACACATGGAAGCCGGCCCCTCCCGTGGACAAGGCCAAGGCCGCCGGAATTCCCGCCGGGCTGATCGGCAAGGTAAAGCGTCCCGACGGGAGCGAGCAGTTGACGATCGACTGCTGGCCGGTCTACCTGTTCACCGGTGACAAGGAGCCCGGCGACACCAACGGACAGGGCAAGCAGGGCCTCTGGTTCGCGGTCAACGACGCCGGCAAGAAGGTCACCACGACCACCGGCTGACCCGATCCGGAGCCGGAACCGGCGTCCGCGCCCCGTCCCCGTGCCCGCCCCGACCCCCCTGTGAGGGAGACGTGTCAGCTTCACCCCGGATCACCGCCCGCCACCTGGTGCCCTGTGTCGCCGTGCTGATCGCCTCGATGATGTGTGGCGGCTGCGCGGGACAAGGGAAGGCGCGGGCAGGCACCGACGCCCACCCGGCCGGCGCCGCCACCGCGGCCGAGTCGTCCACCCCGGCCGCCCCCGCACCCTCGGCGACCCCGGCCACGCCGGCCCCGTCGTCCACCGCCCGCCCCGCCTCCCTCGACCAGATCGCCGCCGCCCTCGACTGCCGACCCGAGATCACCGTCGACGCGGAGGAACTGAAGGAAGGAGCGTGCGGGACGGGCAAGGAGGGATTCCGGATGGCCACCTTCGCCGCGGACCAGGGTCAGCGGGCGTGGCTCGACGAATCCCGGGTGTACGGAGGCGTGTACCTGGTCGGAGAACGTTGGGTCGTGACCGCGGCCTCCGCCGAGGCCCTGGCACCCCTCCGGGAACGCCTCGGCGGCACCGTCGAGACCGGCTCCGGTCACGGCGCCTCGCACGGCACGGAGCACGACGCCTCACAGGGCCCCTCGCAGGGCGCGGAACACCCCCCGGGCCACGAGGCCATGAGCGGCGCGGGTTCCTGAGGCCCCGCCTTCCCGGGCGACCGCCGGGATCCGTCGCCCCCAGGGGGGCCGGAACCCGGCGGCCGCTCCGCCGAGCGGGGCCGGACGCGTCCCGCGAGGCCCCGGCCGACCTCCCCGGATCGTGCCGGGCCCGCGGCGCTCCGTCCCGCCGCACGGGTTCACGATGCGCCGACCGCTTCTCCCGCGACTCCTGTTGATCTATCGTCGGGAGCGATCGGCGGGATCGGCGTCACACGCACGTGAACTCGGGGAGGACGGCCATGGCCGACGACATCGGTACCCGCGTCGCCGTCCTCTCGGACATCCACGGAGTCCTGCCCGCCCTGGAAGCGGTCCTCGCCGAACCGGACGTGCGGGCCGCGGACCTCGTCGTACTCACCGGGGACATCGCGGCGGGGCCACAACCCACCCGGGTGCTCGACCTCCTCGGCGGCCTCGGCGAACGCGTCGCCCGGGTCGGCGGCAACGCCGACCGGGAACTCCTCGAATACCGTCGCGGCGACCGCGACGCCCTCCGCGACCCCGTCGCGCAATGGGCCGCGGAGCAACTGGGGCCGGACCACCTCGATCTGCTCGCCCGCCTCCCGCGCACCCTCTCCCTCTCCCTGCGCGGCCTGGGGAACACCCTGTTCTGCCACGCCACCCCGCGGGACGACGAGGAGGTGGTGCTGGTCGACTCCTCGCCCGACCGTTGGCGCGAGGTGTTCACCGGCCTCGACCCCACCGTTCGCACCGTGGTCTGCGGACACACCCACATGCCTTTCGTCCGCCTCGCCCACGGCCGGCTCGTCGTCAACCCGGGCAGCGTCGGAATGCCCTACGGGCGCTCGGGCGCCCATTGGGCGCTGCTCGGACCCGGAGTCGAACTGCGCACCACCCACTTCGACATCGAGTCCGCCATCGCCGGCATCACCCGGGACTCCGGCTACCCCGAAGCCGCCGACTGGGCCGACTACTTCCTCCACGTCCGCGCGACCGACACCGAAGCCCTCGACGCGTTCGCCCCCCGAGACGGCCGATCCCCCGACCAGCAGCAGGAGGCACCGTGAGCGAGCACATCTGCGACATCGACGCACTGGCCGAGGACGCCACCCGGGCCGCCGCCCTGCGGGACCGGCCGATCCTGCTGGGCATCGACGGACCGGGTGCGTCCGGCAAGAGCACGCTCGCCGCCCTGTTGGCCGAGCGGCTGGAGACCGCGGCCGTCATCCACGTCGACGACTTCCACCTCCCCTCCGCGGAGCGCCCCCGCGACTCCGGCGCCATCGCCGCCGACGTCGACCTCGCCCGACTCGAAACGCAGGTGCTGCGACCGGCGGCCACCGGGGGCACCGTCCGGTACCGACGCTACGACTGGGACCTGGACCGCCTCGCGGAGTGGATCGAACTCCCGCCCGGCACACCGCTGATCGTGGAGGGCGTCCACGCGCTCCACCTGCGGCTGCGCCACGTGTACACCTACCGGGTGTTCTGCGACGCCCGCCGCGAGGTGCGGCTGAGCCGTGGCCTGGCACGGGACGGGGAGTCGGCGCGCCACCTGTGGGAGGACGACTGGATGCCGGCAGAGGACCGCTACCTGGCCACCCACCGACCGCACCTGCGGGCCGATGTCGTGCTGAACAGTTCGGTCCACACGAAGGGGGTCGGTGCCCCCGCGTACGCGGTGGTGGCCCACTGACCTCCGGCGCACCCCACGGGCCGGCCCACTTCACGGCCCGGCGGCACGCGGGCCGGCCGGATCAGGCGGATCGGGCGAATCGGCCGGATCAGGCGGATCGGGCCGGCTGCACCGGAGCGGCCGTGCCGAGGAGGCGTTCGGCGCGGTACGGGGACGTGTCCAGCTCCGCGAGCACCCCGGGCGCGGCGATGCCGGGCAGGAGCAGATCGAAGAGGTTGGAGATCTCCCTGGACAGATCGGCGCCCGGGATCTCCTCGGTGATCAGCAGCACCCCGGTCCAGGCCCCGACGAGCAGCCGCGAGATCTCGCACGGTACGGCGTGTGCCAGCAACTCGCCGCGCGCCCGGGCCTCTTCGAGCAGTTCCTCGCCCACCGTGATCCAGTCGGGCCACCGCGTTCCGAACAGGCCGCGGGCCTTGACGTCCACCGACAGCCGCACCGAGGCGCTCAGCACGGGCTCCTTGGGCAGCCGATGCGCCAGGAGCAACCCCAGGTCCACCCACTCCTGGAGCTTGTGGGTCTGCGGGGTCAACCCCTCCCGGGTCACGGCCTCGTCGAGGACCGCCCGCGCCAGTTCCTCCTTCGAGGTGAAATGGAAGTAGAGCCCGCCGCGGGTGAGCGGAATGCGATCGATGAGGCCGCCGATCGTCGTCGCGTCGTATCCGAGTTCGTTGAACATCTCGGCCGCGGCCTCGACGATGATCCTGCGCGTCTGGATCGCGCGCTCCTGCCTGGCCACTTCACGCCTCCTGTGTGCACGGCTCGTCGGCGTCCGCGGGGCCTCACCCGTCACCCGCGGGGAAACCGACCGAGTGTCCGGTACAGTACCAGCGCGCCGAGCACCCCTCGGACCTCCCGTTGTCCCCAACAAGACTGCGGCGCACTGCTGTTGGATCGGTCGAGTGCGGCCACAGATGAACATCCGTGAGGACGACCGTGGGTGACGCACGGTCGGCGGCGGTGAGGTCCTCCATCAGTTCTCCGTGGTGGTGAGGGCCCGCCCGCGATGGCGGCTGTAAAAAATCACTGTCCGATTGTCGGAACACATTGATAGAGATTCGGGGTGACAAAGACACTCGAGTTCCCCGTTCTGCTGCGACTGATCGACGAACGATCGACCGCCTTCCGCGCCGCGGTCGCCTCCGCGTCCAGCCTCGACGTACAGGTGCCGACCTGCCCCGAGTGGACGCTGTTCGATCTGGCGCAGCACATCGGTGAGGGGCGCCGCGACTGGGCCGCCACCGTCGCCGCTGGTCCTGCTCCGGCCAAGTCCGCAGCGGAGGGCGCCCCGGCCGCGCCTCGGGAGCGCGAGGCCCTGCTGGCCTGGTTGGCGGAGTCCACGGAGCAACTGGTGGACGCGTTGCGGAAGGCCGGCCCGGATCGCGGTTGCTGGTCGTGGTGGGAGACGTTGCAGTCGCCGCACACCTCCGGTGCCGTGGCTCGGCACCAGCTCCAGCAGATGGCGGTGCACACGTACGACGCCCAGATCACCGTGGGTGCCCCGCAGCCGCTGCCGACCGAGGTGGCGCTCGACGGTGTCGACGAGTTCCTGTCCACCTGCGTCGCGACGACAAGTCCCTGGCCGCACAAGCCCGCTGCCATCGACTTCCACGCCTCCGAGGGCCGCTCCTGGCGCCTCTCGCTCTCCGCCGACGGCGCACGGACCACCCGCCTCCCCGGGCCCGGCACCGTACCGGCCGCCGCTGCCGGCCAGGAGCCGGACGCGGCCGACGTTTCCGCCCGGGGCACGGCCAACGAGCTGGTCCTCATCCTGCACAACCGTATCCCGTTCAACTCCGTCGAGCTCGACGGCGACCGAGGCCTCTTCGACCAACTCAGCGCCTGGGACCCGAATGAGTAGGACGTGACGATGCGCCCCCTCGTACGCCCCGAGGCATGTCTCCCGCCAACGGCCACAACCATGCCGTGGTGGCCTCGGGGCCGCGGGGGGAGCAGACCGTCGCGGCTGCGGGCCTGGCGGCCGTCAGGATCTCGAACAGGTCCAGGGCGTCGTCGATCGACTTGGCCTCCCGGCGGCGATCACCGGACGGTGTCGCCGCCGGGTGGTTCCCGGCCGGCGTCGGACCGGAGGAACGCGCGGCGGGTGTGAGCGAGCAGTTCGCGGGTCGCGGGGCCGTGCGGGGTCTTCCAGGCCAGCGAGAGCAGGGCGGGCGATGTGACGTCGTCGATCGTGCGGGCGGTGAGCCGGTCGGCGTGGCCGGCGGCCATCGACTCGCTGAGGATGGCGACGCCGAGGCCGCGGACGGCGAGGTCGACGATGGCGTCGGCGGCCCCGGCCTGCAACGCGATCCCGATCCGGACGTCCCGCGCGGCGCACGCCTGGTCGAACACCGTGCGCAGGCCCGTGCCCCGGGGCATGCACACGATCGGATGAGCACCCAGGTCGCGCAAGGTGACCCGGTCCCGCCGGGCCAGGGGGTGATCGAAGGGCACGGCCGCCACGAGCCGCTCGCTGATGATGGTGAAGGTGTCCAGCCCGTCGTGGGTGGCGGTGGACGACCCGACGAGAGCCATGTCGAGAGTGCCGTCGCGCACCCCGTCGATCAGCCGGTCGGAGTTCTCCTCCCGCAGGGAGATCTCCACCCCGGGATGCGCCCGGTGGAACGCGGCGAGCGCGTCGAACAGGGGTGTGACGGTGCAGCCGATGACCATCCCGACGGTGAGCCGGCCCCGGATCAGCTCGGTCACCTCGCCCACCGCCTGGCTGACGGCCGCCGCGGCGGACAGCGCGGCCCGGGCGTGATCGAGAGCGGCCCTGCCCGCGTCCGTGAGGGTGGTCGTGCGGGCCGACCGGTCGAACAGTTCGGCGCCGAGCTCGCGCTCCAGCCGGCGGATCTGCGCGCTGACGCCCGACTGGCTGATGTGCACCCGCTCGGCCGCCCGGGTGAAGTTCCGCTCATCGGCGACCGCGACGAAGTATTCCAACTGCCTCAGGTCCATGACTGTCAATTCTAGCTCTCAGCAGAACCAGCTGTTGGACTACTGGATCGGCATCGACCAGGCTGGAAGGTGTCGAGGTTCGACACCGAGCGCTTGACCGTCGAGCGCCCCAGTCGAGCACCCCCGTCGAGCGCATCAGGCATCGAGGAGTGAGGACGTCATGTCGAAGCACACGCCGGAGTACGAGAAGGCCATGCGCCCCGAGGACATCACCCGTCTGTTCGTCGAACGATCCAACGCCGGTGACGCGGCCGGGGTCGCCGCTCTCTACGAGGAGGACGCGGTGATGGCCTATCCGCCGGGCTCCCGGACCGTGGGCCGGGAGGCGATCCGCGCACTGTGGGAGAAGGTGCTGGCCGGCGGCCCCCGCTTCGAACCGGAGCAGCCGCTGCCGACGCTGATCAGCGCGGACATCGCCCTCACCTCCACCCCGCCGAAGGACGGGGCGGGCGCCCGCGCGCAGGTCGTCCGCCGCCAACCGGACGGCAGCTGGCTCCGCCTCCTGGACCAGCCCGAGTTCGTCCCCCCGACCGGCTGACCCACCCGACCGCCCCCTCGGCCCGACGCGGGGCGCCCGCCCCCCGATCGGGGGCGTCAGCGGTACCAGTCCTCACCGGGGCGGGACAGCGCGCCACGGAGGTACGTCTCCAGACGCGCCGCCACCCAGGTGCGGCTGTCGTTCTCGTGGTCCCAGACGAACACGTCATCGCGCTCGGGGGTGCGCACCGCGGCGAACTGGTCTCCGCCGCCGTTGTCCCCGAAGAACACGAGCGCGTCGAACGGCATGTACAGCATCCGGAAGTCCGCGCTGCCCCGGAACTCCGCGTTGGTCAGGCCGATGTGCTCCGCGCTCCAGACGACATCCGTCCCGTCCGCATCCACGACACCGTCGGACACGAGGAGCAGTTCCCGCAGCGCTCTCGGAAGCGACTGCCCCAACGCGGCTTCCAGATCACGTAGTTCCCGCTCGGAGGCAGGGGCATTCAGCTCGGCGCCCTCGTACCGCTCCACGAACTCACGCCACACGGATCCTCCAGGTTCACGTCGTCCACGCCATCGTCATCCGGCGCCACACCGGGAGGCAGGCGCGGTCCGCGGTTCAGTCGGCCACGTCGTGGACCTTCCGGGGTCGGGCATCGTCGCTTCGGAGGGCCGCCGCGATCGGGCGCCCTTCGAAGAGGACCCGGAACCATTCGTCCTCCAGCAGTACCGTGACGGTCACGCCGCAGTACTGCATGCCCACGTGGATCGTCTGCCGGTTCACCATGATCTGGCCGCCGGTGTGGACCTTCCGGGTCACGTGAAGTCCGTCGGCGAGGTCCGCGGGTGCATCCGCGGAGGCGGTGCTCGACTCGACCACCGGGGGCGGTGGGACGGCGGCCGGAGGAGGAAGGTGCTCCCCGATGCGCCCAAGCAGCTTTGCCACGGCCCTGGATTCGAGCTGGCGCACGCGTTCTCTCGTGACTCCGAGAGTCCGGCCTATGGCGTCGAGGGTCAATTCGACCCCTCCGTCCAGCCCGTGGCGCAGGGTCATCAACCGCCGCTCTCGTTCGCTGAGACAGTCGAGGAGAACACGGACCTCCTCCTGAGACAGGTTCCGGTAGTCGGCTTCGGGTTCGGCCCAGTGCGGCCCGCGGATGCTTCGGTCCGCCTCCGCGTGCAGGGCGTCGTCACCGATCGCCTCGGTCAGCTCCTCGAGCGGGACGGTGTGGCGCAGGTGTGACAGGAGTTCGGCCGCCTTGTCCGGTGATATCCCCGCACGCGCGGCCACCGCGGGGAGGGCGTCGACCGGAGCCTGGTGTCCCAGCTCTCGCGCGGCCTTGTGGAGAGCGACCACCATGTCGTGCGCGTACACCGGAAGTCTGACCGTGCGACTCTGGTCGGCGATGGCCCGCCGGATCGCCTGCTGGATCCACTGCACGGCGTAGGTCGAGAATTTGAAGCCCTTGCGATGGTCGAACATCTCGATCGCGTGAACCATGCCGACGTTGCCCTCCTGGATCAGGTCCATGAGGTCCAGCCCGCGCCCGCTGTATCTGACGGCGATGCTCACCACCAGTCGCAGGTTCGCGTCGGCGAACGCGCCGAACGCCTGCTCGCCGAGCAGGGCGACCTGTTCAAGCTCGCGTCGCGACTTCGGGGAGATCGTCCCGCCGGTGGTGTCCAGCCGCTCGCGCGCCAGAAGTCCCGCCTCGATGGCCCGGGCCAGTTCCACCTCCTGCGGCCGGGAGAGCAGCGGGTACTTGCCGATCACCTTGCGGTAGTACGTCAGCGAGTTGAATACGGGTCGGCCCGCGGTGGAGTCCTCGAAGGCCGATTCGGCGGCGTCGGAGGCGGCCCGCGGCGGGGGCTCCGGCGCCGACGCGGAGGGAGGCCAGTCCGGGTCCAACGATCGTGTCGTCAGCGCGGTCAGGTCCAGCCGGCTGTCCGGACCCAACTCGATGGTGAAGCGAGGGCCTGGCGCCTTCTGGGTGGGTATGCCGGGGAGTCGGGTGGCGGGCGGCGTCTCGTGCGCAGTCCGCCGAGCCGCCGGGCGGTCGGGGTCGGGAGACGCCACAGGCCCGCCGGCCGGCACGCCGAACGCGGCTGCCACGTTGGCCGGAAGCGTGACGCCTTCCCGTGTGACCCGGCTCAACGCCTCGACGAGCACGGCCTTGTCCGTGCCGACCAGCAGTCGCCGCAGCGCCATCAGAGTCAGTACGCGCTCCGGACCCGCTGCCGCCAGCAGGTCCGCGTGCAACGCGGACGGACTTCCGGTCTCGACATCCGTCGTCATGGTCGTGCCCCCCGATGTGCTGAACAGCAGTGCGGAAACCAGCTCGCTCCCATGCAACCACCCGCCACTGACAACGCGTCACATCCGTCGGTCGCGTTCCACCGCGGTCGCGCATTCCCTGTGGTCCCGGCATCAAGGAATGGTAGAAAGGTAAACATCAACCGGTATGTACTGCAAGGAAGTACATACCGGTGGGGGAGGGGAACATGCTGGTGGATCCCGCGCGGTTGCTGGACGACTGCGAACGGGCGTGGCGCGAGGCGGGGGAGCCGACGGCCGTCGGCGAGACGGACCCGGTCGTCCGGCGGATCGCTCTCGTCGTTGAAGCGCTGGTGGCCCACGCGCTGCTCGCCGACCAGTCGGATCTGCCGCCGGACCTCGTGTTCGCACGCTGGCCCGCCTGCACGGTCCACGCCGTCGCACTCGGCGATCAGGGGCATTCGCCCGGTCTCGCACGGTTGCTGTCCGACGCGCGGGAGCGCGTGATCGCGGCTCGTCCCGCACTCGACCGTCCTCGCGGCGTCCCGAGCGCACCGACGCACGACGCACGTTGGATCCAGGCCGCGCAGGAGGCGGCACGCTCACTGGGCTGGACCTGGCACCCGTGGACCGCTGCGGATCCGACGCACACTCCCGCCACTCCCGCGGGCGATCCCGAACCCTGGGCCGCGACAACCGCGCCGGAACTCCGCCTCGGGCTCGACACGGGCAGCGTCCTGCTGACCCTGCCCGGCAACCAGGAGGCGTGCGCCTGGCAACTGGCTGCGGACGGCGAGTCGTTCACCGCGTCCCCGCCCCACTGGGTTCTGCCCGGCCCGGTCCGGCGCATCGAGGCCACCGACCCGGCGGGAGCCGCCCACGTGTCGGTCGTCGTCGACCCACACACCGCCCTGCTCGCTTTCGCCGCCGACGGCCACCTGATTCCCCTGGACGAGCCACTGCCCGCGGCCGATGTCCACCTGCTGCACGTGGGCACCCTGGAATCGGAGGGAACTCGGGTCGCCGCCGTGGAACTGCCCACCCCGTACGGCTGGAGCGGCTGGACCCTGAGCAAGGTCCGCTTATCGGGAGTCAGGCGCCTGCGTACCTCCCAAGCCGCCCCGGAGGGCTGGTTGGACGTGGCCGTCGGACGGTCGCTCGGTTGGGAGGGCGGCGCGACACTCACCTGGCTCACCAGCGAGGACGGAGCGCCGGTGTGGCACCGCCCGCCCGCGCTGCGACTGCGACGCCTGCCGGGCGAGCCCGAGGCGCACCACTGGCAGGTCGAGGTGCGCCGCCCTGGTCACCAGGAGCCCCTGGCCTCCCTCACCGGCACCCCCGGCACCCTGGTGGACCCCTGGCAGAACGTGCCCGGCCCGCTGCTCGGCCCGTACGAACTCCTCGTCCACAGCCCTGGTCGCCGGCGCGGCCGGCGCCGGCTCAACGCCTTCCTCGCCGAGGGCGTCGAGGTCACGCCCTCCGCCGAATGGCGCCTGCTCGCCCCGCACGGCGGACTCGCGCCCGCGCGGCTCGACCTCCGCACCGACCGACCCGTCACCGCCTCCGAGAGCGCCGTCCGGTTGGCCCCGCACGACATCTCCAGAAGGCTCGTACTGAGTGACGGAGCAAGCGCGTACCAGGTCCAAGCCCTCGTCCCGCACTCCGAAGTCCGCCTGGAGCTCGACGGCCGCCCGCTCTCCTGGTCCGTCAGGCCGCTCGACATCGACGCGGTCGACCTGGCACGGGACAGCGCCTTGACCGTACGCCTGCCGGAGCAGGCCGTGGCGGTGACTCCCGAACTGACGCTGGTCGTCGAGGGCGCGACCCTGCACACTCTGCGGCCGGAACGCCGCACCCGGACCCGCAAGGGCGACCTGCGCTATGCCCTCGCCGCGTTGACGGACACCATCCGTGACTGTGGCAAGGCCGAGCTGCGGCTTGCGGTCGCGGGACAGAGCGTCCATGTCGGAACCGTCCGCACGCAGCCCATCGCGGAAGACGTCGTACCGGACGGCACCGGCCTACTGCTGAGGGGACTGCGCCACCCGGGGGAACTGACCGCCCGGCTCCACCCGGTCCTCGCCCCGTGGCAGCAGCCGCTGACCGTTCGGGTCGACGAGAGCGGCCACATCCCGCTGCCCGCCGCCTGGCAGTCGGTCGGCCCGCTCGTCGTGACCCTGCGCGCGGGAACCCGCACGTCCGGCGTCGCACCCGCCTGGCCCCGCCTGCGCGACCGCGACACCCTTGTGCTGCGCCGTCTCCGCCGGCCGTCCGCGGTCACGGACGGCTCTGCCGCGGCCACGACGACGGAGTACCTCGGCGGCCGGGAAACGCTGCCCCGAGGCACCGACGCCATCCCCTACCACTGGATCGTCGCCGCCCGCGGCCGGGACCTGCGGGCGTGCGGGGCGAAGGAGACCGCACAAGCCGAGTGCCTGCACGCCCTGGGGGACGCCGGCCCCGACGCTCTCGTGGGGGCGGCCGACTCCGCTCTGCGCTCCGGCGAGCTCGCCGCCGCCCTGGTGGGCAGCGGCCTGGCCGCCCTGCGGATCCGGGAGGTCACGAACCCGGCCGCCGTACGTCCCGTCTGGCGGCGGGCTCCGCTGTGCGCGCTGCTTCTTACGGCACCGTTGCTGCCGTACCTGTCCGACGACCCGGCGTACGAGGCGGGAGAGCTGTACCCGGATGAGGCGGAACTCCTCAGTGAGGTGGGGCAGTTCCTGGGTGACAGTGGTCCCCGGCTCCTGGCCGGCCACGAGGATCCGAGCCGTACCGTGGGCCGGTTCGACGCTCACGCCCGCGCTCTGGACGAGCTCCCCGAGATTCAGCAACAGGCCGTGTGGCGCACCGCACGTGTCGTGCCGCGCGGCCTCCTGGACACCGACACCCGAGCCGACGCCGCCTGGCGGGCGTTCCGCGACCGGCGCACCCTCCAGTCCTACGCCGTGCGCGAGGAATGCGGCGACTGGCTGGACGCGGTCGCGATCTTCCTCGACGACGGACACCACCTCTTGGCGCGGACGTTCCGCGACCGCGGACCCGGCCCGTTGCACGGCCCCCAGGAGGCCTGGATGCGAGTGCCCCAATTCTCCCTCGGGTGTGCCCTGATCGCACGGCTGGCCGCCGCGGGAGACGCGCGGGCCGCCAAACTGGAGCGGGGACTCAGGCCGTTGTGGACGTCCGTCGCCGCCCACGCGCCCGAGCTCACCGCCGTCGACCTCGCCCTCGCGGAATGCCTGGTCACCGCGGAGGCCGTGCGAGCCATCGGCTGAGCCCGGCCGGAGACAGCCGTCCCGGCCGGCGCGGACCAAGCCGCACCGGCCGGCGGCAGCCGTGCCACACCACCACACCCTTCCCACCCGCCGCAGCCCTGGAGCCAGCCCGTTGCACAGCCTCGACCCGCTTGCCACGTCCGCACTGATCAGCGACACCTACCGTCGCTATCTGCGCTCCCTGCTGCCCCTGCGTGAACCCCGCCTCGCCGAGGCCCTCGCCCACGCCATCGACACCAGCCCACTGCTCACCAAGGGGCCTCTGCTGGAGGCCACCCCCGCCTACGCCCCGGGCGCCACCCTCGACGAGCTCATCGGCGAGGGGGTACTGGATCCGGCGTTCCGGCAGTTGACGGGACCCGCCCTGCCCGCCGACCGCCCCCTGTACCGCCACCAGGAGCAGGCCCTGCGCAAGGCCGTGGCCGGACGCAACCTGGTCGTCGCCACCGGCACGGGCTCGGGCAAGACCGAAAGCTTCCTGCTGCCCATCCTCAACACCCTCGTCGCCGAACACGCCCGCGGCGCCCTCGGCCCCGGCGTCCGCGCCCTGCTGCTGTACCCGATGAACGCACTGGCCAACGACCAGATGAAACGGCTGCGCCGACTGCTGGCCGCGGTCCCCGACATCACGTTCGGCCGCTACACCGGCGACACGAAGGACGACCCGCGCCGCGCCGCCGACACCTTCGAACAGCTCAACCCCGGCGAGCCGCGCCTGCCCAACGAACTGCTCAGCCGCCGCGAGATGCGCGCCAAGCCGCCCCACATCCTGCTCACCAACTACGCCATGCTCGAGTACCTGCTGCTCCGTCCCCAGGACATGGACCTCTTCGAAGGGGAGCACGCGGGCGGCTGGAGGTTCATCGTCGTCGACGAGGCCCACGTCTACGACGGGGCACGCGGCGCCGAACTGGCCATGCTGCTGCGCCGGCTGAAGGACCGGGTGGGCCGAGGCCACGACATCCAGGCCATCGCCACCAGCGCCACCGTCGGCGCGGAGGAGAACCCGGCCGCCGTCACCGCCTTCGCCCAGGCCCTCTTCGACGTTCCCTTCCACTGGGACGCCGACGATCCGGCCGCACAGGACCTCGTCACGGCGACCCGGGTGGGCGCACCCGACGGCCCGCACTGGGGGCCGCTGCCGACCACCGAGTACCTGCGCCTGGCCGCCACGGCCATACCCGGGCCCGAGATCGTGTCGGCCGCGCGCATGAACGGACTGGCCGCCACCACCCCGGCGGCAGCCCTCGCCGCCGAAGCCGGGACAGCCGCCCTGCGCCGCGCCCTCGCCGATGGGCCCCGGCCCGTGAGCGAGATCGCACACACCGTCTTCCCGGACGACCCGGCGGGGCCGGCCGCCGTCACCGCGCTCATCCGGCTCGCCGGCCGACTGACCGACACCGACGGCGCCCCCGTGCTCTCCGCCCGATACCACCTCTTCGCGCGCGCCACCGAAGGCGCCTTCACCTGCCTCGACCCGGCCGGCCCCCATCTCGACCTGGCCCGCCACGAGAGGTGCCCGCACTGCGCACGCCCCTCCTTCGAACTGGGCGCCTGCCGCCGCTGCGGTGCCGTACACCTGCACGGCACCCTTGACGGGCCGGGTGGACGACCTCGTCTCGTGCACCGAAAGTCCCCTGACAAACCCCACACCTGGCTGCTCCTGGACGGGGACGCATCGGGCGCGGGCTTCGACGAGGACGACGAAACCCTCGGCGAGGGTGCCAAAGGCGGTCTCAGCGAGCGCCGGCTGTGCACCCGCTGCGCGACGGTGCACACCGCCGGAACGACGGCCTGCACGACGCACGGATGCCAGGGCACCGAACTCCGCCGCGTCCACCAACTCGACACCCATGAGGGAACCCCGGCCTCCTGCCTCGCCTGCGGCGCCCACGGCCACGGCATGATCCGCCTCTTCGAGACGGGCAACGAGGCCGCGGCCTCGGTCCTCGGCACCACCCTCTACCAGGCGCTGCCCCCGGCGCCCGACGGTCCCGCCGCCATGCTGCCGGGACAAGGCCGCAAACTCCTGTTCTTCAGCGACAGCCGGCAGGCCGCCGCGTACTTCGCCCCCTACCTCGAGGACTCCTACACCCGCATCCAGCACCGGCGCCTGATGATGCAGGCAGCCCTGAAGGGCTGCCCCGACCCCGACGAGCCGCTGCACATCGACGATCTCGTGGCACACGCGGTCCGCGCCGCCGACCGAGCCGGAGTGTTCCGCCGCAACGACTCCCGGCAGGCCAAACAGCGCGAGGTCGCCCTGTGGGTCATGCAAGAGGTACTCAGCCTTGACGACCGCCAGTCACTCGAAGGCCTCGGCCTGCTCCGTGTCGATCTCGACCGCGAGCCCTTCTGGCAGCCCCCTTCGGTCCTGACCTCCCTCGGCCTGACGGATGACGAGGCCTGGCAGCTGGTTCAGGAACTGCTGCGCACCGTACGCAACCAGGGCGCCCTCACCATGCCCGAGGAAGTGGACGCGGGCGACGAGGCGTTCGCCCCGCGCCGCGGGCCGGTCTGGGTCCGCTCCAAGGGCTCCGACGCCACGCGCAAGGTGATCAGCTGGTTGCCCAGCGCGGCCGGCGTCTCCAACCGCCGCGTCGACTACCTGGAGCGGGTGCTCGACGCGCTCGGCCACGCGGGTGACCGGCGCGGCGCGGCGCTGGAGACACTGAGCCGCCTGTGGAGCGACCTCACCACCGGGTACCTCGCCGACTGGCTGCCGGGGGAGGGTCAGGCCGGAATCGGCGTGGTCCGCCGGCTTGACCACGCATGGCTGCGACTGCGGCCCGTCACCACGGAAAGCGACCCCCTCCACGCCTGCGACCGCTGCCGCCGCGTCGTCCCCGTGTCCGTACGGGGAGTGTGCCCCACGCTGCGCTGCACCGGCCGTCTCGACGAGTACAAGCCCACCACCGAGGCGGACGGCCACCTCCGCCGCCTTTACCTCACCTTCGACCCCGTCCCGCTGCGGGCCCAGGAACACACCGCGCAGTGGACCGGCGAGAAGGCCGCCGAGATCCAGGGCGAGTTCGTCCGCGGACAGATCAACGCCCTTTCCTGTTCGACCACTTTCGAACTCGGCGTCGACGTCGGTGACCTGCAGGCCGTCGTCCTGCGCAACATGCCCCCCTCCACCGCCAACTACGTGCAGCGGGCCGGACGCGCCGGGCGGCGCGCGGACTCCGCCGCCCTCGTCCTCACCTATGCCCAGCGCCGCCCCCACGACCTCGCGCGGTACGCGGAACCCCAGCGAATGATCGCCGGGGAGGTCCGAGCCCCGATCGTCCCCGTCGACAACGTCCGGATCGACCGCCGCCACGCCCACTCCATCGCCCTCGCCGGCTTCTTCCGCGCCATGAAGGAGGAACGGGGCCGCATCTGGCGTACGGCAGGCGAGTTCTTCCTGCCCGACGACACCACCGGTGAGATCGCCGCCCACGCGGTACGAGACTGGCTGACGCCCGCCCCGGAAGGCGTCACCGCTTCGCTGCGCCGGGTTCTTCCCGAGAGCGTTCAGGACGAGATCGGTGTGGAATCGGACGCCTGGGTCGACGAACTGGACCGTCTCCTGCGGGCCGCGCAGCAGATCCTCGATCAGGACGTCACCGCCTACAGCGAACGCCGCGACCAAGCGGTTGCCACCCGCCAGTACCGGCAGGCGGAGATGTATCAGAAGGTCATCCACAACCTGACGAAACGCGACCTGCTGGGTGTCCTCGCCAACCGCAACGTGCTGCCCAAGTACGGATTCCCCGTGGACACCGTCGAACTGCGCATCCCGCAGGACGGCGGTCCCGTCGCCGGGCAGCTCGAACTCACCCGAGATCTGAGTGCCGCCGTCCATGAGTACGCGCCAGGTGCGGAGATCGTGGCGGGCGGCCGGTTGTGGTCCTCCGCCGGCGTCTACCGCCTGCCCGACCGCGAACTGGTGAGCCGCCACTACGCCGTGTGTGGCACGTGCGGGCGCTACACGGACGCAACCGAGCCCCTGGACCCCACCTGCACCGCCTGCGGCGCGCCGTCCACCACCGCACCGCGTCGCTACATCGAACCCGTCTACGGTTTCGTCGCCGCGCGCGGGGCTCAGCGCAGGCCAGGGCAGGTCCCGCCGCGCCGGTCCTGGCACGGCGACGTCCACATGTGCACCGACACCGCCGACGTGCGGGACGGGACGACGGCCTTCACCTCCGGTCACACCACGGCCTGGTCGGCGGGAGCACGGGGCGAGATGGTCGTCGTCTCGGATGGGCCGGGCGGCGCAGGCTACGAGATCTGCGACTGGTGCGGCTGGGGCCGTCCGCACGCTCGGGCGGGGAACCGCCGTGCGGGCCATCCGCATCTGCTGAAGGACACCGACTGCACCGGCCCGCTGCGGGTCGTCTCCCTCGCGCACCGCTACCAGACCGATTTCCTCCAGATTCACCTTGACCCGCTCACCGCCCTGTCGGCACCGCAGGAACGCCTTCGTTCAGGCGTCTACGCCCTGTTGGAAGGCGCGGCCACCCATCTGGAGATCAGCCGTGACGACATCGACGGCACGGTCCACACGGGGATCGACGGCATGCCGTCGCTGCTGCTCTTCGACACCACACCGGGCGGCGCGGGGAACGTGGTCCGTATCGGGGATCGTCTCGAACCGGTCGTCGCCGCCGCACTCGCCCGAGTCGGCGCCTGTGAGTGCGGACCGGAGAGCAGCTGCCACGCATGCCTGCGGACCTTCCGCAACCAGGGTTTCCACGAGCTGTTGAGCCGTCGTGAGGCCGTCGCGCTCCTCGATGCCCTGGCGGGCAGGACCGCGGCTGAAGGGTAGGCCCGTCACGGCGACGCCGGCCGTGGAGGCCGCCGACGGTCCTCACCCGGTCCGGCGTCGTCGTCCCGGTCGCGGGGAGTCGTTGTACTCTCCGGAGACCGCCCTTGACCTGTGTGAAGCAGGCAGGGAGCAGACACATCGGGAGTACTCCATGCTGCGCACCATGTTCAACTCCAACATCTGACATCTGGGCGTTTCCGCAGGTCAGCGGCGTGACGCCGGGGTTCTGGTCAGCAATCGGTCAGCATCAGCCCCTTGGGTCGTTCATAGCGTCACACTCAACCCCCAGCGTCGGCAGCAGCGTTTCGCCGGGCGAGAGAGGGGACCCGAACGTGACTGACCCCGCCGTAGGTGTACGCCCACCCGCTTTAGCGCGCCGACTTCCCGGCCGAGGAAAGCGGCGCACGGATGTCCTGCGCGAGTACGAGTAACTCAATTCCGAACGCCACAGCGGCCGGTGGCCGTTCGTCTGGGCGGGCCGCATCTCGATGCCGGAACAAGCCCCCTGATCAGGTCGAACCCGTACACCACTTCCCTGGACGCAACCAGCTTGTCTGTCGGCGGGCCCGGAAGCACCGCGAGCACTGCGATCCCTGGGCCAATTCCCGTCGGCTGCTCGACAAGTGTGTCGACCGGCATGCCCGCGCCCCCCCGTGAAGGTTCTTCGGACCAGCCACACGGCCCAACAGGACAGAGCGCGTCGCCGAAGCAACACATGGTGCGGACCGATCGAGGTGCACGGATGTCTGCATCTGCTGGTGCGGACTGCTCATCAGATCGCCTACGTGATAGGAATGTTCGTTTACTGATCAGATTATGACCATGGGGGATGGGGTCGCGTGGCTGTCACGGTGCCCGACTGGGCGGACACACTGCTGGACCTCATCGGTGTGGCTTGGCCGAACGTGGACGAGGACGCCTACCGGGAGATGGCCGACGCACTCCGCGAGTTCGCCGAGGATCTGCTGGACGACGGCCAGCTCGCCAACAACCACGTCGAGCGCCTCCTCTCGGCCAGTAAGGGCGAGTCGATCGAGGCCCTGAACCGGCACTGGAACACGGTCAAGGGCAAGCACTTCAAGGACATCGCGGAAGCCGCCCGCACCATCGCCAGTGCGATGGACATGGCGGCCGGAGCCGTCGAGGGCATGAAGTACGCGGCTCTCGTCCAGTTGGGCTACCTCGCCGCCGAAGCCGGCATAGCCCTCTCCCTCATCCCGGTCACCGCCGGCCTCTCCGCCCTGTTCGGCGCTGCCGCGATGCGCCTGACCCAGGAAGTCGTGAAGCGACTCATCAAGGAGTGCGTCGAGGAAGCCGTCGGCTACATCGTCTCCGCCATGACCGAACCGGCCGTCGCCGCCCTGGAAGGGATGGCCGCCGACCTCGTCGTCCAGCTCGGCTCGATGGCCCTCGGCTTCCAGGACGGCGTCGACCTCGGCCAGACCAAGAACGCCGGAAAGGACGGATTCAACGACGGGGTCCAGTCCGGCAAGGAAGCCTTCCACCTCGCCTCCGCAGGCGGCGGCTCCGGTGGGGGAGGCACCGGCCTGGTCGACCTGCACATCGAGCACAGCGAGCACGACCGCGCCGGCACCAGTCTCACCACCGTCAGCACCGGCATCCACGGCAAGACCAGCTCCAAGCTGACCAAAGCCAAGTCCCACCATGGTCGCACCCGAGGCCGTGACTCGATAGCACAGGCCATCGACCCCGTCGCCGACAAGGCATTGGCAGCCCTCACCAAGGCCACCAAGGCGATGGGCGACCACGTCGGCACCACACTCCCCAAAGCCGTCAAGCGGATATCCACCGACCACAAGAAGAACGACCAGGTCATCGGCGACGGCTTCAACCGGATCAAGGGCAAGGATCGCGATGGCGGCCAGGGCGGCCCCGGCAAGGGCAGCCCCGTAGACCGTCACAAGAGCGACGCGGATGTCCGCACCAAGCCGGACTCACTGCGCGTGGCCAAGGACGATCCGCGGCGCAACAGCATCCCGTTGAATGGCAAGACGTGCAAGAACGACCCGATCGACGTCGCCACGGGCGAGATGACCCTGCCCCAGACCGACCTCGTGCTCCCCGGCACCCTGCCGCTCACCCTCAGCCGAACCCACCTGTCGGAATACCGCTACGGACAGTGGTTCGGCCGCAGCTGGGCCTCCACACTCGACGAGCGGCTCGAAGCCGACCCGCTCGGCGGCGGTCTCATCTGGGCGCGCGAGGACGGCTCCCTGCTCGTCTACCCCCAGTTTCCGCAGGCGGGCGACGAACCCGTGCTGCCGCTCGAAGGGCCCCGGCTCCCGCTCACCCACAGCGGGGAGGCCGACGCGCACGCGACGTACCGGATAACCGACCCGCACACCGGCACCTCGCGGTACTTCACGGGCAGCCCGTACAACGCCTCGCCGGCGTACTGGCTCACCGAGATCGAGGACCGCAACGGCAACGGCATCACCTACAGCCGGCAGAGTGACGGCGCACCCGCCACGGTCAGCCATGACGGCGGCTACCAGGTGCAGGTCGTCACCGGCCGGGGGCGCATCGAGTCGCTCCTGCTGCGCACTCCGTCGGGACCCGTCACCGTTCTGACGTACGACTACGACGAGCGCGGCAACCTGAACGCCGTCACCAACTCCTCCGGCCTGCCGCTGCGCTTCACCTACGACGACGCCGACCGCATCACCTCGTGGACCGATCGCAACGGCTCGACCTTCCGGTACGTGTACGACGGCGCCGGCCGCGTCGTGGAAACCATCGGACCGGACGGCTACATGTCGTCCTCGTTCGCCTACGACACCGCAGACCGCGTCACCCGGTACACCGACTCGACCGGCGCCACCACCACCTTCCAGCTGAACGAGCTGCTCCAGGTCGTCGCCACCACCGACCCGCTCGGCCACACCACCCGCACCGACTACGACGCCTACGACCGCGTCCTTGCCGAGACGGACCCGCTGGGACGGACCACGACCGTCGAGTACGACGACGCCGGCCGCCCCCTCGCCCTCATACGCGCTGACGGCCACCGCACCACCGTGACGTACAACGGCCAGGGCCTGCCCGCCACCCTCACCGAACCTGATGGCGCCGTCTGGCAGCACACCTACGACGACCACGGCAACCGGACCGCTCTCACCGACCCGGCCGGCGCCGTCACGGCGTACACCTACAACGGACGCGGCGCGCTCACCGCCGCGACCGACCCCACCGGGCAGACGGTCCGGATCGGACGTACCGCGGTGGGACTCGTCGAGAGCCTCACCGACCCCGCGGATTCGGTCACCACCCATGCGTACGACCCGTTCGGTCGTCTGGCCACCCATACCGACCCCCTTGGCGGCACGACAGGTCTGACCTGGTCGGTCGAAGGACTCCTGACCTCCCGCACCGGACAGGGCGGGAGCACCGAACAGTGGTCCTACGACGGGGAAGGCAACTGCACCTCCCACACGGACCCGCTGGGCCAAGTCACTACCCACGAGTACACCCACTTCGACCTTCCCACGGCCCGCACCACCCCCGATGGGGTCCGGCACGTCTTCCGGCACGACTCCGAGCTCCGCCTGACAGAGGTCACCAACGCCCAAGGCCTCATCTGGCGCTACGGCTATGACCCCACCGGACAGCTGGTCTCGGAGACCGACTTCAACGGGCACACACTCGCCTATGCCTACGACCCCGCCGGTTTCCTCGTGGCCCGCACCAACGCCGCCGGCCAGAGCACTCGCTACCTTTACGACACCGTGGGCAATCCGGTGGAGAAGGACATCGCCGGAAGTCCGATCAGCTATGCCCACGACCCGTGCGGCCGGCTCCTGCGAGCAGTCGCACCAGACTCGGTTCTGGAGTACGCCTACGACGCTGCGGGTCGTGTCGTAGGCGAAAGCATCGACGGCCGGACCGTACACACGACGTGCGATGCTGCCGGACGGAGAACGAGCCGCACCACACCCTCCGGCACCACGACGACGTACACCTACGACGAGGCCGGCCACCGCGCCACCCTCACCAGCGCCGGACGGACCCTGTCCTTCAGTCACAACGCCGTCGGCCGTGAAACGCTGCGCACCCTGGCAGGCGCGTTCACCCTCACGCACACGTGGGACCCTGCCGGCCGGTTGGACGAGCAGACCCTCACCGGCCCCTGCTCCCCGAACCCGCTCCAGAAGCGCTCGCACACCTACAGCCTGGACGGGCACCTGAGCGCCGTCACCGACCAGAGGGGAGGCCGCCGCACCTTCACCCTCGACAGGGCAGGGCGGGTCACGGCCGTCGACGCGGCGGGGTGGAGCGAGAAGTACGCCTACGACTTGGAAGGCAACCAAAGCAGCGGCCACTGGCCGGGCGGCCTGCCCGGCGCCGAGTCCCAGGGCGGACGCGACTACAACGGCACCTGCCTCACCCGCGCCGGATCCGTCCGTTACGAACATGACGCCCAGGGCCGCATCACCCTGCGGCAAAGGCCCCGACTCTCCCGGAAGCCCGACACCTGGCGCTACACCTGGGACACCGAGGACCGCCTCGTCGCGGTGACCACGCCCGACGGGACGCGCTGGCGTTACCGGTACGACCCGCTCGGCCGACGCATCGCCAAGCAGCGGATGGCCTCCGACGGCACGAGCGCCGTCGAGGAGACACTCTTCGCCTGGGACGGCAGCACCCTCGCCGAACAGACCACCCGTGTCGCCCACAGCCCGGAGGAACTCAGCCTCACCTGGGATCACGACGGCTACAAGCCGCTCCTCCAAGTCGAGAGCAAGGCCTGGGTCGATGTCCCGCAGAACGTCATCGACCAGCGATTCTTCGCGATCGTCACCGACCAGATCGGCACCCCCACCGAGCTCGTCGACGAAAACGGCCGCATCGCCTGGCGCAGCCAGAGCACGCTGTGGGGCACCACGGTCTGGAACCGGGACGCCACTGCACACACGCCACTACGCTTCCCTGGCCAGTACTTCGATCCCGAGACCGAGCTCCACCACAACTACTTCCGTCACTACGACCCGCAGACCGCTCGCTACCTCACTCTCGATCCACTGGGGCTTGACCCGGCGCCCAACCCGGCCACCTACGTGGCCAACCCCCACACGGACTACGACCCGCTCGGCCTCAAGCCATGCGACGAGTCGGACCCGACCTGGGGTGGCCGCGTTCGCTACAGCAGCGGTCCTGGAGGCCGCGCAGGCGTCATGCGCGCCACCATCGAACCGGGCATGACCGGCGGCACGACCAAGCCACCGTCCAAGGTCTTGGGCTACGAGAAGCGCAAAAACCTCAACAAGACGCATCTCTTGGGCGCGCAGATCGGCGGGTCGAACAAGGACTCGCGCAACTTCGTGACCATGCACCGCTTCGCCAACTCGCCGGTCATGAAGAAGATCGAAGACCAGATCCGCGCCGCGGTCGACGCAGGAGAGACCATCGAGTACACGGTCACTCCTGTCTACTCAAGCGCTACCGACCCCACCGACGTGATCCCCAAAGGCCTGATGATCCATGCCCGGGGTAACCGGGGATTCCAGTTCACTCCCTATGAGGGCGGATCAGCGGTCAATCACATCACTATCCTTAACGTCCCCAAGCACTGACCTGCCGATACAGGAGCGTCATCATGAATCCCACCGTGGAACGCCTCACGCAGCTCATCCCTCCTCCGCAGGAATCGGCTGCGCGCGACTGGGCGGACATCCAGGGCCGTCTTGGCCATGCACTGCCCGAGGACTACAAGGAGCTCATCGACCTGTACGGCGGGGGCCTCTTCGACGAGACGATCTGGGTCCTCGAGCCCGACTGCGAGGACAAGAACTACGACCTCTACACGATGGTCGAAGAGCGTGCCGAAGTCCTGGCCCGCCTGTGGGGCGGAGACCGCGGCGAGCCCAAGCCCCGCGAGCTCGCATCCCCCGGCACCGGCCTGGTGCCGTTCGCCTACATTGAGGGCACGGGAGCCTTTCTGTACTGGCTCACCCGGGAGGGCCAGGACCCTGCGGACTGGACGGTGATGGCCGATGCCGGTCGCGGCCCTGAGTGGGAAAGCTACCCGGCGCCTTGCGTCGAGTTCATCGTGTCCGCTCTCACCGGTGAAATCCGAACCGACATCCTCAGTGAACTTCCCGCCGACACACACGAATTCGAATCGAACGACGATATTCTCTGAATTGGTCCCACGGGGTGTGGCCTCGAACGAGGGCGCCGAATGTGGCCGAGCCCCTTGATTCCGACATCACCTCGTCCGACGCGGCGAAGATCTCCTCGGCCAGACGCTCGGCCATCCTCGGCGCCTGCGGCCGCAGTAGGGTGACCGGTCGCCGTCTGCCGGCCTTGTGTATCTGGGCCGGTGACCCGAACCGCTCCAGCGGAGTCAACACGGCCGGGTGCTGCAACCGCGGCCCAGGACCCGTTCCGGCGACGCATGGATCCGGGTCAGGGGGCCGAGGAGCCGGTTCGCGACCCGAGTGGCCTCGCCGGCCAGGTCGTCGTCGAAGCCGACGATCATCTCGCCCTCGCCGTCGATCGCCCGCAGCGTGTGGGGCTGCGGCGTGCGCGAGGCGCCAAGCTTCCGCTGAATCCCTTGCCGTCTTACCTGCGTTCTCGATGAAGACGCCTGTCGGCCGTCCGCGATCACGAGCATCCCGGTCCGAGCAGTCCCCGTGCTGCCTGATGACGCGCCGGAAAAGCCGGCAATCAGTCAGCGTGAGTCCTGAAAGTCCTGGCGACAGCTGACCGAACATGCCAATCGTTGTACGCTGCCGGGACCGCCCTTGACCTGCGTGAAGCAGGCAGGGAGCAGACAATCCGGGAGTTTCTCCATGCTTCGTACCATGTTCAAGTCCAAGATCCACCGGGCCACCGTGACCCAGGCCGACCTGCACTACGTCGGGTCGGTCACCGTCGACGCCGACCTGTTGGACGCGGCCGACCTGCTGCCCGGGGAGTTGGTCCACATCGTGGACATCACCAACGGCGCGCGGTTGGAGACGTACGTCATCGAGGGCGAGCGCGGGTCCGGTGTCATCGGGATCAACGGCGCCGCCGCCCACCTCGTGCACCCCGGGGACCTGGTCATCCTCATCAGCTACGCGCAGGTCGAGGACGCCGAGGCCCGGGTGCTGAAGCCCCGCGTCGTGCACGTGGACGCGGACAACCGCATCATCGAGCTGGGTGCGGATCCCTCCGCGCCCGTACCGGGAACGGATCAGGAGCGCAGCCCCCACGCGGTTGCCGTCTGACGAGGTCGGGAGTCGGGAACCATGGCGGACGAGCCGACGATCGTGTTCGAGGACGACCGAGAGGCCGGGCGGTTGCTCGCCGTCGAGGAAGGGGTCGCGGTCGGCTTCATCGCCTACTTCGTCCTCGCGGAGGAACCCCACGCCCTGGTGGCGGTCCACACGATCGTCGAGCCCGGGCACGAAGGGCGGGGCATCGCGGGGCGTCTGGTGGAGACCTTCCACACGATCGCCGCGGCCGAGGGGGTGCCCGTGGTGCCGCTCTGCCCGTATGCCGCGAGTTGGGCCGCCAAACACCCCGACCTGGCGCGCGTGGCCCCGGCGGAGGTCGTGGCGGCGGCCGAGGCGCAGCTCGCCTCGGATTCCGACCTGTGGTGACGGACGCCGCCGCGGCGGCCCACGCGGCCCTGACGCTGCTGCACACGTCCGCGACGCACGTCCCGGTCTTCGACGCGCTGCGCGATCGGGATCACCCGGGCGCCGTCCTACGGCACCTGGTGGTGCCGGAGTTGCTGGACCGGGCCCGCGCGGAGGGCCCGGAGGCGGTGGCGCCGGCGGTCCGGGAACTGCTCGGCGGGTGCTCCGGCCCCGTGCTGGTCACCTGTTCGACGATCGGTGCGGTCGTGGAGGCGCAGGCCGGGCCGCTGGGGGTGGCGTTGTTCCGGGTGGACCGGCCGATGGCCGCCGAGGCGGTCCGGATCGGCGGCCGGATCACCGTACTGGCCTCGTTGGAGTCCACGCTGGCTCCGACCGCGGGGCTGCTGGCCGAGGAGGCGGGGACGCGCGAGGTGTCCGTTCGGACACGGGTGGTCGCCGGAGCCTGGGACCGGTTCGCGGCCGGTGACGAAGCCGGCTCCCTCGCCCTGGTGGCCGAGGCGATCGACGCCGTCACGGACACGGACGTCATCCTCCTCGCCCAGGGCTCGATGGCCGGCGCCGCGGCATCGGCCACGACCCTGATCCCGGTCCTGACGGGCCCCGCCCGGGGCCTGGCCGCCGCGCTCGGCCGTCAGTCGGTACGTGCGTCCGCCGGTCGGCCGTCCTCCGGGGGGCGTACCGCAGGGGTTCCGGGGAAGGTGGGACACATGGTGCGAATCGAAGAGCAGACCCAGCCTCCGGTCCCCGGCCCCGACCCGCAGCCCCCGGTGCCGGGACCCGATCCGACGCCGGGGCCCCGACCGTTCCCTGATCCCGAGCCGCCCACGCCGAGGCCGGCGCCGCCCGTACCCGGCCCGGTGCCCGAGCCCGACCCGATCCCGGCGCCGCCCGGACCGGCCCCCGTGCCGCAGCCCGGCCCGCTCGGCTCGATCGGGGCCTGAGACCCGAACCCGGCCCGGTCGAGGTCCGCTCGACCGGGGTCCGGGCCGCCTCGGGCCCGCTCGGGGTCCGGTGCGCGTCGGCCCGCGCGCCGTGCGGCAGTGGGGGGTGGACGGTCTCCCGTCCGCAGTGCGTCAGTCCGTGCGGACCTCGGAGCGGTCGCCGCTCCAGAGGGTGTGGAACGAGCCCTCCCGGTCGGTGCGCCGGTAGGTGTGCGCCCCGAAGAAGTCCCGCTGGCCCTGGGTCAGGGCGGCGGGCAGCCGCTCCGCCCGCAGGGCGTCGTAGTACGCCAGCGAGGCCGCGAACGCCGGCGCCGGGATGCCCTGGCGGACCGCCGCGACCAGCACCTCCCGCCAGTCGTCCTGCGCCGCGCCGATCTCCTGGGCGAACTCCGGGTTCGCGAGCAGGCTCGGCAGCGCGGGCTCGGCGTCGTACGCGGCACGGATCCGGTCCAGGAACGCCGCCCGGATGATGCAGCCGCCGCGCCACAGCGAGGCCACCGCGCCCAGGTCCACGTTCCAGTCGTACTCGGCGCTGCCCGCCTGGATCTGGTGGAAGCCCTGCGTGTACGAGACGATCTTCGAGGCGTACAGGGCCTGCTCGACCTGGGCCGCGAAGGCGTCGGCGGCGGCCCCGGAGAGCGGCGTGGCCGAGGGGCCCGCCAGGTCGCGCGAGGCCTTGCGCAGGTCACCGTGACCGGACACGGCGCGGGCGAAGACCGCCTCGGCGATCCCCGAGACCGGCACGCCCAGGTCGAGGGCGATCTGTACGGTCCAGCGCCCCGTGCCCTTCTGCTCGGCGGCGTCGGCCACGACGTCCACGAACGGCCGTCCGGTCGCGGCGTCGGTGTGCGCGAGGACCTCTGCCGTGATCTCGATGAGGTACGAGTCCAACCGGCCCGTGTTCCAGGTCCGGAAGGTCTCCGCGATCTTCGCGGGGGAGTAGCCGGCGACCTCGCGCAGCAGGTGGTAGGCCTCGGCGATGAGCTGCATGTCGGCGTACTCGATGCCGTTGTGCACCATCTTCACGAAGTGCCCGGCGCCGTCGGGGCCGATGTGCGAGACGCAGGGGGTGCCGTCGGCGGCCTTCGCCGAGATCTTCTCCAGCAGCGGGCCGAGGGAGGTGTACGACTCGGCCGGGCCGCCCGGCATGATGCTCGGGCCGAGCAGCGCGCCCTCCTCGCCGCCCGAGATGCCGGCGCCCACGAAGTGGATGCCCTGCTCGCGCAGCTCGCGTTCGCGGCGGCGCGTGTCCTCGAAGTGGGCGTTGCCGCCGTCGATGATCACGTCGCCCTCCTCCAGGAGCTCGGCGAACTCGCGGATCACGGCATCGGTGGGCTCGCCGGCCTTCACCATGACGATCAGGCGGCGGGGTCGTTCCAGCGCGTCGACGAACTCCTTCGCGGACTCGGCCGCGACGAAGGAGCCCTCGTGCCCGAACTCCTCCACCAGGGCATGGGTCTTCGCGGCGGTGCGGTTGTGGACGGCGACGGTGAATCCGTTGCGGGCGAAGTTCCGGGCCAGGTTGCTGCCCATCACCGCGAGCCCGGTGACACCGATCTGGGCGGTGCTGCTGCTCATGCGTGCGCTCCTGCGTGCCTCGATGTGCGGGGACCCCCGACGCTACATCGACCGGGATGTGAGAGCTCGTCCGTTGTGCACTGATTCTCAACTTCACCTTGAGGCAGGCTGGTTGTGATACTTGCCGGGCGACTCGTGTCGCCGCTACCTTGTGCCCTTCCTGATGTCTCCAAGGGGGCTCCCATGGGCGTACGGGGCCGGCACCGCCGGTACCAGCCGAGCAGCATCAACCGGGCCTCGCTCGTCGTCACCGCCGGTGGCGCCGGGATCGCGCTCCCTCTCGTCGGAGCCGGGTCCGCCCATGCCGCCTCGGTGGAGACCTGGAACAAGGTCGCCACCTGCGAATCGACCAACAACTGGCAGATCAACACCGGCAACGGGTACTACGGCGGGCTCCAGTTCAGCCAGAGCACCTGGCGGGCCTTCGGCGGGACCGCCTACGCCCCCCGCGCCGACCTGGCCACCAAGGCCCAGCAGATCGCCGTCGCGGAGAAGGTCCTCAAGGGGCAGGGGCCGCAGGCCTGGCCCTCGTGCGGACCGGCCGCCGGACTCAGCCGCAGCGGCCCGGCGCCCGCCGTCACCCCGCACCCGCAGTCCACGAAGCCGCAGCCGGCGAAGGCCCGGACCCCCGCGCCCCAGCCCGTGAAGGTGCAGGTCACCGCCAAGCTCCCGCAGGACGGGGCCGCGACGCCGAAGACCGCGCCGCGTCCGACCGGCACCTCCGTGCTCCCGAACCCGTACGTCGTCGCCCCCGGGGACTCTCTGTCGGCCATCGCCACCGACCAGCACGTCGAGGGCGGCTGGCAGGCGCTGTACGAGACCAACCGGGCCACCGTCGGCGCCGACCCGAACCTGATCCTGCCCGGCCAGCGCCTCACCCTGCGGATCACGGCCGCACCGCCGGCGCGGAATCCGGAGAAGCCGCCGCGCACCGCGAAGCCGGTCAAGCCGGTGGCCCCGGCCGCGCCGAAGCCCGAGCAGAGCAAGCCCGCCCCGAAGGCGAAGCCGAAGCCCACGCCGGAGCAGAGCAAGCCCGCCCCGAAGACCGAGGCGGCCTCAGCGAAGCAGCAGACCTCCTCGGGCGGCTTCTTCGCGCCCGTCGACGCCGGACTCGGCACCGCCTACCGCGTCGCGGGCTCCTCCTGGTCCAGCGGCTACCACACGGGCGTCGACTTCCCGGTGCCCACCGGTACCAGCGTCAAGGCGGTCGGTTCCGGCACCGTGGTCTCGGCCGGCTGGTCCGGGGCCTACGGGTACGAGGTCGTGATCCGGCACGCCGACGGCCGGTACTCCCAGTACGCGCACCTGTCGGCGCTCGGGGTCAGGGGCGGACAGCAGGTCTCCGGCGGCCAGCGGATCGGCCGCTCCGGCTCGACCGGCAACAGCAGCGGTCCCCACCTGCACTTCGAGATGCGCACCGGACCCGGCTACGGCTCCGACATCGACCCGCTGCGGTACCTCCGCGGGCACGGCGTCAGCATCTGACCCGCGCACGTGCGGCGGCACGGCCATGAGCAGGACGAGGCCGGCCGCCGCCACCGCGGCGCACACCGCCGCCGCCAGCGCGCCCGGCGACCCGTAGCGGAAGCCCTCGTCGAACACCGAGATTCCCACGGCCGCCGCGACCACCGGGTTGACCACGGTCACCGTCGCCAGCGGCGCCGTCAGCCCCGCCCCCCGGTAGGCGGCCTGCGACAACAGCAGCCCGCCCGCCGCCAGCGTGGCGATGGCCGCCAGGTCGGGCCACATCGCGGTCGGCGCGTCCAGGGAGAAGCCCTCCGCCACCGACTTCGTGAACACCGAGGCCATGCCGAAGGCCGTACCGGCCGCCGCGGCCAGCAGCACACTGCGCCGCACCGCCCGGCGCGTGCGGCGCGCCGTCAGGAACAGCACCGCCATGGACGCACCCGCGACCGTCAGCAGCAGGGTTCGACCCCCGTGCGTCAACGCCTGCTCCGCCCGGCCCTCGCCGCCGGTCAGGGCCAACAGCCCCGCCAGGCCGACCGTGGCGAGCACCGCTCCGCGCCACGCCGCCGCGCCCGCCCGGCGATGGACGAGGACGGCCGCCATCGGGAGCGCGAAGACGATGGTCAGGGCTCCGAGCGGCTGCACCAGGCTGAGCGGTCCGTACGCCAACGCCACCACGTGCAACAGCGCGCCGAGCGCGTTCAGCCCGACCGCGAACCACCAACCGGCCCGGCGCAGGGGCGCGTAGGACCGGTTCGGCGAGCCCGCCGCCACCTGCTCCTGGACGATGGCGCCGCCCGCGTACGCGACGGCGGACACCAGGCAGAGCAGAACGGACACCGCGAAGGCACTCATGAATTCCACAATGCCCGACCCGGGTGCCCTATTCCTCCCCCCAGAGGAGCCTCCGGAGGGCTTCGAGTCATCCTCTCGGCATACTCCGGTGGTACTACGGGACGGCCGGACAGACGGATTCCGGCCACGCCGTCGATCAACGTCGAACCCCTCCCCACCGTGACGGGCCACTCGCGGTGCGTGAGACGCCCGGGCACGGGTTTGTCCCCGGGCGCGTCGCCTCCGTACAGTGGCCCTTTTGGGACCTCCGCAGCAGGCGGACGCGGACGAGTGATCAAGGAACGGCAGCGGCCATGACGGTGACCGAAGACAACCACGCATACGGGCCGGGCATCGACCCCGAGCGGCTGGCCCTCGTCCTCAACGTGCTCGGTGAGCTCGACAAGCTCGACGTCGACCACCCCGACGCCATCACCGTACGCCGTGCCACCGCCGGCCTCTACCGCACGGTCAAGCAGCGTCGCCGCCAGGACCGCCGCGCCGCCAAGACCGCCAACGACAAGGCCGTCACCGAGGCGACCGCGACCGGCTCCGCCGAGCGCATCGACGACGAGACCCAGGGCAACGCCCTGACCGCCGCCACCAAGGGTCCGATCGCCGGAATACTCCAGCGTCCGCGCTCCTGCTACATCTGCAAGACCCGCTACGTCGAGGTCGACGCCTTCTACCACCAGCTCTGCCAGGACTGCGCCGCCTTCAACCGCGCCCGCCGCGACGCCCGCACCGACCTGACCGGCCGCCGCGCCCTGCTCACCGGTGGCCGCGCCAAGATCGGCATGTACATCGCGTTGCGGCTGCTGCGCGACGGCGCGCACACCACCATCACCACCCGCTTCCCGAGCGACGCGATCCGCCGCTTCAAGGCCATGCCCGACAGCTCCGAGTGGCTGCACCGCCTGAAGATCGTCGGCATCGACCTGCGCGACCCGGCCCAGGTCGTCGCGCTCGCCGACTCGGTCGCCGCCGAGGGCCCGCTCGACATCCTGATCAACAACGCCGCGCAGACCGTGCGCCGCTCCCCGGGTGCCTACAGCGAACTCGTCGCCGCCGAGAACGCCCCGCTCCCGGCCGGCGAGCTGCCCACCTCCGAGGTCATCGGCACCTTCGGCAGCGGCACCGTCGACCGGGTCGCCGCCCTGCCCACCGGCAAGGGCGAGAAGCTCAGCGCGCAGGACGTCACCGAGCTGGCGCTGGTCTCCGGCTCCGCCTCCCTGGAGCGGATCGCCGCCGGCACGGCCATCGACGCCGGTGGCCTGGTCCCCGACCTGCACGACACCAACAGCTGGATCCAGACGGTGTCCGAGGTGGACCCGATCGAGCTGCTCGAAGTGCAGCTGTGCAACTCCACGGCGCCGTTCATCCTGATCAGCAGGCTCCGGCCGGCGATGGCCGCCGCCGAGGCCGGCCGCAGGTACGTCGTCAACGTCTCCGCGATGGAAGGCGTGTTCAGCCGCGGCTACAAGGGCGCCGGCCACCCGCACACCAACATGGCCAAGGCCGCGCTGAACATGCTGACGCGGACCAGCGCGCAGGAGATGTTCCAGAAGGACCAGATCCTGATGACCGCGGTGGACACCGGCTGGATCACCGACGAGCGGCCCCACCCGGACAAGGTCCGGCTCGCCGAGGAGGGCTTCCACGCCCCGCTCGACCTGGTGGACGGCGCGGCCCGCGTGTACGACCCGATCGTGCGCGGCGAGGCGGGCGAGGACCTGTTCGGCGTCTTCCTCAAGGACTACGCCCCCGCCAACTGGTAGGCCTTCCCCTCCTCACCCGCTCGCCCGTGCCGACTCCGGCCGGGCGAGCGGTGTTTCCTCCCCGGGGCGCGGCCCCGGAGTGCCGGGGCGCGCGTGCGGCTCTGCCGGGCGCGGGGTCCCCGCGTCCTCCTTTCGGGTGAGGCCGCGAGCGCGTGGTGCCTCCCGCCGGCTGCCTCGTACGTGTCCGTCCCGATGACGCGGGCCGCCGCTCGGCCGTCACCCGCTCGGCCCAACGCCCCGCCCCGCCCCTCATGCCCCCGGCGCGTCCCGTCCTGCCCCCTGCGGCCCGCGCGGGTCGTCCCGCTCCGTCGGGACACGGCCGTCGTGTCGGTGGTGGAACTCGCGCGGGTGGACCCGGTCGCCGTTACGGTCGGGATTGCCGCCGGCACCCCGGCAGGCTCAACCGACCCCCACTGCGCGCCTTCTCGTACGTCGTACAGCCCACTCCGGTGAACCGCCGGCGTCCGACGTACTGAACTCGGGGCGAAAACAAGTGATCCGGAGTGGATTTTACCGTTCCATCGAGCGGGACCCCGCTCATATGTGTACTCTGATCGGCATGGAGGCCTCACCCGGGCCCCGCTCCACCAAGGCGCCACCGCGTCCGGAAAACCTTTATTTCCCTATCTCCGGCGCGCGATCAGCCCGCTGGGTTACGCGACACAAGGGAGTTCGCGGTGACTGAAATGACCAAGCCCGACCCATCGCTGGAGCGAACCGTCCGAGCGGTGAAGGGGAAGACCCGGTCCGACGAACTCGGAAGCCTCGAAGTGTGGGCGCGTTCCGCCCCCATCCGGCTGGCGGGTTACGAGGACGACCTGGCCGAACCGCACATCCTCCCCGGCATCGACTAGAGCCGCCGGCCCCTCTTGGGCCCCCGACCTGCGCCCCCGCGCCACACCACGGCGACGGGGGCGAGGCATGCGCCCCTCGGCCCCGACAGGGCCCCGCCGCGACTCCGACACCGGTCCGTGCGACCGGAGTTCCCGATTCGCGTACGCCCTGGGCGTCATCGCCGAGAGCGATCACGGGTTCCGCGCCGGCCGCCCGCCGGGCAGGCTCATTCCATGAAACTACTGATGCTGGGTGGCACCGAATTCGTCGGACGCGCGATCACCGAGGACGCCCTCGCCCGGGGCTGGGAGGTGACCGTCTTCCACCGCGGGCACCACGCACCCCCGCCCGGGGTCCGCGTCGTGCACGGGGACCGCACCTCCGTCGAGGGCCTGGCCGGCCTCGCCGACGGTGAGTGGGACCTCGTCGTCGACACGTGGAGCGGCGCGCCCACCGCCGTGCGCGACGTCGCCCGCCTGCTGGCCGACCGCGTCGGGCGGTACGTCTACATATCCAGCCGCTCGGTGTACGCCTACCCGGCCCCGGCCGGCCTCGACGAGGACGGCCCGCTGATCGAGGGCTCGGCCGACGCCGAATCCATCGCCTACGCCGAGGACAAGCGCGGCGGCGAACTCGCCGCCCTCGACGCCTTCGGCGACCGCGCCCTGCTGGTGCGCGCCGGCCTGATCATCGGCCCGTACGAGAACGTCGGCCGACTGCCCTGGTGGCTCAACCGCGCCGCCCGCGGTGGTCCGATGGTGGCTCCCGGACCGCGTGGGCACCGGCTCCAGTACATCGATGTGCGCGACCTCGCGGCCTGGACCCTGGACGCCGCCGAGGCCGGGCGCGGCGGCCCCTACAACCTGGTCTCCCCGGTCGGCCACGCCACGATGGAGGAGCTCCTGGAAGCGTGCCTCGCCGCCACCGGCGGGAACGCCGAGCTGCGCTGGATCGACCCGGCCGCGATCGAGGCGGCGGGCGTCCAGCCGTGGACCGAACTGCCGATCTGGCTTCCCGAGGGCGGCGAACTGCACGCGTACATGAGCGGCGACGTGACCAAGGCGGTGGAGGCGGGGCTCGTGTGCCGCCCCGTCGCCGAGACCGCCGCCGACACCTGGGCCTGGCTCCGATCCCTCGAAGGCGACGCCCCGCTACGCCCCGACCGCTCGGCCAAGGGGATCTCCCCGGAGCAGGAGGCGGCGCTACTCGGGCTCTGACCGGGAGGTCTCCGCGAGGCGGGTGGGCGGCAGGTACTCGCGCAGCAAGGTGCGGTGCCACCACGCGCCCGTCTCACGGAGCTCCCGCCAGGTCGTGAACCGGTAGCGGTAGAGCCTGGCCCGCACATGCACCGGAGGGGCGTCCGGGAAGGGGTTGTGCCGCAGCAGCCGCAGCGTGTCCCGGTCACCGGCCAGCAGGCGCTCGACGAACGGCCCGAACCAGTCCCGCGCGTAGCCGGGGGAGAGCGCCGCGAACCACATCAGCCAGTCCAGGCGCAGGTGGTACGGGGCGAACTGGCGGGGCATCCGGCCCGGCGCGCCCGGCTTGCCCCTGAACTCGTAGGCGCGCCAGTCGCCGTCCTCACGCGGCACCCGGTCCGCGCTCCCCTCCACCACCACCTCGTCCCGGACGCGCCCCACCGTGCCGAACGCCCCGTACGTGTTGACCAGGTGCAGGGAGTCGAAGGAGCGGTTCATCGCCTGGCGGCGGGAGGCCATGTTGGCCACCGGGTGCCGGCTGAGCCAGAGCACCAGGGCGCTCACCGCGCACACCAGCACCACGAACCAGAGCGGCGCCCCGCGCGAGGCGGCCTCCGGCGGCGGGCCCGCGAGCCCCGTGAAGTCGATCGCCGACAGCGCGATGGTGATCGTGATCCAGTTCAGCCACGCGAAATTGCCCGACAGGACCAACCACGCCTGGGTGGCCACGACGATCGCGGCGGCGTACGAGGCCACCGGCTGCGGAGTGAAGAGCAGTACCGGGACCACGAGCTGGGTCACGTGGTTCGCCGCGCACTCCACGCGGTGCAGCGGCTTCGGAAGGTGGTGGAAGAACCAGCTCAGCGGCCCGGGCATCGGCTGGGTCTCGTGGTGGTGGTAGAGACAGGTGAGCTTCCGCCAGCAGGGGTCGCCCCGCATCTTGATCAGCCCGGCCCCGAACTCCACCCGGAAGAGGACCCACCTCAGCAGCCACAGCACGAGCACCGGTGGCCCGATCCGGGCGTTGCCGAGAAAGACCGCGAGGAACCCCACCTCCAGCAGCAGCGACTCCCAGCCGAAGGCGTACCAGGTCTGTCCCACGTTCACGATCGACAGGTACAGCAACCAGGGAACGGCCCACATGGCCATCGCCGCCCCCAGCGGCACCAGGTCCCCGACGCCGGCGGCGAGCGCGGCCGCGAACACCGCCCCCGTCCACGCGCATCCGGCGAACAGGCCGTCGGAGTAGCGCAGTTGGAACAGGCTCGGGGCGCGCCGGAAGGGCACGTGCCGCACGTGTCGCGGCACGGGCAGCATGCCGTGCGCCCCGATCAGCGCCCGGAACTGCAGGGCCGCCCCGACGAAGGCGAGGAGGTACACCCCGGCCAGGGCCCGCTGGAAGACCAGCCGGCCCAGCCAGTAGTCGGGCGCCGTGAACCAGTCCATCCCCTCCAGTATCGGGCGCCGGGGCGGACCGCGCCGGTCAGTGGAGGCGTATGCGCGCTCGGAGAGGCTGTGACCACACGAGTTCCTTGAACGCGTTCAAGATGCGGCCCCGGGAGAGATGCGGCAGACAAGGAGGAGCAACCGGGGCGAAAGGAAGAAACACGTGAGCGACGGGCCCGACGTGCACGCACCGACACACCGTCACCATCCACACCGTCAGACACCACGCCGTCACACACCGGCCAGAGCGCCCCTCTTCGCGCTCGTCGGCCTGCTCGGGCTGCTCGCCACGGCCTGCGGCACGACCGAGGAGCCCCGGGCCGCGGCGGCCGGCCCCGAGAGCCAGGAGGTCCACCTCCAGCCGGTCGGCACGGCCGGCCCCGACCCGTTCACCAACTCCTCGGCCACCGCCGAGTCCGCCCCCGTCCAGCCGCCGCTCCCCAACGCGTCCGGCCAGGGCATCCGCACCGTCAACGCCGCCACCCCGGGCCTGTACGGCGGAACCCAGCGGCTCGGCAGCTGCGACGTCGAACAGCAGGTCGGCTTCCTCACCGGGGACGATGCCAAGGCCGGTGCCTTCGCCCGCGCCTCCGGCATCGAACAGGCGAGGCTCCCCGAGTACCTGCGCGGCCTCACCCCGGTGGTGCTGCGCGCCGACGCCCGCGTGACCAGCCACGGCCTGCGCGACGGCCGCGAGAAGAGCTTCCAGTCCGTGCTCCAGGCCGGGACGGCCGTCCTCGTGGACAACCACGGCATGCCCCGGGTGCGCTGCGCCTGCGGCAATCCCCTGGGCGCGCCGCGCGCCCCCAAGGGGAGCCCGGTGCTCAAGGGCGACGCGTGGAACGGCTACCAGGCGAACCAGGTGATCGTCATCGAGCCCACCGCCCAGGTGCTGGGCAGACTCACCATTGTCAACATCGCCAACAACACCTGGATCGAGCGGACGAGCGGCGACGACGGAGCCCAGGACAGGACTCCGCAGGCGGTGCCCCCCTACGATCCTTCGGACGGCATCCCGAACGGTCCCGTCACCTCCGCCGAGCCGTCCCCCGGGGAGTCGGCACCCCCCGGGGCGCCGTCCGACGGCCCCTCCGGCCCGCCCGCGGACGTTCCCGGCGGTCTTCCCCCGGGCGTCCCGAGCGGGCAGCCGCAGGAGGTACCGTCCGGCCCGGCGGCAGGGGTGCCCTCCGAGGTCCCGCCCGGCGTACCGCCCGGTCAGCCGTCGGACATCCCCCCGGACCCCTTCACGGAGCCGATGCCCGTCGACCCGGGGTCGCCGAACGGTGACCCGGGGTTGCCGACCGGACCGGACGCGGCGCCGGACCAGGTGGATCCGTACGGCCCGGGCACCGTCCCCGACGTCGGGCAGCAGCCCTCGGACCCGGGCGGGCAACTGGAGAGCGCCTGACCCGCCGGTGTGTCATGGTGGATCGGTGCCGACCACCGTATCGCTGCCGGACGACTGGCCCGCACACCCGGACCGGTCGCTCTCGCTGAACCGCATGGGCAGTTTCGACTGGGACCTGGTCACCGGGCTCATGCATCTGGACGCAGCGGCCCTCGACGTCTTCGACACGGACCCCGCCGCGTACGACGGACGCCCCGCGTCCCTGTCGCCGCGCGTTCCGGCAGCGGAGGCGACCCGGCTCGACGCCCTCGTGTCCAGTGCCCTCAAGAGCGGGGTGGACAGTTACGGCGCCTACTTCCGCATCCGCTGCCGCGACGGCCGACTGCGCTGGACGCACACGCAGGGCCGGGTCATGCGCGGCGCGGACGGGCGGCCGCACCGGATCATCGGCATCGTCCGCGACGCGACCGAGGAGCTCAGCCACTCGGCCGAGCGCCTCGGTCTGGACGAGGAACGCCGCCGTCAGACGTCCGTCGTGGAGAGCACCACGGCCGCCCTCGCCCACGCGCGCACCGTTCGGGACGTCATCGACGTCATCGGTGACGCCCACGGCCTGGAGCGGCTCGGCTCGATGGGCATGGTGATGGGCCTCGTCGAGGCGGGCCGCATCCACCTGGTGGCCGAAGGGCCCGTGGGCAGTTTCGTGCCGGGCACCCGTTACACCCGCATCGACGAGGCGTACCCGATGAGCGAGGTCGTCCGCTCGCTCGAACCGCGCTTCCTCGACTCCGCGGAGGAATTCGCCGAGGGCTATCCGGAGCTCTGGGCCAAGATCTCGTACATGGACATCTCGGCCGCCGCGTATCTGCCGCTGATCGCCCAGGCCCGCCCGATCGGCGCCATCGGACTCCTCTACCAGGACAAGGACGGCTTCACCCAGGACGAACGCAATCTGCTGGTCGCCCTGGGCAGCAGCATCGCGCAGAGCCTCCAGCGGGCCATGTTGCTGGAACAGGAACACGACCTGGCGGAGGGCCTTCAGCAGGCCATGCTGCCGCGCCGCATCCCGTCCGTCCCCGGCGTCGACATCGAGGTCCGCTACCGCTCCGCCCGGATGGGCCAGGACATCGGCGGCGACTGGTACGACGTCATCCCGCTGCCGGGCGGCAAGGTGGGCGCGGTCATCGGGGACGTGCAGGGCCACGACACCCACGCGGCGGCGGTCATGGGACAGCTGCGGATCGTGCTGCGCGCCTACGCGGCCGAGGGGCACTCGCCGGCCACGGTGATGGCCCGGGCGTCCGTCTTCCTCCACGAACTGGACACCGACCGGTTCGCCACCTGCCTGTACGCCGAGGTCGACCTGGCCACGGGCGTGCTCCAACTGGTCCGGGCCGGCCACATCGACCCCCTGCTGCGCACCCGGGACGGGGACTGCCTGCGGCTGCCGGTGGAGGGCGGGATGCCGCTCGGGCTGTCGGCGGAGTTCGGCAGGCTGGAGTACGGCGTCACCACGGTGGAACTCGATCCCGGGGAAACGCTTCTGCTCTGCACCGACGGGCTCGTCGAGGAACCCGGCGCCGACCTCGACGACGGCATCCGACTCCTCACCACCCTGATCCGCAAAGGACCGGCCGACCTGGGGGAGCTGGCCGACCGGCTCTGCGAGGTCGTCGACGAGCGGGGTGGCAACGACGACATGGCCCTCCTGTTGCTGCGACGCCAGCCGGACGAGACCCCACAGGTCGGCGGACGTCTCCAGCAGCACGTGGCCCCCGGCGACCCCGAGGCGCTGGTCGCCGCCCGCCACATGATCGGCGCGGCGGTTCGGGCCTGGGGTGCCCGGGGCCGGTCCGACGAGATCGAACTGGTCGCGGACGAGTTGATCGTCAACGCCCTGATGCACACGGACGGACCGGCCATCGTGACGCTGCGGATCCTGGCCGGTTCGCAACGACGCCTGCGGGTGGAGGTCGAGGACCGCTCCAGCGCGCTGCCGAGGCGTCGCGAGGCGGGCGACTCCGGGGTGTCGGGGCGAGGCCTGATGCTGGTGGACCGGCTCGCGGACGTGTGGGGCGTGGAGCCGCGGGGGAGCGGCAAGTGCGTGTGGTGCGAGTTCGTCATGGGGTAGGCGAGGCGTCCGGAGCGCATGCCGAGTCCCGAGCGCATGCCGAGTCGCGCCGTCGGGGAGCCGGCGGCAGGCTGGGAGGATGCCAGAACTGCCCGAGGTCGAGGCTCTGCGGGAGTTCCTCGACGAGCACCTCGACGGACGGGTCGTCGAACGGGTCCTGCCGCTCGCCGTCAGCGTGCTCAAGACGTACGACCCCCCGCTCACCGCCCTCGAAGGCCACTCGATCGGGCCCACCGCGCGGTACGGGAAGTTCCTGGCCCTGCGCGTCGGCGAACTCCACCTCGTCACCCATCTGGCCCGGGCCGGATGGCTGCGCTGGCAGGACGCCATGCCCGAGCAGCCGCCGCGTCCCGGGAAGGGCCCGCTCGCCCTGCGTCTCCTGCTGGAGGGCGGCGGCGGCTTCGACCTCACGGAGGCGGGCACGCAGAAGCGGCTCGCGGTGTACGTGGTCCGCGATCCGCAGGAGGTTCCCGGCATCGCCCGGCTCGGGCCGGACC
This sequence comes from Streptomyces sp. NBC_00513, assembly GCF_041431415.1. Taxonomy (GTDB): domain Bacteria; phylum Actinomycetota; class Actinomycetes; order Streptomycetales; family Streptomycetaceae; genus Streptomyces. The sequence goes on from NZ_CP107845.1 coordinate 6,516,993, forward strand.
CGCTGGCCGAGGGCTTCGACCGGGACGCCTTCGCCGCGCTGCTGGCGGGGGAGCGGCGGCAGATCAAGGGGGTGCTGCGCGACCAGGGCGTCATCGCCGGCATCGGGAACGCGTACAGCGACGAGATCCTCCACGCGGCCCGTGTCTCGCCGTTCAAACTGGCCGCCTCCTTCGACGAGCCGCAGGTGACCTCCCTGTACGAGGCCGTCCAGAGCACCTTGCGCGAGGCGGTGGCCCGGGCCCACGGGGTGGCCGCCGGGCGGCTGAAGGCGGAGAAGAAGAGCGGCCTGCGCGTGCACGGCCGGACGGGGGAGCCCTGTCCGGTGTGCGGCGACACGGTGCGCTCGGTGTCCTTCGCCGATTCCTCGCTCCAGTACTGCCCCACCTGCCAGACGGGCGGCAAGCCACTCGCCGACCGGAGGCTGTCCCGGCTCCTGAAATAGCCTTCTCCCGCCGCGACCGGCTGCGTAGAATCCGCCACCATGGCCGAGCACCAGCCGCCGCCCCGGCGGGAGACCGTCACGGGGGTGCCGCGCGGCGCCCGCCGCAGGCCGCCACACACGCCGGCGCGATCCGAGATCTCGGAGCAGACCACCCTCGGGGCCACCTACGTACGCGCCCTGATGCGCAGCCAACTCCGCTCCGGGCTGGGTGCGTTGGCCGCTCTCCTGCTCCTGGTGGCGACGCTGCCGCTGCTGTTCCTGCTGCCGCACGTGGGCTCGGGGCCGCTGGTCTGGGTGGTGCTCGGTCTGCTCGTGTACCCGGTGATGTGGCTGATCGCCCGGTGGTACGTGACGCGGGCCGAGCGGAACGAGGCCGACTTCACCGGGCTGGTCACGGATCCCGCGGAGGCCCCGGGGCGCCGCCCGGGGTAGTCCCCGCGGCGCGCGCTCCCCGTCGCACCTCAGAACAGGTGCATCGCCAAGTGTCCCAACGGCAGGCCCAGTTGCCAGGCCGGGGTCCAGATGCGGGCGTTCTCGTCCAACCCCGGGGGCATCTCCTCGGGCTCGCTCCGGTCGGGTTCGAGGTTGGTGGCGAACAGCTCGGTGCGGTCCAGCCACCGCCATGCGGCGCGGGCCAGCTCCAGGTCGGCGTTCGCGCCGCCGTCGTGCGCGCGGTCCTCCTCGCCGAGTTGCAGGAAGCGGGTCTCCACCCAGTCGCGCCAAGGGTGTCCGTACGCCGTCAGTGACATCCACTCGTCGAGTTGGGACACCACGCGGATCCCGGAGAGTTCGCCGGCGGCGTCCGAGAGGTAGATGGTCAGCGCGAGCGTGTCGCGTCCCGCGCGGAACTCCTGTGTGCCGGCCGGGATCAGCCGGCCCGTGCGCAGCAGCTCGTCCGCGATGTACTCCGCGTAGAGCCATGCCATGGGCACCGCCAGCCCACCGCCACTGGTGCCGTTCAAACCCTCGGGCTGCACCGTTCCACCCTCTCCCGCGTGTCGAGCGTCCCGTCGTCAGCCCTGAGCCTTCACCGAGCGACTCGCGGAGCGGGGGATGTTTACTCAACTTGAACGCTCTGATGCCGATTTCGATGTGCTTCATGTCCGATCCATGCGCATTCGAGACATTCGTTGAGCGGGTTCATGGACGGCTCTCCACCCGGTCGGGGTCGCTCAGGCGCCGAGTCCGTACCCCTGGAGCCCCTTCCTCAGGGCGCGCAGGGCGTAGTACGTGCGGGATTTGACGGTGCCGGCCGGAATTCCGAGTTCCGCCGCGGCCTCGGCCACCGACCGGTCCTGGAAGTAGACCTGCATCAAGACCTCGCGGTGCTCCGGCCCCAGGCTGCCGACAGCGCGCCGCACGTCGATCGCCGTGACCGAGCCGGCCACCGCGTCCACGGGCGCCGGCGCCTGCTCCAGGCCGTCCGGCTCCACCTCCTGAGGCCGCGACAGCCTGGCCCGGCGCGCGTCGATCGCCAGTCGCCGGGCGACGGTGAAGAGCCAGGGCCGCATGGAGTCGTGGCTGCTCGCCAGTACCTCGGGGTGCTGCCAGACCCGTACGAGGGTCTCCTGCACGAGGTCCTCGGCACGTTGCGCGTCCCCTGCGGTGAGGCCGAGCAGGAAACCGAACAGAGCCCGCCCGTGGTCGCGCTGGAGTTCGGCCAGCGCCTCGGGATCCGTGCGCCTGAGGGTGGGGGAGGTTGGCACGAGTGGCTCCTTCCGAGGTTCGCCGGCGTCCGCTGGGGAGCCCGCTCGGGTCCGACGAACTCACCCTGACCTGCGCGGAGCCGCCCCGGAACCGTCCTGCGCCGCCGATGCGCCCAAGCACCCGGGTCGTCCGGTGGGCGGCCCCGCCGGACGGTGAACGGTCGAACGGCGCGGCGAACGGCCATCGGGGTGAGCCGGCGGGCGACGGGCGGCGCCGCTCCTTGACAGGGGGCGCCTTCTTCTATGAATTCAGATCATCGGATAGTCCTACTAATGAGAGTTGGGGCAGATGACCACGCGCACCCGCCGGGCCCTCGCGCTGTTGTCCGCGGTCCTGCTGTCGGCCGCCGTCGCGGGCTGCTCCACCTCCGAGCGAACCGCCCCCGCCCGACTGGCGCCGTCCCAGAGCCCCCCACCGTCCAGGGCCGGCGGCGCCCCCGCGGCCGCCGCCGGGGCCCCCGCGAGGGGGTTCACCCTGGTGGCGACCGGCGACGTACTGCCCCACACCTCCGTCATCCGGCAGGGGGCGGTGGACGCGGGCGGCGACGGGCACGATTTCAAGCCGTTGTTCGCAGGCGTCAAACCGGTCGTCTCGGCGGCCGACCTGGCCCTCTGCCACATGGAGACGATCTACGGCGAGGAGGGCGGGCCCTTCAGCGGTTACCCCGCCTTCAAGTCGCCGCCCGAGATCGCCGACGCGCTGAGGGACGCGGGCTACGACGGCTGCTCCACCGCGTCGAACCACACCCTGGACGACGGGGAGGAGGGGCTGGAACGCACCCTCGGCCGCTTCGACAAGGTCGGCCTGGGACACGCCGGTTCGGCCCGAACGGCCGCCGAGGCCGCCAGGACCAGGCTGTACACCGCGGGCACCGCCAAGGTCGCCCATCTGGCGTACACCTTCGACACCAACGGCTATCCGATGCCCGAGGGCAAGCCGTGGGCGGTCAACCTGCTCGAATCCAAGAAGATCGTCGCGGACGCGCGGGCGGCCCGGAAGGCGGGCGCGGACGTGGTGCTGGTCAGTACGCACTGGGGCACGGAATGGCAGACCGAGCCCGACGAGAGGCAGTTGTCCCTGGGCAGGGAACTCACGGCGTCGCAGACGGCCGGACGGCCGGACATCGACCTGGTCCTCGGCACCCACGCGCACATCCCACAGGCCTACGAGAAGGTCAACGGGACCTGGATCGTCTACGGCATGGGCGACCAGGTGGCGGGCGAGATGTACAACCACGAGGGAGACCGCGACCTGCGCGGCAGCTACAGCTCCATCGGCCGCTTCACCTTCGCCCCGCCCGCCGCGGCCGGTCAGCGCTGGCAGGTCACGAAAGCCGAGTTCATCCCACAGCTCATGGACAACGACGAGGGCAGGGTCGTCAACCTCGTCGACGCCCTGGCCGGACCGTCGGACCGGGACGACCACCGCACCGCGCACGAGGCCATCACCGAGGCCGTCCTCAGCCGAGGCGCCGCCAAGGACGGCCTGCAAGCGGTGACGCGGCCGACCCGCTGAGGCGCACGACCCGGTACCGCGGCCGACCCGGAGACCGGGTCCGGACGGGGGCGAAGCGGTCGGGCTACGGCACGACGGTGACGGGCCAGCGGCCCGCCTTGACCAACCGGACCGCCACCGAGCCGATGATCCGGTGACCGGCCTGCTCGGAGGCGCCGACCACCACCGCGTCCGCCGTCAGCTCCTCCGCGGCGCTCACCAGGCCCGCGTACGGGTCCCCGCGGAACGTGTGGAACTGCCAGCGCACCTCGAAGATGCCCTTGAGTCGTTCCGCCGAGGCGCGGATCTCCGCGACGATGCCCTCGGCGATCTCCCCGGTCGCATCCGCCACCGGGGCGCCCAGCGAGGCACCGGCCTGCATCACCGGCTGGACGTACACCAACGCCAGCAGCGCGTTCTGCCGCCGGGCCAGCCCCGCCGCGTACGCCGCCGCCCGGAGTGAGGACTCCGACCCGTCGACCCCGGCAAGGATCACCTTCGGGCCGTCCGTACCGCGCTCGAATCCCGTGTTCACGTGCTCTGTCACGCCTCCGAGGCTAGCCGCCTCGCCGCGCGGACCGGCACGGGCCTCCCTACAGTGCGAACCATGAGTGCCACCGTGGAGGAGACGCGCGGAACCCGGAACCGCTTCCTCAACCGGGTTCCCGACGCGTTCGGAGCGTTCTTCGGGACGCTCGGCCTGTTCTGTGCCCTGCTGGCGCTCTCCCCGACGCTGCGCAGACTCCTGCGGCACGTCACGCGCTTCCTCGACGAGTACGTGGTGCCCGTCAGCGAGAACCTCGCGTACGCCGTCTTCCTCTTCCTGCTCGCCGCCGCCCTCGGCATGCGCAAGCGGGTCGCGTGGTGGATCGTCGTCACCTATCTGGCCCTGCTGATCCTCGTCGACGTCCTGATCATCGCGGACGGGGACTACCAGGTCGGCGGCATCTCGATGGGCATCTCCGTCGCGGCCCTCGTCGTCCTCATCGCCGCCCGCAACGAGTTCTACGCCGCCTCCCGACCCGGCGCCCTGTGGCGGGCCCTGCTCGTACTGGGCCTCGGACTGCTCGCCGCCGTCCTCCTCGGCTGGGGCCTGGTCGCGCTGTTCCCCGGCACCCTGCCCCAGGGGCAGTGGCTCGACTGGGCCGCCAAGCAGGTGTTCGGCGGACTCTTCTCCGCCCGCCAGTTCGACGGCCGCCCGCCCCGCCCCCTCTACTTCCTGCTCGGCCTGTTCGGCGCCCTCGCCCTGCTGAACGCGGCAGCCACCCTCTTCCGCTCCCAGCGGCTGACCGCCGCCCTCCACGGCGACGAGGAGGCCCGCATCCGCGCCCTCCTCGGCGCGTACGGACGCGCCGACTCCCTCGGCTACTTCGCCACCCGCCGGGACAAGGCCGTCGTGTTCGCCCCCAGCGGCAAGGCCGCCGTGACCTACCGCGTGGAGGCGGGCGTCTGCCTCGCCAGCGGCGACCCGGTCGGCGACCCCGCCGCCTGGACCCCGGCCATCAACGCCTGGCTGGCGGTCGCCGGCCGCTACGGCTGGCAGCCCGCCGTCATGGGCGCCTCCGAGGACGGGGCGACCGCGTACGCCCGCTCCGGGCTCGGCGCCCTGCAACTCGGCGACGAGGCCATCCTGCAAGTGGCCCACTTCGACCTCGACGGCCGCGACATGCGCGTCACCCGGCAGGCCGTCAACCGGGTCCGGCGCGCGGGCGCCACGACACTCATCCGCCGCCACTCCGCCCTCTCCGAGGACGAGATGCAAATGATCGTCGACCGGGCCGACACCTGGCGCGACACCGAGACCGAACGCGGCTTCTCGATGGCCCTGGACCGGCTCGGAGACGCCGCCGACGGAGACTGCCTGCTGGTCGAGGCCCTCGACGACAAGGGCGAGCTGATCGCCCTGCTGTCCTTCGTCCCCTGGGGCAAGGACGGCATCTCCCTCGACCTGATGCGCCGCGACCGCTCCGCGCCCAACGGGGTCATGGAGTTCATGGTCGCCCAACTGTGCGCCGCCGCGCCCGGCCTGGGAGTACGCCGCATCTCCCTGAACTTCGCCGTCTTCCGGTCCGCGTTCGAGGAGGGCGGCAGGATCGGCGCCGGCCCGATCCTGCGGCTGTGGCGCAAACTGCTGCTGTTCTTCTCGCGCTGGTGGCAGCTGGAGGCCCTGTACCGCTCGAACGTCAAGTACGGCCCCGAGTGGTACCCCCGGTTCCTCTGCTACCAGGACGCCGGCTCGCTCGCCCGGGTCAGCCTCGCCTCCGGCATCGCCGAGGGCTTCGTCTCCGTACCGCGCATGCGCACCCTGTGGGGCAACGGCCACCCCAAGGGCCTCACCGCCCCGTCCAGCACCGCGGGTCTGCCCTCCATCGACTCCCTCGGACTGGAATCGGTGGGGGAGCCCGGCCAGGGCGCCCCGGTCGAACGACTGCCCGAGCAGGTGCGGGTCCGCCACGCCAAGCTGGACCGGATCCGGGCCGCCGGCACCGACCCCTACCCGGTCGGCATCCGACAGCGCACCCACACCGTCGCACAGCTGAAGGCCGCCCACCCCGGCTACCCGCCCGGAGCCCGGACCGGCGAGGAGGTGACCCTCGCCGGTCGCCTCATGGTGGTACGCGACCTCGGCGGCGTGGTCTTCGCCGTGCTGCGCGACTGGACCGGCGACACCCAGCTGATGTTCACGCGGGACGAGGCCGGAGCGGAGGTACTGGACTCCTTCACCTCCCAGGTCGACTTCGGCGACCAGGTCGTGGTCTCCGGTGAGGTCGGCACCAGCAGGACCGGCGAGCTGTCCGTCGTGGTCGCCTCCTGGCAGCTCACCGGCAAATGCCTGCGCCCGCTGCCCGACAAGCGCAAGGGTCTCGCCGACCCCGAGGCGCGCGTGCGCCGGCGCTACCTCGACCTCATCTCCGGCCCGGAGGCCCGGGACGTCGTACGCGCCCGCTCCAGCGCGGTCCAGGCCCTGCGCCAGGGGCTGCTGGACCGCGGCTACCTGGAGGTCGAGACCCCGATGCTCCAGCAGATCCACGGCGGGGCGAACGCCCGGCCGTTCCGCACCCACATCAACGCCTACGACCTCGACCTGTACCTGCGCATCGCGCCCGAGCTGTACCTGAAGCGGCTCTGCGTCGGCGGCATGGAGAAGGTCTTCGAGATGGGCCGCACCTTCCGCAACGAGGGCGTCTCCTACAAACACAACCCCGAGTTCACGATGCTGGAGGCGTACCAGGCGTTCGCCGACTACGACGTGATGCTCGACCTCACCCGCGAACTCATCCAGGGCGCCGCCACCGCCGCCTACGGCTCGCCCATCGCCCACAAGGCGGACGCCGACGGCAAGCTCGTCGTCCACGACATCTCCGGGACCTGGCCGGTCAAGACGATGTACGGGGCGATCGGCGAGGCACTCGGCGAGGAGGTCGACGCCGACACCGAGGAACACGTGCTGCGCCGGCTGTGCGACCGGGCGTCGGTCCCCCACACCCCCGAGAACACCCGCGGCGACGTGGTTCTGGAGATGTACGAGCGGCTGGTGGAGGAGCGGACCAAGCTCCCCACCTTCTACAAGGACTTCCCCACCGACGTCTCCCCGCTGACCCGACAGCACCGCAAGGACCCCAGACTCGCCGAACGCTGGGACCTGGTGGCCTTCGGCACCGAACTGGGCACCGCCTACTCGGAACTCACCGACCCCGTGGAACAGCGCCGCCGACTCACCGAACAGTCGCTGTTGGCCGCGGGCGGCGACCCGGAGGCGATGGAACTCGACAACGACTTCCTGGACGCGCTGGAGTACGCGATGCCGCCGACCGGGGGCCTGGGGATCGGCGTCGACCGACTCGTCATGTTCCTCACGGGTCTGACGATCCGGGAGACGCTTCCGTTCCCGCTGGTGCGCCGCGGTTGACCGGTCCGGACGCGGCCGGCCCGTCCGGACGCGGCTGGTCCGTGCGGGTGAGGGGGAGGAAGCGCTCCCGCGCCTCTCGACATCTTCGACGATGTCGTTGATACGTAGTAAGAATGAAAAATGACGAACCGACAGTAGGGCGACGCGTGCTCCTGCGCAGCGCCGTCTTCCTCGGAGTCGCCGCCGCTTCCGGGCTGCTGACCGGGGGCGAGACCGACACACACGTCCCGAGAGCCGCCGGCCCGGCCCCGGCCGCCGGCCCCGGACCCGCCGGAGGCCCGCCCGCCCGCCTGCCCCAGGGCCCGCCCCCCACCTCGTACCGGCTGGCCCCGATGACCTCCGACTCACCCGTGCGTCCGGCCGCGGCGAAGCCCGCCGTCCGCACCCGACCCATCGAGGGACTGCCGGCCGACCCGAGCACGGCCGGCGCCATGGTGCTCACCTTCGACGACGGCCCCGACCCCCGCTACACCCCCGGGATCCTCGACACCCTCGCCCGGTACCACGTCCGCGCCATGTTCTTCGTCTGCGGGGAGATGGCCACCGACAACCGCGACCTGATGCGCCGCATGGTCGCCGAGGGACACGTCATCGGCAACCACACCTGGACCCACCCGCTGATCCCCCAACTCACCCGACCCGCCCTCGCCTCCGAGATCGGACGCACGAGCGACGTCGTACAACAAGCGGTGGGCGAGGCACCCCAGTGGTTCCGGGCGCCGTACGGGGCGTGGAACAGGGCCGCCTTCGAGATCGGCGCCGAACTGGGCATGGAGCCGCTGGCCTGGACCGTGGACTCCCTGGACTGGACGGAGCCCGGCACCACGGCCATCGTCTCCCGCGTCCTCAAGGGCGCCGGATCCGGGGTGATCGTGCTGAACCACGACGCGGGCGGAGACCGCGCGCAGAGCGTCCAGGCACTCGCCACCTACCTGCCCCAACTGCTGTCGCGGGGCTACCGGATGACCCTGCCGACGCTGCCCGCGTCGCCGCCGCGCTGAGGATCCCCTGCGCGGCGGCGACGTACCGACGCCGATCGACCGCTCAGCGGGCCTCCACCATCCGGGCGAAGACGACCACGTTGCCGTCGTAGCCCCGAGCCTTCGAGTAGCCGCCGCCACAAGTGATCACCCGGAGTTCCGCGTGCCCGGTGTCCCCGTACACCCGGGCTCCGGGGAAGGCGTCCTTGGAGAACACCTCCACGCCGTACACCTCGAACACGGCCGTGCGCCCGTCGTACCGCTCCACCTCGACGCGGCTGCCCTTGCGGACCGAACCCAGACCGTAGAAAACGGCCGGACCCTGCGCGTTGTCCACGTGACCCACGATCACGGCGGACCCGCGCTGGCCCGGCGAGATCCCGTTGAGGTACCAGCCGGCGAGGTTCGGATCCGCAGGCGGCGGGGCGTCGATCCAGCCCGTCGCGTCCAGCCCGACCGTCATCACCGGCGCGTCCACGCTGATCCCGGGGATCCGGATGCGTTGGACCGACGAGTGCTCCAACACCTCCATGTCCGCGGGCGGCGCGGGTGGTGCTGCCGGCAGTCGATCGGTATGCGCCCCGACCGCCGCCGCGGCGGCGGGCTGTGGCGGCCCGTCCTCGAAGTCCACGCCGTTGCGCATCATGGCGAGGCCGGTGAGCAGGACCAGCGCGAGCGCACCCCAGGGGGAGTACCTCCTCGGTCGCTGCTCACTTTCGTCCTCGGTCATGGCTCTCCCTTCCCGACGCGGGGGTCCCGACCCGCGTTCCAGTCCCTCCCCGGTACGCCCTTCTTCACGCACGCTAAGGGTGCACGCGCGGGACGGCGATCGGGGAAGGGCGAACGGGTGGTGCCGCCGGACGGGGTGCGGCCATCCAGGTAATCGTCACATAAATGGCTGACGGGTCGTGACCTGCGGATCCGTCAGATGAGATGCCCGCGCTTCGGCGTGTCGCTCAACCGGGCGGCCCAAAGCCGGAAATGCGCTGGTTGCGAGCCGACCCGAGGGTTCGTGATGGGAGGCGTTCTCGTCGATCTTCCCGGGCGACCGCTCCGGGGCGCTTCCCGCTGGAGGTTCCACCATGCGTGCTTCTCGCGCTCTTGCCGTGACCGCCGCGGCGTTCGCCGTCGTCGGTCTCGGGATTCCGTTCGCTTCGGCGAACCCGGCAGGCGGGCCGCCATCAGGCGGCGGCAACGGCCCAAGCAACGTCACGGTCAATCCGTACTCCGTCCACCAGGGCTCCACGATGCAGGTCAGCGCGGCCGGCTGCGGCCACGGTGGCACGGTCTGGTCGCACGGCAACTTTCCGCAGACGAACCTGTCGGCCGGTTCCATCGGGTTCGCGACCGTCCGCATCTTCAATCACGCGTCCCCCGGCCACCAGACGCTGTCCGTCAAGTGCCACGACAACAGCCTGGTGGCCACGCACCGCTTCACGATCCTCGACGGGCGCGGTGCGCAAGGCGGCCTGGGCGGCTCCTTCGGCCCGTCCGCCACCGAGACCGCCATCGGCGCGGGGCTGATCAGCGCCGCCGCCCTCGGGGCCGGCGTCCACGTGATGCGCCGTCGCCGTCCCCTCGCCGGCCGGGCCTGACAGGCCGCCGACCTCCCCGGTCGTCCCGGAACCGCCGGTCGCCCCGAAGTCCTGACCAGGACTCGGGGCGACCGGCGGTTGTCGGGTACGCGGAACGGATGGTGCGCACGAGAGGGACGGGCGGTGCGGGCGGTACGGGTGGTACGGGTGGTGGGCGCGGGTCGGGCGGGGTGCGGCCCGTGCGAGCGGGTCAGTGGCCGCGGGTCGAGCGGCGCCGGCGCAGGGCGTACGTGGTGCCGGCCGCGCCGGCGAGCACCAGCGCCGCACCCAGGCCCAACTCCACGGGATCCATGCCGGCCACACTGCCGCCGAGGCCGCCTCGGACACCGAGTCCGGGGGTGCTGGAGGCGGGGCGGGGCACGGACCGGGTGGGCGTGACAACGGCCGACCGGGTCGGCGTCCGGGTCGGCGTCCGGGTGGGGGTGACGGCGAGCGGCGGGGGCGGGATCGGGGCCGGCGTGCGGCGGACGCCCACGGTGGAACTGGTGGTCGGCCGAGCCGTGCCACCGGCGATCGTCAGGTCGGCGGACCCGGTCTCCCCGTTGCAGGTGAAGGAGACGGAGTACAGGGCCCCGACCCGCGCGTCCCGGTCCACGGTGACCCGCGCGGTCTGGCCGCGGGCGATGCTCACGGTGTCGAAGACCCCGGAGGAGGCGGTGGCGAACGCCGAATCGCAGCCGCTGACGGAGAGCACCGTCTGACCGCCGCGCGCGACGGTCGAGGGGGTGATGGCGAAGCCGAACGAGGTGATGGGCGCGGCCTCGGCCGCGGAAGCGGCGGGCGCGCCCAGGGCGCCGAGCGCGAGAGCGGCACCCGTGGCACCGGCGCTCAGCAGGGCAGTGGCGGAGCTGCGTATCGCACCCATGGAGTTTCTCCGGATCCCCGAGGAGCAGCCGCGGAACGGTTTCCGCACGTGGGGGGTCGTGCGCCTCGATGCTCGCCACGCTAGGTGCGGGGGCGGTGACCCGCGATCAGGAACGGGCGAATGGGGCATGCCGGTAGGCCGAACCGGGGACGGGAGGCCCGTCCCCGGTTTGCCGGCGGACGCGGGGGTGCGGTGCCCCGTCAGTTCTCCAGGATCAGTTCTCCAGGCAGTCAGTTCTCCAGGCCCAAATGCGGGAACTGGGCGAGGAACGGTTCCGCGGTCGCCGCGATGCCGCGCCCGAACGGTGCGTCGAAGTCCCAGATCAGGAAGAGCAGGAAGGCGATCAGGGCGCTGAAGAGCCCCGCCAGCAGCATCTCCCGGAACGAGCGCCGGATCTGCAGGGTGAAGATCAACCCGACCGTCACCAGGGCGCCGGCGATCAGACCGAACCACACCACACCGGGCATGGTGGCCCCGGCGCTCTGGCCGCGGGCGTTACGGGCGTCGTCCACCAGCGCGACCTGGTCGACCAGCGGCTGGTAGGCCTGCCCCTCGTGGTCGGTCCGCGGCTCGTAGTCGGTCACGTCCCGGCGGATGCGCTCCAACAACTGTGCGCTCTGATCAGTGAGTTCACCATTCTCCGCCATCTGCGTCCACTCCGTGTCGACCACGTGCGTCACATACGCGTCGACGTCGGAGCGGATCTTCTTGCGGACGTCAGCCGGATACACCTCGGATCGGACGCTGATCTCGTGCAGGGCCTGCGATTCCTGGCGCACGTATTCCTGGGCGGCCCCGCGGCCCTCCCAGACGCCCGCGATGGCCAGGCCCAGGACGATCGCGTAGATCACCCCGATCATCATCGTCATGTACTCGATGACGTCCGGGGTCTCGTTCGGATCGTCGTCGTCGCCGATCCGCCGGTGATTGAAGAAGGCGATGGACAGCACCACGGCACAGGCCGCTGCCATCGCGAGGGACAGGACGAGCCATTCCGACAAGATGACTCCAAGACAAGGGGTAGGGAAAGGATCGAGAGCGGGTCAGCGCGGGCGCAGCGCGACGATCGCGAGCACCGCGGGAGCCGCGGTCATGAGGGTGAAGGTGACCGGCGAGATGTGGCGCTCGACCGGCTTGCGGGTCATGGCGTGGTAACTCGGCCGGGCCACGACCTTGGGCGGTGCGGGCGGCGGGGTCACCACGGGGGTGGGCGCCGGCTCCGGTGCGGGCTTCGGCAGCGGGGCCGCCGGCTTGTGGACCACGAGGATCGGAGGCGCGGGTGCCGCCGGCTTGGGCACCGGCTTGGGGGCGGGCTTCGGGGGTGGCTTGGGGGCCGGCTTGGGCGGCGCGGGAGGCGGCGGGGTGGGCATGGGCTTCGGTGGCGGGGTGGGTTTCGGCGGTGGCGGGGTGGGCGTCGGCGTGGGGGTCGGTGTGGGCGTGGGAGTGGGCGTCGGCTTCGGCGGGCAGGGCGGGGGAGGTGGGGGCGGGCAGTGGTGTCCACCGTGATGGCCTCCGCCGTGGTGCCCGCCGTGACCATGGCCGCGATCGTTCCCGCGGCCGCTTCCGCGATCGTTTCCGCGGTCGGATCCCTCGCTGTTCCCCCGGTCGTTCGCACGGCCGGCGGCGTGGCTGTTTTCGTGATGTGCGCCACCTCGGCCGGCTCCGCCCCCGCCCTTGCCGGAGGCCGCGAACGCCCTGACGGCGGTCGCGCCGTCCCCGGTGTCGATCGTCGCGTAGGCGCGGCTATCAGCCACGGCCGGCGTGGCGGACAAGGCCGCCCACAGCAGGACCGGGACCGCCAGCAGGCGCCGGGCACAGGCTCTGTTCACCCCGGGAGCATGGGCCCGCGCGCGCCCGCGCACGTGGAGGTCGGCTCCGGTTCGCCTGAACGGGCGGAGTTCGGACCATAGAGGTTTGAGCCAGTCTTCGGTCGCGCCAGGTTACCGATCGGTCAATTCCCAAAAGGTATTTGTCGGTTTCGCTCAAAGCCCCCGGAGGGACCCGTTCCTGGCTTTGGTGTGTGACCAAGAACGGATCGCCAATTTCCGCTTTTGCTCGCCCCGTTGGGCAATGATCAGTACATTCGGCTCGGACAGGAGTCCGACCCCCGGGCGGACCCTCGACGGACCACGGCACGACTACCGCTTGGAGACCCCGATGGAGCGCCCCGCCTGGGCCCCGCCAGGCATCGACATATCGGTGCCGAGCGTGTCCCGCATCTACGATTACTACCTGGGCGGCTCGCACAATTTCGAGGTCGACCGCCAGGCCGCCCGGCGCGCCATGGAATTCCTGCCGGGCCTCCCCAAGATCATGCAGGCCAACCGGGCATTCATGCGGCGCGCCGTCCGACACGCCGTCTCCGAGGGCGTCACCCAGTTCCTCGACATCGGCTCCGGCATCCCGACCTTCGGCAACGTCCACGAGATCGCCCGAGCCGCCAGCCCCGAGGCGCGCGTCGTCTACGTCGACCACGACCCGGTGGCCGTCGCGCACAGCCAGGCCGTCCTGGCCGGGGACGAACTCACCGGAGTCGTCGCCGCCGACCTGCGCAAACCGCAGGAGATCCTCGCCGCCCCCGAGGTCGGCCGACTGATCGACTTCGAACGCCCGGTCGCACTGCTGCTCGTCGCCGTCCTGCACTTCCTCGAGGACTCGGACGACCCGTACGTCGCCGTCGCGCAACTGCGCGACGCGCTGGCCCCGGGCAGCCTGCTGATCCTCACCCACGCCTCCTACGAGGGCATCCCGCTGTCGCAGGAGGTCGCGGGCGGGGCGGTCGGTGTCTACCGGGACATCCGCAACCCGCTCGTGATGCGCGACCACCAGGAGATCAGCCGCTTCTTCGACGGCTTCGAGTGGGTCGAACCCGGCCTGGTCTCCATGCCGGACTGGCGCCCCGACCGCGCCGACTCGCCGGCCGACGGCGACACACCGGAGGACCCGTACGCCTTCTCCGGCTTCGGCGGCGTGGGACGCAAGGCGTGAGACTCCCGGCTCCGACCCCGCACTCCGCCACCCCGGCCCCGGCCCTCCAGTCGGGCGCCGGGGCCGGGAAGCACCCGAAGGAACCCCCGAGCGAGGACAAGCCACCGCCCGGCCCGCGCGCGGGCCGGGCGGCCGTGGGAGAGCTGCGGAGCGGGTTGGAGGACCGGATCGCGCGCTTCGCGACGATCTGGGGGCGCGCCATCTTCCCGGTCACCGCCACGTCGCTGACCAGGCCGGAGTTCGAACGACACCTCGTCCCGCTCACCCGTACCCTCACCGAGGCACTGCACGCGCGCCCCTTCGACGCGGCCATCGCCCAGCGGGTCGGCGCCGAACTCGTCGCCGTGCACTGCACCGACCCGGAAGCCCTGGCCGGGACCCTCGGCGTGGTCGAGTCGTACCTCGTCCTGTACTGCGGCCCGGACGGCGCCGGAGTGGAGGGCACCGAGGAGTACCGGGCCCGCTGCGCCAGGCTCCAGCACGGCATCGCTGCCGGATTCGCCCGGGCGCTGCGCGAACGCACCCTCAAGGAGCAGGAGGCCATCGCCCGCTCCGCCCTGACCGCCCGCATCGACGCCCAGAAGGCCCTGCACGCCAGCGAGGCACGCTTCCGGGCCGTATTCGAGGGCGCCGCGATCGGCATCGGCATCGCGGACCTCCAGGGCAACGTGCTGGAGGTCAACGACACCCTGCTGCAGATGTTCGGCGGCCTCGAAGGACACGTCCGGGGCCGCAACGTCAGCGATTGGGGCCACCCCGACGACACCCCGCACGTCTGGCGGATGTACGGCGAGCTGGTGCGCGGGGAGCGCGAGCACTACCGGGTGGAGAAGCCCTATTACCGGCACGACGGAACGGTGCTGTGGACCAACCTGACGGTGTCGCTGTTGCGTGACGCCGAGGGACGGCCGCAGTACCAACTGGCCCTCATGGAGGACACCACCGAGCGCCGGCTGCTCAACCTGCGGCTGCGCTACGAGGCCACTCACGACGCCCTGACCGGCCTGCCCAACCGGACGCTCTTCTTCGAGCGCCTGGAGAAGGCCCTCAACGGGGCCGGTGGCAGCCGCTTCGGCCTGTGCTACCTGGACCTCGACGGCTTCAAGGCGGTCAACGACAGTCTCGGACACTCGGCGGGCGACCGACTGCTGGTGGAGGTCGCCGACCGGCTGGAGAGCTGTGCGACCGGGCCCGGCGAGGTCGTCGCGCGCCTCGGCGGCGACGAGTTCGTCGCGCTGACCACCGGGTCCGACACCGAGGAGAAGGTGACGGAACTGGCGGTCCGCATCCTCTCCGCGCTCTCCACCCCGATCCGGTTGGAGGGTCGGGAGCTGACCGTCCGGGGCAGCATCGGCATCGTCGAGGGCCCGGCGGGCGAACGCACCCCGGCGGAGGTGCTGCGCAGCGCCGACATCACGATGTACCGGGCCAAGGCGGCCGGCGGGAACCGTTTCGAGTTCGCCGACGAGGAGGCCGACGCCCGCGCCATCACCCGCCACGGGCTGACCAACGCCCTCCCGGCGGCGCTGGAACGCGGCGAGTTCTTCATCGAGTACCAGCCGCTGGTGCACATGCACGACGGCAGCGTCCACGGCGCGGAGGCCCTGGTGCGCTGGTCGCACCCGCAGTACGGGGTACTCGGCCCGGACCGCTTCATCCCGCTGGCCGAGCGCACCGGACTGATCGTGCCCCTCGGCCGCTGGGTCCTGGAGGAGTCCGTCCGACAAGCCTGCAACTGGCAGCGCCAGTACGGCGGCTCGGCCCTGCGGATCAACGTCAACCTGTCGCCGACCCAGCTCCACCACCCCGGCCTGGTCGCCGACACCGTCCGGGTCCTGGAGGCCTCCGGGCTGGCCCCGGGCGCGCTGTGCCTGGAGGTCACCGAGTCGGCGTTGATCGGAGCCGACGACGAACTCCTCGAACCGCTGCGCCGGCTCGCGGCACTCGGCGTGGACATCGCCCTCGACGACTTCGGCACCGGCTACTCCAACCTGGCCAACCTGCGCCGCCTCCCGGTCAGCGTCCTGAAGCTGGACCGCTCCTTCACCCAGGGGATGCAGCACCAACCGGCCAACCCCGTAGACGTCAAGATCGTCGAGGGGATCGTCGCCCTGGCTCACAGCCTCGAACTCGCCGTGACCGTCGAGGGCGTGGAGACCGGGGCCCAGGCCGCCCAACTGCGGGACCTCGGCTGCGACACCGCGCAGGGCTGGTACTACGCCCGCCCCGGCGCCCCGGATCGCATCCACACGCTCTCCCTCTCGGACGCGGTCCCCACTCCCTGACGCCCGCGCCGCCGGGCGCCGCAGGCCCGGCGGGATCCCATGAGACGCCCCACCTGGGAGACGCCCCACCTGGGCTTCCCCGCGGCGGTGTCGGTCGTACGGCCTGTGCCTCTCCCCCCCCGTGTTGAGCGGTGCGGGGAGCGCCGCGGGGCCGTTGTTCCGGGGTTGGGCGGTGGGCGGGGCGGGGGGTGCTGCGGGGCCGCTGCGGGGCCGCCGTTCCGGGTTCGGGTGCCGGGCGGGGCGTGAGCGGGACACGACCGCCGGGGCGCCGCCGGCGGATCGCGGGGAAGGTCAGCCCCGGCCGGTCTCCGTACCGTTGCCCGCCGTGCGCACTGCGGCCAGCACCCGTCGGTGTCGTCGGACGGTCTCGGTCAAGACCTCGGCCGCCGCCGGAAGTCGCTCCGCCTCGTATGCGCCGAGAGCCCCCTCTCGGGCGGGTCCGGGCTCTTCGTCGAGGGCCGCAGCCAGTGTGCGGGCCAGCGCCGCCGCGTCTTGGATTCCGGTGTTCATGCCCAGCCCTCCGGCGATCGGTTGGACGTGGGCCGCGTCCCCCGCGAGGAAGACCCGGCCCTGGCGTATCCGGGTTGCCATGCGAACGTTGACCCGCCAGGTCGACAGCCAGGTGGCTTCCCCGAGTCGTATCCCCGGCATCCGGGCGTGCCGGTCGAAGAGCCGCTGAAAGCTCTCCAACGAAGGTGGCAGCGGCCGGCCGTGCTCGTCGCGCTCCCGGGAGGCCTGAAGCTGGAAGGTGTCCGTCTCCGGGATCGGGCAGAGCATCATGACCCCGCCGTCCGAGGTGAACCACTGGTGCCAGACGTCCCGACCGAGCCCCGGTGCCGTCACGTCCCCGATCACCATCGCCTGTTCCTCCTCGCTCGTGCCCTCGAAGGGGATCCCGAGGAGGGTGCGGGTCGTGCTGCGTCCGCCATCGCACCCCGCGAGATGACCGGCCCGAATCACCCGGCCGTCGGACAGTTCCGCTTCGACCCCGGCGGTGTCCTGACGCACGGCCGTGAGCCCGGCGCCGTACTCGACGTGCACGCCGAACTCGGCGAGCCGGTCGCGCAGCACCGACTCGATCTGCCACTGGCCCATGAACAGGAACTCGGGGACGGGGGTGTCATTGACATGGGCGCCGTCGAAGTACTTGCGGAACGTCAGGTTCGGAATGCCGACGGCCGCCAGTCGCCCGGCGACGCCGAGGTCCGTCATGACCTTGAGGCCGTCCTGGTTCAGGGACTTGCCGCGAGACTCGTGGTGCGGCGAGGTGCGCTGGTCGATGACCCGCACGGAAACGCCGCGGCGTGCCAGGTCGCAAGCGAGCGTCAAGCCGGTCGGGCCGGAACCCGCAATCAGAACGTCGGTCATCGGATGTCCTCTTGTCGCTCTCGTCGCCGTTTGTCGTCGATGACTCAAGGAAAGCGGCTCCGAAGCGAAAAAGCAACCCGGTTAAATATTTGACTCGGTCACATCTTGTGTGTACGTTGTGTGACATGGAAAACACGACAGGTCTCCGCGAGAGCAAGAAACTGCGCACCCGCCAGAGGTTGGCGACCACGGCGCTGGAACTCTTCCTGGAACGAGGCTTCGACGCCGTTTCGGTGACGGATGTCGCCGCCGCGGCCGAGGTCTCCAAACCCACCCTGTTCCGGTACTTCCCGAGCAAGGAGGATCTGATCCTCGACCGCTTCGCGGACCACCAGGACGAGGCGGCGCGCATCGTGCGCGACCGGGAGGGAGGTCAGACCCCGGTGGGCGCCCTGCACGCGCACTTCCTGGCGGGTCTCGCGGAGCGAGATCCGATCACCGGCCTCTGTGACCATCCGAACGTCCTCGCGTTCCAGGGGCTGCTGTACTCCACGGCGAGCCTGGAGAGCCGTATGGCCCACTACACGGCCCGTGAGGTGGAGCTGCTCGGGGAAGTGCTGGAGGGGGAGTCCGTCGCGCCGCTCGCCGCCCGGATGGCGGCCACGCATCTGGTGGCGGTACGTCAGGGGTTGGGGCGGGCGAACTGGGCCCGTATCGCCTCGGGTGTGAGTGCGGACGACGCCTACGCGGCTGCCGTCACCGAGGCCGACCAGGCCTTCGGGATGCTGGCCGAGGGCCTCGACGCGGCCCTGTCCAGACGCGTCTGAGCGAACCGCCGCCCCGGCCGTGCGTCCAGCCCCCGGGTCCGTAGGCTGTCGCCCCCCGGTCGTGCGTCTCGCCCCCCCCGGGTCCGTGGGCTGTCGCCCCCCGGTCGTGCGTCTCGCCCCCCGGTCCGTGGGTCGTCGCCCCAGGCTGTGCGTCTCGCCCCGGCCTCGCCCCGTCGCCCCCGGTCGTGCGTCTCGCCTCCCGGCCTCGCCCCGTCGCCCCCGGTCGTGTGCCGTCGATCCACCGTCGTCTGGGTTCGAGGGCGCTCGTGCCGGACGCCTCCCCGGCCCCGCATGGGACCCGCCCCGGGCCCGAGCCGCCCCCGGCCCCGCATGGGACCCGCCCCAGGCCCGAGTCGCCCCCGCGCCCCGACGGCGGACCGCCCCCGGCCCTCGACAGCGGACCGCCCCCGTACCCCGGCGCGAGCCGGTCAGTTCAGCAGCATGCGCTTGAGTTCCCGGGCCGCGCGGGGTGGGGCGACGTCCGTGCGGTGGGCCAGGGCGATCGTGCGGCGCAGGGGTGAGCCCGCCAGGGCGGTGGCGCGCAAACCGGGGCCGCCGTGGGCGACCACCATGGCCGGTACCACCGCGACACCCAGACCCGCCCGGACGAAGCCGAGCACGGCGTCCATCTCGCCGCCCTCCACCGTGAAAACCGGCTCGAAGCCCGCCGCCCGGCAGGCCGCAACCGTCAGGTCGCGCAGGTCGTAGCCGTGTCGGAACATCACCATCGGCTCGTCCCGCAACGCGGAGATCGTCAGCGGCCCGCCTCCCGCCGGCGGCGGAAGGTCGGCCGAAGAGACCACGACCAGGTCCTCCGTCAACAACTCCATCGTGGTCAGGGCAGGCGCCGACGGCGGCAGCGGCAGCGAGACGAGAGCCAGATCCAAGACCCCTCGCGCCAATTCCCGTACGAGGTCCAGTGAGCCGCTCTCCTCGATCAGCAGCTCGATCCCGGGGTGGGCGGCGTGGAAGGCCCGCAGTACGCCCGGCAGCAGCCCCGTGCACACGCTCGGCGTGGCCCCGAGCCGCACCCGCCCGCGCCGCAGCTGCGCCAGTTCCTGTACCTCCAGCCGTGCCGTGTCGGCGTCCGCGAGGATGCGTCGGGCCAGCGGCAACAGGGCCTCGCCCGCGTCGGTGAGCGCGATGTTGCCGCGCGCCCGACTGAAGAGCTCGGCCCCCAGCTCCCTCTCCAACGCTTTGATCTGCTGGGAAAGCGAAGGCTGCGCCACGTGTTCACGCTCTGCCGCGCGGGTGAAATGCCGGGTCTCGGCAACGGCCACGAAGTACACGAGCTGCTGGAACTGCATCGCCCCAGGGTAGCCCTTGTATAGGGAATCCCTATCGACATCAGCTTCACCATGTCTTGGACCTTTCGGGACCTTCGTCCCTACCGTCGATGTCATGGCATTGGCAACCCGGACGGATCGACGGCCGTCCACCCCGCGCACGCTCTGGGACTCCACCGTCGGCAAGAAGTCCGTGATGGCGGTCTCCGGGCTGATCATGCTCGGCTACCTCGTCGTCCACATGCTCGGCAACCTCAAGATCTTCTTCGGCGCGGACGAGTTCAACGGCTACGCCCACTGGCTGCGCACGCTCGGCTCCCCGTTCCTGCACCACGAGTGGGCCCTGTGGATCATCCGCCTCGTACTGGTCGCCGCCGTCGTCGCCCACGCGGTCTGCGCGTACCAGCTCAGCCGCCGCGACATCAAGGCGCGCCCGGTCAAGTACGCCCACAAGCGCCGGCGCGCGAGCTATGCCACCCGCACCATGCGATGGGGTGGAATCATCCTCGCCCTGTTCATCGTGTGGCACCTCCTCGACCTCACCACGCTCACCGTCAACGAGCGCGCCTGGGCCGGCCACCCCTACGAGAACGTGCTGTCCACCTTCTCCACCTGGTACGGCAACACGATCTACATCGTGGCGATGGCGGCCCTCGGTCTGCACGTCCGCCACGGCTTCTGGAGCGCCGCCCAGACCCTCGGCGCCGGCAACGCCCGGCGCGACCGGACCCTGAAGTTCCTGGCCGACGCCCTGGCCCTCGTTCTCTTCGCGGGCTTCGTGTCCGTCCCCGTCGCCGTCATGACCGGAGTGGTGAGCTGACCATGAGCACCCCCTACGCCGACTACGCCCTCGGCGACCCGATCGCCGACACCAAGGCCCCGGAAGGTCCGATCGCCGAACGCTGGGACCGCCGCCGCTTCGAGGCCAAGCTGGTCAACCCGGCGAACCGCCGCAAGCACACCGTCATCGTCGTCGGCACCGGTCTGGCCGGCGGGGCCGCCGGCGCCACCCTCGCCGAACAGGGCTACCACGTCGTCCAGTTCTGCTTCTCCGACTCCCCGCGCCGCGCCCACTCCATCGCCGCGCAGGGCGGCATCAACGCCGCCAAGAACTACCGCAACGACGGCGACTCCGTGCACCGCCTCTTCTACGACACCGTCAAGGGCGGCGACTTCCGCGCCCGCGAGTCCAACGTCCACCGCCTCGCCCAGATCTCCGTCGAGATCATCGACCAGTGCGTCGCCCAGGGCGTCCCCTTCGCCCGCGAGTACGGCGGCCTCCTCGACACCCGTTCCTTCGGCGGCGTCCAGGTCTCCCGCACCTTCTACGCCCGGGGTCAGACCGGACAGCAACTGCTGCTCGGCGCCTACCAGGCGCTGTCCCGACAGATCGCCGCCGGGAACGTCGAGATGCACGCCCGCACCGAGATGCTCGACCTGATCACGATCGACGGCGTGGCCCGGGGCATCGTTGCCCGCGACCTGATCACCGGCACGATCGAGGCCCACTACGCCGACGCGGTGGTCCTGGCGAGCGGGGGCTACGGCAACGTCTTCTACCTCTCCACCAACGCCATGAACTCCAACGCGACGGCCGTCTGGCGGGCGCACCGACGCGGCGCGCACTTCGCCAACCCCTGCTTCACGCAGATCCACCCCACCTGCATCCCGCGCACCGGTGACCACCAGTCGAAGCTGACCCTCATGAGCGAGTCGCTGCGCAACGACGGCCGGATCTGGGTCCCCAAGGCCGAGGGTGACACCCGGCCCGCCGCCGACATCCCCGAGGAGGAGCGCGACTACTACCTGGAGCGGATCTACCCCTCTTTCGGCAACCTCGTGCCCCGCGACATCGCCTCCCGCGCCGCGAAGAACGTCTGCGACGAGGGTCGCGGCGTCGGCCCCGGCGGACAGGGCGTGTACCTCGACTTCGCCGACGCGATCCGCCGCATGGGCAAGGACAAGGTCGCGGAGAAGTACGGCAACCTCTTCGACATGTACGAGCGGATCACCGCGGAGAACCCGTACGAGGTGCCCATGCGGATCTACCCCGCCGTGCACTACACGATGGGCGGACTCTGGGTCGACTACGACCTCCAGACGACCGTCCCCGGCCTGTTCGCGATCGGCGAGGCCAACTTCTCCGACCACGGGGCGAACCGCCTCGGCGCCTCCGCGCTGATGCAGGGTTTGGGCGACGGCTACTTCGTCCTCCCCTCCACCATCAACGACTACCTCGCCCGCCGCCACGCCGAGGGCGACGGCGACGTGTTGGACGACCACCACCCCGAGGTCGCCGCGGTGCTGCGCGAGACCCGCGACTGCCTGGCCAAGCTCCTCGCAGTCGACGGCGACCGGACCCCCGACTCCTTCCACCGGGAGATCGGCGAACTCATGTGGGAGTACTGCGGCATGGCCCGCACCGAAGCCGGTCTGCGCAAGGCGCTGGCCCGCATCCCCGAGATCCGCGAGGAGTTCTGGAAGCGGATCAAGGTCCCGGGCAGCGGAGCCGAGTTCAACCAGTCACTGGAGAAGGCCAATCGCATCGTCGACTACCTGGAACTCGCCGAGTTGATGTGTCTCGACGCCCTCCACCGCGCCGAGTCCTGCGGCGGGCACTTCCGCGAGGAGTCCCAGACCCCGGACGGCGAAGCCGCCCGCCGCGACGAGGAGTTCGGATACGTGGCCGCCTGGCAGTACCAGGGCACCGGCGCCGCACCCGTCCTGCACAAGGAAGACCTCGTCTTCGAGTACGTCCACCCCACCCAGCGGAGCTACGCATGAGGCTCACCCTGCGCGTCTGGCGCCAGCGCAACCCCGAGACCCCGGGCGCCATGGCCTCCTACGAGGTCGACGGCATCTCCCAGGACATGTCGTTCCTGGAGATGCTCGACACCCTCAACGAGGACCTCATCCTGCGCGGTGAGGACCCGGTCGCCTTCGACCACGACTGCCGCGAGGGCATCTGCGGAGCCTGCAGCCTCGTCATCAACGGTGATGCCCACGGACCCGAGCGCACCACGACCTGCCAGCTCCACATGCGTTCCTTCGCCGACGGGGACACCATCGACGTCGAGCCCTGGCGGGCCTCGGCCTTCCCGGTCGTGAAGGACCTCGTCGTCGACCGCAGCGCCTTCGACCGGATCATCCAGGCCGGCGGCTACATCACCGCCCCCACCGGCGCCGCCCCCGAGGCGCACGCCACCGCCGTGCCCAAGCCGGCCGCCGACCACGCCTTCGAGCACGCGGAGTGCATCGGATGCGGGGCGTGCGTGGCCGCCTGCCCCAACGGCTCGGCCATGCTGTTCACCTCCGCCAAGGTCAACCACCTCAACGTGCTGCCGCAGGGCTCGCCCGAACGCGAGACCCGCGTCCTCGACATGGTGGCCCGGATGGACGACGAGGGGTTCGGCGGCTGCACCCTGACCGGCGAGTGCGCCACGGCCTGCCCCAAGGGCATCCCGCTGCCGTCGATCGCCGCGATGAACAAGGAGTGGCTGCGGGCGGTCCGCAAGGGCTGAACGGCGCCGTGTGAACCCCCGTACGAGCGCCCCCGGGCCGGTCCGGGCCGACCGGGCCCCGGTTCCCCGGCCTGGGCCGATCGGCTGAGCCGATCCGCCGACCGGGCGCTCGTACGGGCCGTACGTCGCGCCGCGCCCCGGCGGCGTGCGGCGCGTGGGGGACAGTGGGCCCCATGCCAGAAGCCCCCGTCGGGACCGGACCGCGCCGCCGCACCGTGTTGGCCGCCGCCCTCGCCCCGCTCGCGGTGGCCGGCTGCGCCTCCGAGGAAGCCACCGGCCCGGCGCCCGGACCCCAGGCCCTCGCCAAGGACGCCGTCGTGATGGTGATCCGGCACGGGGAGAAGCCGTACGCCGGGGACATCGGCGAGGACGAGGACGGCAACGAGGACCGCGGATTCCTGGCCGGCCGGGGATGGCGCCGCGCCGAGGAACTGCACCGGCTCTTCCCACCGAGCCGCGGCTCGGTGCTGCCCCGACCGGCGGCCGTCTTCGCCACCGGCGGCAAGCCGCCCGCCCCGGCCCGCTGCAAGCAGACCGTCGAGGCGCTGGCCACCGCGCTGAAGACCCCCGTCCGCACCGAGTTCGGCGTCGGCGCCGAAGCGGGCCTGGCCCGCGCCGCCCTGGCCGCTCGGATGCCCGTGCTCATCTGCTGGGAGTACGCGGGCATGCCCCGACTCGTCCGCGCCCTCGGCGCGCACCAGGTCCTCGGGGTCCCCGCGATCTGGCCCGACCGCTACGACCTCGTCTGGGTCTTCACCCGCCGCCGGGGCGAGTGGAGCTTCCGCGAACTCCCGCAGCAACTGCTGCCGGGCGACGCCTGAGCCCGTCCCGGTGCCTGCCCGGGAGGCGGATGTCAGCTCCCGCCCTCGGAGCCGAGTGCCCGCGCCAGGTAGCCCGCCGTGACGCTGCCGGGCGTACGGGCCACCTCGCGCGGGGTTCCCGACGCGATCACGCGGCCGCCCGCCGCACCACCGCCCGGGCCCATGTCGAGGACCCAGTCCGCGCCGGCCACCACCGCCATGTCGTGTTCCACGACCACCACCGAGTGACCGGCGTCCACCAGGCCGTGCAACTGCCGCATCAGCACCCGCACATCGGCCGGATGCAGTCCCGTGGTCGGCTCGTCCAACAGGTACAGGGTGTGGTCGCGGCGCGAGCGCTGGAGCTCCGACGCCAGTTTGACGCGCTGCGCCTCCCCGCCGGACAGTTCGGTCGCCGGCTGGCCCAACCGCAGATAGCCCAGCCCGATCTCCTCCAGTGCCCGCAGGCTGCGGGCCGCCGCCGGGACCTCCGCGAAGAACCCCGCCGCGGCCTCCACCGTCAGACCGAGCACCTCCGCGATGTTCAGACCCCGGTAACGGACCTCCAGCGTCTCGGAGTTGTAGCGGGCGCCCGCGCACTGCGGGCAGGGGGCGTACGTACTCGGCAGGAACAGCAGCTCCACCGACACGAAGCCCTCGCCCTGGCAGGTCTCGCAGCGGCCGCCCGGCACGTTGAAGGAGAACCGGCCGGCCTTCCAGCCGCGCGCCTTCGCCTCCTCGGTGGCCGTGAAGAGCCTGCGCACCACGTCGAACAGCCCCGTGTACGTGGCCAGGTTGGACCGAGGGGTCCGGCCGATCGGCTTCTGGTCCACCTCCACGAGGCGGCGTACGGGAAAGTCCTGATCGGTGAGCCGCCCGGACACCTCCTCGGCGAGCGCCTGCCCGACGAGCGTGGACTTCCCGGACCCGGACACGCCGGTGACGGCGGTGAACACCCCCAGCGGGAACTCGGCGTCCACACCGCGCAGGTTGTGGCGCCGTACCCCGCTGAGTCCGATCGTCGCGCCTGCGGTGCGCGCCGGCCGGGGCGCGAAGGGCTCTTCCGTCCCGAACAGGGCCCGCGCGGTCGCCGATTCGGCCACGTCGGCCAGTGCGGCCGGCGGCCCGCTGTGCAGCACCCGCCCACCGTGCTCGCCGGCCGCCGGCCCGACGTCCACCAGCCAGTCCGCGTGGCGCACCACGTCCAGATGGTGTTCGACGACGAAGACGGTGTTCCCGGCCGCCTTCAGCCGGTCCAACACGCTCAACAGGGCTTCGGTGTCGGCCGGGTGCAGCCCCGCCGACGGTTCGTCCAGGACGTACACCACCCCGAACAGGCCCGACCGCAACTGAGTGGCCAGCCGCAGTCGTTGCAGTTCGCCCGCCGACAGGGTCGGCGCGGTGCGGTCCAGGCTCAGGTAGCCGAGTCCCAACTCGGTGACGGGGTCGATGCGCGACCGCAGGTCCTCGATCAGGACCCGGGCGGCCTCCCCCTGCGAAGGCGTCGATGTCAGCACCTCGTCCAGGTCCGTCAGCGCGAGCGCCGCCGCCTCGGCGATCGTGCGGCCCGCGAAGGTCACCGCCAGGGCCTCGGGGCGAAGCCGGCGCCCCTCGCACACCGGGCAGGGCGCATCGGTGAGGAACCGCTCCGCCCGAGCCCTGAGGGTGGCGCTCTTGCTGTCGGAGAAGGTCCGCATCACGTACCGGTGCGCGCTCATGTACGTGCCCTGGTAAGGCCGTTGGATGCGGTCCGCGTCACGCACCGGGTGCACGGTCACCACGGGCTGTTCCCGCGTGAACAGGATCCACTCGCGGTCCTCGGCCGCCAACTCCCGCCAGGGGCGGTCGACGTCGTACCCGAGCGCGTCCAGGACGTCCCGCAGGTTCTTGCCCTGCCAGGCGCCCGGCCAGGCGGCGATGGCACCCTGACGGATCGACAGGGCAGGATCCGGTACGAGGAGTTCCTCGTTGGTGTGGTGGACTCGGCCCAGTCCCTGACAGGAAGGGCAGGCGCCCGCGGTCGTATTGGGGGAGAAGGAGTCGGAGTCGAGCCGTTCGGCGCCGACGGGGTAGGTGCCGGCGCGCGAGTACAGCATCCGCAGGGAGTTCGACAGCAGGGTCACCGTCCCCACCGAGGACCGCGAGCCGGGCGAGGAGCGCCGCTGCTGCAACGAGACGGCGGGCGGCAGGCCCGTGACGGAGTCCACCTTCGGGGCGCCGATCTGGTGGATCAGCCGGCGGGCGTAGGGTGCCACGGACTCGAAGTACCGACGCTGGGCCTCGGCGTAGAGCGTCCCGAACGCCAGGGAACTCTTTCCCGAGCCGGAGACCCCGGTGAAGACGGTGAGCGCGTCGCGCGGGATGTCCACGTCGACCCCGCGCAGATTGTGCTCCCGGGCCCCCCGGACCCGTACGCAGGGGTCGTGGCTCGGGTTCGGGGGGTCGGGGGCGTACGGGTCCGGGGCGGGGGAGTGGTGCATTCGCCCCACTTTAGTGCGGCGGAGCCGCCGCGGCCCGCTCCCGCCCGCCCCGACGATCACAGGCGCGTGCGGTGTCCGCTCAGAGCCCCGCGAGCCGGGCCAACCCCGCGAAGGAGTCCAGCAGGGCCGTCCGGTCGTAGGTGGAGGTCGTGACCAGCAACTCGTCCGCCTCCGTCGTCCGCGCGACCTCGGCCAGCTCCGCCGCGACCCGCTCCGGAGTCCCGTGGATGTGTCCGACCAGCGCGCCTTCGTACAGCTCACGCTCCTTCGGGGTCATCTCCAGCGCCTCGATCTCCTCGGCCGGCCGGAGCGGAGGGAAGCTGCCCCGGGTGCGGGAGTACGCGAGGGACCAGGCTTCGGGGATCAGGATCCTGCGGGCGGCCTCCTGCGTCTCGGCGACCGCCACGGTCCCGGAGACCACCACGTACGGCTCCGCGCCCCAGGCGGACGCCCGGAACTCCTCGCGGTAGCGGTCCACGACCTCGGCCACCTTCGCCCGGCCCCGCAGGTCCCCGACCACCATCGGCAGTCCGGCCCGCGCCGCGATGCCCGCGCCCTCGCCGGTGGCCAGCACGTACGGGGCGATCGGCAGGCCCTCCGCCGGCCGGGCGTGGACCTGGGGGTGGGCGCGTTGGGTTCCGTCCAGCCAGCCCAGCAGCTCGGTCAGCTGCTCCTCGAACAGGTCGGCGTCCTTGGTGTCCCGCCCCAGTGCCCGGCGGATGCCGTCCGTGAAGCCGACCGAGCGGCCGAGGCCCATGTCGACGCGGCCGGGGAACAGGGACTCCAGGACCCCGAACTGTTCGGCGACCAGCAGCGGTTGGTGGTTGGGCAGCATGACCCCGCCCGTGCCCACCCGGATCCTGTGGGTGGAGGCGGCCACGGCCGCGGCGAGCACGGTCGGCGCGGAGCCGGCGACGCCGGGCACGCTGTGGTGCTCCGACACCCAGAAGCGGTGGTAACCCAGTTCCTCCGCGGCGCGGGCCAGCGCCACGGTGTCGCGCAGCGCCTGCGGGGCGGTGTGGCCCTCGCGGGTCCGGGACCGGTCGAGTATCGAGATTTTTCGGATCACACCCGTGTCAACGTCGTGGAGCGAGGAGGATTCCCCGGTCCGGGAGGGCGCGAGGGGGATTGCACCGCGGGTCGAGCGCCGGCGGGTCGGCGCGGCCTGAGGCGTGGGTCTGAGGCGTGGGTCTGGGGCGCGGTCCTGAGGCGTGGTCCTGAGGCGCGGGCCTGACCGGCGCCACTTCGACGGCGGAACCTAGGCTGGTCGTATGACGCGTGAGACCGACAACCGCCGCCCGCTGGCCGTCTTCGACATCGACAACACTCTGGCCGACACCGACCATCGGCAGCACTTCCTGGAGCGGCGCCCCCGGGACTGGGCGGGTTTCTTCGGTGCGGCCCCGGCCGATCCGCCGCTCGCGCGCGGGGTGGCGCTGGCGGTGGAGAGCGCGGCCGACTGCGAGGTCGTGTACCTCACCGGGCGCCCCGAGCGGTGTCGTGCGGACACCGCCGAGTGGCTGAACCGACACGGTCTGCCGGAGGGGCGGCTGTGGATGCGCGGCAATCAGGACCGCCGTCCGGCCCGGACGACGAAGCTGGAGGTGCTGCGGCGACTCGCCCGGGGTCGGGACGTGCGGATGCTCGTGGACGATGACGAGCTGGTCTGCCAGGCGGCCCGGGCGGCCGGCTTCCGGGTGGTACTCGCGGACTGGGCGCAGGACGCGCCGGAACTGAAGTCCGCTCAGGAGGGCGAGGGCCGCACCTGAGCGGCGGGCCCCGCGTGCCGCCCGGGGCGGGGCTCGCGCCGCTCGCCGTCGATCAGGTGGCGGTTCTCGCCGACGGCTTCAGTCCTCGCCGTCGATGCGGAAGCCCACCTTGAGGCCGACCTGGTAGTGGCCGATCGCGCCGTTCTCGATGTGTCCGCGCACCTGGGTGACCTCGAACCAGTCGAGGTTGCGGATCGTCTGCCCCGCTCGGGCGATTCCGTTCTTGATGGCCTGATCGATGCCCTCCGGGGAGGTGCCGACGATCTCGGTCACCCGGTACGTGTGATTGGACATGGGGTCTCCCGATGGTGGTCGCTGTTGCCTTGTTCCAAGGTGCCCCAGTAAGTCCGGGTCCGCGAACTTTGCGCTCACCATCCCGAGCGAAAGGTCTTGACCAGCCTATTGGTCTATGCCAATTTCAAGCCATCTGAGATCCATCCCCAGAAGGTGACCCTCGTGAAGATGCGCTTCCTCGCCGTGTGCACCGTTCTCGCGGCCGCGACCGCCCTCACCGGCTGCAGTCGGATGGCCGGATCCGAAGGCGGGCCCGAGAAGGTGACGCTCTGGTTGATGAAGGGCAGCGCCTCGGACGACTTCATCGCGAAGTTCACCGCCGATTTCGAGAAGGAGCACGCCGGCATCGACCTGGACGTCAAGATCCAGGAGTGGACGGGCATCGGCGACAAGGTCAACGCCGTCCTCAAGGGCACCGCCAAGGAGAGCGCCGACGTCATCGAGGTCGGCAACACCCAGGTCGCCCAGTACGTCGAGACCGGCGGCATCTCCGAAGTGACCATGGACGGGCTGCGCGACTGGGACAGCAGGCACTGGCTCAAGGGCCTCTCCGATCCGGGAAGCGTCGACGGGGCCCAGTACGGAGTTCCCTGGTACGCCGCCAATCGGGTGGTGATCTACAACAAGGAACTCTTCGCGAACGCCGGGGTCACCACCCCGCCGAAGACCCGTCAGGAGTGGATCCAGGCGACCCGGCGGCTCGACAAGGGCGAACAGCAGGGCATCTACCTGCCCGGCCAGAACTGGTACGTCCTCGCCGGCTTCATCTGGGACGAGGGCGGCGAACTCGCGGTGCAGACCAACGGCGAGTGGGCCGGCGCCCTCGACGACGAGAAGGCCCTGAACGCCATGGAGTTCTACAAGCAGCTCCAGGGACTCGGCGACGGCCCCAAGGACGCCGACGAGGAGACGCCCCCGCAGTCCGAGGTCTTCGCGCGCGGCCGGATCGCCCAGATCATCGGCCCGCCGAGCCAGGCGGCGGCGATCGAGGCCGCCAACCCGGCCCTGAAGGACAAGCTCGGCTTCTTCCCGATTCCAGGCAAGAGCGCCGAGAAGCCCGGAGCGGTCTTCACCGGCGGATCCGACCTGATCATCCCGGAGAAGACGGCGAGTCGTGAGCACGCCGTGGACCTGATCACGGCGCTCGTCAGCGAGAAGTGGCAGACCGAACTCGCCACCACCATGAGCTACGTCCCCAACAAGACCACCCTCGCCCACGTGGTCGAGGGCAACGAGGGCGCCGCCACCATGGCCGTCGGCGCCGCCCAGGGACGAGCCACCCCGCAGTCCGCCCGATGGGCCGAGGTCGAGGCCGAGAACCCCATCAAGCCGTACATGACGGCCGCGCTCACCGGCCAGGACCCCAAGCGGGCCGCGAAGACCGCCTCGGAGTCCATCAGCCGGATCCTCGGCTCCGACCACTGAGGCGGCTCCGACACGGGCCCTGCCCCACGGCCCGCCCGCAGGCGTTCGCCGAGTTCAGCGTTCGCACATCCGGCCGCCGCTGAGCGGTCATGTCGAATCCAGCCGGTCACGGAAGAAGTAGAGGAGCCAGGCCTACCTGCCGGCCTGGCTCTCCGTGCCCGGATCAGGAGCAGCCATGACCATCGCACCCCTGTCCCCGTCCCCCCTCGCCTCTCCCGCGCTCCCCGTCACCCCGGCGCCCCCCGCCGACCGCACCGCCCCCGCCGGCCCCCGGTACACCGTCCGGCTCGCCCGCGACGAGGACGAGGTACGGGCCGCCCAGCGGCTGCGCCACCAGGTCTTCGCCGGGGAACTCGGCGCGCGCCTCGACCATGCCGAGCCCGGCCTGGACGTCGACGCCTTCGACGCCTACTGCGACCACCTCGTCGTCGTCGACGAGGAGAGCGAGCAGGTCGTCGGCACCTACCGGCTGCTCCCCCCGGAACGCGCCGCCGTCGCGGGGCGCCTCTACTCCGAGGCGGAGTTCGACCTCGGCGCGCTGGCGCCCATCCGCCACGACCTCGTCGAAGTCGGCCGGTCCTGCGTCCACCCCGACCACCGCAACGGCGCCGTCATCGCCCTGATCTGGGCCGGCCTCGCCCGCTACATGGACCGCTCCGGCCACGACTGGCTCGCCGGCTGCTGCTCCGTCCCGCTCGCCGACGGCGGGGTGCTCGCCGCCGCCACCCGGGAGACCGTCCTGCGACGCAACCTCGCCCCCGAGGCGTACCGCGTCACCCCGCACCTGCCCTGGAGCCCCGAGGGCGTCACCGTCCCCGGCCGGCAGGAACTGCCCCCGCTGCTGCGCGGCTACCTGCGCCTGGGCGCCTGGGTCTGCGGGGAGCCCGCGCTGGACGCCGAGTTCGGCTGCGCCGACCTGTACGTACTGCTCTCCCTGCGCCGGACCAACCCGCGCTACCTCAACCACTTCCTCGCGCTGGCCCCGGACGCATGAACGCCTGGCTGCCCACCGCGCCCTGCACCCCCGAGGCCTGCGCCGGCCACGAGGGACCCGCGGCGAGCGTCCCGCACGCGGTGCTCCGCCTCGCCGGCGCCGTGGCCCTCGTCCTCCTCGCCGTCCTGACCGCCGCGCCCGTACGGCTGCTCCCGGACCGCCCCCGACACGCCCTCGTACGGAGCTGGTCCGCGGCGCTGGTCGCCTCCCTCGGCATACGGATCACCGTGCACGGAAACCCCGGGGCGGGCGGCGGCCGGCTGATCGTCGCCAACCACATCTCCTGGCTCGACATCCCGCTCGTCGCCGCCGTGCTGCCCTGCCGGATGCTGGCCAAGAGCGAGATCGGCGCCTGGCCCGTGCTCGGCCGGCTCGCCGCCCGGGCCGGAACCCTGTTCATCGAACGCGACCGGATCAGGACCCTCCCCGACACCGTCGCGACCCTCACCCGCGCACTCCTCGCCGGGGACCGGGTCACCGTCTTCCCCGAGGGCTCCACCTGGTGCGGGCGCGCCCAGGGGCCGTTCCGGCGGGCCGCGTTCCAGTCGGCGCTGGACGCGGGCGTGCCCGTACAGCCGATCCGGCTCGCGTACCGGCTGTCGGGAGGCGCAGAACCCGCCGGGAGCCTCGCCGGGGCGCCCGCCTTCGTCGGGGACGACCCGCTGACGGCCTCCCTGTGGCGCATCGCCCGCGCCAGGGGGGTGCGGGCCGAGGTGTGGTTGCTGCCGCGGATCCCGCCGGGCCGGCACGAGGACCGGCGGGACCTCGCGGCGGCGGCGCAGGAGGCCGTCCACGCGCGGGCCGCGCGACCCGTACCGGCCGCGCGGCCCGTTCACACCGCGGAGCCCGTACGGGGGGCGCGGCCCGTCCGGACCGCACCCCTCCTGCCGGGCATCCCCACTCAGGCCGCCGGGCCCTGCGCCACCGACAGGGACAACGCGAAGCGGCCCGCCGCGTCCGTCCACCACTGGGTCAACTCAAGCCCGGCAGACGCCAGTTCCTCGCGCACACCCTCCTGACGGAACTTCGCGGAGATCTCCGTCAGGATCTCCTCGCCCGCCCTGAAGGGCACCACCATGTCCAGGGCCCGGATCTTCACCACCGCCTCCGATCGTGACCGCAACCGCATCTCGATCCACTCGTGTTCCTTGTTCCACACCGCCACGTGCGTGAACTCGGCGGTGTGGAAGTCCGCGCCCAACTCGCGGTCGATCACGGCCAGTACGTTCTTGTTGAACTCCGCCGTCACCCCCTGCGCGTCGTCGTACGCCGCGACCAGGACGGCCTCGTCCTTGACCAGGTCGGTACCCATCAGCAGCGCGTCACCGGGCGACAGCATCGCCCGTACGGACGCCAGGAACGCGGCCCGCTCCGGCGGCAACAGGTTCCCGATCGTGCCGCCGAGGAACACCACCAGGCGCGGCCCGGGGGAGTCGGGCAGCCGCAGTGGCCGCGTGAAGTCCGCCACCAACGCGTGGACCTTCAAGCCGGGATGCTCCGCCAACAGGGTGTCCGCCGCACCCCGCAGGGCGCTCTCGCTGACGTCCACCGGAATGTACGTCTCCAACGCGGGCATCGCCTCGATCAGGTGCCGGGTCTTCTCGGAGGAACCGGAACCCAACTCCACCAGCGTGCGGGCGCCGCTCTCCGTCGCGATCTCCCGGGCCCGCTCCAGCAGGATCTCCCGCTCGGCGCGCGTCGGATAGTACTCGGGCAACCGGGTGATGTCCTCGAAGAGTTCACTGCCCCGGGCGTCGTAGAACCACTTGGGCGGCAACTGCTTGGGGGAGCCGGTCAGCCCGCCGCGCACGTCGGCGCGCAGCGCCTTCTCCGCGGCGTTCTCGTCGAGGGTCCGGGTCAACTGGAAATCACTCACGGTCGGCTCTCCTTGAGCGGGGTCAGATCGACCCTCGTACGGGTTGCGGTCAACAGGGTCCGGTCGGGTACTTCACACCAGCGGGAGTCGTCGTCGTGCGGCTCGGAGGCCACGACCACGCGCCCGGCGTGCGGATCCGCCAGATACCAGAGGGAATCGCCCCAGGCGGTCGCGGCGATCGTGGAGCCGTCGGTCAACAACAGGTTGAGCCGTGAGGCGGGGGCGGCCGAGGCCAGGTCCCGGACGGGACCGGCGAGGGCGGCGCCGAGGTCGTCCCCGGCGCGCAGACGGTGCAGGACCAGCGCCCAGATCAGCGCCGAGTCCGTGCGCGCGGCGAGTTGCAGCAGCTCCTCCACCGGCAGCCCGGCGGCGACCGGGGCCGCCGACTCCGGCCAGTCCCGCACCGAGCCGTTGTGGCTGAAGAGCCACCGCCCGTCGGAGAACGGCGCGGCGGCGGCCTCCCCGTCGGCCCCGGGCAGCGTCGCGTCCCGTACGGCGGCCAGCACGCCGCCGCTGCGCACCACGCGGGTGAGGTCGGCGAACGTGAGGTCGCCCCAGATCGGGCCGGACCGCCGGTAGCGGGCCGGCACCGGGTCGCCCTCCGCGTACCAGCCGATGCCGAAGCCGTCGGCGTTCACCGTGCCGTTGCGCTGCCGGCGCGGCGCCCACGACTGCCGCACGAGGGAGTACTCCGGTTCGCTCAGCAGTCTCCCGAGGCTCACCACCGGCCCGAGATAGGCGAGATGGCGACACATCAGGCATCATCCCGAGCGGTGCGGAAGCCGGAGAAGATCTGCCGGCGCACCGGCAGGTCCCAGTTGCGGAACGTGCCCCGGCAGGCCACCTGGTCCACCGCGAACGACCCGCCCCTGAGCACCTTGTGCTCGGGGCCGAAGAACACCTCCGAGTACTCCCGGTAGGGGAACGCGCGGAACCCCGGGTAGGGGAGGAAGTCCGACGCCGTCCACTCCCACACGTCGCCGATCAGCTGGCGCACCCCGAGGGGGGATGCCCCGGCCGGATAACTGCCCGCGGGGGCCGGGCGCAGGTGCCGCTGCCCCAGGTTCGCGTGCGCCGGGGTCGGGTCGGCGTCGCCCCACGGGTACCGGGTGGAGCGGCCCGTACCCGGGTCGTACCGGGCGGCCTTCTCCCACTCGGTCTCGGTGGGCAGCCGGCGCCCGGCCCAGCGGGCGTACGCGTCCGCCTCGTACCAACTGACGTGCAGCACCGGCTCGTCGCCCGGCACCGCCTCGGTGACGCCGAAGCGGCGGCGCGACCACGTGTCGCCCTCCCGGTGCCAGAACAGCGGGGCCTCGATCCCGTGCGCGCGGAT
Organism: Streptomyces sp. NBC_00513; assembly: GCF_041431415.1. GTDB lineage: Bacteria > Actinomycetota > Actinomycetes > Streptomycetales > Streptomycetaceae > Streptomyces. The sequence goes on from NZ_CP107845.1 coordinate 6,551,173, forward strand.
CTGTTCCCAGCCCTCGGCGGCCCACCAGCGGGACTCGCGGTAGCCGCCGTCCGCCATGAACGCCTGGTAGTCGGCATTGGTCACCGGCGCCGTGTCGATCCAGTACGGCGCGGTGTCCCGGGTGTGCGCGGGCCGTTCGTTGTCCAGCGACCAGGGCTCGGCGGAGGTTCCCATCGTGAACGGCCCGCCGGGCACCAGCACTTCGCTCACGGACAGCGGCGGGCCCTGCGGCGGATCCGGGTCCGGGGCGGTCAACACCGCGGCTCCCCGTCTCAGCTGATGCGTGATCAACATCGTCTCGTCGTGCTGCTGTTCGTGCTGGGCGATCATCCCGAAGACATAGCCGCCGGACAGCAGGTCCGTACCCTCCAGCGGGGTGCGCTCCAGCAGGTCGAAGACCCGTCCGCGCACCTCCGCCGCGTACCGGCGGGCCTCATCGGGCCCCAGCAGCGGCAACTTCGGCCGCTCGGACCGAGGATGCTCGAACGCGTCGTAGAGCGGGTCGATCTCGGGACGCATCGACTCGCGGCCGGCGACGTTGCGCAGCAGCCAGAGCTCCTCCATGTTCCCGATGTGCGCCAGGTCCCAGACGAGCGGGGACATCAGGGGGGAGTGCTGTGCGGTCAGGTCCCGGTCGCTCACGGTCTCGGTCAGCCCGGCGGTACGGGCCCGGGCGGCGGTCAGGGCCGCCACGGCCCGCTCGCGGAGTATCTCGGGGTGTATGTCGGTGGTCACGGGCGTGCGTCCTTCCCGGCGGGCTGCCGCTGTTCCTCTTCGTCGTCCGCGGGGCAGCGCCCGCGCAGTACGTAACGCTCGGTGAAGGCTCCGACCTCGTCCCGGACGTGCGTGCTCGCCCCCAGCCGGGGGAGTGCCTCGCCCGCCGCCAGGAAACAGGCGACGGCGGCCGACCGCAGCTCCGGGTCGGCGAGCCCCGCGCGGGCGGCGGTCCGCCACAGGGGGTTGCGGGGCGCGCTGTCGGACCCGTACGCGTCCGACAGCGCCTTCGACACCCGGTACGCGGTCTCCGCGGCCTCCGGGTCGTCGAACAGCGCGTGCACCACGGCCACCGGCACGATCCAGCCGTGCTCGCCGGGCTGCGCGTCGATCATCCGCAGTTCCAGGTGGCCGCGCGGTCGGATCGGCGGGAACAGCGTGGTCAGGTGGTACTCCAGGTCCTCGGCGGTGGGGGGCCGCGGGCCCGTGCCGGACGTCAGCCAGTCCCGGAAGGTCAGGCCGCGCGGGATCACCCAGGGCGCCCCGTCCCCGACGGACCGGACGCACATCACCTCGGTGTCCAGGGCGTGCCGGGTCCACGCGTCGCGGGGCTCCTCCTCCAGCGGCGGGGCCAGGGCGCGCCGCGCGTCGATGTCGTTCCAGATGCCCTGGCGGGCGCACCGCCAGCCGGCGTACGGGCCTTCCACGCCGGGGGAGTTGGCGAACGCCGCCACCAGGACCGCGCCCAGCAGGTGCGCGAGCCGCCAACGCCGTCCGTACCCGAGCGGGCCGGGCTCCTCGTGGCCGGCGTCCACGCAGACCTGTACGGACGCGGAGGAGCGCATCATGGCCCGCCCGGCGGGACCCGTGCGGTCGAAGTACGTCTCCATCGCCTGGTAGCGCGGGCTGTCCAGCATCCGGCGCAGGGGACGCCGGGCGTCCTGCCCGAGGCCCCGCAGTACCAGGCCCTGCCGGTGCAGGACGCCCCGTACGGCCGTGAGGTCGGCCTGAAGGTCGTCCACGCACTCCGTCAGGGAATCGGCCGGAGCCGAACTGAGCTCCAACTGGCCGCCGGGTTCGACGGTGAACCCGGAGTGCAGGGGCAGCGCGCCGGCCGCGTCGTGCGCGGCGGCGAGCCGATCGGCGGAGAGTGCGAGATCGGGCCGCTCGGCGTCCAACACCAGCCATTCGAGTTCGGCGCCGAGCACACGAGGTGGACCCGTCTTGAAACAGATGCCGTGGAGGAGCGCCTCGGCCGAGGCCTCGGTGAGGGGCTCGGGCGGGGGGTGGTGCACAGGCGGAGCAGGTGAGTCCTGGCGCATGACCGGATCCTCGTCTCCTGTCGGCGGCCGGCGCTTTCGTCGGCCGTGATGTCACCCGTGCCTACCCGTCTGCGGGCCACAAATTCCATTGCAGTTCGAGGGGCTCGACCGGAGGATTGCGGGGTGAGCAGCAGACTGCGTGAAATCGCGCGGGAGAACGCGACGATCCTTGCGGCCGGGGGGTACCGGACGCGGACGGGACGGCAGATCTCCCTGGCCGCCGCCCTGGCGGAAGCCAAGGCAGGAACCAGAATATATGGACCAAACCGTGTCATTCCATATGGAGAGCCCCTCAAAAGGGAGGGGGAGACCGCCTTCGAGGTCACGGGCGAGAGCAGTACCGTCGCCGCCCGCCGGCTCGCGACAGACGCTCCGCGGGGGGTCCGGGTCGCCGTCCTGAACTTCGCCTCGGCCCGCAATCCCGGGGGCGGATACGTCCGAGGCGCCAAGGCCCAGGAGGAAGCCCTGTGCCGCGCCTCGGCCCTGTACGAGACCCTGTTGGAGGCCCCGGAGTACTACGAGGTCCACCGCGCGGGAAAGAGCACGTTCTACACCGACCGGGTGATTCACTCGCCCGCGGTCCCCGTTTTCCGCGACGACCGGGGCCGGCTCCTGGAGACCCCCTTCCAGGCCGCCTTCCTCACCTCCCCGGCCCCCAACGCGGGCACCATCCGCCGCCAGGAACCGGAGCGCGCCCACGAGATCCCGGGCGCCCTGGCGCGAAGGGGCGAGCTGGTCCTGGAGGTGGCGGCGCTCCACGGCCACCGGCGACTGGTGCTGGGGGCCTGGGGATGCGGAGTCTTCCGCAACGAGCCCGCAGCCGTGGCCGAGGCCTTCCGGGAACTGCTCACCGGCCGCTTTGACGGCGTCTTCGAACGGGTCGTGTTCGCAGTGCTGGACCGTGAGCCCGGACCCCGCCAGGCATTCGAACGGGCGTTCGCGGGGCTGTGTGCCGAGCCGGGCAGCCCGGACCCCGGGCGCTGAACCGGCCCGCCCCCGCTCCGGGCCCGATGTCTCCATGGCGCGGGGGCGGGCGGCCCGCAGGCGCCCGGCTACCGCCAGCCGTACCGCTCGCGCAGCCGCTGCACCACCAGCTGGAAGCGGCCCCGGTCCAACGCGCACGCCTCGCGCCGCATGCCCGACTCGTGCACCCTCAGCACCCGATCCACCGCCACCCAGGACTCCCGCCCCGCGCCGTCCCACGGCCCGGTCCCGATCGGCACCCACTCCCGGTCGTGATCGTGCCGCTTGCTGGACAACTGCACGGCCAGCAGCGTGCTCCCGCCCGCCTCCCGGGCGACCACCAACACCGGCCGGTCCTTGCCCCGCCCGTCGTTCTCCTCGTACGGGACCCAGGTCCACACGATCTCGCCGGGATCCGGATCGCCGTCCTTGTCCGGCGCGTACTCGGTGCGCACCGGGCCGATGGCGCGCGGATCCGCCTCGCTGGTCGCGGTGACGCCGTCACGCCCGGGCTGCTCGACGTGACCGTTGCCGTGGTCGTTGCTCTGGTGGGAAAGTGCCGTCATTCCGGTGAGGTTACTGGTTCCGGCCACTTCGAGGCCCAGTCCTCGGCCGCCTCGACCTGGGCCGCCAGGGAGAGCAGCAGGGGCTCCGCGTGGGCGGGACCCAGCAGTTGGGCGCCCAGGGGCAGACCGTCCGGGGTGAACCCGGCCGGGATGTTGACACCCGGCCAACCGAGGACGTTCCACGTCCAGGCGTACGGGCACGCCGCGATCATCGCCCGGTCCGTCGCCAGCGCCCCCAGACCCGCGAGGGCGCCGATCCGCAACGGCGGGGTGGCCGTGGTCGGGGTCAGCACGACGTCGAAGCGGTGGAAGATCTCCCCGACCCGGCGTTGCAGCACGGCTTCCGCCCGGCGGGAGACGCGCAGGGGCACACCGCCCAGGATCCGCCCCGTACGAACGGCCTCGTGGGTGCGCGGGTCCAGCAGCGAGGAGTCCGGTACGCGGGCCGCCAGATCCCGTACGCCGCCGGTCGCGCGGGGTGCGAAGGTCAGGCCGATCGGGCCGTAGCGGGGATCCTCCTCGACGACTTCGTGCCCCAGTGACTCCAACCGTGCGGCAAGCCGTTCCACCGCCGAACGCACCACGGGGTCCAGGGACTTCGCCGTGGCGGTGAACGCCATGGCGAACGACAGGGCGATCCGAAGGCGGCGCGGTGTGCGCCGGGCCGCGTCGACGGCCGAGATGCGCGCCGGGCTGTGCAGGTCTCCGGCGTGCTGCCCGCTCGCCGCGTCGAGCAACAGCGCCGCGTCGCCCACGGTGCGGGCCAACACGCCGTTGACCGTCAGCCCGTTGAAGGACTCGGGTTCCGGCCAGGTGGAGATGCGCCCCCGTTGCGGCTTCACGCCGACCAGGTGGGTCCACGCCGCGGGGATGCGGACCGAGCCCGCCCCGTCGGAGCCGAGCGCCGCCGGGACGAGTCCCGCGGCGACCGCGGCCGCCGAGCCGCCCGAGGAACCACCGGGCGTGTAGGCGGTGTTCCACGGGTTGCGGGTGTCACCGAACGCGTGCCCCTCGGTGAACGGCCACTGGCCCAACTCCGGAGTCTGGGTCTTGCCGACGATGATCGCGCCGGCCGCGCGCAGTCTGCGTACGGCCTCGCAGTCGGCGTGCTTGGGCGGGAAGGTTCCCGCGCTGCCGAAGGCGGTCGGTTCCCCGGCGACGTCCATGTCGTCCTTGACGGCGATCGGCACCCCGAGCAGCGGGAGTCGCTCGCCGGCCGCCAGCCGTCGGTCCGCGTCGTCCGCCTCCGCGAGCGCGGCCTCGATCCGTACGACACGGAACGCGTTGAGGGCGGGCTGGGCGGCCGCGATCCGCTCCAGGGTCCGCTCCGTCAACACGCGTGCGGTGACGCTGCCTTCGGCGAGCGCGCTCACCGTGTCCGACAACCCCGCGGAGACCCGCGGGGCCGAGCCAACCGAATCCAGCGATGACGCCGACATCGGACCTCCCCCTTACCGATCGGTAGGAACGACGGTAACGGGGAGGACCGGAGAGTCGCCAGACCCAGCCCTGCGAGGAACTCGTGAACCGCGGGCCGTGTGAACACTGGCGGTGCCCGGCAGGGCCGTCGTCAACGGACGCCGCGGATGGGTTTCACCGCGAGAGCGCCCGCCACGGCCAGGACTGCGGCGACGACGAACAGCGCGGTGTAGCCCCCGCTGAGCGAGACGATCACCGAGGCGATGAAGGGCGCGATGATCTGCGGCCCCGCGTTGGCGATGTTGAGCACGCCCATGTCCCGGGCCGCGTCCTCGGCCTTGGGAAGCACCATCGTCACGAGCGCCGTGTCCACGGCCATGTAAGAGCCGAAGGCGAGCCCGTTGACCGCGGAGAAGACCAGCATCGCCGTCCAACTGGTGGAGACGGCCGGAATCACCAGGGCGAGCGCGGACAGCAGCGCGGACGCGCCGACGAACAGCTTGCGGCGGTCGAACCGGTCGGACAGCCAACCGCCGAGCACCGTCGAGACGACCATGGCCACACTGGTCAACGGCATCATCACGGCCACCGCCGCCTCCGGTTTCATCCCGTCGGGCAGCACGGTGTGGTCCTGGAGGATGTACAACTGGCAGCCGCTCACGGCGAAGTAGCCCAGCACGAGCAGTGCCCGTCCGATGAACGCCCATCGGAAGTCGTGGTCGCCGAGCGCGCTCGCGAAGGCGGCGAGCTGGGCCCGGACCGGCAGCGGGGCGCGGGCCGGCAGTCGTTCCTCCCGGGCGCAGGCCGTGAACAGCACCGCGGCCCCCGCGACGATCGCGCCGAACACGAGGTATCCGGTGCGGTAGTCCTCGGAGAAGGTGGCGCCGAGCAGGGCGCCGAGGGTGGATCCGAAGGGCAGTCCGAGGCCGACGGCGGCGGAGGCCTTGCCGCGGGCGGTCACGGGGATCCGGTCGGGGACCACGGAGGTGATGGCCGCCTGGTAGACGTTCATGACGGCCTGGCCGAGGCACCAGGCGATCGTGATCAGCAGGATCGTGTCGGCGAACCCCAGCAGGAACATGGCCGGGAGCGCGGCGAGTCCACCGCCCAGGATCCACGGATCGCGCCGTCCGCTGCGGTCGGACAGGGCGCCCGCGACCGGATTGAAGATCGTCGCGAAGACGGCCGAGACCCCCGCGATCAGGCCGAAGTTGGCGACCTTGTGCACGGGGTCGATGTGCTCCACCTGGAGGGCGAGCAGGATGCCAGCCACGCCGATGTACAGGGAGTACATGGCGGTGTTGCCGACGAGCAGGAGCGGGAGCAAGCCGCGACCGGGGCCGGACTTCGCGGGTCTCTCGGACGCGTCGGGGGTGGCGCCGGCGGTGCCGGTGCCGGGGGAGGAAAGGGCCACGGTGCCCTCCTGGGCGGTGTCTGCGTGCGGCTGACGGGGGATGCGGAGGGATCGGGGGGAGGTGCGGGTGCGCGCCGCCCTGCCGCGGTGGCGGGGTGCGACGGGACGCGCCAGGGCGGCGGCACGGCTGGACACGCGGGCCCACACGCCGTCGATCGGGGTGTGACAGCGGGGTTACACGTGTCAATGAATCGTGTAACCACTGTGTAGCACCCGTTTCCGGCCATCCGCCAGCCCCCGGACGCAACCGGTCTGGAAAGATGCGACGGCAATGTCTCAGTCATCGAAACCGGCGAGGTCGCCGAAGCCGCCCAACCCGGCGCCCGCGGCCCCCTCGTCCACCACGCCGCCCCCCGCGCCGGCGCCCACCCCCGGGCCCGTACCGGACCCCGTGCCGACCAGCGCCGATGTCGCCCGCCTCGCGGGCGTCTCGCGCGCGACGGTCTCGTACGTACTGAACAACGCGGAAGCCGTGCGCATCAGCGAACCCACCCGGCGCAAGGTCCGCGCGGCCGCCGAGGAACTCGGCTACGTCCCGCACGCCGCCGCCCGCAGCCTGCGCGCCGGACACACCCGGATCGTCCTGCTGCCCACCGCCCACGTGCCGATCGGCCCGCTGTACAGCACCTTCCTCAACGAACTCCAGTGGGCCCTGCGCCGCCTCGACTACACCGTCGTCCAATACGGCAGCCTCGGCCTCGGCGGGGACGAGGCCGCCCGCGCCTGGGCCGAACTGCGACCCGTCGCGGTGATCTCGCTCGGGGAGATCACCCTGTCCGCGCGCAACGTCGCCACCCTCAAGCGGGCCGGGGCCCGCGCGGTGATCACGCTCGGCCCGGTCGGCGTGCCCGGCGCGCACGCGCTGGTGATGGACCAGGCGGAGGTCGGGGTCCGGGCCGCATCCCACCTGGTGGAGCGCGGCCGGCGCCGGATCGGTGTGATCGTCCCCGAGGAGAGCGGCCTGGAACTGTTCTCCACACCCCGGCTGGCCGGGGCCCGCTCGGTGGCCGGCGCCGAGATCGAGGCGCTGACGATGGCGTACACCGAGGAGTCGGCCGGGGCGCTCGCCGCCCGCTGGGCAACGCTCGGGCTGGACGCGGTCTTCGCTTACAACGACGAGTACGCGATGTTGCTGATGAGGGCCTTGCAGGACGCGGGGCTGCGCGTCCCCGAGGACGTGGCCGTCATGGGCGCCGACGACCTGCTGATCGGGCGACTGTTGCGGCCGAGGCTGAGCACCGTGGCACTCGAACTGCCGACGGGGGACCACCTGGCGTCCCTGGTGGACGCGGCGGTACGGGAACCGGCCGAGATCTCGGAGCGGCACGACCTGATGGCAGCGACGGCCGTCCACCGCGAGTCCACCTGACACGGCGACCCCGCGATCCTCGATCCCCCGATCCCCCGATCCCGCCGGTCCGCGGGTCGGGACCCGGGGGCCCGCGGCTCGGCGGCCCCTGGTTCCCGGCGCGGCGCGGTCCGGGATCGAGCCGGCTCGGGCCCCGGCACGGGCGCGCGGACCCGGGGAACCGTTGACAGGCGGTGATCGCCGGACGGAGACTGCGGGCGCGCCCCACCGGGCGCACCCGGCGTCGCGGGCCGGTGCCCACACCGGCGCCGTCGCGGCGCCGCCCGTACGGATCCGCCCAGGAGAGACCCCATGAGCATCCGCACCGTCCGCGACGTGTACGTCGTCGACGCCGTCCGCACGCCGATCGGCAAGTTCGGCGGGGCCCTGGCCGGGGTCCGGCCGGACGACCTGGCCGCCCACGTGGTGCGCGCGCTGGTGGACCGCACGCCCGACCTCGACCCGGCCCGCATCGACGACGTCGTGTTCGGCGACGCCAACGGCGCGGGCGAGGACAACCGGGACGTCGCTCGGATGGCGGTGCTCCTCGCCGGGCTGCCCGTCACCGTTCCCGGTGTGACGGTCAACCGACTGTGCGGCTCCGGTCTCGAAGCCGTGATCCAGGCCGCCCGGGCCATCGCGCTCGGGGACGCGTCCGTCGCCATCGCCGGCGGCGTGGAGTCGATGAGCCGCGCCCCCTGGGTGGTGCAGAAGCCGGAGCGGGCCTTCCCCGCCGGACACCAGCAGATGTGGTCCACCACGCTCGGCTGGCGGATGACGAACCCGCGCATGCCGGCCGAGTGGACCGGCTCGCTCGGCGAGGGTGCCGAACTCATCGCCGAGAAGCACGGGATCACGCGCGAGGCGCAGGACCTCTTCGCCCTGGACAGCCACCGCAAGGCCGCCGCCGCCTGGGCCTCGGGGCTCTACGCCGACGAGGTCGTCCCGTACCCGGGCGCCGATCTGGTCCGGGACGAGTCGATCCGGGAGGGCTCCACGCCCGAGGCGCTGGCCCGGCTGAAGCCGGCGTTCCGTTCGGACGGCTCCGGGACCGTCACCGCCGCGAACGCCTCCCCCCTGAACGACGGCGCCGCCGCGCTGCTGCTGACCGACGAGGAAGGGCTGGCGGCCACCGGCAGGGAGCCACTGGCCCGGATCAGCGCGTCCGCCGTCACCGGCATCGAGCCCCAGTTGTTCGGCCTGGGGCCGGTGGACGCGGTGGCGCGGGCGCTGTCGAAGGCCGGCCGCGACCTGTCCGACCTCACCGCCTTCGAGCTGAACGAGGCTTTCGCCGCCCAGGCGTTGGGCTGCCTGGCTGCCTGGCCGGAACTGGACCCGACGAAGGTCAACCCGCGCGGTGGAGCCATCGCGATCGGCCACCCGCTCGGGGCCTCGGGGGCGCGACTGGCGGGTTCGGTCGCCCACCAACTCGCGGCGGCCGGCTCGGGAACCGGTGTGGCGGCGCTGTGCATCGGCGTCGGACAGGGCATCGCGCTGGTCCTGGAGCGCTGAACCGGCGGTCGTGGGCGGGTGCTCATGAGGGCGGGTGCTCATGAGTGGGTGCTCATGCGTGGGTGGCCGGAAGGCGTGAGGTCGGGAAGGCGAGCGGGAGCGCCACCGCCGTCTCGATCATTTCCGGTCACCCGGCCCGTCAACTGCCCAATAACTGAACAGAATTGGGTCTGCCGGTCTGACACGATGGCGCGTGCTGCCGCCCCCCGCCCCGTTCCTTCCCCACCCGGAGGCCCCGCGCCATGCCGCTCCTCGATCCGACGCTCCGGCAGGACGGACCCACCCTGACCGGGGGAACCGCCCCGATCGTCGAACCCGCGACCGGACGTACCCTCGCCACGCTGGACCTCGCCGCGCCCGCCGACGTGGCGGAGGGCGCCGTGCGTGCCCGGGCCGCGCAGTCCGATTGGGCGCGGGCCACCCACCTGGAGCGGTCGGCGGTATTGCGCCGCGCCGGGGACCTGTTCACGACCCACGCGCAGGAGCTGAGGGACTGGCTGGTGCGGGAGTCCGGTTCGATACCGGGCAAGGCCGATTTCGAGCTGCACGTCGCCGCCCAGGAGTGCTACGAGGCCGCAGCGCTGGCCTCGCGACCGGCCGGCCAGGTGCTGCCGAGCGAGGCGCCCCGGCTCTCCTTCACCCGACGGGTGCCGGCGGGGGTGGTCGGGGTCATCGCCCCGTTCAACGCGCCGCTGATCCTGTCGATCCGCTCGGTCGCGCCGGCGCTCGCCCTCGGCAACGCGGTCCTGCTGAAGCCGGACCGCCGGACCGCAGTCTGCGGTGGCCTCGCCCTCGCCGCGGTCTTCGCCGCCGCGGGCCTGCCCGCCGGGCTGCTGCACGTACTGCCCGGAGACGCGCGGACCGGCGCCGCGGTGGTCGAGGACCCCCGCGTCCGGGTGGTGTCGTTCACCGGCTCCACCGCCGCCGGCCGTACCGTGGGTGAACTGGCGGGACGTCATCTCAAGCGGGCGCACCTGGAGTTGGGCGGCAACTCGGCGCTCGTCGTGCTGGAGGACGCCGATGTCGAGGCGGCCGTCGCACAGGCCTCCTGGGGCTCCTTCTTCCACCAGGGCCAGATCTGCATGACCGCCGGACGGCACCTCGTCCACGCCTCGCTGTACGACGAGTACGTCGAGCGGCTCGCCGCACGGGCGGAGGAGCTGGCGGTCGGGGACCCGTACCGGGACCGGGTCCACCTGGGCCCGCTGATCGACGAGGACCAGGTCCGGCGTGTCCACGCGCTGGTCGAGGCGAGTACCGCCCAGGGCGCCAAGCTCGTCGCGGGCGGCACCCACCAGGGGCTCTTCTACCGTCCGACCGTCCTGGCGGGCGTCGCGGACGACTCGCCCGCCTACGCGGAGGAGGTCTTCGGCCCGGTGGCGCCCGTACGGTCCTTCGCGACGGAGGAGGAGGCGGTGGCGCTGGCCTCGGCGGGCCCGTACGGGCTCTCGCTGGGCATCGTCACCCGTGACGCCGCGCACGGGCTGGAGCTGGCCGACCGCATTCCGACCGGGATCGCGCACGTCAACGACCAGACGGTGAACGACGAGGCCGTGGCGCCCTTCGGAGGCGTCGGCGCCTCGGGCACGGGAGCCAGGTTCGGCGGGGAGGCGAACCTGGACGCCTTCACCGAACTCCGCTGGACGACGGTGCGCGCCACGCCGGCGGGCCACCCGTTCTGAGGCCGGTCCGACTGCCGCCGTCCTGAAGCGGGTCCGATGGTCGCCCGCCGGGGTGGGGGAGCGTTCTCGCAGATCAGCGTGGTGCGGGGGCGGGCAGGAATTCATGGGGCGGGCCGTTCGTTCAAGCAGCACACGCACCAATCAGGAGGTTTGAACACCGTGGCAACCGTGGAGCTGACCAAGGAGAACTTCGACCAGACGGTCAGCGATAACCCGTTCGTGCTGATCGACTTCTGGGCGGGCTGGTGCCGACCCTGCCTCCAGTTCGCGCCGGTCTACGAGAAGGCCTCCGAGGCGAACCCGGACCTCGTCTTCGCCAAGGTGGACACCGAGGCGCAGCAGGAGCTGGCCGGAGCCTTCGAGATCAGCTCGATCCCGACGCTGATGATCGTCCGGGACCAGGTGGCGATCTTCGCCCAGCCCGGCGCGCTGCCGGAGGCGGCGCTGACCGACCTCATCGCGCAGGCCCGCGCCCTCGACATGGACGAGGTCAGGGCGAAGATCGCGGCCGAGCAGGCCAAGGGCGCGGGGGACTCCGGCACGCCGGAGGCCTGAGATTGTCACCACCGCCCCCGGCCTGCGGTGACACTGGTCCGTATGACTGAAGCGGTGGAGTACGACGTTGTGGTGCTGGGTGCGGGCCCGGTCGGGGAGAACATCGCCGACCGGACCCGTGCCGCGGGGTTGAGCACGGCCGTGGTGGAGAGCGAGCTGGTGGGCGGCGAGTGCTCGTACTGGGCCTGTGTGCCGAGCAAGGCGCTGTTGCGTCCGGCGCTGGCCCGGGCGGACGCGCGCCGGGTGCCGGGCCTGGCGGGCGCGGTCCAGGGCCCCCTGGACGCGGAGGCGGTGTTCGCGCACCGTGACTACTGGACCGGGAACTGGAAGGACGACGGCCAGGTCGACTGGCTGGACTCCATCGGGGCGGACGTCTACCGGGGCCACGGGCGGCTCTACGGGATCCGCAAGGTCGCCGTCACCAGCCCCGAGGGAGAGCACCACGTGCTCGCCGCCCGGCACGCGGTGGTCGTGGCCACCGGCACCAGGGCCGTGATCCCCGAGCTGCCCGGCATCGCCGGCGCCCGGCCCTGGACGAGCCGCGAGGCGACCTCCGCCCGGCAGGTCCCCGGCCGGTTGCTGATCGTCGGTGGCGGTGTCGTCGCCGCCGAGATGGCCACCGCCTGGCAGGCGCTGGGTTCCCGGGTCACCGTGCTGGTGCGCGGCTCGCGGCTGCTGCCGAGGATGGAGCCGTTCGCCGGGGAGCTGGTCGCGCAGGCGCTGGAGGAGGCGGGTGCGGTGGTCCGTACGGGCGTCGCCGTCGAGGCGGTCGTCCGTGACGGTTCCACCGGTCCCGTCACGGTGGTGTTGGAGGGCGGCGAGACCCTGGAGGGCGACGAGTTGCTGATGGCGACCGGTCGCGCGCCGCGCACCGAGGACATCGGCCTCGACACCGTCGGTCTGACCCCCGGCGACTGGATCGCGGTGGACGACGGCTGCCGGGTCCCCGGCCACGACTGGTTGTACGCCGTCGGAGACGTCAACCATCGTGCGCTGCTGACCCACCAGGGCAAGTACCAGGCCCGGATCGCGGGTGCGGCCATCGCCGCGCGCGCGGCCGGGACCGGGCCCCTCGACACCGCCCCGTGGGGCGCGCACACGGCCACCGCCGACACGCGGGCCCTGCCGCAGGCGGTGTTCACCGAGCCCGAGGCGGCGTCGGTCGGCCGGACCCTCGCCGAGGCGGAACGCGCCGGACTGCGGGTCCGCGCCGTGGACTACGACCTCGGCAAGGTCTCCGGCGCCGGGCTCTACGCCGACGGTTACCGGGGCCGGGCCCGGATGGTGGTGGACCTCGACCGAGAAGTCCTGGTCGGAGCCACCTTCGTGGGGCCGGGCGCGGCCGAACTGCTGCACGCGGCCACCATCGCGGTCGCGGGCGAGGTCCCGATCGACCGCCTGTGGCACGCGGTCCCGGCGTTCCCGACCATCAGCGAGATCTGGCTGCGCCTGCTGGAGACCTACCGGGGCTGAGTCACCGCCTTCGAGGGCCCCGCCACCGCGTCCAGTGGCGGGGCCCTCACGCGTTTCGGTCATGCGAGCGGTATTCGGCCGCACTGTCGGGGAGGGGTTCTACCCTCGGTCAGATGAGGTTAGCCTTACCTAAGTCGATCTTCCTGTCGACCCCACTCGTTTGTCGGAAAGGTGTTCTCCCATGCGCGCTTCCCGCCTGCCCCGCACCGCCGTACGCCTCGCCGCCCGCGCGGCCTTCGCCGCCACCGCCGCCGTGGCCCTCGCGCTCGGCGTGAGCGCCGGGTCCGCCGCCGCGGCCGGCTCCTCCCGTACGGTCACCGACGGCGGTACGACCTACCACCTCGCCCTCACCTCGCCCGGCACCGCCGCCGCCGGCGGGCAGAACATCACGATCTCCGGCAGCGGGTACAACACCGGCCGGGGCGTGTACGTGGGACTGTGCGCGGTGAGTGGTCCGCAGGGAGCCTCCAAGCCGACGCCCTGTCTGGGCGGTTCCGACCAGTCGGGCACGACCGGCGCCTCCCACTGGGTCTCCAACACCCTCGGCGGCACCCTGCCCAACACCTCACGGTTCGGTGCGGGCGGCACCTTCACCGTGACGATCCACGTCAAGGCCGACCTCGGCAACGACCAGATCTGCGGCGAGACCGTCGAGTGCGCCGTCGTGACCCGCGCCGACCACTTCAACTCGGGCAACCGCGCCTACGACGTCCATGTACCGGTGACCTTCAACTAGGCCCCTCTTTCGACCCAGGCCGTCCGGCCACCACTCAGGACGATCCACGCCACGAGGACGCCATGAAACCCCACGCCCCCGTACTCGCGAGTGCGCTCGTGCTCGTCTGCGCCCCGGTCGCCCTCGCCGCCACCGGATCGGGCGCGGTGACGCAACCCTCGCGCGCGACCGCCGCCGGCTACCGGGAGGCGGGGGTCTTCACCTCGGCGGGCAAGCCCCGCGACCTGCTGCTCCACCCGGACTCGAAGAGGCTGTACGTGGCCTCGGACGACCGGCCGGAGACCCCCGAGGTCAACGAGAGCGGACTGCACGTCCTGGATCCGAAGACCGGCACGGTACGCGGCACCGTGAGCCAAATGCCCGGCCCCACCGGTGCGTCGAGCCGCCGCGCCGCCCATCGGCTCGTCGCCCCGCTGCCCGGCGACGGGGTGGTCTTCGGGTATCCGCTGCGGGGCATCGGCACGGCCAAGGAGGGCGACGCGGCGGCGAGCGGGGCCTGGATCACGGGAGCCACCGTCACCGACCTCGGCCCGGGACTCGCACCGGGGACGGTACTGGCCGCCCAGGGCCCCGTCCTGTCGGAGGCGGCCGTCGACGGCGCGGTGATCGGACGGTCCCTGACGCTGGAGGGCGGCGACTCCTTCGCGGTGGACCCGGTGCGCAAGGCGGTGTGGTTCGCGGACACGGGCAACCGTCGCCTGTACAAGGTGGACGCGGTCACCCTGACGGTCGCCGCGACCGTGGAACTCCCGCCGGGTGACGGGTTCGCCGGGTTCGTGGAAGTGGATCCGCGAACCGGCGCGGTCTGGGTCGGCCTCGACAACTCCGTGGTCGTCCACGACGCGGCCGGCCGCCGGATCGGCGCCCTGAGTGGGCCGGACCTGCCGCGCGCGGCGCGGTTCGACGAGGCCACCGGGCAGGCTTTCGTGGTCTGGCAGGACTCCGGGGACCCCGCGCAAGCGGGCAGTGACGGGAACGGATCCCTCGCCGTGTACCGCACCGCCGATCTGACGGAGGCGGCGAAACCCACCGTACTGCCGGGCAACCACGCCCAGTTGGGGGCCGCCTCGCTGACGGTGCAGCCCGGGGGCGAGGTCGTGTGGGTGGGCGGCCCGGCGCAGGCGACGATCACCCGGCTGGAGCGGTCCGCGCCGGCCGATCCGTCACCGGACCCCTCCACCGACCCTTCCACCGGTCCGTCGCCGGACCCCTCGCCCGATCCGTCCACGGCGCCCTCCACGGGGCCCTCGAACGGCCCCACCCCCGGCTCCTCGTCGGGACCCTCCCGACCCTCCGAGCCGTCGGAGTCGTCCCTGTCACCCGTTCCGGCGGGCAGTACGTCCGGACCCGCGCCCGCGCCGGCCGGCGGGCCCGCCCCGGGTGACGGGGGGTCGGCCGCGGACGGGTCCGGGGCGCCGGCGCCCGGCGCCCCGGCGCACGGCTCGCTGGCCGCCTCCGGGGTCGCCGTACTCGCCCTCGCGGGGACCGCCGCCGCTCTGGTCGCCGCCGGTTGGGTGCTCGTCAGGATCTGGCGAGGGACGGTCGAACCTGGCTGATCCGCCGCGTGGGCGGGCCTGTTGAATGGTGGCACCCGAGTGAAGGAGCCACCGTCCGTGAAAGTCATCGCCCACCTCAGCGACGTCCACTTCGACGGCGACACGCGCGCCGCGGATCGCACCCGTGCCGTCATGAGGTACCTGGAAGAGCTGCCGTACGACCTGGACGCCGTCCTGGTGAGCGGCGACATAGCCGACCACGGCAGCCCCGCCGAGTACGCGGAGGCCCGCAAGGAACTGGTCTCGCGCCATCCGCTGGTGGTCTGCCCCGGCAACCACGACGAACGCGTGGCCTTCCGGCGGGACCTGCTCGGCGAGGCGGAGCCGACCGCGGCGCCCGTCGACCAGGTCCTGCGCGGTGCGGGGTTCGTGCTCGCGGTCTGCGATTCGTCGGTGCCCGGCGAGCACCAGGGCTTCCTGGAGGACTCCACGGTGGCCTGGCTGGACGGCGTACTGGACGGGACCCCGCACGAGGTCCCCGTGCTGGTGGCCTTCCACCACCCGCCCGTTCCCCTGCACATCCCCTACGTCGACGGGATCCGGCAGTTCGGCGAGGAGCGGTTGGCGGACCTCGCCGAACGGCACCCGCACCTCACGGCCTTCCTGTGCGGACACGCCCACACGGGGGCCGCGACCACCTTCGCGGGCCGGCCGCTGCTGGTGGCGCCGGGCGTGGTGTCCACGACCCGGCTTCCCTGGGAGGCCCGCAGCGGGGACAACGAGTACGTCCACCTCGACGAGCCGCCGGTCGTCGCCTTCCACGTGATCGGTGACGACGGGAGGCTGACCACCCACTACCGGGTGGTCGTCACCCGCCGGTAGCTGCTGCCGTCGCGGGTGCGTGCGAGGCGGCCCGAGGTGATCAGGTACCTCCGCAGGGCGGAGCAGTCCTCGTGCACCGTGCGCAGCGCGTCGTTCACCTCGGGCTCGGTGTAGTCCCGGTCCGGGGCGAACAGGGTCTCCGTGAGATGGGCCAGCAGTTGCTCGCGGCGGGCGACCTTGCGGGGGATCGCGACGAGGCGGCCGTCGGAGAAGAGGTCCGAGATGCCCCGGGGGGTGCGCGGGGGTTGTTCGGTGCGGGGCAGCGGCGCGGTGGTGTGTGACATGTCGGGCAGCATCACCCGGCAAGGAGCCCCCGGGCAAAGGGATTTCCGCCCGGACCGGCCGCGACGCCCCGCTGCGGGTCGCCCCGCCCGGACACGTCGAAGGCCCGCCGACGCCGGAATCGGTCCGGTACCGGCGGGCCCGCTCGTACGGATGGTTCACGCGTGGTCGTTCACACGCGGATGGTGCACACGCGGATGGTGCACGGGCGGTCGTTCACACGCGGATGGCGCACGCGTGGATGGTGCACGGGTGGTTCAGGGGCCGACGGTGATCTGCTGCGCCGGGTTGGTCGTGTCGGTGACCTTGTAGAGGGCGTTGAACGTCGAGGACGTCGCGCTCGTCGGGCACCCGAATCCGCCGGTGACCGTGACCGGCACCGAGGCGTTGGTGAAGGTCAGGCTGGGCGGGGCGCCGTTGGTCCAGGTGCCGCCGACGTTCGCCGGAGCGCTCGGAGCGGCCGTGACGGTGCAGTTGGCCAGGCCGGACGTCGTCACGACGAGTCCGCCGACCGGCACCTTCAGGGTGGCGGTGATCGGCGAGCCGTTCTGCATCGACACCGTCCAGGCGCCGCTGGTGGTGACCGTCGGCGTCACGCCCGGCAGACTGGAGGAACAGGAGGAGTACGTCGGCGGGGTGATCGGCGAGGTGACCGCACCGGCCGGGTTGTTGTTGCCCGGCGCGGCCGGGACCGTACCGGTGGAGACCGAGACCGTGCAGGTCACGGTGACCGAACCGGCCTTGAGCGTGGCCTTTCCGCTGAGGGTGGCCTTGAAGGCGTGCCCGGCCGGGGTGACGGTGGTCGAACCGGCCAGCGGTAAGGGCGCGGCGGTGGCGGTGGCGGAGGCCACCGTCAGCGCGGCGGCCGCGGCCATCCCGAGGGCGAGAGCGGTGCGCTTGCGGCTCATGGCTGTGCTCCTTGGGGATCGTGGTGCGGGGTGGGGGAGTGACTGCGGTCCCCGTGGGGATCGGGGTCCGCTTCCGTGCCTGCCTCCGGCTCCGTCTCCGGGCCGGCCTTCGGCTCCGTGCCGGGGGCGGCGGAGCCCCCGGCACGTGGTGTGGTGTTCGGCTGCCAGGCGAAGATCATCCCGCCGCCGACGATGCCCAGCAGGGTGCCGATCAGGAACCCGCCGAGGTTCGACAGGACCAGCGTGGCGGTCGCGATCAGGGTGGTGAGGATCCCTGCCAGGGTGCGCTGTTGGGGCGAGAACCAGGCGGTGAGCCCGAGCACGATCAAGATGATCCCCATCAGGACGGACGGGATGCCCGCCACTCCCTGCTGGAGCATGATCTTCAACGGAGCCAGTGGCAGGACGCTGATCCACACCCCGGTGAGGATGGCGAAGAGACCGCCCCAGAAGGGCCTGCTGCGTCGCCACCGCCGCCAGCGGCTCAGAAGCATTCCTTCTTCCCCTTGCTGATGTTCATGCTCAGCCCGGAGAGCTTGAAGGTCCCGGCGTTGGTGGCCCACGCCGTCTGGTGCAGATCGGTGATGCTGACCGTGTCCGCCTGCTGGGCGAACAGGTCCTGCATGCCGATCGCTTCCGCCGGACCCTTGTCGAGGGTGGACGCGTCGCGTCCGATCTCGATGTTGCTGAAGACCGCGTCGCCGGAGAGCTGTGTCGCGTCGACGAAGAGATTGCTCGCCTCGACGGGGTTCTTCTTGCCCGCGGTGAGGTTGAGCGAGATGTCCCCGATCATCGGGAGGGTGGTGACCACCGACTGGCAGAGGCTGTGCAGCTTGGCCTCCTTGATGGCGGTGACCGCCACCGGGATGAGCTCGTTGCGCGCGTTCACGTCGACGCTGCCGTACTGGGCGAACCCCTCGCCCTCCAGACTCGCCGCCGACACCTTGAACTGCTGCCCGGAAACGGCGAAGGAGGCGGCGAGCGCCCCCTGTGCCAGGGCTATCCCGAGTCCCGCGGTCACGGCGATGGCGGGGACGGTCAGAAGTGCGAACTTGCGCCAGCGGACGCGCCCGTCACCTCTGCCGGCGCCGCCGCCGTCGTCGCCCTCGATGCCGGGCGGTTCGGGCAAGTTCGGTGAGACTGCCATGAGATCGTCCCTTATCTCGGCTGTGCACCTTTGTTACCGACGAGTTGAATGTAAGAGTGCCAATGGAGGTTGGCAAGGTTGCCGGAGCGTACCGTTTCGGCCGACTCCTACTGGCCGGTCACTGCTCCGCGCGCAGGAGTTCGGCGACCTCCGCGGCCACCCTCCGCTCCATGGCCCGGGCGAATTCCGAGGCCACGACCTCACCCGCCACCGGGCGCAACGCGGACACCGCCTCGGACACGTGATCCAGTTGGCCGGCCGAAAGGTGCTCCAGCCCGTCCGGGCCGATCACATGCCGGCGGAACAGTCCGACGAACCGGTCCGCGAGCGCGGCCGCCTGTGCCTGGACGAAGTCGGCCGCGTCCAGGATCTCCGCCAGCGGCACCCCCTGCCGCACCAGCGTCAGGGTCGCCTCCAGCAACCGCCCGCTCAGATGCGTGACCCGGTCCCCGTCGATCCGTACGTACCCCAACTCGACCGCGCGCCTGGTGTCTTCGGCGTTCGCGGTCGGCCCGAACAGTGCGCGCAACTCGGCCAACGTCATCGTGACGGGCACCTCTTGCACCCAGTCGCGCGTCATCGCCCGCTCCAGGCCGAGGAGTTGGGACAGTCCGCCACCGCACTCCCACGCGTCGAGCAGCTCGGAGATGCCGTTCACGGTGTAGCCGCGCCCCAGCAGGTCGTTGATCAGGCGCAGCCGGGTCAGATGGTCCTCGGAGTACCAGGCGACCCGGCCCTCACGGCGCGGCGGCGGCAACAACCCGCGCTCCTGGTAGTAGCGCAGGTTGCGCACCTTGACGCCCGCCGCCCGCGCCACGTCCTCCCGGCGATAGCGCCCACCGGCGCGTCCGTCCTGTTCCCCCTGGCTGTCCACGCGGCAGAGTGTAGGACGTACCGGCAGGTCACATGGCCCTTACGGGCGTTGGTCGCGCTCCATCCGCTTGACCGCCCGCAGCACCACGAACTTCGGCTCGCTCGCGGTGACCTCGCTGTTGCCGAACAGCCGCTTCAGGTGCGTGTGGTAGCCCATGTGGCGGTTGGCGACGACCCAGAGCTCGCCACCCGGCCGCAGCGCCTTGCGCGACTGCGCGAACATGCGCAGCGCCGTGGCGTCCGTCGTCGCCTGGTGGGAGTGGAACGGCGGATTGCACAGGATCAGGTCCACCGAACCCGGGTCCAGCATCGCGACCCCGTCACCGACGAGGAAGTCGGCCCGGTCCCGCTCGTGCGTCACGTTGGCGCGGAACGTGGCCTTCGCGGAGGCCACCGCCTGGTACGACTCGTCCGTGAACACGACCTCGGCCCGCGGGTCCGCGACCGCGACCGCCGTGCCGACAACCCCGTTGCCGCAACCGAGGTCCACGACGCGGGCCCCGTCCGTGTTGGTCGGGATGTTCTGGAGGAAGAAACGCGTGCCGACGTCGAGCCGGTCGGCGCAGAAGATGCCGGCGTGGTTGACCACGGTCAGCCCGGCGCCCGAGCCCCCGTCCTCGTCCACGACGTACGTCAGCGGCCACGGGCCGGGGGTCACGGCGTGCGTGGCCCCGGGGGTGCCCGGCGTACAGAAGATCAGTCGGGCCTTCTTCTCCGCGAGCGAGGTCTTCGTCGGCCCGAGGATCCGCTCGAAGAGCCGCAGCGTGGAGGTGTGGATCTCCTTGACCATGCCCGTGCCGACCACGACCGTGCCCGCGTGGACGTGCGGAGCCAGCCGGTGCAGCTGGTCCTCCAGCAGCGCCAGGCTCTTCGGGACACGGACCAGGAGCACGTCGATCCGCTCCGGCGGAGCGTCCTGCGTGGTCAGCAGCCGCACCGTCTCCTTGGCCGTCCCGATCCCGGCACGATCAAGGTTCGCCATGGTGGCCGACCGCGTCAGCGAGGAGTCGGTGATCTGCGTCGGGTGGAACGCGGCCAGGGCCGTCGTCAGCGTGCCCCAACGGTCCCCGATCACGGTGATCTGCCGATCGCCGGTGAGATCCACCGGACCGCGTTCCCCGGTACCGGATTCGAGGTGCCGCAGCAGGTACTCATCGGCGGCATCCCAGGCGCGGAGACGATCGCGCGGGTCCTGGGGGAAGCGGGTGAGTTCGTAGGAGCCGAAAGGCGTGGTCAGACGGTTCATATTCGACCCAGGCTATCCGAGACGACAGCCCGGCCCCGCATGGGCGGGGCCGGGCGGCGCGCTACTCGGGAAACTCGCCCGCCATCGCGGCGGCGATCCGCAGGTGGGGAGCCGCCTCGACGGCCCTGCCCTGTCGCTCCAGTGTGCGACCGAGGAGCAGCTGCGCGTAGTCCTCCACCGGCCAGCGCTCCAGGATGGCGCGCAGCTCCAGCTCGGCACGGGACAGCTGGGCGGAGTGGTAGTAGGCGCGGGCCAGCAGCAGGCGGGGAGCCAGTTGCTCGGGGGCCTCGGTGGTCAGCGAGCCCAGGACGCGGGCGGCGGTGGCGTACTCCTTCGCCTCGAAGAAGAGCCCGGCGCGCGCCCAGCGCTCGGCCGGCGTCCCGTGCTCCAGGTACTCCACCGGCGTGTTCATCGCGTTCCTTCCGCCGTTCCGATGCCTCTGTCCGGTCTCCCCCGACAGGGGGACCCGATCTCCCCTACACGGGGGATCCGATCCGCCCGACACGGGAGACCCGACGTGCCCAACACGGGCGTTCCACCGAACATTCCATGGAACGCCGGACGCGGCACGGGGCTAAGTTGTGCCCCATGAGCAATCTCGATCGCCAGCCCGCTCTCTCCGCCTGCGGCGGCCGCGGTTTCGTCGTGGCCGAGCCCGTGCGCGAGCTCCTGAGCCCGCGCACCGTCAAGCTCGGGGAGTCCACCGAGGTCCGCCGCCTGCTGCCCAACCTGGGCCGCCGCATGGTGGGCGCCTGGTGCTTCGTCGACCACTACGGCCCGGACGACATCGCCGACGAGCCCGGCATGCAGGTGGCGCCGCACCCGCACTCCGGGCTCCAGACCGTGAGCTGGCTCCACGAGGGCGAGGTGCTGCACCGCGACAGCGTCGGCAGCCTGGAGACCATCCGCCCGCGCGAGCTCGGCCTGATGACCTCCGGCCGCGGCATCAGCCACTCCGAGGAGAGCCCGCGCCCGCACGCCCGCCTCCTGCACGGCGCGCAACTGTGGGTGGCCCTCCCCGACGCCCACCGCGATGTCGCGCCGCACTTCCAGCACCACGCCGACCTCCCGCAGGTCACCGCCCCCGGCCTGGCCGCGACCGTGATCCTCGGCACCCTGGACGGAGCCACCTCGCCCGGCAGCGCCTACAGCCCGATCGTCGGCGCCGACCTCGCCCTGGCGGCGGGCACCGAAACCCGGCTCCCGCTCGACCCGGACTTCGAGTACGCGGTCCTGTCGATGTCGGGCGAGGCCACCGTCGACGGCGTCCCGGTCCTGCCCGGCGCCATGCTCTACCTGGGCTGCGGCCGCACGGAACTCCCCCTGCGGGCGGCCTCGGACGCGGGGCTGATGCTGCTGGGCGGCGAGCCGTTCGAGGAGGAGATCGTCATGTTCTGGAACTGGATCGGGCGGAGCAACGAGGAGATCGTCCAGTTCCGCGAGGACTGGACGAACGGCACCCGCTACGGCGAGGTGAAGGGTTACGACGGCCCCCCGATCCCTGCGCCGCAGCTCCCGCCGGGGCCCTTGAAAGCGCGCGGTCGGGTGCGCTGACCTGCACTCTTCTGGATCGGCTCTCTCAGTCGCGACTGACGAAAGAGAGTCCGGAGCTCCGGCGGAGATTGCTCCGCCGGAGGAGCGCCGAGGCCCGCCGGAGGCCCTCTTCGGGCTCCCGTCGTTTCCCATGTGTGACCAGCTGAGGTCAGCTTTGCCAGGACCAATGCTGACCCGACGCCGACTTTGGTGCCCGGCGTCGCGGAGCGGGGAGAAGGGCGGTCCCATAGTCCTCATCTGGGGCAGGATCACCCTCGGGGGAGCGCTCGGCGGTACCTCGCCCATATTCGTCACTGTGACGTGAATTTGCCTGAATCGGGCTACGGTTCATCCGGGTTCTGCGATGCTGGAGGCCGATCGAGAGGGGCCGCAGCGATGCAGTGGAAGATCCACGGTGAACGTCCGATCTACGAAAACAAGTGGGTGAACCTGTGGCTCACCGACATCGAGACGCCGGACGGGCACCGCTGGGAACACCACGTCGTCAAGCTCCGCCACCTGGCCGTGGCCGCTGTGGTCAACGATCGCCGAGAGGTCCTGATGATGTGGCGCCACCGCTTCATCACGGACGCGTGGGCTTGGGAGCTGCCCATGGGTCTGGTGGAGGCGGACGAGACCCCCGGTGAGGCCGCTGCCCGTGAAGTCCTCGAAGAGACCGGCTGGCGTCCGGGCCCGATGAAGCCTCTGATCTACGCGGAACCGGCGAACGGCATCACGGACTCCCAGCACCACTTGTTCCGCGCGGACGGTGCGACGTATGACGGGCCTCCGACCGAGAAGAACGAGTCGGACCGGGTCGAATGGATCCCGCTGGCAAACATCCGGGGCATGATCGACCGCCGTGAGATCGTCAGCAGCGGTGCTCTGGTCGGCCTCCTCTACGTCCTGATGGACGAAGGGGTTCGCTGAACCGGCGGGGGAAGCGTCGCCCGTAGGCGTGCCTCGAAGGCAACCGCGGCCGGCACCTCGCGATAGGGCGCAAGCTGCTCGTAGAACTCGCGAAGGTGCCCGGTCACCCGCTCCGACGACACCGCTGCGGCGGGCACCAGCGCCTCCATCGCCGTGTGACAGGCCTGGTCGAGCTTCCCCCGCTGGAGCTGAGTACGGGCAAGCCAGAAGGCATGGAATGCTCGGCCGCGCTGGTTCGCAGGGTCCTCGCGCGCCAGCGCGTCCGCGATCAATGGTTCGGCGATCGCCGCCTCGCCGAGACGGCCGTGCGCAATGCCCGTGTCCACGATGAGCTTCGGCTCGTCGAAGTAGGTCACCCAGGCCGGGTCCGGGTCACCCTCGTGGATGCGCTCGAACTGGCTGTGGGCCTCCGAGATCGCGGTGTGCGTAGCCTTCCTGTCCCCCAAGGCCGCGTGGGCGAAGGCTTCGCGCATGGCCAGCATCGCCCGCACCCTCGGTGTCGTTCCGGCACGGGCCTGGTCCTGGGCGGCAGACACCAGGGCAAGCGCGTCCGCCGGCTTGTCCTGGTAGGTCGCTTGGAGGCTCATGCAGGCCAGCACGTTCGCCATGAATGGATGGTCGTCGATCTCCCTGGCCAGTTGCAGAGATTCCGAGAAGTACGCGCGGGCCTGCTGGTACTGCCGAGCATCGAAGTACGTCCATCCGGTCAGTCGCGCCAACTCCGCCGCGACGCCGTACAGACCATGCTGTATCGGTGTCGGCCGCCTGTCCTTCAACAGCCCTTCGACGTAGCGGAGCTGGCCTACGACGGCCGGGCGAAGGGTCTCTCCACCGTGCTCGTCGTCGCGTCGCCAATAGTCCTCGATCGAGGACCGGAGCGCCTGGAGGGTGGAGGGGCTCGGATTGGTCCCGGCGGCCATGGCGAGGATGCTGTCCACCTCCACCCCGGGTAAGGCAGCAAGCGGTCCGGGTCCAGCGGGCGGGTGGACCGGCTCGGGTGGCTCGCGCTCGGCCACCGCGAGCGCAGCCGGCGTTTCCCACTCCCGTCGGGAAAGCCCGAGCATGTGCCCGGGGATGCGCAAGCCGTCGGCAATTCGCTCGATCACGTCCATGTGGAGGAGCTGCCGCTGGCCCGCGATCACCTCGCCCACCCGACTGGGCGTCAGCTCGCACTGGCGCGCGATCATGGACGGATAGATGCCTGCCCGGGCCTTGACCAGACGAAAGACCCTCGCGAAGTCGCGTACGCGGCACGCGTCGATCATCTCGGAGTCGGTGAGCAGGCTTGCCGGCAGTTCCTTCGTATGACGTGACTCGGGCATCGGACATGCTCCGGAGGAAGGCTACAGATCGCTGCGGGGTTTCAACGGACCGTGATGTTACCCAAGTTGGGTAACCCGCTGAGCCTTTCTGCCTCATCGTCCTGATCGCGATCCTTCTGCACATGGCGAAGCGACCGAGGATGACTGCCTTGCATGATGCGGCAGGCACTCCTGACACAGAGCGAATGGCCCTCAGTGGAACCTCTGACCTGGGCAGAGAGCCCCGCGTTCTGATGAGCATCCGGGTGTCGCGGGACTCGGGCCGGACGTGGTCGCCGAGCATGCGGGTCCTGGAAGGCGACCCGTTCGACATCCTCTCCAATCCAGGCCGCTACCCCCCGTGCGAGTGCCCCCGCTGTGGCGGTACGTCGTCGGCGGCTCGTGCCCTTCGGCTGGCGCCCATCGAACCGGGGGCGGCGTAGTGGCCGCGTTCCGCCGTTGAAGGCTCCCTTAGAAAGGGAGCCCCGGGTACGTAGTCGAGTACGGCGGGGCTGGCGCCAACAGCTCGCCGTATTCGTCTACGCCGCCGCAGTCACCGTCTTGGTGGTCGTCCTGGCCGTCGCCGGTGATCCCAGCCGCTGACCGTCAACCAGCTCCCGGAAGCCCCGCTCGTTCGAACCGTGGCCTCGCGCCACCCTCCATCTCCTCACTGACCCGCATAGCGGAGTTGGTGAGGCATGCCCCATAGGGGCCGGGCCGGCACCCGTCGGCCCTGGACTTCCACGAATTGGAGACACGCATGGCAGCACAGAAGGAAGACCTGCTGATCGGCGTCGAGAGCCTGATCAAGGTCCAGGACCGCTTCACCGCTGCGGCGGCCGAGTCCGACTCCACGGGCACCTCCGCGGGTGACGACGGCGAGAACCGCGACGGCTTGAACCTCCCGCAGGAGTAGCGCCGCCAGAACACCGCAGCACCAACCCGGGGGCCCGTCATTCACGGCTGGCCCCCGGCCTTCACCCCATGACGTCGACTGGAGGAAGACGTGGACCACCACTTCGTCAGCGCAATGGAGAAAGCTCTCGGCTGGGACGGACCCGGTGCACTCGGAGCCGCTTTCGCCCGGGGGACGATCGAGGACCTCGATCTGCTCGATCGCCTGCTGAACCCCAGGAAGCTGCTGGACCTGGTGATGCGCCGCAGCGTCACCACGCCCCAGTTCCGAATCTTCCAGGACGGGGCTGAACTGCACCCCGGCCGGTACATCCAGCCCTCCGTCACCCGGCGGGGACAGGCCATCCCCATGGCCGACATGCGCCGCGTCGGCGGGCTGATGCGCGAGGGCTGCACCATGGTCCTGGACGAGCTCGACTTCTTCGACCCGGCCATGGAGGCCACCTGTCGCGCGCTCCAGTGGTGGGCCCGCGAGCTGGTACAGGTGAACGCCTACCTGACCACCCAGGACGCCAGCGGCTTCAAGCTTCACTGGGACGACCACGACACCGTGATCGTCCAGCTTGCCGGCCGCAAGAGCTGGGAAGTCCGCGGTGCCTCCCGGAAGGCTCCGATGTACCGCGACTCCGCTCCTAATGCTGAGCCCAGCGAGGAAATCGTGTGGCAGGGAGTCATGGAGCCCGGCGACGTGATGCACATCCCGCGCGGCTTCTGGCACCAGGCCACCCGGGACGACCAGGGTGACGGCTACAGCCTGCATGCCACCTTCGGCATCGTGAAGCGCGTCGGCGTGAACTGGTTGGCCTGGCTCGCCGACCAGGCCCGCACCAAGGATCTGTTCCGTTACGACCTGGACCGCTGGAACTCTCCGGGCCAGTGGGAGGGGCAGCAGCAGCTCCTGGCCGACGCCGTCGCCGAGATGGCTAGGCAGCTGACTCCGCAGAAGTTTCTGCATGCGCGCGAGCGGGAGCGCCTGGCTGCCCGGCACGTCCCGGCCACCGGCCTGTTCGGCAGGTCCGAGGCCGTCGTGTGCGTCACGGACTTCGAGCCCGTGATCGAGCAGCACCACGACACCGTGGAGGTCCTTGCCGCAGGCAAGAAACTCACGTTCGCCGGCAAGGCGTATCCGGCCCTCGCCCTGCTGCTGAGCGGCCACCCCGTCAACATCGCCGACGCCGCCGAGAAGACCGGCCTGGACGTGGAGCAGCTCGCCGAGATCCTGCTGAAGGAGGAACTGTGCACGGAGCTGACCCCCGCCTTGTCCTCGGCCTTCACCGGTCTCGTCACGACCGCGGCCTCCTGACGGCCGCACTTGATCTCGGGGTCACTGCCCTGGACACTGCGGCCCCCTACCTCGGCTTCCGTTCGCACACCACGCTGTCCGAGACGGCGGCTGATCTGCTGCCGAAGTTCACCCTCTCCACGAAGGTGGGATTCTTCCCGGGCGCCGGAGGTGTTGAGCACTCGCTCGATCCGGGCCGACTGCGCCTCGCCGTCGAGGAGGCTGCCCGGGAGCTCGGCAGGGAACCTGACACGGTGCTCCTCCACAACCCGGAGCGGAGCCTCACGGGCCTGTCCCTGGCCGATGACCACGCCCTCTTCGGCGGTGCATGCGCGGCGCTGGCCGAGGCCGCCCGCGACGGTCTGTGCCAGGACTGGGGTGTGGCTTCCTGGGACCCCCGGCTGCTCAGCAGGGCCAGGGTGGAGGATCTGCCGTCTCCGGACGTCTTGATGGTCCGGGCCGGGTTCCTCGTGGGGATCGACCTTCTCGATCTCGTGGCCGTCCTACGCGAGGTCTGGAAGGTGGGTGAGACGTGGGGCATGAGCCCCTTCGGCGGTGGCCATGGGAAGGTGTGGGAAGAGTTCGACCCCCGGCCGTTCCTGCGACCGCATCATGGGGATCTGTCGCGCATCCAGGCGGCGTTCCGAACCTCGTTCCATTTGCCCAGTGCTACGGCTGTGGCGGTCGGTACGGACGCCTCCGGCCACCTGGCTGAACTGGTCCAGGCGCTGAGCGCGGAGGTGGACACCGACGCTGTCAGTCAGTACCTCCACGCCCTCCATTCACGCCGTCAGAACTGAAGCTCGGCCACTAGGCGCTCGGCTTCCTTCCGAGCAGGCGCCAGCAGGGGGTCCTCGTCGTACGCGTGGGGCCCGACGATCTTCGACAGGAAGAAGAGCGACATCAGCTTGCCGTCTCGGCTCTCCAAGTCCGCACGCAGTTCCTGCTGGACGCGGTCCGCGAGCGCCGGGACGGCAAGCGCATTGCCCCACAGGGTCGCGGCATCCAAGCCCCGGGGAGCCATGCCCCAGTCCTCCCAGTCGATGATCGAGAACTCCGGCCCCATCACGTTGGCCCAGGTCAGATCCGCATGAGCCGGCACCCATCGCTCGATTCGCGCATCGGTGACACTGGGGAAGACCTCCCCGAGGGCCTGGGCAACCCCCTCCTGCGTGATCGTCACAGTGTCAGGCGTCGCGATCCGTGGCGTCTGCTGCGCGGCAAGCGCGTCCAGCGAAGAGGTCAGCGCCTCCCACCACGAATCCGGCAGGCCAGGGTCTTCGAGTACCAGGGCACCCTTGCCGACAGGTGGCGAGGCAATCAGCTCAAGCTCATCCGCGCGCCACATCACCGGCTCGCCCAACTGGCGCCACGCCACGCCCTGGTACCACTCGGGCATCGCGACCCCCTGTAGCACGGCGGCGGCCTCGGTACCGTTCCAGCCCTGCGAGCCGATCCGCTCGAATCCCCGCCGCTCGATGCGCACCCAAGTACTCCGCTCGGTACGGCCGCCCAAGGACCTGCGCTTGCGTACCAGTGATTGCCGATCCAGTTGCACGTTGAGGGCCTTCTCCACGCGCTCCAGCACGTCTTCCACGGGCTGACGGCGTAGATCCACCTGGGCGGCAACGGGCAGGGATCCAGCCATGGTGACCTCCTCGGCGAACGGATGACCGTAGCAGGAAAAGCCCCGCCGACACGATCCGTCCGTCGACACGGAGCACGTCGAGCCCGCGTAGATCCGTTGTCTTGCGGTCGTTGCCGTCCGGGCCGTTGAGGTTGATGAACACGATGGTCGGTCAGGATGCGCGGATCTGGGTGTCGAGCACGGCCGTGATGGCCTCGATGTTCCCGGCGGCGAACTCGGCCAGCTCCGGCGGCATCAGGTTGAGCTGCCGTAGTGTCTCCGTGTTGAACGGGACGCGCACGACCTCGTAGCTGCCTCGCTCGGGCTCATCGAACTCGGTACCCGTACGCGCCTCGATGTCCAGGCGGCGTTGCTCGTGACGGACGCCCGCCTCCGCGAGTCGAACGTCGAATCGAAGGCGCGGCAGCGCGTCGTAGGCACGAGCAGGTACGGCGCCCCTGAACCCGCGACCGAGTGGGGGCCGGTCTGCCCCGCTGCGAGGACGTCGTGCGGGGTGAGGGCGTCGAGGCTGTCGAACACGTAGAAGACCGCCACCATCCACCTGGCCGGACTCCACCTCGCCGCCCTCTTCATCTGGTCAGCCAGATGATCCGAAGGAGACGGCTTGGTCCGGTGGCCTTGTCCGGCGCTGTGTCCGGTCAGCCCTGTACAGGTCGATGGACAGCCCCGAGGCCTGGCTGTTGACCTTGCCCCGAAGGTAGGCCAGATTGCGATATTTGGAGTACTGGCGACATGTCGTGATTGATAATCAGATATAACTACGCATACAACGTTCCTCGCAGCTCGAACCGGGACACTCCCTGATCGGGTCGTTCGAGGAGGATCCATGCAGCACTTCGCCGTTCGCGGGAATCCGCGTGTGGGGAGCGTCCGGGGGTACGTGTCGAAGCACGGCGTTCGGAAAGCATCGTGCACGGTACTCGTTGCCGCAGCCGTTCTCACGCCGTCCGTCGCCCTGGCGGCTCCTGCCGCACCCGGCACGTACGCATACGTCGCCAACACGGGCCAGAACAAGGTCCGGGTGTTCGACACCGCCACCAACGCCCTCGTGACGAGCATCGACACCGGAGCGTTCAGCGGGCCCCTGCAGGTCGCCGCTGCCCGAAACGGCAAGAAGGTCTACGTGACGGAGCGGGACTCGGGCGCCGTGTCGGCGATCGACGCTCTCACCAACACCGTGGTGGCCGAAATCCCCACGGGGAACGGCACTCCGGAGAGCGTGGCCATCTCGCCGGACGACAGTCGCGCCTATGTCACCGTGGAGGGGAACGGACTGGCCAACCGCGTGGTGGCGATCAACACCGCCACCAATGCCGTCGCGGGCACCCTCGAGACGGGGGCGGACACGCTCCCGAACGGGCTGGCGGTATCCCCGGACGGGAAGCGCCTCTACGTCGCCTACCGGGGCGCAGGTGTGGTGGCAGTGATCGACTCCGCCACCATGACGCTCATCACGACGGTGGACGTCGGACCGAGCGCACCGCGAAAGGTGGCCATCTCGCCGAGCGGCGCACGTGTCTACGTCACCGAGAACACCTCGGGCGAGGTATCGGTCATCGACACCGCCACCAACACGGTCGTGGTGCCGATTCCGGTCAACCAGGGGCTGGACGGCGTGGAGGTCTCGCTGGACGGAAAGCGCGTCTACGTCGCCGACCGGAACAACGCCCGGGTGGCGGTCATCGATGCCGCCACGAACAGCGTCGTCACTTCGATCCCCACCTCCGGGGATCCCGCGGAGATGGCGGTTTCCCCCACCGGAGCCCGGCTGTACGTCAGCCACCCCAACGGCGCGCACGGGGTATCCGTCATCGACCTCGCCACCAACTCCGTCTCCGCGACCATCGACAGTCCCCAAGGCGCGCTCATCGGAATCGACCTGGGCTCGGTGCCGGGGACCTCAAAGGTGTCCTGCCCGGCCGGCAGCGTGCTGACGGGCGGCGGCTTCGGATCCACCGGTCCCGCACCGGATCAGCTCGTCAGCAGGCCGGTACCCGGCACCAACGACTGGGAGGTGAACGGGCAGAACAGGACGCGGGACGACGTCACCCTCACCCCGTATGCCGTCTGTGCCACGCCATGACGGCCTCGCGACGACCCGAAGGCAGCCGCCGACTGCCCACGGGCCCCGGGTCCACTTCCAGCGGACAATGATCAGGAGTAAGTGCATGCCGTCTGAAAGCACAGCAGCAACGCGGCGGAGCGGTCCGCCACGCCGGACCGGATGGGTCGCCGGAGCCGTTGTCTCGCTCGTCCTCACGGGTGCCGGTTTCGCGGCGCCCGCAGCCGCCGCCACCCCGCAGGACCCTGCGGACGCGCAGTACCTGACGGTGGATCCGCCTCCGCAGCACGACGAATGCGCCGAGGGGCGGCCATGGGACGAGTCGTGCGAGCCCCACCCCGGAGGGCCTCCGTTTCCTCCCGGACCTCCCGGACCTCCCGGACCTCCCGGACCTCCCGGACCTCCCGGACCTCCCGGACCTCCCGGACCTCCCGGACCTCCCGGACCTCCCGGACCGGCTGGAGCCCCCGGTCCTCCGGGAGCCCAGGGCGCTCCGGGGGTCCCCGGCCCGGCCGGCACCCCGGGATCAGCCGGGCCCGCCGGACCCCAGGGAGTAGCCGGACCTGCGGGCCCTCCTGGTCCCCCCGGACGCGTTTTCACCCTCGTCGTCACGGGCCGGCCCGTCTTGATCCCCGCGGCCCCGTAGCGGCACCGGGCCCCGCGGGGCTGCCGCACCGCACGGCCGGCACCACCACGTGCTGCCGGCCGTGCGGCGCACCCGGCGGCACGAAACCACGGGCGGGAGCGGCTTTGGCGACAGGCACACGGAGCGGTTGCTGCGGACGGTCGGGCCGTTGGGGGGCGACGACCGTACCGAACCGTGACGTGAGCCGTCGGCGCCGTGCGTGTCAGCCGTGGTGCAGAGACCCCAGCAGCCCTTCCGGGAGGTACTCCGAGTGAGCGTCGGCCACCGCCGCCGGGTCGGCGGGCCGGTCGAGAGGAGGGTGTTCGGGCCGGCGCGGCAGCGACACGGGCTCGGCGCTTCCGAGTCGCCGGGCGACGTCCTCGCGCAGCTTCGGCAGCAGCGCGTAGAGCGTGTCACCGGGACACGCGGTGCTGTTGAAGTCCCGGTGCCCGTAGATCTCGGAGGCCGGCACGTCGTACTGGCGGCACACGCGGGCGCACAGGTCGGCGAGGGCGGAGAACTGCGCCGGCGGAGGCTGCACCGTCATGTAGGTGCCCTCGTTCTCGATGCCGATGGCCACGTTGTTCTGGCCGACGCAGTGGGCGCCCCGTACCGTCTGGGCCCCGGCGTCCAGCGCGGCGAGGCTGTGGTGCCGCCCCTCGAGGACGAAGGCACCCCTGCTGATGGTGAAGTGCTGGCCGGTGTCGATCCAGCCCTGCATGTCCATGTGGTACGTCTGGATGGCACGGGCGAGTCTGAGGGCCCGCTCCCGCGAGTAGTCCGTGACGTTGGCCGTGGCCGTGTGGTGGATGATGATCTTCGAGGGCCGCGAGGTGAGCAGCACGACGGGTTCGGACGCCTCGCGGGCGCCCCAGCCGGTGCAGTCGGTGATCTCGGGTGCCCGGTGGCCGTCGCGGCGCTGGAATGCCCGGGGACCGGTGGAGGCCATGGCCGGGGAGGCGGCGGCGGTGGGCAGGATGGAGGCGGCTCCGACCGCGAGCGCGGCGGATACCAGAGCCCTGCGGGTGAGCCGGGAGTGCGGTGTGAATGTCATGGAGCAGCCGTTCCGGTGGGGGGAGACGTCCCATGGAACGAGGCGGGGCCCCCGGGGGCACGCAGGCGCTCCGGGGACGCGGTCCGTTGGTCCTTTGGGAGGACGGCGAGTCGGCCGCACGGTGTATGGCGGCTCCGCTGCCCGGCCGGCCGGGCCACGGCCGACGCAGGTCCTGGCCCGGCCCAGGGCCCGGAGTCGGCACCGGTGGCCGCGGTGCCGCGGAGGCTCACACCCGGCCGGCACTGACGACGTCCGCCGCCGGCCCGGCAAAGCTCAGTCCGTAGGGTGAGGGTCCGGCGGATGACGGGTTCGCGGTCCGGTCGCCGCCGCTTCTCAGGGGCCTTCGTCGAGTTCCGCGACGATCGAGGCGGGGGTGTGTCCGCTGCCGTCGGACAGGCGGTGGAAGTCGACGGAGACGAAGTTCGGAGTGCGGCCCCCGCCGGCGGTCCGGCACTGCTCCGCGATGCGGTTCCTGAGCTTGGCCCCGTTGTCCAGGGACGCGGTGAGGACCGTGGGCACGTTGCGGTGGTGGGAATGCATGAGTGCGCATCCCACCCGTTGTGCCCACAGCGCCAGGCGAACAATCGCGCTGGTGGGCCAGAGGAGAGCCCCGCCGCCCGGGGGACGTTGCGGCGGGGCTCTTCAGTGGTGCGCGCCAACGGGTGGGAGGTGGCGCGCCCCCTCTGGGTGGGGTTCACGCTACGCCCGACATGGCCGGAACAACACCCCTCAACATGGCTGGATTTAGAGGTTTGCTGTTCCCGGAGTGGGGCGAGGTTTGGCCAGGGACGGCGTGGAGTTGCCGGCGTCGGGCAGTTCGCAGCCGCCGCGGCCGTCTACGCGGCACGAGCCTTTCGTGGGTCCGCTGGCAGGTACGGGCTCGCGCGAGCAGTACCGAGGTTCCGCGCAGGGTGACCGCGGTCGGCGTCGAGCGGGCGACGGCGAGACGATCCAGTTGTACGTCGTCCACTCGGCCGCCGCGGCGGGGATCAACCTCGGCGACGGGTGGTGACGAGCTCGTGCACGGTGGGCGGGTGAGACGTCGGGGCCAGACCGCACCCTCGGCGAGCGGCTGAAGGGCGCCCGGTCCAACCTCCGCCCGATGGCCGCGGGGATGCCGCGGTCTCGGGCCGGACGACAGGGCAGGCTCCGTGCGTGTGCGGCGCCTGGCGAGTCAGCCGCCGTAGCCGTCGTCGGTGGCCCGCTTCCGGTGACGATCGGGGTCGTGGATCGCGGTGAGAAACGGCGTGATTCCCAAGGCGTGGAAGCCGTACTCCAGTTGCTGGTACCACGCTCGTTCGTTCTCGAGCTCCTCGGACACCTGAACGGGGACTGCGCCGGTGTGGTCGCCGGTCGACACCATGACGACGAACGTCGTGTCCTCGTCTGCCGAGTCGGACGGATTGGCGATCACCGTGAAGTCCCATGTTGCCGCGCCGGGGATGTCCGAGCCGGCATCCAGGCGCCGCAGGACGAACGTCGGCTGTCCCAGCAGTACTGCGGACTGTGCCCGGATCGCCATCGTCCTCTGTCTCACGATCCGCCAGGGTGGCTCCGGGCGCGTGTGGTGAATGTCGGAGAAGAGTTCCTCCCGCAGTTCCGAGTACGTGGCGGCTGTCCGGGCCAAGGCCCGTGTGAAGTCTCCCGGGGCCCGCTCAGAAGAGTTCCAGGTCCTCGCCGCTGGTGTCCGCGATGACTGGCCGGAACCGGGCAGGGAGGCCGTCCAGGCGGTCAGGACCGGCCGCTGCGGCCACGGCGGGGGCCGTCTCGGCCAACCAGGCGCGAAACCGCTCGACGGCTTCGCGGTAGGGGACTCGCGCCAGGACGCGGTGCTCGCCGGAGGGGCAGAAGTCGACGGCGACAGTGAGCAGGCAGGAACGGGGCGTGTTCTGACTGCCCGTCCAGGACACGCGCAGGACACCGCAGGGCTTGCGCCCGCGGGGGGCGCGGTGGGTCGGGCGCAGCGATCGGCAGAGTATGTGGGCGGTCCATGCGGCGAGGTGCGGCAGGGGCAGGGTGGTGCGCGCGCGACAGCCGGGGCAGCGGTGCCAGTGGCGGAGCCAGTCGTCGGTGTCGGTGTGGAAGAGGCGTGTGTACCGGTTCGCCACGCGGATGTCGTTGTCGTACAGGTGGTCCGGGCGTTCCTGTGTGTTGCAGGACTGGCAGACGGGGGCGCGGACGTAGCCGTGTTCGTGGCAGTGGTCGAGCACGGTGGCGGGCGCGGTGCGGCAGACGGCGCACGCCCACCCGGCCACCCTGCGGGAGGTACCGGGCTTCCTGCTGAGCACCGAGTACAACTGGCCTTCCAGCTCTTTGTCGTACCGGAGCAGTGAGGCGGTGGGGCCCTCGGGGCCCGTCGTCTGCCGACCGCCGGCGTCTCGGGGCCGTCGGGGAGGGGTGGGCGGCTCGGTGACGGCTGTGCTTGCTCGGCGGGTCCGCGCGGCGTGCACCCACTGCCTTTCGGCGTGCTCGGCCGCGTCCAGCAGTCTGACCACGGCGCGCGGCAGCCACCACGTGCGCTGTGTGCCGTCGCGGGTCTGCTCCACGAGCATCTGTCGCCAGTCGATCCCCGCCAGAGGGTACGGTCGGCCGATTTCACATCGCGCTGCCCGCTCGGGGCCGGCCGGCTCCTGTAGTTCCCCCGTGATGCGCCGGCGCCAACGCAGCGGCGTTTCCTCGTTGCGCTCCTGCCTCGGCGCTCCACGAAACGGACCGATGCGAACCAGGTCCCACCGATCCATCCCGATCGCGTTCAGTTCCGCGGCCGCCCGGCGCACCTCGACCTCCGGAACACTCCACTGACCGTTGCCCGCCCTCACCATCGCCACCACACGGCCGCCGAGCAGGACGTACCTCACCCGGGCGGGGGCAGGAGAGCGGGTGAATGCCCCGGAAGCCGTCGGCACAGCACTGGCGGCCGTCAAATCGGCCCACAGGGCGTCCGCGGCAACCAGGGTGATCAGGCCGTCCGTGCGACCGGGCATGACACGCTCTGACATACCGACAGGCTAACGGCCCCCGACGCGGCGCGGCAGCGGGTCCCGAGCGCCTCGGTCAACCGGGCCGCCGCCCGCAACTCCACATACCTGAGGCTCTGGTTGGGGAGCGAACCTTTCCCCTCCAGGAGGGAGCGGGCCGAGCCGCCCCCCGGCCCGCCCGGGGCGGGGTCTCCGGCCGGTCACGGGGTGTGACTGCTCCGCGTGGCGGAGGCATGCGCCACCCGGTAGCGTCGAAAGGGCGCGTTCCGTGCAAACCGCTGCGGCCTGACCAGGCAGGGCCGCCGATGTCGGCAGAGGAACGAGACCACATGCCAAAGCACTGCGTCCACGCGGCGGCTGCCGGGGCAGCTCTGGTCTGTCTGGTGGCATTCGGCCCTCCACCCGGCAGCGCCGCGTCAGCACCCGCCCGGCCCGCGGCCGAGCCCACCCCGGCAGGCTCGCCACGGTTCGTTCCCGGCCCCTGTCCGAAGCCGCCCGAGCCCATCGAAGCGCTGAGCGGCGCCCGGTGCGGCCTCCTCGAGGTTCCCGAGAACCGCTCCCGCCCCGCCGCCCGGACCATCAAGCTGGCCGTGGCCGTCGTTCCGGCTGTCACCCCGACGAAGCCCGCTCAGGACCCCGTGGTGTTCATGGCGGGCGGCCCCGGTGCCGACACGTTCGACGACATTCCGTTCCTCGTCGACTCCGGCCTGAACAAGGACCGCGAACTGATCATCATGGCCCAGCGCGGCACCCTCTACGACCAGCCGAACCTCGCCTGCCCGGAGGTCGACCGGTTCAACGCGCGGGCGGTCGGCCTGGGCTACGACGCACCAGAGGCGGAACGACTCTTCCTGAAAGCGGTGAAGGACTGCCGGCACCGCCTGACGGCCGCCGGCACCGACCTGAGCGCCTACAACACCACCGAGAACGCAGCCGACTTCGCCGACCTGCGCAAGGCGCTGGGCATCCGCCAGTGGAACGTCTACGGGTACTCCTACGGCAGCAACCTGGCCCTCACGTACCTGCGCCTGCACCCCGAGGGAATCCGCGCGATGGCGATCGACTCGATCACCCCTCCCCAGGTCGTGACCCTGCCGTGGACATGGGGCAGCACCGCCGAGGGGATCGACAACATCTTCGAGGCGTGCGCGGCGCAGCCCGCATGCAAGGACCGGTACCCGGACCTCCGCCGCACGCTGACGGAGCAGGTGCGCAGGCTGGAGGCACATCCGCTGACGCTGAACGTCGCGCCGCCGAGCGGAGGGAAGCCGGTCAAGGTCGTCCTCGACGGGGGCGCACTGCTGAACCTGATCGTCGCCTTCACCCCCCGGCCCAAGGACATCCCGGCGGCGCTGGAGGAACTCGCCAACGGGAACCCGGAGCGCTTCGCGAAGGCCCGTGCGGCCGGCTCGGTCCAGAAGGTCGGCGAGTTCGCCCACGGCCTGACGAACTCGGTGGCGTGCGCTGAGTGGGCGCCGGGGTACTCGGAGTCCGACGTGCTGAAGGCGGGTCGCAAGGCGTACCCCGGGTGGCCGGACACGGTACTGGCCCAGGTGCCGCAACTTCCCTTCCAGTACCCGGCATGCGGGATCTGGGACGTTCCGGACCGCGCGTCCGTCCAGCGGGTGGCCACGGTCAGCTCCGTACCGGCGCTCGTCATCTCCGGCACGTTCGACGTGAAGACCGGGGCGAGTTGGGCGAAGGGCGTCGCGCGAAACCTGTCCGGGTCGACCGCCATTCAGGTCCCCGGAATCGGCCACTGGG
Source organism: Streptomyces sp. NBC_00513 (assembly GCF_041431415.1). Lineage (GTDB taxonomy): Bacteria > Actinomycetota > Actinomycetes > Streptomycetales > Streptomycetaceae > Streptomyces. The sequence goes on from NZ_CP107845.1 coordinate 6,587,803, forward strand.
TGGTCCCGCAGTCGCCTTGCGCGCAAAGCGTGCTGGCCTCGTTCCTCGCCCGTCCGAAGGCGCCCGACACCAAGTGCGTGGACGGTCTCGAACCCGAACCGTTCACGATCATCCCGAAGTAGCCGGGAGGGCAGATGACACGCCGTCAAGCGCACCGTCGTCGCCGCACCGCACGACGACTCCTGGCCACCTCGGCCGGCATGGCGACCGGTCTCCTCGTCACCGGCCTGCTCTCCGCGCCCACTCAGACGAAGGCGCACGCCGACGACGGAGCGCCGATCGGCACCGTCGCCCGGACGGTGGGCGACGCCCGCTACGAGCCGGGCCCCTGCCCGAAGACACCGGAACCCGTGGAGGAGCTGGAAGGGGCCCGCTGCGGAACGCTCACCGTGCCCGAGAACCGCGCCGAACCAAGCGGCAAGACGATCGAACTCGGTGTCGCGATCGTGCCCGCCACGGCCGGTACACCGAAGTCCGACCCCATCGTCTGGCTCGCGGGCGGACCGGGAGACGACGCCGTGGGCGAGGCGAAGTTGGCGATCGGCGCCGGCCTGAACCGCGACCGTGACGTGATCCTCATGTCCCAGCGCGGTACGTACTCGGCCGACCCGACGGCCCTCTGCCCCAACATCGACCAATTCAACGCACGCGCGGTCGGCCTCGTCTACGACGCTCCGTCCACCGAACGACTGCACGTCGAGGCCACGAAGGCCTGCCGCGACCAACTGGCGGGCCGCGGGCTCGACCTCAGCGCCTACAACGACACCGAGAGCGCCGCCGACTACGAGGACCTGCGCTCCACTCTGGGCATCAAGCAGTGGAACCTGTACGGCATCTCCTACGGAACCCACCTGGCCCTGGTCTACATGCGCCTGCACCCCGAGGGGCTCCGCTCGGTGGGCATCGACGGCATACTGCCGCCGTCCAGGGCCGGGTCGGCGGCGACGTGGAGCAGCGCCCGACAGGGCATCGACGGCCTGTTCAAGGCCTGCGCGGACCAGCCGGCGTGCGACAAGCGCTACCCGAACCTGTCGGCCACCTTCGACAAGCTCGTCAGCGACCTCGAAGCCAAGCCGGTCACCACCACCGTCACGCTCCCCGGCCACGACAAGCCGGTCAAGGTCGTGCTGGACGGCGGAGCCCTGGTCAACTGGATGACCTCCGCCACCCACGTCGCACCGCAGGTGCCCCGCGCCCTCGACGAGCTGGCCCACGGCAAGCCGCAGCGGATCGCTCGGCAGTGGGCGGGCGGCAAGCTCAGCCCGCAGGCCATCGGCAGGGTTGCGCACGGTCTCGCCTACGGCGTTTTCTGCAGCGCGTGGACGCCGTACGAGAGCCAGGAGCAGGCACTCAAGGGCGGACAGGACGCCTTCCCGTCGTTCCCCCTCTCGGTACAGGCCCAGGCGCCGCAGCTCACCTTCCTCCGCCCGGACTGCGACGTCTGGAACGTCCCCCCTGCGGACCCCTCGATCCGTGACGTCACGCGCGGCGACATCCCCACCCTCGCCCTGTCGGGCAGCTTCGACTCCCAGACCGGGGCGGACAACGGGCCGTACGTCGCCAGCACGCTGAGCAAGGCCAAGGTCGTCACGATCCCCTACCAGCCGCACGTGGTGATCGCCACGTCGAAGTGCGCCCAGGAGATCGCCGTCTCCTTCTTCGATACCCCGAACGCGCCGAAGACCGAATGCCTGAAGGGCCTGGAGCCGCCCGAGTTCGAGATCGCTCCCTGATCAACGTGCGCACGTGGTCCGCTTCGTGACCACCGCCCTGGTCCTCGGCGGATACTGCCCGCGGGGACCCGCATCCTGGTGACGAGCACGGTGGGAGCCGACCGGGCGCCACAGCCCCCAGTCGCGGCTGGGGGAGCGGCGCCCGGCCGGCTCCCGGTCCGTGCGTCGTGGAACATCAGTGCTGGGGCAGTGCCTTCAGCGCGGTGTTGAGTTCGAGGACGTTGACGCGTGGTTCGCCCATGAAGCCGAGGGTGCGACCGGTGGTGTGGTCGGCGGCGAGCTTCTCGACCTGTTGGACGTCGAGGCCGTTCCGCTCGGCGACCCGGTGGACCTGGATCTTGGCGTACTCGGGGGAGATGTGCGCGTCGAGGCCGGATCCGGAGGAGGTGACGGCGTCGGCGGGGACGTCCTCGGGCTTGACCGTGTAGGAGGCCGTGGAGTTGTCGGCGATGACGGCGTCCTTGGCGGCGATGACCTGGGCGCAGAGCGTGCCTTCCTCCGCGCTCGCCGGGCAGAGGCCGCCCACGGCGCCGTTGTCGGCGGAGCGGTTGGTGGCGCCGGAGAGGATCAGCGCGTACCGGGTGTTGACGCTGTTGGAGCCCAGGCCGTTGGAGGGGCGCGGCTGGAACCACTTCAGGTCCGGCCGGGCCGCCTCCTCGGCGTTGTTCGGATCGTTCTTCGGGAGGTTGTACGTCTGCCCGATGAGGGAGGAGCCGACGACCTGGCCGTTCTTGTCCTTGATCTCGGAGCCGTTGGCGTTGTCGTTGAAGAGGGCCTGGGCGATGCCGGTGACGGCGAGGGGATAGATGACGCCGCAGATCACGGTCAGGACGAGGAGGGCGCGGAGGCCCGCCCCGAGCAACCGTGCTGCGTTTCCTACGGAGTTGTTCATCGCAGATCAGCCGATTCCGGGGATGAGGGAGATGAGGAGGTCGATGACCTTGATGCCGATGAACGGGGCGATCAGACCGCCCACGCCGTACAGGCCGAGGTTGCGGCGGAGCATCTTGTCGGCGCTGGTCGGCCGGTAGCGCACGCCCTTGAGGGCGAGCGGTACGAGCGCGATGATGATCAGCGCGTTGAAGATGACGGCGGAGAGGATCGCGGACTCGGGGGAGGTCAGGCCCATGACGTTGAGCTTGTCGAGGCCCGGGTAGACCACGGCGAACATGGCCGGGATGATCGCGAAGTACTTGGCGACGTCGTTGGCGATGGAGAACGTCGTCAGCGCGCCGCGCGTGATCAGCAACTGCTTGCCGATCTCGACGATCTCGATGAGCTTGGTGGGGTTGGAGTCCAGGTCCACCATGTTCCCGGCCTCCTTGGCGGCCGAGGTGCCCGTGTTCATGGCGACCCCGACGTCGGCCTGGGCGAGGGCGGGTGCGTCATTCGTGCCGTCGCCGGTCATCGCGACCAGCTTGCCGCCGGCCTGCTCGCGCTTGATGAGGGCCATCTTGTCCTCGGGCGTGGCCTCGGCGAGGAAGTCGTCCACGCCCGCCTCCTCCGCGATGGCCTTCGCGGTGAGCGGGTTGTCGCCCGTGATCATGATCGTCTTGATGCCCATGCGGCGAAGCTCGTCGAAGCGTTCGCGCATGCCTTCCTTCACGACGTCCTTGAGGTGGATGACGCCCAGGACCCGGGCGCCCCGGTCGTCCTTGACGGCGACGAGGAGGGGCGTGCCGCCGGCTTCCGAGATCCGGTCGGCGAGGACGTCGGCGTCGTCGGAGACCTGACCGCCCTGCTCCTTCACCCAGGTGATGACCGAGCCGGCGGCGCCCTTGCGGGTCTTGCGGCCGTCCACGTCTACGCCGGACATGCGGGTCTGGGCGGTGAAGGCGATCCACTCGGCCTGCGACAGTTCGCCCTGACCGCGTTCGCGCAGCCCGTACTTCTCCTTCGCGAGGACCACGATGGAGCGGCCTTCGGGAGTTTCGTCCGCCAGCGACGAAAGCTGCGCGGCGTCGGCGAGTTCGGCGTCGGTGGTGCCCTTGACCGGTACGAATTCGGAGGCTTGGCGGTTGCCGAGGGTGATGGTGCCGGTCTTGTCGAGCAGCAGCGTCGACACGTCGCCCGCCGCTTCCACCGCGCGGCCGGACATGGCCAGGACGTTGCGCTGGACCAGGCGGTCCATGCCCGCGATGCCGATGGCGGAGAGCAGCGCGCCGATGGTGGTGGGGATCAGGCAGACCAGCAGGGCGGTGAGCACGATCATCGACTGCTCGGCGCCCGCGTAGATCGCGAACGGCTGGAGGGTGACGACGGCCAGCAGGAAGACGATGGTCAGCGAGGCGAGCAGGATGTTCAGCGCGATCTCGTTGGGCGTCTTCTGCCGGGCCGCGCCCTCGACCAGTGCGATCATGCGGTCGATGAAGGTCTCGCCGGGCTTCGTCGTGATCTTGACGACGATCCGGTCGGAGAGGACCTTCGTGCCACCTGTGACCGCGCTGCGGTCGCCGCCCGACTCGCGGATGACGGGCGCGGATTCGCCGGTGATGGCCGACTCGTCCACCGACGCGACGCCCTCGACGACGTCGCCGTCACCGGGGATGATGTCGCCCGCCTCGCAGATCACCAGGTCGCCGATACGGAGCTCCGCGCCGGGGACCCGTTCCTCCATCGAGCCGTCGAGGCGGCGGGCGACCGTGTCAGTCTTCGCCTTGCGGAGGGTGTCGGCCTGGGCCTTGCCGCGGCCCTCGGCGACGGCCTCGGCGAGGTTGGCGAAGATCGTGGTCAGCCACAGCCAGCCGGTGATCGCCCAACCGAACCAGTCCGTCGGATCCTTGACCGCCAGCACGGTCGTGACGACCGAGCCGATCAGGACCACGAACATGACCGGGGACTTGATCATCACGCGCGGGTCGAGCTTGCGCACCGCGTCCGGGAAAGACTTCAGCAGTGCCTTGGGATCGAACAGCCCCCCGCCGACACGGCCGGCCGCGGGCGGGTGCCCGGTGGGAACGTCCTCGTGCGGGGCACGGGTGGGAGTGATGGTGCTCATGAGGCGAGCCCTTCGGCGAGCGGCCCCAGCGCGAGGGCGGGGAAGTAGGTCAGGCCGGTGATGATGACGATCGTGCCGACGAGCAGGCCCGCGTAGAGCGGCTTGTCGGTGCGGAGCGTGCCCGCCGTCTCGGGGATGGGCTTCTGCTCGGCGAGCGAGCCCGCCAACGCGAGGACGAACACCATGGGCAGGAAGCGGCCGAGCAGCATGGCGATGCCGATGGTGCTGTTGAACCACTGCGTGTCGGCGTTGAGTCCGGCGAAGGCGGAGCCGTTGTTGTTGGCGCCCGAGGTGTAGGCGTAGAGGATCTCGGAGAAGCCGTGCGCGCCGGAGTTCGTCATGGAGTTGCCCGGGGTGGGCAGGGCCATCGCGGCGGCGGTGAAGCACAGCACCAGGGCCGGGGTGACGAGGATGTAGCAGGCGGCGAGCTTGATCTCGCGGGTGCCGATCTTCTTGCCGAGGTACTCGGGGGTGCGGCCGACCATCAGGCCGGCGATGAACACCGCGATGATCGCCATGATCAGCATGCCGTAGAGGCCGGATCCGACTCCGCCGGGGGCGATCTCGCCGAGCTGCATGCCCAGCATCGCGATGCCGCCGCCGAAGCCGGTGTAGGAGGAGTGGAAGGAGTTGACGGCGCCGGTCGACGTCAGCGTCGTCGCCACGGCGAAGATCGACGAACCGCCGATGCCGAAGCGGGTCTCCTTGCCCTCCATCGCACCGCCGGCGACGTCGAACGCCGGTCCGTGGTGAGCGAACTCGGTCCACATCATCAGCGCGGTGAATCCGATCCAGATGATGCCCATGGTGGCGAGGATCGCGTAGCCCTGGCGCAGGTTGCCGACCATGCGGCCGAAGGTGCGGGTCAGTGCGAAGGGGATGAGCAGGATCAGGAAGATCTCGAACAGGTTCGAGAAGGGGGTCGGGTTCTCGAAGGGGTGGGCGGAGTTGGCGTTGAAGTAGCCGCCGCCGTTCGTGCCCAGCTCCTTGATGACCTCCTGCGAGGCGACCGCCCCGCCGTTCCACTGCCGGCTGCCGCCCATGAACTGGCCGACCTCGTGGATGCCCGCGAAGTTCTGGATGACTCCGCAGGCGACCAGGACGAGGGCGCCGATCACGGAGATGGGAAGAAGAATGCGGAGGGTGCCGCGGACCAGGTCGGACCAGAAGTTGCCGAGTTCACCGGTGCGGGAGCGCGCGAAGCCCCGTACGAGGGCGACCGCGACGGCCATGCCGACGGCGGCGGAGACGAAGTTCTGCACCGCGAGGCCACCGGTCTGTACGACGTGGCCCATGGCCTGTTCGCCGTAGTACGACTGCCAGTTGGTGTTCGCCACGAAGGACGCGGCGGTGTTGAAGGCCTGATCCGGATCGATCGACACGAAGCCGAGGGAACCAGGCAGGCTGCCCTGTAGGCGCTGTATGCCGTAGAGGAACAGGACGCCCACCGCCGAGAAGGCGAGGACGCCGCGCAGGTAGGCGGGCCAGTGCATCTCGGCGTTCGGGTTGGCGCCGATGGCCTTGTAGATCCACTTCTCCGGTTTGTAGTGCTTCTCGGAGGTGTAGACCCGGGCCATGTGGTCGCCGAGTGGGCGGTAGGCCAGCGCGAGTGCGGCGATCAGCGCGAGGAGCTGGAGCACGCCGGCGGTTACGGGGCTCATATCAGTGCTCAGAACCTCTCCGGGTACACAAGGGCGAGGACGAGGTATCCGAGCAGTGAGACGGCCACGACGAGGCCGACAACGTTCTCGACGGTCACAGCCTGGTCACCCCCCGGGCGATGAGAGCCACCAGCGCGAACACCGCGACCGTGGTGACGACGAAGGCCAGATCGGCCATCGCGAGCTCCTGAGTGAAGTGGGAAGAAATGAATCAGCCAGTTGGCTGATGACGAGACAACCGCGTCTTCACCCGGGTGTTAAGCCGCCTTGACGGGGTCCATACGGCCGCCCCGCAACCCTTGACGCCCCTCTTACGGGAGGCCGCGCGGCGGATGTCGAGGAGGGGGGAGGACAACCGCAGGCGGGTTCCCTTCGCGACGCGACGCGGAGGTCCGGGGGGTGGTCGGGCCTGGTGAGGAAGCCGGAACGTGCCGCGCGGGAGGAGCGCCCATACGCTTGAGGGGATACCTCCGGACCTGGGCGGGAGGCCGTCACATGAGCAGGCGTTGGACCGCGCGTCTGGCCCTCGCGGCGGGCGTGGCCGCGCTCTTGGTACTGGTGGTCTTCGCCGGGTTCGGCAGCCTCGTGCTCATGGGGGTGGGGTGGGCGGGTCTGGTGCTCACGGCGGCCGGTGGCTGGTGGATGCTCACCCACACCGGCTGGATCCGGGTACTGGCCGTGCTGCTGGTGATCGCCGCGCCGCTCGGTGTCCTGGTCCTGTACGCGTCCGCCGGACTCCTGTGGGTCGTGCTGGTCTCCCTCGGCCTGTGGGCATTGGCCGTTTCCGCCGGCAGGGCCGCGCTTGCGGACGACACCTCGCCGACCATGTCGGAGCGGTCCGCCGGCCGGGCCGAGCACCCGTTCCTGATCATGAATCCGCGCTCGGGCGGCGGGAAGGTCGGCAAGTTCCGCCTGGCGGAGCGGGCCAGGGCCAAAGGCGCCGAGGTCGTCGTACTGGACACGACCGGACGGCAGGACGTGGCCGAGCTGGCGCGGCGGGCCGTCCGGGGCGGGGCCGATCTGCTCGGCGTCGCGGGTGGCGACGGTACACAGGCCCTGGTCGCCGGCGTGGCCGCGGAGCACGACATACCGTTCATGGTGATCGGCGCCGGTACCCGCAACCACTTCGCCATGGACCTGGGCCTCGACCGGGACGACCCCTCCAGGTGTCTGGACGCACTGGACGACGGTGTCGAACTGCGCATCGACATCGGCTACCTCCAGGGGGGACCGCCGGGGGACCGGAGCGCGGAGCGCGTCTTCATCAACAACGCCTCGTTCGGCGTGTACGCGGAAGTCGTGCAGAGTCCCGCCTACCGCGACGACAAGGCCCGCACCATCCTGGAGATGCTGCCGGACCTGCTGACCCACCAGAGCGGCGCCGTGCTGAGTGTCCGTACCGACGAGCTGGCCGTGGAGGGCCCCCAGGCGGTACTGGTGAGCAACAACCCCTATGCGAGGGGCGACTCGGCGGGACTGGGGCGCCGACAGGGACTTGACTCGGGCGAGCTGGGGGTGCTGTGTGTCGGCGTCGGCAACGCCGCCGAGGCCACGGAGCTCCTGCTGCGGGGCGGGCAGGGCCGCGGGCTGACCGCGACCACCGCCCGAGTGGTCGTCGTCGACGCCGACGCCCCGGTCATACCGGTCGGTGTCGACGGCGAGGCCCTGACGCTGCCCACTCCGGTGCGCTGTCGTCTCGCGCCCGGCGCTCTGCGCGTGTGGGTGCCCCGGCACCGGCCCGGCGTGCCGCCCGTCGCACCGCCGATGGACTGGCGCCGGGTACGGACTCTGGCACTGTCGATGGGACGGGCGGCGGCCGGGCGCGGTACCGCTTGATCAGTGGCGGGTATCGGGGCACTCGTCCGGGTCGCCGGGGGCGTCGACGCCTTCCGCGGCGGCCGAGGTGATGCCGGCGAGCGCGTCGGTGAGGTCGGTGGGGACGCGGGTTCAAGGAGGGTGAGCCGGTGGGAATGATCCGTTCCGGTTTCCGTGGCGGGGCTTTCAGCCGGGGTGCTGCTCGGGGACGCGCAGGGCCAGGAGGGCCGTGTCGTCGCTGGTCCATCCTTCGTGCCGGGCGGACAGGGTGTCGTTGATGTGGCTGATGGTGTCGGTGGCGTTCATGCCGGCCGTGTCGGCGAGGGTGCGGGCCAGGTCGGCGTCGTCGAAGACGTCGTGCTCGCGGTCGGGGGCTCCGGGGCGGGCGCGTGCCTCGGTCGCGCCGTCGGTGTAGAGGAGAAGCAGGTCGCCCGGGGCGAGCCGGAACCTGGCGTCGGCCAGGCGGATGGGGTCGAAGACGCCGAGGAGCTGTCCGGGCCTGCCGATCTCGCGGACGGTGCCGTCGGCTCGCCGGACGAGGGCGGGCGGGTGGCCGGCCAGGGCGAGCGTCCCCGCGAGGCCCCCGCGGGTGGTCCGGAAACGGGCGTAGACGGCGGTGAGGAAGCGAGGAGCGTGCTGGGCGAGCATCGCGGTGTTGAGGCGGTCGAGGAGGCCTGCGGGGGAACGGTTCTCGCCGGCCTCGGCACGGATCGTGTAGCGGGCCATCGAGGACACCTGGGCGGCCTGTACGCCTTTGCCGCACACGTCGCCCAGGACCGCGCCCCAGGAGGAGCCGCGGGTGCGGAACAGGTCGTAGAAGTCGCCGCCGACCTCGATGTCGGAACGGCCCGCACGGGAGGCGGGCAGGTAGGACGCCGCCACCTCCACGCCCGGTACCAGGGGCAGGGCCGGCGGCAGCAGGCCCTGCTGGAGTGAGTGGGCGAGGTCCGCCGACAGGGTGTGCGCGTTCCGGGCGGCGGTCAGGGACCGGCGCAGACCGATCTCGGCGCCGACCGAGCGGGCGAGCGTCTCCAGCGTGGTCAGATCGGCGGGCGTCCAGACGCGGGGGCTGTCGTCGATGACACAGAAGCTGCCCAGCACCTCGCCGCCCGCTCCGAGGAGGGGGTATCCGGCCCAGGCGCCGATGCGCATCGGTTCGACCGAGGGATGGTCACGGGTGCGGGGGTCGTTGGCGGCGTCGTCCACGATGAACGGCTCCCCGTCGAGACCGATCAGGAAGAAGCAGAAGCTCTCCTCGACCGGATTCTGCCGGTCCTCGATCGCGGTCGCGTCGACCCCGACGCAGGCCTTCCAGAACGAGCGCCGGTCGTCCACCAGCGTGATGAACGCCCGCCCCGAGCCGGTGACCCGGGCGGCGAGGCCCGCGAGGTCCTCGAAGACCTGCTCCGGCCCGGTGTCGATCAGTTCCGTCGCCGCGACCGCCGCCAACCGGGCCCGGTCCCACAGCTGTCTCGGCAACCCGTCCGTCTTGTTCCGCACCGGCACTCCCGCACCCCTCGTCCCTGCCCTGCCTCTCCGACAACGCCCGAACCAGCCGAACCGCAGTCTTGGAGTGTCTGTCCAGACGACAGCCAACCACGCCCCACCGCGCCCACCAACCTGCGCCGAGGGGGAGCCGTCACCCGAGGGCCCTGCGCACGGCGCTGTGTACGGGCGGGTCCGGTGCCCCGCGAGGGCGGCGGTGGTCCGCCCGCCAGGCGAACCACCCTTGCGAAACGGACTGGCGGTCCGTATGTTTGTCCCATGCGGACCGCCGGTCCGTTTCGAGCGGAACGGAAACCTCGAACATGATCATCCCCACGGCTCCTGAGGAGCTCTACCGTCACGGTCTGCGGTTGCTGCTGGAGAAGGACGTCCCCGCATGGATGGACCTCTGGGACGAGGACGGGATCATGGAGTTCCCCTTCGCGCCTCCGGGTTGGCCCGCGCGGCTGGAAGGGCGCCGGGCCATCGCGGACCACATGCGTCACTACCCGGACCACATCGACCTCCACGACTTCCCCGAGGTGACGGTCCACCGGACCACCGTCCCCGAGACGATCGTGGTCGAGATGCGCGGCGTGGGGCGCCTGGTGAAGACAGGAGGCCCCTTCGACATGACGTACATCGCCGTCGTCACGGTCAGGGACGGTCTCATGACCTCCTACCGCGACTACTGGAACCCCCTCGCCGTGCAGGAGCCCGGCGTCGACTTCACGGGCGCCGGGCGATGAGCGACCCCAACGCCACCCTGGTCATCGGCGCCACCGGCACCACCGGCCGCCGGGTCACCGCCGGTCTCCTCGCCGAAGGCCACCACGTCAAGGCGGCCGGACGCACCGCCGCCCCGGTGGGCGGCGCGCAGGCGGTCCGCTTCGACTGGAACGAGCCCGCGACCTGGGGCGAGGCCCTGCGCGGGGTCGACCGCGCCTACCTCGTCCCGCCCGTCGGCTCCTCCGACCCGGCCGCGGTCATGCTGCCCTTCCTCCACGAGGCCGGAGCGGCCGGCGTGCGACGCGCGGTGCTGCTCGGGGCGTCGGCGATCCCGGCGGGCGGCCCCGCGGTGGGCCAGGTCCACCAGGCGCTGCCCGGCCTGTTCGACGAGTGGGCGGTACTGCGGCCCTCCTGGTTCATGCAGAACTTCACCGGATCCACCCCGCACGCCCGCAGCATCCGTGAGGGAGGCGTCATCCTGACGGCCTCGGGCGACGGCCGCATCGGTTTCGTCGACGCGCAGGACATCGCCGCCGTCGCCGTGAGGGCCCTGGTCGACGAGAAGTCCCCCGACACCGACCTGATCCTGACCGGACCGCAGACGTTCAGCCACGACGACGTCGCCGCGATCCTCACCGAGTCCACCGGCCGCACCGTCGTGCACCGGCACCTGACCTTCGAGCAACTGCGCGACCGCTGGGCGGCCGAGATCCCGCTGGAGTTCGCCTCCATGCTGGCCGCCATGGACCGCGCCATCGCCGACGGCGCGGAGGACCGCACCACGGACACCGTCGAACGCCTCACCGGTCGTCCTCCGGGCACCTTCCGCGCCTTCGTCGAGAGGGAGATCGCCTGACGGGGGAGTCGCCACCGTGCCGCCCCGGCGGGATCGGCGCCGGTGCGCGGGAACGCGTATCGTCGACTGGCTCGACGACGTCACGAACCGGCCCGCCGCATCCCGGGCGGGCGGGCCGTCGGTGACGGGCCGAAGACCAAGGAGGATCCGTGGCCCAGCGCACGGAACGCGCGGACGCCCTGCGCAACCGAGAAGCCGTCCTGGCGGCAGCGGACGCCCTCTTCGCCGCCAGCGGCAGCCCGCAGAGCGTGTCGATGGACGACATCGCCGCGGCCGCGGGCGTCGGCAAGGGCACCCTCTTCCGCCGCTTCGGCGACCGCGCGGGCCTGATCGGCGCGGTGATCGCCTCCCGCCTCGAACCCCTCCGGCGCGCCGTGCGGGAGGCGCAGGGCGCGCCGGGGTCCTCACCGCGACAGCGGGTGGCGGACCTTCTCGACGCCTCGCTGCGCTTCAAGATCGAGAACCGGAACCTGATGACGGCCGCGGAGGACGCCGGGCTCAGCAGCCCCTACCAGGCCGAGCACTACGGCTGGTGGCACGAGGTCCTTCGCACGGCGCTCGATGAGGTGCCCGGCGTCGACGACGCGGATTTCACCGCCCACGCACTGCTGGCCGCCATCCGCGCCGACCTCGTGGCCCACCTGATCGACGAACGGGGGGTGGACGCGGAGGGTCTGCGGTCCTCGCTCGCGGGATACATCGACAAGGTTCTCGGAGCCGGCTGAGCCCGCCCGACCGAGGTCGGACGACTCCCGCACCCCGGACGCCGCACCACCCTCGGACGCCTCGACGCGTGTCGAGGCGTCGGCGCTCGTCGTGTCGAAGCGTCGCCACCCCTGCCCGGATCCGCGTACCGGGCGGGTACGCGCAGGAGCGCCGCGCCGGCCGCGCGAACCCGGCCCACCGCAGTGCGTCCGCTGTACACCGCGGTGCACCCCCGCGCCCGAGTCCGTCCTGCGCCGGGCCGGTACGCCATCGGGCACCGGCTCGGGGCCGGCGCGGAGGGGCCCGGTTCCTCCCGTACGCACACCAGGTGTGACGGCCCCGTCACCCCACGCGCCTTACGGAAACCTGCACATCGTGTCCGCGACTGCGACAACTCACCTCCCTCACCGGCGATATGACCGGAATGTTCCGTCCGGTTGTGGCGGTTTCGAGTCAGTTGGTTCCGTGTAAGGAAGGGAGGCTCCACATCTGTTACTCGATCTTGTGGAGAAGCCGTCACCATTCGGTGAATCAAGCTGCACTTCAGTCGTCGGGGACGCCCGTCCAGCCGTGATGGGGCGTCAACGGGATTGGTCCGCCGGCCCGTTCGCGTGCTTACATCTTGCGCATTGCGGCAGTCGAAATGGGTGGCCCGTTTTCGGGCCGCCCCGCCGCCGCATGAATGAATTCCTCCCCCCAATGAAAGGTGCGCGTCATGCGTAACGACATCGAGACCCGCGAGATCGCCGACACCGAGCTGGACGCCGTCTCCGGTGGCATCATCGGCGTGTCCGGTGGCCTCGTGGGCGCCGTGACCAGCGATGTCAGCAACGTCCTGGGCTCCCTGAACACCGTCCAGGCCGCCACGGGCATCGTGTCGCAGGTTCCCGGCGTCGTCACGGGCGTCACCGGCGTTTCGGTGAACACCGGTATCGCCGGTCTCTGATCGGGATATCCCCATGAACCCCGGAGCGTCCCCCACGGCTCCGGGGTTCCTGGCTGCCCGCAGGTCCGTGCGAGACCGCATGTCCGTGCAAGTCCGTATGCCCGTGCAAGTCCGTACGACCGATACGCCCGGCCGATACGAATGCAGTCGAAGGAATAGTCCGTGCAGTTTCGCCAAAAGGCTCTTTCCAAGCTGCAATCGCCCGAAGAACTCGACTTGCCCGTACGCTTCGCGCGCCCGCAGGGCCGGCTCGTCCTGGTCGTCACGGTCATCGTCATGGCCGCCGCGAGTTTCTGGGCCTTCACCGGCACCGTGTCCTCCAAGCTGAGCGCGCCCGGCATCCTCACCCACGCCGAAGGCAGCTACGTACTGCAGACCCCGGTCGCGGGACAGGTCACCGCGGTCCTCGCCGAGGAGGGCCGGCTGCTGACCGCCGGCGCGCCCCTGCTCAACGTCCGTACGGCGCAAGGGGACCGCCCCGTGCGCGTGGTGACCGGCGGCCGGCTGGCGACACTCGTGGCCAAGGTGGGCTCGGTCGTCTCCACCGGTGCGGACGTGGCGACCGTGGAACGCGTGAAGGACCCGCAGGACCCGCTGGTGGCCGTGCTGTACGTGCCCGGCGCCGGCGCCTCGACGATCCCGGTCGGCGCGACCGTGGACCTGACCGTCCAGTCCGTCCCGAAGGAGCGGTTCGGCACGCTGCGCGGCCGCGTCAAGGCGGTCGGCCGCACGCCGCAGACCACGGCGCAGATCGGCGGCTTCCTGGGCGACGGCGGGCTGGCCGAACAGTTCACCCGCGACGGCAACCCGGTCGCGGTACTCGTACAACTGGACCCCTCCACCTCGACCGGGACCGGCTACCGCTGGTCCTCCGGCGACGGCCCCCCGGACGAGGTCCCGTCGAGGACACCGGTCAGCGGCGCCGTCCACCTCGCCGTGCAACGCCCCGTCGACTGGCTGCTGCCGTGACCGCGCCCCGGACCGGCACACCGCCGCGACTCCCTTCGTCCGGACACCGACGGCACCGCCCCGAGTCCAAGGGCGGCACCCGCCGCAAACCCGCACCCGCCCCCAAGGGCAGGACACCCCGCCCGGTACGCACCCCCACCGTGCTGCAGATGGAGGCGGTGGAGTGCGGCGCCGCCGCGCTGGCCATGGTGCTCGGGCACCACGGCCGTTTCGTCCCCCTGGAGGAACTGCGCATCGCGTGCGGCGTCTCCCGCGACGGCTCCCGCGCCGGCAACCTCCTCAAGGCCGCACGCGGTTACGGGCTGACGGCCAAGGGCATGCAGATGGGCCTGGCCGCGCTCGCCGAGGTGAGCGGCCCGGCCATCCTCTTCTGGGAGTTCAACCACTACGTCGTCTACGACGGCATGAGCCGCCGGCTCGGCCGCAAGGGCGTGTACGTCAACGACCCGGGCAAGGGACGCCGGTTCGTCCCCCTGGACGAGTTCGACACCAGCTTCACCGGCGTCGTGCTCACCTTCGAACCCGGCGACGGCTTCCGCCGCGGCGGCCGCAAGCCGGGAGTCCTGGGCGCCATGCCGGCCCGCCTGCGGGGCACTTCGGGAACCATGGCCGCCGCCGTGCTCTCCAGCCTCCTCCTGGTGGCCGTCGGTGCCTCGGTGCCGGCGCTGAGCCGCACGTACATCGACATGTTCCTGATCGGGGAGCAGACCTCCCTGCTGGGAGTGCTGTTCGCCTCGATGGCGGTCGCCCTCGTACTCACCGCGACACTCACCGCGCTGCAACAGGCCAATCTGCTGCGCGGGCGCATCATCTCCTCCACCCTGGGCGGTGCCCGCTTCTTCCGGCACCTCCTGAGGCTTCCGGTCACCTTCTACTCCCAGCGCAACCCGGCGGACCTGGTCCAGCGCCTGCAATCCAACGACACGGTCGCCGAGACCCTCGCCAGGGACCTGGCCGCCGCGGGCGTGGACGCCGTGGTGGTCGTGATCTACGCGGTGCTGCTGTGGACGTACGATCCGCAGCTCACCCTCGTCGGCGTGGCCGTGGCGCTGCTCAACGTGGTGGCCCTGCGGATCGTGATCCGGCTGAGGGCCACCGACACCCAGAAGCTGCGCGCGGAGAGCGCCCGGCTGACCAACACCTCGTACAGCGGTCTCCAACTCATCGAGACCATGAAGGCCACGGGCGGCGAGAACGGCTTCTTCCGGCGCTGGGCCGGACAGCACGCCGTCACCCTCGACGTGCAGCAGCGGCTCGGCGTGCCCAGCGCGTGGCTCGCGATCGTCGCCCCCACGCTGGCCGCGTTCAACAGCGCGCTGATCCTGATGATCGGCGGCCTGCGGGCGGTGGAGGGGCATCTCACCGTGGGTCTCCTCGTCGCCTTCCAGGCCCTGGTGACCAGCTTCACCGCGCCGATCTCCCGGCTGGGCGGCGTCGCGGGAAGGATCCAGGACTTCGCGGCCGACGTCGCCCGTCTCAAGGACGTCGAGAACTTTCCCGTCGACCCGGTCCACTCGCGGCGCGAGCCCGCCGCCGGCACCCGACGCCTCAAGGGCCACGTGGAGCTGGAGCACGTCACCTTCGGCTACAGCCCACTGGACGCCCCGCTGCTCACGGACTTCTCGCTCTCCGTCGGCCCCGGGCAACAGGTCGCGCTCGTCGGCGGATCCGGCAGCGGCAAGTCCACCGTCTCCCGGCTGCTCTCCGGCCTCCACACCCCCTGGGAGGGGGCCATCCGCATCGACGGCATGCGGCTGGAGGACATTCCGCGCGGCGCGCTGGCCGCCTCCGTCTCCTTCGTCGACCAGGACGTCTTCCTCTTCGAGGGCACCGTCCGCGACAACGTCACGCTGTGGGACCCCTCCATCCCGGACGAGGCCGTCGTCGCGGCCCTTCAGGACGCCGCCGTGCACGACGTGGTCGCCCGCCGCCCCGGCGGCATCCACAGCCGCGTCGAGCAGGACGGTCGCAACTTCTCCGGCGGTCAGCGGCAGCGCCTGGAGATCGCCCGGGCGCTGGTGCGCCGCCCCAGCGTGATGGTGCTCGACGAGGTGACCAGCGCCCTGGACGCGGTGACCGAGCAGGTCATCATCGACAACCTGCGCCGACGCGGCTGCGCCTGTGTGGTCATCGCCCACCGGCTGAGCACGGTCCGCGACAGCGACGAGATCGTCGTGCTCGACCGGGGCGCGATCGTGGAACGCGGCCGGCACGAGCACCTGGTCGCCGCGCGGGGCCCGTACGCCGAACTGGTCAAGGAGCACTGAGGTGACGCACGCCCACCACACCACCGCCACGGACGCCGCCACGACCCCCGTCACCGCCGATCGACCGGGCGGGCCCCCGGACCCGGTCGTCGCGGCACTGGGCGCCCTGGGCTCGGCGGTCGACTGCACGGGCCTGCGCAGCCTGTCCCTGGAGGGCCCGCTCGTCCTGTGGCTGGTCGTGCGGGGCGCGTTGGACCTGTTCGCCGTCGACGCCTCGCAGGCCGGACACTGGCACTTCCTGGGCCGGCTGGAGCCGGGCACGCTGCTGCTGGGCCCGGCCGAGGGCCCCGACCACACCCTGGTCGGCCGGCCCCTGCAAGGGTGTCGGCTGCGCCGCATCGAGCTGCGGGAGCTGTACCGACCCGAGTACGGCGACCAGTTCCCGGGGGCGGGGTTCCACGGCGGACCGTGGCACGCCGATCAAGGGCAGTACGGCATGCCCGCCGCAGGGCGACCGAGCCCCCTGGAAGACGCCTTCGCGCGCGGCATCGGCCGCGGCCTGCGCGTGCTCTACCAGCCGCCGTTGGACGGCGGCGTCCCCGCCGAACACGGCGGGGCCGACGACGACATCCTCTGGATGCAGATCGCCCCGGGCAGCGTCCAGTACGGGGCCGTGTACGAGACGGAGGCGGTGGGCACCCTCCTCGTCGACGCGGCGATGTGGCAGGGCATGGTCGACCAGCAGCACCGGCTGCTGTACGCCCTGGACGACCGGCTCGAAGAGCTGGAGCGCGCGCACGAGGACCGTACGGCGGCCGGAATCGAGGCGGGCCGGGCAGCCCGTACCCACGCGGACCGGACCCTGCTGGCGTCCATCGTCCGCTCCGGCCGGGATTCCCACCGGAGCGCGGGCGTCGACGCCACGTTCGCCGTGTGCGGGCTGGTCGCCGACGCGGCCCGCATCACCCTCTCCGAACCGGGCGAGGCCGCCGGCACCGCCGGGCAGGTGGATCCCGTCGAGAGCATCGCGCTCGCCTCCCGGATCCGTACCCGTGTGGTCCGGCTCGGCGGGCGCTGGTGGCGGGAGAACACCGGGCCGCTGGTGGGCCGGCGGGAGAAGGACGGAACGCCGGTCGCCCTGCTGTGGCGGCGCGGCGGCTACGAGGCCGTCGACCCCGCCACCGGTACGCGCGAGCGCGTCGGCAGGACGAACGAGGCCGTCTTCGAGCCGCGCGCCGTCATGCTGTACCGCCCGCTGCCCGACGGGCGGGTGGGCCTGCCGGCACTGCTCCGGTTCAGCGTGCGCGGCACCCTCCCGGAGCTGCGCAGCCTGATGCTGGGCGGGCTGGTCGCGGTGGCCCTGGGCGCACTGGTGCCGATCGCCACCGGCCGGGTCCTCGGCCGCTACGTCCCACAGGGCGAGAACGGCCTCATCGTGCAGACGGGGCTGGCGCTGATCGCGACCGGCATCGTCTCGGCCGCCTTCATGCTGCTGCAGAACACCTCCCTCCTGCGCATGGAGGGCCGCGTCGAGGCCACCTTGCAGCCGGCGGTGTGGGACCGGCTGCTGCGACTGCCGACGAAGTTCTTCGCCGGCCGCTCCACGGGCGAACTCGCCGGAGCGGCGATGGGCATCAGCGCCATCCGCCGCGTGCTGTCCGGCATCGGGCCGGTCTGTGTACAGGCGGGCGCCGTCGGCGCGATGAACCTCGTCCTGCTGCTCGTCTACAGCGTGCCGCTGGCGATGGTGGCGCTCGCCATGCTGGTCGTCGTCGCGGTGGTCTTCCTGGGCCTGGGGCTGTGGCAGTTGCGCTACCAGCGCCGGCTGATCGCCCTCGGATACCGGCTCAACAACCAGGCCTTCCAGACCCTGCGCGGCCTGCCCAAGCTCCGCGTCGCCGCGGCCGAGAGCTTCGCGTACGCCGCCTGGGCGCGGGAGTTCGCCCGAACCCGCGACCTCCAGCAGCGCATCGGCCGGATACAGAACGTCATCACGGTCCTGGGCGCCGTCTACCTGCCGCTGTGCACGCTGGTGATGTTCATGTTGCTGGCCGGACCGGCCCGCGGTGCCATGTCGGCCGGCGAGTTCCTCACCTTCAGCACCGCGCTGACGATGCTGCTGTCCTCGGTGACGCAGCTGACCGGTGCGCTCATCTCGGCCGCTGCCGTGCTGCCGATGTTCGAGCAGGTCAAGCCGCTCCTGCGGGAGACCCCCGAGGCGGTCCGATCCAGTACCCGACCGGGTGAGCTGACCGGCGCCATCGAGGCCAAGGACCTGTCGTACCGCTACGCCGACGACGGCCCGCTCGTCCTGGAGAACGTCAACTTCAGCATCGGACAGGGAGAGTTCGTCGCGATCGTCGGAGCCAGCGGCTGCGGAAAGTCGACACTGCTGCGGCTGCTCATCGGCTTCGACAAACCCGACTCCGGCAGCGTCATGTACGACGGCCAGGACCTGGCGGCGCTCGACCAGGCGGCCGTACGCCGACAGTGCGGCGTCGTGTTGCAGAACGCCCAGCCCTTCACCGGGTCGATCCTCGACTGCATCCGCGGCGCCGGGACGTTCTCCCTCGAAGAGGCGTGGGAGGCCGCCGCCATGGCGGGCCTGGCCGAGGACGTCAAGGCCATGCCGATGGGCATGCACACCATGCTGTCCGACGGTGGCGGCACCGTCTCGGGAGGCCAGCGCCAACGACTGATGATCGCCCAGGCCCTCATCCGCAAGCCGCGCGTCCTGTTCTTCGACGAGGCCACCAGCGCGCTGGACAACGAGGCCCAGCGCGTGGTCGTCGAGTCCACCCGCGCCCTGCGCGCCACCCGCGTCGTGATCGCCCACCGACTCTCCACGATCATGGGAGCCGACCGGGTGATCGCCATGGCGGACGGCCGCATCGTCCAGCAGGGCCCGCCCGCCGAACTGCTCGCCGACACGACCGGCCTCTTCCACGACCTGGTCCGCCGCCAGCTGCGATGACGGGCCCCCTCAGGCGCTGCCGGCGATCACGTACGGCGCCGCCTGCCCGCGGTCCTGATCACGGCCCTGTTCCCGGGTTTGCCCGCGGTCCCGTTCGCGGTCCTGTTCGAAGGCACGGAGCAGGTCCGCCGCGACGCTCACCGCGATCGTCGCGGGCTCCTTGCCGGTGATCCCGGTGATCCCGATCGGGGTCTTGATCCGGTCGATGCCGGCGGCTTCGTGGCCGCCCTCGTCGGCCAGGCGCTGCCGGAACCGCGCCCATTTGGCGGACGAGCCGATCAGGCCGATCGAGCCGAGACCCCCGGTGCGCAGGGCGGCGTCGCACAGCGCGGCGTCCTCGGCGTGATCGTGGGTCATGATCAGGACGTGGGTGCCGGCCGGCAGCTCCGCGAGCACCTCCTCCGGAAGGAGCGGTGCGTGACGCACGTGGATCCGCGCCATCGCGTCCGCGAGCACGCCGAGCCGTTCGTCGGTGAGCATGTCGGGCCGGGTGTCGATCAGGTACAGATCGAGGTTCTGGCGGGCCAGGATGCGGGCCAGCTCCAGGCCGACGTGCCCGACACCGAAGACCGCCACCGCCTGGACCACCGGCAGTGGTTCGAGCAGTACGGTGACGGCTCCGCCGCAGCACTGCACGCCGTGCGGGCCGGTGACCTTGTCGTTCAGCGCGAATTCCATCAGCTCGGGCTCGGGATCGGCCGTGCCGTTCAGCTCGCGCGCCCGGTCGATGGCGACGGCCTCGATGTTGCCGCCCCCGATCGAACCCCACGTCTCGGTCCGGCCCACGACGAGTTTGGCGCCGGCCCGGCGGGGCGCGTGGCCGCGCACGGTCGCGACGGTCACGAGCACGCCGGGTTCCCGGCGTGCCCGCAACCGTGCGACCGCGGCCACCCAGCTCATGTCAGGCATGGCGCAAAGCGCTCGCGTCGGCGGGGACCTCGCCGGCGACGGCCGGCCGGGCGTCCTGCCCCGCGCCGCCCCCGCGGGCCGACTCGATCGCCCAGTACACCGCCTCGGGTGTCGCGGGCGAGGCGAGCTCCACACCGACTCCGGCGGGCCCGAACGCCGCCGCGGCCTGCCGCAACGCCTCCCGTACCGAGAAGGCCAGCATCAGCGGGGGCTCACCCACCGCCTTGGACCCGTAGACCGCGCCCTCCTCGGTGGCGTTCTCCAGCAGTCTGACGTTGAACTCCTCGGGCATCTCCGAGAAGCTCGGCAGCTTGTACGTGCTCGCCGCCTGGGT
This sequence comes from Streptomyces sp. NBC_00513, assembly GCF_041431415.1. GTDB lineage: Bacteria > Actinomycetota > Actinomycetes > Streptomycetales > Streptomycetaceae > Streptomyces. The sequence continues at coordinate 6,608,124 of NZ_CP107845.1, forward strand.
CAGCAGCCGGCCGCGGTTCGGCCCGTCACCCGTGTCCCACCGCATGTCCTCAAGCGTCAGCCAGCCCGCGCCCTGCACGAAACCGCCCTCGACCTGACCGATGTCGATCATCGGGGAGAGGCTGTCTCCGACATCGTGCACGATGTCCACGCGCCGGATCCGGTACCCGCCCGTGAACCCGTCCACCTCCACCTCGGCCGCGGCGGCGCCGTAGGAGAAGTACTTGAACGGCGAGCCCTGGAACGCCTTCGCGTCCCAGTGCAGCCCCTCGGTCCGGTAGAAACCGGCCGCCGACAACTGCACCCGCTGGAAGTAGGCGGTGCGCACCAGATCGTCCCAGGCCACCTCCTCGTCGCTGCCGAGGGCGCGCGCGACGCCCTCGACGATGCGCACGTCCGAGGCGTTCGCCCCCAGCCGGGTGCCGGCGACCTGGAGCAGCCGCTCGCGGATCTGCTCGCAGGCGTTCTTCACCGCCGCACCGTTGAGGTCCGCCCCCGCGCTGGCGGCCGTGGCGGAGGTGTTGGGCACCTTGTCGGTGCGCGTGGGGGCCAGCCGGACCTTGTGCAGGGGAATGCCCAGCGTGGTCGCGGCGACCTGCAACATCTTGGTGTGCAGGCCCTGCCCCATCTCGGTACCGCCGTGGTTGATCAGGACCGAGCCGTCCTTGTAGACCAGTACCAGGGCGCCGGCCTGGTTGAAGGCCGTGAGGTTGAACGAGATCCCGAACTTGATCCCGGTGAGCGCGAGGGCCCGCTTGGTGTGCGGGTGCGCGGCGTTGAAGGCCTCGATCTCGCGCCGGCGATCGGCGATCTCCGCGTCGGCCTTGACCTGCTGCCAGACGATCGAGATGCGTTCGGGGTGGGGGACGGGCTGCCCGTACGGCGTCGCATGGCCCTGCCGGTAGAAGTTGCGTTCGCGCAACTCCATGGGATCCAGGCCGAGCAGCGGCGCGCACCGGCCCATGATGTCCTCGATCACCAGCATGCCCTGCGGTCCGCCGAACCCGCGGAAGGCGGTGTTCGAGACCTTGTTGGTCTTGGCGATGCGACCGGCGACGCGTGCGTGGGGAATCCAGTAGGTGTTGTCGATGTGGCACAGGGCGCGGGCCACGACCGGCTCGGACAGGTCCAGGCTCCAGCCGCCGTCCGCCGTCAGGGTGGCGTCCAGGGCCTGGATGCGGCCCTCGGCATCGAAGCCGATCTTCCACTCGGCGTGGAACCCGTGGCGCTTGCCGGACATGGTCAGGTCCTGGGTCCGGTTGAGCCGCACCCGCACCGGGCGACCGGTCAGCAGGGCGCCGAGCGCGGCGACCGCCGCGAACCCGTGCGGCTGCATCTCCTTGCCGCCGAAGCCGCCACCCATCCGCAGGCACTGCACGGTCACCTCGTGGCTGTGCAGGCCGAGCACGTGCGCGACGATCTCCTGCGTCTCCGAGGGGTGTTGGGTGCTGCTCTGGACGAACATCTGTCCGTTCTCGTCGACATGGGCCAGCGCCGCGTGCGTCTCCAGATAGAAGTGCTCCTGATCGGAGAACCCGAACTCCCCGGTGAACACGTGGGCGGAGTCGGCGAATCCCGCGTCGACGTCCCCGGTCAGCATCACGGGCCGGGCGCCGTGGAAACTGCCGGCCTCGATCGCGTCCCGCAGCGAGATCACGGAGGGCTTCTCGTCGAGTTCCACCTCGACGGCCGCCGCACCGAGCCGGGCCGCCTCCAGGGTCTCACCGAGCACCCAGGCGACCGCGTGGCCGTGGAACATGACCTCGTCGGGAAAGAGCGGCTCGTCGTGCTTCATCCCGGCATCGTTGACGCCGGGCACGTCGGCGACGGTCAGCACGCGGACCACACCGGGCACGGCGAGCGCGGGCTCGGTGCGCAGCGCGATGATCCTGCCGTGGGCCTTCATGACCTGGACGGGGTGGGCGTGCAGGACGTCCTTGGTGCGGTGGATCAGGTCGTCGGTGTAGAGCGCGGCACCCGTGACGTGCAGGTTGGCGCTCTCGTGCGGCATGGAAACGCCGACGACGGGCTTCTCGGGACGCTCGGACAACTGGCTCATGACGACACCGCCTCGGTGGTTCGCGCGTACAGCTTCAACAGGCTCTGGCCGAGCATCGCGGAGCGGTAGCCCGCGCTGGCGCGATGATCGTCCATCGGGGTGCCCTGGGCGCGCAGCACCCGGGACGCGGCCTCGACGGTCTCCGCCACCCACGGCCTGCCCTCCAGGGCCGCCTCGGTGGCCAACGCGCGGATCGGGGTGGCGGCCACGCCACCCAGGCCGATGCGCGCCTTGCGGACGATCCCGCCCTCGATGTCGAGCGCGAAGGCGACCGCCACGCTGGAGATGTCGTCGAAGCGCCGCTTGGCGATCTTGTGGAATGCCGTGACCCGTGACAGCGGCAGCGGGATGCGCACCGCGCGGATCAGTTCGTCGGGGCGGCGCACGCTCCGCCGGTAGCCGGTGAAGTAGTCGGCGAGGGGCACCTCGCGCTCACCGTCGGCGCCGGCGAGCACCAGCGATGCCTCCAGCGCGAGCAGGACGGGCGGGCTGTCACCGATGGGGGACCCGGTACCCAGGTTGCCGCCGAGGGTCGCGCTGTTGCGAATGAGCCGGGACGCGAACTGCGGGAACAGCTCCGCCAACAGCGGGACGCTGCCGTCGAGGCGGCGTTCGATCTCCGTCAGCGTCTGCGCCGCCCCGATCTCGACGTGATCGGATTCGACGCGCAGGGACCGTAGTTCGGGCAGCCGGTCGACGGCCACCACGCAATTCGCCCGCCGCGAGCGGATGTTGACCTCGACGCCCCAGTCGGTGCTGCCTGCGACGACCACGGCCTCGGGCCGCTCGCGCAGCAGTCGCAGCGCTTCGGCCAGGGTGCCCGGCCGCAGGAACACACTGTCGTCCCGCGAGTACGCGGTGGCGACCGGTGCGGGCGGGGACTGCTCGCGACGCCGCGCCAACACGTCGTCCTCGGTGGGCGATCCGACGGCGAACGCGGCATCGCGGATGGGCCGGTAGCCGGTGCAGCGGCACAGGTTCCCGCTCAGCGCGTGCAGATCGAAGCCGTTCGGACCGTGCTCGGGGTCCGTGGCGTCGGCCGAGTCCGAGTCCGCGTGCGCGCAGCGGTCGGGCCGGTAGTACTCGGAGGCCATGCTGCAGATGAACCCCGGCGTGCAGTACCCGCATTGGGAGCCGCCGCGGACGGCCATCTCCTCCTGTACTGGGTGCAACGCGGCCGGTGTGCCGGGTGCGCCGGCGGTGGCGAGACCTTCGGAGGTGACGACCTCCTGGCCGTCGAGCGCGGCGACCGGGACCAGGCAGGCGTTGACCGCCACCCAGTCCGTCGGCATGTTCACCCCGGGCCGTGCCACGAGGACCGAACAGGCGCCGCATTCGCCCTCGGCGCAGCCCTCCTTGGTACCGGTGAGGCCGCGTTCGCGCAGAAAGTCCAGCACCGTGGTGTGGGGCGCGCACGGTGCGATCGTCGCTTCTTTTCCGTTGACGGTGATGCGCGCCGCTACCATGGCACGTCCTCGTTCCGGCGCACGGTCGATCTGATGGTCCTGGTCGCCATGTGGGGTGCTTTCTCGTTCAGTGGCGCGGCCCGATGAACCCGAGCGCGACGCATCGGCACGCAGCGAGGTGCCGTGAAGGGTGAAGGGCAGGAGAAGGTACCGGGGCCGCGATCGGGCACGTCGGCAAGGAAGGGCTGTTCAGCAGCCGTGTGCCACGCGACCCGGAGCCCAGGCGATCTGGTGGGCGAGGCGAAGCATTGCGGAGATGGTCGACATCCGACTTCGCCTCCTTCCAGTGGCTCGTGAGCGGGTGCGGTCGAAGTTACGTTGCCGCGGGTTCACCGGTCAAGCCCGATCCCGGTTGATCGCACGAAGGCCGGCCACCGCGCGGGGGAGGTTCTCGTACGCGACTCCAGACGTGTCCTCGCCGGACGCGCGGCGGGTGACGCGCCACCCTCACGCCCGGGCAGGCGGTGTGCCCGGAGGGCTCTGGGGGTTGAAGCGGATCGGGGCCTGGAAGCGGGCCTTGCGGGCGGCGCGGCGGAAGACCGTGAGGACGGCCGGGCCGGCGAGACAGACACAGGCGAAGTTGGTGACGGCGCGGCCGGTGTCCCAGCCGAGGGAGGTGGCGAGGTCGAAGGCGAGGTACCGGTGGAACTGCTCGGTGAAGGGGAGCCCGGGCAGGTAGGCGATGGAGCTGTTGGGATCGAGGGAGAACGGCCAGAAGGAGAGGTTGAGGAGGAACCCGAAGAGGTAACCCGACACCGAGCCGTAGACGGCCAGCAGGCCGACCTCGCGGCGGCCGGTCGCCTTCGGAAGGAACCCGGCGAGCATCCCGACGAAGGCGCAGCCGAACATCTGGTACGGCATCCACGGCCCGACTCCGCCGGTGATCAGAGCGGAGGCGAAGAGCGAGGTGCAGCCGAGGGTGAAGCCGAAGCCCGGTCCGTAGACGCGCCCGGCGAGAACGAGGATGAAGAACACCGTCTCGATGCCGGCGGTGCCCGCGCCGAGGGGACGGATCGCGGCGTTCACGGCCGACAGGACCCCGAGCATGGCCAGGGCCTTGGAGTTGATGCCGCCCTCGGCGATCTCGGAGATCACCACGCACAGCACCACGACGAGCAGCACACCGAAGATCAGCGGCGGTGCGTAGTTCGAGCCGAACTTCCCCGGCGCGACGAGGAACGGCCAGAAGAACGCGACGACCCCGAGGAAGCCGGCCATGGCGATGACGATCCCGGCCCGGGCGCGGATGCGGATGGCCGCGGTGTACGTGCTGTACGTGCTCACGAGGCCGGGTCCGTTCCGTCGGAGGGGAGTACGGCGGTCAGTTGCTCCACGGTGAGGAAGGGCAGCGGAGCAAGGATCTTCGCGGTCTGGGGGGCGAAGACGGGGGAGGCCACGATGACCTCGTGGGTGGGGCCGTCGGCGACGATGTCGCCTTCGGCCATGACCACGACCCGGTCGGCTGCGCGCGCCACGAACTCCACGTCGTGCGTGGAGATCACCACGGCGCGGCCCTCCGCGGCCAGATCGTCGACGATGCGGATCAGTTCGCCCTTGGCGCGGTAGTCGAGTCCGCGGGTCGGCTCGTCGAGGAGCAGCACCCGGGGGGCCGCGGTCAGCTGGATCGCCAGGACCAGCGCCAGCTTCTGCCCCTCGGAGAGATCACGGGGGTGGGTGGTGTCCGGGATGGCGGGCGCCAGCCGGTCCAGGATGGCGCGCGCCCGGATCCCGTCCGCGGCGACCCCGGATTCGCTGTCGGCCTGGTCGAGTTCCTGCTTGACGGACTCCAGGTACAGCAGGTCGGTGGGGGTCTGGGGGACCAGACCGACCAGTCGCCGGGCCTCCGCGGCGGAGAGCTCGCGCGGATCGCGCGGGCCCTTGCCCCCGGTGGAGGCGACGGCCACGGAGCCGGCCTTGCGCGGCCCGGAACCCTGGAGCGCCCACAACAGCGAGGACTTGCCGGACCCGTTGCGGCCCATGAGGGCGGTGATCTCGCCGCCGTGCAGGGTGAGGTCGACCTCCCGGACGGCGGGGACGCCGTGGTAGGTGACGGTGACACCGCGTGCGGCGAGGAGCTCCGTACGCTGTTCGGGCGAGGTGGGCCGCACCGGCGGGGGAGCGGTGTCCGTCAGGGACCTGCGCAGGGGGGCCGCGGCGCGGCGGGCGTCGCGGATCGACAGGGGCAGCGGGGTCCAGCCCGCCGCGCGGCCGAGTTCCACGATGGGCGGGGCGATGGACGAGGCTCGGAAGATGTCGGCGGGCGTTCCGGAGACGACACGGCCGTTGCCGGGGAGGTGGATGACGCGGTCGGCGTACTGGACGACGCGCTCCAGGCGGTGTTCGGCGAGGAGCACGGTGACGCCGAGGTCGTGGACGAGGCGGGTGACGGCGGCGAGGACCTCCTCGGCGGCCGTCGGGTCCAGTGCGGAGGTCGGCTCGTCCAGGACGAGGACGCGCGGATGGGCCGTGAGGACCGAGCCGATGGCGACACGCTGTTGCTGTCCGCCGGAGAGTTCGTGCAGGGCGCGGTGACGCAGGTCGGCGAGGCCGAGGAGGTCGAGGGTCTCTTCCACGCGCTTGCGCATGGTGGCCGGCGGGACAGCCAACTGCTCCATGGAGTAGGCGAGTTCCTCCTCGACGGTGTCGGTGACGAAGCCGTCGAGCGGATCCTGTCCCACGACGCCCACGACGTCCGCGAGTTCACGCGGGGGGTGCTGCGCCGTGTCCCGGCCGTCGACCACCACGCGGCCGAAGAGGGTGCCGCCGGTGAAGTGCGGTACGAGGCCGTTGACGGCGCCGAGGAGCGTGGACTTGCCGACGCCCGTGTGACCTACGACGAGGCAGAGTTCTCCCTCCTCCACGGTCAGGTCCACGTCCCGCAGGACCGGATCGCTCGTGTCCTCGTACTGGACGGTGACCTGGTCGAAGGTGATCACGTGGATTCCTCGGTGCGCTGTGCGGGAACGGCCGGGCGGACGGGCGGGCTCGGGGGCGGGGCCAGGAACCCGGCCGTTCCCGCGAGGAGGATCGCCGCAGTCGGAACGAGCGGCAGCGTCGGCCAACTGAGCGGGTAGATCGAGGGGTTGAGCTCGGCGGCGTCGAAGCCGACGTTGGCGAACAGCAGCACCGCGGACAGCACCCCGCAGCCGGCGACGGCCCACTCGGCAAAGTGCCAGGGATCGGGGCGGTAGGTGGTACGGGTGATGCGCCGGCCGCCGAGACGCAGGCCCGCGAAGCACAGGAGGGCGCCCACGCCCATGGCGGGTAGCCCGAGCAGTCTCGGCGCGGTGGCGTCGAGGAGTCCGTAGGCCCCGGCGCACAGGCCGCACATGCCGAGGAGCATGAGGGCGCCGGTCGCGCGGCGGGAGCGACGGGTGGCGGTGCCGGCCCGGCCGTAGCCGCGGGAGTCCATGGCGGCGGCCAGGCGCAGGGAGCGTTCCAGGGCGTCTTCGAGGACCGGCACGATGATGCCGCGCAGGGCCCTGAGCCCCTTGGCACGGCCGGCCCGCAGCCGTTTGGCCCGGTGCACCCGCTGCACGCTCTGCACCAGTTGGGGGGCGACGCTGATCGACACGGTGACGGCGACGCCAAGTTCGTAGAGGGCGCCGGGCAGGATCCGCAGGGCCCGTTTGGGATTGGCGAGGGTGTTGGCGGCGCCGACGCAGCACAGCATGCAGGCGAGTCGCAGCCCGTCGGTCGCCGCGGAAAGCAGCGCCTCCAGTGAGACGGGCCCGCCGAGTCGGATGCCGGCGTACCAGTCGGGGGTCGGGACGTGCGGCAGCGAGAAGAGGAAGTGGTCCCGGGGGGTGATGCCGGTGGCGAAGATCGCGCGGAAGAGCACCCTGATCGTGACGACGGTGAGCGCGAGGTAGAGGTAGTACGTGAAGCCGCGCGCCCAGGGGGCCTCGGTGCGGCGCATGGTGATGACGTAGCCGAGGACCGCGAGGACGAGGAACAGCAGCAGCGGGTTGTTGGTGCGGCTGACGGCGGTGGCGAGGGCGAGCGCCCAGATCCACCAGGCGACGGGGTGCAGGGTGCGGGGCAGCCGGCGGCCGCCCGTGTCCGGCGCGGGGCCGGACACGGGCGGCCCGGCCGCCGCGGCCGCGGTGGTGGTGCGTGACACGCGGCTACTCCGTACGACGGCGGCGCTTGGCGGCGAACACGGCGGCGGCGCCGATCAGCAGCACCAGCGCCCCGGCGCCGACGGCGGGCAGGTACGAGCCCGCGTCGTGCTCGGCGTCGGCGGCGGGCGCCGCGTCGACGACCTCGGGCCCGGGGGCGGGGGCGGCCACGGAAGGGGCACCGGTCGTCGGCGGGGTGGTGGGCGTCGGCGGGACGCTCACGGAGGGGCTCGGCGAGGCCGAGGGGCCCTCCGAGGCCGTGGGGGCGGGCGGCGTCGTCGCGGCCGGCGGCGTCGCGGCCGGCGGGGGATTCTCCGGCTTCGGTCCGGTGTTCGCGTTCGGCGGGAGAGGGGCCGCGGTGCGGGTGTCCTGCGGCTGCGGCCCGGTGGCGCCCGTGGGTCGGGTGTTCCTGGCGCGCAGTTGGTCCGGGGTGACCAGGGGCTTGCCCTCGGTCCCCTCGACGTTCGTGCTCCCGAAGACCCACAGGTCGACGCTGCCGGGACTCGGCTTGTAGAGCATGGCGCCGAGTTGGCTGTAGTCCCACGTGTTCTGGCCCGGGTTCGCGTGCCAGTACGACCAGTAGGCGGAGGCGGGCGGGGTCAGGACACAGTCGTCCTGTTGCGGCGTCGGGTACTGCTTCCCGCCCTGGTGCCCGCTGTAGCCGATGCGGCAGATGAACGCGGGGCCGTCGTGGCCGGTGCCGGTGGTGGCCCAGCCGCCCTGGTTGAGGAGTTCGTATCCGGTGGTGGGCGTCGTACCGCAGGAGCGGTACACGGGCCCGCCCCAGTGGCTGAAGTCCACGGCGAGCACGACTCCGGAGGAGGTCGTGCACTGGCCCATGGGCTGCGGGGCCGCCCCGGCCGGGGCCGCGGTGGCCGCGAAGGCCGCCACCGTCAGCCCCAGGGCGGCCGCCGCGCGGGCGAGGACGCGCGTGACGCGGAGGGTCATCGGTCCGCCTCCGCCGGGTCGCGGCGGGTACGGGACAGGACGACGAGCCGCCAACCGGCGAGCGTCAGCACGGCCGCGGCGCCCGCGAGCGCTCCGACCTGGAGGCCGGTGGACGCGAGGCGGCCGCCCGAACCGCCCTGCGCGAGAGCGCCGCCGCCCGAGGCGCCCGCGCTCTCGCCGGGGGTCACGATGACCGGCGTGCCACCCGCACCGCCGGTGGACGGGGACGAGATGACGGGGACGGGCCGGGCGCTGGTGCCGTCGAGGCTGCGGGTGAGGGTGGCGAAGGAGATGCCGGTGGTGCCGCTGATGGCCTGGGTGGAGGCACGCATGTCGGAACCGGACGGGTCACCCTTGATGACGTTGAAGCCACCGTCGGCGTTCTGCTGGGTCGCCAGGAACGTGCGGGCCTTGGCGATCTGGGCGCCGTACTTGGTGGCGTCCAGCGAGAGTCCCTGGATGGCGAGGGCGCAGGAGTTGACGGAGTTCCCGGAGGCGCCCTGGAATCCGCCGTCCGCCTTCTGCTGCGCCGCGAGCCAGGCGAGGGCCTTGTCCACGGCCCGCTGCGAGTCGGCGTCCGGCAGCCGGTCCAGGGTCATGGCGGCCATGGCCGTGGAGTCGACCTCGGTCCTGCTGGCCTCGCCGATCAGGCTGACCCAGCCGCCGGAAGGCTGCTGGAGGCTCTTGAGGTACGCGATCGGCTCGGCCGCGGCGGCCGTCTCACCCGCACGGACCTGCGCCATGATGCCGAGCGACTGCTTGAAGACCGAGTTGGCGTAGGTGTAGTTGCCCTTCGCCGCGCACTCCTGGCGAGTACTGGTCTTGGCCTTGCAGGTGATCTTGGCGAGTGCGCCGATCAGATCCTGGCCACCGAAGTTCCGCGGATCGCGACCCACGGCCTGGGCGAGCAGGGCCACCTTTCCGATGGAGCCGCCGCCCGCGCGCTTGGTGCCGACGAGGGTCCAGTCGTGGATGCCGCGGTTCTGGCCGTCCTTGCCGCCCTTGTCGAAGAAGTCGACGATGTCGCGGAGCGTGGCGTTGTCCCCGCCGGTGGCCGCCAGGGCGTAGGCACCGTCGATGGTCATGCCGTAGTCGGCGAACCTCGTGCCGGGCCCGCCGTCGTAGAACCGGCCCTGGATCAGCCGGGTGGGGTCGGTGATGTACGCCACGCCCTTCTTGATGTCCGGCCCGTCGCCCGGCGCGATGGTCGGGGTGGGGTCGGTGGGCTTCGGGTCGGTCGGCTTCGGGTCGGTGGGCTTCGGGTCGGGCTTCTTGGTGGTCAGTGCCACCAGGTCGCTCTTGGCGCCGGCGACGACGACGGGGGCCGTGGCGAACAGGCGCGACTCGGTGTCGTCCTCCTCGAAGCCGAAGCCGCCCTCGGTGAACTGGTGCTTGGAGAGCCAGGACAGGCCCGCGTCCGCGGGGTCCGTGTCGCCGAGCGCGCGCAGGGCCTGGGCGGCCCATGCGGTGGAGCTCGGGCTGCCGGTCGTCATGTAGGAGGCGGAGGGCCAGGCGCCGCTCGCCAGGCGGGACTTCTTGAGGTGGGCCCGTGCCTTCTCGACGGCCGTGTCGTGTCCGCCGGCCCGCTTGAGGGCCAGCGCGATCAGGCCGGTGGAGGTGGCGTCACTGTCGCACCAGCCACCGGAGCGGATCAGGATGGAGGTGAAGCCGCCGTCCTCGCACTGGAGGCCGGTCAGCCGGTTCACCGCGTCGGCCGGGGGAGTGACACCGCCGTTGAGCAGCGCGATGACGGCCATGGCCTGGGCGTCGGACTGGCCCGTGGTGCGGAAGTCGCCCTTGGTGAGGCAGCCCTCGATCGTCTCGCCGTCGCCGATGTCGCGCGGGCAGACGTACTTCACGAGGTCCCCGAGCAGGTCGTGGCCGCCGAAGGCGCGGGGGTCCTTGCCGGTGGCCTCCGCGACGAGCGCGAGCCGCGCGGCGGCGGTGGCGTCGGGGATCCCGTCCTTGCCCGCGGGGTAGGCGTACGCGTCCGTCTGCGCGGGCGTGGCCAGGAAGTCGGCGGCCTTGCGGGCCACCGGGCTCTCCCGGTCGGCAGCGGCCAGGGCGAGGACGACCTCGGTGGTGAGGAAGTGGTTCGGGGTGCTCGCGCCCTCGTCGACGACGCGCTCCCCGTTCGTCAGCTTCCCGGTGAGCCAGCGGGTGGCGGCCGGCACGTCGACCGCGCCCGGCCCGGTCGGCGGGGTGGAGGGCCCGGTCGGGTCGGGCGAGGGGACACTCCCGCGGGCCCGCACGTCGTCGGGGGTGAAGGTGGGCTTGCCGGAGGAGCCGCCGACGTCCGTGCCACCGAACACCCAGGCGTCCACGTCACCGGGCTTCGGGGTGCGGGACATCGCACCGAGTGAGCTGTAGGTCCAGTTCTTCTGACCCGGCGAGGCGACCCAGTAGGACCAGTAGGCGGTCGCCTGCGGGGTGAGGACGCAGTCCTCCTTGTCCCGAGTGGGGTACTGCGTACCGGAGTTGAAGGAGCCGTTGCCGATGCGGCAGATGAAGGCGGGGCCGTCGTGGCCGGTGCCCTCGGTGGTGAATCCGCCCGTGTGCAGCAACTCGTAGCCGGTGGTGGGGGTGGTGTCGCAGCCCCGCTCGACCTTGCCGCCGAAGGGGCCGAAGTCCACGGCGACGATGGCGCCGGTGGTGGCCGTGCACCCCTCGATCGGGTCGGCCGAGGCGGGCGCCGTTGCGCCCACGAACGCCACGCTCGCCGCGAAGGTCAACAGCGCCGCCGACATGAGCGACAGCAACCTCTTGTTCCCCGTGCGTTGCTCTGGTTGCTCTGCGGTCCCCACGACGGCCCCTCGGGTCGGCCGGGCGGACCAGTGCGTGGCAAAGGGCCTCCGCCGGGCGCCGTGGGCGCCGTCGTCCGCCGTGGGGCGAAAGGGGAGGCCATTCGAACCACGCCGTAGTCCGCGACGGCGCTTCTCGCTGAAAACTTGGCTCCAGGCATTCCGGCTCGCCCGGTGGTGCCGGGCCTACGGTTGCGGGTCAGCGCCGGATTCCGACCGGCTTCCCCTGGGGCTGAGTGCTTATCAGCCGGATTGGAGCACGCGGATAAAGACGGCGTCAAGGTGGTCTGCGTCTCAGGCGGTTCCGTTCCGCTCCGGTCGGGTCAGGGCCCGTGACCGGTGGCTGGCGGACCCTTGATCACTCGGGTAGCGTCCTGGGCTGCCGAGTGGGGGAACCCGGTGCGAATCCGGGGCTGACGCGCAGCGGTGTGGAACGGCAGGGGGCCGCTTCCGAGCCCGAATGCCCATACGACACAGCGATTCACCAGCCGTACCACGCGTTCGGACGGCCGCCACCGCGCTCCGGGCCGCCCGCCCGCACGAGCTTCGGTCAGGCCGGCGTCCCTCATTCCAGGAGCAGGCCATGTCCGGTCCCCGCACGTTCCGTCGCCTCACGCTCGCGGTGCCCGCCGCGCTCGGCGCCCTCGCCCTCACGGCGCTGCCCGCCTTCGCGACCTCCAGTCCCGCGCAGATCGCCACGTCCAAGACGAACGGTGTCGCCTACCTCAAGTCCCTCCAGGCCGCGGACGGTTCGTACGCCGGTTCCGGGTTGTCCAACGAGTGGGCGTTCAGCGCCTTCGCGGCCGCCGGCACCGCCGTCGTGGACGTCGCGCCCGGCGGCGACACCACGAAGAACGCCCGCACCGTCTACCGCAACCTGCTGTCCACCGCGGGATGGCCGTCCGGCTCCCCCGTCGTCACCGACTTCGAGCGCGGAACCCTCAACGCGTACGCCGCCGGCATCGACCCGGCCCGCGTCTCCGCCTCGCGCAACCTCGTCGCGAACGTCTACTCCTACTGGCAGACGGCGGAGGCCGGCTACTTCGGCCCGTCCGGCAACTTCAACGGCACCGTCTTCGCGGCCCTTTCGCTCGGCGGAGCCAAGACGCAGGCCGGTGGCGCCCGGATCCCGCAGGCGCTGACCGACTCCATGATCACCCGCATCCGCGCCAACCAGCACGTGGACGGCGGCTGGACCTACAACAAGGCCGAGGGCAACCCCACCGTCCTGAACTCCGCGAGCGACGTCGACATGACCGGCGCCGCCCTGGCCGCGCTCTGCGTCTCCGGCGTCCCGAACACCGACACGGACGTGGTGCAGGCGAAGAACTTCCTCAAGAGCACCCTCGTCGCCAACTCCGGTGCGTTCAACTCCCTGTACGGGGTCAACACCAGCTCCAACGGCTGGGGCGTCGCCGGCCTCAACGCCTGCGGCATCAACCCGCAGACCGGTGACTTCCTCACCGCCAACGGCAAGACCCCCATCGACTTCCTGATCGCCAACCAGTACAACCCGGCGGGCGGCTTCAAGTACAAGCCGGCCGACACCACCCCCTCCGCCTATGCCTCCATCGACGCGCTGCGCGCCGTCGTCGGCGGCGGGTTCACCTCCGCTCCGCCGGTCCCGGTCACCCCGGGTGCCCCGCAGTGGGTCGCCCAGTCCACCTTCACCGCGGGTACCGCCACGAAGCTGGCGCTGACCGTCGACGACGGCGCGGGCAACCTGAAGGTCTGCTCGGTCGCCTTCACCCCGACCGGTACGACCACCACCCTCGGCGACGTCCTGAACGCCGCGACCACCGCCGCCACCCCGTCGGGTTGCGTCACGAGCGTGACCCCCTCCTCGGGCACCGGCACGATCACCAACGTCAACGGCAAGGCCAACAGCGGTTCCAACACCTGGAAGGCCGGCGTCGACGGCTCCGCCTTCACCGGCGCCGCACGCAACAAGGTGATCAACGTGGGCGACACGATCGCCCTGCGCTGGGGCGCTTGATCGCCGGCGGGTGCGGGGCCCCGCGCACGGGGTCCGCACCCGCTGTCAGACCGCCCGGGGACGAGGTGGGCGACCCCTTCGAACGAGCAGCGTGCGGCGAGATCCTGGACCGGATATCGGCGAGAGGTGAGGGAGTTGGTCCGGGAGGGGGGTGCTCCACCGCCGCCGACGACCGGCCGTGGCCCCTCCCGGCGACCGGTCGTGATTCTTCGTCAGCCGCGGGAGGACGGGGGCGCTCCCGTGACCGGGTAGGGGATGAAGGTGCTGCTGTTCTCGTCGACGGCCAGGGGCCGGCCCAGCGGCGGCACGGCACGCTGCGGGCAGTCGAGGCGCTCGCAGAGGCGGCAGCCCATGCCGATGGGAGTGGCGGCCGCCGCATTGTCGAGGTCCAGGCCGTCGGCGTACACCAGGCGGGAGGCATGCCGGATCTCGCAGCCGAGTCCGATGGCGAAGGTCTTGCCGGGATCACCCCAGCCGCCGCGGTGACGGGTGACGGCCCGGGCGGTCCACAGATGACGCTGACCGTCCGGCATCGCGGCGACCTGGACGTGGATGCGGCCGGGGGCGGCGAACGCCTCGTAGACGTTCCAGAGCGGGCAGGTGCCGCCGGCGCGGGAGAAGTGGAATCCGGTGGCGGACTGCCGCTTGGACATGTTCCCGGCCCGGTCCACCCGCACGAAGGAGAAGGGAACCCCGCGCAGCCTGGGGCGTTGGAGGGTGCTGAGCCGATGGCAGATGGTCTCGTGGCCGAGACCGAAATGGTCCGTGAGCCGCTCGATGTCGTAGCGGAACTCCTCGGCCGCCGCGTGGAACGCCGTGTACGGGAGGATCAGCGCGGCGGCGTGGTAGTTGGCGATGCCGATCCGGGCCAGCGCGTGGGCAGGGGACCCGACGGGGAAGTCCTCGGCGGCCAGCCGGTCCAGCTCGTCCCCGTACTCGATCAGGGCGAGCTGGGTGGCCATGCGGAACGCCTGCCGGCCCGGGCGCAGCCGGCTGGACAGGTGCAGGACCCGGGTGGACGGATCGTAGTGGTGCAGCCGGTCGGAGTCCGTCGTCGTCCTGATCGAGTGCCGCTCGGAGAGGTGGCGGGTCAGGGCGTGGACGACGTCCCCGGGCCGGATGCCGATCTCGCGGGCCAGCGCCTCCGCGGCGAGGTCGGTGTCGTGGAGGTAGTTCTGCCGGCGGTAGAAGAACTCCCGGATCTCCTCGTGGGGTGAGCGCGGGGCCTCCGCCGGCGAGTCCCGGCCATCGGCGGCATCGGCGAGACGCTCGGCCAGCAACTGGCTCCGCCGACCCAGGTCGAGGAGGACCGAGGCGACGGCGGGCATTCGGGTGGCCAGCTCGGACAGATCGGAGGGGGAGACGCGGGCCTCGGCGACCTGCTGGGCGAGCGCCTCGCGCAGGTCGGCCACCAGCCGGCTGGTGTCGCGTTCGGAGAAGAAGCCCGGGTCGACCCCGAAGGCCTCGGTGAGCCGCAACAGCACGGGCACCGTGAGGGGGCGGGAGTCGTGCTCCATCTGGTTGAGGTAGCTGGGGGAGATCGCGAGGACCCTGGCCAGGTCGGCCTGGGTCATCCGTCGCTCCTCGCGCAGCCGCCGCAGTCTGGCCCCCGCGTACGTCTTGCTCACCGCACTCCTTTCACCGTCGGCCGTGCCCGGTCAGGATAGGTCGGCCACCGTCCCGGGAGGGCTTCGCAACCTTGGCAATTCCGGCCCCGAAGATTGGCAAAGCTTGGCAGATGTACCTCCTTGATGGCACCCCGTGCCAGTGTCAGAGTCAGTCCTGCGGCCAGCCGGAACCGGTAGCCGGGACAGCCTCAGACCCCCGAATCGCGCCCTGATGTCGGAGGGTTGTGGAGGCCCGCTCCCGAAGATCGGCAGCATTGCTCAGCTCCGGCCCACGGGCGGGTCCGGCGGCCGCACCTCTTCTCAGGCACAGAGTGCCAATGCACGAATCAGTACCAGGGGCATTGGCAAGACACGCGACGGATGGAAACGGTGACGGTCATGGCAGAGGCGAACACGACGGCGGCGGCCGAACAGCTCAAGCAGCGGTGGGCCGACGACCCGCGCTGGACGGGCATCGAGCGCACCTACTCGGCCGAGGACGTGGTCCGGCTGTCGGGCAGTGTCCGCGAGGAACACACCCTGGCCCGGCGGGGCGCCGAACGCCTGTGGCGGCAGCTCCACGAGCAGGACTACATCCACGCGCTGGGCGCGCTGACCGGCGGCCAGGCCGTCCAGCAGGTGCGCGCCGGCCTCCAGGCGATCTACCTCTCGGGCTGGCAGGTCGCGGCCGACGCGAACCAGGCCGGACACACCTACCCGGACCAGAGCCTCTACCCGGTCAACTCGGTTCCCCAGGTCGTCCGTCGGATCAACAACGCACTGCTGCGCGCCGACCAGATCGCCACCGCCGAGGGCGGCACGGACACCACGGACTGGCTCGCGCCGATCGTCGCCGACGCCGAGGCCGGCTTCGGCGGCCCGCTCAACGCGTTCGAACTGACCAAGGCGATGATCGCGGCGGGCGCCGCCGGCATCCACTACGAGGACCAGTTGGCCTCGGAGAAGAAGTGCGGGCACCTCGGCGGCAAGGTCCTCGTTCCGACCTCGCAGCACATCCGCACCCTGAACGCGGCCCGCCTGGCCGCCGACATCGCCGACACCCCGACCCTGATCATCGCCCGTACGGACGCCCTCGCCGCGACCCTGCTGACCAGCGACGTCGACGAGCACGACGCCGAGTTCTGCACCGGCGAGCGCACCGCCGAGGGCTTCTACCACGTCCGGAACGGCATGGCGCCGGTCATCGCCCGCGGCCTGGCCTACGCCCCGTACGCGGACCTGATCTGGGTGGAGACCGGCACACCGGACCTGGAGCAGGCCCGCGAGTTCGCCGAGGCCATCCACGCGCGGTACCCGGACCAGATGCTCGCCTACAACTGCTCGCCGTCCTTCAACTGGAAGGCGGCCCTGGACGACGACCAGATCGCCAAGTTCCAACGCGAACTCGGCGCGATGGGCTACCGCTTCCAGTTCATCACCCTGGCCGGCTTCCACTCCCTCAATCACGGCATGTTCGACCTCGCCCGCGGCTACGCCGAGCACGGCATGACCGCCTACGTCGACCTCCAGGAACGCGAGTTCGCCTCCCAGGCCCAGGGCTTCACGGCCGTCAAGCACCAGCGCGAGGTCGGCACCGGGTACTTCGACCTGGTCTCCACCGCCGTCAACCCGACCTCCTCCACCACCGCGCTCTCCGGCTCCACCGAGGAAGAGCAGTTCCACTAGGACCTGTCGTCGAAGTTTCGCCTGGCCCGCGGCGCCCGAGAGGCCTGTCCCTCGGGCGCCCGCCGCCCCACGCCGAGGAGCAGAACCGCATGTCACTCACGCCCCTGACCAGCCATGTCCGGGTTCTCGGCGCGCCGGATGAGCGCCACGACGAGATCCTGACCCCCGCGGCCCTGGAGTTCGTCGGCCGACTCGACGCCGCGTTCGCGGACCGACGCCTGGAGATCCTCAAGGAACGCCGCCGCCGCTCCGCCCACCTGGTCTCCGGCTCACCGCTCGACTTCTCCCGGGCCACCTCCGCCGTCCGCGCCGACCCCGACTGGCGGGCCGCACCCCTCGCGCCCGGCCTCACCGACCGCCGGGTCGAGATCACCGGACCGCCCGAGCGCCGCATGGCGATCAACGCGCTGAACTCCGGGGCGAAGGTCTGGATGGCGGACTTCGAGGACGCCACCGCCCCCACCTGGAACAACATCATCGGCGGGCAGCTCACCCTGCTCGACGCCATCGAGCGACGCATCGACTTCACCACCCCCGAGGGCAAGGAGTACCGCCTCGGCGCGAACCTCGCGACCATCATGGTCCGCCCGCGCGGCTGGCACCTCCTCGAAGAACACCTGGAGATCGACGGCCGGCCCGTGTCCGCCTCCCTCGTCGACTTCGGCCTGTACTTCTTCCACTGCGCGCGGCGGCAGATCGACGCCGGGCACGGCCCCTACTTCTACCTTCCCAAGCTGGAGAACCGGACCGAAGCCCGCCTGTGGAACGACGTGTTCGTCCTGGCCCAGGAACTCCTCGGCATCCCCCGCGGCACCGTCCGCGCGACCGTCCTCATCGAGACGATCACCGCCGCCTTCGAGATGGAGGAGATCCTCCACGAACTGCGCGAGCACAGCGCGGGCCTCAACGCCGGCCGCTGGGACTACCTGTTCAGCCTGATCAAGACCTTCGGCCACCGGACCGACTTCCAACTGCCCGACCGGGCGAAGGTCACCATGACCGCCCCGTTCATGCGGGCCTACACGGAACTCCTCGTGCGGACCTGCCACCGACGCGGCGCCCACGCCATCGGAGGCATGGCCGCGCACGTCCCCAGCCGGGACGCGGACGCCAACGCCGCCGCGCTCGCCAAGGTCCGCCTCGACAAGGAACGGGAGGCCGAGGACGGCTTCGACGGCTCCTGGGTCGCCCACCCCGGCCTGGTCCCCGTCTGCCGCGAGGTCTTCGACGGTGTCCTCGGAGACCGACCGAACCAACTGGACCGCACCCGCGAGGACGTCGAGGTCACCGCCGCCGACCTGCTGTCCGTCCGCAGGATCGCCGCCCCGCCGACCCCCGAGGGCATCCGCTCCAACGTCGCCGTGGCCCTGCGCTACTTCGACGCCTGGCTGCGCGGCAGCGGCGCCGTCGCCCTGGGCGGCCTGATGGAGGACGCCGCGACCGCCGAGATCGCCCGCGTCCAGATCTGGCAGTGGCTGCGCCACGACCGGGTGGACCGCGGGGCGGTCATCGAGTTCCTCGACGCCGAATGCGCGGCCCTGGAGGCCGAGGACCCGCGGGCGCTGGTCCTCGAAGCACGGGAGGTCTTCGTGGACACCGCGCTCTCCGTGCGGCTCCCCGCCTTCTTCACCCCCGACGCCTACACCCGCCACCTCGTCCGCGCCGCCGCCGTGCGGGTGAACGCGTGAACGCCCCCGAGGGAGCGCCCCGGATCCGGCGCGTCGGAGTCGTCGGCGGCGGGCAGATGGGTGCCGGCATCGCCGAGGTCTGCGCCCGCGCCGGCATCGACACGGTGGTGGCCGAGGCGGACTCCGTCGCCGCCCGAACAGCCCGCGAACGCGTCGCCGTCTCCCTGGAACGCGCCGTCCAACGCGGCAAGCTCGACCGGGCCTCCGCCGAGGACGCCCTCGCCCGGCTCGTGTTCACCGGCGACCTGGAGGACCTCGCCGACCGGCAACTCGTCATCGAGGCCGTCACCGAGAACCCCGACGCCAAGACGGAGATCTTCACCGCCCTCGACAAGCTCGTCGAGGACCCGCGGGCCATCCTCGCCACGAACACCTCGGCCATCCCGATCATGCGGCTGGGCATGGCCACCGGCCGTGCCGACCGGGTCGTGGGCCTGCACTTCTTCAACCCCGTGCCCGTCCTGCCGCTCGTCGAGGTCGTGTCCTCCCTGCACACCTCGGCGGACACCCTCGCCGCGGTCGAGGCCTTCGCCCGCGACGCCCTCGGCAAGACGACCGTCCGCTCCCAGGACCGGGCCGGCTTCGTCGTCAACGCGCTGCTCGTCCCCTACCTCCTCTCGGCCATCCGCATGGCCGAATCCGGGTTCGCGAGCGCCACCGACGTGGACGCCGGAATGGAACTCGGCTGCGCCCACCCGATGGGACCGCTCAAACTGGCCGACCTGATCGGCCTGGACACGGTCGCCGCGATAGCCGAGTCGCTGTACGAGGAGTTCAAGGAACCCCTGTACGCCCCGCCCCCGCTGCTCCAGCGGATGGTGCAGGCGGGACTGCTCGGCCGCAAGAGCGGCCGCGGGTTCCACACATACGGCCGGGGCTGAGGGCCCCGGCGGGTCTCCGGGCCGAGGGTGCGCCGGAGGCCGCACGAGAAGACCGGGGGTGCGGTGAGTGGTGTCACCGCACCCCCGGGCGTGTCTCATTTCACCGTCCGACATGTGGGAAGCCGTGTTCATTGACCGGGCTGTCGACCTAGTGTGGGCCTCGCAGCTGGTTCGCCCCCGTCCGCCAGGCGGGATGCGTCGCAAGAGGGAACCCGGTGGGAATCCGGGACTGCCCCGCAGCGGTGAGCGGGAACGACCGCCGTCATACGCACTGGGACCGGAACCGGTCCTGGGAAGCGACGGCCAGTAGGTGCCCGCCGGGAGACCGGCAGGCGTGCCCGCGAGTCCGAAGACCTGCCCGTTGCCCGAGCGCGATCGACCGCGCCCGGTTTCCCGGTGACCTCGTGGGCGGGTCGGCGTGCTTCAGGCGGATCCTCCCCGTCGCGTACACGGACGTACGCGACCCCGGCGGTCCGCCCGTTCCGGCACCCTTCGCACCCTCGGCCCTCACCGGTCCATGGAGACAAGCTCGCGAAGGAGAGTTCCGTGACCACCGAGTCCGCAGCCGCGGCAGTACAGGCCACCGTGTACGGCTACCCCCGGCAGGGCCGCAACCGCGAACTGAAGAAGGCCATCGAGGGCTATTGGAAGGGCCGCGTCACCGCGGACACCCTCCGGGAGACCGCCCGCGACCTGCGCCGGACCAACTGGGCCCAACTGGCCGAAGCCGGCATCACCGAGCTTCCGACCGGCGACTTCTCGTACTACGACCACGTCCTGGACACCACGGTCATGGTCGGCGCGATCCCCGCCCGCCACCGCGACGCCGTCGACGCCGACGCCCTGGACGGCTACTTCGCGATGGCGCGCGGCACACAGGACGTGGCCCCGCTGGAGATGACCAAGTGGTTCGACACCAACTACCACTACCTGGTCCCCGAACTCGGACCCGACACCGTCTTCACGGCCGATCCCGCCAAGCAGGTCGCCGAGCTGAAGGAGGCCCTGGCCCTCGGCCACACGGCCCGCCCCGTCCTCGTCGGCCCGGTGACGTACCTGCTCCTCGCCAAGCCCGCGCCCGCGGTCGCCGCCGACTTCGAGCCGCTCACCCTCCTCGACCGGCTGCTGCCCGTCTACGCCCGGGTCCTGGCCGAACTGCGCGCGACCGGCGCCGAATGGGTCCAGCTCGACGAACCCGCCCTCGTCCAGGACCGCACCCCGGCCGAACTGAACGCCGCCGCGCGCGCCTACCGCGAACTCGGCGCGCTGACCGAACGCCCCAAGCTCCTCGTCGCCTCCTACTTCGACCGGCTCGGCGAGGCCCTGCCCGTCCTGGCCAAGGCACCCGTCGAGGGCCTCGCCCTGGACTTCACCGACTCGGCCGCCGCCAACCTCGCCGACCTCGCGGCGGTCGGCGGGCTCCCGGGCAAGCGCCTCGTCGCCGGGGTGGTCAACGGCCGCAACATCTGGATCAACGACCACCGGAAGTCGCTGAGCACCCTCGGCACCCTCCTCGGCCTCGCCGACCGGGTCGACGTCGCCGCCTCCTGCTCCCTCCTGCACGTCCCGCTGGACGCGACCGTCGAACGCGACATCGATCCCCAGGTCCGCCGCTGGCTCGCCTTCGCCCGCCAGAAGACCGCCGAGATCACCACCCTCGCCCGCGGCCTCGCGCAGGGCGCCGACGCGATCACCGCCGAACTCGCCGCCAACCGGGCCGACCTGGCCTCCCGCGCCACGTCCCCCATCACCCGCGACCCCGCGGTCCGCGCCCGCACCGAGGCGATCACCGACGCTGACGGCCGCCGCGCACAGCCGTACCCCGAGCGCGCCGCCGCCCAGCGGGCCCACCTGGGACTGCCGCTGCTGCCGACCACCACCATCGGATCCTTCCCGCAGACCGACGAACTGCGCGTGGCCCGCGCCGACCTGCGAGCCGGCCGGATCGACACCGCCGGATACGAGGAACGCATCAAGGGCGAGATCCGCGAGGTGCTCTCCTTCCAGGAGAAGACCGGCATCGACGTCCTCGTCCACGGCGAACCCGAACGCAACGACATGGTCCAGTACTTCGCCGAACAGCTCACGGGCTACCTCGCGACCCAGCACGGCTGGGTCCAGTCCTACGGCACCCGCTACGTGCGCCCGCCGGTCCTCGCCGGGGACATCTCCCGCCCCGAGCCGATGACCGTGCGCTGGACCACCTACGCGCAGGCGCAGACCACCAAGCCGGTCAAGGGCATGCTGACGGGCCCCGTCACGATGCTCGCATGGTCCTTCGTACGCGACGACCAACCCCTCGGGCAGACCGCCCGCCAGGTCGGACTCGCCCTCCGCGATGAGGTCAACGACCTTGAGGCGGCCGGGACTTCGGTCATCCAGGTCGACGAGCCCGCCCTGCGCGAGACCCTTCCGCTGCGCACCGCCGATCACGCGGACTACCTGGCGTGGGCCACCGAGTCCTTCCGCCTCACCACGTCGGGCGTCCGGCCGGACACCCAGATCCACACGCACATGTGCTACGCCGAGTTCGGCGACATCGTCCAGGCCATCGACGATCTCGACGCGGACGTCATCAGTCTGGAGGCGGCCCGTTCCCACATGCAGGTCGCGCGCGAACTCGCCGCGCACGGCTATCCGCGCGAGGCCGGGCCCGGCGTGTGGGACATCCACTCGCCGCGCATCCCCTCCACGGAGGAAGCGGCAGCCCTGCTCCGCAAGGGACTTGAGGCCATTCCCGCCGAGCGGCTGTGGGTCAACCCCGACTGCGGGCTGAAGACCCGTGGCTGGACCGAGACCCGCGCCTCCCTGGAGAACCTGGTGGCGGCGGCTCGCGAGGTCCGCACGGAGGCAGCCGGCGCGACCGCCTGATCCGATTCGGGCCGGAACGTCGCTCTCCCGACGCTCCGGCCCGATCACGTGCCCTCGGGGCTCGGCCCGCAAGAGGGCTCAGGTGAAGGCCGCCTGGTGAGTGGCCGGCGAGGGGCCGTGACCGGCACTCTCGCAACAGAACCTAGGCCAACGTGCTGTACCGGTTCGCGAAGTTCGCTCTGAACTCACCGGCCGTGAACGTCCCGGGGTGGTTCCTGTTGTGCGGGTTGCGGAGCCGGATGTTCCCTCGATCGTCCACCTCGACCACCTCGTAGACGTGCTCCGCTATGAGGTCGGAGCGGATTCCCGGCTTGTTCGCCTCGGCTCCACGTGAGCCGATCAGTATCGGGGAGCCCGCTTCCAGCTTCTCCCGGAACGAGTCGAGGAGTTGGCGGTTCGGATTGACGCCGTTCATGTCGTATCTGGAGGGAACGTCATCGCAGTACGCCGGCCGGCCCGTGAGTTGGGCCAGCATCTCGGCGCGGTGCTCGGCCCTCGTGCCCAGGTTGAGCCGTTCGTAGCCGGAGGTCTGACCGGCCTTGCCTTCCTCCCAGGTCTGGTCGACCCCCGCGAAGGCCTTCTCCAGGATCACGGGCCAGGCGGCGCCCCCGGTTCCCACCTGCGCGTAGGCCGGGTTCTTCGGATCGAGGGACGGCACGACCAGTTCCGGCGTGACGGTGAGAACGGTGACCGCACCGGTCGGTTCGTAGGGTGCCAGATCCCCGGGCCGGTTCTTGCTCACCTGATGGAGGGTCACCTCGTACGTGCCGTCGTCGTTCTCCTTGACGCAGTTCGAGATCGCTTCCGGAAGGTGTCCGGCGACGGCCCCCATGGAGGCGATCACCCCGCAGTCGCCGAGAGTGCCCTGCGCCGTCTGTTCGCGGCTCGGGGGTCCGTCGAACAAGGGGACGCGCCCGCCGTCGGAACGGTCGAGAGGCGTCCCGTACTGGTAGAGGCGCACGTTCTCTTCCGGGATCTCCATGGCGTTGAACGCCGGCCGGTCCACCGTGGCGTGGCGGTCGCCGGCGCCGTCCGCGGACGCGTGGGGCGCGGTGAGGGAGTCGCGCATCTTCGAGAAGACGTCCCGCAGCGGGGCGCCCTCGGGTGCCGGGCCGCCGCCGGCCGGGTCCGCCGCGGACGTCCGCTCCCCGGTTTCGTCATCGGCCGCATCGTCGAGCGGCTCCGGCCCGTTCCCGGTCCAGGTTCCGGGGGAATCGGGCTCTTGAGGTTCCTCGGGGGCTTCGGTCCCGTCGGCCTGATCCGTGGCAGCCGTGGGGTCGGCCTCCCCGTCCTCTTCGAACTCCTCTGGTTCCTCGGGGCCTTCAGGGGCTTCGTCCGACTGCCCGGGTTCGTCCGGAGGGATGAGGTCCATCGGGACCTCGGGCTCCTCGTCGACGCCCACGTCGCGGTCGGGATGCCCCGTCGGGACCTCCGCGGGCTCCATCGGCTCGCTGGACCGGTCGTCCCCCTCGCCGACCCCGGAGGCCGGCAGAACCACCGGTGCGTCGGTTCCGGCGCCGAGATCGGCAGTGCGCACCTCGCTCATCCCGCTCCCCCCCCCCGGCAGCCAAGCAAAGATCATTTTCTGAACGGTGTCGAGCGGAGACGCCCCCGGACCCCGGGACGCCTCCGCTCAGGAGCCGGGATTCGACAACCGGCGCGGGCCACTTCCGAGGGCCCCGGCACCGCACTTCACAGCAGGGGTTCCTGCTCGTGCTCGGCGGCCCGCAGCCCATCGATCCGCTCGCGCCAGTGGGCGGCCTCTTCTACCCGGCCGAGCTTGTCGAGCACGTCGGACAGGTGCTCGGCGGCGGCCGACGAACCCTCTTCCGCGTTCTGTGTCAGAAGCTCGGCGGCTTCCTCGAAGCGCCCCTGATGACTGAGGAGGGCGGCCAGATCACCGCGCGCGCTGTGGCCGAACCGGCCGGGCTCGCGGCAGGCGACGCGGTACCAGTGCTCCGCATCGGAGGGCCGTCCCTCCTCCTCGAACAGTTCCGCCAGGCCGTACGGCGCGTGCGGATCGCCGGTTTCCCAGGCCTTTCGGAGCCAGAACTCGCGCTCGTCCAAGTCCACCCACGACTTCATGGCCCTGATGGCCGGGACCCAACCCGCCTCGGCGGCACGCCTGCACCAGGACGCGGCCGTGACGTCGTGCGCCTTGCCGTTCGGGAACGCGTTCACCGCCCGGTCGTGGTGGACGCGCGACAAGGTGTACATCGCCTCGGCGTCGCCGGCCCGCGCGGCGGCGAGCAGCCATTCCTCGGCCGCACGGTTGTCGTCGGATTCGTAGAGGTGTTGGCCCCGCAGCCTCATCGCGACGGCGTCGCCCGCCGCCGCGGCCCGTCCGATGGCCGGGTCCAACGGGGCGGGGCGCTTCGGTATCGCCATCTGAATCTCCCTCTCGGCTTCACCACGGGATGCCCCGGATCCCGATCATTGTAGATCTCGGGGACCGGGGCCCGGGCCCTCGCGCGGCTCCGACAGGGCCTAGAAGGCGGTCCAGGTGAAGGCCACCTTGTCACCGGCCTTCAGCTTGAACTGGCAACCGCCGACGGGGGTCGGCGTGCCGTTGACGGAGATGCTCCAGTAGGCGGCACCGCCGCCGCTGACGTTCTTGATCGTGTCGACGGAGAAGTCGTCGAACGAGGCGTACCAGGTGCCGTCCCAGGTGAAGTGCCTCTTCTTCGCGGCGTCGTCCAGAGCGGCGGTCGGCGTGGGCACGGCGCTCGGGTTCGCCGAGCCGTTCGTGCCGTCGCACTTGTGCGTGCCGCCCGTGACGGTGGTGACGTCGTGGCCCCTGGTCTTGATCTTCCCCTTGAACAGCAGCCCGCTCGGGCCCTGCACGGTGAGGTTGACCTTGACCGGGGCGTTCGTGCCGGCGACCGGCTTGGCGTGCGCGACGGCGGGCGCCGAGGCGAGCGCGAGCCCCAGGGCGGCCGACGTGACGAGGGTGCGACGTACGAGGTTCGGGCGCATGAATTGCCTTTCGAACGGGGCGGGTTCACGGCGCGCCCCTGTCCGCCACGACATCCGCCACCGGCACCATGACCCCGAAGCAGCGGGAACCGGCGGTGGGCGAGTCGGCGACTCAAGGCTCCGCGCTGCAGACCATGACAGTGGGAAGCGGTACGAACCGGATGCCGGGTGCTCCGACTCGGAGCGCGCACGCGCCCCACACGGTTGCAGGTCAGCGCCGGATTCCCACCGGCTTCCCCCAGGTCATACGGTGATGCGGTTGTCACCCGGGTCCGACCGGGCAGACGAATCGTACGATCGGACAAGCCTTCTGACCAGAGGTCACCCCTACGGGCAGGACGGCCGGGGCCATGGAGCGGCCACGGCGATGGCGGCCCGCTGCCCCGCCCGTCGACGGATGCCCGGGGCGACCGCCCCGGCCGCCGCTCATACCCGGTCAATTGCGCGTGTGTTCCGGTCAACCCGCGAAGTGGTGGGGGGATGCGTGGTCGGATGTTCGCTTCGGTGGTGTCCGGTGTCCGGCGAGTGCGAGGCGCAACATGACGACGACGACCGAAGAGCCGTTCCGGGCCCTTCTGGAGGCGGCACCGGACGCGATGGTGATCGTGGACGACGCCGGCGTGATCCGGCTGGTGAACGCGCAGACTGAGGCGCTGTTCGGCTACCCCCGGCACGAACTGCTCGGCCGACCCATCGAGGTCCTGGTGCCCGAGCGCTTCAGGGGGCACCACCCCGGGCACCGGCTCGGATACGCCGGCAGCCGACAGGTACGGCCCATGGGCGCGGGACTGGAGCTGTACGGACTGCGCAGGGACGGACGCGAGTTCCCCGTGGAGATCAGCCTCAGCCCACTACAGACCACCGACGGCCTGCTCATCTCGGCGGCCGTGCGCGACGTCAGCGACCGCAGGGCCGCCGAAGAACTGTTCCGGGCACTCCTGGAGGCCGCCCCCGACGCGATGGTGATCGTCGACGACCGCGGCACGATCCAACTCGTCAACGCCCAGACCGAGGCGCTCTTCGGCCACACCAGGGCCGACCTCCTGGGCCGCCCCGTGGAGGTGCTCGTACCGGAGCGCTTCCGGGGCCATCACTCCGGCTTCCGGCAGGGCTACTTCATCAACCGCCAGGTCAGACCCATGGGCGCCGGCCTGGAACTGCACGGCCTCTGCAGGGACGGACGCGAGTTCCCCGTCGAGATCAGCCTCAGCCCCCTGGAGACCCCGGACGGAACCCTCGTGTCGGCGGCCATCCGCGACGTCAGCGACCGCAAGGCCGCCGAGGAGAAACTCGCCGAACTCTACGAACAGCAGCGCCACGTGGCCCTGACCCTGCAACGCAGCCTCATGGGCTCGCCCGCCGACGTGCCGGGCATGCCGACGGCGAGCCGGTACTTCCCGGCGCGCCTGGGCGCGGGCGTGGGTGGCGACTGGTTCGACCTGATCCCCCTGGGTGGCGGCCGCGTGGGCGTCATGATCGGTGACGTGATGGGGCGGGGGCTGGAAGCCGCCGCCGTCATGGGGCAGTTGCGCTCCGCTTCGCACGCGCTGGCGAAGACCGGCATGCCGCCCTGGCAGTTGATGCGCGCCCTCGACGCCGTGGTGAGCGAACTCCCGGACCAGTTCGTCACCTGCTGCTACCTGGTCGTCGACGCGGACGCCGCGGAACTGACCGTGTGCTCGGCCGGACACCTGCCGCTGCTCCTCGCCGCGCCGGACGGCCGGGTGAGCCGGCTCGCCGTGGACGTCAGCGTGCCACTCGGTGTCGGCGAGGTCCCGCACCACGAGAGCCGCCACGCCGTGGAACCCGGATCGGTGCTCGCGCTCTACACCGACGGGCTCGTCGAAACGCCGGGCAGCGACATCGAGGAGCAACTCGATCGTCTGGCAACGGCATTGGGAAAGACTTTCGCCAACACCGATGACCTCGAAACGATGGCCGACTCCCTCCTGGGCGAGATGCTGCCGGACGCCGACGACAACGCGGACGACGTCACCCTGCTCCTCGTGCACATCCCCGACATGCCGGTGACCTCACAGAGCGTGGTACTGGCCCCACAACCGAGCAGCGTCGGCGAGGGCCGGCGCTTCCTGCGTTCCACCCTCGCCCGGTGGGGGAACGTGGACGACCAACTGTGCGAGACGGCCTGTCTGCTCGCGTCCGAGCTGCTCTCCAACGCGGTCAACCACGGTTGCGGCCCCATCCGGCTGAGACTGCGTCACGCGGGCAGGGAACTCAGCGTCGAGGTGTGCGACGGCAGCCCCGTCCTTCCACAGGCACGGTTCGCTTCGTCCGACGCGGAATCCGGACGGGGCCTGCTCCTCGTGGACTCGCTCGCCGAAGCCTGGGGCACGCTCCCGACGGCCGAGGGGAAGGCCGTCTGGTTCTCCCTGCCCCTCCCGCGCCCGCGTCGCTGAACCTGTCGTGCGAACTCTGACGACGGGGTCTAGGGAGCCTGCGTCGGGGTGAACTTCGTGAGGACCAACAGGGCGTCGACGAGGTCGGCGGCCGGGGCGCCGGTGGCCAGACGGCGCAGCTGCTGCCCGAAGACCAGGGCGACGGCCACGCCCGCCAGGCGTTCGGGGTCCGGCACACCGAGGAGGGTCAGGATCCGGGCAGCCAGGAGGTCGTAGGCGGCGAAGCACTCGGTCGCCGCTGCTCGCAGCCGTTCGTCGCGGCCGGCCTGCACGTACAGCTCGAAGGGCGCGATGTGCCGACTGTCGAAGGCGTTGCCGCCCGCGACCTGCGCGACGACCTCGGCCGCCTGCCCGATGTCGAAGGACTCGTCGGAGCACGAGTCGGCGAGCGCCGTGAAATGCCGGGTCTCCTCGGCCACGAAGTGCAGCAGGCTCTCCCGCAACAGCTCGTGCTGCGTGGCGAAGTGGTAGGTGACCGAACCGAGGGAGACCCCGGCCTCCCTGGCGATCCGCCGGTTGGTGACGGCGGCGATGCCGTCCTGCCCGATGATCCGCAGTACGGCGTCGATGATGCTCTGGCGGGTGTCGGAAGCACGGGGCATGTCGACATTCTGCCGCATCGGGCGGTACGGCGGCCGGGCGGCGATCCGGGCGGTCGTCCGGGCGGCCGTCCGGGGACCGAGGCGACGTGAAGGACGTGTCCGTGCGGCCCTGACCGAGCGGTCAGGGGCCGACCACGTCCTCCCCTCGCCCTCTTCGCCCCTGTGGGGTTACTTGGCGCCGAGGCCGGCGTCGGAGACCTCGGGCTTGCCGGCGGTCTTGAGGACCTTGTTGAGGAGTTTCAGGTCGTAGATGCCGGTGAGGTCGGGTTCCTGGATGAGCTTGGCTTTGACGGCCCAGTCGGATTCGGTCTTGAGGGTGCCGGCGAGGGGGTCGTCGGTGACGAGGATGCTCGGCCAGGCGGGGTCGATGACCTTGGCGTCGAGTGCCTTGCCGCTGAGGGTTTTGAGGGCGGCGTTGGCGGAGGCTTTGGCCTTGTCGGGGTTGGTGTTGATCCAGTCGTTGGTCTTGACGGTGCCGGTCAGGACGGCTTCGACGACGTCGGGGTGCTCTTTGAGGAACTTCTGGGACACGATGATGTTGGTGATGACGAACTTCTTGTCGGGCCAGAGGTCGGTTTCGTCGAGGAGGACCTTGGCGCCTTCGGAGACGAGTTTGGAGGCGGTGGGTTCGGGGACCCAGGCGCCGTCGATGGAGCCTTGTTTGTAGGCGTCGGGGGTGACCTTGTTGTCGGTGCGGACGACGGAGACGTCGCCCTTGCCGGATTCGGGGTCGACGTTCCAGCCCTTGGTGTCGATCCAGTTGAGGAAGGCGACGTCTTGGGTGTTGCCCTTTTGGGGGGTGGCGATCTTCTTGCCCTTGATGTCGTCGAGGGTTTTGATCTTGTCGGGGTTGACGACGAGCTTGACGCCGCCGGAGGCGGAGCCGGAGATGATGCGCAGGTTGGTGCTCTTGGATTTGACGTAGCCGTTGATGGAGGGGGAGGGGCCGATGAAGCCGATGTCGAGGGAGCCGCCGTTGAGGGCTTCGATTTCGGAGGGGCCGGCGTTGAAGGTCTGCGGCTTGATGGTGGTGGTGCCGAGTTCCTTGGCGATGAGGCCTTCGTGGATGCCGACGAGGGCGGTGGCGTGGGTGAGGTTGGGGAAGTAGCCGATGCGGACCTCGGGGGCGGAGAGCTTCTTGCCCTCGGCGCCGGCGGGTGCGGGCTTGTCGGCGGACTTGTCCTTATCGGCGTCCGAGCCGTAACCGCAGGCGGTGAGCAGCAGGGGAAGCGCGGCCGTGACGGCGATGGCGCGCAGGGCGGTGAGCGGTCTTGCAGCAGACACGGAAGTGTCCTTTCACGTCATGGAGTTCAGAGAGGAACGGACGTACGGGGAAGTGCGGGGGCGGAGACGGGCGACGCGAGCCGTGGGCACGCACGGCATCGCACCGCTCCCGGCCTCGGAGGCGGGTCGCGGTCGGGGGACGGGCAGCGGGCGGGTGCGGGATGCCCCGGGAGCGGAAGTGCGGCCCACGCGTCGCACACGTGAGGGCGAAGGCGCCCGAGCGCTGAGACCGACCGGGCGGGACCGCCCGGCCGGCGGCGAGCCGATCCGCACGTGGGGGCGGGCCAGTGGACCGGCCCAGTGGACCGGCCCTGCGGATCGGGCCTGTGGAAGGTGTCAGGCAGGCTGACAGATGGCGCTGGAGGTACGGACCAGGTCGATGTGTCGACGGGAGGTCAGGGGCGACCCACGGCGTGCGTGATGCGGTGTTCGCACGGCCACCTCCCTGATTTCCTGGTTTTCCCACCGGGTTGGTAGGCATATTGGCAGACGGCACCACCCGCCCCAAGAGGTTGACCACATACTGGACGCCGCAATCTCGCGATGCGAGAAAGCGCAGGTGGGTCGAGGGTCAGGGATTGGTCCAGGCCTCGGGGGTGCGGGCCAGCGCGGAGACGTCGGCGGGCAGTTGGGACGACGCGACGTCGGCGAGCGACACGCCGTCGAGGATCTCGCGCACGTTGGCCCGCAACGCGATCCACAGGGGCAGGAGTGCCTCGGCCGGGCCGGTGTAGGACAGGTCCGGCGGGCGGACCCCGCGCACCGAGACGAGT
Organism: Streptomyces sp. NBC_00513; assembly: GCF_041431415.1. Lineage (GTDB taxonomy): Bacteria > Actinomycetota > Actinomycetes > Streptomycetales > Streptomycetaceae > Streptomyces. The sequence goes on from NZ_CP107845.1 coordinate 6,638,299, forward strand.
GGTCCGTCCACGACGCGGATGACATCGGCGATGCTGATGGACTCGGCGGGCTTGGCCAGGCGGTATCCGCCGTTGCCGCCGCGCCGGCTGAGCACGAGGCCGCCCCGGCGCATGTCGTTCAGGATGCCTTCGAGGAATTTGTGCGGGATGTCCTGGGCTTCGGCGATGGCCTCCGCTTTCAGTGGCCCGTCATCCTGTGACCCGGCGAGCTGTAGTGCGGCACGTACCGCGTAGTCCGCCCTGGCTGAGATCCGCATACCGGCATTATCCCGTACAGCGCCGGTCGGCGTCCCCGGCCGATGTCCCGGGGCGATGTCCGGCGCCGCGGGCCGCCGGCCGGGACGCGTGTCCACGTCGGGTGGTGGTGGACACGGGTCCCGCACGGGGCCGGCGGTCAGTGGAAGGTCGCCGCCACCGCGCGGTGGGAGCCGTTGAGGTAGTGCTCCCCGATCGAGCGCAGGCGGTGCGCGGCGGGGTGGTGGGCGGTCAGGACCCGCGCGTTGCGCCAGAAGCGGTCCAGGCCGGGGGCGTCCGCGAGTTCCAGCACCCGCGCGGTGATGTGCAGGGCGGCCTTCGACGTCACCGTCTCGGCCGTGGCGACCAGGGCCGAGACGCCCGCGGCTTCCTCGTCGTCGAGCCGGCCGCCCGTGTCGAGGGCCTGCGCCGTCATCTCCGTCGCCCGGTCGACCACGGCGGTGGCGGTCTGGGCGGCGGTGGCGAGTTCCCCGTACGTCAGGAAGAGGTCCGGGTCCGTACCGGGCAGCCGGTACGCACGGCCGCCCCTGCTGAGGTCGCGTGCCTCGCTGAGCGCGCCCTCGACGATGCCCAGGCCGACGTGGCACAGGGCGAGCCGGAGCGCCGGCTCGGCCAGCGAGGTGAAGGGCGCGGTCGACTCCTCGTCGTCCGGCCGGCGGCCGAGTACCTGGCCGGGCGGGATGGTGACCCGGTCGAGGATCACCTCGCCCGCGCCGCCGACGCGCTGCCCGAGGCGGTCGTGGGCGGGTTCGACGGTCACGCCCCGCGCGCCGGGCGGGATCAGTACGGTCAGGACGTCACCGGTCGCGGCGCAGCGGGCGTCGACCACGATCTGGTCGGCGACGGCGACCGCCGTGTCCACGAACCGACACCCGTTCAGGACGTGGCCGTTGTCGCGCGGCCTCAGCGTGAGGTCCTGTCCGTCGGTGTCGTCGTCGGGCGCGATGCCGCGGAACGCACCCGTCCACAGCCACTGCGCCCGCGCCGACTCCTCTTCGAGCGCGTCCGCGTGGGGCCGACTCGCGTGGAAGCGGCCGCTCCAGGAGTGGACGTAGTGGCGGGCGAGCACCTCGCCGACGGAGCTGTCCGCCGAGGCGACCCTCCGAATGACGGCGCATCCCGTGCGCCAGTCCGTCCCGCGCTCCGGCGTCGGCGGCGTGAGGGCCGCGAGCAGGCCGGCCTCGCGCAGTCGGGCCACCTCGTCGGTCGGCGGCCTGCCCGCCTGGTCGCGGGCGAGGGCGTCCGCCGCGAGGTCGTCCGCCACATCGCGGGTGGTGCGTACAAGTGCCCGGCGCCGCTCGGCGGCGGTTGTGCGGTCGAGGGTGCTCGGTGTCGTCGGCACGGGCGTCACCGACAGGCCCGGGCGCCGCCGCGTGGCGCTGGGCGGACGGCGGTGCCATGGGGGACGGCAGTGGTCATGTCGGCTACTCCGGAGCGTTGTCGGGTGGCGTCGGCCGGTGGGGCGGGGAAGGTGGGGGAGCGGCGCGAGGGGTGGGGCGCGGGCGGGAGTCGGTCGCGACGGGGCGGCTGGTGGTCCAGTCGCGCTCCGGCCTGGCGGGGGTCACCCGCGGCGGCTGTCAGATGCGGGGTGCCGGGCCCGGTGAGCGCCTGCGGCACCGACGTGTGGAGGGGCGGCACGTCACCGAAATTCCCACCTTTCCCATCGGATTGCTAGGGATACTCGCCCGAAGTGGCCTTCCAGGCAAGGCTTGACCGAATGATGGACAGCGTCGTCTCGGATTGAAAGACGGTGGCGGGTGGGTCGCGCCGGTGTCCGGGGCGGCCCGGGCCCGGCGTCCGCGCCGGCCCGCCGACCGGGATCCTCATTTCCTATGCAATCAGTAGGAAAGTATTGACGCACGCCGGTCGAGCACCTCACGATGTGACCATGCCCCCGTCGCAGCCGTTGCTCGTACGCCGCAGGCACGTTGACTTCCGTCTCGTCGCCGGCGCGGTCTGCCGACCCTTCTAGGGCTTTCCGTCAGGGCACTTCACGTGACGCGCGCCGACCTCTCGGCTGCCGCTCTCCCGCTGTGCGCACGCCTTCCCTCCCCGATCCGGCAGTCGACTCCGGCTCGCCGTGACGCCGTGGTCGCCCGGCCTGCGGCGACCCCGTCCCCGCGGGTCGAAGCAGCCGCGCACGTACCCCTGACGCGGCCGAACTCCCGGTATCCGTAACCCACTCCGAGCAGCCGAAGGGGCTCATCGTGACCACCGCGCCTCCCGCACCCTCCGCCCACCGTTCCCCGACCTCCCGCCTCCAACTGGTCGGCGGCCGTCCGCCCGGCACCCCTGTCGACGGGACCGTCGACGGCCGCGTCGGATACCTCGTGTTCCTGCCGGCGGACGTCGACCCGGCTGCGCTGATGAGATCGCACGGCATCCGCCCTGAGGGCCGGCCCCTCGAACCCGCGAGCCCTCCGGCTCCCGAGTCGGAACCGGTGCCCCGCCACGAACGGGTTCACACCGACGGTGCCATCCGGATCGACCCGGCCCGTCGGCTGGTCGAGGTCGACGGGCGCGAACTGGAACTCACGTACATGGAGTTCGCCCTCCTGGCCCACCTGGTGACCCACCCGAACACGGTGCACACCCGCGACGCCCTCATCTCGGGCATCTGGGGCTACGGGCGCATCGGCGACGGCCGCACCGTCGACGTCCACATCGCCCGACTGCGCGGCAAGCTCGGCCCCGCCCACCGGGGCCGCATCTCCACGGTGCGCCGCGTGGGCTACAGGTACGTGCCCGCTCACCGGTAGCCCCCCGCGCCGGAACGAGGATCCCTCCGTACGAGATGAGTCGAATGGGTGTGCGGGGAGGTCGAGGTCCCGCCGGGGCCGGGTCGTGGCTCGCAAGGGTGAGGGGACGCGCCCACGCGTCTCGGACCGGCCGGCGCGGGTAGCAGTGGAACAGGCGACGGAAGAGGAGCGGCGATGAATGAGGCGGGTCCGGATGAGTGAGGCGGGTCCGTTCGTCGTTTTCGCGAACTTCCTCTCGGACCTGGCGGTCGATCTCGGCGAGGGGCACGTGCTGACGCGGTGGGCACAGCAGGCGCCGCGGAAGGCGTGGTTGCTGCGGCCCGGGGACGTACTCGTCACCCCGGTGCCCCTGAGCGGGGAGTTCCTGCGGTACGTGGGCGACCTCACGGGGGTGCCCCCGGAGACGGTCACGGTCGTCGAGGTACCCCCGTCCGGCGCCGTCCCCCTGGCGCGGGCGGTGCGCGAGGCCGGACTCGCCGAACACGTCCGGGCTCTCGCCGCCGACCGCGGGGCGGCACTGTTGCCGACGGCGCTCGACGCTTCGGCGATCACGTTCGCCCGGGACCTCGGCCTCACGGTGCACCCCTACCCGACGGTCGACGCCGCGGCGGCCGCCCTGAAGACGACCATGCTCCTCAACACCAAGGCCGGCTTCCGCGAGGCGGCCGACCACCTGGGGATGCGGCTGCCGACAGGACGGGTGTGCCGGCGCCCCGAGACGGAGGGCGTCGTCCGCGAGCTCCTGGAGAGCCACGAACGCGTCGTGGTCAAGCCCGACCGGTCCGCGGGAGGGCATGGTCTGCGCTTCGTGTCCCGCGAGGACCTGCGGGGCGGGGCGGCCCTGGAACTCGACACCGTCGGCGGCCCCGAGGGCACGTGGGTGGTGGAGGAATGCCTCGACGTGGTCGAGTCGGTGAGCATCCAACTGGAGACCACCGCATCCGGGACACACACCCTGTTCAGCGGCGCGATGCGTACCACCGACGGATCCTTCACGGGATACCTCTCCCCGCTGCCGCCGTCCTCGGCACATCCGGCCGAGGAACTGGAGAAGTGGGGGACGGCCCTGGGCCGCCATCTGGCCGACCACGGCTACGCCGGGCCGTTCGGAGTCGACGCGCTGGTGAACGCGGACGGTGAGGCGTACGCGAGCGAGAGCAACATCCGCCGTACCGCCACCACGACCCCGCACGCCATGGTCACCCGCCTGACGGCGGCATCGCCCGTCACCCGTCCGGCCTGGTCGGTGGCCACGGGACGGACGCGTCGCCCCTTCGGCTTCGAGGCGGCCCTCGACCGGGTGCGCGAACACCGCCTCGCCTTCGACCCGGCGAGCGGCGAGGGCGTCGTCCTCTACGCGGACGCTCCGCCCGACGGCCGCTCCTGGCGGTACGCGGTGATCGCCGAAAGCGCGGGGGACGTGGCGGAACGGGAAGCCGCGCTGGCCGACGCCCTCGACTTCGAGGGCCGCTGACCCCCGCGCGAGGCCCCGCGAGACCCGGGGAATGCCGCGGGATCCCGGGCGTCGCCTTCCGCGCGGGAAACCGCACGTCAACTCCACGAATGCGGGTAGGCGCAGTGGACAGAGCCGCCGGTGCGCCGGTTTCGGCATCGACGGACAACGGAAAGTGACTTCTGATCATGAATTCGCAGCAGAGGGTGCGTCCTCCGCCCGAGCCGGGGGCGCCCACCCCGGGAGGGACGGGGAGCGATTTCGCCCGGCTCTCCAGGAAGATCCAGGCAGCCGGACTGATGGCCCGACGCCCCGGCTACTACACGCTCCGCATCGCCACCGTGACAGGCCTCTACGGCTTGGGCTGGGTGGCGTTCGTGTTGGTCGGCGACAGCTGGTGGACACTCGTCGTCGCCGCCTTCCTCGCCTTCGTGTTCGGTCAGGTCGCACTTCTGGCCCACGACGTCGCACATCGGCAGGTCTTCCGCCTGCGCAAGGCCGGCGAAGTGTCCGGGCGCCTCGCCGGGAACCTCGGCATCGGCATGGGGTACGGCTGGTGGCAGGACAAGCACACCCGACACCACGCCAATCCGAACCACGAGGATCTCGATCCCGACCTCGATCCCGACATCCTCGTCTGGACACAGGACCAGGCGCGCGCCGCGAAGGGGCTGCCGCGGCTCCTGGGCCGCTCCCAGGCGCTCCTGTTCTTCCCGCTGCTCACGCTGGAAGGGTTCAACCTGCACGTGTCCGGACTCCGGTCGCTCGCCGACAAGTCCCTCAGGAACCGGGCCTGGGAGGGCGCCCTCCTCATCGGCCACATCGCGGCCTATCTCGGAGCACTGTTCCTGGTGCTTCCGCCCGGCAAGGCGATCGTGTTCCTGCTCGTCCACCAGTGCCTCTTCGGCGTCTACCTCGGTTCGATCTTCGCCCCGAACCACAAGGGCATGCCGACCCTGCGGGGAACGGACCGCCCCGACTTCCTGCGCCGCCAGGTGCTGACCTCGCGCGACGTGCGCGGCGGCCTGTTCACCGACATCGTTCTCGGCGGCCTGAACTACCAGATCGAGCACCACCTCTTCCCCAGCATGCCCAGCCCGCACCTGCGCAGGGCCCAGGCCATCGTGCGCGGTCACTGCCAGGAGCTCGGCGTCAGCCACCTGGAGACCGGCCTGATCGAGTCCTACCGGCAGACCCTGGCCAGCCTCCACCACGCGGGCGCCCCCATCCGGGAGGCCCGCACCGCCTGACGGCCCCGGCGTCGTCACCTTACGTGTCCGCATGGAGCCCCATTCGCTGCCGGGCCGATTCCATTCCCCTGCCGGATTCTCCGCCCCGGGCGGGTGCCCGGTCATTTGTCGGGTAGGCGTGTCACAACGACGATGTGCGCGTCCTTCGAGAAACGACTTCCGACAGGAAAAGCCACCGCTTGCGTTTTCTCGCGTCGGCTGTCCATTCCCGGAGGATCGCCGCCGGTGCAGGGAAAGAGGCGGATCGCACGATTCGACCTTCCTTTCCCGAGCAGGGCCATCGACAGCGTCGAGGCCGATCCGGCCGAGAATGAGGAGAAGGTCCACCGATGACGAAAAACCGCCGAAACGATGTCGGCACGCCCACGCCGGTGGAGCCGCGCGACCCGGCCGAGCGCCCGCCCTCGGCGCCCGACGGCCGGACGCCACTGCTCGCCGTCGGCGGGGCGGCCCCGTTGGCCCTCCTGCTGGTGTGCCGCGGCCGGGGGCACCGGCGATGAAGGCGGCCACCCTCGCCTACAAGCCGGTGGGGCTGGCTCTGGGCGCCGCCGGCGGCATGATCGCGGGCGCCCTGTTCCGGCAGATCTGGAAGCTCGTCGAAGGTGACGGGGACGCCCCCAACGCCACGGACGAGGAACGGACCTGGCGGCAGATCCTCATCGCCGCCGCCATCCAGGGTGCCATCTTCGCCGTGGTCAAAGCCGCGGTCGACCGCTCGGGCGCCGTGGCCGCCCGGCGCCTCACGGGGACCTGGCCGGGCTGAGCGCGGCGGTGTCGACCCGTGCGGCGGGACGGGCCCGCGCCCGATCGACCGGCTCGTGTGACCTCACGTCGTTCAAACGCGTGGCGCCGCGGGACGGCGCCCGATTCTTTCGATTCCTTCGACGAATTCGAGAAAAGGAGCATTCGGTGACCAGCGGCCGATCAGTCCGCCCGACCATGTCCACCCCCACCCCCATACCCCGGGAACGCCCCGATCAGCAGGCCACAGGTCCCGACCGCCTGGACATCGCCACGATGATCGAACACGCACAGCGCAGGCCTCGGCGGACGTCCTCTCCCGAGGAGCCCGGTCGCGAATGACAAACCGGGCGCCAAAGCCCCGTGAATCGTGACCGGCACGATTCCCGCGCTTTCGTGCACCGGGAGCCCCGACGTGCTCGATGCACCGAAAACATGGGGATCGGGACGACCGATCGGCCGAATGTCCGTCTGATCCTCCGAAGATCGACGCGATTCGGGTGAAGCGCTCCAACCAGGGAAGCCGCACCATGTCGCGCAATCCAGCGGCCCATTCCCGGGCCGCGTTCGAACCGGAGGTATGCGGTGCCCAGTACCGCTCTGTCCTTGGTTTCGCTGCCCGCCGGGCTGATGGCCCTGCCCGGTGTCTACCCACCGCAGGCGGACACCGGGCTGCTCGGCGACGCACTCGCCCGCGAGGACATCGGGCCCCGCACGGAGGTTCTGGAGATCGGCACGGGCACCGGGATGCTGGCGCTGCACGCCGCGTCCAGAGGAGCCCGGGTCACGGCGGTCGACGTCTCCCGAGCCGCCGTGACCACGGCACGACTGAACGCCTGGCGCCACCGGCTCCCGCTGCGCGTCCTGCACGGAGACTTCCAGGCCCGTACGGCGGGGCGCCGCTTCGACCTGGTCGTCACGAACCCGCCGTACGTCCCGGCCCCGGGCGACCGGCTCCCCTCGCGCGGCCCGGAGCGGGCTTGGGACGCCGGTCCCGACGGGCGCCGCGTCATCGACCGGATCTGCGCGGGCGCCCCGGCCCTGCTGCGTCCCGGCGGCGTCCTGCTGATGGTGCACTCGGGGATGTGCGGGGCCGAGGAAACCATCTCCCGACTGGCCGGCGTGGGGCTGGCCGCCGAGGCCACGGCCCGGGCCTCCGTGCCGTGGGGGCCCGTCCTGCGCTCGCGACGCTCCTGGCTGGAGCGGCGGGGCCTGGCGGCCGAAGCCGAGGAGTGGGAGGAACTGGTGGTCATCCGCGCCCGGCGGCCCGGTGACGACGCGACCGCTCGCACGAACGGTGGGACGATGGCGTGAGCGGAGGCGCCGGCACGAGTGCACCGCGCGTGGGGGTGTCATCGCCCGAGCGCCCTCCCGAGACAGGCAGCAGGCCGGGCCGGGAAGAAGCAGCCATCACGCGGTGTGGAGACGCACCATCCGTTCCGGCAGAGGGACTTCACCCATGGCCGTCCGCAATCAACTCGTCCATCGCCCCCCGCACGCGGTGTGGGCGGTACTCGCCGACCCGAACCGCTACGAGGACTGGGTGGTGGGCCCGTCGCAGTCCACGCCCCTCGACCGGACCTGGCCCGAGGTCGGCTCCCGTCTGCGCTACACCCTGCGGCTCGGCCCCTGGTCGACCGAAGGGGTCACCACGGTCCGGTACGCCGAGCCCGGCAGGGAACTGGAACTGGAAGCCTCGTTCGATCCCCTCGGCACGGCGAGGATCTTCCTTCAACTCAGGCCGTGGGGCGAGGAAACCCTGGTCATCTGCGACGAGCATCCCTTGCGCGGCCTGGGCGGCACCCTGCACAACCCCGCCGTCGAAGCCCTGATCCAGCTCCGCCACCGAGGGATGCTGGCCCGCCTGGCCAGGCTCGTGGAACAGGACCCCGTCGCCGGGCAGGACTCCGTCGCGGACCAGCACCGGCCGAGGACCCGCGGTGCCTGACGCCGTGGTGATCGACGCGGGCCCCGGCGGGCTCGTGGCCGCGAACCTCCTGGTCGACGCCGGCCGACGTGGAGGTCCGACGGCGGTCCCGACGACATCACCGGCCACCAGGACCGCCGCGAGCACGAACCGATGACCGCCCGACCGCACAGGGCCCGACCGCACGGGGCAGGACGGTCTAGCCGCCGATGTCCCGGCGGCGGAAGTCGGCCAGGGTCTCGCGCCGCACGAGCAGCCGGGCCGTGCCGTCGCCGACCGCGACGACCGGCGGCCGGCCGACCATGTTGTAGCCGGAGGCCATCGACAGTTGGTAGGCGCCCGCGACCGGGACGGCCAGCAGGTCGCCGGGGTGGACGTCCCCGGGCAGTTCCACGTCCGCCGCGAGGATGTCGCCCGCCTCGCAGTGCCGGCCCACGACGGTGGTCGTTCGCCCCTGTGCGGTGGAGCGGCGGCCGACGAGCCGGGGAGCGTACCGGACCCCGTACAGGGCCGGCCTGGGGTTGTCGCTCATGCCACCGTCCACGGCGACGAACACCCGATCGTCGGCGTGTTTGACGGCGAGCACCCGATAGAGCGCCACACCGGCCGGACCGATCACCGCCCGGCCCGGCTCGATGGCGAGCCGGGGGACGGTCAGTCCCGCCGCCGCGCAACCCGCCGCCAACTCGCCGCGCAGTCGCCGGGCCAGGGCGGTGAGGTCCAGCGCGGGTTCACCCGGACGGTAGGCGATGCCGTGGCCCCCACCCATGTCCAACTCGGGCAGCACCACGCCGTGCGCGTCGCGGATGTCGGCCATCAGGTCCACCATGCGGCGTACGGCCGTCGCGTACGGCCCGACTTCGGTGATCTGCGAGCCGATGTGGCAGTGCAGGCCGGTCAGTTCGAGCTGCGGTTGGCCCAGGATTCGGGCGACGACACGTTGCGCCGAGCCGTCGGCGGGGGACAGGCCGAACTTCTGGCCTTCCGTGCCGGTGCGGATCTTCTCGTGGCCGCCGGCCGAGATGCCCGGCACCACCCGCACCATCACCCGTTGGAAGCCCCCCGTCCCCACGGCGGCGGCCAACCGCGCCACCTCGGACGGGCTGTCGATGACGATCCGGCCCACGCCCAGCCGTAGCGCCGCTTCGATGTCGTGCGGGGATTTCGCGTTGCCGTGCAGGACGACGCGGTCCGCCGGGAAGCCCGCCGTGACGGCGAGTTCGAGTTCGCCCGCCGAGCACACGTCCAGCCCGAGCCCCTCCTCGTCGACCCAGCGGACGACGGCCCGCGACAGGAACGCCTTGGCGGCGTACAGCACATCGGTGTCGGGGAACGCGTCCCGGTACGTACGACAGCGCGCCCGTACCTCGCCCTCGTCCAGCACGTACACCGGCGTGGCGAAACGGTCGGCCACCTCGGCCAGCGACACCCCGCCGACGGCGAGGCCACCGTGCGGGAGGCGGTGGGCCGAGGCCGGCCACACGGACAGGTCGTCCGCGTCCGCGGCGACCTCGGACAGAGCGGCAATGGTCATGGAGTCCCCCTCAGGCGCCGCGGACGGCGAGCCGGTCCGCTCGGTGGGTCGTCGGAACGGCCGCGGGAGCCGACAGCGTCGGATCGACGGTGATCAGTCGCGCTCCGAGCGGCGCGCACAGCTCGCGCAGCAGGGACTCCGACAGCGGGACGTACGCCTGGTTCTCGCCGAGGGTCGCGGCCAACCGCTCCACAGCGGTGAAACCGACGGCGGTTCGCGTGCCCAGCGGAGTGCGGAACAGCCGGATGGCCACCCCCGCCCCGCCTCCCGGCCGGACGGGCACGTACAGCAGCCCGGCCGGGACCCGTTCCTCGGGCTCGGGGTCGTCGTCGTACCGGAACAGACACATGGGGCTCTCCCTGGGGAACCGCGAACGATGGATGACGCCCCGGGTGCCTCGCCGTGAGGTGCGACCGCTCGGGGCGTGTCATGGAAACCATCCCCGCTCGCGCCGCGTCCGTCCGGTCCCCTGACGCCACCTTGACGGGAGTCGGCCCACTCCATACACCTCACTGACGGCCGACGGGGCGCGGCGGACGCCCGTACACCGGGCAGGAGCCCGGGCCGGCGCGAACCGGTGCGCGGACCGCGACCGGATTGGGACGATCTTGAAATCTCAACTCCCTTGACCGCTGGGTAGGGTGAGGTCCCCGGGCCCCCGTGAGCTGCCGTGTTCCCCCGTGCCCGAGCGGGGCGCGCAGCGGTGGGGAACCCAACGCCCGGTACAAGGACGGATGGTGTTCTGTGGAGAGTTCCTGGGGCGGGGCGCGTGTCGGTGAGGTTCCCACCGCCGCGACGGTGTGCGTCATCGGTGCGGGACTGTCGGGGCTGGCGGCCGCACACGCTCTCTCGGTCAGGGGAGTGGACTTCGTCTGTCTGGAGAAGGCGCCGGACGTCGGAGGGATCTGGCGGCAGCCGGGAGCCGGCGAGCGGGGACCGGCCTACATGTCGCTGCACCTGAACAGTGCCAAACAGCTCACCGGTTACTCCGACTTCCCGATGCCGGCCGAACTGCCGCTCTACCCCGGACACCACGATGTCGCCCACTACCTGCGGTCGTTCGCCGAGTGGGCCGGCCTGCTGCCCCGTGTCGAGCTGCGGACCGAGGTCGTCTCCGTACGGCAGGACGACGACGGTGCCTGGACGGTCGTCAGTCGGGACGCGGACGGGGAGAGGACACGACGGCGCTTCACGCACGTGGTCGTCGGCTCGGGCCACAACACGGAGGCGGTGTTGCCGGACCCGCTGCCGCCGGGCTCCGAGTCCTTCACCGGTCGGATCCTCCACTCGATGGACTACCGCGACGGCGGCGACTTCGCCGGGCAGCGGGTCGTCGTCGTGGGGATGGGGGCATCCGGGGTGGACATCGCCGCGGACCTCTCCCGGCATGCCGAGCGGACCGACCTGTCCGTCCGCCGGGGACTGCACGTCGTGCCCAAGCAACTCTTCGGCATGTCGGTCGACCTGATCGCCGACGCTCCGTGGTGGAGCGAGATGTCGTTCCCCGAGCAGCGGCGCTTCGTCGAGCAGGCGCTGCGCGTGGCGCGGGGGAAGCTGTCGGACTACGGTCTGCCCGAACCCGACCACCCGGTCTTCTCCTCGGCCGTGACCATCTCGGACGAGATACTCAGCCGCATCCGGCACGGCGGGGTGATACCCAGGCCCGCGATCGGCTCCCTGGACGGCGACAGGGTGACCTTCACCGACGGAACCGAGGTGGCGGCGGACGCGATCGTCTACTGCACGGGATTCCGCATGGCCTTCCCCTTCCTGCCCGCCGGCTGTCCGGCGGGCCCCCGACAGGAGGCCGTCGAACTGTACAAGCGGGTCGTCGCGCCCGACCGCCCCGGCCTGTACTTCGTCGGATTGATCCGCCCCGTGGGCTCGATCACGCGCCTCGTGGAAGCCCAGGCGCGCTGGGTGGCCCGGATCGTCGACGGCGAGGCCTCCCTGCCGTCGACGGATGTCATGCGCGAGGAGATCGACGTGTACCTGAAGGCCATCGAGGCGCGTTACGGGCGGACCGAGGGCGCCTCCATCCAGGTGGACGTCGGCTCCTACCTGCGGGAACTGGACGCGTTGCAGGACGCCTGACCGGGCCGGACCGGGCCGGGCCGATCCGCACGACACGGCTTCCCACGCACGGCCTCCCACGCGGGGCGTCCCACGCGGGGCGTCGCACGACACCGATCCGCGGATCCGGTCGGTGACCACGGGGAGCGCCGCCGGCCCGGAGGCCCGGAGGCTCGCCGGCTCGCCGCCGAGCGGGCTCAGCGAGCGACCGCGGCCTCCACGGGTGGCGAGACGACCGGCGGCCTGACCTCGTACGCCTCCGAGGAGACGTAGACGGTCACCCGCGGCGGGCGACCGAGCTGGTGGGCGAGCCCCACGTAGGCGATGAGCCCCACCCCGTCGCGCAGATCCCGGGAGGTGGCGGCGGACAGCGACCGGACGAGCGGGGCGGTGTCCATGCCGTGGCGGCCGAGCACGGCCAGCGCCCGATCGAGGGCCTCGCCGTCGTGTCGGGCGTAGTCGCGGATCGGGACGTAGAGCGTGAAGCCGCTCGGCCGTCCGGTCGCCGTCTCGGTGAAGGCGTGGCAGGACTGGACGGGCCGCCGCCGCGGTCGCGCGATCCGCCCGTCCTCGACGTCGAGGTCGTCGAGGTCGGGGACGTGACCGGCCGCCATGCGGAAGAAGGTCGTGACCTCCGTCTCGCCGGGGCCGCCGTCCACGCGCGACAGGCCGGCCGCCTCCGCGGCCGTCAGGTCGTGGTGCGCGAGGTAGACCTTGACCCGGGGTTCCTCCCAGGAGCCCAGGTCCAAGGCGAAGAAGAGGTGACGGTCGCCCTGCGGTAACGCCGTGAACGCCTTCCGGTGGCCGAGGCGACGCAGGGCCTCGCGCACCGTCTCGGCGGAACGTTCCTGCCCGGATGCCGCCGGGTTCAGATACACCTTGATCTTGGGGATTCCGCCGGGGAGGAGTTCCAGCGCGCACCAGAGCGCCAGCGGACCCTGCGGATTCGGCGGGAAGAACAGGTCCTCCAGTTCGTCCAGCCGCTTCGTGTCGAATCCCCACCGCCCCGCCATCTCGCGGAACACCCGCAACCCGGTCCGCCCGTTCTCCGCCAGACTGCCGGCGCCGTACCCGGGCTCCAGCAGCACGCGCAGGGTCGGTTCGGCGTGCGCCACGAAGGAGAGCGAGAACTCCACCGGCGAGTGGTCGTCGGAGAGGAACGAGTGCTCGGGAGGCGGCAGGTCGAGTGACCGTTCCGCGACGGGGCCGAGCGCCGCGAGCAGTGTTCGCGCGTAGGACGCGGAGTCGGCGCCGTTCAACCCCGCGGCCTCGCAGAGCCGCAGGGCCTGTCTCGCCGCATGAGTACCGAGCGTTCCCCCGAGGGTCTCCCTCGGGGGAACAGTCCGTGGGGCGCTCACCGACCCTCCCCCCACCGACGGGAGCGCCCAAGAAGATACCCGCCTGGAGGGGCGGGTATCGAGGGTTCCCTGTTCGGTGAGGTGTTGCAGCACCGCGGCGTCGTCGGATATCTGGTCCACGACACCTCCCTTGCCTCGTAAGTGACATCGAACAACGCGATGCTCACTACCCTTGAGGAGGAACGCTCATGCGGCGGCGGGAGGACCGGTGGAAGTGGACTTGATCACCTGGTGAGCCAGTTGAGGAACTGGCTCCACTTGCCGCTGTGTTCACGTCGGTGACTCGCCACGCCCGGGTCCTGGCTCGTTGACGCCCCGGCGCGCGCCTGCGGCGCGCTCTCGCGGGCCGTCTCGAACGGCGTGAACCTGGTGGGCAGCGTGGCGAGGCCGCGGTTGAACGGACCCGGGCGCCACACCAGGCTGTCCTCCGGCACGGAGAGTTCGACGTCCGGGAGCCGGTTGAGGAGGTTCTCGATGGCGGTGACGGTGATCTGCCGGGCGGGCTCCTTCGACGGGCAGGCGTGGGGGCCCGCGCTCCAGGCCAGGTGGGCCCGGTTGCTGCCGGCCTGACGTGCGGCCGTCAGCGCCGGCCCGGTGTTGGCGGCCGCGAAACTGACCAGCATCAGATCGCCCGCCTGCACCTTCTGCCCGGCGAACTCCATGTCGGAGGACGGGTAGTGGGGTGCGAGGTTCTGCATGGGAGGGTTCTCCCACAACGTGTCGTCGAGGGCCTCGTCGATCAGGCCGCCCTTGTGGGCGTACGCGTCGTGGGTGAGCAGCCGGTGCAGGGTGTTGCCGATCAGGTTCCGCAGCGGTTCGTTGCCCGCCACCAACAGCAGGGCGAGCTGATGGACCATCTCCTCGTCGGTCAGCTTCGCCTCGTGCTGCATCAGCCACGAGGTGACGTCCTCGCCAGGCTTGGCACGCTTGAGCGCCACCAGTTCACCGACGGCCCCGTACAACACCTCGACGGCCCGCTCCGCGTTGACGCCGTCGAACATGCCGGTGATGCCGAACAGCACGCGGTCGCCGATGTCGGCGGGGCAGCCGAAGAGTTCGTTGAACACGAACAGCGGCAGCTGCTTGGCGTAATCGCCGAGCAGGTCGGCCGAGCCACGTGAACCGAACTGCGAGACAAGGTAGTTGGACACCTGTTCCGTGCTGCGCGCCAGCCTGCGCGAGTCGACGCGGCCCATGCTGTCCGTGATGGCCTGACGCAGCCGCAGGTGCTCGACGCCGTCGCTGAACATGCAGTTGGGGCGGTACGAGAGCACGGCCGCGACCGGGTTGTCCGGGCTGATCCGACCCTCGTTCAACTCCCGCCAGCGGCGGGCGTCCTTGCGGAAGGAACCGGAGTCCTGGAGCAGTTGCAGGGCCGTCGAGTAGTCGGTGACGAGGGTGGCCTCCACCCCGGGAGCGAGCTCCACGGGAGCGGTGGGCCCGTAGTGGCGCAGATAGGTGTAGTACGCCTGGGGATCGGCCGCGAACCCCGGTCCGTGCAGCGGCACCCGGCCGCCGACCTGGTGAGCGGGGCACCCGGGCGGGGGAACGGGTGCGGTGTGTTGAGCGTCCATGTCTGCTCCTAGCGAGCGCGGTCCAGCAAATAGCGGACGAGTGTGATCAATGCGTCGGCCGACGACTTGGGGTCGCGCGCGTCGCACGTGACGACCGGGGTGTCGTCGAGCAGGTCCAGCGCCTCGCGCAGGGCCCGTTCCGCGCGATCGGGCGTTCCGTCGAAGCGGTTGACGGCGATCGCGTAGTCGAGGCCGTACTGCTCGATCAGGTCGATCACGGCGAAGGAGTCCGCCAGTCTCTCGGGATCCACCAGCACCAGCGCGCCGAGCGCGCCACGTGCCATGTCCTCCCACATCTGTACGAACCGCAGCTGACCGGGGGTCCCGAACAGGTACAGCACCACGCGTTCGCTGATCGTCAGCCGGCCGAAGTCCATGGCCACCGTGGTGGTGGTCTTGGTTCGCACTCCCTTGAGGTCGTCGAACGACTCGCCGGCGCGGGTCATCGTCTCCTCGGTGGACAGCGGAGGGATCTCCGATATCGCGCCGATGAAGGTGGTCTTGCCCACGGCGAAGTGACCGACGACGAGGATCTTCACGGCCGTCTGCGTCGCTCCGTCGCGGACGTACGCCTGCTCAGCCAAACTTGGTGCGTAGACCATTCAGCACCTCCTCGAGGATGTGGCGGTCCGTGAGCGTGGCCCGCTGCACGGGAGGACGGGTGATCAGGTAGCCGCCCTCGGTGAGCGCGGCGAGGACGATCTTCACCACACCCATGGGCAGCCGTGTGTGCCCCGCGATCTCGGCGACCGAGAGGTAGCCCGCCGTACACAGGTCCAACAGGCCCTGCTCCTCGGGAGACAGCTGGGTCGGACGCTGCTGCCGGTCACCCGCGGCGGTGACCAGGGTGATGAGGGACAGGTGCTCCTCGTCGGGCAGGCCGCGTCCCTTGGTGATGACGTACGGACGCACTAATTCGGCGGCCTCCGGCTCCAGTTCGTCGAAGCCGTTCACGAGTGGACGCCGAGGTTCTCGCGGGGCGGCGTCGTCAAGGCCTTGCCCAACTGGCCGACGAGCTGCTGCATCCGGAAGGTGATGTCCTGCATGTCGACGTCCGGCGAGGCCGAGACGCCGAGGTAGGCGCCCTCCCCGGCGGAGATCAGGAAGACCCAGCCGCCGTCGAACTCGACCAGGGTCTGACGCCACTGCAGGTGGCCGCCGTCGACGAAGAACCCGAGCGAGCGGCTGAGGGACTGCACACCGCTCATCGCGGCGGCGACCGTGTCCGCGTTGTCCTTGTCGAAGTCCTTCGTCCGGGCCATCAGCAGGCCGTCGGCGGAGACCAGGACCGCGTGCAGCGCCCCGGGTATCTCCAGGGCGCTGTCCAGCATCCATGACAGATCGTTGTTCACGGGACCTCATGTCCTTCGCTGCTCGCATCACGTGTGCTGCTCGTCTGACCCGACGACGAGCCCGAGGGTGTGGCCCGTCCGTGGAGCGTGCCCCGCTGGAACGCGCCCATGATCGCCGCGGCTTCCGCGTCGGAGCGGGTCGCCGACGCCGCGCCCTGGGTGTTGCCGGGCACGATCGCCATCGGCCGCTTGCGGCTGCGCTTGGGCAGGCCGTCGACGGTCGAGGACGTGGCCACCGCGTACTCGGGGCCGCCGGGGTGTGCGGCCGACGCGGCGCCGGTCGGAGCCGGGGCCTTGCGCTCCGGCATGCCGGTGAGCAGTTCGTGCGGCAGGAGGAGAACGGCGCGGACGCCGCCGTACGGTGAGCTGGAGTCCACGGACACCTCGAAGCCGAATCGCTCGCAGAGCACGCCGATCACGGCGAAGCCGAACTGTGGAGGGTTGCCGAGCCCCGAGACGCCGGAGACCCGCTCGGTCGTCAGGAGTCTCACTGCCCTGGCGCGCTCCTCCTCGTTCATGCCGACGCCGGCATCGTCGACGACGATGCAAATGCCCTTGGGCACGGTGCGGATGTTGATTTCGACGACGGTGTCCGGGCTGGAATAGCTGGTGGCGTTGTCGAGCATCTCGGCGAGGGCCAGTGCCACGGGTTCGACGGCCCGGTGGGTGATGCCGAAGTCGACCTGCGAAAGGATCTCCACCCGCCGGAAATGGCGGATGCGTCCCTGTGCGCTGCGGACCACGTCATAGACCGAGGCGACGTCGCGCCGGCGCCCCAGCCAGCCGTCACAGAGCACGGCGATGGATTGCGCACGCCGCCCGAACTGCGAGTTCGTGTGGTCGATCTCCAGGAGGTCCTGGAGAATGACGGACTCGCCGTACTTGCTCTGGAGTCCGGAGATGACCGATTGCTGCTCGGCGGCAAGACCTTGGAGTGTCCGCATGGCGGACTTGAGGACGGATTTCGTCGCGTCCTGGGCCTGTTCTTTCTCGGCCTCGACGGATGTGGAGAAACTGTGCTCCAGTGCGGCGTAATGGTGTGTGAGTTCTTCGAACTCGTGTCTCAGGGCCCGGGTCGCTCTGCGCTGGCGAACAATGATGGCGCCGGCGCCGGCGATGGCGCCGACGACGGCGACAAAAAGGGCCCAGAGTACTGGGGTCTGTATGTAATACGTCATAAGACTCTCTTCAGGCGACTGACGGCCAGTTGCTGAATTCCGTCAAATGCGGGTGGACCGGCGGACCGCCCGTGCCGGGGGTTCTGCCCGGATGGTTCGCCGTGCTCGGAGATGTCGTTTTATGACCATCTGCCGCCCGCAAGTGCGATGATCGTATCACTGGGGGTGAACAGGTGATCGACCGTCAACAAGGGGCTTCTTGATGCCCATTGGCTCGATTCGATCGACCTCGCCGTACCTCGTTGAAGGGCGGGGAGCGCGCGACCCGGTGAGTGTGAGTTCGGGCGCGAGTTCGGTCCGGAATCAACTATTCCGGATTCTGTCGCTCGCGATGTGGCGGCTTTCCGGTCGCGGGATCGGCGCGGTCTTCTCCGGAGGACCGAGGATCTTCGAAGAACGGGAATTCCGGGCCGAACGGGGTTCCCGCGCGGGCGGTCCTCGCCGCCGGATCGTCCACCGACCGCGACAGCGCCCCAGGACTCAGGTTCGGCGGCCCCGGCCGACGGCGAAGGCGACGAGCACTCCGGCCAGGGCGGCCCACAGGACGCCCTCACCACCCGCCTGGATCCAGCCGACGAGGCCGAGGAGGACCGCGGTGCACACCCCCGCCGCGAGGGCCCGGGCATCACGGAGGAAGGTCCACTGGACGCGGCCCGCGCCGGGTTCCCTCAGCTCGGCGACGGCGGTCTTGACGACGAGTGCGGCCACCACGATCGCGACCACCACGAGGGTTGTCTCCACTCAGGCTCCCGAAGTCGGTTCCGCCCCGCCGGCCGGCCGGGGATCGGACGCGCCGATGGAGGTCAGGGGTTCCGTCACGGCCGGCGCCGACCGTCTCCTCCTCGTACAGGTGACGGTAGACCCTGTCCCGCCGCGACAGAAGTACGGCGCCGCAGCAGGGTGACGGCGAGGACCAGGGCGACCGCGGCGCCGTAGGCGACGTTGCTCAGCGCCGCCGCGTGGCCGAAGACCGGGGCCAGTACGTAGACGGCGGCGCCCGCGAGCGCCACGCCGAGCCATTCCCAGCGACCGTCCAGGGCCACGAGGGCGATCAGCAGCAGGGCGTACCAGGAGTACCCGGGAGTGAGGAGCGCGAAGGACCAGCCGACGACCGTCAGCGCCCCGCTCCAGGGCCGCCGAGGGTCCCCGCGCCACATCACGTGGACGCACACACCCGCCACGGCCACGAGCAGCACGGGCAACGCCCAGCCGTCGGGCAGTACCAGCCGCAGCAGCGAGTACCGGGACCCGGACGCCGGGTCCTCGTAACCCTCCTCCTGCACGTAGCCGCCGAGGTAGCCGAGGACGGAGCCGTGCGAGAGGAGGAGGTACGGCAGGTAGGAGAGGGCGGTGAAGGCCGCTGCGGGCAGGAGCACCACGGCCGCGTCCCGGATCCGGCGAACGCCCGACAGCGCGCCGGGCAGAACGATCGCGGGCAGCAACTTGGTGGCGACGGCGGCGCCCAGCAGCACCCCGCCGCCGGCCCGCCGCCCCGCCGCCCGGGAGGCGACGAGGCCGAGGCCGACGACCGCGAGGAGCGTGCCCAGCACGTCGACGTGCGCGTTGTTCACGGCCTCGACGGCCACGGCCGGACACCAGGCCCAGTACGCGGCCCGACGGAGGTCGCCGCCCCCGCGCCGCAGGATCGCGAGCAGCGCGCCGGTCACGCCGAGGGAGATCAGGGCGCCGCCGACCTGGAAGGCCTTGTGCCGGGCCCCCTGTGGCGACAACCGGTCGACGGCCAGGAAGTACGCCTCGGCGACGGGCGGGTAGATGGTGTGGACGCCCGGCCGGTTGATGCGCGTGCAGTGGGGCGCGGCGCCCGCGTGGGGGAGGGGGACGAGGTCCGGCCCGGTGCAGGCGGCCCCCGTGGGGAAGAGCCACGGGTCGCGCAGCCGCGCGAGCGCCGGATCCCGCGGCGCGTGGTCGTACGGCGGGATCCCGGCGGACTGGACGCGGCCGTCCCACGCGTAACGGTACGAGTCGGTACTCGTCCGGGGCGCCGCGACCAGCCCGGTCACGGTGACGGCGACCGCCCCGGCGAGGACCAGCGGCACCACGTGGTCGGCCCGGACCCGGCGCAGCGCCACCAGGGCGGCCGCGAACAACAGCCAGCAGACGGCGTACCGGGCGAACAGGCCGACGGGGTCGGTGAAGACACCGTCGTACCGCACGGTGAGGACGAGCGCCGTCACGAGGGCGGCGAGGGCGGCGGAGGCGAGGGCGGTACGCGGGTTCACAAGGCGCAAGCGTTCCAGGAAGGGCCCCTCCGACGGGCCCCGACGCCCCTGACGTCCGCGTTTCGTAAGGTGTTCAAGCCGCTCGCGCCCATGGCCGCGGGGGTGTGATGGAGACATGCGTTTCACTCTGCCCCCGGGCCCGCCGATCACCTTCAAGGCGCGGCTCCACGACGCCCGCACCGCGACCGCGATCGGCCGCTGGCTGGCCCTGACCTTCCTCGTCTGCTTCGCGACCGGTGTGCTGAGCCACTTCCTCCAACATCCGCCGGGGTGGCTCGCGGACCATCTGCCGAGCCGCCCGTACTGGGGCTATCGGCTGACCCAGGGCCTGCACGTGGTCTCGGGCATCGCCGCGATCCCGCTGCTGCTCGCGAAACTGTGGGCGGTGTACCCGCGCCTGTTCGCGTGGCCGCCGGTGCGGTCCGTGTCGCACGCGCTGGAGCGCCTGTCGGTGGCGGTACTGGTCGCGGCCGCCCTGTTCCAGCTCTTCACCGGCCTGTTGAACACGTTCCAGTGGTACCCGTGGCCGTTCAACTTCGTGCCCGTCCACTACGCCGTCGCCTGGGTCGTCATGGGCGCCCTGCTGCTGCACATCGCGGTGCAATGGCCGCGGATCCGGGACCACTTCACCCTCGATTCCCCCGGCACCCTGTCCCTGCCCGAGGCCGACGGACCGAACCGGCGCCAACTGCTGGTCGGGGTGGCCGCCGCGGTGGGAGCGGTCACGGTGACCACCGCCGGGCAGTCGGTGACCGGGCTCGGCCGCCTGGCGCTGTTCGCCCCGCACAGCCCCGCGTACGGAGTCCAGGGACTGCCGGTGAACCGTACGGCCGCCGCCGCGCGCGTCACCGAGGCCTCGCTCGTCGACTGGCACCTGACCGTCCACGGACCCCGCCCGTTCACCCTGACCCTGGAGGAACTCAACGCCCTGCCGCAGCACGAGGTGACGCTGCCCATCGCGTGCGTCGAGGGATGGAGCAAGTCGGCCCGCTGGACCGGGGTACGCGTCCGCGACCTGCTGGAACGGGCGGGAGGCGGCCCCGGCTCGCGCGCCCGGGTGGTGTCGCTGGAGGCGGCCGGCGCCTACCGGGTCATGGACATGGGACGCCTGTACGCGCAGGACCCCCTCACCTTGCTCGCCCTGCGACTGGGCGGCGAGGTGCTCTCCCTGGACCACGGCTACCCCGCCCGGATCATCGCCCCCAACCGGCCGGGCGTCCTGCAGACCAAATGGGTCGGCCGACTGGAGGTCGTGTGATGAGGTCCCGATACGTGCTGGGAGCCCTCGGACTCGCGTTGACGGCCTGGGGCGGGCTGCTCCTGGTCCGGCAACCCGAACCCTGGCGGATCGCCCTGTGGCTCGCGGGCGCCGTCGTGGTGCACGACGGGTTCCTCGCCCCGCTCGTGATGGCGGTCGCCGCCCTGACCGCGGCGGTCGGACTCCGCCTGCGGGGCGTCCCGCGCGCCGCCCTGATCGTCGCGGGTTCCCTCACCGCCATCGCCCTGCCCCCGCTGCTGCGCCCCGGGGCCGTCGCCAACGCGACCGTCCTGCCACTGGACTACCTGCGCAACTGGCTGCTGACCATGGCGGCGATCACCGTGCTCACCCTCCTGTACACGGGCACGCGCGCCGCCCTGCGCCGGACGGCCCGCCGGCACTGAACGCACCGAAGCCGCCCTCCGGCCGCAAGAACGTTCCGGCCGGAGGGCGGCTGTCCGGTGGGTGCGGTCAGCGGCCCAGGTGCACGAAGTGCCGGCCCGCCGACTGCCAGGTGCCCGCCGGGCTCCAGCCCGCACCCTCCGCCGCCGCGCACAGGGCGCGGGTACCGAGCCTGGCCCACCGGAAGGGCGCCCCCCGCCCGCCGTGTCCGTCGTCGACGTGGACCTCGACGCGTTCGTCCACGTCGGCGCCGACCACCTCGACGAACAGGGCCCCGTCGGGAGCCGTGAGTTCGGCCGCGCGACGCAACAGGGCCGAGGGGTCGCCGCCGATCCCGATGTTGCCGTCGATGAGCAGCACCGCCCCCCAGCGACCCTCGCGTGGCAGCGGGTCGAACACCGACCGGCACAGGGCGCTGCCGCCCGCCCGCACGGTGCGCTCCACGGCGGCCGGCGTGACGTCCACGCCGAGCGCCGTGTGACCCCTGCGGGCGAGGGCGGCGACCAGCCGGCCCGGCCCGCAGCCCACGTCGAGGACGGGGCCCCGGCAGCGGTCCAGGACGCTGTCGTCGGCGATGTCCGGTTCCGCGCACCAGCGTTCGACGTCGAGGGGCAGCAGCCAACCGTCACCGCGCCGCAGGAACAGGGGACCCTGGCCGGCGCGCAGCGCCTCGGCGTACGGGTCGGCCTGCCAGGTGCGGGCGGGTTCCAGGAGACGAACGGTCATCGCGTCACCGCGCACAGGCCGGCGTGCAGGGCCGCGAACCGGGTGGTCGGCGCGGCTGCCGCCACGCGCGCCGCGTCCTGCGGGGTGTCCACGTCACACAACTCGGGCAGGTCCCGCACGGTCAGTCCCGCGGCGATCAGCCGCCGCCGCTGCACCGCGCCGGTGTCCGGTACGGACATCGGGACGCCGCACAACAGGTCCGGGTCCGGATCCGCGAGCCCCAGGGCCCAGAAACCACCGTCGTCCGCCGGCCCGAACCAGGCGTCCGTGTCCGTGAAATCGAGGCCCTGCCGGAGCAGCTCCGGGGTGACCTGAGGGGTGTCCATCCCGATGAGCAGGGCCGGTCCGCCCGCCAGGTCGAAAGCCGCGGCGAGGCGGACGTCGAGGGTCCCCGCGCACTGCGGCCGGACATCGATGCCGTCCGGCAGCCAGGGGCCGGCCTCCCCGTCCAGGACCAGGATCCGCCGTCGGGCCGGGGTGGCGAGGACGGCGGCCAGGGTGTCGCGGAGCGCGGCGCATGCCAACTCGGCGGCCTGATCGGGGGTGAAGCGCGAGGTCAGACGGGTCTTCACCCGCCCGGCGACGGGCGCTTTGGCGATGACGAGGAGAGTACTCACGCGACGACCCCCTCACCCGGTGCGCAGCGGGCGCCGGGGGCCTCGCCCAGGACCCGCCGCATGTCGCGCACGGCCTGCCAGGTGCCCCGCCAGGTCCCGGTGACCTTGGACTTCCCCGAGCGGGGCAGGTAGGGGACGTCCGTCTCGCTCACCCGCCACCCCGCGTCGGCGGCCCGTACGACCATCTGGAGCGGGTACCCGCTGCGGCGGTCGGTCAGGGCCAGATCGAGCAGGGCCTCGCGGCGCGCGACCCGCATCGGCCCCAGGTCGTGCAGCCGCAGGCCGGTGCGGCGGCGCAGCATCCGGGCCAGCGCGAGATTGCCGGCCCTGGCGTGGACCGGCCACGCACCGCGGCCGCTCGGTCGGCGCCGGCCGAGCAGCAGGTCCGTCTCGCCGGCGACGATCCGGGCCGCCATGGGGGCGAGCAGCCCGGGATCGAGGGAGCCGTCGCAGTCGCAGAAGCAGACCAGGTCGGCACGCGCGGCCAACAGTCCGGCGTGGCAGGCGGCCCCGAACCCGCGTCGGGGCTCGTGGACGACCGTGGCGCCGAGGGCGCGGGCGATGTCGGGGGAGCCGTCGGTGGAACCGTTGTCGACGACGATGGCCCGCCAGCCGGCGGGCACACGGGCCAGCACCCAGGGCAGGGCCTCCGCCTCGTCGAGACACGGCAGTACGAGGTCCGCGCGGGGCGGTGCACAGGCAGATTCAGTCACCCTCCACACCGTAGGAACCGGACAGCCCGGAAAGGCGATTCAAGACCTTACGAAACGCGGACGCCGTGCCGCGTACGGACCTCCGAGGACCCCGGCCGCGGCCCGCGGTGTCACCCTTGAGGCATGGCATCGAGCATCGAGCGGCATCCGGACACGGGCCCGCACACCGAGCGGGAACCCGCGCCCGCCGAGACCCCCGGCCTCGTCCTGGTCGTGGACGACGACCCGACCGTCTCGGAGGTGGTGGCCGGCTACCTGGAACGGGCCGGATACCGCGTCGAGCGGGCAGCCGACGGCCCGGCCGCGCTGCGCGCCGCTCAGGAGCACCGACCCGACCTGGTCGTCCTCGACCTGATGCTCCCCGGCATGGACGGACTCGAGGTCTGCCGTCGACTGCGCGCCCACCGGGACGGGACCCCGCCCGTCCCGGTGGTCATGCTCACCGCGCGCGGAGACGAGGACGACCGGATCCTGGGCCTGGAGGTCGGCGCCGACGACTACGTCACGAAGCCCTTCAGCCCGCGCGAGCTCGTCCTGCGCGTACGGTCGGTCCTGCGCAGGGCGGCCTCGACCACCGCCCCGAACACCGGACCCGTGCTCGCCGCGGCCGGTATCGCCATGGATCCGGCCGCCCGCCGAGTCACCAAGAACGGCGCCGAACTGGGCCTCACCCTCAGGGAGTTCGACCTGCTCGCCTACTTCCTCGGACACCAGGGGCAGGTCTGCGACCGGGAGCGGCTGATGCGCGAGGTCTGGGGATGGGACTTCGGCGACCTGTCCACGGTCACCGTCCACGTCCGCCGACTGCGCGGCAAGATCGAGGACGACCCGGCGAATCCGACACTGATCAAGACCGTGTGGGGCGCCGGATACCGCTTCGAAACGGGCCCGGACACCGCCCGGGACGCGGCGGGTGCGGCGGGTGCCTCGGGCGCCTCGGGTGTGTCGGGTGCCGTGGGTGTCCGGACGGAGGACGGCCATGCGTGACCTGCTGCTCATCGCCCTGTACGCGCTCCTCGGCGCGGGCGCCGCCGGACTCCTCGGAGCGGTGGCCCTGCGGATACTGCGCCGGCGCAGCATCGCCGTCTCCCTCGCGGTCGTGGCGGCCGTCGCGGTCTCGGCGATGCTCGCCGGCACGCTCACGGTGGCGTGGGCGATGTTCCTGTCCTCCCACGACCTGGCCGTGGTGACCACCGTCGTCGCGATGGCCGCCGCCGTGTCCCTCGTCACCGCCCTGCTGCTGGGCCGTCAGGTGGTGCTGCGCTGTCGGGAACTCGTGCGCGCGGCCGGCGAGTTCGGAGAGGTGGGCACCTTCACGGCCCCCACCGTGCCCGCCCCCGCCGAACTCACCGCACTGAGCCGGGAACTGGACCGGACCGGTGCGCGCCTCGCCGCCTCCCGCGAACGGGAACGCGCCCTGGAGACCTCACGGCGCGAACTCGTGGCCTGGATCTCGCACGACCTGCGCACCCCCCTCGCCGGCCTGCGCGCGATGTCGGAGGCACTGGAGGACGGCCTCGTGGCCGATCCGTCCCGCTACCACCGGCAGATGCGCGCCGAGGTGGAACGCCTCAACTCGATGGTCACGGACCTGTTCGAGCTGTCCCGCATCCACGCGGGCGCCCTCAGCCTCAGCCCCACCCGACTGTCCGTCTACGACCTGGTGGGCGACGCGCTGGCGGGCGCCGACGCCCTCGCCCGCCGGCACGGAGTTCACCTGGCCGGCGAGGACGTGGCCCCGCTGCCGGTGGAGGTCGACGGCAAGGAGATGACCCGGGTGCTGTCCAACCTGCTGGTGAACGCCATCCGGCACACCCCGGCCGACGGCACGGTCGCGATTGCCGCCGAACGCCGCGCCGGCGCGGTGGTGGTATCGGTCACCGACGCCTGTGGTGGCATCCCGGAGGAGGACCTCCCGCGCGTCTTCGACACCGGGTGGCGCGGCGCCCCGGCCCGCACCCCTCCGTCGGGGGCGGGGCTGGGCCTCGCGATCGTCCGGGGCATCGTCGAGGCCCACGCGGGACAGGCCGACGTCCACAACGTGCCCGGCGGCTGCCGCTTCGAACTGACCCTTCCGGCCCCGGTGTAGGTCCTCCCGTCCGCCTCCCGCGGAAGGCCGAGGTCCGCGCCCCGGGCCTCCCCGATGTCAACGGCGTGCCCGGCGGGTCCCGTCAGTCCCGGACGAGACAGAACGGGTGTCCCGCCGGATCGGCGAAGACGCGCCAACTCCGTCTCCCGTCTCCCTCGTCCAGCAGCGCGGCGCCCCGATCGAGCACCTCCCGCTGGGCCTGGTCCAGGTTCGTGACCCCCAGGTCGAGGTGGAACTGCTGAGGGCGGGCAGGGTCCGGCCACCGGGGCGGCTGATGGTCCTCCACCCGTTGGAAGGCGAGCACGAACCCACCGTCGGCATGGAGCGTGGCCCAGCCCTCGTCGGTCGACCACCGCGGATCCGGCTGGTTCACCACGCCGCCGAGGAGCGACTGGTAGAACCGGGACAACTCGACGACATCGGCACAGTCCAACACCACACACTGCAGCTTGGCGATCATGAGGAGCAGACTCTCACGACGCCTGATCACGATCCCCGCGACCGGAGCACCGGCAGTGGCGTCGGTACGACGTGGGCGGGCGTCGGCCGGATGCGCGGACAGTGGATCATCTGACGGGACAGCCGCATGATCACCGCGCAGGACGAAGCAGCATGGAACCACGAGTGGTGGACCGCCCCGAGAAGTCCCGGTACGAGATCCTCGCCGGAGCCGACGGGACCGAGACGGCCGGCTTCGCCGAGTACTTCCTCTCGGAGGGCGAGATCGCCTTCATCCACACCGAGACGGAGCCCCGCTTCGCCGGTCAGGGCCTGGGCGGCCTGCTCGCCCGCGGCGCCCTCGACGACGTCCGGGCCCGCAAGCTGGACGTCCTGCCGTACTGCCCCTTCATCCGGGGGTGGATCGGCAAGCACCCCGAGTACACGGACCTCGTTCCCGAGGGGCGCCGGGCACAGTTCGGTCTCTGAGCGGCCGCCCGCCACCTGTCGCGCGGCGGCTCGGGTGGCGGGGTGTCGGGTCTCGGGCGCACATGTGGAGTACGGGTCGCGACGCCGGCCGGGCATCGGCGCCCGAATCGCGGGCCGCCGGCCCCGGCGACCCGGCCGTGTTCGCTCCGCGTCGGTCCCGCGTCGGTCCCGCGTTCGCTCCGCGGCGGCCCCGCAGTCGCCCCACATCGGCCGCGTGAGGTGAGTGATCGGGCGGGCGTGGCCCGCGATCGGCGGCGGTCCCGGTGCGAGGGGCGCGTCAAGAAGTCCGGGTCCCGCGTTCGGAAACCGTCAGGGAGCCCGCCGGGCGCCCCGTCGTGGCCGTTCCATGGAGCGCGTCGGACCACGTGAAAGGGCGGGACTGTGCGAGGACGCGTCGTGGTGGGGACCAGCGGATCCCTCGGGAGCATGACCGCGCTGCACCGGGCGGCGACGGAGGCCCGGGTACGGGATGCGGAGCTGTGGGTCGTACTGGCCTGGCAACCGCCCGGCGGCGGGCCGGCCGCGCGCTGCTCCGGGGGTCCGTCGGTGCTCGACGGCTGCCGGTCCGCTGCGGTCGAGCGTCTGCGGGAGACCCTCGACCGCGCGTTCGGGGCGCGCCCGCCGGGGGTCACCCTGGCCGGACTGGCCGCGCGCGGAACGCCCGGCGCCGCACTGGTGGACGCGGTGGCGGATCCGGGGGACCTGCTCGTCGTCGGTACCGGCAGCCGGGCTCCGGTGCTCCGCGCACTGCGGCCCTCGGTGGCCCGGTACTGCCTGGCACACGCGTCCTGCCCGGTCCTGGTGGTGCCGCCCGGCCCGCTCCGGGCCGACCTGGAGTCCGTACGCCGGCGGCGCAGGTGGCGGATGCCGATGGACGCCCGCGAGCTGACGGGGTGCCCGTGACCCCGGCCCCGCGCCCGTGACCCGGGCCCCGCGAGGGAACGGCCCACCCCACCACGGCCCACCCCACCACGGCCCCGGCCCGCCGGCGCGAAGGTGCG
The DNA here is from genome assembly GCF_041431415.1 of Streptomyces sp. NBC_00513. Lineage (GTDB taxonomy): Bacteria > Actinomycetota > Actinomycetes > Streptomycetales > Streptomycetaceae > Streptomyces. The sequence goes on from NZ_CP107845.1 coordinate 6,665,726, forward strand.
CGGGCGGGCCGGGTGGGGCGGTCAGGCCGTTCGGGTCAGTGGATGACGCTGAAACTGCGCCAGGGGAGGGTGTGGGGAGCCGTCACGTTCGACAGGGTGGTCGCCACGTAGATCCCGTCGGCCCGATCGGTCTTCTCGCAGTTGGGCGTCCGGTACAGGACGATGTCGACGAGGGTGTTGTTCTCGACGTGGGTGGCGCCCCTGGGGATGGCGATCTTGTGGCAGCCCTTGACCGGGGTGTTCGAGTAGCTCAACACGACCGGCGACTCGTGGCCGCGGAAAGAGAGCATGCCGACGGTGCTCCGGCCCAGGCCCGAGCAGGCGGTGGCGGTCAGCAACAGTGCTGCGGCCCCGGTGATGACGCCGATACGCCGACTGTGGGACATGGCGCGGTCCTCGTCTGTGCGGTGATGGGGTCCTTGCGCACAGCCTGCCCCGGCGGGCGGCGGACGGCATCCGCTGTTCCGCCGGCCGGATGAACCCGAAGCCGCCGGCCCCGACGGGCCCTTCCGGCGCCGTACCCGCCCCGCGCCCGGTCCGGCACCGCCGGGGCCTCCCACCGGCCCCGACGACGAGCCCCCGACGACGAGCCCTGACCGCGACCCGCGACGACCGCCCCCCGACGACGGCCCCCCGGCCTCGACGACGGCCCCCGGCCCCGGGGTGGTCCCCGGCCCCGAGCCGGGCGGCCACGCCCACCGCTTTCACCGACCCGTCGCCCGGGGCCGGAGAATCAGGGGGCCACGGGCAGTTGGCGCTTGTGGTCGGTCAGTCGGTAGCGCCCGACGATGGTGGCGAAGGTCGGCTCGTCCACCGGCTTGCCCTCCAGGAAGTCGTCGATGTCGTCGTAGGTGACACCGAGGGCGTCCTCGTCGGCCTTGCCCGGGTCGAGGGTCTCCAGGTCGGCCGTCGGGGTCTTCCACACCAGCTCGGCGGGCGCGCCCAGCGCGTCCGCGACGGCGCGCACCCGGCGCTTGGTCAGCCCCGTCAGCGGCACCAGGTCCGCGGCGCCGTCACCGAACTTGGTGAAGAACCCCGACACGGCCTCCGCGGCGTGGTCGGTGCCGACGACCAGACCGTCGTGCGCCCCGGCCACCGTGTACTGGGCGATCATGCGCTGCCGAGCCTTGATGTTGCCGTGCACGAAGTCCTGGTGACGGGCGTCGCGGAAGTCCACGCCGGCGGCCAGCGAGGCCTCCAGGGCCGCGTCGCTCGCGGGCTTGATGTCCACGGTCAGTATGTGGTCGGCCTGGATGAAGGAGAGCGCGAGCCGGGCGTCGTGCTCGTCGGCCTGCACCCCGTAGGGCAGCCGCATGGCGTGGAACCGCGCCTCGTGTCCGGCCGCCCGGGCCCGCTCCACGGCGAGCTGGCACAGCCGGCCGGCGGTGGTCGAGTCCACGCCGCCGCTGATGCCGAGCACGAGGGAACGCAGACCGGTGGAGGTCAGCCGCTCGGCGAGGAAGGCGACCCGACGCTCGATCTCCCGCTCGGCATCGAATGTCTCGGCGACCTGCAGGTCCCGGGCGATCTCCTGCTGCAGGGCGATGGACGCCGGCTCGCTCACGTCTGCTCCTTGATGCTGTTCGCGATGTGCTGTCGCGTCACCCTACCCAGGACGTCCGGGCAGGTCTTCGGCGTGGTCCCGGTCGCTCCACGGCCCTCGGCGCCGCACGCGCCGGGCCGTGACGTCCAGTACGTGGACGCAACGCAACAGTCTGGCCCGGGCGCGGGGGGCGTCCGCGGCCGGAACGACGATCTCGCAGCGCGCGGGAGCCTCGTCGGACGCCCGGAAGGTCAGCTCGGTGACACACAGGCTGTTCAGCACGGTCACGATGCGGGAGAGGGCGTGCCCGCCGTCCCGGAGCGTGACGGTCAGCGCGTACGAGTCCTCCTCCGCGTCCTGCGGGGCGGGCGGCACGGCGCGGGAAGCGGACCGGCGTGCGGCGATGTCGAGGGCGGGGAGGGTGTCGCTGACGGTCATGGGGCGGGCTCCTGTCCTGGGAGGCGGAACGGGCCGAGGGCGACTCGGGCGCGCACCGGCCACGAGCGGCGGTCGGGGCCTGGTCGAGGTCGGCGGTCGAGGTCGGAGGGCGGGTCGGCAGGCGGGGCGGCGGGCGGGCGGGTCGGCGGGCGGGGCGGAAAACAAAAAGACCCCTCGCGGATGCGAGAGGTCTGCGTGCGGGCGGTGGGACCGAGGGCGAATCGCTCGGTCAGTCCGGGGCCCGCACGCCGGCGCCAATAATCAGCTGGTGCGGCATGGCGGGGAGTCTGCCACGAGAATCCCGCCCCGCGGCGTCGCATCTCAGCATGCGGATGGACACGCCTGCCTGAGTCTGAACACACGCCCGCCTGAGACCGGTCGTGAACGTTCGGGACCGCCCGGCGACCGATCAGGACGCGGCGTCACTCCCGCGCGACACACGGTCGCGGTCGCGGCTGGGGCCCGGGTCCACGTCGAGCCTGGGGTCCAGGTCCAGGCGGGGGTCGAGGTTCCCGGTCCGGTCGGTCGCCACGGGGTGCGCGGCCAGCGGTACGAGCACCGTGATGCGCTTGCCGCCCGCCGGCAGCAGGGTGACGGTCACACTGTGCGAGAGGCGCTGGATCAGGGGCCAGCCGAAGCCGCCGGCGAGGAACGTGCCGGCCTGGCGGGGCAGGGTGACGGGACGGTCACCGCTGGGGTCGCTGATGCTCAGGCGCAGACCGTTCTCCGACACCGAGGCGCTGAATCCGGTGATCCCGCCACCGTGCCGGATGGCGTTCGTCGCCAGTTCCGACGTCACCAGGAGCGCGTCGGTCAGGACGTCGTCCCCGTCCGGGCCGACACCGACGAGTCCCGCGGAGCCCAGCAGGAACCGCACGCGGTCCCGCGCCTCCATGGCGGTGTGCGGAACGGGCTGCGCCGGTCCGTTCACGTCGTATCGCACGTTCACCTCCTCATCGGTCACGTCAGACGCGGACGCTACTCGACTGCCCTGTAGCCGCGCCGGCAATCGCGGCGGCAAACACCAGTGCCCTCCCCGGCCCGTGGATCACGGTCGACGACGCTGGGACGGCACGGTCATGATCATGGCCTCGGCCAGCGTGGGGGCCGCGGCGAAGACCTGGGAGGCACCCGTGATGTCGAGGAGCCGGCCCAGGCGGGGCGGTACCACCCCGGCCAGGATCACGGGGCGGTCCAGGGCCGGCTGGAGCATGACGCTCAGCGTCGTCGAGTCCGCGAAGGTGACCCCCGCGACGTCCAGGACGTACCGGGCGACGCCGGCGGCCTCGGGGTCCAGGGCGCCGCGCAGCTCGTCCACGTTGTCCATGTCGAACTCGCCCGCCATCACGACGATGCGGACGTCGCCCTCGGAACGCGTCTCGACGCGGCACCGCACGTCATCGCCACCCGGGAACGTGTGAGCGTCCATGTGCTCCATCTTTCTCTCTCTCCGATGTCGGTTGATCCGGTCCGACCGGTCGCACCCGGTCGCGGTGCTCGAATCAGACGGACCGCGGCAGTTTCACCACGGTGACGAAGAAGTCGTCGATCTGCTGGATGGCCCGGATGAACTGGTCGAGGTCCACCGGCTTGGTCACGTAGGCGTTGGCGTGCAGCTTGTAGCTGCGCAGGATGTCCTCCTCCGCCGCCGACGTGGTGAGGACGACCACCGGGATGTGACTCAGCTCGGGGTCGTTCTTGATCTGTTCGAGGACCTGCCGACCGTCGTACTTGGGAAGGTTCAGGTCGAGGAGGATCAGGTCGGGGCGCGGGGCGTTCGTGTGGTCGCCCCTGCGGTACAGGAAGTCCAGGGCCTCCAGGCCGTCCCGGACGACGTGCAGAGTGTTGCCGATCTTGTTGTCCTCGAAGGCCTCGCGGGTCATGAGCTCGTCACCCGCGTCGTCCTCGACGAGCAGGACTTCCGCCGGCTGGCTCTGCGGCCTGGGGAGGGGGCTCATGCGGTGCTTCCTTCGATGGTCGGTACGGTCGCGTTCGCGTTCACGGAGGCGGAATCGGATCCCGCCACGCCGGATCCTGCCACGGAGCCGGATCCTGCCACGGACCCGTCGTCGGTGAGTACGGGCAGGGTGAAGACCATCCGCGTTCCGCCGGTATGGGCGGTGTCGATCCAGATGCGACCGCCCGAGTGCTCGACGATCTTCTTGCAGAGCGACAGGCCGATCCCCGTGCCACCGTAGGATTCCCGGCCGTGCAGGCGCTGGAAGATGACGAACACCTTGTCGGCGAACTCGGCCGGGATCCCGATTCCGTTGTCCGTGACGGTGAAGGTGTGGAAGCCGGGTTCGGCCCCGGTCCCTTCCTCGTCGTCGCGCAGGGCGATCTCGACGCGCGCGGGGCGGTCGGGGGAGCGGAACTTCACGGCGTTGGCGACGAGGTTCTGCCAGAGCATGGTGAGCAGGGTGGGGTCGCCCGACACCGCGGGCAGGCGCTCCGGCCGCACGATCTCGGCCCCGCTCTCCTCGACGGCGGTGGCGAGGTTGCGCAGGGCGCGGTCGACGGTGCCGTCCAGGGCGACGGTCTCCCGCGCGTCCTGGACCCGGCCCACCCGGGAGAACGTGAGCAGGTCGTTGATCAGGACCTGCATGCGCTTGGCGCCGTCGACGGCGAAGCCGATGTACTGGCTGCCCCGCTCGTCGAGCCGGTCCCCGTACCGCTTCTCCAGGAGCTGGCAGAACGAGGCGACCTTGCGCAGCGGTTCCTGGAGGTCGTGCGAGGCGACGTACGCGAACTGTTCCAGCTCGGCGTTGGAGCGGCGCAGTTCCACCGCCTGGGCGTCGAGGTCCGCGGCGGTCCGCTTCAGCTCCTCCGCGTTGCGGCGGGAGGCCTTCAGCTCGGCGACGGTCCTGCGGCGCATGGCCTCCACCGCGCGGGCGAGCGAGCGCAGGTCGGAGGGTCCCGTCTCGGGGATCTCCTCCTCGAACGCGCCCGCGGCCACCCTCCGGGACGCGGCCCGGACCTCGGCCAGCGGCCGGACGACGCTCATCTGCAGGAGCACGGCGAGGCAGAGGCCGGTCACGAGGAAGGCCACGACGATCGCCAACAGGACGTGGTCGCGTTCGGAGCGGGCCTGCGCGAAGGTGGCGCGGGCGTCGCCCTGCAGGGTGTCGAGTCGGGTCTGCTGGGTCTTGACGCGCCCGCGGACCTCGTCGAAGCGGTCCTTGCCCAATTGGACCGACGGCCCGGCCGTCCCGGCCTTCGCCGACGCGAGGCTCGGCGAGGCGAAGGAGTCCTGCCAGGTGCGCGCGGCCTGCTCGACGGCCGCCAGGTCGGTCCGGGCGGTGCTCTCGTCGTCGAGCAGCGTCTCCAGCCTCCGGGACGAGGCGCGCTCGTTCTCCAGGCCGCGCTCGTAAGGCTCCAGCAGCTTCGGGTCGCGCGTCAGCAGGTAGCCGCGGACCCCGGTCTCCTGGTCCAGCAGGGCGGACTCCAGGCGCAGGGCCTCCCGCTGGGCCGGCGCGATCCGGTCGACGAGCCGGTCACCGGCCGCCGTCGTGTTCGACAGCAGGGCGGCGCCGACCACGGCCGTGACGACGACCATCACCCCGAGCAGGGCCAGCACGGACATGAACCACGCGCGCAGGCTCAGCCCGGTACGGCCGGTACGGGGGGTCGGGGGGGCTGTCGGGTCCGGGGCACTCACAAGGAGGTGTTCCATTCGAGGTGGAGTACGGCGACGTCGTCGGCCAGCCCGCCGCTGTCCGCGGCGAGGGTCTGGGCGGTGTGGATCAGGGTGTCGACGAAGGCGTCGGCGGGCAGGTCGTTGTGGCGGCGGGCGATGTCCAGCAGCCCGTCCTCGTCGAGGCGGTCCGAGCCGGAGCCGATCCTGCCCTCGATCAGGCCGTCGGTGAAGAGCATCACGGCCCCCGTGTTCTCGACGGGAACCTGGACGACGGGCCACCGGGTGTCCCAGTCGGGCACGATGCCCAGGGCGGGGCCGCCGGGCACCTCTTCCAGGCGCACGCCCGCCGAGGAGCGCACCAGGAAGCCGGGGTGTCCGGCCCGCTGCACGCTGATGTGCGGCGAGCCCGCCGGCCGGGTGACCGCGATGAGCGTGGCGAAGATCTCGGGCCCGGAACGCTCGGCGACCAGGATCTTCTCCAGCAGTTCCAGAAGGTCCTGACCGCGGGCGCCGGCCATCACGAACGCCCGCCACGCCACACGCAGGCACACGCCGAGCGCCGCCTCGTCCGGGCCGTGCCCCGAGACGTCACCGACGACGGCGTGCGTCGCCCCGTCCGGTGTCTGGACGACGTCGTAGAAGTCACCGCCGAGGAGTGCCTGGGCCCGACCGGGCTGGTACCGGGCACAGACCGCGACGGTGTCGTCCAGCAGGAGCGGCGTCGGCAGCAGACCGCGTTCCAGTCGGGAGTTCTCCTCCGCGCGCAGCCTGCTCGCCTGGAGGGAGGCCGCCGCGAGCTCCGTGTGCTTGCGCTGGATCGCGTAACGGATGGCGCGCATGAAGACGTCCGGCTCCAGGCGGCCCTTGACCAGGTAGTCCTGCGCCCCGGCCGTGACGGCGGCGAGACCCGCCTGCTCCTCCGAGAGACCGGTGAGGACGACCACGGCGGCCTCGGCGGCGTTGGCCAGCACCTTGTTGAGGGCGTCGAGGCCGTGGGCGTCGGGCAGGTGCAGGTCGAGCAGGACGCACTGCGGCGCCTCGCCCTTCAGCCGGGGCAGGGCCTCGGCCAGGGAGCCCGCGCGACCCAGTCGCACGTCGACGCCGCTGTCCGCGACCAGCTCCTCGACGAGGAGGGCGTCACCCTCGTCGTCCTCGATGAGCAGGACACGCGGCGGAAGACCGCTCCACAGTGCGCGGGAGCGGTCCTCGTCGATCGACGTGGCCTGCCGAGGCGGGCTCACCACTGCGCGCGACAGCGGTGGCGGGTTGTCGGCAGGGTGCGAGGACCCCACGCCGAGAGCGCTCCCCATGGCGTTGCTTTTCCCCTCTCGCCACACAGCGCGCAGGCCCGACGGGCGCCTGGTGCGTCCGGAGCGAGACTAGAGCGATCATTTGCCATCGGGCAATATTTTAACTGGTCAATCATCAGGGTTTGACCAGTTGCCGGGATCCGTCGCGCTCGCCCCGAGCACGTCAGGCCGTGTCGGACAGCCGGGTGGTCCGCAACGGTCCGACACCGGCGCCCCTGGCGGTCGACTCCCGGGCCGCGGCCCCGTGCGGGGCCACCGTCGCCTCGGGGCCCGCCGCCCGCGCCCCCGCGGCGAAGAGGTCCGCGGCCGCCTGACGCAACCCCGTCAGGCCCACGACCAGCGCCTCGATCGCGGCCGGCTCCATCAGGTCGAGCACGGCGGACAACTCCCGCAGCCGGATCGCCCGGTACTCGTCCAGCAGCGCCCGGCCCTGCCGGGTCGGGTACAGCTCGACCTCGCGCCCGCTGGTCCGGCTGCGCGAGCGGGTCAGCAACCCCATGGCCTCCATGCGGTCGCACAGACGCGTCACCGACGGCGGTCGGGAACCGAGCATCGCGCCCAGGGTGCGCAGGTTGATGCCCTCGGACTGCTCCACGACGAGCAGCGCGCGCAACTGCGAGGGAGATATCGCGGGAGTCGTGGCGTCCTGGCCGCGCGCCAGCAGCACTTCGAGGAGCTCCGCGACCGCACCGGTCGTCACGGAAGGGTGTGCTTCCGTGCCGGGGTGATCGTCGAGAGGAGGCATGAGGCCCACTCTGCCACCGTCGCGCCCCCGATGTCGCTTCCGCCCGGTGCCGCCCGACACGGTCGAAGATCGGCGCGCCACGCCCGCCCGGCCCGGAACCCGGCGCCCCGGGCGGGGTTGGCGGCGCACCGGTACGTCCGGGCCCGCGACCCGTGTGACACTCCTCTACCGGATGCACACATCGCGTCCACACCCACGAAGAGGAGAGGCAGGCCGCACCCCGTGCCCCCAAGTGATTCGGTGGAGCGCATCCTGCGCGCCGCGGCACCCCACGAGCTGCTCGACGAGATCCGCGCGCTGCTGGTCGCACGCCACGGAGCGCTGTCCGTCGAGCTGCTGTTGGCCGACTACTCCATGACCCGGTTGCAGCCCTTGACCACGCCGCCGCACGGCGCCGAGCCGGTGTCGGTGTACTCCACGGCCCCCGGCCGGGCCTTCGGCGCCCAGGAGCCGTACCTCGTGGACGGCGGCGAGCGGGTCATCGTCCACCTGCCGGTGAGCGTGCGCGGCGACCGGCTCGGAGTGCTGAGCGTCACGTTGCCCGAGGGTGCCGGTACGCCCGAGGACAGGGACGAGCTGGGGCTCGTGGCCGACGCGCTCGCCCACGAGCTCCTCGTGGCCGAACGGGACACCGACCTCTTCCGTCAGGCACGGCGCACCGACCGGCTGACCCTCGCCGCCGAGATGCAGTGGCAGTTGCTCCCGGGCCGCTCCTGCGCCCGTCCCGAGTACAGCCTCGGCGCGCAGCTGGAGCCCGCCTACGCCATCTACGGCGACAGCTTCGACTGGTCGACCTCGGCCGATCACCTGTTCATCGGCGTGAACAACGGCATGGGCGACGGGATCGACGCCGCGCTGCTGACGAACCTGGCGGTCAACGCCGTGCGCAACGCGCGCCGCGCCGGGCTCGGCCTGGTCGACCAGGCCTCCCTCGCGGACCAGGCCGTCTACGGGCAGTACCGCGGTGAGCGGCATCTGGCGATGCTGCTGCTCGACTTCCACCTGGACACGGGGCGTGTCGAGATCGTCGACGCGGGGTCGCCGAAGGTCTGGCGGTTGCGCGACGGGAACGTCGAGACCGTCGAGCTGGAGGCACAGCTGCCCCTCGGGATGTTCGAGGACAGCGTCTACACCTGCCAGGACTTCCGGGTCGAGCCGGGAGACCGGCTCATCTTCGCGAGCGACGGGGTTTACGACGTGGCCTCGCCGGCCGGTGAGAGCTACAGCATGCGCGCACTCGCCCGGGCCGTCACCAGCACCCGTCTCCTGCCGCCCTCCCAGGTTCCGGGGGCGATCCTGGAGCACCTCGCGGGCCACCGGGGCGCCGGCGTCGAGTCCACCGACGACGCCACGGTGCTGTGCCTGGACTGGGTGGGCCGCCCGGCGTAAGGCGCCTGATCGTCGGGGGGCCGCCCGCGCGAAGGGGCGGCCCCCCGATCGTCCGAGCCGGGGCGGGCCGGCCGACTCAGCCGGCCGGGTCCGTCCGACTCAGCCGTGCCGGCCGCTGCCGGCCCTCGACCTCGGACCAGAAGGCGCCCATGCGGTCCTGGACGGCCTTGAGGGTGATCCGGAGCTCGGCGAACCCGGGGGCCGAACCGTAGACCGTCCCCAGCATCCACTCCGTCCCCGCCCGCCAGTCGGCCCGCCATCCCGGGTCGACGGCGACGTCCACCAGATCGACGCCGGGAATGTCGTAGAGGTCGTCGAGGAGCTCTACCCCGCCCGGGACGCAGGCGTCCGACGGCGGGGACACGAGGTACTGGAAGGCGACCCTGCGGTCGGGTCCGTCGAGCCCGAGCACCGGCTCGGGCGGGTCGAAGGCGCCCAGCGCCGCCTCGACGGCGTGGGCCAGCAGGTCGACCCCCGACGAACGCTTCATGATGTCGGAGATGCCGCCGCCGATGCGTCCGTTGACCTCGATCACCCGGGGGCCCTCCGGCGTGAACTTGATCTCCGTGTGGGTCACCCCCTCACGGACGCCCAGCGCCCGCAACGCCCGCCGCTCCAGCCGGACCACCTGCTCGACGAGGTCCTCGGGGAGTTCGGCCGGAACGAACAGACCGGTCTCCCGGAAGGGGTACGCCGTCGGCAACTTGCCCGTGACGCCCGCCGTCCTGGTGTCGCCCTCCCTGGTCACCGACTCGACCGAGACGTAGTCGCCCCAGAAGTCCCCCACCGCCGAGGGATCGCCGACCAGGTACTCCTCCAGTACGTACGCGCGGGGCTCCGCCACCCCTTCGGTGAACTCCTCGTACCGTGCCGCGAGTTCCTCCGCACTGTCCACCCGACAGGTGTCCGTGCTGCTGCACCCGGCCCGCGGTTTGATGACCGCCGGCAGCCCAGTCGCCGCCAGCGCCGGGGCGAGGTCCCCGGCGGAGCGGATCAGCCGGCACGCCGTGCTCTGGACCCCGGCCGACGCCAGGGCCTCGCGCTGGCGGAACTTGTCCACCAACACGTCCGCGGTGTACGGCTCGTGGAACGGCAGGCCGCAGGCCTTCGCCACCACCGCCGTCGCCCGCAGCGACGAATCGCTGAACGTCACCACCCCGTCGGGCTCCAACCCGACGACGAGCGCGCACAGTTGCCCCTCGGTCAACCCGTGGGTGTCCACCACCCGCGTGCTCCTCGACACCGGGGCCAGGTCCGCGGCGACCAGGGGATCGCCCAGGTCGCCGAGGAACACCACCGTGCAACGCCCCCGCGCCGTGTCCAGGATTCCCAGCGGGGTGGCCGCCCCGCGCCCGTAGACGACGGCCAACACGGGCAGGTCCCGCGCCGCGCCCCCGCGGCCGTCGGCGCGCGTCACGTGCGGTACGCCCTTTCGAGGTCCGGTTCGCGAGCCGGACCGAAGGAACCCCGCTCGGCGGCGACGGAGGAGTGTTCCCACGCCTCGCGGTCCCGGAGGTAGAGCGGCTCCTCGGCGACGATGGCCCGCGTCACGGCCGTCCCCGCCCCGAGCCGCCAACGGACCGTGCCGGTGACGCTCTGCGAGCAGACGTCCACGAAGGCCTGGCTCGCCCGCCGCAGACCGTCGAACCAACGGCCCTCCAGCGCCTCGCGCACCCAGATCTGCTCCTGGTGCATCTTCTCCCTGATGGTCTCCGCGGGCAGCGTCGCCGTCTCCAGGTGACGGTGGGAACGCAGCAGCAGGGTCGCCGCCGGCATCTCCCTCACCTCCAGGACCTTCTGTCCCGCGGCCAGGTGTTCCAGCCCGGAGTAGCGACCGATTCCGTGGGCGCCGACCCTTCGGTTGAGCGTCTCGACGAGCTCCGTCAGCGGCAGGGCGCGACCGTCCACCGAGACGGGCCGGCCACGGTCGAAACCGATCTCGATCTCCTCCGGTCCCGTACCGGGCCGGGGAACGCTCCACCGGTACAGCTCCTCCGGCACGGCGTGGTCCTCGGGGTCGTCGAGGATCCCCGACTCGAACTCCCGACACCACAGGTTGGAATCGCCGCTGACCAGTCGCTCGTTCAACTGGTCGAGCCCGGCCTCCTTCAACTCGTGCATCTTGCGACCCCGGTCGACGGGGGTCAGATCGTACGGGCTGCCGTGGCGCCCGGCGAACCCGAGCAGGTCCAGGGCCCCGTTGAGCCGGCGCAGGGTGTTCTGCGAGCGGTTCGCGGTGTGCAGCACCGTACCGGCGCCGAGTTCGCGCGCCGTGTCCACGGCTATCTCGGCGATCAGCGGCCGGCTCAGGGAGCTACTGATCGGGTGGGTGTCGAGGTACACCGCGTGCGCGGCTATCGCGGGGCGGACGTACTCCTCCGCGAACCTCTCGCGGGCGTCCACCAGGTGCAGCCGGATGCCGAGTTGGTCGGCCATCGCCTGCTTGTGCGCGCTGCTCTCGTCCTCGCCGAGGTCGACGCTGAGCGCGTGGACGTCCCGCACGCCCGCCCGCACCAGCCGCAGCAGCAGGTAGGTGCTGTCCAGGCCCCCACTGAAGAGGGTGACCACGGGGGAGGACAGGTCCGGCGCGTGGAGGCGGAGGTCGTCGAACGAGCGGATCGGGGTCCGGGGTCTCACTGTTCCTCCTCGTGCCGCTCGGCGAGGGCGGCGCTGAACTCCGCGACGGTGGGCTCGTCGAACACCAGGTGCATCGGCACCTCGAAGCCGAGCAGTTTCTCCAACTTCCGGGTCACACGGATCACCTTGAAGGAGTCCCCGCCGATGTCGAAGAAGTCGTCGTGCAGGCCGATCGCCGGCAGGCCGAGCACCTCGCACCAGACGTCGGCGACGAGCTTCTCCACTTCGCCCGCCTCCCCGGCGGGCGTCTCCAGCGCGGTGGTGGCGGGCAGCGCCGTGAGGGCCCGCTCCGCCAGCAGGGTCCGGTCGAGCTTGCCGTTGGCGGTCAGCGGCAGCTCCGGCAGCACGGTGAGGGCGGCGGGAACCATGTACCCCGGGAGCGCGGAACGCAGTGCCGCGTGGACGGCGGCGGTCATGGCCCGCGGGTCGGTGCCCGGCTCGACGACCAGGAAGCCGACCAGGCGCGCCTCGCCGCCGGACCCGCACGCGACCGCGGCCGCCTGGCGGACCCCGGGGACGCGCAGGGCGGCGGCCTCGATCTCACCGAGCTCGATGCGGTAGCCCCGCACCTTCACCTGGAGGTCCACCCGGCCGAGGAACTCCAGCCCGCCCACCGGGTGGCTCCGCACGAGGTCCCCGGAACGGTAGAGCAGGTCCCCGGGATCGCCGAGGTGGTCCGGGACGAACCGCTCGGCCGTCAGCTCGGGCCGGTCGAGGTAGCCCAGGGCGAGACCGGCGCCCCCTATGTACAGCTCGCCCGGCTCCCCGTCGGCCACCGGACGGCCGTCCTCGTCGAGGATCCGCAGTGTGGTGTCCTCGATGGCCGGGCCGATGTACACGGTGTCCAACTCCGTGTCCCGGGGCGGGACCCACGCCGTGCAGTAGATCGTGCACTCGCTCGGCCCGTACAGGTTGGTGAGCGGCGCGGTGGACCGCGCGTGGAAGCGGCGGACCAGCTCGGGGCCGAGCGGCTCCCCGCCTGTCAGGACCCGGCGCAGCCCGTCGAAACGCTCCTGCGGGCCGCGGGCCAGCAGGAACAGGTCGAGCAGGGAGACCACGCAGTAGAAGGTGGTGATGTCCGCCTCGCGGATCATCCGCGCGAGGTAGTCGGCGTCGCGTTGGCGCCCCGGAGCGGCGATCACGATCGTGGCACCGGTGATCAGTGGCCAGTACACCTCGATGAGGAACATGTCGAAGCTGCACGCGGTGTGGTGCAGCATCCGGTCGTCCTCGCCCAGCCCGTGGGCGCGCTGGAGCGCCTTCAGGCGACTGGCGACCGCCCGGTGCGGGATGAGCGACGCCTTGGGGCGGCCGGTGGAGCCGGAGGTGTAGATGGCCACCGCGGGCTGCTCGGCCAGGTCGGCGGCCGGTTCGAACGCGCCGACCGGCGCCTCGGCCGCGCACTCCTCGACCGTCACCACCTCGACGTCGAGCCCGGCGGGGAGCCGGGACCGGAGGGCCTCGGTGGTGATCAGCAGCCGGGGCCGGCAGTCGGCCAACATGTCGAGGGTGCGTTCCACCGGGTCGTTCGCGTCGAACGCCACCTGGGCGGCGCCGGCGAGGACCACACCGCTCACGCCCGTCACGAACTCCGCGGAGCGCTCCACGTAGACCGCCACCCGGTCTCCGGGACGCGCCCCCCGCCGCCGCAGCAGCGAGGCGACCCGCAGGCAGCGGTCCCGGAGTTCGCCCGCGGTGATCTCCCGGTCGCCGTCGACGACGGCGATCCGCTCGGGGGCGTCGTCCCACCGTCTCAACAGCAGGGTGTCGAGCCGGTCGTCGGCCGGTTCGAGAAGGGTGGCCATCACGCGTGTTCCCATCGGTGTGTGGTGTGTGTCTGCTCTGCCGGCCCGCGGCGCGACCCGGGACGTGTCGTCAGCCGGATTCGGGGAGGGCCTCGGCGAGGGCGGCCGTCAGTTCCCGGACCGTGGAGGCGTCGAAGAACAGCTCGATGTCCAACTCGGCGCCGAGTTCGGCCTGGAGCTTGGACGCCAGCCGCATCGCCCGCAGCGAGTCGCCGCCGAGTTCGAAGAAGTCGTCGTCGAGCCCGACCTCGGGCAGGGAGAGCACGTCCCGGAACAGCTTCGCGATCAGCTCCTCCCGCCCCCGTGCCTCCGCCGTGCCGGCGACCTCCGGCGCGGGGGCGTCGGGCGTCCCCTCCGGCGCGGGCAGCGGCGCCCGCAACGCGAGGAGGTCCGTCTTGCCCGCCGGCGTCATCGGCAGCTCGGCCAGCCCCACGAAGGTTTCCGGAATCATGTACGACGGCAGCCGGCGTCGCAACTCACCCGCCAACCAGGAAGGTTCGAGCACGGCGGAGCGGTCCGCCGGCACGGTCCACGCGACCAGTCGGCCGTCCCGCACGGCCACGGCGGCCCCCGCGACCTCGGTCAGGTCCAGGAGCACCGCCTCGATCTCGCTCGGCTCGATCCGGTACCCGCGCAGCTTCAGCTGCCGGTCGATCCGGCCGAGGACCTCCACCCGCCCGTCGGGCAGCACCCGGGCGTGGTCGCCGGTGCGGAACATCCGGGTCCGCCCCCCGGTGAACGGGTCGCCGACGAAGCGCTCCGCGGTGAGTTCGGGCAGGTTCCAGTAGCCCTCGGCGACCCCGTCGCCACCGATGCACAGCTCGCCCACGCAGCCGATCGGCAGCAGCCCGTCGGCCGGGTCGAGCACGCGCAGCACGGTGTTGGACAGGGGACGCCCCACGGTGACCCGCACGGTGTCCTTGCGGATCTCCTCCACGCTGGAGTAGACGGTGGTCTCGGTGGGCCCGTACATGTTCCACACGCTCGACCCGCGCTCGGTCAACGGGGCCGTCAGGTCCGGCGGGAACGCCTCGCCGCAGCTGTAGAGCCGCGGCCGGTCCACGCCCTGCCAACCGGAGTCGAGCAGCGCACGGTACCGGGAGGGGGTCGCCTGGAGGGCCGTGATGCCGTGCCGCTCGACGTACCGGTCCAGTTCGGTGCCGCTCAGCCCCAGCGAGCGGTGGCCGACGTGGACGGTCGCGCCGACGGCCAGCGGTACGAGCAGCTCGGCCAGCGAGGTGTCGAAGGTCAGCGTGGTGAGGGCCAGGAAACGGTCCTCGGCGGTGAGACCGGGGTGCCGGAACGCGAGACTGTCCACGAGGTTCGCGAGCGCCCGGTGGCCGACCGCGACGCCCTTGGGGTTGCCGGTGGAGCCCGAGGTGTAGATGAGGTAGGCGAGTCCGTCCGGGTCCGCGTCGGGCAGGGCCGTCGGGTCGGGTCGGGTGCCGTCCTCGCCGGCGCCGTGCGCGAGCGTCTCCCGGGACAGGTCGAGCACGGCGCCGTTCCAGGAATCCGGCCCGGGCAGCGGCGTGCCGTCGGTGAGCACCAGCGTGGGGGCCGCGTCCTTCAGTACGTACGCGATCCGGTCCGCCGGGTGCGAGGGGTCGAGCGGCACGAAGGCGGCGCCCGCCCGCGCGACGCCGAGCAGCGCGGTGACCAGGTCGGCGCCGCGGCCGAGGCAGACCGCCACCCGGTCGCCGGCGCGCACCCCGAGGTCGACCAGCCGCAGGGCCAGCGCCGTGGCCCGCGCGTCCAGCGCACGGTAGTCGTACGTGGTCGATCCGGCGACCACGGCCGGGTGGTCGGGGCGGTCGCGGACGGCCGCGCCGATCAGGTCGGCCAGGAACGCGCGCGGCGGGGTCCGGTCGATGTCGGTGCCGTTCCAGCGGTCGAGCTGGAGTGCGCGGACCGGCTCGGGGACGGCGAGGAGTTCGCCCACGGGCGTCTGCGGGCGGTCGGCGAACCGGGTGAGGACGGCCGCGACGTGGGCGAGGAGGGCCTCGGCCTCACCCTCGTCGAAGCGGGCCGAGTCCACGATCGCCTGAAGGTGGGTCTCCTCACCGGTCCGCACGACGAGGGTCACCGCGTAGTTCGTGCGGGTCTCGTAGCGGACGTCGGTGATGACCGCGCCGCCGGAGAGCGCGGCCCGTGACTCGTCCGGGTAGTTCTCGAACACGACCACGGAGTCGAAGAGCGCGACGCCCGGCTGGAGTCCGGCCCACCGCTGGACGTCGGTCAGCGGGGTGTGCTGGTGCTCCAGGATGGGGTGTCGGGCCTGCGCGTACCGCGAAAGCCAGGCGTCCGCGGGCAGTTCCGGATCGATCCGGGCGCGCGTCGCGACGGTGTTGATGAACATGCCGATCATCTCGCCGGCCCGCTCCAGGCCGGCGGGGCGGCCGGAGACGGTGACGCCGAACACCACGTCCTGCTTGCCGCTGTACCGGGCCAGGGTCCCGGCCCAGGCGGCCTCCACCACACTGCCGAGCGTGGTCGAACGGGACGCCGCGAGGGCCCGCAGCCGGTCGGTGGTCCCGGCCGGCAGGGTCGTGGAGACCCTGCGGTAGTCGCCGGACGGGCGGGCCCCGGGCCGGGTCCCGGGGAGCGTGAGGGTGGCCGGCTCCCGGTACCCGGCGAGGTGCCCGGTCCAGAACTCCCGGTCCCGGTCGGCGTCCTGGTCGCGCAGCCAGGCGATGTGGTCGCGGAACGGCGGCGGCGCCGGGCGACCCGGGTCCGCGCCGCCGAGCGTCGCGGTGACCTCCGCCATCAGCAGGGCGGCCGACCAACCGTCGAGCAGCAGGTGGTGGTAGGTCCACACGAGGAGGTGCTCGTCCGGGAGGCGCAGGACGAGCAGCCGCATCAGCGGGGGTCGGGTCAGATCGAAGGGCTCGCGGCGCCTGCGGTCCAGCTCGCCCGCGATCTCCGTGTCCCGCGCGGCCCCGTCGAGGTGCGACAGGTCACGGAAGTCGACGGGCACCTCGGCGGTCGGCAGGACCACCTGGCGCGGTGCGCTGATCCGCTCGTGGACGAAGGCGGTGCGCAGGACGGGATGTCGGGCGGCGGCGGCCTGCCAGGCCGCCGTGAGGCCTTCGACGTCGAGGTCCCCGCTGACGCGGAAGGTGGTGAGCTCCACGTAGAGGCCGTGCTCCGGAGAGGTCGTGCTGTGGAAGAGCATGCCCTCCTGGGCGGGCGAGAGCGGGTAGATGTCCTCGATGTTGTTCATTGCTTGTCCTCTCCGAACCCGAACAGGTTCATGACCTCTGCCAGGTCCTCGGTGCTGAGATCGGCGTCCGGGAAGGCGCCGGTGTCCGTGCGGGACGGTGTGTCGACGGCGGGGGCCGACCGGCCGGCCCCGGGTGTCCCGGACACCGCGCGTCCCCCGGACGCGGCCTCGGCCGCGTCGCGGAGGTGGGCGGCGAGGCCGCCCGCCGTCGGGTGGGCGAACAGGTCGCTCGGTGCCACGGCCAGGCCGATGCGCTGGAGTTCGGCGGTGATCTGCACGATGGTCAGGGAGTCCGCGCCCAGCTCGAAGACGCTGTCGTCGGCGCCGATCCGGGGCACGCCCAGCATCCGGGACCACACCCCGGCGATCCGCTGCCCGACGTCGTCGGGGTCCACGGGCCGCGCCGCGTCGGCCGGGGCGTCGGTGCGGGGGGCGGCCGCCGTGCCGACCGCCGGTCCGGCGGCCGTGCCGGGCAGCGGGTGCGTCCGGCCGGCGCGCGGGCTCACCAGTACGTGCGGCAGGTGGCGGTTGCCGAGGATCCGTTCGAGGGCCAGCAGACCCCGCCCGGTGGGAATGCCGTCGGTGTCCGCCGGCCGGCCGGGCGCACCCGGGCGGTCCGCGCCGGCGGGCGCGGTGACCGCGCGCAGCACGAACCCCTCGACCGTCACCAGCGGGGAACCGTCCGGCGCGGTGAGGAACACGTCCGCGACCAGGGTGTCGTCGGCGACGGGGTCGCCGGACCGCATCACCACGTGGGCGCGCAGCGCCGCGCCGAGCTCCCGGTGGACGATCATGCGCCGGTAGGCGACCGGCAGATGACGCCCCGACACGCCGGCCGCGGCGCCCGTCGCCACGTCCAGCAGCGCGGGGTGCAGCGGATGCGCCGCGAGGTCGCCGTGGAACGCCTCGGGCAGGCGCAGCGTCAGCACCGCCTCCGCGTCGCCCCGCCGGATCCCGTCGAGGCAGTCCCAGCGGGGTCCGGTGGCCAGTCCCACGGCGCCGGTCGGGATGCCGTCTCCGGTCGGGGCGTCCGGGCGCCGGACCGCACCGGCCGTGACCTCGGCTTCGAGGGCCGCCCCGTCGGGGACCGCCGGCTCGGGGGCGGGGCCGTCGTACGCGGCGATCCGGCCCTGGCCGTGCGGGCGGGCGGACGCGGACGAGCACACCTCCCAGTCGAGCCCGCCCCCCGCCGCGGGACGCAGTCGTACGGTCACCACCGCCGGGTCGGCCTCCGGAAGCCACAGCGGCCGGGTGAACACGGCGTCCAGCTCGACCGCCCCCGGACCCGCCACCAGGGCGTGCGCCGCGACGACGAGGTCGAGGAGCGCCGTGCCCGGCAACACGGGCTCGTCCGACAGCCGGTGTTCCGCGGACAGCCAGTCGGTGTCCGGGCCGGTGCGCAGCCTCAGCGCGGTCCAACCGTCCCCGCCGGTGTGACGGGCCTCGAACAGCGGGTGATCCAGTGGCTCGCCCGCCTCGTCCGGGGTGTTCCCGAGGGCGTGGCGCAACGCCATCCCGGTCTGCGACCAGCGGTCCCAGCCGATGGACACGAGGGTGTCGTCGGTGTGCGCGTAGCTGTCGAGGAAGGCGTTCGCGCCGCTGTAGTCGGCCTGCCCGGCGGCGTCGGTGACCGACAGGACCGAGGAACACAGCACGACGGCCGGGCGGTCGTCGGCCGTCAACCGGTGCAGCAGCAGGGTCCCGCGCACCTTGGGGGCCAGCACCCCGGCCACCTCCCGCCGGGTCCGCAACGCCATCGTGCCGCCCCCGGGCAGGCCCGCCGCGTGCACGATCCCGGCGATCGGGCCGTGCGCGGCGCGGATCCGCCCGAGGGCGGACTCCAGTTCCCCGGCATCGGTGACATCGCACTGCACGAGGCAGACGGCCGCCCCGTGCCCGGTCAGTTCGGCCAGGGCCCGGGCCTGCTCCGGCGGGCAGTCGGCGGCCGGCGCGGCGCCCGCGGGGCGGATCGTGGTCCAGCCCGGACCGTCCGGCACCGGGCGTCGGCCCATCAGCAGCAGCGTGCGCCCGCCGTCCCGGGCGAGGCGCCCGGCGACGGCCAGGCCGATGCCGCCGAGACCGCCGGTGACCAGCCAACTGCCGCCCGGAAGGGCCGTGACGGGCGAAGCCGACGCCTCGTCCCCGGGGAGCAGCGCGGGCCGTTCCCAGCCGGGCACGAGACGAGCCCGCCCCCGGACGGCGGTCAGCGGCGCCGCCGGCCCCGCCGCGCGCAGCTCGACGAGGACCGCGTCGGCGGCGCGTTCCAGCGCCGGGGCGTCGTGGGGCGCGCAGTCGAGATCGAGGGCGCCCAGGGTGAACCCGGGCAGTTCGCCGGGCAGCGCGCGTACGGCACCCATGGCCGTGGCGACCTGCGGGGAGCGGGGAGTACGGCCCTGCACACCGTGGGCCCCGTCGCTGACCAGCAGCATCCGTACCGGTCGGCCGGGGAAGGCGCCGCTGAGGGCCTGCGCCAGCTCGGCGGGCACCGTGAGGGCGAGCAGGGCGCCCCGCGCCACCTCGTCGGGGTCGGCGTGCTCCGCGTCGGGGGAGTCGACCGCCCAGCAGGAGACGACCGTGTCGATCACGTGGCCCCGGCCGGCCAGCTCACCGACCAGCGCGGTGAAGGCACCGGGGTCCTCGGGGTCGACGAACCGCCCGGGGGTGGCGCCGCCGGCGCGGACCGGGGCGGCGGGGTTGCGGGGGAGGGCCCGTACGGTGTGGACCTCGGCGCCCGCCCGGACGAGCCGCGCGGCGATCCGGTCGGCCAACCCGGCCTCGTCGGCCAGGAGCAGGACCGTCCCGGGAGCGCCGTGCGGGTCGGCGGCGGGCGGCGCCGCCTGCGACCAGGACGGCACGCGGAGCCACTCGTCGACCGAACCCCCGGACGCGGAGCCGTCGACGCCCCCGGCGGAAGCGGTGCCCGCGGGCTCCGACGCCCCGGGAAGGGACCGGTCGCCGCGAGGGGCAGCCGTCGGCGTGAACCAGTGCCGGGCCGGCTCGAACGGGTAGCCGGGCAGCGGCACGCGCCGTCGTCCCGCCCGCTCCCCGAGGGCGGGCCAGTCGACGGGCACCCCTCGCTCCCACAGCCCGGCGACGGCCGTCAACCGGGCCGGAGCGCGGTCGGCGCCCCGCGCCGCGCCGGGGTCCGGGGCGTACAGGGACGGCAGGACGGGCCGCTCGGCCCCCGGGCTCCGTCGGGCGAACCCCGACAGGGCCTGCCCGGGGCCCGCCTCGACGAGCACGGCTCCCTCCGGCAGGGCGGCGAGCGCGTCCGCGAACCGCACGGTCCGCCGCATCTGCCGCGCCCAGTACTCGGGCGACCGGGCCTCCTGCGGTGTCAGGGCGCGCCCCGTCAGGGTCGACACCACGGTGACGGCCGGCGCCTGGGCGGGCACCGAGGCCACCAGCTTCGTGAACTCCTCCACCAGAGGGTCCACGTGCCGGCTGTGGAAGGCGTGCCGGACCCCGAGCGGGCGGCCCGTCACCCCCTGGTCCGCCAGCAGCGCGGCGAAGCGGTCCACCGCGCCCGGATCACCCGCCACCACACAGCGGTCGGGCGCGTTGACGGCGGCGATCTCCGGCAACGGCCCCGACTCGGGACCGAGTTCCCGGCCGAGCCGGTCCAGGTGCGCCCGTGTCTCCCGTTCGGGGAGCGGTACCGCGAGCATGGCGCCCGGGGCCATGCCCGCCATCAGCCGCCCGCGTTCGGCGACCAGCCGGGCCGCGTCCCGGAGCGTGAACACCCCGGCGGCGCACGCCGCGGCGAACTCCCCGACGCTGTGCCCGACCAGCGCGACAGGGCGGATCCCCACGGCCGTCCACCACGCGGTCAGCGCGTACTCGACGGCGAAGAGCGCCGGCTGCGCCACCTCGGTGCGATCGAAGAGGTCCGGGTGCGCGGGGTCCAGCAGCAGCGCCCGGGGCGTCGCCCCCGTCCAGGGCTCCAGGGCCTCCAGCGCACGGTCCAGGGCCTCGCGGAAGGCGGGTTCCGTCTCGTACGCCTCGGCGGCCAGGCCGGGCGCCCCGGCGCCCTGGCCGGGGTACAGCAGGACGACGTCCGGCTCGCGGTCGGCGGCCCGGACGGGCCGGACCGCGGCGATCGGTCCGGCGGAGCCGCGGCGCGGCACGGGGACAGCGGCGCGCCAGGCGTGGGCGGTGCGCCCGATCTGGAGGGTGTGCGCGGCGTCGGACAGGTCCGGCGCGTCGGGCGCGGCGAGCGCGTCGTCCAGCCGGGCGGCGGCGCGCTCCAGGGCCTCGGGCGTGCGCGCGGACAGCGGGAGCACCTCCCACCCGGTGGCCTGCGGCGCGGGCCGGGCGGTGCGCGGCAGCGGCGGCGGGTCCTGGAGGATCACGTGCGCGTTGGTGCCGCCGATCCCGAAGGAGCTGACGCCCGCGATCCGTGTCCCGTCCGGACGGGACCAGTCCTCGGCCGCCGTCAGGACGCGGAACCCCGTCTCGGCCAGGCCGTCGGTCGGCCGCTCGAAGTGGGCGGTGGGGACGAGGGTGCGGTGGTGCAGACAGAGCACGGTCTTGATCAATCCGGCCATGCCCGCGCAGGTGTCCAGGTGCCCCACGTTCGACTTGACCGCGCCGAGCACCCGCTCCGCGTCGGGGTCGGCTCCGAAGACCTTGGCCAGGGCGGCCAGTTCGATGCGGTCGCCGAGCGCGGTGGCGGTGCCGTGCGCCTCCACGTAGGAGACCTCGTCGGCGGTGACCCCGGCGACCGCCTGCGCGGCCGAGATCACCCGGACCTGACCGTCCATGCCGGGCGCGGTGAACCCGACCTTGCGGGAACCGTCGTTGTTCACGGCGGAGCCCAGCAGCAGCGCCCGCACCGTGTCGCCGTCGGCCACCGCGTCGGCGAGCCGCTTGAGGACGACCGTGCCCACACCGCTGCCGAACACGGTGCCGGTGGCGGCCTCGTCGAAGGGCCTGCAGTGTCCGTCGGCCGACAGGATGCCGCCCTCGGAGTGCAGGTAGCCGTGCCCCTGCGCCACCCCCGCCGACACCGCGCCGGCCAGGGCCACGTCGCACTCGCCGCTGAGCAGCGCCTCGCTCGCCAGGTGCACGGCGACCAGCGCGGAGGAGCAGGCGCTCTGCACGCTCATGCTCGGTCCGGTCAGCCCGAGCCGGTACGAGGTCTGGGTGGCCAGGTAGTCCTTGTCGCCGGAGGCGAGCCACTGGACGTCCGCGCGGTCGCCCAGTTCCCCGGCGTGGGGCAACAGATGGTGCGTGAGGTAGGAGTTGAAGCCCGCCGACGCGTACACGCCGATCGAACCGTCGAAGCCCTCGGCCCGCAGGCCGGCGTCCTCCAGCGCGGTCACCGCGCACTGGAGGAACAGCCGGTGCTGCGGGTCCATGAGCGCCGCCTCGCGGGGCGGGATCCCGAAGTACTCGGCGTCGAACTCGTCGATGCCGTCCAGGACACCGCCCGCCGGAACGAACCTGGGGTCGGCCAGGCGCTCGGCCGGGACCCCGAGGGCCGCGAGTTCCCCGGGTGTGCGGAAGCCGACGCTCTCCCGGCCGTCCACGAGGTTCGCCCAGAAGGCGTCGGCGTCGCGTGCGCCGGGGAACCGGCAGGCGAGGCCGATGACGGCGATCGCGTCCGGCAGGTCCGCCGAATCGGCGGATCCCGGTTCCCTGGTGTCCTGAATGGTCATGCGGTGTCTTCTCCTTCGGGCGTTCTCGGCCGCGGATCGGACCGACCGGCGAGGTGCCGGTCGGTCTCAGTTGGCCGGCGAGGTGCCGGAGCCGCCTCGCCGGCGGGCGGCGCGGCGCCTCTCGTGGTGCTGCCTGCGGTCGGTGACCGACTCGTCGGCGGTGGTGCCGGTAGTGCCAGTGGTGCCGGTGGTGCTGCCGGTGACGGTGGGCGGTTCGGTGGCGGCCTCCGGATCGGCCGGACGCGTCGCGGGACGCACCACCGGTGCCGGGTCGGCCTCCGGTCGGTCGAGCAGGTCGGCGAGGTGGCGGATCGTCGGCCGGTCGAACATCTCGACCACCGACACCTCCCGGCCGAACTCCTCGGTGACCCGGCGCTGGACGCGGACGAGGTGGATGGAGGTGGCGCCCGACTCGAAGAAGTTCGTGTCGATGCCCAACTCCTGCCCCTCCAGAACCTCCTGCCACAACGCGATGAGCCGGTCGATGGTGCTGCCCGTCGGACGCGCCACCAGCACGGCCCGCTCGACAGGGGCGACCTCGGCCGCGACCGGTGCGGCCACCTCCGGCGGGGTCGCCGCCGGTGAGACCGCCCGCGCGGCCAGCGCCTTGCGGTCCACCTTCCCGTTCGCCGACAGCGGCAGCGCGTCGATCACACCGACCCGCTGCGGCACCATGTACCCGGGCAGCCGCGCGGCCAGTTCGGCGCGCAGCGTCAGTGCCCAGTCCCGCGCGTCGTCCGCCGGCCCCGAGGCCGGGGCGCCCGAGGGCGGGCCGCCCACCAGGGTGTGCAGCACGCTCTGGTCCTCCTCCAACCGCAACAGCGCGCGCAGCGGCTCCGCGTGCACGGCACCGATCGGACAGAGCCCGAGACGACAGTCGGCGGCCCGCTGACGCAGCACCTGCGCCATCGCACCGGCCTCCAACAGGCAGAACCCGCCGGACAGCTCGCCGTACACGGGTGTCACCGCGCGGTCGCGGGCGACGAGGAAGATCCCGAACCCGGCGCCCGCCACGAGCGCCCGGTTGGCCTCGGAGAACAGCGCCGGGTCCAGCGCCCGACCGGCGTCCGGACCCGCGTCCAGCGAGACCAGGGCCGGACCGGCGGGGTCGAGGTAGTACACGCCCGCCGGGATCCCGGTGACCCCGCCCGGCGCCACCGCGAGGTAGGTCTGCACGGGGTACAGCCCGCCCGCCGAGCCGAA
This sequence comes from Streptomyces sp. NBC_00513, assembly GCF_041431415.1. GTDB lineage: Bacteria > Actinomycetota > Actinomycetes > Streptomycetales > Streptomycetaceae > Streptomyces. The sequence goes on from NZ_CP107845.1 coordinate 6,689,313, forward strand.
GGCGTACCGGGGCACACCGTCGTCGTCCTGCCGGGCGAGCGCCGTCAGCAGCGCGTACACGTCGGCCGCGGGCACGGGGCCGGCGCCGAAGGACGTGGCCGCGCCCCGACCGGCGGCCGACGCCCGCAGGGCGAGCGTGTCGGCGGGCAGGACGAACGGGAGGATCTCACGCCCCGCGAGGTCGGCGCGACGGCCGGGCTGGCTCAACCGCCGCTCCAGCAGCCGGGCCTGCTCGGCGCCGAAGACACCCGAAGCGCCCGGCTCCACGCCCGCCCCGACCGCCGTGTCCGACGGCCGCGCCGCCGGGTCGGCGACCGGGCGCGCCGCGTCGAGGACCACGTAGGCCGCGAGGCGGGCGGCCGTGCCGTGGCCCTCGACCAGCGCCGCGGCCTCGCGCACCCCCTCGGTGCGCACGAGGGCCGCCTCGATCTCGCCCAGTTCGATGCGCATGCCGCGCACCTTCACCTGCGAGTCCTGCCGGCCGAGGAACTCCAGGTCGCCGTCGGGCAGCAGACGGGCCAGGTCGCCCGTGCGGTAGAGCCGCTCCCCGGTCACGGGGTGCGTGGGGAAGGCCCGCGCGGTCAGTTCCGGTGCGTTGCGGTAGCCCGCGGCCAGACCCACGCCGCCGATGAACAGCGCGCCGGGCAGTCCGGTCGGACGCAGCCGGAACGCCTCGTCCAGGACGTACATGGTCTGGTTTCGCATCGGCCGCCCGTACGGGATGCTCGACCGGTCCGGGTCGACGTCGCCGACCGGATGCAGCACCGACCAGATGGACGCCTCGGTGGCGCCGCCGAGACTGACGACCCGCGCCTTCGGGGCGACCTCCCGGACCTGGTCGGGCATGCCCACCGGGATCCAGTCCCCGCTGAGCATGACCAGGCGCAGGCTCTCGGCGGTGGCCGCGCCGTTGCCCGCCGTGTGGGCGAGCAGCATCTCCATGAGCGCGGGCACGGAGTTCCAGACGGTGACGCCGTGCTCGCCGACGAGCCGGTTCCAGCGCACCGGGTCGCGGTCCTCCCCGGGTCCCGCCAGCACCAGGGTGGCGCCGGCGGCGAACGTGCCGAAGAGGTCGTACACGGACAGGTCGAAGCCGAGCGAGGACAGCCCGAACAGCCGGTCCTCGGAGGTCACCCCGAAGCGCTCGTTGATGTCGACGACGGTGTTCAGGGCGCCCCGGTGATCGGTCATCACGCCCTTGGGGTCCCCGGTCGAACCCGAGGTGTAGATCACGTACGCGAGGTCGCGGGGATCCGTCGCCACCGGTTCGAGCGCCGCGTCGCGGCCGGCGGACGCGAGGGCCTCGTCGAAGCGGACGACGGCGACGCCGTCCGGGACGCGCTCGTGGACGGACGCGGCCGGGGGCACGAGCAGGGCCGAGGCGCCCGCGTGCCGCAGCGAACCGGCGATGCGGGCCGCCGGCAGACCGTCGTCCAGCGGGAGGTAGGCCGCCCCGATCCGGAGCACGCCGATGGCCGAGGCGATCTGCTCCCAGCCCCGGTCCGCGAGGACGCCGACCAGGTCGCCGGGGCGGACCCCGGCCGCGCGAAGGGCGTGGGCGACGGCCCGGGAGGCCTCCTCCAACCCGCCGTAGGTGAGGGTGCCGTTCGCGGCGATCACGGCGGTACGGCCGGGCGAGCGGCGGGCCCGGTCGAGGAACGGCTCGTGCAGCAGCCCGTCCGGGAGCGGCCCGTCGGTGGCGTTCAGCTCCCGGTACCGGGCGACCTGGTCGTCGGGGAGCACCTCGCGGTGCGGGTCGCCCCAGGCGTCGGCGTCCGTCGCGAGCGCGGTCAGCAGGCCGGTGTACGCGCCGAACATGTCGTCCAGCGTCCCCGGCGCGAACAGCGCCTCCACCGCGTCCCAGGTGAGCCGCAGCCGGCCCTCGTCCTCGCTGATCTGGTGGTCGAGCCAGACCTGCGGGGTCTGGGTGATGGTGTGCGCGACCCGGGCCCCGAGCCCGGCCGGCGGGGTGCCGCCCGCGTCGGCCGCGCCGAGTTCGCTGGTGAACACGACGGGCATGGCCGCCGCGGCCACCCCGCGCCGGCGGGCCAGTTCGCCGGCCACGCGCACGCCGCTGACGAGCTGGTGGTCCAGGTCCTCCCAGAGCCGCTCCTGCACGGCGCGGGCCCGCTCCTCGAAGGAGCCGCTGGTCGCGCGGTCCACCTCCAACAGGCTGAGCGCGGTGAAGTCGCCGACCAGCGTGTTCAGTTCGGGATGGTCGCCGACCCGGTTGAAGAGGGTCAGGTTGAGGGTGAAGCGGTCGCTGGACGACCAGGTGCCGAGCACGGTGGCGTACGCGGCCAGGGCGAGCGCCGACGGGGTGATCCGGGCGGCGGCGGCCCGCGCCTTCAGCCGGGACCACAGCTCGGCCGGGAGGTGCGCCTCGCGCCGCCGGAACCGGGTCTCGGCCAGTTCCCCGAGCTGCTTGACGAGCGGCAGCGGCGGCGCCGGCGGCAGGGTGTCCAGCCGCTCGCGCCAGTAGGCGAGGTCACGCTCGTGCCCGGGCCCCGTGCGTCGGGCCTGCTCGGCCATGACGTAGTCGCGGAAGGACAACTCCATCGCGTGCGGGACGAGTTCGCCCCGGTAGACGGCGAGCAGCTCGCGCAGCAGGATCTGGACGCTGCCGCCGTCCGCGATGAGCGTGTCGATGCTGAAGTGCAGCCGGGCCGCGCCCCCGTCGGTGTGGCTCGCCCGGATCTGGAACAGCGGCCAGGTCTCGGCGGGCAGCACGTGGTGGGACATCGTGTCGCGGATCGCCCGCAACCGGGTCTCGCGCTCGGCGGCCGGCAGCGCGCGCAGGTCGGCGCGCTCGATGCGGTAGTCGGGCACCTCGGGGAGGATGCGCTGGGTGCCGTCCGTGTCGACGACCAGGCGCAGGGCGTCGTGGCGTCGGACGAGGGACCGCCAGGCGCCTTCCAGACGGTCCAGGTCCACGTCGTCGACGTCGAGTTCGACGAACAGGTGGCAGGACACGTCTCCGCCGACGGCGCCGCTGCGGCCGATCCAATAGGCGCGCTGCACCTCGGTGAGGGGGAACGGTTCGTGCCGGGTCGCCGGGTCCGGCAGCAGCGCCGCCGGTCGCTCCGACCGCTCCGTGTCGTCGCCGGGGTCGGCGGCGCCGTCCGCCCGCGCGTCCACGCCGCGGGCCAGGGCCGAGACGGTCGGCGCCTCGAACAGCGTGCGCAGCGGGAGCCGGGTCGAGAACGCGCGCCTGATCCCGGCGACGACCTGGGTGGCGAGCAGCGAGTGGCCGCCCAGTTCGAAGAAGTCGTCGTGGACGCCCACCCGTTCGACGCCGAGGGCCTGCTGCCAGATCGCCGCGATCCGCTCCTCGGTGGGGGTGGAGGGCGCGACGTACGCGCCGCCGACGGCGCGGTCCGTGTCGGGCGCCGGCAGCGCTCCCCGGTCCACCTTGCCGTTGCTCGTCAACGGCAGCGCGTCCAGCACGACGAACCGCGAGGGCACGAGGAAGCCGGGCAACCGGGCGGCCAGCGCGGCACGCAGGTCGGCGGCGGCCGGAGGGGAGTCCGGGGAATCGGGCACCACGTACCCGATCAGGGACGCCCGGGCGGTGCCGAGCCCGTGCGCGGTCACCACGCTCTGGCGGACGCCGGGCACGGCGGTCAGCGCGGCCTCGACCTCGCCGGCCTCGATCCGGAAACCGCGGATCTTGAGCTGGTCGTCGTTGCGGGCCAGGTACTCCAACCGGCCGTCGGGCCGCACCCGGACGACGTCACCCGTGCGGTACAGGCGGGCCTCGGCCGATCCGGCGCCGTCGGGGCGGGACGCCGCGGCGGGCTCCGGCACGAAGCGCTCGGCGGTGAGTTCCGGGCGCCCGAGGTAGCCCGCGGTCACGCCCGCGCCGCCGATGTACAGCTCGCCGGGCACGCCGACGGGCGTGCGGCGGCCGTGGTCGTCCAGGACCCGTACGGTCGTCCCCGCGACGGGGCGGCCGATGGTGACGGCGCCCGACACCGGGTCCACGGTGTCACTGGTGGACCACACGGTGGTCTCGGTCGGCCCGTACATGTTCAGCAGCGAGCCGGTGAGGTGCTCGTGCAGCCGGCGCGCGAGGTCCGCGTCCAGGGCCTCCCCGCCGAGCAGGAGTCGGCGCAGCCCGCCGAGCGCCGCCGCGTCCGGTTCGTCCAGCAGGACGCGCGCCAGCGACGGGGTGCACTGGAGGTGCGTCACGCCGTGGGCGCGGATCAGCGAGGTCAACGGGACCTCCTCCGCGTCCGGTTCCCCGGACTCCGTCGCGCGGGCCTCCGGTTCGGACCGGTTCAGCGCCCGCGAACGCAGCGCGGCCAGGCCGGTGAGCGCGCGGAGCGCCGCGTCGGGGTCGACACCGAAGTCGACGAGGCAGGCGACCTCGTCGACGCCCGCGCCCGCGAGCCGCCCCAGGAGGGGCAGCCGATCCTCGACGGTTCCGATGAAGGAGCCGTCCGTGAGGTAGCGGGCCGCCGCGTGGTCGAGCAGGGCCTCCTGGTCGTCCGCGCTGAAGTCGTCGGCGCGGACGTCGATGCCGAGGGTGGCCGCCATCTTCTCGATCAGCCCGACGGAGGACCGCAGGTAGTCGCGGAACGGCTGCCGGGCGTGCGCCCGCACGTCCTCCGCGTCGTCCCCGATGAACGTGTGCAGCATCAGCGTCACGTGCGGCTCACCCGCGTGACCGGCGCTCCGCCAGGCCTCGCGGTAGATCGCGATCCGCTCGGTCAGCTCCTCGACGCTCTGGCCGAGCAGGTGCGTGAGCAGCCGCGCGCCGATCTCCCCGGCCTTGCGGCAGGTCTCGGGATTGCCGGACGAGGTGAGCCAGAAGGGAAGTTCGGGCTGGACCGGGCGCGGCATGACCGCCACGTCCACGCTGCGGCCCGAGGGCCCCTCGAAGGCGACCCGGTCGCCGCGCCACAGCCTGCGCACCTCGTCGATGCCCTCGACCATGAGCTTCTGCCGGTCCTCGTACGCGTCCTTGGCGAGGACGAAGTCGTCCACGTGCCAGCCGGAGGCGAAGGACAGACCGACCCGGCCCCCGGACAGGTTGTCGACGACCGACCACTCCTCCGCGACCCGGACGGGATGGTGCAGCGGCAGCACCACGCTGCCGGCCCGGATCCCGATCCGTTCGGTGCTCTGCGCCAGGGCGGCGGCCAGCACAGACGGCGCGGGATAGGACCCGCCGAACGCGTGGAAGTGCCGCTCCGGCAGCCACACGGAGCTGAAGCCGTGCGTGTCGGCGAACCGGGCGCCCTCCATGAGGAGCCGGTACTGGGCCGGCCCCGGGGCGTGCGCCTCGGAGTCGCTGGAGAAGTAGAAGAGGCTGAACTCCGGTACGACGACGGGCGCGGCCGTGGTCGGCGCGGGCTCGGCGGCCCGGCGCGCGACGCCGGTGGAGGTCCCCGCGTCGGGGCTCACGACCACCCGGTGACCGCGGCTGATCGTCCACAGCAGTTCCAGCACGGAGATGTCGAAGGAGACGCTGGTGACGGCGAGCCAGGTGATCGGCTCGGCGTCCGCCCCGCTCGCGCCCCGCGCGTCGTCCCGGCCCGTGACGATCCGGTCCATCGCGGCGAGGAACGCCGTGAGGTTGCGCCGGAGCACCACCACGCCCTTGGGCCTGCCGGTGGAACCCGACGTGTGGATGACGTACGCGGGGGCCTCGGGGTCGTGCGACCCGCCGTCGGCGGCGGGCGCGGACGGCACCGTGTCCGTGTCGGCCGCGTCGAGGTCGAGCAGCGGCGCCCCGGAGGGCACGGCGTCCCGGGTCCCGGCGTGCACCAGCACGGCCGAGGGGGAGGCGTCCTCCAGGACGAAGCGGATCCGCTCCGCCGGATAGCCGGGGTCGAGCGGCAGGTACGCGGCCCCGGCCCGGAGCACGGCGAACAGCGCGGCGACGAGATCGGCGCCGCGCCGCAGACAGACGCCGACCCGGTCCCCGGGACGGACGCCCGCGGCCAGCAGCCGGGCCCGGATCTCCTCGATCCGCGCGTCGAGCGCGCCGTAGGCGAGCGCCGGCCCGTCGGGGTCCGAACCCGACAACAGGGCCGGTGCGTGCGGCCGTTCGCGCACGGCGCGGGCGAGGGACACGAGCACGTCCTCGGCGTCCGCGGGCAGCGGTCCGCCGTCGCCGGCGAGCGCCGACAGCGCCTCCTCGGCGGGAGTGAGCGCCAGCAGCTCGGAGAGCGGCAGCGACGGGTCGGCCGTACCGCGCCGCAGGACGCGTTCCAGGGTCTCGGTCCAGGACCGCACGGTGTCCGCGTCGAACAGGTCGGCGCTGAACTCGCAGACCCCGGTGGTGACCTCTCCCGAGCGGGCGAGTTCGAGACTGAGGTCGGTGCGGCACAGCCCGTTGTCGAGGTCGACGAGTTCGACGGCCACGTCGGGCAGCGAGATCGCGGGAGCGGGCACGTTCCGGTAGCCGAACTGCACCTGGTAGAGCGGCGCGTGGCTCAGATCGCGATCCGGGCTGAGATCGCGGACCAGACGCTCGAAGGGCACCTCGGCGTGGGCGAGGGCGCCCAGCGCGGTCTCCCGCGCCCGGCCGACGAGCTCACCGAACGTGGGGTCCCCGGCCAGGTCGGTGCGCATCACCAGGGTGTTGATGAACATGCCGACCATGCCACCCAGTTCCGGACGGTCCCGACCGGCCGTCGGCACGCCGACGACCACGTCCTGCTGTCCGGAGTGCCGCATCAGCACCGCCTGCCAGGCGGCGAGCGTCACCATGAAGGGCGTGGCCCGAGCCTGCCGGGCGGCCTCCTCGATGCCCTCCGTCAGCTCCCGGTCCAGGGTGAGGTGCACCCGACCGCCGCGGTGCGAGGGGGTGGCGGGGCGCGGACGATCGCCGGCCAGGGAGAGCAGCGGAGGGGCGTCGGCGAGCCGCTCGCGCCAGTAGTCGAGCGGCCGCGCCAGCGCCTCGTCGGTGAGCTCGACGCGCTGCCGCGCGGCCCAGTCGCCGTACTGGACGGGCAGCGGCTCGCGCCCGCCCCGCGGGCCGCCGGCGCCGCCGGGCAGGCCGTCACGGAACGCGCGGTAGCCCGCGCACAACTCCTCCACCAGGACGGCGCGCGACCAGGCGTCGCCCACCATGTGGTGGTTGACCACGACCAGCAGGGCGCGGTCCGGCGCGGAGCGGATCAGCACGGCCCGGAAGAGCCGCTCGCCCTCCAGGTCGAAGGGCCGGCGGGCCTCCCGCTCGGCGAACTCCCGCTCGGCGGCGTCGATTCCGTCGGCCGCACCGGGATCGAGGTCCACCACCGTGAGTACCGGCTCCGACCCCGGACCCGAGACCGGCGCCGGGTCCAGCACCCGCTGTACCGGCCGCTCGCCCGAGGGGTCGACGACGGTGCGCAGCGCCTCGTGTCGGACCACGAGGCCCTTCAGCGCCGCGTCCAGCGCCGCCCGGTCCAGCGGACCGGTCAGCCGCAGCGCCACGTACTCGTTGAACACTCCTAGCCCCGGAGTGAGTTGATCGAGGAACCACAGTCGTTCCTGGCCGAAGGAGAGCGGCGCGGGGACATCCGCGTCCCGCCGCGGTGTCACCGGCACGGCGACCGGCGCGGTCGGCGCGGTGGCGTTCCCCCGGGTACGTGCCTCGAACCTGGCGCGCTGTTCCGGAGTGAGCCGGGCCAGGCGCTCCGCGCGTCCGGCGTCCGCCGGGGGGCGGCCTGCTGAGTCGGTCACTGGTTCTCCAGGTCGGCGAGAATACGGTCTTCGATGTCCACGGCGAGATCGGCCACACGGCCGCCCTCGAAGAACGCCCGGGCGGGCACGTCCACCCCGAACTCGGCACGCAACCGCGCCACGACCTGCGCGGCGAGCAGCGAATGACCGCCGAGGTCCAGGAAGTCGTCGTGGATGCCCACCCGGTCGATGCCGAGCATCTCGCCGTAGATCTCGGCGAGGCGCTCCTCGGTCGGCGTGCCCGGCGCGGTGTAGGCGGTGGCCAGCTCCGGGCGCGGCAGCAGGGTGGTCGAGGGGCGGGCGGCGGTCGGTTCGGCGGTCAGCCGCAGCGTTCCGTCGTCCGTGACCTCCGCGCCCGCGCGGGCCACCACGCCCTGTCCGCCGGGGCCTTCGAGCAGCGCGGCGAACGCCCGCGTCCCCTGGGCGGGGGTGAGGGCGCCCGCGAGCATGCGCTCCTGGAGGGCGCGCAGGTCGGCCGGGACCTCGGCGTCGCTCGCCATGCCGACCGAGGCCCACATGTCCCAGTTCACCGTGATGACGCGACGTTCGCCGCGCGCGTCCTCGGCCTCGCCGGCCGCCGCGAGGTAGCCGTTGGCCGCCGCGTAGTCGGCCTGCCCGTAGGTGGGCACGAGGGTGGCCAGCGAGGAGCAGAGCAGCAGCGTGCCCGCCTCGCCCGGCCGCAGGGCGGCGAGCAGGTTGCGGATGCCCGCGGTCTTGGGGGCGAACACCGCGCGGGCCTCGTCGTCGTCGCGCAGTTCCACGGAACCGCCGCCGGGGACGCCGGCCGCGTGCACGACGCCGTCGATGCCGCCGAAGGTCTCGCGCACGCGGTCCAGCGCCTCGGCGAGGGAGTGCGCGTCCGCGACGTCCGCCCGCAGGCAGAGCACCTCGGTGCCCCGCGCCCGCAGGTCCCCGACGAACTCCGCGGCGGGCCCCTCGTCCTCGTCGGTGACCGGGTGCCGGCCCAACAGGGCGATACGCGCTCCGGCCGTACGGGCCAGATGGCCGGCCAGCGTGCGACCGATGCCGCCGAAGCCGCCGGTGACGACCCAGACCGCGCCGGGCGCGGACCCGGCGGACGACGCGGGGGCGACGGGCCGGGTGGGCTCGACGGCGCGGGTGAGCAGGTCGGCGCCGCGCAGCGCGAGCAGCCGGGCCGGGGCGGCGACGACCGCCCGGAGCACGTCGAGGGCCGACTCGGCGTCGAGCCGGGCGCCCGGGGCGAGGTCCACCTGGGCGCACCGGAGGTTGGCGTACTCCTCGGGCAGCACCTGCACCGGGCCGCTGAGCAGGGCCGCCGCGGGGTCGGGGCGCTCGCCGTCGAGGACGCGGAACGCGCCGGCCGTGAGGACCCCGAGGCGCACGTCGTTGACGACGCTCGCCTCGGTCATGGCGCGGGCTAGCCGGACCAGGCCGAAGTACCCCTGCGTCCCGTCGTCGGCGGCGGGCGCGAGGCCCCAGCCGTGGACGATCGCGGTGGGGGTGCGGACCAGCCCGCGCAGGTCGGCCAGCAGTTTCGCGTACTGGCTCGGGTCGCCCGGGTCGATCTCGTACACGCCGCGGCGCACCCGACGGTACTCGGGGCCGGGCCGCACGACGGTGACGATCTGTCCCCGCGCCGTGATCAGGTCGATCACCGGCTGCGTGGCGCCCTCGGCGTCGCACAGGACCAGCCAGGTCTGGCGGCGCGCGAACGGGTCCGCCGGCACCTCGACCCCGGGGCCGAGCGGACGCCACACGATACGGGCGTGCACCGCGTCGGCCTCCGACGCCCCGGCCGGGGCGGTGGCCGGGGACGCGGCGCTCGCGGCCGGGGCGGCCGGGCCGGGCTCGATCCAGTGCGGCAGCCGCTCGAAGGGGTAGCCGGGCAGGCCCGCGAGGCGCGCGTCGGCGCCGACGGGCTCCCAGACGACGGGGGCGCCGTGGGCCCACAGCCCGGCGAGGGAGAGGACCGCGCTCGCCGGCTCGTCGTCGGCCGAGCGGCGCCCCCGCGAGGGCAGCGGCGCCGGCGCGAGACGAGGGGCACCGGTCCGAGCCGCGGCGGCGTCCTCGGCGGGGCCCGCGCCCGCGGAGCGGACCAGGTCGGTGAGCACGCTGCCGGGGCCGTTCTCCACCAGCACCAGGTCCTCGTCCAGGGCGAGGAGCCGGCCCAGGCCGTCGTGGAACCGCACGGGGGAGAGCATCTGCCGGGCCCAGTAGGCCGGGTCGCCGGCCTGCTCCGCGGTGATCCAGTCGCCGGTGACCCCGGAGAGGAAGGGGATGCCCGGGGCGTGCAGCGGCACGGCGGCCAGCTCCTCGGCGAACCGGGCGGCGGCCGGCCCGCACGGGGCGCCGTGGAACGCCCGGTCGACGGGCAGGCGCAGCGCGCGCACGTCCCGCTCGGCGAGCGCGGCGGCGGCCCGCTCGACGGCGTCATGCGTCCCGGACAGGACGGTGGCTGCCGGGCCGTTGACGGCGGCGAGGTCCAGTCCGTGCGCGGCGGCGATCCCCGCCGCCTCCGCCTCGCCCAGGGGCAGCGCGAGCATGGCGCCCGGCGGCATCTCCTCCATCAACCGGCCCCGGGTCGCGGCCAGCGCGAGCGCGTCCGGGAGCGCGACGACCCCCGAGAGCAGCGCGGCGGTGAACTCGCCGAGGCTGTGACCGAGCAGCGCGGTCGGGCGGACACCCCAGTGCGTCCACAGCCGGGACAGGGCGTACCCGAGGGCGACCACGGCGGGCTGCACGATCGAGGTGCGGCGCAGTTGATCCGCGTCACCGTCCCGCAGCAGCTCTGTCAGGTCGGCGCCGAGGTGCGGGCGCAGGATCCGCGCGCACTCGTCGAGCGCCTCGCGGAACACCGGGTGCGCGCGGTGCAGGCCGTCGGCGGTGCCCGGCACGAGGGCGGCCTGTCCCGGCAGCAGGAAGGCCACGGGCGCGTCGTCGCGCCCGGTGCGGGCGCCCACGCGGTCGCGGCGGTCGCCGCCGCGCAGGGCGGCGACGGCCCCGGCGGTGTCACGGGCGAGGACGACCCGGCGGTGCGAGAGCCGGCGCCGGCCGTCGCGCAGGGTGCGCGCGACGTCGGCGAGGGCGAGTTCGGGGTGCGCGGCGAGGTGGTCGGCGAGCCGGCCGGCGACGCTGTCGAGCGCGGTGGAGGTGCGCGCCGACAGCGGCAGCGCGACCGGTACGTCGACCGGCGCCCCGGCCGGTGACGCCCCGGCCGGGGCGTCGGCGGTCGCGGGCGCCTGCTCCAGGATGACGTGGGCGTTGGTGCCGCCGATCCCGAAGGCGCTGACGGCGGCCCGCCGCGGACCGTCGGTGACCGGCCAGTCGGTGAGGTCGGTGGGCACGAAGAACGGACTGCCGGACAGCCCGACGCCGGGCTCCGCGGCGTCGACGTGCAGGCTGGCCGGGATCCGGCCGTGGCGCAGCGCCTGGACGGCCTTGATGAAGCCGGTGATCCCGGCCGCGGTGTCCAGGTGGCCCAGGTTCGACTTCACCGAACCGAGTCCACACCAGGCCCCGGGCGCGGCGTCCGGCCGGTCGTCGGCCGCCCGGTAGGCGGCCGTCAGGGCCTCGACCTCGATGGGGTCCCCGATGGGCGTGGCCGTGCCGTGGCCCTCGACGTACCCGATGCTGCGCGGGGCCACGTCCGCGACGGACAGGGCCTCGCGGATCACGGCGCTCTGCCCGCTCACGCTCGGCGCCGTGTAACCGGCCTTGTCGGCGCCGTCGTTGTTCACGGCCGAACCGAGGATCACGGCGTGCACGCGGTCCCCGTCGGCCAGCGCGTCGGCCAGCCGCTTGAGGACGACGACGCCCGCGCCGTTGCCGAAGACCGTGCCGGCCGCGTTCGCGCCGTACGGCTTGCAGTGGCCGTCGGCCGACTCGATGCCGCCCTCCACCGGCAGGTAGCCGGAGCGGTGCGGCACGGTGACCGTCACGCCGCCCGCGAGCGCCATGTCGCACTCCTGGGAGAGCAGGCTCTGCACGGCGAGGTGCACCGCGACCAGCGAGGTGGAGCACGCGGTCTGCACGCTCACCGCCGGACCGCGCAGATTGAGCTTGTACGCGGCCCGGGCCGCCAACTGGTCGGGCTGGTTGCCCTGGAACAGCAACGGCACGCCCAGCTTCTCCCGCAGATCGGTGCGGGGCAGCAGGTTGTGGATGAGGTACGTGCTCAGCAGCGAACCCGCGTACACCCCGATAGGGCCGGCGGCCCGGTCGGGGTCGCACCCGGCGTCCTCCAGGGCGGCCCAGGCGGTCTCCAGGAAGACGCGCTGCTGGGGGTCGATGACGGAGGCTTCCAGGGCGCCGTAGCCGAACAGCGTCGAGTCGAAGCCGGCGACGTCGTCGAGGACGCCCTTCGCCGGCACGTAACGCGGGTGGGTGTACTCGGACTCGGCGACGCCGTCGGCGCGCAGCTCCTCGGCGGAGAACCGGCTGACCGCCTCGGTGCCCGCCGCCAGCAGCTCCCAGAGCGCGTCGACGGAATCGGCTTTCGGGAACCGGCCCGCCATGCCGACGACGGCGATCCGGCCTTCGACGTCGGCCCGGTCATCGGGTTCCGGCAGAAGCTGCTGTGCGTTCAAGATGTTCTCCGTCAGGGGTGGGTGCGGCGCCACGCCGGTGCGTGGGTTCGGTGGGACGGTCGGGATCGGCCGGTGTCAGACCGCCATCAGGTAGCTCTGGAACCGGGGCATGAGGAACTCCAGCGCCCGCACCTCGGCCTCGGTGAGCTCCGGGTGCCACACGTCCCAGAGCAGGACCGCGCGCTGCTGCGTGCCGCGGTTCTCCGCCTCGTGGATGAAGCTGTCGTCGAAGAGGATGACCTTGCCCTCCTCCCAGCCCCGCTCGTCGTCGCCGACCGTGATCACACAGCCGTCCGGGACGATCAGCGGGAGGTGGGCGGTGAGCAGCAGGTTGACCCCGCCCGTGTGCGGGGTGATGTGGACGCCCGGGTTGAGGATGGTGAACATGCCGTCGCGCGGCCCGTGAGGGGTCGACTCCACGGCCTTGACGGTCTCGGGACAGCGTTCGAGGACCTCGTCCCGCCAGGTGCCGTTGCGGTAGAGCTGGTAGGTGTCCCAGCCCTGCCAGCCCAGTTCCTTCGTGTACATGTCCTCGTACGGGGCGAACCGGGCCTGCTCCGAACGGAGCGCCAGGAACTCCGCCTTGATCGACTCGTACGAGGCCTCCATCCCGGCCGTCCAGGGCTGGGCCGCGGCGTCGTGCCACGGAAGGGCGCTGATGCCGGGGAAGAACAGCCGGGTCGGCTCCTGGTCCTCGTGCAGGTACTCCGGGGCCTGCTCGCCCACGAGGATGCGCAGGCACTCCTCGACGCGCTCCAGCCCTCCGGAACCGACCGCGTTGCGCAGCTCCGCCATCACGTCAGCGACGTCCATGTCAACCTCTCTCGTCTTCTGCTCTGTTGGGTACGCGTGTCACTCGGGCAGGCGTGTCACCTGCGGCGCGACCGCAGGGCGGCCCGGCGCCGCTCGCCGCGCGAGGCGGCCTCGTCGGAGCCGGCCGCCGCCGCGGCGCCCGCTTCCTCGCCCAGTCCGGCGACGAACCCGGCGACGGTGGGACGGGCGAACACGTCGACCAGACGGATCTCCCGGCCGAGCCGCTCGCCCAGCTCCATCTGGAGGCGGGCGGCGAGCAGCGAATCGCCGCCCGCCTCGAAGAAGTTGGTGTGCCGCCCGAAGGAGTCACCGCCGAGCACCCGCCGCCAGGCGTCGGCGACCACCTGCTCGGCGCCGGCCGACGGCGGCCCGCCGGTACCGACCGCCGTCGCCGCCGGTACGGGGAGCCGGGCGCGGTCGCGCTTGTTGGTGCGGGTACGGGGCAGCGCGTCCAGCAGCACCACGGTCTCCGGGACCACCGCGGCCGGCAGCCGCTCGGCGAGGTGGGCCCGCAGTTCGGCGGCGCTCACCCCCTCCGCCACCACGGCGTACCCGATCAGGCGGGGCGCGCCCGCCCGGTCGTGGAGGGCCGCGGCGGCCTCCCGTACGGCCGGGTGGGACTCCAACAGCGCCTCGATCTCCTCCAGTTCCACCCGGTTGCCGCGGATCTTCACGAGGCTGCCGGTGCGGCCGGTGAAGGCGAGTTCGCCGTTCGGCAGGAAGCGGCCCAGGTCTCCGGTGCGGTACAGGGTCCCGCCGGGCCGCCACGGGTCGGGGACGTACGCCTTGGCGCTCTCCTCGGGCCTGTTGCGGTACGAGCCGGCCAGCAGGTCGCTGCGCAGGTGGATCTCGCCCACGACCCCGACCGGGCAGGGCCGGCCCCGGTGGTCCAGGACCAGCGCTTCCCGGCCCGGGATCGGCACGCCGATCGGCACCGAGTGCGGGAACGCCTCACCGGCCTTCAGCTCCCGGTGCGTGGCCAACACGCACTCGGTCGGCCCGTACAGGTTGTGCAGGGCCGGCCGGTCGGGCCGCTGCGCCCAGGCCGCGGCCAGGGACGGGGGCAGCGCCTCACCCGCGAGCAGCAGGTGCTCCAGGTCCGGCAGTCCCTCGCCGGCACGGTCCAACGCCTCGGTCAGCACGGTGAGGAAACCGGGCACCGTCTGGATCTGCGTGATCCGTTCGGCGCGCAGCCAGCCGGCCAGCGCCACCGGGTCGTGGCGGGTCCCGTCGGGCGGCACGCACAGCGTCGCACCGTGGCACAGGGCCGCGAACACCTCGGTGTAGGCGGCGTCGTAGGTGAACGGCGCCCACTGCGCGACACGGCTCCCGGGCCGCACCGAGAAGCGGGCCCCCTGCCAGTGCGCGAACTGGGCGAGCGTCGCGTGCGGCAGCACGATGCCCTTGGGGCTACCGGTCGAACCGGAGGTGTACACCAGGCACAGCGCGTCCTCACCGGTCGTCGCCGGCGCCGTCGGCCGGGGGGCCGCGGCCTTGTCGGCGGCGGGTGCCCGGGTGTCGCACCACTCCACCGGGACGTCGCCGAACCGCACCGCCTCCCGGTCCCACAGCGCGGGGTACGCCGCCAGGGAGGCTTCGGTGGCCAGCAGCGCGACGGGGTCCGCGTCGGCGAGCACGGCGCGCAGCCGCAGCTCGGGGCCGACCCCGTCGAGGACCGCGAACGCCGCGCCGGTCTTGGCCACGCCGAGGACGGCGGCGCTCTGCGCGGGCCCGGTGGGCAGCAGCACCGACACGAAGGAGCCGGGGCCGGCGCCGCGCGCCAGCAGCCGGACCGCGATGTCGTCGCTCCAACGGTCCAGTTCCGCGTAGGTGACCTCCACTCCGGCGCACCGTACGGCCGGGGCGTCGGGACGCTCGGTCGCCACGGCCCGGAACAGCTCGTGCACCGGCACGCGGTGGGCGGCCCGGTACGCGCCCGGTTCCGCCGCGGGGCGGGGCGAGGGGGTCTCTCCCCGGCCCAGGTCGACGTCGTCCAGGTCGGCGTCGGGGTCGTCGAGCGCCGCGTGCAGGAGGGTCTCCAGCCGGCGGACGAACCGGGCCGCCGACTCCTCGCCGAAGCGGGAGACGGCGTACTCCAGGACCCCGTCGATCCGGTCGGCGTGCTCGTCCAGGGCGAGCGTCAGGTCGTACTTCGCGGTCGCGGTCCGCACCGGTCGCAGCTCACCGGTGACGTCGCCCAGTCGGACCAGGTCGGGCGTCGCGTCCTGCCAGACCAGCGAGACCTGGGCGAGCGCCGGCCGGCCCGGGTCGCCCGCCAGGCCCAGTTCGGCGACGAGCCGGTCGAAGGGGACCAGCGGCCGGTCCAGGTCCGCGGCGAGCAGACGACCGGTGCGGGAGGCGAGTTCGGCGAAGCCCGGCGTACCGGAGAGGTCCACGCGCACCGGCAGGGTGTTGACCAGGTTGCCGACGAGACCCTCCAGTCCGGGCGCCTCGCGGTTGGCGACGGGTACGGCGACGACGACGTCGTCGGACGCCGCGTAACGGCCCAGCAGGGAGCCGAACACGCTGAGCAGCACGGTGAACGGCGTGACCCGCAGCCGGGCGGCCGTCCGGCGCAGCCGCGCGGTGACGTCCGGGGACAGTCGCACCGGCATGGTGCGACCGGCCCCGGGGGCCTCGTCGGCGAGGGCCTGCGGGTCGGTGGGCAGGGCGAGCACCCCGGGGTGGCCGGCGAGCCGTTCGCGCCAGTACGCCAGGTGCCCGGCCCGCACGGCACGACCGGCGGGGGCGTCGGCCGCGGCGGCGTAGTCGATGAACTCGGCGCCCGGTGCCGGGAGTCGCTCGGCGTCGGTGGCGTGCACCGCGTACAGTGCGGCCAGTTCGCGCAAGGCCACGGAGACGGACCAGCCGTCCACAGCGATGTGGTGCGCGGCGCACAGCAGTTCCGTACGCCCCTGTCCCCGTACCAGGATGAGGCGCAACAGTGGTCCCGCCGCCAGGTCGAAGGGACGGGCCGCCTCCGCGGCGGCGACCGTCTCCCACGCGGCCTCGGCGTCCTCGGCTCCTTCGCCGGGGCCGGGGGAGCCGGGCAGATCGACGACGGCGAGCCGTACCGCGTCGGCGGGCAGCGGTACCAGGACGGGGCCCCCGTCCTCCCACCCGACACGGGCCGCCAGGACGCGGTGACGGGTCACCAGGTCGCGCAGCGCGGCCGCCAGGACATCGGCGTCGACATCGGCGTCCAGTCGGACCGCGCCCGCCAGGTTGTAGGCCGCCGAGTCGGGGGCGAGCCGTTGGGCCAGCCACAGCTGCCGCTGCTGATCGGTGAGCGGCACCGGATCGCCGGGTTCGCGCGCGGGCCCGGCGGCGGGACCGGGCACCGGCTCGGCGTCCCGACCGGCGGGCGCACCGGCGGCCGAGCGGGCCAGGGTGGCCGGCGTCGGGTCCGCGTAGAAGGCGGCCAGCGAGGGGGCCTGCCCGAACTCCGCGCGCACCAGCCCGATCAGCCGACCGGCGGCGATCGAGTTGCCGCCCGCCGCGAGGAAGTCGTCGTCGGTTCCGACCGCGTCCGGGTCGAGCCCCAGCACCGCCGCCCAGTGCCGTACGACGGAGCGCTCGACGGAGGTGACCGGGGCGGTGCGCCCGGTGCCGGACCGCAGGGTGCGCGCCGTGCGGGTCAACGCGGGCCGGTCGATCTTGCCGCTGGTGTTCAACGGCAGTTCGGCGACCTCGTCGAACACGGCCGGGACCGCCGCCGCGGGCAGCCGCTCGCGCAGATGCCGGCGCAACGCCTCGGTCGACACCCCGCCGGTCCGCGCCGGGACGACGAACGCGATCAGGCGCGGGCCCGACGCCCCCGCCCGGTCGATGACCACGGCGACCTGCCGTACGTCCTCGTGGGCGCCCAACAGGGCTTCGACCTCGCCGAGTTCGACGCGATGCCCGAGGATCTTGACCTGCTGGTCCACCCGGCCCAGTACGACCAGGCGGCCGTCCGGCAGGTACCGGGCCAGGTCACCGGTGCGGTACACGGTGCCGCCGGTCGCGGTGACCGGGTCCGGCACGAAGACGGTCGAGGTCAGCTCGGGTCGGTTCCAGTAGCCGTCCGTCACGCCCGCGCCGCCGATGACCAGCTCGCCGACGGCCCCGACGGGCACGGGCCGGCCGGCGGTGTCCAGGACGTGGCAGACGGTGCGGGCGACGGGACGTCCCACGGTCACCGGCTCGCCCGGCAGGACGCGCCCGGCGGTGGACCAGATCGTCGTCTCGGTGGGTCCGTACAGGTTCCACACCTCGGCGCAGCGCTCCAGGAGCCGCCCGGCCAGCACCTCGTCGAGGGCCTCGCCGCCGCTGAACGCCCGAAGGCCGCCCCGGCCCGGCCAGCCGCCGTCCAACAGACCCCGCCACAGCGACGGCGTGGCCTGCATCAGCGTGGCCCCGGACTTCTCCAACAACGTCCCCAGGGCCTCCGCGTCGCGGACCGTCTCGCGCGGCGCGACCACCACCCGGGCGCCCGCGACCAGCGGGGCGAACAGTTCCAGGACACTGATGTCGAAGGTGAGCGAGGTGACGGCGACGAGCACGTCGTGCTCCTCGATGCCCGGCTCCCGCACCACGCTGTGCAGGAGGTTCGCCACGCAGCCGTGCGGTACCGCCACACCCTTGGGCGTCCCGGTGGACCCCGAGGTGTA
This sequence comes from Streptomyces sp. NBC_00513, assembly GCF_041431415.1. Taxonomy (GTDB): domain Bacteria; phylum Actinomycetota; class Actinomycetes; order Streptomycetales; family Streptomycetaceae; genus Streptomyces. The sequence continues at coordinate 6,707,023 of NZ_CP107845.1, forward strand.
CATCAGGTAGGCGAGCGCGTCCGGGGCCGGACCGTCGGGGTACGGCACGTCCCCGGCGGCGGGCGCCGGGGCGTCGAGGAGCTCGCGCGGGTCGAGCCGGGGCGTTCCCTCGCCGGCGGCGTCCGAGAGGCCGGCGCCGAGCGGTTCGTCGGTGACCAACAGCCGGGCGCCGCTGTCCTTCCACACGTACGCCGCCCGCTCGTCGGGCATCGCCGCGTCGAGCGGCACCAGCACGGCGCCGGCCCGCCACAACCCGACGATCAGCGGGATCAGTTCGGCGCCGCGCCGGACCCGCAGGGCGACCCGGTCGCCCGGCCGTACCCCGCACCGGCCGGCGAGCACGGCTGCCACCCGGTCGGCGGCGCCGGCCACGTCGGCCCGGGTGAGGGTCCCGTCGACGGAGCCCACGGCGGGGGCGTCCCCGTCGCGCAGGGCGAGGGCGCGCAGCGCCTCGGGGACGGCGCCCCAGGCCGGCGCCGACGGGTCGCTCGTGTTGAAGTCCCGCACGATCCTGCGGGTCTCCTCCGCAGTCGTGACCGGCAGTTCGGCGATCGGCCGGCCCGGGTCGTCCGCGGCGGCGGCCAGCAGACACGACAGCGCGTCGGCGAACCCGGCGACGGTCTCCGGGGCGAGCAGCGCGGTGCGGTACTCCAGCGAGGCGTCCAGGTCGCCGGACGGCCGGGGCCGCAGGAACAGCGACAGGTCGTACTTGGCGGTGCCGCTGTGCGACGGCGCCGGCGCGGTCTCGACACCCGGCAGCCGCAGGGTCGTGGTGGGGCCGCTGTGGAAGGCGTACATCAGCTGGAACAGGGGCGTACGACCGGCGCCGGCCCCGGGGCCGAGATCCTCGACCACCAGGTCGAAGGGGGTGTCCCGGTGCCGGAGGTCCGCCTTGAGGGCCTGCCGGGTGCGGTGCAGCGCCTCCCGGAAGGTGGGCGTGCCGCTCAGGTCCACCCGGTGCGCCATCACGTTGAGCAGCGGGCCGATCATGCCGCCGAGCGCGGGACGGTTGCGGGTGGCCACGGGCATGCCGACGACGAGGTCGTCCTGTCCCGCGTACCGCTGGACGACGACGCAGTACGCCGTGAGGACGACGGCCGAGACACTGGTCAGCTCGGCGCGGCCGAGCGCCGAGAGTCGTGCGACCAGCTCGGCGGGGAGGGTGAACCCGTGCAGCGCTCCCGCCACCCGCGCCGTGCCCGGCTCCTCGTCGGCGGCGCCGACGCGCCGCCCGTCCGACGGCAGTCGCACCGGCTCCGGATCGCCCCCGAGCCGGTCACGCCAGTGGTCCAGGCCGCGACCCGCGTCCGGGTCCGTGCGCTGCCAGGCCGCGTAGTCGCCGAAGTCCACGGTGGGCCGGGGGAGTTCCTCCGCGGGGGCATCCGGGCCGCCCGTCTCCACCACGTACCGGTCCGCCAGTTCCTCCAGGAAGACCCCGAACGCCCAGGCGTCCACCACGATGTGGTGGGCGGTGAACAACAACAGGTGCTCCCGCTCGCCCAACCGGAAGAGGTGGGTGCGCATCAACGGCGGTCGCCCCGACAGGTCGAACGGAACGGCGGCCGCGCCGGCGACGAGCTCGTCGAGAAGCCGCTCACGGTCGTCCCGGGGGTGCCCGCTCAGATCGACACGCTCCACGGTCGGACGCGTGAGGTCCTCGAACCGCTGTACCGCCGCGCCGTCCTCGTCGGCGACGACGGCGCAGCGCATCACCTCGTGACGGGCGGCGAGTTCGGCCAGGGCGCGCTCCAGCGCGTCGGCGTCCACCGGCCCGGTCAGCCGGAACGCCGCCGTCTCGTTGTGCAGCGCGGTGCCCGGCAGTACCTGCTCGGCCCGCCAGATGGCCCGCTGGGCGTACGAGAGCGGAGCCGTACGGCGATCCGGGCGCGCGGGCAGGGGGGCGGCGGGGCTCATCGGGTGCTCCTTGCCGCGCCGGGGTGTCCGTCGCGGCCGTCGGTGATCACGGCGGCGAGTCCGGAGACGGTGGGCCGCTTCACGAAGGCGCCGACGGGGACGTCCACGGCGAAGCGGGTGCGCAGCCGGTCCAGCAGCCGGGCGATGGCCAGCGAGTCGCCGCCGAGCAGCGTGAAGTCGTCGTCGCGGCCGATCCCGGGCAGGTGCAGCAGCTCGCTCCAGATGGCCGCGATCTCGCTCTCCAGGCCGTCCAGGGGAGCCTGTCCGGAGTCGCCCGCGTAGGCGGCGGAAGGCAGCGGGAGGGCCCGGCGGTCGGTCTTGCCGTTGAGGGTGCGGGGCACCGAGGCGAGCCGTACGTACACCGAGGGCCGGCTCCCGGGGGCCAGACCGGCGGCGGTGTGGGCCCGCAGGTCCTCGTCCGTCACCCCGTCGGCGACGACGTACGCGCAGAGCACGGCCTCGGCGCCCGGCTCCTCCACGGCGGCCGCGCAGGCGTCCCGCACCCCGGGGTGGCGACGGAGCACGTCCTCGACCTCGCCGAGCTCGATCCGCACGCCGTTGACCTTCACCTGCTGGTCCCGCCGGCCGAGCACCTCCAGGACGCCGTCCTCGCGCAGTCTGCCCAGGTCCCCGGTACGGAAGCGGTCGCCCTCGCGGAACCCGCCCGCGGAACCGTCGAGGTATCCGCCGAGCGGGAACGGGGTCCGCAGTTCCACCTCGCCGATCGCGCCCGTGACGGGCTTCCCGGCGAGCAGTACGCGGATCTCCACGCCCGGCATGGGGCGGCCCACCGGCACGGTCTCGGCGACGGCGTCCTCGGCGGTCAGCCGGTGGAACACCTTCGTCATGGTCGTCTCGGACGGCCCGTACAGGTTGACGAGTTCCTTGGTGTCACCGAACAGCCCGCGCCACCAGGCGACGTCCGCGGCGCGCACCGGCTCGCCGGCCAGCAGCACGGCCCGCAGCCCGGGCAGCGAGCCCGCGGTGAGTCCGGCGGACCGCAGGGTGCGGAAGACGGTCGGCACACAGTGCAACACCTCGACGGCGCGCTCCTCCAACCACGCGGCGAGCGCGGCGCCGACCGGTACCCCGCCGGATCCGGCCACCTCGACGGTCCCGCCCACGCACAGCGGGAGCAGCGCGTCGCGCAGGAACGCGTCGAAGCCGGGCGAGGTGAGCAGGGAGACCCGGGTACCGGGGCCGACCCGCAGCTCCTCGGCCTCCCAGTCCAGGAAGTGGGCGACGGCGGTCAGGCTGCCCCGGATGCCCTTGGGGCGGCCGGTGGTGCCCGAGGTGAAGTAGACGTACCCGCCGTCGGGGACGCCGAGGGCGCTCCAGTCGTCGACGCGCCACGCCCGCGCGGACCGCGCCTCGGCGCCTACCGCCTCGGCGTCGATCCGTACGGCCTCGCCCGTGTCGCAGCCTTCGAGCGCGGCGCGCCCCGCGGCGTCGCAGACGACGTGGTCGGGTCCCAGGTCCTCCAGGATCGCCGTCCAGCGGGCGGCGGGCTGGCGCACGTCCACCGGGGCGAACGCCCTGCCGGCGGCGGCGCAGGCCAGGATGGTCGCCATGACGGCCACGGGGTCGGCGCAGGCCACCAGCACCGGGCCGCCGCGCGCAGGTCCCTCGCCGGCCGCGAGGGCGGCCCGCAGACCGGACGCGAACTCGGCGAGTTCCCGACGGCTCCAGACGCGGTCGGGGGTGGTGACGGCCGGGGCCCGGCCGTCACCCTCCACCTGTCCGGCCCAGCGGTCCAGGATCTTCGTGTGGCTCACAGCTCTCCGTTCGTGATCCGTCGCGCCACGACCGACAGCGGGTCGATGGCAGGGAATTCGTCCGCTCGGCCCGACTCCTCGATCGCCCGGGTCACCAGGTGGAGTTCGGTGCACGCGGCGACGTACGCGTTCACGCCGTAGCGCGACAGGGCGGCGCGCAGGAAGTCCACCGTCGCCGCGGGGTCGTCGCCGCGCTTGATCCGGTACACCTCCCGGTGGAGGGCCTCCTGGTCGGCCGGATCCAGCAGCACCAGCCGGTGCGCGGACTCGGCCGCGCGCGGGCCGGAGGTGAGGATGCCCGCCTGGGCGGTGCCGCGGGTGCAGAGCAGCAGGTGCGGCTCGTCCGCGCGGGCCAGTTCCTCGTGGATGATCTCGACCAGCGAGATGCACCGCTTGGCGAGTTCGGGCGGCAGGTGGTCCAGTACGTGATGCGCGGTCACACAGGCGATGACGACGCGTTCGGCGCCGGCGCCGACCAGTGCGCGCACCGCCGTCTCCACGGCTCTCAGCAGCGTTCCCAGTTCGCCCCGGCCGATGGCCTCGGTGCGGTCGACCACGGCAGGGTCCGACCAGAGCAGGATCCGGGGCGTGTCCTGTTCGGCCTGCCCGGCGCAGGACCGGTAGACGGTCCGCAGCAGTTCCGTGGAGGCCAACGGCCCCATGCCGCCGACGACGCCGACGAGCGGATGGGAGGGGAGGCCCGGAGCGGGGGAGGGCGGACAGCCACCCCCGTCGTCGGAGGTGGAGCGGGTCATCCGAGACACGGCAGATCGAACTCCTCGACGAAAAGCGCGAACGTCGCGACGAGCATCAGGTAATCGGTGTCGAGGTGCGCGTGCACCTGACGGCTCTGGTCGCGCTGGCGGCGCACGAGAGCGGCGACCGTGTCCGGGTTGAAGTACCCCTGCTTGCGGACGACCGCCGGTGACAGCAGCTCCTCGAACCAGTCGGCCTCGCCCCCGAGGAGGTGGCTGCTGGTCTGGCCGCGGAAGCCGAACTTGGGGCGCGCCAGGACCTCGTCCGGGACCCGGCCCCGGGCCACCCGGCGCAGGACGGCCTTCTCCCGGCCGTGGGCGACCAGCAGCTCGGGCGGCAGCGCGGTGGCCTGGTCGACCACGGCGCGACCCAGGAACGGGAACCGCAGCTCGACGCTGTTGGCGAGGGACATCCGGTCGCCGTGGTCACCCAGCAGGTGGTCGGCGAGCCGCAGGTGGAAGTCCAGGTAGGACCGCTGGTGCAGCGGGTGACGTCCCCTCAGCATGTCCGGCTCGACGAGGCGTTGCGTGGTGACGGAGAACCCGTCGAAGGCGTCGGCGAGATCGTCGGCGTACAGGTCGCGGCGGAACTCGTGGGCGGGCAGCTGGTCCTGCTCGTACCCGATGTCGAGTCCCCACATCCGGTGCCGGATCTCCCGCTCCAACTCGGCGTCCAGGCCGCTGAGACGGCTTCCGCCGAGGCCCGCGGCGTCGAAACGGTATCCGGGGTAGCCGCCGAAGAGTTCGTCGGCGCCCTCGCCGGTCAGGACGGCGACCGTGCCGTCGTCCCGCACGGCCGCCGAGAGGAGCATGGAGCTGACGTTGTACGACTCGCGGACCGGTGTCTCGCTGTGCCGGACCATGGCGGTGAACCGCCGGGCCAGGTCCGTGTGTCGGATCGGCACCTCGTGGTGATCGGTGCCCAGTCGGCCGGCGACGAGCCGCTGGTGCGGGCTCTCGTCGAAGTCGTGGTCGGGGAAGACGGCGGAGTAGCTGGGCCAACGGTGCCCGGGGCGCGCGGCGGCCGCGAAGGCGCCGATGAGGCTGGAGTCCAGGCCGCCGCTCAGGTACAGGCCGACCGGGACGTCGGCCGCGAGCCGGGTGCCGACCGATTCCTCCAGCAGCGTCTCCAGGTGCCGCGCGGTTTCGTCCAGTCGCCCGTCGAGGGCGTCGGCCGGGACCGGCTCCAGATCGCCCGCCTGCGGGAAGTCCAGGTCCCAGTACCGTTCGACGCGCACGCCGGAGGAGTCGGCGACGAGCCGTTCACCGGGGCGCAGGGCGTGGATCCCCTCGAACATGGTCCGCGGGCTGACCAGGCCCGGCAGGGTCATCACCTGGTCCAGGCCGCGCAGATCCACCTCGGGACGTACGGCGGGATGGCGCAGAATCGCCTTGATTTCCGAGCCGAAGACGAGGAGGCCGTCCACGACCGTGTAGAAGAGCGGCACGATGCCGGCATGGTCGCGCGCCAGCAACAGCCTCCCGGCGACCGCGTCGTGCAGCGCGAAGGCGAACTGCCCGTCGAGGTGGGCGGTCAGGTCGTCCCCGTACTCGCGGTACAGGTGGACCAGGACCTCGGTGTCGCACGCGGAGCGGAAACGGTGCCCGCGGGCGTGCAGCACGGAGCGCAATGCGCGGTGATTGTAGATTTCGCCATTGCAGACGGAAACGATGTTTCCGTCCTCCGAGGAATGTGGCTGATTCCCTCGTTCGAGGTCGTTCAGCGCCAATCTGCGAAAGCCGAGCGCAATTCCTTCACGGACGTGAAATCCGGAGTCATCCGGACCGCGGTGAGTCAGGCACGCGGCCATGTCGCCAACGATTTGCCCGCTGGCTGCTTTCGCCCGATCCAGGCAAAATATACCCGCGATTCCACACACTTCGATAGTCCCCGTTCACACCTGCCCAGTCAACAAAACGGCAGGTCAAGCTGTTTTGCCAGATGAGCTTGGTTCATGAATGAATTTCATGAAACCTTATTCCCCGACCCGCACGCTACCAGGGGGGCACCGTCCCTCCGCAAGACCGCCAGGCATCTTCTTCGCAAATTGTGAGAACGCACTCACTGGCTTGCCAACTCATCCGGCAATAAGCTCGGAAGACGGGCCGTCAAGCCTGTCGACATCACCTCGAACATGAAGGACGGTGCGCCGTGATCGGCCATCTGAACGCCCCCAGGTCCGACCGGAGCCGATGGACGCCGTGGGACTCCGCGCCGGATCCGGACGACACCGCCGGACCGGTCCGTGTCTACTGTCTGCCCCACGCGGGAGGTTCGGCCGGCTCCTACCTGCCCTGGGCGCGTGGTCAACACCAGCCCGGCCTACGGTTCGTTCCGGTGGAGCTGCCCGGCCGAGGCACCCGACTCGCCGAGGAACCGTTGCGCTCCATGGACCAGGTCGTCGACGGACTCCTCGACGTACTCGCCCACCGGCCGGCGGACGAGCGGTTCATGCTCTTCGGCCACAGCATGGGCTCGCAGATCGCCTACGAGACGGCCCGCCGGCTCGCCGCCGAGGAACTGCCCCTGCCGGTCTCCGTGATCGTCTCCGGCGGCAGGCCCCCGGGCGCACCGGCCGTGGCGACGCTCCACGACCTCAACGACGACCGACTGATGAAGGGGATCGTCGAACTCGGCGGCACACCCGCCGAAGTGCTGGAGCATCAGGACCTGGTAGACCTGCTGCTGCCGGTGATCCGCGCCGACCTGACGCTGCTCGCCGACTACACGACACGGGTGCGCCCCACCGTCCTGCCCTGCCCCGTCGTGGCGCTGGGCGGCGCGGACGACAAACTGGCCGGACCGGAGTGGATCAGCGGCTGGCGTTCGACGACGGCCGCCCGCTTCCGCCACCGGATCCTGCCCGGCGACCACTTCTTCCTGCACACGCACCGCGCCGAGGTGATCGCCGAACTGGCCGCCGAGGCCGCCGACCGGGACGCCCCGGGCCACGGCTGACCGTCGTTCACCGCGCGCAGGCGCGGTCGAGTTCCGGCCACCGGCCGTCCGGGCCCGCTCCAGGGCCCCGGACGGCCGGTCCCCGGGCCGGGGGTCCTCGCGGACCGCCGCGCACCGTTCGTGCCCCGGGGCGAACACCCCGCGTCCCGTCGTACTCATCGGACCTCCCTCCGCTCCAGCGCCGCGGCGAGGATCCGCCCGATCTCGTCGATCGGGCCGGGATCGGCCAGCTCCAGGTGCCGGGCGTCGATCGGATGATCCTCGATGCGTCCCACGACGTGGTTCACCCAGCTCTGCGGACCCGCCACGGACTGCCCCGCCCCGGCACCGGGGCCGTCGTAGGCGAACTCGGCGGTGGCGGTGAACGTCAACAGCCCGCCGTCGAGCACCCTCGGGAACCAGCGCGCCATCAGCTCGCCGTGGTAGCGGCAGGTGTCCAGCATCACGGCCAACTGGGCCGCGTCACGCGGCGCCGACGCGCCCAGCGCGGGCGCGAGCAACCTCAGCAACTCCTCCGCGTCCGGGGTCCACCTCCCGTCGGCCGCCGCCTCCATGCGCTCACGGGGCGCGCGCACCGCGTCGAGGAGGCGGAGCAGCACCTCGCCCTCGGTGACCGTTCCCTGCCGCACATCGGCAGCCGTGGGGGCCGTACTGTCCATCAGCGCGACCAGGTCGACGCTCTCGCCGCTCTCCTTCAGCTGGATCGCGATCTCGTGCACGAGCACCCCGCCGAACGACCATCCCAGCAGCCGGTACGGGCCGTTGGGCCGCACCTCGCGGATGCGCCGCGCGTACTCCGCCGCGAGCGCGCCCATGTCGGCGGGACGTTCCCCTCCGCCGGCCGGCCCGATGCCCTGCAACGCGTACACGGGCTGATCGGGGCCGAGGCCGCGCAGCAACCCCGCGTACCCGAACCCGTCGCCCACCACCGGGTGCACGCAGAACAGCGGGGGCCGCGAGCCCTGCGCCCGCAGTGCCAGCAGCGGCTCCCACGCCGGGAGCGCCGCCTCCTGGTCGGCCGACGGCGCGGCGGCGGGCAACTGCGGACCCGGCACCGTCACCGGGTCGATCGCCGCGGGTGCCGTGGACGCCGGGCCGGTCGAGAGGCCGGTCATCCCCGACAGCCGCTCGGCGATCAACCGGGGGGTGGGGCAGTCGAACAGGGTCCGGATCGGCAGGTCCACGCCCAGCTCGGCCCGGATCCCCTCCGCCAGCCGCACCATCAGCAACGAGTGACCGCCCAGCAGGAAGAAGTCGTCGTCGGGCCGGACCACGGGCACGTCGAGCAGATCGGCGAAGAGCGTGGTCAGGGTCTTCTCCAGCGGGGTCCGCGGCTCCCGGGCGGCCGAGTCCCCGACGACCGCCGCCGGATCGGGCAGCGCGGCCCGGTCCAGCTTGCCGTTGGCCGTCACCGGGATCGCGTCCAGGGGCACGTACGCCGTCGGCACCATGTGCTCGGGCAGCCTGCCCCGCAGATGCGTGCGCAGCTCCTCGGCGCCCGGCGCCGCGCCGCCCGGGGCGGGCACGAGGTAGGCGACGATGCGGGACGCGGCGCGCGGGTCCTCGCGTACGACCACGGCGCAGGAGCCGACCGCCGGGTGCTCGCGGAGCACCGCCTCGATCTCCCCCAACTCGATGCGGAAGCCACGGACCTTGACCTGTCCGTCGACCCGGCCCTGGTACTCGATGACCCCGTCGGCCCGCAGCCGCGCGAGGTCACCCGTGCGGTACATGCGGGTGCCGGGGGCGCCGTGCGGGTCCGCGACGAACCGTTCGGCGGTCAACGCGGGCCGGTCCAGGTAGCCGCGGGCCAACTGCACGCCCGCCAGGTAGAGGTCACCGGTGACCCCCGGCGGCACCGGCTGGAGTTCGGCGTCCAGCACGTAGACGCGGGTGTTCCACACCGGCCGGCCGATCGGCACGGGCCGGCTCGGATCGTCGTCCGGGCCGCAGGCCCACGCGGTCACCTCGATCGATGCCTCGGTCGGGCCGTACAGGTCCACCAGCAGCACGTCGGGCAGCACCTCACGGAACCGGCGCGCGGTCGCCGACCCCAGCGCCTCGCCACTGGCGACGACCAGGCGCAGCGACCGGCAGCGACCGGCGTCGGGATCCTGGAGGAAGGCGTCCAGCATGGAGGGCACGAACTGCGCCACGGTGATCCGCTCCTCGCGGATCAGCCGGGACAGGTAGGCGGGATCACGGTGCCCCTCGGGCTTGGCGACGACCAGCGTGGCACCCGTGGTCAGCGGCCAGAAGAACTCCCAGACCGACACGTCGAAGCTGGACGGGGTCTTCTGCAACACCCGGTCGACGGACGTCAGCCGGTACTCCTCCTGCCCCCAGCGCAGCCGATTGGCGACGCCCTCGTGCGGGACGACGACCCCCTTGGGGCGCCCGGTGGAGCCGGAGGTGTAGATCACGTACGCGGGATCGGAGGGGGACGGGCCGACCGGTTCGCGGACGGCGGACCCGTCGCCGGCCGGCTCGTCCGTCGCCCCGGCCCACGGGTCCACCACGGTGAGGCCCTCGGGCACCCCCAGGGCGTCGGCGGTCCGCCCCGCCGCGACGAGCGCGGCCGGCCGGGCGTCGGCCAGCATGAACGCCAGCCGCTCCGCCGGGTAGTCCGGATCGAGCGGCACGTGCGCGCCGCCCGCCCGGTGGACGGCGCACAGGGCGGCGACCAGTTCGACCGAGCGGGGCAACGCCACCGCGACCCGGCTCCCGGGGCCGACCCCGGCGGCCGTCAGCCGCCGGGCGAGGGCGTCCACCCGGCCGTCCAGTTCGGCGTAGCTCACCGCGGCGCCCTCGAAGACCACGGCGGTGGCCTCGGGCGTCCGGGCGATCTGCTCGGCGACCGCGTCGGCGAGGGTGGTCGGCGGCAGTTCCCGCCGGGTGTCGTTCCACTCCTCCAGGATCCGGGTCCGCTCCTCGTCGGCGAGCAGCCCGACCCGGCTCAGCGGCAGGTCCGGATCTGCCGCCACGGCGGTGAGCAGCCGGGCCAGCCGGTCGGCGAGGGCGGCGGCGGTGGACTCGTCGAAGAGGTCGGCCCGGTACTCGACGGAACCGACCAACGCGCCCGCCGTGCCGTCCGTCGCCGGCTCCGCGCCCAGCGTGAACGTCAGGTCGAACTTGGCCGGGGCGAGGCCCACTTGCATGCCCCGCGTCGAGACGCCCGGAATGTCGAGGGACGTCTCCACGGCCTGGTTCATCACCAGGGCGACCTGGAAGAGCGGGTGACGGCCGGGCGAGCGCGCCGGGTTGACGAGGTCCACCAGCCGTTCGAAGGGCAGGTCCTGGTGCGCGTACGCGGCGAGGTCGGTCTCCCGCACCCGCCGCAGCAGCTCCCGGAACGTCGGGTTGCCCTCGGTGCGGGTGCGCAGGACCAGGGTGTTGACGAAGAACCCGACGAGTTCGCCCAGCCCCTCGTCGAGCCGCCCGGCCACCGGCGTGCCCAGCGGGATGTCGGTACCGGCTCCCAGTCGGGTCAACAGGCCCGCGAGGCCCGCCTGGACGGCCATGAAGAGACTGGCGCCCTCACCGCCGGCGAGCTCCACCAGGGCGCGGTGCACCGAGGCGTCGACCCGCAGCGGCACGACCCCGCCCGCGTGTCCCGTCGCGGCGGTACGACGCCGGTCCACCGGCAGCGCGATCTCCTCCGGCAGCCCCCGCAGGGCCTCGCTCCAGTGGGCCCACTGCTCGGCGGCCAGGGAACGCGGATCCTGGTCGTCCCCGAGCAGGGCGTGCTGCCACAGGGTGTAGTCGGCGTACTGCACCGCGAGCGGCGTGCCGCGGTCGGGCTCCCCACAGGCCAGCCGGGCCCGGTACGCGGCGCCCAGGTCGCGGGCGAGCGGCCCCAGGGACCAGGCGTCACAGGCGATGTGATGGATGGTCAACAGCAGTACGTGCCGCTCGGGCGCGATCCTGAACACCCGTGCCCGGACCGGCGGTCGGTGGGCCAGGTCGAAGGGCTCCGAGGCGGCCGCCGCCAGCACCGCGTCGAGCGCGGCGCCGTCGGCGTCGTCCGGGCGCAGCGGCAGCACGTCGAGCAGCGGCGGCAGCCGGCGCGGGTCGAGGACCAGCTGCCGGGGCGCACCGCCGTCGTCCGGGAAGACCGTGCGCAACGACTCGTGCCGTTCGACGACATCGCCGAGGGCGGCCGCCAGGGCCCCGATGTCGATCGGCCCGTCGAGCCGCAGGGGGAGCGGGATGTGATAGGCCGGGCTCTCCCGGTCCAGGCGCTGGAGGAACCAGAGCCTGCGCTGCGCGTACGACAGGGGGATCCGGTCGGGGCGCTCCGCCGGCAGCAACGCGGGACGGCGACGCTCGCCGCCCCCCGGCCCGTCGGCCCCCACGAGCCGGGCCAGGCCGGCCGGGGTACGGGCCTCGAACACCGACCGGACCGTGAGGTCGGCCCCGGTCACCGTACGGATGCGACTGATCAGCCGCATCGCGAGCAGCGAGTGGCCGCCCAGGGTGAAGAAGTCCTGGTCGGGCCCGACCTCGGGCATCCGCAGCACCTCGGCGAACAGCGCGCACAGGGCGGTCTCCGCGGGGCCCTCGGGGGCGCGCCCCGGACCCTCGGAGATCCGTACCTCCGGCTCGGGCAGCGCCGCCCGGTCCAGCTTGCCGCTGCTGGTGAGCGGCAGCGCGTCGAGGTGGGAGTACGCCGCGGGGATCATGTAGTCGGGCAGTCGCCGCGCGAGGTGCGCGCGCAGCTCCGCCGGGTCGGGGACGGCGCCCGGGGCGAGCGCGAGGTAGCCGGCCAGGAACCGGTCGTCGGGGGAGTCGCCCCGGACCACGACGGCGGCCTGGACGATGCCCGGGTACTGCTCCAGGACCGCCTCGATCTCGCCCGGCTCGATCCGGAAGCCGCGGATCTTCACCTGCTCGTCCGCGCGACCGAGGTACTCGACCCGCCCGTCGCGACGCAACCGCGCCAGGTCCCCGGTGCGGTACATCCGCGCACCGGGCGGACCGTACGGGTCGGCCACGAACCGCTCCGCGGTGAGCGCGGCACGGCCGAGGTAGCCGCGGGCCACCTGCACCCCGGCGAGGTACAGCTCACCGCGGACGCCGACGGGGGCCGGGCGCAGGAACTCGTCCAGCACGTAGGCGCGCACGCCGTCGATGGGCCGGCCGATGACCGGGGTGGCGCTGTCGCCCAGCGCGCACGCCAGGGCGTCGACGGTGGTCTCCGTCGGTCCGTAGTAGTTGTGCACGGCCACGCCCGGCACGGCCGCGAGCCGGGTCCACAGGTCGGGCCCCACGGCCTCGCCGCCGAGCATCAGGACCTCGGGCCGGTGCGCGTCCCCGTCCAGCAGCCCGGCGGCGATCAGCGGCGCCACGTAGGTGGGGGTGAGGTCGAGGAAGGCCACCCGCTCGCGCCGCACGTACGCCACCAGCGCCGCCGGGTCGAGCCGGACCTCGTCGCAGAGCAGGTGCAGCCGGTGGCCCTCCAGCATCCAGAACAGCGGCTCCCACGAGGTGTCGAAGGTCAGGGAGGCCACCAGGGCGACGTCCAGGCCGTCCGGGGTCCCCGGGCGCACCAGACGGGCCCGGTGGTGTCGCATCAGGTTGGTCAGCGATCGGTGCTCGACGACGACGCCCTTGGGGGTGCCGGTCGAGCCCGAGGTGTGGATGACGTACGCGGCGTCGCCGGGGCCCGTGGGCCCGGTGCGGTCGGCGTCCGTCAGGTCGTGCGACGGGTGCGCGGCGACCGCGGCGGTCACCAGCGGGTCGTCGATCGCACAGGCCGCCGGATGGTCCCACGGTGCCTCGACGCAGGCCCCGGACACGATCACGCACACGGGTCGGACGGTGTCGAGGAGCCCGGCGAGCCGTTCCCCCGGCGTGTCCACCGCGACGGGCACGTAGGCGGCCCCGGACTTCAGGATGGCGAGGAGGCTCACGAGGACGTCGGCGTCCCGGGTCGCCATGAGCACCACGTACCGCTCGGGGCCGGCGCCGCGCCGCACGAGTTCCCGGGCCAGCCGGTTGGCCCGCGCGTTGACCTCGGCGAACGTCAGCCGGGTCGCGCCGGCGACCACCGCGATCCGGTCGGGGTCGGCCGCCGCGCGCTCCTCGAAGGCACGGTGGAAGGTGACGTCCGGGGGAGCCCCCGCACCCGAGGGGAGCGCGGGGCCGTTCCAGGCGGCGGGCAGGGCGGCCCGGTCCTCGGGGGTCAACAGGTCGATGGAGCCGATCCGCTGATCGGGGTCACCGGCGACCGCCTCCAGCAGCAGGGTGAGCCGGCTCATCAGGGCCTCGGCGCCCGCCAGGTCGAAGAGGTCGCTGCTGTACTCGACGAAACAGGTCAGCCCACCCGGGCCGCCGTCGTCGTCACGGCGTTCCATGACGTTGAACGACAGGTCGAACCGGGCGCCGCCCGGGTCGGCCTCCACGAACTCGATGTCCACTCCGGGGAAGACCAGTTCGGCCTTGGGCAGGTTCTGGAAGGCGAGCATCACCTGGAACAGGGGATGCCAGCCCAGCGACCGCGGCGGGTTGAGCGCGGTGATCAACCGCTCGATGGGCATCTCCTGGTGGGAGAAGCCCTGGAGGTCGACCCGCCGGACCCGCTTGAGCAGCTCCCGGAAGGTCGGATCGCCCGAGGTGTCCACGCGCAGCACGAGCGGGTTCACGAAGTACCCGACGACGTCGTCGTAACGCTCGTCCATCCGCCCGGCGGTGGGACTCGCGATCGGGATGTCCGTCCCGGAGCCGGAACGGGTCAGCACCGTGGCGAGCGCGGCCTGGACCAGCATGAACAGGCTCACCCGACACGTGCGCGTCAGCGCCAGCAGTTCACGGTGCAGCTCGGCGGAGATCTCCCAGGGGAAGTAGTCGCCCTCGAAGGTCTTGACCGCCGGCCGAGGGCGGTCGGTGGGCAGTTCGAGGCAGTCCGGGATGCCGTCCAGGGCCTTGCTCCAGTAGCCGAGCCGGCCACTGATCCCGCTGTCGGGGTCCTCCAGGTCGCCGAGCGACTCGCGCTGTTCGAGCGCGTAGTCGGCGTAACTCGCCTGGAGCGGAGCCCAGACGGGCTCCCGGCCCTGGCTCCGCGCGAGATACGCGGCGCTCAGGTCGCGGGCCAGCGGAGCCATGGACCATCCGTCACCGGCGATGTGGTGTTGCACCATCAGCACCACGTGCTCCCGGGGACCGAGCACGAAGACGTGCAGGCGCAGCAGCGGGTCCGCCGTCAGGTCGAAGAGGACCCGGCAGGCGGCGGCGATCAACTCCGGCAGCTCCTCCTCGTCGGCCTCGGCCACCGTGAGTGGCGTGACCACCTCGGCCGGATCCAACACGTGCTGGTACGGGGTCCCGTCCCGCTCGGGGAAGACCGTGCGCAGCGCGGCATGGCGTCCGATCACATCGTCCAGCGCCGCCCGGAGGGCGTCGACGTCGACGATTCCGGTGAGCCGCATGGCCACCGGCATGTGGTACGACGCGTCGCCGTCCTGCAGCCGGTCGTTGAACCAGAGGGCCAACTGTGCGTACGACAGCGGAATCCCCGTCGACCGGTCGGCTTCACCCTGCACGTGTCTTCCTTCTTCCCCGTGTGGACCTGTGGTCCGAATCGCGACAACAACCCGTCAAGCCGGGGGATGGTCAGTCCCCGGCGGTCCAGCGGTACGTGGCGTCCGGCTCCTTCTCCTCGTTGCGGCTGCCGTCGTTGAAGTCCACGGCGACGAATCCGTGTCGCTCGTAGAAGGCGCGGGCGCCGGTGTTGCGTTGGAACACGTGCAGTGTCAGCTCCGCGGGGCTCGCCCCGCGGACCAGCTCCAGCAGCCGCGAACCGATGCCGCGGCGCAGGGCGTCGGGCCGCAGGTAGAGGTGGTCGAGTTCGGTCCCCTCCAGCGAGGCGAAGCCCAGCAGCTCGCCGTGCTCGTCCTCGGCGACCCACACGGTGCTGTCGGGGAGGACGACGTGCGTGATCCAGGCGAGGGTGTCCTCGTCGCTGTGCACCCGGGGGAGGTAGGGCATCGCGGCGGCGCGCGACGCCAGGAAGACCTCCGTGACGGCCTGCGCGTCCTCGGCCGTGGCGCCGCGCAGACGCACCGCGCCCCGGTCCTGTCCCTGTTCGGCGGGCTCGTTCACTGCCATCCGTCTCTCCAAGCTGTCGGTGCGGTCGTGCCCGCCGGGCGGGCACGACCCGTGGTCAGAACGTGTAAGTGCGGCTCGCCAGGGACAGGCCCGCCTCGTCGGCGAAGTACGCCCGGTCCCCGGGGAGCGGTCGGTCCAGGGCGGAGGCGGGCAGCCCCGCCTCCTCGGTCATGGCGAGCAGTCGCACCGGACCGTGGCCCCGTACGGTCAGGGTGAGCGTGAACCCCTCCGCCGGCGGCGCGGCGTGGACGAACCCCCACTTCCAGGGGGTCGCGGTGTACGAGCGGTTCTCCCCGCCGGGCATCTCGCCCGAACCGCCGGGGGCGCCCGCCAGGTTCGCCTTGACCACCTCGGTGGACGAGGTGTCCACGTAGAGCGCGGTCAGGACGGAGCGGCCCCGCTCGGCGGACACGGACAGAGTCAACCGGCGCCCGTCCGCGACGCGTTCTTCGGAGACGACGCGCACCACCGGCTCCGCGACCGCCACCGCCGGGGCGTCGCCGACGAGATGACCGCCGGGCGGCGCCGGCAGGGCCGGGATGCTGTTCTCCAGGTCCGATGTGCGTTCGCCGTCGGTGTAGTGGGCCACCCACGAGTCCGGGTCGGCGTTCTCCGACACCCAGTACGCGCGTGAGCGGTCCAGGTCCCGGGCGTACATCAGGCTCACGGGCAGCGGGTGGCCGCGGTCCGTGCCGTCGACCGCCGCGCCGACCCCCAGCAGCGTGAGCCCCGACAGGGCGAGGGCCAGACCGCCGGCGAGCCCGGCGCGCGGCCGACCCGCGAGGTGGGCCGACGGCAGCAGCAGCAACACCGCGACCAGCGCCACGAAGACCAAGGGAGCCGCCGCAGCGGCGAGTTGTACCGCCGGGAACAGCAGGACGACCAGCGGGACGATCAGGACCGCGGCCGGCACGCCCGGCAGGGCGAGGGCCACGGGACGCCAGGGCGACTCCTCGGCGAGCCGCGCGGTCAGGGCCAAGGCCGCCGCGCCCGCGAGCGCGGTCCACGTGAACAGGTAGCACGCGCCGGGCAGCGCCAGGGCGGTGGCCAGGGCGAGCGCCACCAGCCACGCCAGCACGGCCGCCAGGGACTCCGGCTGCGTCGTACGGGTGCGGGCCCACCGCGTCCAGCCCCAGGCGACCGCCACGACGAGCGACACCAGCCCGGCGACGAGGAGTTCCGGACGGTACGGATCCCCGTGCGTGAACCGGCCGTAGGCGGGCTTGACCAACAGGAGGGCCTGCCAGGAAGCCCAGCCGACCGCCCCCGCCGCCACCAGGACCAACGGGAACGCGGCCACCCCCACCGCAACCCTCCGCAGGCGCAGCGCTCCGCGCCGGCGGGCGTACCAGCCGGCCGCGACGGCGGCGAGGAGGGCCGCTCCCGCCAGGGGCAGCACGGCTCCGGCCGGGTAACGCACCAGTACCGGGCCCACGTTGAACCAGGTCGCGTCCGAAGCGCCGGCGACCTGCTCCAGGTCCGCGCCCGCGAGGCTCCTGGTGGCGGAGAGCGCGGTGGCTCCCAGGTCCTGGAGGCTGCCGGAGTCGACGTGCTCGATGTCGTCCTCGGTGGAGTGGTAGCGCGAACTGCCGCCGATCACGGCGAAGTTCAGACCGGTCAGGCCCGCCTCGCGAAAGTGGGTGAAGTCGGTCTCGTTGGGGAGCAACCGGTAGACCTCGTCGGCCAGGGAGGTGGTGACCGGCGGGCGGTCGCCCAACGCGCCGACCACGCCCGCGCTGCGCTCACCCGTCTGGAACATGACGGCCGGACCCGTGGTGCCGCGCGCATCGAAGTTGATCACGACGTCCCGTCGCGGGTCGAGGGCCGGCGTGTTCCGCACGTACGCCCTCGCCCCGAGCTGCCCGATCTCCTCCGCGTCGGTGAAGAGCAGGACGACGTCGTTGCGGGTGCGCTCCCCGGCTTTGAGTACACGGGCGATCTCCAACACCGCGCCCACTCCGAGTCCGTCGTCGGACGCGCCGGGACCGGAAGACGTGGAGTCGGTGTGGGCGACGAGCAGGATCCTTCCGGTCGAGGACCGCCCGGGGACGGTCGCCGTGATGTTGTGGACCCGCCCCGCCAGGTGGGAGGCGGAGGAGCCGGGAAGCACCTCGGTCGCCTCCTGAACCGACGGATTCAGGCCAAGTTTCCGCAACTCGCCTTCCACGTGGCCGCGCACTCGGTCCGACGCCGCCGATCCGGAGGGATGGGGGGTGGTCGCGATCTGCTCGATGTGCTCTTTCGCGCGCCCTGCGGAAAAGGAACTCGGCACCTCATCTTTGCCCGCAGGTATGGGAGTTGACTGCACCGACAATCCACAGAAGGCCGTGATCAGAGCAAGCAGCGCGACCGCCGACAGCGCAGGCATGCGCGTTCTCATTCGTGCCCCCCGGCGCTTGGCGAACCACCAGGCGGGTTCGTTCACCGAAGCAACGTAACAGCACCGGGCAATCGTTGATAGATCTTGCCGGGTCCGGTCCCATGGTGTTTGGATGGGCAGCCGCAGGACGGCCATGACCAGTTGCCCCGCGATGTCAACGGCATTTGAGGGGGATCCCAGGGTGAACGTCCCCGCTGTCCGCATGAGCGGCGCGGTCAAGAGCTACGGATCGACCAGGGCCGTCGACGGACTGGACCTGGAGGTGCCGGCCGGGATGTTCCTCGGCCTGCTCGGTCCGAACGGAGCGGGCAAGTCCACCACCATGCGCATGCTCACCGGGCAGAGCAGGGCGGACAGCGGTACCGTCGAGGTCTTCGGGCACCGACTGCCCGAGGAGTCCCGTCGCGTCCGGTCCCTGATCGGCGTCGTGCCACAGCACGACAACCTCGACTCCGAGCTGTCGGTCCGACAGAACCTCGACGTCTTCGCCCGGCTGGGGGCCGTGCCCGCGCGCGAATGCCGTGCCCGGGTCGATCGGGCGCTGGCCGACGCACGCCTCACCGATCGGGCCGGCCACCGTGTCGACGCCCTCTCCGGCGGCATGCGCAGACGACTGCTCCTGGCCCGGGGGACCCTGCTGTCCCCCCGCCTGCTGCTGCTCGACGAACCCACCGTCGGCCTCGATCCGCAGATCCGCCAGGACCTCTGGGACGTCATCGAGGAACTGCGCGCGGGCGGCACCACCGTGGTGATGTCCACCCACTACATCGAGGAGGCCGAGCGCCTCGCCGACAGCGTGGCCGTGGTCTTCGGCGGCAAGCTCATCGCCCAGGGCGCCCCCGCGGAACTGCTGCGCGCGCACGCCGGGGCGCAGGCCGCCGAGTACCGGGGCGACGCGGCACGCCGCGCCCGCGTGGAGCGGGTCGCGACGGAGGCGGGCCTGCCCAGCCGACGTACCGGACTCTCCGTCTCCGTGCTGCGCGCCGAGACCATGACGGCCTCGGTCCACGAACTCCTGGGCGCCCCCGACGTCCTGCGCCCCACCACGTTGGAGGACGTCTTCGTCGTCCTGACCGGGGCGCTCTTCAGCTGACTCGCCCCGCCCGCGACGGCTCCGCCGTTCCAGAAAGGACCCTTCCCATGACGAGGGCAGCTCCCGCACGCCCCGCGCAGACGCGGGTACGCGCCCCGGAGGACCCGCGGAAGGCGACCCCGGTGCTCTGGCCCACCCTGCGGGCCGTCTGGCTGCGGGAACTCCTGCTCTTCCGCCGCTACTGGCCGGCCGTGACCTTCGGTTCCCTGGTGGAGCCGCTGGTGTACATGGCCGGATTCGGTCTCGGGTTCAGCCGGTTGATCAGCACGGCGGAGGGACGGCCCTACATCCAGTTCATCGGCACCGGCATGGTGGTCACGTCGGTCCTCTTCGCCTCGGCGTTCGCCGGGATGTTCGAGACCTTCAACCGCCGGTGCTACCAGAAGCTCTACGACGACATGCTCAGTCGGCCGGTCGACGTCTGGGAACTGATCACGGCCGAGGCCTCCTGGATCGCCGTCAAGTCGTCGATCTACAGCTCCGCCCCGCTGCTCATCACCCTCGCCGCGGGCCTGCCGGCGACTCCCGGACTGTTGCTGGTGCCCTTCATCGCGCTCTTCTCCGGGTTCGGCTTCGCCCTGTGCGGCATGTGGGTCTCCTGCCTGGTGCCGGCGATCGACTGGCTGCGCCTGGTGGTGTCGGGCGTCCTCACGCCGATGGTCATGGCGGCGGGGGTGTTCTTCCCGTTGGACGGCCTGCCCGGGTGGATCGGAGGCATCGCAACCGTGAATCCGATCTACCACTGTATGGAATTGGTGCGTCACTCGGCGTTCGGAACGCTGGGAATGGGCGACCTCGTTCACGCGCTCGTGCTGATCGGATTCACCGCCCTCAGTTGGTTCCTGGCATTGCGCGGGATGACGCGCCGCCTCATCGACTGATTTCCGATACCACGAGCACATGTTTGAACATACATGTATCGGTATATTCTTCCATTGATGTGACTGAAAGGGGGTCGTCATGACCAACCCGTTCGACGATCCGGACCGCCTCTTCCGCGTGCTGCGCAACACCGGGGGCGAACACTCGCTCTGGCCGGACGGCATCGAGATTCCCGCGGGCTGGCAGGTCGTCCACGGCGAGGCCTCGCGCGCCGCCTGCCAGACCTGGATCGAGGACAACTGGCGCTGAGGGGACGGCCGGTGGCCGCCCCCTCCCGTCCGCTGCCGGTCGCCGCGCCTCAGCGGGAACGGACCGCCTCCGCCGGCAGGGCCTCCGGTGCACTGGTGCGCTCGTGGACGAGGCCGGCGAAATCCGTCAGCACGGGCACGAGCTCGCCGCGCAGCCACCGGGGCAACTGGTCACGGTGGTGTGCGTCGGCCGGAACGCCCGTGGCGCCCAGCGGGACCACCCAGAGGCTGCGGTCCCGGTCGGACAGGTCCCACACGTAACGGGCGGAAGGGCCGCGCGAGCTGAGGTCGGTGACGCCCGGGGTGCTCGAGGTCGCCAGGACGCAGTCGTGGTCGCCGCCCAGCCCCGGCCCTTCCTCCCCGGACGGGCCCCCGAAGGTGTTCCCGAACGGGCCGCCCGACGGCAGCGCTCGGAGCGGGGCCAGCCGGTGCGACGCGCCCCATGCGAGGGGTTCCTCCCGCGCGACCTCCTCCAGGGACGCGCGCAGAATGCCGGTCAGCGGCAGTCCGGGCAGCAGGTCCGTCGTGAGCAGGTTCTCCAGGGCGAAGGCGACCTTCGCGGTGAGCGTCAGCCAGGGCTGGAACACCGACGGGTACGGCAAAGTCGTGGCCAGCGGCCTCAGTTGCGGGGACGACGCGATCCGGCGGGTGACGGTCGACCGTAGCCGCGCGTAGTCGCCGGCGGTCCGGCTGCCCGCGTCCATGCGCAGGTCCCACGCCATCAGCCGCTCACGCAGCCGTTCGGCCCCGGCGCTCAGACCGGTCAGGCGCCCGACGGCCGCCAACAGCGGCCGGGCCGCCTCCAGCAGGGTGTCCATGTGGACGGTGGACATGGCCGGGGCCGTCCACTCCCGGGACTCGCGCAGCAGCGCCTCGATCCTTCGCGCCCGGTACGGCGGGGCGAACTCCACCCCGAGCGGGGTCGCGATCCCGCGGGCGTTGGCCATCACCGCGAGGCCCTCCGCCGCGGCGTCCTCCCGCGGCGTCGCGAGCGGCCCCCGCCACTCGTGCCCCCCGTGCCAGGCCGGCACGATCCGCAGCCCGTTGTCACGATGGCGATCGGGCACGTACCCCGCGACCCGGTGCAGCAGCCCCCCGGCCGTGTCGGCGGCGTGGACCACGTTGACCGGTTCGATCCAGCCGTCGAGCGCCCGGTCCACGTCCTCGACGGTACGTGCCCGCATCAGGGCCGGGATGGTCGCGAAGCCCAGGTCCCCGGTGACCCTGGGTGGGTACCGCAGGCTGACCCGGCCGGGCCCGTCGGTCGGCTCGGGCTCCTGCGGATCGCCCGGGACCCGCCCGCCGATGACGATCGGGCCGCGGTCCGTCTCGATCACGTCGACCTCGACGGGAGCGCCGTCCGCGACCTCGACGACCTCCCGGTGGTGACGGGCCGGCCGCCAACCGTCCGGCCCGAGCGCCTCGAACCCGCCGTCCCCCGAAGGCGACACGGGGCGCAGTCGTTCCCGGTAGAGGTCGTGGTAGTCGGACATCGCGTTCGTGATGGCCCAGGCCACCGAGCCGGTGTGGCCGAAGTGCGCGATGCCGGGCACGCCGGCGACGGCGAAGCCGACGACGTCGTAATCGGGGCACGACAGGTGGATCTGCTGGTAGAACCCCGGATCCTGAAGGAAGCGGTGGGGGTCTCCCGCGATGATCGGGGCGCCGGTGGCGGTCCACTCGCCCGACACCATCCAGCCGTTGGAGCCCGCCGTGCCCGGATCGTCGGTCGCGAACAGTTCGGCGGCCTCCTCGCCCAGCCGGCGGATCACCTCCTCGCGCCACAGCTTGGTGGGGAACCCCGCGAACAGGATGTGGTGGGCCAGCCAGACCCCGAGCGGGGTCCACGGCTGCCAGTGCCCCGGCGCGAGACCGACCGCGGCGAACTCGGGAGCCGCGGCCGCACCCTCGGCCAGTCCCGCGTTGACCCCGTCGACGTACGCGCCCACCCACGCGGCCGTCTCCTCGTCGAGGCCGGCGAAGCAGCGCCGCGCGGTGTCGTCGAGCCGCGCCTGACGGGCGAACCGGTCCCAGGCGACGGCGTCCGAACCGAGGAACGAGGCCGTGGTGCCCTGCGAGCGGTGCCGCTCGACCTCGATCTGCCAGGCCCGGTCACGTGCGGCGTTCTCCCCCTGCCCGTAGGCGAGTCGGAGGTGGTCGGACGCCTTCAGATGGGGAATGCCCCACGCGTCCCGGTACGTGCTGACCGTCATTCGTCCGCGACCTTCCCACCCGACAACAATCGAACTTAGGCTACCCTAAGTCGATTGTCCGGGGTCCGCGACCGTACGGTCGGCGGCCGCCCGCCCGTCAGCGGGGGACGGTCACACCCGGCCCGCCGTGGGCACGCCGTCCACGTACGTGTCGAGCACCTCGATGTCGCCGATGCGCGAGGTCTCCACCCGCGTGGGATCGTCGGCGAGCACCACGAGATCGGCCCGCTTCCCCGGCGTCAGAGTGCCCGCGCGGTCCTCCCAGCGGCAGGCGCGGGCGCCGCCGACCGTGTACGCGTACAGGGCCTCCTCGACGCTGATCGCCTCGTCCGGGCCGATCGCCCGCCCCGACAGCGAGGTCCGCTCGACCATGAACTGGACGGCCCGCAGGGGGGAACCGTCCGTCACGGGCCGGTCGGAACTGCCCACCAGGGTCACCCCGTGGTCGAGGAACCCGCGGCCCCGGTACATCCACGGGGCCCGCTCGGGACCCATGACGGCCGCGTAGTCGTCCCCGAAGTACCGCAGGAAGTTCGGCTGGACCACCGCACTGAGACCCAGCGCGGCGAACCGCGGCAGCTGGTCCGGGCGGATCAGTCCGGCGTGTTCGATCCGGTGCCGGGCGTCCGGCCGGGGCCGCAGGGCCTGGGCCCGCTCCAGCGCGTCCAGGGCGAGGTCGGCGGCACGGTCGCCGATGGCGTGCACCGCGAGCTGCCAGCCGGCGAGGTGCCCGTCCACGATCAGCTCCGTGATCGCCTCGGGGGAGTCCTGGAGTTCACCGATCCCGTCCGTCCCGACGTACGGGCCGGTCAGCGCGGCCGTACGGGCCATCATGCCGCCGTCGGTGTAGATCTTGAGCGCGCCGACGGACAGCCAGTCGTCCCCGAACCCGGTCCGCAGCCCGAGGTCGAGCGCGCGCGGGAAGCCGTCGTCCGCGTGGGCCGCCACGGGGCGCAGGGTGTCCCCGGCCGCCATCAACTGGACCCGCAGCGGAAGCCGGCCCCGGTCGCGCAGTGCCTGGTAGGCGCCGGCCTCGACCGGGCTGTGGCCGAGGAGCCCGCCACCGATCCCGGCCTCCGCGCAGGCGGTGATGCCCTCGCCCAGGCACTGCCAGCCGGCGCGTTCGATGGCGTCGGCCAACTCCTCCTGGGAGTAGGGCAGTCGCAGCCGTCGGGCGGCGGTCATGGCGCTCTCGGCGAGGAAGCCCCCGCCGGCCGCGTCCGAGGCGGGCAGCAGGTCCAGGACAGCGCTGTTGACCACGCAGCCGTGCCCGGAGTCGTGCAGCATGAACACCTTGCGGCCGTCAGCGACCTTGTCCAGTTCGACGGCCGTCAGATGCCGCCCCAGGGCCCGCTGGTCGTATCCGACGATGTCCACCCACGCCCCGACCGGCTTGTCCGCGACGGCCCGCGCTACCACCGCCAACACGTCCTCGACCCGCTCGCACGGCGCCACGCTCGGCGTGGCGGCCTTCAGACCCGTCCAGGCCAGATGGACGTGGCTGTCGATGAACCCCGGCAGCACGGTGGCGCCCTGGAGGTCCACCACCTCCCGGGCGGGCAGTCCCGTCACCGCCTCGTCGAGGCCGACGATCCGGCCGCGCCAGATCCCGATGTCGTGGGCGACGGGGTGCGCCGGGTCCATGGTGACGACGTGCGCGTTGGTCAGCCGCGTACTGAGCATGGGCATCGGTCCTCAGGAAGTGGGAGCCACCGGTTCCGGCGTCAGGGGGTGGCGGGTACGGGCGGTGGGGACCATCAGCGGGGTGCCGGTCTCCGGGTCCTCGATGATCCGGCAGGGCAGGCCGAAGACGTCCCGCACCAGTTCGGCCGTCATCACCGTCGAAGGGTCGCCCTCGGCGGCGATCGTGCCGCCGGGCCTCATGACCACCAGGTGGCTGGCGTACCGGCAGGCCTGGTTGAGGTCGTGGAGCACGGCGACGATGGTGTGGCCCTTGTGCTCGTGCAGGTCGGCGCAGAGGTTCAGCACCTCCACCTGGTGGGCGATGTCGAGGTAGGTCGTCGGTTCGTCGAGCAGCAGGATCGAGGTCTGCTGGGCGAGCACCATGGACAGCCAGACGCGTTGGCGCTGCCCGCCCGACAGGTCGTCCACCGGCCGGTCGGAGAGTTCCAGCACTCCGGTCTGGCGCATGGCCTCGACCACCGCGTCCTCGTCCTCCGGGGCCCACTGCTTGAGCATCCGCTGGTGCGGGTAGCGCCCCCGGGCCACCAGGTCGCCGACGGTGATCCCGCCCGGGGCGGTCGAGGTCTGCGGGAGCAGGCCGAGCCGGCGGGCCACCTCGCGCGAGCGGTACGAGGCGATGGCGGCCCCGTCCAGGTAGACCTCGCCCTCCGTGGGCTTGAGCATCCGGGCGAGCGCCTTCAGCAGGGTGGACTTCCCGCAGGCGTTCGGGCCGATGATCACGGTGAAGGAGTGGTCGGGGATGACCACCCCGAGGTCGGTGGCCACGGTCCGTTGCTCGTAGCGGAGGGTCAGGCCCTCGGCCCGCAGCCGGGCCGTCGGGACGGTGTCCGGAGCGCTCGTACGTGTCATGCGCGGCTCTTTCGCGACTCGGTGACCAGCAGCCAGATGAGGTAGAGACCGCCGATGACTCCCGTGGCGGTGCCGACCGGAAGGAGGGCGTGGGTGAACAGGCGCTGTACCGCGAGGTCGCTCACGGCCAGCAGGACGGCGCCCATCAGGGCGGCCGGGACCAGGCCGGAACCCGAGGAGCGGATCAACTTGCGGGCCAACTGGGGCGCGGCCAGCGCGATGAACACGATCGGACCGGTGACCGCCGTGGCGAAGGCGGCCAGCGAGACACTGACGATCAGCAGGGCGGTCCGGGTGCGCGCCACGTTCACCCCGAGCGCCATCGCGGTGTCGTCGCCCATCTCCACCATGGTCAGTCGGCCGCCGAGGAGGAACGCGAGCGGCAGCAGGACGGCCACGGCGATCCCGACGGCCGCCGCGTGGTCCCAGGTCCGGTTGCCGAGGGTGCCGACGAGCCAGGCCTGCGCCTCCAGCGCCTCCTGCCAACTGGCGCGGGTGATCAGGTACGCGTTGACGGCGAGCAGCAGCGCGCTGACCCCGATGCCGATGACGACGAGACGGAACCCCTGCACGCCCCCGCGGAACACCAGCAGGTACACGGCGAGGGCCGTGCCCAGCCCGCCGATCAGGGCGCCGAACACGATCTGGGTCATGCTGCCGTGCAGGGTGACGATCACGACCAGTGCCCCGGTCGCCGAACCGTTGGTGAAGCCGATGATGTCGGGGCTGCCCAGGGCGTTGCGGGTCAGGCTCTGCAGGATGGCGCCGCTCACCGACAGGGCGGCGCCCACGCACAGGGCGGTCACCAGGCGGGGCATGCGCAGCGTGTTGACGACGAAGTCGGCCGCTCCGGAGCCGCTGCCGGTGAGGGCCCGCAGGACCTCGGGCACGGACAGGGTGAAGTCGCCGGTCGTCAGGGTGACCAGCATGACGGCGACGAGCACGACGGCCAGCGTGCCGCCGACGAGGAGCGTACGGCCGTGGAAGCGCAGGGAGACGCCCCCTCGACGCCCGCGCACCACCCGGCCGGTGATCACCCGCGAGGGGGCGGTGGGACGGGACTTCGGGCGGACGGCCGCGGCGGGCGCCCCCGTTCCCCGGGCGGGGCTCACAGCATGACCAGCTTTCGGCGACGGCACAGGACGAGGAAGAGCGGCGCCCCGACGAACGCGGTGACGATGCCCACCTGGATCTCGCCGGGCGCGCCGACCACCCGGCCCAGGACGTCGGACCCGACGAGCAGGATCGGTGCCAGCAGCACCGAATAGGCCATCACCCAGCGCTGGTCGGGGCCGACCAGGAAGCGGGCCACGTGCGGGACCACCAGGCCGACGAACCCGATCGGGCCGGCGGCGGCGGTCGCCGCCCCGCACAACAGCATCACGGCGATCACCCCGAGGATCCGGGTGCGGCCGACGTTCACCCCCAGGGCGCGGCCGAGTTGGTCGCCCATGGCGAGGGCGTTGAGGGAGGGGGCCAGCAGCAGGGCGAGGACCAGTCCGGCGACGACGAAGGGCAGGATCACCCACACCACGTCCATCCGCCGGCCGGCGAGCGCACCCACCGTCCAGTGGCGGAACTGATTGAAGGCGCGCGGGTTCAGCAGCAGGATCGCGGAGTTGAAGGCGTACAGCACGGCGGTGACGGAGGCACCGGCCACCACCAGCCGGTCCGGGGTGGCCAGTTTCCGTCCGGCCGAGCCGAGCAGGAAGACCACGACCGAGGCGACGGCGGCTCCCACGAAGGCGAACCAGACGTAGCCGAGGGCCGAACCGATGCCCAGGAAGGCGATGGCCACCACCACCCCCGTCGAGGCCCCCAGGCTCACCCCGAGGAGGCCGGGGTCGGCCAGCGGGTTGCGGGTGAGGGCCTGCATCAGGGCGCCGGACAGCCCGAGGGCGACGCCCACGAGCAGTCCGAGCACGGTCCGGGGGATCCGGTAATCGTGGATGATCACGGAGGTCTGCGTGCCGTCGGGGTTCCACAGCACCCCCCATGTCGAGGTGAAGGGGATGTCGCGGGTGCCCGACCACACGCTCAGCAGGGCGATCACCACGAGCGCGGCGAGCGCGACCAGCAACCCCACGCTCCGCACGGCGGCCACGGCGGCCACCGCGGCTCCGCGTCCCCGAGGAGCCGGGAGCTCCTCGGCATCACGTCCGACCTTCGCCCGGGTCTCGACCGACAACACGGCTCCCCTCGGCGACCGATCGCACAATGCGACCAAGCACGTTCAACTTAGGTGAGGCTAACCGAATGTTCTCGGAGGGGTCAACGCGCTTGCACGGCGGGGCAGTCCGTCCGGCGTGGGAATCGCACCCGATGGGGAGGGTCGAACATTAGAGTAGCCTCACCTAACCCGACCTCCGGAGGTCCCGCATGCTCGACGCCGGCCCACCCGGAGGTTCCGTCCTCCGGCGCGCGATCACCGCGCAGCGGCGCCGGGTCGCCGCCGCCTCGCTCCTCGGAACGACCCACCAGGCCTGCGAGGCGATGGTCCCCGTCGTCATCGGCGTCATCATCGACCGGGCCGTCGCCACCGGATCCGGAGCGGCACTCCTGCGCTGGCTGCTCGTCCTCGCCGTGCTCTTCCTCGTGTTGTCCACCTGCTACCGCACCGCGGCCCGCATCACCGACGGCTCCGGCGAACTGGCCGCGCACCGCATCCGCACCGAACTCGGCACCCGGGTCCTCGACCCGCGCGGCGGCGCCGACTCCGGCCGACTGCCCGGCGCGCTCACCGCCATGGCCACCGGCGACGCGGCCCGGGTGGGCGCCGTGGTCGCCGCCCTGCCGTACGGGATCGCCGCCGTCGCCGGACTCGCCGTCAGCGCCGTGGCCCTGCTGCGCGTATCGGTACCCCTCGGCCTGCTCATCCTGCTCGGGGTACCGCCCCTGTTGTGGCTCGGACACCTCATCAGCCGCCCCCTCGAACGGCGCAGCGAGGCCGAACAGGAACAGGCCGCGCACGCCTCGGGAGTCGCCGCCGACCTGGTCGCCGGCCTGCGCGTGCTCAAGGGCATCGGCGCCGAACCGGCGGCCGTGGACCGGTACCGCCGCACCAGCCGGGACTCCCTCGCGGCCGCACTGCGCGCCGCCCGCAGCCGGTCCTGGCACGACGGGGCGATCCTGTCCCTGACCGGCGTCTTCATCGCCGTCATCGGGCTGGTCGGAGCCCGCCTCGCCATGGACGGCTCGCTCAGCGTCGGTGAACTCGTCGCGGCCGTGGGCCTCGCGCAGTTCCTCCTCGGTCCCTTCCAACTCCTCACCTACGTCAGCGCCGAGTTCGCGCAGGGCCGCGCCTCCGCCGCCCGGATCGGCGAGGTGCTCGACTCCTCGCACGCCGTGCCCGCAGGAACCGCCACCCCGCCCGACCCGTTCACGGGGGGACTGCGGTTGCGCGGCGTCTCGTACGGGGCGCTGCGCGACATCGACCTGGACATCGCGGAGGGCAGCCTGGTCGGCGTCGTCTGCCCCGACCCGGCGGCCGCCACCGACCTGCTGCTGTGCCTCGGCCGCGAGTTCGACCCGGAGCGCGGCACGGTCGAGCTGGGCGGGATCGCCCTGTCCTCCCTCGATCCCGACGCCGTACGCCGCGCCGTCCTCGTCGCCCACCACGACGCCGACCTCTTCGAGGCCAGCCTCCTCGACAACGTCCGGGCGGGGGCCGACACCTCCGTGGCCGACCTCGGCCCGGTGCTCAACGCCTCCACCACCGACGACGTGGCCCGCGCGCTGCCCCAGGGCGTGCACACCCCGCTCAGCGAACGCGGCAGGTCGTTGTCCGGCGGCCAACGCCAACGGGTCGCGCTGGCCCGGGCCCTGGCCGCCGACCCGCACGTCCTGGTCGTCCACGACCCGACCACCGCCGTGGACACCGTCACCGAGTCGCTGATCGCGGCCCGCCTGCGCGACCTGCGCAAGGGGCGCACCACGCTCCTCGTCACCACCAGCCCCGCGCTGCTGTCCGTCACCGACCGCGTCGTGGTCATCCGCGACGGCGCCGTCACCGCCGACGGCCGCCATCCGGAACTCGTCACCGACGACGCGTCCTACCGATCGGTGGTGCTCGTATGAGTTCCGACCGCACGCCCGAAGAGCCGACCGGGCCCGACGAGCCGTCCGGGTCGACCGACGCGCCGCCGCCGGGCGACCCGCACAACCCGGGCACGGCGAGCGCCGCCGCGCGCGCCATCCTGCCCGTGGCCACCGGCGGACAGACCCTCGCCGCCGTCGCCGAACTGCTGCGCGGACGCCGCCTCCAGGCGCTCACCGCCGCCGCCGTCCTCACCCTCGGCACCGGCATCGGCCTGCTCACCGCCCCGATCCTCGGCCGCATGGTCGACCTGGTGGCCGCGCACCGGGGCACCGGCTCGCTGACCGTCCCCATGATCCTCCTGCTCGCGGTGGCCGTCGGCCGGGGCGCCGCCACCGCCCTCGGCAGCTCCCTCGTCGCACGGCTCGGCGAAACCGTCCTCGCCGGAGTGCGCGAACGGTTCATCGAACGGGCCCTGAACCTCCCACTGGAACGCGTCGAACAGGCCGGCTCGGGCGACCTCACCTCACGGGTGACCGGCGACGTCACCCTCATCACCCGGGTCGTGCGCCAAGCCCTGCCCGAGTTCACCACCGCCCTCCTGACCATCGTGCTGACCCTGGCCGGACTCGCCGTGCTCGACTGGCGGTTCCCGCTCGCCGTGCTGCTCGCCGTCCCGGTCCACGTCCTGACCGTCCGCTGGTACATCCCGCGCGCGGTCCCCGTGTACGCCGCCCACCGCGTCGCCAACGGCGCCCTCCAGCACCAGCTCCTCGACAGCGTGGGCGGCGTGCGCACGGTGCGGGCGTTCCGCCTGACCGGGCAGCACGCCCGACTGCTGGACGCGCGCTCGCGGGAGGCCGTGGACCTGGCCCTGCGCGGGATCAGGCTCGTCTCCGGCTTCTTCTCCCGGCTCAACCTCGCCGAGTTCATCGGACTCGCCGCCGTGCTGGTCACCGGCTTCCTGCTGGTCGGCAACGGCACCGTGAGCATCGGCACCGCCACCGCCGCGGCGCTCTACTTCCACGGCCTGTTCAACCCCGTCAACACGGCACTGTTCCTCATCGACGACGCCCAGTCCGCCGGCGCGAGCCTCGCCCGGCTCGTCGGCGTCGCCTCCCTGCCGGCCGAGGAGGGACCCACGGGGGCGGCGCGACCGGCCGACGGTTCCGTACGCGTCCGGGCGCTCGGCCATGCGTACGAGCCCGGTCACCCGGTCCTGACCGAGGTGGACCTGGAGGTCCGGGCCGGGGAACGCGTGGCGCTCGTCGGAGCCAGCGGCGCCGGCAAGACCACCCTCGCCAAGCTGATCGCCGGCGTCCACCGACCGACCTCCGGCTCGATCGAACTCGGCGGCGCCGACACCCGCGAGCTCGGCCCGGCGGGCGTACGCGCCGCCGTGACCCTGATCAGCCAGGAGGTTCACGTCTTCGCCGGACCGCTCGCGGACGATCTGCGGCTGGCCAGGCCCGCGGCGACCGACGCGGAGATCACCGCCGCGCTGGCCCGCGTCGATGCCCTGACCTGGGTGGAGGCCCTGCCCGAGGGCGTGTCCACCGTCGTGGGGGAGGGCGGACATCGGCTGACGGTGACGCAGGCCCAACAACTGGCCCTGGCCCGGCTCGTGCTCGCCGATCCGCCCGTGGCGATCCTCGACGAGGCCACCGCCGACGCCGGGAGCGCCGGCGCCCGCACCCTGGAAGCCGCCGCGCTGCGCGCCCTGGAGGGCCGGACCGGACTCATGGTCGCCCACCGGCTGCCGCAGGCGGCGAGCGCGGACCGCATCGTCGTCCTCGACCGGGGCCGGGTCGTGGAGAGCGGCACCCACGCGGAACTGGTCGCCGCGGGCGGCCGCTACGCCGGCCTCTGGGCGGCCTGGTCCGACAGCCGGCGCTCCGGTCCGACGGACGCCACCCTGCCCCTGCCCCGGCCCCGCGAGGCCTGAGCGCCCCGGGACGGCCCCGATACGCAGACAAGAGCCGTCCGGGGCCCTGCCCGTCCTCGGGGGCTCCGGAGGGTCGGCCCCGCCGTCCGACCAGGCTCTTGGGCCGCGGCTCCGTCCCATGGGTCTCGACGTACGTCAGGCAGGCGCCCCGGGGCTTCCCCGGGGGGCCTCGAACGGGTGGGTCGTCATGCGTTCCCGCTCCTTGTGGACATGACCGCGAACAGCTCCGAGAGCGGCTGCCGCGGGTCGTCGGCCACGTGCCCGATCAACACGTGGAGTTCCTCGGCGAGCCGCCGGGCCTTGGCCGGGCCGAGCAGCTCGACCGCGTGGATCAGCTCGCCGTACACCGGACCCTCGCCGCGCGGTTCGTGGAACCCGAGCGTCAGCTCCGCGGTGGTCCGGGCGACCGGAACGGCCTGGAAGGTGCCCATGCCGCCCTCCAACTCGTCCAGGTCCGCCTGCTCGTGGTGGACCACCGTCACCTGCGGTCCCCGCGCCGGCAACCCCGAGGCGCGGAGCACCGCGTCGAACGGCACCTCCTGGTGGTCCAGCGCGCTCAGCGTCGTCTCCCGCACCCGCGACAACAGCTCCAGGAAGGTCGGGTCGCCGCCGGTGTCGGTGCGCAACACCACCGTGTTGAGGAAGCAACCGACCAGCGGGGCGAGCCGCTCGTCCGACCGGCCCGCGACCATGGTCGCGATCGGCAGGTCGGTGCCCGCGCCGTGCGCCGTCAGCAGCGCCGACAGCGCCGCGTGCAGCACCATGAACATGCTCGTGCCGCTCTCCCGGGCCAGGGCGTCCACCCGGGCGTGCAAGCCCTCGTCGAGGACGAACGGCACCTGCCCGGCCGTGTACCCCGCCCGCCCGGCGTCCGCGGGCCGCGGCCGGTCCGTCGGAAGGGCCAGGGCGCTCGGCGCCTCCCGCAGCGTCCGGCGCCAGTAGGCGAGCTGCCGCCCGCCCGCGCTGTCCGGGTCGTCGAGGTCGCCGAGCGCCTCGCGTGCCCAGAGCGCGTAGTCCGCGTACGACACCGGCAACGGCTCCCAGTCGGGCGCGACGCCGCGGAACCGGGCCGCGTACGCCGTCGTCAGGTCCCGGAACAGCGGCACCACCGACCACTCGTCCACCGCCAGGTGGTGCGAGGCCAGCAACAGGGCCTGGGCCCCGTCGGGAGCCGTGAGCAGCCGGACCCGCAGCGGCGCCCGCGAGGTCAGGTCCGCCGTCTCGCCCGCGAGTTCGGCGAGGCGGGACTCCAGGTCCGCGCACTCCTCGACGGCCAGGACCGGCGGTTCGACGGCGGGACGCAGCCGCAGCTCCCCGGCCTCCTCGCCGAAGGAGGTGCGCAGCGGGGCGTGCCGGTCCACCACGTCGGCCAGCGCGTCGGCCAGCGCCCGGGCGTCGAGCCCGCCCGGCGAGCGCAGCGCGAGCGCGCTGTCGAAAGCGGGCCGCGGTCCGTACGCCCGCCACTGCGCGCCCTGAACCGGCGCGGCGGGAAGCTCCCGCGCCCCCGCTCCGGCGCCCGCCCGCAGAGCCGGCCGGGCCGCCCGCGCGCCGGCCAGCCGCTCCGCGATGCCGCTGACCGTGAGGGCGTCGAAGACGTCCCGGATGCTCAGCTCCACCCCGAACTCGGCCCGGATCAGGCCCAGCAGGCGCATGGAGGCCATGGAATGGCCGCCCAGGGCGAAGAAGTCGTCGTGGACACCGACCTCGTCCAGCCTGAGGATCTCGCCGAACAACCGTGCCAACCGGGTCTCGGTGGCATCGGCCGGCCGGGCGTCGCCCGTCATCCCCGACCAGTCGGGCGCGGGCAGCGCCTTGTGGTCCAGCTTCCCGTTGGGGGTGAGCGGCAGCGGCCCGTCCAACGGCACCACCAGGGCGGGCACCATGTACTCCGGGAGCAGCCCGGCCGCGTGCGCGCGCAGGGCCCGCGGATCGAGTTCCCCGCGCTCCGCCACGGCGTACCCCACCAGACGCACGATGTCCCCGTCCCGGTCGGCCACCACCGCGGCCTGCGCCACGTCGGGATGCGCGGCCAGGGCCGACTCGATCTCGCCCAGCTCGATGCGGAAGCCGCGGATCTTCACCTGCGTGTCGACCCGACCCAGGAAGTCCAGATTGCCGTCCCGCCGCCAACGGGCCCGGTCCCCGGTGCGGTACATCCGGCCGCCGGGCGCCCCGAACGGGTCGGCGACGAACCGCTCGGAGGTCAGCCCGGGCCTGCCCAGGTAGCCGCGGGCCAGACCCCGACCCGCGACGTACAGTTCGCCGGTCACCCCGGGCGGGACGGGGGAGAGGGTCGCGTCCAGCACGTAGCAGCGGGTGTTGGGGTCGGGACGACCGATCGGCACCCGCCCGCCGGGACGCCCGCCGGCCTGACGCGCCGGCCACAGCGTCGAGTTCACGGTGGCCTCGGTCAGTCCGTACGCCGCGATGAGGTTCACCGTGGCGCCCCAGCGCTCGAACAGGTCCGGGGGCACCGTCTCGGTGCCGACCAGGATCGTCGAGCCCTCCGGCAGCTCACAGCCGGCCGGCAGCGCCGAGACCAGCGAGGGCGGCAGGATCATGTGCGTGACGCCCTGCTCCGCCAGGAACTCGGTGAGCGCGGATCCCGCCACCCGCGCCTCGTCGGGGACGAGCACCAGCCGGCCGCCGTGACACAGGGCCATCGCCAGCTCGAACACGGCCACGTCGAAGCCGATCGACGCGAACTGGAGAACCCGGCTGTCGCTGCGCAACCCCATCCGGTCCACGGCCGTGGCGACCAGGCTGGAGATGCCCTCGTGCGGGACGACCACGCCCTTGGGGCGGCCCGTCGAACCCGATGTGTAGATCACGTACGCGGCCCCGTCCAGGGGGACGTCCGGCAGGTCCGGGGCCCCGTCGGGCAGTCCGTCGAGTTCGGCCGCCGTGCCCGGGGCGTCCAGCAGGACCACCGGGACCCCCTCGACCGCGGGGATCTTCCCCGCCACGGACTCGGTTCCGACGACCAGGACGGCACACGAGTCCTCGACCATGTAGACCAGCCGGTCGGCGGGATGGACGAGGTCGAGCGGCAGGAACGCCGCACCCAGCTTGAGGACCGCCAGCACCGTCGCGACCATGTCGATCGAGCGCGGCACGGCCACCCCGACCACGCTCTCGGCGCCCACCCCGCGCGCGGCGAGCAGCCGGGCGATCCGGTCGGACCGGGCGTCGAGACCCGCGTAACCCAGTGTCGTGGTCCGCTCGACCACCGCCGGGGCGTCGGGCCGCTCCGCGAGCCGCGCCGCGAACAGCGCGGGCAGGGACAGCTCGTCCACCACCCGGTCGGTGGCGTTGAACTCCTCCCGCACCAGACGCAGTTCTCCGGCGTCCATGATTTCCAGGCGGGACACCGGAAGGGCCGGGTCGACGGCCACGGCCGAGACGAGCCGGCGCAGCCGCTCGCCCAGCCGCTCCACGCCCTCGCGATCGAACAGCTCGGTGGCGAACTCCAGCCGGCAGTCGAGTCCGTCCGCCTCCGGGTCGTCGGCGCCCGTGCGCTCGGTGAAGCTGAACACGAGGTCGAACTTGGCCGAGGTGATCCGGAACGGCACGTACTCCACCGCCAACCCGGGCAGGGCCGCGTCCTCCCCGGTGCGGTGGTGGTAGCCGACCATGACCTGGAAGAGCGGATTGCGGGCGAGCGAGCGGGTCGGATTGAGCCTCTCCACCACCGCCTCGAAGGGCACGTCGGCGTGCGAGAACGCCGCCAGCGCGGTGTCGCGCACCCGCTCCACCAGCTCACCGAAGGCGGGGTCCCCGCCCAGATCCGTCCGGAGCACCAGCGTGTTGACGAAGAAGCCCACCAGGTCGTCCAGGGCCTCCTCGCCGCGCCCCGCGATGGGCGAGCCGATCGGTATGTCCGCTCCCGCGCCCATCCGGTGCAACAGCGCCGCGACGGCCGCGTGCACCACCATGAACATGCTCGCGTTGTGCTCCTTCGCGAGCCGGCGCAGCCCCCGGTGCGCCCGCGCGTCGAACGAGACGTCCAGCTCACCGCCCGTGAAGACGGGCCGGGCGGGTCGGGGCCGGTCGGCGGGCAGCTCGATCTCCTCCGGCGCCCCCTCCAGGGCGCCGCGCCAGTACTCCAGCTGCCGCGCGGCGAGGCTGCCGGGATCGGCGGCGTCGCCGAGCAGCTCCCGCTGCCACAGCGCGTAGTCCGCGTACTGCACGGGCAACGGCTCCCAGTGCGGCGCCGCCCCGCCCAGCCGGGCGGCGTAGGCGGTGGTCAGGTCGCGCAGGAAGGGCCGGTCCGACCACTCGTCGGTGGTGATGTGGTGCAGCAGCAGGACGACCACGTGGTCCTCGGCGCCGACCGTGAGGACCGTCGCGCGCAGCGGCAGTTCCCCCGCGAGGTCGAACGGGCGGCGCACCGCCGTGTCGATCAGGGCGGGCAGCTCCTCCTCGGTCGCCGGGGCGACCTCCACCACCGGCAGGGCCCCGTCCGCGGGCAGCACCCGCTGGAAGGCCAGGCCCTCCCGGGTGACGAAGACCGTGCGCAGGGCCTCGTGGCGGGCCGTGACGTCGGCCAGCGCCGCCCGCCAGGCCGCCACGTCGAGTCGGCCGCGCAGCCGCATCACGAGCGGGAAGTTGTAGGCGGCGGAGGCCGAGTCGATCTGCTGGATCACCCACAAGCGCTGCTGGGCGTGCGACAGCGGCAGTTCTGCCGGCCGCTCACCCGCCGTCAGCGCGGGCCGGCCCGCCGGCCCGCCCCCTTCGGCGCGCCCGGCCAGTTCCGCCACGGTCGGCGCCTCGAACAGGTCCCGGATCGCCAGCTCCACCGCGAGGGCGGTGCGCGCCCTGCCGACGAGCCTGGTCGCCAGCAGGGAGTGACCGCCGAGGTCGAAGAAGGAGTCGTCGATCCCGACGGCGGTCTCCGGCAGCCCGAGCACCTCCGCGAACAGCGCCCGGAGCACCGTCTCCCGGGGGGTGCGCGGCGGCCGGCGGGTACCGGATCCGCCCAGGTCCGGTGCGGGCAGGGCCTGTACGTCGAGCTTGCCGTTCACGGTCAACGGCAGGGTTCCCACGGCCACCAGGGCGGCCGGGACCATGTAGCCGGGCAGGACGGTCTTGAGGTGCTCGCGGACCTCCGTGAGCAGCGTGTCGCCGCCCTCGGCCGCCGCCGGCTCGGGCACCACGTACCCCACCAGCCGCTTGTTCCCCGCGTGTTCCGTCACCACGACGGCCGCGTGGGCGATCAGCGGGTGCTCGGACAGGGCCGCGCCGATCTCGCCCAACTCGACCCGGTAGCCGCGGATCTTGACCTGGTCGTCGGTCCGCCCGAGGAAGTCGATCAACCCGTCGGGGCGCTGTCGCACCAGGTCACCCGTCCGGTACATGCGCGCCCCCGGCGCCCCGAACGGATCGGCGACGAACCGCTCCGCCGTCAGCGCCGGCCGGTCGTGGTAGCCGCGCGCCAGACCGGTGCCGGAGATGTACAACTCACCAGGACTGCCCGGCGGGACCGGCCGCAGCATCGCGTCCAGCACGTGCCCGCGGGTGTTGCGGATCGGCCGGCCCACGGTCGGGCCGGCGCTCTCGGCGGTGGACCCCCCGAGCGTGTTGATCGTGTACTCGGTCGGACCGTACAGGTTGTAGCCGTACGTCTCCTCCGTACGGGCCAGCCGGCCCCACACCGCGTCGGACACGGCCTCGCCACCGAGCAGGACCAGCGCGGGACGGTGTCTGCCCGTCGCCTCGTCGCGCTCCAACAGGCCCTCTTCGATGAGCAGTTGGGCGTACGTCGGGGTCACGTTCACCACGTCCACCCGGTGCCGGTCGCAGTAGTCCACCAGGGCCGCGGCGTCGCGCCGCAGCTCCTCGTCGCAGACGTGCACCTCGTGGCCCTCGACGAGCCAGAGGAGCTCCTCCCAGGACATGTCGAAGGCGAAGGAGACGGTGTGCGCGATCCGCAGCCGCCGCCCGCCCGCCGAGGCGATGGCTGGATCGAAGATCTCCACCTGGTGATTGAGCTGCATGTTCGTCAACCCCCGGTACGGGGTGACGACGCCCTTGGGACGACCGGTGGAACCGGAGGTGTAGATGACGTACGCCGGGTGCTCCAACCGGTCCGCGACCGTGTGGGCGAACGCCGGCCGTTCGGCGTCCGTGACCACCCCGCCCGACAGCGCGGCCAGCTCGGCGACGACCGCCGGATCGTCCAGCTCGACGGCGAGCGGACCCGCCTCCCCGCGCAAGGTCGGCGCGACGGCCACCGTGGACACCACGCACAGCGGCCCGGTGTCCTCGATCATCAGCCGCAGTCGGTCGGCGGGATGGTCGAGGTCGAGCGGCAGGTACGCGGCCCCCGTGCGCAGCACCGCGAAGAGCGCCACCACCATCTCGATCGAACGCGGCAGCGCCAGGGCGACGACCCGCTCGGGTCCGGCGCCCCGCGCCAGCAGCAGCCGGGCCAACCGGTTGATCCGCGCGTCCAGTTCCGCGTACGTGAGTTCCCGCGCGCCGAAGACCAGCGCGACCGCGTCGGGAGTACGGCCGACCTGGTCCGCCAGCATGTCGGCGACGGTCTCGTTCGGCACCGGCAGGTCACCCGTCGACGCGCGGTCCAGGGCGGCCCGTTCCGCGGGCAGCAGCAGGTCCAGCGCCGCCACCCGCTCCGCGAGGCCGTCGATCAGCCGGCCCACCACGAGCCGGAACCGCTCCAGCGTGGCCGCCGCCCGCTCGTCGTCGATCAGATCGGAGCGGTACTCCAGCTTCACGCCGACGACCGAGGCAGGATTGACGATCAGCGTCATCGGATAGTGGGTGGCGTCCACACTGTCGACACCGGTGATGCCGTGCCGTTCGGTCAGCCGACGGAAACCGTCCTCGTCCGCGAAGTTCTGCAGGACGTACAAGGTGTCGAACAGGACCCCGTGACCGCCCGCCCGCTGGAGCTCCGCCAACCCCAGGTACTCGTGGTCCATCACCGCGACCCGCTCCGAACGCACCCGGCGCAGCAACTCCAGGACGCTCTCCTCGGGCCGCAGCCGCACCCGCAGCGGCACGGTGTTCAAGAACATGCCGATCGCCGACTCGACGCCCGGCACCTCAGCCGGACGACCCGCCACCGTGGCGCCGAACACCACGTCGTCGCGACCCACCGCCGCCGACAGCACCAGGGCCCACGCCGCGGACAGCACCGCGTTGACGGTCAACCCCTGCTCCCGGGCGCACCGGCGCAGCCGCTCGCTCAGCTCCGCGCCGAGGTCGAGGGAGCGACGGCGCGGGATCGTCGGCTCGCCGCCGCGCTCCCGCGCCACGAGCGTCGGTTCCGCGAGCCCGGACAGGGCGCGGCGCCAGGTCTCCCGCGCCGCGTCGAAGTCCTGTCCGGCGAGCCAGGCCAGGTAGTCGCGGTAGCTTCCCGGCGTCCCCATCCCGGCGGCGTCGCCCGCCGACTCGTACAGGCCGAGGAGCTCCTCCAGGAAGAGGGACTGCGACCAGCCGTCCCAGGCCACCAGGTGGTGGCCGAGCATCAGCCGGTCGGTGTCCGGGGTCAGCCGTATCAACCGGAGCCGGAACAGCGGGGGCGACGTCAGGTCGAACCGCAGCAACCGGTCCGCCTCGGAGATCTCCGCCAGCCGTGCCTCCCGCGCCGCCTCGTCGAGCCCCGTCAGGTCGGTCTCGACCAACGGCGCCGTGATCGTGTCCGGCGGGCAGACGAACTGCACGGGGCCGGGCAGACCGTCGCCGACGATGCCGGTGCGCAGCGCCGGATGGCGGGCCAGCAGCGTGGCACAGGCCGCGCGCAACCGGTCGACGTCGAGGCGACGGTCGAAGTCGAAGCAGTCCTGGGCGGTGTAGACGTCCAGCGCGGACGTGTCGTAACTGGCGTGGAAGTGGATGCCCTCCTGGAGCGGCGACAGCGGCCACACGTCGGCGACGGGCGCCGGGGCGGCCCGCTCCACCACGTCGATCTCCCCCTGGTCGAGGTCCACCAACGACAGGTCCGCCGGCCGGAGCCTGCGGGTGACGTCCGTTCCGGCGCCGGCGATCAACTCGCGCAGGGCCGCCGTCCAGGCGTCGGCGAGTTCGCACACGTCCTGCCCGGTCAGCGCCCCGCCCTCGCCCTGCGGCCAGGTCCACGTGGCACGCAGCTCGGGACCCGCCGGGGTGTCCGCGCAGACGGCGTTGACCTGGAGCGCGTAGGGCATCGCCAACCCGGCGTCGGGCCCCACGCGCAAGGCGTCCGCCTCGACGGCGGGTGCCCAGTCCCGATCCTGGTCCGCCGGCAGTCGACCGAAGTAGTTGAACAGCAACTGGGCACCCGAGAGCCGGGCGAAGACCGGGGCGAGCTGCGGATTGAGGTAACGCAGCATGCCGTACCCGGCGCCCGCGTCCGGAGCCGAACGCACGGCCTCCCGGACCCGCCCGAGGACCTCCCGCGGATCGCCCGCCGCCGGCAGCCGCACCGGATGCAGTCCCGTGAACCAGCCGACGGTACGGGACAGGTCCAGCCCGTCCCCGAAGCCCTCGCGCCCGTGCCGCTCCAGATCCACCAGCAGGTCGCCCTCGGGCTTGCCGCCACGCCGGGCCACCGCCACCCGCAGCGCCGCGAGCAGCACCTCGGTGACATCGGCCCCGGCCGCCGCGGGCACCGCCGTCAACAGCGCCCTGGTCTCCTCGCCCGTCAACCGGACCTCGTGCTCACGCGCCGCCCCGACGGTACCGGTCCGACCCGCGCCCGGCAGCAACTCCGCCCCGGGGGCCAGCACCCCCGCCCAGTAGGGCAGTTCGGCCTGCCGTCGCGGCGAGGTCGCCTGCTCGACGACCTCCCGCGCGAACCGCCGCAGCGAGGTCGGCACGGGCTCCAGCACGGGCCGTCCGCCGCGCGCCACCGCCTCCCACGCGACGGCCAGGTCACCGAGCAGCACCCGCCAGGACACCCCGTCGACGGCCAGGTGGTGCACGACGAGCAGCAGCCGACCCGGCGTCCCCGCGCCCGCGTCGAACCAGACGGCCTGCAGGACGGTCCCCGCGTCGGGGTCCAGTCGGGACGCCGCCGCGTCGGACTCCTCGGCGACCAGAGCCCGCAGCGCGGCCCCGTCGAGACCGCGGGCGTCGACGCGGCGCGACAGGCCCGCCGCGTCCACCGCGCCGGGCGGCCGGATCACGGCCGACCACAGCGCCGGCAGGGCCGGCCCCAGGTCCATCCGGGACAGCACCGGGCGCAGACCGTCGTGGTGGTCCACCACGGCCTGGAGCGCGCCGGCCAGTGAGGCGAGGTCGGCCCCGGCGGGGGACCGGAGCAGCATCGACAGGTTGAAGCGGCCGATCGGACCGCCGTCCTCCCGGAGCTGGTGGACGATCGGCAGCAACGGCAGGTCGCCGACCCCGTCGGAGTCCGCGGCGGTCTCCGGAGCGTCCTGCGCGACCCCGGCGGGCGTGAGCGCCGCCGCCAGCGCGGCCGGCGTACGGTGCTCGAAGACCGCCCGGGGGGTGACGGTCAGCCCCGCCTTGCGGGCCCGCGCCGCCACCGACATGGACAGGATGCTGTCCCCGCCGAGCACGAAGAAGTCCTCGTCGCCGCCGACCTCGTCGAGGCCCAGGACCTGCGCGAACACCTCCCGCAACCGCCGCTCGCGGTCCCCCGGTGAGTCGGCCGGGACCGGTCGGGGGCCGCGCCGCACCTCGGGCGCCGGCAGCGCCGCCAGGTCGGTCTTGCCGCCCGCGGTCAACGGCAGCGCGTCGAGGACGACGAAGTGGCTCGGCACCATGGGCTCGGGGAGCGCCTCGGCCAGGGCCCGGCGGACCTCCTCGGGGTCGGGCGTCACGTCCGCGCCGGCCGGGACCAGGTAGGCCACCAGCCGGGTGACCCCGCGCTCGTCGGCGCGGGCGACCACCACCGCCTCACCGACCGTGTTCTCGGCGCGCAGGCGTGCTTCGACTTCCCCGAGTTCCACCCGGTTACCCCTGATCTTGACCTGGTGGTCGGTGCGCCCCAGATAGGTGAGCACACCGTCCGCGGTGGACTGGACGAGGTCCCCGGTGCGGTACATCCGCTCGCCCGGAGCGCCGAACGGATCGGCGACGAACCGCTCCGCCGTGAGGGCGGGGCGCGCGTGATAGCCGCGGGCGAGTTGGGCGCCGGCGATGTACAGCTCTCCCGCCTCACCCGCGGCCACGTGCCGCAGGTGCCGGTCGAGCAGGTACAGCCGGGTGTTCCACACCGGACGGCCGATGGGCACGGTGGCGGCCGTGCCCCCGCCGGGCAGCGGATCCGGGCCGGCCTCCCAGCCGGTGACCTGGATGACCGCCTCGGTCGGCCCGTACACGTTGAACAGCGGGACGCCGGTGCGCTCGCGCCAGCGCCGGGCCGCCGGGACCGTCAGGGCCTCGCCGCCGCTGAACGCCCGGCGCAGACCCGACCACCAGGGCCCGTCGCCGCCCGGCGGCACCTCCTCGGCCAGCAACGCCGTGTACAGCGAGGGCACCAGGTCGAGGGTCGTGACCCGTTCGGAGCGGATCAGGGAGATCAGGTACGCCGGATCGCGGTGACCGTCGGGCCGGGCGATCACGACCGTCCCCCCGGTCAGCAGCGGGACGAACACCTCCTGGAGCGACGGGTCGAACCCGGCCGCGTACTGGTGCAGCACCCGGTCGTGCGGACCGAAGCCGAACCGCTCGGCCGTCCAGGCGAGCTGCCCGGCCAGCGCGCGGTGCGTCACCACCACGCCCTTCGGCCGGCCCGTGGACCCCGAGGTGTACATCAGGTAGGCGGCCGAGTCCGGATCCGTGTCGGGGAGCGCGCGCGGACCGTGCACGGAGGCCCCGACGACGGCGCCGTCCACGTCGACCAGCACCGTGCGCACCCCGGCCGCGGCGGGCAGCGCGTCCCGCACCTCCGCGGTGGCGACCAGGATCCGCGCGCCCGAGTCGGCCAGCATGTGCCGGACCCGCTCGGCCGGTGCCCCCGGATCGACGGGCAGGCACACGGCGCCCGCCTTGAGCACGCCGAGCCACGCGACCACCTCCCCTGCCGAACGGGGCACCGCGACCGCGACCACTGCCTCGGGACCCGCGCCCTCGGCGGCCAGCCGGCGCGCCAACGACACGGCCAGCACGTCCAGTTCGGCGAATCCGGTGCCGTGGCCGTCGTGCCGCAGCGCCGTCGCGTCCGGCGTTCGACGGGCCTGGGCGGTGAACGCAGCGTGCACGGTGGTGTCGGGCAGCGGACGCACCGCCCCGGACAGGGCGCCCGAGGCGGCCCCGCGGCCGACACGGGCCACCGGCAGGGCCGGATCGGCGACCAACTGCGCGCACAGCGCGCGCAGTCGCCGGGTGAACAGCTCGGTGGCCCGGTCGTCCAGCCGGGAACGGTCGTGGTCGAGCTGGAGGCGCAGCCGCGCGCCCGGCAGGACGGTCAACGCGAGCGGATAGTGCACGGAGTCCCGGACGCGGGAGTCCGTGATCCGGATCCGTCCCGCGGGATCGCCGCGCTCCCCACCGTCCGGCAGGTTCTCGACCACCACCAGCGCGTCGAACAGCTCGCCCCGGCCCACGGCCCGCCGGATCTCCGCCGGCCCGAGGTGCTGATGGTCCAGCAGCTCCGCCTGACTCTCCTGGAACCGGGCCAGCACCTCGCCCAGCGGCTGCTCCGGACGCCAGGCCAGCCGGGCCGGCACGGTGTTGATCAGCAGGCCGACCAGGGTGTCGACCCCCGGGACCGGGGCCTGCCGACCCGAGACCGTGACCCCGACGGCCAGGTCGTACGAGCCGAGCACGTCCGCGA
Organism: Streptomyces sp. NBC_00513; assembly: GCF_041431415.1. Lineage (GTDB taxonomy): Bacteria > Actinomycetota > Actinomycetes > Streptomycetales > Streptomycetaceae > Streptomyces. The sequence goes on from NZ_CP107845.1 coordinate 6,749,631, forward strand.
GGACCAGGGCGAAGGCGCCCTGCGCGACCGTGCCCAGGGTCAGCCCGAGTTCCCGGGCGCGCGCCGTCAGCGCGGCCGTTTCCCGCTCCGTGAGATCCAGGGTGACCCGGCCGTACCCGCCGGCTCCCGCCTCCACCGGCCGCACGGGCAGCCCCGCCGGTGCGTCGAATCCGGCCAGCGCCCGGCGCCACGCGGCGCGCGCGCCTTCCCGGTCCAGGCCCGCGAGCCAGCCCGCGTAGGCCCGGTAGCCCGGATCGGGTGTCGGGCGCGGCGGCGCCTCGCCGGGCCGGTACCCGGCCAGCAGGTCGCGCAGCAGGAGGGACACCGACCAGCCGTCGACGATGATGTGGTGCAGGGTCAGGACCAGCAGTGACCGGTCCGCGCCGAGCCTGAGCAGGGCCGCCCGCAGCAGCGGCGGCCGTCCCGGGTCGAAGCCGGCGGCCCGTTCCGCCGCGGCCGCCTCCTCCACCGCCGCGTCCCGCCGGTCCGGGGCCAGGCCCGAGAGGTCCGCCTGGCTCCAGGGCAGTTCGACCTGCTCGCCGACGAGCTGCAGGATCCGTCCGTCGTGGCGCTGGACGAAGGCCGCGCGCAACAGCGGATGACGATCCAGCATGTGCTGGACGCTGACGCGCAGCGCGTCCGCGTCCACGTCGCCCGCGAGGTCGAGGGTGTCCTGCACGGCGTACCCGTCGGCCCCGGCGCCGTCCATCTGCGCGTGGAAGAAGAAACCTTCCTGGAGAGGCGTGGCCGGGACGATGTCCACCAGATCGGGGACGGCGGCGACGAAGTCGGCGCGCTCGGCGGCCGTCGAATCGACGAGGGAGAACGGCTCGGGCAGCGGGGCGGGCGGCCGTGCGTCGGGGGCCGCGGCGCCGGTGGCCCGCGCGAGTGCGGCCGGGGTGCGCAGCCGGAACACCTCGCGCGGGCTGACCTCGACACCGGCCTCCCGGACCCGGGTGACCAGTCGGATCACCACGATGCTGTCGCCGCCGAGTTCGAAGAAGCTGTCGTGGACGCCCACCGAGGGCAGTCCGAGCACCTCCGCGAACAGCCCGGCGTACAGTGCCTCGGCCGGCGTGGTCGGCTCCGCGTCCCCGGTGAGTTCCGTCCAGCGCGGTGCGGGCAGCGCCCGCGTGTCGAGCTTCCCGTTGGGCGTCAGCGGCAGGGGGCCGTCCAGGCGCAGCACCGCGGACGGCACCATGTGCTCGGGCAACACCTCGGTCACCCGGGCGCGCGCGGCCCGCACGACGGCGTCCGCTGCGGGCCCTTCCGCGGCGGGCCCGTCGACCCCGAGGTCGTCCACCCGGTGCCCGTCGCCGCCCCGATCGTCAGAGCCCCCGTGCGTCCCGTGCGCCTCGTTGGCCCCGGAGTCGGTGACCAGGTAGGCGACCAGGCGCCCGGCTCCCCGGTGGTCCTTGACGGCGAGCACGGCGGCCTGCGCGATGCCCGGGCAGGCCATGAACGCGCTCTCGATCTCGCCCGGTTCGATCCGGTGCCCCCGGATCTTGAACTGACCGTCCGCCCGGCCCAGGAACTCCAGGTTCCCGTCGGCGCCCCAGCGGACCCGGTCGCCCGTGCGGTACATCCGCGTACCCGGGTCTCCGTACGGGTCCGCGACGAACCGCTCCGAGGTCAGCGCGGCCCGACCCAGGTAGCCCCGGGCCAGACCCCGGCCCGCGACGTACAGTTCGCCCTCCGTCCCCACCGGGACGGGGCGGAGCGCGGAGTCGAGCACGTACGTGCGCGTGTTGGGGTCGGGGCGGCCGATCGGCGCGGGCCCCGGACGTGACGGATCGGCCGACCACAGCGTGGAGTTGACGGTCGCCTCGGTCAGCCCGTAGGCGACGACGATGCGCACCCGCCCGGCCCAGCGGGCGATCAGCTCGCCCGGCACGGCCTCCGTGCCGACGACGAGCACCGAGCCCTCGGGCAGTTCGCACTCCGGGAGGAGCGCCGACACCAGCGACGGCGGCAGGATCATGTGGGTGGCGCCGTGCGCGCGGATGTAGTCGGTGAGGGCCGGGCCCGCGACCCGCCGCTCGGCGGGCACGAGAACGACCCGGCCGCCGACGCACAGCGACATGACGAGGTCCCAGACGGTGACGTCGAAGCCGACCGAGGCGAACTGCACGACGCGGCTGTCCTCGTCGATGCCGATCCGCTCGGTGGCGGTGGCGATCAGGCTGCCGATGCCGTCGTGGGAGACCACCACGCCCTTGGGGCGCCCGGTGGACCCGGAGGTGTAGATGACGTACGCGGCCTGGTCCAGGACGACCGGAACCCCGGGGTCCGAGGGATCGGCCGCCGCCCGCTCCGCGACGGTCGCCGGATCGTCGAGCACCAGCCGGCCGGCGGCGGTGTCCTCGGGCAGTCCGCCGGCGGCCTCCCGGGTGGTGACGACGGTCCGCGCGCCGGAGTCGGCGAGCATGTACGCGATCCGCTCGCGGGGGTGGTCGGCGTCCAGTGGCAGGTACGCCGCGCCGGCCTTCATCACCGCGAGCAGGGCGACCACGAGTTCGGGGGAGCGGGGAACGGCCACGGCGACGATGTCCTCGGCGCCCACGCCGCGGGCCAGGAGCAGTCGGGCCAGCCGGTTGGCGGCGGAGTTCAGCTCTCCGTAGGTCAGGGTGCGGTCCTCGTACACGAGGGCCGTGCGGTCCGGGGAGAGTCGCACCCGGCGCTCGAAGGCGGCCGGCCAGGACACCTCCTCGGTGGGGTGGGCGCTGACGGCGAGCGAGCCGAGCAAGTGATCCCGCTCGGAGCCCGCGAGCAGCTCGATGCGACCGAGGGGGAGTTCCGGCGCGTCGACAAGAGCGCCGAGCACCCTGCGCAGACGCCGGGCGTGGCCGCCGACCTCCTCGTCGTCGCTCACGTCCGCGTCGGCGTCGAAGTGGAAGCGGACGGCGCCGCGCTGCGATTCGCCCACCGTGACGGCCAGGTCGCTGACGGGGCCCATCCACTGGGGGCGCAGGTCGCCGGGGTGCTCGCCGAAGCGCAGCCATCCCGTGCCGGGCAGCACGTTGACCGTGGGACCGACGAGTTCGGCCACGCCCTCCACGAGCCCGAGGTCCTTGGCCAACTCCTCGGCGCGGTAACGGCCGTGGGTCACGGCCTCGGTGACGCGCCGGTCGACCTCGGCCAGCAGCTCCGTGCCGGTCATGTCCGGTCGTACGCCCAGCCGCAGCGGAACGATGTTGGAGACCATGCCGGGGACCTCCCGCGTCCCCGGGTCCACCCGGGTGGTGACGGGCAGCCCGAGGACGAGGTCCTGCGCGCCCGTGACCCGGTGGAGGTGCGCGGCCACGGCCGCGACGAGCAGTCGGGAGAGCCGTACGCCCGACCGCTCGGCGCCGGCGCGCAGGCGCGCGGTGTCCTGCGCCGAGTACTCGTCGGTGCAGCGCACCCGGCGGGCGATCACGGCGGGCCCGCGCCGCACGAGCCGCACGGGTTCGGGCCGGTCCGCGAGCCGCTCCAGCCAGTGGGCGCGGTCCTCCGCGAAGCTCGCGGAGGCGCGGTAGGCGGCCTCGGAGTCCGTGAGGCGGGTGAACGTCCAGTCGATCCCGCCGACCGGTCCCGCGTCGCCGTAGAGCTCGCCGGCCCGCCGCGAGAGCAGTCCCACGCTCACGCCGTCGATGACGATGTGGTGGTACAGCTGGTACCACAGGACGCGATCGTCGGCGAGCAGGACCAGGGCGTGCCGGAAGAGAGGGCCCCGAGCGAGGTCCAACGGCCGCGCGCGGTCGGCCTCCATCCAGTCCCAGGCCGCGAACTCCGCGTCCGGCGCGTCCCGCAGGTCGACGAGGGGAACGTGCGCCGGGAAGCGCACGGCGTGCTGACGGGGTTGCCCGTCGGCGTCCGCCGTGAACCGTACGTGGAGGCACTCGGCCTCCTCGACCACCTGCCGCACGGCGGCGGTCAGGCGGTCGAGGTCGACCGGCCCGCGCAACTCCAGGGTGAACGTGACGTTGTAGGCCGAGCTGTCCGGCTCGATCCGCTGGGCCGGCCAGATCCCGGCCTGCCCGCCGGTGACGGGTATTGCGGAGTCGGATGCCGGGTTGTCCGGCTCGGCGGCGTCAGACATCGTTCGTTCAGCCTTTCCCTGGTTCGCGCGGGACGGGGACCTGCGTTACTTGACGGCCTCGAGCTTCGGCACGACCTGGTCGATGGCGTACGGGATGCTCAGGACCGTGTTGAAGGACAGCGCGGCGCCGATGTCCGGGTTGTCGTACGGAAGGAACAGGTCGCGCTTCTCCTGGTGGACCTTGGTCTTCTGGTAGAGCGGGTCCGCCTTCATCGCGGCCTCGGTCTCGGCGGTGCCCAGCCAGACCGTCCGATCGGCCTCCATGACGTCGAGGCGCTCGGAGCTGAGGTCGGCGACGTTCTCCTTGCCGAGGGCCGTCCGGTAGGCCTCGGAGGTGGTGAAGCCCATCTCGCTCAGGAAGATGACCTTGGGGTCCTTGGGGGAGAAGGCCGAGAACTTGCCGGGCTCGTAGGGCTCCCCGACCGAGACCGTCTTGCCCTTCCACTCGGGGTGCTTGTCCCGGACGGCCTTGAAGCGCGCGTCGATGCCCGCGATCAGCTTCTCGGTCTCGGCGTCCTTGCCCAGCGCCTTGCCGATCTGCTCCGTCATGACCTGCCAGGTCGCCTGGTAGTCCTCGGAGCCCTTGGGTTGGGCCACCACCTTGGCGATCTTGGACAGGGTGGCGTACTGCTCCTTCTTCATGCCCGAGTACTGGGCGATGATCAGGTCGGGCTTGAGCGCCGCGATCTTCTCCATGTTGTACTCGTCGCGTTCGCCGACGACCTGCGGGGGAGCGGAGCCCCACAGGTCCTTGGCCCAGGGCCACTTGCCGTACGGCTGCTCCTTGAACCAGTCGACGGCGCCGACCGGCTTCACGCCGAGGGCCAGGACGGCGTCCTGGTCGGACAGGCCGAGCGTGACGACCTTCCTCGGCTGCTCGGCGATCGTCGTGCTGCCGTACTTGTGCTCCAGCGTCACGGGGAAGGCCCCGGCTGCCGATCCGGTCTCGCCGGACTTGGCGGTGTCCGCCTTGTCGGAGTCACCGCCGCCGCAGGCGGCGAGCGCGAGCGCCGCCGTCGCGGCCACGGCCACACGGGGCAGGAGGCGGGCGAACCTCGTGGACGCGGAGCGGGTACCAAGTGGCACGGGTGTTTCCTTTCACGGGACTGCGGGCGTGCGGGAGTGCGCGGTGCGGGCGTGCGCGGTGCGGGCGGGTGTACGTCGCACCGGCCCGGCGCGCCGTGCGGGCGCCGGGCGGGACTGTGACGACGAGGCCCTAGAGCGGGGAGCCGATCTCGTCGGCGGCGCGGCGGGGTCCGCCGGCGGGCTCCGGGCCGCGGTCCACGATCGACCCCAGGATGTCCCCGACCCGGACCGCCGTGTTCGACAGCAGGGACGAGGTGATGCCGTGGGTGTGCTCGGTGCCGCCCTGGAGGTATATGCCGCAGCGCAGTTCGGGATCGGTCGTCAGGCGGTAGTCCCGCTCGACCCTGACCCGACCCTGCTCGTCCAGCAGGCAGTACCGGCCGACCTCGCCGAGGAGGGCGAGCGCGTCGGCCGAACGGTAGCCGGTGGCGTAGATCAGCACGTCGGCGTCCAGATGGGTCCGCTCGCCGGTGACCAGCGACTCGACCGTGGCGAGCACCTTGTGGGGCGTCTCGACCACGTCGGTGAGTCGGGAGACCTTGAGGAAGCGCAACCGTTCGGTGCCCAGGACCTTCTCCTGGTACTGCTGCCGGTAGAGGTCGTCGATGAGGTCGATGTCCACCACGGAGTAGTTGGTGTTGGCGTGGTACGCGATCAGCTTGCGCTTGACGTCCTCGGGTGCGGCGAAGTACTCGTCGACCGCGTCCGGGTCGAAGATCCGGTTGGCGAACCCGCTGTCGTCGGCGGGGCTGTAGCCGTACCGGGAGAAGACCGCGCAGACCTCGGCCTCGGGGAAGGTGCGGTGCAGGAAGGCCACGTTCTCGGCGGCGCTCTGGCCGGCGCCGACCACGACGAACCGGGACGGGGCGGTGTCCTTGAGCGCGTCCACCCGCGTCAGCAGGTCGGACGTGTGCCAGACGCGGTCCGTGCGCTCGACGCCTTCCGGCATCCGCGGTCGCAGTCCGGTGCCGATCACGAGGTTGCGGGCACGGTGGACCACCGGTTCCGCGCCGGAGCGCGCGATCACGTCCACGTACCGCACCGCGCCGTCGACCACGACGGGCCGTACGGCGATGACCTCGTGGCCGTACGACACCATGTCGTCGACCTTGGCCGCCGCCCACTCGAAGTAGTCGTGGAACTCCACGCGCAGCGGGAAGAGGTTCTTGTGGTTGACGAAGTCGATCAGCCGCCCCCGGCTCTGCAGGTAGCAGAGGAAGCTGAACTCGCTCGTCGGATTGCGCAGCGTCACCAGGTCCTTCAGGAAGGAGACCTGCATGGTGGCGTCGTCGATCAACATGCCGCGGTGCCAGCCGAAGCGGGGCTGCTGCTCGAAGAAGTGGGCCGTGACCGCCCCCTCCCTGCCGACGCTCGCGTTGTGCTCGCTCAGTGCGATGGCCATCGCCACATTGGACGGTCCGAAGCCGATTCCAATCAGGTCGTGGATCAATGGCGCATCGTCAGGAAGAGCTTGTGACATGTCACTCCCATCGGGGGGCGGCCGCTTGCCAGGTGTGAGGGGGGAACAGCGGAAGCGAGGCATGACGACGTGCGACTGCCAGCGAAACTTAGGTTAGCCTAACCTGATCCTCAACCCCTGTCGATGGGGCGAGAGGCCCCCTTCCCGGTGAATTTCGCGTTCAACCAACCCAGGATATGGGGGCGTTGCGTAGTTAGGTAAGCCTTGCTTTACTGGAGTCAATCCATCATTCTTCTGAGGAGGACCGCATGCGGGTCGTCATGTTCGGGTACCAGACCTGGGGACATCGCACTCTGCAGGCGCTGTTGGACTCCGAGCACGACGTGGTGCTGGTCGTCACGCACCCCAAGAGCGAGCACGCCTACGAGAAGATCTGGAGCGACTCGGTCGCCGACCTCGCGGCCGAGCACGGAGTGCCGGTCGAGATCCGCAACCGCCCGGACGACGAGGAGCTGTTCGCCCGCCTCAAGGAGGCGGATCCGGACATCATCGTCGCCAACAACTGGCGCACCTGGATCCCCCCGCGCATCTACGACCTGCCGCGCCACGGCACCCTGAACGTGCACGACTCGCTGCTCCCCAAGTACGCGGGCTTCTCCCCGCTGATCTGGGCCCTCATCAACAACGAGTCCGAAGTGGGCGTCACCGCCCACCTGATGGACGAGGAACTCGACGCCGGGGACATCGTGGTCCAGCAGGCGGTCCCGGTCGGCCCGACCGACACCGCGACCGACCTGTTCCACAAGACGGTCGACCTGATCGCCCCGGTCACCGTGGGCGCGCTCGACCTGATCGCCTCCGGCCGCACCGAGTTCACCAAGCAGGACCGCTCGCTCGCGAGCTTCTTCCACAAGCGCGCCGAGGAAGACGTCCGGATCGACTGGAACTGGCCCGCCGAAGACCTCGCGCGCCTGGTCCGGGCCCAGTCCGACCCCTACCCGAGCGCCTTCACCCACCACCGGGGCAAGCGCCTGGAGATCCTGGCCGCCGTGGTGTCCGAGGCCAGGTACGGGGGCACCCCCGGCCGGATCTTCTACCGCGAGGGCGACGGGGTCGTCATCGTGGCCGGCGCCGACGCGCGCACCGGCCGCAATCACGGACTCGCCGTCACCCGGGTCCGCACCGAGGACGGCCGGGAACTGTCCGCGACGGAGTACTTCACCTCCATGGGTGGATATCTGACCAGTCGGCCCTGAGTGGCCGCACGCCGAGTCCCCACCGATCGACCGGACGGCGCCCCGCACCGACCACGGGGCGCCGACCTGACCCCTCGCCGCCGCGCGGATCACCGGATCCGTGGGGCGGCGACGTCATTCCGTCGGCGGCGCACTCGGCAACGAACGAACGGGGAATGAGGGAAAGCTGATGGAGCGACAAACGACCACCGGTACGCACGGGGACCCCGTCGGGTCCCCGTTCGTCATCATCGGAGTGGGGAACACCCAGGCGGACTGGGCGCGGGTGCTCGGCGCCCTCACCAACGCCGACCCGACCATCGCTGCTCCGCCGGCGCCGGGGGCCGCCGCACCCGGGGCCACGCAGGAGAGACCGGCACCGGAACCGAATCCGGCGCCCGTCGCCGGTGGCGCCGAACACTGCGGGAGACCGGCCGCGGTGGCGGAACCCAAGAGCGCGACACCGCCCAGCGTCCTCGACCTGAACGCCTACCTCGTCTACGCGATCGGCAAGGCCGCCCGACGCAGACTGACGGCCAAACTGACCGAACACGGGCTGCGCCTGTGGCACCTGACCGTGTTGGCACTGCTGTCCGACCTCGGCCCGCAGTCCAAGGGCACCCTCGCGACGCGTCTCGACATGAACGCCAGCGATCTCGTCAAGATCGTGAACGACCTGAACCGCGCCGGCCACGTCGACTGCACCCGCGACACCGAGGACCGCCGCCGGGTCGTCGTGGACCTCACGGAGAACGGTCGCGCCGCGCTGAGTCGCCTCAACGCTGACATCGCGTCCGCCGACGAGGAGTTCCTGAGCCCCCTGAGCGCCCCCGAGCGCGCCCAACTCGGCTCCCTGCTCCGCCGCGTGCACCGACACTTCGACACCACCCCGTCCCACACCGTCCACGAGGAATCCGGCGGCCCCGTCGCGAACCCCGCGGCGCCCCACCGGGCCGGCGTCCGGTCCGTCGAGGCCCTGCGCATCGACTGGAACCGGTCGGCCGAGGAGATCGGCGATCTCGTCCGGGCCCAGTCCCGTTCCTCCACGGCCGCCTACACGCACCACGGCGGGCGCCGCCTGGAGATCCTGGCCGCCACCGTCACGCCGGACCGGTACGACGGCGCGCCCGGCCGCGTGGTGCGCTCGACCTCCGACGGTCCGGTGATCGTGGCGGGATCGGACGGGCGGTCCGCGCCGGGCCGGGGGCTGGCGCTGCGGCGGGTCCGGACCGAGGACGGTACCGAGATGTCGGCGAGCGAGTACTTCGATCCGCAGCCGGGTGGACTGACGACCGAGAGCTGAACCGGACCGACCCGGAGACTTCTCCAGGTCCACATCTGCGTGGCTCTTGGCTGTTTGGACAAGCATATGCGGCTTGATGTACGAAACAGGATTGCACATGCAGTATGAAGGGAGGCGTGGTTCCCGGTACAGGAGGAGGCGGTGGCGGTGGCGGTGGACGTCCGTGACGTGCGGGGCGGTGCGGGGGACGTGGACCGCGGCGACATCGGTGCGGGCCACGCGCCTCACCGGCGCCCGGACCCGAGGATCGCGCAGTTCGTGGCCGACGCCCTCGGCGGTGCGCGCAGGGTGGTCAACGTCGGCGCGGGGGCCGGTTCGTACGAGTCGGCGGCGCGGGCCGTGACGCCCGTGGAGCCCTCGGAGTCGATGCGGGCACGGCGCGCCGCGGGCCTGCCGCGGGCGGTGGACGCGGTCGCCGAGCACCTGCCCTTCGCCGACGGGGAGTTCGACGGGGCGATGACGCTGTTCAGCGTCCACCAGTGGTCGGACGTGGGGGCGGGCCTGCGCGAGATGCGGCGGGTCACCCGGGGCCCGGTCGTGGTGCTGACCTGTGATCCGGAACGGGTGCGCGACTTCTGGTTGTACGAGTACGCGCCCGAGGTCCTCGACACGGAGGCGCACCGGTATCCCTCCATCGGAATGATGGCCGCGGCTCTGGGCGGTTGTGGGAGTGTGCGGGCGGTGCCGATTCCGTGGGACTGCACGGACGGGTTCAACGAGGCGTACTTCGGGCGTCCGGAGATGTTGTTGGATCCGGCGGCACGGCAGGCGTGTTCGGCGTGGAGCTTCGTGGACGACGGGGTCCGAGAACGCTTCACGACACGGTTGCGGGCGGATCTGGATTCGGGGGTGTGGGACGAACGGTTCGGTCATCTGCGGCGTCGGTCGTTCCACGAGGGGTCGCTCGTGCTCGTGCGCGCGACACCGGAATCGGAAGAGGAACAGTTCCATGGGGGTACCTGATCGGATGGACGAGCAACTGCGCGCACTGGGCCTGGTGGAGGCGCAACGCAAGGCGGTGGCCCTGTTCGCGGAGGTCGAGGCGCGGGGTCTGGTCGTGCCCGGCGCCGGTGAACGGGAGGTCAGCGACGGCATCCGGGACCTGGCCAACGAGATGTTCGGAACCACGAAGCACTGGCACAAGCGGATCGTCCGCTCCGGCCCGCACACGATGTTCCCCTACCGGGAGAACCCGCCCGACCGGATCATCGGGGAGGACGACATCGCCTTCGCGGACTTCGGCCCGATCTTCGAGGAGTACGAGGCCGACTTCGGCCGCACCTTCGTCCTCGGCGACGACCCGGTCAAGCATCGGCTCCGGGACGACCTCGCCCGGGTGTTCGCGGAGGGCCGGCAGGCCTTCCGCGAGGATCCCCACATCACGGGCAAGCGGTTGTACGCGGCCGTGGAGCACTCGGCGGCCGAGGCCGGCTGGACGCTCGGCGGCTGGCACGCGGGACACCTGGTGGGGGAGTTCCCGCACGAGCTGATCGACGGCGCCAAGGTGGAGTCCTACGTGACCCCGGACAACGACCATCCGCTGCGCCGCACCGACCGGGCCGGGTGGCGCTGCCACTGGATCCTGGAGGTTCACCTGGTGCACGGGCCGGGCGGCTTCGGAGGCTTCCACGAACAGCTCCTCGACCTCGCGTAGGCCCCCTCGCGCGGTGGTGGTCATCGAGCTGACGCCCCTCGCGGACGGACCGCCGGGGCCGCCCACGGCGACGGAGGGGCTCAGGGACGCGGGGAGAGTTCGGCCATGGCGCTCCAGCCCTGGCCGGGCACCTCGACGTTGATGATCTCCGGGGTCGAGGCGATGGCACCGGCCAACGTCTCCATCCCGGCCTTGAAGTGCTCCGACGCCACGTGCGCGGCCCCCGCCTCGGCATCGGCGAAGGCCTCCAGCAGGGTGTACTTGTTCGGGTCGTCGACGCTGCGCGACCAGTCGTAGAACAGGTTGCCCGGCTCCGCGCGGGTGGCCCGGGTGAAGTCGTCGACGAGCGTGAGCCAGTCGTCGCTGTGCTCCGGACGGACGTCGAACCTGACGGCTATGAAGATCATGGGCACCAGCCTGGCACCCGATGCCCGCCACCGCACGCGGGACCGGCCCGCTTTCCGACAGGCTCGGAAAGCGGCGCCCCGACAGCCGCGGAACGAGACCCCGGCGCCGCCCGAGCCCCACGGCCCGGGAACCCGGCCGCCCGCGCCGCCCGCGAACCGGCCGGCAGCCTCAGAGCAGGCCCGCCGCGCGGGCGAGCGCGCCCCGGACCTCCTCGGGGCGCCGCCGGTACTCCCGGGTCGGCAACGACACCGACAGCGCGTGCACCGCGTCGTCACCCCGGGGCCGCTCCGCCGGCAGGGCGACGGCCACACAGGTGTACACGGGGTCGGCCTCGCCCACCGAGACGGCGTAACCCTGCCCCCGCACCCGGGACAGCTCCGCCTCCAGCGACTCCGCGCTGGTGATGGTGGCCGCGGTCAGGCGTGCCATGCCGTGTTCCGTGAGGTAGCGCCGGCGCAGCGTACGGGGGAGCTCGGCGAGCAGCGCCTTGCCGTGCGCGGTGGCGTGCGCACGCGTCTCCCGCCCCGGCGTGAAGGGGTTCTCGGTGTCCGTCACGGGAGCCGTCGTGTCGACCACGGTGATCAGCCCGCCGCGGTACGCGGTGTAGTACGCCTCCGCGCCGGTGGCCCGGCGCAGTCGCGCCAACACGTCGCCGACGCCCGGCGCCGGCTCCAGGTGCCGCAGGTAGCTGCGGTGCAGCCGGGGAATCAGCGGCCCCAGCGCGTAACCGCGCGCCGTCCTTACGAGGTGGCCGCGCTCCGTGAGCGGCGCCAGGAGGTGGTAGACGGTCGAGAGGGAGCACCCCGTCCGGCGGGCCAGTGCCTTGGCGCTGACCGGCCCGTCCGCGTCGGCCACCGCGTCGAGGAGGGCCAGCGCCCGATCGACGGACTGCGGACCGTGGTGCGGCATGGCGGGTTCCCCGGGGGCGAATGGCGACGTACGAGACCTCCCGACCCTACGCCGGCGGGCCCGCGCCCCCGCCGCCCCGTCGGAGGGCCCGGCCACCGGATCGGCGGACCAGCGGCTGCCGGTTCCGCGCGGTGGAGGGAGGATGGAACCCACCCGGCACGCGTGCGTGGGAAGGGAGCGGGCCCAACCGCTGACCTCCGGGCCAGGTGGTGGGAAGGAGCGGCCGGCATGAGCAGTGCTGATGCCGTTCCCCCCGGTTCCGGCGAGTCCGGCGACGCGTTCTTCGCGGAACCGGGCGGGCTCCTGGACGACCTCGGCGTCGCGGCGGTGCTGCTCGACGACATCGGGCGGATCGCGCTGTGGAGCCCACAGGCCGAGGAACTGTTCGGTTACACGGCGCAGGAGGCCCTGGGCCGCTTCGCCGCGCAGCTGCTCGTCGGCGAGGAGCAGCGCGACCACGTCGTGGCCCTGTTCGCGGCGGTGATGGCGGGCGGCGGGCCGTGGGCCGGCGTGTTCCCGGTGTCGCACAAGGACGGCAGCACCCGGTTGGCGGAGTTCCGCAACATGCGACTGGAAGACGCCCGGGGCAAGACGTACGCCCTGGGCATCGCCTCCGACCGGACCGTGCTGCGGCGCGTGGAGCGCAGTCTGGCGCTGTCCCTGGGGCTGGTCGAGCAGTCCCCGATAGGCCTCGCCGTCATGGACACGGACCTGCGCTACGTCCTGGTCAACCCGGCGCTCGCGCGGATCAACGGAATCCCGGCCGAGGAACACCTCGGCCGGTACCTCCACGAGGCGCTCCCGCTCCTGGACTCGGGCCCCCTGGAGGCGGCCATGCGCGAGGTCCTCGACGACGGCGTCCCCCAGCTGAACCGGCTCACCACCGGCCACACCCCGGCCGACCCCGGCGACGAGCGCGCCTGGTCGGTCTCGCTCTACCGGCTGGGCGACTCGGTGGGCCGGGCGATCGGGGTCGCCGCCTCCGTCGTGGACGTCACCGAGCAGCACCGGACCTCCCGGGCCGTCGCCCTGGCCCGGCAACGCCTCGCCGTGATCGCCGACGCGTCCGTACGCATCGGCACCACCCTCGACCTCGACGTGACGGCCCGCGAACTGGGCGACGTCGCCGTCCCGGAACTCGCGGACCTCGCCACCGTCGACGTGCTCGACAGCATCCTCAGGACCGACAAACCCCCCGAGGACCCGCACGCCGACACCGTGCAGTTCCGCGCCCTCGCCGTCACCGCCGCCCGTCCCGGCCCGGCCACACTGGCCGTCGACCCGGTCGGTGAACTCGCCCGCTACGACGCCACCCGCCTGGTCACCCAGTGCGTGCTCACCGGCCGGGCCATCCTCGTGCGGCAGGTCACCGACCAGGAGCTGGTCGGGATCGCCCGGAACCCCGAGGCCGCGGCCCTGCTCGTCGAGGCCGGGCTGCACTCCTACCTCGCGGTGCCCCTGACCGCCCGCGGGGAGGTCATCGGCGTCCTCGGCCTCCAGCGCACCAGCAACCCGACGCCCTTCGACCACGACGACGTCCTGCTCGCCGCCGAACTGGCCGCGCGGGCCGCCGTGTGCATCGACAACGCCCGCTGGTACCAGCGCCAGCGCCGGGCCGCCCTCACGCTCCAGCGCCACCTGCTGCCCCAGGAACCCACCGTCACCCCGGGCCTGGAGATCGCCTACCGCTACCAGCCCGCGGCTGCCGTCGGCGAGGTCGGCGGTGACTGGTTCGACGTCATCCCGTTGCCCGACGACAAGACCGCGCTCGTGGTCGGGGACGTCATGGGCAGCGGCATCAACGCGGCCGCGACCATGGGGCAGCTGCGCACCGCGGCCCGGACGCTGGCCGAGCTGGACCTCGACCCCGCCGCCGTGCTGACCCGACTCGACCACACCACGACCGGCCTCGGGCACACCATGGCCACCTGCGTCTTCGCGGTCTACGACCCGCACGCCAACCGTTGTCGGATCGCCACCGCCGGTCACCTGCCGCCCGTTCTCGTCCGCCCCGGCCGCGACCCCGAACTGCTCGACCTGCCCACCGGGGCACCGCTGGGCGTCGGCGGCGTGCAGTTCGAGGCCACCACGTTCGAACTCGGCTTCGGAGACGAGCTGGTCTTCTACACCGACGGGCTGGTCGAGACCCGGGACGAGGACATCGACGTGCGCCTGCGGGCCCTCACGGCCCTCCTCGCCGACCCGGAGCGCCCCCTGGAGGAGACCTGCGACGTGCTCCTGGGCGCCCTGCGCCACCCCGACGACCGCGACGACGTGGCCCTGCTCATCGCCCGCACCCGCCCGCGCTGACCCCGTCGCCCTCCCCGCCCCCGTCGCCCTCGCTCACGACCCCGCCTTTCCCGTTCGCGGAACTCGTCCCCCACCGAGAACACCCCGCCCCGGGGGCCGCCCGCCTCGCCCGGCCACGCGTACGTGAAGACCTGCTCGCACCTCATCGCGCGAGCATCGCCGCTTGAGCCGCGCGGGACCGGGCAGGTGCCAGGCCGGAGGACCGAAACGACGGCGAAGGAGTGGTTCCATGTCCGGCGACGTATGGGGATACCGCGAGACGTCGGGCCGCTTGCGGGACATCGACCTCACCGGTTTCAAGGTCGAGGCGACCGACGGCCACATCGGCAAGGTGGACAAGCACTCCGACGTGGTGGGCGCGTCGTACCTCGTCGTCGACACCGGCCACTGGATCTTCGGCAAGGAGGTCCTGCTGCCCGCCGGCACGGTCACGCGGATCGACCAGGAGGAACAGCGGATCCACGTGGACCGCACCAAGGCGCAGATCAAGGACGCGCCCGAGTTCGTCAGCGACCGACACCTCACCGACGCGGAGTACCACCGTCAGGTCGGCGCCTACTACACCGGCGGCCCGGAACACCGCGCCTGACCCGCCGGCGCGGCACACGCCGCATACCCGGGCCGCACGGCTCCTCGGAGCCCGTGTCGGGCCTCACTCCGGCCGGCGGGCCACCACGGGGTACTCGGGGTCCTGCTGACCGCCCGAGGCCAGCATCCTGACCTCGCCCTGATCGCTGATCTCCGCGCGAATGATCCCGGTCTCGTCGGCGTACACGGGATGACCACCCGGTCCCGCCTGCGAGGTCCGCGAGACGAGGACCTTGTCCTGCGCCCGCCCCCCGTCCTCGCCGCTCCGGAACACCAGCTCATACCGGTCCTCGTCCACCGCACCTCCCGATCCGTGCCGCCGTCGGCCGTCCCTCCATGGGAAGTCCTCACCCCCGCCGCGTCCATTTCACTGCGGCGATTGGCCCAGAGGGACGCCCACCGACCGGGGAAACGAGCCGGGGAAACGAGCCGGGGGAACGACCGGAGATCCGGTCGCGGAACCGGCCCGACACGGAAACAGCCCCGGACCGTGGTCCGGGGCTGTTCGAGGCGGTGCGGCGTGCCGGGGGCTCAGCCCTCCGGCTGCTCCTGCTGCGCCTGCTTCTGCGCGTTCTTCTCCTTGATGCGGACCGTCTCCTTGCGGACCTCGGCCTGCGTGGCACGCTCCTTCTGCAGCCACTCGGGGGCCTCGTTCTTCAGCGCCTCGATCTGCTCCGTGGTGAGGGCCTCGGTGACCCCACCCCGGGCGAGACCGGCGATGGAGACGCCCAGCTTGGCCGCGACCACCGGCCGGGGGTGCGGGCCGTTGCGGCGCAGCTCCTGGAGCCACTCGGGCGGATCGGTCTGCAGGGCACCCAACTCGCTGCGCGAAACGACACCCTCCTGGAACTCGGCGGGGGTGGCTTCGAGGTACACACCCAGCTTCTTCGCCGCGGTCGCGGGCTTCATGGTCTGGGCGGTCTTGTGCGACGTCATGGAGTCAAGAGTATCGAGCGTGTGCACCACCTCTGACCACGGCCGGTAACCTGGCCCGGTGACAGGCTCGGAAGTACCTCCCTCGTTCCGGCTCGCCTACGTTCCGGGGGTGACACCCACCAAGTGGGTGCGGATCTGGAACGAACGCCTGCCCGGCATCCCGCTGACCCTCGTCGCGGTCGCCCCCGCCGCCGCCCCCGACGCGCTGCGCGCCGGCGAGGCGGACGCCGGATTCGTCCGGCTGCCGATCGACCGCACGGACCTCAGCGCCATCCCGCTCTACACCGAGACCACGGTCGTCGTGATCCCCAAGGACCACCTGGTGGCGAGCGCCGAGGAGGTGTCCACCGGGGACCTGGCCGACGAGATCGTGCTGCACCCCCTCGACGACACCCTCGACTGGGACACCCTGCCGGGTCGGCCCGCGATCGAGCGACCCGCGACGACGGAGGACGCCGTCGAGCTGGTGGCCGCGGGCATCGGCGTACTGGTCGTCCCGCAGTCCCTCGCCCGCCTGTACCACCGCAAGGACCTCACCTACCGGCCGCTGACGGGCGCCCCCGAGTCGCGGGTGGCGCTCTCCTGGCCCGAGGAGGAGACCACCGACCTGGTGGAGGAGTTCATCGGCATCGTCCGCGGACGGACCGTGAACAGCTCCCGGGGCCGCTCCCTGGCAGCCCCCGCGCCCGCGCCGGCGCAGCCGAAGGGCAAGCGCCCGGCGCCCGGCGGAGGCGCACGGGGGGCCGGCGGCGGCAAGACCGGCGGCAAGAACCCGCGCGCTGGCGGCGC
Source organism: Streptomyces sp. NBC_00513 (assembly GCF_041431415.1). Classification (GTDB taxonomy): domain Bacteria; phylum Actinomycetota; class Actinomycetes; order Streptomycetales; family Streptomycetaceae; genus Streptomyces. The sequence continues at coordinate 6,766,350 of NZ_CP107845.1, forward strand.
GCCCAAGGGCGGCAAGGGCGGCGCCGCGGGCAAGGGCGGCGGCAAGCGCGGCAAGCCGCGCGGCCGCTAGCAGCGGGCGCCCACGTGCTCGTCGCCCGCTCGGTCGGCCTGTTCCTCGCGGCCGCCCTCTTCGAGATCGGCGGAGCCTGGCTGGTGTGGCAGGGCGTCCGGGAGCACCGGGGCTGGGCGTGGATCGGCGCGGGCGTGATCGCCCTCGGCGTCTACGGCTTCGTCGCCACCCTCCAGGAGGACGCGAACTTCGGCAGGATCCTCGCCGCGTACGGCGGGGTCTTCGTCGCCGGCTCGCTGATCTGGGGCATGGTGCTCGACGGCTACCGGCCGGACCGGGCGGACCTGATCGGCGCCTGCCTCTGCCTCGCCGGCGTCGCCGTGATCATGTACGCCCCCCGGGGCTGACCCGTACCGGTTCCCGCCCGGCCGCCGCCCCGCGGGCCGACGGCCCGGTGCGGCCCGCCGCGCCCGTCCGGTCACGCCGTGCCCACCCTGCCCGGCGCGCCCGGTGCCGGCCCCGTCAGGCGGGGCCGGGCAGCCGGAAGGCCTCCGCCTCCGTCACCGGGTCCCCGACCCGGACTCCGTGCAGCACCCGCGCCAGGACCTCCGCGCCCCGCACCACCCGCGGGCCCGGCCGGTTGAAGTACGCGGGCCCGTCCAGCACCCACACCTCGCCGGACCGCACCGCCGGCAGCTCCGACCAGCCCGGCAGCGCGGTGAGCGCCCCGCGCTCGCGCAGCGTGCGCCGCGGGCTGAACCCGCACGGCAGCAGGAGCAGGACGTCCGGTCGGGCGGCCCGGACCGTGTCCCAGTCCATCGGCCGGGTGTGCTCGCCCGGGGCCGCGATCAACGGTTCCCCGCCCGCCGCGGTGATCTGCTCCGGCACCCAGTGCCCGGCGGGCCAGAGCGGATCCAGCCATTCGATGGCCACCACCCGGGGCCGGGGACGGCCCGCCACGGCGGCGCGTACCGCCTCCAGCCGGGCCCGCGCATGGGCCCGGCGGGCCCGTCCGACCTCGGGGACGCCCAGCAGCTCACCCACACGGACCAGACAGTCCAGTACGTCGTCGAGGGTGCGCGGCTCCAGGCTGAGCACCCTCGGCCCTCCGTCGAGCACGCGTACCGCCCGGCTCACGCCCGCGTAGGACACCGCGCACACGTCGCACAGGTCCTGGGTGAGGACCACCTCGGGCGCGAGCGCTCCCAGCGCCTCCACGTCCAGGCCGTAGAGCGAGGAGCCGCTGTGCGCCGCGCCCCCGACCGCCTCGGAGATCTCCCGACTGGACAGCTCGTCGGACGAGAACGCGGCGGAGGTCACCACCGGCACGCCGGCCACCGCCGCCGGCCAGTCGCACTCGTGCGTGCGGCCCACCAGATCGGCGAGCAGTCCGAGTTCGGCCACGATGTCGGTGGCGGCGGGCAGCAGGGAAACGATGCGCATCCCCCGAGCGTAGGCCGTCTCCGGGGGAACCTCGCCACGTCGGTTTCCGGCCACTCACGGTGGAGCGGCGCTCGCGCGACGCGCCCGGGACGACGGACGGGGGTGGACTTACTAGGACGTCCAACTATATGTTCCTGGGCAAGCCCGCGGTGCAGGGAAGTCGGTGTGAATCCGACGCGGTCCCGCCACTGTGACCGAGGAGTGTGCTCTTCCAGCAGGACAGGCCACTGACGGGGAAACCCGTTGGGAAGGCCGGAGAGCGCGCGTTGATCCGGGAGTCAGGATACCGGCCGCGGGGTGTTCCGTGTTGTCCACGAGGATGGAGCAGACACGCATGACACCGGTACGTGACCACGGCCCAGGTGATCCGGCGGAGTTCCCGAAGTACGCGGCCCTGTCCGCGCGTTCGTGACTCACCGAAGGCATCCACGCCTTCACTGTCCCGCGACCCGCCCCGCGCCGCGCACCCCGATCGGTGCCGCGCCGCCGGCTCGTCGCGCCCTCCTCGGACCTCACCTGACGAGAGCAGGCTTCGATGGTCCGCGAACTCACCCACTTCATCGGCGGCAAGCACGCCCCGGGCACCTCCGGCCTGTACGCCGACGTCCACGACCCCAACACCGGAACGGTCCAGGCCAGGGTCCCCCTGGCCGGCCGCGCCGACACCGGGACGGCCATCGCCGACGCCGAGGCGGCCCAACGCGAATGGGGCCAGTGGAACCCGCAGCGCCGCGCCCGCGTGCTGCTGCGCTTCCTCCAACTCGTCGAGGGCGAACGCGACTCCCTGGCACGGCTGTTGTCCGCCGAACACGGCAAGACCGTCGCCGACGCCCACGGCGACCTGCAACGCGGCCTGGAGGTAGTCGAGTTCGCCGCCGGCATCCCGCACCTCCTCAAGGGCGAGTTCACCGACAACGCGGGCTCCGGCATCGACGTGCACTCGCTGCGCGCCCCGCTCGGCGTGGTCGCCGGCATCACCCCCTTCAACTTCCCCGCGATGATCCCGCTGTGGCAGGCGGCCCCCGCCCTGGCCTGCGGGAACGCCTTCATCCTCAAGCCCTCCGAACGGGATCCCTCCGTCCCGCTGCGGCTCGCCGAACTCTTCCTGGAGGCGGGCCTGCCGCCCGGCGTCCTCAACGTGGTCAACGGCGGCAAGGAAGCCGTCGACACCCTGCTGGAGGACCCGCGCGTCCAGGCCCTCGGCTTCGTCGGATCCACCCCGATCGCCGCGCACATCTACGCCACCGCCGCCGCCCACGGCAAGCGCGCCCAGTGCTTCGGCGGCGCCAAGAACCACATGATCGTGATGCCGGACGCCGATCTCGACCAGGCCGCCGACGCCCTGATCGGCGCCGGCTACGGTTCCGCGGGCGAACGCTGCATGGCCATCGCCGTCGCCGTCCCCGTGGGGGAGGAGACCGCGGACGCCCTGGTCGCCAAGTTGAAGGAGCGGATCGCCGCCCTGCGCATCGGCACCTCCGACGACCCGGACGCCGACTTCGGCCCGCTCGTCAGCCGCGACGCCCTCGACCGGGTGAACCGCTACGTCGACATCGGGGTGACCGAGGGCGCCGAACTCGTCGTGGACGGACGCGGGTTCACCCTCCCCGGGCACGAGAACGGCTACTTCGCCGGCGCCTCGCTCTTCGACCGGGTCACCCCCCGGATGCGGATCCACCGCGAGGAGATCTTCGGCCCGGTGCTGAGCGTCGTACGCGCCGCCGACTACGAGGAGGCGCTGCGCCTGCCCAGCGAGCACCCCTACGGCAACGGCGTCGCCATCTTCACCCGCGACGGGGACACCGCCCGCGACTTCACCCGGCGGGTGGGCGCCGGCATGGTCGGCGTCAACGTGCCCATCCCCGTCCCGGTCGCCTACCACACGTTCGGCGGCTGGAAGCGGTCCGGCTTCGGAGACCTCAACCAGCACGGACCCGACTCCATCCGCTTCTACACCCGCACCAAGACCGTCACCTCGCGCTGGCCCTCCGGCGTCAAGGAAGGCGCCAGCTTCACCATTCCGACGATGGGGTGACCGTCATGACCACGACCCTGCTCAGCAAGGACCAACTCGCCCTGGCCGAGGTCACCCTCGACTTCGCACAGGAGCAACTCGCCCCGCACGCCATCGCCTGGGACCAGGACAAGCACTTCCCCGTCGACGTGCTCCGCCGCGCCGCCGACCTCGGCCTCGCGGGGATCTACGTACGCGAGGAGTCCGGTGGCTCCGGGCTCACCCGCGCCGACGGGGTGCTCGTCCTGGAAGTGCTGGCCACCGGCTGCCCCTCGATCGCCGGCTACCTCTCCATCCACAACATGGTCGCCTGGATGCTCGACACGTACGGGGACCCCCACCAGCGCGAGCGCTGGCTGCCCGGGCTCTGCTCCGCCCGCACCCTCGGCAGCTACTGCCTCACCGAGCCCGGCGCCGGCTCGGACGCCGCCGCGCTGCGCACCCGCGCCGAACGCGACGGCGACCACTACGTGTTGACCGGCGTGAAGCAGTTCATCTCCGGCGCCGGAGCCTCCGACGTGTACGTGGTCCTGGCCCGCACCGGATCCGACGGGCCGCGCGGGATCTCCGCCTTCATCGTGGAACGCGCCGACGCCGGGCTCTCCTTCGGCCCCGACGAGCGCAAGATGGGCTGGAACGCCCAACCCACCCGCCAGGTCGTCCTCGACGGGGTGCGGATCCCCGCCACGCGACGGCTCGGCTCGGAGGGCGACGGGTTCCGCATGGCCATGACGGCCCTCAACGGTGGCCGGCTCGGCATCGCCGCCTGTTCGCTCGGCGGCGCCCAGAGCGCACTGGACCGCAGCCTCGCCCACCTGGCCGACCGCGAGGCGTTCGGAGCGCGCCTGCTCGACGCGCAGGCGCTCCAGTTCCGCCTCGCCGACATGGCCACGGAACTCACCGCCGCCCGCGCCCTGGTCCGTACCGCCGCGCAGGCCCTGGACAACGGCGACCCGCAGGCCGCGCAGCTCTGCGCCATGGCCAAGCGCTTCGCCACCGACACGGGTTTCACGGTGGCCGACCGGGCGCTCCAACTACACGGCGGATACGGCTACTTGAGCGAGTACGGCATCGAGAAGATCGTCCGAGACCTCCGTGTGCACCAGATCCTGGAAGGGACCAACGAGATCATGCGCGTCATCGTCGCCCGCGGCCTGACGGAGAACCTGTGATGACCGACGCAGCGGACGTCCTGGTCCACGTCGAGGGCCGCACGGGCCGCCTGACCCTCAACCGCCCGAAGGCCCTGAACGCGCTCAGTCACCCCATGGTGCTGCGCGTCGAGGAGGCCCTGACCGCCTGGCGCGGCGATCCCGCCGTGGAGGCGGTGGTCGTCTCCGGCGCCGGCGAGCGTGGGCTGTGTGCGGGCGGTGACATCCGGGCCATCCACGACGATGCCAAGGCCGGCGGTACGGCCTCGGCGGACTTCTGGCGGGACGAGTACCGGTTGAACGCGCTCATCGCCCGCTATCCCAAGCCGTACGTGGCGTTGATGGACGGCATCGTGATGGGTGGCGGAGTCGGGATCTCGGCCCACGGCAACGTCCGCATCGTCACCGAACGCTCCCGCGTGGCGATGCCCGAGACCGGCATCGGCTTCGTCCCGGACGTCGGCGGCACCTACCTCCTGGCGCTCGCGCCCGGCGAACTGGGCACCCACCTGGCCCTGACGGGCGCACCGGTGGGCGCGGCCGACGCGCTGCTGTGCGGGCTCGCGGACCACTTCGTCCCGGCCGATCGGCTCGACCGACTGTCGGCGGACCTCGGACGCGCGCCCGTACACGAGGTCCTGGCCCGCCACGTCGGTCAGGCCCCTCCCGGGCTGTTGGCCGCGAGGCGCGGGTGGATCGACCACTGCTACGCCGCCGACACCGTCGAGGAGATCGTCGAACGGCTCCTCACGAGCGGTGAACCCGAGGCCAAGGACGCGGCCGAGACCATCCTGACCAAGTCGCCCACCGCGCTCAAGGTCACCCTTTCCGCCCTCCGCCGCGCACGCGAAACGGGGCCGCTGGAAAGGGTCTTGGAACAGGAGTACAGGATCTCCTGCACGGCCCTGCGCTCTCCCGACCTGGTCGAGGGGATCCGCGCCCAGGTCATCGACAAGGACCGCGCCCCCCGCTGGTCGCCCGCCACCCTCGAAGAGGTCACGGAATCCGACGTGGCCCGCTACTTCGCCCCCCTCGACGACGGGCGCGAACTGCGCCTCGCCGTCACCGACTCTCCTCAGGAGGTGCCCTGGTGACCAGCGTCATCGCCTTCATCGGGCTGGGCCACATGGGCGGCCCGATGGCCGCCAACCTCGCCGCGACCGGCCGGCGCGTGATCGGTTTCGACCTCGTCCCCGCCGCGCTCGCCTCCGCCGCGGCGGCCGGCGTGGAGGCCGCGGACTCCGCCGCCCTGGCCGTCGCCGAGGCGGACGTGGTGATCACCATGCTGCCGGCCGGTCGCCACGTCCTGGCCCTCTACGGGGAGCAGGGGCTGCTCGCAGCGGCCAAGCCCGGCACCCTGTTCATCGACTGCTCCACCATCGACGTCGAGGACGCCGTCCGCGCCCACACCGCCGCCGGCGAGGCGGGCCACCGGGCGCTCGACGCGCCCGTCTCCGGCGGGGTGACGGGCGCCGAGGCCGCGACCCTGACCTTCATGGTCGGCGGCGCGGAGACCGAGTTCGCCGAGGCGACCCCACTGTTGGACGCCATGGGCGGCAAGATCGTGCACTGCGGGGGAGCGGGCGCCGGACAGGCGGCGAAGATCTGCAACAACATGATCCTGGGCATCTCGATGATCGCGGTCAGCGAGGCCTTCGTCCTGGGCGAGAGCCTGGGCCTGTCCCACCAGGCGCTGTACGACGTGGCCTCCACCGCGTCCGGCCAGTGCTGGGCCCTCACCACCAACTGCCCGGTACCCGGCCCGGTTCCGGCCAGTCCCGCCAACCGCGACTACCGCCCCGGCTTCGCCGCCCCGCTCATGGCGAAGGACCTGGGGCTCGCCGTCAACGCCCTGCGCGCGGGCGGCATCGACGCCGGACTCGGCGGGCGCGCCGCCGAAATGTACGCCGCGTTCGCCGAAGGGGAAGGGGCCACACAGGACTTCTCCGGAATCGTCCACGCCCTGCGCGCCACCACCACGGACCGGAACGGACCCGCCTCGTGACCGACCACGTGACCGACACCGCCCACGAAACGATCCTCGTCGAGCGCACGGGGCGCACCGCGCTGCTCACCCTCAACCGCCCCGAGGCGCTCAACGCCCTCAACCTCACGGTCATGAACGAGGTCGTGGCCGCCACCGAGGCCCTCGACCGGGACCCCGACATCGGCTGCATCGTCCTCACCGGTTCGACGAAGGCCTTCGCGGCCGGCGCGGACATCAAGGAGATGCAGCCGCAGGGGTACATGGACATGTACCTCAGTGACTGGTTCACCGCCTGGGACCGGCTCGGCGACCTCCGCACGCCGACCGTCGCCGCCGTCTCCGGGTACGCCCTCGGCGGCGGCTGCGAGCTGGCGATGCTCTGCGACATCCTGCTCGCCTCCGACACCGCCGTCTTCGGGCAGCCGGAGATCAAACTCGGCGTCATCCCCGGCATCGGCGGATCCCAGCGACTGACCCGAGCCGTCGGCAAGGCCAAGGCGATGGAGCTCTGCCTGACCGGCCGGACCATGGACGCCGTGGAGGCGGAGCGGGCCGGACTGGTCTCCCGCGTCGTCCCGGCCGCCGACCTCCTCACCGAGGCCCTCGCCGTCGCCGCGGCGGTGGCGGGAATGTCCGCGCCCGTCGCCATGATGGCGAAGGAGGCCGTGAACCGGGCCTTCGAGACCACCTTGGCCGAAGGCGTCCGCTTCGAACGGCGGCTGTTCCACGCGGTGTTCGCGACGGCCGATCAGAAGGAGGGCATGAGCGCCTTCGTGGACAAGCGCGCGGCCGGGTTCACCCACCGCTGACCCCGGGAGCGGGACCGGCCCGTCAGTGGGCCGGCCCCGTGCGGGCGCGCGGGCCTTCCGTGCGGGCGCGCGTCCGGGCCGAGGTCCGCCCGTGCCGACGCGCGGGGTCCGACGCGGGCCGGCAAGCCCCGACACGCTATTCGAGCAGATGTTCGGTTCTGCGGGTACGCTGGAAACCATGCACGCGCTCCAGGGCTCCCTCTTCGACCAGGCCGACGACATCCGGATCGGCCCGCTCACGGAACTGCGCCGCACGGAGCTGGGGGCCGGCGCCTGGGTCGATCACCTGCCCGGCTGGCTGTCCGGCTCCGACGCGCTGTTCGAGCGACTCGCCGCCGACGTTCCCTGGCGCGCCGAGCGCCGCCGGATGTACGAACGGGACGTGGACGTACCCCGGCTGCTCGCCTTCTACGGGGCCGGCGATCCACTCCCGCACCCCGTGCTCACCGACGCCCGCTCGGCACTGACCGGCCACTACGCCCCCGAACTGGGGGAACCGTTCGTGACGGCCGGGCTGTGCCTCTACCGGGACGGCAAGGACAGCGTCGCCTGGCACGGCGACCGGACCGGCCGCTCCGCGACCGAGGACACCATGGTCGCCATCGTCTCCGTGGGAGACCCCCGCGACCTGGTGCTGCGCCCGCGCGACGGCGGCCCGACCCTGCTGCGGCTGCCGCTGGGGCACGGCGACCTGGTGGTCATGGGCGGCTCCTGCCAGCGCACCATGGAGCACGCGGTGCCCAAGTCCACCCGCGCCGTCGGACCCCGCGTCAGCGTCCAGTTCCGTACCCGCGGCGTCATGTGACGCCGGGGCCCCGCCGACCGATGGGGCCCCGGCTCGCCCGGTCGCCCGCCCGGCTCAGCCGCGCGGCCACTCGTACGTCGTGATCAGCCGCTCCAACACCGGCGAGGGCCCCGTGCCGAGCAGCAGGCAGGCCTCCAGTCCGGCGGCGAACGACGAGCGGGGCAGGCTCGTGACCCGGTCCAGCCGCGCCTTCGTGCTGATGCCGAGCAGGCCACCGTCGAGGACGTGGTGCCAGACCTCGGCGTACGGATCCGCCGGCACCACGATCGACACCGACGACCTGGTCGGGGCCGTCCGCGGGACCCGGAAGTCCAGCCGTAGCTTGACCACGGGTCTGACCCCGCCGAAGCCGGACCACGCGCACCCGACGTCCAGCCCCCGGCTCGTCTCCACCGCGCCCCGCGCGTCGAGCAGGGCGAACGCCTCCCGCAGCTCCGGCGCCGGTCCGTAGGTCCGTTCGTCCTCGTGGACGGTGATGACGAACAGCGAGGGCAACGTGTCCGCGTCCGGTGCGACGCCCACGGGGAGGATCACGCAGGCGCCCGCCGCCGGGACCGTCCCGGTGAGGAACTCCTGCCGCTGCCGCTCCTCGTCGTGCGGGGCGAACGTCGGGGTCCGGATCGCCCGCCGCCGCGGGGGCGGTGCGTACGCCCCGTGCCCACCCGCCGAAGCGGAAGGTCGGACCTCGTGCCCGGTGTGCTGTGCCCGCTGCCGTTCCTCACGTTCCATGGCCGGCCCCCAAGGTTGTGGTCCTCCCAGACTGGCACCCCGCCCGCCCCCGGGTACGGCACTCCGGCGCATTCCCCGGCCGAGGACGCGCCGGCGGCGCCGCCTCGCGGCGGGAGCGCCCCCGCACCACCCGGCACGCGGGCGGACGTGGGCTGGCGGGTCGCCGCCGACGGGTGTCCGCTGGAGGGGTGAGCCTCCTCCCCGGGCGCCTCGTGCGCGCAGACCGCTGGTGGACCGGACTCCCGCCCGCCGCCGGCTCCGCCGTCATGGCCGCCGGGATCCTCTCCATCGGTCTGGAGCTGATCGGCCACGAGGTCCTGTCGCTGGCCGCGCTCGCCGTCGCCGGGGCGCTGTGGCTCGTACTGGCCGCCGACTTCGGCCTCCGCCTGATCGCCGACCGGGGCCGCTTCTGCTCCGAGGCCGACACCCCGTCCGCCCTGACGGCCGTCGCCGCCACCGCCGTGCTCGGCGCCCGGCTCGCCCAGTCCGGCCTGGAGACCGTGGCCGCCGCCCTGCTCGCCCTCGCCGCGGCGCTCTGGCCGCTGCTGCTGTACCACGTCCTGCGGCACTGGAGGCGGCGGATGCCCGGAGCGGTCTTCCTGGTCTGCGTGGCCACCCAGGGCCTGGCCGTCCTCGCGGCGACGCTGTGCGTCACCCTCCACCAGGACTGGCTGGGCCGGGTGGGACTCGCCTGCTTCTGCCTGGGCGTGCTGCTGTACGGCCTGGCCCTGGCCCGCTTCGACCTCCACGAGGTGACCGGCGGGGCGGGGGACCACTGGGTGGCGGGCGGGGCGCTGTCCATCACCGCCCTCGCGGGCGCCAAGCTCACCGCCACGCCGATCTGGACGAGTGCGGTGCACACGACGCTGCGCACGACCACCCTCGTCGCCCTCGGCCTCTCACTGGCCTGGTACGTCGTCCTGCTCACCGCCGAGCTGCGCCGCCCGCGCCCCCGCTACGACATCCGGCGCTGGTCCACGGTCTTCCCCCTCGGCATGACGGCCACCGCCTGCCTGTCGGCCGCCGCCCCGACGGGCGTGGCCTGGCTGCGCCCGGTGGGCGAGGTGCTGCTGTGGATCGCCGTGGCCGCCTGCGTGATGACCTGTGCGGCGTTCGCCCTGGACCGGCGCACCGCCGGCGCGCCGGCGCCCCGAGGGTGACGCACGATCCGGTCGGCGGCCGGTCCGCGCGGCTACGGGCCGGCGGACTCCGGACCGGGGCCGGCGCCGCGCAGGCCCAGCGCGGCCACCCACGCCAGCAGGACGAGCGCCGCCAGCAGCGCCCACCGCGCGCCGTGGTTCAAGGTCAGCAGCCCGCCGCACAGCGCCCCGCAGAGCAACGCCACCACCGAGACCACCCGCCGCACCGACGGCGGCCCCCAGGGGTCGACCGCCAGCCCGGTCAGCGTGCGGGTGACCACGGTGGTGGTGAGGTCGGGGACGGCCAGCCGGTGGACGACGGCGTTCTGCAAGCCCATGCCCAGCGCGAGCAGTGCGACCAGGAGCAGTTGCCCGCCGCCGGTCACCGACACGGCGAGCGCCCCCGCCACCAACACCGCCTGTACCGCCACCAGCGGACCGAACAGTGCCTTCCCGCCCCCGGCCCCGGACCGACGCAACCGGCCGGCGGCCCACGCCCCCAGCACGAACGCGGCAAGGGCCAGGATCGACGCGGCGCCGGACAGCTCCCGGTCACCGGCCAGGGCGAAACCGAGCAGGGCCACGTTCCCCGTCATGTTGGCGACGAACACGTGGTCGAGACCGAGATAGCTCACGGCGTCCACCAGACCGCTCACGAAGGTCAGCACGACGAGCAGCGGCGGCAGCAGCCCGTGCGGCCGGACGGCCCCGCCCCCCGCCGGCGGGAACAGCCGATCGGCGAACGCCCTCAGGATGCCGCCCCGGTCGTTCCCCGTGTGGTCGGATCCCATCCGGTGCCCCCATGAGGCGCAGTCGCCGATGACGTCCGGCGGACGAAGCCCGAACACGTGCCGGGAACGGTACCGATCGCCGGGGCGACCGAGGCGAAACGACGCGGCTCACGTTCCTGTGGCGCGCCCGCGCGCCGCTCAGTAGGGTCCCTGCATGGCCTACACGTTTCAGGTGACCATCGACTCGACCGACCCGCACCCGCTCGCCGACTGGTGGGCCGACGCCCTCGGATGGGAAGTGGAGCCCAGCGACGAGGCGTTCATCCGCAGCATGATCGAGGCCGGGCAGGCCACCGAAGACGACACCACCACCCACCGCGGCGTCCTCGTCTGGAAGGCCGGGGCGGGGATCCGCCACCCGGACGGGCTGGAGGTCGCGCCCCGGATCCTCTTCCAGCTCGTGCCCGAGGCCAAGACGGTCAAGAACCGCGTCCACTTGGACGTGCGCACCGGACCCGACCACGAGGCCGTGGTCGAGCGTCTCGTCGCCAAGGGCGCCAAGCGCCTCCACGAGGGCCGCCAGGGACCGAGCGTCTGGACCACCCTCACCGACCCGCAGGGCAACGAGCTCTGCATCTCGCGATAGCCCGCGGAACCCGCACGCCACCGAGGAATCCCTGATCAGCCCGGGTATCCGGCCATAATTGACTATCGGCGCAGGTCTCCCGCACGAGAGAATGCGGCATCTCGAACCGGGAGGAACCCCATGAGCCAGGATCACCTGACTCTTCACGCACTGCTGCCCGCCCAGGATCTCGCGGCGGCCATCGACGCCGGGTACGTGACGCGCAAGTCGCACCCCGAACTGCCGCTGTCCATCTACACGTACACGCGCACCGCGCAGTACGAGCAGGTCTGGAACCAGGTCACCAGGCGTTGCCGCGGTCTCGTCGCCGACGACACCACCGGGCGGATCGTCGCCCTGCCGCTGCCGAAGTTCTTCAACGTCGGCGAGCACGAGTCCGGCCAACCGTACGCCCCCGCGCTGCCCGACGAGCCGTTCGAGGTCTACGACAAGGTCGACGGCAGCCTGGCGGTGGTCTTCCACTACGCCGACCGTTGGCGGGTCGCGTCCAAGGGTTCCTTCATCAGCGCCCAGGCGACCTGGGCGCAGCGCCGGCTCGACGGCCTGGACACCTCGGCGCTCGTGCCGGGCGTGACCTACCTCGCCGAGATCCTGTACCCGCAGAACCGGATCGTCGTCGACTACGGCGAGCGCCGGGACCTCGTGCTCCTCGCCGCGTTCGGCGCGGACGGCATCGAGGTGCCCCTCGCCGAGGCCGCCGCGCACTGGGGGACCGTCGGCGCCGTCGTCAAGGTGTGGCCCGCCATGCCCCTCGCCGAACTCGTCGCACTGACCGAGGCCAACGCGCTGCTCGGAGGCGGCACGTCCACCGGCACCGACGCCGAGGGGTACGTGCTGCGCTTCGCGTCGGGCGTCCGGGCCAAGGCCAAGATCGCCGAGTACGTGCGCCTCCACAGGGTGCTCACCGGGGTCAACGAGCGGGACATCTGGCGCAACTACGGCGTCCAGCGCTTCGCCGGCCTGTCCGCGAAGGAGCTGGCCCAGGGCCTGCAGTGCACCGTCGCGGACCTCCAGGCCTGGGGCGGGAAGCCGCTCGACGCGCTGTTGGCGCAGGTACCGGACGAGTTCGACGCCTGGGTCCGCAAGGTGATCGACCGGCTGGAGGAGGCCGCGGCGGAGCGCGAGCGCACCATCGACGAGGCCTTCGCGAGCCTCGCCCACCTGGCCGCCGACCGGGGTGCCTTCGCGCGCGCCGCGAAGCAGCTGCCCGCCGGCATCCTGCGCTCCACCATGTTCCTGCGGCTCGACGGGAAGTCGACCGAACTGGTCACCTGGCGTTCCCTGCGACCGGAGGCGTCCGTCCCCTTCCTGACGGACGAGGAGAGCGCGCCCCGGCCCGGTGACGGCGCACCGACCGTGCCCGCGCGGGCCGTGCCCGCGCAGGCCAGGTCGGCCACGGCGGGCAAGCCGGTCACCCCGACCACCGGGCGGCCGGCCACCGCCTCGCCGGCGCCCACGTCGTCGGCCGCGGGCCCCGCCGGCAGCGGGTCCCCCGTCATCGGGCCTACGGTCACCCGGCCTTCGGTCACCCGGCCTTCGGCCGGTGTGCCGTCGGCCGTCGGGCCCGGCCCGGCGGCGAGCGGGCCCCCGGCGGCCGACGCGCCGCCCGTGCGTCCCCTGCCCGTGGTCCACGTCATGACGGGCCTGCCCGCATCCGGCAAGACCACCGCCGCGCGCGCCCTGCAAGCGGAGTCCGGCGGCCGGATGCGACGCGTCAACCTGGACGACCTCCGGGGCATGCTCGACGGACACGACCACGGGCGCGGCCACTCGTACAAGCACGAGCAGACCGTCCTGGAGATCCAGGACGCGGCACTGCGCGCGGCGGTCGAGGGGGGCTTCGACGTGGTCGTGGACAACACCCACCTCACCCCGAACATCCCCAAGCGCCTCAAGGCCGCCGTCGGGGGCCGCGCCACCTTCGTCGTGCACGACTTCACCGACGTGCCGCTGGAGGAGTGCCTGCGTCGGGACGCGGCCCGCGAGCGGCAGGTCGGCGAGGAGATCATCCGGATCCTGGCCGACAAGCACGCCAAGTCCCGCAAGGGCGGCTGGAAGCTCACCGCCGAGTGGCTCAACGACCAGCCCCCCGTCGAGCCGTACGTGGCCGACCCGGAGCTGCCCTCCGCGGTGATGTGCGACATAGACGGCACGCTCGCCCTGATCGGGGATCGGGGGCCCTACGACTTCACGCGCTGCGAACTCGACCGGCTCAACGAGTCCGTGCGGGGCGCGCTCGACGCCTTCCGACGGGCCCACGGGGACGTCATCGTGCTGCTGTCCGGACGTGGCGAGGAGCACCGCCCGCAGACGGAGTCCTGGCTGCGGCGCCACCAGGTGCCTTACGACGAGCTGTGGATGCGTGCTGCCGGCGACACCCGCCGCGACGACGTCGTCAAGGCCGAGCTGTTCGACGCGCACGTGCGCCACCGCTACGCGGTACGCGTCTCGCTCGACGACCGGGACCGGGTGGTCGCGGTCTGGCGGCGGATGGGCCTGCCCACCTGGCAGGTCAACTACGGCGATTTCTGACGGAGGGCGGCCACCGTGAACGCGACCGGCACCGTGTTGATCGTCGACGGCGCGAACGTCGTCGGGTCCGTCCCCGACGGCTGGTGGCGCGACCGTCGGGGCGCCGCCGAGCGGCTGCGGGACCGGCTCGCGCAACGGGACGCCGGCGAGGAGATCGTCCTGGTCGTCGAAGGCGCCGCCCGGGGCGTCGAGTCCGTGCCCGGGGTACGCGTGGACTCCGCGCCCGGGAGCGGCGACGACCGGATCGTGGAACTCGTCGCGGCCCACGCGGGGCGGGACCGCGTCGTGGTCACGGCCGACCGGGAACTGCGCTCGCGCGTCGAGGCGTACGGCGCGCGCTGCGCGGGACCGCGAAGCGTGCGCCCGGCGGACTGACCACGAGCGCCCGTACGACGGCCGAGGGTCCGGCCCCCGCTCACGGGGGCCGGACCCTCGGCCGTCAGGACGCGGACGTCACCGATCAGTTGCGGCACCACTCCACGGGGGAGAGGTTGTCGACGTAGCGGGCGGAGACCCAGCGGTCCTTGCGGTCCTTGTGGTTCATGCGCTCCGTGAGGTCCTCGTCCCCGTTCATGCCGTCGTTGACGTTCTCGCGGTCCCGGTCGGCCAGCAGGTACCAGATGTTGTTGCCGTCGACCCGCTCGCCGCGGGTCTTGCACTCCAGGGCGAGCTTCCGGTGCGGCTTGACCTTGCCCAGGACGTACGCGCGGGTGCTCGGCTTGCTGCGGACCTTCAGCGGGCCGCGCGAGACGACCTTGCCCCAGGCGTGGCGCGGCCGGTCGTAGTCACCGTCGTCGTAGTCGTCGTGACCGTCGAGGATGACCTTCTCGTGTCCCGACATGTCGTCCATCGGGCCCTCGTCGGCGATGGCGGTGCCCGCGCCGACCAGGCCGAGCACCAGGCCTCCGGTGGCGAGAGCGAGGATGGTCCTGGTTGGCTTCAGCATGAGCCGGCTCCTCTGCAAAGACATCCGCCCGACCGCGACGGGCGGGCCGGGCGGCAGCCTGGCGGCTGCCAGGGACGACTATGACCACGCGGCGCCCCCGGGCTCCGGCGACGCACCGCCGTTTAGCCCGAAATGCCCAATGTGTCGTCCGGGCCGCGTCGGGGCAACGCCCCCGCACCCCCGTACGCGGCCGAGGCCTACGACGCGGTCCACGTGCCGGCCCGGTGCGCCGAGGGCCTGGGGCGGCCGCGGATCGGCCGGGGCGATCTGCTGCCCACGGTGCGCACGACCACGTACCAGGGCGTGTCGAAGACGTACGCCTTCGACACCCGCGAACGGCACGTTCACGGGGGAGGGCCTGTCCTTCTACGAGGTCGCCTCGGGAAGGTTCCGGCTGCTGGGCGACCGGTGGACGCTCCGGCCCGCCTGACGGCCGCCGGGATGCGCGGCTCGGCCCGCGGATCCAGAGTGGGACGCATGGGAATCGAAGACTACGGCGGCGGCCCCGGCGCCGAGCAGACCGGTGTCATGGTGGTGACGACCAACGACGTCCCCGGCTACCGGGTGGAGCGGGTCATCGGCGAGGTCTTCGGCCTCACCGTGCGCTCCCGCCACCTGGGCAGCCAGATCGGCGCGGGCCTGAAGTCCATGATCGGGGGCGAGCTCAAGGGGCTGACCAAGACCCTGGTGGAGACCCGGAACCAGGCGATGGAGCGGCTCATCGAACAGGCGAAGGCGCGGGGCGGCAACGCCGTGCTGATGATGCGGTTCGACGTGACCGAGGCCGCCGACATCGGCACTGAGGTGTGCGCGTACGGCACGGCCGTCGTCCTGGTACCCGCCGGCTGAACCGGCGTCGCGCTCCCGGTCGAGGCGCCGCGCCGACCCCGATGAGCGTGGCCCGGATGTCCCGCCCGGGCCATCACCGGGCATCTCCGGGCCATCACCGGGCATCTCCGGGGCATCACGGCGCATCTCCGGAAACGATCTTCGGCGTTGACAGACGCGCGCCGCGTGCGTGTAATGAGGACCGGTGTCGCGTGACGCCGGCCAAGAGCAGTGGGCCGGCCGGCAGTCGGGCGAACACCCTTCACTCAGGGGACACTCCATGAGTTCGCACTCCGCGCTCCGCATCTGACGCCGAGCAGCCCGAGGCGGTCGTCGATCCCTCGCGTCCCGCCTCGCGAGCCGCACCACGTGGCCGGCCTCCCGCCACGCACTTCACGCCGTACGCGCCGTGCACCGCTCACGCTCCTCCCGCGTCGCCGTGCCCGCCTCCACCACGTTCCGGAGAAGACATCCGCATGCCCACACCGTTCAACCGATCCGTCATCGAGGAGTTCCGTACCCGCCACGGCAAGGTCGGCGGCCCCTTCGAAGGGGCGGACCTGCTGCTGCTGACCACCACCGGCGCCCGCACCGGGACCGAGCGGACCACCCCGCTCGGATACGTCCGCCAGGACGACGCCTTGCTGGTCGTCGCCTCCGACCTGGGCGGCCCTCGCCATCCCGACTGGTACCACAACCTGCTCGCCCACCCCGTGGTACGGGTGGAACTCGGGACCGACAGCTTCGAGGCCCTCGCCGTCCCCGCCGAGGAACCCCGGCGCGCCGAACTGTTCGCGTACGTGCAGAGCAGGTCCCCCGGGTACGCCGACTACCAGGCCCGTACCACCCGGATCCTGCCCGTCGTCGAACTGCGGCGGGCCGAACCCGACGGTTGGCAGGCGCCGCGCGAGATCGCGACCCTGGCCGACAAACTGCTGGAGACGCACACCTGGCTACGGGCGCAACTCCGGCACGTCGGCGCCGAGGTCGAGGCCCACTTCGCCGCACGGGCCGCGCACTCGGGGCCCGGGGACCCGCCGCCCCCGTCACTCGGGCTCCAGATCCGGCAGCGGTGCCTGGCCTTCTGCCAGTCCCTGGAGTTCCACCACACCACCGAGGACGCGCACCTGTTCCCGGGGATGGCCGCCCACCACCCCGGCCTGTCCCACGTGTTCGACCGGCTCCGCGAGGAGCACCGCACGGTCGCACGTCTCCAAGGCGCGCTGGTCGCCCTGTTGGGCGATCTCGCCCTCGCCGAACCGGAGCGCTTCCGCCGCGAGCTGCGACGGATGTCGGACGCCCTGAACGCGCACCTCGACCACGAAGAGGAGGTGCTGCTCCCGCTGTTGGCCGACGTCCCCTGGCCACCGGGGCCGCCCGGCGGAGCCTGACGGCGGGCCCCGGAACCGGCGGACGCGGAACACCTCACGGCACACGCGGAAAAGTTTTTCGGAAACGGCGGCAACCTCCGCGACGGTCGCGCGTCGTGCGGGGGTGAAGGGCGTGGTTCCGCGTCCTCGTCCCGACCGCACGACCGTGGAGTACCACCGTGAAGAACCTGAAGCGCGTCACCCTGTCCGCCCGCCGGGCGGCGACCGTCACCGCGGTCGCCGCCGGGGTGGCCGTCGCCCTGGGCGGCCCGGCCTTCGCCGCGCAGGGCGGGTCGAGTGCCGCCCCGGCGCCCGCCGTCAGCGCGATACCGTCCGCCTCGCCGACCGCCCCGACGAGCGCCAGGCCCACCCCCAGGCCCAGCACCCCCCCGACCGCGACCCCGTCCGTCCCGGGCGCCACGCCGCCCTCCGCCTCGCCCTCCGCTCCGACGAGCGCCAAGCCGAGCTCCCGCCCGACCAGCCCGGGCGGGACCCCGCCCACCGCCACGCCCAGCGCCGCCCCGGCCGCCCCGAGTTCCTCGCCCTCGCCCGACGGGGCCGAACTCGCGCATACTGGCTCCTCTTCGACCAACGTGGCGCTGGGCGCCGGGGCCGTCGGCCTCATGGCCGCCGGCGCCGGCGCCCTGTACGCCGTACGGCGCCGCGCCGCCAACTGAGGACCCCCGTGCTCCACCTCGCACCAACCGTCGGCCCCCTCACGCCCGGCTTCGGCCGGGCGTGGCGGGGCCTGTGGGCGTTGTTGCTCCGCCGCGACCGGCCCGCCCCCGCGGCGCCCGGGCGCGGGCACCTGTACACCGACGCCCGGGAGACCACCGGGTACGGCGACGCCCCGCCCCCGCCCACCGTCAGCGAGCTGTACCACGCGCACCGGCTGCGCATGGTCCGCCTCGCGGTGCTCCTCGTCGACGACCTGGCCACCGCCGAGGACGTGGTGCAGGACGCCTTCACCGCCCTCTACCGGCGGCACGGGGAGGAGATCAAGGAGGTGGACAACGCGCTCGGCTACCTGCGCACCGCCGTCGTGAACACCTCCCGCTCCGTGCTGCGCCGCCGACGCACCGCCCGCGCCTGGAACCCGCCCGTGACGGCCGACATGCCGTCCGCCGAGGCCGCCGTCGTCCTCACCGAGTCGCACCGCGAGGTACTGGCCGCGCTCGGGCGGCTGACCCCACGTCGGCGGCAGGTCCTGGTACTGCGCTACTGGGAGGACCTCAGCGAGGCGGAGATCGCCGACACCCTCGGGATCAGCCGAGGCGCAGTGAAATCGAACGCGAGCCGCGCCCTGGACGCGCTGGAACGGATTCTGGAGGGACGGGTATGACGTACGACGCCGACGAACGCCAGGTCGAGCGGCGGCTGCGGCAGGCCCTGGCCGCGCGGGCGGACGAGGTGACCGTCGTGGCACTGCGCCCCGCCGCCCCTCCCGGCCCCCACCTGCGACGGCTCGCGCCGACCGCGCTGTGGCTGCGACGGCTGTCGTGGTCCGTCGCCGGCCTGGCGGCCGCCGCCGCGGCGGTGACCGCGTACGTCCTGCTCACCCCCGACACCGCCCCGCCGCGCCCGGTCCCGCCGGCCGCGCCGCCCGAGTTCACCCCGTCCCCGTCGCAGCAGTCGCCCAGCCCCACCCCGCCCCGGACGCCCGGTCCGACCGGCGGCAGCGCGGAGCCTCCGGTGTCGCGACCTCCGGCCCCCGGCGCGACCCGGTCGGGAGCACCCAGGGCCACACCGAGCAGCCCGAAGGGCTCCCCGAGGCCCCCGTCCCGGTCGGCCTCGGTGCCCCCGCCGTCCCCGTCCCCGTCCGCCCCGCCCTCGTCCGCCCCGTCGTCCTCGCCCACCCCGAGCCGGGGCTAGGCCCTGTCGGCCGGCTCTTCGGATCGTGCCGCCGCCGCGGCGCCCGCCGCCGCGGCCCGGCCCTGAACGACGAGACCCGGGAGAGACGGCCCATGCCGTCTCTCCCGGGTCTCGTCGTTCAGGCGTTACGCGGAGACCGTGCGAATGTTCTCCACCGCCGCGACCAGCGGGGCGAGTTCCGGGTTGCGCGCGGCCTCGTCGAGGGCCTCGCGCAGGGCGGTGTCGTTCGTCGGTCGGGCCGCCGTCAGCAGGGTCAGTCCGGCTTCGCTCACGTCGGTGTAGATGCCCCGGCGGTCGGTGTCGCAGATGTAGCGGTTGAGCAGTCCGCGGTCCTCCAGCCGGCTGACCAGTCGGGTCGTGGCGCTCTGGCTGAGCACGACCGAGTCGGCCACCTGGTGCATCCGCAGGTGTCCGCCCGGGCCGCTGTGCTGGCGGCTGAGCACGTCCAGCAGCGAGTACTCCCGCACGCTCAGCTCATGGCCCGCCTGGAGGGCGCGTTCGATGTGGGCCTCGATCCGGCCGTGGAGGAGGGAGAGGGCGCACCAGCCCTGGGAGAGGGCGGTGAGTGCGCTGTCCGTGGCGGTCATGGGCGGGCTCCTCCTTCGAAGCGGGTCCCCCCAGGATAGGCCACAGCCGCAATAGCCCGCGCTTGCAAATATCCCGCGTCTGCAATTAATGTGGACGCACGTAAGCCGCGACAGCAAGTGAAGCGGCAGTACAGGCAACCTCCCCCTGAAGGGCACCCCCTCATGCCTCTCGCACTCCTGGCACTCGCCATCGGCGCCTTCGGGATCGGCACCACCGAATTCGTGATCATGGGCCTGCTCCCCGAGGTCGCCGGCGAGTACGGCGTCTCGATCCCCACCGCGGGCTTCCTGGTCACCGGCTACGCGCTCGGTGTCGTCCTCGGCGCCCCGCTGATGACCATCCTCGGCACCCGCATCCCCCGCAAGCGCATGCTGATGCTGCTCATGGGCCTGTTCGTCGTCGGCAACGTGATCTCCGCCCTCGCCCCGGCCTTCGGCGTCATGCTCGCCGGCCGCGTCGTCGCCTCCCTCGCCCACGGCGCCTTCTTCGGGATCGGCTCGGTGGTCGCCGCCGGACTGGTCGCCCCACAGAAGAAGGCCGGCGCCATCGCCATGATGTTCACCGGCCTCACCGTCGCCAACGTGGTCGGCGTACCGCTCGGCACCCTCGTCGGCCAGACCCTCGGCTGGCGCGTCACCTTCCTGATCGTCGCCGGCCTCGGCGTGCTCGGTCTGCTCGGCATCGCCAAGATGGTCCCCGAACTGCCCCGCCCCGAGGGCGTCCGGATCCGCCACGAGCTGGCCGCCTTCCGCAACGTCCAAGTACTCCTGGCGATGGCCATGACCGTGCTCGGCTTCGGCGGGGTCTTCGCCGCCATCACCTACATCACCCCGATGATGACCAACGTCGCCGGATTCGCCGACACCTCCGTGACCTGGCTGCTCGTCCTCTTCGGCCTCGGCATGGTCGCGGGCAACCTCATCGGCGGAAAGTTCGCCGACCGGGCCCTCATGCCGATGCTGTACGTGTCCCTGGGCGCGCTCGCCGTGGTCCTGGCCGTGTTCACCGTCACCGCCCACAACAGGTTCGGCGCCGCCGTCACCATCGCCTTGATCGGCGCCCTCGGCTTCGCCACCGTGCCCCCGCTGCAAAAGCGCGTCCTCGACCAGGCCGCCGGCGCCCCCACCCTGGCCTCCGCCGTCAACATCGGCGCCTTCAACCTCGGCAACGCCCTCGCCGCCTGGCTCGGCGGGCTCGTCCTCGCCGCCGGCCTCGGCTGGACCGCCCCGAACTGGGTCGGCGCCGCCCTCGCCGCCTCCGCGCTCGTCCTCGCCGTCGTCTCCGGCGCGCTGGAGCGCCGTACGAACGCCCGCGCGGCCGGCAGCCGGGTCGTCGCCACCGCGACCGCCGAGACGGCCGTCCCCGCACACCACTGAACCCGCTTTCCCCGACCGGCCAGCCGACCGACCGGCCGACCGATTCCCGACACCCCAGGAGCACCCCCCATGTCCGGCACCACCACCGCCACCCGTACCGCCGTCGCCCCGCTGACCACCGAGGACGCCGAACTGCTGCTCGGCGCCGCCCGCGCCGCGGCCGAGGAGGCCGGGGTCACCGTCAGCGTCACCGTTCTCGACGCGGGCGGGCACCCGCTGGCCTTCCGCCGCGACGACCGGGCCGTCCTGATCTCCGGCGAGACCAGCACCCGCAAGGCGTACACCGCCCTCCAGCTGAACGTCCCGACCGCCGACCTCATCGAGGCCGTCCAGCCCGGCGCCCCCTTCCACACCCTGCCGACCGCACTGGACCGGCCGCTGCTGTTCATCGCGGGAGGCCTTCCGGTGCACCGCGACGGTCGGCTGATCGGCGCCATAGGCGTGGGCGGCGGGGCCCCCGAGCAGGACCACGGCTTCGCCGTCGCCGCGCTGGAGACCCTCGCCGCGCTGGTCTGAGCCCTCCCGGGTCGCGAGCCCGTGTCCCCCGTGCCAGGTTGGGTACGGGGGACACGAGCGCATGATGCGGCAATCGACGAGGCACTGGAGAGGTCGGGCCATCGCGACGGCAACGGTCGCCGCCGTGGTCTCCCTGGTCCTGCCCGGATGCTCGGCCGGCTCGGACAGTGCCCGCGGGGCACAGACCCCGCCGGCCACCGGCACCACGCCCGGCGCACCGCCCCCGTCGGCGCCGCCCACCCCCGAACCGAGCCCCGAGCCGTCGTACCCGCTGTCCACGGCGCCCCGCACGGTCCCCGCCGTCCGGGAACACGCGCCGGCCCGCGGCCCCGGTTGGAAGCCCGCGCCGGCCGCCCGGGTCGTCGTACGGCCGGCCGACGCGGCAGCCCTGTCCGACGAGGGCCGGCTGCTCGCCGGCGAACTGAAGATGGGCTTCACGCAGACGGCCGCCCCGCGCCCCGGCGACGTGGAACTCGCGCTGGGCGCGAAGAACTCCGGAGCGCCCGAGTCGTACACCCTCACCGTCGGGGACGGCCGGGTACGCGTCACCGGGCCCGACGAGGCCGGCGTCTTCTACGGCACGCGCACCCTCAAACAGGAGATACGCACGGCCGGCAAGGCCCCCGAGGGCACGGTGCGCGACGCCCCCGCCAAGCCGCAGCGCGGCCTCAACCTCGACATCGCGCGCAAGAACTTCACCCCCGACTGGATCGAGGACCGGCTGCGCGAGATGGGCGACCTCAAGCTCAACCAGCTCGGTCTGCACTTCTCCGACGACCAGGCCTTCCGGATCGAGTCCACCTCCCACCCGGAGATCGTCTCCACCCCGCACCTCACGAAGGCGGACGTACGCCGGATCACCGCGCTCGCCGCCCGCCTGCACATCACCGTCGTCCCCGAGATCGACTCGCCCGGACACCTCGGCGCCGTACTGCGCGCCCACCCGGACCTTCAGCTGCGCGACGTGCGGGGGCGCCCGGTCAAGGGCGCCGTGGACATATCGAACCCGGCGTCGGCGAAGCTCGTGGACGAGCTCCTGCGCGAGTACATCCCGCTCTTCCCCGGCGGCGCCTGGCACCTGGGCGCCGACGAGTACCAGGCCCTGGTGGTCAAGGACCCGCAGGCCTCCTTCCCGCAGCTCGCCGCCGCCGCCCGACAGCGGTACGGGCCGTCCGCGCGGGTGCAGGACCTGGCCGCGGGCTGGCTCAACGACCGGGCCGCCGTCGTACGCCCCTCGGGCAAGACGCTCAAGGCCTGGAACGACGGCTTCTTCGCCGGGGGAGTGGTCCCCGCCGCCAAGGACCTCCAGGTCGAGTACTGGACGGGCAAGGAGCTCGGCGCCCGACCTCCCCTCGCCTACCTCCGCGAAGGCCGCAAGGTCGTCAACCTCAACGACGAGTACCTGTACTACGTCCTGGGTCAGCCGAACGACTTCGCCTACCCCACCGGCCGGCGGATCTACGAGCAGTGGACCCCGCTGGTCCTGCGCGGCACGACTCCCGT
This sequence comes from Streptomyces sp. NBC_00513, assembly GCF_041431415.1. Classification (GTDB taxonomy): domain Bacteria; phylum Actinomycetota; class Actinomycetes; order Streptomycetales; family Streptomycetaceae; genus Streptomyces. The sequence continues at coordinate 6,789,345 of NZ_CP107845.1, forward strand.
CCCCGCCTCGTACGACGACCAGATCCTCGGCGGCCGGCTCGCCGTCTGGGCCGACCTGGCCGGGTCCCAGACCCAGGCACAGGTGGCCGAGGGCATCCGGCTCCCGCTGGCCGCCGTGTCGCAGAAGCTCTGGGACTCCCGGACCCCGAGCCTCGACTGGGCCGCGTTCCGCTCGCTCGCCGACGGGCTCCGCTGAACCCGTTGGCCAACACCGGTCCGCGTTGATTGGATCGGTCCATGAACGACGAACTCCGGACCACGGACCAGGCCCTCGCGAGCGGCTTCGAGATATCCACCGACCCGGCCCGGCTCGACGCCGCGCTGATCCACCGCTGGCTGTCCGAGGACTCCTACTGGGCGCTCGGCCGCAGCCGCGAGAAGCAGGACGCGGCCATCGCGGGGTCGCTCAACTTCGGTCTGTACGACAGCGCCTCGGACGCCCAGCTGGGCTACGCCCGCGTCGTCACCGACCGGGCCACCTTCGGCTGGCTGTGCGACGTCTACATCGCCCCGGACGCCCGGGGCAAGGGCCTGGGCACCGCCCTGGCCGCCGCGGTCCGGGACCACCTGGAGCCGTACGGCCTGCGGCGGATCCTGCTGGCCACGGCCGACGCGCACGCGGTCTACGCGAAGGTCGGCTTCGCCCCCCTGGACCACCCGGGGAAGTGGATGGCGCTCGGCAGCCAGTGAACTCGGCGGTCGGACGTTCGGGGACAGCAGCTCGGCAGTCAGTGAACAGGGCCCGAGCGGCTCTGCGGGTCCTGGGGCTCCCGCCGGGGCGTGTGGTCGCGCAGCTGCCATCGCCGCCGGGCCCACTGGCCGATCAGCGGCAGCGACATGACCACGGTGAGTATCCAGGCGGCCGCGAAGGACCAGATCAGCGGCTGTGCCACGGTGATGGCGGCCGCGATGAGGAGGGCCACGGTCAGCGCGCCCAGCCCGCAGGCGGCCACGATCCGCTGCCTCAGGCTCGCGGAGCGCAGTCGACGGTTCAGTGACCGATCACCCTTGAGTTGGGCCTCGATCTCGGAGAGGGCGCGCTGTTCGTGATCGGAAAGTCCGGCTCCACCCATGACGACGTACCTCCGTCGGCTGCCGCCGTCGGGCGCGGAACGCAGCCTGTGGCCTGCGAATACCCGGCCTGACGGGCGTCAACCCCCGGAGGACGTCATGGTTGCCGGGATCGGTCACCAGATGGAGCCGACCCACTCCGGGTGGTCGATGAACGGGTTCCGGTTGTGCTGGTACGTGTCGAAGATGACCTGGTTGCGGCGCTGCTCGAAGGCGTCCGGCGGGTCCTGGAGGCTCCACTGCTTCAGCACGCTGATCCGGCCCATCGACGGGGCGGAGCCGTTGTTGACCTTGTCGTTGAGTTCGAGGTTCGCGAAGCCGTCCTCGCCGTCGTAGCGCACGGCCATGTAGAGCAGCATCCGGGCCACGTCGCCCTTGACCGCGTCGCGCGGCTCGAAGGAGTCGGAGTCCGTGAAGCTGCCGGAGGCCTCGGAGACCGGGCTGCCGCCCTTGTCGAAGTCCTTGTTGCCGCGGGTGCTGTTGACCGTCACGTCCTCGGGACGCAGGTGGTGCAGGTCGGTGCCGGGGCCGGTCGCGGTGCCGAAATCGCCGTGGCTCTTGGCCCAGACGTGCTCGCGGTTCCAGTCGTTGGCGCCGCCCCCGTTGGAGGTCTTGGACTGCGAGCGGCCCGAGTAGACGAGGATGACGTTGTTCGGGTTGGCGGGGTCCTGGTCGGTGACCTTCAGGGCGTTCCACACGCCGTCGTACGACACCTTGGTCTGGGTCTTGATGATGCCGTGGAGCGCGGTCTTCAGCGCGGCGCCGGTCTTGCCCTGCGCCGGGGCGTAGTAGTCGTCGTAGGCCGCGGCGGCGCCGGCCGCGGCGGGCGCGTCGGCGTGGGGGGCCGCCGTCCGCTGCGAGCCGGCCGAGGCGGTGGCCGGTATGAGGACCAGCGAGGCGGCCGCGAGGCCGGCCGCACAGGGGGCGAATCGGGAGATTCTCATGACGTGGGGGATGCCTCTCCATCACGCACCGTCCCCGCCAAGGCGGTTGGCGGGGTGTCAGGTGGCAGAGCGAGGCTGACATTGTCATGCGCCCAACAGGTTAAAGGGATGTGTCCGGCGTGCGGATCTTGTGTTTGTCCGCGGTGGGGCGAGGGCACGGTAGCGAGGGCCCGAACCGTGCGAAATCCCCACCGGGAGCAGCCCATGCCAACGAAGATCCTCATCGTCACCGGCGACGCCGCGGAGTCGCTGGAGGTCCTCTACCCCTACCAGCGACTGCGCGAGGAGGGCTACGAGGTCCACATCGCGGCCCCGGCGGTCAAGAAACTCCGTTTCGTGGTGCACGACTTCGAGGACGGGTTCGACACCTACACGGAGAAGCCCGGCTACACCTGGCCCGCCGACATCGCCTTCGCCGACGTGGTGACGGAGGACTACGAGGCCGTCGTCGTCCCGGGCGGGCGCGCGCCCGAGTACCTGCGCAACGATCCCGAGGTGCGACGGATCCTGGCCGCCTTCGCCGAGGCGGACAAGCCGATCGCGCAGATCTGCCACGGTCCCCTGATCACCGCCGCCGCCGGGACCCTGGAGGGCCGCCGGGTCACCGCGTACCCGGCCCTGGAACTCGACATGAAGGCCGCGGGCGCGCACTTCGAGGACTCCGAGGCGGTGGTGGACGGCACCCTGGTGTCGGCCCGTGCCTGGCCGGACCACTCGGCCTGGATGAGGGAGTTCCTGACCGTGCTGCGCGGCAAGGCCCCGGTGGTCTGAGGCACGGGAGCGCCCGGTCCGACGCACGGGAGCGCCGGCCCCCGCATCCCGGCCCGCCGTGGGCGGCTCGGGCCGGGCCGGCCGCGCGTGATCGGCCAGTGATCGGCCGTGCGCGGGCCACACCTTTCGGCGCCGGGGTCCCGCCCCGGCGCCGCCGCGTGTCAGTTGCCCGAGGTGACCCGCGGGGCGGGCTCGCTCTTGTAGTTCGCGGGGCCGAAGTTCTTCTTCACGGCCGCGTCCCAGGAGCCGTCCGAGACCATCTTCGTCAGCGCGCTGTTGATCTTGCGCTGAAGGTCCGCGTTGCCCTTCTTGATGCCGATGCCGTAGTTCTCGTTGCTGAGGTTCAACCCGATCAGCTTGAACTTGCCCGCGTACTCCTTCCGGGCCCCGTACCCGGCCAGGATGGAGTTGTCGGTGGTCATGGCGTCGGCCTCGCGCGCCTGAAGGGCGACGACGCACTCCGAGTAGCTGCCGAGCTCCAGCAGGCTCGCCTTCGGGGCGAGGTTCTTCTTGACGTTCTCGGCGGAGGTCGAGCCGGTGACCGAACAGAGCTTCTTGGAGTTCAGGTCCTCGGCCTTGGTGATGCTGTTGTCGTCGGCCCGGACCATCAGGTCCTGGTGTGCGATGAAGTACGGGCCGGCGAAGTCGACCTTCTCCTTGCGCTTGTCGCTGATCGAGTAGCTCGCGGCGACGAACTGGACCTCGTTGTACTGGATCAGCAGTTCCCGGTCGGAGCTGAAGACCTGCTTGAACTCGATCTCGCTCGGCTTGTAGCCGAGCTCCTTCGCTATGTACGTGGCGACGTCGACGTCGAAACCGGTGAAGGTGCCGTCGGGCTCGCGCATGCCGATCCCCGGCTGGTCGAACTTGATCCCGATGCCGATGGGCTCCTTGGGGTCGTCACCGCCACACCCGGAGGCGGTGACGGCGAGGGCGATCACTGCGGCGACCGCACCGGCCTTGGGAACCTTCATGCTGCACTCTTTCCTCGGGAACGCGGATCACGCGGGAACGGGGGCGAACGGTGTCGTGCGGAGTACCTGGGTCGGTACGGGGTGGCGGGGGAGCGGAGCCGGTAAGGGTCCGGGCACGCGCGGAACCGCGGGGTCGTCGCGCACGTGTATGAGGAAGCTAGGAAGGTGGCGGGCACACCGTCACTACATCTGAGGAAAACTTGAGGGTAACAATCCGGTTCGGCCAAAGATTTACCGGTCGATCCGGGGCGTAGCCGGACAAGGGGGATCGGCGTGGCGAACGGTTCGGTAAGGATCAACGGGAACGCGCTGCAGCTCGGTGACGGCGCGCAGATCAGGTTCATCCGAACCCTGCGCCTCCCGGAATCGGGTACCCACGGGCTCCCTCCGGGCCTCGGCGAGTTCCCGCTGCGACGGGTCGAGGACCACCCGGACACGGTTCCGCCCGAGTGGCTCGCCAAGGGCGGGGTGATGCTGCCGGTTTACCTGCGCGAGGCGATGTGGCTGAGCTTCGCGGGGACCCGGGAGCCCGCGGCGCTCCAGGTCGGCGTCGGCAAGGTCTGCGCCGTCTCGGGCGAGCGCTGGACGGGACGGCTCGCGCACCGCCCGCAGAACTACGTGGTGCTCCCGCGCCAGCCGTGGCTGGACGGGATCAACTCGGGCAAGGGGACGGTGCGTCAGTTCGTCGCCGTGCCGCTCGGCCTCGGCGCCACGGTCGAGGGACAGGTCACCGGCGAGGAGACCACGGGCGGCGTGCAGCTCCAGGCGTTCCCGCTCGGCCCCGAGCCGTTGCGGCTCTGGCGGGAGCAGGAGCGCGCCCGGCTCATCCCGCCGCCGATGCCGTCCTCCTTCGGCGGGTACGCGGGCGCTCCGGCGGCCCCGGGGAGCGCGCCCATGGCCCCTCGGGCCGCGGCCCCGGCGCGATCGGCTCCCGCGATGGGCCTGGGAGTGGGCGGTTCCATGCGCCAGGAGGTGTACGAGGACACGCGGCCCCTGTCGGACTGGGCCGAGGAGCCGGCCGCGCGCGTCTTCGTCCACCTGGTGACCCCGCCCGAGTGGCGGCGCATCACCGGCGAGCCCGCCCCGCCCTCGCCGGTCGACCGGGCCGCCTACACCAGGGCCGGGCTGCCGTGGTTCGACCACTACGACGAGAGCGGCACCGACCTGCCCGCCACCGACACCCTCGGCGCGGTCAAGCCGGTCGGCGACTGGATCGGCGACGACCACGCCCCGTGGGTCCCCCCGACCCCGTCCCAGACCCATCCGCTCGGCAACGCACCCGGCCCGGGCAAGCCCGTGCAGGACGGCGACTGGTAGCGAGCCGGCACGGGCGGCGGGGGCCGACCGGCCGCCCCGACCGCCCGCCGCCGGCGGAGCCCGACTGGCCTGGAACGTTCGGTCGTCGACGCGGTGATCGCGGCCGCGTGACAGCATGGCCGGGCAATGCCCGGTGCGCGGAGGGGGAGTTCGATGAGCGGAATACGCAAGAGCCTGGCCAAGGTGGAGATCGCGTTGCGGTGGGACCCCAGCCCGACCGGTGCGCCCGCGCACGACCTCGACATACTGGCCGCGGTCTACGGGGCGACGGATCCGTACGGCGACCCCGTCTACCTGGTCCACTTCGGCAGCCGCGCACCCGACGGCACCATCACCCTCGACCGGGACAGCGACACCGGGCAGGGCTTCGGCTTCGACGAGGTGATGACCGTCGAACTGAACCGCATGTCGACCGAGTTGGTGCGGGTGGTGGTGGGGGTCGTGATCCAGGACCCCGGCCCGCAGGGCGCCCGCACGAAGACCTTCGCCTCCGTGGCCGGTACCGGACTGCGGATCCGCGAGGGCTACACCGAACTCGCCGAGTCCGACTTCGAGGGTGTCGCCGGATCCACCGCGGCCACGGTCGCGGAGTTCGTCCGCGACACCTCGGGCGGCTGGTCGCTGGATGCGCGCGAGTACGGGTTCGACACCGAGCCGGAGGAGTTCACCCGCATCATGGGCGCCGCCCGCTCCTGACGTGAATCGGCCGCTCAGACCGGGCGGCGGTCACTCGTCGTGCGAGTGCCCGCCGCCCGGTCCGGCCGGCGCGCTGCCGCCGTCCCCACGTGGCAGCGCGGGCGGGTCGCCGCCCGGTCATCGGGGACGGCGGCCCGCCTGTCTCAGGGGGTGGTGCCGGGTGCGGTCGCCGCGTCGGCGGGGGTGATGCCGAGCGCGGGCAGCAGGGCCGCGTCGACGAACCGCACCAGATAGTCCGCGTCGGCGTACCGCCCCTCCAGTACCGGCCGGATCCGCAGGACGCCCATCAGCTGGGCCGGCAGGAACTCCACGGCCGGATGGTTCGCGGTGACCTCGCCCCGCGCCACCGCCCGCGCCACCATCGCGTCGAACGCCGCGAGTTCGGGTTCCACCAGGGCCTCGCGCAGGGCGGCCTGGAGTTCCTCGTCGCCGAGCACGGCGTGGCCGAGCGCCTGGGAGAGCCTGGTGTCCCGGCCGGAGGTGCCGGCCGCGATCCGGGCGGCCTCGCGCAGGTCGCCCGCGAGGGTCCCGGTGTCCACGGCCGCCAGGGTGCCCTGCCGGTTCGCGCGCAGCGCGGCGGCGACGAGCCGCGGCTTGGTCTTCCACTGCCGGTAGAGCGTGGACTTTCCGCAGCAGGCGCGCGCGGCGACGCCCTCCATGGTCAGGGCCTCGTACCCGTGCTCGCGTAGCTGCTCCAGCACGGCGTCGTAGAACTCCTGCACCCGCTCCGGGCTGATCTTGGAACGACGCGCGGTGGTCGACGGGGTCGACGTCATGGATGCGGCCCTCCTCGGCGGCGTGCTGCGGGCCCGGGCGGCTCGCTCTGCCGTCCGGCGTGGTTCGAGTGTACGGCTACGCCGGCGTATCGGTACACCGGCGTATCGATACGCGAATGTATCGATACACTGGCGTGTCGATGTACGGCGAGGCCCTGACCGGACGAGCCCCGAACCCAGCCGTGCGCCGAGGACAGGAAGCGAGACCGGGGGATGACCTCCCACACCACACCCGCGGACCCACCACCGGCAGGTTCGAGAGCGGCACGACGCAGACTCGTACGCGAACTGCTGCTCGTCGCGGGCCTCTTCGCCGTCTACAAGGCGGGCCGGACACTCTCGACGGGCCGCACCGACGAGGCCTTCCGCAACGCCACGTGGATCTGGGACGCCGAACGCGTCCTGCACCTGCCCGGTGAGGGCGCGATACAGCGGCTGCTCCTGCACGGCGACGCCCTGATACACGTCGCGAACACCTACTACGCCGCCGTGCACTTCCCGGCGACCGCGCTCTTCCTCGTCTGGCTCTACCTCCGCCGCCCCGGCCACTACCTGTGGACCCGCCGAGTGCTCGCGGTTCTCACCGGGGCCGCCCTCGCGATCCACCTGAGCTTCCCGTTGGCGCCGCCGAGGATGCTCGACGCCGCGCACCTCGTGGACACCGGGCAGGTGTACGGGCCCACCGTCTACCGGGCCGCGCCCGCCGCCGACACCATGGCCAACCAGTTCGCGGCCATGCCCTCGCTGCACTTCGGCTGGGCGCTGATGCTCGCCCTCGGGATGATCGCCGCCACCCGGTCGCGGTGGCGGATCCTCTGGCTGCTGCACCCCCTGGCCACCCTGCTCGTGGTCGTCGGTACGGCCAACCACTACTGGCTCGACGCGATCGTCGCCACCCTGCTGCTGGGGGCCGCGCTGCTGGTCGTCCCGCGACCGGTCCCCGAGCCGCACGCGCTGTCGGCGCGGGAGCCGGCGTCGGAACCGGGCCCGGTGTCGGCGGGTCCGTCGGCACCGCGACCCGTCCGGCGTCCCGCCGCGGCGGCCCGGGCCGCCGCCGGCCCGGACCTCCCCGCCCGCGCGGACGGGGACCCGGCCGTGAACGTCCCCGCGACCGCGGGAGCCGGACGATGAACGCCACCGCCCTCGCCGTCGCGCTCTGCCTGGCCTCCGCCGTGACCTACGCGGCCGCCGCGGTCGCCCAGGAACGCCTCGCCCGCGCCGCCGTCGCCCGCAGCGCCGGCGCGCTCCTCGGCAACGGTGCCTGGTGGTGGTCGGCCGGACTCAACGCCGCCGCGGCGCTGCTGCACGCCGCCGCGCTGCGGTACGGGCCGCTGACCCTCGTCCAGCCGCTCGGCGCCCTCACCCTCGTCGCCGCCGTACCGCTCGGGGCGCGCGGCGCCGGCCGGCGGGTGGCGGCCACCGAATGGCGGGGCACCCTCGCCACCGTCGCGGGACTCGGCCTGCTGCTCCTCCCGGCCTCCGGCCCGGCCCCCGACGACACGCTCACCCTGACCGAGGCGCTGGCCGTCTCGGGCGCCACCGCCGCCGTGATCATGCTGCTGACGGTCCGCGGCGACGTGCGCTCGGGGCTGCGGCACGCGACGGCGTCCGGGCTGGCCTCCGCCGCCGCCTCGGCCCTGACCCAGACGGTCACCGTCGCGGGAGGCCGCGGGGGAGCCCTGTTCAGCGTCCGGGTGATCGCGGTCGCCCTGCTCGTCGTGGTGTTCGCGGTCGGCGGGATGCTGCTGTCCCAACGCGCCTACCGGGGCGGGCTCGGGGCGCCGCTGGCCGTGGTCAACCTCGCCAACCCGCTCGCCGCCGCCGCGATCGGCATGGTCCTGCTCGGCGAGCGCCTCCAGGGCGGGGCCGCGGGCATCGTCCTCGCCGTGGCCGGCGCCTTCGCGGCCGGCCGCGGGGTGATGCTGCTCACCAGGACGACGCCCGGCACACAGGCTTCCGCGCCCACCGCCCTGCCGAGCCGGCATGTGGCAGCATGACCGGCATGATCGAGCGGTCGTTCCTCTCCCTGTGGTCCAAGGACTCGGTGCTGTCGATCGGTTCGGTGGACTCGGTGCTCTCCATCGGCTCCGTCGGCAGTGTGCTGTCGGTCGCCTCGATCGGCTCGGCGCTCTCGGGCGCGTCGATCGGCTCGGCCCTGTCACTGGGTTCGTCGGGATCCTGGCTCAGCGTCGGTTCGGCGCTCTCCGCGTGCTCGACCTTCTCCGTCCTCTCCTACCGCTCCCGCGGCGGCCTCATGACGCTGGGCGCCGCCGCGGCCGCCGTCGTCACCGTCGCGTGCGCGGCCCGGGTGCGGCGTGGCTGACCAGCGGAGAACCGTTTCGGCCGGCGGTGCGTCCTCCCTCGTGAGAAACGCGTACGCACGCGTCATCGCGCGACCGGAGCGGAGTGAACGACCATGGGCATCGTCGGATGGATCATCCTGGGGCTGCTCGCCGGAGGCATAGCCAAGCTGCTGCTGCCCGGACGCGACCCCGGCGGCCTCATCATCACCACCCTCATCGGCATCGCGGGCGCCTTCACCGGCGGCTGGCTCTCCGCGAGGTTCCTGGACCGGCCGATCCAGAACGAGTTCTTCGACGCGGCCACCTGGGGCTCCGCCATCGCGGGCTCGTTCGTGCTGCTCGTCGCCTACCGGATCCTCTTCGGACACTCCCGCCGCTGACGCCCGTCCGGCCGCCGCCTACGCCGGGCCCCGCACGGCGCGACGTACTGCCCGCACCAGGCCTGACCGCACCCGGCCGGGACCCCCCGTGCCGTGCGGGGCGAGGGCGAGAACCGGCCACCATCGGGCCGGCGGCCCTGGCGGCGCCCGGTCGGGCCGGGCTTCACTTCGGGCCCATGAGACGACACAGGATCACGGGCCTGCTCGGCGCGTTCGCGCTCGCCGCGGCCGGCCTGGCCGCCGCCGGGACACCGGCGGCAGCGGCCCCGCCCCCGGCGCCCGCATCCCTCGGCGCACCCGCCTCCCCGGCCACACCCGCCTCCGCGCCCGTACCCGCGGGGGCCGAGCCTCCCGCCGAGTTCGGGACCGACTGGCACGACCCGCTCACACCCGGGCCGCCCATCACCCGGCCGTCGACCCGGTCCTGCCGGGTGACCCTGGCACAGGCCCGGTTCGTCGACTTCACCCCCTACCGGGGCGACTACACGCCCCCGAGCGGCTGTGGCCGCGGCGACTGGGCCAAGGTGGTGCTCCGCCTCGACGGCAAGGTCAAGGGCCGCCAGTACGACCGCCTGGGCAACCTCACCGTCGGCGGAGTGGAGATCCTGCGCACCTCCACTCCCGAGCCCTCGCCCGACGGCATCACCTGGTCCGTGGAGAAGGACGTCACCCACTACCGGGACACCCTCAGCCGTCCGCAGCCCGTCGAGATGCTGATCGGCAACGTGGTCAACGACACCTACACCGGCGTCATCGACGTCGAGGTCACCCTCACCTTCCACGCCTCCGACGGCCACACCCGACCCGCCTCCGACACCCCGGACCGCGTCCTCCCGCTCACCACCCCCACCGTCACCACCCCGCGCAACACCGAACGCCTGCTCGCGGAGGTGTACGCGACAGGCTCGGGCGGGGGCTGCGAGGAGTACTGGTACCTGACCGTCCCGGACGCGGCCCCCTACTCCTGCAAGGCCGCCGGCGGCCCCCACCGCGAGGTCCGCGTCCTCGTCGACGGACAGCTCGCCGGTCTCGCCGCCCCCTTTCCGACCGTCTGGACCGGCGGCTGGTCCAACCCCTTCCTCTGGTACGTGACCCCCGGCCCCCGCGCCTTCGACGTGCAGCCGATCCGCTACGACCTGACGCCCTACGCGGCGCTCCTCAACGACGGTCGCCCGCACCGGATCGAGGTGTCCGTGGCGGGCGTCCCGGCCGGGCAGGCCGGCTGGAGCACCCCCACCAACCTGCTGCTCTGGCAGGACGCCGGCCGGGCCGTCGTCACCGGCGCCCTCACCCGGCACGAGGAGGTCGCCCCCACGGGCTCCTCCCGCTGGACCCCCGGCGCCGAACACCGGCTGGACACCGACGGCGGCCACGGCCTGACCGTCGCCGGGCACCTCGACACCTCCCACGGCCGGGTCGTCACCACCGTCACCCGCACCGTCCGGCACGCCTCCACGCACCGCTGGACCGAGGGGGAGAGCCGTGACGCCCTCACCGCCGAGTGGACCGACCGGGAGAGCGTGACCCGCGGCCCGACGACCACCCGCACGGCACGCGCGTACACGATGGACGGCGAGACCACTTTGGGTGCCGGGGACCGGTTGCGCACGGTCCTCTCCCTCGGCGACCGCGCCGACACCGTCGTCCTGCGCGGCGGCCGGGAGATCGACCGTTCACGGCTCGACGACCGGTACACGGGCGACGCGAGCTACACCGCGAACGTCCCGCGCGAGGAGCGCCACGCGGTGGCCACCACCACGGCGCGGTACCGGCTGTACGGATCGCAGACGCCCGGGGGCTGTTACGACCGTACGCTCACGACGGTGCAGGGCATGCTGACGGTGGACCGGCGGGGCTGCTGACACCGACGCCGCCTACGATGACCGCCCATGGACACGAGTGAGGCCGGCGGACAGCTGGTCGACGGCCGCTTCGAACTGATCGACCCCCTGGGCGCCGGAGGCATGGGCACGGTGTGGCGCGCCCGCGACATCGCGTTGCACCGCGACGTCGCCCTGAAAGAGGTGCGCCCGCCGGACCCGGCGACCGCCGCCGCGCAGCCCGGCCTCGTCGTCCAACTGCGCGAACGGGCGGTGCGCGAGGCCCGAGCGCTCGCCCGGCTCACGCACCCGAACGTGGTGACGATCCACCACATCGTGGAGCCCGCGCCGGACGGCGAGGGGCATCCGTGGATCGTGATGGAGCTGGTCAAGGGCGGCTCGCTGCACGACCGGCTGGAGTCCGGCCCGATGCCCGTCGCGGACGTCCTGCGCATCGGGCTCGACGTGTTGTCGGCGCTGCGGGCCGCGCACGCCGAAGGGGTGCTCCACCGTGACGTGAAACCGGCCAACGTCCTGCTGCGGCCGGAGGGCTCGGCCGTGCTCACCGACTTCGGCATCGCCGCGCTGCACGGATCGACCGCGCTCACCTCGACGGGCGCGCTGATCGGCTCGCCCGAGTACATCGCGCCCGAACGGGTGCGCGGCGCGGAGGGCCTGGCCGCCTCCGACCTGTGGTCGCTCGGCATGATGCTGTACGTGGCCTCCGAAGGGGTCCACCCGCTGCGCCGCGCCACGACCATGGCCACCATGGTCGCCACGCTGGAGGACCCGATCCCGGCGCCGACGCGGTCCGGACCGCTGGGGCCCGTACTGGAACGGCTGTTGGTGCGGGACCCGGCCGCGAGGCCCGACTCCGAGCAGCTGGGACAACTGCTCCGCGACGCGAGCAGTGCTCTCCAGGGGACGCCGCCCCCACCGGCCCCCGCACCGCCGCCCTCGCCCGGATTCGGGCCCTACGGGCCGCCCCCGACGGCCGTGAACGCACCTGGCGCGCCCTTCGGCCCGCCGGGCGGCAACCCGTACGCGGTGACCGCCCCCGTGTCCGCCGCCCGGACCCCGCGCCGCCGGCCCGCACTGCTCGCCGCACTGGTCGCGCTGCTCCTCGCGGGTGGCGCGACCCTGGCCGTGAACCTGCTGGGCGACGGCGACGACGGCACCCGTGACGACGCGAAGGGAGGCCCGACGGCCACCCGTTCCGCCGATCCCTCGTCCGCCGCCGGCCCGGCGGGTGCGAAGCCCGCCACCGGCAAGCCGTCCGCCTCCACCCCCGCCGGGCGGACCAACTCCGCTCCGCCCGCCGCCTCCCGCGCCGACCTGCTCACCCCCGACGGCGCCCGCGCCGGCCTGGCGGCCCTGAAACAAGGCACCGGAACCACGACGTTCGTGAGACTGGCGGTCTACCCGGAGTACATGCTGGCCGGCGTGCCCACCGCGCCCGGGGCGAAGACGTACGACAACTGGCAGTACCGCGACGGCACCGCCCGGCGCCTCGCCCCGGGCGGGACGATCCCCGCCGGCGGGCGGCTGATGGACATGTCCGCGGTCAAGTGGGACGTGCTGCCGACCCTCCTGAACGAGTCCAGGGAACGCCTGGCGGTCGCCGTGCCCAGCCAGCGCTACCTCATCCTCGACGTGTGGTCGGACGGCACCCCGGCCGTCCGCCCCTACATCAGCGACCCCTACGGCCAAGGCGGCTACGTCCTGGCGGGCGTCGACGGCACGATCAAGAAGGTGGTCGGCGGCTGACGCCCCGCCGGCCGCGCTCGCGCGGATCCCGCAACGGGGCGCGGCCACGGTCCGGCGGGCCGGACCTGCGGGGACGTGCTCAGTACGCCCCGTTGACGTTGTCGATCGAACCGTAGCGGGCGGCCGCGTAGTTGCAGGCGGCGGTGATGTTCGCGACCGGGTCGTAGGAGTCCTCGGACGTGCCCGGCACGTGGTAGGCGCGGAAGGTCGGGTCGATGACCTGGAGCAGACCCTTGGAGGGAATGCCGGCGGCGGCGTTGGAGTCCCAGTTGTTGATCGCCAGCGGATTGCCCGAGGACTCCCGCATCACATTGCGGTGAATTCCCTCGTAGGTTCCGGGAATGCCGTGTTGGGCCATCACGTCCAGCGACTCGCGTATCCAGCCGTCCAGGTTGTTCGTGTACGCGGTCGCCGGTCTCGCCGCCGCCGCGGTCTTCGCCGCCGCGCCGAGGGACAGCTTGAGCCCGGGCCGGATGACCGCCGGGTCGGCGCCGACGACCCCGCGGTTCGCCTCGTAGAGCTGCGCCCAGCCGCCGGTCAGCGCGTGCTTGGCCGCGATCGTGGACAGCGTGTCGCCCGCGACCACTGAGTACGTGGTGGGAGCGATGCTCTCGGCCGCTCCGGCGGTGCCCGCGCCGATCAGCGGGAGGGCCAGGGCGACACCGCCCGTCCCGGCGATGGCCAGCTTGCGGACGATCGAGTGCTGCTTCGGGCGGCGGTGCTTTCCCTTTGCGGGCATGGCGGAATTCCTCACGTGGGGGTGCGGGGAGCGTCCCTGGCGGTGAGGGGAATGAACGCCGGGCCACCGGGAACGAGGTGACCGTAAGACAGCCTGTGGGGGCCGAACAAGCCTGGAATTGCGTCGGGTGATCGACATCCCGCATTCGGTCCGGTTAATGACCTTGGGAATGGGAAGCGGGGAATGTCGATTTCCTTTCCGGGGAAAGGGAATCCGGCTCTTTCGTGGAATTGATGTTGAAGGGCCCCGCGTGACTCACATCACGGGTGGGCGGCCTCGTGCGGAAAGCAGGGCAAGTCGCACCTCTGCCTACCGAATTCGGGCGACCTGCCCGTTGGCGGCGAATCGCCCATCAAGGTGCCTTTCCGGCGTGAATTCCGACCCGACCGGCGCCGTCCCCCGGCGCAGCCTTTCCCGGGTCATGCCCCGCCGTCTCCCGGGGTCCCGTGTCCCGGGTCACGCCCCGCCGGCCCCCACCGGGTCGGTCGCGAGTTCCGCCAACGCCTTCAGGGCGACGGCCACCGACTTCTCGGACGCGGGCAGCAGGGGCAGCCGTACGTCGGGGGTCGGGATCCGGCCGAGGGCGTGCAGCGCCCCCTTGACCACCGCCGGGTTCGGCTCCGCGAAGACCGCCGCCGACAGTCGGGCCAGCGCGTGGCCCAGCGCCCGCGCGCGCGACACCTCGCCCGCCTCCCAGGCCGCCGCCAGCTCCACGAAACGCTCCGTCGCCAGGTGGGCCGAGGCGAGGATCGCGCCCTGCGCGCCGACCGCCAACAGGGGTGACACGTAGGCGTCGTCGCCCGCCAGCACCGCGAAACCGTCCGGCCGGTCACCGAGCAGTGCCACGACGTCCTGGTCGATGCCGCCGGCCGCGTACTTGACCCCGACCACCCCCGGCAGCTTTCCGAGCGCGCGGAGCGCGGCGGCGTCCAGAGGCTGCCCGGTCCGGTAGGGGACGTGATAGACGACCAGCGGTACGGGGCTCACCTCGGCCAGGCGCTCGAAGTGCGCCAGCACCCCCGCCGCCGAGGGCCTCACGAACGACGGGACCGTCACCAGAGCCGCCCGTACCGGCTGCCGGTGCGCGAGCCGGGTCAGCGCGGCCTCGCTCGCCCGGGTCCCGCTCGCCCCCGCGCCGACGGTGAGCGGCGCCCCGCGCTCCCGACAGACCCGGGCGCAGACGTCGGTGACCAGATCCCGTTCCGCCGCGTCGAGGCCGGCGCTCTCCCCGGTGGTGCCGAGGGCGACGATCCCGCGGGCGCCCGCGTCGAGCACCTCGTGGGCGAGGGCCTCCAGGGCGTCGACCGCGACCTCCCCGGCAGCGGTGAAGGGGGTGACGAGCGGGACGTGGATCCCGCCCGGGAAGGGCCGCGTGTCCCGGTCCCGGTTCGGAGCCGCGTGCGGCGGCGTTGCCGTGTCCTGCGGGGCGTCCTGTGTCATGGCGACCAGCCTGCCCCGCCCCGGTCATCGAATCCAGTTCGCATTTCTTACTCGAAGCGTAAGCTGAGCCGATGCTCGATGTACGACGCCTGCGCCTGCTGCGCGAACTGGCCCGCCGCGGCACCATCGCCGCCGTGGCCGAAGCGCTCGCCTTCAGCCCTTCGGCGGTCTCCCAACAGCTCGGTGTCCTGGAACGCGAGGCGGGCCTGCCCCTGCTGGAGCGCACCGGCCGTCGGGTCCGTCTCACCCCCGCCGGCGAGGACCTCGTCCGCCACGCCGAGGCCGTCCTGGAGCGGCTGGAGCGGGCCGAAGCCGACCTCGCCGAGGCGCGCGGCGGCCTCGCCGGCGTCCTGCGCGTCGGGTCCTTCCCCACCGCGACCCGCGCCATCGTCCCGGCCGCCCTGGTCACCCTCGCCCGCCGCCACCCGCGCCTGGAGCCGATGGTCTCCGAGACCGACCCGGCGGCGGTCGCGCACGCGCTGCGCGCCGGCGACCTGGACGTGGCGCTGGTCCACGAGTACGACTTCGTCCCCACGCCCGAGGAGCCCGGCGTCACCACCGAGCCCCTGTTCGGCGAGGTGATGTACCTGGCCGTCCCCGAGGGCGCCGAGGTGGACGCCGGACCCGACCAGGGCGCGGTCCTGCGGACGAGAGCCGACGCCCCCTGGATCACCGCCACGCCGGGCACCCTCTGCCACGCCATGACGGTGCGGGCCTGCCAGGCGGCCGGGTTCACCCCCCGGGTGCGGCACCAGGTGGACGAGTTCGCCACCGTCCTCGCCCTGGTCGCTGCGGGACAGGGCGTGGCCGTCGTGCCCCAGCTCGGGATCCGCGGCGCCGAACCGGGGGTCTCCCTGACCCGGCTCCTCATGCAGCGCCGAACCAAGATCGCCTTCCGGGACGGCGCGGCCGGGCACCCCGCGGTGGCCGCGTTCGGCGCGGCGCTGCGGGCCGCCGTGCCACCTGAACTGGCCAGTCCACCGGAACTGGCCAGTCCGCGCGCCGAAGGGTGACACGGCTCCCGCACCGCGTGCCGCCCGTGTACGTTCGATGATCCAGACGGATCCGATCAGAGCGGGGTACGACGTGACACATCGCGTACGAGGGGTCATCGCCCGGAGCAAGGGCGCACCGGTGGAGACGACGACGATCCTCGTGCCCGACCCGGGGCCCGGCGAGGCCCTGGTCAAGGTCCAGGCCTGCGGGGTCTGCCACACCGACCTGCACTACCGCGAGGGCGGCATCAACGACGAGTTCCCCTTCCTCCTCGGCCACGAGGCGGCGGGCGTCGTCGAATCGGTCGGACCGGACGTGACGTCCGTCGCGCCCGGTGACTTCGTCGTCCTCAACTGGCGCGCGGTGTGCGGGACATGTCGGGCCTGCAAGCGCGGCCGTCCCTGGTACTGCTTCGCCACGCACAACGCCACCCAGCCCATGACCCTGGAGGACGGCACGCCGCTCTCCCCGGCCCTGGGCATCGGCGCGTTCGCCGAGAAGACGCTGGTCGCCGCCGGTCAGTGCACGAAGGTGGACCCGGCCGCCTCGCCCGCCGCCGCCGGCCTGCTGGGCTGCGGCGTGATGGCCGGCCTCGGCGCGGCCCTGAACACGGGCAACGTCGGACGGGGGGACTCCGTCGCGGTCATCGGCTGCGGGGGAGTGGGCAACGCGGCCGTCGCGGGCGCCCGGTTGGCCGGCGCCTCGAAGATCATCGCCGTGGACCTGGACGACCGGAAGCTGGAGTGGGCGCGGGGCCTGGGCGCCACCCACACCGTCAACGGCGGCAAGGACGACGTGGTCGAGGCCATCCGGGCGCTGACCGACGGCAACGGCGCGGACGTGGTCATCGAGGCCGTCGGCCGGCCCGAGACGTACCGGCAGGCCTTCTACGCCCGCGACCTCGCCGGGACGGTCGTCCTGGTCGGCGTGCCGACCCCGGACATGAAGCTGGAACTCCCGCTCATCGACGTGTTCGGACGCGGCGGCGCCCTCAAGTCCTCCTGGTACGGGGACTGTCTGCCCGAACGCGACTTCCCGCTGCTCGTCGACCTCTACCTCCAGGGCCGGTTGGACCTGGACGCCTTCGTCTCGGAGACCATCGCGCTCGACGGGGTCGAGGAGGCCTTCGGTCGCATGGAGCGCGGCGAGGTGCTGCGGTCGGTGGTCGAGTTCTGATCCCGCTCCGCCTCCCGCGCCCCGATCCCCCGGACCACACCCGGTGATCGGGCGCGGGTTCGCGGCGGGACGGGCGCGGGAGGCGGTCCCGTCCGCCGCACCGCTCCGCGGCCGGTCCGGGGCGACCCTGCGGCCCGTCCGAGGCGCGGGCGCGCCCGTCCGGGCCCCGCGTCCCGCCGGCCGTGCCCGTCTCCGGGCCCGCTTCGTGCCCACCGTGCCCGTACCGCCCGGCCGCCGCTTCGCGCCTACCGCGCCCACCGGGCCCACCGGGCCCAGGGGCCCGGTGCGCGCTGCGTAGACTCGGGAGACCGATCCTCCCGTCCCCGGCCGCGACCCGGCCGGGGCGACCGCACACACCAGGGACCGTTCGTGACCCACGACCGCAGCCACCGTCAGCCCGGTGTCGTCGTCACCGACCACCACTTCACCGTGCCGCTCGACCACACGCGTCCGCACGGCGAGCAGGTGGAGCTGTACGCGCGCGAGGTCGTGGCCACCGGCAAGGACCCCGAGACCCTGCCCTGGCTGCTGTACCTGGAAGGCGGCCCCGGCTTCGGCGCCCGCCGGTTCATCGGGCGCCAGGCCTGGCTGGAGCGGGCCCTCACCGAATACCGGGTGCTGCTCCTCGACCAGCGCGGGACCGGCCGCTCCGGCCCGCTCAACCGCCAGACCCTGCCGCTGCGCGGCACCCCGGCCGAACAGGCCGCCCACCTGGCGCACTTCCGCGCCGACTCCATCGTGCGCGACTGCGAGGCCATCCGCCCCGGCCTGACCGCAGGCGCGCCCTGGACCGTGCTCGGCCAGAGCTTCGGCGGGTTCTGCGTCACCCGCTACCTCTCCACCGCCCCGCAGGGCCTGACCGCCGCCCTGATCACCGGCGGGCTGCCGTCCCTCGACGCCACCGCCGACGAGGTGTATGAGGCCGCGTACACCCGCGTCGAACGCAAGAACCGGTCCCACTACGCGCGCTACCCGATGGACGTCGAGCGGGCCCGGCGCATCGCCGCGGCGCTCGTCGAACGACCGGTCGAACTCCCCGGCGGCTACCGGCTCACCCCCGAGGCGTTCCAGTCCCTGGGCCTGCTCCTCGGCACCGGCGACGGCAGCCACCAACTGCACCACCTGCTGGAGGACGCCTTCGTCCCCACCCTCGACGGACCGGCCCTCTCCGACGCCTTCCTGGAAGCCGTCCACGGCCACCTGTCCTTCGCCGGGCACCCCCTCTACGCCCTGATCCACGAGGCGATCTACGCGCAGGACCCGGCGGCGCCGACCGGCTGGGCCGCCGAACGGGCGCGCGCGGCGCACCCCCTCTTCGACGCCGCCACGACCCTCGCCGGCGACGAGCCCCTGCTGTTCTCCGGCGAGACCATCCACCCCTGGCACTTCACCGTCGACCCGGCCCTCGCCCCGCTGCGCGAGACCGCCGAACTGCTGGCCGCCCGGACCGGCTGGGAGCCCCTGTACGACCCGGTGCGGCTCGCCGCGAACGAGGTGCCGGTCGCCGCCCTCGTCTACCACGACGACATGTACGTGGACACCGCGCACTCACTGCGCACCGCGCGGGCGATCCGGGGCCTGCGGACCTGGGTGACGGACGAGTTCGAGCACGACGGCCTGCGCGCCGGCGGGCCCCGGGTCCTGGACCGGCTGCTGGCCCTCGTACGCGACGAGCTCTGAGCACCCGCCCCCGGACAACCGCGGGCCGTACCGGCGCCACTGCGACGACAGGGCCTAGGGTGCGGAACATGACCGAACAACAGTCACAGCCCGCCCCGTTGCAGCCGATGCCCACCGATTGGCGGCGCGCCCTCGCGGTGGTCGCCCACCCCGACGACCTGGAGTACGGCTGCGCCGCCGCCATCGCGGAATGGACCGACGGCGACCGGGAGGTCGCCTACGTGCTGGCCACGCGCGGCGAGGCGGGCATCGACACCCTCGCCCCCGCCGAGTGCGCACCGCTGCGGGAGGCGGAGCAGCGCGCGAGCGCGGCCGTCGTCGGCGTGTCGACGGTGGAGTTCCTCGACCACCGCGACGGGGTCGTCGAGTACGGCCTCGACCTGCGCCGGGACATCGCCGCGGCCATCCGCAGGCACCGCCCCGAGCTGATCGTCACCCTCAACCACCGGGACACCTGGGGCGGCGCGGACGGCGGCGGCTTCTGGAACACCCCCGACCACAAGGCCGTCGGACGCGCCGTACTGGACGCGGCCGGCGACGCGGGCAACCGTTGGATCTTCCCCGAGCTGATCTCCGTACAGGGCCTGGAGCCCTGGAACGGGGTGCGCTGGGTCGCGGTGGCCGGTTCCGCCACTCCGACGCACGCCGTCGACGCCACCGCCGGTCTGGAGCGGTCCATCGCGTCCCTGCTGGAGCACAAGGCCTACATCGAGGTGCTCACCGACCAGGACCCCGAGGAGTACGTGCGGACCTTCCTCACCGGCAACGCCCAGCAGGCCTCGGCACGCTTCGGGGGCCGCCCGGCGATTCCGTTCGAGCTCTTCCCGCGCTGATCGGACCCCCCTAAACTGACGGTCCGTCAGTGACGAGGGGGCATCGGGTGATCGACACCATCACCACGGAGATCGCGGAGGGGGAGGAGCGCATCCGCCTCGAAGTCGAGGGCGGGGTCGCGTTCCTCACCCTCTGCCGGCCGGACCAACTCAACGGCTGGAGTTGGGAGTCCACCCGCCAACTGGGCCTGCTGGCCGACCGGATCCGCTTCGATCCGACGGTGCGGGTGGTCCTGCTGAGGGCCGACGGGCGCGCCTTCTGTGCCGGGATCGACGTCACGGCCCCCGGCGGTGCGATCACCGGACGCACTCCCGCCGAGCGGACCCGGAACTACCACGAGGGCATCCGCTGGGTGCACGAGCGCTTCGCGGTCCTCGCCCGGCTCCCGCAACCCGTGGTGGCCGCCGTCCAGGGCTACTGCCTCGGCTTCGGCTTCGAACTCGCGCTGATGGCGGACGTGCGGTTGGCGGCCGAGGACGCCGTCTTCGCCCTGCCGGAAGCCCGGCTGGGCGTGGCGGTGGACGCCGGCGGGGACCTGCGCATCGCCCGCGAGGCCGGCGCCGGCTGGGCGAAGTACCTGGCTCTGACCGGACGGCGCATCGACGCCCGTACGGCGGAACGCCTCAACCTGGTCCAACAAGTCCTCCCTCCGGACGAGTTGGAGACGTCCGCCCGTGCGTTGGCGGCCGAGATCGCCGCCAACGCGCCACTCGCCGTCCAGGGCATCAAGCGCGGGATCGACGCCTATGCGGACGCCGCCCTCCCGGCCGCCCTCGACGGTGTCGCGATGACCGCCGCACTCACCCTCACCTCGGAGGACGCCCGGGAGGGGTACGCCGCCCAGGCCGCCCGACGCCCGCCGCACTTCGCGGGAGGATGACGGGTGCGCGCGGCCGGCGGGCGCCGGCGACCCGACCGGCCGAGGCCGTCGGTGCCGATCGGTTCACGGCCTGAACGGCCCGCGCCCCAACCGGGTCCGGACCGAAAGTTCACGGCCTGAACGGCCCGCGCCCCAACTGGGTCCGGACCGAGACCACTTCGGGGTTCACCAGCGAGCGCCGCTGCCAGTTCGCACCGTCGACCACCAGGGTGTGACCGGTGACGAAGCGGGCGTAAGGCGAGGCCAGGAAGGTCGCCGCCCAGCCCAGCTCGCGCGGCGCGCCGACCCGCAGCGCGGGCTGCCGGCCGTCCCTGTCATCCGGAGCGGCGGCGTCCAGCCCGCCCCGGATGTCCTCGGTCATGTCCGCGTGCGGGAACAGCCCGGGGACCAGGCCGTTGATCTGGATGCCGTACGGACCCCACTCGACGGCCAGCGTCTCCACGAGGTTCTTCACACCGGCCTTGGCGGCGGCGCTGTGGGCGAAGCCCGGGCCGCCGGTCCACGCGTACGAGGCGCCGATGTTCACGATCGAGCCGGGGGTGCCCGCCGCCAGGTGGCGGCGGGCGAACTCGCGGGTCATGAACCAGGTGCCGGTCAGGGTGATGTCGACCACCGCCCGCCACGCGTTCGGCGACAGGTCCTCCGCCGGACAGGGGAAGTTGGCGGCGGCGTTGTTGACCAGGACGTCCGGCGGACCGAACGCGGCCTCGGCCGCGTCGAAGACATCCGAGACCCGCTCCGGGTCCCGGATGTCGCAGACGGCGGCCGCCACCCGGCCCGCACCGGCAACGGCCGCCAACTCACCGCAAGCAGCGTCGAGTTGCACGGCGCGCCGACCGGCGATCACCACGTCGGCGCCGAGCCGGGCGAACTCGGCGGCGATGGCCTTGCCCAGCCCGGTGCCGCCGCCGGTCACCAGGACCACCCGCCCCGCGTAGGTCCCGGGGGGCAGGGCGGCGGCGCCGAGCGGCGGCGGCGCGGGCAGACCGCGCAGAGGGTTCTCCATGCGCCCATCGATAGCGTGTGGACGCCCAGATCACCATGCCCGGGGCAGGCCTACCGCGCGGGTGCGTACGCCTGCTTGCTCGCGCAGGTCCAGATGACCGGCTTGAGCCTGCCCTTCGCGTTCACGGCCGCTCCGCCGACCCGGTCGTCGTCGGTGACCGCGTCGGCCGTGCTCGGCGCGTCCTTGGCGAGCCGGGGCAGCGCGAGGACCGGGCCGGAGCCGGGCCACCACTGCGCCTGGTCCTGGAGGGTCATCGACTCCGGGTGGAACCTGGCCGTGCCGACGCTCACGTTCGTCGTCGCGCTGATCGCCTCGAAGGTGCCGTACGGGTGCGTGCTCAGGACGCCGGGGGAGGAGCCGGGGCCGGTGTGCGGGGGCGTCCAGACGAACGGCTTGTACTCGTGCCAGGGTCCCCGCCAGTCGTAGCCGACGATCCGACCGCTCTCGTCGATGTCCTGGACGTGGCTCGACTCCGGCGTGCCGCCGCCGCTGGGCGCCAGCGTGCGCGCCGGGCTTCCGTCCCCCGGCCACAGCACGGGGTGGCTGCCCCGGAGGTGCTCTCCGGTCTCGGGCACCTCGTAGTCCTGCTCGGACATGCCGAGGACGTCCCCGCGGCCGTTGATGCCGGTGACCATCTCGATGCGCGTGCCCGGGCCCGCGTCCGCCGGCACGGGAAGGTCCCGCACCTTCACGCCGTCCTTCCACACGACGCCGCCCGGCGTGCCCCGCGAGACGATGTACCCGGCGTCGTTGACGTCGGCCTCCATGTCGTACCCGTGGCCGCCGGGCAGCGTGGTGATCGCCGCGGCCCCCTTCCGGTACGAGAACAGCGAGGTTCCCGCGGCGTCGTGGAGCACGCCCACCATCAGGCCGTGCCGGTTGACGGCGAGCACCCGTCCGCCGGCGTTCGGGTCGGCGAGCGGCACCTTGTGGAGGGTGGTGCCCGTCCAGTACACGGGCTTGCCGCCGGACACGCCGACGCTGAGGTTCCCCGCCCCGAAGTCCAGCACCCCCTGCGTCTGAACGGAATCCGGGTAGTGGGTGTCGGGCGTCAGCGCGCCCAGGACCTGGATCTTCGGCGTGCACGGGGCGGCCGCGGCGGCCGGTCCGGCGGCCGTCACGAGGCCGGCCACGACCATGGCCGCCGCTGCCGCCGCCGTACCCCGTCTGATGCGCACGTTGTTCATCGGTGGAGTCCCCCTGGTGATGACGGTGTGGCGCCGCCGCGCACACGGCGGCGACAGGTGTCATGTCCCCTGTGACACCTGCTTGTTGATGCTATCTCCGAGGGCCGGTCCGTCGGCTGCCCTCGCGGGTACGGATCTCCGGGTGTGGGCCGAGCGGGACCCGGGTCCCCGGGGAGAGACCGGCGGAAGTGGTTCCCAGATCCACAAGCGACCGCTTAGTATGCCCGCGGAGCGTGGTTCCTCGACGGCGGCTGGAGGCCCCGGATGCAGGCATGGCGAGTACATACACCCGGCGAGCCCCGCGAGGCCATGCGCCTCGAAGAGGTTCCCGAACCGATTCCGGGCGAGGGCGAGGTGCGCCTCAGGGTGCTCGCCGCCAACGTCAACTTCCCCGACGCCCTGCTCGTCCGCGGGCAGTACCAGATCACGCCGCCGCTGCCCTTCACCCCGGGCGTGGAGATCTGCGGCGAGACCGAGGACGGGCGCCGCGTCATCGCCAACCCGAGCCTGCCCCACGGCGGCTTCGCCGAGTACGTCACCGCGCCCGCCCGCGCCCTGCTGCCCGCCCCGGACACCCTCGACGACGCCGAGGCCGCCGCCCTGCACATCGGCTACCAGACCGGCTGGTTCGGCCTGCACCGCAGGGCCCGCCTCCAGGCGGGGGAGACCCTGCTCGTCCACGCCGCCGCCGGTGGCGTCGGCAGCGCCGCCGTACAGCTCGGCAAGGCCGCCGGGGCCACCGTCATCGGCGTGGTCGGCGGCAAGGCGAAGGTCCGCACCGCCGAGGAACTGGGCTGCGACCTCGTGATCGACCGCACGGCCGAGGACCTCGTCTCCCGCGTCAAGGAATTCACCGGCGGACGCGGCGCCGACGTCGTCTACGACCCGGTCGGCGGCGACGCCTACACCGCCTCCACCAAGTGCGTGGCCTTCGAGGGACGGATCGTCGTCGTCGGCTTCGCGAGCGGAACGATCCCCACCCCCGCCCTCAACCACGCCCTGGTGAAGAACTACGCGGTCCTCGGCCTGCACTGGGGGCTCTACGCCATCAAGGAACCCGCCTCCATCCTCGCCTGCCACACCGAACTCACCCGACTGGCCGCCGAGGGCGCCATCGCCCCGCTCGTCAGCGAACGCGTCCCACTCGCCGACGCCGCCGACGCCGTGCAGCGCCTCGCCGACGGCGCCACCACCGGCCGCATCGTCGTGCTGCCCGCCCTGGACGGAGGCACCTCCCGATGACCACCGCCGACGAACTGCGCGTACGCGTGGCCGAGCTGCTCGCCGCGCATCCGCCCGCCGACACCCCCCGGGGCGACTTCCTGCGCGCCCGCTTCGACGCCGGGCTGGCCTGGGTCCACTACCCCGAAGGCCTCGGCGGCCTCGGAGCTCCCCGCTCCCTCCAAGTGCTCGTCGACAGCGAACTCGAAGCCGCCGGAGCCCCCGACAACGACCCGCGCCGGATCGGCATCGGCCTCGGCATGGCCGCCCCCACGATCCTCGCGTACGGCACCGAGGAGCAGAAACGCCGCTTCCTGCGCCCCCTGTGGGTGGGTGAGGAGGTCTGGTGCCAGCTCTTCAGCGAACCCGGCGCCGGCTCCGACCTCGCCGCGCTCGGGACCCGGGCGGTCCTCGACGAGGCCGCCGGCGAATGGGTGGTCGACGGCCAGAAGGTGTGGACCTCCAGCGCCCACACCGCCCGTTGGGCCATCCTGATCGCCCGCACCGACCCCGACCTGCCCAAGCACCAGGGCATCACCTACTTCCTCTGCGACATGCACGCCCCCGGCGTCGAGGTCCGGCCCCTGCGCCAGATCACCGGCGAGGCCGAGTTCAACGAGGTGTTCCTGACCGGCGTCCGCATCCCCGACGGCCACCGCCTCGGGGCCGTCGGCCAGGGGTGGGCCGTCGCCCGCACCACCCTCATGAACGAACGCGTCTCCATCGGCGGCATGCGGATCCCGCGCGAGGGCGGCATGATCGCCCCGGTCGCCGCCACCTGGCGCGAACGCCCCGACCTGCGCACCCACGACCTCCACCAAAGGCTCCTGGAACTGTGGGTCGAGGCCGAGGTCGCCCGCCTCACCGGCGAGCGACTGCGCCAACAACTCGTCGCCGGCCAACCCGGCCCCGAGGGCAGCGGCATGAAGCTCACCTTCGCCCGCCTCAACCAGGAGATCAGCGCCCTGGAAGTGGAACTCCTCGGCGAGGAAGGCCTGTTGTACGAGGACTGGACCATGCGCCGGCCCGAGATCGTCGACTTCACCGGCCGCGACGCCGGATACCGCTACCTGCGCGCCAAGGGCAACAGCATCGAGGGCGGCACCAGCGAAATCCTCCTCAACATCGTCGCCGAACGCGTCCTCGGCCTGCCCGCCGAACCGCGCGACGACAAGGAACTCGCCTGGAAGGACCTGGCCCGATGACCAGCCCGCGCGCCCCCTTCGACCTGCTCTACTCCGAGACCGAGGAAGAGCTGAGGTCCGCCGTACGCTCCCTGCTCGCCGACCGCTGCGCCCCCGCGAGCATCCTCGCGCGCGTCGAGACGGACCAGCCCCACGACCCGCGGACCTGGCAGACCCTCGCCGCCGGGATCGGCGCGGCCGGACTGCTGGTACCGGAGAAGCTCGGCGGTCAGGGCGCGAGCCACCGCGAGGCGGCCGTGGTCCTGGAGGAACTCGGCCGGGCCGTCGCCCCCGTCCCCTATCTGACCGCCGGGGTCCTCGCCGCGGAGATCCTGCTCGGCTGCGACCCCTCCTCGGCCGAGGTGTCCGACCTGCTGCGGCAGGTGGCCTCCGGTGGGCGGCTCTGCGTCCCCGCCGTGCCGCTGACCCTGGCCCCCGGGGCGCCCCTGCCCACCGGCGTGCGTGACGTCGGAGCGGGCACCCTGACCGGCTCCGTCACCTCCGTCGCCGACGCGGCCGCCGCCGACGTGCTGCTCGTCCTCGCCGACACCGGGCTGTACGCCGTCCCCGCCTCCGAGGTCACGCTGACCCCGCTGGTCCCGCTCGACCTGACCCGCCCACTGGCCCGCGTCACCCTCGACGGGGCCGCCGGCACCCGCCTGGCCGACGCCGCCACCGCACGCGCCGCCGTCGCGGGCGCCCTGCTCACCGGCGCCGGACTGCTGGCCTCCGAGCAACTCGGCCTCGCGGAATGGTGCCTGACGGAGACCGTCGCCCATGTCCGCGGCCGACACCAGTTCAACCGTCCCATCGGATCCTTCCAGGCCCTCAAACACCGCCTCGCCCGCCTCTGGCTCGACGTGGCCTCCGCCCGCGCCGCGGCCCGCGCCGCCGCCGACGCCCTCGCCACGGGCGCCCCGGACGCACCGCTCACCGTGGCCGTCGCCCAGGCGTACTGCTCGGGCGTCGCCGTCCGGGCGGCCGAGGAGTGCGTGCAACTGCACGGCGGCATCGGCATGACCTGGGAGCATCCCGCGCACCTCTACCTCAAGCGGGCCAAGGCGGACTCCCTGGCCCTGGGTACGGCGGGCCACCACCGCGGCCTGGTCGCGGAGTTCGCGGAACTCCCGGCTCCCGGCACCCGCCCCGGGACGGCGGTCGCCGGCCCGACCCCGTGACGTGATCCCCGTCCTCCCGGCATGATCGGAGCCGTCTCCCCGCCCACCCCCGCCGACCCGGCCGTGTACCGCGACGAGCTCGCCGTTCCGCTCGTCGCGGTCGTCGCCGGGGGATCCGGGGTGACCTCGCCCCTCGGGCCGCGTTAGTCCCCGTAGCCGCGGGACCACCGAGCGAGGGAGACCGTATGTACGCCGTACCGCCCGCACCACTCACCCGGCGCGCGCTCCTGCGTTCGGCCTTCACCGCGGCCGTGCTCGCCGGCACCGCCGCGGCCCTGGCCCCCGTCCTGCGTGCCCGGCGTCCCCGTCAGACGGTGACCCCGGCCCCGCTCGCCGAGGAGACCTACCGGGGCCGGCACATCGCCGTGGACCTCGCCGGCGTCCGCATCGACGGGCGCCCGCTCCACGTCATGCGCCGCGCGGACGGCAGCTACCTGAGCGGCGTCAACCACTTCCAGTCGTACGGGACCCCCATGGAACTGGCCCGCGCGGCCGTCGACGAACTCGGCACCAACCAGCTGGCGATGGCCGCCCCCCACCACGGCTGACGGCAGGAGCCCCGCGTTGTACACCCGGCAGAACCAGAAGAACCTGACCAGCGCCCAGAAGAAGCGGTTCACGGCGGCCGTGCTGGAACTCAAGCGCAACGGCACCTACGACCAGTTCGTGCGGACCCACGAGAAGTACTTCGTGCCCGACCGCGATCGAAAGCTCCGCGTCGGCCACATGTCCCCGTCGTTCTTCCCCTGGCACCGCCGCTACCTCCTCGAATTCGAGCGGCAGTTGAGGGCCGTCGACCCGGGCGTGTCCGTTCCGTACTGGGACTGGACCACCGACACCAGCCCCGTGTCCTCCCTCTGGGCCGACGACTTCCTCGGCGGTACCGGGCGTGAGGGCGACCGGCGGGTGACGACCGGCCCCTTCGCCCACGCCAAGGGGAACTGGACGGTCACCGTCGGCATCACCGAGGCCGCCTACCTCACCCGCAACCTCGGGCGCCCGCAGAACCCGATCGCCCTGCCCACCCCCGCCGAACTCCGCTGGGCGATCGACGACCCCACCTACGACACCTCGCCCTGGGACTCCACGGCGAGCGCGGGCGGCTTCCGCAACAAGCTGGAGGGCTGGGCCGCCCCGAAGAGCGAACGCTGGCGCAACCACAACAAGGTCCACCAGTGGATCGGCGGCCACATGACCGGCGGCACGGCCCCCAACGACCCGGCGTTCTGGCTCCACCACGCCTTCGTGGACCTCATCTGGGACCGCTGGCAGCAGCGGCACCCGAACTCCGGCTACCTGCCCGCCGCCCCGCTCGCCCTGGGCGACCTCCAACGCGGCCGGGTGATCGCCCTCGACGAGCCGATGCCCCCGTGGGACGTCACCCCGCGCGAGATGCTCGGCCACCAGGGCCTGTACCGCTACGAATGACCGCCCGGCCCCACGGGGAAGGGCCCCCGCCACACGGCGGGGGCCCTTCGTCACTCGGCCGTCAGGGCAGGCGATCAGCCGCCGTAGCCCGCGGTGTGGTGCTGGGCGCCGCCACCCGACTGGTTGATGCAGGTGTTGCCGAACGCCGGGTTCAGCAGACCGATCACGTTGATCGTGTTGCCGCAGACGTTGACGGGGACGTGCACCGGGACCTGGACCAGGTTGCCCGACAGGACACCGGGGGAGCCGACAGCCGCACCGTGCGCTCCGGCATCGGCGACTGCCAGACCCGCACCGGCAGCGATGCTGCTACCAGCGACAGCGGTGATGGCGAATGCCTTCGCGATACGCGACATCAAGATCTCCTCGTGGGAAATGGGGGTGCCACGCAATCCGTGGCCTTTGACATGGCGTACAACGCGGAGAGGGCCGCGGGGTCACGGGCGTGGCACCCACCCGGTGGCCGAACATCGCACGGACGCACCCGTGTGGTCCCTCACGGACGGGGCGAACCGACCCGATCCCGCACCGGTCCGCACGCCCGCGCGTCCGCCCGCGCACTCCCCGCGCGCGCAGTCGTTCGGCCGGCCGGAGGAGCCGGGCCGTGCCGGCCGGGTCACGCCTTGTCTCTCGTCGCGAGGCTGTGCGACCGTGCCCCGGAGGACGGAGTCCGGTGGCCGGCGCACGTCACCCCAGGAGGACACGATGAGCTCAGCGGGCGGTGCCCGACCCCGGGTCACGATCGGCGGCGGTGTGCTCGAAGGCCGCGTGGAGAGCGACGGGAGCGCCGTCTTCCGGGGCATCCCGTACGCCGCGCCGCCGGTGGGAGCCCTGCGCTTCGCGGCGCCCGCGCCCCCGGCCGGCCGGGCCGGCGTCCGTGACGCGGGCGCGTTCGGACCCACCGCGCCGAAGGTCCCCTACCCGGGACGCTTCGCGGCCCTGCTGCCCGACCCGGACATCCCCGGCGACGACTGCCTGAACCTCAACGTGTGGACCCCCGAGCCGGCGGCCGGGGCCCGGCTGCCGGTCATGGTGTGGATCCACGGCGGCGCCCTCACCCGGGGATCCACCGCGGTACCCGTCTACGACGGCGCTGCCTTCGCCCGGGACGGCGTCGTGCTGGTCTCGGTCAACTACCGGCTCGGTGTCCTCGGGTACGGGCTCTTCCCCGACGCCCCCGCCAACCGCGGCCTGCTCGACCAGATCGCCGCCCTGACCTGGGTCCGGGACAACATCTCGGCCTTCGGCGGGGACCCCGACCGGGTCACGGTGTTCGGCGAGTCCGCCGGGGCGATCAGCGTCGGAGCCCTGCTCGCCGCGCCCCGCGCGGCGGGGCTGTTCGCCCGGGCCGTCCTGCAGAGCGGCGCACCCGAGGTGATGCCCCGGGACCGGGTCCGCCCGATGGTCCGCAGGATGGCCTCGCTGCTCAAGGTGCCCGCCACCGCGCGGGCCTTCGCCGACGTCGCCCTGCCCGATCTGCTCGCCGCCCAGGAGGCGGTGTCGCGCAGGTCGAGCCCGGTCACCGGCGGTCCCGCCTTCGGGCTGGTCGCCGACCCGGACACGCTCCCCGAGGACCCCCTCGCCGCCGTCGCCCCCGACGTGCCGCTGCTGCTGGGCTGGACCGCCGAGGAGCACCGGCTCTGGCTGGCGCCCACCGGGGCCATGCGGGCCCTGGACCGGATGGGTCCGCTCGCCGTGGAGCTGGCGCGCGTCCGCGCCGGCAAGGGTCGGGACGCGGTACGGGCCCTGCGCGCGGAACGCCCCGACGCCGGCCCCGCCGACCTCGCCGGGCACCTGCTCACGGACCGGCTCCTGCGGGACCCGCTGCGGCGCCTCGCCGGATCCCGTCGGAAGGCCCCGAGCCACCTCTACGAGTTCCGGTGGCCCAGCGGCGTCCCCGGGCTCGGTGCCTGCCACGCCCTGGAGCTGGGCTTCGTGTTCGACACCCTCCACAAGCCGGAGTCCTCCTGGCTGGCCGGGCCCGACGCGCCCCAGGCCCTCGCGGACGAGATGCACGCGGCCTGGGTCCGCTTCGCCGTCACGGGCGATCCGGGCTGGGAGCCGTGGGACGGCGACGGCCCGCCGAAGGTGTTCGGCGGGCCGGAGCACGAGGAGCGGGCGTCGGAGCGGGCCGTGGGCGTCGCTCCGTAGGTCCCGTCGTTACTCGACCGGTCCCTCCATCACCTTGCTGATGAACTGGATCGGTCCCTCGCCCATGTTCGGGACGTACGTCTTGGCGTTGTGCTGACCGTTGGGGATGACCCTCAGGCTGGTGTGGATGGGCCCCTTGCCGTAGGTGGCGATGAACTTCTTCACGTCCGGCAGGGTCTTCTTGTTGTTCTCGTTGTCGCCGACCTGGAACGCCAGGTAGACGTCCGGGCCCTTCTTGTCGATGAGCTGCTTGGCGAGCAGCTCCGGGTTGTTCTCCGCCTTCTCCTTCTCGTGGCCCCTCCACAGCGAGGAGTCGGGAACGATGTCCGGGCCGGAGCAGATCGCGGCCTTGAACTTCTCCGGGTACTTGAGCACGGCCTTGAGGCTGGCGAAGCCGCCGGTGGAGGAACCCATGTAGGCCCAGCCGTCCCTCGACTTGACGGTGCGGAAGTTCTGCCGCATCAGGTCCGGGACGTCATCGGTGAGCCAGGTGCCCATCTTGGGCTGGGCGGGGATGTCCGACCCGTCCCAGTAGATGCCCTTGTCGTCGGGGCCCGGGTTCAGCACGGGCATGGCGAGGATGAAGGGCTTGCTCTTCCCCTCGCTGTACCACTTGCTGACGCTGTTCTGGAGGCCGAGGTCGGTGCCCATCCAGTAGTTGGTCGGGTAGCCGGCGCCGCCGGGCAGGGCGATCATGACGGGGAAGCCGCTCTTGGCGAACTTGGGGTCGTTGTACTCCTTCGGAGCCCAGACCCACACCTTGCCCTTGAAACCGGACTTCTTGCCGTCCAGCGTGGTGACGGCCACGTGCGTGCCGTCGGCCAGCGTCATGGAGTTCTTGAACTGCGCCTTCGGGCCCGTGGGCATGGACATCTTCGAGGTCGCTGGCGGCTTGGCGGCTTCCTCGTTCTTGCCGTCGGGAGTGCCTCCGAAGGAGACGTCCTTGCCCTTGTCGCTGAAGGGCGGTATGTCGAAGTGGCTCATCACGAGCGCCGCGACGCCCGCGAGCGCGAGGACGGTGGTCCCCGCTATCAGCCAACGCTTGACCTTGGACTTGCGCCGGGGCGGCTCGTCGTACGGGGGTTCGTCGTACTGCTGCCCGTACTGCTGCCCGTACTGCGGATCGGGTCCGCCGTAGGGAGGCTGCTGGGCGCCGTACTGACCGTTGTGCGGGGCGCCGCCCTGGTCACCGTAGGGACCACCCTGCGAGCCGTACGGGCCACCCTGGCCGCCGTAGGCGCCGCCCTGCCCGCCCTGAGGCCGGCCCTGCGCGTCGTACTGCGGCTGCCCGTACGGCTGCCCGTACTGCGGCTGCCGGCCGGGACCGCCGCCCTGCTGCTGGCCGCGGGACGGCCGGGGCTGCTGCGGCGGCTGCCCTTCCGGCCGATACGGCGGCTGGTACTGCGGCCCGTCGGGTGCGTACGACATGTGCGGTGGCTCTCCGGCTGCTGCTGCCCCGTCGGGGCAAGTTTGACTGCTTCCGTTCGAATGATGAACGAAATGGCTCCGAGGTTCCGCATTTTAACTTCTCTTGACACTCCGTAGAGACGTGCATTGCCCGTCTCCAGGAAGGTGCGCGGAGTTCCCGTTCCGTTCGCCGGCCATCCCTGGCCCATGCACATGCCGCTGGGTATGGTGCGTCCGCGCCGCCGCCAGCCCCCCCATGCCCGGAGGTATGTCCCGTGTTTGGCATGTCCCTTTCACATCCTCGCCGCAAGACCGCCCTGGCCTCCGCCTTCGGCGCGACCGTCGCGGTCGCCGCCGCATGGGCGGGCATCGCAGCCGCCCAACCCGCGCACGCGGCCGCCCTGCCCGCCCCCGACCACGTCGTCGTCGTGGTCTTCGAGAACCACGCCTACAACCAGGTCATCGGCAGCTCCAGCGCCCCCTACATCAACTCGCTGAAGACAGGAGGCGCCAACCTCACCCAGTCCTACGGCATCACCCACCCCAGCCAACCGAACTACCTCCAGCTCTTCTCGGGCTCGAACCAGGGAGTCACCGGCGACAGCTGCTACACCCCCGGCTTCAGCTCCGCACCCAACCTGGCCTCCGAACTGATCGCCGCCGGCAAGAGCTGGGCCAGCTACAACGAGACCCTCCCCGCCCAGGGCTCCACCACGTGCAGCAGCGGCGACTACGCCCGCAAGCACAACCCCTGGTTCGCGTTCTCCAACGTGCCGACCACCACCGCCAAGACCATGACCCGGTTCCCGACGGACTTCACCACCCTGCCCAAGGTGTCCTTCGTCGTCCCGAACCTCTGCAACGACATGCACGACTGCTCCGTCGGCACCGGCGACACCTGGCTCAAGAACAAGCTCAAGCCCTACGCGGACTGGGCCAAGACCCACAACAGCCTCCTCGTCGTCACCTTCGACGAGGACAACAGGCTCGCCGGAAACAAGATCCCGACCGTGCTCTACGGCCAACCCGTCACCCCCGGCAGCACCTCCGCCACCACCTACAACCACTACGACGTGCTGCGCACCCTGGAGGGCCTGGCCGGGCTGACCACCCACGCCGGGAACGCCGCCGGCGCCCAGGACATCACCGGGATCTGGGCCTCCTGACCATGTACGTCGCGGACAGTCGCGGAACCCCCGCGCCCGCCGTGCCCCCCGAGTCGCCGGCCGTCGCCCCGGGCACCCGCCCGGGGCGGCGCGCCGCGCTCGCCCCCACGGTGCTCGCCCTCGGCACGGTCAGCCTGATCACCGACGTCTCCTCCGAGATGGTCACGGCCGTCCTGCCGCTCTACCTCGTCGCCGGACTCGGCCTCTCCCCGCTCGGCTTCGGACTGCTCGACGGCCTCTACAACGGCGTCAGTGCCCTGGTCCGGCTCGCCGGGGGCCACCTCGGCGACCGCTTCGGCCGCCACAAGCTCCTCGCCGGACTCGGCTACGGACTCTCCGCCCTCTGCAAACCGCTGCTGCTGCTCGCGCACACCCTGCCCGCCATCGGGGCCGTGCTCGCGCTCGACCGCACCGGCAAGGGGCTGCGCACCGCCCCGCGCGACGCGTTGATCTCCCTCTCCGCGGCGCCCGGGGAACGCGGCCGGGCCTTCGGCGTCCACCGGGCCATGGACACCGCCGGCGCGTTGATCGGACCGATCCTCGCCTTCCTCGTCCTGCGCGGCGCCGCCGAGGGCTACGACGCCGTGTTCACCGTCAGCGCCTGCGTGGCCGCGCTCGGCGTGCTCGTCCTGGTGCTCTTCGTACCCGGCCGGCGCACCGTCCCGACCCCGGCCGCCGAACCCGTCTCGCTGCGCGCCGCCCTCGGACTGCTGCGCCGCCGCGACCTGCGCCGCATCGGCCTCTGCGCCCTGCTCCTCGGACTGTGCACGGTCAGTGACGCCTTCGTGTTCCTGCTGCTCCAGCGGGCCACCGGCCTCGCGGACCGCTGGTTCGCGCTGCTGCCGCTCGGCACCGCCGCCGCCTTCTTCCTGCTGGCGCTGCCGCTCGGCCGGCTCGCCGACCGCATCGGCCGCCGGCGCGTCTTCCTCGGCGGTCACCTCGCGCTCCTCGCCGTGTACGGGCTCCTGCTGACCGGCGGCGGACACCCCGCCCTGCCCTACGCGGTGCTCCTGCTGCACGGCGGCTTCTACGCCGCGACCGACGGAGTGCTGATGGCGGCCGCCGCCGACGCGGTCCCCGAGGAACACCGCGGCGGCGGACTCGCCCTCGTCCAGACCGGACAGGCCCTCGCCCGGTTCGCCGCCTCACTCGGCTTCGGCGCGGCCTGGACCGTCTGGGGCGCCCGCCCGGCGCTCCTCGTCGCGGCCGCCCTGCTGGCCGCAGTCGTCGCCGGCTGCGTCCGACCGCGGCCGGCGAACAGCTGATCCCCCACCCGAAAGGCCCCCATGACCCTCCAGCGCCGGATCCTGATCCTCGTCTCCGCCGTCGTGCTCCTCGCCGCCGTGGGCGCGCTCGCCGTCGTACGGGCCTCCTCGCGCGCCGAGGAGAAGAACCGGACGCAGGCGGGCGGCCCCCCGGTCGAGCGGGGAGAGGTCACGCTCGACCGGGGCCGGGCCGGGGCGCGGATCGTCTTTCGGAACATGTCCTGGGGCCCGCACCGCGACGAGCTCGCCACCGCCGCCGCCGGCGCGCCCGACGGCCCCCGCACCGCCTCCGGCGTGAGCTGCCTGCGCTTCCACTCCGCGGCGGGCACCGGAATCTGCCTCCAGGCCGTCAAGGGCGGGGTCCAGGACACCTACCGGGCCGTGGTCCTCGACGCCCGACTCCACGAGGTGTCCGCCCGCCCGCTGGCGGGCATCCCCACCCGGGCCCGGGTCTCGCCCGGCGGCCGGTTCGCCGCCTGGACGGTCTTCGTCGGCGGTGACTCGTACGCCGGTACGAACTTCTCCACCCGAACCTCGCTGCTCGACCTGCGCACCGGCAGGTTCGACGCCTCGCTGGAGGACTTCGCCATCCGCAAGGACGGGAAGGCCTACCGGAACGCCGACGTCAATTTCTGGGGCGTCACCTTCGCCGCCGACGAACGGACCTTCTACGCGACGCTCGCGACGGGCGGACGGACCCACCTGGTCCGCGGGGACGTGGCCGAGCGGACCGTGACCACGCTCCGGGAGAACGTCGAGTGCCCGTCCCTGTCGCCCGACGGGACCCGGCTCGTGTTCAAGAAGCGGGTGCCCGGCCTGTCGGCCGACGCGCCCTGGCGGCTGTACGCCCTGGATCTCGCGTCGATGCGGGAGACCCCGCTCGC
Organism: Streptomyces sp. NBC_00513; assembly: GCF_041431415.1. Taxonomy (GTDB): domain Bacteria; phylum Actinomycetota; class Actinomycetes; order Streptomycetales; family Streptomycetaceae; genus Streptomyces. The sequence continues at coordinate 6,823,986 of NZ_CP107845.1, forward strand.
CGAGGACCGCAGCGTGGACGACCAGGTGGTGTGGCGCGACGGGCGAACCGTCGTCTACTCCCTGCCCGGGGACTTCGGAGCCGACCTGTACACCGTGCCGGCCGACGGCACCGGGGCCCCGGTCCGCCTCATGGCCTCGGCCCTCGCCCCGGCCTTCCTCGGCTGAAGGCCGAGGAAGACCGGGAACGAGGGGCCGGGCGAGGCGGAGGGGACCGGGCGGACCGGGCCGGAAGCGAACGCGGGAGCGCTACGCCGGGATCAGCGTCTTGCGGCGTCGCTTGCGAGGCGCCGCGCCCGAGACCTTCAGCTCGATGATCGACCGCACGGCCGGCCACTCCTCGTCGAGGATCGAGTAGAAGGCCGTACTGCGCACCGCGCCGTCGAGCCCCCGTGAGTGGGCCCGTCGGACCCCCTCCGAGGTGAATCCGAGGCGTTCCATCGCGGCTCGCGAGCGGCCGTTGCGGGCGTCCGCGCGCAGGGAGACACGGCGCACGCCCCAGGTCTCGAAGGCGTGGCGGAGCATGAGCAGCTTGGCCTCGGTGTTGATGCCGGTGCCCTGGGCGCCCGGCGACAGCCAGGTGTTGCCGATCTCCGCGGCGTCGGGGATCGCGGTCGCCGGGTCGCCGAACGGGACCCCGGGCACCGCGGGCCACACGAGCGGCCCCTGCCAGTAGTCGAGTTCCAGGAACCGGGTCGACCCGACGACCCGCCCGTCCGTGGCTCTGACCACGGCGAACGGGAGGGATCGACCCGCCGCCTGATCGGCGAGGGCACGGTCGATGTACTCGTGGGACGCCTGCAACCCGTGCGGTACGGGAGTGAAGGCGTAAGTCGTACGATCCTCGGCCCCGGCCATGGCCAAGGCCTCGGTGTGGTGGGGGGCGAGGGGCTCAAGCCGCACGCTGCGGCCGGCGAGGAGTACGGGTACGGGCACGGAGCCTTCGGTCCTTCTGGGCGGTGGGGTGGTTGCACAGTCTGCGCTCCTGACGTCACCCCCCGCGCAAAACGCGAGTGAAAGGCAACGGGCTGTCAGGTGAACGCGAGTGGCTCAATGTAGCCCCTCGAAGTCCTCTCATGAACCCCCTGAATGGCAACGCCGCGGCCATGTTTTTCGATCACTTCCGTCCCCGGCCCGCGGAGCCCGCAATCCTGATCCACGGACAACCGTTCCACCGCCCGACACGGACCGCACAGCCGGCCGGACCGGCCCCGATCCGATGGCCCTACAGGGTCTCTGACCTGCGAAGACAACGGGGGAGTTCGGCGCACTCGGGGAAGGTTCACACAGCCTGTCCCACAGACGATCACGCCGCGCGCCCCGACACCTCAGAGCATCGAACAGGCGGTCGTCGGCGGAACGTCCCCGGGCGGGTGCATCGCGGCGGTGACCCGTTGCGCCACCCGGGTCGCGGGCGAGCCCGATCAGGCCCCGCGCTCCCCCCGGACGCGCGCCTCGGCGAGGTGAGTGGTCACCGGGCGAACGCGTCCGGGAGAAGGGGAGCGGGCCCGCGCGGGCCGTCGTAACGTCAGGGGGGAACCGCTGTCGGAGATCGGGAGGACCCCATGCTGCGAGGTCTCGCCACACTCAGTTTCTGGGCGCACGACCTGGACGCCGCGAAGCGCTGGTACACCGAGCTGCTGGGGATCGAGCCGTACTTCGAGCGCCCCGGCTACGTGGAGTTCCGGATCGGCGACCGGCAGGACGAACTGGGGATCATCGATGCCCGGTACGCCCCGCCCGGCGCCGTCATCGGGACCCCCTCCGGGGTCGTCGCGTACTGGCACGTGGACGATCTGCCGGCGACCCGCCGCAGGCTCCTGGAGCTGGGGGCCAAGGAGTACCAGCCGATCACGGAGTGGGGCGAGGCCGGCTTCGCGACCGCCTCGGTGATCGACCCCTTCGGCAATGTGCTCGGCGTCATGTACAACCCGCACTACGTGGAGATCACGGAGGGCTCGGAGCCCTCCTGAGGCCCTTCGCGCGCGGGCACCGACGCCTGAGATCATCGGGGCATGGACGACGTACTGCGGCGGCTGGCCTCCGTCGGCCCCTTCTTCACCGTGCCGTACGGGAAGGAGCCGCCCGGCCCCGGTTTCCGCCCGCTCGACGCGTTGTACACGGACCACCTCGACCCGTACGTGGCCGAGGTGGGGCGACGCGTCCGCAGCGGGCCCGGCCGAGTGGCGGCCTCCACCGCGCAGTTCGGGATCGCCTCCCGACTCTGGTCGCTCGGCCTCGGCTGCGCCGCTCTGGCCGGTCGGGTGCCGGACCTGGCCCCCGACCGGGTCTGGTGGCGGCTGCCCGAGGCCGGCTCGCTGGAACTGTGGCTGCCCGACCCCGGGGAGGGCGCCCGGCCCGCCGAGGCGCTCGGCGACACCGTGCTCGGGAACCTGGCGGCACTGGACGCCCCGCTGCGCGCCCGGTTCGGGGTGTCCGCCAAGGTGTTGCGCGGCAACACCGCCTCCGGGCTGGTCGGGGCGCTGAGGGTGCTGCTCGACCGGGTGCCCGGCGGCCCGGCCGTGGCCCTGGTCGACGAGCTGCTGTCCGATGACGGGGCGCTCGGCGGCACGGGCACCTTCGTGTACGAGGAGGGGCTCGGGCCGGCCTTCCTGCGCCGCAGTTGCTGCCTCTACTACAAGGTGCCCGGCGGCGGCCTCTGCGGGGACTGCGTGCTGCGCTCGCGCGGCCCGAAACGCACCGGGGCCACCGGGGAGTAGACGTACCGCTCCCCGATGGCCCCGGCGACAACTCGCCCGTCGTGGGTGACCGGCGTCGGTCACCCGGATTCCGACTAGAAGGTCAGGTTCCAGGCGTCGATCTTGCCGGTGTCGCCCCCGGCGTTGTCGTTCACGCGCAGCTTCCAGGTGCCGTTCGCGACCTCGGAGGAGGCGTTGACGGTGTAGGTCTGCGCGATGTTGTCGGCGCTGCCGCCGGCCCGGTTGTGGACGGTGTAGACCGTGCCGTCCGGGGCGATCAGGTCGACCTTGAGGTCACCGATGTAGGTGTGCTTGACGTCCACGCCCACCTTGAGGGTGGCCGGGGCGTTGCCCGTGACCCCGCTGACGGTGATCGGGCTCTCGACGGTCGCGTTGTCGGCGATCGTGAAGTCGGCCTGGTTCTCGAAGTACTTGCCGGCGGGCGGAGTGGAGCCGCCGACCGCCTTCAGCGCGTCGACCTGACCCTCGCCGAAGAAACCGTTCTTGGCGGTGGTGCCGGTGCAGCGGCTGTCCGAGGGGCAGGCGACGTCGTTGGCCTGGGTGGCCAGCTTGTCGCGGATCTGCGCCGGGGTGATGCCCGGGTTGGCGCTCGCGAGGAGCGCGGCCACGCCCGCGACGTGCGGGGAGGCCATCGAGGTGCCGCTCATGGTGCCGTACTTGCCGCCCGGCTGGGTGCTGTAGATGCCGGTGGCGTCGCCGCCCGGGGCCGCGACGTCGATGACGTTCAGACCGTAGTTGGAGTACGAGGCCTTCGCGGTGGTGCCCATCGCCGAGACCGTGACCACGCCCGGGAGTTCGGTCGGGATGTCCAGGCAGGCGTTGGTGATGGTGCGGGTGACCGGCGTCGAGTCGTTCGGGCTCTCGGTGTCGGTCTTCTTGTTGGCCAGGTCGATGTTGGAGTTGCCCGCGGCCGCGACCTGGAGCGAACCCTTGCCCTCCGCGTACTCCTGGGCGCGCTTGACGCCCTCGATGATCGCGGCCTGGTCGGCGTTGTCCGGGCAGTTGAACTGCCAGGGGTCCGTGTAGTAGCTGTTGTTGGTGACCTTGAAGCCGTGGTCACCGGCCCACATGAACCCGCAGACGGTGTTCTCGGCGAAGAACAGCGAGGAACCGGGCTCGGCGATGCGCACCGAGGAGATCTTCACGCCCGGGGCCACACCGATGACACCCTTGCCGTTCTTCGCCGCCGCGACGGTGCCCGCCACGTGCGTGCCGTGGGTGCCGACGTCGCGCCAGGCCCCGGTACGGGTGTCCGGCTTGCCGTAGGCGCAGGAGGCGGAGTCCGCCGCGTTGAAGTTCGGCGCCAGGTCCTGGTGCTGGTCGTCCACACCGGTGTCCAGGATGCCGACCTTGACCGAGGCGGAGCCGGTGGTGACGGCCCAGGCCTGGTCGGCCTTGATCTGCGTCATGTCCGCACGGACCGGCTCGCCCGCCGGGGTCGTGGACTGCGCGGGGTTGGCGGGCAGCGCCGGGTTGTAGGCGTCGGCCGGCACGTCGGACGTGCGGGTGGCGCCGACCTGCTGGACTCCGCTCACGCCGCGCATCGTCGAGGCGAAGGAGCCGGACGCGGAGTGGGCGACGATCACGCCGATGGCGTCGTGGGACTGGAAGACCGTGCCGCCGTTGGAGGCGACGGCCGACCGGACCGCCGAGGTGTCACCGGGAGCGGTGATCACGAGGTAGGCGCGGGTGCCGGCAACCCAGGTCGCACTCTGGGAAGTCGGCGCCGCCGCCGGGGCCACGGCCTTGGCGGCCGGGGCGGACGGAGAGACGGGGGCGGTGCCGGCGAGCGCGGCGGGGGCCCCGAAGGTGAGAGCGGCGCCGAGGGCGGCCGCCAGCACCAAGGCACGTCGAGGTCGGCTGGATATGTGGGGTATCAATGCGTCCTCCGATGACCCGGTGGTGCGTGTGGCACCCATCGGGTCGTACGAAACGAGTGGTGGACGCAAGATGTCAGACGCCTGGCCCGGTAGGGAAGTACCTTTTACCGCAGGCAAGTTGATGATCTTGTGGCTGAAAATCGCCGTACCGTACCGGTTTTCGCCGCCCGATGCGGGAGCGAACCGCGAACTCCGTCGCGAGCGGCCGGATCTCGCCCTGCTCGGCGCGCGGGCCGGGCCTTCGACGCACCGGCCTCCGGCCCGCCTGCGGCGGTGCGCGGGCGGGGCCGGAGGCCGGGGGCGGATCCGGTCAACGGGGCGACGGGTTCGCCCCTGCACACCAGCGGGTCCGGCCGGGAGTGCGGGCCGGCCGGGCCGGGCACCGTGGGGGCGAGCCCCGCCCGGCCGGCCCCGGGGGAGGGGCGGCGTCGCGCCGGGCCCACCCCCTCACGGGCGTTCCGGTCAGACCGGGACGCCGTCCTTGTCGCCGGCCGACTGGACGGGCACGGCGGCCGGTTCCCCGGCGGGATCCGTCGCGTGCACGTCGTCGACCAGCGTGGTCTCGTCGAAGGGGAGGCGACCCGCGAGGACTTCGGTCGCGCGCTCGCGGTCGAACTCCTTGGTCCACGTCCCGATCAGCACCGTCGCGACGGCGTTGCCCGCGAAGTTGGTGAGCGCCCGCGCCTCGCTCATGAACCGGTCGATGCCCACGATCAGTCCGACCCCGTCCACCAGCTCCGGCCGGTGGGACTGGAGGCCGCCGGCCAGGGTGGCCAGACCCGCGCCGGTCACCCCGGCCGCACCCTTCGAGGCGATGATCATGAACAGCAGCAGCGAGATCTGCTCGCCCAGCGCGAGGGGCTTGCCCATCGCCTCCGCGACGAACAGCGAGGACATCGTCAGATAGATCGCGGTCCCGTCCAGATTGAAGGAGTAGCCCGTCGGCACCGTGATGCCGACCACCGGTCGCGAGACCCCGACGTGCTCCATCTTCGCGATCAGCCGCGGCAGCGCCGACTCGGACGAGGACGTCGACAGGATCAGCAGGAACTCCCGACCCAGATAGCGCAGCAGGGAGAACACGTTGATCCCCGTACACACCCGCAGCAGCGTGCCCAGCACCACGAACACGAACAGCAGGCAGGTCGTGTAGAAGCCGATCATGATCACGGCCAGGGACTTCAGCGCGTCGACGCCGGTGGCGCCGACCACCGCCGCGATGGCCCCGAAGGCACCCACCGGGGCCGCCCACATGATCATCGCCAGCACCCGGAAGACCAGCTTCTGGATGTACCCGATGCCGCGCAGCACCGGCTCACCCGAGCGCCCCATGGCCTGGAGGGCGAAACCGCAGAGCAGCGCCACGAGCAGCGTCTGGAGCACCTCGCCCCCGGTGAAGGCGGACACCATCGTGGTCGGGATGATCCCCAGCAGGAACTCCTGGGTGCTCTCCGCCCCGCCCGCCTTCGCCTGCGCCTCGCCGGCGCTGCGCGCCGCCTCGGTCAGGTGCAGTCCGCTGCCCGGCTCCAGCAGGTTCCCCACCAGCAGGCCGATGGCCAGCGCCACCGTGGACATGACCATGAAGTAGCCGAGGGCCAGACCGCCGACCGCGCCCACCTTCGCGGCCTTGCGCACCGAGCCGATGCCCAGCACGATCGTGCAGAAGATCACGGGCGAGATCATCATCTTGATGAGGTTGACGAAGCCGGTGCCCAGCGGCTTCAGCTCGACGGCCACGCCGGGGGCGGCGAAGCCCACGGCGATGCCGAGCAGCACCGCGGCGATCACCGCGATGTAGAGATAGTGGGTCTTGTCGCGCCTGGCGGCCACGATGCCTCCTGGTGGTGATTGCGTTCCGGGAGACCATCGCCCACCCTGTGACCCCGGTCACCCTTGCGTTCATTGAGTTCACGGCCGGGTGCAGACTGAGCGCCATGTTCCGCTTTCCCCGACCGCCGCGCAGCCTCGCCGGCCAGCTCTTCGCCATGCAGGTGCTGCTGGTCGCCGTCGTCCTCGCCGGCTGCGCGGTCTTCGCCTACGCGACCGCCCGCGGCCAGGCCGAGGAGGCCGCCCGCCTCCAGGCCGGCGCCGTCGCCCGCGCGGTCGCCGACTCGCCCTCGGTGGTCGAGGCGGTACGGGGCGCCGGACGCGGGACCGACCCGTCGGCGGCGCTCCAGCCCTACGCGGAACGGGTACGGGTCGACTCGGGCGTCGACTTCGTGACGATCATGTCCCCGGAGGGGCGGCGCTGGACCCACCGCGACCCGCGCCGCATCGGCGAACCCTTCCTCGGGAACACCGCCCCGGCGCTGCGGGGCGAGACCTTCGGCGAGACCTACACCGGCACCCTCGGTCCGTCCATCCGCGTGGTCACCCCGCTGTTGGACGGCGGGCGCGTCGTGGGCATGGTCAGCGCGGGGATCACGGTCCGCGCGATCAGCGACCGGCTGGCCGGGCAGCTCTCGGCCCTCGTGTGGGTCGCGGCCGGCGCCCTCGCCCTCGGCGGCGTGGGCACGTACGTCGTCAACGCCCGACTGCGCCGGCACACCCACGGCATGAACGCCGCCGAGCTGAGTCGTGTGTACGACTACCACCAGGCGGCCCTGCACGGGGTGCGGGAGGGCCTGTTGATGCTCGACGGCCGGCGCCGGATCACCCTGATCAACGACGCGGGCCGCGAACTGCTCGGCCTGTCCGGCGAGGTCAGGGGCACCGGTGTCGCCGACCTGGCGCTGCCCGCGCCCCTCACCGGAGCCCTGCTCGCGGACCGGCCCCGGGTGGACGAGGTGCACCTGACCGCCGACCGGGTCCTGGTGGTCAACAGTTCCCCCGTGGCCGGCGGTGGCCGCCGGGGTACCGTGGTCACCCTGCGGGACCACACCGAACTCCAGTCGCTGGCAGGGGAGTTGGACAACGAGCGGGGATTCACCGAGGCGCTTCGCTCGCAGGCCCACGAGGCGGCCAACCGGCTGCACACCGTGGTCTCCCTCATCGAACTCGGGCGCGCGGACGAGGCGGTGGAGTTCGCCACCGCCGAACTGGAGCTGGCCCAGGCCCTCACCGACGAGGTGGTCACCGCCGTCGGCGAACCCGTACTGGTGGCCCTGCTGCTCGGCAAGGCCGCGCAGGCACACGAGCGCGGGGTCGAGCTGATCGTCACCCGGGACAGCAGCGCCGTCGACACGGGCCCCGGGACGCCGCCCGCGCGGGACCTCGTCACGGTGCTCGGCAACCTCGTCGACAACGCCGTCGAGGCGCTCACGGGCACCCCGGGCGGGCGGGTCGCCGTCACGGTCCGGCCCGACGGCGACCAGATCCTCATCCGTGTCGCGGACAACGGCCCCGGGCTGCCCGAGGGCGCCGGCGCCGACGTCTTCCGTCGCGGCTGGTCCGGCAAGGGGGAGGGGCGCGGCCTCGGCCTCGCGCTGGTCCGTCAGGTCGCCCACCGGCACGGGGGCAGCGCGGACGCCGCCCGAGGCGAGGACGGCGGCGCGGAGTTCACCGTACGGCTGCCCGTGCGCCGTGAGGTGCGGGGATGAGCGCCCCCGCGGTGCGGGTCCTGGTGGTCGAGGACGACCCGGTGGCCGCCGACGCGCACGCGCTCTACGTCGACCGGGTGCCCGGCTTCACCGCCGTCGCCGCCGTCCACTCACTGGCCGAGGCCACCCGCGTACTGGAACGGACCCGGATCGACCTGCTGCTGCTCGACCTGACCCTGCCCGACGGCCACGGACTTCGCTTCGCGCGCGGCCTGCGGGCGGCGGGGCACCCCGTGGACGTGATCGTGGTGACCTCGGCGCGGGACCTGGCCGTGGTCCGCGAGAGCGTCTCGCTGGGGGTCGTGCAGTACGTGCTGAAACCCTTCGCGTTCCCGACCCTGCGCGAACGACTGCTGCGCTACGCCGAGTTCCGTGCGACGGCGGGGGAGGCGGCCGGTCAGGACGACGTCGATCGGGCGATGGCCGCCTTGCGCGCGCCCCGCCCGGCGGAGCTCCCCAAAGGCCTCAGCGCCCCGACCCTGGACAGGGTCGCGGCGCTGCTGCGGGCGGCCGGCGACGGGCTGACCGCCGCCGGGGCGGCCGAGGCGGCCGGGATCTCCCGGATCACGGCCCGCCGCTACCTGGAGCACCTGGTGGACACCGGTCGCGCGGACCGCACGCCCCGGTACGGCCAGGTGGGCCGCCCCGAACTGCGTTACCGCTGGCTCGCGGAGACCGGCTCGGTGTCGAAGGTGTAGAACTTCCGGTGGTCCAGCATGTCGGCCGGGGTCACGTCGTTCCACGGTCGCATCGTGTCGTTGAGGTCCACGACGTTGGTGGTGCCGGCGGCCGGCAGGTACGTGGACTGCGGGTGCCTGGCCTGCCAGTCGGCCCACAGCTTGTCGATGTACGCGTGGTGCATCCAGAACACCGGGTCGTTCGGGGAGACGCCGGTGGCCATCTGCCCGCCGACCCACACGTGCACCCGGTTGTGGAGATTGGCGCCGCGCCAGCCTTCCAGGTTGTTGCGGAAGCCGTTCGAGGCGCTGTTCCAGGGGGCCATGTCGTACACCGGCATGGCCAGTACGGCTTCCACCTCGGCCTTGGTGGGCAGTTCGGCGACACCGGTGCCGAGGGCGCGCCTCAGGTAGTTGCGGCCGTCCACTCGGACGTCGATGTTCCACTTGCCCGTCGCGTACGCGAACGGTCCGTCGAGGACCTGACCGTCGCGGGCCCGACCGGTGCCGCCGAGGAAGTCGGCGGCCCAGAGGGAGGAGCGGGTGGTGCGGTCGGTCGTCCAGTCCCAGTAGGGAAGGGCGACGTTCTTGTCCACGGCCTGGAGAGCCGCTTCGAACTCCAGGAGAAACCGGCGGTGCCAGGGGAGGAAGGACGGGGACCGGTGGCCGACCCGGTCGCCGGAGTCGGTGTCGCTCATGATGAAGCCGTTGTGCGTGGTCACGAACCGGTCGTAGCGGCCGGTGCGCTTCAGTTCGAGCAGCGCGTTGGTGAAGGCGCGCTTCTCCTCGGAGGTGAGCGAGGCCTGGTTCTTGCGCACGGTCATCACATGCCGCCCATCGGGACGAGGGTCGCGCCCTGGAGCTCGCGCACGGCGGCGCGGGCGAGCGAGATCGGGGTGGCGAAGGTCTCGTAGTGGTTGACCACGCTGATCCAGCTGCCGTCGGCGTTCTGCATCACGTGGAGTTCGCGGCCGTCTATGCGGACCGTGGGCAGGCCGGGCGAGTGGTGGCCGCCGTGGTGACCGCCGCCGGTGGCGGCGGTGATCTGTATGCGGCGTCCCAGGTAGACCTCGTCGACCGTGCCGGCGGGTATCGCGGCGCGGGAGTCGGTGCCGGCCGCGTACGCGGTGGCGCCCGCGAGGCCGATGACGGAGAGTGCGCCGGCAGTGGTGCCCAAGGCCTGCCTGCGGGTGATCTTGTTCATGGCCGAAGAACTATCAGGCGAGCGGGGCCAGTTGACCGCTATCCGGACATCGAAGGATAAGTTTCACATCGAACGAATGGGGCGATCTTCCCGTTCTGGTCAAGTTCGACGGTCCGAACGGGAAGATCTGCGTCAGTAAGTCTACTGGCCAGTAATTCTTTCGGTGTCATGCGGTTCTCATGAGCGGGATCACATCGGAGAGTCGGCCGGAAGGTGTGGCGAAATGCCACCTTCCGCTTCGTTCGAAGCCGCCTTGGGAAGTAAATGCCCGATATCGCCCTATAGTTCCGACATGGCCCTGCATGAGACGAAGGACGCATCCGCCACCGACTCCGACACGGACGTGTTCGCGTCCGTCCTGAGCGGGCAGGTTCTCCCCAAGTACCGGATGCCCGAAGACCACTCGCCCACCGAAGTGGTCTACGAGCTGATCAGCAACGAGCTGCTCCTCGACGGCAACGCGGCCCAGAACCTGGCCACCTTCTGCACCACCTGGTCCGATGACGGCGTCCATCGCCTGATGAACCAGTGCCTCGACAAGAACATGATCGACAAGGACGAGTACCCGCAGACGGCGGAAATCGAGGCGCGCTGCGTCAACATCCTCGCCGACCTGTGGAGCGCCCCGGAGGGGACCACCGGAACCGGCTGCTCCACCACCGGCTCCAGCGAGGCCGCCATGCTCGGCGGACTCGCCCTCAAGTGGCGTTGGCGCGCTGCCCGCAAGGCCGCAGGGCTCCCCACCGACCGGCCCAACCTGGTGTGCGGACCCGTGCAGATCTGCTGGGACAAGTTCGCCCGCTACTTCGACGTCGAACTCCGTCAGGTCCCCCTGGAGCCGGGCGCCACCGGCCTGCGGCCGCACCAGCTCGCCGATCACGTCGACGAGAACACCATCGGTGTCGTCGCCATCCTCGGCGTCACCTACACCTGTGACTACGAACCGGTCGCCGAGATCGCCGCCGAACTCGACCGGATCCACCGGACCCTCGGCTGGGACGTCCCCATCCACGTGGACGCCGCCAGCGGCGGCTTCGTCGCGCCCTTCCTCCACCCCGACGTGGTGTGGGACTTCCGGCTGCCGCGCGTGGCCTCGATCAACACCTCGGGCCACAAGTACGGGCTCGCGCCCCTCGGCGTCGGCTGGATCGTCTGGCGCACCGCCGACCTGCTCCCCGCCGACCTCGTCTTCGACGTGGACTACCTCGGCGGCGACATGCCGACCTTCGCCCTCAACTTCTCCCGCCCGGGCGGCGAGATCATCGCCCAGTACTACCTGTTCCTGCGCCTGGGCAAAGGCGGCTACCGGCGCGTCCAACAGGCCTGCGCCGACACCGCCCGGTACCTGGCCGGCGAGATCGCCGGAATGGGTCCCTTCACCTTGCTCTACGACGGGCACGGCGCGCTGCCCGCCGTCTCCTACACCCTCGCCGACCCGGACGGTGCGGGCTTCACCCTCTACGACCTCTCCGACCGACTGCGGATGCGCGGCTGGCAGGTGCCCTCGTACCCGCTGCCGGCCGACCGCGACGACACCGTGATCCAACGCGTGCTGATCCGGCACGGGGTGACCCGCGACCAGATCGCCCTGCTGATCACCGACCTGAAGGCGGCCGTCGAGCACCTGATCAAGCATCCGCAGCCCGTTCCGGCCACCGAGCCCAGGTCCGGATTCCACCACTGACGGCGGCGGCCGTCGCGTGCGCGGCGGCCACGGCCGTGGCCGCGCGCCGGCGGACGGATCACGGGGTGGCGCGCCGACGGGCGGGCGATGGGGCGGTGCGACGCCGAGGGGGCCGTTCGGTCGTCCTCGACGTACGTCGGCCCCCGCGCCCGGTGTTCGATCAGCGGGCTCCGAAGTTCTGCGTCCACCAGGGGCCGCCGGAGCCGTTGTGGATACCCACGCCGATGTCCTTGAAGGAGCAGTTGAGGATGTTGGCGCGGTGGCCCGGGCTCTTCATCCAGGAGTCCATCACGGACTGGGCCGACTGCTGCCCCCTCGCGATGTTCTCCCCGTACGTCGACCAGTCGTAGCCGGCGGCGGTGGTCCGCTTGCCCGGGTCGGCGCCGTCGGGGTTGGTGTGCGCGAAGAAGTCACGCCGGGCCATGTCGTCCGAGTGCCCCTGGGCGGCCGACCGCAGCTGCGAGTCCTCCTTGAGCGGTCCGCAACCCGCTTTGGAACGCTCGGAGTTGACCAACGCCACCACCTGACCGGCCACACCCTGCGGCGGGGCCGGCGCGGGCGCCGGCGCGGACGGGCGCGGAGCCGGCGGGTCGCTCTTGGTCCGCTTCGGCGTCGGCTTCGGCTTCGGGGTCTGGCTCGGCGACGGCGAGGCGGAGGCCGACGCGGAGGGCGAGGCGGAGGCGGACACGGACGGGGACGGCGAAGGCGATGCGGAGGCCGACGGGGAGGCGGTGCTCGCGTCGGGTGCGGAGAGCGCCGCCAGCGGGGACGCGGGGGCGCTGCCGGCGGCCTCGGGTTCGCCGGAACCGGGAAGCGAGCCGAGGTACACCAGGCCGCCGCCCGCGACACACGCGGCGATGACCGCGCCACCGATGGCCCGGCGGCGGTTCTGGCGCCGCCTGCGCAAGGCGCCGCGGCCGGCGGCGTCGGCGCCGTGTCCATCGGCGCCCTCGCCCTGTTCGGCCGCCTTGCGGCGGGCCGCCCGGCCCGGGCCGGACACCACCGGGGACAGCTGCGTCGCCGCGTCGGCGAACGAGGCGCCCGCATCGGGCGAGGGACCCGAGCCGTGGGGGGCGGCCGAGCCGAACGAGGTGTCCGAGCCGTACGGGGCGCCCGCGTCGTACGCGGGGCCGGAGCCGGCGAAGGCCGCGCCCACCGGGGCCATGCCGCCCGCACCGGCCGCGGCCGACCGGACGCCGGCCAGCAGCGCCGCACCGACCGGCACCAGTGCCAGCCCGGCCAACAGGCCCTCCGCCGGGACCAGACCGCTCCACAGCCCGGAACAGCGCACGCACTCCCGCGCGTGCCGGGCTATTCGCTTGCGCCACAGCGTCGAGGGGAGCCCGTCCCAGCCCGCCGCGAGCGTCCGCAGTCCCTCGCACGGAGGTTGGGTGTCCAGCGCCCGCTCGACCACGCGGGCCGATTCCAACTGGGCCTTCATCCGTTGCACCCGGACCGCCGCGTGCTGGGGGGAGAGTTCCAGGGCGGCCGCCATCTCGCCGCGCGTCAACTCACCGGCGCACTCCAGCCACCACAACGACAGCAACGCCCGGTCGTCGGGCTCCAGCCAACGCGTCGCCCGGGCCGTCTCCCGGCGCTGCCCCTCCAGGTTGAGCCGTACGACGGTCAGGTCCACGAAGTCGGCGCCGGGGTCCGCGACGTCCCAGGCGGCGTCCAGGCCGCTCTCGCCCGGGCCGCTCTGCCGGGCCGCCCAGTGGGCCCGTATCCGGTTCATCGCAATCGCGACCAGCCAGGACCGGAAGCTGTCGTCCGTACGCAGACCGCCCAGCCCGTCCAGCGCCCGCAGCATGGTGTCCTGCACCACGTCGTCCACGTCACAGGACCCGTTCAGGGCCCGGCCGACGATGTTGTAGACGAGCGGCAAGTAGGTGCTGACGAGCTCGTCCTGCGCGCGGGGATCGCCCGCGCGGGCCGCTGCCACCAGCGCTGCCGTGTGCTCTGTACTCATGTGATGTTCCCTGTCCGTACCGGCGGTCGATGATGCCCAATACCTGGGAGACCGTCGAGAGGGGCCCCGATAACACTTATCCGGAAGAAGATTCCGCCGCCACCCCCGCGGCCGTGTCATCGGCCACTCGGGCGGGGTCGGGAACGGCCCTCACAGCAGCGGGGCCAGCGCCGCCGTGGCCGCGCGCAGGGCGGGCGCGTACGCCTCGATCTCTTCGCGGGAGACGAGGAAGGTGACGGTGGTGACCGAGACCCCGCCGATCGGGCGACCGTCCGGGCCCTCGATCGCCGCGCCGACGCAGCGGATGGTCGCCTCGTTCTCCTCGTCGTCCACGGCGAACCCCCGGGCGCGGACGACGTCCAGTTCCGCCAGCAGTGCCGGCGCGGTGGTCAGCGTCCGGGGAGTGCGGCCCGGCAGGCCGGTGGCGTCGATCAGCTCCCGCACCTCCCCGGTCGTCAGGCCGGCCAGAACGCTCTTGCCGATCGCCGTGGTGTGCAGCGGCATCCGCATGCCCACCCGGGACGCCGTCCGGAACGGCTGGTCGCTCTCCAGCTTCCGGATGTAGGTGATCGTCTCCCCGCTGCGCAGGGCGAGGTGGACCGTCTGGCCCGTGGCCCGCCGCAGTTCGCGCAGGATCTCCTCGACGCTCGCCGGCTCCCCGCCGCGGACCAGCGCCGACAACCCCCGCAATCGAGGACCCACGCCGTAGCGGCTCCCCTCCTCGGCGCGCACGAAGCCCTGCTCGATCAGCGAGGCCAGGATCCGGAAGGTGCTCGACTTGGGCACGGCCGCCGCGATCGTCAGGTCGGCCAGCCGGTGCGGGCCGCCCGGGGCGGCCACCGCCTCCAGGATCCGCAGCGACTTCTCCAACGCGGAACCCGCCGCCGAGGCCCGCCCGCCGCGCGCGACGCCGTCGGCTCCAGGTGCTGCATCCGTTGACACGAGGTCTCCCGGCATGGGTAAGGTCCGAAACAGCAAGTGCCGGTACACGATACGTCGTTCCACTACGCAGAACAACTGGGGGTTCCTTGTCGACCTGTCATCCCTACGCGGTGATAGCGGCGCAGCGCCTGCTGCCGGTACTGCGCGACGCCGACGCCGACGAGGCCGTCCGCCGGACCACCGCCCTCCTCGCCGCGGGCTGCCGTGCCGTGGAACTGACCACCTCCACCCCCGGTTGGGCCGAAGCCGTGGCCCGGACCGCGCCGCTCACCGACGCCGGCGGCCGCTCCGCGCTGATCGGCGTCGGCACCGTCACCACCACCGCCCAGGCCGAACAGGCTCTCGACGCCGGCGCCCGGTTCCTGATCTCCCCCTACCCGGCGCCCGAGGTCCGCGAGTTCGCCCGCCGGCGCCGGGCGGTCTTCATCGAAGGCGGGTTCACCCCCGGCGAGATCGCCGGAGCCGCCCGGGCCGCGGGCGCCGCGAAGGTCTTCCCCGCCCACGTGGGCGGCCCCCGGTTCATCCGCTCCCTCAAGGCCGTCCTCCCCGAGGCCCTGATCATCCCGACCGGCGGCATCCGGCCGGGCGAGGTGCGCGACTGGCTCGCCGCCGGGGCGGGCGCCGTCGGCATCGGCGACGGGCTCCCGGCCGACCCCGACGAACTGGCCGCCGTCTTCGCGGAACTGGCCCTGCCGTGCTGCCCGCGCTGCACCCCGGAGCGCTGACCGTGCCCGGACGGCCACACCCCACGGACTACGACGTACTCGTCCTCGGCGAGGTCCTCGTCGAGATCCACGCCGACGCCGCCCTGCGGGAGGCCGCCGACGGAACCCCGGCCCGCCTCTCCTACTCGGGCGACGCACTCAACGCCGCCGCCGCGGCGGCGGCCGCCGGAGCCCGGACCGCGCTGCTGGCCGTGGTCGGCGAGGACGAGCTGAGCGTGCCCCTGCTGGCCCGCGCCACCGCCCTCGGCGTGGACGTCTCCCACGTGCGTCGCGCCCCGCGCCCCAACGGCGCCTACCTCCTCTCCGCGGACACCGAGGGCGACCGGGAGTTCGTCTACTGGCGCACCGGCAGCGCCGGGTCCACCCTCTCGCCCCGGCACGTCGCCTCCTGGCGGGGGCTGCTGACCGGCTCCCCGACCCTGATCACCAGTGGCATCACCGGCGCCCTGTCACCGAGCGGCCGGGAGGCGGTGGTGGCCGCCGCCCGGATCGTGCACGAGGCCGGCGGACACCTCTCCTACGACCCCAACCACCGCCCCCGTCTGACCGGTCGGGACGAGGCGCGCTCCCTGCTGGCCCTGATCGCCCCGCTGACCGGGCTGCTCAAGACCTCCTGCCCGGCCGACGCGCTCGCGCTGGTGGACACCGACGAACCGCTCCTCGCGGCCGCCCGCTACCGCGCGCTCGGCGCCCGCGCCGTCGCCGTCACCGGGGGCGCCGACCGGCTGCTGCTGGACGACGGGTCGGGGGCCGCGTTCCACCCGGTGCCCGTCAATGCCGCCGCCGTCGACGCGACCGGCGCGGGCGACTGCTTCACCGGTACCGTCACCGCCCGGCTCGCGCTGGGCGACACCCTCACGGACGCCGTGTCCTACGGCCTGGCCGCCGCCTCCCTGTCCGTGTCCGGCCGCGGCGGCACCGGCCGCGTCCCGACCTTCGCCGAGACGGCGGCCCTGGCCGCGGCCCACCGGGGGAGGGGCCGCTCCGACTGACCGCCGACAGGCCGGCGACGGACCGGCGACGGACCGGCGGCCGACCCGTACGGCTGGTCGCGGGCGTTCGAACGCGGAGGCTCGTTACGGTGCTTCGAGCAGGGCGATCTCCGCCGGCGACAGGCGCAGCGACCCGACGGCGACGTTCTCGGCCAGGTGATCCGGGTTCCCGGTACCCGGGATGGCCAGCACGTGCGCGCCCCGGCTCAGTGTCCAGGCCAGGCGGAGCTGGGCCGTGGACACCCCGTGCTCCGCGGCGAGCGCGCGCACCCGAGGCCCGTCGGTCTCGACGACCCCCGCCTCCCGGCCCGCGCCGGCGATGGCGAAGAAGGGCACGAAGGCCACCCCCTGCTCGCCGCACGCGTCGAGAAAGGCGTGGTCCTCGGCCGGGGAGCCGATCCCGTACGGGTTCTGTACGCAGACCACGGGCGCGATGGCCCGTGCCTGCGCGAGGTGGTCGGGGCGCGCGTTGGAGATCCCGAGGTGACGGATCAACCCGGCCGTGCGGAGGTCGGCGAGGGCCCCGAAGTGCTCGGCGATCGAACCGCTGCTCTCGCGCCGGGGCACGCGCAGATTGACCACGTCGAGGTGGTCGCGGCCCAACTGGCGCAGGTTCTCCTCGACCTGGCCGCGCAGCTGGTCGGGCTCCGCCCACCACCAGTTCCCGGCGGCGTCGCGGCCGGGACCCACCTTGGTGGTGATGACGAGTTCGTCGCCGTACGGGGCGAGTGCCCGGTTGATGAGCTCGTTCGCGGAACGCAGCGGGGAGAAGTAGAAGGCCGCCGTGTCGATGTGGTTCACCCCGAGCTCCACGGCCTTGCGGAGCACCCCCGTGACCCGGTCGCGGTCGCTCGGGGAACCGTCGGCGAGGTGGGTGAGGCGCATCGCGCCGAAGCCGATCCGGTTGACGGTCAGATCGCCCAGCCGCCAGGTTCCGGCCGCGGCGGCGTTGATCGTTTCAGAGGTCATGCGGCACTCTCGCACATCCCCCGCAGGCCTCCCACCTGCGGTGCGCCGCTCCCGGCGCACTCACACCGAGCCGCGTCGCGCATGGAGGCGCCGCCGGGCCGGGTCGTTTCGCGGCCCGGCGGCGCCGGTCAGGAGGGGGCTGTCAGGGCCGTGATCAGTGGCCGCGCAGACCCCGGTCGACGGCCGTGATCAGCTCGCCGTCGGCGGTGTCGGCGTCCAACGACCAGAACATCGCGCCGCCCAGGCCGTTGTCCCGTACGTACCGCGTCTTGGTGCGCAGCACCTGCGGGTCGTCGTACGTCCACAGGGTGGTGCCGTCGAACAGCCAGGCGTGGCCGCCGCGTCGGTCGCGGTGGAGCTTGTACGTCCCCGAGTCGGCCAGCTGCCGCAGTTCCTTGTAGTCCGCGTATCCCGCCGCCCAGGCGGCCGGCGCGGGGCCCGTCGCCGGCTGCCCCATGCCGTCGCCGCCACCGCTGACGCCGGTCCAGCCCTGCCCGTAGAACGGCATGCCCATCACGAGCTTCCGCGCCGGCGCGCCGCGGCGCAGCCACGCGTCCACGGTGCCGTCCACGCTGAAGTCGTTCCGCGCGTACAGCGCGGACTGCTGGGCCGTGTTCTTCTCGCCCGACACGTGGAAGTCGTAGCCCTGGAGGGTGACGAAGTCGAGGTCGCGCATGATCCGGGGGACGTCGAAACCCGCGTCGATCTTGGCGGGCGCGGTCGGGACGAAGGCCGTCAGCTCGTACGTCCGCTTCTGCTTCTGCCCCCGGCCGTACGCGTCGAGCTGCGTGCGGAACTCCTTGACCAGCTCGGTGAAGTTCCGCTTGTCCTGCGGCCGGTACTTCGTGTCGGTGTCACCGTCGGAGCCGGGCCACTCCCAGTCGAGGTCGATCCCGTCGAAGACCCCGGCGGCCGCGCCCTGACCGCCTCGGACACCGTCCTGCGGCAGGTTCCCCTTGATGTAGAGGTCGATGCAGGACCGGACGAGCTCCCTGCGCGAGGCCGGGGTGAGCGCGGCGTCCGAGAAGTTCGTCGACCAGCTCCAACCACCCAGGGAGATCAGCACCTTGAGTCCCGGGTGCCGGGCCTTCAGCTCGCGCAGCTGGTTGAAGTTGCCGGCCAGCGGCTGGCGGTCGTCGTCGGCCACCCCGTCGACGGAGTTCGCGGCGTCGAGCGGGCGCGCGTAGTCGGCCCACGCGTCGGCCTCGCCGGGGACGTTGCCCGTGAAGCACTTGCCCTCGGGACTGATGTTGCCGAAGGCGTAGTTGATGTGGGTGAGCTTGCCGGCCGTGCCGTTGGCCTCAAGATCCTGGACCTGGAAGTCCCGCCCGTAGACGCCCCATTGGGTGAAGTACCCGACTTTCCGGTACGAGCGGTCGTGCCCGCCGCCATCGGCCTGCGCGGCGGCGGACGGCGCGAAGGCGGCCAGCAGGGAGAGGGAGCAGGCGGCGACGGTCAGTCTGCCGAGCGTGCTGAAGCGCATGGGCTTCCTTTGCGGATGCGGGAGCGGATTCGCGTGCGCGGTGCTGTGCTGTGCACCTCGGAAACTATTGGTCTGGACCATCTCGGTCAAGGGGGCGTCCACCTCGGGTTCTCCGCCGTCACCGGCCCGTCCGAAAAACATCCTTCACGGCACTGGGCACCTTCGCGCGCCGTCGCTACCCTCCGCGCATGATTCCCACGGTGGTCTGGGGTACCGGCAACGTCGGCCGCGCGGCGATCCGCGCCGTCGAGGCCCACCCGGCGCTCGCACTCACGGCAGTGATCGTCCACGACCCGGCGAAGGTCGGCCGCGACGCCGGTGAACTGGCCGGACTCGACAGGGTGTTGGGGGTCGCCGCGACCGACGACATCGACGCGGTGCTGGCCGACCGGCCCGCAGCCCTCGTCTACGCGGCCTCCGGCGACATCCGACCCGACGACGCCCTCGCCGACATCACCCGGGCGATCACCGCCGGAGCGGCGGTCGTCAGCCCCGCCCTGTACCCGCTCTACGACCCCCGCAACGCCCCACCCGAGTTCATCGACCCGGTGTCGGCCGCGATAGCCGAGGGCGGCGGCTCGCTGTTCGCCTCCGGCGTCGACCCGGGCTGGGGCAACGACGTCCTCCCCCTCCTGATCAGCGGCCTCGGCACGACCGTGGACGTGATCCGCTGCCAGGAGATCTTCGACTACTCCACCTACGACCAACCGGACTCGGTCCGCCTCCTGGTCGGCATGGGACAGCCGATGGACCACGAACCGATGATGCTGATGCCCTCCATCCCCACCATGGTGTGGGGCGGGCAGATCCGGCTGATGGCCCGGGCCCTGGGCGTCGAACTCGACGAGATCCGCGAGACGTCCGAGCGCCGCGCCCTCGACGCCACGGTGACCACCCGCACCATGGGCGAGTTCGAGGCCGGCACCCAGGGTGCCATCCGGTTCGAGGTCCAGGGCATCGTCGAGGGCGAACCCCGCATCGTCATCGAACACGTCACCCGCATCCACCCCGCCTGCGCCCCCGACTGGCCGACACCGCCCGACGGGGCCGGCGCCCACCGGGTGATCATCGAGGGCCGCCCCCGCATCGAGGTCACCATCGAGGCCACCGACGAGGGCGAGAACCGCTCCGCCGGCGGCAACGCCACCGCGGTCGGCCGGCTGGTGGGCGCCATCGACTGGCTCGTGGCCGCCGAACCGGGAATCTACGACGCGCTCGACGTCCCGCTGCGACCCGCAGTCGGCAAACTCGGAAGGAAGCAGCCATGAGGATCGACATCCCCGAGGGCCAACACCCCATCGAGTACGTCTGGGGCGACATGGTCCCCGGCATCGGGATGGCGGCGGCGAACTTCTCCCTGTCCGTGTACGCCCACACCACCCTCGGGCTGCGCGAGTTCGAGGCCGCCCGGCTGCGCATCGCCCAGATCAACGGGTGCGTCTTCTGCCTCGACTGGCGCACCGACCGCGACGGGGAGAAGGTCGAGGACGAGTTCGCGGACGCGGTCACCGAGTGGCGGACCACCAAGGCCTTCGACGACCGCACACGGATCGCCGCCGAGTACGCCGAGCGGTACGCCCTGGACCACCACGGCCTGGACGAGGAGTTCTGGGAGCGGATGACCGCGCTCTACAGCCAGGTCGAGATCGTGGAGCTGAGCATGAGCATCGGCTCCTGGCTGGCCTTCGGCCGGCTCAATCACGTGCTCGGTCTCGACAGCGTCTGCATGCTGCCGGGGAGTTGACATGGTCCGGGGCCGGTCGGAGGATTCGATCGGCCCCGGGTCTCGGTCATCGTCATCGCTACAGGTCGGTCGCGATGATCCGCTCTATGTTCCGTTCCGCGAGCGCCGTGATGGTGACGAACGGATTGACGCTGACGTTGCCGGGGATCAGGGCCCCGTCGATCACGTACAGGCCCGAGTACCCGTGCAGCCGGCCGTGGTTGTCGGTGGCCTTGTCCAGGATCGCGCCGCCGAGCGGGTGGTAGGTGAGGTGGTCGCCCCAGATCTTGTACGTCCCGAAGAGATCGGTCCGGTAGATCGTCCCCTCCTTCGAGTTGATCTTGTCGAAGATGGTCTTGGCCATGTCGATGGCCGGCTGCTTCCAGGCCGTCTGCCAGTTCAGGTCGACCTTCCCCGTCGCCGCGTTCCAGGTGAACTCGGCGCGGTGGGGGTTCTTGGTGATCGACAGGTAGAACGACGCGTACGTCTCGATCCCGGTCGGCAGCGGCGCCACCTCGGCGAAGGCCCCGCCCGCGTTCCAGTTGTCGATGCCACCGCAGGGGATCGTCGCCTGGAGCTTGCCCGTGGGGTCCCACATGTGGTTGGCCCGCCCGCACATGACGTTGCCGTTGTCCCCCCAACCCTTGCCGATCTCGCCGTTCAGGTCGGGCAGCGCGCCCGTCGCCTTCAGCCGCACGAGCAGCTTGCTCGTGCCGACGCTGCCGGCCGCGAAGAACACCTTGTCGGCCGTGACGGTCTTGGTGGCCACGGCGTCACCGGTCGTGTTGAGCTGCTCGATGACCACCGTGTAGCCGCCGCCGGTCGTGGGGGTGACCGTGGTGACCTTGTGCAACGGCGAGATGCTCACCCTCCCGGTCGCCCTGGCAGCCGCGAGGTAGGTCTTCTGGAGCGACTTCTTGCCGTTGTTGTTGCCGTAGAGGATCTCGCCGTCCAACGCCGACTTGGTGGCCGTGCCGGCCGCCTCCTGTTTCATGTAGTCCCAGTCGTACACGTCCGGCACGAAGACGAAGGGGAAGTTGGAGCGCTGCGCGTGCTTGCGGCCCACACGGGCGAACTGGTAGCAGCTCACCGTGTCGAACCAGGCCGGGTCGATGAGGCCCACCCCGAGGCCGGAGTTGGCGCGCGGGTAGTAGGTGTCGTACATCTCGTCGGCGTTCACCGTGGGCAGGATCGCGCTGAAGTTCTCCCGCTTCGGCGTGACGGCCATGCCGCCGTTGACGAGCGAACCGCCGCCGACACCGCGACCCTGGTAGACGGTGATCCCCGCGAAGTCCTCGGCGTCCAGGATGCCGGTGTACTTGGGGATGTCCTTGTCGATGGGGAAGCCGAGGAAGTAGTTCAGCGGCGCTTTCGTCCGGGTGCGCAACCAGTACGAGCGCTTGTCCGGGTTCAGCGTGTTGCAGAAGATCTTCCCGTCCGGACCCGGGGTGTCCCAGGCCATGCCCATCTCGATCATGTGTACGTCGACACCGGCCTGGGCGAGGCGCAGCGCGGCGACCGAGCCGCCGTACCCGGTGCCGATGACGAGGGCCGCGACGTGGGCCCCGTTGTCGATGGGCGCTGCCGCGGTGGCGGCTTTCGCATGGGCCGGAACGGCGTTGACCGATAGGGTCATGGCTCCCAGAATGGAACCAGTTCCAGCGATGAATCCACGGCGCGAGACACCCTTGGAAACCTTGCTGTGCAGGGACTTGTCACTCATGTGACGTTCCTCACTCTCGACGGAGTGAGAACAAGTTCTACTGTCGCCGGCGTGGTAAGTCACTACATACGCCGAGGTAATTTGTGGCCGGTTCCGTATCGATGGCCCCAGGACTTGGGCGACACGCGTTCGACGGACACGCCCAGGACATCGACCATCACCGTGCGGTCGACCACGGAATTCGATGGCCCTTTCCGGCCGCGCCGTGCCATGGTTGGTCCAGCCGAAGGGGCGTAGCTCAACTGGCCAGAGCAACGGTCTCCAAAACCGTAGGCTGCAGGTTCAAGTCCTGCCGCCCCTGCACGTCCGCACGGAGGAATGACCCTCGCGTGCCCGGAGAACTCGTGAGCCCCGCCGGAGGTCCGGCGGGGCTCACGAGTTCTCCGGGTGCCGGCACCCGGAGGCGTCTGGCGTCGGGTGTTTTCGGAACGGGGGCATGGGTCCGCCCGTCGGTCGCTGTCCCCGGGGGGTCCGACGGGCGGCATCCGAGTAGCACCGCAGCCCGCGGTCAATCGCTCGAATGTGTCAGGTCAGGCTAGGGCCGACCACTGACAGCGGCCGGGCGGGGGAGTGGCGACGGTCAGGCGGGACGGTCGCTGAAGCTCGGCAACGCCGGGATCGTGCCGACCGGCCAGCCGTCGATGTCGGCGGTGAAGTGCGGAGCGGGCACGGTTTCCCACCAGGTGCGGACCGCCGCGGTCACGCGCTCCGCCCCGGTCCGCGGGTCCACGTACGTCGTTTCCCGTTCACCGCTCCTGCGTACCGCGATCCGCCCTCGTTTGCAGCCGTCGGGGTAGTCGTTCCAGTTGACTCCGGCCTCCGACCGCAGCAACTCCCGCATGCCGCCGGACGACACGCCGTGCAGCCGCTCGTGGGGGAAATGGTTCTGCGCGGCCCTGCCGATGCTGTTGCGCACGGCGTCCCGCTGCCGCCACCGGAAGTAGTTGGCGACCTCGACGGGATCGGAGAGGGTGAACAGGCGGGCGTCGAACAGGGCCCGCCCGCCCGGACGTCGCTCGTTGAGCACCGCCGTGGCCAGCGACGCCGCGACGGACAACTGCTTCGCGACCACGCCGCCGAACCAAGGCTCGGTGCCCGCACTGTCGAAGTCGGTGTACAGGACGCTGATCTCGTCGGACTGCGTGTACGAGAACCGGGCGCCGGCGATCTCCGCGCACAATGCCTCGGCGACCGCGTCCATGTCCGCCATGAAGGCCTCGTCGAAGGGGCGGGTCGCTCCCCGTGTGTAGGTGCGGAACGCGCGGCCGTCGACCCGGAGCAATGTGTAGGTGCGACGCGGCAGGACCGCACGGTGTACCGCCTCGTACCGCTTCATCCGGTCGCCCAATGCCGTGCCGTCCGCCATGTCGTCCCTTCGTCCGTGTTGCCCCGGTCCGGGTTGCCCCAGTCTGGCACGCACGGACTGACGGGTCCGGAGTACGACGGTCGGGATGGCGGGCCCCGCGGCCGGACCTCGTACGCGCGGGCGCGCGGCGGCCCTCCCGTGGGGAGAGCGGGAGGGACGCGCGCCCGGGATGGTCCGGGAGCACACCGTATGCCCGGGTACACGGGCGCGGGTAGGCATATGACAAGGGGAATTCCGGATGGCCCGACACCGGGCTAGACGACGTCGGGGCCACCCTCGTCGAGCCCCTCGTCGAGGCGGCTGTCGTCCGGCCGGTCGTTGTCGAGGCCCCTGTCATCCGCCCCGTCGTGGTCGAGACCGTGGTCGTACGCTCCCGCCTCGACGCGCAGCGCCATCTCGCGCAGGACGTCCATGGAGGTGACGTCCGTCCGGCCGGAGTCGTGGACGGCCGCCAGCGAATTGAACGCCGCGGCGAAGGCTCCGACGATCGTGTGCATGGCGGGAGCCAGCGTCTCCCCGACGATGCGACCCACCTGGAGGGGAGTCGCGTCGGCCGGCACGCTGAAGTGCGGCATCATCTCGCTCAGCAACAGGGTGACGACGCCCGGCTCCGAGGTGGGACCGGCTTCGCCGCCGGCCTCGTGAGACCTGCGGATTTCCTGGGACTCCGTGAGGATCCCGATGACTCGCTTCATGATTTCCGCGCGCTCCATCTGCGGAGGGTAGCCCGTGCGGGGACGGCGGGTGCGGGGTTCTCGCGGGCCGGCCCGCCGCCGGGCGTCTGGCAGACTGGGCAGGGTTCTCCCAGGCGGTGCAGGACAGGAAACCGGTGCGAATCCGGTGCGGTCCCGCCACTGTGACCGGAGCCCGTCCGCGGGATCCGGGAGTCAGACACTGACGCACCGCCTCTTCACTTCGACCGGGGACGCGGATCCCCCGGAGAGGCTTCGCCATGTCGCGCTCGCGCACAGTTCTGCGCTCACTCATACCCCTCGCGCTGCTGGCGCCCCTGGCCGCCTGCGGGGGTTCGCCGGGCGGGAAGGGCGCGGGGTCGGACACGGCCTCCGGGAAGACGCCCGGGTTCCCGTACACCGTCACCAACTGTGGTGTCAGCACCACCTACCAGGCCCCGCCCCGTCGCGCGGTCACCATGAACCAGCACGCCACCGAGATCATGCTGGCGTTGGGGCTGGAGCAGAAGATCGTCGGCACCGCCTACCTGGACGACGCGATCCTGCCCGCCTACCGACCCGCCTACGACCGGATCAAGGTGCTGGCCAAGGAGTACCCCTCCAAGGAGGTGCTCCTCAACGCCAACCCCGACTTCGTGTACGGCGGCTACTCCAGCGCCTTCGACAAGGCGCAGGGACGTGATCGCGGGGGACTGGCCGCGTCGGGCATCAACTCTCGCCTCAACGTGGAGTACTGCGGTACCGGTCCGGTGGGACTGGAGCAGCTCAAGACCGAGATCACCGAAGTGGCACGCACCTTCGGCGTGCCGGAGCGCGGTGCGGCGCTGATCGAGGATCAGCAGCGGCGCATCGCCGCCGTCACCGCACGGGTCAAGGACAAGTCCAAGCCGGCCGTCTTCGCCTACGACTCGGGCGAGGCCTCCGCCTCGACCTCGGGGGGCACCGGCATCGGCAACGAGATCGTCTCCCTGGCCGGCGGGACGAACGTGTTCGCCGACCTCGACGACACCTTCGGCGACGTGTCCTGGGAGAAGGTCATCGAACGCAAGCCCGATGTCATCCTGATCTACGACTACGCGGGCACCACGGTCGAGGCCAAGAAGCAGCGCCTGCTGAACGACCCGGCTCTCGCACAGGTTCCCGCGATCAAGAACAAGCGGTTCGTGGTCCTCCCGCTGTCCACGGCCGTCCTCGGCGTGCGCGTCGCCGACGCCACCGAGTCCCTGGGGCGCCAACTGCACCCCGACGCCGCGTGAGCCCGCGCCGCACCCCGGTCGTCCTCGTCCTGCTCGCCGCCTCCCTGGTCGCCTCCGCCGTCGCGGGCCTCGCGCTGGGCGCGGTACGGATGGCCCCGGGCCAGGTGATCGACGTCCTCCTCGCAGGACCCGGAGCCGGAGCGGGAGCCGGCGGTGGAGCCGCCGGTGCCATCGTGTGGGACGTACGGATGCCCCGCCTCCTCCTCGGCGCCGTCGTCGGCGCCGGACTCGCCGTGGCCGGAACCGTGTTGCAGGCCCTCGTACGCAACCAACTCGCCGACCCCTTCCTGCTCGGCGCCTCCTCCGGCGCGTCGGCGGGAGCCGTACTGGTCATCGTCCTCGGCGCCGGAGTCCTCGACTTCGCGGGCGGGGCGGCGGTACCCGTCGCCGCGTTCGCGGGATCCATGGGCGCGCTCGTCGCCGTCTACGCGATGGCCCGGCGCGGCGGCACCATGACCACCGGCCGGCTGATCCTGGCCGGGGTCGCCGTCCAGTACGTCCTGTCCGCCCTCACCAGCCTGGTCCTGGTCCTGGCCGCGCACCCGGACCAGATCCGTACCGTCCTCTTCTGGACCCTCGGCGGTCTCGGCGGGGCCCGCTGGGACGAACTGGCCCTGCCCTCGGTCGCGCTGCTCCTCGGTACCGGCCTGCTGATCGCCCTCGCCCGCCCCCTGGACCTGCTGCTCGCGGGGGAGGAGGGCGCGCACACCCTGGGCCTCGACACCGCGCGGTTCCGGGCGGCGGTCTTCGTCCTCGCCTCGCTCGTCATCGGTGTACTGGTCGCCTACAGCGGAGCCATAGGCTTCGTCGGCCTGATGGTTCCGCACGCCGCCCGCATGGTGGTGGGCGCCGGACACCGGGCGCTGCTGCCGGTGGCCGCGCTGGGCGGGGCCGTGTTCCTGACCCTGGCGGACCTGGTCGCGCGGACCGCGGCGGCGCCCGAGGAGATACCGGTCGGCGTGGTCACCGCGCTGGTCGGCGGGCCGTTCTTCCTGTGGATGCTCCGCAGGTCCACCCGGACCGAGGGGGTGGCCGGATGAACCCGTCGACAGGACACCCGGTGGAACTCGCCGTCGAGGACGTGGGCTACGAGATCGACGGCCGGACCCTGCTGCACGGAGTCGACCTCACCGCCCGACCCGGCGAGACCGTCGGCGTGGTCGGCCCCAACGGCAGCGGCAAGACCACACTGCTGCGCTGCGTCTACGGCGCCCTGCGGCCCACCTCCGGCCGGGTGCTGCTGGACGGCGCCGACGCGGGGTCCATGGGCGTCAAGGACCGGGCCCGACGGGTGGCGGTGGTGCCACAGGACGCCTCCGGAACGTTCGGGTTGACGGTCCGCGAGGTCGTCGCCATGGGCCGCAGCCCCCACAAGCGGTTCTGGGAGCAGGACGGCCCCGACGACGCCCGACGCGTCGCCGAGGCCCTGGAGACCGTCGGGGCGGCCGGTTTCGCCGACCGCCGGTTCGACGAACTCTCCGGCGGCGAACGCCAACGCGCCCTGGTGGCCCGCGCGCTCGTCCAGGATCCCGGCCTGCTGGCCCTCGACGAGCCGACCAATCACCTCGACATCCGCTACCAGCTGGAGATCCTGACCCTGGTCCGCGCACTGCCGGCGACCGGCCTGCTGGTCCTGCACGACCTCAACCTGGCCGCGTCCTTCTGCGACCGGCTGTACGTGCTGGAAGCCGGCCGGGTGGTCGCCTCGGGAACCCCGGGCGAGGTGCTCACCGAGGAACTGCTGTCGCAGGTGTACGGGGTACGGACCCGGGTCGGCCCGCACCCGACGACAGGCGGCCCGAGCATCCAGTACCTGCCGCCCGAGCCTCCCCGGCTCAGCCCTGGAAGCCGTACGGGCGGGTGATCAGTTCCAACCAGTGGCCGGACGGGTCGGGGAAGTAGACGCCGTTGCCCCCGTCGTTGTGGTTGATCTCGCCCGGGTGCTTGCGATGCGGATCGGCGTAGTGCTCGGTTCCCGCCGCCTTGATCTTCGCGTAGGCCGCGTCGAACACGTCCTGAGAGACGAGGAACGCGTAGTGCTGGGGAGCGATGGACTCGCCGGGGGCGGCGGTCGCGAAGTCCAGGGTGACGCCGTTTCCGGTCTCGACGGGGATGAAGGGACCCCATTCGGTCCCGACCTCCAGACCCAGGATGTCGGCGAGGTACTCGGCGGACCGCCGGTTGTCACGACTGTGGACGATCGTGTGGTTCAGCTCTACTGACATGGGTGGATGCCTCCGAAAGGCATGTCACGGCGCCTCCATGCCTCACCCGGTCGGTGACCGACACGCGATGCCGTCCGCACGAGCCTAAGCACACGGATCGGGCCGGGTCCATCGGTATTCGGTCGAATGAGGCGCCGCGGAGCGGGGCGCCGCTGAACGGGTGTCCGCGACGGTGCCGGCTACCTGATCAGGAACGTCCGTCCGATCAGGAACGTCCGTCCGATCAGGAACGTCCGTCCGGTCAGGATCGTCCGTACACCGAATCGACGTTGTCCCGCGCGGGATGCGTCCGCCCCGCCGGCCCCGCCGCGAAGACCCGCAGCAGGTTCTCCGTCACCCGTGTGGTCAGCGCCCCGGCACGCGCGTCCAGACCGTGGTTGCCGCCGCCGCGTCCGTCGCCCTTCGCGTCGAGCGCCTCGACCCAGCGCATCGTCCCCGTGGCGAACACCCCGGCGCCGCTCGCCACGGTGTGATACGCCGTGTCCTGATGGCTGGGCCTGCCCTCGCAGACCACGGGGGAGTGGGCGATGATCTCGATCGGGCGGGGTGTCGGGAATCCGGTGTTCACCTTGTCGTACTCGACGCCGACCAGGTGCGCGAACCCGTCACCGGCCTTCACCCCCGTGCCCTCGAACAGCCAGTGCCCGGGCCGCGTCACCACATAGGGGGCGTCCACCGGGTAGCCGTCGTAGATGACACCGAGCAGGGAGCTCTCCGGGTCGGCCGCGGGAGCCGAGCGGAAGTCGACCGTCGCGGGGTGACCCCTTTTGAACCCCGGGTCCTGGGCGTAGGACGACTTGTAACAGACCACCGTGCGGTCCGGCCCCAGGTCCGACGGCTCCAGTCGGATCCGGCGGTAACAGCAGTTCGCGCCGAGTATCGCGATGTTGGTGCCGGCGTCCCTGGCCGCGGTGACGTGGGCCCGCTGCTCCGGGGACCAGTACTCGTCGTGTCCCGGCGAGAGCACGGCCGCCGCCCCCTCCAGCAGTCGCTTCTCCCGTGCCAGGTCGGTGGTCGTCGTGTACGCCAGTGGTATGCCGAGCCGCTCGGCAAGGGCGATCAGCGGTGCCTCGTAGACCAGGAACAGGCCCGCCCCGTCGTCGTACTCGTACGGCCGGTCGAAGGTCACGGCGAGTGAACGCGAGGCGTATCCGCCGCTGGGTCCGTCGTAGCTGCCGTAGCCGCCCCACCTGTTGTACGCCTGCCAGGTCGCCACCGCGTTCACGATGACGGTCCGTCCCTTCGTGGACGCCGAGCGGACGGTGAGCGGGACGAAACGCTGCCCCTCGGCGCCCTGCGCGTCGAGCCGGAGCAGGTAGCAACCCTCCGGCCAGCCACCGGTGTCGACCGTGGTGGTACGCGCCCACCGGGTGCGGACCATCCTGGTTCCCGCGTCCACGGTGTGCTCGGGTTGCCGGACCCCGGGCAGCGCCTGCGATCGCCACACCAGCCGGGCCCGCGCGCCGCCGTACCACCCCATGCGGTACGCGGAGACCGTGAACCGGGGCGCCGCGGTGGACACGTGCAGCCCGAACGACTCACCGGGAAGGACACTGACCCGGTCGGCGAAACCCTCGATGGCGCGAGCGGATCCGGCCTTGGCCACGTGCCAGTCGGCGTTTCCGGGTCGGGCGTTCTCGGCCTTGACGTCGAACACCCGGGACCCGGCCCCGGGAGAGGACTCCGACGCGTTCGGCGATCCCGACGGGGAGCCTCCCGACTTCGGATCCTCGCCCGCACCGGCCTCCTGCGCGTCGCCGTCGCCCGCGCAACCGGCGGCGGCACCGATCCCGACAGCGGTGACCGCTCCCGTCGCCGCGATGGCGATGAACCGCCGCCGGCCCGCGGAACCGATCCCCCCGGCCCTCTGTTCCTGATCCATGAAGGGCACGCTATGACACGCTCCGCCCTCTCCATTCGTCGGGTTGGACCGAATCGGACCGCCACACGGATCGTGGCCGTGCCGTCGGTTCCCTCCCGCACGGCCCCGTTCCCGACGGACGTCGCCCCGCGAGGCGTTGGGCGCGCGGGCATGGCCGATGTGCCGGCGGCGACCACCGCGGCGTTCGGGTGAACGGCGGTGAACTCCCTTGTCAGGGCGTCGAAGAGCATCGCCCGGTGCAGGGAACCGAGGGTGTTGTCGCGGTCTCCCCAGTGGATCCGCCCGCCAAGCCGCTCCTGGGGTAACTTCCTTTGGATCACGTGCAATCGCGAGAGCGGAGAAGGATCCATGCGTCACGTCTCCCTGGGCAGTTCAGGTCTGCGGGTCTCCGCGGTCGGCCTCGGCTGCAACAACTTCGGCGGCCGCCTCGACGCCCGCGCCACCCGCGCCGTCGTCGACGCCGCCCTCGACGCGGGCATCACCCTCCTCGACACCGCGGACATCTACGGAGGCCGGGGCGGCTCCGAGAGCCACCTCGGCCAAGCCCTCAAGGGCCGCCGCGACCAGGTCGTCCTCGCCACCAAGTTCGGCTACGACGGCGTCGACATGGGCTACGGGCCCGCGGCCGGGTCCCGCGGCGGGCGCGCCTACATCCGCCGCGCCGTCGAGGAGTCCCTGCGCCGGCTGGAGACCGACCACATCGACCTGTACCAGTTGCACAGTCCCGACCCGGACGTCCCCATCGCCGAAACCCTCGCCGCGCTCACCGAACTCGTCACCGAGGGCAAGGTCCGCTACATCGGACACTCCAACCTCAGCGGTTGGCAGCTCACCGAAGCCGCCCACGTCGCCCGGGAGATCGGCGCCGCGCCCTTCGTGTCGGCGCAGAACGAATGGTCGCTGCTCCAGCGTTCCGCCGAACGGGAACTCGTCCCGGCCGCGCTGCACCACGGCGTCGGCGTGCTCCCGTACTTCCCCCTGGCCAACGGCCTGCTCACCGGCAAGATCCGACGCGGCGCACCCGTCCCGCCCGGTTCGCGTCTCGAAGGCCGTGACGGCTACCTCACCGACGAGCGCCTGGACACGGTCGAGGCACTGGCCGGCCTCGCCGAGAAGTACGACCGCACGGTCCTGGAACTCGCCATCGGCTGGCTCTCCGCGCAGCCGGGCTGCGCCTCCGTCATCGCGGGCGCCACCTCCGCCGAACAGGTGCGGGCCAACGCGGCCGTCGCCGACCGGCCGCTGGAGGCCGCGCTGCTCGCCGAGATCGACGCCATCGACGGCATCGGCGACCCCGGCGCGGGGGCGCGGTGACCACGACCGCGCTCCGCTGCGCCGTTCTCGACGACCACCAGAACGTGGCGACCACCTCCGCCGACTGGTCCACGATCGCGGACCGGGTGGAGGTGGTCATCTACCGGGACCACCTGGACGACGAGGACCGGCTCGCGGCGCGCCTGGCCGCCTTCGACATCGTCGTCACCCTGCGCGAACGGGTCCCCTTCCCGGCCTCGTTGCTCGACCGACTGCCCCGCCTCGCCCTGCTCGTCGCGAGCGGCATGCGCAACTCCGTCATCGACCACGCCGCCGCCGCGCGGGGCGGCGTGACCGTGTGCGGCACGGGCAGTTCCTCCACCCCGCCCGTCGAACTCACCTGGGCCCTGCTCCTGGCCCTGGCGCGCGGCATCGTCCCCGAGAGCACCGCCCTGCGCACCGGAGGGCCCTGGCAGCAGACCCTCGGCGCCGACCTGCACGGACGCCGGCTCGGCCTGCTCGGCCTCGGGAAGATCGGCGGTCGGGTGGCCGGGATCGGCCTCGCCTTCGGCATGGAGGTCACGGCCTGGAGCCGGAACCTCACGAGGGAACGCGCCGACGAGGTGGGGGTGACCCTGGCCGCGTCCCGGGAGGAACTCCTCGCGGAGAGCGACTTCGTGTCCGTCCACCTCGCGCTGGGCGACCGCACCCGCGGCCTGATCGGGGCGCCGGAACTGGCGCTGATGCGCCCGTCCGCGTACCTCGTCAACACCTCGCGGGCAGCCATCGTCGACCAGGACGCGCTGATCGAGGCCCTGCGCGAGGGGCGGATCGCGGGCGCCGGTCTCGACGTCTTCGACATCGAGCCGCTGCCGCGGGACCATCCCGTGCGCACGACGCCGAACCTGTTGGCCACGCCCCACCTGGGCTACGTCACGCGGGACAACTACGCGACGTACTACGGACAGGCCGTCGAGGACATCCGCGCGTACCTCGACGGCGCGCCCGTCCGGGTGCTCGGTTAGGTCGTGCGGCAGCACGTGCGAACGGCCCGGGCGGGCCCGCGAGGAGCGGGCCCGCCCGGGCCGTTCGGTCCGTCCGTCCGGGCGGCGGCAGGTTCAGGACACGATGTCCTTGCGGGAGAAGCCCCGGAACGCGAGCGCGAACAGCACCACCGCGTACGACACGGACACCACCGTGCCCTTGATCATCCCGCCCCACTCCAGGTGGGGCTGGAGGGCGTCCGCCCACGCGAACTGCCAGTGCGCGGGCAGGAACTCGCGCCACGAGCCGAGCGCGGTCACCGCGTCCAGGACGTTCCCGACGATGGTCAGCCCGACCGCGCCGCCGACCGCGCCGAGCGGCGCGTCCGTGCGCGTCGACAGCCAGAACGCCAGTCCGGCCGTGACCAGCTGCGACACGAAGACGAACGCGACGGCAATCGCGAGCCTCGGCAGCGTGTCACCGGCCGCCAACGTCCCGCCGGTGGGCAGCTTCAGCGGCCCCCAGCCGTACGCGACCGTGCCCGCCGCCAACGCCACCACCGGCAGCAGCACCATGGCGGCGAGGCTGAACCCGAGGGCCACCACCAGCTTGCTCCACAGCAACCGGGCCCGGGGCACCGGCGACGCCAGCAGGTAGCGGAGCGAGGACCAGCTCGCCTCCGAGGCGACGGTGTCCCCGCAGAACAGCGCGACCGGCACCACCAGGAGGAAGCCGGCCGACACGAACAGGCAGGTGGCCGCGAAGTTCGCGCCCGAGGCCGTCGCCGTGTCGATCAGGGTGATCCGGCCGTTGCCGCCGCCGCGTTCGTCGGGCGTGCCGCCCACCGCGAAAGCGATGATCATGATGAAGGGGAGTGCCGCGAGGATCCCGCCCATCACCAGGGTCCGCCGCCGTCGCCACTGGCGCAGCGCCTCCACGCGCAAGGGCAGCGTACGGCCGGCGCGGTAGCCGTCGGCCACCTCTGTCACGGCGGGCTCTGTCACGGCGCTCACGCCGAACCTCCGATCAGGGTGAGGAACGCGTCCTCCAGCCGGCGGTGCGGTCCCACCGCGGAGACCGGCACCTCCAGCCGTACGAGTTCCGCGATCAGCTCGGCGGCCGTCGCGCCTTCGAGCCGTACGAGCAGTCCGTCGTCGGCGGTCACCACCGAACCGACCCCTTCCAGCGCCGCCACCTTCTCGACGAGGAGTTCGTCCACCGCCCCGGCCAGGGTCACCAGCAGGGTGTCCCCGCCGCCGGTGATCTCCGCGACGTCGCCCGCCTGCACGAGCCGGCCGCGGTCCATGACGACCAGGTGCGTGCACGACTGCTCCACCTCGGAGAGGAGGTGGCTGGAGACGATGACCGTGCGCCCGGCCGCCGCGTACCGGATCATGACGTCACGCATCTCCCGGATCTGTGGCGGGTCCAGGCCGTTCGTCGGCTCGTCGAGGATCAGCAGGTCCGGCATGCCGAGCATGGCCTGCGCGATGGCGAGCCGCTGCCGCATGCCCTGGGAGTAGGTCCGCACGGCGCGTTCCAGCGCGTCGCCCAGTCCGGCGATCTCCAGGGCCTCCGCCATGTGGGAGTCCGCCGCGGGGCGGCCCGTGGCCTGCCAGTACAGCTCCAGGTTCGCCCGGCCCGTCAGGTGCGGGAGGAAGCCCGCGCCCTCCACGAAGGCGCCGACCCGCGACAGCACCGGAGAACCGGCCCGGACCGCGTGCCCGAACACCCTGATCTCACCGGCGTCCGGGGAGATCAGCCCCATCAGCATCCGCAGGGTGGTGGTCTTGCCCGCGCCGTTGGGGCCGAGCAGACCCAGCACCTGACCCTTCTCCACCCGGAACGACAGGTCCCGTACGGCGTAGCGGTCCCGGGCCTTCGCGTAGCGCTTCGTCAGCCCGGTGATCTCCAGCGGCACGTCGGCCAACGCGGGATCGGGCCGGGTCGCCCCGGCCCGTTCCCCGGCGCGGCCCCGTCCGTTCCGCCGGATTCCCAACAGCCCCGCGGCCAGGGCCAGGGCGCCCAGGGGAAGCCCCCAGGTCCAGCCGGGCATGCTCGCGGCCGCGGTGCGCACCCCCGGGACGACGGGCACCGACAGCGGGCCCTGCGCCGAGACGGTGTACGTGGCGGGCGCGGCGGGCGACGCGTATCCGAGATCGGTGGCCGCCATCACGAGGCGCAGCCGGTGGCCGGCCTCGACGGCGTGGTCGACGGCCGGCAGCCGGACCTGGACGGTACGGCCCTGTCCGGCGTCCGTGACCCGGATCGGGGCGACCAGTTGGCCGGGCAGTACCTGCCCGCGTCCGTCGGGCCCGACGTCGTACACCTTGCCGAACAACACGGCCGAACCGTCGGTAGCCGTCGACCTCACGTTCAGGGTGATGGTCGGGGTGCCGGTGATCCGCACCTCCTCGGTCATCGGCCGCGATTCGAAGCGGGCGTTCTGCCCGGGGAAGTCCAGCGAGAGCCCGGCCCCGAAGGCGGCGAGTTGTCCGCCGATCCCGGGCAGCGAGGACAGGGACGGCGGGGTGCCGCCCGCCGGATTGGCGAACGTCTGCTCGCGGCCGGTGAGCGCGAACTCCCGGGGCGTCGAGGTGAGCCCGGGATAGCGGTCGTCACTCGCGCCGCGCACCTGCACGGTCCCGTCCGTGGAATCGATCCCGCCGGTGCGCGAGACCCGGAACACGGGGCCCGTGTCCACCTGCTCGTCGCCCTTGAGGTAGCGGTCGAACCAGGCCGTCACCCGCGCCTCGACCCGGCCGGCCTCGCGCATCCCGCCGTCGTGGCCGCCGCTCGCCCAGTCCACGGACACGGGCGCGCCGTTCGCCGTGATGGCCTTGGCCATGGCGTCGGCCTGGTCGAGCGGGAAGAGCGAGTCGTCCTGCCCCTGCACGATCAGGGTGGGCACCTTGATCTTGTCGCCCACCGCCGAGGGGCTGCGTGCGGCCAGCAGCTCGCGGGCCTCGGCGTCGGGCTTCCCGGCGACCGCGACCCGCTCGTACATCGCGCACAGCTCCGGCTGGAACCGTCCGCAGCCGGGCACGGCCGCGGGGTCGGTGGACCGCGCCGACGGCTGGAGGCCGGCCGCACCGCCCGCCGCGCCGCCCCCGGTCGCACCGCCGCCGGCGGCGCCCGTGGTGAAGAAGATGCCGGTCCACAGCTTCTTGAACACGTCGTTCGGGAAGAGGGAGTCGGCGAGGTTCCAGTACGTGATCTGCGGGGCGATGGCGTCCACCCGGTGGTCGTACCCGGCCGCGAGGAGCGCCGCCGCACCGCCGTACGAGGCCCCGGCCACGCCCACGCGCGGATCGCCGGGCGCGTCGAGCCGCACCTCGGGTCGGGTCGCGAGCCAGTCGACGAGCCGGGAGACGTCCTTGCCCTCCAGCGCGGGATCGTTCAGCCCGATCCGGCCGCCCGAGCGGCCGAAGCCGCGCGCCGACCAGGTCAGTACCGCGTACCCGTCCCGGGCCAGCCGTTCCGCCTGCGCGCGGACGTCGTCCTTGCTGCCGCCGAAGCCGTGGCCGAGCAGCACGGCGGGCCGTTTCCGCGTCGCCTCCCCGCCCTCGCCGGCCGTGAAGTACGAGATGTCGATCCCGGCGTCGGGCATCTGCAATACGTGGTCCTGGC
This sequence comes from Streptomyces sp. NBC_00513, assembly GCF_041431415.1. Lineage (GTDB taxonomy): Bacteria > Actinomycetota > Actinomycetes > Streptomycetales > Streptomycetaceae > Streptomyces. The sequence goes on from NZ_CP107845.1 coordinate 6,859,503, forward strand.
GTTGCACGCCGGGCGGGTCGGACGCCGCGGCGGTGGCCGTCAACGTACCGGCCCCCGCCAGGACGACCAGCGCGGCGCCGCCGGCCAACAGGCGGTCCCGGCGACGCCGGGGCAGTCGGAGCTTCATACAGGAAGCCTAGACGTCTCGGAGCCGCCGCCGGAGCGCCCGCAGGGTGAGCCCGACACCTTCTCAAGGACTACCCGGGCGGCCCCCCGTACCGCGCCTGCCGTACGCGCGGGCCTGCCGTACGGGTCGACCCGCACGGTCGGCCCCGCAGCCGATCCGCGCGGCCGACCTGCGCACGGGCACGAGCGGCGGCAGGATGGTCCGCATGCTGCTCGCCGAGGTCGCGCGCGTGTCCCGGGAGGTCTCCGAGACCTCCGCCCGCTCCGCGAAGACCGCCCTGCTCGCCGAGGTGTTCGCCGCCGCGCCCGCGGAGGAGGCCGCCGTCGTCGTCTCCTACCTCGCCGGGCGGCTGCCCCAGGGCCGCCCCGGCATCGGATGGCGCACCCTCGGCCGCGAGATCGCCCCCGCGCCGGAGCCGACCCTCACCGTCGGCGAGGTCGACGCCGCCGTGACCGAACTGGCCGCCGTCGCGGGCCCCGGTTCCCGCGCCGAACGGCACCGGATCGTGGACGCCCTGTTCGGCGCGGCCACCGAGGCCGAGCAACGTTTCCTGCGCGGTCTGCTCTTCGGCGAGGTGCGCCAGGGCGCGCTCGACGCCGTCGCGTTGGACGCGGTGGCCGCGGCCGCCGGGGTGCCGGCCGCCGCGCTGCGCCGCGCCGTGATGGTGGACGGGTCCCTGCCCCGGGTCGCCGCGGCGGTGCTGGCCGAGGGGGCGGGGGCGCTGGAGCGGGTGACCCTGCGGGTCGGCCGGCCGGTTCAGCCGATGCTCGCCGGCACGGCCGCGTCGGTGACGGAGGCGCTGGCCGCGCTCGGACCCTGCGCGGTGGAGGAGAAGCTGGACGGGATCCGCGTCCAGGTGCACCGCGACGGGCCGGACGTACGGATCTACACCCGCTCCCTGGACGAGATCACCGACCGGCTGCCGGAGGTCGCCGAACTGGCCCTGACGCTGCCCGGCGAGCGGTTCATCCTCGACGGCGAGGTCGTCGGGCAGGGCCCCGACGGGCGGCCGGTCCCCTTCCAGGAGGTCGCGAGCCGCGTGGGCTCCCGGGTGGACGTGGCGGCCGCCCGGCAGACCCTTCCCGTCCGCGTCCACTTCTTCGACGTCCTGGCCGCGGGGGAGGAGGTGCTCCTCGACCTGCCCGTGCGCGAGAGGTACGCGGAGCTCGCGCGGCTGGTCCCGGAGTCCTCCCGCGTACGGCGGCTGGCGGTGGAGGACCCGGCGGCCGGGGGCGCGACGGCCGCCGCCGAGGAGTTCGCGGCCGAGTCCCTGCGCCGGGGCCACGAGGGGGTGGTGATCAAGGGTCTCGACTCGCTCTACGCGGCCGGCCGGCGCGGCACGCACTGGCTCAAGGTCAAGCCCGTGCACACCCTCGACCTGGTGGTCCTGGCCGCCGAATGGGGACACGGGAGGCGCACGGGCCTCCTGTCGAACCTGCATCTGGGCGCCCGCGCCGCCGACGGTACCCACGCCATGCTCGGCAAGACCTTCAAGGGCCTCACCGACGTGATGCTGCGCTGGCAGACCGAGCGGCTGTTGGAACTGGCGGTGGAGGACGACGGCTTCACGGTCCGGGTCCGACCCGAGCTGGTGGTGGAGATCGCCTACGACGGCCTGCAACGCTCCTCGCGCTATCCGGCCGGGGTCGCGCTGCGGTTCGCGCGGGTGCTGCGGCACCGCCCGGACAAGGACGCCGGGCAGGCGGATACCGTGGAGACCGTGCTCGGCGAACGCCCCGCGTAGGCGGCGAGCGGAGCTTTTGCCTCAGAGGCAAGAGTGTTTGCCAGTGAGGTAAGAATCTGGCTCAATCGAGGCATGACAACCGGTCCTGCCCCCGGCCCCGAAGAAGCGGCCGACCCCGACGACACGTCGGGGGAACTCCCCACCGTGGCCCCGCGCCTGCGCGACCTGCGTCGCCGCGCCGGGCTCACCCTGGAGGCGGCCGCCGCACGCGCCCGACTGTCGCCCGCCCACCTGTCGCGCCTGGAGACGGGCCGCCGCACACCCTCGTTGCCGCTGCTGCTCGGACTGGCTCGCACCTACGGAACGACGGTCTCCGAACTGCTCGGCGAGACCTCGGCCGCGGCCGACCCCATCGTACGGGGCGGCGGACCCGGGGCCCGCGAGGCCGACGGCTGGACCTACTGGCCGGCCGGCGGTTCGGGGCGGGGCATGCAGGCGCTGCGCGTGCACGTTCCACAGGGCCAGGTCCAGGGCGAGCTGGTCAGGGTCCACCCCGGCGAGGAGTGGCTGTACGTCCTCACCGGGCGGCTGCGGCTGCACCTGGGGGAGGCCGAGCACCTGCTCGCCCCGGGGGACAGCGCGCACTTCGACTCGCTCACCCCCCACCGGATCGGCGCGGCCGACGCCGCCGGCGCGGACCTGCTGTTCGTCCACACGCTGCTGCAGAGCGGCCTCGCCGGGGTGTGTCTCGGCGGCTCCCCCCAGCACCACCACTAGCCGAGGAGTCGCACCATGTCCCAGGGAGAGAACGTGACCGCCACCGCGAACGAGGCGCCCGGTGTTCCCGCGCACGACGTCCCGGCCGGTCCCGCCGAACAGACCGGTCCCGCCGATCAGAGCGGCTCGGCCGATCCGGGCGGCCCGGCCGACTCGCAGGAGACCGGCTCGGCGCCGGACACCCTGCTGAAGCGTTTCGAGTCCAAGTTCCCGCGCGGCCTGATCATCCGCCTGGTCGCCTACCTCTTCGTCGGCCACCTCTTCGCCTTCTTCGTCTACCTGCTCTTCGTGCTGGGCGCCGAGAACCAGTAGGGAGGGTTCCGACGGGGGCGGCGCGCACGCCCGCCGTCGGATCCGCCGCCCCGCCGCGGGGCTCAGCCCGCGGCGGGTTGCTGCATCGTGGAGCAGTGGATGCCTCCGCCGCCGCCCATCAGCCGGTCCACGTCGAGCTGGACGACCTCACGGCCCGGGAAGGCCGCCGCGAGCGCCTGGCGGGCGCCCGCGTCCTTGGTCCGGTCCCCGAACTGCGAGGTGATCACCGCTCCGTTGGCCACGTGAAAGTTCAGGTAGGAGTCGACGAAGTCGGGGTTGTCGGAGCGCAGGGTGTCCGGGCCGTCGACCTTGAGGACCTGGAGCCGGCGGCCCTTGGCGTCGGTGGCGGCGGACAGGATCGCGAGTTGCTGCCGGGCGTCCTTGGCCCAGATGTCGGTGCGGTCGGCGGGCGGTACCTGGACCATCACGACGCCGGGTCGGATGAACCGGGAGGTGACGTCGATGTGGTCGTCGGTGATGTCCTGCCCCTTGATCCCGGGGACCCAGAGCATCTTGTCCGCGCCGTAGGCGGCGAGGACCTTGGCCTCCACCTGGGCCCGACCGAGTCCCGGGTTGCGGTTCTTGTTGACGAGGCTGCTCTCGGTCGCCATCAGGGTGCCGTCGCCGTCGGTCTCGACCGAGCCGCCCTCGCCGACGAACGTCGACGTGCCGAACGGCAGCGATTCGCGGGACGCGATCAGCCGGGCCACGTTCTCGTCCTTGCGGTGGGTCTGCTTGTTGCCCCACCCGTTGAAGCCCAGCCCGATCGCGTCCACGGCGCCCGCGCCGTCGCGGCGGAAGACGGCGCCGGTGTCGCGCATCCAGAGGTCGTCGACCGGGATGGTGGAGATGACGGTGACGGTGGAACCGCAGCGGGACCGGGCGGTCGCCGCCGCGCTCGCGTCCGCCGCGCACATCACGACGGGCTCGAAGCGGGCGACCGTACGGGCGATGAGTGCGATGTCCTGCTGTACGCCGGCGAGGTCGGAGCCCCAGATGGAGCGGTTGGAGGGCCAGGCCATCCAGGTGCGCAGGTGCCGGACGTCGTCGAGCGGGACGGTCATCCGGCCGGCCGCCGCCCCGGCCCGGGCTGCCTGGCCCGCCTGCGCCGACTGCGGGACGAGGCCGCCGAGTGCCAGTCCGACGGCGCCGACTCCCGCCGAGCGCAACAGGGTTCTACGGCTTGGATTCATTTCGAACCTCCGGAGGAGGGGGGATGAGGGGTAGCCGCACTGTGGCACTAACTGAAATTTCAGTCAAGGAGTTGGGCGTGCGTCGACCGGGACCGGGTCGACGACCGCGGTTCCGTCAACTTCCCCGCGGTCGGATCGAGTTCGGCCTGACCGGCCGGGGTCGTGCCGGCGGCCCGGGAACCGCCGAACCCCCTCACCCGTGACGACCGGCCGCCGGTGGTCGCCCCGCCGGAGCCGGGCCCCGGGCGGTGTCCCGGTGAGGTGTCACCGCCGCGTCGCCCGCGGGGATTCGAGCGCCGGGGCGGTGACCCCGCACTGGGTACGACACTGCGGCTGGAGGGCGTCGGGCGCGGGCTTGCGCACGGTCGCCCACGCCAGCACCGCGCCGACGACGAGGATCCCGGCGCACCAGGGCATGGCGCGGTCGAACGCCGCGTCGAAGAGATCGGCGGAGAGGTAGGCGTCGGGCCCCATCCCCGCCAGCAGCGGCAGCGCCGCCACCGCGAGGAGCCCGGCGACGCGGGCGGCGGCGTTGTTGATGCCGCTGGCCAGGCCCGCCCGGCCCGGGTCCACCGAGGCCAGTACCGTCGCCGTCAGCGGGGCCACCAGGGCCACCATTCCCATTCCCATCACGATCAGGGCGGGCAGCACGTCCTGTACGTACGAGGCGTGCGGCCCGACCCGCGACATCAGCAGCATTCCGGCCGCGCAGAGCAGCGGCCCCACCGTCAGCGGGATCCGCGGTCCGATCCGTTCGGCCAACGCCCCCGACCGGGCGGACAGCAGCAGCATGAGCACGGTGGTGGGCAGCAGGGCGGCCCCGGCGGCCAGCGCGGAGTATCCGGCCACCACCTGGAGCTGGAGCACGGACAGGAAGAAGAAGCCGCCGAAGGCCGCGTACACGCACAGGGTGACCAGGTTGACCGCCGTGAACTGTCGTGAGGCGAAGATGTCCGGCGGCACCATCGGGTCGGCCCGCCGCCGCTCCACGTACACGAACACGCCGGCCAGCAGCACACCGCCGACGGCCGCCGCGATGACGAGCGCGCCGCCGTTGCGGGCCTCGATCAGCGCGTAGGTGACCAGCGCGAGCGAGCCGGCGCCGAGCGCGGCGCCGGCCACGTCGAACGTGCCGTGCGCGTGCGGGTCCCGGGACTCCGGTACGTGCCGCAGGGCCACCGGCACGCACAGCGCGGCCAGCGGGATGTTGATGAGGAACACCCAGCGCCACCCCGGCCCGTCCACCAGCCAGCCGCCGAGGAACGGACCCACGGCCGCGCCCACCCCGCCGAACCCCGACCACAGGCCGACCGCCCGGGACCGGTCGTCGGCGTGGATCGACCCCTGGATCAGCGCGAGCGAACCGGGCGTCAGCAGCGCGCCGCCGACGCCCTGGAGGGCGCGGGCGGCGATGAGCACCCCGGCGTTCGGCGCGATGCCGCAGAGCAGCGAGCCCAGCGCGAACCACACCACGCCGACGACGAAGATCCGGCGCCGTCCGAACCGGTCGCCGAGCGCCCCGCCGACCAGGATCAGGCCGGCCAGGGTCAGCAGGTAGGCGTTGACCGTCCACTGGAGCACCGCGAGGTCGGCGTCCAGATCCCGCCCGATGGCGGGGAGGGCCACGTTGACCACCGTCGAGTCGAGCAGGGCCATGCCCGATCCGAGGACGGTGGTCAGCAGGATCCACCTGCCCCGGGGGGAGGCGAGCGGGACGTCGGGTCGGGGCGGCTCGGGTGACGGCCGGTCGGGTGTGGTCATGTCCCCAGGCTGGCGCGGTCGACCGGCATGGGCCACCCGGCCGGCCCGAAACTCGGCTCAATAGGCGCTCTTGTAATGAACATGACCCCTCGAACAACATGACCCGCGCACATCACGCACGCCCTTTCCGCACAACCTGCACACGGCGTCCGAGGAGACCACACGTGGCACAACGCGACAGACGACGATCCTTGCGCGCGGCGCTCGCCGCTCTCGCCTCCATCCTGCTCTTACCCATCGGCGCGGGGGTGGCCGCGGCCGCGCCGGAGCCCGGCCCCGCCCCCGGGGCCGCCGAGCGCAAGATCGAACCGAAGCTCCGCACCCAGCTCGACGGCTCCGCGAAGGCCGTCTTCTGGGTGTATCTCGACAGCGCCGCCGACCTGACCGCCGCGGGGAAGCAGAAGACCCGCGCCGCCAAGGCGGAAACGGTTCTGCGGGCCAAGAAGGACCATGCCGCGCGCAGCCAGGCCGCCGTGATCAAGGCCCTGGACGGCGCGAAGGCGGAGTACACCTCGTTCTGGATCGTCAACGCCGTCCGGGTCGTCGGCAGCGAGAAGCTCGCCGGAACCCTGGCGCAGCGCCCCGAGGTCGCCCGGATCGACGCCGACGACAAGGTCTCCCTCCCCAAGCCCGCCGAGGGCAGCCGGGAGAAGACCGCCGCCGACGCGGTCGAATGGAACATCGACCGGATCAAGGCCCCCCAGGTCTGGGACCAGCTCGGCGTACGCGGCGAGGGCATCGTCGTCGCCAACATCGACAGCGGCGTGGACTACACCCACCCGGCCGTCAACAACCAGTACCGCGGCAAGAGCGCCGACGGGTCGTACGACCACAACTACAACTGGTTCGACCCGGCCGGCGTCTGCGCCGGCGCCGCACCCTGCGACAACAACGACCACGGCACCCACACCATGGGCACCATGGTCGGCGACGACGGCGGTGCCAACAAGATCGGTGTCGCCCCGGGCGCCAAGTGGATCGCCGCCAAGGGCTGCGAGACCAACTCCTGCTCCGAGGCCTCCCTGCTCGCCTCCGGCCAGTGGATCGTCGCGCCGACCGACCTGAACGGTCAGAACCCGCGGCCCGACCTGGCCCCGCACGTCGTCAACAACTCCTGGGGCAGCGCCGCGCACGACGACTGGTACCAGCAGATCGTCGACACCTGGCGGGCCGCCGGCATCTTCCCGGCCTTCTCCAACGGGAACGCCGGCCCGAGCTGCGCCACCAGCGGATCGCCCGGCGACTACGCGAGCTCCTACAGCTCCGGCGCCTTCGACATCAACGGCGCCATCGCCTCCTTCTCCTCGCGCGGCGCGGGCCCCGGCGGCATCATCAAGCCCAACATCGCGGCCCCCGGCGTGAACGTGCGCTCCTCCGTGCCCGGCGGCGGGTACGAGGCCTTCTCCGGCACCTCGATGGCCTCCCCGCACACCGCGGCCACCGTGGCCCTCCTCTGGTCCGCCGCGCCCGCCCTCGAAGGGGACATCGCGCAGACCGAGGCCCTGCTGGACGGCACCGCCGCGGACACCGACAGCAGCCAGTGCGGTGGCACCGCCGCCGACAACAACGTCTTCGGCGAAGGCAAGCTGGACGCCCTCGCCGCGGTCAACGGCGCCCCGCGCGGAGCGATCGGCGCCCTCGGCGGCACCGTCCGCTCCGGTGACGCGCCCGTCGCCGGCGTGAAGATCACCGCCGACGGCCCGATCGACCGTACGACGACCACCGCCGCCGACGGAACCTACAGCTTCGGCTCCCTCTCGGTGGGCGCGTACACCCTGACCGCGTCGAAGTTCGGCTACGGACAGCAGACCGCGACGGCCACCGTGACCGAGAACGCCACCGCCACCGGTGACTTCACCCTCACCCAGGCCGCCTCCGCCAAGCTCACCGGCACGGTCTCCGCCGCCGGTGGTCCGATCGCGGGCGCCGTGGTCACCGTCGCCGAGACCCCGGTCACCGCGACCACGGACGCGCAGGGCCGCTTCGAGGTCACCCTGCCGCACGGCACGTACGACGTGAACGCCACCCACGCCTCCCGCTGTGTCACCGGCGGCAGCGCGCACGTCACCCTCGCCGGGGACACCACCGTCGCGGTGGACCTCCCCGAGCGGACCGACGCCTACGGCTACGCCTGCGCCACCACGAGCGGTCGCCCCTACGCCGCCGGCGACCGGCAGCTCGCGCTGACCGGTGACAACACCACCGAGCGCGTCGACCTGCCCTTCCCGCTGCCGCTGTACGGCAAGACGTACGGCCAGGCGTGGATCGGCACCAACGGCACCGTCAGCTTCGGCGGCAACAACACCGGCGACATCAACGGCGACCTCCCGAGCACGGCCACCCCGAACGCGGCCCTCTACCCGTTCTGGGACGACCTGGTCGTCGGCGCCGCCGGCAGTGGATCCGGCGTCTTCACCGCCGTGACCGGCACGGCTCCGCACCGCACCTACGTCATCGAGTGGCGGGGCGTGTCCCACTGGTCGGCCCAGGCCGACACGTTCTCGTTCTCGGCCTCCATCGGCGAGGACGGCACCGTCTCCTACGCCTACAAGGGGACGGGCGGCACCGGCATCAAGGGCGGCTCCACCGCCACGATCGGCGTGGAGAACGCCACCGGCACCGACGCCTTCAAGTACTCCTTCAACACCGCGGTCGTCTCGGACGGCCTGTCCATCGCCTTCCGCACCACCAAGAGCGGTGTCGTCGCCGGTCGGGTGCTCGACGCCAACGACGGCAACGGCGTCGCGGGCGCCACGGTCACCGTCGGCACCGGCGACACGGCGGTTTCCGCCACCACGGCCGCGGACGGCGCCTACGTCGTCCAGACCCCCTCGGGCGCACGGACCGTCGCGCTGTCGGCCCCGTCGTACGAGTCCGTCACCGCCACGGTCGACGTCAAGCCGGCCGACGTCACCGCCGTCACCCAGTCCCTGCGCACCGGCAAGGTCACCGCCGCCAGGTCGGCGGTGGAGGTCGTGCTCCCCGCGAACCAGAAGCGGACCCGCACCCTCGACCTGACCAACCCGGGCCTGGGCACCGCCTTCACGGTGACCGAGGACGCGCCCTGGCTGACCGCCACTCCCGGTTCGGGCACCCTCCCGACCGGCGGCAAGGCCCCGCTCACCCTCACGGTGGACACGGCCGGCCTGACCGCGGGGACGGTCCTCACCGCGGACCTCAAGATCACGTCGGCCAGCGGCCGGGCACCGGTCCTGACCGTCCCGGTCAAGGTCGTCGTCCCCCGCTACCAGGTCGCCCTGGACGCGGGATCCGACTACGCGGGCACGGACGCCATCGGTGACAGCTGGTCGCCCGACCGCAAGTACACCCCCGGGTCGTACGGCTACCAGGGCAACGCCACCGTCCAGTCCACCGGCCGCACCATCGCCGGAACGGACGACCAGCGGCTGTACCGCAACGCCCGCGAGGGCATGTACGAGTACCGCTTCGACAACGTCCCGAACGGCACCTACACGGTGGAGCTGGGCTTCGCGGAGCTCTCCAACACCAAGCCGAACAAGCGCGTCTTCGACGTCATCGCCGAGGGCACCCAGGTCCTGCCGTCCCTGGACGTCTCCCTGGAGGCGGGCACCTACACGGCCCTGACCCGTTCCTACACGGTGACGGTCACGGACGGCGTGCTCAACGTCCGCTTCATCACGCACAACGGCTACGGAAAGCCTCTCCTCAACACCCTGCGCGTCACGGACCGGCCCGACCGGACCTGACGGGCCGGCCCGGGCCCGACCCGACCCGACCGGCCCGCACCTCGCCGGACGGACGCGTGAAGGGGCGGGGCACCTGAGGGTGTCCCGCCCCGTTTCGCGCTCGCGGCGGCGTCGCGCACGGATTGTCGTACCGGCATCCGGGTGGCGGACGACGGCCGCGCCGGAGCGGGCACGGGGGCCGGGAGCCGGCGCCGTTAGCGTGGGCGACCATGACGGTGCTGGACGACCAGACGGAACAGCGGATCCACGAACTCGTACGGGCCGGCGACCCCGGGGCCCGTTGGGCGGTCGGCGGCCCGGACGGCGCCCACGCCGCGGGCGGGGACGGGGACACCGAGGCCGACGTCGGCCGGCTCGCCGCCGTACTGGCGCTGTGGCCCGTCATCGGAAGTCTCGTCACGGCCGGGGAACTCGCCCTGCACACCCCGCTCGCCGCCTACGGCCCGGCCGCCGCGGGAACCTCCGGCAAGACCACCGCGCACCAGCTGCTCACCCACCCCGACGGGGTGCCCGCACTGACCCGGCTCGCCGAACACCTCTGCGGCGGCCCGCTCGCCGAATGCGCCACCACCCGAGTCTGGCAACCCCTGCGCATGAGCCGAACCCGCTTCGCCGGCGGCTCCCTGCACGCACCCCTGGGCGACCTCGGCCGCTTCCTCGGCCACCTGCTCTCCACCGCCGACCACCCCGTCAGCCGCTCATGGACCGCGGAGTCCCTCCGCATCCGCACCGGAGAACTCACCCCCGCCCGGGGCCTGCTCTGGCACCCCGTCGCGGGCGGGGTCTGGGCCCACGGCGACGGGCCGTCCGTCTGGGTCTCGCCCCGGCACCACCGCTGGGCGGCCCTCCTGCCCGCACACGACACGGGACCACTGCGCACCGCCTTCCGGGACGCCGTGTTCACCGCCCCCACCGCTCCCCCCGCGAAGTGAGGCGTCGCCGCACGCCCCGACCCGGATGAACGGGACCCGCTCCGCCGCGTACTCGGCCCCCGCACCCGAGGCCGCCGCCCGACCCGGCGACCTCGATCCACTCCCGCAGAGCACTCGGAGCGCGCACCCCCCGCGCTCGACGTACGGTGATCCCGACGTCACCGACCGTTGCTTTCCGGCTGTGCGGAGGTACGGCGAGCCGCCCGCCCCCTCGGCGGCTTTCCCCACCCGAAGCGCCTGTCCAACCCAGGCAAGGTGGTCCCGGCATGACCCAGTCGACCACGACCCGAGGCCAGGCGGCCCCGACCGAGGGCGGCCGCCCCGCACGGGCCGGCCGGGCCGAGGCCGTACGCTTCGCCGCGACCCACACCCTGCCCGTGCTCGTACGCGACCTGGTGGGCCCGCACGCGCGACTGCTCCGCCCCGAGCCCGGCCGCCCCCGATGGCCCGCCGCCACCCTGCGCGCCCTGCGGGCCCGACACGGCGGCGCACCCGTCCTGCTGCGCGGTCCGACCGGCCCCACGCTGGTCCTCCTGGACCCACTCGACCTGCACCGGTTCCACGAAGCGCCCCCGAGCGAACTCGCGGCGTACCCGCCGGACAAGTGCCGGGCACCCGGCGCCGCGCCGGGCCGTCCCACCCGCCACGAGGACGACGATCTCCACGAACGCCGTCGCGAGGTCAACGAGATCGTGCTGGCCTCGGGCAGCCCCGTACACCCGTCCTGCGGCCCGTTCCTCGCCGTCATCGCCGACGAGGCCGGCCGGCTGGGCGCCTCCCACACCCTCGGACTCACCCGCGCCCGGCACATCGTGACCCGGGCCGCCCGCCGCATGGTGCTGGGCGACACGGCCGCCGGGGACGAGGAACTCGCCGGCTGGCTCGACCGACTCGACGCCGGCGGCGACCGCGGGGCGCAGCGCAGGAACCGCACCGCCGAGACCCTCCACGAGAAGGCGGGCGCGCGCATCGCCCGGTACGCCGCCGCCGCCGAGCCCTACACCCTCGTCGGGCGGGCCCGCCGGCACCCCGACCCCGCCGGCACCCTCGACCCCGTCGGCCAGGCCCTCCACTGGCTGAGGGCCCTGGACACCGTCCCCGCGACCCTGCTGCGCACCCTGCTGCTCCTCGCCGCCCACCCGGCCGAACAGGACGCGGCCTGCGCCGAGGCCCGGTCCGGCGATGCCGCCAAGGGCGAACTGCCCCGGCTGCGGGCCTGCGTACAGGAAACGCTGCGCCTCTATCCGGTGGTGCCCGACCTGGTCCGGGTCACCCGGACCGAGACCGAGTGGCGGGGCGTGCGTCATCCGGCGGGCACCCCCGTGCTCCTGCCCGCGCTGTTCCACCAGCGCGACCCCGAGCACGTGCCCGCCGCGGACGTGTTCGTACCCGGGAGATGGGCCTCCCCGGGGTCCCGCGATGACCTTCGGATGGCCCCCTTCGGCCACGGGGCCGGCCGCTGCCCCGGTGACCGGCTGGGCCTGCTCGTCGTGGCCGCGTTCTGCGCCGAACTGCTGCGCGGGCACCGCGTCCGGGACGGCAGACCGGCCCTGGATCCGGTGGGTCCGCTGCCCGCCGCGCTGGATCCGAGGCGGATCCGGCTCACGATCACCCGCCGCTGACCCCGACCGTGCCCCCCGGGCACGTGCCCCGCCGCCGACCCGCCCGGCCGACGCCCACCCGTGCCGCGGTCGCCCGGTCCCCTCGCCCGCCCGCCGTACCGAACCCACGAGGAACCCATGTCCGACGCCGCGACCACCGCGTCCACCGACCCGGATCCCGAGCTGCTCCACGCCGTGTGCCGCGAGCTGGCGGAGGCCGCCGACGCCGTCGGCGAAGCCGCCCGCCACGCCTCCGAACTGGCTCTCGGCGGGCGCCTGCCGGTCAGTGCGCTCGGCCGGGGCGGCCCCCGCCGGCTCGGCTGGCGCACCCTGCTGCGCACCCTGACCGATCCGGCGGGACTCGGCTGGGCGCCGCGCGGCCGGGGCGTCGCCCGGGCCGGGTGGCTCGCCGGGATCCTCACCGGCCGGGAGAACCTCGCCGTCAGCCTCGCCGTCTGCGGCCTCAAGGCCCGCATCCGGGCCGCCGGAGCGGGCCGACCGGAGCTGCTCACGGATCCGGACGCGGCGGGAATCCTCAAGGCGGTCGAGGAGGGCCGGCAGGCGGAGGCCGTCCGACTGTTCCGCGAGGTGATGCGGGTCCAGGGCGCCGAACGCGCCTTCACGCTGCTCTCCCCGTCCTTCGCGGACCTCCTCGCCTGGCACGCGCTGACCGACGAGAACCCCTTCAACGACCACGCCGGTTGGCAGATCGCCACCGGACGGGCGATGCCCGCCGAACCCCTGCTCGGTCTCGGCGCCGCCGCCCGCGCCCTCTTCGCCCGGAGCCCCCGCCCCGCCGAGGCGCCCGACCACCCCGACGGGCCCCTCGACCGGCTCGACACCAGCGGCACCGTCGCCGGATGCGTACGCAACCTCGCCTCGCTCGGCACCGACGGAACCCTCCTCGTCCAGCAGGTGGTCGGGCCGGACGGAGCCCTCCGGTACGTCATCCATCTCGCCGAACCACCGGGGACGCCCGGGGCGGGAGCGACGCCCGCCGGTGTCGATGCCCACGCGGTGGCCGACGGACCGGAGATCCCGTACGCGCACGCGGTCGCCCGAGCCGTCCGCGCCCTCGTGCCCTCCGGCACCGAACTCGCCCTGTTCGGACGGGGCCTGGGCGGGAGCACCGCCCTGCACCTCGCCGGGAGCCGGGACTTCACCACCGTCTACCCGGTCACGCACGTCTTCGCCGTGGACTACCGGGGCGCCGCACGACGCCCCGTGGACCCCCGGACCCGGGTGTTCCGGCTGACCGGCGCGTACGGACAGCGCTCACGACGCCCCGCGTACGCCTCGCCGGGCCGTCTCCGGACCCGGATCACGGACAGCCGCCTGGTCCGGATCCACGACGGCGAGGAGTGGTCCCGATGACCGACACCACCACCCTGCGCACGCACTGCGCGGTCCTGCGGACACACGCGCGGCGGTTGCGGGCCGCCGCCGAGGCCCTGCGCGACCAGGGCCCGGGGGCCGAGGCCTTCCGCGCCGAGGTCGCCGCCCTCGCCGAGCGCTGTGCCACCGCGGCGGGCGGATTCGCCCTGGCCGCCGCACAACTCGACGGCCGGCCCCACGCCTGAACCGGCCGGGCCCGCCGCCCGCTCGGGTTCAGAGGACGAGGGACAGCAGGAGGACGAAGCCCAGGCCGACCACCGAGATGATGGTCTCCATCACCGACCAGGTCTTGACGGTCTGCCCGACGGTCATTCCGAAGTACTCCTTGACCAACCAGAACCCGGCGTCGTTGACATGGCTGAAGAACAGCGAGCCCGCCCCGATCGCCAGCACCAGCAGTGCGGTCTCGGTGGTCGACGAGCCCGCGGCGAGCGGGGCCACCAGGCCGGCCGCGGAGATCGTGGCCACCGTCGCCGAGCCGGTGGCGAGGCGGATGATCACCGCGATGAGCCAGGCCAGGAGCAGCGTGGGTACGGCCCAGTTCTCGGAGAACTCCAGGATCATCCGGCCGACCCCGGCGTCGATGAGCGTCTGCTTGAAGCCGCCTCCCGCGCCCACGATCAGCAGGATGCCGGCGATCGGGGCCAGGGACTTCTCCACCGTGGTCGAGAGCCGCTCCTTGGTGAAGCCGGCCGCCCTGCCGAGGGTGAACATGCCGACCAGTACGGCCGCGAGGAGCGCGATCAGCGGTGAGCCGGCCACGTCCGTGACGCGCTGGACGGCGTTGTCGGGGTCGTTGACCACGATGTCGACGAGAGCCTTGACCAGCATCAGGGCCACGGGAAGGAGCACGGTGAACACGGTCGCCCCGAACCGCGGGCGGTGTTCCAACTCGGCCGACGGGCGCTGCGGGACCATGTGTTCCGGCGCGGGGACGTCGACCCAGCGGGCGGCGTACCGGGAGAACAGCGGGCCGGCGATGATCACCGTCGGGATGGCGACGACCACTCCGAGGGCGAGGGTGACGCCCAGGTTCGCGTGGAGCGCGTCGATGGCGACGAGCGGTCCCGGGTGCGGGGGTATCAGCCCGTGCATCACGGACAGTCCGGCGAGGGCCGGGATGCCGATCCGCATCAGGGAGTAGTTGCCGCGTTTGGCGACCAGCAGCACCACGGGGATCAGGAGCACGATCCCGACCTCGAAGAAGAGCGGGAGCCCGATCACGGAGGCGATCAGCACCATGGCCCAGGGCATCGCCCGACCCTTGGCGCGGGCCAGGATCGTGTCCACGATCTCGTCGGCGCCGCCCGAGTCGGCGAGCAGTTTCCCGAGGATCGCGCCGAGCGCGATGAGTACGCCGACACCGGCGACCGTGGCGCCGAGGCCGGTGGTGAAGCTCGCGATGGTCTTCGCCGGCGGGGCGCCCGCGAACGAACCGAGGGCGAGCGAGCCCACGGTGAGGGCGAGGAAGGCGTGCAGCTTGAAGCGGGTGATGAGCAGGACGATGACGGCGATGCCCGCGAGGACGGCCACGCCCAGCTGGGCGTGCCCGGCCGAGGTGATGGGTCCGGGGGCGGCCGCTGCCAATGTCTCGACGCTGAGACCGGTCACGGTGACGGTTCCTTAACTCGTGGCTCTTCAGTGGCGGTGAGTGGTGCTGCGTGATGTCGGGTACGGCGGGGTGTCCCGGGGAGCCTGGTGGCCGGCTCGCGGGCATGCGGCGGCCCGGGGGAGGGCGTGCGGGGCCCGCGGACGGGCCGTGCGGTGGCTCCGGGATCCCCTCGGATCAGAGTCGGTGCAGGGCCTCCAGCGCCCGGTGGGTGATCTCCTCGGGAGTGCCGCGGACATCGACGGCGACGCCGAGTTCGTCCGGCCGGAGGGGTTCGAGGGTCGCGAACTGCGAGTCGAGCAGGGTGGTGGGCATGAAGTGCCCCTTGCGCTCCGCCATCCGCCGCTCGATCAGGGGGCGTTCGCCGGTGAGGTGGACGAAGACGACCCCGGGGGCGAAGCTCCGCAACCGATCCCGGTAGGAGCGCTTGAGGGACGAGGCCGCGACGACCCCGCCCTCCAGGTCCGCGCCACGACGGATCCACTCGCCGATGGCGTCCAGCCACGGCCATCGGTCCGCGTCGTCCAGCGGGGTGCCCGCCGACATCTTGGCGACGTTGGCTTCCGGGTGGAAGGCGTCGCCCTCGGCGTAGGGGACACGGAGGGCCTCCGCGAGCAGTCGGCCCACGGTCGTCTTGCCCGTGCCGGCCACACCCATCACCACAATGACGCGCTGGGAGCTCACGTCCTACCTCGCTGTCCTCGTCGACATCGGTTCGTGCGGCACCACTGAAGCCCATTAAGTAGTACTTATTCAAGGGGGTGGGGGCATACATCACATCTATTGTTCGATCGGCGGTCACCGTACGCTTACGCCATGACCACTGAAGGCAGTCCTGTGCAGGGGCTTCACTCCCGTGTCCTGGACGCTCTCGGTCTCGCGATCACCGCCGGTGAATCCCCGCCCGGCAGCGTCCTGCGCACCGACGAGATCGCCGACCGCTTCGACGCCTCCCGCACCGTGGTCCGCGAGGTCGTCCGTGTCCTGGAGTCGATGCAACTCGTCGAGTCGCGTCGCAGGGTCGGCGTCACCGTCCGCCCGGCGGACCAGTGGAACGTCTACGACCCGCGCGTCATCCGCTGGCGGCTCGCCGGCACCGACCGACCCCGCCAACTGCGCTCCCTCACCGTGCTCCGCTCGGCCGTCGAACCGGTCGCCGCCGGACTGGCGGCGGCGCTGGCCACCCCGGAACAGTGCGCCCGGCTCACCGAGGCCGCCCTGGGCATGGTCCGCACCTCGCGCGGTCACCAGTTGGAGGGATATCTGCGGCACGACATCGCCTTCCACCGGATCGTCCTCAACGCCTCCGGCAACGAGATGTTCGCCCGGCTGGGTGACGTCGTCGCCGAGGTGCTGACCGGCCGCACCGAGCACGCGGTGATGTTCCACGACCCCGACCCGGCCGCGGTCACCCTGCACGTGCGGGTCGCGGAGGCGGTACGGGAGGGGGACGCGGCCCGTGCCGAGGCCCTGACCCGGCAGATCGCGGTGGGTGCCCTGGACGAGCTCGACGTACTCGCCCCCTGACCGGCCCCTTCCGCCGCGCCGCGCCGCGCTCCGCGAGTCCGGCCGTTTTTCCCCGACGGGCCCGAGAAGCACGCACCGTGCGCCACACTGGGCGCGTGTGGGGACTTACCGAGAGAAGTGACGGCGGACCCGCCTCCTTCGTGGGGCGGGACGGCGAACTGGCCGCACTGGAAGCGGCCTTGGCCGTGAGTCGACTGATCACCCTCACCGGGCCGGGTGGCGTCGGGAAGAGCCGCCTGGTCCGGCAGGCGCTGGAGACGGGGGCCGGTGACTCCTTCCCCGACGGGATCCATTGGGCGGACCTCTCGCCGCTGCCCGACGACCGGCTGCTGGTGGACACCGTCGCCGACGCCCTCGACCTCGCCGACCACACCCCCCGCACCCTGGGCGAGGCGGTCCGGCAGTGGATCGGGGAGCGTCGACTGCTCCTCGTGTTGGACTGTTGCGAACACCTGATCGTCGCCGTGCGCTCCCTCGTACGGGACCTGCTGGCCGCCGCCCCGCATCTGGTGATCCTCCTGACCAGCCGTCAATCGCTGGGATCGGACCGGGAACACGTCCTGGAGCTGGGGTCGTTACCCCACGACGCGAAGGCGGTGGAGGCGCTGGCCCTGTTCACCGCCCGCGCCCGCGAGGCCGACCCCTCGCAGGCCCCACCCTGGGGGGAGGAACGGATCGAGGCCGCCCGGGCCGTCTGCGCCCGCCTCGAAGGAATCCCCCTCGCGCTGGAACTCGCCGCCGCGCAGTTGACGGACCACACCGTCGAGGAACTCGCCGAGCGGCTCGCCCGCCGGATCGGCCCGCTCGCCGGCGATGGATCCGCCCGGCCGGCCCGCCACCGGGCCCTGCGCACCGCCATCGGTTGGAGCCACGAGTGGTGCGAACCGCGCGAACGGCTGCTGTGGCTGCGGCTGTCCGTGTTCGGCGGCGCCTTCGACGCACCGGCCGTGCGCGCCGTCTGCTCCGCCGCCCCGCTCACCGAGGCCGACACCGGGCCGCTGCTGGCGGCGCTGGTCGCCAAGTCCGTCGTACGCCGCACCGTCGACGGCGCGGGCGATCCGGACGGCGACGGTGCCACGTACCGGATGCTCGACACGATCCGCGAGTACGGAGCCATGTGGCTGGACGCCGTCGGGGAGCGCGAAGCCCTGCGGACCCGACACGCGGGGTACTTCCTGGAGCTGGTGCGCGCCGCCGAGCGGGACTGGCTCGGGCCGGGCCAGCGCGACGCCTACCGGCGGATCGCCGTCGCGCACGGCGATGTGTGCGCCGCCCTCGACCACACGCTGGCCACCACCCCCGAACAGGCCCTGGAACTGGCCGGCCGCGTCGGCTTCTTCTGGGCCTGTAGCGGCTACCTGCACGCGGCCCGCGGCTATCTGGAGCGCGCGCTGTCCACCGCGCGCCCCCAAGACGTCTCCGCGGAGGGGCGGGTCCGTTCGCTGTGGGCCCTCGGGGTCACCCTGTTGCTCCAGGGCGAGAAGGAGCAGGCCCACCAACTCGCGGTCGCCTGCGAGGCATTGGCCGATGAGTTCGAGC
Source organism: Streptomyces sp. NBC_00513 (assembly GCF_041431415.1). GTDB lineage: Bacteria > Actinomycetota > Actinomycetes > Streptomycetales > Streptomycetaceae > Streptomyces. Next base: position 6,877,688 of record NZ_CP107845.1, read on the forward strand.
ACACGCCCGGACCCGCCCTGGACGCCGCCTACCTCCTGGGCCTGAGCCACCTGCTGGCCGGCAGGCCGCTGGCCGCGCGCATCGTCTCCGACAACGTCCTGGAGGCCATCCCCGGCCGGCCCTTCGACTCGGCGCCACGACTGCGCTGCCACCTGGTACGGGTGTTCGCCCTCACCGGACTGGGCCTGTTCACGGACGCCCGCGCGGAAGCCGAGCGGCTGCTGTCCGGCTGCGTCGCCCGGGACGAGCACTGGACACGAGCCTACGCCGAGTACCAACTGGCCTTGATCTGCCTGTTCGAGAACCGCCCGGACGAGTCCGCGGACCACGCCCGCGCCATGCTGGAGAGCAAGCGGGAACTGGGCGACAGCTTCGGCACCGCCCTCGGCCTCGACCTGCTCGCGGCGGCACGCGCCGCCTCGGGCGACGAGGCGGGCGCCGCGCACGCGTACGGAACGGGCCACGCGTACTGGCAGGCGGTCGGCCACCCACAGCGCGGCACCCCCGAACTGGGCCCCGTACGCGAGGAATGCGAACGCACCGCCCGCAGCGCGCTGGGGGACCAGGCCTACGAGGCCGCCTTCCGGGAAGGCGTCCGCCACGGCCACGCCCTGCGGACCCGGCCGCACCCGTACGACGGCTGACACCGCGGGGCGCCCGATCCCCCTCCGAACAGATCCGGCGCCCTCCGAACAGCTCCGAACAGCTCCGGTCAGGCTGCCGCGCGTCGCCCGATCAGCTCGCCCAGGGCCGCCTGATCGGCGGCCGGCAGCCGCCGTTCGGCGTGCAGCATGCGCAGGGCGAGCGTCAGGCGCTCCTCGTCCTCCAGACGGCCGAGGGAGGTGAGGTAGGGCGGCAGCAGCACGCCCAGCGACTCCAGGTCGGAGCGGGAACACAGCCGCTCCAACAGGGGCCGCAGGGGATCGGAGGCCTCGGGGGAGGTCGCGCGCAGGCCCCGCGCGATCCGCAGGTGGAGCCAGTCCGCGTACGCCCCGGGCGGCAGGTCGGACAGCCGTGCGGCGGCCGCCTCGAAGTGCGGGCGGGCCTCGTCCGGCCGGCCCAGATCCAGGTGGGCGCGACCGATCGCGCCGTGCAGGGACGGGTAGAAGGCGCGGACCCGTTCGTCGCCCACCCGGTCGGCGTGCGCGAGGCAGGCGAGGTTCCAGTGCAGGGTGTCCTCGGGGGTCGGCTGACGGCGGGCCAGGTAGTGGGCGGCCACACAGGCCTCGTAGTCGTCGGTGGCCGCCTCCCACGCCTGCCGGAACAGGGTCTCGGCGTCGGTGTCCCGGCCCTCGCCCTCGGCGGTCATGCCCTGGGCGCAGAGCCGCACGACGGTGTTCTCGGGGTTCACGCGGACGTCCTCGGCGGTGTCGGGAGGGTGGGCGGGAGGGCGACCGGCATCACCAGGGTGGTGAAACTGCCCTGGTCGGCGGAGCGGACCAGTACCGGACCGGTGACCTCGGAGAACTCCAGCAGTACGTCGGGCCCCACCCCGGCCTCCAGGGCCGCCCCCAGTACGGCGGGGTCGAAGCCGATCCGCACCGGCTCCGGCTCCTCCCGCACGGCCGCCGGCTCGATCGGCGCCGGGGTCCCGTCGGGCAGGGTGACGAGGAGACGGTCGTGGCCGAGTTCCAAGGCGACGGCCGAGGAGTCCCCGCACGCGTCGAGCGCGGCGATCAGCCGGACCCGGTCCACGACCACCCGGTGCGCGGGGGCGGGGAGGCCCGCGAGCACGTCCCGATAGGCGGGGAAGGTGCCCCCGGCCACCGGTACCTCGCGCGTCCCGCCCGGATGGCGGACGGTCAGGGGCGCGCCGCCCGGCCGCGCCACCAAGGTCACCTCGGCGGCCCGGGCGGCCCATGTCCCGAGTGCGACCAGCGTGTCGGCGTCGATCAGCAGTCGCCCCGGCGGTCCGGCCGCGGTACGGGGCCGCAGGGTGCGCAGCGAGAGCCGGTAGCGGTCGGTGGCCACGAAGCGGACCTCGTCCCGGTCGAACTCCACGAGCACGCGGCCGAGCACGGGATGGGCCGGGTCCCGCCCGGCGGCCGGGGCCACCTGCCGGGCGGCGCTCGCCAGCTCGGCCCCGCCCAGGGTGAACTCGCTGCCTCCCGGTCCGGGCGGCAGCCCTTCCAGCGCCGCCCCGAGGGCGGCGTCGGTGGCGCGCCGGGCCTCCCGCACGGCCACGTGGTGGCGTTCGAGCACCGCCCGCGCTTCCTCGGGCGCCCCGTCGAGTACGGCGACCACGTCGGCCAACGCCAACCCCGCCTCCCGCAACCCGCGCAGGAGCGTGGCGCGCGGCTGCTGGTCGGGGGAGTAGGAGCGGTAGCCGGTGACCGGGTCGACGTGGGCGGGGAGCAGTACGCGGCAGTCGTCGTAGAAGCGCAGGGCGCTCGGCGCGAGCCCGACACGGCGGCCGAACGCGCCGATGCCCATCAGATCGGAGGTGCTGTCGTCCATGACCGAGATCATCGACGTTCATCCCACTTGAAGGTCAACTCATCCGACGCGCCGGCGACCGGGGAGTCGCCGGAGCGGTCAGGACGTGGCCGTGCGGGGCTTCGTCTGCTGGACGGCCCAGCCGTTCCCGTCCGGGTCCGAGAAGTACACGAAGGAACCCCAGGGCATGTCCTGGACCTCGGTGACCTCCACGCCCCGCCCCCGAAGATCGGCGTGGGCCGCCTCGATGTCGGCGACCACCACCTGCATGTTGTCCAAGGACCCGGGGGTCATTCGGGTGAGTCCCTTGCCCAGCGCGATCGAGCAGGCCGATCCGGGCGGGGTCAACTGGACGAAGCGGATCTCCTCGCTGACCGTGACGTCGTGGTCGGCGTGGAAGCCGATCCTCTCGTAGAAGGCCTTGGCACGGTCGACATCGGTGACGGGGACGGCGACCAGCTCCAGTTTGATGTCCATCACGACCTCCACGATCGGCAGCGGCCCCGGAGTACGGGCCTTTCGGCATCATGCGCCCGGGGCGGGCGCCGCGCCGCCCGGCACGACCGCGACCGCAACGTCGACCCCGACCGCCGCGCCGGTCCCGGTGTCCTCGGCGTGCCCGGTGTCCTCGGAGGCGAACTGGGTCCGGTACAGCTCCTCGTACCGGCCGCCCGCGGCCAGCAGCTCGGCGTGCGTCCCCCGCTCCACGATCCGGCCCTCCTCCACCACCAGGATCTGATCGGCGGCCTGCACGGTCGACAGCCGGTGCGCGATCACCACGGCGGTCCGACCGGCCAACGCCTCGGCCAGGGCCTCCTGGACCGCCGCCTCCGAGGTGGAGTCCAGATGGGCGGTGGCCTCGTCCAGGATCACCACCCGTTGACGGGCCAGCAGCAGCCGGGCGATGGTCAGCCGCTGCCGTTCGCCGCCCGAGAGCCGGTAGCCGCGTTCACCGACGACGGTGTCGAGACCGTCGGGCAGCGAGGCGACGAGCCCGTCCAGTCGGGAGCGGCGCAGCGCCTCCCAGATCTCCTCCTCGGCGGCCTCGGGCCGGGCCAGCAGCAGGTTGGCCCGTACCGACTCGTGGAAGAGGTGGCCGTCCTGGGTGACCATGCCGAGGGTCGCGCGGATCGAGTCGGCCGTGAGGTCGCGTACGTCGATGCCGGCGATCCGCACGGCGCCCGCGTCGGCGTCGTACAGCCGGGGCAGCAGCTGGGCGATGGTCGACTTGCCGGCGCCGGAGGAGCCGACGAGGGCGATCATCTGTCCGGGCTCGGCCCGGAAGGACACCTCGTGCAGCACCTCGGTGCCACCCCGGGGATCCAGCGTGGCGACCTCCTCCAGGGAGGCCAGGGAGACCCGCTCGGCGGAGGGGTACCCGAAGGACACGCGGTCGAACTCCACCGCGACCGGGCCCTCCGGCACGACCACGGCGTCGGGCTTCTGGTCGATGAGGGGCTTCAGGTCGAGGATCTCGAAGACCCGCTCGAAGCTGACCATGGCGCTCATCACCTCGACGCGGGCGCCGGCCAGCGCCGTCAGCGGGGAGTAGAGGCGGGTGAGCAACAGGGCGAGGGCGACGACGGAGCCGGCCTCCAGGGTCCCGCGCAGCGCGTAGTACCCGCCGAGTCCGTAGACCAGCGCGAGGGCCAGGGCGGAGACCAGGGTGAGGGCGGTGATGAACGCGGACTGCGCCATCGCCGTGCGGACGCCGATGTCCCGTACCCGGGCCGCGCGTGCGGCGAACTCGGCGGATTCGTCGGCGGGCCGGCCGAACAGTTTGACGAGGGTGGCGCCGGGGGCGGAGAACCGTTCCGTCATCTGCGTGCCCATCGCGGCGTTGAGCGTCGACGCCTCGCGCTGCATGGCTGCCATCCGCGTGCCCATCCGGCGGGCCGGCAGCACGAACACCGGCAGCAGGACCAGCGCCAGCAGGGTGATCTGCCAGGAGATGCTCAGCATCACGACGAGGGTCAGCAGCAGGGTGACGGTGTTGGAGACCACCCCGGAGAGGGTGTTGCTGAAGGCCCGCTGGGCCCCGATCACATCGTTGTTGAGGCGGCTGACCAGGGCTCCGGTCCGCGTGCGGGTGAAGAAGGCGACCGGCATGCGCTGCACGTGGTCGAAGACCGCCGTCCGCAGGTCCAGGATCAACCCCTCGCCGAGGGTGGACGACAACTTGCGGGTCAACAGCCCGAGCCCCGCCTCGACGACCGCGATGACCGCGATCAGCAGGGCGAGCCGGGTGACACGGGCACCGTCCCCACCGCCGACGATCGTGTCCACGACGCGGCTGGCGAGCAGGGGAGTGGCGACCGCGAGCAGCGCCGTGACGACACTGAGCAGCAGGAAGAGGGTCAGCCCGCGGCGGTGCGGGCGGGCGAAGGCGGCGACCCGCCGCAGGCTCGCCCGGGAGAGCGGGCGACGATCCTGCTGGGCGTTGATCGCGCTGTGGAGCGAGGTCCAGGCGGTGACTTCCATGTCCATGTCCCGGACAGTAGGACCTCAACCAAACTTGAGGTCAAGGTGTCGGCCTTCACATGCCCTGGATGGCTGCCAACCCCCGCTCGCACGAGGGACATTGGATACTCTCGTGCGTTGTCGGAGCCCGGTGGCATCATCGGGGGATGACGCAGGGATCAGAGTCCGTTCCGTCCGCCCGATCCTCCCGCCCGGCAGCAGACAGCGTCCTCGACCGCTTCGAACGATGGGCCCGGGACACCCCGAAGGCCCGCGCCGTCACCGCCGTCCCCGGCAGTCTCACCTACGGGGAACTCGACGTCCGCGCCAACCGGTTGGCCCACCACCTCCTGGCCGCAGGCCTCCCTCCCGGCGGGCTCGTGGCCATCGGGACGGCCCGGCAGACCGAGATCGTCGTCGCGATGCTCGCCACCCTGAAGGCCGGCGGCGCGTACGCCGTCCTCGACGTGGAGACCTCGGGTTCCGGACCGCGCCGGCTCGCGACCCTGGAACCCTTCGCCGTCCTCACCCACGCCGCCCACCAGGCCCGTCTCGACGACGGCCGCGACCTGCGGTTCATCCGCCTCGGAGCGGAAGCCGGCGCGATCGGCGAGCGGCCCGGGGAGCCCCCCGCCCGCGCCGGCGCCCGGGACGCGCTCTTCCAGTTCACCGGGGCGGCGGAGCCCCGCGCCGTGGTCGTCACCCACGCCCTGCTGCTCGCCGCCCTGGAAGCCTGGGAGGCGGTGGCCCGGCCGACCCCCGAGGACCGGCACCTGATCACCTTCGGCTCCGATGTCACCGCCTTCACCACCGGCTGGACCCGGGCCCTGTGCTCGGGCGGCACCATCGTCCTCCCCGACCGGGGCCCGTGGGCGCCCGACACCCTCCGCGCGGCCGTCGGGACCGAACGGGTCACCGTGGTGCACACCGACCCGGCGGGCGCGGCCCGCCTGCTCCTGCCCGAACACGAAACCCCCCTCGCCGCCCGTCCCGGAACACCGGTCCCGCGGCAGGGCGACGACCCGGCGCGGTCGGTGCGCCTGCTCCACATCACCGGCGATCGACTCCACCTCGACCAACAGGCCACCCTGCAAGCCCGGTTGCGCACCGGCGCCCGGGTGCTCAACGTCTACGGATCCACCGAGACCGCCGGCGTCGGCACCTGGTTCGAACTGTCCCAACTACCCGGACCGCTCGACGCCCCCGAGGAACTCTCCCTGATCGGGACCCCGTTCCCCGGCTGCCGGGCGGAACTCCGGGACGGGCAGCTGTACCTCGGTCCGCCCGACGGCGGTGACGCGATTCCCACCGGCGACCTCGCCCGCGCGCGCCCCGACGGACTGTGGGAGTTCGGCGGCCGGATCCGGGACCGCATCCCCCTCGACGGCCACCCCTTCGACCCCCACCCCCTGGAAGCCCTGATCCGCTCCCACGAACACATCGGCGCCGCCCTCGTGGCCGAGGTCGAGGTCGGCCGGGGGGCGCGGCGACTCGTCGCGTACATCTGCCCGCCGCCCGGCGGGGGCACCTGGCTCCCGGGCGGCGACCTGCCGGGCTCCGACCGGCTCCGCGACCACCTGCGGGGGAAGGTGCCCGAGGAGCGGATCCCGCGCACGGTGGTCAGGCTGCGGGCCCTGCCGCGCAACGCGGCCGGTCAGGAGGACCGGGCCGCCCTGCCGCGACCGCCCCGGCTGACCGACCCGGCGACGCCGGTCCGTAGGACGGGCGGCAAGTACAGCCCCGCGAGCGGTGGTTCGGAGTTCCCGATCGGCTGCGCCACCGGCTGCGGATCGATCGTCTTCGGGTTCATGGCGCTCATCTTCACCGACGTGCTCTGGCCGGGCTCGACCGAGCTCGCGGGCATACCGGCCCCCTGGGCGCCCCTGTTCTTCGTCCTCTACCTCTGTGAGTGCCTGGCCTTCGGTACGGGTCTGATGTTCCTGTTCACCGGCCGCCCGAGGATGCGGGAACAGGGGCGCGGTGCGGGACTCACCGCGGCCGCGCACCTGGCCGTGGTCTACCTGCTCGTCGCCTGGTGGCCCCAGGACAACCTGTACCGTCTGGCGGCCAAACACGACTGGCCGCGCCAGGCCGCCCTGGTCTACGCCTTCAACATCCCCCTGATGATCGCCGGCGCCGTCGTGGCCGCCTACCTCATCCGGAAACCGGCCTCGGCCTTCGACTTCGACGACTGATCCACCGACCCACCGGTGCGGCCGGCCCGGACGGATCCGCGTCCGCGTCGGCCGCCCGTCCGGGCCCCGGCGGCGGCTCGTCCGGGGTGTCGAATCCCAGCGCGTCGCCCACCCCGAGGGCCTCGGCCCGCACCAGGGCCTCCGCCGCGTCCAGCACCTCCCGGCCGCGCGCCGCCACCAACACGCCCAGCCACGGCGCCGGATCGTCGGCCCCGGTCGTGATCGCCGGAACGAACACCGCCCCGAGGCCGGCGCATTCCCGCGCCAGGTCCGCGCACCACTCGTCTGCCCGCGCCGGCGGCAGCCTCGCCCCCAACTCCACCCGGTCCACGATCCGCACCAGGTGTCCCGCGCCGCGCAGCGCGTCGAGCCGGGCCGCCACCATGAAGGCGATCGACGGCCCGGTCAGCCGCAGGTTCGTCTCGGTCGGCGCCAGGAGTCCCGCCCCGTCGACGACGAAGTCCACGTCGAACCAGCCCCGATAGCCGGCCGCAGCCAACTCCCGCCCCACCGCAGCCCCGAAGCGCGACAGGGGCCCCTCGGCCGCGGCGGGCACCACCCCGGGGCCGACCGTCGCGCCCCGGTAGCCCCCGTCGACGACGTCCATCACCGCCCCGCCGACCGTGTGGACCCGCCCCGAGCCGTCCACGAACCCGTCGTACGTCAGATCACCCGGGCCGCCGGCCCCCGCCGGACCGGACACGTACTCCTCCACCAGCAGCGGGCCGCGGGGCAGGCGGCGGACCAGCGCGCGGGCCCCGCCGGCGGCCCGGACCCGCTCGGGAGACGCGTGCGTGGTACCCGAACCCCCCACCCCGTGCTCCGACTTGAGAACGCTGCTCTCGCCGCGCGCCACCCGGGCGGACAGCAGCCGCACCGCCTGCCGGCGGCCCGCCGCCCGCCACTGCCCCGGCAACCTGATCCCGGGATGGGCCCCGCCCGCGAGGATCCGGCCGAACAGGGCGTGGGCCGCGGACTTGGACTCGTACCGCAGGTCGCGCGCTCGCCACGGCCGCCCCGACAGCCGCCCGAAGGGTTCCGTCAGCCCCCACGGGACGAGGGCCGGCGCGCCCTCCGTCAGGCGCGCGGCCAGCGCCGGCCGGGACCGTACGGCGTCCGACAGGCCGGGACCCCCCGCCGCGAGCCCGTCGTACACCTCCACCTCCCCCCATTCCAGCTGCCGTGCGACCAGCCGCGTCCAGTCCGGCGACACCGCGAGGGGCAGCACCAGCGCGGCCGGCTCCGGACCGTAGAAGGCGGCCAGGCAGGCGTAGTGGTGCGCGGCCCGCTGCTCCCGGTCCAGGGACGGGTCGCCGAACTGCGCGTTGAACTCGGCGACATTGCCCACGTGCACCGAAGGCCCACCACCGGTCCACGCCCGCGCCCAGTCCGCGAGCGGGACGGGCGCCACCTCGAAGCGGACCAGCCCCTCCGGGGCGCCCGGCCCGGCCACCGCGCCCATCGCCCGGTAGAACCCCGCCGCGTGCGGATCGGCGTCGATCAGCAGCCGACGCGTGCCCAGCCCGACGGCCCGGCGCAGCACGTCCCGGTACAACAGCCGCCCGAGCCCCCGGCCGATGGCCGCCGGGTCCACGAAGAGCAGGCCGAGCCTCGACGTGGATCCGGCGGGTTCCCCCTCCAGCGAGGCGAGGCCCCGCACCGTCCCGTCCGCGTCCTCGGCGACGACGATCCGCCGGGCCGCGACCTCGTCCGCCCGCACCCGCAGTTCCTCGGCGCAGCCGGCCAGGAACCGCTCGTCATACCCCCAGTGCGCCTTGGACCGCAGCACCAGCGCGGACAGCTCCCCGGCCTCGTCGGCCCGCGCGGCCCTGAGCTTTGCCATTTCCTGACCTCCCCATGGTCCGCCGCAAGACCGTGCGATAGATTCGGCCACCCACACGGCGGACACGCCCTCCCCTTCCTACCCACCCGGAGACAGGCTTCTCAATGAGCGACATCATCAATGGACTTGGTCGCACCAGTGCGTTCGGCGCCCTCGGCCTGGTCCTGCTGATCCTCGGCATCGTCCTGGTGGACGTGCTGACGCCCGGGAAGCTCCCCAAGCAGATCTGGGAGGAGCGCAACCGCAACGCCGCGCTCCTGCTCAGCTCCGCGCTGCTCGGCATCGGCGGAATCGTCTTCACCTCGATCTGGACGACATACGACGACTTCGGCAAGGGCCTGCTGTCCACCGCCGCGTTCGGTCTCCTCGGGCTGGTCCTGATGGCCGTGGCCTTCCTGGTGCTGGACCTGGTGACCCCGGGCAAGCTCGGCGCCATCGTCGTCGACCCGGAGCCGCACCCGGCCGTCTGGGTCACGGCCTCCTGCAACCTCGCGGTGGCCGCGATCGTCGCCGCCTCGATCGCCTGACGCACAGGCGCACGCACACGCCCGGCCCGGCCCCACGGGCCGGGCCGCCCGGCTATCCGACGCCCGGCAGCGCCTGCCGGCCCTCCCGGACCGTCACGGGGATGCCGCCCGCGGCCCTCGACAGTCGCGCCCTGAACTCGGCGGAGGCGGCGCCCGCGGCGTCCGAGTCCACCTCCACCCCGGTCGCCCCCGGTGCGGCGGCGCACGCGTGGATCGGGAACGCGTCCTCGATCCGGCAGAGCTCCCCGCTCACCGCGCCGAGCGCCCGCCCGCTGTACGGACTCAGGTACAGGTCGACCCGGCCCGGATCGACGCCGGGATCCGTCCGGTGGGCCGCCTCCACCAGCAGGCGGCCCCGGGCCAGGTCCGTGACGCACAGCGCCACCCGGCCCGGGGGCAGATCGGTGATCTGCGTCGCGTAGACGTCCGCGAAGGCGCCCCGCCCCTGTTCGCCGACCGCCTGTGAGAGGCGCAGACCCTCGGGGGTGTTGGCGGGGGTCCCCCCGATCGACGTGGGCGGGGCCTGAGGCTCGTCCCGGCCCGGCGCGGGACAGGACTTCCCGCCGCCGGCGGCGGCGGGCAGCGCTCTCGGCGCCGCGGGTTCGGCGGCGCCGCACCCGGTGAGCAGCGCGGCGACGCTCACCGCCACCACGCCGGCGTGCACGAACCGGGCGGTGAATCTCCGGCGCATCACAGGGTCCCCCTCGCGTCACGATGCCGGTCGGTACGACGGGCACGACAGGGACGTGCCGGGAACGCAACCGGTTCCCTCCCGCCGGCCCGGCGGACCGCGCCGGGCCTCCCGGTCCCGGAGGGCCCTCAGGCCAGGCCCAACGCGAACACCGCGAAGCCCGCCGCCAGCAGCCCCGCCGCGGTCCGCCGCACCGCCGTCGCCCTGGTCCACGGCTCCTCGAACCGTCGGGCGTACCGGGCGATCCCCACCAACAGCGCGCCGAAGACCGGCAGCCACGCCGCCCGGGCCAGAAGCCACCCCACGCTGTCCGGGGCGGTCGTCAGACCGGCGGCCCCGCCCAGGAGGGATCCGGGCACGGCCGCCGCCAGCATCGCCGTCTGGTGCCAGCACAGGACCGTCATGGCACACAGGTTGACGACGACCACCGGAGCCCACAGCGCCGGCCGGGCGAGGAGCCGCGCCAGCCGGTCCCGCAGCAGGATCGCCGCCCCCGACTGCGCCGCCGCCAGAGCGAGCACGAGCAGCGACGGCGGGTGCGAGTTGGTCCGCGCCTCGCCCGGTACGCCCACCATCGACGCCGGGTAGTGGAACACCGTCAGCAGCGCCGCGAACAACACGGACCCGCCGACGAGCAGCAGCCACGCCCCGCGCCGGTCGACGCGCCGCTCGCCCCAGGACACGCCCAGCTGGTACGCGAACAACCAGCCCGGAAGGATGTTCAACAGCGCGGCCCAGGACGGCACCGAGTCCGCGAACGGCCCGTACCGCAGGAAGTCCACCACCGCCACCGAACCGAGCAACGGGGCCGCCGCCCAGCCTCCCAGCCGGCCCGCCGCCCGCACGCAGTACGGGGTCAGCGCCGTGACCACCACGTACACCCCCACGAACCACAGCGGCTGGATCACCAGCGTCGCCCCGGTCCGCAGGGTCGTCTCCGGCACCCCGGCCGCGTACGCCACCGGCGCGAGCAGCGCCCACACCGCGGTGACCTCGAGCACCGGCCGCCCCAGCCTGACGATCCGCCCCCTCAGCCACGCCGCCGTCGAGCCCTCGCGACGGCGGAACGACAGCACCGACGCGTACCCGCCCACCAGGAAGAACACGCCGAGCATCTGCAGCACCCAACTGGCCGGGGCCAGGCCGCCGAACGACGCCAGCGGACTCGAGTTGTGCAGCGCGCCCTCGCCGTCGAGGGTGAGACCACCCAACATCCAGTGCCCGATCGGCACGGCCAGCAGGGCCAGGGCGCGCAGCCCGTCGATCGCCCGATCACGGTGGGCGGGGGTCCGCGCCTCGATCCGGTCGGCCGTTGTCCGCAGCGAGGTCGTGACGCTCATCGGGCCGCCCCGTCCGCGATCGACGCGAAGGCCGCCAACGACCGCGTACCCGGTGCGAAGTAGCCGGTGTGCCCCCGTACGTCGCCGGCGGGGATCCGGCGGGCACCGAACGCCGCGGACGTGGGATCGGCGCCGTGCCCGATGCCTGCGACCTCGACGTTCGGTACGTCCGCGATCCAGTCGGAGGGACCGCGCGCCGCCCACACCCGCGCCACCGTGCCCAGCCCGGCGGCGGTCCCCGCCCGCATCCCCGGGGAACCGAACACGACGACGTCGCTCGCGTCCGTGTGCCGGGCCGCGAGTCCGCAGACCACCGAGCCGTAGCTGTGGCAGAACAACACCGGGTCCGGCGCCCCCACCGCGTCCAACCCCGCGGTGAACCGGGCCAGCCGGACCGCACCGACCTGCGCCAGCCGCCCGTCGGCCGCGTCCAGCCCCACCCCCACCGGGGTGGTGTACCCGGTCCACGCCACGACGGCCGTGTTCCCGGACGTCGCCGACCGCAGCGCCCGAGCCATCCCGGCGGGACCGGTGTACGGCGTGCGCCGCGCGTCGTACGTGGTCGCGTCGTTGTCGGAACCGGGCACGATCACCGAGACGTGCGCCGCGTGCTCCGGATCCCCGAACACCTCCGCGACCTGACCCCGGTCGCGCGGATCGAAGGCCAGGATCCGGCGACCGGGGGCCGCGAGGGACTCGAACCGGGCGTCGCCCGTCGAGAGGACCGCCAGCCGGTTGGCCTCGTACCTCAGAGGGAGCGGAGCCCCGTCCAGATTGCCCACCACGAGGGGATGACGGAGCAGCAGCCGTCGCCGCCCGGACTCGTCCAGCCCGGCGAAGAACGCCGCGACCTCCCGGGGCGGGGCGCTCGCCGGATCCGGCAGCCTGCGGCCGGACACGGTGTCGGCCCGCCAGGCGTCGGCGCCCGGCGGTGGGCCGGTGACCGCCCGCTGACTGTCGGCCGAAGCCCATCCCGCGGTCCCCGCGACCACGGCCACCGCGACGGCGGCGGTGACCAGTGTCCTTCCGAAGCGGCGCATGCCCCTTCTCCTCTCCTCGTGACGAGGAGGAAGGTAGGAAGGGGGTACCGGCGGGCACGTCCGACCGGGGAGCCAACCCCGATGTCATACCCCGGTAGGGGGTGGAGGAGAGCGGTACCCGCGATCAGGCGCCGTCGCCGGGACGCACCAGCCCCGCTTCATAGGCGAAGATCACCGCCTGGGCCCGGTCCCGCAGGTCCAATTTGGCCAACACCTTGCCGATGTGCGTCTTCACCGTCTGCTCGGCCAGCACCAGATGCCCGGCGATCTCCTGGTTCGAGAGCCCGCGCGCGATGAGCTCCAACACCTCGGTCTCACGCGGGGTCAGCCCTTTCAGCCGCAGCGCCGGGTCCTTGCGCGGCGCCGGCCGCTGCCGGACGAAGTCGGCGATCAGCCGCCGCGTCACCGACGGCGCCAGCAGCGCCTCGCCCGAGGCGACCACCCGGACCGCCGCGATCAGGTCGGCCGGCGGGGCGTCCTTCAACAGGAACCCGGACGCGCCGGCGCGCAGCGCCTCGTACACGTAGTCGTCGATGTCGAAGGTGGTCAGCATCAGCACCTTCGGGCGGTGCACCACGCCCCTCGGGGGATCGAGGAGCTCGCGGGCGGCCGTCAGTCCGTCCATCTCCGGCATCCGCACGTCCATCAGCACCACGTCGGGGTGCACCGTGCGGGAGACGCGCACACCCTCCCGGCCGTCGGGAGCCTCGCCCACCACGTCGATGTCGGCCTGCGCCGAGAGCAGCGCGGCGAACCCCGCCCGCACCATGGCCTGGTCGTCGACGATGATCACGCGGATGGTCAACTCGGTTCCTCGGCTGTTTCGTTCAGGGGCAGACGGGCGGCGACCCGGAAGCCACCGTCCGGGAGCGGACCGGTGTCCAGTGTGCCGCCCGTCAACCGTACGCGCTCCCGCATCCCCACCAGGCCGTGCCCCGTGCCCGAGGTCTCCAGGGCCGGTGCGGCGTCGGGGGCCGGCCCGTTGACCACCAGGACGAGCAACTCGTCGGAGTGGAGGGTCAGCGAGACGTGCGTCCGCGCGCCCGGAGCGTGGCGCACCACGTTCGCCAGTGCCTCCTGCACGATCCGGTACGCCGACAGGTCCACCACCGCGGGCGCCGCCGCGGCGGCGCCGGTGGCCAGGGACAACCGCACCGGCTGCCCGGCGCGCACGGTCGCCTCCACCAACTGCTGGAGCCTGTCGATGCCGGGCTGTGGGGCCCGCTCCCCGCCCGGTCCGTCGCCGTTCCCACGCAACACCGTCAGCAGTCGGCGCATCTCGCCCAGCGACTCGCGGGCGCTCGCCGCGATCGTCTCGAACTCCTCGCGCACCGGATCGGCCATGCCGGGCAGCCGGTACGGGGCGGAGTCGGCCTGCACCGTGATCACCGACATGTGGTGGGCCACCACGTCGTGCAACTCCCGCGCGATCCGCGCCCGTTCCTCCAACAGGGTGCGGCGCGCCCGTTCGGCCTCGCTGACGCCCTGCTGCTCGGTGATGCGCTGCTGCGCGTCGCCGAGACCGCGCAGCGCGCCCGTCAGCGCGAGGAAGGCGCCGGCGAGGATGAACAGGAGCGCGGTGGTGGTGGTCACCCCGTCGGGCCGGAAGAATTCGAGCGCCCCTCCGGCCGCGCCCGTCACCAGCCACACGGCGACCAGGTTGCGGACTGACTCGCGCAGCCCCAGACAGACCATGGACACGAGGTAGCCGACGATCACCATCGGCGGCCACGGCCAACCGTTCCCGGCCACCCCGTCGGCATGGGCCAGCACCACCGCACCCACGACGTCGGCGGTCAACACGATGCCCCAGGCGGGCCACGGCCGGGTCACGGCGAGCAGCAGCGGCACGGTCTGCGCGACGCCGAGGGCGCCGGCCCAGCCGCCGCCGGCCCCGTAGACGTTGGTCGACACGGCGATCGTCACCGGCATCAACGTCAGTACGAAGACGGCCACGACGGCGAAGGGAAGTATCCGCTGCCAGGCCTTGGGGGCCCGCGCGAACAGTGGTTCGCCCGCGCGGGCGGGCGTCCGCAGCACCACCGCGAATCGGGGCACCGCGCGGCCGGGCGGGGCGGGGACCGGTTCGGGGGCCGTCGCCCCGGGCGTCGTCTCGCTCATGATCGCCCCACCCTACGGGTCAGGACACCGGGCCCCCGGAGCCCGGGCCGTCCGCGTCCCCGACGCCGGCGCGACGGGCGAGCCGCTCACGGAGGCGGGTGAGGCGGTCGATCTCGGCGTCGAGGGCGGCGAGCCGGTTCCCCACGACCCTCAGCGCTGCCAGGTCGTGCGCCGCACCACCGTGTCCGACCGGGAGACGGGCGTGCCGCCCGCGTGCGCGGCCAGCGCGCGTCGCATGTCGTCCAGGGCGGGCTGTTCGTCGGTCATCGGGTGCTGGAACTCGTACTGGAGGTCCGTGTTCAGGACCACCCACACCACCCGCCGCTGTTTGTCCCCGGACTTGCGCATGTCCTCCCAGTTGGTCACGTGGATGGTCACGGTCCCCACCACGATCTCGCGGATCTCCGGCCAGGACGCCCGGAACCGGCCGAAGCGAACCCCCTCGCCGTCCGCGCGGAAGGCCGGAACGAACAGGGCGCGCACGCTGAACACCAGACCCACCGCGCCGAACAGCAGGCACAGGATCGCCCAGCCCCAGAAGAAGACGGTGGCGAACAGCGACTCCTGTTCCCACGGCGTCCAGGCCCAGAACGTCCCCACCCCCAACGCCCCGGCGAGGAGCGAGGCGAGGATCATGCTCCCCGGGCCGTCCTCGTGGATCTCGTACGGTCGTCCCCCCGCGGGTACGTTCATGCCCCACCCCCCTGTCGTGTGTAGCGCCATGATGCCCACGCCCGACCCCGGGGACACCGGCCGGTTCCGGCCCCTCGGGCCGCTTGGGGGTCGGCATAGACTGACGCCGATCAGATGATCATCGGCACGGGGGAGTCGGTACGCATGGGGGCCGCGGCCGCGCTGGAGAAACTGCTGCCGGTGCTCCTCGCCTTCGGCGGTGGGGTGTTCCTCGCACGGCGCAAGACCGTCCCCGCGGAGGCCTCCAAGGCCTTCGCGGACTACGCCTTCCTCTTCGCGGTGCCCTGCTACCTCTTCGGCAACATCTACGCGAGCGACCTCGGCGCCCTGTTCGACTGGCGTGCCATCGGCGGCTACGCGGCCGCCGCCGCCCTCGCCGCCGCGGTCGTCGCCCTCGTCGCCGTCGCCCGCGGGACGCGCGAGCCGCGCGCGGTGGCGCTGCGTGTGATGGCCGGCGTGCAGGTCAACACGGCGTACTTCGCGGTGCCCGTCTTCATCACCGTGTTCGGGACCGCGGCGCCGATCTTCCCCGTGCTGCTCTTCCAGGTCTGCGTGCTGTCCCTCGTCGTCATCGCCATCATGGAACTCGGCCGCTCCGGACCGGGGACCGGCGGTCCCCGGACGAAGCTCGCGCGCGCCGTCGCGGCCTCGCTCGCCACTCCGCTGGTGCTGGCCTGCAACGCCGGAATCGTCTTGAACCTGCTGTCGGTGCGGGTGCCGGGAGTGGTGTTGGAGGGTGCCGCGTTCGTCGGCGACAGCGCCTCCCCGGTCGCCCTGTTCGCGCTGGGTCTGCACCTCGGGGGAGCCGGGCTGGACGTCCGCGGCACCACGCGCGAGGAACTGCTGCTGATCGGGTTCAAGTGCCTGGCGTTCCCGCTGCTGGCCTGGGCGGTGTGCGGGTGGCTGTTCGGCGTACGGGGCGACTGGTTGGCGTACCTCGTCCTGATCGCGGCCATGCCGACCCCGCAGAACCTGTTCATCTTCGCGCAGCGCTACGACGTGGGTGTCGACCTCTCCGCCTCGCTCGTGATCAAGAGTTCGATGGTTTCCCTCCTGCTGCTGCCCCTGTGGTTGCAGACTGTCGTCTCATGATCGAACAACGTGCGAACACCGCGAACCCGCCGGATCCCGCCCTGAAGGCAGCCACCCTCGGGCTGTTGGCCGCCTGGATCGCGCACGACCTGGAAGAGGTCGCCACCATGGCCCGTTGGTCCCGCACCCGGGTGCCCGTCCTGCGCGAGCGCCACCCCCGGGTGCCCGAACGGTTCTGGCGGAGCGTCACGGAGGTGGACGGACGGGAGTTCGCCACGGCCGTCGGATTCATGGGCCTGATCGTCGCGGCGGCCGCCGCGGACGGTCTGCGCACCGGCGGGCGCTCCGCCTTCTACCAGGCCTCCCTGCACGGATTCGGCCTGCACGGGCTGGTCCACCTCGCCAACTCCGCCGCCACCCGCGGCTACACCCCCGGGGTCGTCACGTCCCCGCTGATCGTGGTCCCCTTCACCCTCTGGGCCCGCGGCCGGCTGCGCCGCGCCGGTGTGCTGCGGCCCACCCGGGCGCGCGACGCAGTACTCGGCCTCGGTCTGGCCGCCGCGGCCACCGCCACCACGCACGCCGCGGCCCGGCTGATCCGGCGTCCCGCGCTCGTTCCCCCGGGCGGGTGCCGCTCGTTCACCGCGCATGGAGCCCCTGCCGACCACCGCGGCGCCGGGCGTCGCTGAACGCGCCGACGCCGCGGCCGATGCCGCCTGCCACCTCTACGACGCCGTCGCGCCTCGGGGCGCCTGCGAACCGGGCGGGTGGAGCCGGACCGCCGCCGAGGACGCCGCCGAAGCCATCGAAACCACCGCGCACGCCCTCGCGTTCATCCGTCCGGGCGCCGACGTCGTCCTGGCGCCGGTGCACACGGCCCTCGCGGAACTGCGCCGCCGGCTGGAGTTGTCGCCCGCCGACCCGTTGACCGCCGAGGGGGTTCCGGCCACGCCGCGTACGGTCGGCAATCCGCGCCGGACCCGCTGGGCGCGGGTGCCTCACCCGACGCGGGCGCCGGCGACGGCGGTGTCGAACAGGGCCCTGACCTCCTTGCCGAAGTAGGAGCTGTACGAGACGTCGGGCGTGTCCCCGCCCGTCTTCCAGCCGCCGATCACCCCGATCACGTCCCCGGTCCTGGTCTTCGCGTCGTAACGCGCCAGGAACGGGCCGCCGCTGGTCCCACCGGGGTATCCGGTGCAGGCGATGCGAAGGAAGGAGCCGGGGATGCGCGCGTCCTTGCTGGTGAACTTCGTGGTCCGGTTGACGCACACCCGGGGGCGGGCGGCCGACGACGGATGGCCGATCAGCGTGACCCGGGGGTGTGCGTAGGGGCCACCGGTGAGCAGCCGGTTCCCGCCGACCACGTCCTGCACCCGGCGCCCCTTGGAGCCCGGTCCGACCTGCGCGAAGGCCACGTCGAGGGTGGCCGCCCGGTTGGCGCCCTGGCTGCGGTAGCGGGGGTGGATCCACACCTTCGAGCGGCCCTTGGCGTCGCGCAGCACGGGGAACATGCCGTAGGGCCGGGGGTTGCGGGCCGTGTAGCGCGGTACGAAGGCCACCTTCCGGGTGTCGGAGCCGAGCAGGCAGTGCGCGGCGCTGAGCACCAGGTTGCGGCCGGGCGAGGCGACCACGCTCGCCGTGCAGAAGTACGCGCCGGCGCCCTTCATGACGAACATCCTGCCGACGACCGGGATGCCGTCGAAGTTCGCGCCGGTGCCGGGGCCCGCCAGAGCGGCGCCGACGGTGTCCCCGGCCCGGTCGGACTCGGCGGACGGTCGGGATACGGGGCCGGCCGAGGCCGCGGTCACCGGGGTGACGGCCGGGCCGGCGGCCGTATCCGGGGCGCGGCCCGCGCCCCGGGCACCGGCCGGTACGGCCGAGTCGGGGGCGGCGTCCGGTGCGAGGGGCGCCGGGGTCGCGGAGGCCATTCGTTCGGCGGTCCAGAAGGACTGCGCCTCCCGGACCGACCACCGGCCGACGGCCCGTGCGGTGCCGGCCTCGGCGACCGGCAGCGGGCCGCCGAGCAGCGCCAGCGCGGTCGCTGCCGCCGCCATGGTCAAGGTGCGTCGCATGCGGGGCTCCCTAGATCGCTTGGGGGAAGCGGAACAACCGGTTCGGGTCATGGGCGCGTCGGACCTCCTGGAGGCGGGTGAGGTTCGTCCCGTAGTAGGCGGCGCGCCAGTCGACGAGCTTCGGATCGACGTAGTTCTGGTACGCGCGACCGCTCGCCCAGGGGCGCAGGTCCTGCCAGAGCCCGTCGAGCCAGCCCTGGTGCCGGGCCACCTCGCCGGCCGACGCGGACTCGGGCCAGTAGGCGAGGTACTGGGACAGGAACGCGCTGTCGCGGTGGACGAAGGCGGTGTCGGAGGGGGCCGGCCGGTTCATTGCCCCGCCGCACTCCCCGAGGAACTGGACCACGCCCCGCCCACCGGCCGGCGCCGCCCGCGCGTAGCCGCGCACGGCGGCCAACACCGCCCGGACGGCCGCCTCCGGCAGCCCGGCGCCGGTCCAGAAGTCCGAGCGGGCCGCGTACGAGGACCGGCCGATCACCCCGCGCGGGTCGTGGCCGGGCAGCGTGCCCGGCAGGCGGCACCGGGCGGCGGCCCGCTCCTCGCAGCCGGCCATGGCCCGCAGGGTGTCCCCGTACCCCCGTACGACGAGGTGACGGTCCCGCGGTTCCCGGCCGACCAGATCGGACAGCCGGGTCAACTGCCGTTCCAGCTCGTCCCGCCCGTCGAAGCACAACACCTTGACGGACGGCACGGGCTCCGGACCGGACTCGATCACGAACTCCACGTGGCTCCAGAACGGGTCCGGCAGCCCGCTCGACCAGCGCTGCCAGCCGCTCAGCACCGCCGCGGACCGCGCGCCCGACCAGTGCAGTTCGGCGAAGGCCGCGTCCCCGACCGGGTGGGTGCGGAACCGGAACTCCGTCACCACGCCGAAGTTGCCGCCGCCACCGCCGCGCAGCGCCCAGAAGAGGTCGGGATCGTGTCCCGCGTCGACCTCGCGGACGACGCCGTCGGGAGTGACCACCCGGGCGCCGGTCAACGCGTCCGAGGTGGTGCCGTGCACCCGCGAGGCGAGTCCCATGCCGCCGCCCAGCGCGAGCCCGGCGATCCCGACCGAGGGACACAGCCCGGTCGGGATGCCCCGACCGCGTGCGGCGAGCGCGGCGTTGACCTCGCCGAGGCGGGCGCCGGCTCCGATCCGTGCCCCGTCCCCCTCGACCGCCACCTCGGCCATCGCCCCGACGTCGACCACGAGCCCGCCGTCGCCGCCGGACCAGCCCGCGTAGCCGTGGCCGCCACCGCGCGGCACCACCGGCACGGCGGAACGACGGGCGAAGTCCAGGCAGGCGGCCACGTCCGAGGCGTGCGCCGGATAGGCCACCGCGAGCGGCGCGAGGGTGTCGTAACGGGGCTGGAAGAGCCGGCGCGCCTCGGGGTAGTCCGGGTCGCCCGGCACAACGATCCGCCCGTCCAACGAGCGGGCGAGCGCGGCGAAGTCGGGGCCGCGTCCTGGGCGCCGGGAGGGACGGCGTACGGGGTCCGAGGGACCCCGCGCGGTCGCCCCGACCGTGGCCAGGACTGCGGCGGCCGCGCTCGTGAGGACCTGACGGCGGTGCGGGCTCATGCCCCCTTCCTGCCATCGGCCGGCCGGTTCGGGGCGAAGGCGGGACCACAAAGGTCGAGTTGCCCCCCGAACGGCCCAGGAACCCGCTCCTCCCCGTTCCCCCCCGCCCGGCCGGACGCACCGGGTCACGGGGGACCGGGTGCGTCCGTATCGGGGGTGCGGGCCAGCAGGAAGCCCTGGGGGGAACGTTCCCCGTCATCGGGTTCGCGGACCAGGCGGGCCACCTCGGTCAGGCCGGCCCCGGTCAGCAGCGCGGCCACCCGCTCCGGCGGGACCCCGTACACGTCGAGGTCGACGGGGTGCCCGTACGCCCGCTCCAGCCGGGTCCGGTACTCCCCGGCCTTGAACGCGATCAGCAGGTGGCCGCCCGGAGCGAGCACCCGCGCGCACTCGGCGAACACCGGCGGCAGGTCCTGTGGCGGGGTGTGCACGGTGGAGTACCAGAGCAACACCCCGCCCAAAACCCCGTCGGCCACGTCCAGCGCCGCCATGGAACCCACCTCGAACCGCAGTCCCGGATGGGACCGACGGGCCACCGCCACCATCGCGGGCGACAGGTCCACGCCGAAGGCCCGCACGCCGAGACCGCTCAGGTGCGCCGTCACCCGGCCGGGGCCGCAACCCAGGTCCGCGACGGCGCGACCCGGGCCGCCGTCCCCGTCCCGCACGCATTCGGCGAAGGCGGCCAGCATCGCGCGGTCCAGCGGTTTGCGGGCCAACTCCGACTCCAGGAGCCGGGCGTAGTCGACGGCGACGGCGTCATAGGACACCCGCACCGAATGCAGGTTCGAGGTGGCGTTCATGCCCCTGGACAGTAGCCCGCGCGGAGGCCGGACTCACCCCCCGCACAGCGGATTGGGAAGGTCGGCCCACTGGTCGCCCGGCGTGCCGGGGCTGAGCCGCATCAGCGTGAGTGCCTTGACCGGCAGCGGCCCGGACCGCAGGGCCTCGGTGTCCGCCGTGGCGGGGAGGTCCGCCAATCGCCCCAGGGCCTCGCCCAGCGCGGGCGCCGACCCCGCCGTGGCGGCGAGGGCCCCGGCCGCCAGCGAGCCGAACAGCTTGCGCCGCAGCACCGTCTCGTCGTCGGTGACCAGCCGTCCCGACACCGGCGGCACCGCCAGCCCGTGCCGGGCCAACCGGGCCGGGCTGATCCGGATGTCGGCGAGGTCGCGGTAGACCAGCCGCAGCGGCGACCCGGTGGGGGAGAGGACGACCAGCAGGTTCTGGCCGTGGGCCTCCAGGGCCACCCCGAGGTCCAACACCTCCAGGCACACCGACAGGGCCAGGCCGGCGAAGTCCGCCCGCCAGGCCGGCGAGGCGGCGAGCGGGGTGCCCGCGAGGGCCGCCACCGGAACGACCCGCTCGCCCGGGCCCGCGTACGCCTCCGGGGGCTCGCGCAAGACCGTCGCCAGGTCCGGGCTGTGCGCGGTCGCGGCGGCCAGGGTGCGGGTGACGTGGAGGCGGCCGCCGAGCCGCTCCGACACGGAGTGCGCGAAGGCGGACACGGCGGCCGCCGTCTCGATCGAATAGCCGGAGATGTCCCGCACCGAGGAGGTGAGCCGGGTGCTCAGCGAGGTCTTCACATGGGGTCCGCCCCCGACCGGGGCGAGGGTCCGCAGCGACATCAGCGGATGCGCGGTCGGGAAGGGGCCGCCCCCGCTCCGCGCGCCGCCCTGCTTCAGGACGTGCTCCGCCTGCCACGGGTGCACCGGGAGCAGCACGTGCCCCCCGTCCCGCAGCTCGGCCGGCCAGTCCCCGGTGACCAGGCACTCCTCGGCCCGGACGGAGACCATCCCGAGCGGTACGAGCGGCCGGTGCTCGGGTGCGTACGCCAACTGCTCCGCCACCGAGAAGCCGGGACGGGAGCGACAGTTGGGGTGGTAGGGGTGGCCGTCGACCACGCGCTGTTCCCACTCCCAGCCCGCTCGCGGGGCGGGGTCCGTCGCGGGGTCGGGCTGCCCCGCCCGGGACAGCGCCAGCGAGGCCGTGCTGTCGTCCAGCTCGGCGGCGAACGCGGCCCCGTGCGGCACGTCGAGCGCCGACACCAGACGTGCGGCGTGTCGGTACGCCTGGCCGTCGAGCCGGACCTCGGTGACGCGGGACCCGGTGGCGTAGGGATCGGGCAGCGGCCCCTCCAGCCGCCCGCCCGAGGCGGTGACGAGCACCAGCGAATCCGGCCCGGACTCCCGTCGCACCACCCAGGGCAGCGGTTCGAAGGCCAGCGCCCGCCAGAGCCGGGTCAGTACGGCCGCCCGCGCGCCTTCCAGCTCGGCGGCGTACGCGGCCACGAGATCGGGCCGTACGTCGGCCAGCTCGGCGGCGACGGTCTCCTCGGCCGGGGGGACGGGGACGTGCGTGCTGCGGTCCAGGGTCCTGGTCCTCTCATGATGGGGTTCACCTGATGATCGGTGATGATCACCGAATGGATCGAATGGAACCAGTGGACCTCAACGCCGCAGCCGACGCCCTCGCAGCCGCTCCGCTGCTGAACTGCCTGCTGCGGGAGGCCGCCGATCCCACAGGTGAGGCGGGTCTCCACCGGCTGCGCGGCAGCGGGCGACTGCTGCGGGTGGCGGGCGGACGCCGGCCCGAGCGGCCGGAACTGCTCCTCGGGAACGGCCGGCATCCGCTCGGCCTCGCGGAACTGGTCAAGCTCGCCTCGGACGAGCTGCGCCTGTACACGGGCGTCTCCAACGACGAACTGCCGACGGAGATCGCCGACAGCCGGGACGCCGTCGCCGCGCTGCTGGCCGCCCGGGCCGTGGCCCCGGCCCCGCAGGACCCCTACCTCCGGTCCGAACAGGCGCTGGTGATGGGCCATCCGCACCACCCGGCCCCCAAGTCGCGGGGAGGCGCGCCCGCCGCGAGCTGGCTGCCGTACGCACCCGAGGCCCACGCCCGGTTCCCGCTGGTCCTGCTCGGCCTGCGGGAGGACCAGGTGGTCGAGGAGGGCCCGCCGGCCGCCTCCGAGGCGATCGACTCGCTCGCCGACCTCCTCGACGGCCCGCGCCCGCCCGCCGGGTACCGGCTGCTGCCGGCGCACCCCTGGCAGCTGGACCTGGTCGGCGGCCTCCCCGCGGTGCGCGAGGCCTTCGCCGACGGGCGGCTGCTGCGCCTCGGACCGACCCGGCGCCCGGTCTGGCCGACCGCCTCGATCCGGACCCTGTACGCGCCCGATCCGAGCGCCGACGTGTTCGTCAAGTTCAGCCTCGACGTCCGCATCACCAACGACGTCCGCCGACTGTGGAGGCACGACCTGCTGAGGCTGAGGCGCACGGACTCCGCCGTCGAGGCCGGCTTCGCCGAACTGCGGCGCGAGGGCTCGCAGGCCGTCTGGCTGGCCGACCGGGGTTACCGCACCGCCGGGTTCGCCTTCGAGGAACTGGCCGTCCTGGTCCGCGACGGACTGCGCGGACAGGGGCTGCCGGGGACCGATCCGCTGCTGGCCGCCGCGCTCGCGGAGGGCTTCCGGGGCAGCCCGTTGGCCGCCACGCCGGACCCGGCCGGGTGGTGGCGGGCGTATCTGCGCCATGTCGTGCCCCCCGTGCTGGAGTTGTTCGCCCGGCGGGGGATCGTCCTGGAGGCACACCTCCAGAACTGCCTGGTCGCGGTCGACGGCCGGGGCATGCCGGTGCAGGCCCTCTTCCGCGACGCGGAGGGCGTGAAACTCCCGGGGGACCTGTCGCCGGAGGCCGGCCGGCAGCGGCTTCTGTACTGCCTGGTGGTCAACCACCTGGCCGAGGTCGGCGGGGCGCTGGCCGAGGCGCATCCGGCCGTCGTCGGCCAGGTGTGGCCCGCCGTCCGGGAGGAGTTCCTGCGCTGCCAGGCCGCGACCGGGCTCGCGGAGATCGGCGAACTGTTGACCGCCCCGTCGCTGCCGGCCAAGACGAACCTGCTGTTGAGGTGGACCCGGGCGGACGGCGCGGACGCGCGCTACCTGCCGCTGCCGAACCCGCTGAGGGGGTAGCGGACCGGGCGCGGCATTCCGGCCAAGGTGGTGCCGGGCGACCCTTCCTCCGGTGTTGAAAGGTATAGACCAATGCTACGTTGGTCGGGCAGACCGCGCAGTCCTTGACCACCCGTCAGAGGAGTAGCCATGCCCTCCCCTTCGCGGGGCGGCGCCCCGGCCGCCATGCCCAAGTACCAGCGAATCGCCGCAGCGCTGCGGCAGGAGCTCGATCACACCGCGCAGACCCCCGGCGCGAGACTGCCCTCCGAACGCAGCCTCGCCGCCCGCTACCAGGTCAACCGGCAGACCATTCGAGCCGCGCTCCAACACCTGCGTGCGGACGGGCTGATCGTCACCGGCCGGCGCGGCACCCGGCCCGTCGCGGCGCCCGCGCCCGTCCCGGCCGCGGCGCCGGCCATCGGCACCGTGCCCGCCCGGTGTTGGGTCGCGTTCGTCAGCCTGGCTCCGACCCACGCCGCGCTGCTCGGCATGAGGGGCGGTGAGCGCACCCTCGTGCACCACCGCCGCGAACGGCACTCGGCGGGCGAGACCCTCCAGCACGCGGTCACCTACCTCAGCCCCGCCGTGGTGGCCGCCACCCCCGAACTGTCCGCGCTGTGTCGCCACACCGCCGTCCGGGACGAGGACCTCGGGCCGCTGCACCGTTGGCTCGACCACGCGACGGCGACCGGACGGGTCGCCGAGACCATCACCATGACCCGCACCAGCCACCCGTCGACCTCCTCCACCGCCTGCGGGCTGAGCGTCCGCCGCACCCTCCACGACGGCTCCGGTCGACTGCTCGCCGTCACCGACCTGGCCTTCCCGACCTGGGACCGGCTGACCTTCCACCGGGACCGGGCGGCGGGCGGGTACCGCGTCAGCTGACGGCGGCGCCGACGCGGGGCCGGGCCTGTGACACATCCCACCTCGGCGGGTGGACCGACGCCCGGAGCGGGCCGTCGTCATTCGGGGCGCGAGTGCTCCGAGGGCAGCCGTTCCGGTGTCGTCCGGCCGGTCGGCGGGGCGGCGCCGTCCTCGGTCGCGCGAGCCGTCTCGTGCCCGGTCGCGCGCCGGTCCGGCGCGGCGGGGGCGCCGGTGAGGAGTGCGAGGAGCCCGGCCACCTGCACGCCCGCCTCCGCGGGGTGCCGGAAAACGGCGCCCACGGAGATCTCGTACCGATTGCGACGTCCGTCACGCACGCGCTGGAGGTATCCGTCGGCTTCCAGGTCGGTGACGATCGTCTGCACGGTGCGCTCGGTGAGTCCGCAGGTGGCGGCCACGTCGCGCAGGCGTACGGCAGGGTCTCGCGCGATCGTCACGAGCACGCGTGCGTGGTTCGTGAGGAAAGTCCAATTGTGTCGCTGAGACGCGGTCCCCATATGCTCATGATGCGTTACTTGATTCAGGTGATGCAATACGTGAAAGCGATTTCCTGTAATTCTTGACGTATGAGCCGAAGAGGTCCAGCATCTACGGCAGTCAAGGTCACGCGCCGCAAGCCGACCAGCCCAAGGAGCGAACCCCCATGCCGGTCCCTGCCCCGTCCTCCCAGATCGACGCCGCCACCGCCGCCGTCCCCCGGCCCCGCCGGAGCACCGCCGCCGGCCTGCCGCGGATCGACGACCCCCGGGAGATGGCCCCCGCGGACGCCCGCGAACTGTCGCGGGTCTTCTTCAAGCGGCTCCGCGAGCTCACCGAGGGCACCCCGGAGTACCAGTACGTCCGCAACACGCTGATCGAGATGAACGCCTCACTCGTCCAGTACGCCGTCCGCCGCTTCCGCACCCGCGGCGAGGGCGGCGACATGGAGGACATCGTCCAGGTCGGCACGATCGGCCTGATCAAGGCCATCGACCGGTTCGACCCGAGCCGGGAGAACGAGTTCTCCACCCTCGCCATGCCGTACATCACCGGCGAGATCAAGCGGCACTTCCGTGACACCAGCTGGGCCGTCCACGTGCCGCGCCGGCTCCAGGAGCTGCGCATCGACATCGCGAAGGCCAAGGAGGAGCTGACCGTCCGCCTGGACCGCTCCCCGACCGTCGCCGATCTCGCCGAGCACCTCGACCTCAGCGCCGACGAGGTCGTCGAGGGCCTGGTGGCCGCCAACGGCCACACCTCCGGCTCGCTCGACGCCCCGCACACCGAGCACAGCGACGGCCCGACCGAGGGCCACACCCTCGCCGACGTCATGGGCGAGGACGAGCCGGCGATGGAACTCGTCGAGGACATCCAGTCCCTGGCCCCGCTCCTCGAACAGCTCACGGACCGTGAGCGCCGGATGCTCCAGATGCGCTTCGGCGAGGAGCTCACCCAGGCCCAGATCGGCGCCGCGCTCGGCATCTCCCAGATGCAGGTTTCGCGTCTGCTGACGCGGCTCCTGGCTCATCTGCGCGACTCCATGCTGGCCGACGCGGACCACACCGAGGGATCGGCCGCGCACGCCGCCTGACCTTCGGACCGCCGCGCCCGACCCCCCGGCCCGGCCCGCGTCGCGCGGCCAGGGCCGCCTCACCCGGCCGCACCCCCCTCGCTCTCGGGGTGCCGCCGGGTGAAGCGGTGCCACGGGCGCGCGGGTCGCGGCTTCACGACCTCGGCCTCGGCCTCTCGCCGGGTGAAGCGGTGCCACCAGTGCGTACGCCGCGGATGCACGGCCCGCCCCAGCCGCCGCCCCAACAGCAGGTAGCCGAGCAGCGCGCCCGTCGTGTTCAGGATCACGTCGTCGACGTCGAAGGCCCGCCCCGTGACCAGGGCCCCCTGGACGAGCTCGACGAGGGTCATCACGACCGTCGTGCACAGCACGACGCGCGCGAGACCGCGGACCTGCGGCACCAGCACCGGCAGCAGCACCCCGAACGGCACCCCCAGCAGCAGGTTCCCGCCGATCTGACGCGCGGCCTCGCGGGCCGTGCCGTGATTGACGTAGGCACGGATCGACTGCCCCGGGTGCACGTTGCTGTACGTCAGCGCCTCCGAAGCCGGGGAGGGCTCCAGCGTCAGCCGGGCGAGCACCACGCTGAAGGCCACCGTCGCCCCCAGCGCGGCCGCCATCGCGAGTGCCCGCAGCGCCGGATGCGCTCCCGTCCCGGGTACCGGATTCCTGTGCCGTATCGGATTCATGGGCACCGTATGCCCAGCCATCGCGGCCCGACCCGTGGTAACCCCGGCCGATCGCAGGCCGTGCTCGCGGGGTCGACGAACGCCGGTGCGCGTGAGGGGCATCACGTCGCCGCTCGCACCGGCGTGAGGTGGATCACCTTGGCGTTTGCGGTGGTTGAGGGAGGGCACCCGGGCCCCTGGAACGGAACCTTCCGCTTGCCGTCGACGCGGCGCGCGCGAGGGCGGGCGGATCCCGCATCGCTCCACAGCCCGCCGACCCCATCGGCGCGCCGTACCCGTCACGACCCGCGAGGTGCATGTGTCCACGCTCCAGGCCGAGCACGTCTACAAGGTGTTCGGCAGACACCCCGATGGCGCCGCCGACGCCGTCCGCGCTCTCGAACGCGGCGCCGACCGCGACGAGCTCCGCGCCGACGGAACGACGGCCGCTGTGATCGACGCGTCCTTCAGCGTCGAACCCGGCCAGATCTTCGTCGTCATGGGGCTGTCCGGATCCGGCAAGTCCACGCTGCTGCGCATGCTCAACGGACTGCTGGAGCCCACCTCGGGACGCATCCTCTTCGACGGCGAGGACCTCACCGCGCTCACCGCGCGCGAGCTGCGCCGGGTCCGCTCCACCAAGATCAGCATGGTGTTCCAGCACTTCGCGCTGTTTCCGCACCGCGACGTCCTGGCGAACGCCGCGTACGGACTGGAGGTCCAGGGCGTCCCCCGGGCCGAGCGCGAACGGCGCGCCGCCGAGGCGCTCGAGCTGTGCGGGCTCGGCGGTTGGGAGAACTCCTGGCCCGACGAGCTGTCCGGCGGCATGCAGCAGCGCGTGGGCCTCGCCCGCGCCCTCGCCACCGACGCCGACCTGCTGCTGATGGACGAGTCCTTCAGCGCCCTCGACCCGCTGATCCGCCGCGACATGCAGGATCAGCTGCTCGAACTCCAGCGGCGCCTGAAGAAGACCATCGTCTTCATCACCCACGACCTCAACGAGGCCATGCGCCTCGGCGACGGCATCGCCGTCATGCGCGACGGCCGGATCGTCCAGCTGGGCACCGCCGAGGACATCCTGATGCGGCCGGCCGACGACTACGTGGCCTCCTTCATCCAGGACGTCGACCGTTCCCGCGTCCTCACGGCGGACGCCGTCATGGACGTCCCGCTCCCGGACGCCGACGCCTGTGCCTGTCCGACGGTCGGCACCGACACCCCGCTCGCCGAACTGTGCGCCGTCAGCGCCCGGGTCCCGCACCCGGTCGCCGTCACCGACAAGGAGGGCGCCGTGGTCGGCTCCGTGCCGCAGGACCGCCTCATCGCCTTCATCGGCGACGAACAACGGCCCCCGATGCACTGCGCGGAGGTGGCAGCCTGATGCCCCGCCTGCACCTCGGCGCCTGGGTCGACAGCGGTGTCGACTTCCTCCAGCGCCACCTGTCCTGGCTGTTCGACGCCATCAGCACGGTGGTCACCGGCCTCTACGACGGCATCGACGCCGTCCTGAACGCCCCCGCGCCCCTGCTGTTCGCCGGCATCCTCGCCGTCGCCGCCTGGTGGCTGCGCGGCCTGCTCGCCGCGCTCCTGGCCTTCGTGGGCTTCGCACTCGTCGACTCCGTCGGCCTGTGGTCCGAAGCCATGTCCACGCTCTCCCTCGTGCTGGTCGCCACCCTGGTCACGCTGTTCTTCGCGGTCCCGCTGGGCATCTGGGCCTCCCGCTCCGACCGGGTCAGCGCCGTCCTGCGGCCCGTCCTGGACTTCATGCAGACCATGCCGGCCATGGTCTACCTGATCCCCGGCATCATCTTCTTCGGCGTGGGCGTCGTGCCCGGCATCATCGCCACGATCATCTTCTCGCTGCCGCCCGGCGTCAGGATGACCGAACTCGGCATCCGGCAGGTCGACGGCGAACTGGTCGAGGCGGCCGACGCCTTCGGCACCACCCCGCGCGACACCCTGGTACGGGTCCAGCTCCCGCTGGCCCTGCCCACCATCATGGCCGGCATCAACCAGGTCATCATGCTGGGCCTGTCCATGGTCGTCATCGCCGGCATGGTCGGCGGCGGCGGACTCGGCGGAGCCGTCTACCGGGCCATCGGCAACGTCGACATCGGCCTC
This sequence comes from Streptomyces sp. NBC_00513, assembly GCF_041431415.1. Classification (GTDB taxonomy): domain Bacteria; phylum Actinomycetota; class Actinomycetes; order Streptomycetales; family Streptomycetaceae; genus Streptomyces. The sequence continues at coordinate 6,906,874 of NZ_CP107845.1, forward strand.
GGCTTCGAGGCCGGCATCTCCATCGTCATCCTCGCCATGTACCTGGACCGGATGACCGGCGCCCTCGGCCGCCAGGTCTCCCCGCTCGGCCGGCGCGCCCTGGCCAAGACCCAGGCCGCCGCGCGCGGCGCCGCCAAGCTGTGGAACCACCGGCCCCAGCCCGCGTACGCGGTCACCGGAGCCGTGGTCCTCGCCCTCGTCGCGGGTGGTCTCGGCGCCTTCGGCGGCTCGGACCAGCCGAAGACCACGGCGAGCGGCGCCGAGAACGTCGGCAAGGGCCGCAAGATCAACCTCGGCTACATCCCGTGGGACGAGGGCATCGCCTCCACCTTCCTCTGGAAGGAACTGCTGGAGCGGCGCGGCTTCGAGGTCGACGCCCGCCAGCTGGAGGCCGGCGCGCTCTACACCGGCCTGGCCGGTGGACAGATCGACTTCCAGACCGACTCCTGGCTGCCCGTCACCCACGCGAAGTACTGGGAGAAGTACGGGAAGAAGCTGGAGGACCTGGGCTCCTGGTACGGTCCGACCTCGCTGGAGCTGGCCGTTCCCTCGTACATGAAGGACGTGCGCTCGCTCGCCGACCTCAAGGGCAAGTCCGGGCAGTTCAAGGGCCGGATCATCGGCATCGAGCCGAGCGCCGGCGAGATGTCGATCCTCAAGGACAAGGTGCTCGGGGAGTACGGCCTCGACGGCGAGTACAAGGTCGTCGACGGCTCCACCCCGGGCATGCTCGCCGAGCTGAAGCGGGCCTACGAGAAGAAGGAGCCCGTCGCGGTCGTCCTGTGGTCCCCGCACTGGGCCTACTCCTCCTACCAGCTCACCAAGTTGGAGGACCCCAAGGGGGCCTGGGGCAAGGGCGACGGCATCCACACCCTGGCCCGCAAGGACTTCGGCTCGGACGAGCCCGAGGTCGCCAAGTGGCTGCGCTCCTTCAAGCTGACCGAGGAGCAGCTGACCGGCCTGGAAGCCAAGATCCAGGAGGCCGGCAAGGGCAAGGAACAGCAGGCGGTCCGCACCTGGCTGACCGATCACCCCGAGATCGACAAACTGGCCTGAGCACCGCGAGGCGCCGGCGCGCGGAGGAGACGGTACGTTCCTCCGCACGCCGGCGCTTCCGTGCGTCCGGGCCGCGGTTCAGCGGATCCGGACCGGTGGTTCGGCGGATCCGGCCGCGGTTCAGCCGACCCGGACCCGCGGTTCGGCAGGAGCCGGTACGGGCTCGGCCGGGCCCGCCGCCCGGCGCGGCGGCAGCGGCCACCAGATGCTCCACCCCAGCAGCGCCGCCAGCGCCGGGACCAGTGCGATCGACAGGACGAAGGCCGAGAGCAGGATCCCGAGCGCCGTCGCGAAACCGATCTGCTGCGTCGCCGACCCGGGACCGACGGCCAGGCTGCCGAACGAGGCGGCCAGCACCAGGCCCGCCGTCGCGATCGTCGGAGCGGTGTGCCGCACCGCGCGGGCCACCGCCGCACGGGCCGGACCGGGCCGCTCCATCTCCTCCCGGATCCGGTCGCCGATCAGGATGTTGTAGTCGGTGCCCAACGCGACCACGAACAGGAACAGCACCAGCGGCAGCGTGAAGTCCACCCCGGACCGGCCCAGGGCGTGCTGGAAGACCAGCGCCGAGGCGCCCAGGGTGGCGGCGAAGCCCAACCCCACGGAGATCATCAGGACGGCCGGGGCGAGCAGGCTGCGCAACAGCACCAGCAGGATGAGCGTGATCAGGACCGCCGCCACCGGGAAGACCACCCTCAGGTCCTTGTCCACGGCCTTCGAGATGTCCGCGAACACCGCCGCGGTCCCGCCGACATGCGCCTCGGTACCGGCCGGCCGGTGCGCGGCCACCGTGTTCCGGATCGGCCCCGAGACCAGGTCGCGGACCTCCTGCCGATGGGGATCGGCCGTCGGGAACACGTCGATCCGGGCCGCCTTCCGGTCCTCGCTCAGGACGGTCGGGGCCACCTGACCCACCCCGTCGACCGCGGTGAGCGCCTCGGCGAGCCCCCCGAGCCGCTCCGCGCTCAGCACGCCCCCGTCGGAGGCGGTGACGTAGACGCCGGTGGGGTCGGACACCCCGGCCGGCAGCGCGCCGGCGATCTCCGCCGCCGTGCCCGCCGCGGCCGTGCGCTCCCCGTCCCCGCCGCTCTGCCCGTAGTCCATCCGCATCCCCACCAGCCCCGCCGCCAGCGCCCCCAACAAGGCCACCGAGGCGAACACCACCGTGAGGGGGCGTCGGGCCACCCGGTCGCCCATCCGCGCGGCCACACCCTCGCGGGGCTGCCCCTTCAACCCCCGGGAGGGCCAGAACATCCTGCGCCCGGCGACGGCGAGGATCGCCGGCATCAGGGTCAGACTGCCGACCAGCATCACCAGTACGGCCACGGCGATGGCCGGACCCAGGACCCGGAACTGGCCGAACGTGGCCACCCCGAGCGTGGAGAACGCCGCCACGATGGTCAGCGCCGCCGAGGTGATCGCCGTGCCCACCCGGCCCGCCACCTCCGCCGCCGCGGCCCGACCGGACTGCTGTGGCCGATCGCGCAACTGCTCGCGGAAGCGGAACAGCAGGAACAGGAAGTAGTCGATGCCGATGCCCACCAGCACCACGTTGATCAATTGGGGTGTGGACGGGTCGAGATCGATCCCGGCCAGCACGGCCGAACCGACCACGGCGCCCGCCGCCGCGCCCCCGATCACACTCACCGCGAGCAGCGGAAGTAGCGCCGCCAGGAAGCTGCGGAAGACGAGGACGTGCAGCAGCACGATCACCACGACCATCACGATGCCCACGACGGTCGAACGGGTCTTGCCGGCGTCCGCGGAGTCCACGGTGTCGGCCAGGCCACCGGTGAACCCGGTCCGCAGCCCCGCCTCCGCGAACTCGGCCCGCGCCTGCTCCCGGAAGGCGCGGTACAGGTCCTGCACCCCGGGATCCGTGGGGTTTCCGGTCAGCTCCACGGACAGCAACCGGAATCCCCGATCCGGGGCCGTCACGACCGGTTCGACCAGGGGCCGTTGGGAGTGGTCCCGCGCGAACGGAAGCGCGTCCTCGGACCGGGGCATCACGACCGGGCGCCGGGCCAGCTTCGCGGCCTCCGCGTCGATGCGCCGCTCGTCGGCGGCGGTCAGCGGTTCCCCGTCGGCGCGGGCCACCAGCACGGTGGAGGGGTTGGCGTCGGGCCTGGCCCCGAAGTGCCGCTCGGCGACCCGCAACGCGGCGGCCGAGTCGTAGTCGGCCGGCAGGAAGGCGCCCGACGAGGCCTGGGTGGCGCGGAAGACGAGTGCCTGGCCCAGCAGGGCCAGGGCGATGCCCAGCACCGCCCACAGCGCGATCACCTTCCACGGACTTCGGGTGGCGTAGCCGGTCAGGGCGCGGATCACGTGATCCTCCGTAACGGGAGTCGAAGCCGGGGTTTCCCGGCTGCTCCCAGCCCATCACCGGACGGCTTCCGAAGCGTCGGCGCCCGGGATGAGCCCGCACCCGGGCCCCGGGTCCGGGGGAGGGCCCGAACCAGGACCCTGGTCCCGGGTGGGGGATCCACCCCCGGGCCCGGGCGCCGCGGTCGCCCCGATGGGAGAATGGATCACCTACGTGACCCGGGGCGCGGCGGTACGGACCGGTGCGGTCGGCGAGGAGGGGGGCCGGTCGGCATGAGCACGCGTCGAGGGGGCGACCCGTACGTCCCGCGCGGCCCGCGGGCCCTGGCGCAGGGGTTCACCTGGACCCGCAATGACGCCCTGGTGGCCATCGGGTCCGGCGCGGTGGACCTGACCGGCTACTCGATCGGGACCATGGACGCCGGACTGACCCTCAGCGTCCCCGCGTTCGGCCTGTTGGTGCTCGCCTCGCTGGCCCTGCCGGCCCGGCGCCGGCACCCGGTGGGCGTGTTCGCGGCGGCACTCGTCCTCGCCGCGGTCTTCAATCTGGTCAGCCCCCTCTCCCCGGGGTTCACGGCCAACCTGGCCGTCGCCCTGTACTCGGTCGCCATGACGCGCGGCCCCGCCGCGGTCACGGCCGGTGCCCTGGCCGTCCTGCCGATCCCGCTCATCGGCCGCAACGGGCGGTGGGTCGACGCGGGCTGGGGTGTCTTCGGCAACCTCGTCGCGGCGGTCATCGTCGTCGCCGCGGGTGTCGCGGTCCGCCGCCGGCAGCACGAGGTCGCGGCGCACCGCAAGTTGCTCGCCGACCGCGCGGTGGCCGAGGAACGCCGCCGCATCGCCCGCGAACTGCACGACATCGTGGCCCACCACATCACCACCATGCAGCTGATGGCCGGCGGGGCCCGGGCCAACCTCGCCCACGACCCGGAGGCAGCCCGGGACGCCCTGGTCACCCTGGAGGGCTCGGGGCGGATGGCGCTGCGCGAGATGCGTCAACTGCTCGACGTGCTGCGGGCCGGGGAGGAACCCGAACACACCCCGCCCGCCCCGCAACCAGGGGCGGGGGACCTGGGCCGGATCATCACCGAGTCCCGACTGGCGGGGATGGAGACCCGGTTCACCGTCCACGGCCGGGCCCGGCCCCTGCCGCCGACGGTCGGCCTGACGGTCTTCCGGATCGTGCAGGAGGCCCTGACCAACGCCCGCAAGCACGCGGGACCCGCACGGGCCGACGTGCGCCTGACGTACGGCCCGGACGAGATCACGGTGGAGGTCAGCGACGACGGGGCGGGCGTGCCGCCGCCCCGCCCGCTCCCCTCGGCGTCGGAGCCCGGCGCCGGGTACGGTCTGGTGGGAATGCGTGAACGAGTCGCCCTGCAAGGCGGCACCCTGGAGGCCGCGCCGATCGACGGCGGCGGCTTCCGGGTGGCGGCCCGCATGCCGGCGACATCGGGCGCGGCCGGGGGAGAGGGAGAGTGACACAGCGATGATCCGTGTGCTGATCGCCGACGACCAGCCGCTGGTGCGGCGGGGTCTGGCGCTGATCCTGGCCCCCGACCCGGACGTCGAGGTCGTGGGGGAGGCCGGGGACGGCGCCGAGGCCGTGGACCTCGCCGGGCGACTGCGGCCCGACGTGGTGGTCATGGACATCCGCATGCCCGTCCTGGACGGGGTGCGGGCCACCGCGGAACTGGCCCGGGTCCGCCCCGAGTCCCGTGTACTGGCCCTCAGTACCTTCGACATGGACGAGTACGTGGTCGCCGCGCTGCGGGCCGGCGCGCACGGGTTCCTGCCCAAGGACGTCTCCCCCGAGGAGCTGATCGCGGCGGTCCGCACCGTCCACACCGGCGAGGCCGTCGTGGCGCCCCGCCTGCTGACCCGCCTGATCTCCACCTACGTACGGGCTCCCGACCCCCGTACGAGGCCCGCCGGCACCACGGCCCTGCCGGACGGACTCACCCCGCGCGAGCTGGAGATCTGGCGGCTGTTGGCTCACGGCCTCGACAACGCCGAGATCGCCCGGGACCTGGACATCAGCGTCTCGACGGTCAAGAACCACATCACCGGCATCTTCGGCAAGTTGGGCGTACGCGACCGCGCGCAGGCGGTGATCGCGGCGTACGAACGGGGCCTGGTCGAGGTCGAACGGAGGATCACTTGATCACCAAGTGCCCGCAGAGGCCCGGAATCGACCTGCTGACCCTACCTCTGACCAGCCGGAACACTGGATGATTCGTCCATGTGTACGAGGCGTCGCGCATGGCACAGTGCCAGCAGCACAACCGCCGGACCAGGGAGCCTCCATGCGTGACCCGCACTCGATTCCGCCGACGCTCGTGGCCGAGCCCGAGTGCCCGCGCCGACCGAGCCCGTTGCCCGCCTGTCCGGTCTGCACCGGGACGCCGGAACGGATCTCCTGGCGTCAGCGCCCTGGAGAGCCCGTCGTGCTGGTCTTCGAACCCTGCGGCCACCGCCACTCGTCCCCGGCGCCGCCCCTGCTGGTCGTGACCCCGCCGGTCCCCGTCAGGGAGTGAGGAAGGAGGCGATCCGCGCGGCGAACGCCCCCTCGCCCAGGATCTCGATCCCGGCCGCCTCGGCCTTGGCGACCTTGCCGCCCGCCTTCTCGCCCGCCACCAGCAGGGTGGTCTTCCCCGATATGCCGCTCGCGGACTTCCCGCCCGCCCGCTCGATCAGCTCGCGCACCTTGTCCCGGGTGTCGTACGCCGCCAGGGCGCCCGTCATCTTCCCCGTGACCACCACGCACTGACCGGCCAACGGCCCCTCCTCGGCCCCGGGCACGACCGGCGCGATCGGCTCGGTGAGGTTGACCCCGGCGGCCACCAGCTTGTCGATGACCGGACCCAGCGCCGCGACCCGGGCCACGATCGCGGCCGCCTTGGCCTCACCCACCAGGTCCACGGCCGTCATCGCCCGCGTGTCGGCGGCCCGGATCGCGTCCATCGTCACGAAGTGTCGCGCGATCCGCCGGGACATGCCCCGCCCGGTGCCGATCACCCCGAGGGCGCAGAACACCCGGGAGAGCGGTCTGCCCTTCGCCGCCTCGATCTGCTCCAGCAGCTTCACGGCCCGCCGCTCGCTGCCGGCCGCCTCCGCGAGCGCCGCGTGGTCGAGCGTGAACAGGTCCGCGACGTCGCGGACCCGACCCGAGTCCACCAGCGCCCTCACATACGTCTGGCCCAGGCCGTCCATGTCCAACTGGTCGCGCCCCGCCGCGTACAGGACGGCCGCGATCCGCCCGCAGTCGGCGGGCTGCGCGCAGCGCCAGCGCTCCTGCGACCGGTCGATCTCCCCCTGGCAGCCGGGGCACACCTCGGGCAGTTCGATCTCCCGCTCCGCGCCGGTGCGCAGCTCGACCACCGGGGCCTCGATGCGCGGGATGACGTCGCCCGCCTTGTGGACGGTGACGGTGTCGCCCAGCCGCAACCCGCGCCGGAGGATGTCGGCGGGGTTGTGCAGCGTCGCGTGCCGCACCACCGATCCGTCGATCTCCACCGGCTCCAGGACGGCGGTCGGCGCCAGCACGCCCGTCCGGCCGACCGCCCACGTGACCTCCAGCAGGCGGGTGCGCCGCTCGACGGCCGCCAGCTTGTAGGCGGTGGCCCAGTGCGGATGGCGCGATCCCGTCCCGGCCGCGGCCTGCTCGGCGGCCGAGTCCAGCTTGACGACCACCCCGTCGATGCCGAAGGGCAGTGCGGCGCGGAGGCCGGAGATCCGCCCCACCTGCTCCTGGACCTCGGCGATCGTGTCGACCACCGTCATCCCCGCCTCGGTGGCCGCCGCCGTCCCCACGCCCGTCCCGGCCACGTACGCCATCACCTCGGAGTGCCGGCCGCGCGGCAGTGCCCCGGAGTCGTCGAGGGCGACCGCGCCGAACGCCCAGAAGGTCATCTCCACGGTGTACGGGCGGCCCTTGGCCCGTAGCGTGCCGGCCGCGCCGTTGCGCGGATTGGAGAACGGCGCGGCCCCGTGGGCGGCGCGTGTCTCGTTGGCCCGCTCGAACTGGGTGGTGGTCAGCAGGACCTCGCCGCGGACCTCGAAGGAGTCGTTCGTGGTCAGCTCGCGGGGCAGGCCCACGATGGTCCCGATCGCGTGGGAGACGTCCTCGCCGGCGGCCCCGTTGCCCCGAGTGACCAGTCGCGTCAGCCTTCCCTCGTGGTAGCGCGCGGCCAGTGACGCGCCGTCCAGTTTCGGCTCGACCACGTATCCGCCCGTGACGGGCCCGCCGAGACGCCGCGCCAGCGATGCCTCCCAGTCGAGGAGGTCCTGCGGGCCGAAGGCGTTGGCCAGGGAGAGCATCGGTTCCGTGTGGGCCACCTCCCCGGCCGGCACGGCACCGCCGGCCACCTTCCCCGTGGGGGAGGCGGGATCCACGTGCTCCGGGTACGCGGCCTCGTACGCCTGGATCAGGGAGACCAGGAGGTCGAAGGAGGCGTCGTCGAGCGGCGAGTCTCCCGAGCCGTAGTAGGCGGCGGAGGCCCTGATGGCGGTGCCGATCGCGTCGGCGTACTCGTCACGGGTGGCCAGGGCGGAAGGAGCGGTGATCGTCATGTCCCGATGGTGACCCAGGGGTCTGACAATGGCCGGTCCTCATGTCCACACCTCTGGCGCGTGCTCAAAGTTGCTTGATATCAGCCGACTTCGAGCAACTTCCCTCAGGCGGTGCCGATCCGCCGCTATGTTGCCGAGAGCATGCCAAGCCGGTGTGTCCGAGGCCCGGACCGCACGAGGAGCTGCCCATGACACTGACACGCTTCAGCAGGAATCCACGGCGACGGTGCGCGGCGGCACTGCTCGCCGCCGCCCTCGCCGTCGCGGGACTGGCCGCGGCCGGACCGATGGCCCGCCCCGCCGCCGCGGCGACCTCGGCGGCCCCCGACACCGCGGGCGACGTCACCGGCATCAGCCGCTCCGGGAACACCTACACCGTGACGACGACCAGCGGGGCCAAGGCACGCGTGGTCGTCGCCCGCGCCGACGTCTTCCGGCTCTGGCTCGCCCCGGACGGGACCTTCACCGACGACCCGGCCGGCTCGGACCTCGCGCCCACCACCGACTTCGGCCCCGTCGACTCCTCCTCCGCGGACGCCGGCACGTACTACCGGATCACCACCGGAGCCCTCTCCATCCGGGTCCACAAGGCGCCCCTGCGGTTCTCCGTCCTGCGAGCCCACGACTCCACGCCGCTCTGGGAGGAGAGCCGCCCGACCTCCTGGTCCGGCGGCCGGACCACCCAGTACCTGACCCGCGGAGCCGACGAACAGTTCTACGGAACGGGCCTGCGGCTGGGGGAGTGGGCACTGCGCGGCAAGACCGTGCCCGTCGCCGTCGACAACAAGTGGCGCGAGAACACCAACGCCAGCCCGGCCCCCTTCTACATGTCCACCAACAACTACGGGGTCATGCGCAACACATGGGCCCCGGGATCCTACGGCTTCAACCAACCCACCACCCTCACCCACGACGAGAACCGCTTCGACGCCTGGTACTTCGCGGGTGATTCCCTCAAGGGCGTCCTCGATGCCTACACCGACGTCAGCGGAAAGCCCTTCCTGGCGCCGATGTGGGGCTTCGAACTCGGCAACGCCGACTGCTTCAACGCCTCCAACCCCGACTACCAGGGCGACCACGGCCGTCCCCGACACCAGACCACCCCCGACGTCGTCGGGTACGCCGACGACGCCCGAGCCGCCGACATGCCCTCGGGCTGGTTCCTGCCCAACGACGGGTACGGCTGCGGCTACACCGCGCCCCTGAAGTCCACCGTGGACGCCCTCAAGGCCAAGGGGTTCCAGACGGGCCTGTGGACCTCCACCGGTCTCGGTTCCATCGCCGACGAGGTCGCCGCGGCCGGCAGCCGGGGCGTGAAGACCGACGTGGCGTGGATCGGCAGCGGCTACAAGTACGCCTTCGACGGTGTCCAACAGGCGGTGGACGGCATCGAGAAGAACTCCGACGCCCGCCGGTACGTCTGGACCGTCGACGGCTGGGCGGGTACCCAGCGCAACGCCGTCGTGTGGACCGGGGACACCAACGGCACCTGGGACGACATGCGGTGGCACGTCCCCGCCATCACCGGCGCCGGCCTGTCCGGCCTCAACTACGCCTCCGGGGACATCGACGGCATCTTCGGCGGCAGCCCCCGAACCTACGTCCGGGACCTCCAGTGGAAGGCCTTCACCCCCGCCTTCATGACCATGTCGGGGTGGGGCGCCACCAACCCCCGGGCCGGCTACCAGGACAAGCAGCCCTGGCGGTTCGCCGAGCCCTACCTGTCCATCAACCGGAAGTACCTCCAGCTCAAGATGCGGCTGATGCCCTACCTGTACACGATGAGCCGTGTCGCCCACGAGAGCGGCGTCCCCAGCACCCGCGCCATGGTCCTGGAGTACCCCGACGACCCGGTGGCCCGGGGCAACCAGACCAGCGGACAGTTCATGGCGGGCGACTCCTTCCTCGTGGCGCCCGTCGTCTCCGACACCGCCGTCCGCGACGGCATCCACCTGCCCGCCGGCACCTGGACCGACTACTGGACCGGCAAGACCTACGCGGGCCCCGGCCGGCTCGACGGCTACCGGGCCCCGCTCGACACCCTCCCGCTGTTCGTCAAGGGCGGCGCGATCGTGCCGATGTGGCCGCAGATGAACCACACGGGCGAGAAGCCCGTCTCCACCCTCACCTACGACATCCACCCCCGCGGCGCCTCCTCCTTCGAGCTGTACGAGGACGACGGCCGCACCCGCGCCCACCGGTCCGGGGCCTTCGCCCGCCAGCGGGTGGACGTCACCGCGCCCACCACCGGCGTCGGCGACATCACCGTCAAGGTCGGCGCCCCCACCGGCGACTACGCGGGCAAGCCGGCCTCGCGCGGATACGAACTCACCCTGCACGTGTCCCGCGCCCCCACCGCCCTCACCGTGAACGGCTCCACCTCGAACCGACTCACCACCAAGAAGGCCTACGACTCCGCCGCCACCGGCTGGTTCTTCGACCCGGCCGACCGGTCCGGCGTCCTGTGGGTCAAGACCGGCACCACGTCCGGCGCCTTCACCGTCGCGGCCACCGGCGCCGGCATCCCGCCGGCCGACCCCGTCCCCGCCGACTCCGCCCCCGTCCCCTCGTCGGCCTGGAGCCTGCTCTCCACCGACAGCCAGGAGACCGCGGCCGAGAACGGCGCCGCCCGCAACGCCTTCGACGGCGACCCGGCGACGATCTGGCACACCGCCTGGTCCACCGGCGCCCCGGCCGCGCTCCCGCACGAGATCGGCATCGACCTCGGCGCCCGCTACGCGCTGGACTCCCTCGGCCACCTGCCCCGGCAGGACGGCGGAGTCAACGGCCGGATCGGCCGCTACGAGGTGTACGTGTCCGACAGCCCCACCGGCTGGGGCCCACCGGTCGCCACCGGCACCCTCCCCGACACCCCGGCAGCCACGTCGATCCCGCTGTCCGCCGCGACCGGCCGCTACCTCAGGGTGAGGGCCCTCGGCGAGGCAGGCGCCCGGGGCCCCTGGACCAGCGCCGCCGAACTCACCCTCACCGGCCGCGCGTCGCCGCTCCCGGGCCATGCGACCCCCGTCAACGCGACCCCCGCCGACGCGGTCTCCGTGGGCTGTCTCGACCTGCCGCACGCCGCCACCGCACCGGGCACCCGATCGACTCCGTACCCCTGCCACGGCGGATCCGGCCGGCGCCGGCCCTGACGCCCCGACCCCGTCCGCGCCTGCCCGGCACGACCGGGGCAGGCGCGGACCTACGCGAGCGCATCCCAGTCGCGGCGGGCCGGCTCGCTGAGCAGCGGTGCCCAGCGCTCGAACAGGCCGCGCAGGGCCGCGCCGTGCGCGGCGCGGAAGGCCGGGTCGTGGTCGGCCAGGTCGATTTCGTTCGCGGCGCTCAGCTCGGCGAAGTCCCGCCTGGACCGGATGTCGGGGCAGTACACCCGCCCGGTGAACCGGTCCCGCCAGGGGCCGGACACGTCCGCGAGCGTCGGGTGGGAGACCCCACGGTCACAGCTCGCGTAGAAGTACACGAGTTCCTCGGCCCCGGGTCCGATCACCGCGGCCAGTTCGGTCCGCCGCTCGACCGGGAGCAGGCCCGACGGGAAGCCGTCCGTGCCGTAGAAGGCGTGGCACAGGCCCGCCCGCCGGAGTTCGGGCCGAGCGCCCCACCCCGCGAGCCGGTCCCGCACGCGCACGAGGTGCGCGAGCAGGGTGCCACCGGGATGTTCGAGCTCCGCCGCCCCCAGCTCCCGCAGTCGGGCGAGGGCGTGCGCCGCACGCGGGTCGCGGCCATCGGTCGGTACGGACATCGCGGCCATCCTTCGTACGGTCGGGGACGGGCCCTCGGGGTGGGTGGACCGCGGGGGAGCCCGCCCGACGGGACACGGCTCGGTCAGGGGTGGGTCGACACCCGGACCCGCCTCCACCGGGAGTCCGGACTCCGCGGCGTGAGCGGGGCCGGGTTGCCGCCCGGGCCCCGCGTCGATCGTCGTGCAGCCGAACACCCCAGGTCAATCCCCGAATTCAGGCCCAGACCCCAAGCTGTACCTTGGGGCTCGTGACCCTTGACGACCTTCGTGTCCTCGTCGCCGTCTGCCGGGCGGGAAGCCTCAGCGCCGTCGCACGCGACCTCGGCCGCACCCAGTCGGCCGTCAGCCAGCACATACGCCGGCTGGAGAAGGAGACCGGCACGGCCCTGGTGGAACGCCACGCCCGCGGAGTGGTGCCCACCGAGGCCGGACGCATCCTGTGGGCCGCCGCGGCCGAGGGGATGGCCGGCCTCGACGGGGCCCTGCGCCGGCTCGACGACCTCGTCCACGCCACCGGCGGTTCCGTCCGTGTCACCACCGGCGCGACGACCGTCCGGCACTTCATGGCCGAGGCGATCGTCGCCTTCCGCCACCGCCATCCCGAAGTCAGCCTGGAGTTCCGGACGGAGAACTCCAGCCGCGGTTGCTTCGACGCCCTCGCCGCCGACGACCTCGACCTCGCCTGGATCACCATCGGCGCCCCGGTCCGCGGCGTCGAACAGCGCACGGTGATGGAGCTGCCCTGGGTCCTCGCCGTCGCCGCCGACGGCTCCCTCGCCGCCCGATCCCACATCGAGCCCGCGGACCTTGCCGGGATCCGCCACATCCGGCTCCCGGAGAACTCCACGTCCCGCGCCCACCTCGACGCCGCCCTGGCCGCCGCCGGAGTACGGATCGACCGCTCCGACACCAGCGTCGCCGACTGGGACACCGCCCTCCTGCTCGCCGAACTCGGCCTCGGCCACGCCGTCGTACCCGCCCTGCCCGGCTGGTCCGTCCCCGGCGCCGAAGGGCCGCTGCGCCTGGTTCCGGTGCCCGCCCTGCCGGCCCTGCCCGTCGGCTGGGCCGTCCGACGCTGGAGCACCCTGGCCCCGCCCGCCCGGATCTTCGCCGAGGAGGTCGCCCGAAGCCGCACCGGGCGTCGGGCCGGCCGAAGTGGCTGACGCGGGCGGCTCATCGGGACCTGCGGCATGATTGGCGCATGCCAACCGAGTCGGACACGATCGAACTGGGCGAAGACGAACTTCGTGAGATCACGGGCTACGCGGCGGCGTGTGCCCGCAGGGCGCTGCCGATCTTCGAACAGGACCCTTCCGCCGACCCTCGTCCCCGCGAAGCCATCGACGCGGCGGACGAGTTCGCCGCGGGCGGCCGGCGCACGACCGCCCTGCGGCAGAGCGCATGGGCGGCCTACAAGGCGGCGGGCGAGGCCGGTTCACCCGCGGCGGCGGACGCGGCGCGGGCGGCGAGTCACGCCGCTGCCGCCGCTTTCCTCCACCCCAAGGCGAGCGCCCACCAGGTGAAGCACATCCTCGGCGCGGCGGCCCACGCGGCGCGGGCGGAGGAGCTGGAGAGCGGGGAGGACGGACGGGTCACCGGGGGCACCCTCGAATGGGCGCGCCACCACGCACCGGCGGCCGTCGGCGCGGTACTCGGCCGGCTGCCCGCCGCACCTTCCGGAGGGGGACGCGTGGGAGAACACATCCGCGCTCTCGACGCAGTGCTGCGCACCTGAGGCCGGGCGCTCACCCGGCCCGCGGGGGAGCGGAGGTCAGGCCCGTCGGCGCGGGACCCAGCGTGGTGGTGCCCGGGGAGGCGCGGTGGCCCAGGCCCGTCCGGTACGCGTCGAGGGCGGCCTCGATCCGGCCCGTACGGCGCAACAGGTCGCCGAGCAGTCGGCACAGGTCGGCGAGGTCCCCGGTCGCCCCGCTGCGTTCCAACAGGGCCAGCGCCTGCACGTAGTGCTCCTCCGCGGACTCTATCTCCCCGCGCTCCTCCGCGATGAGCCCGAGCAGCCGGTGCGCGCCGCCCGCGTGGACCGCGCCGTGACTGTCGCCCAGCTCCAGCACGGCCGAGAGCAGCCCGGCGGCCTCGTCGTGACGGCCGAGCCGGCGCAGCACATCGGCCAGCTCGACCTCGACCTGGGCGGTGTACAGGGCGGCACGCTTGGCCGAGAGCATCTCCCGGGCGGTGCGCAACTCGACCTCGGCCGCGTTCAGTTCGCCGTTCTGGGCCTGGACGTAGCCGCGCATCCAGTGGCAGTGCGCCAGGTCGGTGCGCATCCGCAACTGCCGGTAGACCGCCTGGGCCTTGGCCAGTGACGCGTCGGCGTCGGCCACCCGTCCCTCGGCGAGGAACGTGCGGGCGACCTGTCGATGCATGCCCGCGACCAGAGCCGGGTCCTGCACGTGCGGGGCCAGCGCCAGGGCGAGTTCGGCGGCACGGGCGGCCCGCGCGTGGGCGCCCATGTCGATGTACGGACCGATCGCCGCCGCGTACAGCAACACCAGCGCCTCGGGGTCACCCAACCCGCCGGCGTTCAGCTCGTCGATCGTCGATTCCAGCAGGTAGCAGGCGTACCGCAGTTCACCGGCCAGCAGGTGTGCGACGGCCCGGCCGCGGATCGGCCGGGCGCGACGGGGCAGCGGCTCGGCCGCGAGGAGCCGCTCGGCCGCCTCGAAATGTTCGGTCGCGCAGGACAGTTCACCGGATTCCAGGGCGCAGTCGCCGAGACCGAGCAGGGCCTCGGCCCGCTCGGGCGTGAGGTCGAGGAGCTCCGCGTCGGCGAGCAGGCGCCGGTAATGGGCGGCGGCCTCGTCCGCGGCGCCCGTGGCCAATGCCCGCTGGGCGTCGGTCAGGGCCAGCCGCAGTTCCGTCGCCAGGTGTGGCGGGCGGCCCGTCGCCAGTTCCTCGTAGGAGGTGCCGAGCCGCTCCGCGAGGTGGCGCAGTGCGGCCTCGGAGGGGCGGACCCGGCCCGACTCCAGGGTGGAGATGTAGGCCGGGGTGTACGCGGGCTCGGCCAACTGTCGCTGGGTCAGACCGCGTTCGGTACGCAGCCGATGAACCCGGCTGCCGATCAAGGCCTGTTCGTCCATGTCTTCCCCCTGTTCACGTGAACTCTCCGACATCCGGCCGGAGTAGTCCATTGCGCATGCCCCTTGCGCGCCCCTAGGTTAAGCAACCAGTTAAGTCTGATTATCAACGCACTCAACTCCGAGGGGGACCCCTTGAACTCAACCGTTCGGTTGGTCGTCGCCGCGGCCGGGGCGACCGCGGTGCTGTTCGCCGCGGTACCCGCCGGAGCCGCCGCCGCACCGACACCCGCTCCGGTGTCCATCGCCGCGGGCACCGGCGTGGAGATCGAGATACCCGGCCCGGAAGAGAGCCGGATCGCGGGGTCGGGCCACGTACGGGTACCGGTCGCCGGGCGAGCGAAGGCCGCGCCCCGGCTCTCCGCCGCCGAACGGGAAGCCGACGGCGAGGTCACCGCACTCGTCGACAACGGCCCCACGGCCGACCGTCTCGACGTGGTCGTCGTCGGCGACGGCTACACCACCGCCGAACTCGACCGGTTCCACGAGGACGCCCGCCGCAAATGGGACGAGATCGCGGCCGTCGAGCCCTACGCGACGTACCGCTCCCTCTTCAACGTCTGGACCGTCGACGCCGTGTCCCGCGAGTCCGGGGTGTCGGGCGACCCCGACCCGGCCACCGTCCGCGACACCGCGCTCGGGTCCTACTTCTGGTGCGAGGACATCGAACGGCTGCTCTGCGTCGACCAGCCCAAGGTGGACACCTACGTGGCGAAGGCTCCCGCCGCCGACCTGGTGATCGTCCTCGGCAACAGCTCCAAGTACGGCGGGGCGGGCTACAACGAACCCAGCCCCACTCTCGGCTACGAGGGCATATCCACCGCCTCGGCCGGAAACGCCAAGTCCGGCCAGGTCGCCATCCACGAGACCGGGCACTCCCTCGGCAAGCTCGCCGACGAGTACTTCTACCCGGGCTCCCCGGACTACGAGAAGTACACCGGCCCCGAGCCCTCGGACTCCAACACCTCCACGCTGAGCGCCGACCGGATGGCCCGGACCCGCGCCAAGTGGTACCGATGGCTCGGTGAGGAGTCTCCCGACGGCGGCAAGGTCGGGGCGTACGAGGGCGGCGGCTACTACGTCACCGGGCTGAACCGACCCACCGACAACTCGCTCATGCGGGTCCTGGACAAACCCTTCAACCTCCCCGGCGTCGAGGCGATGATCGCCGGCTTCCACCGCCACGCGAACACCGTCACCCCGCTCACCCCCACCGACCGCACCCTCCGGTCGCGCGACAAGGCGAGGGCGGCGGTGCCCCGGCTGGCGGCGCCGGACGGACGGCAGCTCGTGGTGCGTTGGTACCTGGACGGGCGCGAGCTGAAGCGGTTCGCCGGCCGGACCGAGGTGCGCGTCTCGGACCTGTTCCTCTTCGGCACGCGGACCCGGACCCTGTCCGTCAGGGTCGAGGACCGCACCCCCTCGGTCCGCGACCCGAAGATCGCCCGCACCCTGCGCACCACGGTCGACTGGCACGTCCGCCGCTGAGTGGAACCCGGCTGTCCGCCACCGGCCCGCGCCGGCCTCTCGAAGGACACGAGGAGGCCGGCGCGTCGCTCAGCCCCGGTCCCCGCTCGCGTACGTCCAGAACGCGCGCATCAGCGGGGGCGGGGTCGGTCCGGTCAGTTCGAGCTGGGTCAGCAGTACGGACACGGCGCCGGTCGCGGGCACGACGTGCGCGGCGGTTCCGGTGCCGCCCACCCAGCCGTAGCGCCCCGGTACGTTCCACGGATCGACCGGGGCGACATCGACGGAACCGCCGAACCCCCAGCCCTGGCCCTCCAGGAACAGCGCGCCCGCCGCGCGCTGTTCGGGGGTCAGTCGATCCGTGGTCATCTCCCGCACCGACGCGGGGGACAGCAGACGGCTCCCGTCGGGGGCCGCGCCGTCCGCGAGCAGCATCCGGCCGAAGGCGTACAGGTCGTCCGCCGTGGAGACCAGCCCGCCGGCGCCCGAAGGGAAGGCGGGCATCCGACTCCATTGCCCCTCGGGCGCGTCCACCGGGGTGAGCCCGCCCGTCCCGGGATCCGCCCGGTAGTAGCCGGTGAACCGCCCGAGGTCCGCCGGGGGGACCGCGAAACCGGTGTCGGTCATGCCCAGCGGCGCGAAGATCCGCTCGGCGAGGAACTCCGGCAGCGACCGCCCCGAGGCCCGGGCGATCAGCACGCCGAGGATGTCCGAGCAGGTGTTGTACAGCCAGGCCTCACCCGGCTGGTGCAGCAGCGGGATCCGGGAGAGGGTCTTCATCCAGGCGTCCGGCTCGGCGACCCGTTGTGGTTGGGGCGGCCCCTGCCGCAGTTCGCCGAAGAGCGGGGCGAGGGCGGGGAGCGTGAAGTCCGACGGGAACCCGTACCCGGCCCGGAAGGCGAGAAGGTCCTCGACCGTGATCGGCCGGGCCGCCGGCACCACGTCGTCCACCGCGCTCGACGGAGTGCGGACGACCACGGGCGCGGACAGCTCGGGCAGCCACTCCCGGACCGCTGAGGTGAGCCCGAGCCGCCCGTCCTCGACCAGCAGCATCACCGCGGCGGCCGTCACCGGCTTGGTCAGCGAGGCGACGCGGAAGATCGAGTCCCTGGCCATCGGGGTGTTCCCGCCCGCCTCGGCGGCGCCGACGGCCGCCACCTCCACCCGGTCGCCACGGGCCACCAGGGCCACCGCCCCGGGCAGGGAACCGCTGCTCACATGAGGTTCCAGGATGTCCCTCAGGTCGGCCATGACTCCACCTCTCCCGTACGTCGTGCGCGCCCGCTCCGCCGGGCGGCGGGCCCGTCCCCCTTCAGACTCCCGGGAAGGGGCCGATTCATCGGAGGCGTCGGAGAGCAGAGTGGCCAGGGCCGTCGCCGGCGTCGGGTACCCCGCCGGCGGATAGGCCGCCTCGACGGCGGCGGCCGGCACGGCGCGCCGACTCGGGACGCGCCGCCTCACGACGTCGGCTACCCGCGCCGGTCCAGCAGACCGCGGACGAACGCGGCCTGGCCGGCGTGCTGGAGATCGTCGGAGAGCACGCTGACGAGCCGCACCGCCAGGGTGACCGGCGGGTTCCAGCCCTCGTCGACGACCCGGTCCAGATCGGCTGCCGCGAGGGAGCGCACGAACTTCAGGGTCCGTTCGTGCACCGCGTCGTGGTACCCCGACAGGACCTCGCCCGACTCGACACGGACCTTGCCGACCTGGCTCGGACTCTGCCCGTAGCCGGTGGCGTCGGCGGGCAGCGGCAGGGCGAACCGATCCGCCCAGCCGCCCGTGTGCCACACCGGTTCCCCGCCCGCCGCGTCCGCCACGTGGTCGTCCTGCACCCGGGTCAGGTGCCAGACCAACCACGCGACGGAGTTCGCGGCCGGGTCCACCCGCGCGTTCAGCTCATCGGCCGAGAGCCCGTCCACCACCTCGTGGACCACCTCCCGGACGCGCCCGAACCCGTCGACGAGGACGTCGGTCGCCTTCACGGGGCGAGCCGTCCCACTAGCGGAGGTCCATGCCCGGGTCGTCCATCATGCGACCCTCCATCTCGCTCTGCTCCTGGAGCCGACGCGCCTTGTCCTGGAGGCGCGTGCGCTCCTGGGGGTCGGTCGACTTCTCGGCCGCCGCCTTCATCTCCTGGGCCTTGTCCCGCAACTGCCGGGACCGGCCGGACTCGCCTGCAACGCTCATGATCGCTCCTTGACTCCGTGGGGGAGAGCGGGCGCCACCAGGCAATCAGCAGTCCGGCGCGCACGCATCTCGAAGGGTCGCGGCGCCGTTCTACTCGCCCGCGATGCCGGTGATCACGGGATCGCCCAACGGCGCGGTCTCCTGGTTCAGGCCGACTCCGCTCAGCGCCGACGAGGCGAGCTCACGGGCCGCGGCCTGGGCCTCCTTGGTCGTGGCGGCCTCGACCTCCAGGTGCAGGCTGAACGCGGACGAGCCCGAGTAGAACGACAGGATGTCCAGATCCTCCTTGACGCCGAGATCGGTGCCGCGCGGATCCGCCGGTCGCAGCGCGCGCACCAGTTGCGTGCGGGCCTCGGGCGACAGCTCCGTGAGCAGGGTGCCGGGAATGGTGACGACGTAGACGGTCATGTCACAGCGCTTGCCCGCGACTCGCCGGGGGAATCGTCACCGGCGCGCCGGCCCCCCGTTTGCCCGCCCCGAATGGCGCAGTGCGCCGATGTGCCGCTGAATGTGACCAAGCGTGCGCTTCCCATGACGCACGATGACCGGCGCGCGATGTGTAGACCCGTGTGTCGGCGAACGGAGCTTTCCATGAATGACCCCATACCCCTCGCGGCGACCGACCCCGAAGACCGTCACGAGATCCCCGACCCCCAGGACCGGCACGACGACCCGACCGGTCCCGGACACCCCCCACCCGCCCCGGCCGTCCCCGCCGAGGAGCCGCACACGGAACCCGTACAGACCCTGCTGGAGACGGCGGCGACGTGCAGGCCGGTGGAGGAGGTCACCGCACTGGTGAGCCTCCTGAAGCGGACCGGACAGCAACCCGACGTCGGACACGCGGCACTCCGGGCGGCCGCCGTCTCCCGGCCGGTCGACGAGGTCGGGCGGATGGTCGCCCTGCTCGGCGAACCCCCGCACGGCGACGGCGACGCCGATGTCACGCTGCGCGCCGCCGCCGTCGGCCGGTCCATCGAGGACGTGGCCCTGCTGGCCGGCTACCTCGACACCGACCGGGCCGAGGCCTCGGCCGGCCCCCGGCCGCACGCCGACCCCCCGGCCGACCACCCTCCGGTCGACCACCATGCGGAGCCGCACCGGGAAGGGCCGCCGGTGACCCGGCCCGAACCCCGGCCCCCCGCCCCGCGCGCCGGGGGCGCGCTGCGCCACGTGCTGCGCTGGCCGGTGGCCGCCGCGCTGCTCCTGTGCGGCGTGCTGCACCTGCCGGGGGACCCGGCCGCCCTGTCCGTCCTCGGACCGGTCGACGTACCGCCCCTCGCGGTCGCGTTCCTGTGCCTGGTGGCCGGTGGACTGCTGATGGCGCGTGACACGCCGGCGGTGTGGCGGACCGGGGCCGTGACGGCCCTCGCGGTCGTGGCGCTGCACGTGGTCGCGGGCATCGCGCTCGTCGACCCGCTGGAGGGCTCGCTGGGTGGCCCGCACGCCTGGGCGGGTGTCACCACGGTGCTCTGCGCGGGCGCCGGCGCGGTGCTCGCGGGCGTGGCGCTGATGTACCGGCCCAAGCGGGTCGACCGGGTCTGACCCGAGGAAACGGGGCCCCGGCGGACCACCGCCGGGGCCCCTCCCGCGTGCCCGGCCCCCGGCCCGGCCTACGCGAGCAGGTTCACCCCGCGGGCGAACACCCCGGGCAGGCGGGCGGCCAGGGGCACGATCCGCCGGGCCAGCCCCGGCCGCGCCCGGGCCCACACCAGGGACCCGGTCAGCGCGCGATAGCTCCGCGACAGCTCCCGCCAGGCCCGCTCGTACTCCTGCGGCCGGCCGGCGGACACGCACCGTACGAGTTCCCCCGCCGCCGTCACCGCCAGCGTGAGCCCCTCCCCGGTGAGCGCGTCCACGTACCCGGCGGCGTCCCCGACGAAGAGCACCCGCCCCGCGACCCGGGTGACGGCGCCCTGCCGCAACGGCCCCGCCCCCCGGACCGGAGCCTCGGGCGCCCGCGGCAACCGCGCCGACAGGACCGGGAACCGCGCCAGCTGGACGTCGAACGGCGCCTGCTCCGAGGTCAGTACCGCCACCCCCACCCGGTCGGGCCCCAGCGGGGTCACGTACGCCTCGGACCGGGCCGACCAGTGCACCTCCACCAGGTCGCTCCACGGCTCCACCGCGTAGTGGCGCCGCAGCCCGTACCGGACCGGCCGACCGGGCACGACCGGCGCGGACAGGCCCAGCCCGCGCCGGACGGGCGAGTGCAGTCCGTCGGCGGCCACCAGGTAGCGGGCGGTCAGCCCCGCCGCGCTGACCCGGTGTTCGTCCTGACGCACCTCGGCCACCCGCCGGGGGAGCACCCGCACGCCCAGGGCGGCGGCCCGTTCGGCGAGGGCCGCCTGGAGGTCGGTACGCCGGGCCCCGCGCCCGGGGCCGGCGCGGAACAGCCCCTCCGCACGGAGCCCGCTGACGCCGTCCACGTACCGGATCCCCCGGAACGGGCGGCCCGCCACCGGTACGCCCAGCTCCTCCAGCCGCCGCACGGCGGTGGGCATCAGCCCCTCCCCGCAGGCCTTGTCGATCGGTGTGGGCCGGGGCTCCAGCACCACCACCTCCAGCCCGGCCAGGGCCCCGTGGATGGCCGTCGCCAGCCCGGCCGGACCGCCGCCCGCCACGAGCAGGTCGATCACGACGCGGAGCCCACGAGCGGGGTCGTCGTACGGGCCCGGGTGAGCGCCGTGTCCTCGCAGCGGATCCGCACCCGCAGCAACAGCGCGTTGAGCACGGTGAAACCGGCAGCCGTCAGCCAGGCGGAGTGCACGAGCGGCAGCGCGAGCCCCTCGACCACCACGGCCACGTAGTTGGGGTGGCTCAGCACCCGGTACGGCCCCGCCGCGACCAGGGGCAGGCCGGGCACGACGAGCACCCGGGTGTTCCAGCGGGGGCCGAGCGTGGCGATGCACCACCAGCGCAGCCCCTGCGCGGCCACCGCCAGTGCGAGCGCCGGCCAGCCCACCGCGGGCAGGAACGGCCGGTCGGCCGCCCACGGTTCGACCGCGCACCCCACCAGCAGTGCGGTGTGCAGGGCGACCATGGCCGGATAGTGGCCGCCGCCGTACTCCCGGGCGCCGCGCGCCAGGCTCCAGGCGGCGTTGCGCCGGGCCACGAGCAGCTCGGCGAGCCGTTCGACGGCGACCAGGGCGAGGATCAGCAGGTACAGGTTCATCGACATGAGGGGATCACCAACGCAGGAGGACGAGTTCGGAGGCGAAGCCCGGGCCGAAGGCGATCATGAGCCCGGTGGATCCCGGCGGGGGCGGCCCGGCGGCCTGGATCCCGCCGAGGATGTGCAGGACCGAGGCGGAGGAGAGGTTGCCCGCCTCGGCCAGTGACCCCCGGCTCGCCGCGAGGGCGGCGTCCGGCAGGCCCAGCGTCTCGGCGAGCACGTCGAGGATCCTCGGACCTCCGGGGTGGCAGATCCAGGCGTCGACGTCGGACGGCTTCAGGTCGTGCCCGGCGAGGAAGGTCTCGACCTCCTCCACCACGTGCAGCCGGACCAGATCGGGGAGTTCCCGCCCCAGCACCATGCGAAAGCCCCAGTGGCCGATGTCCCAGCCCAGCAGGTCCTCGGTCCCCGGATACAGCCGGCTGCGGGAGGCCACCACCGCGGGACCGGAGCCGGTCTCGTGCAGCGGATGGTCGCGGCCCACCGCCAGCAACGCCCCGGCGCCGTCCCCGAAGAGGGCCCCCGCCACGAGGTTCGCCATCGAGGTGTCGGTGGGCTGGAGGGTGAGGGAGCACAGCTCGGTCGACAGCAACACGCCCGCGTCGCCGGGCCGGCCGGTCAGTTGGTCGTGCAGGTGGCCGAGCCCGGCGGCGCCCGCCGCGCAGCCCAGGCCGAACAGCGGCATCCGTTTCACGTCGGGACGCAGCCCGCTCCGGCCGGCGATCCGGGCCTCCAGTGAGGGCGTCGCCAGCCCGGTCACCGTCGTGGACATCACCAGATCGATGTCACCCGCCGGTAGACCGCCTTCGGTGAGGGCGAGTTCGAGGGCGCGCGTGCCGAGTTCGAGCGCGGCGACGACGAAGGCGGCGTTCGTGGTGCCGAAGTCGTTGGACGGACCGTAGCGCTCCAGGGGGAGCGCCAGATGGCGGCTGTCCACCCGGACCGACTCGTGGACGCGGCGCAGCAGCGCCGTGTCCGCGCCCGGCGGAAGGAAGCGGGCCAGGGCCTCGGTGATCTCCGACTGCCGGTACCGGTGCGGCGGGAACACGCTGCTCACTGCCAGGACACGTGTCATTGACCCAACATAGGGAACAACTGACACTTCGTGAGGAATCAGGCGAACCGGGCGTGCCGTCGCCGCATAGCGTGTCGTCGTGCCCGTCACCCGACACACCCCGCCCGCCGTACACGCCCCCGTGCGGCCCCGCTCCGGAGCCCGGACGGCCGGTCTCCTGGCGGCCTGCCACCCCGTGCCGGCGGCCGCCGTGACCCTCTTCACGGCCGCCCTCGCCCTGGCCGCCGGTCGGGGACCCGCCGGCTGCGCCGCCGCCGCCGGGGCGGTCGCGGCGGGCCAACTCTCCGTGGGCTGGAGCAACGACCGCGCCGACCTGCGCCGCGACCTGACCACGGGGCGGCGGGACAAGCCGCTGGTCGCGGGCTCCGTGCGGCCCGCCTCGGTGGCCGTCGCCGCGTTCGTGGCGCTGCTGGTGTGCGTTCCGTTGTCCCTGGCCTCGGGTCCGCTCGCCGGCGTCGTGCACCTGGTCGCGGTCGTGGCCGCCTGGGGCTACAACCTGCGGCTCAAGAGCACGGTCGTGTCCTGGGCGCCGTACGCCCTCGCCTTCGGCCTGCTCCCGGCCTTCGTCACGCTCGGCCTGCCCGGATCACCGTGGCCGCCGGCCTGGCTCACCGCCGCCGCCGCGCTGCTCGGCGCCGGGGCGCACTTCGCGAACGTGCTGCCCGACATCGCCGACGACCTCGCCACCGGCGTCACCGGACTGCCCCAGCGGCTCGGCGCCCGCGGTTCGGCCGCGGTCGCCGGCCTGCTCCTGCTCGGCTCGACCGCGGCCCTGGTCACCGGCCCGCCGGGACCGGTGAGCGCGTACGGCTGGGGGCTGCTCGCGCTCACCGGCCTGCTGGTGGCCGGCACCTGCCGGGCCCGCGGCCGCGGGCCGTTCCTCGGCGCGCTGGCGGTCGCCGCCGCCGACGTGGCGCTGCTGTTGGTGCGGGGCGCCGGCCTCGGCTGAACCGCTCAGCCCCTGGCCCGCAGCGACTCCGTGTGCTTGCGGACCTGCTCGGGGGAGAGGTAGGCGTCGGTGTGCTCGAAGTCCTTCAGGGTGGCGGCCCGCTGGTCCAGGAAGCCGGTGCGCACGAAGTCGTCCCCGGCGACCGCGTTGATCAGCCAGTTCGTCATCACCCGGGTCTTGGCCACGTTGGTCCGCAGCGCCGACCAGTGGTAGCCGCGCGCCACCGCCTGCGCGGGCAGGCCGTGCAGTTCGATGCCGAGCGGCTTGGAGACCGCGTCCCGGCCACCGAGGTCCACCACCAGCCCCAGGTCCTTGTGCACGTAGGGACGCAGCGGTTGGTTGCGCAGCGTGGCGATGACACTGTCGGCGACGGCCTTGCCCTGGCGCATGGCGTGCTGGGCGGTCGGCGGGCACAGCGCGTCGCCGCCCTTCGCCACGTCCGGTACGGCCGCCGCGTCCCCGAGGGCGAACACGCCGTCGACCCCGGGCACCGTCAACTCCGGTCGCACGACCAGCCGGCCCTTGAGCGTCTCCGCGCCCAGGGTGGACACCAGCGGGCTCGCGGCTACGCCGGCCGTCCAGATCAGGGTCCGACTGGGCAGCACCCGGCCGTCGGTGAGCGTCACCTTCTCGGCGTTCACCTCGCTCACCGACACGCCGAGGGACACCTCGATCCCGCGCCGGCGCAGGATGTCCAGGGCGACCGTGCCGAGCTTGTCGCCGAGTTCCGGCATCAGCTTCGGGGCGAGGTCGACCAGGTGCCACTTGATCTGCCGGGGGTCCAGCCGCGGATAGCGGGTGGCCGCGTGCCGCGTGAGGCGGTTGAGGCAGGCGGCCGTCTCCGTGCCCGCGTATCCACCGCCCACCACCACGAACCGGAGCCGGGAGGCGCGTTCGGCCTCGTCCTGACTGGCGTCCGCCAGGTCGAGTTGGGCGATCACGTGGTCGCGCAGGTACACGGCCTCCGCGAGGGTCTTCATGCCCCGCGCGTGTTCCACCAGCCCGGGGATGTCGAAGGTGCGGGTGATGCTGCCCGGGGCCAGTACGAGGAGGTCGTAGGGCTGGTCCACGATCTCACCCGTGATCTTCCGGATGACGCAGACCTTGGCCTTGGTGTCCACACCGATCGCCCCGCCGGGGATGATCCGCGTCCGGTGCTTGTTGCTGCGCCGCAGGGACACGGCGACCGACTGCGGGGTCAGCACGCCGGCGGCGACCTGGGGGAGCAGGGGCAGGTACAACTGGTAGGAGGCGGGCGTGACCAGTGAGATCTCCGCCTCGGCCGGGGACAGGCGGCGCTCCAGCCGCCGTACGCACGCGACCCCGGCGAAGCCGGCGCCCACAACGAGGATCCTCGATCGCGACACGGTGTACGTCCCTTCGCAGTGCGGTGGTTCCGTGCCCGGTCGTCTGCCCCGCGCGAGCGGTCCATGCACATCCGTTTCGGGACGGAGCGGTCGCGGCGCCGTGTTCCGAGGTCAGAGCGGTGCGGGCGGTCGGCGGGTACGGGTCCACTCCAGCAGGCCCTCCGCGCTCCAGGTGTTCACGACACGCTCGGCCGCCACCCCGCACTCCACGGCCCGCTCACAACCGGTCAACTGCCAGTCCAGCTGGCCCGGGGCGTGCGCGTCCGTGTCGATCGCGAACAGCGTGCCGATCTCCGCGGCCTGCCGCAGCAACCGGCGCGGCGGGTCCAGCCGTTCGGGCCTGCTGTTGATCTCCACCGCCGTACCCGACTCGGCGCAGGCGGCGAAGACGACGGCGGCGTCGAACTCCGACTCCGGCCGGGTCCGGCCCGTCACCAGGCGCCCGGTGCAGTGGCCGAGTACGTCCATCGACGGATTGCGCACGGCCGCCAGCAGGCGCCGTGTCATCGCCGGGGACTCCATCCGCAGCTTCGAGTGGACGGAACCCACCACCAGGTCGACCCGGTCCAACAACTCCTGCTCCTGGTCGAGCGAACCGTCCGCCAGGATGTCGCACTCGATGCCCGTGAGCAGCCGGAACGGTTTCCAGCCCGCGTTCAGCTCCGCCACCACCGCCAGTTGCTCGCGCAGCCGCTCCGGCGACAACCCGCGGGCCACCTTCAGACTCGGCGAATGGTCCGTCAGCACCCCCCACTCGTGCCCCAGCTCCGCCGCGGCCCGGCCCATCGCCTCGATCGGACTCCCGCCGTCGGACCACTCCGAGTGCAGGTGGCAGTCCCCGCGCAGGGCCGCCCGCAGCGCGCGGGCCTGCGCACTGGCCGGCGGGCCGTCGGGATGCGCCGCGACCTCGTCCTCCAGCTTCCGCAGGTACTCCGGGACCTCCCCGCCGAGCGCCTCCCGCACGACCGTCGCGGTCTTCGGCCCGAGACCCTTCACGGACTCCAGCGAGCCGGCGGCGGCCCGCTCGGCGACCTCCGGGCCGCCCAGGTGCTCCACCGCGGCGGCGGCCGTGCGGAACGCCCGTACGCGGTAGGTCGGGGCCTGACCGCGCTCCAACAGGAAGGCGATCCGGTTCAGCGCGGCGACCGGGTCCATCGGGGGTACCTCCTGAGCCCAGTGTGGCAAGGGACGGCGGAGCGGGCACATCGGAGGATCACGGGGCGGTCGGCGGTACGAGGGACGAGGTCAGGGTGAACAGGGCCCCGTCCGGGTCGCGGAACGCGACCCACCGCTCCCGCGTGTTCGACGTGACCTCCGAGACGGCCCGCCCGCCCAGCTCGACCGCCGCCTCGATCGCGGGCTCCAGCAGCGGCACCCGGAAATGGACGTGCCAGCGGGGCCTGGCCTGCGGGCTGTACGAGGCCGGCTCCACCGGACCGCTGTTCAGCCGGGCCACCGCCTCCCCGGCGTGCCGCAGCACGACCTGGTCCTCCTCGTACGAGACCTCGCAGCAGCCGGGCCTGCCGGTGGCCCACTCCAGTACCTCGCCGTAGAAGATCGCGGCGTCGAAGGCGTTGCGGGTCCTCAGTTCGAGCCAGGCCGGGGCCCGCCCCTCGTCGGACCGCCAGTCGGTGGAGACGACCCCCTCCCAGATCCCGAACACCGCACCGTCCAGGTCGGCCGCCAGAGCCGCCCTGCCGCCGTTCGGGAAGGACACCGGCCCGACCGCGATCGTGCCGCTGCGCTCCCGGATCCGGCTCACCGCCACGTCCACGTCGTCCACGGCGAAGTACGGCGTCCACGCCACCGGTACCGCCAGATCGGCGGCGAGGGCCCCGATGCCCGCCACCGGCACACCGTCCAGCCGGGCCACCGAGAAGGCGTCGCCGAGGCGGGCCGGGCGGAAGGTCCACCCCACGACCGCTCCGTAGAAGCGCTGGGACGCCACCAGGTCCCGGGCCATCAGGCTCACCCAGCAGGGTGCTCCGAACACGTCCCTCGTCGAGATCTTCACCGCTCGCTCCGCCCTTCACCGCCACCGTGGTCGCGCCGTCCGACCACAAGAAGTAGCGCCCCGGCACCCCGGGTGACGCGCAGGCGCGCCTACCGGCCGGGTCACCACCAGTAGGCGGGGTACCTCGGGGCCTTGCGCCGGATACGGGATCCGGCGTACCCGGTGAGGACGAGGAGCACAGTCGAGCCGAACAGCAGCGGCACGAACCGGGCGGCATCCGGGCTCTGGAGCACCACGACGACGGCCGTCGCACAGGCGGGGGAGTGCGGGGTCCGCGCGATGATCAGCAGGGCCAGGGTGATGCCGGCCGCCACGGCGGCGGCCCACGCGCTGCCGCCCGCCGCCGCGAGGACCCCGTACCCGACGGCGGCGCCCAACAGGTGGCCGAGCAGCACCCCGCGCGGCTGGGCCAGCGGCAGGGTGGGCGCGCTGTGCACCAGGGCGGCGCTCGCGGCCAGCGGCGGGATCAGCACCGGTTCGTGGAGCATCGCGCCGATCCCCACCAGGCCGAGGAGCACGGTCGTCGCCGCGCTGACGCTGTGGAAGGCGGCCGCCGCGGTAGGGCGGGCCGGCGCCCTGCCGGTGATGATCCGCGGCGTGCGCGGCGCGGGCGCGGCATCGGCCGCGGGGGTCGGGGGCGTGCCGGGGTACGGCGCGGTGTCTGTGGTCATGTGCGGCAGGGTGTTTCCGGTGCGGGCGGCCGGCTGGGCCGTACGAGGCGGGGCGGCAGGCGGTGACGCGAGGGCGGGGGGTGCCCACGACTTTATCGTTCGCCGGTACGACAACCCGCACGGGGTGGGGCAAAGGGGCCATCGGGCCCCCGGCGAATCGTGTATGACTGCCATGGGCACCGGCGCGGTCCCGCCGAGGACGCAGGGAAGGACGAGCATGACGACCCACTCGCACCTCGACGAGGTGCCCACCGACCTCGACGCGGTGATCGCCGACGCGCCCGCGGACGCCGGCGGGGCACTGTGGCGCCTGACCGACACCACCCGCGGACTCGACTCCAACCTGGTGCGACTGCGCCCCGGAGCGGTCATCGCGGAGCACGCCGAACCCGTCCTCGACGTGCTGCTGGTCGTCGTCGCGGGGGCCGGCCGACTCGACACCGGGGGCCGCTCGCACGACCTGCGCCCCCACGTGGCCGTCCTGCTGCCGAGGAACAGCCGCCGCACGCTCACCGCGGGCCCGGACGGGGTGGCGTACCTCACCGTCCACACCCGCCGCCCCGGCCTCGGCATCGGCCCGGGCCCCGCCGCCCCGCCCGCCCCCGCCCCCGGCCTCGGCGAGGGCGGTGAAACGGCCTGCCTGCTCCACCGGGTCTGCCCGGACTGCGGCCGACTCGCCACCGAACGGGACGCCCGGTACTGCTCCCGGTGCGCGAGCCCGCTCCCGGACTGACCCGCGCGTCGGCACCGGCCCGGCACGTCGAGGGGCGGGGCGTCGAGGGGCGGGGCGTCGAAACGGCCCCGCGCGTCGGCACCGGGCGGGGCTAGTCTGAAGACATGACGATCATGGGCCCCCACGACCTCGACCACGCCGTCTCGGAGGCCGTCCGGGCTCTACGGGACGCCGAGCACCTCGACTGGTCCGTCCCGGCGGCGGGCCTGGAGTGGAGCTGCCACGACACGGCCGTCCACCTGGCCGGGGACCTGACCGGATTCGCCGCGCAGCTCGCCGGCCGGGTCACCGACTCCTGGCTGCCCCTGCGGGTCACGGCCGCCCCCGACACCTCCCCGGGCGGGGTCGTCGACCTCGTGGAGGCGAGCGGACGGCTGCTCGTGGCCGCCGTCCACGCGGCCGGGCCGGACGTCCGCGCCTGGCACCCGGCCGGCTCGGCGGGCCCCGACGGCTTCGCCGCGATGGGCGCCGCCGAGACCCTGCTGCACTGCCACGACATCCTGAACGGTCTGGGCGCCACGCACTGGCGGGGCTCCGAGCGGACGGCCGCCCTCGTCCTCGACCGGATCTTCCCGCACGCGCCGCTGTCCACCACCGGCGACGCCTGGGACTCGCTGCTCGCGGCCTCCGGCCGGGCCGACCTCCCCGACCTCGCCCCCCAGCAGGACTGGCGCTGGTACAACGACCCGATCCGCGGGGTCGGCGTCATCCTGTGCGAGATCGGCCCGGAGGCCGCCGCCGACCTGCACGCCGGCGGCACCGGGGGCTTCGCATGGACCGAGGACGGGCCGGCCGAGGGCACCCGCATCGGCGCCGGGATGGTGGGGCTCGCCCACGAGGTGGGCGAGTACCGGCCGGGATGGGGCCCGTACGCCATCGTCCGGGCCCGGGACCACCGCGCGATCGGCGGGATCGGCTTCCACGGGGCCCCCGACCCGGACGGACAGGCCGAGATCGGCTACGACCTCGTCGCCTCGGCCCGCCGCCGGGGCCACGCCACCGAGGCGCTCCGCGCGCTGGCCGGCTGGGCGTTCGAGCAGCCCGGCCTGACCGGGCTGCACGCCAGGGTCGACGAGGACAACGCGGCCTCCCACGCCGTGGTCCGGCGGGCCGGGTTCCAGGAGTCCGGTACCGAAGACGGCGTGGTCCTCTACCGCCTGAACCCGCTGTAGCTGCGAACGGCCCCGAGGGCCTCCCGAAGGTCTCCCGGGCGGTCGAAGCCCGGGAGACCGAGAGCCGGCCGCCGGCTACCTGACGGAGGGCCGGCGGAGAACGTCCGGACGAGCACCGGACCACGGCTCCACGGCTGCTCAGAAGCCGCAGTTGGTCACCCACTTGTGGGAGGAGATCCGGTCGTTCCACTCCCACGGGATGTTGCCCGCGGAACCGTTCGGGGCGCAGGTCGAGGCCCCCGTGTAGCCGATGTGCTCGTAGACGCGGACGTCGCCCAGGGAACCGGCGTAACCGTTGTTCCACCAGGACGAGGCCCGGTCGTTCATGTTGTAGCTGCCGCTGCTGCCACAGGTGCGCCAGTCGGAGTCGTTGCCGCTCCAGCCGCAGGACGGGCCGCCGCGGTTGGTGTCCGCCCAGACCCAGTAGTTGCCGTCGGCCGCCACGCCCGCGCTGTCGGCGGGAGCCGCGACCGCCGGGGTCAGCGCCGCGGGGACGGCGAACAACGGCGCCGCGAGGGCGCAGGCCAGCATCAGCGTGCGGAACTTACGCATGGGAATCTCCTTCTCGGTGGGTGTGTCGTGCCACGACGCGCTCCGCCTTCGGGAGCGCGTCGTTCTGGAACCGTCGCCTCAGGTCGATGTCGTCCTGGTGCTGTGCACGGACTTCCTCGCCGTAGGCGCGGTCCAGAGTTCGTGAGACCCGGGCCAGCGAAGTGCCGGTCGCGCAGGTCGCCTCGGTGACCGCCAGAGCGATCTCGGTGGCGTCGGCCTTCTCGGGCGGGACGTCGGCGGTCGCCTCGACCGCGGCCCGGCGGGAGTCGGCCGGGGTGGCGTACGGCCGGCCCGCCGCCCGCATGCAGGCGGACCACTGCCCGACCGCCTCCGTCCAGCGCGCGTCCTCGCGCACCCGCGCCTCCCGGACCGGCCGCAGGTTCATCGTGACGACCTTCACGCGGAACCAGCCGGGCAGATCCCCGTACAGGGCGCGCTGCGCGTCCGCCATGCACCCCTCGGATCCGGCCGTGAGGGTCATCCCGGTGGGGGTGGTGGCCGTCAGCCCCACGGGCGAGGCACCCATGAGCGCGGTACGCGCCGCCGCCCGCCGAGGGGCCGAAAGCCCCGCGAAGTACCGCTGGTTCGGGTCGTCCCGCCGGGCCTCGGCGGCGGTCCGCTCGTCGCGACCGCCGTAGCCGTGGGCCCGTGCCCACGCCACGTCGTCGACCCCGTACGGGAACGAGCGTTGCGCCTCCCCCTCCCGCGCGGGCTCGGTGACGGCGTACGCGAATCCCCGCTCGGCCATGCACGCGCCGATGAGGATCTGCTCGGCCCGTTCCAGCAGCCGGGACTGCGCGGCGCTCGGCTCCCGCGCCGGCCCCGACTCCCGCTGCGAGGCGGTGGATCCGCAGCCGCCCAGGGCCAGGGCCGCCGTCAGGGCCGCCGCCGTCATCGTCGTCGCGTGTGTTCGGTTCATCCGCGCAGTGCCCCCTTTCCGGGTGTTCACGGCGGGTTCGCCGTGGTGCCGGAATCAGGTCTAGCCGCCTTCCGTTGTTCGGCGTCGGCGCCCTGGCAGTGAACAAACAATTGCTGAACAATCCACCCCAGAGGGCAGGAATGCACCTACGGCGAAGGGGTCGTGCATGGCACGCAAGGAACGTCCGCTGGACGGTGGGGACGGGCCTCTGCCGGCATTCGCCACCGCCCTGCGCCGGCTGCGCCACGAGGCGGGATCACCGCCCTACAGGGATCTCGCCGCCCGCGCCCACTACTCCGTCGCCACCCTGTCCGGAGCCGCCGCCGGCCGCCGGCTGCCCAGCCTGGACGTGACCCTGTCCTACGTGCGGGCCTGCGGCGGCGACCCGGGGGAGTGGGAACGCCGCTGGCATGCCGTCGCCGTCGAACTGGCCGTCGAGACACCGGACCTGCTCGCCGGTGAGGAGGGCTGCCAGGAGCCGCCGTACGTGGGGCTCGCCGCCTTCCGCGCCGAGGACGCCGAACTGTTCTTCGGGCGGGAACGGCTCCTCGAAGACCTCGTCGCCACCCTCGCCCGGCACCGCGTCCTCGCCCTCGTCGGAGCCTCCGGAGCCGGCAAGTCCTCCCTGCTGCGCGCCGGACTGCTGCCCAGGCTGCGTGCCGACGCCCCGCACCGCGCGGTACGCGTCCTCACCCCCGGCCCGCACCCGACCCGGACCCTCGCCGAGGCGCTGGGCCGACGGGAGGACGCCGACACGGAGGAATCGGAAGAACTCGTACTGATCGTCGACCAGTTCGAGGAGGTCTTCACCGTCTGCGCCGACCCCGGGGAGCGCGCCCGGTTCATCACCGCGCTCGACGAGGCCGCGCGCCGGCCCGGCTCCCGCTGCCGGGTCGTCCTGTGCCTGCGCGCCGACTTCTACGCGCACTGCACCCGCCACACGGAACTCGTCGACGTCCTGCGCGACGCCCAGATCCTCGTCGGACCGATGAGCGCCGCCGAACTGCGCCGGGCCGTCGTCGAACCCGCCCGCCGCGCCGGACTCACCGTCGAGGGCTCCCTCCAGGCCACCCTCGTCGCCCACGCGCACGGCCGCGTCGGCGTCCTGCCCCTGCTCTCCCACGCCCTGCTGGAGACCTGGCGGCGCCGCCGGGGCGCCGCCCTCACCCTGGACGGCTTCCGCGCCGCCGGCGGATTCGAGGGCGCCCTCGCCCAGTCCGCCGAAGCCCTGTACGCCTCACTCACCGGCCGTCAGCGACATCTGGCCCGCCAGGTCTTCGTCCACCTCATCGCCCTGGGAGAGGGCACCGAGGACACCAAACGGCCCGTCGCCCGCGAGGAACTCGACCAGGGCGCCGACACCGACGCCGTCCTCGCCGGGGCAGCCCGACAAAGGCTCCTCACGCTCGGACACGGCCGGGTCGAACTCACCCACGAGGCCCTGATCCGCGCCTGGCCCCGACTGCGCGGTTGGCTCACCGAGGACCGGGAGCTGCTGCGCCGGCACCGACAGCTCACCGACGCCGCCCGGACGTGGGAGGGCGTGGGGCGCGACCCCGGCTCCCTGCTGCGGGGCGCCCGGCTCACCCTCGTCCGCGACCTCCTCGACACCCCCGGCCCCGCCGGACTGACCGCCTCGGAGCGGGAGTTCCTCGACGCCTCCGCCGCCGCGGAGGACGCGGCCGGCGACTCGGCGCGCCGCCGTACCCGCCGGCTGCGGATCCTCGTCGCCTCGCTCGGCGCCCTCGTGGTGGTCGCAGCCGTCGCCACCGGCAACGCGGTACGGGCCGAGGAGGAGGTCACCCGGCAACGCAACGACGCCGTCGCGCAGAATCTCGCCGAGACCGCGGGCGGCCTCACCAACACCGAACCGGGCCTGGCCGTCCAACTCGGCCTGACCGCCTACCGGCTCTCGCCCACCACCCGCACCCGCGACAGCCTCCTCAGCACCCTGATGACCTCGTTCCCCGCCCACGCCAAGGAGGTCGTCGCCCTCGCCTACCGACCCGACGGGCGTCAACTCGCCACCGCCAGCGGGGACCGCACCGCCCGACTCTGGACCGTCCGCGGCACCGACCGGCCCGTCGCCGTCGCCACCCTCACCGGCCACCGCGCCGCCCTGCGCGCCGTCGCCTACCGGCCGGACGGGCGGATCCTCGCCACCGCCTCCGCCGACGGGAACGTACGGCTCTGGGACGTCGCGGAGCCCGCCCGCCCCACCCTCGCGGCCGAACCCGTCGCCCGGGGCGGCGACGTACGCGCCCTCGCCTACAGCCCCGACGGGCGCACCCTCGCCACCACCGGCCCCGCAGGCGACGTACGAATCTGGGACGTGGCCGATCCCGCCCGCCCCGTCGAGGCGGCGGTCGTGACCGGGCACCGCGACGCCCTGCGCGCCGTCGCGTTCAGCCCGGACGGCCGCACCCTGGCCACCGCGAGCGAGGACCGCACCGTACGGCTGACCGACATCGCCGACCCCGGGCACCCCACGCCGCTGGCGACCGTCGAGGGCCACGACACCGCCGTCTTCTCCGTCGCCTTCAGCCCGGACGGCCGCACCCTCGCCACCGCCAGCGGCGGCCACACCTCGGTACGGCTGTGGAACGTCACCGACCGGCTCCATCCGGCCCCCCTCGCCACCCTGAGGGGCCACACCGACGTGGTCGGCGCGGTGGTCTTCAGCCCCGACGGCCGCACCCTCGCCACCGCCGGCGACGACCGCACCGTACGGGTGTGGGACGTGGCCCGACCCGCCCACCCGGCCCTGTCGACCACCCTCACCGGGCACGTCACCGCCGTCGGTTCCGTCGTGTTCAGCCCCGACGGGAGCGTCCTGGCGTCCGGCGGCTACGACGACACCCTCCGGCTGGCGGGCACCGACCGGGACCGGGCCACCGCGGGTGCCTGCGCGCACACCGGGCCGCGGATCAGCCGCAAGCAGTGGACCACCTACATGCCCTACCTGGACTACGCGCCGCCGTGCAGTGGCCTGGAGCGCCGCTGATCCGCCCTCGCCGGTCTGCTACTTGAGGAGGACGGGCGACCCTCCGCGGTCGGACGGGTCACTCCTCCTGAGAGGTGATGAACCGTCACGACAGGCTGCGTAGCTTCGGGAGCATGACTCGTCGCCGCACCGTCACCTTCGCAGCCCTGTGCGCGCTGCTCCTCCCCCTCCCGCTCACCGCCGCGGGGACCTCCGTCGCCGCCGAGACGCCGGCCGCGTCCGACGCGCTCCGGGCGCTGCCCGAACTGCCCCGCCCCACCGGACGGTTCGGCGTCGGACAGGACACCCTGCACCTGGTGGATCGAAGCCGCACCGACCCGTGGGCGGGCTCGGGGCCGCGCGAGCTGATGGTCACCATGCGCTATCCGGCCCTGCCCGGCACCGGCGGGCCCGTGCGCTACCTCACCGACGAGGAGGCCCGGCTGCTCCTCGTGGCCCGGGGGCTGGACAAGGTGATCCCGGCCAGGACCCTCTCCGGTACGAAGTCCTTCGCGCGCTCCGGGGCCCGCCCCGTGGAAGGCCGTTACCCGCTGATCGTCCTGTCGCCCGGCTTCACCGTCCCGGGCGCCACCCTGACCGCGCTCGCCGAGGACCTCGCCTCGCGCGGCTACGTGGTCGCCGCGGTGGACCACGCCTACGAGAGTTCGGGTACCGCCTTCCCCGGCGGACGCGTGACGACCTGCCTGGCCTGCGAGAAGGTCGGCGACGAGGCGGGCTACAAGCGCGTCAGCGACAACCGGGCCCGTGACGTGTCCTTCCTGCTCGACCGCCTCACCGGCCGTCACCCGGCCTGGAACCGCTCCGGCCTGATCGACCGGGACCGGATCGCGATGGCGGGCCACTCCATCGGCGGGGCCTCGGCCGCCGCCGCGATGGTGGCCGATCCCCGGGTCAAGGCGGGCGTCGACATGGACGGCACGCTGTTCACCCCCGTCCCCGAAGGAGGTCTCGGCGGGCGCCCGTTCCTGCTGATGGGAGCCTCGGACCACGGTCCCGGCACGGACACCACCTGGGAGCGCGACTGGCATCGCCTCGACGGCTGGAAGCGCTGGATCAGCTTCGCCGGCTCCGGTCACTTCACCTTCACCGACGTGCCCGCCATCGGGGATCAGCTCGGGCTCCCCGACCCGCAGACCCCGCTGCCCGGGAACCGTTCCGTCGAGCTGACCCGCCGCTACGTCGCCGCCTTCTTCGACCAGCACCTCAAGGGCAAGCCCCGTCCCGTACTGGACGGCCCGTCCGCCGACGCCCCGGAGGTGTCCTTCATCAACCCGTAGGCGCCACGGCCCACCGCCGGTCAGACCACCGTCACCGGGTGACGCACGACCGCGTCGAAGAGGTACCCCTGCGTGTTGTGGGGGGTGGTTTCCGGCTGCGTCCGCCCCGTGGCGTCGGTGGCACGCGCCAGCAGGGCAGCCGCCCCCGTCGCGCGCGGGGTCCACGGCACCGACCAGCGCACCCACCCGCCCCGGCGCGGGGTGTCGTGCAGGCGGGCCCGCTGCCAGCGCCGACCGCCGTCCGTGCTGACCTCCACCCGGTGCACCGGCGCCGCGCCCGACCAGGACCTCCCGGTCAGCAGCCGCGTCCGGTGCACCGGCACCCGTGCGCCGAGTTCCAGCTCGAAAGCGCTCTTGAGCGTCTGCCGGGTCAGCGGGGCACTGCCCTCCGGCGGCTGATCGGGCCCGAACAGCCGGTACAGGTCGGTGTTCCACGGCGTGTACAGCGCCGAGGCGGACACCTCGATGTCCCCCACCCACTTGATCGAGGAGATGCCCACCCAGTCCGGTACGACGACCCGAACCGGACCGCCGTGGTCGGGCGGCAGCGGCTCGCCGTTCATCTCGTACGCGAGGATCACGTCGTCCAGCGCCTTCGAGACGGGCAGCGGGCGCCGCACCCGACCCAGGTTCACGCCGTTGGTGACCACCTCGTCGTCGAGCCCGCGCGGCAGGACGTCCACGGCATCGCGGCGCAGCCCCGCCTGCCGCAACACGTCCGACAGGCGCGCGCCGCGCCACCGTGCGACACCGATCGCGCCGAGCGTCCACGCGGTGCCGGTGACCGGCTGTCCCTGCTGGGTCGTGTAGAAGCTGCGGCCGTTGCCCGCGCACTCGATGAACAGGGTCCGCTCGACGGCGGGCAGCTCGCGCAGCCGCTCGTGGGAGAACTCGACCGGTTCGCCGCGCAGCCCGTCTCCCCAGACCGTGAGCCTCCACTCCGCGGCGTCCAGGCGCGGGGTGGAGGTGTGGTTCCGTACGAAGAACCGGTCGACGGGGGTGAGCGGGCCCGTTCCGCGCAGGGACGCGAAGTTCGTCTCCGCGTTGGTGCCGCGCACGGTGAACAGTTCCGGCGGCAGCGGTTTCACGACACCCGGCGGGGCGGCGGCCGACGCCGCCCCGACACCGAGCGGCCCCGCGACGGCCGCGCCGGCGGCCCCCGCGGCGAACAGCCGCAGCAGGTCCCGGCGGTCCACCCCGGCGGAACGGGCCCGGCCGCGCGCCCACTGCCGCAGGCGCGTGCGGTCGTACCGGCTCTCGTCGGAAGGGTCGAGGGACATGGGCGGAACTCCTTCTCGGTGGGGTCCCGACGGACGGTAGGACTCCCGTCCGCCCCCGGGAACCGCACCGCCGCATTGGTCATGAACCTGCAATGCCGCGGCAACGAGGGGGCCGATTACCCCTGGCCGGACACGTTCGGCAGGATGTGGGGCATGACCGAGATCCGTACCCCCCGCCTCCTCCTCCGCCGCTGGACCGACGACGACCTCGTCCCCCTGTCGGAGATCAACGCCGACCCCGAGGTGATGCGCTGGATCGGCGACGGTTCCACGCTCGACCTGGAGGAGACCGCCGACGCCATCGAGCGCTGGGAGGACGAATGGGACGAGGAGGGCTTCGGCCTCTTCGCGGTCGAGCTGCTGGCCTCCGGTGAGCTGATCGGCGCCGTCGGTCTGTCGGTGCCCGAGTGGCTGCCCGAGGTGATGCCCGCCGTCGAGATCACGTGGCGGCTCGGCCGTTCCTACTGGGGTCAGGGCTACGCCTCCGAGGCCGCTCAGGCCACCTTGGAGTTCGCCCTCCAGGACCGGGGCCTGGACCGCGTCATCGCCGTCAACCGGACGGGCAACGAGGAGTCCGAGAACGTGCTGCGCAAGCTCGACATGGAGCGGGACCGCGACACGAGCCACCCCGAGCACGCCTCCATGCTGACCCTCTACAGCATCGACCTGACCGAGTACGAGGCCTGACCGGGCAGCGGGCGTGACCGGGCACGCGGCCTGACCGGGCAGGGCCCTGATCAAGGTCGCCCGACGGGGACCGGCGGACGGCGCCCGGGCATCAGCCGATCGGAGGACCCGGGGGTCCCCCGGACCGCTCGCCGGATCCCGCCGGCGGGTCGACCGGCCGGCCGGGGGCACGGGACCACCATGGAACCGGGGGAGAGGGCGGACCCGTACACCGCCCCGCCCCGGACCCGGGAGGGACACCATGAACCCGCACGACCGATCCCTGACGGCCGCCGCAGCCCGAGGTGACGCGCCCGCCGTCGCCGCCGCCCTCGCGGCGGGCGCCACCGTGGACGCGCGGGACGAGCAGCTCCGCACGCCCCTGCTGCTCGCCGTACTCGGCGATCACGTGGCCGTCGCCGAACTGCTGATCGCCGCCGGCGCCGACCCAGACGCCCCGGACTCCCGGGAGGACAGCCCCTGGCTGGTCACCGGGGTCACCGGGAGCGTCCCCATGATGCGGGTGCTGCTCCCCGCCGGGCCGGACCTGGGCCAACTCAACCGCTTCGGCGGGATCTCGCTCATCCCGGCCGCGGAGCGCGGGCACACCGCGTACGTCCGGGCCGTGCTGCGCGAGACCGACATCCGCGTCGACCACGTCAACCGGCTCGGCTGGACCGCGTTGCTGGAGGCGGTGATCCTCGGCGACGGCGGGCCCCGCCACGAGGAGATCGTGGCGCTGCTCCTGGAGGCGGGAGCCGATCCGCGCCTCGGCGACCTCGACGGGGTGACCCCGTACGAGCACGCCGTGCGGCGCGGCTTCGACTCGATGGCCCGGCTGCTGGGCGGGGCGCGGCGATGAGCGCGCACCCGGTGGTGGAGCGCGGCGCGCGGCGCGCACGGCCCTCGCGAGCGCGGTGGCGGTGCTGTTGGCCGCTGCCTGCACGGCGCCGGGATCGGCCGCCGCGCCGGCGCCGACCGCCACCGTGAGCGGCGCCACCCCGGACGGCACCCTCCTGGTCGCCGACTTCGGCGCCGACACCGTCACCTTCGTGGACCCCGAGCGCGGCCCGGTCGCCGTCGTCCCCGTCGGCGAGGCCCCGTACGGCCTGGTGGTGGGGCGGGACGGCCGGGCGTGGGTGGCCACCGCCGATGGGGTCGCCGTGGTCGACACGGCGACCCGCACCCGGGTCGCGCTCATCCCGTACCGCACCGACTCCGGCCCGGTCACCGACGGCGAGTACCGGGGCGGCGGCATGGGCATCGCCCTCGCGCCGGACGGCTCCCGCGCCTACGTGGGGGTCAACGTCCCGGGAACCACGGGCGTCCTCGAAGTGATCGACACGGCGACGCGGCGGACCACCGGTGTCGTCGCGGTGGGCCGCCGTCCCTTCGACGTGGACGTGGCCCGTGACGGCTCCGAGATCTACGTCACCGGCCACGACTCCTTCGACGTCACCGTCGTCGCGACCTCCACGCTGCGTCCGCGCCGAGTGGAGGTCGCTCCGTACGGGACGGAAGGCGGCCTCGGATCCTGGCTCAAACCGCACTACGCGGCCGTCCGGCCCTCCGACGGAATGCTGCTGCTTCCCTTCGAGGGGGAGCGCCTCGCGGTGGTGGAACCGAGAACCGGTCGCGTCACGGTGGAGCGGATGACCGCCGACACCCACCAGCACGGGGTGGTGGCCACCCCGGACGGCCGGCTCCTGGTGGTCGGCACGGGCGCCGTGGACCCCTCCGACGGCAAGGGACCGTCCCTCACCGTCCGGGCCCCGGACGGCACCGAGCGGGTCCATCCGCTGGAGGGCCCGCACGAAGACGTGGCCGTCTCCCGCGACGGCCGTACGGCCTACGTGACCGGCGGTTTCACCCGCGACGGGTACTGGAACGGCATCACGGTCGTCGACCTGGACAGCGGCCGGACCCACCGACTGCCCGCCGGGTCGCGTCCGCTGGGCATCGCCGTCCTCTGATGCCCTCGGGCGTGCCGCACTCCCGGGGTTTCGTGCCGCCCTCCCGAGGGGGCAAAGAGAGCCTTGGGGAAGTCATAAGGTCTGTTTATGGGGTCATAACCAGGGGGCGGGTGCCGGGTTAGGGTGGCCTTAGTTTAGGGTTCCTTTGATCAGTCTGTTTTTCGGTCGAAGGGAACCCACTCATGCCTCGCCCTCTGCGGGTAGCAATCGTCGGCGCCGGCCCCGCCGGCATCTACGCGGCAGACGCGCTGCTGAAGTCCGAGGCAGCCGCCGAGCCGGGCGTGTCCATCGACCTCTTCGAGCGGATGCCCGCGCCCTTCGGGCTGATCCGGTACGGGGTCGCCCCCGACCACCCCCGCATCAAGGGCATCATCACCGCCCTGCACCAGGTGCTCGACAAGCCGCAGGTCCGCCTCTTCGGCAACGTCGACTACCCGAACGACATCTCCCTCGACGAGCTGCACGCGTTCTACGACGCCGTCGTCTTCTCCACGGGCGCCACCGCCGACCGGGACCTGCGCATCCCCGGCGTCGAGCTCGACGGCTCCTACGGCGCCGCCGACTTCGTGTCCTGGTACGACGGTCACCCGGACGTCCCGCGCACCTGGCCGCTGGAGGCGGAGAAGGTCGCCGTCCTCGGCGTCGGCAACGTCGCCCTCGACGTGGCGCGCGTCCTCGCCAAGACCGGCGACGAACTGCTCCCGACCGAGATCCCGGCCAACGTGTACGAGGGCCTCAAGGCGAACAAGGCGCTGGAGGTGCACGTCTTCGGCCGTCGCGGCCCGGCGCAGGCGAAGTTCAGCCCGATGGAGCTGCGCGAGCTCGACCACTCGCCGACCATCGAGGTCATCGTCAACCCCGAGGACATCGACTACGACGAGGGCTCGATCGCCACCCGCCGCTCCAACAAGCAGGCGGACATGGTCGCCAAGACCCTGGAGAACTG
Source organism: Streptomyces sp. NBC_00513 (assembly GCF_041431415.1). GTDB lineage: Bacteria > Actinomycetota > Actinomycetes > Streptomycetales > Streptomycetaceae > Streptomyces. The sequence goes on from NZ_CP107845.1 coordinate 6,947,100, forward strand.
GGCGATCCGCGACATCGGCGACCGCCCGCACAAGCTCTTCCTCCACTTCTTCGAGTCGCCCGTCGAGGTGCTCGGCGAGGACGGCAAGGTCGTGGGCCTGCGCACCGAGCGCACCGAGCTCGACGGCACCGGCAACGTCAAGGGCACCGGCGCCTTCACCGACTGGGACGTCCAGTCCGTCTACCGCGCCGTCGGCTACCTCTCGGACGAGCTGCCCAAGCTCCCCTGGGACGTCGAGTCCGGCACCGTCCCGGACGAGGGCGGCCGGGTGATCGAGGCCGGCGAGCACCTCGCGTCCACGTACGTCACCGGCTGGATCCGCCGCGGCCCGGTCGGCCTCATCGGCCACACCAAGGGCGACGCGAACGAGACCGTCGCGAACCTCCTGGCCGACCACGCCGAGGGCCGGCTCCTCACCCCGGCCACGCCCGCGCCGGAGGCCGTCGAGGCCTTCCTCGTCGAGCGGGAGGTCCGCTTCACGACGTGGGAGGGCTGGTACCGCCTGGACGCCGCCGAGAAGGCGCTGGGCGAGCCGCAGGGCCGCGAGCGCGTGAAGATCGTCGAGCGCGAGGACATGCTCGACGCGAGCGGCGCGTAACCGAACGCGCGAAGGGGGGCCCACCCGCCGGTGGGCCCCCCTTCGCGCGTCGCGGGACCGGGTCAGTCCGCGATGGACGTGATCTTCTTCGTCCTCAGGTCGGCCTGGACGTGGATCCGGGTGGTGTCCCCGCCGCCCCAGGTGAGGGTCACCGTGGCGTTGGTCTTGCCCGCGCCGCTGCCGGTGGAGTCGACCTTCCACTGCGTCGGCACGTTCTGGGCGCGCAGCACCCCGTTCGCGTGGTTGGTCTCCTCCCACTTCTTCAGCTCCGCCTGGAGGGGCGCGGAGAGGTAGAAGGAACGCAGCTGGTCGGCCGTCTTGCCGTCGTGGTCGTAGACGGCGTCGATGTACGAACCGTAGAAGTCGGCGATGCGGGTGAACGCGCCCTCCGGGCTGCCCGACACCGACGGCAGCGCGGCGGCGGCCTGCCCGGCGCGCGGGGCGGCCCCGTCCGCGGTCGCCGTGGTGACGAAGGCGAGGGAGAGGGTCGCCACGGCGGCGGCGGCCGTGGCGGTGATCGCGATGGCGGTGCGCTTGCTCACGTGCTTGGACATCGATGGTGCCTTTCCCCGTGGTCCAGTGCTTGCCGAGGGGATCCCCGGCACTGCCCTGATCGACGTCACGGGACCCGCGGTGGTTCTCCATTCGAGCAAAATGGCTGAAAAGTGGACACGCCTGGCGGACCGGGCACTACGCGGGTGATCCGAGACAGGACAGGGCCGCCGCGGTCAGTGCCCGCACCCCCGCCGGCAGCGCCGTGCGCGCGTCCGGCGCGAAGTCCGCCGCGTGGTTCGCCGGCAGCGCGGCCAACTTGGCCGCCGCGTCCGCGCCCGGCGCCGCGGCCCAGGCACCGGGCCCCACCACCCCGAACATCCAATAGGCGAGCCGTACCCCCGACGCCCCGTGCCACTCCCGGCCGGCGTCGCCGAACAGCCCGAAGTCCTCCGTCGCCAGGGTCGGCGGCCACATCGCCACCCGCTCCGCGCCGAACTCCGCCGCGTGGACCCCGCGTACCGCGGCGGTCGTCGCCGGGTCGGGATGCGTGACGGGCGAGGTCGACACCCGCTCGATCTCCGGGTCACGGGGGCACCCCGACGCCGCGCACTCGGCGCGCACGATCCGCTCCACCGCTCCGGCCGCCCGGGCCAGGGCGGCGTCCCCCGCCGCCCGCACGGTGATCCCCAACTCGGCCCGGTCCGGCACGACGTTGGCCCGTTCGCCCGCCCGCAGCGATCCGACCGTGACGGCGACCTGCTCGGAGGGGGCCGCCTCACGGGCCACCACCGTCTGGAGCCGCGTCACGACGTGCGCGGCCGTCACCACCGGATCCACCGTCAGGTGCGGGGCGCCGGCGTGCCCGCCCCGACCATGCACCACGACCCGGAAGGTGACGCTCCCGGCCGTCATCGGACCGTAGCCGTGCGCCACCATCCCCGCCGGCAGCGGGGCCGCGTGCTGGGCCAGCGCCACGTCCGGCACTCCGACGCGCTCGTAGAGCCCGTCGGCGAGCATCGCCCGCGCGCCCTCCAGGGTCTCCTCGGCGGGCTGCCCGACGACCACCAGCGTCCCGCGCCAGGCCCCCGGCTTCGCGCGGGCCAGCAGTTCGGCGGCCCCGGCCGCCGCGGCCAGGTGGAGGTCGTGCCCACAGGCGTGCGACACCTCGCCCTCGCTCGCGTACGCCAGCCCGGTGGTCTCCCGCACCGGCAGGGCGTCCAACTCGGCGCGCAGCAACACCACGGGCCCCTCACCGCGCCGCAGCACCCCGGCCACGCCGTGTCCGCCGATCCCGCGCACGGTCCGGTACCCGGCGGCCTCCAGCCGGTCCGCGAACCGCCCGGCCGTGCGCCGCTCCTCGCCCGACAGCTCGGGATGCCGGTGCAGATCGAGGTAGAACACGGTCAACGGCCTGAGCAGATCGGGAAGTCCGGCGAGGACGGCGGCACTGGTCATTCCCCCATGATCGGCCGATCGGGCCGGACGGGGGGAGACAGGGCGCTGACACTTCCTGTCAGAGAGGTGACAGCGGGAGGCCGGGTGAGGTGACGGCGCGACCGGTTCTGATGGAAGGGCACCACAGCAAGGGCACCACAACCACCGCACTCGACCGAAGGAGTCACCATGGAGAAGTCCCCCCTCGCCTCGCTCGCCGACGAGATCCTGGAGCTGGAGTCCGAGACCTTCGAGATCTCCGACTACTCGGACGCCAGCGAGGTCGTGCTCGCCGGCTCCACGAGCTGCAGCTCCACGTCGACCTGTTCCTCGACGACCAGCACCACCTCCTGCAGCGCCTGACCCGAGCGCGGGAACGCCCCGGTCCCCGCACGCGCGGGGGCCGGGGCGTCGTGCGTCGCCGGGGCGCCAGAGGACGCCGGGGCGCCAGAGGACGCCGGCACGCCAGAGGAACCGGGCGCGCCGGCGGAACCGGGGGCCGTCAGGGGAACGGGTGCGGCACCATCCGGATGTCGGCGTCCGTCAGGTCCGTCCCGCGGAGTCCCGCCCGCCGTGCGGCCGTCCTCAACCGGGGCATGTACGGGGCCCTTTGCCGCGACCAACCGAAGTCGATGGGCAACAGCCCCGGCACGATCGCGCACACCGTGCTCAGTCCCGCCCGCAGTTGCTCCGGCGTCGTCTGGTCGACCACGATCACCTCGTGCCCGATGCGCGCCAACTCCGCGACGACCCAACGGAGATCATTCCGCAGGTCCTCCGACGCGGGTCGCCCGTCCGGCCCCGTCGACGGGTCGAGATCCGCCAGGGGACGAACGGCCGGCGGATCCAGGTACGTCCCCACGTGCGGGGCCATCTCGGGCAGCCCGTACAACTGCGCGTGGTCCTTCAGGTGTCGCACCCGACCGAAGTCGGCCGCCATGGCACGGAGTTCGCCCAGCCGCTCCGCCACCTGCCCCGGCAGATGCGGGATGTAGGTGAGCACCTCCGACAAGGCGGCCTCCACCGCCGCCGCCGGCTCCAGCGCCGCGCCCGCCCCGAAGGAGAACAGGCCCGGCCCGCCGTCGCGACGCACCGCCAGCGCGGTCACCACCGGGACCGCCATGTCGATCCGGTTGTCGAAGGCGTGCACGTCGTACCCCTGGAGAGCCGCCCGATCCACCATCATGCGGACCGCGGCGCCCGGTACCGTCGCCAGGTCGATCTCCGGCAGCCGCAGGCCGCCGTACCAGGCCAGCAGGAAGGCGTCGCGCTCGATCAGTTCGAGCAGCGCCCCGAGCAGCGCCTCCTCCACACAGCTGCCGATGGCGCAGCCGTTGGAGCACTCGAAGACGAAGTTGTCGGCCTCCACCCCCGCGCTGTAGTGCACCAGCCGCGCCGGCACCAGCACGGGCCGGTCCGCACCCAGCGCGTGCCCGTACACCCAGGGGATGGGGCGCCGCGGATCGAACGGGGAGACCAGCGGGTCGTCCCGGTAGGTGGCGGGCGCGTAGAAACCGCACCGCGCCGGATCCAGGGCCCGATCGCCCAACTCCGCGTAGGAGGCCATCAGCAGGGAGCTCCCCGTCCTGCGGTGGGTCCCCGCATAGCGCTCCAGCCCCTCCAGGAACGCGAGGTCGCGGCTCCCCTCGAAACTGTTGGCCTGCCCGCTCCAGGTGACGTCCGTCAGACCGGCGTAACCGCGCATGAACACGCTGCCCGCGACCGGCGCGGTGGTGGGGGAGGTGACGTTGATCCAGGTGCCCCCGCCCAGCACCCCCGTGACCGGATTGGCCAGCGCCTCCCGCGGCAACGGGTACGAGGAGGCCGCGCGCAGCCGTCGCGCGCCCGGGTGGGGCTTCGGCCGCGACCGCGCGACGAACGGCCGGGGCCCGTCGGTCCCGCGCGGTCCGCAGTCCGGACACAGCGGGTCGGCGGCCAGCGGATGGTGGGTGACCGCCAGCGTCTCCAGGTCCAACCGGGACACCCGCGGCAGCGCCCGGTCGGCCGCCGACGGGCCGACCTCGGCCACCTCCCCGCCGAAGACCGCGCGGTGCAGGGCGTGGACGGCATCCCGCGCGAACGCGGTCAGCCAGGGCCGCTCCCGGGCCGCCGGGACCGGCGTGCCGACGCCGGTCTCCAGCGCGTCCCGCTCGCTGCGGCTGCGCAACCGCTGCCGCCGCATCGCCAGACACTGCCCGCAGGCCGGGGCCGTACCGTCGCCGCCCCAGGGGCCCACCAGGACGTCCCGCGCGCTCAGGTGCACCGTGGCGGCCGGCCGGACCCCGGCGAAGGGGTCGGCGGCGCGCGGTCCGAGGGCGTCGTGGACGCCGAGGGTGACCACCGTCGCACCGAGCCCGGCGAGGGCCCCCGCCAGCTCCCGGCGGGCCCGCTCCAACGGAGTCCCGTCGGGGGCCGAGGGCGCCGTCGACCGGGGAGCCCCGGATCCGGGGCCCGCCGGCTCCGGGGTCGTCGCGTCCGCGAGGGTCCCGGTCATGCCTGGTTGCTCCACCGGAAGGTCTTCAGGCCGATGGCCCCGAACAGGAGGGCGAAGCCGGCCAGCGCCGCGCACCCGACACCGATCGTGGCGAGCGAGCCCGACCCCGTCAGCGAGCCGGTCGCGGCGTCGTTGAGGTACCGCAACGGCAACACCCGGGAGACCGACCGGAGCCAGGACGGCATCATGTCCAGCGGCAGGAACGACCCGGACAGGAACGCCATCGGCACCATCATGCAGTTGGCGATGGCCGCGACCGCCTCGGGCGTGTTCGCGTAGGTGCCCACGATCACCCCGATCGCCATGAAGGCGGTGATGCCCAGCACCAGCGCGGGCAGCACCAACGGCCAGCGCCCGTCCAGCTCCAGCCCGAAGCCGGGCAGCATCGCCACCGCCACGAACACCGCGGCCTGCACCACGCCGACGACCAGCGCCAGTACGTACCGCGAGGCGAGCACCGTGGTCAACGGCGTCGGCGTCAACCGGATCAGCCGCAGCAGGTCGTCGCGCCGCCACTGCATGAGGGTGAAGGCGATGCCGAACACCGCGGCGTTGGCGACGCCCCACGACATCACGCCCGGCGCGATGTACGAGATGTAGGGGCGGCCGCTCTCCTCGACGTCCTGCCCGCTGAAGATCAGCCCGAAGACGACCAGGAAGAGCAGGGGGAAGGCGAAGGTGAAGAAGAGGGTGGCCTTGTCCCGGACCTGCGCCCGGTAGCCGGCTGCGGTCAGGGCCGTGTACGCGCTCATGCCTGGGACTCCGTCGGGTGGTGGTGTGCTGTGCCGGTCAGTTCGAGGTAGACGTCCTCCAGGGTGGCCGTCCGGGTCATCACCCCGTCGAGCCCGGTGAGTCCGTCCAGGGCCTGGAGGACCTTGCCGGGCACGGCGGTCTCCAGGACCAGCGAGCCGCCCTGGAGGTCGGCCCGGTCCACCCCGGGCAGAGCCGAGGCCTCCTCGACGCCGATCCTGCCGAGGGGCAACAGCAGCCGGGCCGGGGCCCCGGCCGCCGTGACGAGCCGGTGCGGCGAGTCCAGGGCGGCCACCTTGCCGCCGACCAGGATCGCCACCCGGTCGCACAAGGCCTCTGCCTCGTCCAGGTGGTGGGTGGTGTAGACGATGGTGCGGCCCTCGCTCTTGAGGGTGCGCAGCACCTCCCACAGGTCCCGGCGGGCCTGCGGGTCGAGAGCGGCGGTCGGCTCGTCCAGGAAGATCAGCTCGGGGTCGTGGACCAGGGCCGAGGCGATGGCCAGGCGCTGGCGCTGACCGCCGGAGAGGTTCTCGACCAGCACCCCGCCCTGCTCGGTCAGCGCGACCGTCTCCAACGTGCGGGCGGCGGCGGCCCGGTCGCGGCGGTAGAGACCCGCGACGGTGGAGAGGTGTTCGAGGGCGGTCTGTCGTACGAAGAAGGCCGACGCCTGGGTCTGCACGCCGATGCGGGGCAGCAGCGCGGTGTTGCGCGGCCAGGGACTCTGGCCGAGGACCCGGACGGTGCCCGAGTCGGCCTGGCGCAGTCCTTCCATGATCTCGATGAGGGTGGTCTTGCCCGCGCCGTTGGGGCCGAGCAGGCCGAAGAACTCGCCGCGGCGCACGTCGAGGGATATCCCGTCGACGGCATGCCGGTCGCCGTAGCGCTTGCGGACGTCCTCGATGGTGACGGCGGACTCGTCGGCCGGCCGGTTGCTGTCAGTTGTCATGGGATGTGCGGTTCCCTCGGTGTCGGGATCGGAATCGGTGCGGGTCGTGCGAGGAGCGGATTCGGGGTCGGATCGGGGACGGGGACGGTTGCGGACACGGATCGGGTCGGGGTCAGGTCGTGGTGGCCACCGCGTACCAACAGGCGGCCGCCGCACCGCAGAGGAGCAGCAGCACGAGAACGGCCGAACCGATGCCGTACGCGAGGTAGATCCGGCGCGCCCGGGCGGGGTACGCGGCCGCGGCGGTCCGGTCGCGCAGCCGCAGCCGCAGGTAGGCCGAACCGGCCGGAGCCAGCCGGGTCACCCGCAGGCCGTGGCCGAGCATCGTGTAGCCGTCGAGCGGCGGCAGCGGAAGGAGGTTGACCAGGGCCTGGACACTGCCGAGCAGCAGCAGCGCCCCCAGCACCCGGCCGGTGGGGTCGCCGACCGGCAGGGCGGCCCACCACCCGAGGAAGGGCAGCAGGAACAGCAGGTTGGCGAAGGCCCCCGCCCCGGCGACGGCCAGCTGGTGACGACGGCGGCGCAGGTAGCGGTAGTTGTCGACGGTGCAGTACATGAGGGCGGCGGGCAGCCGCCACCGCAGCCCGATCTCGCCGACGCTCCCCCCGACGTGGCGGGCGGCCACCCCGTGCGCGAACTCGTGGAGGGCGGTGCTGAGCCACATGAGCGTGGCCACGGCCAGCAGCGGCACCGGACGCGAGAGCAGCCACCACAGGTCGCCCACGAGCCGGCCCGCCGACGCGGCGAGCACCCCTTCCATGGCGAGGCAGCACAGCAGCAGCGCGACCAGTGCCACCGGACGCAACACGGGCCGCAGGAAGCGGTGCAGCCGGGCGGTCGTGGCGTCCGCGTCGGAGACCAGCCGCAGCGTGCCCCGCAGCAGGGTTCCGGTGCGTTGCGGCCCCGGGCCGGCCGCCGGCTCGGGCGGCGGTCCGCCCGCGAGCAGCCGCCGTGTACCGAGCAGGCCCAGCAACTGCTGCCAGTTCCGTTCGCCGAGCCTGCGTCCGAAGGCCTGGGCGTAGGCCTCGCCGATCTCCGCGAGGCTGCGCCGCCCGTCGAGCCGTGAGACGAGGAAGAACTCCTTGGGCCCGATCTCGAACGAGGCACCGGACACGGGGTCCTTGACCAGATGGACGGTCGCCGGGCCGTTGAGCAGCGGCGGCGACAGCAGGATCCCGGGCCGCAGCGCGGGCCGGTGCGCCGACATCCCGGAGGGCGCGGGGGAGGGGGCGCTCACGGCCGGGCCGCCTCGGCGGCCCCGCTGCCCACGCCCTCCCGCAGCACCCGACCCAGCAGGTGGGCGAGGTAGGCCTCGTCCCGGATCGTCACGTGCAGCCGATTGTTGGTCATGTGCATGTACGGGGACAGCAGCAGCGGCAGCGCCACCGCCGGATCCGTCACCCGCTCGTCCCGGGTGCCGTCCCAGGAACGGAACACCAGCTCCCCGGAGGCGGCCAGCGCCCCCGCCCGCTCGCGCAGCTCCCGGCAGTGCTCGGCCCACCCGGCCAGGAACGCGGGCAGCCGCCCGGTCTCCCCGGACCCGAGCGCCTCTCGGACGGCCGCGAACCTGCGGGCGATCCCCGGCGCGCTCTGCCCGTACGTGCGGTCGTACTCGGCCGAACCGATGAAGCCGGTCCCCGGGAACGCCCGGTGCCAGAACTCGTAGTAGCGGTCCAGGTAGCCGCCGAGTTCCTCCCGGTCGGGCAGGAAGACCCCGGCCATCACCATCATCAACTGGGCCGACGTGCCCAACAGCACGGTCCGCAGGTGCAGGTTCATCGTTCCCAGCGCGTCCATGACGAGATCGCTGGAGTGCGCGAAGTGCCATTCGGCCAGCTCGACCCCGGCCGGGCCGCCGTACTTCCCGTACTCGGGCTCGTACGGCTCGTACGCGTACGAGTTGTTGGGCCGCAGGTTCATCCGGCCGTCCGGCCCCATGAAACCGGCGCGGTCGCCCTCGGGGAACTCGATGTCGAAGAGCGTGTTGTAGAACTCGTTGAGGAAGCCCGAGTCCACCTCGTACAACGCCGGCCGGGCCTTCAGGAACGCGGCGACGGCCTCCTCGGTGCGGCGCCGCACCTCCGGGGCGGCCTGCGGGGTCACGGGCCGCAGGCGCAACCGCACGTGCGGGCCCTCCAACCAGTAGTTGATGAAGAAGTGGCCGGCGAGCAGCCCGTCCTCGGTGAGCGAGGCGATCAACGGCCGCACGCACCGCACCAGCAACGGCTGCGGGTTGGCGGCATAGAAGACGTGCACCGCCTGCCATGCACCGCGCGTCTCGGTCAGCTCTGACATCGGGAACCGCCTTCCGGGCGTCGGTCGGGGGAGAGGGGTGACTGCGAGGGCTTCGAGGGGCCCGGGGAAGCCGGGAGGTTCGAGGGGCTCGGGACGGTGAAGGTCTCCACGGCCAGTTCCGCCACGTGGGCGCCCGCCGAGGTGTACGTGTGCAGCCCGTCGGGGTCGGGCAGCATCTCGCGGAAGACGACCCGGTGGGCCGGATCCCGCAACAGCGACTCGAAGACGGAGAGGGAGAGCAGCGACGCGAAGTCGACGTACTGCGGCTTCGCACCGAGCGCCGACGACCCCGCCGACACGGTCGCGAACACCCGCTCGGGCAGTCCGTGCGTCCGGCGCCAGCGCTGCCACTCCACGAAGTGCGCGGCCTCCCGCGCTCCCGACACCGGCAGCTCACCGGCCGTCGTGCTCCACGAGCGCCGACTGAGCACCAGGTCCCCGTGGACGACCCGGGGACGCGAGGTCACCCCGTCACGCGCCGGACCCTCCGGCACGCCCGCCCACACGTCCAGCGGCGACATCGACGACGGGGACAGCAGCAGCAGGGTGCGCGGGATCGCGGGAAGGGCCAGCGGGACCAGATACCCCAGGTAGACGGGGATCACCTCGCGCCCCAACCGGTGCGAACGCAGGCCCACCCGCCCGGTCGCCGGATCGTGCTCGGCGTACAGGTCGCCGAGGTCCAGGCGGCGGTCCTCGGGAAGGGTCCCGCTCTCTCCCGGGCAGACGATCTCGTAGTCCGTCAGCGGTCCGTGCAGATTCAGGTTGGTCGTCACCGGCCCGCCGGTCACCTCCGCGAACACCGCGCCCCCGGGGGTCACCCGGGAGGCCGTCGCGCGCAGCTCCCCGGCGAGGTCCGGGCGTCCTCCCGGCTCCTCCTCGTACACGTGCGTGAACCGGCTGAAGGGGAACGACAGACCGCCGTACGAGCGGTTCAGCACGGTCATCCGGTCGCCCGTGGCGGGGTCCCGGGCGAACTGAACGTGGTGGCAGCGCGGCGCGAACCCGGGCGCCACACCCTCCAGTTCGGCGGCGACGGCCGCCACGTCCTCCTCGGTGAGCCGCAGCCCGGCCCCGCCGGCCTCCTCGTGGTCCGACCAGCGCGCCCGCATCCGCGTCACGAACGCCCGCCGCGCCGCGTCCAGCGCCCGGAGTCCCGACAGACCCAACCAGTTCTCCTCGGGCACGTACTCCCCGTGCGCGTCGAACGGGGTGCGCCGGGCCGTGAACGACAGGTACTGGTCGAAGAAGTCCTCATGGAAGTCGTGCACCAGACCCAACAGGTCCTCACAACGACCGCCCGCACTGTACCGGGCGGTGAAGAACCCCTCGAAGGTGATGCGCTGCGCCAGCGTGAGGTCGAAGGCGGGCAGGATCCGCTCGACGGAACGCAACGCGCCCCCGTCCGCCGTCCAGTCGGGCGCCGGGCACGACAGGTCACGACCCGCGCTGACGTCCTCGTACAACAGGGTCTGCGGCAGCGTCGTGTCCGGCGGGGCCCCCAACTCGCGTGCCACGGAGCCCAGATCGGCGCGCAGTGTCCGCAACAGGGTGGCCCGTTCCGCCGGCCCGGCGAGCGGGTAGCGCTCCAACACCCGCGCGGGCCCGTCCAGGAGCGCGACGAGGTCGTCGGCCCACGGTCGCTCCAGGGCGGTCAGCGACCGCCGGAAGGCGGCGAGCGGATCGCCGTCGTGGACCTCGGTGTCCAGGCACGGCACCCGGACCATGCCCAGCTCGATCAGAGCCGAGACGTACGCCTCGCACTCGGCCGGCGCCGCGCCGTGCTCCGCCGCCAACCAGTGGACGAGTTCGCGCCGGCGCAGCTCGGGCCGGTCCGCGAACAGGGCGAGCAGCCGGTCCAGGGTGCCGCTGCGCCGCAGGAAGAACAGCCGGTCCCGGACGGCGTCGAAGGTGACCGCCGCGGTGTCGTCCCCCGGCGTGACCGAGCGGCGGACGTACCGGATCCGCTCGTCCTCGCGCCCCCATCCGGAGGCCGGCCGCAGCGGCAGGTCCAGGCGGCGCACCGGGTCGTCGAGGATCAGCTCGGCGAGCCGGGCGAGCACCACGACGTTCAGCCGTACGCGACTGCTCCACCGGTCCTCGGCCCGGATGCCCTCGGTGCCCGCGTCGGCCCTGAACCGGCCGGTCGCCACCGCGGTGAAGGTGCTGAACGGGCTGGTCTTGCAGGCGGTGCGGTACACGTACGACAGCGCCGACCGCTCGACCTTGCGCGTGCGACCGCCCGGCTCGCGGCCGTCCGCCGTCGCCGCCGCGTACGCGTCGAGCTGCGCCTCCAGCACCGGCGAGGCCAACAACAGCCCGTGCCGCACCCGCTCGTCGGCGAGCAGCCGACGCAGCGCGTCACGACCGCGCCGCAGATCGGCGGCGAGCAACGCCTCCCCGTCGCCCCGCAGCTTCTCCAGCGCCGCCCGCCGCTCCAGCCAGCCCGCCAGCCGGTGCCCCACGTCCCCGCCCAGCCCGGCCACCATCCGGACGGCCGCGTCCGGATCGGCGGGCGCCCGGCCGTTGTGGACCAGCCGCCGCAGCCTGAGCAGTTCCCGGCGCAGGGCCGCGCCCGGCCCGCCGGGCGCGGGGTCGGTCGCGCCGACCGCCCGGTGCAGCAGGTCACCGAGGAGCTCCGCGTCCGCGCGGACCACGTCCTCGGCGCTCAGCACATCGGCGGCCCAACGCAGCGTGTCCGCGCTGCGCAGCCCGTCGACCGAGGTCAGGGGCAGCCCGGCCACGCGCAGCATGAAGCGGTCGCCCGCGTGCCAATCGGTGGTGGTGTTCATCCTGAACGTCCTGGTTCTCTCGTCGTTGCGCCGAAGGAGTGCGTCGCGGTGCGGCTCAGGCGATCTCATGGCGGAAGTCGGCGGGCCGGGGCCGCTCGTGACCGAGCAGCATGATCAGCAGAGCGGCCTCGTCGGTTCCCGTGAGCCCCAACTCCTCGGCGTACGAGATGTTGTCGAAGCCGAGGGCCACCCCCGCCCCCAGGTCGTGCGCGGCGGCGGTGGTGTAGAAGGTCTGGGCGACCGCGCCGACGGTGGCCCCGACGAGCCGGTAGCCCCGGTCTCCCACCGCGTCGAGCACCGCGGCGGTCCGCACGGTCGGCACCAGGACGGCGCCCGCCTGCTCCAGGTTGTAGTTGGAGAGGAAGTAGGTGCGCTGGAGGAACGGCCCGGGGGGACCGGGAACCACCAGCCGCAGGGCGTGACCGTCCGGATCGTAGGCGTACGCGCCCGGCTCGACGCCCTCCACGTGGTTGACGAAGACGTACAGCGCGGTGAGCCGCGGCCCGTCCGGCCCCTCCGCGTCGCTGCCCACCGTGGCCGCGGCGCAGTCGGCCAGCACGGCGGCCAACCGATCGGCGGCCACCGCCCGGGTCGCGTCGAACCGGCCGAAGCTGCTGCGCCGGGCCCGCAACGCCGCGGTGACCTCCCTGAGCGGGGGCGCCGCCGGCGGCAGCGACACCGGGGCGCCGCCGGCCGGCGGACCCGCGGCGGCGGCGTCGAGCGCCCCGAGCACGGGCCGGTCCTCGGCGCGCCCGAGCGTGGCGGCGTGGATCCGGCCGGCGGTCTCGAAGGTCAGGACGGTACGCGAACGCTCCGCGTCCCGGCGGCGCACGGCGGGAGCCGGGGCGACCGGATCGGACGGCGGCAGCGCCGGCGCGGCGCCCTCCCACTCCAGCGGCACGACCGCGAAGATCCCCTCCTCGTGCGGGACCACACCGAGCAGCCGGGCCAGCCGTTCCTCGTCGAACCAGAGGGCCGGCGCGATCCGCAGACCGCGCTCCCTGGCCCACAGCCGCCAGGTCTGGAGCACGGTGCCCACGTCCATGCTCACGGCGTGGAAGGAGAAGTTGTTGTACTTGAAGGCGTTCTGCCAGTACTTGACGCTCAGGACCAGGTACTGGCCGGAGTCCGGGAAGCCCGCTCCCAGCGCGCCGCGGACCTCCGCGCCCACCTCTCCGCCCAACAGCCGCCGCAGTCCGTGCTGGTGCGGCGCGTAGTGGTACACCCCGGGTATGAGCGGCCCGCCCGGGCCCGCCACCCAGTACACGCCGACCGGGTACAGACCGCCCCCGGACGCCGTGCCCCGCGACCAGTTGGCGTGCGTGTAGTGCGGAAGCGCCGCCAGATCGGTGTTGGCCTGCACGCCCAGGCGGCGGCCGGTCAGACCGTACGAGTCCCGCAGCATCCCGGACAGCAGCGGCAAGGTGAACACCCCCTCCCCGGAGCCGGGTTCCGGCTCGGGAAGCGGCAGGGTCTCGGCGCCCGGGTAGAACTTCGCGTCGCGCGGGCGGTCCGCCCAGTCGGGTACGAAGTCGACGGGCTCCATCGGCACCCTGCCCCGGTGCATGATGGCGTCGGCATAGTCATGGGCGAAACCCACACGTCCTCCTACGGTCGTCGGTGGAGACCGGTCGAAACCGGCTGATGCTGCGTCAAGGAAAGGGATGCGGGGCCGGGTTGAAGTCACCGGCGGCCCCATCACCGGATTCGCCGGGCTGCGTGTACCTCCGCAGCCGAGGCATCCCGAGCGCCCGCTGCCGCGACCAACCGAAGTCGATCGGCAGCAGCCCCGGCACCAGGACGCTCACCGTGTGCAGCCCCAGCGTCCGTTGCTCGGGCAGCGTCTGGTCGACGACCACCACGTCGAACCCGGCGCCGGTCACGGCCCCGACGCACCGGTCCAGGTCCTCGCGGACGTCCGTCGACACACCACCGCCCGAGGCATCCGACCAGGACAGGTCCGACACCGGGGCCGGTGGCCGGTCCCGCGGTCCACGCAACAGGAAATCGGCGTGTCGGCCCATCTCCGGCACCCCGTACACCAGCGGATGGTCGTGCAGCGCCGTCACCAGGTCGAAGTCGGCGGCCATGGCCCGCAACCGGGCCTCGTCACGCTCGGTCCGGCCGGCCAGGTTCACGGCGTCCGTCGCGATCTCGCACAGCGCGGAGTCCAGGGCCGATTCCGGGTCCAGGCCGGCCCCCGCCCCGAAGCACATCCGTCCGAGCCCCCCGTCGAACCGTTCCGCGACGGCGGTCACCACGGGGATCGGGAAGTCGACCCGGGTGTCGAAGAACCGCGCCCGGTACCCGTACAGGGCCAGCCGGTCGACCATGGCCCGCGTCGATGCCCGCGTGCTGGTCGCCGGGTCGATCTCGGGCAGCCGCCGGCGCCCGTACCACGCGAGCAGGAACGCGTCCCGCTCGACGACCTCCATCAGCCCGAAGTAGCAGGCTTCGGCCAGACTCCCCCCGGAGGCGCACCCGTTGGAGCTCTCCTGCACGAACCGGTTCTCCAGACCCGGCGCGTGATAGTAGGTCAGGATCTCCGGAACCAGCCGCGGTTCCCGATCGCGCAGCGACCAGCCCCACACCCAGGGAATCTCCCGATCGGGATCGAAGGGTCGCACCCGCGGGTTGTCCCGGTGGAAGTCCGAGTCGTACAGGCCGACCTCGCGCGGATCCACGGCGTGCCCCGCGAACTCGGCGAGCGAACCGCGCACGTTCGTCACGCGCGACCGAGCGCGCATCCCCGCGTAACGCTCCAATCCCTCCAACACCCCGACCAGTGCGCTCCGTTCGAACGACTCCGTGTGGCCGCCCCAGAACGTCTCGCGCAAGTAGTCGCCCGACCGCATGGAGAAGCAACCGATCGTCGCGGAGGTGGAGGTGGAGGAGACGTCCTGGACCAGGGAGGGCCCCAGGGCCCCGCACAGCGGGTTCGCGAACGCCCCCACGTCGATGCCGTACTCCTCCACGCGCCGAGTACGGAACACCCCCGGCCGGTACTTCACCGCCGGCGCCGGCTCCAACGACCTCGGTGCGTCCACGACGGGAACGGCGCACACCGGACACTCGGGATCGGGCACCAGCGGATGCCGTCGGACCGTGCCGGCCCGCAGGTCCAGCACCCGCACCTCGGGGAACGGCCCGGCCCCCGGGCCCGCGCCGGAGGCGACTCCCGCGACCAGCGCCGCGAGGACATCGGCGGCGAAGGCGTGCGCGTACGGCCACTCACCCGCCGGCCGGGTGCCGCCGCCCAACTCCAGCGCGTCCCGCAGCGCCACCGAGCGGACCCCCTGCCAACGCCGCTCCAGACAGTGCGGACACCCCGCCCCGCCCGCAGGCCGTACGACCGGACCGACGACGGCCTGGTGGCCGTACAGCCAGACGGGCACGGCGCCCGGGGAGGCTTCCGCGGCGGTCCCGGACGCGGCGTCCACCGCGGGCGACGACCCGCCGGGACCGGCGAACGCGTCCCGCACCCCGAGCGCCGACAACCGCACGGGCGGCGCGCCGAGGGCGTCCAGCGACCGTCGCAGCAGGTCGGCGAACCGCCCGGCCGCCTCGACCCCGAGCCCGTCCACGAGCGCGCTACGCGTCATCGCGGGGCTCCCGCGGCGCGGTCAGCAGCACCCGCACGGTGTGGATGCCCACGCCCGTCACGTCCGCCGACCCGGTCCGTACCACGTACGCGTCCCGTCCGGCGGCCTCCAGGCGCGCCGACACCGCGGTCCAGTCGGTCCCGGCCCCGCCCCCGACGGGGGCGGCCTCGCCGGCCACCGCGAGCGCGCGCGGGTCCAGGTCCCGCAGCAGCGGATCACCGGTGTCCGCGACGGAGCCCGTCACCGTCGCGTCGCCCTCGTACTGCGCCGCGCCCAGCAGCTCCCGCAGCGCCTCCACCGCCGCCGCACGACGATCCAGACCGGCGCCGACCGCCCAGCGCTCCCCGGTCCGGGCCACCATCACCTGCGCACCGCTGTGCGCGCCCTCACCCAGGTCCAGGAGCTCCACCGGCAACCCCAACCGGTCCGCGGACCGTACGAGGAACACCAGCTCGGCGTCCGACCCTTCGGCCTCCGGCCCGTCCGCGTCGGGCAGCGGCACGACGGCGGCGCCCCCGCCCCGTACGACGCGCAGCAGCGCGGCGTGCCCCAGCGCCGACAGCAGACCGGCGGCAGCGGCGTCGGCCGTGGAGGGACCGGCGCCCGCCCCGGCCCGGGTCCGCTCGAAGAGCCGGTCCGCGTTGTACGGCCCGAACGGTCTGACCGCGCCCGCCGGCACCAGTACGGGCTCCTTCGTGAGCAGGGACACGGCCCGCTCCCAGGCGTGGACCCGGCCCGGCAGCCCGCTCGCGAGGGCCAGCGCCGCCGCCTCGACGACGGGCAGCGACCCGTCGTCGGCCAGGGGCCCGCGCGCCGGAACCACGTGCTCGGCGTACACCAGCGCGGCCGCGTCCAACGCGCGCATCCGCGCCCCGGCGACGTGGTGGACGTCGAAGGCGGCCACCGAGCGCCGGCCGGTGTGACCGATGCCCAGCTCGACCACGCCGAGCTTCAGGGGCAGCTGGGTCAGAGCCTCGTCCGCGTACCGGGTGAACACCCCGGCGCGTGGCCGTACCAGCGTGGAGCGCCGGTTCAGTTCCTCCACCAGGGCGTCGGCCTCGCGGGCCGTCTCCACCGTGGGCAGCGACACCGCGCCCGACGCGCCGGCCGCGGCGAGGTCCACCGGCTCCGCCTCGCCGGGATCGGCCTCCGCGCAGAACGGACAGCGCGGATGGCGCGGCAGAGGCTCGGCGGTGACGTCCAGCGACTCCACGTCCTGGACCAGGAGCCGGCCGGAGGTCTCCGCCGGCAGGGCGCCCGAGGCCGTGCGGAACACCTCGTACCCGAGCAGGTTGCCGATCATCGCGGCCAGCGGCCGTCCCGGCACCGGGCCGACCGGCGCCGGCGCCCCCGGCAGGGTCAGCGCGCTCCACAGCTCGGCCGAGGCACCGGCGGTGTCCCCGTTCGCGCCGAGCCGCAGGGCCGCGCAGGCCCAGCACCCCGTGGTCCCGTGGGTCATCAACGGTCCGACGACGGCGTCGGAGCCGTACGACCAGGCCGGCAGGAGGGTGCGGCCCTCGGGTATGCCGGCGCGCAGCAGGGGCAGCAGCCGGGCCGCCGCGGCCGTCCCGCCCGTCACCACCACGGTGTCGAAACCGTCCAACGCGGCCCAACCGGGTTCCGCTCCGAGGTCGGCCAGCGGGCGCACCTCCACCGGGGCGCCGTCGGCCGAGGCCTCCGCGGCCTCCCGCTCGATCTCCCCGAGGTCCGGTCCCGGCAGCACGCCGACGAGGGCGGAGCCGTTGCGCACCAGGCTCAGGGCGCACCAGCGGGCGATGGGGTCGTCCCCCAGCACCGCCACCCGCGTGTCGCGGAACCGCAGGAAGCGGTTCTCGGCGTCGTCGGCGTAGTGGTCGGCGTACGCGATCTGCGGGGCGAAGCGCCGTGCGACGTCGGGCGGGAGGACCGGTGCCGCGTCCGTCGCCGGCTCGCTGACGGAGCGGGCGAAGTCCCGTTCGTAGAGGGTCTTGACGAGCTCACCGAACATGGCCCGGTGGTCGTCGCCGAGCCCCTCGCACAACGCGGCGACGGTGTGCTCGCCGGTGAGGTGCGGCACCACGAGAGTGGCGAACCGGTACGCGGTACGGGCGTTGAGCCGGAACCCGCCGTCGGTGTTGTGGAACAACACGCCCTCGGGCGTCTGCGTGAAGAGCACGTCCCGGCGGATCCGGGGCCGGGTCGTGGCGACGGCTTCGTAACTGGCTTGGGACATGGGTCACCCCTGATTGCGGTCTGGGCGGTACGGGGAGCGGAACGGACGGGTCGGGAGGCGCGGTGGGGCCGCCGGGCCGTGGTCGGCCGCGGCGGGGGTGGTCGGGTGTCAGTGCGCCGGGGGAGGGCCGCCGGCACGCTCACGCGCGATGTGACGCGCGTAGCCGTGCAGAAACGCGTGCAGACGGTACGGATGGCCGGGCGGTCCGTCCTCCAGCATCCCGGCCTCCACCAGCTGTTCGAGGACGGTCGAGGGCCCGGCGGACGTGAGGTCGGCCCCCGGTTCGAGCGAGCCGAGGCGCAGGAACGCCTCGCGTGGCTCCGGGCCGAGTGCGGCCAGGGCCTGGCCGAACACCTCGGGCACGGACAGTCGGGGATCCTCCGCCAGGGCCAGCCGTGCGGGAGGATCCTGCGCGAGCCACGCCGAGCAGTCGGCGACCGAGAGCCCGGGGCGGGTCAGGAGCCGGCCCGCGGCGATGCGCAGGGCGAGAGGGAAGTACCCGCAGACGGAGGCCAGTTCGCGGGCCGCCTCCTCCTCGGCCGCGATCCGTTCCTCCCCGACGAGTCCGGCGAGCAGCGCGTACCCCTCGCTCGCCTTGAGGACGTCCAGCCGGTGCACGGAGCCGCCGCGCGTCGCGACGACGGCCGCGAGTCCGCGTCGGCTGCTGACCACCACGGAGGTGTCACCCGCGGTCGGCAGCAACGGCAGCACCTGCCCGGCGCCGACGGCGTCGTCGAGGATCAACAGCCTTCTGCCGTCGCCGGGTTCGGGCAGCAGCTTGCGGGCCTCCTCGACATCGACGGGACTCCCGTCCGACCGGGCCAACGGGACCGTGAACACCCCTCCGGGGAAGGCGTCCTGTACCTCGTACGCGCTCTGCCGGACCAGCGCCGACTTGCCGATCCCGGGCGCACCCGACACCACGATCAGCCGCGGCCCGCCCGGGGCGGTCAACCGTGCCGCGATGGCGCCGCGGTCGGCCTCGCGCCCGGTGAAACCCGTCACGGGTGACACCCGCTCGGTGGTGGCGGCCGGCAACTCCATGACCACCGGCGGTCTTCGCGCGACGACGGGGATCGGCCGCCCGAGTTCCTCGGCCCGCAGGATGGCCAGCTCCAACCGCCGCAGTCCCGGTCCGGGATCGACCCCGAGTTCGTCGCGCAGTCGATCCTTGATCGCCCGGTACTCGGCCAGGGCCTCCGCCTGTCTCCCGGTGCGGTAGAGCGCCTCGATGAGCTGCTCGGTGAAGCGTTCGCGCACCGGATGCCGGCGAGCGCCCTCGTAGAGGTCGACGAGCACCTGGTGGCAGTTCCCGGCGGCGAGTTCCAGATCGCAGACGCGCTCCAGGACTCGCAACCGCTCCTGCTCCAGGGCCGGGACGGCGTCCCGCTGGAGCATGCGCGAGGCCACGTTGGCCAGTGGCTGCCCCTGCCACAGGGCGAGCGCCGCGCGGAGTCGGTACAACTCCTCTTCCTCGCCGGCGGCGGCGCGCGCCTGCCCCGCGAGAAATCGGAACAGTGCGAGATCGAGGGTCTCGACGTCATTGGCCATACGGTATCCACCGGGTACGGCTTCAATGGTGGTGGCGGATATGCCGTACTTGACGAATAGCCGGCGAAGTCGCAGGACGCACGTCTGAAGTGCGGCCCGTGCGGTGGCGGGAGGTTCCTCGTCCCACACGGCTCGCAACAAATAGTCGGTGGAAACGACCGCGCCCGGATGCAACAGCAAAGCGGCGAGCAGGCTGGTTGGTTTGGATGGTTTGAGAACTACGGTTTCGGGGCCGTGGGCAATACTCAAGGGCCCCAGAAGCTGGAACCGCATGAAGGTCCCCCGTGTCGGGTCACGTATGGAGCGGAACGGCGAATGACGGGGGCGGTGGTCGGCCGAGCCCGCGAGCGAGGCCCGGCACGGAACTGGTCCATACCAAGCCTGTAGCTGCTCTCCCGCCCCCCGTTGGGCGGTGGATAAACGGAACACTACATAACGGATCTTGTGAAAGTCGAGCCATGCGCCGGCTCGAATCCGATGTGACGGGTGTTCCTCTCCTTTCCGTCACATGACCGCCCCGTGGAGTTACCGGCGGCTCGTCAAAAAGGTTCAGGCGTAAACGAATCATGAGTGTGAGGCCTGGTCGGCACGAATGAGAATCGCTATCCCGCCGGCGATATGACTGATCCTCGACGGTCGAATCCGGCCACGATGGCCTTGAAGAATCGGAAGCCGAGCGCGCGTCACGTCCGGGACGCGCGGCGGCCCGCCGGGACCGCGCCGCACCCGTCGGGGGGTCCGGGAGTCGTCCGTACGGGGGAACCGTGAAATCGGTCGCCGAAGGGCGGAATGCCGCGCGTCTCCAAGCGGTTCGGACAAGCGCGACACCCGAACTCCGCACGCACTGGAGAGCTCATGAAGATCGGCATCATCGGCGCCGGCAACATCGGCGGCA
This sequence comes from Streptomyces sp. NBC_00513, assembly GCF_041431415.1. Taxonomy (GTDB): domain Bacteria; phylum Actinomycetota; class Actinomycetes; order Streptomycetales; family Streptomycetaceae; genus Streptomyces. Next base: position 6,967,164 of record NZ_CP107845.1, read on the forward strand.
ACCTCACCCGTCGGCTCACCTCCCTCGGCCACGAGGTCTCGGTGGCGAACTCCCGCGGCCCCGAAACCCTTTCGGACCTCGCCGAGGAAACCGGAGCCACCCCCGTCACGGTCGCCGACGCCGCCCGCGGCGCCGAGATCGTCGTGGTCACCGTCCCGCTGAAGAACGTGCCGGACCTGCCGGCGGGTCTTTTCGACGGGGCGGCGGAGGGCTTCGCCGTCATCGACACCGGCAACTACTACCCGAAGCAGCGGGACGGCCGCATCGCCGCCATCGAGGACGAGAGCCTGACCGAGAGCCGCTGGACCCAGAACCACCTGGGCCACCCGGTGATCAAGGCCTTCAACGGCACCTACGCCGACGACATCCTCGACAAGCCGCTGCCGCCCGGCGCCCCCGGTCGGATCGCCGTACCGGTCGCCGGAGACGACGAGGCGGCCAAGAAGGCCGTCCGTGACCTCATCGACGAGCTCGGCTTCGACACCGTCGACGCCGGCGGCATCGACGAGTCCTGGCGCCAGCAGCCGAACACCCCGGTCTACGGACTGCGCGCCGGTGTGACGGCCGTCACCCAGGCACTCGCCGAGGCCTCCCCGGAGCGCACGGCCGACTTCCGCGGCTGACCGTCCCGGGTCGGACGAGCGGCGGCCCGCCCCCGGGCGCTACCGCCGCTCGTCCCGACCGAGGCACGGCCCTGGCGGCACGTTTCGCCGCCTCGGAGGGGGATCCCTCACCCGGTCAGGTAAATCTGTGCTCACGAATGTAGTGATTGCAGTGCGGGAGGCCTAGTATTTCTGGCGTAGTGAGCCAGCGAAACGAAGGTGTCATGCCCCCCGAGAAGTCCCCGCTCGCCGACAGTCTCGACGATGACGACTACCCCGCCTACACGATGGGCAGGGCCGCCGAAATACTGGGCGCCACGCCCGCCTTCCTGCGCGTGATCGGAGAGGCCGGACTGGTCACCCCACTGCGCTCGGAGGGCGGCCACCGCCGGTACTCCCGCCATCAGCTGCACCTTGCCGCGCGCGCCCGAGAGCTGGTCGACGCGGGCACGGCGGTCGACGCCGCGTGCCGGATCATCGCGCTGGAGGACCAGTTGGAAGAGGCCCTGCGGGCCAACTCGCGGATGAGCGGGTCCGGTCACCCCGACGACAAGACCCCCTGAGGGCCGGGCCGGCGGCTCATACCTGTTGCCGCCGGTGTAGAAATTCAGCGAATACGCGTACAGGGTTTATGTGGCGACAGGCCGAGACGCGAAAACTTTCCGCGCTCATCGGCTAGCGCTGTGCTACTGTTCTTCTCAGTTGCAGTTGTGGTTCCCAAAGACTTCAAGTGCTCCCCCCGATTCATTTCGGCGGGTGCACTTTTTATTTCCGGATGTTTTTTCGGACGGGGCAATCATTACTTCGACTCCGGTGCCCGCACAGTGTGGGTCCGGGTACAGCCCCAAAGGAGAATTCATATGGCATCTGGCACCGTGAAGTGGTTCAACGCGGAAAAGGGCTTCGGCTTCATCGAGCAGGACGGTGGCGGCGCTGACGTGTTCGCCCACTACTCGAACATCGCCACCCAGGGCTTCCGTGAGCTTCAGGAAGGCCAGAAGGTGAACTTCGACGTCACGCAGGGCCAGAAGGGCCCCCAGGCCGAGAACATCGTTCCCGCCTAAGCGTTGACAAGTACTGCGTAGCTGGGGCCCGCACCTTGGGGTGCGGGCCCCAGCTCGTTGCTTTTTCCCAGCTCCGCCGGCCGTCACGGCCCGCGTGAGCGGCGCGGCAGCATCGTCTGCCGGAGCGCCCACGACCCGCCCGGGTGGAAGTCCGCCCGGCCGTCGCCCCCGATACCCGGCCTGTGCCACGGCCGCCGGGCAGGGTGATGCCCCTTTCAGCAGTGAACCGTTCCGTTCCGCTCCGCGTGTTCGGCTCGGCCCTGTTGTGTCATTTCTTCGGCTCGTTCTTGCGAATCCGCTGCGGCTCACGCCAATGCCAGGAATTCCTCGATACGCGCCGCATCGAGGAAGGTTCTGCATGAACCGCGCAGCTCGCACCAACGACCGCTCGTCCCGCTCCCGCACGGGGGCCTCTTCCGGCGGCTCCTACAGCTCGTCCGGCTCCTACGGTTCGTCCGGCAGCTCGTACGGATCGTCCGGCTCCGGCAGCTCCTACGGCTCTTCCGGCGGCTCCTACGGTTCCTCCGGCGGCAGCCGCGGCAGCCGCTTCGGGTCCTCCGCCCCCAGCCGTTCCGGCGGCGGCTCCCGCTCCGGCGGGGGGAACCGCTCCGGCGGCTACGGTCGCCGCTCCGCCGCGCCGCAGGGCGAATTCGCCCTGCCCGTGACGTTGACCCCGGCGCTGCCCGCCGTCGAGGCCTTCGCCGACCTGGACATGCCCGAGGCGCTGCTCGCGGCCCTCGGCGCCCAGGGCGTCTCGGTACCGTTCCCGATCCAGGGCGCCACCCTGCCCAACACGCTCGCGGGCCGTGACGTCCTGGGCCGCGGCCGCACCGGCTCCGGCAAGACGCTCGCCTTCGGCCTGGCCCTGCTGGCCCGCACCGCCGGTCAGCGCGCCGAACCGGGACAGCCGCTCGCGCTGATCCTCGTACCGACACGTGAACTCGCGCAGCAGGTCACCGACGCGCTGACGCCGTACGCCAAGGCGATGCGCCTGCGGATGGCCACCGTGGTCGGCGGCATGTCCATCGGCCGCCAGGCCGGCGCGCTGCGCGGCGGGGCCGAGGTCGTCGTCGCGACGCCCGGCCGGCTGAAGGACCTCATCCAGCGCGGCGACTGCAGGCTCAACCAGGTCGCCATCACCGTCCTGGACGAGGCCGACCAGATGGCCGACATGGGCTTCATGCCGCAGGTCACCGCGCTGCTGGACCAGGTGCGTCCCGAGGGGCAGCGGATGCTGTTCTCGGCGACCCTGGACCGCAACGTGGACCTGCTCGTGCGCCGGTATCTCACCGACCCGGTCGTCCACTCGGTGGACCCGTCGGCCGGCGCCGTGACGACGATGGAGCACCACGTGCTGCACGTCCAGGGCCATGACAAGCAGGCCGCCACGACCGAGATCGCCGCCCGCGAGGGCCGCGTGATCATGTTCCTGGACACCAAGCACGCGGTGGACCGCCTCACGCAGGACCTGCTCAACAGCGGGGTGCGCGCCGCGGCGCTGCACGGCGGGAAGTCGCAGCCCCAGCGCACGCGCACGCTGGCGCAGTTCAAGACCGGCCACGTGACCGTGCTGGTCGCGACGAACGTCGCCGCCCGGGGCATCCACGTCGACAACCTCGACCTGGTCGTCAACGTCGACCCGCCGACCGACCACAAGGACTACCTGCACCGCGGTGGTCGCACCGCGCGCGCCGGCGAGTCCGGCAGCGTCGTCACCCTGGTCCTGCCGAACCAGCGCCGCGACATGGTGCGCCTGATGGCCGCCGCCGGGATCACCCCGCAGACCACCCAGGTCCGCTCCGGCGAGGCCGAACTGAACCGCATCACCGGTGCCCAGGCCCCCTCCGGCGTGCCCGTCACCATCACGGCCCCGGTCACGGAGCGGCGCACGCGCAGCGCCGCCTCCACCCGCGGCCGGCGCAGCCGCCCGGCGCAGGCCCGGCGACGCTCGTACGACAGCGCGGCGTAACGCGTGCGCAGCGCGGCCCCCACCCGGCTGTGCGACATCCCGCTCGACCGGGGACCCTTCACGGAGTCCTCGGCCGGGGTGGGCGAGGCCCGCACCGCCATGCGCGGGCGTGTCCTGGACATGTCGCCGGTGATCGACGAGCACGGTTACACCCTGGGCGTCCTCGCCCTCACGTCCTGACCGCCTTCGCGGCCGTCCGGTCCGGCGTTCACCTTCCCGTCCCCGCGGAGGCATCATGCGTTGCGTCATCGCCCGTTTCCCCTTCGAGCTCACCAAGGCCGAGGTCCTGGAGTCCATGAAGGGCATCAAGGCCGAGCCCGTCACCGGGGAATCCGTGATCATCGGCCGTCGCACGTACCCGGTCAAGCAGGTCGGCGAGGTGATCACCCGCCAGGACCGTCGCGACTTCACGGCGGGCGAGGTGACCCGCGCACTGACCCGCCTGGGCTTCGTCTGCCGCACGGTGGAAACGGCTTAGATCCTCGGGTGTCCCGGGTCCGGCGTCGCGCCGGGTCCGGGACATCGTCGTGTCCGGGCCGTGCCGGCGCGTCCGGTTCGGCACCCGGTGTCCGGGTGGGTCCGGCTCGTACCGCCCGGTGCCGTCGGACCGGCCCGTAACCGTGACCGAAGCGTCATCGCAGCCCGGCCGCGGCGGGGCGCGGCCTTGCTAGGTTCCTCCCTCAGTCGGGAGCCGCAGGAGGGCCGCCATGCACGCCGGATGTGCGAACAGACGCGAGAACAGCGACGACAGCGACGACAGACGCCAGGGCGGGAGCGAGGGCGGACGTCGATCCGCCACCCGGGCGCGTCCGCTCGTCGTCTCGGTACTGATGGCGGCGGCCCTCGCGGGCTGCGGGCCGACCCCGACCGCCTCGACCCGCCCCGATCCCTCCGCCGTCGCCGCCACGCCGTCCGCCGAGGCTTCTGCCTCTCCCTCCGCTTCCGCCGTCTCCGCCCCGCCCCCGACCACCCGGACCCCGGCACCGGGCACCCCGGCGTCCTCGTCCCCGAGTCCGGTGCTCGCCCCGACGAGCTCCGCTCCGCCCACGCCCCCGGCTCCCGCGACCGTGCTGTCCATGGCCGTGGCCACCCGCGGCGGCCGCCTCGACCTGGTGCGCGGCGGTCCCGCGCAGGAGTTCACGGTCACCCTGCGGGGCGGCAACACCCAGGCGTACCGGCACCTGCTGCTCACCTTCCAGATGGAGAGCCTCGTGCCCGAGCCCGGGGACACCCCCGGTCCCGCCCGGTCCTTCGTCCTGGAGCACCAGGACCCCGCCACCGGCACCTGGCGCCCCGCGGAACTGCGCGTCGCGAACGACCTCAAGCCGTACGCGCTCCTCTCGGGCGGCGCCCCCCTGGCCCGCGACGCCGTCCGCACCGAGCGCTACCGCCTGCGCGCCACCGCCACCGGCCCCACCGGCAGCTCCCCGGTCGTGGTCGAGGCCATCGACACGGACGCCCCGTCGGGCACACCGAGGGACCGTGAACGGCCGGGCCACTTCTCCCTTCCCCACACCACCCGTCGCCCCTGACCCGGGAGCCTCGCCGGGGCACGTACTTCCGGGACCGCCGCGGCGCCGGGCAGACTGTCCGCTGTGACATCACTGAGTAAAGGCGCCAACCTGCCGGTCCCGGCGTCGTCCGTCCGGGCCGTGCTCTGCTGGTCGGCCGGTCCCGGGGTCCCGGACGTCGACGCGTCCGCCCTGCTGCTCACCGGCGACGGACGGGTCCGCTCCGACGGCGACTTCGTCTTCTACAACCAGCCGCGCCACTCCTCGGACGCCGTGCGGCACCTGGGCAAGCAGCCCGGCGCCGACTCCCTCCAGGTGGACCTGACCGCGCTGGAGCCGGCGATCGAGCGCGTCGTGCTGTGCGCGTCCGCCGACGGGGGCAGTTTCGGGCAGGTGCCCGCGCTGCACCTGCGGTTGCTCGACGCGTTGTCCGGAGCGGAGTTGGCCCGCTTCGACATGGCGGCGGACACGGAGACCGCGTACGTGAGCGGCGAGCTCTACCGGCGGGCGGGCGCGTGGAAGTTCCGGGCCGTGGGCCAGGGATACGCGAGCGGCCTGGCGGGGCTGGCGACCGACTACGGCATCACCGTGGACGACGCCCCGACCCCGGTGGCCGAGCCGGCCCCGGCAGGCCCGTCGACGGCGCCGCCCGCGCCCGCCTTCACCCCGGCCCCCGTACCCGTGCCGGCCTCCGCTCCCGTGCCGGCCTCCAGCGGCGCGCCCGCCGTCCGGTTGGTCAAGGGCGAGGAGCGGCTCCCCGTCGAGATGCGCAAGCTCCTGTCGCTGCGCAAGCAGCAGGTCGCCGTCAGCCTGACGAAGAACGGGGCGGCGGGAGTGACCGCCCGCGTCATCCTCGTCCTCGACGCGTCCGGTTCGATGTCCACGCTCTACTCGCGCGGCACGGTGGCCGGTGTCGTGGAGCGGATGGCCGCCGTCGCCGCGCAGCTCGACGACGACGGCGAGATGCAGGCGTGGACCTTCGCCACCAACCCCGCACGGCTGCCCGACCTGACCATCGGTGAGCTCCCGGAGTGGATCCGCCTGCACGTCCGGGTGGGCCAGATGAGCCTGTTCGGCCGCAAGAAGCCCCCGAAGGGCCTGACCGGCGGGCAGGTGGACATGCGCGCGGTCGGGTTCCAGAACGAGGAGCAGAAGGTCATCGCGGAGGTGCGCGCCTACGTACGCGACACCGCGGTGCCCGTGCCCACCCTCGTGCTGTTCTTCTCGGACGGCGGCGTGTACCGCAACAACGAGATCGAACAGGAACTGCGCGCGGCCGTCGAGGAGCCGGTGTTCTGGCAGTTCGTGGGCCTGGGTCGGGCCGGTTTCGGCGTGCTGGAACGCTTCGACGACATGCCTGGCCGGCGGGTCGACAACGTCGGGTTCTTCGCGGTGGACGACATCGACGCGATCTCGGACGCCGAGCTGTACGACAGGCTGCTGTCGGAGTTCCCGTCGTGGATCCGGGACGCCGGACGGGCGGGCATCCTGCGCTGACCGGTGCGGACCGGGCCGGCCGACGCGGGTGCGCCCTTCGACGGGAAGCGTGTTGTCCGGTTCAAGAAATGGTCTGGACCCTTGACCCGGGGTTGGTCCAGACCAATCATGAGGCGTCCGCCCGTTCGCTCGCGCCCCACCGGGAGCATCGATGAGACGTCGTTCCAGGCCCGTTCACTCGTTACTGGCCGCCCTGACCACCCTGGTCGCCTCCGCCGGACTCGTGGTCGGGGTGGTCGACGGCACCGCCCATGCCGCGACCCCGCTGCCCGCGCACGTCTTCGCCCCGTACTTCGAGGCGTACTCCTCCGACAGCCCCGCCGACCTCGCGCTCAAGTCCGGCGCCAAGTACCTGACCATGGCCTTCGTCCAGACCGAGGCCAAGGGATCCTGCACGCCGTACTGGAACGGCGACACGGGCAGCCCGATCTCGGGCTCCGTCTTCGGCGCCGACTTCGCCACGATCCGCTCCCGCGGCGGAGACGTGATCCCCTCCTTCGGCGGATACGCGGCCGACAACGGCGGAACCGAGATCGCCGACAGCTGCACGGACGTGGACGCGATCGTCGCCGCCTACCAGAAGGTCGTCACGACCTACGACGTCTCCCGCCTGGACATGGACATCGAGGACAACTCGTTGACCAACAAGGCCGGCATCGACCGCCGCAACCAGGCGATCCGGAAACTCCAGGACTGGGCCGCCGCCAACGGCCGCCCCCTCCAGGTCTCTTACACCCTGCCCACCACCACGAGCGGCCTGGCGAGCAGCGGCCTGGCCGTGCTCAAGAGCGCCAAGACCGCCGGCGCCCGGGTGGACGTGGTCAACCTGATGACCTTCGACTACTACGACGGCGCCGCCCACGCCATGGCCGAGGACACCAAGACCGCCGCCACCGGCCTCCAGGCCCAACTCGCCACTCTGTACCCGACCAAGACCCCCGCCCAGCTCTGGGGCATGATCGGCGTCACCGAGATGCCGGGCATCGACGACTACGGACCCGCCGAGACCTTCACCACCGCCGACGCGAAGGTCGTCTACGACTGGGCCACCGCGAAGGGCCTCAACACCCTGTCCTTCTGGGCGCTCCAGCGCGACAACGGCGGCTGCCCCGGGACCGGCGGCTCCGACACCTGCTCCGGCATCGTCCAGGACCCGTGGTACTTCAGCCACACCTTCGCCCCGTTCACCGGCGGCGGCGGACCGGTCGTCGACGACTTCTCCGTCGCGGTGACCCCCGGCTCGGCCTCGGTCGCCCCCGGCGGCACGACCACCGCGACCATCGCCACGACCCTCACCTCGGGAACCGCGCGGCCCCTCGCGCTGACGGTCACCGCAGCGCCCGCCGGGGTGAGCGCCACCCTCGCCCCGGGCTCCGTCACCACGGGCGGATCCGCCGCGCTGACGGTCACCGCCGCCGGCACGGCGACCCCCGGCACGTACCCCCTGACCGTCACCGGGACCGGCGGCGGACTCACCCGCTCGGCCCCCTTCACCCTCACGGTGTCGGGCCCGGGCGGCGGCGCGGGAGCGCTGGTCAACGGCGGCTTCGAGAGCGGAGCGCTCGCGCCGTGGAGCTGCCAGAGCGGCGGGGCGGTGGTCACCGCCCCGGCGCACGGCGGCTCGTACGCCCTGAAGGCCTCGCCCACCGCCGGACAGACGGGGGAGTGCGCGCAGACCCTCACCCTCGCTCCGAACACCGCGTACACGCTCGGCGGGTGGGTCCAGGGCGGCTACGCCTACCTGGGCGTACGCGGCGGGGCCACCGGCAGCGCGTGGACCGGCTCCACCGGGTGGTCCAAGTTGACCGTCCCCTTCACCACCGGCGCCTCCGGCACCGTGACCGTCTACCTGCACGGCTGGTACGGGCAGGGCGCGGTGTACGGCGACGACCTCTCCGTCAACTAGAGCGTTAGGCTCGGCCGGGCCCGGGAGAGCACCCGGGCCCGGAAGGGCGGCAGCATGACCAGCGGTACGGGCAGCGGTGCGACCGGCGGGGGAACGACGCGGATCCACCGGGCGGTCGACCGGCCCGCGGCGCCGTGGAAGAACGGCGGGGGAATCACCCGGGAGATCGCGGTCTGGCCCGACGGCGCGGACACGAACGACTTCGCGTGGCGGGTCAGCCTCGCCGACGTCACCGCGGACGGCCCCTTCTCGTCCTTCCCCGGCGTCGACCGGATCCTCACCGTCGCCGAGGGCGCGGGCATGGACCTGACCATCGCGGGGGAGCGCAGCCTCCTGGACCTGCGCTTCGCACCCGGGCACTTTCCCGGCGACCGGCCCACCGACTGCCGCCTCCTGGACGGACCGGTCGTCAACTTCAACGTGATGTACCGCCGGGAGGGCGCGAGCGCCGAGGTCCGCGTCACGACCGGCGAACGGATCCTCGCGCCGGAGCCCGGCGAGACCCTGCTCGTGGTCGCACTGGAGGGGACCGCGGTGATCGACGGGCCGACACCGGGAAGCGCCACCGCACTGGGTCGGTATGACGCCGGCCTGCTGACGGGCCCGGACGTCCGCCGGCTACGGTCGTCCGGACGCGCCGCCGTGGTGCGGCTGCGGCCCCGTTCCTCCTGATCCCGGTCCGACCGGGACAAGCCGATCGGACGGTGCGCGCCCTCACGCCATGGCCGGATGTGACAGACAACCGTCATTGCGGCCATCCCGGCGCGCGACGACGATGGACGCATGCCCACGCCCCACCGGGTCGTCATCGCGGTCTTCACCGATGTCGACCTCCTCGATGTCACCGGCCCCGCCGAGGTCTTCGCCCTCGCCAACCGGGTGGCCGGCCGTCGCCTCTACGAGGTGCGGCTGGCAGCCCCCGAAGGCGGTCAGATCACCACCTCCGCCGGTGTCCGCCTGGTCTGCGACCTGGCGTTCGCGGAGGTCGGCGCCGCCGTGGACACGCTGCTGGTCCCCGGCGCCGTCTCCGTGGGCGAGGCGGGCCCCGTCGCGCTCGTCGACCCGGAGGTGGTGGAGTGGATCGCCGCCACCGCGCCGCACGCCCGGCGCGTGGCATCGGTCTGCGTGGGCGCCCACCTGCTCGCCGCGGCCGGCCTGCTCGACGGACGCCGGGCCACCACCCACTGGTCCACGGCCGCCCAACTGGCCGCGGAACACCCCCGGGTGGAGGTCGACGCGGACCCCATCTTCGTCCGCTCGGGCCGCCTGTGGACCGGGGCCGGCATCAGCGCCTGCATGGACCTGACCCTGGCCCTGGTGGCCGAGGACCACGGGGAGGAACTGGCCCTGGGCGTCGCCCGACAGCTGGTGATGTACCTCAAACGACAAGGAGGACAGAGCCAGTTCAGCGTTCCCCTCAGCCGACCGGCCGGCAACCGCAGGGACATCGACGAACTGCGGGCCCACGTCACCGAACACCTCGACACGGACCTGTCGGCCGCCGCGCTCGCGGCCCGCATGTGCATGAGCGAGCGCCACTTCGCCCGGGTCTTCCGCAAGGAGACGGGCACCAGCCCCGCCGCCTACGTCGAGGCGGTACGGGTCGAAGCCGCCCGACGCCTCCTCGAAACCACCGACGACCCCCTGGAACAGGTCGCCTCGGCAGCCGGTCTCGGTTCGGTGGAAACCCTCCACCGCGCCTTCCGCAAGCAGCTCGCGACCACCCCGGCCGCATACCGCCGCCGGTTCCGCACCACTGACTGACCGAAGGAATCGACTGTGAACACCTCGACCTCCAGCACCCTGCGCCAGGTCATGGGCCTCGACGACACGCCCGCCCGCCTCGCGGACTCCACCCTCCTCCTGATCGACTTCCAGAACACCTACCGCACCGGCGTGATGGCCCTCGAAGGCGCCGAACCCGCCCTGGAAGCGGCCGGCCGCCTGCTCGCCGCCGCCCGGGCCGCCGGAACGCGGGTGATCCACATCATCAACGACGGCGGCGAGGGCACCCCGTACGACATCCGCGCCGAGATAGGGGCCATCAGCGCCGAGGTGGCCCCCCGCGACGGCGAACCGGTCGTCGTCAAGCAGCTCCCGAACTCCTTCCACGCCACGGAGCTGGAGAAGACCCTGACGGAACTGGGCGCCGGCCAAGACCTGATCCTGGCCGGGTTCATGACCCACATGTGCGTCACCTTCACCGCCCAGGGAGCCTTCAACCTGGGCTACCGGCCCACCGTGGTCGCCGAGGCGACCGCCACCCGCCCACTGTCCGGGCCCGACGGAACCCCGGTTCCCGCCGCCACCCTCCAGGCGGCGAGCCTCACCACCATCGCCGACCTCTTCGGCGTCGTCGTCCCCACGGCCGCGCACCTCACCGCCTGACGGCCCCACCCACGCCGGCTCCGTCGCGTGGGTGACCGCGCGCGGGTCGCGAAGGGTGAAATCGCACCCATGTCGGGGGTGTTGATCGAGGTACCGGTCAGGGGATTCTCCTTTCGGTCCACCGGTCCGAGGGCCAGACTCACACCATGACCGGTGACGAGTCCGGCCCTCCGCCGGAACCCGACGAGTACCTCGAACGCGTCCTGTGGGAAGCCTTCCGCGAGGCGTGCGCCACGATGCGCCTGCACGGCGCACTCCCCGGCAGGGTCCGGGCCCACCGTCCTCCCGAGGTGGCGCCCGTGGGAACGTTTCCCGACCTCGGCGCTTCGGACACGCTGCGCGAACTGCTCGCGCGGGTCGAGGCCGAATGCGCGGTGTACGTGCACGAGTCGCCGGCCCCGCGCGGGACCGGCGGGCAGGACACCGGCCGACTGGTCGTCGCCGCGGCGGTCTGGCCGGGGGAGGGCCTCTCGGGGCTGCGCGTCTCCTCGTACCGGCGCGACGGCACGCTGGAGGAGATCACCGCCGAGGGCGTACGCCTGGAGGACACCCACCTCGACGTGCCCTGGCTGCGCGGCTGCCTGCCGGCCGCCCGTCGGACCGATCCGGACACGTACCCGGCCTCCGCTCCGGCCTCCGCCCCCGCCGGCTCCTCGGGGCCGGTCACCTCCCCGATGTCCGCCCCGGCTCGGACTTCGCGCACGGGAGCGGGTCTCGTCGCGCTCGCCCTCGTGGGCCTGTTCGGATGCGTGACAGCCGTCCTGGGAGTGACCGGGCTGCTCGCCGGCACCTGGGACCGGCCCACCTGCGGCGGGCGGACCATGACTCCGGGAGACACCTGCGTCGGGTTCGGCGCCACCACCACCTACGAGGAGCGGCGCGCGGCCATGGGCCACCGGCCGGACCCGGCCCTCTTCGCCCTCGGCGGGACGGCGGTCATGGTCGCCTGCGTGGCGTGGGGCCGCGGTCTGGACCGGCGACACGGGAGAACCCGGGACGCGGGCTGAGTCCCCGCGCCGGTCCTCGCGGCCGGCCGGGGAGCGCGCCGTAGGCCCCTCGGGCGCTCTCACAGTGACACGCCGGCGGACGTCCGCGAGACGAACCGGTCTCGGCGGCGCGCCTCGCCCTCGCGGGGGCGAGACGCGCCTGGTCGGGGTCAGTGGAACAGCATGGACGCGTCCCCGGCCGGGGTGGTGACGGAGCCCGGGCAGAGGAAGCTTCCCGAGGTCTTGGTCGCGGTGAAGGCCTGGTTGACGTACTTCCGTGTGGACCCGTCACGGTTCCACACGATGTTCGTCGCCTTGTAGCGACAGGAGATGAAACTCTGTTTGCCGGTGATGTCGATGGCGTCGGTCTTCGCGAGCGCGGCCGCGTCGTCGAAGGTGAACGACGGGTTGTTGTTGAGGGAGGCGGTGATTCCGCCGCCGCAGGCCAGGTTGCCGCCGGGGGTGTTGACGGTGGTGCGGTCGACGGTGAGGGTGCTCGGGGGGACGGCGCTGGTGCGGGCGTTGGTCCAGGCGCAGGTGTTGCCCGCCACGACCATCACCCCGTCGATCCTCTGATCGGCGGTGGGTCCCAGGGCCAGTGCGGTGGTCGAGCCGCCGAGAACCAGCGCGGCGGCCAGTACGGTGACGCGGGACCATGTGGAGATCGTCCTCATGTCGCTCCTCTTTGCCACGTCCTTGTGGGGGTGTACGGCGAGGCGTGGGGGCCGCGCCGCTCGGAACGTCCCACAGGGGTCTTGAAATGTCAGGCCCATGCCAATCTATTGGCCGGATGGCATCAGTGTGGCGGGAGGTCGTCCGTCGAGCCCCCCCTCGCGGTCGGGGCGCGCCGGCCGTCGGAGACCGGACGCGGCGCGCACCGCGGGCGATGTCAGAGGCGGGCGCCGAGGCGGGACTTGGCGTCCGGCCATTCCTCGGCGAGCAGCGAGAAGTAGACGGTGTCCCGCCAGGTGCCGTCCGGGCGGCGGCGGTGGCGACGCAGTACGCCCTCACGCCGCGCGCCGAGTCGGGCGATGGCCGCCTGTGAGCGGAGGTTCATGTGGTCCGTCTTCAACTGGACCCGCCCCATGCCGAGTTCCTCGAAGGCGTGGGTCATGAGAAGCAGCTTGGTCTCGGTGTTGACCGCCGAGCGCCAGTGGGCGCGGCCGTACCAGGTCCAGCCGATCTCCAGTCGCTCGTGGGCGGCGTCGACGTCCATGAAGGTCGTCCAGCCGATCGCCTTGCCGCTCGCGCGGTGGATGACGGCGAAGGGGAGGTAAGTGCCGCGCTCCGCGTCCTCGAGCAGTCCCGTGAGCGTCGCGCCCAGTTCCGCCTCGGTGCGCGGTGCCACGCCTCCTTGCCAGCGCCAGACCTCGTCGTCACCGCCTCCGGCCGCGAACAGGTCGCCGAGGTGGTCCATCGACAGGGGGACGAGGGTGACGTGCCGGCCGGTCAGGGTGACGGGGGCGGGGATCTTCGCAGACATGGCGGCACTCTAGCTCTATGAACTAGGAACATCAAATGTCTGCACTAGTGCAAAATTCGATGGGATCCGGTCTGGGGGTGCGAATCCGGTCTGGGTGTGCGATCCGGCCCGTGAATGGCGCCTTCGGTCCATTGGTTCCGGGGACGCAAAAAAGCTCCGAGCCGAATGGCGGCCGGAGCTCTCGTCTGGGGGGTATATTTGACGTTTCATGTTCGGGCGGAATGTGAACATGAAGCAGCTTTACGAGGACATCGTACCGCGTCAGGAGTGGAATTGTCAACCGAAGAATTCCGTGTCGAGCAGCAATTCATCGACGGGATCTACGCCCGCCTCGATGGCCTGCGTGACCAGGCCGAACGCGCGATGAGCGGCGCTCTGGCCGACGTCGGGAGCGGGTTTCAGGCGCGCCTGGAGCGGGATGTGCTGGTCGCCGAGCAGTCCGGTCTCCTTTCCGCTCTGGACTCGGGGGAAAACGGTCTCTGTTTCGGCCGCCTGGAGTTCTCCGACGGTCGGGACCACCACATCGGCCGTATCGGAATCCGGCAGGACGACAGCGAGCGCACCCCTCTCGTGCTCGACTGGCGCGCCGATGTCGCGCGTCCGTTCTACCTCGCGACCGGGCACGTGCCGATGGGGCTGCGCAGGCGCCGACACCTCACCACCCGGGGCCGGGAGGTCGTCGCGCTGCACGACGAGATCCTCGACCTCGCCGACACCGAGCGCACCGGACACGAGGGGACCGACGCGGACGCCGTGCTGCTCGCCGCGCTCGACGCGGCCCGGACCGGCCGGATGCACGACATCGTGCGGACCATCCAGGCCGAGCAGGACCGGATCATCCGCTCCTCCCACCACGGGGTGCTCGTGGTGGAGGGCGGACCGGGCACCGGGAAGACGGCCGTCGCACTGCACCGCGCCGCCTACCTGCTGTACGCCCACCGCGAGACGCTCGCCAAGCGCGGCGTCCTCATCGTCGGGCCCAATCCGGCCTTCCTCGGCTACATCGGGGAGGTGCTGCCCTCCCTCGGCGAGACCGGTGTCCTGCTCGCCACCCCGGGCGAGTTGTACCCCGGCGTCCACGCCACCGGTACCGACCGCCCCGGCGCCGCCGCCGTCAAGGGCGACATCCGGATGGCGGAGGTCCTCGCCCGGGTCGTGGCGGACCGGCAGGCGCTGCCGGAGTCCGTACCCGCCGGTGCGGGTGAGGAGGCCGACGTGGTGCCCGAGCCCGCCCTGGAGATCGACCACGACGACTACGGCACGCTGCTGCTCGACCGCACCATGGCGCACGAGGCCCGGGACCGGGCCCGTGCCACCGGGCTGCCGCACAACCTGGCCCGGCCCTACTTCGCGTTCCGTGTCATCGACGCGCTGACCGAGCAGCTCGCGGACCGCCTCGGGGCGGATCCGTACGGCGGCCCCAACCTGCTCGGCCCCGATGACGTCGCGCAGCTCGGCAAGGAGATCGCGACCAGCGCCGAGGTGCACGCGGCCATCGACACGCTCTGGCCCTCGCTCACACCCCTGCGACTGGTCTCCGAGTTCCTCGCGGACCCCGAGCACCTCTCCGAGCGGGACGCCGAGCTGATCCGCCGCACCACGGACGACTGGACGCCCGCGGACGTCCCGTTGCTCGACGAGGCGGCCGAACTCCTCGGCTTCGACGACAGCGCGCGGCGCGCCGCCGAGGAACGCGAGCGACTGGAGCGCATCGCCTATGCCCAGGGCGTCCTGGACCTTTCGCTCGGTTCGGAGTCGTACGAGTTCGAGGACACCGAGAACGAGTTCCTCGCCGCGCACGACCTCATCGACGCGGAGCGGATGGCGGAGCGGCACGAGGAAGCCGACCACCGCAGCGCGGCCGAGCGGGCCGCCGCCGACCGCACCTGGGCCTTCGGGCACGTCATCGTGGACGAGGCGCAGGAACTCTCCGCGATGGCCTGGCGGCTGCTCATGCGACGCTGCCCGACGCGCTCCATGACCCTCGTCGGAGACCCGGCGCAGACCGGTGACGAGGCGGGCTGCGGCTCGTGGGAACAGATCCTGGACCCGTACGTCGAGAACCGTTGGGAACTGGTGCGCCTCGCGGTCAACTACCGCACACCCGCGGAGATCATGGACCTCGCGGCCGCCGTGCTCCGGGCCCGGCACCCCGGTTTCGAACCGCCCGGTTCGGTGCGTTCCACCGGGGTGCGCCCCTGGGTGCGGGCCACGGACGACCTGCCCGGCGCGGTCGCGGAGGCCGTGCGCGACTGCGCGCCCGCGGAGGGCCGGCTCGCGGTGATCGCCCCGCGCCCGCTGCACGAGGACCTCGCGGGCGCGCTGCCCGGCGTACCGGCCGGCGAGGAACCGGACCTGACCCGCGACGTCGTGCTGCTGGAGCCCCGCCAGGCGAAGGGCCTGGAGTTCGACACGGTGATCGTGGTGGAGCCCGCGGACCATCAACCGAGCGACCTGTACGTGGCCGTCACCCGTGCCACCCAGACCCTGGGGGTACTGCACACCGGGCGCCTGCCGGAAGGGCTGGAGGACACGCCGTAGGGCGTCCTGCCGATCGGACGGGGCCGACCCCGGCGCACGAGGGCGCCGGGGTGCCGGGTGTCGTCATCGGGCCGACAAGCCGTGCAGTCGCAGGGCGAGTTGCAGCTCCAGGGCGGAGCCCGGGGTGTTCCAGTCGTCGCCGAGGAGTCGGCGGATCCGCTCCAGCCGCTGCACGACCGTGTTCACGTGGACGTGCAGGGCGTCCTTGGCCTGGGACAGGCTCCCGCCGTGGGCGTAGTACGCGTCGAGGGTTCGAACGAGTTCGGTGCCGCGCCGGTCGTCGTAGGCGATGACCGGCCCGAGCACCCGCTCGACGTAGCCGCACACGTCGGCCCGGTCGCCGAGCAGCACCCCGAGGAATCCCAGATCGGGCAGGCCGGCGCCGTGGCCGGTGCGATTGAGCGTGTGCAGGGCCTCCACGCAGCGCAGGGCCTCGGAGTGGGCGGCCGACAACCCGTTCGGTCGATCCGCCGGACCGGCCGCGCCCACCGTCACCGGGGTCTCCAGTACGCGCCCGCCCCAGTTCCGCGGCCAGGGACCGGGCGACCGGGCCGGGCCGGTCGCCCGGTTCGACGGCGGGCACGACCAGCACCACGCGCCCCTCGTACACCCCCGAGAGCCCCCGCAGGGAACGCGCCCGGCGGGCCGTCTCGGCGGCCAGGCGCGCCCGCACGGCCTCCTCGCAGTGCAGGACCAGCACCGAGTGGGGCCGCGCCAGGTCGAGGCCCAGCCTGCGGGCCCGCAGGGTCAGGCTCCCGGCATCGCGGGCCCGGTCGCCGTCCTCCGGCGCCAGCAGATCGCCGAGGAGCTCGCCGCGCACCCGGTCCTCGGCCTCCGCTATGGAGCGCCGGAGCAGCAACAGCAGGGCGGTGACCAGCCCGGCGCGCTCGAACAGTCGCCGTTCGGAGTCGGTGAGCGGAGCCCGCCCGGTGAGCGGGCCCCGCCCGGTGAGGGCGATGCTGCCCAGGAGTTCCGGCCCGGCCAGCACGGCCCACACCCAGGTCCCGTCCACCGGGACGGCCCGGCCGCCCGAGCGGGACTCCGCGGCGCCCCGTACGGGCGGGGCGATCGGTTCGGAGGCGACCCGCGCGAGTTCGGTGCCGTCGACGTCGTGGATGACGATGCCGCCGCCCAGCAGGGCCGCGACCTCACGGGCGAGATCCTCGATCTCGCCGCCGCGCAGCACCAGTTCGGTGAGCCGGTCGTGCGTCTCGGTGGCCAGCCGCATCGCCTCGCTGTGCGCGCGGACCGTCGCGTTGGCCTCGTTCAGGTCGACGAGCGCGGCGCGCGTCTCCTCCAACAGCCGGGCGCCGTCGATGGCCACGGCCGCGTGATCGGCGAGGGAGGACAGCAGGGCCACGGCGTCGGGAGCGAAGGCGCGGACCGCCCGGTCCGCCGCGTACAGCACCCCGATCACCCGTGTACCGACCCGCAGCGGGACCCCGAGGATGCCCCGGATCCCCTCCTCGCCGACGCCGCGGTCGATCGCGATTGTGTGCCGGAAGCGGCCGTCGGCGCGGTAGTCGCTGCTGGCGTAGGGCCGGGCCGTCTGCGCCACCAGCCCGCCCAGCCCCTCGCCCATGCCGAGCCGCAACTGCTGGAAGGCGGCCGACACCGAACCGTCGGTGACGCGCATGAACGTGTCCCCGACGGCCGCGTCGTTGAGGGTCAGGTAGGCGACGTCGGTACCCAGCAGGGTGCGGGCCCGCCGGACGATCGCCCGCAGTACGGAGTCCAGATCGCGCAGGGCCGCCAGGTCGCCGGCCGTGTCGAACAGCGCCGTCAACTCCGCCTCCCGGCGCCTGTGTTGGTCGAGGGTGCGCCGGATGCCCAGCGCGGCTCGCGCGGCCTCCTCCACGAGCGCCGCCTCCGCCGCGCAGGCACCCCCGTCGCGTGCCCGCGCGGCGGCCGTGGTCAGCCGCTCGGCCGGCGCCCCCTCGGCCAGCAGGCGCAGCAGCCCGCTCAGGGCCGCTGCGGCGGGATTGGCGTCGGGGAGCCTGGGGTGGGTGGATTCGGTGCCGGTCGGGCCCGGGCCGGTGGCTTCGGGACCGACGGGGTCGGGGCCGGTCGCGTAGGAGGGGAGGGCGCCGGGGGTGATGGCGCCGCGGTCGGTCGCGTCGTGGTTGGTCGCGTCGTTCACGAGGCCCATGCTGGCAGCTCCCGGGGGCGCGTTCGCCCCGGTCAGGCGATGTCGGAGGGCTGTCCGGCGCGGGCGGGCGGGCGCCGCTCGGCCGGTGCGGAAGCGGGGGTGGGCGCCGTGAGATCCCGACCGCGGGTCTCCTTGGCGATGGCCACGGTGAAGGTGGTGACGATGGCGGCGGCGCACAGGTACACGGAGACCGGCAGTGAGGAGCCGTGGTCCTTGAGGAGTTCGACGGCGATGATCGGCGCCAGTGCCCCCGCGACGATCGAGGCGAGTTGGGAGCCCATGGAGGCGCCGGAGTAGCGGACTCTGGTGTCGAACATCTCCGAGATGAACGCCGCCTGCGGACCGTACATCGCGCCGTGCAGCAACAGGCCGACCGTCACCGCCACCGTGATCACCGGGAACGACCGGGAGTCCACCAGGGCGAAGAAGGCGAACGCCCACAGGGCCATTCCCACCGAGCCGATCATCGTGACCGGCCGGCGCCCGACCCGGTCCGACAGCGCGCCCCAGGCGGGGATGGTGACGAAGTGGACGGCGGACCCGATCAGCACGGCGTTGAGCGCCGTTCCCTTGGACATCCCGAGGTGAGTGGTCACGTAGACGAGGAGGAAGGAGGTCAGGACGTAGTACGAGATGTTCTCGCCGAACCGGGTCCCGATCGCCGTGAGCACCTCACGCCAACTCCTGCGGAACACCTCGACCACGGGCGCCTTCCGCGCGACCTCACCGGACGTCCTGGCTTCGGCCGCCGCTTTCGCCTGCGCGGCGAGGAAGACCGGCGACTCGGAGACCGAGATCCGGATCCACAGGCCGGCGATCACCAGCACCCCCGACAGGAGGAACGGGACGCGCCAACCCCAGGCGAGGAAGGCCGCCTCGGACTGTACGGAGGCGAGCAGCGCCAGTACCCCGGTGGCCAGCAGGTTCCCGCCGGGCGCACCCGACTGCGGCCACGACGCCCAGAAGCCGCGGTGCTTGTCGCCCCCGTGCTCGGAGACGATCAGCACGGCACCGCCCCACTCGCCGCCCAACGCGAAGCCCTGCACGAGCCGCAGGACCGTGAGCAGAACGGGTGCCCCGACCCCGATCGTGGCGTACGTGGGCAACAGCCCCATGGCGAAGGTGGCCCCGCCCATCAAGAGCAGGCTGAGCACGAGCAGCTTCTTGCGCCCGACCTTGTCGCCGAAGTGCCCGAAGACGACCCCGCCGAGTGGACGCGCGAGGAAACCGATGGCGTAGGTGACGAACGCGATCAGCGTTCCGGTCAGCGGGTCCGCGGTGGGGAAGAACAGCTTGTTGAAGACGAGGGCGGCGGCGCTTCCGTAGAGGAAGAAGTCGTACCACTCGATGGTGGTGCCGATCAGGCTGGCCGCGACGATCCTTCTGATGCCGGACCGGGTCTGCGGAGCCGCTGCGGGGGAGACCATGTGCACCACTTCCAGGGGCCTGTGGGGACGTTCCGTGTCGGCACAACGTAGAAGTCCGCAGGTCGGCGGTACATGTGGTCGGTCATCACAATCAGGCACCTTCCTGTGTGCCCGAACGCCACAGCGTCGACGTCGACGCCTTCCGATGTCCTCGGCGCCCATGGCGACGAGCAAGGCCCCGCGTCGTTCCCCGGACGCGGGACCTTGCTCGTCGGCAGGTGGGGCGACTCGCGTCGATGCCCCCGAGGTCAGCCGCCCTGGCCGGCGCTTCCGATCGGGCCGACCTTGACGGGGGAGCCGGTGCCCTCCGTGACGGGCAGGGTGGCGGCGCCCGGCCAGGCGAGGGTGACCGACTTCGTCTCGTCCGGCGGGGTCACGACCAGTCCCGTGATGCGGACTCCGGAGCCGCCCGAGGTGTTGAGCGGGTAGTTGACGCCGAAGGAGACCGCAGCGCCCTTCTTGAGGGTGGTCGCGCCGGGGTGCTCACCGGTGCGCTTCGCGGACAGGGAACCCGAGGCCGTCTTCACGTCGACGCCCGCGTACTCGGAGAGGGTGCAGTCCTTGCCGCCGCGGTTCTTCAGCTGCACGGCGACGGTACCTTCGGTGTCGCCGCCGACGGTGCCGTCGATCGCCGTGATCTCCAGGTCGTCGGTGCGGCACTTGTTGGTCTTGCCGTTGTCGGAGCCGGTCCCGGCCGCCGTGCCCTTCCCGTTGCCGCCTGTCCCCGCAGAGGTCTTGCCGCCGCTCTGGTCCGAACTGCCGGAGCTCGAAGCGCCGCCCGAGGAGGGCGGGGTGGACGCGGCCGGTGACGCGGTGGACGCGGACGACGGGCTGCCTTGTGCCGCACCGTCTTCGCCGTTCTGGCACGCCGTGAGCGAGAGACCGGCGACGATGGCCAGGGCGGTGAAGGTGAGCTTGTGAACGCGCATCGTTTCTTCCTCGGAATCGGTGGGTGGTATCGGCCGCTCGGGTCGGTACGGGTCGGTACGAGCGAACGCTTCTGATCACCAAGAGCGGTCCGACCGGCGGGCCGTTCCGCCCAACCGTGCCCTCATACCTTCCTGTTACACGCACAGCCCGGGGTCGCGTGCGCGACCATCGCGCTCGTCGCGTCGGGGGATGCCGTCGACCTGCCGAGACGACGGTTCTCGCCACCTCCGGGACCTGTTCTCGGCCACCCGTCCGTTGGAACAGTTCCGTGACGCGATTGATCTTGACCGCAAGCGGTGGCATGCCCTCCTCAAGCTCGATGCGTCACGGAGCGTGAAAGACGAGTCACCGCCGGCCGCGGCTCCCGGCGGGTGGCGGACCGGTGGTTCGGGGGTGTCGGCTCGTACCCGGCAGTGGCCGCCGGTGGTGTCACGCGGGCCGGCCGAGGCGGAGTGTTCACGTGGTGGACGGTCGTTCCCGACGCTCCCACCTGCTGCTACAGTCCCGTCCATGCAGCACACCACCACCCTCGCCATGATGCGAATGATGCCCCCACCCCCGGAGGCGCTTCGCTAGCGAAGCCGTGTGCGCACCAGCTGCGACGGACCCTCCGGAAACGGAGGGTCCGTTTTTTGTTGTCCGGACCCACCCGGACCCACCCGGATCCAGGCCCCGGTCGTCGTCAGTCCCCGGTCGTCAGCTCGTCCCGCTCCCCGCCACCCGACCCGCCCGTCACCGACAGAAGGCGAAGTACCCGCCATGTCCCACTTGCCAGTCGTCGCCCTCACCGACTGCGCCGATCCCAACGCGCTGGCCCGTCAGTCCGCCCGGATCGCCACCCTCTTCGGCGCCACACCGACGGTCCTGCCGCTCGGCGGACCGGACCCGGAGGGCGCCGCCGCCCTCACCCTGCTCGACCTTCTGCGTTCCACGGACCTGACCGGCGGGCCGACCCGGCCGGTGGTCGTCATGGTCAACATCGCCCCGCGCGACGGGCACTGGCCCAACGGCGTGCCGTTCTGCTACTTCCGCCACGGGCAGCACCTGGTCATCAGCACGGTGAACCACCGCGTCCTCGCCCCGCTGGCGACCTACCTGGGCCTGGAGGAGGTCCAGGTCACCGACGTCCGTGAGGTGCTGGAGGCCGCTGCCGCCGACTGGGCCGAGCTGGCGGACGCCGAGGTCGAGGAGATCGTACGGACCCAGTTCCGAAGCCTCTGGTACGTACCGTTGCTGGCCCGCTGGCTGGCGGACGGCCGCCCCGTTCCCGCGCGGGCCCTGGCGGTGCGCCCGCCCGCCGAGCAGGCGGTGCGGGTCGCCGTCGTGGACAACTTCGGCAACTGCAAGTTGGACCGTCCCGCCGTCGAACTGCCCGGCTACGACGGTACGGACGGGCTGACCGTCCACAGTCGGCGCGACGGCCGCGGCGTCCGGGTGCGATGTTACGACCGGCTGCCCGACGTCCCGCTCGGCGAGCCCGGCATCACCGTCGGGAGCTCCGGGATCGGCTTCGCCGAGCTGGTCGTTCGCGGCGGCTCGGCAGCCGAACTCTTCGGTCTGCGCCAGGGCGACCAGGTGTTCGGTCTCGCCGGCTGACATGTGATCAGCGCGTTACCCCATGGTGGCCGGCGAGATTGACACCGCGCTCCACCGCCCGGAATGCTGAAACGCATGTCCGGAACGATCCCGCTGGTACGCCGCCGCCACGTGGACAACGTGCGCTGCGCCGCCGATCTGTGTCGCTGAGCGCACGGCTTCGGCCCGTTCTCGTACCCCCTTTCCGGACCCCTTCGAAGGACCCTCCATGTTCCGCACCCGCATAACCGTCGCGGCTTCCACCGTCGCCGTCCTGCTGACGGCCTCCGCCTGCGCACCCCAGCCGGAGGGCCCTGCCGGCGCGGCCGGATCCGCCGGCCCCACCTGCACCACCGGCAGCCCGAGCCTCCACAAGAGCGGGCAGTTGACCGTCGCGACGGATTCCCCGGCCTACGCCCCCTGGTTCGACGACAACACCCCCTCCAACGGGAAGGGCTTCGAAAGCGCGGTGGCCTACGCGGTCGCCGGGAAACTCGGCTTCAGCCGGGACCAGGTGAAGTGGGTCGTCGAACCGTTCGCGCATTCCTACGCGCCCGGGGCGAAGAACTTCGACTTCGACATCAACCAGATCTCCATCACCCCGCAGCGCGCGAAGGCGGTGGACTTCTCCACCAGTTACTACACGGCCGACCAGGCCATCCTGACCCTGGACAACTCCGGCTTCGCGAAGGCCACTTCGCTGGGTGAACTGAAGGACGCCAGGATCGGCGTCCAGGTCGCCACCACCAGCTACCAGGCGGTACTGGACCAGCTCAAGCCCTCGCGCCGGCCGAGCGTCTTCAACACCACCAACGACGAGGTCAACGCACTGAAGAACGGCCAGATCGACGCGATCGTCACCGATCTGCCGACCGTGTTCTACCTCGCCGGCTCGGAGCTGGACAACGCCAAGATCGTCGGCCAGTTCGGCTACGCGGGCGGAACCCCCGAGGAGTTCGGCCTGCTCCTGCCCAAGGGCAGCGGGTACACCCCCTGCGTGAACCAGGCCCTGAGCGCCCTCAAGGCCGACGGCACGCTCGCCAGGCTCACGTCGCAGTGGCTGTCCGCCTCGGCGAACGTCCCCGAGCTGAAGCCGTAGCGGGCCGACCGTGGACCTCGTGAAGACGGCCGCTCAGAACCGGCAGGCCGCACCGCCGAACGACACCCACCGACCGAGCGAACGCGAGCGGGAGCGGGAGCGGTTCCGCCGCTCCCGCAAACGACGCCACACCTGGATCGCCGCCCTGTGCACCCTGCTCTGCCTGGCGGTGATGGCGGCGGCAGCGGTCGCCTCGCCGGGCTGGGAGCGCGTCCACAGCCTCTTCCTGGACGGCGCCGAGTTCCGGGAGGCGTTCCCCGAACTCCTGCGGGCCTTCTGGCTCAACATCCAGATGTTCCTGATCGCCGAAGTGCTGATCCTCGTCCTCGGACTGCTGATCGCCCTGGTACGCGTGACCCGCGCGCCCGGACTGGCGCCGCTGAGGCTGGCCGCGACCGTCTACGTCGACGTCTTTCGCGGCGTGCCGACCCTGCTCCTGGTCTTCCTCGTCGGATTCGGGCTGCCGGCTCTGAGGTTGCAGGGCACCCCCTCGGAGCCCTGGGTGCTCGGAGTGATCGCCCTGGTCCTCTCCTACAGCGCCTACGTCGGCGAAGTGCTGCGCGCCGGACTGAACTCCGTCCACCCCGCGCAACGCAACGCCGCGCGGGCCCTGGGGCTGGGCGAACGACAGACCCTGCGGCACGTGGTGCTGCCACAAGCGGTGCGCAACGTCCTTCCGCCCCTGCTCAACGACTTCATCGCGCTACAGAAGGACACCGCGCTGGTCGCCGTGCTCGGTCCGCTGGAAGCGCTGCGCGCCGCGCAGATCAAGGCGGACTACGACTTCAACTACACCCCGTACCTGGGAGCGGCTCTCTTGTTCATCGCGGTGACCATTCCGTTGACCCGCTTCGCCGACCGGCTCCAGCGCCGTGCGGCGCAGCGCACCTGGGCGGAGACGAGCCGATGAGCCTTCCGCTGCTGCGCATCCGCGGCGTACGCAAGCAGTACGGATCGCGTCTCGTGCTGCGTTCGATCGACCTCGACGTCGCCGAGCACCAGGTCGTCTGCCTCATCGGCGGCTCGGGTTCGGGCAAGTCCACCCTGCTGCGCTGCGTGGACCTGTTGGACGTCGTCGACGACGGCACCATCCACCTGGGCGACAGCGAACTGACCGACCCCCGCCTGGATCCCAACGTCGCCCGCCGGCGGATCGGCATCGTCTTCCAGGCCTACAACCTGTTCCCGCACCTGAGCGTGCTGGACAACATCACGCTCGCGCCGCGCCAGGTCCACGGCGTCCCGCGCAAACGGGCCGAGGAGTCGGCCCGCGAGCTGCTGGCCCGGCTCGGACTCGCGGACAAGGCGCACGAACACCCCGACCGGCTGTCCGGCGGCCAACAACAGCGCGCCGCCATCGCCCGGGCACTGGCCACCGAGCCCGAGCTGCTCCTCTTCGACGAGATCACCTCGGCGCTCGACCCCGAGCTGGTGGGCGAGGTCCTCGACGTGGTCGCGGACCTCAAGCAGCGCGGCCTGACCATCCTCATGGCCACGCACGAGATGGGCTTCGCCCGACAGGTCGCGGACCAGGTCTGCTTCCTGGAGGACGGTGTGATCGTGGAACAGGGCACCGCGGAGCAAGTCCTCACCGCCCCGAGGGAGCAGGCCACACAACGCTTCCTCACCCGGGTACTCGACCGCTCGCAGTGACATGGTGTGGCGCGACCGGATTGTTGACTAGGGTGTCGAGGAGACGTACAGGCCAGGAGCCGCTGTGCGCGGGGCAGTTGGTCGGCCTGATGGTCGGTCGGACATGACGGAGGGCTCGCGTTGGATCGTCTGGCCGGAGCGGACCCGCGCGGTGGGCGTGTGCCCGGCCGACCGGCGCCCGCGGTGCTGCCCCCGTCGCTCCGCGCGCGGATCGGGCTGATCGCGGCCCTCGCCGCACTGGTGGTCGTCGCGCTCGGCTTCCTGTACGCCGGCCACAGCGAGCCCGGCACGGTGGACGCGTGGATCCACTCGGCGGTGTACGGGGTGCGACCGCCATGGAGCCACGTCGCTCTGGCCACGGACTTCCTGGGGGAGCCCGCCGGAGCTGCGGTGGTGGTCGCGGCCGTGGTCACGGGCTGCCTGCTGCTCCGCAGCCCGCGCACGGCGGTCCTCGTCGTCACCGGCGCCGGCGTGACCGTGGGCACGACGACGGCCCTCAAGTACCTGGTGGGAAGAACCATCAACGGCGGGTACCTGTCGTACCCGAGCGGGCACACCGCCTTCCTCACCGCCCTCGCCCTCGCGTTGGCGCTGCTCGCGACCGGCCGCCTCGGCCTCGGCCGGACGGCCGGCACGCTCCTGGTGCTCGCTGCGGCGCTGGTCGCCGGCGCCGCCATGGGCTGGGCGCAGGTCGCCCTGGGAGCGCACTACCCGACCGACGTCCTCGGCGGTTGGTGCACCGCGCTGGCGCTGGTACCGGCGACGGCGTGGCTGGTCGACCGGACGGCTGACCGAAGGGCCGAGCGGACAACCAACACCGTTCACCAACAGCCACGCTGACGATCCGTCACCTCATGCGAGGCGGCGGAACACGGGCTTCACCGGTCGTCCGCCCAGCCAGGGGCCGGGATCGGCGGCGTCCAATGCCTTCCGATACACCGCACACGCCTGCGCCACCACGTCGACGGTGTGATCGATGTCGATGTCGTCGAGCGCGCTGCTCACCACGAACGACGGGGCCAGCACCCCGCCCGCGAGGAGCCGGCGCAGGAACAGGGTGCGATACCGCTGCGACGGCCGCAGGTCCTCGTCGAGGGTGGCGAAGACCAGGTTGCTGGCACGGCCCTTGACGACGAGGTGATCGCCGACGCCCATGGCCGCCGCGGCCTCGCGGACACCGGCGGCCAGCCGCTCGCCGAGGTCGTGCAACCGTGCGGTGACACCCTCCTCGACGTAGGTGGCCTGCACGGCCATCGCGGCGGCCAGCGCGTGCGTCTCCGCACCGTGCGTGGTGGACAGCAGGAACACCCGGTCGCCGGAGTGACGCAGTCCGCCCCGCTCCATCAGGTCGCGGCGGCCGGCCAGCGCCGAGACGGCGAATCCGTTGCCCAGCGCCTTGCCGAACGTGGAGAGGTCGGGGGTGACGCCGTACAGGCCCTGGGCGCCCGCCTCGGACCAGCGGAAGCCCGTGATCATCTCGTCGAAGACCAGTACGCAGCCGTGCCGGTCGGCCAGTTCGCGCAGGCCGGCGAGGTACCCGGGCGGCGGCTCGGTGTGGCCGGCGGGTTCGAGGATCAGGCAGGCGATCTCGTCCTGGTACCGGGTGAGCAGCTCCTCCGTGGCGGCCAGGTCCCCGTAGGGGAAGGCCACGGTGAGTTCGGTGGTCGCCGCCGGAATGCCGGCGGACATCGGTGTGGTGCCGATGAACCAGTCGTCGACGGAGAAGAACGGATGGTCGCCGCAGAGGGCGACCCGGGGGCGCCCGGTGGCGGCGCGGGCCAGACGGACCGCGGCGGTGGTGGCATCGGATCCGTTCTTCGCGAACTTCACCATCTCGGCGGTCGGCACCGTGGCCAGGAAGCGTTCCGCCGCCTCGACCTCGACGATGGAGGGTCGGACGAAGTTGCTGCCGCGGTCGAGTTCCCGCCGCACCGCCTCGATCACCCGGGGGTGGGCGTGGCCCAGGCTGACCGACCGCAGGCCGGAGCCGTACTCGATGTAGCGGTTGCCGTCCACGTCCCACACGTGGGCACCGCGACCGTGGCTGATGACCGGAGCCAGGTTCTCGGGGTACTGGTCGTCGCCCTTGGCGTAGGTGTGCGCGCCCCCCGGGATCAGGGAGTGCAGCCGTTCGTTGGCCGCCCGCGAGCGGGGCAGACGGAACTCGTCCGATTCCGCGCCGACTTCGGTGTCCTCGGTGTCTTCGGTGTGCACGCCGACCTCAACCTTCCTGGTGCTTGAGGACCTCGGCGAGGCTCGGCGCCTCCCGGTCCCGCCGGGACATGGATACGACCGGCAGCGGCCAGGGGATGGCGAGCTCCGGGTCGTCGAAGGCGATCGTCACGTCCTCGGCCGGATCGTGCGCGCGGTCGATCCGGTACGAGGTGTCGGCGGTGTCGGTGAGCGCCTGGAAGCCGTGCGCGCACCCGGCCGGGATGTACAGGGTCGCCTGCGTCTCGCCGGACAGCTCGAAGAAGGCCCGGTCGCGGTAGGTGGGCGAATCGGGCCGCAGGTCCACGACGACGTCGAAGATCTTCCCGTACGAGCACCGCACCAACTTGGCCTCGCCCGCGCCGGAGCGCAGGTGCAGGCCGCGCAGCACCCCCCGGACCGAGCGGGACACGCTGTCCTGGATGAAGGCGCCCGGGTCGAGGCCCACCGAGCGGACCAGGTCGGCGTCGAAGGTACGGCAGAAGAAGCCGCGCTCGTCGGCGTACGGCGTCGGTTCGAACAGGTACGCGCCCGCGATCGTCGGGACTTCGGTCGCCTTCATGGAGTCTCCCGCAGGGCGTGGGTGGGGGCGGCCGTCGGGAAGACGGCCGCGGTCAGGGCGGTGAACTGCCCGTCGAGTTGCCGGACGGCGACCGCGTTGCGCTCGGTGAGGATCCGGCGCAGCTCCGCCGTCCGCTTCTCCAGCTCCCGGAACTGTTCGAGCAGCCGGTCGGCGTCGACCTCGCGCGCCGGGTGGCAGTACGCCTCCAGGCCCATCCGAGCCATGAGGGCGTCGCTCTTCGCCGCGTAGCTGACTGCGAGCGTCGGCGTGCCGACCTTCAGCGCGCAGATCAGGTTGTGGTAGCGGGTCGCCACCACGGTGTCGGCAGCCGCCATCTCCTCCATCAGGTCGGCCAGCGAGGCCGCCTCGGAAGCGGTGACCAGCGGCGAGTCCACCGCGTCGAGGATCGCGGCGACCACCGGCGCGTCGCACGCGTCGCCGGTGAGCAGCCGGACCGGCCTGCCGTCCTCGACCAGCGCGCGGACGAAACGGATCGTCCCGTCGAGGTAGCGCCGGTGGATCTCCTCGGCGCGGGCGCGGTCGTCGTTGCCGCCGTGGAAGGCCATGACACCCACGGCTACCCGGCCCGGCGGGTCCTCGGGCGCGCCGGCCCGCGGCGTCGGCAGGGCGAACGCCAGGTCCGGGTAGACCTCGTCGCGCGAGGTGTCCACGCCCATCGCCCGCATCGCGTCGCGGGACAGGGAGTCCCGGTACGACCGGTAGCCGGCCAGCCGCGCCGACCAGCGCACGAGGGCTCGGGTCGGCCGGTCGCCGATCGCGGCGGCCCCGACACCGACCAGCGCGACCCGGGTGTCGAACAGCCGGCCGGACGCGCAGAGCAGGAACAGCGAGTACGGGAAGCCCCACGGCCGCAGCGGCAGCGTGGCCTCCAGGACGCCCATGCCCGGCACGATCACCACGTCGTGCCGGCGCACCCAGGCGGCGGTGCGCAAGACGTCGACGAGTTTGCCCAGACCCTTCCCCGCGACCGCGCCCGCACGCGACGCGGTCCGGTACTCCCCGCGATACCAGTGCAGCCGGGTCGCCGGGATGCCGTACCGGGCCGACACCACCTCGGGCCCGCCGCACAGCGCGTCCACGACCGCCCCCGGGTGCTCGGCGCGGAGGTAGCCGAGGACGGCCTCGAGCGACCCGTCGTTGCCGAGATTGCCGGAGCCGAGCAGACCGAACACCCCGACACGCAACGGAGTTCCGTCTCCGGAGGTCATGCCGGCCTCCCCTCTCGGCCGGCGACGAGGGCGTCGACGGAGACATCGAGGAGGGACGCGTCGACCGGGGCACGGTCCTCGACCCGCTCGCCGGCGCCCGGCCGGAGCCGGCTGGTCATCCACGCGGCCAGGTGGCGCCGGCACGCGCGCCGGTCGGACGGGGACAACGGCGCCCGCCGGATCGCGGAGGCGAAGCCCCACACGTACTCGGCGAGCAGCCGGGGCGTCGGGTGCAGCGGGCCCGCCCGACGCGGGTCCAGGTTGACGCACCGGGAGCGCTTGGACGGGTTCGCCCGCTCGGCGCGGGTGGGATGGTCGCGGCGGAAGTACAGCAGCTCCGGCACTTGGTGGAAGGGCCCGTGCAGGGTGATCTCGGCGACGAACGTGCGGTCCGCGTGGTGGTAGCTGTCGTGCGGTTTCACCCGGCGCAGCACGTCCGCCCGCATCACCCCGTAGAAGTCGTCGCCACCGGGTTCGAACAGCAGACTGCGGAAGCGCTCCGGCGCGTGGGGGGAGTCGGTGGCGAGCCCGTACTCGTACGGGACCTTCACCTTGCCGTCGCCGTCGATGACCGCCTGGCCGCTGTGCGCGAGGATCACCTCGGGCCGCTCGTCCAGGGTCTCCACACAGCGCCGCAGCAGGTCCCGGGCGTACAGATCGTCGTGCGAGGCCCACTTGAACAGTTCGCCGCGGCACTCGGTGAACACGTGGTTGTGGTTCGGCGCCGCACCGATGTTCCGGGGCAGCCCGAGGTAGCGGATGCGTGAGTCCCGGGCGGCGTACCGGCGGCAGATGTCCCGGGTCCCGTCGGTCGAGGCGTTGTCGGAGATGACCAGCTCGAAATCCTCGTAGGTCTGGCCGAGCAGGGCGTCGAGCGACTGCGCCAGGTACTCCTCGCCGTTGTAGACGGGCAGGCCGATGCTCAGCCGGGGTTGGGCGGTCATGATGTCCTCACTTCGGGGATGTGGTCGTGGTGGCCCTCGCGCAGGGCGGACCGCAGCTGCTGCCACCACACGGCCGAGCCGCAGACGGTCGCGGCGGCGACGCCCCAGGCCGAGCCGACCGTGCCGGCCACGGCGGCCCCGCCGAGTCCGCCGCCGACGTAGCAGACGGAGGCGAACAGTTGGCAGCGCAGACCGCGCCGCGCCGCGGCGAGCGCGCGCAGCCCGGCTGCCGCGCCGCTGCCGAGACCGGCGCCCGCGACGCCGAGGGTGGCCGGCACGATGAGTTGCGAGGCGGAATGCCAGACGCTGCCGAGTACGAGCTCGCCGAGCCGGTCGGGCACCAGGAGCAGCGCCGCGCCCCAGAGCAGCGCGGCGGCGGCCTGCCCGCCGCCCAGCGCGAGGCAGAACGGGCCCAGCCGGTGCGGGGCCCGCCGCAGCACCCGCGCCGCCTCGGCGACGGTCACGAGCGAGAGCCCCATCAGCAGGGCGAGGAACGGACCGAGCAGCAGTTCCGCGCCCCGGACCGCCCCCACCGCGCCGACCCCGACGATCACGCCGAGCCCGTACGCCCGCAGCTGGCTCGCGCCGCTGAGGCTGACGTTCTCGACCAGGTACCGGTAGCCGAGGTCGCGCTGCTCGCGCAGCCACCCGCGAGCCTGGGCCGGCCGTGGTCGCATGCCGGACTGGAAGCAGCCGTACGCCGCGGCCACCGCCGCGGACGCGCCCCAGGCGAGCACGAAGGCGGCCACGCTGCCCACGCGGGCCGCCACGACCATGGCCGGGACGAGCGCGACGCCCCACACCAGGTCGTTGACGAAGGCCTTGCGGCCGGCGCCGGCGGCGAAGAACGCGAACCGCCAGGCGTCCTGAAGCAACAGCGCCGGCAGCACGACGCCGAGGCAGGCGAACGCGGAACCCACGCTGCCGCCCAGGCCGAGCCCGACCGCCAGGCACACCGCGCCGAGGACCATGCCGACGCCGAGCGCGGCCCCCGACGAGCGGGCCGCCGCCGCCCGCCATGAGGCTTCCGGCGCGCCGCTGAAGCGCACCACGAGCGGGTCGGTGGCCAGCCCGCGCGCGACGTTGAGCACCACGCCGTAGGTCAGCCAGGCCAGGCTGAACACGCCGAACGCGGCAAGCCCCAGCGAGCGTGCCACGTAGATGCCCACCGCGAAGTTGGTCATGCTGGAGGCCGCCTGATCGGCCAGCCCCCAGGACAGCCGGCCGACGACGGCCCGCGCGGCGGACCGCCGGCCCTCCTCGGCCCGGACCGCCGGTGTCGCCGTCTTCTCCCCCTCGGTGGTCATCGGTGTCACGCCTTGATCAGCCCGGCGCCGCACAGGGCGTCGGCCGCCGCGGCGACGGTGTCGAACGGCAGCCCGGACCGCTCGGCCACGTCCAGCAGACCGTGCTCGCCGTCGGAGAGGCTGAGCACCCAGAGCATGGCCATCTGGGCCTGCTTCGCATCGCTGCGGCCGCCGAGCGACTCGTACAACCCGCGCCGCCCCAACTGCGGTTCTCCGTAGGGGCTGAGGTTGAGGTACCGCCGGTTGCGGTCGAGCACGGCGAACGCCTCCCGGCAGACGGCGAGCGTGTCCGCCATCGCCTCCGGGGAGACGAAGTCCGGGTTGTCCGCCGAGGTGTGGTACTCGGGGTAGCCCGCGTACGGGGTCCGGCTGAGCGAGCCCACGCCGAGATCGAACCCCGGCGAGCAGAACTGCCGCTCGTCGTAGCCGTACGGAGTGAACTCGGCCACGTGGTGCGGGCGTTGGGAGGTAGTCAGTACATGCCGCATCACCCGGTCGATCTCCGCGTCACCGCGTCGGCTCTGCTTGTACGTCAGCCGGCCGGAGTCTCCGGCGCAGGCCAGCACCAGCCCGTGCTTGACGTGTTCCACCCGCTCCGCGTTGCGGGCCAGCCAGGTGATCGCCCCGATGGTGCCGGGCGCGAAGAGGAACCGGTAGGTGTAGTACGGCGTCCGCTCCGAGAGCGCCCGGGCCAGGAACGTCGCCACCGCGATGCCGGCCAGGTTGTCGTTGGCCAGCGACGGGTGGCACACGTGGCAGGAGACGATCACCTCGTCGGCGACCTGCCCGGGGACCACGTGCTCCGCGTAGGTGAGGTGTCCGTCCGCGAGCGTGGAGTCGACGCGCACCTCGTAG
Organism: Streptomyces sp. NBC_00513; assembly: GCF_041431415.1. Classification (GTDB taxonomy): domain Bacteria; phylum Actinomycetota; class Actinomycetes; order Streptomycetales; family Streptomycetaceae; genus Streptomyces. The sequence continues at coordinate 6,999,052 of NZ_CP107845.1, forward strand.
TCGCCGTCCGCAAGCGCGTCCAAGGTCTCCTGGGCCAGGCAGAACCCCCATTCCGGTGTGTAGTAGCTGGTGCGGTACGGCACCCAGCTCGGGTGCTCCGGCAGGGTGTGCAGGTGTTCACGCAGCTCGGCCAGTGGCATGGTCGCCGACACCGGCACGCTGTAGCCGAGGACGTGCAGGTTGGACGCGGCGAAGTCGACGACCCGGTTGCCGGCCGGATCGGCGATGTACGCGTCCCGGATGTTCCACTCCTGCGGCACCGTCCAGTCGAGCACCTGGGTCCCGGTCGGCACCTCGTGCACCTGTAACGGGATGTACTCGCCGACGATCTCCAGGGTGGCGCGCACACCGTCGCCGGTGATGCTCCGGCACAGCGGATACAACCGCTCCACCAGCTCGTGCATGTCCTCGCCGGTCGCGGTCATCGGCGCCACCGCAGGGTGTCGTCGACGGCGCCGGACTCGGACGCCGCGCGCAGCACGGCCAGCCGGGTGAAACGCTGCTCGAAGTCCGCCCGGGTCAGACCGTGTTGCCGGTAGGCGTCGGCGAGTTCGAGCGCGCCCCGCTTCACCGTCCACTCACAGTCGAAACCGGGCACGGCGGCGCGGAACCGGGAGAAGTCCACCCGGTACGACCGCGGATCGGCACCCGTCTCCCCGGTGATCACCACCTTCGAGCCGTCCACCGCCTCGGCGACCTGCTCGGCGATCTCGGCGACCGTGACGTTGTTGGTCTCGCTGCCGATGTTGAACGCCCGGTCGTGCACCGCCTCGCGCGGCGCGGTCAGCGCGGCGGCGAAGGCCCGTGCGATGTCGGCGGCGTGCACCAGCGGGCGCCAGGGAGTGCCGTCGGAGAGCACCAACACCTCACCGGACAGCAGCGCGTGACCCACCAGGTTGTTCAGCACGATGTCGGCGCGCAGTCGGGGCGAGTAGCCGAACGCGGTGGCGTTGCGCATGAACACCGGGCTGAAGTCGCCGTCGGACAGGGCGTGCAGATCGTCCTCCACCCGCACCTTGGACTCCGCGTACGGTGTCACCGGGCGCAGCGGGGCGTCCTCGGTCACCAGGTCGTCACCGCCGGCCGCGCCGTACACGGAGCAGGTCGACGCGTACAGGAAGCGCCGCACCCCGGCGTCGCGCGCCAGCTCGGCCAGCCGTACGGAGGCGTGGTGGTTGATGTCGTAGGTGAGCTCCGGTGCCAGCGATCCCAGGGGGTCGTTGGACAGCGCGGCCAGATGGATCACGGCGTCCACCCCGGCCACGTGGTCGGCCGTGATGTCACGCAGGTCCACCCGAGCCCCCGGCGGGTCCGCGGGCGTCGGGCCCAGCACGCAGTCGGCGAACAGGCCGGCGTCGAGGCCGACGACCTCGTGCCCGGCGGCGGCGAGGACCGGGGCCATCACGGTGCCCAGATAGCCCTGGTGTCCGGTCAGAAGTACGCGCAAGGTTCATTCCCCCAGGTCGAGAGTGAGTTTGGTGACGGCGAACGCCTCGGCGTAGCGCGCGTTGCTTTCGATGCCCCGGATCCGGGCCAGCCCGAGGAAGGCCTCCCGGTCGTACCAGGGCCGGTGCTGCTGTGAGGGGTAGTGCTCCTGCAACAGCCGCACCTTCTGTTCGGCGATCTCCGGCAACAGCGGCTGGTACGCCGTCGGCCGGCCGAGATCGCCGTCCCACTTGACGATCTCGTAGCCGAGCACGAGGTGGTCGCGGAACGCGGTGGTCATCAGCTTCGCCAGACCGCGGTGGTCCTGGTGCGCGTCGTCGGTACGCGGCGCGAGCACCAGATCCGGCTCGGTCTGCCCGCGCAGCTCCTCGACCGCGGCCTTGGCCTCGTCCCAGTGCGCGGGCAGCCGGCCGTCCGGCAGCTTGAGAACGGTCAGCCGCAGGTCGGCGCCCGGGCAGAACGCGGCGAGCGCGGCCCGCTCCTCCTGCTCCCGCTCGCCGCCCCCACCGGAGAGCACCAGCACGTCGACGCGGATGCCCGGCCGCGCGAGGCACAACGTCAGCAGCGTGCCGCCGGCGCCGATGGCGACGTCGTCGCAGTGCGCGCCCACCGCGACGATCCCGTCCAGTCGCCCGGTCCCGAGCCGGATCACGCGGTCCACGCCCCGGCGCCGTCCCTGCCGCCGGTCGCGCCCGCTCCCGCGCCGTCCCGTTCCCACACGGCCCACGGGCGGTCGCCGACGGCGTAGGCGGCGTCGAGCGCGGCCCGCTCCTTCACGGTGTCCGTGGGCTTCCAGAAACCGCGGTGCCGGTGCGCCACCAGCCGTCCCTGCTTCGCCAGTTGGGAGCAACCATCGGCGACCAGGTCCCCGTTCTCCGGTATGTGGTCGAAGACCTCCTGGCGGAGCACGAAGTAGCCGCCGTTCTCCCACAGCGGCATGTCGCTCACTGCGGTGATGCCCCCCACCAGCCCGTTCTCGCCCAGCTCCACACAGTGGAACGAGGATTGTGGCGGCACCACCATCATCGACGCACCGGCGTCGCGCCGCGAGAAGGAGTCGATCATCTCCGGCAGCGGGGCGTCGGTGAGCACGTCGGCGTAGTTGGCGAGGAACATCTCGTCGCCGTCCAGGTGTTGCCGCACCCGGCGCAGCCGCTCCCCGATCGGGGACTCGATGCCGGTCTGCACGAACGTGATCGTCCAGGAGGAGATGTCGGTGGACAACAGCTCGGTCCGCCCGCCCCGCAGCACGAAGTCGTTGGACGTCGTCTCCTCGTAGTTGAGGAAGAAGTCCTTGATGTGGTGCGCCCCGTACCCCAGGCACAGGATGAACTCCGTGTGCCCGAAGTACGCGTAATAGCGCATGACGTGCCAGATCAGCGGCCGCGGGCCGACCATGGCCATCGGCTTGGGCACGTCGTCGGAGGTTCCGCTGCGCATCCGCAGCCCGTAACCGCCGCAGAAAAGTACGACCTTCACGGCTTGACCTCCACGATGCTCAGTTCCGGGATGGGGAAGACCAGTCGGCCGCCCCAGGCGCCCACGAAGGACAGTTGCTCGACGAGCTCGTCCCGCAGGTTCCACGGGAGGACGAGCACGTAGTCCGGTCGGTCGATGCCGATCCGCTCGGGCGACAGGATCGGGATGCGGGTGCCCGGGGTGAACCTGCCGTGCTTGTAGGGGTTGCGGTCGACCGTGTACCCGAGCAGATCGGGGCGGATGCCGCAGTGGTTGAGCAGGGTGTTGCCCTTGCCGGGGGCGCCGTATCCGACGACCGTCTCACCGCGCTCGGCCGCCTCGATGAGGAACCGCAGGAGGTCCCGGCGGACCTTGGCCACCCGATCGGAGAACTCGGTGTACCCGGACAGGTCCTGCAACCCGGCGGCCTTCTCCCGGTCCAGCACGTCGGCCACGCGCCGGCTCGGCTCGCCGGCCACCTCGTCCGGCCGGGCCCACAGCCGGATGGAGCCGCCGTGCGTGGGCAGCAACTCGACGTCCACGAGGCAGAGTCCGCCGCTCGCCAGCGCCCGGATCGCGGACGCGACCGTGTAGTACTGGAAGTGCTCGTGGTAGATCGTGTCGTACTGGTTCTCCTCGATCAGGGTCAGCAGGTGCTGCACCTCGATGGAGACCCAGCCGTCGTCGGCGACCAGGGCGCGCAACCCCCGGGTGAACCCGACCACGTCGGGGATGTGCGCGTACACGTTGTTGGCCACGACCAGGTTCGCCGGGCCGTGCTCGGCGCGGACGGCCGCGCCGGTGGCGGGGTCCAGGAACTCCGTGAGCGTGGGCACGCCCGCCTCCCGCGCCGCGGCCCCGACGTTCACCGACGGCTCGATGCCGAGGCAGCGGACCCCCCGGTCCACCATGTGCCGCAGGAGGTACCCGTCGTTGCTCGCGACCTCGACCACGAAGGCGTCGGGGCCGAGGGCGAGGCGCTGTACGGCGTCGGCGACGAAGGTCCGCGCGTGCTCCACCCAGGAGGTCGAGTAGGAGGAGAAGTACGCGTACTGCGTGAAGGTCTCCTCCGGCGTGATCAGCGGCGGGATCTGCGCGAGCCAGCAGTCGGTGCAGACCCGAAGGTGCAGCGGGTACGTCGGCTCCGGCCGGTCCAGATCGTCCGCGGCGAGAAAGCTCTCGCACGGCGGGGTCGCCCCCAGGTCGACGACGCTCGCGAGCGTCGCCGATCCGCAGAGTCGGCATCCTGTCATCTACTGCCCCCATCCCTGCCCGCGCGGGTCTCCCGCGGCGGGCCTCCATTTCCGACCGGTGGCGCGCCATGCCCGCCACCGGACCGCACCGCGATCGCGGTGCGGTACCCCTCCACCAGGCGCTCCAGCCCGACGGTCGGGCTGAACCCCTGTTCGTAACGGCGTCGGGCGGCCCGCCCCATCTCCTGGTTGCGGTCCGGATCGGCCGTGACCCGGCGCACGCAGGCCGCGAGCGAGGCGGGCTCGCCCGGCCGGTGGAGCAGACCACTCACCCCGTCCTCGACGAGTTCGACGAAGGCGCCGTGACCGGCGGCGACGGCCGGGACCCCCGCCGCCATCGCCTCCACGACCACCAGGCCGAACGCCTCCAGCCAGGTCGAGGGAGCCACCACGGCGACCGACCGCGCGATGGCCCGCCGGCACTGGGCCTCGTCGTACAGGCCGACGTACCGCACGTCGTCCCGACCCGCCGCCCAGGCGGTCACCTCCCGCTCCAGCGGCCCCGTCCCGGCGACCACCAGTGGCACGCCCACACCGCCGCCGGCTGCGATCTCGTCCCACGCGGCCATCAGCAGCCGTACGCCCTTGGCCTCCGCGAGCCGGCCGAGATAGAGCAGGTGCTCGCCGTCGCCCGTTCTGACCGTGCCCGGTTCGGGCACGAAGTTGTGTTTCACCGCCAGCCGATCGGCCGGCATGCCGGCCCGCACCAGGACGTCGCGCTGCGCCCCGGAGATGCAGAAGAACCGCTCCACACCGGACCACCACCGCCGCCGGTTGACCGACAGGCTGACCGCGAGCGGCACCGTCGCCAGCCGGGAGCCCCGGTAGCAGCCGTGCCGGACGGCCGGCAGCGGCGCCGCCCCGACGCACTCGGTACACGGCCGGCCGTCCCGCTGGAGCGTGCCGGGCGGGCAGACCTGGGTGTAGTTGTGCAGGGTGGCGACGGCGGGCACACCGGCGTCGGCGCAGGCCGCCAGCACCGCGGGCGACAGGAGCGGGAAGACGTTGTGGACGTGCACCACGTCCGGCCGCTCGTCGCGCAGCCGCGCGGCGAGCTCCGTGCGGACCGCCGGGTTCCACGGGACGAGGAACGGCAGCGCGGCCTTGGACACCAGGGACCGGGCGGCGATGTCGTCGCTGCGCCGCTCGAACACCTCGACCCGGTGGCCGGCCTCGCGCAGCAGCCCCACCTCCTGGTCGACGACCTTGTTCTCACCGCTCGGCTGCGCCGAGGCGTAGCGGTTGTGCACCACGAGGACGTGCATGCTCAGATCACCTCCGATTTCCGGGCCCACTGGGGTGTGCGTCGTCGAGACACTTCGGGCGTCGAGAGGGCAGTGGCCGCGGCGGGTGACGCCAACAGCGAGGCGGCCACGGTCAGGTGCAACAGATACGGCGAGGCGTCGCCGAGCCCGGCCTCGGTGTACGACGCGATGGCGCAGTAGCTGATCAGGAACAGCGCGCAGGCCCGCTGGAGTGAGGGTGGGCGCAGCAACGCGACGCCGCCCAGCACGATCACGATCGCGCCCACGATCGTCACACCGGTCAGACCCTGCTCGTTGTAGACGGCCAGCCAACTGTTGTCGATCGGCAGCCCCCCGAACGACTTGTCGCCCAGGCCGGCGCCGAACAACTGCTCCGATCCCGTCCTGGGGGCCGCCAGCAGGGCGTCCCACACCTTGGCCCGACCGGTGAGGTTCGAGAAGTTCTCCTGGCTCTGCCCGCGCAGGAACCACGCCTGGAGCGCGGAGTTGAACCCCACCGCGGCCACGACGGAGCACAGCACCGCCCAGGCGAAGAACCGGCGGGCGGCGGCACTGGTCAGGACGAGCGAGCCGATCGCCAGCACCAGCCCGATCAGCAGGCCGAGGGTGGCCGTCCGGGTATGGGTCAGCGCGAGCAGGACGAGCGACGGCACGATGACCAGCGCGGCGTTGCCCCGGTCGGTCCGGCGGCCCAGGAGGAGCAGCACGGTGAGCCCGATGATCACCGCGGCGTACTGTCCGATCTGCGGCGGGGTGAGCGGCCACAGCGCGCCGACCAGCCGCCCGCCGTAGACGTCGGGCATGGCCGCGCCCGGTGAGACGAGCAGACCGGCGGCCACCGAGGCGAGCACCGCGAAGTACATGCGGATGTGATGCCGGACGAACGTGTGCCCGCCGTCCCACCAGCGGCTGAGCAGCCACAGCGTGCCGACGAAGAGGGCCAGCCGGGTACAGCGGAACAGGGCGCCGAACCCGGACTCCAGGTGCGCGCTGGAGATCACGCTCGGCACCAACAGCAGAGTGAGCAGGAACAGGTAGGCGCTCGCCCGGATGCGCAGCCGGAGATTGACGGCGAGCGCCAGCACGAACGCGGCGACCAGCGAGCCCATGGTGACCATCTGGATGAGGGAGCGGGGCAGCGGGATGATGGTCTGCGCGCCGGCGGAGCCGAGCGTGTTGAGGATCAGCAGTCCCCAGACGATCCCGACGATCCTCGGAGCGCCGGGAGGGCCCGGTTCGGCGCCGGGCCGCGTGCCCGCGCTGTCCGGTCCGCCCGGCAGTCCGTCGCGCGCCGGCATGTCGCGGGTCAGTCCGTCGCGCGTCAGTCCGTCGCGCGTCAGGTTCCGGCCCATCTCAACCACCCGCCTGTGGCTGGAAGGTGCTGCCCGCGTCCTGCCGGTACGGCGTGCCCTGCCACTGCCCGAAGTCGAGCTCTCGGCTCGGGTCGTGGGCGACGAAGCTCCACGGTCCGACGTAGACGTTGTCGTGCCAGCGGTTCTCCTGCTCGTGGGTGATCGCCTCGGCCACCGGTTCGCCCTTGTACGGCGACCAGTCCGGATAGGTGCCGTAGTTGGCCAGCACCGCCATGCGGCCGCACTTCACCGTGCATCCGACGACGGACGTGTCCAGCACGAAGCGGTTGTCGTGGATGTCCACCCGCTGTGTCTTCCACCGGCAGTCGGCGTAGAGCGGCGCGGTGGTGATGGTCGGCTGCGCGCAGGTGTCGGTGTCCTTCACCAGCAGCGTGCAGTCACCGGACGAGGTGTTGGCGGGGCTGTTGCAGAACCGGTCGGCGTTCTCCCAGAGGGTGATCCCGGACCAGTTGTTCTCCAGCACGTTGTCATGGATCTCGATCTTGTCCGTGCGGGCTCGGACCCGCGGCTCGCCGCCGGACTCGGACAGGTAGACGGTCGCGAACGGGAAGGCGTCGCCGACGTCGGCCTTCTTGCGGCCCTCGACCCAGTTGTTCCGCCGGATCGTGTTCTTCCGGATGACCGCGTTGTAACTGGTCTCGTAGATCAGCGCGGCACCGTCGTTGGCCTCGACCACGTTCTCCTCGATGCGGAAGTCGTTGTTGTTGGTGTCCGCCCACATCCCGGGACCCCGGTTGTCGTGCACCCAATTGCCGCGCACGTCGGCGCCGTTGACGGCCCAGAACTTGACCCCTCCGGTACAGCCGCAGCCCGGCTGCCGGCGCTCCCAGTCGTCGACGTTGTTGCCCACGATCTCGTTGCCCTCGACCACCAGGTCGCTGATGGAGCCGCCGGACTTGTACGCGTTCACTCCGTACTGTCCGTTGCCGCGAAGGCAGTTGGCGCGGATCCGCTGGCGGGCACCGGCCATCAGCCCGGCACCGGAGTTGTTCTGGATCGTCGCGTTCTCGACCACCCACCCGTCGGCCGAGTCGTGGTTGACCACGCCCTCGTTCTGCGGCGCGACGAACCCCTGCACGGTCAGCCGGCGGATGGTGACGTTCCCGGCGGCACCACCGAACGCGTACTGGTTGGTCTTGCGGCCGTCGAGCACCGCGCCCGGCGCCCCGAGGTAGCTGTCCCCCTCCTTCGGCAGGACCTGGGCGTAACGGTCGGCTTCGAGCGTGTGCGTCCCCGGTCCCAGCCAGAACGTCGTGTCCGGGGGGCTGCTCCTGGTCTTCGCGGCCAGGTCTCCGACCACCGCGGGATCGACCGTCACCGCCCCCGCCGGAGCCCGCGCCGGCCCGGCCGAGGGCGTGTCGCACACCCGGGCCACGGACGTGGTCGGGGTGACGGTCGGCTCCGCCGACGGGCCCGGTGCGCCCGGCGCGCCCACGCACCCGGTCGCCGGCAGGAGCAGCACCAGCGTCGCCGTCGGCAGCGTCCAGTGCCGCTTCTTGATCACCACGCGTTCTCCCTAGTCGCGGAACCTGAGTACGGTGGTGAACCCCTCCGTGCCGTCGACGAAACCGGTGCCGATCAGCGTGGTGGCGGGTTCCTTGCGCCCGAAGCCGTCGGAGTACCAGCCCAGGGGCGGGTCCGTCTCGCCGCGATGCGCCCGCCAGGACAACTGCCCGGGCAGGTCGAGCACGGCGGAACGGTCCTCGCCGTCCCGGCTCCAGGTGAGCTCCGCCCGGTTGCCCACCAGATCCGCGGCGATCACCGGGCCGAGGTGGAACGCCAACCGCGCCGCCCGGCGCGGTCCGCGCACCTCGTCGACCACCCGCAGCTCCCGGCTCTCGGCGGTCAGCTCCACCCGGCGCCGGTGCACGGACCCCTCGTAGCCGTCGTGCTCGGCGCACCAGCGGGCCGTCCCCCCGTCCGAGGTGGCGGACGCGTCCGCGACCAGGACCCGGCTGCGGGCGTGCCGGGTCCACAGGAACGGGCCGCCGGAGACGGACTGGTCACCGCCGTCCAACCCCAGGGTGTTGTGGGCGACGGTCGACCGGAAGTACCGCCGCCACTCGGGCTGCCCGTGGTAGCAGAACGTCCCCGGGTCGGCGAGCACGTCGACCCCGTCGTGGCGGACCTCCACGGACAGCGCGTCCGCGTGGGCGTGCGCGGCGATGGACAGGAACCCGTGCGGGCCACCGTCGCAGCGGCACCAGATCCCCGCCGGACCGCGCAGGATGGTCATCCCCGCGTCGGCGAAGTGGGCCGGCCTGCTCGCCGGACGGGTCACGGCCGGCGCGCCCGGCCGGATGAGCGCGGCCAGCAGCGGGGTACGCACGTCGGCGCCGGTCACCGCGGGCCACCACGCGAGCCGGCCGAACACGGCGTCCCCGGTGGCCAGCAGCGAGGCCCAGCGGTCGGTGCCCGCGCCGTCCACGACCAGACCGTGCCCGTCGTCCGCGTCCCCCTGGCGCGGTGGCCGGAGCCGGCCGTCCACGATGGCCGCGAGGGCGTCGGTCATCCGCAGCAGCACCAGCCGCGTCGTCGCGGGGACCGCCACACCGCGGGCGTCCGCCTCGGCGATGGCGGCCAGCCCCAGTTCCAGCACGAGGCCGTGGTACTCGGTGGCCAGCTCCCGGTTGAGGCCGGAGCCGAAGGTGTTGCCCCGCAAATGCCGGTCCAACGACCCCAACGCCTCGTCCCGCCAACGCGCCGAGGAGGGGAACCAGCCGAACGCGCAGGCCGCGGCGAACTGCCCGGCGGCCTCGGCGACGGCGTGGTTGTTCGCCGAGGACCCCCGGCTGGGGAAGGCGGCCAGCCAACGCTGGTGGTGCCAGATCTGGTCCAGCGCCACCGGGTTGTCCTCGAAGAGCCCGGCCGCTCCCGGCCAGCCGTCGAGCAGCCGGCGCACCCACACCCAGGACAGGAGCCGGATCCCCAGCTCGATGCCACTGATCCAATGGACGCCGCGCAGCGGCGTGTTGGCCGCCCACCACGCCCGAAGGTGCTCGGCCACCCGCTCGGCGTACCGCTCGTCCCCGGAGATCGCGTAGGCGGCGGCGAGCACGGTGAGGTACTGGTGCCGGGACAGCTCCCAGATCTGCTTGATGTCCCCGACCGCGTCCTCGTCCCGGTAGGGCACGTCGAAGGCGTAACCCCACGGCGCCCGGCGCCCGGTCTTCGGGTCGAGGCACCAGTCCGGGTCGACCAGGTCGTCGCGGCCCACCCCGAAGTACTCGGCGTGCCCGGCCATCAGCCGGTCCGCGTCGGCGAGGAGACGCTTCGCGGCATCCGCCGGCACCGCGTCGAACGTCCCCGCGGGCAGTACCGCGGTGAACCGGGCGCCGGACACGACCGGGCGCTCCGGCAGCGCGGACCGCCACCGGCGCCTGCGCAGCGTGTCGCCCACCCGGCCGCCGACCTCGCGCGGCCCCATCCGGGACAACCGGCGCAGGTACCAACCCGCGTTCGCGGTCATCGCGCCCCCACCAACGTGACCGGCGCCCCGCCGGCCAGGCCGGCCCGCACGGCGAGGGTGGCCGTCGTGGTGGCGACCAACGACTCCAGGGACACCGGCATCGGCCCGCCGGTCCGCACGGCCCTGACGAACGCGGCCAGCTCGGCTGACTGGCCCTTGTCCCGCGCCTTGGGCAGTCGCGAACTGACCCATCGCTTCGGGCCGCCCCTGCCGTCCGCGTACACCGACGCACGGACGAAGTCGTCGAGCCGCAGCACCTTGCCGTCCGCGACGAGGTCCAGCGTCTCCTTGGGGAAGCCGGGCGATCCGGTGGTGACGTAGCTGATGGTGGCGGTCGACCCGTCCGGGTACCGCAGCACGACCTGGAGGTCCTCGTTGCCGGACGTGGCGACCGCGTACACCGAGACCGGATCGGCACCCAGCAGCCAACTCGCCGTGTCGATGAAGTGGCCGCCCTCGCCGACGAACCGCGACCCCTCGGTTCCCTGCCGGAGGTACCAGCTGCCGTGTTGCAGCCGGCCGGCGTTGATCAGGTAGCGCAGGCTCGCCGGACCGGTCCGGGCACCGAACCGCTTCCTGGCCTCCCGCAGGAGCGGCGCGAACCGGCGGTTGAAGCCCACCTGCAACCGGTCGTTGCCGGACTCCTCCACGGCCGCGAGCACCCCGGCCAGTTCGTCCTCCCCGAGGGCCAGGGGCTTCTCCACGAACACCGCCTTGCCCGCCGACAGCGCCCTGCGGGTCAGTTCGGCGTGCGAGCTGTGCCGCGTGGCGACGACCACCGCGTCGATGGACCCGTCGCCGAGCACGGCGTCGAGATCGGTGGTCGCCTCGGCGAAGCCGAACTTCCGCTGCGCGTTGGCGGCGGACAGCGCCGTCGTGGTGACGACCGCGGACAACTCGACGCCCTCGCGCCGAGCCAGGTGCGGCAGCAGCATCGACGTCGCGTAGTTCCCCGCGCCCACGAAAGCCAGCCGCACCGGCGTCTTGACGGAACGGGTCGGGCCGGCGGCTCCGCCGCCGCGTCGCACGGCGGGGACGGTCACCGCCGGGGCCCGCGCCTCGCCCGCCTCCTCCTTCTGTTCGGGGTAGCGGAACAGCACGGCCACGGCCTTCAGATCGCCGTCCTTCAGGCGCCCGTACGTCTCGACGGCGTCGTCGAAGTCGGCGACGTGGGAGACCAGGGGCTCCACGTCGACGCGACCGCGGGCGAGGAGATCGAGGAAGCACGCCAGGTTGCGGCGCTCGGTCCAGCGCACGTATCCGATCGGGTAGTCCCGCCCTTCGAGCTCGTACGCCGGGTCGTAGCGCCCGGGGCCGTACGAGCGGGAGAACCGGACGTCGAGCTCCTTCTCGTAGTACGCGTTCCACGGCAGGTCCAGACGGCACTTGCCGATGTCGACGACCCGGCCGCGATCCCGGCAGAGTCGCGCGGCCAGCTCGACGGGCTGGTTGCTGTCGCCGCCGGCGGCCAGGTACACCTGGTCCACGCCGTGACCGCCGGTCAGCTCGGCGACGGCGACTTCCACGGCCGCGGACGCGGGATCGCCGCAGGCCGCCGCGCCCAGGCGCTCGGCGAGCTCACAGCGCGCCGGGTCGGGGTCCACCCCGACGACACGGACCCCCGAGGCGGTGAGGAGCTGCACCACCAACTGCCCGATCAGGCCGAGACCGATGACCAACGCCACCTCGCCGAGCTGCGGCTCGCCCCGGCGCACGCCCTGCATCGCGATCGACCCGACGGTGCCGAAGGCCGCGTGCCGCGGCGCGAGACCGTCCGGTACCGGGGTGTAGAGGTTCTTCGGCACCCAGTTCAGCTCGGCGTGCAGCGCGTGCTCGTTGCCCGCGCAGGCCACGAGGTCGCCGACCTTGACGTCGTCGATCCCGGCGCCGACCTGCTCGACCACCCCGCACAGCGAATAGCCCAGCGGCGTGTAGGAGTCCAACTTGCCCATCACCTTGCGGTAGGTGGCGGGTGCCCCGTTGGTGGCCACGCTCTGCATGACCTTGGCCACCTGATCCGGACGCGAGCGGGCCTTGCCCACCATCGACATGCCGGCCTCGGACACCTTCATGAGCTCGGTCCCGGTGGATATCAGCGAGTAGGCGGTCCTGACCAGCACACCGTCCGGCTTGCACCCCGGCTCCGGCACGTCGAGCAGTGCCAGTTCGCCGCTCTTGTAGTTCTGCACAACCTGTTTCACCAGAACTCCTGTTGTTCTAAGCCGTCAAGTCAGTGCCCTGGCCGGAGCCAGAGGTCGCGCCGCGGTACCAGTACTCGAGGGTCAGCACGTGCCACAGATGCTTGGAGAAGTCCCGCTGCCCGGAGGCGTCCTCGGCGACCATGCGCGCCAGCGCGTCACGGCGCAGGAACCCGGATTCGACGAGCACGCCGTCGTGCACCACCTCGCGTACCAGCGGTGCCAGATCCCGGCTCATCCAGGCGCGCAGCGGGGCGCTGAACAGGCCCTTGGGTCGGTACACGATCTCCCGGGGCAGGATCGAGGTCGCCGCCTCCTTGAGGACGGCCTTGCCCTGCCGTCCGACGATCTTGCGATCGCCGGGTACGGCGAACGCCGCCTTGACCACCTCGACGTCCACGTACGGCACCCGCACCTCGGTCGACGCGGCCATGCTGGAGCGGTCCGTGTAGGCGAGGTTCAGGCCCGGCAGGAACATCCGGGCGTCGCCCAGGCACATCCGGTTCACGAAGTCGTCGAGGTCGTTGTCCCGATAGACGTCCGCGTGCTCGGTCAGTACGTCCTCGACCGTCCCGGCCAGGTCCGGATCGATCAGGGCGAGCAGTTCGTCCTGGTCGTACATGGTGTAGCTGCGCCGGAACGCGGTCTCCTCCGGCAGATCGGCGAAGGACAGGAAACGCTTCGCGAACCGCACCGACCGGTACCCCCGGCGGGCCGTGGCCACCGGCAGCCGGTCCACGGCGCCGGCCAGGCCCCGCCGCAGGGGCCGCGGGACGCGCTGGTAGCGCAGCGCGAGCAGGTTGGCCAGGTGCTTGCGGTAGCCGGCGAACAACTCGTCGGCGCCCATCCCCGAGAGCATCACCTTGACCCCGGCCTCCCGGGCGGCCTGGCAGATCAGGAAGGTGTTGATCGCGGCGGGGTCGCCGATCGGCTCGTCCAGGTGGTACGTCATCCGCGGCAGCAGATCGAGCACGTTCGGAGCGATCTCGATCTCGTGCAGGTCGACGCCGAACCGCTCGGCCACCCGCCGGGCGTAGTGAAGGTCGTCGGGCATCGCCTCGAACTTGGCGTCCTCGGCGCGGAACCCGATCGTGTAGGCGGAGATCCCGGGTCGGTCACGGGCGGCCAGCGCGGTCAGGTAGCTGGAGTCGAGCCCCCCGGAGAGGAAGGTAGCCACGGGTACGTCCGAGAGCAGGTGGCGGCGGGTCGACTCCTCGATGACGGCGGCGAGATCCGGCCGCTCGCCGCTCCGGGCCCGCTCCTGGCCTTCGGCGGCGACGTCCCGGAGGTTCCAGTACCGGCCGCGCTCCACCCGGCCGTCGGGCCGGCACCGGAGCCAGCTACCCGGCGGCAGCTTCTCCGCCTCGCGGAACGCGCAGCGCGAGTCCGGCACCCAGTAGTACAGCAGTGAGGCCACCAAAGCCGCGTGGTCCACCTGAAGGGACCCGCCGGTGGCGGCGGCGAGCGCCTTGAGTTCGGAGGCGAACACCAGGCCCCCACCGCGCCGGAGCAGGAACAGCGGCTTGACGCCGAGTTGGTCGCGGGCGAGCACCAGGTCACCGGTTCGCTCGTCGAAGATCCCGAACGCGAACATGCCGCGCAGCCGGGGCAGGCAGTCCGTGCCCCAGCGCCGCCAGGCCTCCAACAGCACCTCGGTGTCGGAGGTGCCGCGGAAGCGCACCCCGGTGGCCTCCAGTTCGGCGCGCAGCTCGGGCGCGTTGTACAGCTCGCCGTTGTACGTCAGGACGAGGCCGTCCGAGACCATCGGCTGGGCGCCGGTCTCGGACAGGTCGATGATGGCCAACCGACGATGCCCGAGGTGCACTTCGCCGTCACCGGCGCCGTGGCTGTACCTGCCGGCCCCGTCGGGACCGCGGTGCGCGAGGGTGTCGGTGAGCCGGTCGGTCACTGCCTTCCCGTCCGGCCACCGGTACGTGCCTGCGATGCCACACATGTCCTACCGCGCTTCCTGGTCGATGTCCGGGACCCGTGCCCATGACGGCCGCTCCGGCCGGGGCCGGTCCGTGCCGTTCCGCCGGGCCGTCTGCTCGCCGTGGCCGTGATGCGCGGCGTGCGACGCGTCCCACAGCGTGCCGTCGGTCCGGTCACGCGGATCGGGGTCGATCAGCACCACCCCGATCACCGCGATGCCCAGGTCCGCGAGCTGCCGCGCCACGGTGTGCAGCCACGCGGTGCTGCCGTGCCCGGCCCGCACGACGAGCACGGTCCGCGTGCCGAGGTACTGGAGGTCGGTCCACGCCGAGCCGGGCGCCACCGAGCCGACACCGAGCCGGCGCTCCTGCTCGGACAGGCTCGCGGCGCTCTCGCCGTCGACCACGGTGGGGTCTCCCGGCTTCGGCCGGCGGTGGGCGAGCCGCCGGCCGGGCAGACCGTCGACGATCACCACCGGAGCCGGCCCCTCCTCCGTCAGCGCGCCGGCGAGGTCCACGGCGATCACACCCGCGGTGCGCGCACAGCCCAGTTCCAGCAGCGACACCGGTTCCGCGGAGCCGCGCACGGTACGGGCCAGGGTCGTGGTGAGCCGTGTCCTCGCCGCCCGGGTCCGTCGGCGCCGCCAGGGCCCGGCCGACCGTCGGGGCGTGCGGCGCAGCTCCGCGATGACCGAGGCGCCGAGGTTCGCCGCGATCTCCCGGCGCAGTACGGGACGGTCCGCCACCACGGCGCCGACCGCGGCCACCGCGAGCCCCAGGACGAGCCCGAGGACCAGCCCGACCCCGGCATTGGTGACGGTGCTCCTGGGCAGGGAGTGCCGCACCGCGCGCGCGTCGTCCACGACCTGGGTGCCGGCGATGAGCCGGGGCGTGCCGATGCGCGCCTCCGCGGCCCGCCGGCCGAAGTCGGTGATCCGCGAGCCGAGTTCGGCCCGGCGGGTGAAGAGCGACTCCATGTTCGCCGAAGCCTTCGGCCCGCTCTGCGGCGACGAGTCACCGATGGCCTTGTTGACCTGCGCGAGTTCGGCCTGCATGCGGTCACGCTGGTCCAGCAGGGTCTTGGCCTCGGCGTCCGCGGCCTCCCGGATCCGCCTCACGTGGTCCGCGACGAACGCGTCGGCCAGCGCCTTGGCCCGCGCCGTCGCCTCCGCGTCGCTGCCGGCCGTCACGGTGATCTGGAGCAGGTTGTTGGACAAGCCGATGCCCCCGTAGTCCCGCATGAAGTCCTCTGGTTTCTCCGGGGATCCGAGGGCCTGGAGGGCCTTGCCGGCGATCCGCGTGGTGTGCAGCAGTCCGACGTCGGTGCGGATCAGCGTTCCGGGGTCGTTCGGCTGGTCGGCCTGATGTGCCACCAGCACCGTGGTCACCGCGGTCGGCGGCGGGGGCATGAGGACCGCCACCGCCGCGCCGACGAGCAGCCCCAACAGCGCCATGCAGCACCACAGGCGGCGGCGCCGGCGCACCGCGACCACCAGCGCCTGGAGGTCCACCAGGGGAGCGGCGGCCGCCGGCTCCGAAGGCGTGTGCGTGTTCACGCCGAACCTCCCGCCGCGTCGACGCCCACCGCGCCCACCGGCGTGGCGTCCTGCGGAGGTTCGCCCGCGTCCTGAGGTTCGCCGGCGGACTTCGCCGGACGGGCCCGGACCAGGCCGGCGAGGACGATGCCGACGACCTCCTGCCGGGCGTCCGCACACGCCCCGGCGATGTCGGCGAGTTCGCCCGCGGTCCAGTGGCCCGCGCTCAGCACGACCAGGACACCGGACTCGTCGTCGCGCCCCTGCACCAGCGGCCGGGACACCGAAACGCCCACCACCCGCAGCAGCGGTTCGCCCTCCGCCTCGGCGACGAGCCGCTCGGCCGCCCCGAGGGCGATCTCGTCGCCTTCCGGGACGAGAACCAACAACGGTCGGGAGACTGGCAGTTGCTCCCGCAGGCGGGCACACACCCGCCGGTAGCGGACACGCCTGCCGGCCTCGTCGCCGGAAGCCCGCGGCGCCGGTACGTCCCACCGGACGTCGACGCCGAGCAGCCGGCGGACCTTGGCCCGCGGGCCACGACCCGCCGGCCGGTGCACGGGCCGTTCACCAGGCACGTCGACGGTACCCAGCAGCGTCGAACCGAGCGCCGAGGCGATCTCCGCTTCGGTGCGCAGGCGGCGACTCATCCGGGCGGAGGCGAGATGACCGATGACCGCGAGCAGGAAGAACAGCAGCGCCCCGCCGACGACGAGCTGCACCCTCGTCGGCGGTGCCTCGCCGGTCGGCCGGGCCGCCGGCCCCATGACGACCATGTTGGCCTTGTCGGCGGACGGGTCGGCCTGCTCCAGCTTCTTGACGGCCTCCTGCAACGCGGTGCGCAGTTTCGCGAGTTCGGTGCGGGTCTGCACGCTCTCCACGGACTTCCCCGGATCGGCCGCATCGGCGAGCTCGGTGATGCGGCGGCTGGTCTGCGTCACCATCTGTCGCAGCGCCTCGGGACGCGCCGCCGCTTCGGGGTCCGCGCCGGCGCCCGCGATCCGCGCGGCGAACGTGACGAACTGTTGGGCCACCTGGTCGGAGAGCCGTTGTGCGCGCTCCGGGGTGTCCGAGGTACCCGAGATCGTGATGATGTTCCCGTCGGCGGTCGTGGCGCTCACCCGGTCCCGCAGCTCGCTGCCGCTGACCTCGGTCCAGCCGAGGGTGGCGGCAGCGCGGTCGAGCACCACCGAACTGGTCGCGATCTCCGCCTGGGTCAGCAGCTCGCGCTCCTGCCACGCCCCCGGCAGCAGCACCGATGCCGATGTCGTGTACTGCGGCGGGAACAGCAACGAGGTGCCGTAGCCGACGAGCGCACCCACCACGGCGAGGAGGGTGAGGAGCCGCCGGCGCCGACGGATGATCCGCCCCATCGTGGCCAGGCGTATCGTGTCATCACTCAACGGTGCGGCCTCCTCCCGCCCGGTCCGGGTCGCCTGCAGACACCTCGGCGGCGTCAGGGCAGGCCGCGGCGTAGGCGGCGAGCAACGAGGCTTGCGAGTTCCGCCAGGAGAGCGGCCCGTTGATCCGCTCCTGGCCGACCTTGCCCATGTGGGCCCGCCGCTCCGGATCGTCCAACAGCAGCGCGATGAGCCTGGCGAACTCCGCCTCGTCGTTGGCGGGCGCGTAGACGGCGGCCTCACCGGCGGAGACCCTCGCCTCCCGGAGGTCGAACGACACGATCGGCCGACCCATCACCATGTACTCCAGAACCTTGTTCATGGTCGACACGTCGTTGAGTGGATTGAGTGGGTCGGGGGACAGGCACACGTCCGCGGTGGACAGGTAGCGCACCAGGTCGCCGTCCGGGATGCGCCCGGTGAACTGCACCTGCTCCGACAGACCGAGCCGCCGGGACAGCTCCACCATGGCGTCGAAGCTGTCGCCGGCGCCGACGAACACCGCGTGCCAGTCGGTCCGCCCGACCTCGTCGCGCAGCTTCGCGAGAGCCCGCAGGGCGTAGTCGACGCCGTCCTGCGGACCCATGACGCCGAGGTAGCACAGCAGATGGGGCTTGCCACGCTTCAACTCCGGCTCGGGCGGTACCGGCCGGAACCGGCCGGTGTCGGGCGCGCTGCGCACCACGAAGACGTCTTCCGGCCGCCGGCCGCCACGGCGGATGGCGACGTCCCGGTAGCTCTCGTTCGTGGCGAGGACGATGTCGGCGGCCCGGTAGGTCCGTCGCTCCAGCGCGAGCACGGCGCGGTACAACAGGTCCTGGCCGCGGTCGAACCGGGAGAGGTACAACTCGGGTACCAGGTCGTGCTGGTCGAAGACGAACCGTGCCCCGCGCCGCTTCATCCACAGTGCCGGCAGGAACAGCAGGTCCGGTGGATTGCAGGCGTGGACCACGTCGACCGGGCCGACCCGTCGGGCCAGTCGGACCGTGTGCCACAACGCCGTTCCGTACTCCTGCAAGTAGCCGGCCGGTCCTCCGGTGGCCGCGCGCAACGGGTAGCGGTGGATCCGCACCCCGTCGATCAGGACCTCCGACTCCGTGTCCCGCGTGGTCCCTTGGGGACAGATCACGTGCACCGTCCAGCCCGCGTCGCGCAGCGTCGTGCACTCCTGCCACACCCGCCGGTCGAACGGCACGGACAGGTTCTCCACGAGGATCAGCGCGCGACGGGTCGTCCCGTCGCCGCCGTTCGAGTTACCAGGCAAGGCCCATGTACCCCGGTTCGGTCCGGCGCGCATCGGCGTCGGGAAGGCGGACGAGGTCGACGATCAGCGGGCCGTCGCCATGGGGCAGCGCCGACAACACGTCCGGATCCTTGGTTCCCACCAGGCAGACCTCGGCGTGCTCGAGCACCTCACCGACCGAGTCGGCGAGCAACTGCGCGAGGTGCGGCAGCCGGGTCTCGATGTACTCGCGGTTCGCGCCGAGCAGCCGGGAGAGGTTCACGTTGGGGTCGTAGATCCGCAGGTCGTAGCCCTTGCCGAAGAGCCTCTCCGCCAGCTCGACGAGCGGGCTCTCGCGGAGGTCGTCGGTGCCGGGTTTGAAGGACAGCCCGAACAGGCCGACCCGACGTTTGCCGGTGCGCTCGACCAACTCCACCGCGCGCTGGAGGTGTTCGGAGTTGGAGGGCAACACGTGGGCGAGGATGGGCACCGAGATGTCGGCCCGTCGTGCCGCGTGGAGCAGACTGCGCAGGTCCTTGGGCAGGCAGGAGCCGCCGAAGGCGAAGCCGGGCCGCAGGTAGGCGGGGCTGATGTTCAGCTTGCGGTCGGCCAGGAACACGTCCACCACCTGGTGCGTGTCCACTCCGAGGGCCTGGCACACCGCGCCCAGCTCGTTCGCGAAGCCGATCTTGAGGCCGTGGAACGCGTTGTCGGCGTACTTGATCGCCTCGGCCGTCGGGATCGGCACCCGGAACACCTCACCGGGCAGTCCGTCGTACAGCGCCTCCACCACGTCGCCGCTCGCCGGGTCGAGCTCGCCGATGACGGTCTTGGGCGGGTCGAAGAAGTCCCGCACGCTCGTGCCCTCGCGCAGGAACTCCGGGTTGACCGCGATCCCGATGTCCACGCCGGCGGTACCGCCGATGTACTTCTCCAGGATCGGTACCAGCAGGTTCAGGCAGGTGCCCGGCAGCATGGTGCTGCGGAACACGATGGTCTGCCGCCCGCCCCGCTCGGCCACCGCGGCACCGATCTGCTCGGTGACCCGCTCCAGGTACGTGGTGCACAGACTGCCGT
Source organism: Streptomyces sp. NBC_00513 (assembly GCF_041431415.1). GTDB lineage: Bacteria > Actinomycetota > Actinomycetes > Streptomycetales > Streptomycetaceae > Streptomyces. The sequence goes on from NZ_CP107845.1 coordinate 7,018,679, forward strand.
TGGGCTCCGACGGCGTGCCCACGCAGACCAGTGACACGTCGCTGCCCATGATCGCCTCGCGGACGTCGCTGGTGGCGCGTAACGCCCCCGACCCCACGACCTCGGCGATGAGCTCGCCGATCCGTTCCTCGACCACCGGGGCCTTGCCGTCGTTGACCAGGTCGACCTTCGCCTGGTTCACGTCCACCCCGATGACCTCGTGCCCCAGGCTGGCCAGGCACGCAGCCGACACGCAGCCGACGTAGCCGAGCCCCAAGACGCTGACCCTCATAACCCGTTCCTCCCCCCAGGCAGGCCCTTTTGGCCTGCGGTACGTGAGCCGACCGGACAAAGTTCCCCGCGCATCAGTAGGCGCCCTGCCCCTGAACCACCGCGCGCAGCGTCTTCCACAAAATCACCGTGTCGAGGGCGAGCGACCAGTCCTCCACGTACCGCAGGTCCAGCCGGACCGCCTCCTCCCACGGCAGGTCGCTGCGTCCGCTGATCTGCCACAGGCCGGTGAGCCCGGGCTTGACCAGCAGGCGCCGCCGGATGTCCGGGCCGTAGGCGGCGGACTCCTCCGGCAACGGAGGCCGCGGACCGACGAGCGACATCGATCCGGTGAGCACGTTGAGGAGCTGCGGGAGCTCGTCGAGCGAGTACCGGCGCAGCATCGATCCCACCCGGGTCACCCGCGGATCCCGGCGGAGTTTGAACAGCGGGCCGGCGCCCTCGTTGAGGTCGGCCAGCTCGGCGCGTGCCCGGTCGGCCCCGGCGACCATGGTGCGGAACTTGACCATGGTGAACTCGCGGCCGTCCTTGCCGACCCTGCGCTGGCGGTAGAACACCCCACCCCGGCTGTCCGTCAGGACGAGCAGTGCGACGAGCGCCATCAGCGGCATGAACAGCATCAGCAACACCAGCGCGCCCAGTCGGTCGACGACCTCTTTGACCGCCCGGCGGGCCCCGGTGAAGATCGGCATGCTGACCCGCAGGAGCGGGATCCCGAGCACCGCGTCGACGCGCAGCCGCGGGCCCGCCACCTCCATCAGCACGGGGGCCACGACCATCTCGGCATCGCTGCCTTCGAGGTTCCAGGCCAGCCGTTGCAGCCGGTCCGGGGACCAGTGCGGGTCCGGGGTGACCGCGACGACACGGTAGCCGTCACGGTGGACGTGGCCCGCGACGTCCGTCAGTCGGCCGACGACCGGCACTCCGTCCAGGTGGTCACCGTCGAGCCAGAGACCGTCCGGCGTGCACACGGCCTCGACCCGCCACCCGAGGTGCGGAAACTTGCGGGTTCGGGCGATCAGGTCGCGCACGGTGGCCGGGCTTCCGGCGGCGAGTACCGGTCGCAGGCACCGCCCTTCCTTGCGCTGCTTGTGCAGCCACAGGCGCAGCAGGTACCGCTCGGTCATCGTGACGAGCGCGATGGCCGGTATCGCGACGAAGATCCAGAGCTTGATGTTGTGCGAGGTGAGGGCGATCCCGCCGAGCGCCAGTACGACGGCCGCCGTGAACAGTGAGCGCCCGAGCCGGCGGAACTCCTCGGCGCCCTGCCCGAGTACGGCCGGTGCCCATGACCGGGTCACCGCAAGCGCTCCCAGCACCAGCAGCTCGGTGCCGAAGGCGAGGATTCTCCACTTCTCGTGCCAGTTCGCCGCGTCCCTGACCCCGAAGAAGCCGCCGATCGCCACCACCACGAAGGCGGTGGCCACGGTATCGCTGATGATCACCGTGTGGCGGTACCGCTGCGCCCAGTCGATGGCGGGCCGGCTGATGGCTCGGCTCGCCGTACGCCCGGGCGCCGCTAATAACGGCCCGACCAACTCCCCTTCCCCCTGTTGCACGGTTCCCCCCAGGTCGCCCGTGGACTCGACGTGTTCGTTCCACACGGTTCCTCCCCCCGGGAGGCCCGCGCCCCCCGCACTGTTCGTCCCCCCGGGAGGCCCGCCCCCCGTGCCGCGCTGTTCGTCCCCATCGGGAGGCCCCCGCCTCCCACGCCGCGCTGTTCCCTCCGCCGGGGGGACTCGGCCCCCCGCATGGCATACCGACCAGGCGGGGCGCTACGTGAAGACCCCACACGGCCGACAGCGGATTCGTATGTCCTGCCAGGGCCCCGAGACACACGGGAACCCTTGACCATTGCCCCCCACACCCAAGGCTCCCCCCTCGGGCTCCACGAAACGATCACTCACGTCGGGCGCCGGGCACACCACTGCCGGCCGTCCGTGACGTCAGACCTGTAGATCACTATTTGTCGCTTCGTGTCCAAGGATGCGAAGCACGGTCAATCTAGAGCATGGTGGGCCCCCTGAAGAGGGGAATGTATGCAACTTGTGCTCAAGCTTTGAAGGTTGACCGTAGAACGATGACTGCCCGCCGATGTCCTGAAGGCGATGACGTGCCGTGTGACCTGTGGTGACGGGAGCTTTACGGGCTGTCGGCACCGCGGGGCCCGAGGTGTTTCGGCACTGCTGTTCGGGCGCCGGCGCACTGGCCGGAATGGGTCGGGTTGTCATTTATGCTTCAAGGCGGCCGCGCGGCGGTGGCTCGTCGCGGTCCGCGGCACCTGCGGAACGGTCGGGTCCGGCCGGTCGAGGTGCGTGGCGTGCGTGGGGGCCCCGGCCCGTACGGGAACCACAGGACACTGGTCGAGAAGGTCTTGGGGAATCGAGTGACCGCCGATACGCGTCTCAGTGGTGTGGGGTGCGCAGCCCCCCGCCCGTGAACAGAAGACCCCCAGGGAGAAGCGAGGTATGCCGGTGATCTGCGTCGGAGGCATGATCGGGATCGGCAAGACGAGCGTGGCCGAGTTGCTCGCCAAGGAGCTGGGCAGCGAAGTCTTCTACGAGAGCGTCGAAGACAATCCGATCCTTCCGCTCTTCTACACGGCGAGCCCCGAGGAGATCCAGGCGAACCGCTACCCCTTCCTGCTCCAGCTCTACTTCCTGCAGACGCGGTTCGCCTCGATCAAGGAGGCGTACAAGCAGGGCGACAACGTCCTCGACCGGTCCATCTACGAGGACTGGTATTTCGCCAAGGTCAATCACGACCTGGGACGGATCAGCTCCCTCGAGATGCGGGTGTACGAGGGACTGCTGGGCGAGATGATGCGCGAGATCGACGGCCTGCCGTACCGCAAGGCACCCGATCTCATGGTCTACCTCAAGGCGGACTTCGAGACGGTGCTGCATCGCATCGGGCTGCGGGGCCGTGACTTCGAGCAGGACGAGAGCCTCGTCGAGTACTACCGGACGCTGTGGTCCGGCTACGACGACTGGGTGCACAAGCACTATTCGGCCAGTGATGTCCTCGTCGTGGACATGAACCACACCGATGTGGTGAACAACCCCGAGGACGCGGCCCGCGTGGTGCAAGAGGTCAGGGACGCACTGAAGCCGGCAAGGCTCCGGGGCTGAAACCCTTCCCCGTGGGCGGTCCCGCGGGCGCCGCGACGAGGCGGAACCGGTGCCATGCGCACCGGTTCCGCCTCGTCGTCGGGCCCGCGCGCGGGCGGCCCCTCAGCGCGTGGTGATCTGCTGGAGCGCCGCGCCCTGGTAGCGGGCACCGGCGTTCCACAGGATGAAGGAGTTCATCTTGTTGGCCGCCGCGGCCTTGATCTGTTCGGCCACCTCGGCCGGCCCGTAGGTGCTGCCCATCGAGAAGTCCTGGAGCCACGGGACGATCTCGGTCCGGGTGCCCTTCGCCTGGCGGGCGAAGTCGGCGAGGGAACGCTGCACGATCGCGTACGGAGCGGTGTCGGGCTGCGCGACACCGTACTCGCCCGGCCCCCAGTGGGAGGGGTAGACCATCGGTGCGATGTAGTCGGTGACCTTGACCAGGGCCCCGATGTCCTGCGCGATCTCGGTGGGCCGGGTGGCGGCGATGCCGAACACCGAGACGCCCAGGTAGGCGGAGTGCGGACGCAGCGCGGTGCGGGTGTCGGCGACGAACGAGGTGATCGACTGCTCGGGCGTGGCGCTGCCGATGCCCGGGAAGCGCATGTGGGAGAGCGGGCCGTCCGGTCGGCGCACGTAGTCGTAGAGGATGTCGTCGAAGCCGAGCCGAGCCGCCTCGACGGCGAGGTCCCGGTTGTACGCGCGGACCGTGGCGTTGGCGAAGTTGGTGAAGGACAGCGCTCCGTAGTGGCCGCCGTCGTAGGGCTGTCCGGTCGGGGTCAGGACCAGCTGGTCGCTCCTGCCGGACTTCCAGGCGGCCGCGGCGAGCTTGGGGTCGCGGAAGGCCACGATGCGGCCGATGACCTGGGCGCCGGCGGAGTGGATCTCGGTGATCGCCTTGCGGGCGTCGTAGTAGCCCTTGGCCGCGCCGATCCGGCGGGCCAGCGGCACCCGCGAGTCGTACCCGACCTCGCCGTCCTCGTCCTTGACGTCCAGCTCGACGGCGTTGAGCTTGCCGCTGCGAACGAGGGCGAGGATGTTGCCGCGCAAGGTGTTGTCGCCCCACCCGATGGCGGTGATGTGTGCGGCACGGATCATGGGGCGTCGCCCCCGGGTGGACACCTCCTTGGTGGTGGTGTTTCCGGCGCGGTCCACGGCGGTGACCGTCGCGAGGGGGGTGCCCTCGGGGACCTTGATCTTGAAGGCCCCGGCCTTGTCGACCGGGACCTTCCTGCCGTTGACGGTCACCTCGGAGTCGGTCGACGCACGGCCGGTGAGGGTCACGGGAGCGGCGACGTTCCCGACGTCGGGGTCGGCCACCGCCAGCTCGGGAGCGGTGGTGTCCACCCGGAAGCCCACGACCTTGCGGTACGAGGCGAAGGGGAAGCTGCTGTCGCCCGCCACCACCAGGGTGTGTCGGCCCTCGGTGAGGCGCGGGAGGACGAGTTTCAGGCGAGCGCCCTCGGCCGTGACGGGGACCGCCGTGCCGTCCAGGGTGGCGCGCAGCCCGTCCCTGCCGCCGGTCTCCTCGGTGGCGAGGTAGGCGCTGACGTGCGCCGCTTTGTGGCCGTCGAGGACGGCGCCGTCGCCCAGACCGTGGAGGCCCGGGCCCGGCGCGAGGATGGTCCAGGCTCCGACGGCCGCTCCGGCCAGTCCGAGGGCCCCGGTCGTCGCCAACAGGGCGACCCGATGGGTCGGGCGGCGGAGGCGGAGGGGGGTGGCCGAGCGCGATATGTGCTGGGGGGACATCGTGCCGTCCTTCGTGCCGTGGGCCGGATGCTGACTTCATTCATTGCCACACGGTGTCCCGGTCGGCGCGTTACGCCCATAATTCACACGAATGCCCCGTTCCTGCCCGGCGTGGCGGCTACGCCATGCAGGGGTCCGTGCGGTACACGCGCTCCCGTCGGAGGTAGGGATGGCGGGACACGTCCACCACGGAGGAGCTTCTCATGCGCCACCCGCTCGTCCCGCTGGGCGCCCTGGTGGGCGCCGCCCTGCTCGCCTCCGGCTGTTCCACGGGGCCGTCACCGGCCGCCGGGGAAGGCCGTGGGGCCGCCTCGTCCGCGGCGGTCGGCGCCGTCGCCGCGAAGACGCCGGCGGAGGTCGGCGCCGACGAACTCGGCCAGGTGCCCGTGCTGATGTACCACCAGCTCACCGGGAGACCGGCCGGCGTCTACGACCGCACCCCGGCCGATTTCCGCGCCGAAATGGAGCGCCTCGCGCGGGAGGACTACGTGCCCGTGACGGCCCGGGACTTCCAGACGGGCCGCATCGACATCCCCGCCGGGACGCACCCGGTGGTCCTCACCTTCGACGACTCGACCAACAGCCAGGTGCGCCTCGGCCCGGGCGGCGTCCCGGCGCCCGACACGGCCGTCGCCATCCTGATGGAGACGGCCGCGAAGCACCCCGGCTTCAAGCCGGTGGCGACGTTCTTCGTCAACGCGGACGGCTTCTCGGCGACCGGTACCGCCAAGGCCCTGACCTGGCTGAAGGAGCACGGGTACGAGGTCGCCAACCACACCGACCGCCACGAGAACCTGCGCTCCCTGGACCAGGCGGGTGCCACGCGGGCGATCTCGGCCGGACAGCTCGCGATCGAGAGGGCGGTGCCCGGGACGCGGGTCACGTCACTCGCCCTGCCGTTCGGCGCCATGCCCCAGCCGGCCGGAATCGCCACGCGGGGAACGGGCTACCGCTACGACGGGGTGTACCTCGTGGGAGCCAACCCCTCGGTCTCGCCGTTCGCGAAGACGTTCACCCCCGGCGCGATCCCGCGGATCCGTTCGGCGGGGCCCGAGGGCGAGGACGCCGACTTCGGCTCGTCGCGCTGGCTGGACAAGCTCGCCGCGGGGAAGAACCGGTACGTGTCCGACGGGGACCCGAACACCGTCGCCTTCCCGAGCGCCTCCCGGAACGAACTGTCCCCGGCCTTCGCGCGGCGCGCCCGCCCGTACTGAGCGGCGAGGACGGTCCTCGACCGCGCGGGTCGGGTCGACGACGGGCGGAGGACGGGCCGAAGACGGCGCGGACGGGTCAGATGCCGCAAGGCGCGGGGGTGGGCCACGGGACGGTGGTCTCGGCGGCGACCTCGTAGTCGACGCCGGGGACGTTCCAGCCGTAGAGCCGACCGACCTGGTCGCGGAACCACGCGGTGTCCGCGGTCGCGGCGATGCTGTCGGTGTCGGACCGGTCCCAGATGGCGCGGACGGCCGCCTGGACCTCGGGGTTCATCTCCCAGTCGTCCAGCCGGACGCGGTCCTGGTCGTCCACGTCGAGTCCGGCGTCGCCGGCGAGCCGGTTCCACAGGGCCGCCGCCTGATCGACGGTGGTCTGCCAGCTGTCACCGGCGACGCGGTGGAGGATGCCGGTGTAGAGCGCGATGCTCGGGATGGCCGTGGAGGCCTGGGTGACGGCCGCGCCCGCGACGACGGTGTGGGCGTGGCCCGTGCCCTGGAGTCGGGTGTTGATGGCGCGGGCGGTGTCTTCGAGGTGCTGCTTGGCGGCCCCGATGGTTCCGGCCCGGTAGATGGGGGCGGTGATGTCGGATCCGACGTAGGAGAGGGCGACGGTCCGGAAGCCGTCGGCGAGCAGGTCCTTGGACCGCAGGGCGTCGATCCACATCCGCCAGTCGGTGCCGCCCATCACCTGCACGGTCGCTTCGCGTTCGGCCTCGTCCGCGGCGCGCAGGCACATCTCGCCGATCTGCGGGACACCGTCCTCGAACACGAGGGTCTTGGCCCGGTAGTCGGTACCGATCGGCTTGATGACGGAGTGGTGGACCTCGCCGGTCACAGGGTCGGTGCGACGCGGGGCGGCGATGCTGTAGACCAGCAGGTCGATCTTGCCGAAGCGGGCGGCCAGTTGGTCGACGGCCTCGTCCTTGACCTCGTCGGAGAAGGCGTCGCCGTTGAGGAAGGTGAAGTCGGCGCCGGTCTCGGCGGCGAGTTCGGCGGTACGCGCGGTGCGGTACCAGCCCGCGCCCGCGGTGCGGCGCTCGGTCGCGGGGGACTCGAAGGCGATGCCGAGTCCGCGCATCCGGTGGGTGCGCAGGCCGACCAGGGTCGCGGCCAGGCCGTAGCCGGCGCTGGAGCCGATGACGAGGGTGACCGGGCCCGGCCGGTCGTCGCCGGTGGGGTCCGGCGTCTGTCGCCACATGTCGTCGACCACGGCTCGGCATCCGGTCGGGTGGCTGTTGACGTAGAGGTAGCCGCGGTTGCCGGGCTTGATCTCGCGGAGGCGCACTCGGGGGTCCTTTGGGCAGAAGAGGTCGCCCGTGCACCGGCGGTCACTCCGGACGGGCCTGCTCACATCCTCGGTGAGCGGGGCACGATCCGATGATGGTGATCTTTGCCAGAAGTGGCCGCGGAATCTTGTCGGTGTCCCATCCGGTCGTGCCACATCTGCCCGACGGGCGCAGCCGCGGGAGAACGCGCCGCCCTCAAGGGAGGGTTACTCCGGGAGCGTTCCCGGGCTCGGCAGGCGAAGCGGTCGTGGCCGCCGTGAGGTGTGGGCCTTCGACACCCCCGCGGGGATGCGGTACAGCACACACCGGCGGAGTGGCCCTTCGGGAACGCTCGGGTCCTCGAAGTCGTCGGCCGGGTCCCGGGTCATGCCGATCCGGCGCATCACCGCCCGGGACCGAAGGTTGTGGACGGTCGTCGACGCCACGATCTCCGACAGCCCGAGCGAGTCGAAGCCGAAGGCCAGGCAGGCCAGGGCGGCTTCGGTGGCATAACCGTGGCCCCACGCCGAACGCCTCAACCGCCATCCGACGTCCACCCCCGCGAACGGCATGTCCTGGTCCACCTCGTCCAGGCCGGCGCGTCCGATGAACCTGCCCGTGTCCCGTGCTTCCAGCGCCCACCAGCCGAAGCCCCGCCCGTCGAACCCGGCCCGCATCAGTGCCACCGTGGCGTCGCTCTGCTCCCGCGTCAGCGGTTCCCCAAGGTGTTCCCGGACTTCGGGGGCCGCGTTCATCTCCGCCCATGGTTCGAGGTCGGATTCCCGCCACCGGCGGAGCAGAAGACGATCCGTGCGCAGTTCGGGCATGAAGTCCAGCCAACGTCATCGCGATCGGGGTGTCGAACGGTTTTGCCGAGCGGTCGATGATGCGGGGAGGTGGGGCCGACCTCGGCGCGGGACACCTGCGTGCAGGCGGCCGCATCGCCGCCTCCTCGGTCTGCGGGCGCCCGAAGGGACCGACGCCTCGATGCCGGGACGGGTGTCGGATTGCCTTTGCCCGCGGGTGACGCCGCTGTGTATGTTGCTTGCCGGGTGGGGGTCAGTACGGGAGTTCGATTTCTCGTGCTGTTTCGACAAGCCTTGGGGCAGGGCCAGTTGGTCGGGATCGTGGGGTTGTCCGGGGCGAGTTCCGTGGCGCCGACAGCCTGAACCTGATCGTTCGTGTGCCGTGCTCCCGCATGCCCGAGACCAGATGTGTGTCGCCGGCGGACGTGGACCTTCACTTGTGCCTGGTGCGGCGTCGGAGAAGTCAGAGAATCGGCCGTCGGGCCGAAGAAGATCAGTGAGGGAAGACATGACGCGTAGGCTGACGGCGGCGCTGGTGGCGCTGCTGACCGTACTCGGTTTCAACATCCTCGGCGATGAGGCCGCCGTCGCCGCCGGCGGCACCCGGCTGTACAACTCCGGGAACTGCGCCACTCCCCAGGGCAACAGCGGGGCCAATGGCACGGTCATCACCACGTGGTCGTGCACGGGCAGCAACCTGCAGAACTGGCATTGGGTCAGCGACTCGATCGTGCACGACGCGAGCGGCAGGTGCCTGACGCCGCGGGGCAACGCCACGAACACCAACGGCACCGTCCTCACCCTGTGGGACTGCACCGGATCGCCCGCCCAGAACTTCTCCGGGAACAGCGGTCGGACCTGGACCGTCAACGGGGTCAAGTGCCTGACCAACAAGGGCGGATCGCAGGCCAACGGCACCTGGGTCACGCTGTGGCAGTGTTCGCCCGAGTTCAACTACGGCCAGTCGTGGGGCCTCGTGCGCTAGTCGATCGAGAACTCCCCACAGGGCGCCCACTGGTGCCCCGCGCCGTCACGAGGGCCCCGCACCGGCAGGTGCGGGGCCCTCGGTCGTTCCAAAGGTCGGCCGTTCGCTGTCGGCGTTCACGTGCGGTACCTCCGTTGTTCGAGCCGCGGAAGGACGGGGGCGTGTCGTCACACCGTAGAAGACCGCGGAGCGGGGGCCTATGTGTCCGCCCCTCACCATCGGACTCCTCTTTGTGTGCCCGGGCGCCACTGCGCGCCGGATCCGACGATTCCCGATGCCCTCGACGGTTGGGGATGTCGGCCCGCCGAGATTTCCGATGACCCGACCTTCGGCACCTTGTCGCCGTGGCTGTCATCGGTTATGGAGAACGCCGACGGCTCCCTGGGATTGCTCATTACCACGGGGGGTCCGCCAGGTCTCCCGGATCATCCAATCTGTGGATCGTGTCAAGTGCATTAGTTTAGGAAGAGAGCATTCCGGTATGGGTGATGACCGAACCTTGACCGGACTGGCTGATTTCTGTCTCGATGATGATTGTGATGCATGGCACATCTTCGCCCCTTCAAATCGGGCAAACAGGTGCATTGCTTACGGTAATCGAGCGGAGTGAGTGATTCTGATGGCGAGAATCGAACGCCCGCCCATCGGTCGGACATTACCGAGGCTTGACCTGGATATACCGGTTTCCATAACCTCCGGATCGTGCTTGCGCCGCCGATCAACGGTGCATCAGTTACGTCAAACCATTTGACCGGAGGGTTGTATGTACGACGTTATTGTTGTAGGTGGCCGCTGTGCAGGATCGCCCGTTGCGATGCTGCTGGCCCGACAGGGTCACCGGGTGCTCGTGGTGGATCGGGCCTCATTCCCCAGTGACACGGTGTCGACCCACTACATTCACCAGGCCGGCCTGTTGAAGCTTCAGGACTGGGGTCTTCTCGACGAGATCATCGCGGCCAAGACGCCGGCGCTCCGAAAGATGCATTACTCGTATCGGGGCATCGATCTCAACGGGTTCGCCGACCCGGTGGACGGTGTCGACGCCGTCTACTGCCCCCGACGCACCGTGTTGGACGAGATCCTCGTCAACGCCGCTCGCCGGGCCGGCGCCGAGGTCGTCGAAGGGTTCACCGTATCCGACCTGGTCTTCACCGACGGCCGTGTGACCGGAATCCGCGGACGCGAAGGGGACGGGCCGGAGCGGGAGTTCCGCGCCACCGTGGTCATCGGGGCCGACGGCTTCCACTCGACGGTCGCCAAGAAGGTGGGCGCGGAGCTGTACAACGTGCGCCCCGCGGCGGGCTTCATCTACTACTCGTACTACAGCGGGCTCGACGACTGGGGTCTGCACCACAAGACCGGCTTCAACGAGAAGTGGTTCGGCACCTGGCCGACGAACGACGGCGTGAACATGCTGGCCGTCATCTGCACGCGACGCCAGCTCAAGGAGTTCCGTCAGGACGTCGAGGGCGGCTTCCAGGGCGTGTTCGACGACGTGTCCCCGGAAATGGGGGCGCAACTGCGCGACCAGGGCCGACGCGAAGAGGACTTCAGGCCCATGCGCTACCCGGACAACTACTACCGCCGCGCCCACGGCCCCGGTTGGGCTCTCGTCGGCGACGCCGGCTACCACAAGGACCCCTACACGGGGTGGGGCATCACCGACGGCTTCCTGCACGGCGAACTCCTCGCCGAGCGCGTCCACCAGGGCCTGACCGGCGAGCGGTCGATGGACGAGGCGCTCGCCGAGTACAACAAGGTGCGCGACGAGGAGAGCGCCGGAGTCTACGACTTCACGACGACGCTCGGCGAACTCACCGAACTGCCGCCGTTCTTCCGGGCGACGATGGCCGCGATGGGCCAGACCCAGGAGTGGACCAACAAGATGCTCGGCCTGATCGGCGGAGTCGTCCCGGACTACGAGGTCTACGCCCCGGACGCCCTTGAGCAGCTCTACGACGCCGCCGGCACGCCGCAGGAGGAACGGATCTACGATCCGGCCGGCTGACGACCCTCGCCCCATCGAGTCCCACCGGGACACGAACGCCCAGTGCCGTGCGTCGAGCGTGCCGTTCCGGGCGCTCGCGCCGGTGCTTCGCGCCACCCCCGCCCAGGCAGCCGTGTAGATCACTCCGGAAGACGGCGGGCTCGCCCGCGGGCAGCTCCGAGGCCGTCGTCCGACACCCCGGCAGCCTTCCCGGCAGCCGTCAGACCACAGGGCAGTAGCCCGACCACTCACCGACCGGGCCCGGGTGCCCGTCGACCGAGCCCGCCGCGCCCTGCCGGCCCGGCCGCTTCTTTCCCCATCAGCGTTCAGTCACCCTGCCGTCCCGCCACCGGCGAGGCTCGGTGCGGCCTTCCCACAGGCCCCGGGCCCATGGCATCTCGGCACTGCAATCGATGCGCTTCACCCTCTGAGGGAGCCCAGCAGATGACGCGTGCGTCCAGCATGTTCGATCTCATCAGTGACCAGGACGAGGAAAGGCCGTACTTCGAGACAGGCGGCATCGGCAGGTCCCACGAGTTCTACACCGGTGAGGAGCAGTACCGGCGGGAGATGTCCCGCATCTACGGTCGGCGCTGGCTCCCGGTGGACCACGTCTCCCGCCTCAAGGAGAAGGGTGCCTACAGCACCCTGAACATCGGCACCGGCTCCGTCCTCCTCATCCACGGGGACGACGGCATCCAGGCCTACCACAACTACTGCCGGCACCGCGGGTACAAGCTCGTCGAGGAGGCCACGGGCAAGCGGCAGAGCCTGGTGTGCCTCTACCACTGCTGGGTGTACGACCGGAACGGCAAGCTGAAGAGCCTCAACGGCACGTACCTGGACCACTTCTTCGAGAAGGAGAAGAACGGTCTGCTGCCGGTGCGCACCGAAGTCCGGTTCGGTGTCGTCTTCATCGCACTCTCCGACGACGCCCCCGACCTCGACGCCTCGCTCGGCGAGTTCGGCGAGTTCGCGAAGGTCTACGAGCTCGCCGACCTGGAGTGCGTCGAGGCGAAGGACTACCCGGTCGCCTCGAACTGGAAGCTCGTGGCCCACAACGTCAACGAGAGCCTGCACTTCCCGACCGCCCACAAGGACCTGCACCGCATCACCGACTTCGACGACGCGGGCACCTACGACCTCAAGGGCGACATCGTCGGGGCGTGGCAGTCCATCCGCGGCGGCTACAACTCCGTCTCCATGACGGGGCGCAGCGGCCGGACGCCCATGCCGCAGGTTCCCGAAGGGGACCGGCTGAAGATCAATTGGATCACCATCCTGCCCAACCTCCTGTTCGGGTTCACGGCCGACTACGTGATGATGCAATGGGTCTGGCCCGAGAGTCCCGGTACCTGCTTCGTCCGGCACTTCTGGCTCTTCCACCCCTCCGAGACCGCCAAGAGCGACTTCTCCCACGAAGCCGTGTTCGCCCTGTGGGACAAGGCGAACTACGAGGACTGGGAGATGTGCGAGCGCACGCACCGCGGCCTGTCGAACCCGCTGTGGACGCCCGGCCAGCTCTCCCTCGACGAGGAGGTCGTCTCCCAGATCGACTCCTGGGTCGCCCGCGAGTGCGCCGAAGCCCCGGACGCCCTCGCGCACGGCGAGGGCACCGCCCCCAAGGTTGAGGTCACCGCCGCGCACGGCGAGGACACCGCCGAGTCCGGGAAGGCCGCAGAGTGAGCACGACAGCCAACTGCTACCTCATCGGCGGCACCAGGGTACTCACCCAGTGCGCCGCTCGACTCCTCGACTCCGGCGTACGGATCGAGGGCATCCTCAGCGACGACCCCGCCGTGACGGAATGGGCCGACACGCGGGGGATCCCGGTACTCGACCCGCACGCGGACCTGGCGCGGACCCTCTCGGCGCGCCCGTTCGACTACCTCTTCAGCATGGTCAACTTCCGGATCCTGCCCGCCCCGGTCCTCGACCTGCCGAACATCGCCGCGATCAACTTCCACGACGGGCCGCTGCCCCGCTACTCCGGCAGTCACGTCCCCGCCTGGGCGCTGTACGAGGGCGCGTCCCGTCACGCGGCCACCTGGCACCGGATGACGGAGGCCGTGGACGCAGGCGGCGTGCTGCTGGAGCGCTGGTTCCCGATCCGCGACCACTCCACCGCCCTGTCCCTGACGTACGAGACGGCCGAGGTGGGCATCGAGCTCTTCGCCGACCTCGTCCCGCACGTCGTGGCCCGCACCCTGCCCGAGCCGCTGGACACCGGCGACCGCGAACGGCGGTTCTACCGGCGGTCCGACCGCATGGCGTCCGGCGGCATCATCCACGCGGGCACCTCGGCCGCCGAGGCCGAACGGCTCTCCAAGGCCCTGGACTACGGTTCCTTTCCGAACCCGCTCGGGGTGACGACCCTCGTCACCGAGCAGGGTGCGGTGTTCACCCGACAGGTCAGGCTGATCCCGCGCGAGGACACGCGTACCGGGACCACCGTGCAGTCGGTGACCACGTCCGCCATCACCCTGGCGGCCCCGGACGCCGACCTCGTGCTGAGCGACTGGACCGCCGTCGACGGGAGCGCGCTGAGCGGCCAGGCGGCCGCGCAGCGGCTCGGAATCACCCCGGGGGCGCCACTGCCGGCGGCCTCGGAGCAGCGCCTGGCGGACATCGCCGCCGCCCAGAAGGCGCTGCGGCCCCACGAGCCGTGGTGGCGCGCACGGCTGGAGCGGCTGCGCCCCGCCCCGCTGCCCGCCGACGACTTCTCCGCCGCCGCGGCCCACTACAGCCGCCACGAACTGGCCTTCACCCCCGCCTCGCGGGAGGAGGCCGTCGCGGTCGTCCGCGCCTTCCTCACCGTCGTCGCCGAGCGCACCGGCGAGCACGTCTTCGACTTCGCCTGGTCGCCGTCGGCCGCGCGGGACCTCTCCGAGCGGACCCACGGCATCGCCGCCGCACGCTTCCCCGTGCGCTTCGACGGTGACACCACCCGCTCCCTCCAGGACAAGCTGGACGAGGCCGCGGCCCACCAGGGCTACGCCGGCGACCTCGAACTCCGGCTCGGCCTGGCCGGGCGGCCGCTCGGCTCCGACGAACCGAGCTTCACCCGCGTCATGGTGTTGGACCGCGGCGCGGGGGAGGAGGCGTCCTCGGAACCGCACACCGAGATCGCCCTGCTGTGCCTGAAGGACGGCCCGCCCACGATCTTCGTCCGCGAGACCGCGATGGACGCGGACGCGGCGCTGGACTTCACCGAGGAGGTCGAGGACCGGGTCCTGACCGCCCTGCTCCACGGCGAGGAGCCGAACCCCGCTCCGCGCGCCGAAGGAGGCCCGGACGTACGGAGCGACGAGCACCACGCGCAACCGACCGAGGCCCTGCCCGACACCGCCGACGCCCCCGCCGCGCCCGGGACGCTCCTGGACCTGTTCGCCGCCGTCGCGGCCGACCGGCCCGGCGCCACCGCCGTCCGCAGCGGCGTCCGCACGCTGGACTACGCCGGGCTGGACGCCTGGGCCGACGCCGTCGCCGCCCGCCTGCACGACGAGGGCATCGAGTCCGGCTCGGTGGTGGCCGTCCTGATGGAGCGGGACGTCGCGCTGCTCCCGGCGCTGCTCGGAATCCTGCGCGCCGGCGCGGCCTTCCTGCCCCTGGACCCCGGCTACCCCGTGGACCGGCTCCGACGGTACGTGGAGGTCTCACGGTGCGACCTCATTGTCACCGACGACCGTACCCACGCCCTGGGCGCGTCCCTGGGCCCGGCGTGGCGCATACCCGGGCCGGACGGTTCCGCACAGGCCGTGCCGCCGAAGGTCACCGCCTCCGACCTCGCTTACCTCCTCTTCACCAGCGGCTCGACCGGCAACCCCAAGGGCGTGGAGGTCGAGCACGGAGCGCTGGCCAACTTCCTCACCGGGATCGGCGAACGCCTCGGGGTGTCGCCCGACGACTCCGTGCTCGCGCACACCACGGTGGCCTTCGACATCTCCCTGCTGGAACTCTTCCTCCCGCTCACGTCCGGCGCGACCGTGGTCCTGGCCTCGCGGGAGATCGCGGCAGATCCCTACCGTCTGGCCGAGCTCACCGCCGAGGTCACCGTGGCCCAGGCGACGCCCAGTCTGTGGCGCCTGCTGCTGGGCACCGGCTGGACCCCCGCCGAGCGACTGACCGTCCTCTCCGGGGGCGAGGCCCTGCCGCCCGCCACCGCCGAGCGCCTGCATAC
The DNA here is from genome assembly GCF_041431415.1 of Streptomyces sp. NBC_00513. Classification (GTDB taxonomy): domain Bacteria; phylum Actinomycetota; class Actinomycetes; order Streptomycetales; family Streptomycetaceae; genus Streptomyces. The sequence goes on from NZ_CP107845.1 coordinate 7,034,245, forward strand.
GGCGGCCCGCGCCCTGTGGAACCTGTACGGCCCGACCGAGGCGACGATCTGGACCTCGTGCCACCCGGTCACCTCGGTGGGCTCCTTCGTCCCGCTCGGCGAACCCCTGCCGCACACGGAACTGCACGTCCTGGACGGGCAGTTGGAACCGTGCGCCGCCGGATCCACGGGCGAGCTGTACCTCTCGGGCGCCGGACTCGCCCGCGGCTACGCCGGCAGGCCCGACCTGACGAACGACGTCTTCACCCTCCACCCCCTGACCGGCGTACGGCTCTACCGGACGGGCGACGAGGTACGCCTGCACACCGACGGCGCGATCGAGTGGCTCGGCCGCACCGACGCCCAGGTGAAGGTGCGCGGCAACCGCATCGAACCCGCCGAGATCGAGCGGGTGTTGGAGAAGGCGGACGGCATCACCGCCGCCGTTGTCGTCGCGGCGCGGTTCGAGGGGAGGGGCGAACCGAGGCTGACCGCCTACCTGGTGGGCGAGGGTACGCCCGTCAAGGCTCGGCTCGACGCGTTCGTCGGCGCCGCCCTGCCCGGCTACATGGTGCCCGATGCCTACGTCAACCTCGACGCCATGCCGCTGACCGACAACGGCAAGGTGGCGCGCGCCCGGCTGCCGCTGCCGACGCGCGACACCATCATCCCCACCGCCGCCGGCTCCGCCGAAACACAGGTGGAACCCGTGGAGCCGCTCCCGTCCCTGGAATCCGTGGAGCCGTCGACGACTCCGACGACGGCTCCGACGGCTCCGACGGCGGCTCCGATGACGACGGAAGCGCTCGCCGACTCGATCGCGGCGATGTTCGCGGCCACGCTGGACCTTCCCTCCTTCGACGTGCACGCCAACTTCTTCGACCTGGGCGGCGACTCGGTCAACGTCACGTCCGCCGCCGTCCGGCTCAGCCGTGAGCTGGGTGCCGACATCACCGCCCCGTCGATCTTCGCCTCCGGTACTCCGGTGAAACTGGCCCGGCTGCTGGGCGCGGAGGGAGTGGTACCGCTGCTCGGCGGCCCGGAGACCGAAGGCCCCGTCACGACCGCCCCGGAGTCGGCGCGTCCCGAGCCCCTCGCGACGGAACCCGCCACGAGCGAGCGGGTGGCGACCGCATCCGCGCGGCCGGCCCCCGTCGTGGCCGCGGTGTCCGCGCCCGCGGAGCCCACTCGGCCGGCCGCCGCCGACGGCGCCCTCGCCGTCATCGGCATGGCGTGCCGGTTCCCCGGAGCCGCCACCCCGGACGAGTTCTGGCAGAACCTCGTCGACGGGGTGTCCAGCGTCGGACACGCCCCGGACGGCAAGCGCGGCTGGGCCCACCTGTGGTCCGAGACCGGCGCCGACGACGTACGGATGGGCTGGGTGGACGGTGTCGAGTACTTCGACGCCGCCCGCTTCGGACTCACCGACCGCGAGGCCCGCCGTATGGATCCCCTCCAGCGGATCCTGCTCAGCGTGACCGCGGAGGCCCTGGAGAGCGGAGGCCACGACCACACCTCCCTCGGCGCCGCCACCGGCGTCTTCGTCGGTGCCATAGCGAGCGACTTCCCGGAGCTGGTGGCGCGGAGCATCGGGCACGACGACCCGCACGTGGCGACGGGCACCGCCCCGTCCATGCTCGCCAACCGGCTGTCGCACGTCTTCGACTGGTCCGGACCGAGCTTCGCCGTCGACACGGCCTGCTCGTCCTCCCTCGTCGCCCTGCACCAGGCGGCCATGCACCTGCGGGCGGGCGACGTGGACGCCGCCGTGGTCGGGGCCGCCAACCTGGTCCTCACCCCGGCCAAGACGCGCTCCTTCGTCCGCAACGGGATGCTGTCCCCGCAAGGGACGTGCCGCGCCTTCGACGACGGCGCCGACGGCTACGTACGCGGAGAGGGCGCGGGCGCCGTCATCCTCAAGCGGCTCGCCGACGCGGAACGCGACGGCGACCCCGTCCTGGCCGTGATCCGCGGCACCGCCGTCAACCACACCGGCGGCAGCGCCGGCTTCCTCACCGCCCCCAGCAGGCCGGCCCAGGAAGCCGTACTGCGCAAGGCGCTGGCCGGCTCCGGGCGCACCGCCGCCGACATCGGCTACATCGAGGCGCACGGCACCGGCACCCAGCTCGGCGACCTCATCGAACTCGAAGCCCTGCACGCGGTCCTGGGCGGCCCGGCCGGTCGGCGACCCGTCGCCGTGGGCTCGGTGAAAACCAACATCGGCCACCTGGAGCCGGCCGCGGGCATCGCCGGACTGATCAAGACGATCCTGACGCTCCAAGCGGGCCACATCCCGCCGTCGCTGAACTTCAGCACCCCCAACACGTCCTTCGACTTCGACGGCTCGCCCCTCTTCGTGGCCGACCGGCCCCGACCGTGGGGGAGCGGCCCGCGCGTCGCGGGTGTGAGCAGCTTCGGCTTCGGCGGTGCGAACGCCCACGTCGTCGTCGAAGCGGGTCCCGCCACCGCACCGGAACGCGACGAGCCCGGCCCGCGGCTGCTGGTCCTCTCCGCAGGCTCGGACGAGGCGCTGCGCACGCTGGCCCACCGGCTGGTGCTGATGCTCCGCTCCTCCTACTGCCCGTCCCTGGACGCACTGAGCGAGGCGAGCCGGCAGCGCCCGGCGGGAGCCCACCGGCTGGCCTGCGTGGCGGACAGCGTGGAGCAGTTGGAGGACAAGGTCCGGCTGTTCCTGGCCGGCGTCGCCGACACCCGCTCCCTCCACGTGGGAGTGGCCTCCCGGGCGGCGCGCACCCACGACGAGTCCCTCGACGCCGGAGCGAGCCGTCCGGCGCTCGACGCGGCCGCCCGCGCGTTCGTCGACGGCGCCGACCTGCCCGCCGGACCGCTACGCCTGGCCGGCGTGCGCTTCCCGACCCGGCCGCACGCCGAGAAGTACCTGTGGCTGGAGCCCGCCGAGCAGCCGAACGCCGCCGTCCCGAACGCCGCCGTCCCGAACGCCGCCGAGCAGCCGAACGCCGTCGTGCCGAATGTGACCGTGCGGGACGCCGTGCCCGGCCGTACGAGGAACACCTGGACGGAGCATCCGGAAGCCGCCGAGCACGTGGTCCTCGGCAAGCCGACACTGCCCGGCGCCTGCTATCCCGGCAAGATCGCCGAACTGCTCGGACGCGATCGGTTCGGTCTGCGGGACCTCACCTTCCGGGCGGCCGTCGAGACCCCCGCGACCCTCACCGCCGAGCGGGACAACGACACGATCGCCTTTCGCGACGGCACCGGAGCACTGGTCGCCAACACCGAGGTGACCGCGCCCGAACAGTCGTTGCTCACCGCCCCGCCCAGTGCCGACGGCTTCACCCCCGTCGCGCTCGGCGCGATGTACGAGGCCTTCGAACGCGCCGGGCTCGGCTACGGGGCGGGCTTTCGCACCGTGACCTCGCTCTCCGTGGCACCCGGGCAGGCCACCGGTGTGCTGCGCGGCGTCGGGCGGCCCACCGGCGCCGTGGACGCCCGGCTCCTGGACGGAGCGTTCCAGGTCGCGCTCGCCGCGTGTGGTGCGCAGGGACTGTACGTTCCGTTCACCGTCGAACGGCTCACCGTCCTCGGCCGGCTTCCCGACACCGCCAGGGTGTACGCCCGGCGCGACCGGGACAGCGGGCCGGACTCCGGTCTGCTGACCGCGAGCCTGGTGGTCCTCGACGGCGACGAACCCGTACTGGAGGCCCGCGGGATCACCTGGAAGCGGCTGTCCCCGGCACCGTCGCAGGGAGGCGCGGGAGGCGACGCGCGGGACGGGCACCGTCCCGCACCGGTCCCGGCGCGCAACCCGGGTGCGGTCTCCACCGCGGTCTCCAACGGCCACCGTCCCGGGCCTGCCCCCGACCGACCGACGGCCGGCGGTCTCGACGCGACGCTGGCCCGGTGGGTGGCGGCCGCCCTTGAGTTGGACGTCGACACACTGGAAACGGACCGCCCGCTCCAGGAGCAGGGGCTCGACTCGATGCTCGCGGTATCGCTGGCCCAGGACATCCGCGCCAAGCTGGGCGTGGACATCCCCGTCACACTGGTCCTGGAGGTCGGCACGGTCGACAGGCTGGCCGCCGAACTGAGGGACGAGTACGGAGTCACCGCGGCCCCCGCAGACGGGAGCGCCCCCGGCGCGGGCGATGCTCCGCGGGCGCCCGTCCACGAGGAGCGCGCGGAGCCCGTCCCGGCCCCGGCCCCGGTCCCGGTCCCGGTCGTGCAGCCGATCCAGGCTCTGGCAGCGGCGGACGGGCAGCATCCGGGGGCCCCGGTAACCGATGACGCGGACCGGCACGACATCGCCGTCATCGGTTTCGACGGGGTGTTCCCGAACGCCGAGAGCACCGAGGAGTTGTGGCGGGTCCTGGTGGACGGCGAGGACTGCCTGACCGAGGTGCCGGAGTCCCGTTGGGACATCGACGCGTACTACGGGACCGACGGCGAACCCGGGACCGTCTACCTCCGGCGCGCGGGCTTCGTCCAAGGGCTGGCCGAGTTCGACCCCGGGTTCTTCCGGTTGTCACCGGCGGAGGCGGCATGGATCGACCCCCAACAGCGCCATCTCGTCCAGTCCGCCTGGCGGGCCCTGGAGGACGCCGGCCTGGCCGGGAAACCCCAACGCTCCACCGGCGTGTTCGTGGGCGCCAGTTACCAGCACTACCGCGACACGGTCGTCGGGGACGTCGTCCAGACGGCAGCGGGCCTGGGCAACCACAACGCGATCCTCGCGAACCGGGTGAGTTACTTCCTGGATCTGCACGGGCCGAGCATGACGATCGACACGTTGTGTTCGTCTTCGCTGGTCGCCCTGCACACGGCGGTGCGCAGCATCCGCGACGGCGAGTGCGACCAGGCCGTCGTGGCCGGCGTACACCTGGCCATGTCACCCCAGTACTTCCAACTGGGCTCGCGCCTGCGCTCGTTCTCCCCGTCCAACGCCCTACGGCCGTTCGATGCGGGGGCGGACGGGTTCGTGCCGGGTGAGGGTGTGGTGACGGTGGTGGTGAAGCCGCTCCGGGCCGCTTTGCGGGACGGTGACCGGATCCGGGGTGTCATCAAGGGCAGTGCGGTCAACCACGGTGGTCGTACGAGTGGGTTGACGGTTCCGAGCAGTGCGGCGCAACAGGAAGTGATCTCCGCGGCGTTGCGGGACGCGGGGGTGTCGGTGGATTCGATCGGTCTGGTGGAGGCGCACGGGACGGGGACGGGTCTGGGTGATCCGATCGAGGTGGAGGGTCTGACGCGTGCGTGGCGTGGGGTGACGGACAGGTCGCAGTTCTGCGCGATCGGCTCCCTGAAGGGGAACGTGGGTCATCTGGAGCCGGCGGCGGGGCTCGCGGGCCTGGTGAAGGTGCTTCTTGCGATGGAGCACGGGATGGTTCCGCCGTCGTTGCATGTGGTGCGGCCGAATGATCACATTCGCTTCGAGGAGACGCCGTTCTATCTGGCGGACCGGGCGGTGGAGTGGCCGCGCAATGGTGAGCCTCGTCGGGCGGCGGTGAGTGCCTTCGGAATGGGTGGCGTGAATGCCCATGTGATCGTCGAAGAGCCCCCTGTGATTCCTGGGCGTGAGGTGTTGTCGCAGGATTCGTTCGTCGTGCGGGTGAGTGGGGCTGATGAGTCGGCGTTGCGGTCGTTGGCGGGTGTGTATGCGGGTGAGTTGGTGGGTGCTTCTGCTGAGGTGTTGGGGGATTTCGCTTTCTCGGCGAATGTGGGTCGTGCGGGGCATCGTTTTCGTGCGGTGGTGGCTGGTGTTGATTCGGGTGCGGTGGTGGCTGGTTTGCGGGATGTGGTGGGGGGTCGGGCCGCTGTTTCTCGTAAGGGGGGTGTTGCGGTTCCGAATGTGTTCATGTTCACGGGTCAGGGTTCGCAGTATGTGGGTATGGGGCGGGGTTTGTATGTGACGGAGCCGGTGTTTCGGGCTGCGTTGGATGAGTGTGCGGAGTTGTTGGTGGGGCATTTGGATGTGCCTTTGTTGGATGTGTTGTTCGGTGGTGTGGGTGGGGGGTTGGATCGGACGCGGTATGCGCAGGTGGGGATTGTTTCGGTGCAGGTGGGGTTGGTGCGTTGGTTGGAGTCGGTGGGGGTTCGTGCGGATGCGGTGGTGGGTCACAGTCTGGGTGAGTTGACGGCTGCGTGGGCTTCGGGTGTGTTGGGGTTGGCGGATCTGTTGCGGTTGACGGTGTTGCGTGGGGAGTTGATGGAGGGGCAGCCGGGTCGGGGTGCGATGGCTGTGGTGCATGGGGATGTGGGGGTTGTGGTGGAGGCTTTGGTTGGGTTTCCGGGGGTGGAGGTGGCGGCTTTCAATGGGCCGCGGGTGGTGACGGTTTCGGGGCCGGCGGATTTGGTGGCGGCGTTCTGTTCGGGGTCGGGTTTGCGGACTTCTCCGTTGGTGGTGAGTCATGCGTTTCATTCGGTTCTGATGGAGGGTGCGGTGGGGCCTTTTGTGGAGGCGGTGGCGGGTGTGGGGTTGTCGGCTCCGGTGATCGGGTTTGTGTCGTCGGTGTCGGGTGGTTGGCATTCGGCGGGTTCGGTGGTGGATCCGGGGTATTGGGGTCGGGCGATTCGTGAGCCGGTTCGTTTTGGTGAGGCGGTGGCGACGGTGTCGGGGTTGGGTGCGGGGGTGGTGTGGGAGGTTGGTTCGCATCCGCAGTTGACGTCGTTGGCTCGTGCTTCGTGGGGTGGTGCGCAGCCGGTGTGGTTGAGCACGTTGCGGCGGGATCGGGTGGATCAGGTCGAGGTGCATGGGGCGTTGGCGGCGTATGTGAACGCGACGTCGGCGGATCTGGACTGGTCGGGGGTTCATGCCGGGAAGGGGCAACGGACGATCACCCTTCCCACCTACCCCTTCAACCGGCAGGAGTTGATCGTGCCCGCCGCACGCCGCAGCGGCGCCGCGACGAGCACCGTCGGCCACCCGCTGTTCGACCGTCACTACGAGCACCGGAGCGAGGGACAGTGACGTACCCGGACGAGACCTACGAGAAGACGTTCACGGGCCAGGAGCCCTTCATCGCCCAACACCGCTCCGCCGGCGCCGGGCTGCTGCCCGCCGCGGTGCAGCTTGAGATGGCGATGGTGGGAGTCGCCCGACGCAGGCCGTTCACTCCGCTGGAACTCACCGACGTGACGTTCCTGCGACCCCTCACCATCAGCGACGACGCGACGGCTCCCGTCCGCCTCGACGTGTCCTTCGGGCCGCCGATCCGCTTCGAACTGAGCACGGTCGTGGCCGGCGAACGCAAGCCGCTGTCCAGCGGCACCGGTCGGCTGCTGCTCCCGGGCGACGTCCCGGCCCCCACCGCCGACACCGTTCCCGGACCGCGGATCACCGGCGCACGGACCATCGACCCGGACCGGCTGTACGACAGCTGGGCACGCGAGGGCCTCCAGTACGGGCCGGACTTCCGCACCGTCCGGGACCTCTCCGTCGGAGACGACGGCGTGGCCGGGGCGACGCTGAGGTCCGACGCCGAACCCGTGCCCTGGTACGCGCATCCGCTCCTGGTGGACGGGGTGTTCCAGGTCGTGAGCTGCGCGCTCCAGGACCTCACGGGAGCCGACGGCCCCCACCCCATGCTGCCGATCGGCATCGCCCGGTTCCGGGTCCTCACCGACCTCTCGGCGCTGTCGACCGGTGCCACCGTCCTGGTGCGCCGCACCGGCGTCGACGGCGCGTACGCGACCGCCGACGCGACTCTGCTGGGGCCCTCCCACGAGGTCGCCGCGGAGTTCGAGGGGCTCCGCATGCGGCGAACGGCCGCCGTCTCGCGAACGGCCGCCGCCTCGGCCCCGGCACGACCGGCCGCGCTGCCCATCAGCCGGATCGTGTGGCGTTCCGCACCAGCGAAAGCCGCCCGGACCGAGCCGGTGACCGGTACCTGGGTGGTGCTGCACGACGCCGGCACGGACGGCCTCGGAGCACGCGCCGCCGGACGGCTTCGGGCCGACGGCGCCCGCGTGGTGGAGGTCGGCATCGGCCCGTCCGGACCGCGGGCGCACGAACACGCACAGGAACGGGCCGGAGACGGCGACGGTGACCGTGACCTGCGGATGCTCGCGCAGCCGGACGAGGAGGCGTTCCGGCGGCTCTGGGACGAGGTCGGGGACCCGATCGCCGGTGTGGTGCACCTGTGGAACGCCGGCGAGGTGTCCGACGGCGCCCAGGGGGAGGAGACGGAACTCCGCCTCGGCCTCTACGGCTGTCTGGCCGCCCTGCGGACCCTCGGCGAGCGGCAGCGCAAGGGCCGCTTCCTCGTCGTGACCCGGGACGGGCAAGCAGTCGCGGACGGAGACCGGCCGGTTCCCGCGCGCGCCGCCCTGTGGGGCTTCCTCCGTACCGCCGCCATCGAGTACTCGGGCCTGCGCCCCCGCCTCGTCGACATCGACCGGTCCTCCGACGACGCCCTCCAGGCGCTCCTCGCGGAACTCGGCGACAGCGACGGCCCGACCGAGACCGGCTACCGGCAGGGTGTCCGCCGGGTACCCGTCCGCGTTCGCGACCGTTCCGCGCACGCCGCGCCCCGCTCACGCCCGGGGCCGGTCAGGCAGGGCGGCCGCTACCTCATCCTCGGCGGGCACGGCGGTCTGGGCCTGGAGGTCGCCGACAGGTTCGCACGGGACGGCGCCGGCGTCGTCGCGTTGGTCAGCCGCTCCGGCGCGGCGGCCCTCGACCGGCAGCGGACGGCCGCGATCCGCGCACACGGCTGCGAGGTCGTCTCCTACAGCGCGGACGTCACCACCCCCGGCGCCCTGGCGGCCGTGGTGCAGCGGGCCCGCGCCGAGTACGGCGTGCTGCACGGCGTGGTTCACGCCGCCGGCACGCTCAAGGACGGCCTGATCCGCAGCGCCACCGCCGAGGACATCGCCGCGGTGATGCGGCCCAAGGTCGACGGGGTCCGCGAGCTGGCGACCGCGGTGGCCGGGCAGGACCTGGACTTCGCCGTGTTGTTCGCGTCGGTCTCCGGCACGTTCGGCAACCTCGGGCAGGCCGGGTACGCCGCGGCCAACGCCTACCTCGACGCCTTCGCGCAGGCACACGGCTCGCCGTGGCTGAGCATCGACTGGGGCCTGTGGGGTGAGGTGGGCATGGGTACGGCCGTCGCCGAGCAGTTGCGGCGGCGCGGTGTCCGGCCGCTCGGCACCGCGGAGGGTCTGGACGCCCTCATCGCGGTACTGGGGTCGCGGGAAGACCCCCGCCAGGTCGTCGTCGCCCACCCGGACGCCGGCGCCGAGGTCATCGAGCCGGAGGCCGCGGAAGCCGAAGCCGAAGTCGAAGCTCCCTCCGTCGTACGGGCCGAGGCGCGCACCGGCGTACCGAACACGGCCGGTGGGACGGCCGGGGCCGGCGGGTCGGGCGTGGGCGCCGGGGAACACGTCGCCGACGGCCTGGAGCGGTTCCTCGCCGAGCGGCTCGGTGTCGCCTCCTTCGACCGCGACACCCCCCTGTCGGACTACGGCATGAGTTCGATCATGAGCGTCGAGCTGTCGGAGGAACTGTCCCGCAGGTGGGGCATACACCTCCCGGCGACGCTCTTCCTGGAGTACGGCGAGTTCGCCGAGCTGGTGCAGGCCCTGACCGACCGCTACGGCGCCGCCACCGCGGTGGCCGCGCCGGAACCCCCCGAGCCGGTCGGGTCCGTCGAGCCCTCCCAGCCGGCCGAGCCCTCCCAGCGGGTCGGGCTTTCCGAGCCGGCCGACCTGGTACGGCCCTTCTTGCCCACCCGCCCCGGCGAGCCGCTCCCGGCATCCGGCCCCGACCGCCCGCTCCCGACACCGCGACGCCGCACGCGGGCCGACGGCCGTGACGCGGACGTGGCGATCGTCGCCGTCTCCGGTGACCTGCCGGGCGCCGCCGGCGGCGCGGTGGAGCTGTGGGACCTGCTCCGCTCCGGCGGCAACGCGTTCACCGAGGTCCCGGCGGAACGCTGGGACATCGACACCCACTTCGAGCCGCGCGGCCCCCGCATGACGGGCACCTACTGCCGCACCGGTGCGTTCGTCTCGGGCATCGACCGCTTCGATCCGAGCTTCTTCGGCATCTCCGTACGCGAGGCCGAGGAGATGGACGTACAACAGAAGCTGCTGCTGGAACACGCCTGGACGGTGCGGGACGACAGCGCTCTCGCCGACCGCCGCGACATCGGCGTCTTCGTCGGCGCCACCTACACCCACCACCGTGACACGCAGGGTCTGGAGACCGTCGGACCGCACACCGCGCTCGGCTCCATGAACGCGGTACTGGCCAACCGGATCTCGTACGCCCTGGACCTCACCGGCCCGTCGCAGACCGTCGACACCCTTTGCTCGTCCTCGCTCGTCGCCATCCAGCAAGCGGTCGCCGCACTGCGTGCGGGGCACTGCGGCGCCGCCATCGTGGCGGCCTGCCAGGTCGGCCTGACTCCTTGGTACTACCGCAGCCTGAGCCGGCTCGGCGCGCTGTCCGAGACCCTGCCGAGGCCCTTCGACGAGCGGGCGGACGGATTCCTGCCCGGCGAGGGCGCGTTGGCCGTGATGCTGAAGCCGCTCGCGGACGCGGAACGGGACGGCGACCGGATCTGGGGCGTCATCCGCGGTACGGCCGTCAACCACGGGGGCCGCGGCAGCGCCCTGCCGGTGCCCCGCAGCGAGGCCCAGGCCGCGGTCGTCCGGGCCGCGCTCGCCGACGCCGGACTGGCCCCCGCGGACGTCTCCCTGATCGAGACGCACGGCACCGCGACCCGGCTCGGCGACCCGATCGAGATCGCCGCGCTGACCGAGGTGTTCGGTGGCGATCCGGACCGCACCGGCCCGTGCCACATCGGGACGGTGAAGGGAAACATCGGACACCTGGAGCCCGCGGCCGGACTCGCCGGCCTGCTGAAGGTGCTGCTGTCCCTGCGACACCGGGAGATACCGCCCGTCGCCGGCCACGAGACCCCCAGCAGCCACCTCGACCTGTCCACCGGACCGTTCGTGATCCCGGTCGAGCCGCAGCCATGGACCTCGGACGGTCCGCGCCGGGCGGGGATCAGCTCCTTCGGCATGGGCGGCACCAACGCGCACATCGTCGTGGAGGAGTACATCGGGGAGCCCGGGTACGGGCAGTCCGGCCACGATGCCCCCGAGGCCGCCACCGAACGGGACGAGCATCTGCTCGTCCTCTCCGCCCACACCCCGCAGGCCCTGCTCCGGCGCATGGCGGACGTCCGCCCGCTGCTGGCGCGGGGGACCGCGGACGACCTGCGCGCCCTGTGCCGCTCCAGTGCCATCGGACGCGACCACCGGGCCCACCGGGTCGCCGTCCTGGGGAACACGGCCGACGAACTGAGCACCGCCTTGGCCACGGCGCTGCACCTGGCGGACCGGGCACCCGGCACCGTCGTACGCGGCGACACTCTGGTGGAGAGCGCCTCGACCGGGCTCGGCGGGCCCGCCCTGCGCTACGTCGCCGGCGGCACCGTCGACTGGGCCGCGGTGTACCCGGGCCCGCCGGCACGCCACCGCGCCCTGCCTCCCTACCCGTTCGGGACGCCGACCGACACCGCGGTGACGTCCCCGCCCGCACCACCGGCCGGCCCTGCCGCACAGGACGTGGCCGCTGCCCTACGGCGGCTCGCGCCCGCCCACCGGGTGCTGGGCGAGGACACCGTGCCCGGGGCGCTCCCCGTGGCCCTCGGGCTGCGCTCGGGCGAGGTCCTGCGCCGGATCGTCTTCACGGGCCGGGGAACCGGAACCCACTCCCTCACCAGTGACCTGGACGACCCCACCCGCAACGGACCGGCCGCCTTCCGTCACGCCGACCGGGTCATCGCCCGACTCACCACCACCGACACCCCGGCCGGCCAGGAGCCCGCCGCCGTCGACCTGGACGCACTGCGGGCCGGCCTCGGCCGGACCCTGCAACCGGACGGCCTCTACGCCTGGTTCGCGGCGAAGGGCATGGAACTCACCGCCCCGCTCCGCTCCATCGCCGAGGTGCACTACGAGCCGGGCCGCGTGCTCGTACGCATCGACGTTCCCGCCGACAGCCCCCTGGAGGCGCAGACGGTCGCGATCGACGCCGCCCTTCAGGCCATGGCCGTGCTCACGCTCGCGGACCCCGCCGCCCCGTCGGCCACCTATCTGCCGGTCTCCATCGGCCGGGCGACCCGCTGGGCGGATCCGGCGCGGACGGTGTTCGTGTTGCTCGAAGGCGCCGAGCCCGCGAGCGACGGCACGCGACGCGGCGACGCGACGCTCTTCGCCGCCGACGGCCGGGTGTTGGCCCGGCTCGACGAAGTCGAGTACCGGACGGTGGCCGCCGACGACGCACCGCCCTCTCGCCCCGCCCACCGCACGCCGCACGCCGCGGCATCGGAGGCGGCGATCGTCACGGTGGTACGCGACGTCCTGCGCGACCCGGGTGTCACCGCGACCACCTCACTGTCCGCCGCGGGCCTCGACTCCATGCTGGCGACGGCCATCGCGGCCGACATCGAGACGGAGTACGGGGTACAACTCAGCCCGACGGACGTCCTGGACGCCGCGGACTGCCGTACCCTCGCCGCGCACGTCGCCGAACTGGCGGCCGACGGAGCGTTCACCACAGACCCGGACACAGACCCGGCCCCGGCCCCGGTCGAGGGCCCCGAGGCGGCGGCCCCCGAGGCAGCGGTCCCCGAGGCGGCGGTCCCCGGCGCGGCCTCGGCCACCGTCGGTCCGGCAGTCCTCGAAGACACGGCGGCTGCCGAGGACATGGCCGTCATCGGCCTGGCCCTGGCGCTCCCCGGTGCCTCGGACCCGGAGCGGCTCTGGTCCCTCCTGGCCGGCGCCGGCGAGGAGATCCACCCGGCGCCGGCCCACCGCTGGGGACGGTACGCGGATGGTCACGAGCCCGACATGGGCGGATTCCTCGACAACGTGGAGGAGTTCGACGCCCGGTTCTTCGACTTCTTCCCCAAACAGGCGGAGGTCCTCGACCCGCAGGTCCGCTGGCTGCTCCGTACCGCCTGGGAGGCACTGGAGTCGGCCGGCCTGCCGCCCAGGCAACTGGCCTCCTCCACCGGCGTGTTCGTGGGCGCCAGTTACCAGCACTACAAGGACTACAACATCGAGCCGGAGCTGGACGCCCCCAGCGGTCTCGGCAACCACAACGCGTTCCTCGCGAACCGGGTGAGTTACTTCCTGGATCTGCACGGGCCGAGCATGACGATCGACACGTTGTGTTCGTCTTCGCTGGTCGCCCTGCACACGGCGGTGCGCAGCATCCGTGACGGCGAGTGCGACCAGGCGATCGTGGCCGGTGTTCGCGTCGGCATGTCCCCGCTGCACTACGTCGCGATGCGAAACCTGCGAGCCCTGTCGCCTTCGGGTGCCTCCCGGCCGTTCGATGCGGGGGCGGACGGGTTCGTGCCGGGTGAGGGTGTGGTGACGGTGGTGGTGAAGCCGCTCCGGGCCGCTTTGCGGGACGGTGACCGGATCCGGGGTGTCATCAAGGGCAGTGCGGTCAATCACGGTGGTCGTACGAGTGGGTTGACGGTTCCGAGCAGTGCGGCGCAACAGGAAGTGATCTCCGCGGCGTTGCGGGACGCGCGGGTGTCGGTGGACTCGATCGGTCTGGTGGAGGCGCACGGGACGGGGACGGGTCTGGGTGATCCGATCGAGGTGGAGGGTTTGACCCGTGCGTGGCGTGGAGTCACGGACAGGTCGCAGTTCTGTGCGATCGGCTCCCTGAAGGGGAACGTCGGCCATCTGGAGCCGGCGGCGGGTTTGGCGGGGTTGGTGAAGGTGCTTCTGGCGATGGAGCACGGGATGGTTCCACCGTCACTGCACGTGGTGCGGCCCAACGACCACATCCGGTTCGAGGAGACGCCGTTCTATCTGGCCGACCGTGCGGTGGAGTGGCCGCGGGACGGTGAGCCTCGTCGGGCCGCGGTGAGTGCGTTCGGCATGGGTGGCGTGAACGCCCACGTCATCGTCGAGGAGCCTCCCGTCCCACTGACGCGTGAGGTGCCGGTTCAGGATTCGTTCGTCGTGCGGGTGAGTGGGGCTGACGAGTCGGCGCTGCGGTCACTGGCGGGCGCGTACGCCGACCGGTTCGACGTGGTACGCGACACCTGGGAGACCGCCGACCTCTGCCACACCGCCAACACCGGCCGCTCCCCGCTGGAGTTCCAGACCGCCGTCCACGGGCGAACGGCCGCCGAACTCGCCACCGCGCTGCGCTCCGTCGCCGCCGGCCGCATGCGCCCCGCCCGCGTCGACATCGACCTGACCGCCGAAGCGGCGGCGCTCCGCGCCGGGTCGACCGCGGGACCGCACGGATCCGTCGGCGCCGCCGAGTTGACCGGGGTCGGCTACGCGCACATCGACTGGCCCGCTCTCTCCGCCGTTGGTGCCCGCGTGACGGACCTCCCCACCTATCCGTTCGCACGGGGTGCGTACTGGCACACCACCGGCCCGTCGCTCGCCGCGTCCGGCCCGCTGCCGACGGGGGTCGAGGCGGTGCGCGTCGACTGGCGCGTACGGGAGTTGCCCCCCACCCCCACCCCCACCCCCGCTCACGGCTCGGCCCCCGCCCCGGGCTCGGGCGCGGTACGCCTGGTCACGGCCGACCCCGAGCTCGGGCGCGCGCTGACGACGGCGCTCCGGAGGCGGGGCGTGACCGTGGTCGAGCCCGGCCGCCGGGCGGACGGGGCCATCGTGATCGGCACCCAGGACAGCCGAAGCGGCGGAATCGACGAACTCGCCACTTTCTGGGCAGAGTTGAGCAACATCGTGGCGAGCCTGCCCGCGCGCGGGGCAATGCTGTGGGCGGACTTCCACGCCGCCGCCGTGCATCCCGAAGAACGCGGCAGCCTGCGCCCCGAGCGGGCTGCCATGGCCATGGCCGTACGGTCTGCCGGAGCCGAAGGCCGCAGGCCCACCGCGGTCGTGCACCTGGACCCCGCCGAACCGGCCGAGACACTCGCCGGCCGCCTGGCAGCCGAGTACGGCGCCCTGACGGCCGTGACGGACAGCGAAACCGAGCCCCGGACTCAGGCCGAGACGGATGCCGGCGGAGACACCGTCGTCGCCGCCCACCGACGGGGCGTCCGGTACACGCCGCACTCCGTGCCGACGGTGCCCGGCGCGCCGTACGCCCTGCCCCCCGACGGGTACTGCCTGGTCACCGGAGGGCTGGGCGCGGTGGGACTGCGCCTGACCGGGCGGCTGATCGATCGGGGGGCCAAGCGCATCGGCATCATCGGCCGGTCGGCCCTCGATCCCGCGCGCTCCGAGGCCCTGCGGGACCTGGCCGCGCGCGCCGACGTCGACTACGTGTCCTGCGACGTGTCCGACCCCGAGGCGCTCGCCGCGGTCGCCGGGCTGTTGGGGCGGCGCTGGGGCCGGCTGGTCGGCGTGGTGCACTCCTCAGGCGGGGTCAATCCGTTCGGGGCGATGCACCGCCGGCCGTGGAGCGATGCCGAGAAGGTGCTCGCCCCCAAGGTCCCCGGCTCGCTGAACGTCGTACGACTGGCGAAGGAGGAGGGCGCCGACTTCGTCGTCCTGGTGTCCTCGATCGCCGGTACGCAGGCCTCGGCCGGCCGGGGACTGGTCGACTACAGCCTCGCCAACGCCTACCAACTGGCCCTCGCCGAAAAGGAGAACGACGCCGTCACGATCGTCACCGCGCACGCCTGGCCCAACTGGACGGGCATCGGCATGAAAGCGGACGCGTCCTTCTCCGCCGCCCACTCGATCGGCGCCGAGCAGGCACTGGACGCCTTCGTCGACCACCTGCGGACGGGCGGCGCCGTGATCTTCCCGGGAAGCACCGCCACCGCCCCGGCGGAGCCCGTGGAGCCCGTCGAGTCCGAGCCCTTCGACTCCGTCGCCACGCCCACGCCGCCGCGGGCACGACCCGAGGCCGTCGTCGTTCCCGCACCGACACGCGCCGGTCACGACCGCGCGGGCATGCGGGCCCGGGTCCGTGACGCCTTCGTGCACGTACTGGGCGAGGACCCCGGGGAGCGCCCGCTGCCCGGGCTGGGCCTGGACTCCCTGATGATCGCCGAGCTGACCACGGTGCTCGAACAACGCAGCGGCCTGACCGTCGACCCGTCGCTGCTGATGCGGGCACGCACGGCCGACGACATCGCGGCCGGGCTGGCCGCCCACGAGGCGCCGGCCGCCAGTCGGCCGCCCACCCCCGACCGGGACGACCCGCCCACCCCCGACCACGACGACCCGTCCGCGTCCGCCCTGAGCGCCCTGCTGCGCCCGCTGCTCCAGCGGGACGGGCAGCGATGACCGGGCAGGGCGGGACCGGCGGGTCGAACGAAAGGACAACCGTGAGCGAGCTCGACACCCGCATCGCCGTCATCGGCCTCGCGGTACGGCTCCCGGGCGCCGAGGACGCCGTCGACCTGGCGGCCCTCCTCGGCCGCGACGGGGTCGAGGTCGGCGAGGTCCCGCCGAGCCGGTGGGCCCGCGAACTGTACCGGGGCGAGGGAACCCACCAGGGAACGCACCACCGCGGCGCGTTCCTGGTGGACCCGTTCTCCTTCGACCACGAGGCGTTCGGCTTGACGGCCGACGACGCCGTGTTCCTCGACCCCCAGCAGCGGGTGATGCTGGAGGTCGGCGCCCGTGCCCTGGAAGACGCCGGCTACCTGGGGGTGCGCCGCAGGCTCGACGCGGGCGTGTTCGTCGGCGCGCGCATGAACGGGTACGGATTCGACCGGGGCCGGGGGCTGGTTCCGCCCGGTACGCCGGGCTCCGCCGGCGAGCCCGGGCCCGCCGCCCTGTGGGGGCGGTCGCAGAACTTCACCGCGGCCTGGCTGTCCGACCGCTTCGACCTGGCGGGCCCGAGCCTGGTGGTCGACACCGCCTGCTCGTCCTCGCTGTCGGCGGTCTGGCTCGCCTGCCAGAGCCTGGCGGCCGGGACCTGCGAACTCGCCCTGGTCGGCGCGGTGGACCTGCTCATCGACCCGCTGACGTTCGTCCTCCTCTCCCGTACCGGGGCGCTCTCCCCGGACGGGCTGTGCCACACCTTCGACAGCAGGGCCAACGGCTATGTGCCCGGGGAGGGAGCCGCCGCCCTGGTGCTGAAGCCGATGCCGGCGGCGCTGGCCGACGGCGACGTGATCCTCGGAGCGATCAGCGGGGTCGCGGTCAACAACGACGGGCGCACCATGGGCGTCACCACACCCAGCCTGGAGGCCCAGATCGATCTGCTGGGCAAGGCCTACCGGACGATCGACCCGGCCACCGTCCAGTACGTGGAGGCGCACGGCACCGGCACCGCCATCGGCGACCCGATCGAAGTGCGGGCGCTCACCGAGGTGTTCGCCCGGCACGGTGTCCCGCGGAACTCCGTCGCGCTCGGCTCGATCAAGCGCCGGATCGGCCACCTGCACTCGGCATCGGGCCTCGCCGGACTCGCCAAGATCATCCTCGCGCTCCGCGAGGGCACCGTCCCGGCCGTGGCGGTGGACTCGCCCAACCCGCGCCTCAACCTCGCCGACAGCCCCTTCCACCTGCCCGACACCGCCCACCCGTGGCCGGGCGCGCCCGTGCGCCGGGCCGCCGTGAGCGGATTCGGATTCGGCGGCACCAACGCCCACGTCGTGGTCGAGGCCGTCCCCCGCCCGGCCGGAGCCCCCGCCGGACCGCCGGTGACCGACCTGCTGAACCAGCCGGTCCACGTGCTGCCGCTGTCCGCTGACAGTCCGTACGCACTGCGCGAACTGGTCGCGCAGTGGCTGGAGTTCCTGCCGTCACTGGTGGACGAGCCCGGCGCTGTCGGCGACGCGTGCGCCACGGCCCGGCTGGCACGAGCGCACCGCGCGCAGCGGACGGCCGTCGTCGGAGCGGACGCGGATCAACTCGCCGCAGCTCTGCGCGCATGGCTCCTGACGCCCGCCGCCCCACCCGCCCACGTCGGCCCTCCCCACACCGTCGTCTCGATACGGCCGGAGGCCGCCGCGGCCCCGCCCGCGTGGCTGTTCGCCCTCGACCGTTCCACGCCGGCCGTACACGAGGTCGTCGGCCTGTTCGAGGCGGCCACCGGCACCCCGCCGGCCGAGTTCTCCGGCGAACTGCTGCGGATCCTGTCCGCGGTCGCCCTCGCGATCACCCTGCGCGAGCGCGGAGTGCCCGAGGAGGCCCTGGACCTGCCTCCGGGCTGGGAGGCGGTCGGGGACTTCACCTGGGGCCGCGTTCCGTTGGAGCGGGCCCTGGCCGACGTCCTGCGAGGAGCCGCCGACCCGTCCCACGACACCCGGGGCGGCGGCCCCGCCGGCCACGACCTCGTCGAACGGCTGGCCGGGGCCCGCGACGAACGGGAGGTCGACCTGGTACTCGCCACGATCGCCGCGGAGCTCTTCCGAGCGGGCCGGGACATCGACTGGGAGGCGGCCCGGCAGGCCACCGGCACGGCGTGGACCAAGCGGCTGCTGCCCCACGCCCAACCGCGCGGCCGGGCCCTGAACCTGGCCGAGCCCCTGCGCTCCGCCGAACCCGGGACGCCCGCGCAGCTGGTGTCGGACGAGGGGGCGGCCGGCTACACCTACGCCCGCGTCTTCGGCCCGGCCGAGGCACCCATCGCCCAGCACGCCGTGTACCGCACGCTCATGCTCCCGGGCGTGGCCTGGTTCGATTTCCTGCGCGAGGGCGCCGCCCTGCGCGGCGAACCCTTCCACGGGGCCCGCGACGTCCTCTTCCACCGCCCGCTCATCGCGTCCGGTGCCCGCCGGGTCATCGGCCGGGTCGCCGCCGACGGACGGTTCCGGATCGAGGACGCCGAGAGCGGAGAGCCCTACGTCACCGGCCGGCTCGCCACCGCGCAACCGTCCGAGCCGCCGCTCCCCGTCCCCCTCGCCGCCCTCCTGGCCGACTGCGCCCGCTCCACCGTGCACGCGGGTTCCGGCCTCTACCGGTGGCTCCGCCGGATCGGCTACCACCACGGCCGGTACTACCGGAACATCTCCTGGGTGGCGAGCCTCCCCGACGGCGGCACGCTCGCCCGGATCGAGGGTCACCGACAGCGGGAGATGAACCGACCCGACGTGCACCTGTTCCCCGGACTCCTGGACAGCGTGACGGTCGCGGCGATCGACCCCGCGAACCCGGTGTTCGGCGCGGCGGACGCCACCGCGTTCATCCCGCTCTCGGTGGGCCGACTGGACGTCCTGGGACCACTGGACGAGGCCGCCTACGTACGGACCGAGATCGCCTTCTGGAACGACGAGGCCTGCCGGGTCACCCAGACCGTCACCGACGAGGCGGGCACCCCCCTGTTGGTCTTCGGCGACATGTCGTCCAAGCGGGTCCCCGTCGAGGCCTTCACCGCGGGCGAGCCGCCCGCGCCGGTCGAGTCCCCGGCGCCGATCGCGGCGCGGACGCCCGCGCCGGTCGAGTCCCCGGCACCGATCGCAGCGCTGCCGCCCGCGCCCGCTCCGACCCCCGCTCGCCCCGTGGCCCCGCCAGTACCCGCGGCGCCCACCGCCTCCAGGCCCGTACGGGCGCTCGCCTGGTTCCTGGCGCTGACGGGCACCCCCGAGGAACACGCCGACACGGAGTTCCTGTCCGCCGGCTTCGACTCGGTCGGCCTGGTCACACTGAGCGAGCGCATCTCCCAGGAGCACGGCCTGTCCCTGTACCCGACGGTCTTCTTCGAGTACCCGACACCGCGGCAGTTCGCCGAGTTCCTCGCGGAGGAGGCACCGGCGCTCGTGGACACGCAGGCGGCGCCGACCGCTCCGCCCCCCGTGGCCGCTCCGGATCCCGAGGCGACTCCGGAGGCGGTCGCGAAGACCTCCGCGGCGACCGCGCAACCCGAAGTCCCGGCCGCACCGAAGGAACACGCGCCGTCGGGGCACGCCCCGACGGCGCGGGCCACCGCCACCGTCACCGCCACACCGCGCCCGGTCGCAGTCGACGCCGCCGGCCACGCGGAGGCGCGCTCCGAGGCAGTCCCGGCCTCGCGGCCGCGCGACATCGCCGTCGTGGGCGCCGCGATCCGGCTGCCCACCGCCGGTTCCCTGGCCGCCTTCGCCGAACTGCTCGTCGAAGGCCGGGACACGGTCCGCCCGCTGCCCGAAGGGCGATGGCAGAAGACGGAAGGGCCGGTCCCGCACGCCTCGTTCCTGGACCGCGTGGACGAGTTCGACCCCGCTCCCTTCCGGATCTCGGCCCGCGAAGCCCCCCTCATCGATCCGCAGGCACGCATCGTCTACGAGACGATCTGGGAAGCCCTGGAGGACGGCGGCCGGATCGGCACCCGCGCCCACGGCAGCACCGGTCTGTGGATCGCCTACAGCCACGACCACTACCACGAGGAGCGCGTGCGCCACGGCGTGGCCGACGGCCGAGGCCTCGGCCTGGAGGCGATGATCGCCAATCGGTTGTCGTACCTGATGGACTGGCACGGCCCGAGCGGACTCGTCAACACCCTCTGCTCCTCCTCGCTGGTCGCCCTGCACTCGGCACTCCAGCACCTGCGCACCGGTGACATCGACACGGCGGTGATCGGAGCCGTGCACGCCGGCATCAGCCCGGAGTACTTCCGGTCGATGGGCGACCTCATGGCCCTGTCACCCCGGCACCGCAGCCGCGCCTTCGACAGCACCGCCGACGGCTTCGTCCCCGGAGAAGGAGCCGTTGCCGTCGTCCTGCGAAGGTACGACGACGCCGTGCGCGACGGCGACCGGATCCGGGGCGTGGTCAAGGGCGCGGCCGTCAACCACGGCGGACGCACCAGCCGCTACTCAGCACCCAGCCCGCGAGCCCAATCCGACGTCATCACCGCGGCGTTGCGGGACGCGGGGGTGTCGGTGGAGTCGATCGGTCTGGTGGAGGCGCACGGGACGGGGACGGGGCTGGGTGATCCGATCGAGGTGGAGGGGTTGACCCGTGCGTGGCGTGGAGTCACGGACAGGTCGCAGTTCTGTGCGATCGGCTCCCTGAAGGGGAACGTCGGCCATCTGGAGCCGGCGGCGGGGCTCGCGGGCCTGGTGAAGGTGCTCCTCGCGATGGAGCACGGGATGGTTCCACCGTCACTGCACGTGGTGCGGCCCAACGACCACATTCGCTTCGAGGAGACCCCGTTCTATCTGGCCGACCGTGCGGTGGAGTGGCCGCGCGACGGCGGTCCCCGGCGGGCGGCGGTGAGTGCCTTCGGCATGGGTGGCGTGAATGCCCATGTGATCGTCGAGGAGCCTCCTGTTCCGTCGATGCGTGAGGTGCCGGTTCAGGATTCGTTCGTCGTGCGGGTGAGTGGGGCTGACGAGTCGGCGTTGCGGTCGCTGGCGGGTGTGTATGCGGGTGAGTTGGTGGGTGCTTCTGCTGAGGTGTTGGGGGATTTCGCTTTCTCGGCGAATGTAGGTCGTGCGGGGCATCGTTTTCGTGCGGTGGTGGCTGGTGTTGATTCGGGTGCGGTGGTGGCTGGTTTGCGGGATGTGGTGGGGGGTCGGGCCGCTGTTTCTCGTAAGGGGGGTGTTGCGGTTCCGAATGTGTTCATGTTCACGGGTCAGGGTTCGCAGTATGTGGGTATGGGGCGGGGTTTGTATGTGACGGAGCCGGTGTTTCGGGCTGCGTTGGATGAGTGTGCGGAGTTGTTGGTGGGGCATTTGGATGTGCCTTTGTTGGATGTGTTGTTCGGTGGTGTGGGTGGGGGGTTGGATCGGACGCGGTATGCGCAGGTGGGGATTGTTTCGGTGCAGGTGGGGTTGGTGCGTTGGTTGGAGTCGGTGGGGGTTCGTGCGGATGCGGTGGTGGGTCACAGTCTGGGTGAGTTGACGGCTGCGTGGGCTTCGGGTGTGTTGGGGTTGGCGGATCTGTTGCGGTTGACGGTGTTGCGTGGGGAGTTGATGGAGGGGCAGCCGGGTCGGGGTGCGATGGCTGTGGTGCATGGGGATGTGGGGGTTGTGGTGGAGGCTCTGGTTGGGTTTCCGGGGGTGGAGGTGGCGGCTTTCAATGGGCCGCGGGTGGTGACGGTTTCGGGGCCGGCGGATTCGGTGGCGGCGTTCTGTTCGGGGTCGGGTTTGCGGACTTCTCCGTTGGTGGTGAGTCATGCGTTTCATTCGGTTCTGATGGAGGGTGCGGTGGGGCCTTTTGTGGAGGCGGTGGCGGGTGTGGGGTTGTCGGCTCCGGTGATCGGGTTTGTGTCGTCGGTGTCGGGTGGTTGGCATTCGGCGGGTTCGGTGGGGGATCCGGGGTATTGGGGTCGGGCGATTCGTGAGCCGGTTCGTTTTGGTGAGGCGGTGGCGACGGTGTCGGGGTTGGGTGCGGGGGTGGTGTGGGAGGTTGGTTCGCATCCGCAGTTGACGTCGTTGGCTCGTGCTTCGTGGGGTGGTGCGCAGCCGGTGTGGTTGAGCACGTTGCGGCGGGATCGGGTGGATCAGGTCGAGGTGCATGGGGCGTTGGCGGCGTATGTGAACGCGACGTCGGCGGATCTGGACTGGTCGGGGGTTCATGCCGGGAAGGGGCAACGGACGATCACCCTTCCCACCTACCCCTTCAACCGGCAGCGGTTCTGGATATCCGCCGGCCCGCACGCCACGACGAACCCGCACGCCACGACGAACCCGCACGCCACGACGAACCCGCACGGCACGACGAGTACGAACATCGAGAACGAGACGAAGAGGCACCGGAACCATGGCTAGCGAATACGGACTGAAGCGACACTTCAACGGCGAAGCGGCACGCCTGATCGGCGGCAAGATCCGCACCGTCCACCCCGCATTCGATGTGGAGGGCTACGCCGCAGAGGTCGAGGCCCACATCCCCGACAAGGAACTGAAGGACCGGGTCCTCGTCCTGGCAGAAGGGCTGCGGACCCGTCTGCCCGCGGAGTACCCCGACGCCCTGCCGATCCTCCTGTCCGTTCTCGGCGACGAACTGGCCGAGGGCGAGGGCATGTTCAACACCAGCTGGTTCCTCATGCCGGTCGCCCGCTTCGTCGAGGAGTACGGCCTGGACCACCCCGACGCGTCACTGGACGCCATCGAGGAGATCACCAAGCGGCACACGGGCGAATACGCGATCCGGCCCTACGTCGAACAGCACTACGCGCTGACCATGGAACGCGTCGCGCAATGGGCCCAGAGCCCCAGCCACAACGTACGGCGGCTGGCGACCGAAGGCATCCGCTCCCGGCTGCCCTGGGCCCGAACCCTGACCGTGTTCGTCAAGGACCCGCTGCCGGTCCTGGACATCCTCGAACCGCTGCGCAGCGACTCCTCCGAGTACGTGCGGAAGTCCGTCGCCAACAACCTCAACGACATCTCCAAGGACAGCCCCGACCTCGCCCTCGCGACCGCGCTCCGCTGGCTGGAGGAGAGCCCCACCCCCGAGACCAACTGGATCGTCAAGCACGGGCTGCGCACCCTCGTGAAGAAGGGCGACCAACAGGCCCTCGCCATCCTCGGGGCCACGGGCGGCGAGCACGTCAAGGTGCCCCGGCTGCGGATCACCCCCGGGGCCGTGACCATCGGGGACACCCTCGTCATCGACTTCGACATCGAGAACACCGACGACCGGCCGCACAGCATCGCCGTCGACTACGTGGTGCACCACGTGCGCAAGAACGGGCGCAGCATCCCGAAGGTCTTCAAGCTGACCACCATCGAACTCGGCCCCGGCGAACGGCGGTCCCTGGAGAAGACACACACCATCAAGGAGATCCAGACGCGCCGCTACTACACGGGCGAGCACACCGTCGACATCCAGGTGAACGGACTCGCCCTGGCCACCGGACGATTCGACCTCCAGACGTGAGCGGCGTCGGAACACACCTCAGCGCCGCCGATCCGCTCGTTTCCGACCACCGGATCGGCGGCACCCCGGTCGTCCCCGCCGCCGCGCAGATCGACGCCGTACTGTCGGCCTGCGACATCGGGCGCCCCGACTGCCGCTGGGAGTTGGAGCGGATCGCCTTCCGGACACCCCTGCTCGTCACGGGAGCCGTGGCCGAGATCGAGGTCCGCACGGCGGAGGACGGCCGGTGCGCCCTGCGCTCCGTGCCGCCCGGAAGCGACGGCGTACCGGTCGAGCACAGCACCGCCCGGGCCACCGGCAGCCCGCTGCCGCCGCCCCGCTACGTCGACGTGGCGGCGCTGCGCGCCGGCTGCACGGAGCAGGTGCCGTTGTCGGACGTGGCCGCGTGGCGTGAGGCGAGCGGGATCGCCTACGGGCCGGCGTACCGGGCGATCCGGTCGGCGCACCGGGGCCCGGGCCGGATGCTGTTGATGCTCCGGGCCGCGGAGGACCCGAACGCGACGGCGGCGCCCCCCTTCGTGCCGCCGCCGCTGCTCGACGGCGTCTTCCAGGCGCTCGGCATGCTCGACGCCGGTGCGGCCGGGGCGTGCCTGCCCTGGTACATCGGCCGGCTGGAGGCCCGCCGCCGCGTGTCCGGCACGGTGATCGCCCTGGTGGAACGGGACGAGCCGACCGCCGCCGAGGGCGCGGGGGGCGTCGTACGAGGGCGTGCCCTGGTCTGCAACCAGCAGGGGGAGGTCCTGCTGGAACTGGACCGCATCACCCTCAAGGCCGCCCGGCTCGCGGAGCCCCCGGAGCCCCCGGAGCTCCCGGAGTCCACGGCGACGGCCACCCCCGCCATTGCGGCCACTCCTGCCACGTCGGCCGCCGCACCCGCCCGGCGGGTCGAACCGGGGCAGGCGCCACCCTCGACCGCCGCGATCCCCTCGACCGCTGCGATCGAGACCCTCGTCTGGCACCGGGCGGACCCGGCTCCGGGACACGCGCCCGCGGTCGAAGGCCCCGTGCTGGTCGTGTCCGCCCACGCCCCCCGTCCCCCGGCGGGCCGGGACGTCCTGCACCTGACACCGGAGCAGTTCGCCGCAGGAGGCCTGGAGACCCTGCCGGCGGACACCGCCTTACGGGACGTGGTGTACGTGGCGCCGCGCGGGCTCACCGGCGAGGCACAGGTCACGCAGGCGCTGCGGGAGGTCTTCGCGCTGGTGCGCCGGATCCTGGCCCGTCCGCCGACGCCCTCCTTGCTGATCGTCACCACCGCCGCCCACCAGGTGACGACACAGGACATCGTCGACCCCTTCATGACCGCTCTGTGGGGTCTCGGGCGCACCCTGCGGGTCGAGCATCCCCGCAGCACGATCCGCCTGCTCGACTTCGACCCTCAAGCCGACTTCGACCCTCAAGTCGACTTCGACCCTCAAGCCGACCTCGACCCTCAAGCCGACTTCGACCCTCACGCCGACCTCGACCCCGGCGAGCCCGCCGGCCCGCAGGGCGACGGTTCCGGCACCCTGTGGGAGGCGCTGGGTCAGGACCGGCCGGAACTCGCCCGGCGCGGCAACGCCTGGTACGAACCGTTCTTACGGCCGCACCCGCCGACGGACGCCACCGACGAGGCGCGCCACCGAGGCGGCCGCTTCCTGATCACCGGCGGCATGGGCGGCATCGGCCTGAGTGTCGCGGAGTACCTCTCCGAGGCGGGCTGCGCCCATCTCACACTGGTCGGGCGGACCGTCCCCGACAGGGGAGAGGCCCGGGAGCGCCTCGACAGGCTGGCGGAGCGCTGTGACCTGGACATCATCGCGGCGGACGTCCGCACGTTGGGGGAGGCACTGTCCGAAGCCCCGCGCTACGACGGGGTGTTCCACGCCGCCGGAGTCCTGCGCGACGGCCTGGCACGCGGATTGACGTCGGATCAGATAGATGCCGTCCTCGGACCCAAGATCGGCGGCGCGCACGCACTCGCCGACCTGGTGTCCGGGTACGAACAACCCGCGTTCGTCGCCCTGTTCTCCTCGGTGGCGGCGGTACGGGCGAACCTCGGCCAGAGCGCCTACGCCGCGGCCAACGCCTACCTGGACGGCTACGCCGCCCGCCAACGCGCCGAGGGCCGGCCCTGGTACAGCCTCGGCTGGGGCCTGTGGACCGTCGGCATGGGCGAGTCCATCGCCCCCAAAGCCGCCGCGCACGGAGTCCCCGCCCTCACCGCGGGCGACGGCATCGGCCTCCTCCGCACGGCCCTGGGGCAGCCGCCCGCGCACTACGTCCTGTCCGCCGCCGCGAAAGCGAAGGATGCACCCATGACTGCTGTCACGCCCGAAACCGGACTGTGGCCGTCGCTGACCCACGCGATCGGCAGAGTCCTGCTCGTCGACAACGTGGCCGCCGAGGACGACCTGCTGGAGCTGGGCCTCGACTCGATGATGGCGGTCGAGCTGGCCGCGACGCTCGCCGCCGACGGGTTCGAAATCGACCCGATGGTGTTCTTCGAGCGCACCAACGTCGGCGCGCTGTTCACCCACCTCGAATCGCTCCCGCGCAGCCTCCCCTCCCCGGCCTCCGCCCCAGCACCCACCCATCCCCCCACCCCCGCCCCGCTCCGTGAGGTGCGCGCGCCGGCCCCGGCGGACAGGTCACGCGGCGCGATACAGCAGGCGCAACCGCAGCCGCAGCAGCCGCACCAGAACCAGCAGCCGCAGCCGGCCGCGACGGAGCGGGCCGCCGGTGCCTCCTTCGTCCCCGACTGGGACCGCTTCAGGGACGTGCCGCACGCCCCGCCCACCCCGGCGGCGACGCCGGCCCCCGTCCTGCCCCGGGCCCCCGAGCCCCCGGCCCCCGCAGCCGTCCCCGCCCCGGGAGCCGACCGCATACCGCGCCGCACCCTGCCCGGCCGGTTGGCCGACGCGCCCCACGGCAGGTTCCTCGACCGCCGCATCGACGCCCTGTCGGCGGAGGACCGTCTGATCGTCGCCAAGGACGAGTACTTCTACGAGCCCGTGATCGAGGAGGCCAAGGGATCCCGGATCAAGTTCGACGGCCGGTGGTTCCTGAACTTCGCCTCCTACAGCTACCTCGGCCTCATCGGTCACGACTACATCGACGACCAGGTCCTGCGCGCCGTCGAGCGCCACGGCACCGGCGCGCACGGGGTACGGCTCCTGGCCGGCACCCTGCACCTGCACCGGGAGCTGGAACTCGCCCTCGCCCGTTTCCTGGGCACCGAGGACGCCATCGTCTTCTCCAGCGGCTACATGGCGAACGTGGCGACGGTCGGCGCCCTCGTCGGCCCCGGCGACCTCGTCATCGGCGACGTCTACAACCACGCCAGCATCCTGGACGGCTACCGGCTGTCCGGCGCGTCGGTCATCACCTACGCCCACAACGACCTCGCCGACCTGGAACGCGCCCTGCGCAAGGTGGGCGACGCGGGCCGGCTGGTCGTCACCGACGCCGTGTTCAGCATGGACGGAGACGTGGCCGACCTGCCCGGCATCGTGGAACTGTGCGAGCGTCACGACGCCCCGCTGATGGTCGACGAGGCGCACAGCCTGGGGGTTCTCGGAGACACCGGCCGCGGCATCACCGAGCACTTCGGCATCGACCCGGCGCGGGTCGACGTCAAGATGGGCACGCTCTCCAAGACGGTGCCCAGCGCGGGCGGATATGTCGCCGGGTCCAGGGACCTGGTCTTCGCGCTGAAGAACAACGCCCGCGGCTGGATGTTCTCGGCCGCCGCGACCCCCGCCCAGGTGGCGGCGGCCAAGGCCGCGATCGAGGTGATGGCGGCCGCCCCGTCCCTCACCCGGCAACTGCGGGCGAAGACGACCCGGTACCGCGAGCGGCTGCGCGCCCTGGGCTTCGACACCCTGGCCAGTGAGACGCCGGTGGTGCCGATCATCTGCGCGAGCGCCGACCAGGCGGGGGAAATGGCGAGGCTCTGCCAGCTCGACGGGCTCTTCGTACAGCCGATCGTCTACCCGGCCGTGCCGCGGACGCTGCCCCGGCTGCGGACCATCGTCAACCTCAGCCACTCCGACGCCGACCTGGACGCGGCCGTCGTGACGTTGGAGAAGGCCGGCCGTGCCTGTGGCCTCGTCCACTGAGCACTGACCGGTCGGAGCGCGCCACAGGACCGACGAGAACAGGACCGACGAGAACAGGACCGACGAGAACAGGACCGACGCACCACCACCGTGCGCCCATCACCGCACGGCAACCAAGGGGGGAATCGAACATGACCGATGTCGACACCACTGCGTTCTTCGGGGCCGTTCTGAAGACCATCGCCTCGACCCGCAACCACGGAACCGACCAGACGGAGTTCGTGTCGGGCGTGGTGGAGCCCACCGCGCGGATCCGTGCGTTCGAGAAGGAGGTCGGTGAACGGCGGCTGACCTCGACCGAGGCCGGGGAGGTGCTCGGTCTGTTGGAGACGACGCTGCGCACCAAGCGCACCCCGGACGAGGAGCGCGAGTACTACTTCCAGTACATCGAGAAGGTCGCCGGCATCAGCCGGGCCTCGCTGGGCGTGTCCGGCTGGTGAACACCTCCCGCCTCGCGTGGTACAGCCACGAGATCTGTTTCTGGCACGACCCCGGCCCCGGGTCGGGGTACGTGCCCGTCGGACCGGGCGTCGAGCCGCTGCGCCAGTTCGCGGTCGACCCCGACCTCCGGCGTGCCGAGGGGCTGGTCAAGGCGTCCGGGGTGATGGACCGGTTCACCGGCCTCACCCCGACGCCCGCCTCCGACGAGGACCTGCTGCTCGTGCACGTACCCGAACACATCGAGCGGGTCGAGGCGGCCTCGGCGGCCGGCGCGGGTGACGCCGGCGTGTACGCCCACGTCAACTACCACAGCGCGCAGGCCGCGAGGCTCGCCGTCGGGGCCTGCGTGCAGGCCGCCACCGGCGTGATGGAGGGCCGGTTCGACCGGGCGTACTGCCTGGTGCGGCCGCCCGGCCACCACGCCGAGCCGGACCGGGCCATGGCGCTGTGCCTGTACAACAACCTGGCGGTGGCCGCCCGTGCCGCCCAGCGACACGGCGCGCGCCGCGTGCTGATCCTCGACTGGGACGTCCACCACGGCAACGGCATCCAACGGACCTTCTACGAGGACCCCGACGTGCTGTACGTGTCGGTGCACCAGGAGGGGCTGTTCCCGGCGGCGTCCGGTCTCGTGCTGGAGACCGGTGCGGGCGAGGGGGCGGGCACCACGCTCAACGTGCCGCTGCCCGCCGGCTCGGGTCACGGCGCCTACCTCGCCGTGACGGACCGGATCGTGGCACCGGCGGCCCGCGCCTTCGGCCCCGATCTGATCCTGGTGGCGGCGGGCGTCGACGCGAGCGGCCACGATCCGATGGGCCGGATGCTGTGCACCAGCCGCACCTTCCACGCCATGACGTCGGCGATGTGCCGGCTCGCGGACGAACTGACCGGCGGCAGGATCGTCTTCGCCCACGAGGGCGGCTACTCGGCGTGGTACCAGCCGATGCTGGTGTTGGGCACGGCCTGCGCGGTGGCCGGCCTGCCGGCTCCCCAGGACCCGTTCCTGCACTCCCTCGAACACCTTCCCGGCCAGCGCCTCCAGCGTCACCAGGACCGGGTGATCACCCACCTGGAGGAGCACCACCCGCTGCTGGCCGGCGCGGCACCCGCGGCGGGCCGATCCGGTGCCTCCGGGCGGCCCGCGCTCGTGGACGGGGGGCCGTGATGAGCGGCTGGTGGATGACGGTGGGCAACGGTGCGCGACGGCCGGCCGGCGCCGGCCCGAGGCCCGGGCCCCGGGTCCGTCCGCGGTTCCGGATCGTGGCGCTCCCGCACGCCGGCGGGTGGCCGTCCGCCTTCCGTTCCTGGTGGCAGGTGCTGCCCGAGGACGTCGAGTGCGTCGTCGCCCAACTGCCGGGTCGCGGCGCGCGCATCAACGAGCCGCCGCTGACCCGCGTCAAGCCGCTGGTCGACGCCCTCGGTCGGGACCTCGCGGAGCTGGAGCCGCTGCCGTACGCGGTCATCGGGCACAGCTTCGGCAGCGTGCTCGGATACGAACTCACCCGCTTCATGGAACAGAAGGGACTGCCTCCCACCCTGCTGGCCGTGTCGGCGCGCCAGCCGCCGTGCTTCCCCGGCGAGCCGCCGTTCGCCCACCTCCGCGGCGACGCGGAGCTGCTGGAGCACCTGACCGACATCGGCGGGATGTCCCCGGGACTGATGGACCGCGCCGACCTGATGCGGTCGTCGCTCCGCGCGATCCGGGCCGACCTGGAGGCCATGGAGACCTACCGCCGGCCGCTGTCCGGCACCGGCGTCCCCATCCTGGCGCTCGGTGCGGTGGACGACCCCGTCGTCATCGACGACCGGATGCACCTGTGGGCGCTGGAGACCTCGGGCGGCTTCGACCGACAGAGCTTCACCGGCGGCCACTTCTACCTCTACACCCCCGCCAACGCGGCGGCCATCGCCGCCCGTCTGGTGCCCGGCCCCGACGACCCCCGGTCGGATCCGCTCCTCCCACACCCCCTCGCCCGATGACCGCGTCGGGCATCGAACAGCACCACCCCCGAAAGGAACCGAATGAGTACCACCGCCGACACCACCGAACAGGCCGGACCCCGTGAGTGGTTGGGCCTGGCCGTACTGGCGCTGCCGACACTGCTGCTGTCCATCGATGTGAGCGTGCTGCACCTGGCCGTACCGCACATCAGCGAGGGCCTGGACCCCTCCGCCGCCCAGATGCTGTGGATCATCGACATCTACGGGTTCCTGATCGCCGGCTTCCTGGTGACCATGGGAACCCTGGGCGACCGCATCGGCCGCCGGAAGCTGCTTCTGATCGGTGCCGCCGCGTTCGGCGTCGCTTCCCTGGCCGCCGTCTTCGCCGACAGCCCGGCCATGCTGATCGCGGCGCGGGCGGCGATGGGCATCGCCGGAGCCACGCTGATGCCCTCGACCCTCGCCCTGATCATCAACATGTTCCGCGACGGGCGGCAGCGCGGCGTGGCCATCGCCGTCTGGGTCACCATGTTCTCCGTGGGCATCGCGCTCGGCCCGGTGGTCGGCGGAGCCATGCTGGAGTACTTCTGGTGGGGTTCGGTCTTCCTGCTCGGCGTGCCCATCATGGGCCTGCTGCTGGTGGCGGGCCCGATCCTGCTGCCGGAATACCGGGACGAGGACGCGGGACGGCTTGACCTGACCAGCGTGGCGCTGTCGCTCGCCGCCATCCTCCCGATCATCTACGGACTGAAGGAGATCGCCAACGACGGGGTCGGCCCGATCCCGATCCTGGCGCTCGTCGCGGGCCTGGTCGTCGGTGTCCTGTTCGTCCGTCGGCAGCGCACGCTGGCGAGCCCGCTGCTGGACCTCGAGCTGTTCGGGAACCGCACGTTCCGCACGGCGCTGATCACGCTGCTGCTCAGCATGCTCGTGGCGGGTGGAACGTACCTGACGGTGACGCAGTACCTCCAGCTGGTCGGCGGACTCTCCCCGATGAAGGCCGGCCTGTACCTGCTGCCCGCGGCCTTCGCGCTGATCGTGACGGCCGTCGTGTCCCCGATGGCGGCGAGCAGGTTCCGTCCGGCGTACGTCGTCGCCGCCGGATTGGCCGTGTCGGGCATCGGCCACCTCATGCTGAGCCTGGCCGACAGTTCGTCGGGCGTCGCCCAGGTGGTGACGGGCTTCGCCTTCGTCTACGCCGGAGGCGGCCCGCTCATCGCCCTGGGTACGGACATCGTCGTCGGCTCGGCCCGACCGGAGCAGGCCGGATCGGCCGCGGCCATCTCGGAGACCAGCACCGAACTCGGCATGGCGCTCGGCGTGGCCCTGCTGGGCAGTCTCGGGACCGCCGTGTACCGCAGCGGGGTGGAGATCCCCGCGGGGGTGCCGGAGGGCGCCGGTGACACGCTCGCCGGGGCGGTCGAGGCGGCGCGGCCCCTGTCCTCGGAGGTGGCGACGGCCCTGCTCGACTCGGCGCGTGCGGCGTTCACCGACGGCATGAACATCATCGGCGGTATCGGGGTGTTCGTGGCGCTCGCCTCGGCCGTGCTGGTGGCCGCGGTCATCAAGCTCCCGGCCACGGGCGGTGATTCCGCCGATTCCGACGGTTCGGCCGACGGCGTCGTGAACGCCGCCGCCGTGGAGGGATAGCGCGTCCCGCCCGTGCCCGCCGGCGCGGGCGGACACCGATGGAGTGTGGCCCCGTGTCGCGGACGCGGGGCCTCACCGCTCACGCCCCGGGGACGGACCCGTCCTCGTAGCAGGCGGCGTAGGAGGCCGTGGGTGCGATGGGTGTGATGACATCGATCAACACGCCGTCCGGAGCCGCCACGATGAAGTGCCGTTGACCGAACGCCTCATTCCGCAGCGGCAGTTCCAACTTCAGGCCGGCGCCCGTGACGAGTCGCGCGTACTCGGCGTCCACATCGGCCACCTCGAAGTTGAGGAGCAGCCCCCCGGCCGGCCGGCGGAAGGCTTCCGGTACCGTCTCGTGCCCCGCGGCGACCAGGGCGAGTTCGTGGTGCGGCGGCTCCGGCTGCCGCAGACTGACGTACCAGTCGCTCGTGTAGGTCGTCTCGAACCCGAACAGGGTGCGGTAGAACGCCACGGACTCGACGAGCCGCTCGGTGCAGAGCACGGGATAGAAGCCGGTCAGGGTGGAAGACGTCATCACAACACCGTTCTGAGGCGGGCATACGGTCATTTCCTCATAACGAGGAATGGTCCGGGGCGTCACGTCCGCCGTGTCGAAGGCAGGCGGACATGACAGCACGGGCGGACAAGGCGGCAACGGAACGTCCGGTGCGCGAGGCGCGGGTATGGGTGGTGCGGCGCGAACCCCCGTGGGGGGAGGAGCGCTCGCTCTCCCTGCTCGACGCGGGGGAGAGGGCGAAGGCGGACTCCTTCACCCGCCGGCGCGACCGGTCGATGTACCTGGCGGCGCACGCCGGGCTGCGGCTGGTGTTGGGCGAGAGGCTCGGGCTCCACCCCCGCGACCTCCGGTTCGGCCGGGACCCGTGCGCGCACTGCGGCGGGGAGCACGGCCGGCCGGTCCTCCTGGGCGGCCCGGACGACCCGCACTTCTCCCTCTCCCACTGCGCGGGCATCACGCTCGTCGCCGTCGCCGACGCGCCCGTCGGCGTCGACGCGGAACCACTGCCCGGCCGCCGGACGGTCGAACTGTGCCTGGCGCGGCTGCATCCGCGGGAGCGGGGCGAGTTGCTCCGCACCCCCTGGGCGGAACGGCCCCTGCGCTTCTGCCGGTTGTGGACACGCAAGGAGGCCTACCTGAAGGCACTGGGAACCGGGCTCAGCCGGGCACTGGACCGCGACTACCTGGGAGACGGGGAAGCGGGGCGGCCCGCGGGCTGGACCGTCGCCCAGCTGTCCTGCGGCCCCCAGGACAGCACGCATGCCGCGGCGTTGGCCGTTCCCGCAGGGGTACGGGTGCCCGTCGAACCGTGCGAACTGAACTGGTCGGCGTACGGGCATGTCCCGGGCCGCGGACCCTCGTTGGGGTAGGGGAGCCACGTTGACATTCCAACGGTATGTCATTAGGTTCAGTTCGCATACCGTTGGTACGTGAGTGGAGATGGCACCCCATGCTGATCAGCTTCTGTCCGGTGATCTGCACCTCGCGGCCAGTGGAATCCCGCACGTTCTACCGCAGGCTGTTCGGCTTCACCGTCACCCACGCGACCGAATGGTACGCCGGCCTCGGTCGGCCCGGGCGACACCACGAACTCGCTCTCGTCGACCACGGCCACCCCGCACTGCCCGAGGCGTTGCGCACGCCTATGCGCGCGGTGCGGATCACCCTGGAGGTGGACGACCGGGCAGGGGAGTGGGAGCGACTCGCCACCCTCGGTGCGCGGAGGTGCCCGGAGCGCGGACACCTTGTCGTCAAGGATCCCAACGGGGTCTGGATCGACGTCGTCCCACCGAACTGACCGGTCACAGGC
Source organism: Streptomyces sp. NBC_00513 (assembly GCF_041431415.1). Lineage (GTDB taxonomy): Bacteria > Actinomycetota > Actinomycetes > Streptomycetales > Streptomycetaceae > Streptomyces. Next base: position 7,067,876 of record NZ_CP107845.1, read on the forward strand.
CGCGGGGGCGGCTCGTCGAAGGGGGAGACCGCGCCGTGCCCGGAAGAACCGATCCCGATGCGGCGGTCGCGATCATGCGCGCCGCCGGACTCGAACCCCTGGAGCCCTACCCCGGGTCGAACACGGCCTGGAGGTGCCGCTGTCTGAAGAGCGCCCACATGGTCGCGCCCACCCTCGGCTCGGTGCGCTCCGGCCTCACCTCCGGGTGCCGCCGGTGCGGCCGGGCCGCCGCCGACGAGCGACGACTGGCCGCCGGTCGCGAACGAGCCGAGACGGACATGCGCGGCGCGGGGTTCGAGCCCCTGGACCCCTATCCGGGCGCGGGCGCGCGATGGCGCTGCCGCCACCTCGCCTGCGGGCGGGTCGTCCACCCGCGGCTGTTCAGGATACGGGCGGGCGGCGGCTGTCAGGTCTGTGCCGGGCGCGCACCGGTGGATCCGGCGGTCGCCGAAGCGGACATGCTCGCCATCGGCATGCAGCCGCTGGAACCCTTTCCGGGCCGGGTGCGCGACCCGTGGAAGTGCCGGTGCCTGAAGTGCGGCCACATCGGGGCGCCGGCCCTCAACAACGTGCGGGGCGGACAGGGCGGTTGCTTGAACTGCGCGAGGCGCGCCCGGTAGGTCGGCGTCGGGGGTGGCGCGACGGCCGGGCCGCGCGGGCCCGTTCGCGGCCGGCGTGCGTGCCCTGCTCGCCTCGCGCGGAGCCCATCCGCGGGTCACCTCGCGCGGAGTGCCTCCAGCATCCGCGCCAGCGCCTGCCGCGTGTCGGTGAGATCGGCGGACTCCTCCGACGCGGCCAGCCACAACACCGCCTCGTTCATGGCCCCCGAGAGCAGATGCATGAGCGGCGCGACCGGCTGTGCGGGGATGGTGCCCTCGTGGATGAGGAGGGTGAGCGCCTCGGTCAGGTGGCGGCCCGAAGTGGCCTCGTTCATGGCCCTCCACTCCCTCCAGCCGAGCACGGCCGGCCCGTCGACCAGCATGATGCGCTGGAGCGCGGGATCGGTGGAGGCGCTGATGAACGCCTGGCAGCCGAAGGCCAGTTGATCCCAGGCTTCCTCCTGGGCGTCCGCCGTCGCCGCGATGTGCGCGGCGACCTCCTGCTGTACCTGCTCCAACACGGCCCGGAACAAGTCGGCCTTGCTCTCGAAGTGGTGGTACAGCGCGCCCTTGGTCACCCCGGCGGCCCGGACGATCTCCGACAGGCCCACGGACGCGTAACCCAAGGTGGAGAAGAGGCGCCGACTCTCCCGCAGCAAGGTGAGCCGCGTCTGCTCCCGCTGCTGCGCCCGAACCCCGCTCGTCATCGCCACGACCCCCGTCTTCGGCCATTTGAAGCCACGTGCACACGGTACTTCGCCGCCGCGGGCGCGAGCGACCGGTGTGCGCCCGTGACTCTCTCCGCCCGGTGGGTGCGCCAAGGGCCACCGGCGTGGCGGCTCGTTGGATCCGCCCCGCCCACCGTGGGGCGGCCGAAAGTTGACACTCTCCACAGGTGCGAATTAGGTTCAGCATGCTTCATGAAGTGAACTATGAAGAATCTCAAGCATCTCACGGTCGGGCAGTACCACCCGAGGAAAGGCGCGGGGCATGAACCCAGCCCAGCACACGGCAGCCGTCGCCACGGAGGCCGCCGCGTTCGTCGCCACCGTCACGGCGGCCGACCTCTCCACCCCGGTGCCGACCTGCCCCGGCTGGACGCTCGGGGACCTCACGCGGCACGTCGGAAGCGTGCACCGCTGGTTCGCCGAGCTGCTGCGCCGGCGCGTCCAGCAACCGCCGACAAGCCGTGAGGTGGACCTGCGCCTGCCCGAGCACCCCGACGCCCTGCCGGACTGGCTGGCCGCGAGCGCGGCGGAGGCCGCCGAGGTGTTCGCCGCCACCGACCTGGACGCACCGATGTGGGCCTGGGGAGTCGACCAGCACGCCCGGTTCTGGGTCCGGCGCATGCTCTTCGAGACCCTCGTCCACCGGGTCGACGCCGAACTCGCACTCGGCCTCTCCCCGCACGTGGACCACGCCCCGGCCGTCGACGGCATCGACGAGTTCCTCACCAACCTGCCGTTCGCCGACCCCTTCGCACCCCTGACGGCCCGACTGCGCGCCCCTGACCGGACCCTCCGCTTCAGCTGCACGGACGGCGACGGCGACTGGCTGGTCCGTCTGCGCCCGGACGGCTTCGCCCTCCTGGCCGACCACGCCGAGCCCCGCGCGGCGGACGCCACGGTCCGCGGATCCGCCGCCGACCTCCTGCTGCTCCTCTACGGGCGCCTGGACCATCGCGGCGACGCCTTCCAGCTGCTCGGCGACGCCGACCTGACCGCCCACTGGTTCGCCCACTCGGCCTTCTAGGTCCCTCGCCCCGGGCCGTCACCCGGGCACCATCGCCGCGCTCCCTCGCCGGGGGCTCCCGGCGCGGACGTGCGGATCATCGTCTGGCCCGGCGGCGGGCGATGATCAGGCCGAGCACCACGCCCACGAGCAGCGTCACCGTGAGGACGGCCCAGAGGGGGATCGTGACCGTGGGGATCCACATCCTGACGGTGACGGATCCGGTATTGGCCGCGATGAACCAGATCGCGAGGGCCACCAGGAGGACGAAGCCGAGGGTGCGCAACCGCAGGTCCCGCCCCTTGACGGTCAGCGTGGGCGGACCGTGTGACGTGCCGCTTTTCCGCGTCATGGGTCCAGTATCGGGCCATGTGTCCGGTTGATCGACCGGACGCCCGCGAGCGCGGGGCGGCGCGAACTTCGCCCGGGCCCTATCGTGGGGATCACCGAGGGTGGCCGGTGCTGAGGCGGGCTGGGCATGACGGATCCGGAGATCGACTACGCGGCGGTGTTCCAGACGCTGCCCGGCATGGTGGCGCTGCTGAGCCCCGACCTGGTGTTCCTGGACGCGAACGAGGAGTTCCTGCGTACCTCCGGTCGCACCCGCGAGCAGGTGGTCGGCGGCTATCTGTTCGACGCGTTCCCCGACAACCCGAACGACGTCGGCGCCAGCGGCGTCCGCAACCTGCACGCCTCGCTCCGGCGGGTCCTCGCCACCGGTGAGCGCGACACCATGGCCCTGCAACGCTACGACGTGGAGTCCACGGAGCGGCCCGGCGAGTGGCAGGAACGCTACTGGAGCCCGGTCAACGCCCCGGTCCTCGACTCCGACGGCCGGGTCGTCCTGATCGTGCACCGGGTGGCGGAGGTCACCGAGCTCATCGTGGCCCGCGGCGCCCCCGACGGCAGCCGGGCCCGGGTCCTGGAAGCCGAGCTCTACACCCGTGCCCGTGAACTGCAGGAGGTCAACGATCGCCTGCGCCAGGCCCACAACCGTGAACGCGAGGTCGCCCTCGCCCTCCAGGAGGCGATGCTGCCCGCCCCCGGGGACATCGGCCACCACCGCGCCGCCGTCCGCTACCGGCCCGCCGTCGGGGCCCTCAACGTCTGCGGCGACTGGTACGACCTCGTGGACCTGCCCGGAGACCGCATCGCGGTGGCCGTCGGTGACGTCGTCGGCCACGGCCTGCACGCCGCCGGCGTCATGGGCCTGCTCCGCAGTGCCCTCAGCGCCGCCTCCCTCGTCGCCGACGGGCCCGCCCGAGCCCTGGAGGTCCTCGGGCTGTACGCCCGCTCCGTCCAGGGCGCCGAGAACACCACCGCCGTCGAGACCTACATCGACTGGGACACCCACACCCTCGCCTACAGCAGCGCCGGCCACCTCCCGCCCGCCCTGCTCCACCTCCGCGGCGGCGTCGAGTTCCTCGACCAGGCCACCGACCCCCCGCTCGGCGCCCGCCCGGAACACGTCGCACGCCCCCAGGCCGCCACCGGCTTCACCGAGGGCGACACCCTCGTCCTCTACACCGACGGACTCGTCGAGCGTCGCCGGGAGGACATCGACGTCGGCCTCGCCCGCCTCACCCGGGCCCTCACCCGCCACCGGGGAAGCGCCCCCGAGGCCCTCGCCGACGCCATCCTCCTCGACCTCCTCCCGCCCGGGGGCTCCACCGACGACACCGCCCTCCTCGTCGTGCGACTCTGAACGCGTCGCCGTCGCACGGCGGTGACGAGCCGCCCGGGATCCGCCGCCGCGACGCGGTCGCCGCCGCGCGGCGCGGTTCTCACCAGGTGACGGGCAGTGACCGCAGACCGCTGAAGAACTCCTTGGAGCGCCATCGCAGTTCCTCCTCCGGTACGGCCGTCCGCAGACCCGGCAGACGCGCCGTCACCCGCTCCAGGACCGTCTGGAGTTCGAGGCGGGCCAGGTGGGCACCCAGGCAGTAGTGGATCCCGTGGCCGAAGCTGATGTGCGGGGCGCCCGGCCGGTCGAGGACGATGCGGTCCGGGGACGGGAAGACCGCGGGGTCGTGATTGGCGGCCGCCTGGGAGACGACGACCGACTCACCGGCACGGACCAGGACACCACCCAGCTCCACGTCCTCGCCGGCGTAGCGGGGCAGGGTCAGGCCGTTGAGCAGGGGGACGAGACGCAGGAGTTCCTCGACGGCGCGGGGGATCAGGTCGGGCCGCTCGCGGACGGCCGCCAGTACCTCGGCGCCGCCGACCTCCCCCGGGAGCAACAGGACCGCGAAGAAGTTGGCGATCTGGTTGGTGGTGGTGACGAAGCCGCCGATGAGGACCTCGTTCAGCAACCCCGCCAGTTCGTCCGCCGTCAGGACCCCCTCGTCGGCGGCCCGGACCAGGACGCTGATCAGGTCGTCCGCGGGGGTGCGCCGGCGCGCCTCGATCCAGTCGTCCATGCGGGCGAAGAACTCCTTGGCGTGCCGCTGCACGACATCGGGAGTCACGCTGCCGGAACACACCGTGTCCGCCCAGGTGCGCACGCCCGGCTGGTCGTCCTCCGGTACCCCCGCGAGTTCGCAGATCAGGGTCATGGGCAGCGGGAAGGCGAGGTCCTCCACGAGGTCGGCGGGCGGACCGGCCGCCACCATCCGGTCGAGCAGCCCGTCCACGACCCCGCGGACATGGTCGCGGAGCGGCTCGATGCGCCGGGCGGTGAACTCCTTCGCCAGCAGTGCCCGCAGCCGGGTGTGGCGAGGGGCGTCGAGGGCGATGAGGCCCCCGCCGGCCCGGGGCATGGGGCCGATGCGGGGCTGGTCGCGACGCACGGCCTCCGCGAGACTGAACCGGGGGTCCGACAGGACGGCGCGCACGTCCTCGTAGCTGGTGGCGAGCCAGGCGTCGTCCCCGTACGGCAGCCGGACCCGGACGGGTGGCCGGTCGCGCAGCCGCCGGTAGCCGTCGGGCAGGCCGAGCCCTTCGCCGGCCCAGAACGGGTACGCGAGAGGCTCGGGGGAGGTGCCCGGGGCGGGGCGGAAACGCGGGGGCGGGGGCACGGTCACGGAGGCGCCTTTCTCAGCGGTGCGGGCCGACTGGGATGTCGACATGGGTCGGCAGGGGGGCACTGGTGTCGACGGAGGCGGTGAAGCCGATGCCGTCGTCCCGGCAGATGAACTGCATGACCTGACGTCCGGCGGCGGCCGCGCGGATCAGACCGCCGGTGGTGGCCCACACCCCGGAGAGGTAGAAGTTCTCCAGGCCGGGCAGGACCGGTCCGTTCTTCTTGACGAGTTCCTCCATCGCCTCGCCGCTCTCCACGAAGGGCTGCCAGCCGAGGAAGGTGCCCTCGAAACTGCCGGTGTAGCGGATCTGGGTCAGGGGGGTACAGGTGTCGCGCACCGCGACGGAGTCCCTCAGCCCCGGATGGAGCTCGTCGAGGAAGTCGACGACGGCGTCCCTCGTCCGCCGCTTCGCGAGGGCGTAGGCCTTGCCGCGCCGGACCGGGAGGGTGTGGAGCTCCGTTCCCCTGCGCGCACGGCTGAGCCGCTCCGGTCCTTCGGCCAGCTCGCGCCAGGGCGCGGTGTCGGAGAAGTAGGTGGCGTAGATGACGCTGGTGTCCCGGGGCGACAGCTCGGGATAGAAACGGCTGCGGAACTGGACGTTGAGGCTGGGGTGCCGGATGCCGGTCAGCCGGGAGGCCGTCGCCTCGTCCAGCAGGTGGGTGGTGGTGGGGTCGGCGTCGGGGAACGGGCGGCGCAGGCCGAGGAAGACGCTGGTGTAGCCGGGGAAGACCATGCCGGGCCGGTGCAGGGTCTCCCGGTACAGGGTGGCGTACTCGCCTTCCAGGTAGCGGCCGTCGAGCAGGTCGAGGAGGGTCGTGGGGCCGTCGCAGGCCGAGACGACGATGTCGGCGTAGTGCTCCTGACCGTCGGAGAGGCGCACGCCGACGGCCCGGTCGTCCTTGACCAGGATCTCCTCGACCATGGCGTTGTAGGTGATCTCGCCGCCGAGGCTCAGGTAGCGCTGCTCGATGGAGCGCGCCAGGCCCAGCGAGCCGCCCTCGGGAACCCCGGCCGAGCGGTGGGCCTGTGCGGCCATCTGGAAGTAGAACGGCAGGACGGGGAAGCCCGGGTGCCTCTCGTAGAGGATGTAGTTGAAGGCGTCCCTCAGCAGCGGGTCCTTGAAGCGGGTCGAGTACTCCGTCATCAGCACGGACATGGACGTGCGGAAGAGGTTGAAGTAGGGGAGGAACCCGGCGAGCATCCGCCAGCGCTCCCGGCGGCTCATCAGCGCCACCGGTTTGAGGAAGGGGTACGTCGGCAGGCAGGCGATGAACTTGCGCAGGCCCGCGCAGAAGGACCGGATGGCGCGGGCGTCGGCCGGGGACAGGGACAGCAGGTGGCTTTCCAGCCGCTCGGGGTCGCAGTAGAAGTAGACGGTGCGGCCGTCCCTGCCCCGCACGGTGTTGAACACGTCGAAGTGGCGCATCTCCTTTCCCTGGAGCGCTCCGAGTTCGAGCCAGATCTGGTGCATCTCGTTGCCCGGGCCGTTGCCGAGCAGCCAGCTGATGCAGGCGTCGAAGGTGAACTCGCCGCGGCCCCATCCGGTGCAGCAGCCCCCCGGAATCTCGTGCATCTCGAAGATCCGGGTGCGATAGCCGTTCATCCGGCCGTACGCGCCGGTGGAGAGACCACCGAGACCCCCACCGATGATGATCATGCTCTTTCTGCGTGTCGTGGTCGTGGTCACCCGACCGTCACCTCACCCTGCGGGATTCGAGTTGGGGCAGCCGGCCGAGCCGGTCCGGATGCCAGGGGACCGTGCCGCCGCTCTCCCAGGCGCGGAAGTCGATGCCGAGTTCCCTGCACAGGTACTGGGTGACGAACCGGCCGCTCGCGGCGGCCCGGATCAGACTGCCGCCGCCGAACCACTGGCCCGCCATGGAGAAGCCGTCCAGGCCGGGCAGGCGCATCCGGTCCTTGTTGATGAGCCCCGTGATCACGTCGTCGGCCGGGGTGAAGGACTTCCAGCCGAGGATGCTGCCGCCCCGTACGCCGGTGTACCGCTCCGTGGTCGTCGGGGAAGCCACGTCCACGACCTCGATGGCGTCGCCGATCCCCGGGTGGTGCCGTTCGAGGAAACCGCGCACGAAGTCGGCCACCTCCTGCTTGCGGGCCCAGTACGCCTTGCGGTCGGTGGTCCGCAGCCGCTTCCAGGAGTCGTAGTCGCTGAAGTAGGTGCAGTGGACGACGGACTTGCCCGGCGGGGCGAATCCGTCCGAGTAGCGCGAGCGCATCTGTACGACGAGGCTCTTCTGGAGGACCCCGGGCAGCGCCGCGCTGTCCTCGTCGGAGAGCAGGTAGGTGGTGCTGTGTCGGGCGTCCGGGTCCAGTTCGCCGTCGAGCCCGACGAAGACCGACACCACACCCGGGTAGAGCATGTCCGGGCGGCTCGTCATCTCGGTGAACAGCTTGTCGATCCGCGGGCTCGAATAGCGGCCCCCGAGCAGCCCCTCGATGGTCGTGACGCCGTCACAGGCCGAGACGACATGGTCGGCGAAGTGCCGCTCCCCGCCCCGCAGTTCCACACCGATCGCCCGATCGTTCTCCACCAGGACGCGCTCCACCCGGGCGCGGTAGTCGACGCGTCCGCCGAGCGCCGTGTATCGCTCCTCCACCGACCGGGACAGGCCCAGGGAACCGCCCTGCGGGAAACCGGCGTTGAGGTGGAAGGCGCTGGCCATGTTGAACAAGTACGGCAACAGCGGGAACACTTCGTGATCCTGGAAGAAGATGAACGGGAACGCCCGGCGCAACAGCGGATCCTCGAACCGGTCGCAGAACTTCTCCATACGGGTCACGGCGGTGCGCCAGAGCAGTGCGAAGGACGGCAGGACCGTACGCAGCATGGCCAGCCTCTCGCCCGCGGACTGGAGCGGGGGCGGCGTCAGGAAGGGGTAGAGGTTGATCCGGGTGAAGCGCCGCAGGTCCCGGCAGAACGCACGGATCGGGCGGGCATCGCCCGGGGAGAGCTCCAGGAGGTGCGCTTCGAGACGGTCGGGGTCGTTGTAGAAGGTGACCGAGCGGCCGCTCTCGTCGGTGACGGTGTTGAACATCTCGAAGTTGGCGATGGACTTGCCGTCGAGCGCGCCGAGTTCCCGCCAGACCCGGCTGGCGTCGTTGTCGCGTCCCGTGCCGGTGAGCCACTCGATGCAGTAGTCGAAGACGTAGTCCTTGCGCGACCACGCCGTGCAGCAGCCGCCGGGCAGGACGTGCCGCTCGAAGATCCGGGTCTCGGCTCCGCTCATCTGCGCGTAGCAGCCGGTGGAGAGGCCGCCGATGCCCGCGCCGATGACGATCACCCGAGGCGCCTCTCCCGGGGCGCGACCGCCTCCCGGGGCCCACGGGCCCCGGGCCTCCCACACGGGCCTGTCGTCACGCGCCATCGGGTTCCCTCTCGGTGGTGCCGTTCTCCGGGGAAGCGGGCCGCTTCCGGGGGGCGGTCGCGGTGTCGTCGCCGAGCGCGGAGCGCACCAGGGCGGCGTTGCGTTCGGCCGGCTTCTCGTCGAGCATCTCCGCGTGCAGGCCCGCGCCGCGGACCAGCCGGCTGAGGGTGGTGGAGGCGGTGTGCCAGCTGCCGCGCTGTCCGGCCGCGTAGAACGACGCCTTCGCCTCGTCGGAGATCACGGTGACCGTCGCGTCGACCGCCCCGTGGTTCGGGGTGCGTCCGCAGTACTCCAGGTAGTCCCTGGCCTGTTCGAGGGTGTGCGCGGTGACGGTCTCGGAGTGGGTGTGGCGGCGCAGGTGGTCCCGCAGTTCGCGCTCGAACGCCTCGGTGTGCTCGGCGGAGATGCCGTACTCCTCCTCGATGCGGTACGAGTCCACGATCACGACGTGCGCGACCTCGCGCCCCCGCTGTTCGAGCCGCTTGGCGACCTCGAACGCGAGGTTGCCGCCCAGGGAGTAGCCGACGAGGAGACAGGGCCCCTCGGGGTGAAGTGACTCCACGAGATCGGCGTAACGCACGCTCTTGTCGCCGTCGACGTGGTTGAAGGCGATCAGTTCGTGCGACCGCAGGTGAGTGGCGAGGTGGCGGTAGACGAGGCCGTGACCGCCGGCCGGCGGGAAGCAGAAGACGAGTGGTCCCTCGCCCGTGTTGAAGGACAGGTGGGAGAGGTTCCCGGAGATCCGGCCGGTGACGATGTCCTCCACCGTGCGGGACATGCCGTGCAGGGTGGTCACCTTGAACAGCAGACCGACCGGGATCGCGATGCCGAACTCCTTCTGGAGGCGGTGGATCAGCTCGATCAGGGTGATGGAGCTGCCGCCGGAATCGAAGAAGTCGCTGCGCAGACCGACGCGTTCGAGACCGATCACCGCCCTCCAGTGGGCCGCCACGCGCTCCTCGTAGAGCGTGACGGGCGGTTCGTGCTCCTCCTGCGCGGCCCGGACCCGGGGTGCCGGCAGCGCGTCCGGGTCCACCTTGCCGTTCGAGGTGAGGGGAAGGGCGTCCAGCGCCTCCAGATGGGCCGGGATGAGGTACGTGGGCAGATGCGCGGCGAGGTGGCGGCGCAGCGCGCGCGGGTCGGGATCGGCGCCGGCGGCGCGGACCACATAGGCGCAGAGCGCCGGCTCGCCGCCGCGATCGGTGCGGACCACGGCGCAGGCCTCGGCGACCTCGGGAAGAGCCGTCAGCAGGGACTCGATCTCCCCCGGCTCGATGCGGTGGCCGCGCAACTTGATCTGGGCGTCGGCACGGCCGAGCAGGTGGATGCGGCCCCGGGCGTCCCTGCGCGCCAGGTCCCCGGTGCGGTAGAGCCGCTCGGGGACGGCGTCGGGCCCCCGGTCCAGCGTGACGGTGACGAAGCGGCCGGCGGTCTGCTCCGGATCGCCGACGTAGCCCAGGGCCAGGCCGGCCCCGCCGGCCCACAGCTCGCCGGTGACCCCGGTCGGTACGGGCTGCCGGCGGGAGTCGAGGACGTGCAGCACGCAGTTGGGCAGCGGGGTGCCGATGGGGACCGTGCTGTTCGGATCGAGGTCGTCGGTGGGGCCCTCGAAACAGGCGCTGTCGACGGTGGCCTCGGTCAGGCCGTAGGAGTTGACGACCCGGGTGTCCGGGCCGCAGAGTCCGCGCAGCCGCTCGTACTCCGCGACCTTCCACGTGTCGGACCCGACGATCATCAGCCGCATGAAGTCCAGCCGGTGACCGCCCTCCTCGCAGTGGGTCATCAGCGCGCGGACGACGGCGGGGACGAACTCGGCGTGGTCGACCCCCTCCGCGACCATCGACTCGTGCAGCCGCGCCGTGTTGAGGAGCAGCTCGCGATCGGCGAGGACGAGCCGGCCGCCCGAGCACAGGGCGCGGGTCAGGTCGCCGGTGAAGACGTCGAAGGACACCCCGGCCATCTGCAGGTGGACACCCGGGGCGGTGTCCAGTTCGTATTCCTCGCGCCAGGCGGCGCAGAGGGCCGAGAGGGCGCCGTGGGACACCTCCACGGCCTTGGGCCGGCCCGTCGATCCGGAGGTGTGGACGACGTATGCCGGTGTGTCCGCGCCCACGGGCGCGTCGTCGGCGGGGGAGCCGGCGCCGCGGGCCGGGTCCACCGCGTCCCGCGCCATGACGTCGGTGAGGAACGAGGCGCCGGGTACGTCCAGCCGCTCGGCGCCCGTCGGGTCGGTGAGGACCAGCCGCGCGGCCGCGTTGCCCGCCATGAAGGCGAGCCGCTCCGCGGGATGGTCGGGATCGAGGGGCAGGTAGGCGGCCCCGGCGCGCAGTACGGCCAACAGCGCGACGATCAGCTCGGGCGACTTCGGCAGGCACACCGCGACGACGCCGCCGCCCGCTCCCCGGGCCCGCAGCCGCGCGGCCAGAACGCCGGAGGCACGTTCCAGCTCCGCGTAGGTCATGTGGCGGGCGACCCCCTCGGGGTCCGCGGCGGGGACCGTGATCGCCACGGCGTCCGGGGTACGGGCCGCCGCCCGCGCGAACAGACGGTGAACCGGTGGCTCCGGGGCCAGGACGGGACCCCTCGTGGCCGGGCCGTGCAGGATCTCGCGCCGTTCGAGATCGCCGAGCATGTCGAGTTCCGCCGCGGCACGCCCGCCCGGGGCGCGGGTCAGGGCGTCGAGGAGATTGCGGTAGTGGCCGACCAGCCGCCGGGCGGTCTCGGGCCGGAACAGGTCGGTGTTGTACTTCAGGACGCAGTGGAAGCGACGCTCGGACTCGTCCTCGTACGCCGACAGCGTCAGGTCGAACTGACCCTCCTCCTCGGGTAGTTCGATGTAGTCGAGGTGGTAGCCGTACTGCTGCGAGGACACCTTGTGGGCGAGCAGGATGAACATCGCCTGGAAGACCGCCGAGCGGCCCGGGTCGTGCTGGAGGCCCAACTTCTCGACCAACAGGACGAACGGGTACTCCTGGTGGTCGATCCCCCCGAGCACCGTCCTGCGGACCTGGGCCAGCAGGTCGGCGACGGTCGGGTCACCGCCCAGGTTCGCGTACAGCGGCAGGGGGTTGACGAAGTAGCCGTACACGGACGACAGGTCCTCGTCCGTGCGCCCGGTCACCGGGCTGCCGACGACGACGTCGTCCTGACCGGAATGGCGGTGCAGCAGCAGGTGGTAGGCGCCCAGCAGCACCATGAAGACGGTCACGTCGTGTTCGCGGGCCAGGGCGTGGACCCGGGCGCTGAGGTCCTCGTCGAGGACGAAGAACTCGGAGGCGCCGTTGTGGGTCTGCACGGGGGGCCGGGGCGCGTCGGTGTGGAGGGTGAGCGGCGGGACCTCGGCGGGCAGCGCGCCGCGCCAGTAGTCCAGCATCCGGTCGGCGTCGGGCGACGCCAGGAACCGGTTCTGCCGGTTCAGGAAGTCGACGTACCGGCCGCGGACGGGCGGCAGGTCGACGACAGGGCCCGTACGCAGGCCTTCGTACAGGGCGAGGAGTTCCTCGATGAAGGTGAAGGTGGAGATCGCGTCGGAGACGATGTGATGGACCGCCTTCATCAGCACCCAGCGGTCCGGACCGCGCCGGAACAACCGGAAGCGCATCAGGCGGTCGTGCGCGAGATCGTACGGCCTGCGGTACTCCCCGACGATCAGCTCGCGGATCTCGTCCCAGTCCATGCCCTCGACGTCGAAGACCTCGGTGTCCGGCTCGACGCAGTCGCGGACGACCTGGATCGGCCGGCCGTCCTCCATGACGAAGTTGGCCCGCAGCACCGGGTGACGGGCCACCAGGGTGCGCACGGCGGCGGTCATCAACTCGGGGTCGATCTCGGTGCGGACCTCGACGGCGCCGCCGATGTTGTACGCGAAGCCGTCCGGATGGAGCTGCTTCAGGAACCACAGGGCCTTCTGGTTCTGGGTCAGGGGGTGGCGGGACGGGTCCTCGTGGACCTCCACGGCCGCCGAGACGTCCGGAACCTCCGCCCTCGCGGCGAGTTCTCCGGTGGCCTCGTGGAGATGGACCGTCAGCTCGCGCAGCGGGGCTCCGCTGAGGAGCGCCACGACCGGCAGTGCGACCCCGGTCGCCGCCTGGATCCTTGCCCGCAGCTCCATGGCGAGGAGCGAGTCGATGCCGTGGGCGGTGAGGCCGGCGTCCGGGTCGAGCTGATCGGTGCTCATCCGCAGTACGGCCGACGCGCAGCCGAGGAAGCGGTCCGCGACGAGCCGGGCGCGCTCCTCCTCGTCGACGGCGGAACGGAACCGGTCCAGGTAGTCGCCCTGTTCGTCCCGCGCCCCGCCATCCGCGGCGGACAGGCCGGGGGCCGTGGCCTTGGCGGCCTCGGCGGCGAGGCTCCTGACCAGCGGGGGCGGCGACGGGTACCAGGCGAGGAACGTCTTCCAGTCGACGACGGTGGCGATCAGGAGCTGGGCGCGGTCCTGGCCGAGGACCCGCTCCAGGACGGCCATGCCCGCGGACGGGGAGAGCGAGCTCATGCCCCGGACGGTGCGGTAGTGCTCGACCAGGCTCAACTCCTCGATCATGCCGGTCGCCCAGGGCCCCCAGTCCAGGCTGAGCGCGGGCAGCCCCCGGGACCTGCGGTGATGGGCCAGGGCGTCCAGGAAGGCATTGCCCGCCGCGTAGTTCGACTGACCCGTGGTGGTGAGCAGGGACGCCACGGAGGCGAAGAGGACGAAGTGGTCGAGCGGCTCGTCGCGCAGATGGTGGTGCAGGAGCCAGGCCCCCGCGACCTTCGGGTCGACGACGCGGTCGTACGCGTCCCGGTCCACGGCCCGCACCGGGGTGTCGCGCACATGCCCGGCGAGGTGGAAGACGCCCCGTACCGGGGGAGCGTCCCGGTCCCGGTGGTCGGCCAGCCAACGCGTCCAGGCGCGCTCGTCGGAGATGTCGAGGGCGGCATGCACCGGGTGGGCGCCGAGCGCCTCCAACTCCTTGACGAAACGGACCGCGGAGTTCGCCGGGGAGCCCGGGTCGAGGGCGCGCCAAGTGGCGCGGTCGGGGAGTTCCGTGCGGCCGACGAGGATCAGGTGCCGGGCACCCCGGTGGACGAGGTAGCGGCACAGCAGCCTGCCCAACGCCCCGAACGCACCGGTGACGAGGTACGCGCCGTCCGGGCGCAGCCGGGGCGGGAAGGGGCGCGTGAGGCCCTCGGGGCGGGCGAGGGCGCTGACGAGGCGGCGGCCCTCGCGCAGGGCCACCTCGTCCTGCGGCAGGTCCGGGGTGGGCGGGGCGAGGATCTCGCGCAGCAGCGCCTCGGCGTCGGCCGGCGCTCCCCCGGCCCGCGCCCCGTCGGCTTTCGCGGACCGCGGGACGGACTCGTCCGGGGTGCCCGCCGGGGGGAGCGGCAGGTCGATCAGTTTGCCGCGGTGGGCGGTCAGCTCCTGGTGGCGCAGCACACGGCCGATGCCCCAGACGGGGGCGCCGAGCGGTTCCACGGGCTCCCCGGGGACGGCCGCCTGGGCACCCCGGGTGACCAGGTGCAGGGCGGACGGCGCGGCCGACTGCCCCGGGTCGTCCTGAAGGGCCTGGGCCAGGGCGACGACGGAGTAGCCGCCCAGCGTGCTGTGCGCGTCGAGTCGTCCCCGATCGCTGTCGTCCAGGGCGGGCAGGTCCAGGTTCCACAGGTGGACGAGGGTGTCGAGGGCCGGACCGCGGGCGGCGGTGAGGTCGGCGAGCAACCTGCGGAGGTCGTCGGCACTGCCCGGGACCACCCGGGAGTCCCGTCCGTCCGGGTCGAAGGCGTAGCCGTCACCCGGACGCACCAGGTGGCAGTGCGCGCCGCTCGTGACGGCGAGGGCGGCGAGGTGGTCCGCCACCCCGCCGGGCTCGTCCGCGAACAGCAGCCACGTGCCGCGGGCCGGCGGGCTCGGGTCCGCGTCCGATGCCGTGTCCGCGTCAGGACCGCCGGACACCCGGGGTGCTTCCGTCCAGGTGAGTTCGGCGAGCCATCCGTCGATGGTGGAGACGCCCACCGTGGCCGACACCTGTTCCACGTCGGCGGCGCGGAAGCCGCGGACGTGTCCGAGCGGTTCGCCGTTCTCGGTGTAGAGGGCGATGTCTCCGACGAGCTCGTCCTTCGCCCGCCGTGTGACGGTGGCGTGCGCCCACAGCGGCCGGTCGCCGACCGGGGCCGTGCGTACCGCGTCGATGGTGAGCGGCAGGAGCATCCCGTCCCCGGGTTCCGCTTCCGCGGAGGGGAGTCCGGCCACGAGCAGGGTCTGGAAGCAGGCGTCGAGCAGGACCGGGTGGACGTGGTGGTCGGCGGCGCCGTCGACGCACGCGGGTGGTCGGATCAGGGCGAGGGCCTCGCCCGGTGTCCGCCAGACCTCCGCGATGCCCCGGAACGCCGGGCCGTAGTCGTAGCCGAGTGCGCTCAACGTGTCATAACACGCGGTGGCGTCCAGGCGCAGGTCCGCCCGGGCCCGGACCGACTCCCCGTCCAGCGGGGCGGTGCGAGCGGCCGGGACGCCGCCACGCACCACGCCGAGCGCGTGAACGGTCGCGGCCTCGCCACCGGTCGCGACGGTGAAGGCGCAGGTCTGCGCGGAGAGCGACAACTGGACGGCGCGGGGCGCGTCGTCGGGCAGGAAGAGCGCCTTGCGCAGTTCGATGTCCCCCAGCTCGGCGTCCGTGCCACCGGTCAGGGTGCGCAGCGCCTGGTACGCCATTTCGACGTATCCGGCCGCCGGGAACAACGTCTGCCCCTGGATGCGGTGATCGGCGAGGTAGGGCGTGCTCTCCACGTCGAGCGCCACCTCCCAGGCGGGCTCCGCGGTGGCCAGCCGCCGCCCCAGCAGCGGATGGTCGACCCGGCCCAGCCTGATCTGCGCCACGGGGGCCGGTTCGGTCCAGTACCGGTCCCGCTTCCATGGATAGCGAGGCAGCGGAACCCGCCGCCCGCGCGGGTGGAGGGCCTCCCAGTCGACGGCGCAGCCGAGGGCGTACAAGGCGGCCAGGGAGGTGGTGAAGCGCAGGGCCTCGCCTTCGGCGCGGCGGATCGACGCCAGGGTGGTGACGCTCTGGTGCGGACCCCCGGTCACGGTCGTGGTCGTGGTCGCGGAAGTGAACGCGGTCGCCGGGTCGCTCTCGCGGGCGGCGAAGCACTCCTTGACGGAGTGTCCGAGCACCGGGTGGGGCCCGATCTCCAGAAAGGTGCGGTGCCCGTCGTCGAGCATGGCGTCGACGGCGGAGCGGAAGCGGACGGTGTCACGGACGTTGTTCCACCAGTAACCCGCGTCGAGTTCGGGCCCCTTCGCGCGCCCCTCCCGGCCGGTGAGGTAGAGGGGCAGCCGCGCGGGACGCGGTTCGATCCCGGCGAGCTCCGACAACAGTTCGGTCCGGATCTCCTCCATCGCGGCGCTGTGGTAAGGGACTTGTACGTCCAGGAACCTGGCGAACACACCGTCGGAACGGAGCGCTTCCGCGTACTCGGTGAGGGCCGCGCGCTCGCCGGCGAGGGTCAGTGCCCCGGGGCTGTTCACGGCGGCGACGGACAGACGGTCCCCGAAGGGCGCCGCACGCCGTGACGCCTCGTCCTCGGACAGGCCGACGGCGAGCATGGTGCCCCTGTTCGCGAGCCGGTGCTGCAGGCGGCTGCGGTGCAGGACGATCCGTACGGCGTCCCGCAGGCTGTAGACCCCGGCCTCGTGGAACGCGGCGACCTCGCCCGTGCTGTGGCCGACCACCGCGCCGGGGTGTACCCCGTGGGCGTGCCAGAGGGCGGCGAGGCCGACCTGGACGGCGAAGTTGGCGGGCTGGGCAAGCCATGTCAGCGCCATCCGGGACACGTCCTCGGCGGCGTTCAGTTCGGCGGTCAGCGACCAGCCGGCCTGTGCGACGATCTCCCGATCGACGGCCTCGACGGCCTCCCGGTAGACGGGCGAGGTCTCGAACAGCTCTCGTCCCATGGCCCACCACTGCGGCCCCATGCCGGTGAAGACCCAGGCCGGTGAGGTCGGTTGTCCCTCACGGTGCCGGCCGAGCAGGACACGGGGGTGCTCCTCGCCCCGGACGTACGCCGCCAACGCCTCGTCCAGATCGTGACGTGTCTCGTACACCACGGACAGCCGGGCGTCGTGATGCTGCCGGTGCCGGGCGAGGGAATGGGCGAGGTCCGTGAGGGAGACGGAGGCATCCGCGGGGACTGCCGAGGGCGTGCCCGGGTCCGCCAGCTCCTCCCTGACGGCCTCGGCCAGCGCCGGCAGCACGGAGATGTCGTGAGTGCTGAGCGGCAGCACACGGAAGGGGAGTTCGGCGTCCGGACGTTGCTCGGGCACCGGCGTCGGGGCGTCCTCGGCCACGGGCCGGGGCGCCGGGGGCGCCTCCTCGAGCAGTACGTGGGCGTTGGTGCCACCGAAGCCGAAGGAGTTGACGCCCGCGCGGGCCGGCCCCTCGTGAGCGGGCCACGGAGTGACCCGGACCGGGATCTCATAGGGCGCGGCGTCCAGGTCGATCGCCGGATTGATGCGTTCCAGATTGATGTGCGGAGGGATCAGCCGGTGTTCGAGACTGAGGGCGGTCTTGATGAGACCGGCGATGCCGGCGGCCGACTCGGTGTGCCCGATGTTCGTCTTGACGGAACCGACGTAGCACGCGGCGCCCGGCTCGCGCCCCACGGCGAGGGCTCTCGCCAGCGCGTTCGCCTCGACCGGGTCTCCCACCGGAGTGGAGGTGCCGTGGGCCTCCACGTACTGGAGGTTGCCCGGGGTGATCCCGGCCCGTGCGCAGACCTGCTCGATCAGTGCGGTCTGGGCGTCGGCGCTGGGGACGGTG
The DNA here is from genome assembly GCF_041431415.1 of Streptomyces sp. NBC_00513. Lineage (GTDB taxonomy): Bacteria > Actinomycetota > Actinomycetes > Streptomycetales > Streptomycetaceae > Streptomyces. The sequence continues at coordinate 7,085,404 of NZ_CP107845.1, forward strand.
ATGCCGTTGGTCCGCCCGTCCTGGTTGACACCGGTCTCCGTGATCACGGCGTGGATCGGGTCGCCGTCGCGGACCGCGTCCGCGAGGAGTTTGAGGACCACGATCCCCACGCCCTCGGCCCGGACGTAGCCGTCGGCTCCGGCGTCGAAGGTTCGCGAGCGGCCCTCGGGCGAGAGGAAGCCGCCCTTGGTCTCGGCGATGGTGTACTGCGGTGTCAGATGCAGCAGCGTGCCGCCGGCCAGCGCCAGTGAGCTCTCGCCGCGTCGCAGACTCTCACACGCGAGGTGCACGGCCACGAGCGAGGAACTGCAGGCGGAGTCGATGGACAGGCTCGGGCCGCGGAAGTCGAAGCAGTGCGAGAGCCGGTTCGAGACCATCGTCATCATCGTGCCGGTCGCCGTATGCGCTTCGAGGGTGTCGAACCGCAGGTCGGAGAACTGCAGGATCTTGTAGTCGAGGGTGAACGCCCCGACGAACACCCCCACGTCCCGCCCGGCCAGCTCGCCGGGCTTCTGCCCGCCGTCCTCCAGGGCCTCCCAGGCGACCTCCAGGAGCTTGCGTTGCTGGGGGTCCATGGCGTGCGCCTCGCGAGGGCTGATGCCGAAGAACGCCGGGTCGAACTCGTCGAAGCCGTCGATGTAGCCGCCGCGTCCGCCCACGAGCCGCCCGGGTTTCGCCTTGTCCCTGCTGCCCAGACCGGCCGCGTCGTATCTGTCGGTCGGTGTCGCGGTGATGCAGTCCTTCCCCTCGACCAGATTGCGCCAGAACGACCGGTGGTCGTTCGCTCCACCAGGCAAACGGCAGCCGATGCCGACGAGGGCGATCTTCTCGGGGGGCGCTGCGGGAGTGGGCGGCGGGGACGTACGGGCTTGTGCAGACATGAGCGTTCCTTGAGTCGTGAAAACGGGCGCACGAAGGGGAGCGGCGCGCGCCGCACGAGCGTGAGCGGGCGGGAAACAGGCGTGAGCGGCTCGGAAGCGGAGGGGAGCGGTGAGGCGGAGCGGGGGAGACGCGCGGGAGTGGAGCCCCTCACCCGGCGGAGCGGCGCCAGGGGTGGGCGAGCGTGGTGAGAATGCGATCGGTGGCCGGGAAGGCGCGCGGATCGGGCAGTCCGACCGCCGCCGGCTCACGGCCGGGACGCCAGGTGAAGGTGCCGAAGAGCCTGTCCCACACGGACAGGTCGGAGCCGTAGTGACCGGCCTCGGCCAGATCCGTGCTGTGGTGCAGTCGGTGCTGCTCGGGACCGACGAGGACATGGTTGAAGGGCCCGAGTCGCACCCGGATGTTGGCGTGGACGAAGTACCCCTGGGCCACGACGAAGAGCCCCACACCGAAGACCGCGCGCTCGGAGAACCCCACCAGCGCGAGCGCCAGTTGGACGAACCCCTGCGAGATGACCACGTCGGCCACGTGGTTCACCCCGTTGTTGGCGACGTTGACCTTGCCCGGCACATGGTGCACGCCGTGCAGCCGCCACAACCACGCGTAGGTGTGCCCGGCCCGGTGCACCGCGTAGCTCGCGAGGGAGCCGAGCAACAGGGCCGGCGGGATCTCGGCCCACAGGGGAAGCAACGGGTGTGAAGTCGCCACCGCGCCGACGGCCAGGAGCACCAGATTCTGCCCGAGTGCCCCTCCGATCGCGGTGAGGACGTAGTACACGCCGTAGTACCCCCACTCCCGTCGGTCCGGCCGCCATGAGGTGTTGAAGGGGATCAGGAACTCCAACACCACGAGAAGGCCGAGTACCGCGAACTGGAAGAGGAAGGTGGCCATGCCCGGCTCCCATCCGCGCCACTCGGTGAGGGCGAAGACGCCGACGGCGGCGAGCAGCAGCACGGGCTGGGCGGCCACCGCCAATACGTCTCGCGCCGTTGACCGGGGCATGGCACTCCCTCATCGAGGTGGTGACGGGATGGGCTGAGAGATCACTCCCGGCGCGACGAAGGCCGAGGAGGCCATCGCAGTATGTAGCTTCACGACTACACACTGCAACCGCTTCTGCCCCGGCGCGCGGTGTCGCGGGCGCCGGTCCCGTGATCCGCACACCCCCCGGGGCTCGCAACCGGAAATCTCTTCAACCCCGCATATTTCACGCCGTGTTGACGTAGGTGTCAGATGAATCGATTCGGCATTTCCGGCGTGGTCCCACTGCCCGTCATCCGTCATCCGCCACCACGCTCACGCACCTCGCGCATCACGCCGCGCAGCGCCTCGTACGCGCCTCCCGATCGACGCCCGATGCGCCGGCGACGCCCGGGGGGCGCAGCGCGATCCGTCCCGCAGTCGCTCGATTACCGTTCGTCGCCACGGCCGCCCGGTAATGTGATGTATTCAGGTCGACAGGACGGGTCGGAGGACCGGAAGGGGGCGCAGTGCGCGCGGCGCGGACGTTGGCGACGCTGGACGAGGTCGAGCTCGGTGACCATGTCTGCCGGCTCATGCAGCCTTCCGCGACCTTGCTCTCGGACGCCCGGGCCTATGTGGCCGACGGAGCCCTGTACGGCGACAAGGTCCTGGTCATCGGCCCCATCGACGTCCCGCGCACCGCGAAGCCGCTGCCGTCCGCCGCGGTGATCCTCGATTTCCCGAGTACGGCGGATCCCGAGTCGATCCTGGCCGCGGTCCGTCGGGAAGTCCGTACCGCCACGAGCCAGGGATTCCGCTCGGTACGCGTCCTCACCGAGCGCATGCCCTCCTCGGCGCCCCACGGAGCCGAGGACCTGCTGGCGCAAGAGATGCGGCTGGACGAGTTCGCCGCGGAGAGTGGCGCCATCGTGGTCTGCGCCTTCAGACCGTCGCTGTGGGACGCGTCCGCGTTGGAGCGGGTGGCATGCGTGCATCCGCACGAGACGGGCACGCGCGCACAGCGTCCGACTTTCCGGATGTTCAGTACGGGCGCCGACGGGTGGAGCGTGGACGGAGTGATCGACTCGGACTGCGCGGCAACGTTCAACGCCGCGGTGCGGGCAGCGGTACGGAACACGCCGAAGATCAGACTCCGCTTCGACGCGCTCGAAATGATCGACGCCGCCGGGATGCACGCGCTCGTGGACGCCGCCCGCCACCTTCCGGACCGCCGTATCCTTGTGGAAGGCGCCAACGACACCGTGCGTCTGTGCTGGGAACTCGCGGGCTACGCGGCCCCCGGAGTGCCGGTGGTGATGGCCGCATGAGCACGACCTACCCCTCGAAGCCGTCCGACCACGACGGCGACCCGTTCCACCACGAGCTGTACCCCTATCGCGGAGACGCACAGTTCCTGTCCGGGACGCTGGGCTTCATCCACGAGGCGCTCGAAGGCGGGGAGGCGGTGGTCGTCGCCGTCCCCTCGGACAAGGCGTCACTCCTGCGCGGTGAGCTCGCCGACGAGCCCGCCGTCACCTTCGTGGACACCACGACGGCCGGACCGAATCCCGGCCGGCTCGTCGCCGCCTGGACGGCCTGGATGAGGGAGCGGGGCGAGGGTGACCGGCCGGTGCGAGGCATCGGCGAAACCGCGTGGCGCCAGGCGCGCAACGCCGCCCACCTCTCGGAGCTGCGCCACCACGAATGGCTCCTGAACCGGGCCTTCGCGCGCAGCTCCACCTGGTCGATGCTGTGTCCCTACGATGCCGAGGACGAGGACGAGGAAGCCCTGCGGTCCCTGTCCCGCTGCCACCCGCTGATCCGCAGGGACGGGCGGCACGTGCGCAACGACGGTTACCTCACCGGCGAGGAATACCCCTTCGAGGTCCTCGCCGACCCGTGCGATCCGTTCCAGGAGCTGAGCTACGCGCACGGTGATCTGGCCGCGATCCGCTCGAAGGTGTCCCAGTGCGCGTCCGACGCGGGCGTCCCGCAGGACCGGCTGCCGAAACTGGCCGTCGCCGTCACGGAGATCGCGACGAACAGCATCCGCCACGGCGGGGGCAACGGAACCCTGCGTACCTGGAGCCAGGACTCGACGTTCCTCTGCGAGTTCCGTGACTCCGGCTACATCCCCGACGTGATGGTGGGCCGCAACCGTCCCGAACCGGAACAGATCGGCGGTCGCGGCCTCTGGCTCGCGCAGCAACTCTGCGACCTCGTCGAGATCCGCTCCACCCGTGACCAGGGCACGACGGTGCGCCTCCACATGGACGTACCGCGGTAGTCGTGCCTTCCGTGCCGGGATCGTGAACCCCGCGGCCCCCGAACGCCGTGAACCGATCGGCCGAAGAGATGACGTGGATGAGGCCGGCCGGCGCGATGACCACCTCCTGAGGAATGACGGAGCCCCGTGTCTCTCATCACCGAGTACAGCACCACGGCCCGACCGGACCGCAGGATCGTGGAGGTCCACGACTCTGACGCCTACCTCGGCGACGACGAGGCGTGGCAGCGGGCAAGGACCCGGAGCGGACGGGACGCCGCGGCCGCCTACTACGACACGTGCCTCCAGCGGGCCGTCGAAGAGCAATGGAGCGCGGAACAGATCGGAGCGGCGTGGCGAATGTGTCCCGCGGCCGAGCAGTACACCCTCGACCTCTGGTTCGTCAGGGGATCCGAGCCCGAGGACGACGACTGGTCCGAGGGAGACCCTCCCGCGTGAGACCGTGCGTGCGGGAGTCCGCCGGGCCCTCCACGTGCGGGCCGACCCGGTCATGACGCAGGAGCTCGTCGGGCACGTGCCGCAGCGGTCAGCCGATCCCCGGGCCGGAGCCGTTCAACCAGGCCCACTCCGACCAAGTGGCGAACCCCGTCTGCCACTTGTGGTAGACGCCGACGTGGCTGGTGGCGAACACCTCCACCCGCCCGTCGGCGTTGTTGCCCGCGCCGATCTCGGTGCCGCCGCCACCGAAGGTCTCCCACTCCGAGTACGGTGCGTTCGGGCGGGTCTGCCAGGCGTGACTCGCGGCCTCGGCGTTGATCGCGAACACCTCGACCCGACCGTCGGCCGACCGCGAAGTGGTCAACTCGGCGTTGGAGATGCCGCCCATGCCCGCCCAGTCCGACCACGCGGTGGGGCCGGTCTGCCAGCGGTGGAAGACACCGTTGGCGTTGGAGGCGAAGACCTCGATCCTCCCATCCTGGTTGTGGCTCGTGGCCAGGTCCCGGCCGCCGCCTCCGAAGTTCTCCCAGGCGGACCAACCGCCGTTGACCCCGGTCTGGAAGAGGTGCTCGAACGTCGAGTCCGAGAGCGCGAACACCTCCAGTCGCCCATCGGGTGCGGTCTCCATCGCGAGACGGGAGTTGGCCGGGCCACCGCCGGCGCCCTCCCAGCCGGCCCAACTGCCGCTCGGCGCGGTCTGCCAGCGGTGGAACACGCCGTTCGCATTGGAGGCGAACACCTCGATACGGCCATCGGCGTTGTTGCCCGCGGCCAGCCGGTACCCTCCGCCGCCGAAGTTCTCCCACGTCGACCACCCCGCGCCGGGAGCGGTCTGCCACATGTGATCGAAGGTGCTGTCCGACAGCGCGAACACCTCCAGTCGGCCGTCCGCGTTGGACGCCACGGCCAACTGCGCGTTGCGCGGCCCGCCCTCGAACCGCCACTGCGACCAAGCGCCGTTCACCGCGGTCTGCCACGAGTGGTACACGCCGTCGGCGCCGGCGGCGAAGGCCTCCAACCGACCGTCCGCGGACCGCCCGGACACCACCCGACCCGAGGAGTACGGGTGCCTGGGGCCGCCACCCGCACCGGACCACAGCGCGTTGGCGATGATCGTCGCGTCGTCCGCCTCGATCTCGTACAGGCCGCGCAGATCCTCCCTCGGTTGCTGCACGTGCCAGCACACCTCGCCGATCGCCTCGTTGTTCCACGAGCCGCCGGGATACAGCTGGTCCACCCGATCGAAGAAGGCGTTCGTGGCGTGGGCCGGGTTCAGCCGCTCCTCCCGGGTACCCCACCAGTCCTGCTGCTGGAACAGCCCCAGGCTGGTGTAGTCCACGGCCTGGGCGTAGTTGTTCATGCTGCTCTCGACGATGATCGTGGCGATGGCGATGGCAGCCGCCCTCTGGTTGAGCCCCCGGTCCTTCACCGCCTGCGTCACCATCCGCGCGCAGGACACCTTGTAGGCGTTCATGTAGCCGGCCATCTTCGCGTGCAACTGCGGGTTGAGCTGGTCGGCCATGATGCCGTCGGCGGCCGACGGGCCGGCCGGATCGCACGGCACGGTCGGAATGGCGAAGCCCCGTGGGCCGGCGAAGTACCGGGAGACCCCGGATCGGTCACCACCCGGGCCCGGCCCGGGCGCGTGATCGGCGAGGGCGGCCGGGGCGGTCATCCCGATGACCAACGCCCAAACGCCGGCCACGAGGGCCAGTCTGGTGAACATGCGACGTAAACCATTCATGGCCACTGTCGGCCCTTCCGTCGTGAAGTGCGTGAAGTGAACGTGCGGGATCCGCGTGATTCCCGGCCCTCGGTCCGCCGTCCGGTCGAGGAGCGGAGGCACCGTCCGGGGCGTCAGGGACACAGGGTCCACCGGAGACCACCGTGCGTGTCACTCCGGATCGTTCCGGATGTCCTGCCGGGCGCCCCGCCGCTACGTTGTCGACGACGTCGGCCGGAACTGCCGTCACACCGTTGCCACTTTCCGGACCGGTCCGCGACCAGGAGGACACTTTGAGCGCGCAGCACCCCACCCGCAGGAGCATCCTCAAGACCGCCGGTGGCCTCTCGGCCGCGATGGCGATGGGCGGTGCGGGAGTCCTCGCCGCCGCGTCGACCGCCTCGGCCGTCGGCGACGGCTTCGGCCTGCGCATCGTCGAGCGCGGCGAGGCCGACGCCCGCATGTGGTACTACCGCTTCCAGACGGGTGCGATCGGTTGGAATCCCGCCGTCAACGTGCTCCTGCCCGACGACTACCACTGGAGCGGACGCAGGTACCCCGTGCTCTACCTCCTCCACGGAGGCGGCACGGACCAGGACTTCATCACCTTCGACCGTGAGGGGATCCGCGACTGGACGGCCGGCAAGCCGATCATCATCGTGATGCCCGACGGCGGCCACGCGGGCTGGTACTCCAACCCCGTGAACTCCAACGCCGGACCGCGGGACTGGGAGCAGTTCCACATCGCGCAGCTGATCCCCTGGATCGACGCCAACTTCCGTACCTACGCGGAGTTCGACGGCCGTGCCGTGTCCGGATTCTCGATGGGGGGCTTCGGCGCCCTGAAGTACGCCGCCAAGTACTGGGGCCACTTCGCCTCGGTGAGTGCCCACTCCGGTCCGGCGAGCCTGCGCCGGGACAACGGCCTCGTGGTCCACTGGGCCAACGCGTCCTCCGCGCTGCTGGACCTGAACGGCGGCACGGTCTACGGGGCACCGCTGTGGGACGACGCCCGGGTCAACGCGGACAACCCGGTGCAGCGGATCGAGAGCTACCGGGGCAAGCGCGTCTTCCTGGTCGCCGGCACCAGCCCCGATCCGATCAACTGGTTCGACACGGCCAACGAGACCCAGGTCCTCGCGGGACAGCGGGAGTTCCGCTCGCTGCTCGGGAACGCGGGGATCCCGCACGAGTGGTACGAGCTGCCCGGCGGGCACTTCATCCGCCACGACATGATGCGACGTGACATCGACGGCGTCATCGACCGGCTGCGCAAGGCGTGACCGGCGGCCCTCCCGCCGCACGTCCACCCCACTCACCGCGACCCCACTCACCCCGAGACCACCAAGAGAGGAGCGTCTCGTGTTTCCCGGACCTTCCCGACGCGCACTGGGCTGTGTGCTCGCGGCGACCGCCGCCCTGCTGTCGTCGCCGGTGGCCCCGATGCCGGCCGCCGCCCGGACCACCGCCGTCGCGGCCGCGTGCCCCGCGGCCGGTTTCGTGTCCCAGCACTTCCACAGCGGCCACAACGGCGTCGACATCGCCAACGACGTCGGGACACCCATCCATGCCGTGGGCGACGGCGAGGTGACCATCTCCGGGTACACCGGCGACTACGGTCAGTGGATCCGTGTCCTGCACCCGGACGGGAGGATCTCCGAGTACGGGCACATGTCCCGGCGCGACGTCTCCGTCGGGGACCACGTCGTGGCCGGTCAACAGATCGCCCTCATGGGCGCCGAGGGCAACTCCACCGGTCCCCACCTCCACCTGCGGATCTGGGGGGACCAGTCCACCTCGTACGGCATCGACCCCGAGCCCTATCTCGCGGAGCGGGGCGTCGTGCTGCCCTGCACCCCCGGCAGCGGTCCGCGGCCCAAGCCGATGGTGTATCCGGCGGAGTCGGGCCGGCTGGTGTCGGCGCGTTCGGCGGACGGACGCCTGGAGGTGTTCGCCGCCGGTGCCGATGGTGTGCACCACGCCTGGCAGCAGGAGGTGAACGGCAACTGGTCGGACTGGGAACGGCTCGGCGGGCCGGGCAACGCCGAACTGGCCATCGCACCCAACGCCGACGGCCGTCTGGAGATGTTCGCGTTGGGCGGCGACACCTTCCAACACCGCTGGCAGCTCTCTCCCTCCGGCGGATGGTCGAACTGGGAGACCTTCGGCGGTGGGGGGCGCGACACCGCGGCCGGGGTGAACGCCGACGGCCGCATCGAGGTCTTCGCCTCCGGTCCGGTCGGCCTCTTCCACAGGTACCAACTCGCCCCGAACGGATCCTGGTCGGAGTGGGAACCCACCGGCGGCGGACCCGCCGACAGTCGCGTGGAGATGGAGAAGTCCCCCGACGGCCGACTCGAGGTGTTCGCCCTGGGCCGCGACACGTTCCAACACGCCTACCAGAGCGCCCCGAACGGCGGCTGGTCCCCGTGGGACACCTTCGGCGGCGGCGGGCACGACCTCACCGTCGATCACAATGCCGACGGGCGGCTGGAGGTCTTCGCCTCCAACCAGACCGGCGTCTTCCACAAGTACCAGACCAGTGCGACGAGTTGGTCGGGATGGGAAGGGACCGGTGGACCCGCCGACGCTCAACTCGGCAGCGAACGCACTCCGGACGGGCGGGTCGAGGTCTTCGCCATGAACGGCAGCACGGCCATGCACATCTGGCAGACGGCCGTCAACGCGCCCTACGGAGACTGGGAAACCTTCGGCACCGGCGGTACCGAGGTCACCGCGGCGACCAACGCCGACGGGCGGATCGAGATCTTCGGCACCAGCCGCGCCGGCACCTACCACAAGTGGCAGACCGGCTTCTCCACCTGGTCCGAATGGTCCTGGCTCAACAACACCGCCGGTCCCACCCTCGACTGACCCGCCTTCGCCGGCCCCCACCCGACCGACCACGCGGCCCCTGGAGAGACGACCCATGCGTGAGATCAGCAGACGGAACCTGCTGCGGGGTGCCGCCGGGGCGGGCGCGCTCCCGTTCCCGGCCGCCGGCCGGGCCGTGGCCGGGGCCTCCGACGAGGCCCCACCTCCTCGATGGGTCGGCTCAGGACCCTTCGCGTTCGTCTACGATCCATCCACCTCCGACGGCCCGCGCTACCTCAACGACCACACGCTGATCAAGGCCGGTGGCCGCTGGCACCTGTTCGGCATCGTCGGGGACAGCGCGCCGCGCGGCGAATCCCCGGACAGCGCGAGAGAGACCTCCTTCGCCCACGCCTCCGCGCCCAGCGCGGACGGGCCGTGGATCAGCCACCCCGACGCGCTCACCGTCACCCCGTCCTATTTCGGCGAGGAACACCTCTGGGCTCCCCACGTCGTCGCGGCGGGCGGCAGGTTCTGGATGTTCTACGCCGCGGGGGGCGACAGCGGCGCCGCGATCAACCTCGCGACGTCGAACGACCTGTTCACCTGGACGCGCGAACCGTCCGGCCCCCTGTTCCGAGGTCTCGCCGCGCGCGACCCGATGGTGCTGCGGGTCGGCGAGGAATGGGTCATGTACTACACGGAACTGTCGGGCCCGGGCGGCCACCACGTCGTGGCCCACCGCCGATCCGCCGATCTGCTGCACTGGAGCGAGCCGGGCGTCGCGTTCACCGACGCGACCACCGACACGACCGTCTCGGTCACCGAGTCGCCGTGCGTCGTCGAACGGGACGGCTGGTACTACCTGTTCATCGGGCCGCGACGCGGCTACGAGGGCACGGACGTGCTGGCGTCCCGGGACCCGTTCCACTTCGAGCTCGCCGGATACGCGGGCCACGTGCCCGGTCACGCCGTGGAGGTGATCGCCGACGGGGAGAAGTGGTACGCCACCGCGGCGGGCTGGTTCCGGCACGGGCTGCACGTCGCGCCCCTCGACTGGCGGGACACGCCGCCGCCCTGGCCGAGCGCGGACAACCCGGTGGCCGGCCTCGACGTCGGTGGCCGCCTGACGGTGTTCGCTCTCGACGCCGCCGACCACTCCATCCTGCGGCGCGTCCAGCTCGATCCGGACACCGACACCTGGTCGCGGTGGGAACCCTTCGGAGGGCCGGCCGGCGCCGTTCCCACGCTCGGCCGCCACACCGACGGCAGGATCGAGGTGTTCTCCCTCGCTCCGGAGGGCGCCCACCTGCACCAACGGACACAGCGCCCGGACGGCGGCTGGTACGACTGGGAGGAGTTCGGCGGCCCGGCCGGAGCCGCCCCGGCCGTCGCCCGCGACGCCCACGGCCGGTTGGAGGTGTTCGCCCTCAGCCCCGGCGGCGCCTCCGTCGCCCGACGGCGGCAGTCGTCACCCGAATCCCCGGCCTGGGAGCCGTGGGAGCCCGGCTTCGGCGGAGCCGCAGGCGCGCCACCGGTGGTGGCGGCGAACGCCGACGGCCGGTTGGAGGTGTTCGCCCTCTCACCGGGCGGCTCCGGGATCTTCCACCGATGGCAGGAGACCCCGGGAGGTGCCTGGACCGCCGTGTGGCACCGATTCGGCACCGCGGCCGGCGCCGCACCTCGGGTCGCGAGGGACGGCAGCGGCCGGCTGACCGTCGCGGCGATCGGACCGTCGAGCGTGGGCACCTTCCGCCGGCAGCAGTCCGTGCCGAACGGCGGTTGGGACGAGTGGTCGTCGATGTTCGGCTGGAGTGCCGCCGCCCCGGCGCTCACCGCCCACGCCGACGGCCGTCTGGAGGCGTTCTCGCTGACGCCCGGCGGCGCCCGGCTCAACCACCGCCGGCAGGACTCCCCGGGCGGAAGGTGGGATTACGACGCCGAGTTCGGCGAGCCCGGCATCAGGCTCGCCGGCACGCCCACGGCCGCGCTCGACTCCACCGGGCGGACGCACGTCTTCGCCGTCACCGCCGAAGGCCGGATGCGCACCCGTGTCCAGGTCGGACCGGGCGGCGGATGGGGGCCGTGGACGGCCTTCGGCGACCGTACGGTCGCAGCCGTCGGGTCGAGTGGCCCCGCTCCGCGGGCGCGGAGTGCGGATCTCGCCAAACGAAAGGGGGAATCGGGACCTTCGACGGCGCCGTGATCACCCCGAACACGGTGACGTTCCCCCTCCGCGGGCGCGGAGTGCGGATCTCGCCAAACGAAAGGGGGAATCGGGACCTTCGACGGCGCCGTGATCACCCCGAACACGGTGACGTTCCCCACCTCGCCCGGCTCCGGGCAAGGCATCAGCAGCGCTTCCCACGGCAACCGAGGGGGACACCCCACCCCTGCGAGGCTCCCGGTCGAAGTGGCCGAAGTACGCCGATGAACTCCCCGGAGAGATGAGTATTGTTCCACTCGACGGGCCGGTACGGGCCGTGGAACGGGGGGAACGGTGAGCGGCGTGATCGTCCATCTGCCGCAGGGATCCGGTGGCGCCGGCGACGGCGAACCGGACGGCGAAGCGGTGACGTTACGGCTCGGACCGGGCGAGGTCGCCCGCTTCGGACGGGGCTCCGCGACGATCCCCGTCGAACTCCGCCTCGCCGACGCGGCGATCTCCCGGCTCGCCGGGGAGATCCGCGTGACCGACGACCATTGGCAACTGACGAACCACAGCGCCACCCACAGCTACCTGGTCGAGAATCCCGAGGGAGCGGGCGAGTACCTGCGGGTTCCACCGCGAAGGGTGGGGGCGCCCATCCCGTTCGAGTTCTCGCGCGTGGTGCTGCCGAGCCGCGGCGACGTCCCCGTCTCCTTCCAGGTGTTCGCGCCCGACCACGTCTACCTGGACCCGGAGGCCATGGGCGCCCCCCGGGACCGGCTCACGGTCACCGCGTACTCCCTCGACGAGACGGCCACGTACTTCCTCGTCCTCGTCGCGCTCTGCGAACCGCGCCTGCGCGACCAGTCCCGGGTGGCGGTTCCCACCACCCCCCAGATCGTCGAGCGGCTCAAGGGGCACGTGGCCGGCGGCACGCTGACCGCGCGGGCGATCAGCTCGCACATCGACTACCTCGCCGAGGAGAAGCTGCGCATCGGCGGTTCCGACCGCCGCGAAGCGGGCAAGGGCGACCGCCGCAACGGCAAGCGGGAAGGGATCGTCGGACTCGCGCTGCGGTTCGGGCTCGTACGGGAGGAGCACCTCACGCTGCTGCCGCCCCAGACGGGGGCCGGCGGGCGGGAGCGGCAGAACGCGCGATGACACCGCCGCACGGCCTGCGCGACAGCACGGAATGCGAACGTGGGGAGCTGCTCCCGCCCGGCTACCGGGTGCGGGACTGGACCGTCACCGGCGTGATCGGCGCCGGAGGCTGGTCCACGGTGTACGCGGCACGACCCGCCGAGGGACCCCCGGACCGCGGCAGCCGGGATCCCGCGGTCCGGTCGGCGGGACCCGCCGATGTCGCCCTCAAGGTCATGCCGACCGCCGGGTACGCGCCGCGCCAGGCCCGCAGGATCGTGGAATCCGCCCGGCGCGAGGTCGAACTCGGGCGCAGGGCCGGGCATCCACGGCTGATCGGCCTCCTGGACTCCTTCGTCCTCGCGGCACCGGACCGCCCCTTCCTGGACGGCGCGCTCGTGCTGGTGATGGAGCGGGCCGCGGGCAGCCTGCGGGAACTCCTCGACGCGGGGGTGGCCGAAGCCGACCGCCCCCGGCTGATCGCGGGAATCTGCGAGGGACTCGCCCACCTCCACCGATCGGGTTGGGTACACGCCGACCTCAAGCCGGAGAACGTCCTGCTGGCCACCGACCGCTCCGTGAAGCTCTCGGACTTCGGCCTCGCCACCGAGATGACGGGAACGCACGGGTACGCGCCTCCGCTGGGCACCCTGGACTACCTCCCGCCCGAGCGATGGCGGGCACCGCTGGGGGAACTCGGCGTGCAGGTCCGGCCGAGTGCCGACATCTGGGCCCTGGGCATCGTCGTCCACGAGGTGTTCGCGTCCGGTGCCTCCCCGTTCCCCGGTGCCACGCCCGTGGCGCGGGGCGCCGCCGTGCAGGAGTACGGCGAGGGGCGTGCGCCGCTGCGCATGGACCACGCCGTGCCGGAGTTCTGGCGCGCGCTGGCCGCCGACTGCCTCGCCCCGACCCACGCGGCACGCGCCCCGCACACCGCCGAGAGCCTGCTGGCCAGGATCGCCGCCGAACGCGGCGCCGCCGATCAGGGGGCGCGCGGTACGCGGGCGGGACGGCTGCGGGGCCGGGCCCGCGCCGCCGTGCTCGCCACCGCCTTCTGCGCGATGGCCGGCGGGACCCTGTGGTCCGACGCGGCACGGGCGATCTCGTCCGCGCCCCCCGGCGCCACGAGTGCGGGGGTCGCCGCGATCCGGGTGTTCAACGAGGAGACGGGCTGCCGGGAGCGGCTCGACCGGGACCCGCAGTGCAGCCTGGGCCTGGCGGTCGATCCCCTGCGCCAGTACACCGCGGACAACGTCGTGCCGACCCGGGTGTGGCACGGCGATGTCCTGTCCGCCGACTGCCAGTTGTCCCAGGGGTCGTCCGTCATCGACGAGGCGAGCCGACGGTCCACCCGCTGGTTCCACGTCCGACTGCCGCGCGGCTCCACGACTCCCACGGCCTGGCTCCCCGCCGTACGAACGAAGGACCGACCGGCGCTGCCGGGGTGCCCGCACCCCACGACCGTGCGCTGAGGTCGGGCGCCGCCGGTGCGCGGCCCTGGGTCCGTGGCCGTGCGAGCGGGGCCTTCGCGGAGGCCGGCGCCGGGGCTCGGGTGCCTCTCACGAGGATCCGCCCTCGGGGAGAAGAAACGTTTCTGCGTGCGGGTGGTCCCACGAGGGTGCCGGAGCGGCCGTTCGGGTGGCGTCATTCTTTCGCCGACCGCAAGTGCAGCTGGAAGCGCGCCGGCCTGTGCTGTGCTGTGGCCACGACCCGAGGACGGTCGTACGCGGGCCCGCCCGCTGTTCGCGGCAGGTCCGCCCCAACAGCGAAGGAGGACTGATGTCGCGCAACCGGAAGAACCTCCGATGCCGGAGCACGATCGGCCAACTTCTGGCCTCTGTGGTCGTATTGACCGCGGCTTTCCTGGATGCGTCCGGGGCTCATGCCGCTGCGGTCCACTCCAGACCGAGCCCCGACTGGGACGCCATCGCCCGGTGTGAATCCGGTGGGAACTGGCGGACGAACACCGGCAACGGCCATTACGGCGGCTTGCAGTTCACCCAGTCGAGCTGGAACGCGGCCGGAGGCCGCAGATACGCGCCACGCGCCGACCTCGCCACGAAGGCGGAGCAGATCGCCACGGCGAGAAGACTGGCCAAGATGCAGGGCATGGGGGCCTGGACCTGCGCACGCCGCCGCTGAAGGCCCACGTCCCGACAGGGCGGCGGGGCCGCCCTGTCGGGGAGGTGTCAACCGGACACGTCGACCGTCGGCCGGGGTTGACCGCCTTGTCCAAGCCCCGTGCCGCCGCACCGCTCCGCCGCCGACTCGGCGCGGATGGGGGCGGGGTCGGGCCATGCCGGTCGGTACGGATCGCCGCGAGGGCGCAGCCCGGGCCGTCGCCGGTGCGGGGGGTGGTGGGGCCCGGCCGGGTGCGGCGGCGGGGGCCGTTCGGTCAGTCGGCGGCCGTCGACGGTCGCCCGAAATGGCGGGCCGTGGGTGTCAGCGCCGCGGCGGCGGGCGCGAGGAAGCAGGTCGCGGCGCAGACGGCGAGCACCGGTGTGACCCCGAAGACGTCGATGGCAGGAGCGATCAGGGCCAGGCCGACCGGGGCCAGGCCGTAGGAGACGAGGAAGTCCAGGGAGGAGACGCGGGCCAGCTTGTCCGGGGCGACCTCGCGCTGGGCGGCCGTGAACCAGGGCACGTTGAACAGCTCGATCCCGATCCCCGCCACCACGTAGGCGGCGATGACCACCAGCGGGTGCACCGGCAGCATCAGGCTCAGCGGCGCGAAGCCGTAGGCGGCCAGTCCCGCGAACGCCGTCCAGCCGGGGGAGCGGGGCCGTCGGCGGGTGGTGAGCACGGCGCCGCCGAGCGCGCCGACCGTGTAGGCGGTCATGGCCGCGGCGAGGACCCACTCGGTGCCGGGGCGGTCGCGGCTGATCAGGGGCAGGGCGACGCTGGTGGCGGAATAGCCCAGGGCGACGACGGCGGTCAGGGCTCCGAGTCCGGCGAGGAACCAGGGGTGGCGTCGGGCCTCGCGTATGCCGTCGACGAACTCCGCGCGCAAGGACACGCGCGGTGTCCGCTCGGTGGACGGATCCGGAGCGGCTCCCCGGCCCGGCACGAAGGCGGCGACCAGCCAGAGCAGGCCGATTCCCGACAGGAGCGTCCGCACGTCGACGAAGGCCGCGACCAGCGCGGTCAGGGCGGGCCCGGCCAGCGTGGAGGTCCGTACCGAGAGGGACACGGCGGCGTTCGCCCGCTGTCGGCGATCGGCGTCGACGACCTCGGCGGTGAGTGCCTGGAAGGCGGGGCGGCAGGCTCCCTGGCCGGCTCCCGCGAGGGCCGCGGCGACGGTCATCAGTACGAGTGAGCGGCCGAGGCCGACGCTGAGGAGCGGGGCCGAGACCGCCGCCGCGAGGGCCGACCAGAGCACGACCGCCCGGCGGGAGTGACGGTCGGCCAGCACCCCTGCGACGGCGACGGCGCCGAGGAACCCCGCGGTGCGCGCGGCGAGGACCAGACCGAGTCCGGCCGCCCCGAGTTCGCGGTGCAGGACGGCCAGCCCCAACACGAAGGGCAGCGCCCAGGTGGCGAGTCCGGACGCGGTGGTCCCGGCCCACAGGCGCAGGAAGGCGGGGTCGCGCAGGACGGAACGCGGGGGTGGCGGGGTGGGCCTGGGTGTCATGGGGGCGGGTGCGGTCGTCACGGTGCGGTGCTCCTCATCGGTCGGCAGGGTCCGGGTCGCGCCCCAGGGGGCACCCGGAGGTGTTAATGAAAACGATAACCATTACAGTACTCTTCGAACGCGGTGCTCCTGCCCCGTGGGTGACCACGGCAGCGCACGGCGACAGCCACGCCCTCTTTCGGATCGGAGACTCCATGCGTCCACGCCACCGCGCCCGGCTCGTGACCGCGGCCACCCTCACCCTCGTTCTCGCCACCGGCGGTTGCTCGACCGCCGGCGACGAACCCCCGGCCGGGGGCGGCGCCGCCCGGGCGACCGCCGGGGGAGCGACCGTCACCAGCTGCGGGCGCGAACTCGACTTCGAACAGCCCCCGAAGCGGGCCGTCGCCCTGGATCAGGCCTCGACGGAGACCCTGCTCGAACTCGGCCTCCAGGACCGGATGGCCGGGACGGCCAACCTGAAGACGAAGATCCCCGATCGGTACCGGGACGCGTACGCAGGGATCCCCGTCATCGCTCCCAAGATCGCCACCGGCGAGCAACTCCGCTCCGCCACACCGGATTTCGTCCTGGCCGGGTCCGCCGACCTCTACACCGGCGACCGTGCGGGAACCCGCGAGGAGTTGGGTGCCCTCGACGTGCCCACCTTCGTCAGTGCCGTGGACTGCCCGCAGTCGCACGAGGCGGGGAAGAGCCCCTTCGAACTGCTCTTCTCCGACTACGAGCAACTGGGCAGGGTCTTCGGTGTCGAGGAGCGGGCGGGAAAGCTGGTCGAGGGGCAGCGCGCCGCCGTCGCGAAGGCCGGCGAGAACGCCTCGGCCGCCGCCCGCGACGCGAAGTCGCCCTCCGTCGTCTACCTCTACTCGGTTTTCAACGGCATGCCGTACGTCGCCGGGAAGGCCGGCCTGCCCGGCGAGATGAGCCGGATCGTCGGAGCGAGGAACGTCTTCGACGACGTGAACGAGGACTGGCCGGAGGTCTCCTGGGAGGAAGTCGCCAAGCGCGCACCGGACTTCATCGTCATAGGCGACCTGTCCGAACGCGGGCGGCCCGGTGACAGCGCCGCCGAGAAGCGTGCCGCGATGGCCGCGGACCCCCTGGTGTCGAAGCTTCCGGCGGTACGCGACAACAAGATCATCGTGGTGCCGGGCATCGAACTGGACCCCTCCGTGCGCTCCGTGCACGCGCTGGGCCTGCTGGCCGAGGGCATGAAGGAGCTCGGGCATGTCCGCTGACCTCGCCGGCCGCCCGGGTCCGTCGGACCTGCTGCATCCGACGGCACGCGGGGTGCGGCTCACGGCACCCACCCCCGGGACGCCGCCGCCGGACGGGGGGACGAACACGTCCCGCCCTTCGGCACCGGTGGGCCGGACCTCCCCGGCCCGGGCGTGGCCGATACTCGCCGCCGTCCTCGTACTGGCCGCCTCCGCGGCGGCCGCCCTGCGCATCGGTACCGCCCCCGTGGGGTGGGGCGACCTCGCCCGCGTCCTGGGCACGCACCTCGGCCTGGGCAACGAGCCGCTGCCACCACTGACCGACTCGCTCGTCTGGGACCTGCGACTGCCGCGGATCCTGATGGCCGCGCTCGTCGGCGCCTCCCTCGCCGTCTGCGGCACCGTCCTCCAGGCCGTCACCCGCAACGCGCTCGCCGACCCGTACCTGATCGGCGTCTCCTCCGGCGCGTCGACCGGAGCCGTCGCCGTGGTCGTCCTGCCCCTGGCCGGCGCCGGAGCCCTGGGGGTCACCGGAGGCGCCCTCGCCGGGGCGCTCCTGTCCTTCGCCCTGCTCACGGCGCTGCTGCGTCGAACGGGGCTGGACTCGGTCCGCATCGTCTTGACGGGCGTGGTCGTCGGACAGCTCTTCACCGCTCTGACCTCGCTGATCCTGATGTCCTCGGCGGACGCCGACACGACGCGCGCCCTCACCCACTGGCTGCTGGGCTCGATGGCCCCCGCCCGCTGGGACGCCGTCGTGGTCTGCGCGATCGTCACACCGCTGGGGCTGGTCGCCGCGTGGCTGTGCGCCAACGCCCTCGACGCTCTCGCGTTCGGCGCGGACACCGCCGCGTCCCTGGGGATCGACGTACGACGCACCCGGATGCTGCTGCTCGTGGTGACGGCCGTGCTGACCTCGGTCGCGGTGGCCACCGTCGGCGCCATCGGTTTCGTGGGGCTGATCGTGCCCCACGGGGCGCGCCTCCTCGTCGGGCCGTCGCACCGGGTGCTGCTCCCCTGCGCGGCGCTCGCGGGCGCGGTGTTCCTGGTGTGGACCGACGCTCTGGCCCGGGTCGCCTTCGCGCCCCGGGAGGTGCCGGTGGGCGTGATCACCGCCCTGATCGGCGTACCGCTGTTCCTCGCCGTCCTGCGCAGGAGGGGTGACCTGTGAGGATCACCGCCGAGGGACTGAGCTGGTCGGCGGCGGGCACCCCCGTCGTACGCGGTGTCGATCTGGACGTGGCCGCCGGCGAGAGCGTCGCGCTGATCGGCCCCAACGGCTCCGGCAAGTCCTCCCTCCTGCGCTGCCTGGCCGGGCTGCGCGTGCCCGACGCCGGCACGGTCCGCTACGACGGCCTGCCCGTGAGGGACTGGAGCGCCCGCAGGATCGCGCGCCGGCTCGCCTTCGTCGAGCAGGACTGCGGACTCGACACCGACCTGCGCGTCGCCGACGTCGTGGGCCTGGGGCGGACCCCCTTCCGGGACCGCCGGCGCGGGCCGAGCGACACCGACCGGGCGATCGTCGCCGCCGCACTGGACCGCGTCGGGCTCGGCGCGCTCGCCGCACGCTCCTGGAAGTCCCTGTCCGGCGGCGAACGGCAGCGCGCCCACATCGCCCGCGCGCTCGCCCAGCAGCCGTACGCGCTGCTCCTCGACGAGCCCACCAACCACCTCGACGTGAAACACCGGTTGGAGCTGATGGAGCTGTTGTCCCGCACCGACCAGACCGTCCTGGTCGCCCTGCACGACCTCTCGTTGGCCGCCCGGTACTGCGACCGCCTGGTGCTCATGCGCTCCGGGCGGCTGGTCGCCTCCGGCAGCCCCACCGAGGTCCTCACCCCCGAGCACCTCGCCGAGACCTTCGAGGTCGACGCCGAACTGACCACCGACCGGCTGGGCCGTCCCACGCTCGTCCACCACGGCCCCCTCCCCGCCGCCGTACCCCGAACCGACCCCGCACCCCGACCCACCCCGTGACAAGGAACCCCATGACCACCCCGACGACCACCGCGCCCGCACCGACCGTCCACGCCCTCGTCGAGGCCGTGCTGAAGGGCGAACACGGCCCGCTGCCCTCCGACCTCGTGGCGACCAGCGTCTTCTGGATCCACCACGGCACCCGGCTGGCCGGCGGCGACACCACCTACCTCAACCAGTACGTCCTGGTGCGCCTCGGCGGCTCCTTCGGCGCCTGCGCCTTCGAGTCCGGTGAGATCGACCCGTCGGTCTGCCGCGACTCCTCGGGCACCGCGCTCGACGCCCTGCTGCGCGAGGGCCCACGCCCGCTGAGGATCGCCGCCCTCGACGCCTACCTCGCCGAGCGGCGCCCGCACCGCGAGGCGGCGGACGCGGGCGGCGCCGGCGCGGACACCCGACGGGGCGTGAGCGCCGAGCGGGTCGTCCTGCCCGCCGGCACCCCCGAAGTCCGTGCGCGGGCCCGCGACGCGGCCATCGCCGGGCTGCTCGACATCGAGGAGGGCGCCAAGGTCGGCCTCATCGGCGTGGTCGACCCGCTGGTCGCGGCGATCCGCGAACGCGGCGGCGACCCGCTGCCGTGCGACCTCAACCTCAAGGCCACCCGATGGGGCGATCCCGTCACCGCCGACATGCACGAGGTACTGGACCGCGCCGACGTCGTCGTCGCCACCGGAATGACCCTGGGCAACGGCTCGTTCGACACCATCCTGGACCGCTGCCGCACCCGGGGCGTGCCCCTCGTCGTGTACGCGCAGAGCGGCAGCGCCGTGGCCCGCGCCTTCCTGGGCTCCGGGGTCACCGCCCTGTCCGCCGAACCCTTCCCCTTCTCCCAGTTCAGCGCCGACCCCACCGCCCTGTACCGCTACCGCGCCGAGGCCGGGGCATGACCCCCGCGGCCCGCCGGAGCACGTCCGGCGCCGGGCGGCGTCCCGACGCCGGCCGTACCGGCACCGGGCACGCCCCCGGCCACCACGGCGAGATACTCCAAGGCGTCTTCCTCGACGACACCGGGCGACACCGCGCCGGCCTGGTCACCCTGCCGTTGCCCGGTCCGGGCAGCCGCGCCGAGTTCACCCGCCTCCCGGGCACGCCGCCGCACCGGCTCACCGTGCTGCCGGCCGACCGCACCAAAGCGGCCCGCGCGGCGGCCCTCGCCGTCGCCGAGTGCGCGCCGGGGCACCCGGAGCCCCCGTGCGGCGGCGAGTTGCGGATCACCGGCGACATCCCGGTCGGCCTCGGCATGGGCAGCTCCAGCAGCGATGTCGTCGCCGTGGTGCGGGCGGTCGCGGACTCCTACGGAACGCGCCTGACACCCGAGACGATCGCCCGGCTGGCCGTCCGGGCGGAGCTGGCCTGCGATCCGTTGATGCTCGACGGCCGCCCCGTGCTCTTCGCCCAGCGCCAGGGCCGGGTGCTGGAAGTACTCGGCCGCGCCCTGCCACCCGTGGTCGTCGTGGGCTGTTCCCTGGGCGCGGGCGCACCCGTGGACACGCTCTCCCTGCCGGCCCGCGCCCACGACGACGGCGACGTGCGCGCCTGTGAACGGCTGCGTGTCCTGCTGCGGCAGGCCGTGGCCACGGGCGATGTCGCCCTGCTGGGCGAGGTCGCGACCGCCAGCGCCCGGCGCGGGCAGGAGGTCCTGGGCCACCCGGAGTTCGACAGCCTCACCGACGTTGCCGCGCGCTTCGGGGCCGCGGGCGTTCAGATCGCGCACAGCGGCTCCGTCGCCGGTGTGCTCTTCGACCCGGCCGCCCCCGACCTTCGGCGCCGGATCAGAAGCTGCGTACGGGCCCTGGAACACCGCGCGATTCCCACCACCCGCGTCTTCTCCACCTTCACCACCATCCCCGCGACCGAGGAGTTCCGCAGTGGACCAGCACATCGCCGAGTCGATCGGCCGACCCGACCTGATACGCCTCGACGACCGGCTCGTCTGTCTCCGCTTTGAGACGATGAAGGTCGTCTCGGCGCTCGCCGCGGTGCGCCACCTGCTCGACACCGGCGCGGTGCGGCGCGGGGACACCCTGGTGGACAGCTCCAGCGGCATCTACGCCCACGCCCTGGCGCTGGCCTGCCACCGTCACGGGATGCGCTGCCACATCGTCGGTTCCACGACGGTCGACCACACGCTGAGCACCCAGCTCGCCGTGCTCGGGGCGACGCTGGAGCGGATGGAGCCCTGCGACGACCTCAAACTGGACCAGAAGCGCCGGGTCGAGCGCGTTCACGAGATCCTCGCCGAGCACCCCGAATACCACTGGATGCGGCAGTACCACGACGACATCCACTACCTGGGCTACCGCGCCGTGGCCGGCCTGATCCGGGAATCCACCGGCACGGACGAACTCACCGTCGTCGGAGGTGTCGGATCCGGTGCCTCCACCGGCGCTCTCGCCCGCTACCTGCGCGAGGACGCGCCCGGCGTCGAACTCGTCGGCGTCCAGCCCTTCGGCAGCGTCACCTTCGGCGCCGGTCACGTGAGCGACCCCGAGATCATCATCGCGGGGATCGGCAGCTCCATCCCCTTCGGGAACGTCGGCCACACGTCCTACGACACGCTCCACTGGGTCTCCTTCGACGCCGCCCTCGCCGGCAGCGTCGACCTGCTGCGCAGACACGCGGTGTTCGCCGGGCTGTCCTCCGGGGCGGCCTACCTCGCCGCCCGCTGGGAACGGGCGCGGTCCCCGCGGCGTACGGTCCTCTTCATCGCGGCCGACACCGGCCACCGCTACGTGGACACGGTGTACGCCCGCCATCGGGAAGCCGTCGCGATCGACTCCCTGGCCCCCCGGCCGGTCACGACGCAGGGCGACCTCGCCCTCCCCTGGTGCCGGATGGACTGGGAGCGGGCCCCGGCGGACCCGCGGGCGAGCGGCGTCCTCGGGCGGGGATGACCGGGACGCCCGGGGTGACCTGAACGGGTCCAGGGGGAGGGGGCGCCGCGCCGCCGGTGCTTTCGGGCGACAGCGGCGACGTCACTACCAGGACATTCCGGACGGACGGCATAGGGTGGCAGCCACTCGCCGGAGACGGAAGAACGGACGTTCATGGCCTACGAACGACGGGAATACGCGAACCCTCGCACCCTCCCGGCTCCCGCCGGCACCGCCACCCACGACGTCGGCCTGCTGGTCCTGCGGCTCACCGTCGGCCTCACCATGGCCGGTCACGGCACGCAGAAGCTCTTCGGTTGGTTCGGCGGTCCCGGTCTCACCGCCACCGGCAAGGGCTTCACGATGAGCGGCTATCCCGCCGGCGAGACCATGGCCGTCATCGCGGGCCTCTCCGAGACCCTGGGCGGCCTCGGCCTCGCCCTCGGGTTGCTCACCCCGCTCGCCGGAGCGGTCCTGATCGGCACGTTCGTCAACATCCTCGCCGTACGCGGCGTGAACAGCTTCTTCGCCCCCAGGGGCGTGGAGCTCGAACTGGCCCTGCTGGCCGCGGTCGTCGCCCTCACCCTCACCGGGCCCGGTCGCTTCTCGGTCGACCGCTTCCTTCCCGTGTTGAGCGAGTCCAGGCCCCGGTACTCCGTCCTCGCTCTCGTGCTGGGGGTCGTCGTGGGCTTCGTCGTCCTCCTCGTCCGGGACTGACACCCGACCGGGCCCGGGGCGCGCGGCGCCCGGCCGCGTCGCGTCACACCGGCGTGGGCCGGGCGCCCGGCAGGTCCCCGCGCTCCGATCCCATCGTGCCGACGCCGACGCCGACGCCGACGCCGACGCCGACGCCGAGGGAGCGGGAGCCCCGCCGGGCGCCGGAGCCGGTGCCGCGTGACGTCACGCCGGGGGGGCGAGGAGAGGATCGGCGTCGTTCCCACCCCGGCGGACACCGGCCCACCCCCCGGACAGAAGGGAACGGACGGGCAGGGGATGTCCTTCGAGGAGGCACTGCCGGCGGCGCTCGGTGACGAGAGCGGCAGACGCCTGTTGGACCGGGGCCGACCCGTGCCCGTGGCGGATCTCGTCCGCACGGACGTGACCCTGACCGCCGGTCAGGCGGCGCACGCGGTGCTGCTCGGCGGTTCGCTGACGGTCGACGAGCTGGGTCTCACGCCCCTCCAACACCTCCGCCGGCTCCTCGGGCGCCGTGCCGACGCTCCGGGCGGGGCCGGAAGCGGCGATGCCTCCGCCGACGTGGCCGCCGCCGCGCGGATCCTCGGCATCGCCATCGAGGTCACCACCCCGGGGCGACGGACCCGTCGGTACGGATCGGGTTCGGGTGACCTCGTGCGGCTGCTCTTCGACGGCTCGTGGTCCACCGCCACCGCCACCGTCCCGTGAACGGGTACACGGCCACGCGCCGTTCGACGGCAGGACCTGGCATCCGTATGGCGTCGCATGTCACAGAGCCGTCAAGGAGCCCTCGTGGACGTCTCGCGGCGGTCACGATGTGCTGATGCGCACTCAACACAGCATCACCCTCGTCGCCGTGGCCGCCGCCGGGGTCCTCGCCCTCACCGCCTGCGACCCGCAGTCCCCGAACCCCGCGGGCCAGGATCCGAAACCCGCCGGCTCGGCGCCCGCCGGCTCGGCAGCGCCGCAGTCGTCCGCCGTCCCCTCGGCCAAGAGCGGGAAGGCCACCCTGCCGAACATGATCGGCAAAGGGTTGCAGAGCGCCCAGGACGAAGCCCAGGCAGCGGGATTCCCCCTCTTGAAGTCCCACGACAGCCTCGGCCGCGACCGCAACCAGGTGCTCGACCGCGCCTGGAAGGTCTGTACGCAGACCCCTGCCGCGGGCAGTGGCGTCGACACCGCCACCACCGTCGACTTCGGCACCGTCAAGCTTGAGGAGACCTGCCCCGACGGCGAGGTCCCCGCACCGAAGCCCGCCGGCGACACCATGCCCGACTTCGTCGGTCAGGGCATGAAGGCCGTCCGCGGCGCGCTGCCCTCGAACGCGAGCATCACCGTCAAGGACGCCACCGCGCAGGGCCGTATGGTCCTTCAGGAATCGAACTGGAAGGTCTGCACACAGACCCCGAAGGCCGGGGCCGCGCTGTCCGGTACCCCCGTCGCCTTCACGGTGGTGAAGACCGGGGAGGCATGCCCCTGACGGTTCCCCGTACGGTCGCCATGCCATGCCATGCCACGCCATGCCCTGCGGCGCGGACGAGTGGACCCCCTCGGGGGGCCGGTCGGGAAGCCACCGGCACCGGTCGTCCGCGGCGCGGTGTCGAAACCGCGGCGGGGTCGATCTCCCGCCGGCGCGGCGCGTGGGCCGGTGGCCGTCCCATGGGGGCCTGTGGGGCCCTTCAGGTGGTGAGGTGGCTGTTCCCGTCGCCCCGGCCGTCGACGGTGTCGTCGTTGAACCAGTAGTCGCCTGCCGCCAGGTAGCGGAAGGAGTGGTCGGCCTTCGCGGGCAGGGCGACGGTGACGGCGCGGGTACCGTCGGGGCGCGGCCGCAGCTCGTGGGTGCCGGGAGTCCAGGCGTTGAAGTCGCCCACGACGCTGACCGGGCCGGGCGGGGTCTCGGCGGGCAGGACGAAGGTGACCTCGGTGCGGTCCTTGCGGCGCTTGCGTTCGAGCACGGCACAACTCCAGACGTGATCGGTATCGGGCCTTGATGAGCGACGCTCGGGACTCATGATGGCGCCGCCGGCCCCGGCCCGCAGGTCGGCGCTCCGGAGCGCCGGCGGTGACCTTCCGTCGCGAGCTGATGCGGCCCGTCACGACTCGTGGCAACGTGAGGACGGACCGGCCCCGTGTCCGCCCGCTGCCGCGGGCGTACGCCCCGCACGGACCGGCCCCGTCCGGCCGCCCCGCGCGGGGGAGCGGTCGGTGACATGCGCTTCGGGCCCGCGTCGGACGCCTGCCGCGGCGACGACGGCTCCGAGGGCGCACAGCACACCGGTCACGAGTGCGGCGGTGTGCACACCGTTCACCAACGCCTGGCCGGCGCCTCGATCACCGCGGACCTCGGCGGGGAGGGCGTGGGGGCGTCGACGGGTGAAATGCCCATCGCCACCGCGTCCTTGGTTTCGCCGAGACCCTGGGCCATCGGGGCGGTGACTCCGGCGGCGGCCGGCTCGCCGGTGAGTGCGGAGCCGACTCCACCGCTGATCAGGGAGATCGGTACGGTGGTGCCGAGCGCGCCGCCGGTCTGTGCCGACGCGCGCCGCGTCAGTGTGGCGGGGGCGCCGAGCGCCGACTCGATGGCGGCGCGGTCCGCCTCCGTGTGGGTGGTCGACGCCTGGTGGACGTACCCGCCCACCAGGCCGCCCACCCGTGTCGACACGACGCTCGGCCAAGGACGTCAGATGGAGGTGGGCGACACGCTTGCCGACAGGGTCCTGCCGGCGTTCCAGACCCTGGCCGGCCCACTGCGAAACCGGCGTGCTCACGTTGTTCGGCCTGACGAGCAGGGCCTCGGCGGCCTCGCGCACGGTGAGGCCGTCGCGTTCCCCGGCGAGGCGGAGCGGCGCCAACCGCCCTTCATGGCGGGGGCATCCCCTGACGCCGAGGCCGGTCCGTAGGGGTCGACTCGCCCGGCGGTGGCCGCCACGCAGAGGTCGGCCGGGTTCACCGCGCGACCCGGGCCGTCGGGCCGACGGGCCTTACGGGCTGTCGGGCTGTCTGGCTGTCTGGCTGTCGAAAAGGGCGGCCCATCCGGTTGCCCGCCTGTGGTGATAAGAAACAGGTAAATCCGGGGCGCATGGCTTGGGGGTGTGGGGGCATTCGACCGTTCGGAGGTTGATAATCATGGTTCCCCTGCTTCTTGTTCTTCTGCTCGCTTTGATTCTTTTCGGTGCCGGTTTCGCGGTGAAGATCCTTTGGTGGGTCGCCATCGCGGTGTTGGTGCTGTGGCTCGTCGGGTTCGTGGCCCGTCCGAAGGGTGGGAGTGGCCGCTGGTACCGCTGGTAGGCGGGTGTTCCGTCTGTGGTGAACGCGTGGTGGGGTCCGTCCTTCCGGGGGCGGGCCCCACCGTCGTGTTGGGGGGCGCTTTGTCGCTCGCGGGTGTGTGGGCTGCTCTTTCGGGTCAATCGAGAAAAGAGTGTTTCGGGTGTGTGGGTGCGGTGGTCGGGGGCAGGCGGCGTGGTGGCGGAAGGCGCCTTGCCGGTGGTGAATGTGCCGGGAGAAAGCCTCCGTTGATTTCGAGTGGTGAGGGAGTTCTTCGTATGACTGAGAATGTGTGGGGTTACCGCGAGACGTCCGGTCGTCTGGCCGGTGCGGATCTGACGGGCTACAAGGTCGAGGCGACGGACGGCTCCATCGGCAAGGTCGACAAGCATTCCGACGAGGTCGGGTCGGCGTACATCGTGGTGGACACCGGTCCGTGGATCTTCGGCAAGGAAGTGCTGCTGCCGGCCGGGACGGTCGTTCGGATCGACGCGGACGACGAGAGGATCCATGTCGACCGTACGAAGGAGCAGATCAAGAACGCTCCGGAGTTCGACAAGGACAAGCACCTCGGCAACGCGGACTACCACCGTCAGGTGGGCGGCTACTACGACGGGCCGCACCGCGTCTGACCGACGCGCGCACACCCCGGGGCGGGGGCGGCAGCCGGACGGCTGCCGCCCCCGCCCCGTCGTGCGTCGCATGGTCACGCGGGTACGACGTCACGCGGCACGATCACCGGCGCCGACCCGGCAGGACGCCCGTTGCCGTGTTTACCTTCCTGCATGGATATCTCCGCTGGACGTCCGTACCCCCTCGGCGCGACCCACGACGGCTCGGGGACGAACTTCGCCCTGTTCTCCGACTGCGCCGAAACGGTGGAACTGTGCCTGATCGACGACGACGGCGGCGAGCAGAGGATCACCCTGCCGGAGGTGGACGGCGGCGTGTGGCACGTCCGGGTCGCCGGAGTCGGCCCCGGGCAGCGGTACGGCTACCGCGTCCACGGCCCCTGGAGTCCGGACGAGGGACTGCGCTGCAACCCGGCGAAGCTGCTGCTCGACCCCTATGCCAAGGCCGTCGACGGCCAGATCGACGGGGACCCCTCCCTGAGCGGGCACCAAGCCGAGGACCCGAGCCTCCCGGACGACCGTGACAGCCTGGGCCACGTACCACTCGGCGTCGTGACCGGCGGAGAGTTCGACTGGGAGGGGGACCAGCCCCCCGGCCACGCGTTCCACGACTCGGTCATCTACGAGGCCCACGTCAAGGGGCTGACCCGGCGCAACCCCGACGTACCCGAGGAACTGCGCGGCACCTACGCCGCGGTGGCGCACCCGGCCGTCATCCGGCACCTGAGGGAACTCGGCGTCACGGCACTCGAACTGATGCCGGTGCACCAGTTCACCCAGGACGGCTTCCTCACCGACCAGGGACTCTCGAACTACTGGGGCTACAACACCATCGGTTACTTCGCCCCACACCACGCCTACGCCTCCGGTGGGAGCCTCGGCGGGCAGGTCACCGAGTTCAAGGCCATGGTCAAGGCATTGCACCGGGCGGGCATCGAAGTGATCCTCGACGTGGTCTACAACCACACCGCCGAGGGCAACGACCAGGGGCCCACCCTCTCCTTCCGGGGCATCGACAACCCCTCCTACTACCGTCTGGTCGACGACAGCCCCGCCCACTACTTCGACACCACCGGCACCGGCAACAGCCTCCTGATGAGGCACCCGGCCGTCCTCCAGCTGATCATGGACTCGCTGAGGTACTGGGTCACCGAGATGCACGTGGACGGATTCCGGTTCGACCTCGCCGCCACCCTGGCGCGCCAGTTCCACGACGTCGACAAGCTCTCCGCGTTCTTCGACATAGTCCATCAGGATCCGGTCATCAGCCGCGTCAAACTGATCGCCGAGCCCTGGGACATCGGGGAAGGCGGCTACCAGGTCGGAAACTTCCCCGCCCTGTGGAGCGAATGGAACGGCCGCTACCGGGACGCCGTCCGCTCCTTCTGGCGAGGGGACGAATCCGCCCTGCCGGAGTTCGGCGCCCGCATCGCCGGCTCCGCCGACCTCTACCAGTCCGATCAACGACGCCCCCGCGCGGGCATCAACTTCATCGCCGCGCACGACGGCTTCACCCTGCGGGACCTGGTGTCGTACAACGACCGCCACAACGAGGCCAACGGGGAGGACGGCCGCGACGGCGAGGCCGACAACCGCTCCTGGAACTGCGGCGTGGAGGGCCCCGTCGACGACACGGACGTCCTGCGCCTCCGGGCGCGTCAACAGCGCAACATGCTGGCCACCCTGTGCCTCTCCCTGGGCGTGCCCATGATCTCCCACGGCGACGAGCTGGGCCGTACGCAGCACGGCAACAACAACGTCTACTGCCAGGACAACGAACTGTCCTGGATCGACTGGGGGCTCGACGACGCCAACGCCGACCTGCTCGCCTTCACCCGGCGGGCCCTCGCCCTGCGTCGTGAGCAGCCCGTCCTGCGCAGGCGCCGCTTTCCGCAGGGAGCACCCACGAACGCGACCGCGCCGGCGGCCGACATCGTGTGGCTCCGGCCCGACGGCGACCGCATGACCCAGGAGGACTGGGACCGGCCCGACAACCTCGGCATCACCGTGTACCTCTGCGGGGACCTCCTCGCGGCGGACCACGCCGAGCACGCCACCCGCCCGGACTCGCTGCTGCTGCCGGACTCGCTGCTGCTGATGTACAACGGCGCCCCCGAGGACACCACCTTCCGTCTTCCGCCCGCCGCCTACGGCGAGGCCTGGACGGTCGCCCTCGACACCGCCCTGGACGGCGACGACACGCAGGACGAGACCGAGGTCAAGGCGACGGCCAGGACGGTCCTCACCGGCCGCAGCATGAGGGTCCTGCGGAGGCCGGCCAGAAGGCCGTGAGCCGCGCGCGGCCCCACCCCCGCACCACGAGCACGCCCCCGTGAGCTTCGTGCACGACCACGGGGGCATGCGCGGAACGTGATGCCGAAGGCGTCCCGTTGCGAGGGGAGTGGTCCGATGACACGCGAGACGACGATGCCACAGCCCGCCGACCAGGGCCTGGGGGCCTACCGGCGGGCTGCCGACTACGTGGCCGCGGCCCTGATCCACCTCCAGGACAACGTCCTGCTCCGAGAGCCGCTGCGCCCCGAGCACCTGAAGCCCCGGCTCCTCGGCCACTGGGGCACCTGCCCCGGCATCACCCTCGTCCACGGCGCACTGAACCGGCTGATCAAGCAGCGGGACGCCGACGTCCTGCTCGTGACGGGCCCCGGACACGGCGCACCCGCCGTCCACGCGAACCTGTGGCTGGAGGCGACGCACGCCGCCCACGACCCGGCGCTGAGCCGTGACGCCGAGGGACTGCGCGAACTCAGCCGCCGCTACTGCGCGCCCGACGGCTTCCCCAGCCACCTCTCCCCGGCCGTACCGGGCACCCTCCACGAGGGCGGGGAGCTGGGATACGCCCTGGCGACCGCCTTCGGCGCGGCCCTGGACGCCCCCGGCCGACTGGTCGCCTGCATCGTCGGCGACGGCGAGGCCGAGACCGGCCCGACCGCGGGCGCGTGGCACTCGTCCAAGTACCTCGACCCGGCCACCAGCGGCGCCGTGCTGCCGTTCCTTCACCTCAACGGGTACAAGATCTCCTCTCCCACCCTCTTCGCCACGATGTCCGACAGCGAACTGACCGACCTCTTCCGCGGATACGGCTGGGACCCCCGGATCGTCGACGTCACCTCCGATCCCGACGGCGGGGCCCTGGTGGTGGCGGTCGCCGACGCCCACACCACCATCACCGAGATCCAGGGCAGGGCCCGCTCCGGGGCGTCGCCCGAGCCCCGTCCCCGATGGCCGATGATCGTCCTGCGCAGCCTCAAGGGGCAGGGCGCTCCGGCCGAGGTGGAGGGCGTCCGCATCGAGGGGACGTTCCACGCCCACCAGGTGCCCCTCCCCGACGCGCACGACGATCCGGAACAACTGCGCGCCCTCGAAGCGTGGCTGCGCTCCTACCGGCCCGAGGAGCTCTTCGACGCGCGGGGCCGGCCCGTGCCCGAGGTGACCGCGTCCTGCCCCGACGGGGACCGGCGCATCGGCATGCAGGCCGCCGCGGACGGAGGCCGACTGCGCCGGCCCCTCGACCTGCCCGCGCTCGCCCCTTACGCCGTCGCCCTGAAGAGCGGCCCGGGCCGCACCCCGGCGAGCGCGAACAAGGTCCTCGCCGACTGGCTCACGGAGATCTTCCGCCGCACGTCCGAGCGCCGCGACTTCCGCGTCGTATCACCCGACGAACTCGCCTCGAACAAACTGGACGCGGTCCTGGAAGCCACCGGCCGCGCCTACGCCTGGCCGGTCGACGAGTACGCCGAACACCTGGCCCGCGACGGCCGCGTCATGGAGACCCTGTCCGAGCACAACTGCCAGGGCTGGCTCCAGGGCTACCTCCTCACCGGCGGACACGGCCTGTTCCCCACCTACGAGGCCTTTGCCTCCATCGTGGACAGCATGCTCAACCAGTACGCCAAATGGCTCAAGACCTCCCACGAGGTGCCCTGGCGTTCCCCGGTCAGCAGCCTCACCTACCTCCTGACCAGCGAGGGATGGCGCCAGGAACACAACGGCTACAGCCACCAGGGATTCGGGTTCATCAACAACCTGATCACCCAGAAGAGCGAGGTCACCGGCGTCTACCTGCCCCCCGACGCCAACACCCTCCTGGTCACCATGGAGCGCCTCCTCGACGAGACCGGAAAGGTCAACGTCGTGGTGTCGGGCAAGCACGAGGCCGCCCAATGGCTCGCACTGGACGAGGCCCGCGCGCACTGCGCCGCCGGAGCGTCCACATGGGACTGGGCCTCCCACGGCGGGGGAGACGAACCCGAACTGGTTCTCGCCTGCGCGGGAGGCATCCCCACCGTCGAGACCCTGGCCGCGCTCACCCTGCTGCGCGACGACCTGCCCGACGCCTCGATCCGGGTCGTCAACATCGTGGACCTGTGCGCCCTGGCCCCCGCCGATCGGCACCCCAACGGGATGACGGACGACCGTTTCCACGCCCTCTTCGGCGCGGACACCCCGGTCGTGCTCGACTTCCACGGTTACCCCTCGGCCGTGCACCAGCTCCTCCACGGCCGCCCGCACCCCGACCGCTTCCACGTCCGCGGCTACATGGAGGAGGGAACCACCACCACCCCCTACGACCTCCTCGTCGCCAACGGCACGTCCCGCCACGACCTGGCCATCACCGCCCTCCACCACCTGGAACGACGCCACCCGCAGGCACCGGCACTGGCCGCCCGCCACGCCGCCGCACGCGACCGGCTCCGGGCGGAACTGCGCCGCACCGGTGTGGATCCGGCGGAGATCACCGACTGGAAGTGGAGCGGGCCCGAAGACAGGTGTACGAACTGAGATCGGGGGCACGAGGGCGGAAGCAAGTCATCCGTCCAGGGGAGGAACGGTTCCATGTCCCACGCCGCCGCAGTTGTCAGCCCTTCTCTCGATGTGCGGGTCGCGCCGTGTGTCGCGCCGCCTGTGGGGTCGGTGGTGGAGGGGTCGGGTTCGTCGGTGTTGCCGCGGATCGATGACGCGCGTGCGGTGGCGCCTTCGGACGCGCGGGAGTTGTCGCGTCTGTTCCTGGTGCGGTTGCGGTCGTTGGAGGAGGGGACGCGTGAGTACCAGTACGCGCGGAACACGCTGATCGAGATGAACATCTCGTTGGTGAACTTCGCGGCGCGGCGTTTTCGGGGGCGTGCGACCGGTGGTGGTGGGATCGAGTTGGACGACATCGTCCAGGTCGGGACGATCGGTCTGATCAAGGCGATCGACCGGTTCGATCCGGAGCGTGAGGTGGAGTTCTCGACGTTGGCGCTTCCGTTCATCACGGGGGAGATCAAGCGGTTCTTCCGTGACACGACGTGGGCGGTGCATGTTCCGCGCCGGTTGCAGGAGCTGCGGACGGAGCTGGCCAAGAGCCAGGAGGCGCTGACGGAGGTGTTCGGTCGGGCGCCGACGGTCAAGGAGCTGGCCGAGCATCTGGAGTTGTCGCAGGAGCAGGTCGTCGAGGGCATGGTCGCGGCGAACGGTTACACGAGCGGGTCGATCGACGAGTCGACGTCCTCGGGGAGTCGGCCGTCCGCGCAGCCGCGTTCGCTGGCGGACACGGTCGGTGACGTGGATCCGGCGATGGAGTTGTTCGAGGACTTCCACACGCTGGCCCCGTTGCTGAAGGACCTGGCGCCCCGGGATCGGCAGATCCTGGCGATGCGGTTCGGGCAGGAGAAGACCCAGGCCGAGATCGGCGCCGAACTCGGCATCTCCCAGATGCAGGTCTCCCGCCTCCTGACCCGCACCCTCACCCGCCTGCGCACCGGAATGCTCGCCGGCTGACGCCGCACACTCGCCCGGCCCACCCACCCCGGCGCCCCCGCTCCGCCCCGGTGTGCTCCACACCGGGGCCGCCCGGGCATCCGGCCCGCCCGCGCACCACGCGCCCGGCCGCCACGCGGGGAATCGAGCCGGACGGGATCGATCTTCGTCGCATCCTCCGAAGACCGCGGGCAACACGGATAGGGCGCCCACCCCTGGGCAGTCGCACCCTGTCGTCGACGACACCACAGTCGCGGCCCCACTCGACCCCGGAGGTATGCGGTGACCAGTACGGACGGTGACCCGCACCAGGCCGGAGCGGACCCGTACCCCCGCCGGGTGCGGGTGGACCCCCAGGGCCCGGTCCTGGTCGAGGGCCCGGTCGAGATCGTCCTGGACGACGGGACGGTCGCCCGGTCCGACCGCTTCATGGTCGCGGTGTGCACCTGCCGCCGCAGCCGCACCCATCCGTGGTGCGACACGAGCCACCGCCGACGCGAGCGTCCCGCCGCGCCACCCGAGGACAGGACCCCGTGATGCCCCCTCCCGCCCCGAGTGCGACGGCCACCGCCGCGGGCCCCCGCCTCGTCGAAGGGCGTGGTGAGCTGTCCCGGTCCGTGACGCAGGCCCTGCGATCGGGACAGGCGCCGGCCTACGCCCCCGGGACCGTGCTGAAGGCCGACCCGTGGGGCGAGGACCTTCAGCTGGCCCTCTACCTCCTGTACGAACTGCACTACCGCGGTTTCGACGACGTCGACGACGCCCGCGAATGGGACCCGGACCTGCTGAGACTGCGCGCGGCCATGGAAGCCCGCTTCCTGCACGCCCTGCGCACCGAGCTGTCCGAGGCCCCCCGATCCGTGGACGAGGCCTTCGCCCCGCTCCTCCTGGAGCCCGTGGACCTCTCCGACAGCCTCAGCCACCGCCTCGAAACCGACGGCGAGCTCTGGCAACTGCGCGAGTACGCGGCCCTGCGTTCCCTGTACCACCTGAAGGAGGCGGACCCCCACGTCTGGGTGATCCCCCGGCTCTCCGGTCGGGCCAAGGCCGCCATGGTCGCCATCGAGTACGACGAGTTCGGCGCCGGCCGCGCCGAGCGGATCCACGCCCGCCTCTTCGCGGACCTGATGAGCGACCTCGCACTGGACCCCGCGTACGGCCACTACCTGGACCACGCCCCCGCGCCCGTGCTCGCGACCGTGAACCTGATGTCCTTGTTCGGGCTGCACCGGGCCTCGCGCGGCGCGCTCGTCGGCCACTTCGCGTGCGTCGAGGTCACCTCGTCACCCGGATCGAGGCGACTGGCCAAGGCCATGCGCCGCTGCGGGGCCGGCCCGGCGGCCGAGCACTTCTACGCCGAACACGTCGAGGCCGACGCCGTCCACGAGCAGGTCGTACGCCGTGACGTGATCGGCGGGCTGCTCGCCGACGAACCGGACCTGGAGGCGGACGTCGCGTTCGGGTGCGCGGCGACCGTCCTGCTGGAGGACCGCCTCGCCGACCACCTGCGCGAGGCGTGGGACGGGGGACGCAGCGCCCTGCGCACCCCCCTGCCCCGGACATGAGGCACGTGCGGCGCGGACCAAGGCGCCGGGCCCGCCCGGGAGTACGGCGAATCCCCGGGCGCACGAACGCCTTCCTCGCCCACGCGGCGACCGTGCGGGACCGCCCCGCGGGCCGCGTGTCCGAGTGCTGTGCGAGTATCACCAGGATCGGTGCGGCCGCGACAGGCGAGGGAGACATGACACAGGTACCAGGGGACGGCGGCCCGCCGGCCCGTGAGCAGGTACCGACGGACGTCTCCGCGGGCTCCGGGCCCGCGTTGCCCGCGACGGTGGCCGAGGCCCGGGAGATCGTCGCGGTCCTCCTGGAGAAGTCCGGTTTCCCGTCGGACGCCCCCGTCGTGACGGACGCGCTGATGGTCACGTCCGAACTGGTCACCAACGCGATACGCCACGGCGGAGGCCTGACCGGCTTTCACGCCGACGTCCGCGACGGCGACCTGCGCGTCTCGGTGGCCGACCGCAGCCCCGTTCCTCCGGTCACCCAGACCAGCCCCCCGGCCGGCCGCCGGATCGGCGGCTACGGCTGGCCCCTCGTCCGTACCCTCGCCGACCGGGTCACCGTGACGCCCCACGAGGCCGGCAAACACATCACCGCGACGCTCAGGCTCGGATGATCCCCGCGCCGTGCCAGTCCAGGCGCAGGACGGCCAGGTCGTCGGTGTGGCGTCCCGCGTTCAGGGCGCGGGTCTCCTTGACGAGGAGGTCGACGTGGGCGCCGGGATCGGCCGGGGGCAGCTTCCCGATGAGGGCGAGCAGCCCTTCGACCCCGAGGCGCTCGCCGTCCGCCGTGCCGTTGTGCCCCTCGGTGAGGCCGTCGGTGTAGAGGGTCAGGGCCCCGGCCGCCGGCAGCGGGATCACGGTGGCCGGCCACGAGCCCGAGCGGGGGGCGATACCGAGCGCGATGCCGTGTTCCGCGACCGTCTCTCGGGTCCGGCCGGCGACGGTGAGCAGGGGAGCGTCGTGACCGGCCAGGTACACGGTGGCGGTGCCCGCCGTCTGGTCGAGCGTGAGCAGGGCGCAGGTGGCGAACATCGTCGGCAGGCCGCGTTCGGCGACCAGGATGCGCTCCAGCAGGTGCAGCAGGTCGGGTCCGCGGTGCCCGCCGAGGATCAGGGACCGCCAGGCGATGCGCAGGCACACGCCGAGGGCCGCCGCGTCGGGTCCGTGTCCGCTGACGTCGCCGACCACGGTGTGGAGCAGCCCGTCGTCGCCTTCGACGACGTCGAGGAAGTCCCCGCCGAGCAGGGCCTGTTCCCGTCCGGGCAGGTAGCGGGTGGTCACGGTGACGGTGCTGGTGTCGAGGATCGGCCGGGGCAACAACCCGCGTTCCAGACGGGCGTTCTCCTCCGCCCGCAGCCGGGTGGCCTGGGCCTCGGCGCTCGCGCGTTCCGTCTCGCTGCGGTAGACGGCGTAGCGCACCGTACGGCCCAGGAGGTCGGCTTCGACCTTGCCCTTCACGAGGTAGTCCTGGGCGCCGGCGGCCATGGCGTCGGCGCCCGCCCGCTGCTCGGACAGGCCGGTCAACACGATCACCGCGGTGTGCGGGGCCAGTTCACGGACGGTGATGACACCGTCCGTGCCCGAGAGGTCCGGCAGGTGCAGGTCGAGCAGGACGCAGTCGGCCCGGCGGTCGGCGAGCGCGACACGGGCATCGGCCAGGCTCCGGGCCACCGTCAGCTCGAAGCGCAGCCCGGTGTCGTGGAGCAACTCCTCCACCAGGAGGGCATCGGCCGCGTCGTCCTCGACGAGCAGGACGCGGTACATCGGCTCGACCGGCCGCGACGCCGACTCGACCACGCTCACGACTCCCGCTCCTCCCCGTCACGGTCCGCCGCCGGCTCCACCGTCTCCTGCTCGGCGTTCTCGGGCGGTGCGGCGGCGAGGGTGAACACGACGCGGGTGCCGTCGGTGTACTCGGGGTCGATCCCGATGGTGCCGCCGTGGAACTCGACGATCTTCTTGCACATCGCCAGGCCGATGCCACTGCCGTTGTAGACGTCCTTGGTGTGCAGCCGCTGGAAGATCACGAACACCTTCGCGGCGTACTCGGGGGCGATGCCGATGCCGTTGTCGGTGACGGCGAACCGCCACAGCTCACCCTCCCGTTCGGCCGACACGTGGATCTTCGGGGTCTCACCGGGACGGCGGAACTTCACGGCGTTGCCGAGCAGGTTCTGCCAGAGCATTCCCATCTGCGTGGGGTCCGCGACCAGGGTCGGCAGTGCGTCGTGGGTGACGACCGCCCCGGATTCCTCGACGCTGACACTGAGTGCGGACAGGGCCCGGTCC
Organism: Streptomyces sp. NBC_00513; assembly: GCF_041431415.1. Lineage (GTDB taxonomy): Bacteria > Actinomycetota > Actinomycetes > Streptomycetales > Streptomycetaceae > Streptomyces. The sequence continues at coordinate 7,121,698 of NZ_CP107845.1, forward strand.
ATCACCGTGTCGAGGTCGACGCTCTGGTGGGTGTGGTGGACGCGGCCGACGCGCGAGAAGTCGAGGAGGTCGTTGATCAGGGTCTGCATGCGGTTCGCGCCGTCGACCGCGAAGTCGATGTACTGGTCCGCCTTCGCGTCGAGCTGTCCCCCGTAGCGGCGCTGGAGCAACTGGGTGAAGCTGGAGACCTTCCGCAGGGGCTCCTGGAGGTCGTGCGAGGCCACGTAGGCGAACTGCTCCAGCTCGGCGTTGGACCGCTTGAGATCGGCGGCCTGCGCGTCGAGGCGCAGACGTGCCTCCTCGGTGAAGGCGAGTTCCCGTACGAGCCGTTGGCGCATGGAGTCGACCTCGGCGCCGAGCCGGCGCAGGTCCGCCGGGCCGGTCGGGGTGATCGGATGCTCGAAGTCGCCGCCGGTGATGGCGCGGGCGTCCGCCCCGAGCCGCTCCAGCGGTGTGGTGATGCCGCGGCGCAGTCCCTCGAAGACCAGCCCGGCGAGGGCGACGATGACCAACGCGATGGCGGAGAAGACCCAGTTCCGCAGGCGCAGGACCGCGAACAGGTCCTCCCGCGCGTTCGCGCGGTCGACCTGGAGCTTCTCCTGCTGGTCGGCCATCGCCGTCCGCAGGGTGTCGAACGAGGCCTTCGCCTCCACGGCGCGCTCGGTGGCCAGGGGAGGGGGCGTCCCGGGCGGTGAGGCGGCGATCGGGCGGGCGATCCGCTCCTGCCAGGCCTCCAGCGCGTCCTCGACGGCCTTCAAGTCCCGCAGACCGGTGGCGTCGTCGCGGAGCAGTTCCGCGAGGCGCGCGGTGGACGCCTCCTGTTCGGTGAGCCCTCGCTGGTAGGGGACCAGGAACTCCGCGGAGCCGGTGAGCCCGTAGCCGCGGATGCCCGTCTCCTGGTTCAGCAGCGTCGACTCCAGGCGGATCGAGGTGGTCAGGGCGGGGGACTTCACGTCCACGAGCTCCCCGCTGAGCGAGGCCGTCCGTTCGAGGACCCAGGCCCCGGTCACCCCGAGCAGGGCCAGGACCACCAGGGACGCGGCCACCCCCACGCGAAGCCACCGCCGGGTCGTCCACGTGGACAGACCCCGCGGACGCGGCAGCACCTCTTCGCCGGTCATCTCGTATGCCCCTCCGCTGTCGCAACCGCTGCCCGATGTGGCGCGGCCTGCATACTCTAGAGCCGTCACGGACAACCATTGTTGTCGAGGTCCGGTCGGGGGCCCTAGAGTGCCCGGTATGCCGGGCCAGAACTTCCCACCGCGGACCACGTCCCAGGAGACGGCCGCCGTCGCGGACACGGCGGTCGCCGAGCTCGCCCGGCGTCTCGCACGCCGGCTCCTGGACGCCCCGACCACACCGCGGGCGGACGAAGCCGACGACCCGACCCGCGCCCTGGCCCTGCTGAACGTGCTGGACCACGTGCGGCAGGCCGCCGAGAGGCTCCAAGGCGACGTCGCCGCGGGCGCCGCCCGCGCGGGCGCCGGCTACCCGCAGCTCGGCGACGCCTGCGGAATCACCCGACAGGGTGCCCGACGCCGTTGGCCCGGACTGTTCGACCACTCCCACGACAAACCCACGGAGCATCCGATGATGAGCGCCCCCTCCCGCCCCTACGACGTCCTGCTCGTCGAGGACGACATGGCCGACGCCATGCTCATCGAGGAGGCCCTCTCCGAGCGCGGGACCCGCAACCTGGTCCAGGTCACCGACGGGGTCGCCGCGCTGGAGCACCTGCGCAGCCCGGGCAGCGTCCGCCCCGACCTCATCGTCCTCGACCTCAACATGCCCCGCATGAACGGCCGCGACCTCCTCCAGATCCTGAAGAACGACGAGAACCTCCAGACCATCCCCGTCGTCGTCCTCACCACCTCCTCCGCGCCGGAAGACGTCGCCGGGGCCTACGGCAGCCACGCCAACGCCTACGTCACCAAGCCCGTCAACCTCGACGAGTTCGAGAAGGCGGTCCAGAGCATCGACGCCTTCTACCTCGACACCGCCACCCGGCTGCCCCGCACCTGAGCACCAGGACCGGTTCAGGTCGAACGGTCCGGTGCGGCGTCCGGGGCTCACCCGGGCGGCCGAGTGTGGGCCCCTCCCGGCCGGGCAGGCGCCGGCCGGGGTGCCCGTGGTCCTTCCCGAGGGGATCGCGGGGCACCCCTGTTCCGCCCCGGCGGGATCCTGCCGAGGCGCTAACCGGAACTTCACTTCCCGTCGACTTCGATCAACTAGGGTGCAAATCCAATCCAATTCAGGGGGATGCGCCGATGCTTGCTGCCGTTTACCACGGGAGACGTGATGTCCGGGTCCAGGAGTGGCCCGACCCGCCGTCACCGGCCCCGCACGAGCTCCAGCTCGAGATCCTGCGGGCGAGCATCTGCGGAACCGATGTCGACGAGTTCACCTCGGGACCCCACCTGATCCCCATCGACGCCCCGCATCCCGCGAGCGGCCACGTCGGCCCGCTCGTCCTCGGTCACGAGATGGTCGGACGCGTCGCCGGAGTCGGGGCGGACGTCACCGGGTTCGCCGTCGGGGACGTGGTGGTGCCCGGCTCCGGGGTGTCCTGCGGGACGTGTCGCTGGTGTCGCGCCGGTCGGACCAACCTGTGCGCGACCTACTACACGGTGGGCCTCCACGTGGACGGTGGGCTCGCCGAACGGGTGAACGTACCCGCCCGCATCAGCCGATCCATCGGCGACGCCTCGCCCGACGTCGCGATCATGGCCCAGCCCCTCGCCGTCGCCCTCCACGCGGTGCGCGGCTCCGAGGCCGAGGCGGGGGCGACCGTCGTCGTCATCGGTCTGGGCGGGATCGGCCTGCCGGCCCTGGCCGCGTTCACGGCGCGGGGCGTCGAGACCATCGCCGTCGACGTCTCGCCGGCCCGCCTGGACGCCGCCAAGCGCAGCGGCGCGAGCGTGCTCATCGACGCCTCCCGCCAGGATGCCGTCGCCGAGATCAGACGCGCCACCGGCGGCAACGGCGCCGACATCGTCCTGGAGACCTCGGGGGTCCCCCAGGGCCTGGCGACCGCGATGAACGCGGTGAGCCGCGGTGGTCACATCCGCCTGGTCGGCCTGCACCGCGACCCGTCGCCCCTGAACCTGACCCGGTTGGTGCTCGACGAGATCCGGATCTCGACCTCGAAGGTGCACATCTGCGATCAGGACCTTCCCGAGGCGATGGCCCTGTTGAAGGAGCACCCCCACATCGCGTCCACCTCGATCGACGCGGTCATCCCCCTCGCCGACGTGGTGCCGGACGGACTGGAACGGATGGCATCGGGCCGGGCCACCGGCAAGGTCGTCGTCACGTTCTGAGCCGCCGCCCGCGGGACACGGCGCCGGGCGGTACCGGCATCCCGCCACCGGTACCGCCCGGGCCGAACCGCCCTACTCGACCTTGGCCCAGTCGAGGGTGCGCTCCACCGCCTTCTTCCAGCCCTCGTACCCCTCCGCGCGCTGCTCCTCGGACCACTGGGGTTCCCAGCGCTTGGATTCCTGCCAGTGGGTGCGCAGTTCGTCCTGGTCGCGCCAGAAGCCGGTGGCCAGGCCCGCGGCGTAGGCGGCGCCCAGGGCGGTCGTTTCGGCGACCACCGGCCGGCTGACCGGTACGCCCAGGACATCGGCCTGGATCTGCATGCACAGGTCGTTGGCGGTCACGCCGCCGTCGACCTTCAGCACGTCGAGGTGGACGCCCGAGTCCTGCTCCATGGCCTCGACCACGTCGCGGCTCTGGTAGCAGATGGCTTCCAGCGCGGCCCGGGCCAGGTGTCCGCTGTCGTGGTAGCGGGCGAGGCCGACGATGGCTCCGCGCGCGTCGGAACGCCAGTACGGGGCGAACAGGCCCGAGAACGCCGGTACGAAGTAGATCCCGCCGCTGTCGTCGACGGTGCGGGCCAGGCGTTCGCTCTCGGCCGCGTCGCCGATGATCTTCAGCTGGTCGCGCAGCCACTGGATCGCGGAGCCGGTGACCGCGATGGATCCCTCCAGCGCGTACACGGCGGGCTCGTCGCCGAACTGGTAGGCCACCGTGGTGAGCAGCCCGTGCGAGGACCGGACCAGCTCCGTGCCGGTGTTCAGGACGAGGAAGTTGCCGGTCCCGTAGGTGTTCTTGGCCTCGCCGGGCGCGTAGCAGACCTGTCCGACGGTGGCCGCCTGTTGGTCGCCGAGGACGCCCGTGATGGGGATGGCGGCGCGCAACGGCCGGGAGGTGCGGGTCTGGCCGTAGGCCTGTGCGTGGGAGGACGGGTTGATGCTGGGCAGCATCGCCCTGGGGATGTCGAAGAACCCGAGGAGCTCGTCGTCCCAGTCGAGGGTCTCCAGGTCCATCAGCATGGTGCGGCTGGCGTTGGTCACGTCGGTGGCGTGGATGCCGCCGTCGGGGCCGCCGGTGAGGTTCCACAACACCCAGCAGTCGGTGTTGCCGAAGAGGGCGTTGCCCTGTTGGGCCGCCTCGCGGACCCCGTCGACGTTCTCCAGGATCCACTGGATCTTGCCGCCCGAGAAGTAGGTGGCCGGCGGCAGGCCGGCCTTGCGGCGGATCACGTCCCCCTTGCCCGAACGCTCCAGCGCCGCCGCTATGGAGTCCGTACGGGTGTCCTGCCACACGATGGCGTTGTAGTAGGGGCGGCCGGTGCGGGGATCCCACACGACGGTGGTCTCCCGCTGGTTGGTGACGCCGATGGCCGCCAGGTCGGAAGCCGAGAGGTTCCCGTGCCGCAGGGCGTTCTGCATCACCGAGTTGGTGCGCTCCCAGATCTCGACCGGGTCGTGTTCGACCCACCCCGAGCGCGGGAGGATCTGCGAGTGTTCCAGCTGGTGCTTCGCCACCTCGTTGCCCGCGTGGTCGAAGATCATGAAACGGGTGCTGGTGGTCCCCTGGTCCACCGCGCCGACGAAGTCAGCCATGGGGGTGCCGCCTCTCTTGGGGCCTTGGTGCCCTGGGGTCCGTACCGTGGAGTGGTCGGTCATCGGCCCGCCCGGGCCGTCGGTCCTTCAGCCGCCCGGGCGGGGCGGTCGATCAGTTCTCGTCCGGGGCCGGGATCCGTCCCGGGGGTTCCGGTTCGGCGGTCGGCAGGAACCGACCGATGAAGACCTTGTACAGACCCGCTCCCAGCACACCGCCGATGAACGGACCGATGATGGGGACCCAGAAGTAGAAGTTCCCGTACTGATCTCGCCATGCTCCGCCGTAGCCGGTGAGGAAGCTGGCCAGTCGGGGGCCGAAGTCACGTGCCGGGTTGATCGCGTATCCGGCGTTGGTGCCCCAGGCCATGCCGATGGCCACCACGATCAGGCCGACGATGAACGGCGCCAGGTTGGCGCCCGGGGGAGTGTTGAGCAGGTCGGTGACCGCGAAGATCAGCAGGAGCAGGATCGCGGTGCCGATGATCTGGTCGCGCAGCGCGCCCCACTCGGTGACCGGCAGGTTCGTGTTGCCGTTGGCCGGCAGCGTGGAGAAGACGCCCTGCGTCTTGATGGTGTGGCCGGGGTCGGCCTTCCCGAGCGCCTCGGTGTAGTTCCACCGGACGATCAGGGCCGCCACGAACGCGCCGGCCGTCTGGGCCAGCGCGTAGGGGGCCACCTTGCTCCAGGGGAACCCTTTGAACGTCGCCAGTGCGACGGTCACCGCCGGATTGAGGTGAGCACCGCTCAGCCTCGCGGCGACGTAGACGCCCAGCGTGACGCCGAGGCCCCAGGCCCAGGCGATGCTGTCGTGGTTGCCCAGGCCGCCCGCCGGGTCCGTGAGGGCGCCGCCGGCGACCACCTGGGCCACCACGCCGCAACCGAAGAGGATGAGGATCAGGGTGCCGGCGAATTCGGCGGACAGTTCGCCGACCAGGCCTGATCTCTTGAGCCGCTCAGCCATGGGTGCCCCTTCCCGTCGGCCGGGGTCCGGCCGTCGACTGCCCCGAGCCTCAATGAATCACTGTAATCCCGGACATATCTCCGGGCCAGTGGCGGAGATCCGCCCCGGATCCGAAGGCTCTCCCCGGTCCCGCGGACACCCCCGGGATCAGCGGGCCGCTGCGGATCCCGGGGCCTTCGCGGCACACTTGACGTACGGCTCGCGACCGCGGTCGCGGCCGTCCGCACCCCGCGCCTGCGAGCCGCGGAGCGCACCGGCACGAGACTCGCCCGCCAGGTCCGACCCCGGAGGTACCCGATGAACATGCTCATCAACAGCGCGGAGACCGTGGTCGCCGACGCCCTGCGGGGGATGGCCGCCGCCCACCCGGATCTCGACGTGGACGTGGAGGGCCGGGTGGTCGTACGGCGGGGCGTCCGTGAGGGCGGTCGGGTCGGCCTGGTCTCCGGAGGCGGCTCCGGACACGAACCCCTGCACGCCGGCTTCGTCGGGTACGGGATGCTGTCCGCCGCGTGTCCCGGAGAGGTGTTCACCTCGCCGGTACCCGACCAGATGCTGCGGGCGGCCAAGGCCGTGGACTCCGGGCAGGGCGTGCTGTTCGTCGTCAAGAACTACACCGGCGACGTGTTGAACTTCGACATGGCGGCCGAGCTGGCCGAGGAGGACGGCATCCGCGTCGAGCGGGTCCTGGTCAACGACGACGTCGCCGTCACCGACAGCCTGTACACCGCCGGGCGACGCGGTACGGGAGCCACTCTCTTCGTCGAGAAGATCGCGGGCGCCGCCGCCGAGGCGGGGGCGCCGCTGGAACAGGTCGCGGCGCTCGCCCGACGCGTGAACGACGCCTCTCGGAGCTTCGGGGTGGCGCTCAGCGCCTGCTCGACCCCCGCGAAGGGCAGCCCGACCTTCGACCTCCCCGACGGGGAGCTGGAGTTGGGTGTCGGCATCCACGGCGAGCCGGGCCGGGAGCGTCGCGCGATGATGCCCTCCCGGGACATCGCCGAGTTCGCGGTGGGCGCCGTCCTGGAAGACCTGGCGGCGGTGGGGCCGACCGACGGGCCGGTGCTGGCCCTGGTGAACGGCATGGGCGCGACACCCTTGTTGGAGCTGTACGGCTTCCACGCCGAGGTGGCGAGGGTGCTGGCGGACCGGGGCGTTCCGGTCGCGCGGGCACTCGTGGGGAACTACGTCACCTCGCTGGACATGGCGGGGTGCTCGGTGACGCTGTGCCGGGCCGACGATGAACTGCTGCGGCTGTGGGACGCGCCCGTGGAGACGGCGGCACTGCGCTGGGGTCGATGACCGGGACCGATCCGTCCGCCCGGTGGGCGAGGCCCGCGGCGCAGGCCACCGCGGGCCCCCGCCGCGATCCGAAGCGGCCGGACGGGGGCTGATCGAGGGACGAGACGGGCGGCTCGGGTGCCCGGGGCCGCGACGAGGCCGACGCGGCCGCGTGGGGCATCGGGACACGATTGGGCGCAAGCGATCGGCTCTCCATCCGTTTCGCCGCGCGCGGGTGGCCGAGACGTGGAACCGTCTCCACATGACCGAAAGCTCGATTCCTTACATCTCAGCGGCCCGGGTCACCGTCCGGGGGGTACAGCCCGGCACTCCGCCCTTCCGCATCGTGGAAGTGGACGGGGAATTCATCGGCAGGGCGACATCGATGACGGACGTGCTCCTGATCGCCGCGGAGGCGGGCGTTCCCATCCACGACCTCGACGACCTGGAAGCGGTCCACTGGGTGGGCGGCGGCAAGTTCACCTGGAGACCGCACTAGGACGTGTCCCGGAGGCGGCCGACGGAGACGGATGGCCAAGGGAGCCATGGATGACGCGGTACCTGATCTCGTTCGACGACGGCGCGATGAGCTTCCCCGAGGAGGAGTTGCCCCAGGTGGCCGAGGCCTCGCACGCGGTCGTGCGGGAGGCTCGGGAAGCCGCCGTGTGGGTCTTCGGCGGGGGACTGGAAAGGCAGCGGGCGAGCGTCGTGGCCACCGACGGGACCGTCACCGACGGCCCGTACCCGGAGACGAAGGCGGTCCTCGGCGGGTTCTCGATCATCGATGTGCCCTCCCGGGAGGACGCGCTGGAGTGGGCCGCCAAGATCGCCGCCGCGTGCCGCTGTGCGCAAGAGGTCCGGGAGATCATGCCCGACCCGACCGGCTGACCGGAGACGACCCGCCCGGATACGACCCGCCCGGAGACGACCCGCCCGGATACGACCGTCGCGAGGACGGTCGTACCGTGCCGCGTCTTCGCCTTCCGTGCCGCCCCGTCAGGACGTCTCCTCCTCCAGGCCTTCCAGGCTGTCCATGAACGAGCTGACGGAGAACACCGCACGGCCGGGGCCGGCCGGGCCGTAGCCGGGCGGGGACTTCAGGCCGAACTCCTCCAGGGTCGCCCGGTACGCCTCCAGCAGGCGGATGTGGTACTCCAGCGGCGCCCCGAGGGGGTTGGCCTTGCCCAGCGGTGTCGTCGGCTCCGGGCACCAGGTGGTGAAGCGCGGCACCACACCGTTCGACATGAAGAACCGCAGGCCCTCGGTGGTCGATTCGATCGCCTCGTCGACCTTCGTGAAACCGAACGGCTCGGCCATCTCGATGCCCGCCACGAAGTTGGGGATCACGTTGCGCGGGCCGAACACCTCGGTGGAGTCCAGGATCCTGCGGTGCCACTCGTCGCGGCCCACGTAGCGTTCCTTGCCCGGGCAGTGGAGCTGGAACAGCCGGCGGTCCCACACCTCGAAGTTCGGGTGGTAGATCCGGATGCCGTGGTCGTGGAAACGCTGGACGTCCGCGCGGGGCAACGCCTGGGCGACCACCTTGCCGATCCAGCGGCCGGGGAAGCGCTCCTCGATGGCCTTGGCGTAGTGGCCGTAGAAATCGGCCTCGTCCCGGCCGGCGACCTGCGAGGTGATCGAGCCTCCGGTGAGCGTGTAGGCCCGGGAGGTGCCCGCGGTGTCGTACCGGTCGATGATCTCCAGGGCCTCCAGGACCTCTTCGACCGGCTTCACGCCGGTGTAGGGCCGGCCCGCCGCCTTGTGCTGCCGCCAGTTGTGGTTGATGTCGCAGAACTGGCACTCCTCCTTGGCCCCGAAGTACTGGCAGACCCGGAAGACCGTCAGGTAGACGAGGTAGCCCCACTGGATGGTCGGCGCGACCTCCATCACGGACTTGCCGTTCGACAGCTTGTGCCGGTAGTACTCCGGCATCGGCGGCAGGCCGACGTCCGCGATCCGCGCCCCGTCCAGGTAGAGGCCGAGCGCGCCGTCCTCGCCGCCGCGCACGACGTACGGGGAGTCCGGATTGACCCGTACCGACACGACGGTGCGGCGCAGGTCGTACGGACCACCGGTGAGCACGATCTCCTCGGGAGGTCGGTTCAGCGCGGCGGCGCCGAGCTCCGGCAACGTGCGGTGGTCGAAGGAGAAGATGAAGTAGGACTTCGGCTTGACGTCACCCGAGGATCCGTCGGTGGTGCCGCTGAGCGCGGACTCGTCGAAGGCCATGCCACCCCGCAGGAGGTCCTCCTTGAACACGGCCTCCCGCGGTACCTGTGGGAAGCGGCCCATGAGGTCCTCGACGAGCGCGGTCCGGCCGGCGCTCTCCGCGTGTTGCTTCACTTCTGACTCCTTGGGCCGTTGTGACGTGCGATGGCCGGTTCGACTGCCTACTGCTCGACTCGACTGCTCGACTGCGGGTCGCGCGTCGCCGATCCGAACCGGGACTGAACACGTTCAATTGCTCCTGTCACACTACCCCGCGCGCCCGCGACACTCACGCGCACCCCGTCCTCGGGAGCCTCGTGGCGGTCGCGGAATCCGAACGCTGCCAGGCACCCGTCCGCGGACGCAAGCGACTTGCCGCCCGGCGGGAGGCCACTTCCGGCCCCGCCGAACGGAGCCCCGCCTCGATCGTTCGAAGGGTTTCGGCCGGCCTGCGGCGACGACCGCATTCCCGGGTGTGGGTGGGGGAGGGCGGGGCAGGCGATGTCAGGGCCGGACGCATCGGCCGCATCGCACGACGAACGGCGCGCACGGCGAACGGCGCGCGACGAACGCGCACGACGAACAGAAGGGACGGACGCGGGGAAGACCCTCGGCGTCCTCCGCTCACCGGAGGAGTTGTTTTCGCGTGACTGAGCATGTGTGGAGCTTCAAGGCGACCTCGGGCCACCGGGCCGGCACCGACCTGGCCGGCTACAAGGTCGAGGCGACCGACGGCGGCATCGGCAAGGTGGACAAGCACTCCGACGAGGTCGGTGACGCCTACCTGCTCGTGGACACCGGAGTCTGGATCTTCGGCAAGGAAGTCCTCCTGCCCGCGAGCACCGTCACCCGGATCGACCCGGACGACAAGAAGATCTTCGTCGATCGCACCAGGGAACAGGTCAAGAACGCTCCCGAGTTCCACCGCGACAAGCACCTGGGCGACACCGGCTACCGCGAGGAACTCGGCGTCTACTACGGCCCGGACATTCCCTTCGGCGGTCGCCCCGTCTGACCCGCGCGGGAACGCCCGCGCGCCGGCACCCGCGTGAACAGGGGCCCGAACTCGACGAGTTCGGGCCCCTTCCCGTTGTCCGGTCAGGGGCCCGGCCCGCGACGGACGACCCGGCCGGGTGGGTGTTCCCGCCGATGCGGGGTAGCCGGGCTGTGACCGCGATGCGCGCCCCGCGTGCGGGGCCGGCGCGGCAACGAGACGTCCGATCGACATGAAGGAGCAAGTCGTGGAGAAGGCAGCCCGGATGACCGACCAGATCCGCGAGACGGCCGAGCAGGCCGCGCGGTTGATGAAGGACAAGACCCCCGACCCCGTCCTGGACAGGGCCGCGCAGGCATCCCGACAGGTTGTCCAGGCCACGACCCACGTCGGTCGGCTCGCGGCGGACAAGACCCCCGAATCGGTCCTCGACACGGCGGGCCAGGTCGCGACCAGGGCCCGGGCGAACCGTACCCCGCTCCTCGTGCTCGGCGCCCTGCTGGCCGTGTACGCGCTGGTGCGTCGGAGCCGGGGGCGCAAGTGAACGGGGTCAAGATCGCGTACAAGCCCGTCGGGTTCGCCCTGGGCGCCGTCAGCGGCATGCTCGCCGGGATGGCGTTCAAGCAGGCCTGGAAGCTGATCGAAGGGGAGGGCGACGCCCCCGACGCCACCGACGAGGACCGCTCCTGGACGGAGATCCTCATCGCCGCCGGCCTCCAGGGGGCGATCTTCGCGGTGACCAAGGCCGCCGTGGACCGGTCCGGAGCGGTCGCGGCACGGCGTCTGACGGGCACCTGGCCGGGCTGAGCCCACCCCGGCGCCGGGCTCGAACGCGGAGCCGCGCCACCCGCCCGGTCGACGGATCGGATGTGACACACGTCGCATCCGGCCGTCGATCCGGTTTGCGGTCGCCATGATCGCGCAGAAGCGGTTCCTGGAAGACCCACCGAGGAAAGGACCGGCCATGACGGCCCCCGAATCCCAGCAGGTGGCCGATCCGGAAGCGGTGAAGCGCCATCCCGTACTGTTCCGTGCCGTCCGGCAGCGCCGGAACCCCAGACTCCGTCGGACGGACATCACCGTCACCGACGAGCAGGCGGTCAAGCGCGCCGTGAAGGCGGCGTCGCTCGGCAACGCCATGGAATGGTTCGACTTCGGCATCTACTCGTACCTCGCCGTCACCCTGGGCCACGTCTTCTTCCCGTCCGGGAGCGACACCACCCAGTTGTTGTCCTCGTTCGCCACCTTCGCCGTGGCCTTCCTGGTCAGGCCCCTCGGCGGAATGTTCTTCGGCCCGATGGGCGACCGGCTCGGCCGCAAGAAGGTCCTGGCGCTCACCATGATCATGATGGCGGTCGGGACGTTCGCCATCGGTCTCATCCCCTCGCACGACACGATCGGCGTGTGGGCCCCGGTCCTGCTGATCGTCTTCCGCATGCTCCAGGGCTTCTCGACCGGCGGTGAGTACGGCGGCGCCTCCACCTTCATCGCCGAGTACGCCCCCGACAAGCGGCGCGGCTTCTTCGGCAGCTTCCTCGAATTCGGCACCCTGGCCGGCTACGTCGGCGCGGCCGGCCTCGTCACCGCGCTGTACGCCGTGCTCGACGACCCGCAGATGGAGGCCTGGGGCTGGCGCATCCCGTTCCTCGTCGCCGGACCCCTCGGCCTGGTCGGCCTGTACCTGCGCCTGCGCCTCGACGAGACCCCGGCCTTCCAGAAGTTGGAGGGCGGCAAGGCGCACGCCACCGAGGCCGCCGACCGCGTGGAGACGACCACCAAGGGCGACCTCGCGAAGATCTTCCGCCAGTACTGGCCGACGCTGATCCTCTGCGTCTGCCTGGTCGGCGCGTACAACATCACCGACTACATGCTCCTGTCGTACATGCCGACCTACCTGTCGGACGAACTCGGCTACAGCGAGACGCACGGCCTGCTCATCCTGCTCGGCGTGATGGTCTTCCTGATGCTCCTCATCAGCCAGGTCGGCAAGCTCTCCGACCGGTTCGGCCGCAAGCCGCTGCTGATGGCGGGCATGGTGGGCTTCTTCGTGCTGTCGCTCCCCTCCTTCCTCCTGATCCGCCAGGGCGGCATCCCGGCGATCACCCTCGGCATGCTGATGCTGGGACTCTCCCTCGTCTGCCTGCTCGGCACGATGTCCGCCGCCCTCCCGGCCCTCTTCCCGACGCAGGTCCGCTACGGCTCGCTGTCCGTGGGCTACAACCTGTCGGCGTCGATCTTCGGGGGCACGACCCCGCTGGTGATCACGGCCCTGATCAGCTGGAGCGGCACGAACCTCATGCCGGCCTACTACGCGATGGCCGCGGCCCTCGTCGGCATCATCGCCGTCGCCTGCATGAAGGAGACCGCGCAGAAGCCGCTGGACGGCTCACCGCCCTCCGTCGAGACGCCGGAGGAGGCCGCGGAACTGTGCGCGGCCCAGTCACCCGACCCGAAGTTCTGACGCCGGGCTCCGCTCTCCGGCCTTCGGGACAAGGAACGGCCCGTACCGCTTCGACGAAGCGGTACGGGCCGTTCCGCGCCGTTCGGGCGCCGGGCGCCTCGCGTCAGCGGCGCGGGCCCTTCCCGCCCTCACCCCGACGGGAGGTGTCCCTGCCCTGCTCGTAGCGGACCTGCTCCTTGCGGACGGTGCCGGAGACCTCCTGCTGCTCCGTGACCCGCTCCGTCTCCAGACGCACGCGCTCCACGGGCACGGTCTCCTTGCGGGTCACCGCGCGCTCGGCGTGCAGGGTCACCTCCGTCTCGGCCTCGCCGATGGCGCCGCCGCGCACCCGCTCCCCGCCACGGACCGGTTCGCGTACGACACGGACCTCCTCGTGGCTGACGGGGACCGTGGTGGCGACGTTCTCGGTGACGACGACCTTCTTCAGTCGGGCGCGCCCGACCTCCTCGTTCGTGGTCCCCACGCGCAGCCGCTCCTCGGAGCGGATCAGCTCCTCGTCCCCGCCGCGGCCCTCGTCCCGGTCGTCGACGTACGTCCCCGTGGCGATGCCGGGGGCGTCCACGGAGGTGCGGTGGGCCTTGCCGTTGCCCTTGCCCTTCGCCTTGCCGTCGCCGTGGGAGGCCGCGGCCGCGGGGGACAGGCCGTAGTGCCGGTAGAGCCTGTGCTCCTCGTCGGAGTCGAGGTGTTGGTCGGCGTCGACCCGCGGGGCGTCCTTGACGACGTCCTTGGCGTGCGGGACGTGCAGGCCCTCGCCGTCGCTGCGGGCGCCCGCGAGGGGAACGAACGACTCCTTCATGCCGAACCAGCCGGTCTTGACGGTGACCCATTCCGGCCGGCCCGTCGCGTCGTCGCGGTAGACCTGACCGATGCTGCCGATCTTCTCCCCGTCGGCGTCGTAGGCCGTCAGGGTCAACAGCTGCTCGGTGCTCAGGAAACCGTTTCCAGCGCTCATCGGTGAATCCTCCAGTGCGGTTCGGCACGCGGCGCGCGGCGACCTCGTTGTCCCGCGCTCACCCCGTGCCCCCCTCCAGACCGCACCCTGAGCCGTGCCGCCGCAACCGGTCGGGGCGGTACGGGACGGCCGCCGGACGGCCGGAACCGCTGTGTGACCGGGGCGTCACCCCCGGCGACCCGTCTACTCCGAACGGGTGGCCCGGGCACAGGTCCGCGCGGCCGGCCGCGCGTCCCCGTCGGCGTGCAGATCCAGGGCGCTCAACAGGGCGATGTAGTCGTCGGGGTCGGTGGCGCGGGAGGCGACCGTCCTGCGGGCCCGCTCGCGCCGACCGTCGCCGTCGGCTTCGGGGAAGTCGTCTGTGCGGAGGTCGTGGTTCATGACAGCCGATACGACCACACTCCGGGGCCCGCGGTACAACCGGGGCCGATCGGCCTGCGTGATCCCCCGATTATTGGGGAGGCGCCCCAGGGAACGGCAGCGCCGCCACGACCGGGCGGCGCATCGAGGAAAGGACGTGCTCATGAGCGAATCCGACGCCCGAGGCGACGACGTCTACCAGCCCCAGCCCGACGACGAGCGTTCCGAAGAACCGGACATGGACCACAGCGTCGGGGAACTCGACACCGACGCCCGCCTCGACCAGGGGTACTCGCCGCCCGAGCGGCCCTACGCGAGCGACCGCCACGCCACCACCGGCGAGGAACAGCAGCAGGGCGAGAGCCTCGACGAGCGTCTCGCCCGCGAGGTACCCGACGTGCGGCCCCCGGCGGGGGACGGCATCGGAGACCTGGACGGCGGGGAGGGCGAGCCCGTCGACCCGCAGGCGGGCGACGCCCGCGCCGGCCGGTTGGCCCCCGCCACGGACTCCCCGCGGGAGAACAACGTCCTGGCCCACGACGTGGGCGTCGACGCCGGCGCCGCCTCGGCCGAGGAAGCCGCGGTGCACGTCATCGAGGACCCGGAGGAGGAGCCGCGGTAGCCCGACCGCTCGACTCCCTCCGGCAGAGAACACGCACGACAGCCCACGAGACACCACGAGACGCCAGGAGACACACCATGGCCGAGAAGGAATCCACCAAGCCCACCCCTCCGTCGCAGGCACCCGGGGAGAGCGGCGACCCGCAGGCCCGGAAGGAAGCGGAGGAGGCGGTCGTTCCCGGCACCGGGAAGGACGAGGGCGGCGAGGCCGATCCGTCGAACAGCGGCGCGCGCCGCCGTGCGCCCGGTCCCGTGAAGTCCGACCGAAAGGGCGAGTAGCCGGTCCGCCTGCCCCCGCCCCTCGAGCCCCCGACCCCCGACCGACTCCCGTTCACCCGGCCCCGGCCCGCCCGCCTCAGGCAGTCGGGTCGAGTACCCGGTGTCCCCGGCGGAGTTCGGCGAACAGCCGGCCCGCGTCGGTGAGGAGCGTGCCCTGAAGGGTGAAGACCGCCGGATGGGCGTCGGGGGCGTTCAGGGCTTCCTTCTGGGCGTGGTCGAACTCGGCGGTCGTCCGGTCGAGGATCTCACCGAGCAGCCGGGGCTCGGTCCGGACGGTCCGGCCGATGTGCTCCAGGGCGTCGGCCGCCGTGCGCAACAACGAGGCGTACGCGGTGCGGAACGAAGCGGGGACGGCGTCCAGTTCGCCGTTGTCGAGGGCGTAGTGGAGGCTGCGGCTGATGGACCGTACGTGGTCGAGGCCGCGCTGGGCCACGTCGACCGCTTCCTGGGCCCGGGGGAGTGCCTCCGCCGCGCCGGCGATGCTCCGGCGCGGATTGAGCCGGCCGTTCTCCGTCTCGGCGTCGATGGCGTGCCGGATCCGGTCGGCGTCCGCGGACAGCCGCCGCCAGTCGTGGCGCAACTGTTCCACGCGGGCCGCGTCCGCGTTCTCGGCCTCGATCGTGTCTGCCAGTACGTTCACGCGCCGGCGGACACCCTCGTACAGGTCGGCCACGGCCTCCTGCCGGTGGCGGGTGTGCCGGGCGGGCGCGAGGACGAGGTGGGCGGTGAGCCCGCAGAGCGCGCCGATGACGACGGAGGCGACGAGATGGCCGATGTAGTCGATCCTGCCCTGCCCGGAGGAGAAGGCGAAGAAGCCCACGATCGCGACCTGGGTGCCCTGTTCGCCGAGGCGCCGGACGCGGCCGAGCGCGAGTGCGGCGAGGGTGAGTACCCCGAAGGTCCAGCCATGGATGCCGACGGCGGCCGCCAACGAGGCGGCGAGGGCCGCCCCGACCGTCATCGCGATCAGGTACTGCGCGCAGTGCCGCACCGAGCGGTACACCGTCGTCTGGAGTGCCACCAGCGCGGTGAACGGGGCGAACGTGGCCACCGCGGACGGCAGGAAGTGACGTGCCAACATCCACGCCCCCATGGCCGCCACCACGGTCTTCGCACCCAGCACCAGGACGTCGCGCTCGCTTCCCTGATGAAGCACCCCGCGCCGGACACGTCCGGCGACCTCCTTACACGTCGCCCTCACCGCTCCGGGCAGTTCGTCCCACTCGGGCATCCGTCACCTCCGACGTGGCGTATGCCCAACCGGGTCGCCGCAAACGTGACGGTCACCGCGCTGCGAAAGGGGGTTGACGGTCGGGCTTCGGGACACACGGCCGACGTGCTGAAGATACTTCCGGTGGCCCTCCTCGCCACGTTCGCGGCGGGTGCCTGCGTCGCCGCCGTCCTGGTCTCGCCGTGGTGGTGGGCGGCCGCCGTCCCCCTGCTCCCGCTCGTGGCGGTCGCCGTCCACGACCTGGCGCAACGCCGGCATTCCCTGCTGCGGAACCATCCGCTGCTCGGGCACCTGCGCTACGCGCTGGAGGCGCTGCGGCCGGAGCTCCAGCAGTACTTCATCGAGCGGAACTTCGACGGCCGCCCCTTCGACCGCGACACCCGCAGCATCGTCTACGAGCGCGCCAAGGGAACCGACGCGGAGGAGCCGTTCGGCACCGAACGCGACCTCTACCGGTCCGGCAGCGAGTACCTCACCCCGTCCATGGCCCCCCGACCGGTGCGCACCGACACGCCCCGGGTCCGGATCGGCGGCCCCGACTGCACCCGGCCCTACGACATGGCCCTGCTCAACGTCTCGGCCATGAGCTTCGGTTCGCTGTCCGCCAATGCCGTCCTCGCCCTCAACACGGGTGCCCGGCACGGCGGCTTCGCCCACGACACCGGCGAGGGCGGTCTTTCCGAGTACCACCTGCGCCCCGGCGGGGACCTCGTCTGGGAGATCGGTACCGGTTACTTCGGTTGCCGGACGGACGACGGGCACTTCGACGAGCGGCAGTTCGCGGAGAAGGCCGCTTACGAGAACGTCAAGTGCCTGTCGCTGAAGATCAGTCAGGGCGCCAAGCCCGGTATCGGCGGGGTGCTGCCGGGCGCCAAGGTGAACGCGGAGATCGCGAAGGTGCGCGGTGTCCCCGAGGGCGAGACGGTGATCTCGCCGCCCTTCCACCGCGTCTACTCCACTCCCCGCGAACTGGTGCGCTTCCTCGCCCGGATGCGCGAGTTGGCCGGCGGCAAGCCCGTCGGGTTCAAGCTGTGCGTCGGATCGCGCCGCGAGTTCCTCGCCGTGTGCAAGGCGATGCTGGAGGAGGACACCACCCCCGACTTCATCGTGGTCGACGGCGCCGAGGGCGGAACGGGCGCGGCGCCACTGGAGTTCGCCGACCACATGGGCCTGCCGCTCGGCGAAGGACTGATGACCGTCCACAACGCCCTCGTGGGCGTCGGGCTCCGCGACCGGATCCGGATCGGCGCCGCGGGCAAGGTCGCCACCGGAAGCGACCTCGTCAAACGACTCCTCCAGGGCGCCGACTACACCAATGCCGCCCGCGCCATGATGTTCGCGATCGGTTGCATCCAGGCGCAGCGCTGCCACACCAACACCTGCCCCGTCGGAGTGGCGACCCAGGACGAGCGGCGGGCCCGCGCCGTCGACGTCGGCGACAAGTCCCGGCGCGTCGAGCGCTACCAGGAGGCCACCGTCAAGAGCGCCCTCCAGATCATGGCGGCGATGGGCGTCGACGAGCCGTCCGGGCTGCGCCCGCACCAACTGCTGCAACGGGTGGACCCGCACACCGTGCGTTCCTACGCGGAACTCCACGAATGGCTCACCCCCGGACAACTTCTCGCATCAGCGCCCGAGAGCTGGGCATCCGACTGGCGGGCGGCCGACGCGGACCGCTTCACCCACTGACCGGCACCACCCACCGACCCGGCACCACCCACCGACCCGGCACTCGCGCAGAGGGCCGTACCCGACCGAAGGGGCACTCCTGTGGCACGCACCGTCGCCCATGTGATCGTCGACGCACTCAAGGACCTGGGCGTCCGGCACGTCTTCGGGGTCGTCGGGGACGCCCTCAACCCGCTGACCGACGCGATCCGCACCACGGACGACCTGAGCTGGGTCGGCTGCCGCCACGAGGAGGCCGCCGCCTTCGCCGCAGGGGCGCAATCCCAGCTCTCCGGCACCCTCGGCGTGTGCATGGGCACGGTGGGGCCCGGCTCCGTGCACCTCCTCAACGGGCTCTACGACGCCGCCAAGAGCCACGCCCCCGTCCTCGCGATATGTGGCCAGGTACCCCTCGCCGAGATCGGCAGCGACTACTTCCAGGAAGTCGACAACGACCTGCTCTTCCGCGACGTGGCCGTCTACCGGGCCACCGTCACCTCCCCGGACCAGATGCCCCGGATGCTGGAGTCCGCTGTACGCGCCGCCATCAGCCAGGGCGGGGTGGCCGTCCTGACCGTCCCAGGCGACCTGGGGGACCGGGAACTGACCGAGGACCGTCCCACGCGCTTCGCCCTCGACCGCGCCGTCACCCGCCCCGACGACCCGGCCCTCGCCGAGGCCGCGGAACTCCTCAACGCCGCCTCCCGCGTCACCCTGCTGGTGGGACGCGGGGCCCGCGACGCCCGTACCGAGGTACTCGGGGCGGCCGAGCTGCTCTCCGCCCCCATGGTCCTCACGCTGAAGGCGAAGGAGGGCTTCGAGGACGACAACGCCTACCAGGTCGGCCAGACCGGCCTGATCGGCAACCCCGCGGCCTCCCACGCCCTCGACCGCGGCGACGCGCTCCTCATGCTGGGCACCGACTTCCCCTACCGCGACTGGTACCCGAAGGACTGCAAGGTGGTCCAGATCGACACCCGGGAAGAGCACCTGGGGCGCCGGGTACCCGTGGACGTGGGCCTCGCCGGCGACGTGGGCGCCACGCTGCGCGCCCTGCTCCCGCTGCTGAACCGCGTCCCCGACCGTACGCACCTCGACGACGCCCGGGACCGCTTCACCCGCTGGGAGGAAGGTCAGCAGCGCCTGGCCGACCCCGCCCACGAGCACCGCTGGACCGGCAAACTGCGGGCGGCGCTGGACAACCGGGACCACGAGATCCGGCCCGAGGCGCTGGCCGCCGCGGTGGACCGGTACGCCGACGAGGACGCCGTCTTCACCTCCGACACCGGCATGGCCACGGTCTGGCTCTCCCGTTTCGTCACGATGCGCGGAGACCGGCGCCTGATCGGCTCGTACAACCTCGGCTCGATGGCCAACGCCATGCCCCAGGCGCTCGGGGCCCAGCTCTGGGCGCCCGACCGCCAGATCGTCGCCTTCTGCGGCGACGGCGGACTGAGCATGCTGCTCGGTGACCTCATGACGATCAAGACGTACCGGCTGCCGGTGAAGCTCGTCGTGTTCGACAACCGACGCCTCGGCATGGTCAAACTCGAACAGGAACAGGCGGGCCTCCCCGAGTTCGGCACGGAGCTCGACAACCCCGACTTCGCGGCCGTGGCCACCGCGCTCGGCCTCACCGGCATCCGTGTCACCGACCCGGACGATCTCCACGACAGCGTGCGCCGGGCGTTCGAGACCCCGGGTCCCGTCCTGCTGGACGTGCTGACCAACCCCGAGGAAGTGGCCGTGCCGGGCAAGCCGACCGTGAGCCAGGGTTGGGGCTACGCCATCGCCAAGGTCAAGGAGATCCTTCCGAGCCGCGAGAGCTGACCCCGCGATACCTCGCGGGGCCGTCCGGGTGACTCTCGCCGCAGGGGCCGTACGCGGCCCGCCGGCGGGAGCCCCGCCGGGAAACATGGCCGCGTCCCCTCGGCGTGAGGGGCGACCAGGAAAGAGGATCCATGTCCGAACTGTGGAGCTACGGCCCCGACTCCCGCTACCCGGTCGGCGCCGTGCTGATCGGCTTCAAGGTGGAGGCCGCCGACGGTCACATCGGCAAGGTCGACTCGCACACCGAGGACGTCGGGTCCTCGTACATCGTCGTGGACACCGGGCCGTGGATCTTCGGCAAGGAGGTCCTCCTGCCCGCGGGGACGATCGAGCGCGTGGACATGGAGGGGGAGAAGATCCGGGTGAGCCGCACCAAGGAACAGATCAAGAACGCACCCGAGTACGACAAGGACAAGCACCGGGGTGACGCCGCCTACCGGAGCCGGGTCGCCGACTACTACGGTCGCGACCAGGGCTGACGCCGCCGCCCCGGGCACCGGCGACACGCGGCCCGGCCGGCCGGTTCACGATTCCGTCGCCCGGGGTAGCCTCGCACCGGACGCGCTGCCCGGGATCGGGCAGCGGACGGCTTGTCGTGTGGAGCGACCGGGATCCGGCGCGTTAAGGGGTCGCAGGTGGAGCAAGGCGTGGTGGTGCTGCCGGACGACGGCGGGGTCCGTGTGATCACGTGCGTGGGGGAGTTCGATCAGGACACCCTGGGACCGCTGACCGCGGCGAGCGCGGCGGCCGTCGCCGATCCGTCCCTGCGGCGGATCGTGCTGGACGTCCGCGAGGTCACGTTCGCCGACTCCTCGTTGCTCAACCACATGGTGATCCTGCTGCGCAGCGGCCGCCTGGTCCTCGCCGGTCCGGTACCGCCCCGGCTGGAGCGGCTCCTGGAACTCACCGAGGCCCGCGCGTTGTTCACCATCACCGACGGCTTGGACGAGGCGCGCGCCATGTGAGCCGCCGCCCCGAGGACGGCGGCTCAGGTCTGGAGCGTCGCGGCGGCGAGGTCCGAATGGACGGTGACGACCTGGTCCGCGCCGGTGACCTCCAACAGCCGCCCGAGTTGACGGGAGGGTGCGGCGATCCGCAGGTCGGTGAGTTGCCGCACGCGCAGCAGCACGCTCAGGCACGTGGAATCCGCGAAGGAGACGCCCCGCGCGTCCAGGATCACGATGTGGTGGGAGGCCGCGGCCTGACTGAGTGCCGCTTCCAGCGGAGGGAGTGTTTCGAGGTCCAGCTCCCCGCGCGCCTCGACCACCCAGGCCGCTCCCGAGGCGTGCTGGTAACCCAGGGGGCCGTGCGACGCGCCCGCTCCGGTCGCGTCCGCTTCGATCGGTCCGCTCATCATGTCGTCTCCCAAGGCAACTCCCTCAGCGGCGAGCACGCCCGAGGACCGCACGCGTGCTCAGGTCTCGAACGATGGGGGCGGGGCACGGCCTCAGGCCGCCGCGGAGCGCGACTCGGCGGCCGGTTGGCGTTCCTTCGCCGTCAACCCGCCCCAGACCCCGTACGGTTCCGCGACCCTCAGGGCGTGCTCCAGACAGCGGGCCCGCACGGGGCAGGCCGCGCACACGGCCTTGGCCGCTTCCTCGCGCATCGCCCGGTCCGGTCCTCGTTCGCCGTCCGGGTGGAAGAACGCCTCCGAGCCCAGACCGCGGCACGCGGCCTCCATCTGCCAGATCCAGTGGTGCTCCGCCCGCCCGGGCAGATGTGACACCTTCGCCATCCCCATTGCTCTCCCACAGCCGCGTCCATCGAACACATTCCTCAAGGGCCGTCTGACCGCAAAGACTTGTTCGAAACGTGAGGCGGGGTCCGGCGCCGAGATCCACCGGTGTTCCGCCTCGGCACCGCCGGAGGTCGGGGGCGGGGCGCCGGGAGTCCGTCGTCACTGGTGGCGCGCCGTGTCACCGCACCGCCGTAAGTCCGCCGATCGCGGGTAGGCGGGATTCATGACTGCCATCGCATACGCCACCGAGATCCCCTCCGACATCGCCACCGGCGCGCTCGCGGCCGAGGGCCAGGGCTCGCTGTACCTCGTCATCGCCGGCGTGGTCCTGGTCGTCCTGCTGATCGGCGCCTTCTGGTACGGCAGCCGACGCAACGTACGGCGCGCGGCCCCGGCCCAGCCGACCGAGCAGCCCCCCGCGGCGCGAGGACGCGAGGACTCCTGGCAGACCCCGGGGGAGGCCGCGGGAGGCACCGACCCCCGCCCGTGAGCCCTGCCCGCCCCTCTCCTGCCCGCCCGGCCCCGCGCGCCGGGCGGTCGCCGCGCGGGCCGCGTCCGCCCGCGGAACGGGGTCGCGGCGCTCACGCGGCTCCCGTCCGGGGGGCGAGGCGCCCGTAGGGGCGCCGTGAGGTCACATGGGGTCCATGGTCCCGGCGCCCGGGCCGTTCTCCTGCTCGCTCTTCTCGCGAATGTGCAGGGCCTTCTCCGTCAGCCGCTGCCGTTCCGCCGGATCCGTGGCCCGCTGGGCCGCCTGCTCCAGTTCCTGGGCCTTGTCACGCATCTGCCGTGTTCGCGCGCTCGGCCGGCTCTCATTGCCCATGATCCCTCCTCGGGTCGGGGGACTGCGTCGGGGAGTACCGCTGTCCCCCCAGCCAAACAGTGCTCGAGCGCGTCCGCCACCCTGGCGGGCGGACGCCCCGACTCACGGCTCCCGCCGCCTGCCGGGCCGGCGCGGCAGCTCGTCGTGCAGGAGCCGGCCGACGAGCGCGCCGCCGAACGGCGTCCGCCGCGGACACGACGACCAGCAGCGGTACCAGCGTCAGGAACCCGAGGGCGGCGAACCCGAGCGATCGTTGCCACAGCTCCAGCTCGCGCACGCGCCCCCACCGGCGCCCCGCCCGCGCGCGCCGGATCGCACTGCGCAGCCGTCCCGCGGCCGACAGCCGCCCGGCCCCCTCAGAGCCGTTCATCGCGGCAGGGGGGCGTCAGGCGCCTCGTCCGCGGGCGGGGCGAGGAGACGTGGGGTTCGAGGTGGGTGTGACGAGCATGGCCGCTCCAACCGCTGCTCCCACCGTAGGACCGGGGGACGGATGTGGCACACGCTGAGGGCCGGCCCATCATGGGAGGGCGGGACGGGCCGCACGGTCATGCGGCCGGGTCGCGCTCCCGGCAGCGCGCCGACCGGAGGTGACGCCATGGACACGGACATCGACGAATCACGCAGGGACGAGTCACGCAGGGCGTGGCTCATGATCTTCGGCATCCTCGCCGTGATCTTCGCCGACCTCCTGGCGATCATCCTGATGAACACCGTCGGCAGGTAGGTCGTCCCCGGATGAGGGGGGTCAGGCGGGCTGCGGGGTGAGGCGCTTGAGCCCCTTGCGGTCGTAGTACCCGGTCATGGCGAAACCGAAGAGCAGGGCGAGGGTCACGCCGACCGCGATCATGATCCAGGAGCGGGTCAGCCCGGCGTCGCCCCGGGCGTCGAAGTAGAGGATGGCCCGCACCCCGTCGCTGAGCTGCCGCATGGGTTCGAAGTGCGACAGGAAGCGGTAGAAGCCGGGCACCGCCTGGAGCGGCACCGTGGCGCCCGACGAGGGCAGGCCCAGCACGATGAACACGAACATCGACACCAATTGGCCGATCCCGCCGAACGCGGCGTTGATCGCCTGTACGCCGAGGCCGACGGCGAGGGCCGCGCAGAAGGAGAAGATCCACAGCAGGGGCACGTGGGACGCGTCCATGCCGAGGACGACCACGCAGGCGAAGAGGACCAGCGAGGAGCTGAGGAGCGTGATGCCCGCGGTCATCGTCATCTTCAGCAGGAGCGTCTGCGTCCGGTTGATCGGCACGGTGGGGCGGCGGGTGTGCCAGGGGCCGATCTCGTTGTCCGCGTAGCCGAGGGCGGTGTCGACGCCGTTGCTGATGACGTTGCCGCCCATGAACCCGGCCAGCACGAGCAGCAGGGTGTAGTAGAACGCCGTGAGGCCCAGACCGCTGTGGGTGCCGATGGGGTGGCCGACTTGGGTGACGACGTTGACCGGGTCGGCGAGCAGCAGCCTCACGGTGGGGCTCGACCGCGTGCCGGCCGAGGCGGTGAGCTGCCGGCCGAGGCTCCGGGACGCCTGGTGCGCCGCTTTCGTCGTGATCTGACTGGCGAGGGAGGAACCGAGGCTTCCCTTGCCCGGGTTGGTGAGCACGGTGATCGTCGGCTGTTCGGTGGCCCGTGACGTGGTGAGGGCGGTGACGGTGTTCGTGAATCCGGCCGGGACGACCAACGCGCCGTACACCTTGCCGGAGTCGAGCTGGTCCTGGGCCTGGGCGCGGGTGAGCGTGCGCCAATCGGCCTTGCCACCACCGGTGTCGGCGGCGATGGCCGTCGTGACCTGCGCGCCCAGGTTCTCCTTCTGCCCGGCCGGCGGCTTGCCGGTGTCGTCGTTGACCAGGGCGATCGGCAGGTCGTGCAGGTCCCAGTTGGGGTTGACGATCCCGCCCATGTACAGCAGGGACAGCAGCAGGGCGAGCAGCCCCGTCAGGACCGTGGGCACCAGCCACAACCGGGGGCGGCGCACCAGCGTCGCGGCGGTGGCCTGAGGGGCGGCGGGCTCGGCCATGGTTCTCCGTGGGTTCCGGGCGGTGCGGGGACCGCGCAGCGGGGTGGGACGGCCGACCGGGGGACGCCGTGCCGACCGTACGAGAGGCCAGGATGCGGCCCGCACGGGTGCCCGCCGGTGCACGCCTCGCGTTCCTCCCCCCGTTGCAGTACCGGCCCCCGGCCCCCGCCGCCGACCGGCACGGCCTAGGGTCGACGGATGTGTCCCGGCACAGGCCCTGACACTTGGTCCGACAGAAGAGGAACGCACATGGACGAGCGCTTCGACGTCGTGGTACTCGGCGCGGGACCCGGCGGTTACGTGGCCGCGATCCGCGCCGCCCAACTGGGACGGCGGGTCGCGGTCGTGGAGGAGAAGTACTGGGGCGGTGTCTGTCTGAACGTCGGATGCATCCCGACCAAGGCGCTGCTGCGCAACGCCGAACTCGCCCACCTCTTCACCCAC
Organism: Streptomyces sp. NBC_00513; assembly: GCF_041431415.1. Lineage (GTDB taxonomy): Bacteria > Actinomycetota > Actinomycetes > Streptomycetales > Streptomycetaceae > Streptomyces. Next base: position 7,146,470 of record NZ_CP107845.1, read on the forward strand.
GAGGCCAAGACCTTCGGCATCAAGGTGGAGGGCAAGGTCACCTTCGACTACGCGGAGGCGTTCAACCGCAGCCGCCGGGTCGCGGACGGCCGGGTCAAGGGCGTCCACTACCTGATGAAGAAGAACGGGATCACCGAGATCGACGGACGGGGCACCTTCCTCGACGCGAACACCCTCCGGGTCGCCCAACCGGACGGCAGTACCCGTGAGGTCTCCTTCGACCAGTGCGTCATCGCGACCGGCGCCACCCCGAGGCTGCTGCCCGGAACCCGACGCAGCGAGCGCGTCGTGACGTACGAGGAGCAGATCCTGGCCGAGGAGGTCCCGGAGTCCGTCGTGATCGCCGGCGCCGGCGCCATCGGGATCGAGTTCGCCTACGTCCTCCACAACTACGGTGTGAAGGTCACCATCGTCGAGTTCCTCGACCGGATCGCACCGCTGGAGGACGCGGACGTCTCCGCCGAACTCGCCAAGCAGTACCGCAAGCTCGGGATCGACGTGCTGACCTCGACCAGGGTCGAATCCATCGACGAGTCCGGCCCGCGGGTCCGCGTGCACGTCACCGGCAAGGACGGCGCCCCGAAGGTGCTGGAGGCCGACAAGGTGCTCCAGGCGATCGGCTTCGCGCCGAACGTCACCGGCTACGGCCTCGAAGCCACCGGCGTACGCGTCACCGAGCGCGGGGCGATCGAGGTCGACGGCCGCTGCCGCACCTCCGTCCCGAACATCTACGCCATCGGGGACGTCACGGCCAAGCTCATGCTGGCCCACACCGCCGAGGCCATGGGCGTCATCGCCGCCGAGACCATCGCCGACGCCGAGACGATGGAACTCGACTACCCGATGATCCCGCGGGCCACCTACTGCCAGCCGCAGATCGCCAGCTTCGGCTGGACCGAGGCCCAGGCGAAGGAGAAGGGCTTCGACGTCAAGGTCGCCAAGTTCCCCTTCACCGCCAACGGCAAGGCGCACGGCCTGGGCGACCCGGTCGGCTTCGTCAAGCTGATCAGCGACGCCACTCACGGGGAGATCATCGGTGCCCACCTGATCGGGCCCGACGTCACCGAACTGCTGCCGGAACTGACCCTGGCCCAGCAGTGGGACCTGACCGTGCACGAGGTCGCCCGCAACGTGCACGCCCACCCGACGCTGGGCGAGGCGGTCAAGGAAGCCGTCCACGGGCTCGCCGGACACATGATCAACTTCTGAGTCGGGGGAGGCCGTTCCGGGGCGCGGGGGTCCCGCGCCCCGGAACGGCCTCACGCGTGCCCGGCGGCCGGGCCCTGCCATGCCCGGCGGCCGGGCCCACCCGTCCCGCCGTCCCGCCGTTACGGCTCCTCGTCGAGCGGGGACGGCGGCCGGGGCCCGGTGGCCGGCGGGCCGGTGCCCGGACCGATGCGGATCTCGAAGTCGCCGTCGTACTCCTCGTGGCCGGCGACCACGGCCTGGGCCACGGCCTCCTTGCCCCTCTCCCCCCGGACGATCAGCGGGTCCCGGCGCAGATCGCGCATGAGGGCCACGCACATGCCGATCATGACCACGGTGAACGGCGCCGCCACGAGGATCGTCAGGTTCTGCAGCCCGGCGAGCGCGTCGCCCTCGCCGTTGCCGATGAGCAGCATGATGGCGGCGACGGCCCCGGTGACCACGCCCCAGAAGACGACCACCAGTCGGGCCGGTTCGAAGGTGCCCTTCTGCGAGAGCGTGCCCATCACGATGGACGCGGCGTCGGCGCCGGAGACGAAGAAGATGCCGACGAGGACCATCACCAACAGGCTCATCAGGGTGGGAACGGGGAACTGTTGCAGCAGCCCGAAGAGCTGCCCCTCCGGCGTGGTCTCCTTGCCGAGCCTGCCGCTCTCCTGGAGCTTCATCGCCGTGCCGCCGAACACGGCGAACCACAGCAGGCTGACCGTGCTCGGTACCAGGATGACGCCGCCGATGAACTGACGGATCGTGCGGCCGCGGCTGATGCGGGCGATGAACATGCCGACGAACGGCGTCCAGGAGATCCACCACGCCCAGTAGAAGACGGTCCAACTGCCCAGCCAACCGGCGACGTCGCCACCGCCGGTCGCCTCCGTGCGGCCGATCAACTGGGGCAGGTCACCGAGGTACGCGCCGAGGGACGTGGGGAGCAGGTCGAGCACGATGATGGTGGGTCCGGCGATGAACACGAAGGTCGCGAGGACGAGGGCGAGCACCATGTTGATGTTCGACAGCCACTGGATGCCACGCTCCACGCCGGAGACCGCGGACGCCACGAACGCGACGGTCAGCACGGCGATGATGGCGACCAGGAGCGCGGTGCTGACGGTGCTCATCCAGCCGAGTTCGCGGAAACCGCTGCCGATCTGCAGGGCGCCCAGGCCCAGGGAGGCCGCCGAGCCGAAGAGGGTGGCGAAGATCGCGATGATGTCGATGACACGGCCCGCCGCGCCGTGCGCGTGCCGGGAGCCGATGAGCGGCTCGAACACCGCGCTGATCGTCTGGCGCCGGCCGCGCCGGAAGGTGCTGTACGCGATGGCGAGTCCGACGACCGCGTAGATCGCCCACGGGTGGAGCGTCCAGTGGAAGAGCGTGGTGGCCATCGCCGTCTGCATCCGCTCGGCGGAATCGGCGGGGTGGGTGCCGGGCGGGGGCGTCCCGTAGTGCGCCAGCGGTTCGCTCACGCCGTAGAACATGAGGCCGATGCCCATGCCGGCGCTGAACATCATCGCGACCCACGAAACGGTGCGGAACTCCGGAGCCTCGCTCTCCCGGCCGAGGCGGATCCGGCCGTAACGGCTGATGGCCAGCCAGAGGGCGAAGACGACGAAGCCCGTGGCCGCGAGCATGAAGGCCCAGCCGCCGTTGTGGATGAGCCCCTTCAACAGGCTGCTCGACACGCTCTCCAGCGAATCCGTGGCCAGGGCGCCCCACAGCACGAAGGCCAGGGTCAGCACGGCCGTGACGCCGAAGACCACCTTGTCTGTTCGGGAACGAGGGCCGGTCGGTGGATCGTTCGACAACGAATTCCCCCTTCGCGAAGGGCCGAAAAAGCCACATGGGTGGAGATGATGGCTTATCACGCTTTCGCCCGTGAATCGGTGTCCTGATGGCCCCCGGTCGTCGATGTCGCGTGCCTCGCGCCGCGCAGGGGAACGACGCCCGTCCGTTCGCCCGGTCGGGGACGGTTTCGGCGCGGTCGTGGCGAGGTCCGAGACGGCATGCGGCCCTCGGGCCAGTCTCTGACGGACGCGACGGACGCGACGGATCCGACGGACGCGGGCCATGGCTCGGTGGAGGTCAGTGCATGCCCCGTGCGTCCCGCGGCCGGATGGGCGTCCACCTCGTCGCGGCGGTCGCGGGCTGCCTCGTCGGACTGGTCGGCGGAGGCTTCCGCTGGTGCCTCGCGCGGGCGGCGGAACTGCGCGGATCGCTGGTCGAGGCCTCGGAGCAGCTGGGCGCTCTCGGCCCGCTCGTGCCGGCCGTCCTCACGGCCACCGGCGCCGCCGTGGCCTGCGCCATCGCCCTGCGGGTCCCCCTGTCGGCCGGCAGCGGCATCCAGGACGTCGAGGCCGTCTGGCGGGGTGAACGCTCCCCCCGGCCGCCGTGGCTGCTGCCGGCCAAGTTCTTCGGCGGCCTGATCGCCATCGGTTCGGGTCTGGTACTGGGCCGGGAAGGACCGACCGTGCACATGGGCGCCGCCATCGGGGCGGAGGCGGGGCGCCGCACGCGGATGGACGAGAGCGACATCAGGCTCCTGCACACCTCGCTCGCGGGCGCCGGCCTCGCGGTCGCCTTCACCGCGCCCCTGGGCGGAGTCCTGTTCGTCTGTGAGGAAGTGACCAGGACGGTCAGGGCCCGCCTGGTGCTCGTCACGCTCATCGGCACCGCCACCGCCGTCGGATGCTCCCACCTGGTGGTGGGCGACCGGCTCGACTTCCGGGTCCCCGAGCTGCCCGTCCCGCCGCTCGCGCTCCTGCCCGCCTTCCTGCTGTTCGGCGCGGCCACGGGTGTCCTGGGGGCGGCCTACAACCGACTGATCATCGGGCTCCTGGACCTCTGCGATCACGTCACCCGCGTCGGACCGGTCGCGCGAGCGGCCGCCATCGGCGCCGTCGTGGGCCTCCTGCTCGGCATCGACCCCGAGCTGGCCGGCGGCGGGGACCGGCTGAGCGGGCGCCTGCTGGGCGGCGACATCCCGGTGGTTCCCGTGCTCGTCGGATACCTCGCGGTGCGGTTCCTGGCCGGCCCGCTCAGCTACGCGGCCCGCACACCGGGCGGGCTCTTCGCGCCCCTGCTGGCCGTGGGAGCCCTGTGGGGCGTCCTCGTACACGCCCTCGCGCAGCCCCTCGTCCCGGGCGGCGCCGCCGGCGCGGTGCCGTTCGCGATCGTCGGGATGGCCGCGCTCTTCGCCTCGGTCGTGCGCGCGCCCGTCACCGGCATCGTCCTCGTCGTCGAGATGACGGGCGCGACCTCGCTGCTGATTCCCCTGATGACCGCCTGCTTCGCCGCCACCCTGACCGCCGACCGGATGGGCAGCACCCCGATCTACGACAGCCTGCGCCTGCGGACGGTGTGGCCCGGCTGAGCGCGCCACACCGTCCGTACGCCGTCGGGGTCAGCCGAGGATCCGCCGCTTCTGCTCGGCGAACTCCTCATCGGTCAGCAGCCCCTGCTCCTTGAGGGTGCCGAGCTCCTTCAGCTGATCGATCTTGCTGCTCATCTCGTCGCCGGGTGCCGCGACCGGAGCCGCGACCGGAGCCGCCTGGGGGGCGGGTTCCGCCTGCGCCTGGGCTTCCTGATCCGCCCATCGGCCGGATTGCCGCCGGGACACACGGTTGGACACCGCGGTCGCCGTTCCGGCGACGACGGCGGTACGGGCGATGCCGCGAAGAAGTCGGGCCATGATGCTCATCTCCAAGCTGGGCGGAGCCGGCCGAGGCCGCCCTCACCGTCCGTCGGTCGGGTCCTCCATGGCGTCCAGCGTCGCGAGCAGCGACTGGACGGGGATCCGCCCGGCCGCCACGAGCTGTGCGCCGGCACGCCGCATGGCGCGGGCGAAGGGCGCCGCCCAGGTGTTCTCGTACACGATGATCCCCGCCGAGTTGCCCGGTTCCAGGGCGACGCCGGCGTCGTCGATGTCGCCCTGGTCCAGCAGACCGGAGGACGCCCCTTCGAAGACCGAGAGGTCCACCTCGTCGCCGAGGTCACGGAGCTCCACCGCCATCACCGAACCGTCGGCGTCCTTGCGGACGAAGACGAGGTCGAGGATGCGGATCACGCCGCGATCCACGAGATCGACGAGCAGGGGAAACCCCTCACCCGTCATGCGGTTTCCCGGGAACTCGATCACGAGATAGTCCACCGGTCCCATGTCCTCGATGGATCCGCCTCCGGTTCGTTCCTCGACCTCGTTGCTCATGGTTGCTCCCGTCTGGCTGGGTGTGGGAGGACGTTCCGACGGCCGTGGGCGCGGGCCGTGGGGTCCGGCGCGCATGAGGCAGGGGCGGACGTCATCTACTGCCATTCCAACACCGCCCCGGTGCCGCCGCATGTCCGGCTTCCGCCCGGTCGCCGGTTCGGCGGGTCGTCGCGCCGCCCCGCGAGAGCGGGACCGGGTCGTCAACCGGTCAACAGGTAGATGTTCTGCGCGGTCAGCCACAGGCCCAGCACCAGTGAGCCGACCACGATCGCCTGTTCCTTGTGGCGCAGCAACCACGCGCGCAGCCGGTGCAGCCGTACCTGGGCGACCTCGGGCGAGAACACGATGTACAACTCGGCGGCCAGCAGGCCCGCACTGGCAAGGAGGCAGAAGCCGAACAGGGCCACGAAGGTGGCCGGATGCGAGGTGTTCGCCTCCAGCACGGTCACCGCCCCCGCGGCGACCAGACCCCACGGCTGGAGCAGAACCGCCAAGGCCGCCGAGCCCCACATCGACGGCGACTCCATGGCCGAGGCGGTGGCCGTGGAGGGCTCGCCGGCCTCGTCGAGGCCGCGGAGGGCGCCCGTACCGCCCGCGCCGCCGGACGTGGTTCCCGCGTCCTCGCGGCCCGCCGCGTCCGCGCGCGCCCGCCGCATCATGCGGCGGCGGCGGAGGCCGTAGACGACGAGCCCGAGACCGATGGCCAACTTGACCGCCAGCGCCGCCACACCGGGCGGGGAACGGGGCGCGGGGGGCTGGCCGCCGGTCACCGCGAGCACGATGGCGATCACCGCGCCCAGACAGGCGAGCCAGGCCAGGATGAAGACGAGCCCCTTCCGCGCGCCTCTCGCCGATGTCACCACCAGCACGAACGCCATGATGGGCAGCGGGTCGAGAGCGATGGCGAGCCCGATGAGCATGAGGTCGAGGACCATGACGCCCCCAGAGTGGGACCACATACGACGCTACACACGGGACGGTTCGGCGACACCTTTTGGCCCGGTTGGCCTGGCCGTCCCGGACGCTATCCGTCCTTCGCCACGCCCCGGGCCTCGAAACGCGTGATCGCCGCCTGCGCCCGGGCGAGGACCGCGTCGGCGGCCGTGGCCGCGTGGACGGTGAGCCCGGGTTCGTCGGCACCCAGGGGTTCCAGGGCCTCGTACTGCGACTCCAGGAGCGCGACCGGCATGAAGTGGCCCGCCCGACGGGCGACGCGGGCCCGTGCGACCTCCCTGTCCAGCTCCAGGTACAGGAACCAGACGCCCGGACCGGCGGACCGGAGGCGATCCCGGTACTTCCGTTTGAGCGCCGAGCACGACATCACGACGCTCTGCCCGGCCCGGGTGGTCTCGCGGACGTACTCGGCGAGGCTCGTCAGCCACGGTTCGCGGTCCGCGTCGTCGAGCGGGTGCCCGGCGGCCATCCTGGCGATGTTCGCGGCCGGGTGGAAGCCGTCACCCTCCGCGAAGGGCACGTGGAGCCGCCCCGCGAGGAGCCGCCCCAGCGTGCTCTTGCCCGAGCCGGAGACGCCCATGACCACGACGACGGTCGGCGCCGTACGGGCCGCGACCGGGGCCACCGCGCCTCAACCCAGGCGCTCGGCGATGACGTCACCGACGCGCATCGCGTTCGCGATGGCGGTCAGGGACGGGTTCACCGCGCCGATGCTCGGGAAGAAGCTGGTGTCCACGACGTAGAGGTTGTCGAGGTCGTGGGCCTTGCAGTCGACGTCGAGCGCCGAGGTTCGCGGGTCGGTGCCGAAACGCACGGTGCCGGCCTGGTGGGCGGTGGCGCCGATGGGCATTCCCTTGTGCAGGTAGAGGCTGTGGGGGAGCAGATGGTGCGGGTGCATGCCGAGCGCGTCGAGCATCTTCCGCAGCTTGTGCCGCAGCCGCTCCAGCCCCTCGATGTTGTTCTTCTCGTCGAGGGCCAGATGGACGTCGCCGTTGGCGTCGAGCGTGACGCGGTTCTCCGGCTGGGGCAGGTCCTCGCCGCACAGCCAGAAGTCCACCGCGTGGTGGGCCATCACCTCGAACGGCATGTCGGGCGAGAGCAGTCCGGCCCAGTGGGGCGCCTCGCCCTTGATCTGGTCCGAGTCGGACTTGCCCAACATCTGGATGCCGCCGAGCGGGAAGTCCCAGTCGTCGGAGCCCAGGTACCAGTCGTTCAGCGCGAGGGTCTTCTGGAAGCGGGTGTCGTTCGGTTCCTTCGAAACGGCCATCAGCGCCAGGTTGTTGTGCCGCATGTAGTGGCGGCCGACCGTGTCCGAACTGTTGGCCAGGCCGCCGGGGTGCCGCTCGTTGGCCGAACGCAGCAGCAGCACCGCGGAGTTCACCGCGCCGCAGGCCACCACCACGATGTCGGCGCTGAAGCGCGCCTCCGAACCGTCCTCCAGCCGCGCGACGACAGCGGTGACCGTGCCGCCGGCGGCGTCGGTCTCCAGCCTGCGGACGTCGGCGCCGGTGACCATCTCCACGTTGTCGTGCCGCAGGGCGGGGTCGACACAGATCACCTGCGCGTCCGCCTTGCCGCCGAGGAGGCAGGGGAAGCCGTCCACCCGGTCGCAGCGGATGCACACGCTCTCGTGGGTGGCGCGGCCCCGCTCGTCCTGGATGAGGTTCACGCCGATCGGCAGGTGGAAGGGATGCAGACCGTGCGCCGTGAGGTCCTCGCTGAGCTGCTGGATCCGCGGCTCGTGCTCCACCGGCGGGTAGGCGTACTGGGCGCTGACGGGCCCCTCGCTCGGGTCCTCGCCGTGCCGGCCGTGCACGAGGTAGAGGTGTTCCGCCTCGGTGTAGTAGGGCTCCAGGTCCTCGTAGCCGATCGGCCAGGCGGGGGAGAGCCCGCCGTGGTGGCGCAGCACGCCGAAGTCCTCGGGGCGCAGCCGGAACAGCGCGGCGCCGTAGAACTTGGTGTTCCCGCCGACGTAGTAGTTGACCTCGGGCGGGAACCGGTCACCGTGTTTGTCGTACCAGAACTCGGGCGCCCGGTACTTGCCCCTGACGAAGACCGCGGTGGACTCCCAGTTGTCGCGTTCCCTGGGAAGGTATCCGCCGCGCTCCAGGATCAGGATGCGCTTCCCGCTCGGGGCGAGGCGGTGGGCGATGGTGCCGCCGCCGGCTCCGGTGCCGATGACGATGACGTCGTATCGCTGGTTGTCGGCCATGGTGGCCACCTTGCTGTCGAGGGTGTGGGGTTGCCCGCCTTCGGAGCGGCGGTCAGAGGACGGCGATGGGGTTGACCGGCGAGCCGGTGGCCCGGGGCAGGCGCAACGGCGCGACCACGCAGAAGAACGACCAGCGGCCCGCCTCCTCGCAGAGGGGCACCAGGTCCTCGAACCGGAGGTAGTCCAGGAGGTACAACCCGAGGGCGTGCACGCCCAGGACGTGCACCGGGAAGTCCACGCCGTCCGTGCTGCTCGGCGCCGTGTCGTTGTTGCCGTCACCGCCCAGAAGGGCGACGTGGCGATCGGCGAGGAACTCCATCGCCGTCGGGTGCAGTCCCGCGCGCGAGCTCGCGGCGTCCCACGGGCCGAGTTCGGTGCGTCTGAGCCGGTGGCCGACCCGGACGAACAACAGGTCCCCTTCGCCGACCTCGACCCGTTGGCTCCGTTCGGCGGCCGACAGGTCGTCGGCGGTGACGTGGTCACCGGGTTCCAGCCACGGCACCCCGCGCAGTCGGGGGATGTCGAGGAGGACCCCTCGGCCCACGATGCCGTTCCTGACCGAGTCCACCGACAGGGCCACCGCGCCCTCCGGGGTGAGCGTGGCCGCGTCGACGCCACCGTGCAGGGTCCCGTCGTAGACGACGTGGCAGAGGGCGTCGAGGTGGCTGTCGGCGTTGCCGTGCACGTTCATCTCGAAGTGGTCGAGGGCGAAGTGGAGTCCGTGGGCGTGGACCTCGTTGCGGGACGGGCCGGTCAGTCTGTGTGCGGCGGGTTCCGGATTGTCGGGAGAGGTCCGGGTCTCGATCGGCGCCGCGAGCGTCACCGTCCGGCCGGTCCGGATCTCGTTCGCCGCCGCCTTGACGTGCTCGGGCGTGATGGTGGCCACCGCGCCCCTGACGTCGCTCGTCGCCCGGTCCCTAAGGCGCCGGTAGAGCGCCTCGAAGGCGGCGGGGCTCTGGCGCGGTGGGGCTTCCGGCCGCGACCGGGGCTCCTCGGGCACCGCTTCGCCGGCCACGTCAGTCGCGTTGCCGGTCGAGGGCTTCGTCGAGCGTGCAGGCCGCCGTGATGAGCGACAGGTGGGTGAAGGCCTGCGGGAAGTTGCCGAGTTGCTCGCCGCTGGGACCCACCTCCTCGGCGAAGAGACCGACGTGGTTGGCGTAGGTGTGCATCTTCTCGAACGTGTACCGGGCCGGACGCAGTCGCCCCGCCCGGGCGAGCGCGTCCACGTACAGGAAGGTGCAGAGGCTGAACGTGCCCTCGGAGCCGCGCAGTCCGTCCGGGGACGCCGCCGGGTCGTACCGGTAGACGAGACTGTCGGACACCAGCGTGCGGTCCATGGCGTCCAGGGTGGACAGCCACGACGGATCCCGGGGGCTCACGAAGCCCACCCGGGGCATCAGGAGCAGAGAGGCGTCCAGGACGTCCTCCCCGCCGTAGTGCTGCACGTAGGCTCCGGCGGCTTCGCTCCAGCCGCGTTCCATCACCTGCTCGATGACGGCGTCGCGGGCGGTCCGCCAGCGCTCGGTGTCGCCGGGCCGGCTGAACTCGGTCGCCAGCTTCAGACCGCGGTCGAAGGCGGCCCAGCACATGACCCGGCTGTACGTGAAGTCCTTGCGGCCGCCGCGCGTCTCCCAGATGCCCTCGTCGGGGCGGTCCCAGGAGTCGGCCAGCCAGTCCAGGGTGCGGGAGAGCACCTTCCAGCCGCGGTAGCCGGCCTGGGCGGCGACCTCGTGCCCCGCCGACAGGGCGTAGAGCACCTCGCCGTAGATGTCCAGTTGCAACTGGTCCGAGGCCGCGTTGCCGAGCCGCACCGGAGCCGAGCCGCGGTAGCCCTCCAGATGCCCGAGGATCTCCTCCGTGAGCAGGGGTTCCCCGTCGACCCGGTACATGATCTGCAGGGGTTCGCCCGGCTTGCCCTCCGTATCGCGCAGGCGGTCACCGAGCCAGTGCACGAAGGCGTTTGCCTCCTCGACGAAGCCGAGGTCGAGCAACGCCCGGACGGACAGCGAACCGTCGCGCACCCAGGTGTAGCGGTAGTCCCAGTTCCGTTCGCCGCCGACCTGTTCGGGCAGGCCCATCGTGGCCGCGGCGACCGGGGCGCCACTGGGAGCGTAGGTGAGCAGCTTCAGGGTGATCGCGGAACGGTTCACCATGTCGGGCCAGCGCCCGCGGTAGTTGGAGCCGCGCACCCACTTCTGCCAGAAGTCCGCCGAGTCCCAGAGCTCCTGGGTGATTCCGTCGACGCTGAGTGGGGGAGGCGCCTCGGCGCCGGTGCCGCAGACCGTGACGACGGCCGCCGCGGTCTCCCCCACGTTCAGCGTGACCGACCCGCGCAGATCGTCACCGTCCCGCTCCAGGGGGAAGGTGCTTTGCAGGAACGCGGTCACACCGGGCGCCCGGAAAGTGGAGATCCCCGGCGCCACGTCGAGTTCGTGGGCGGCGCGGGCGTAGTCGAAGCGCGGGCGGCACTCCAGCTCGAAGCTGACGGTTCCCCGCACCGTGCGCGCGGTCCGGATCAGGGTGTGCCGGTCCGCGGGGGAGAGGCCGGTGTTCGGGATCATCCAGTCGATGACCTCGCCGACCCCGTCGGGCGACATGAACCGGGTGACCAGGAGAGCGGTGTCCGGGTAGTAGAGCTGCTTGCACGCGGCCTGGGAATCGCTGGACGCGAGCCGGAAGTATCCACCCCGGTCGTGATCGAGCAGCGAGGCGAAGATGCTGGGCGAGTCGAAGCGCGGCGCCGCGAACCAGTCCACGACGCCCCGTGACGTGATCAGCGCGGCCGTTTGCAGGTCGCCTATGAGCCCGTGCTCGGCGATGGGCGGGTATCGGTCCATGTGCGTCCCCAGACGAAGGAGATCCCCTGATCTCACTATCTTCCAGAAGCGGCCGATGTGCCTGTTGCGCCGTCGGAGGGCGCCCGGGCGGGGGCGCGCGGGCCCGTCCGTACCGGGTGGTGGTCTGCCCGAGCATCGATCTCAGGGCCGTGGCCCGCTCGGCACAGGTGTCCCGGCGGGACACGAAGACCTCCGTGGGGTGGGTTCCCGGACAGCTCCCACCCCACCGGAGGCCTTCGTCGTCTTCACGACCCGCCGAGTGCGACCAACGCGGTGATCAGGAAGCCTGGTGGCCGATCCGGCCGCTCGTGAGGGGCCACTCGCGGTTCAGGGCGCCCAGCGGGATGCGGCGTTCGAAGGCGGGCGTGCCGAACAGGGACAGTTTCAGCTGGAGTTGCCCGCTGAGGTCGAAGCCGCCGTAGAGGGCCCACGCACCGCTCACGGAAGCCTTCCCGTCGGTGGAGGCGGACGCCTTGACGTCGGCCTCGCCGCGCAGGTAGGGGGCGAAGTCCGCGGACACGCCCACGGCTCCGTACAGGCCGACCGCGGCCTCGGCGCCGAGCGCGCCCTTGACGCGCCCGTTGGCGGTGACCTCGGCCTTGACCGGCGTGCTCTGGACATGCGAGGCGCTGACCGGATTCCAGCCCTTGCCCAGCGCGTAGCTGCCACCGACACGGAAGTCGCCCTTGACGTCCTGCCGGACGTCGAGGGTGACGCGTCCGTCGGCTTCCACCTGGATGTAGCAGGTCAGGTCCAGGGTGACGACCACCGGTACCGGGCCCACCTGGATGACCGGGGCACCGTGCAGTTTGGCGAACGGGATGCGCTTGGGGGCCCCGGTGCTCGCGGCGGCGTGGCCCTTGAGGCGCCACTGGGAGGACCAGTCACCGCTCATGCCGAGGAAGGCGGATCGGGGGCCCGAGCCGCCCGAGCCGTCGTACGAGAACTCCACCGTGGGGGCGAGCTGGACGAATCCGGAGACCGAGGCACCGGCGGACACGGGGGCGCCGGGGGCGGTCTCGACGGGGGCGTTCACGTCGAGCCGCAGGTTGCCCAGGGGCAGCTTCGCGCCCTCGGGGCCGAACCGGACCCCCTGGCTCTTGGCCCAGGAGAGCGTGACCCCCTTCATCAGGGGTTCGACCGTGACCGCCGCCGGGTCGACCGGGACCTTGCCGTCCGCCTTGTCGTCGTCGAGGACGGAGGACAATGTCGTGGAGGTCGTCTCGACCTCGGTGCCCAGAGGGGTCTTCGCGCCGACCTCGGTGACCTTCGCGAGGAGTCCGTCGGGGGCTCCCGGCGCGGGTGCGCTGGCGATGACGTCGCCCACGGCGACGGGCTTGTCGGGTGCCGGCGAGCTGCTCGCCGAGCTGCCCGGCGATGGCTTGATCGGCTGCGGGGGACGGGATATGACGGCCCGTCCGGTCTTCCGGTCGTAGGAGGCGACCTTCAGCGACGACGCCTTCGGGGCGCCCTTCCCACCACCGGTGCCCGCCCGGGCGACGGCCGTCGGGGTGGGGGAGTCCACCGGGGCCGCGGCGACGTCGAGTTGCCGAGAACCGTCGGCTTCGGACGCGATGGGGGTGGGGGCCGCGGTTTCGGCGGTGGCGCCGGTGTGCGTGGTCGAGGCACAACCGGTCGCGGCGAGTGCCAGCGTGGTGAGGCCGGGGAGGAGGAGGCGTCTGGCGAGCATGCGCACGTACGTAAGGCCTTCTGGTTGGGGGGAGGTTGCGCTACTGGGAAGTAACGTGAGGGTCGATCATGCCAGGCGGATTCACCGCGAGGGCGTTAACCGGCCACCGCGCGACCGGGGGCCCGCGCCGCTCCGCCCCGGGTCCGCATCCGGGCAGGTGTCCTCGCACGCGGCCGACACCGCGCCCGACGTGTCAGGCGACCGACACCACGACGGGTCCGCCCGACCGGTCGACCCGGGCCGTCCACCCCGCCGGCAGCCGCAGCGACCGGGACGGTGACACCGGGCGCGGGATTCGGCGGCGCCACAGTCGGCGCCCGTCCTGTTCGACCGTCACCACCGGGCAGGTCAGGGGCTCCCCGGACCGCAACAGCAACGGGCGTCCGGCGACGCCCGTGACGCGGTTCGGTGTCACCCACACCAGCGGGGCCCGTACCACCAGGAGGGGGCCCGGGTCCGGCCAGGGCGCCCCCGCGAGATGCGCCAGGACCGATGGCGCGGCGGCGGCGCCCTCCGAGGCGGCCGTGGCGGCGCGCTCGACGCCGCGCAGCGCGTTGCCGACCGCGAAGACACCCGGTGTCCGCGTGCGGAAGGAGGCGTCCACGCAGGGGCCGCGGGTACCCCCGTCCAGGGGGACGCCGCCGCGGCGGGCCAGTTCGTGGTCGGGGATCCAGTCGCCGGTGAACACCACCGTGTCACAGGCGAGGACCCCCGACCGGCCGTCCCGGTGGCTGACGGCCACACCCGACAGGCTTCCCCTGCCGCGCAGTTCGGCCACGGTCGTGCCCGTGAGCAGCGGAACCCCCGGGAGGGCGCGGGCGCGCGGCCGTTCGGTGACCATCGCCACCACGTCCGCACCCGCGTGCCGGAGGGTTCGGACCGCGTGCCGGGCCACCGGCTCGGCGCCCACCACCACGGCCCGCCGGCCGACCGACCCGCCGTGGAGGTGGACCCACTGCTGCAACTCGCCGGTGGTGAAGACGCCCGCCGGACGGGACCCCGGGACCAGGCGGGCGCTGCGGGGGCGCTCACGGGCTCCCGTCGCGAGGATCACGGTCCGGGCCGTGATCCGCTCCAGACCCGCCGGACTCGTGGCCTCCAACGTCAGGGGTCCCGCCCAGCCGGTGGCGCTGACACCGGTACGGACGTCGGCCCCGGCGTCCACGGCCGTGTCCGTCAACTTCCGTGCGTACGCGGGACCGTGGAGCAGCGATCGGAGCGGCCGGGCGGTGTCCCATCCGAGGCCGTGGTGGTAGTGGCGGGGCGCCCCGCCGGCCTCCCGCTCGCGCTCCAGCACCTCGACCCGCCCGGCGCCGGCGGCGGCGAGGCGGGCGGCCAGGGCCAACCCGGCGGGGCCGGCCCCGACGATCAGGACGTCGACCGTGCGGTTCACCGCCGGGTCTCCTCGAACAGGGCGCGGACGGCGGCGCCGCAGTGGAAGCCCTGACAGCGGCCGCCCCGGGCGCGGGTGCGCCTGCGTAGTCCGTCCGGCGATGCGGGCGGGATCGTCGACGCGAACGCGTCGCGGATCTCGCCGCGGGTCACGCGCTCGCAGTGACAGACGATCCTGCCGTACTCCGGGTCCGACTCGATCATCCGCGCGTCGCGGTACGGTCGGGGGAACGCCTCGCCCAGGTTCGGCATGCGTACCGGCTCCGGCTCCCGCGCGCCGGTCACGGGCAGACCGCCGTCGGCCAGCAGCTCCACGACGTGGGCGGCGATGGCCATCGAGGCGGTCAGGCCCGTCGAGCGGATCCCGCCCACGGTGACGTACCGCTGCGCGGGATGGGCCCTGATCGCGTAGTCGTCGTGCTCGGTGGCGGTCCGCAGTCCGGCGTACACGGCGGTGACCTCCTCCTCCAGGAGCGCCGGCAGGATCCGCCGGCCCCGCTCGCGCAGCAGCGCGTGTCCCTCGGCGGTCGAACCGGTGGCCGTCTTGTCGTCCAGGTCCTCGGCGGTCGGCCCGAGCATCACGTTCCCGTACACCGTCGGCGACACCAGCACTCCCTTGCCGAGGGCGCCCGGCACCGGCAGCAGGATGTGCCGGACCAGGTCGCGGGCGAGTTCGTCGAAGACGATCAGCTGGCCCCGCCGGGGCGTCACCGTGAAGTCCGCGTGACCCAGCAGCCGGTCGATCTCGTCCGCGTACAGGCCCGCCGCGTTGACCAGGTGACGGGTGCGCAGCGCCCCCCGTGTCGTGGCCAGGATGTGGGGGTCCCCCGAGACCACCGACTCGACACGGCAGCCGAGGTGCAGGTCCACGCCCGCGCGGACGGCCTGCGTCGCGTACGCGAGTGTGGTCGTCCAGGGGCAGATCACGGACTCGCCCGGCACGTCGAGCGCCCCCGTCACTCCGGGTCCGAGCCGGGGTTCGCGGGCCCGCACCTCTTCGGCCGGGACGATCCGGGCCGCGCGGTAGCCGTTGCGTACGGCCTTGTCGGCGAGGCCCGGCAGCGCGGCCCGCTGCTCCTCGTCCCAGGCGACGAGGAGGGCCCCGAGCGGTTCGACGGGGATGCCGCTCTCGGCGGCGTACGAGGTGAGCAGCCGCCGGCCCTCCCGGACCAGCCGGGCTTCGAGGGAGCCGGGCACCGCGTCGAAACCGGTGTGCAGGATAGCGGTGTTGGCCTTGGACGTGCCGTCACCGACGTCGTCGGACGCCTCGACCAGGGCGACGCGCAAGGGGAGTCGGGCCAGTTCGCGGGCGATGGCCGCACCCACCACGCCCGCGCCGACGACCGTCACGTCGTACGCCCCGCCCGGCAGGGCGCCCGCCGTGGTGACGCTCATGCCGGGCCGTCGCCGAGCAGCGCCGACACCGCCGTCCGAAACCGTGCGCGGCGTTCCGCTGCCTGCCCCGCATCGACCCTCGGCTCGTAGACGGCGGCCGGTTTCCACTCCGGGACGGCCTCGTGGACGGTGAGCGACGGGTCGAGACCGATCCGGGCGACCGCGCCGACGCCGAGCGCCGTCACGTCGGGCAACGCCGAGACCTCGACGGGGATCCGGAGCAGATCGGCCTGGGCCTGCATGAGCAGCGCCGAACGGGTCAGCCCGCCGTCGACGCGCAGGGACGTGAGCGGCGCGCCCAGATCTTCGGCGACCGCGTCCGCGAGCTCCGCCACCTGCGCGGCGATGCCGTCGCACAGGGCGCGCACCAGGTGCCCGGCCGTGGTGTCGAGGCCGAGGCCGGTGACCGAGCCCCGCAGGTCGCCGCGCCACCACGGGGCGGCGAGCCCGGCGAGCGCGGGCACGAAGGTGACGCCCCCGGAGTCCGCGACGCCGCCGCCCACGCCGTCGATGTCCTCGGCGCCCGATATCACCCCGAGATCGGTCAGCCAGCGCACGGCGGACGCGGCCGTGTACACCTGTCCGTCCAGGCAGTAGTCGGTGCGTCCGGAGATCCGCCAGGCGACACAGCCGACCAGCCCGGAGGCACTGCGACGGGGCAGCGGGCCGGTCTGCGCGAGCAGGAACGCACCTGTTCCGTACGTGCACTTGGCGGCGCCGGGTTCGGTGACGCGCTGGCCGAGCAGCGCCGCCTGCTGGTCCACGAGCAGCCCCGTCAACGGCACCTCGGGCCCGAAGGCTGTGGTGGTGCCGACGCGGGTGTCCGCGTCGACGATCTCCGGCATTCGTTCGTCCGAGAGGTCGAAGGCGCCGAGTGCCGCGTCCGACCAGTGGACGGTCTCCAGGTCCAGCAGTTGGGTACGGCCCGCGGTCGCCGCATCGGTGACGAACGCACCGGTGAGGCGGTGGACCAGCCACACGTCGCTGGTCGTCACGACGCCCTCGCGGGTCAGATGACGGCGTATCCAGGCCATCTTGGGTGCGGCGAAATACGGGTCCAGCGGCAGTCCCGTCGTCTCCCGCAACCACGCCGCGTGCGGCGCGAGTTCGGTGCAGAGAGGTTCGGCGCGCCGGTCCTGCCAGACGATCGCGTCGGTCAGCGGCTCACCGCTCGCCGGATCCCAGGCGAGTACGGTCTCGCCCTGGTTGGCCAGCCCCACCGCCACCACGGGCTCACCGGCCGAGGCCAGCGCGGCGCGCCCGGCCTCGACCACCGAGTTCAGCAGCTCGAAGGGGGCGACCTCCACCCGGCCGCCCGGCAGGTATCGGGGGCGCACGGGTGCGGAACCCGTGCCGATGACCCCGCGTACCGGGCAGATGACGAGTGCCTTGGTTCCCGATGTGCCTTGGTCGACCGCGAGCACCGGGCCCGTCATCACCGCTCCGCTCCTGGGGTCCACACGTCTGATCTCCGGTCGCTTGATCGTCGGTCGGAAGCCTTCACCAGCGGACGTCACCCCGTCAAGATCGACCGACGAGGTGATGCGCATGCCTGACGCAAAGTCATATGCGTTCCATGACTTGATACTTGCGGTCGATCGAGTTTTCGGATGCGGATGCGCTCACTCGTTCTATAGTGATCGCCGATCAACGGGAAGGATGCCGACCGTGGGTCAACGGCGGTGATCGGGCGCACGGTTCGGCACGCGGTTCGCACCTCACGTGCGCCGACGCGGCCGCGGTGTGACCGGTCGAGCGCCGACTGGACCCACCCTCCACGCGACCCGAGGACTGATGAACACGACCACCGCACGTGGCCCGCGATCCCGTATCCCGTCGACCGGGACGAGGTGATGGCGGGCGGAGACCTCCGGCCCGTCTACCATCCCGCCGGCCACGACAACGAACTGCGGCTCGCCGTTCAGGACCTGCGCACCGGTCGCTGGGTGTCGATGGAGCGGTTGCTCGAACGGACGGCCGGCTGGGGACTGTGGACCCAGCGCACCCAGGTCCTCGCCGCCGTCGCCGCCGGAACCGATGTCGTCCAGGCGTGGCGCACCGAGCAGCCGCGGAGCCTCGCGGCGACCGTGATGCACACCCGGGTCACCGTCGAACGCGCCGTACGCGCCCACCGTGCCGGACACCCCCGCACCCACGAGCTGTGGGAAGAGGCCTGGCAGGCCTGCAACGCCACCGCCGGCCTCAGCCCCGCCGACCCCGTGCCCTGGATCTGCCTGCTCGCGCTCGCCCTCCTCGACGAGCACCACCAGATGGACGAGCACCGGCTCCCGCCTCCCGGCCCGATGCTGCCCCCCGGGCCCTGGGGCATCCTCGCGGAGGCGGACCGGCGGGACCCGTACAACCGCGAGGCGTACCACCGGATGCTCCAGTTCGTGTACGCGCGCACGCCGCGCCCCCTCTCCGACGCGGCCGACTTCGTCCACTGGGCGGCCGGGTCCGCTCCGCCCGGGTCCGCCGTCCATGTGCTGCCGCTCTATGTGCGGGTCGAGCGCTACCGACGCGAGGGCGGCCAGGACAAGGCCCTCGACCTGCATTGGGTCGCCGAGGACGCCGCCCGCGAAGCCGGACACGCCCTCGACGTCTGGTTCCGCCACACCGACCCGACGTACGCCTCCCCACTCGATCTGAACCACCTGGCCCACGCCCTGTGGGGAGCCCTCCGGTTCGACGACGCGTCCCGGGTCTTCGACGCGATCGGCCGGTACTGGACCGCCCTGCCGTGGGCGGACCGGACCCGCGACCCGGCCGACCCGGCAGCCGCCGAGGAGGTGTTCCTCCAGGCCAGGGCCCGCAGCCTGGCCGGCCGGGACTGAACCACCCCGCGGACCGCTCCCGCGACACCACCCCCGCGCCGCCCCACCGTCCCCCTGCTCCACCACCCCCGGAGGTACCGCCATGTCCCGAACCGCATGGGAATCCCGCCAGGACCCCAAGGCAGCCCCACCCCGACAGGACGAGGAGGAGCGACTCAGAGAACTCGGCTACCAGCCGGTGCTCGCCCGCCGCATGGGAGGCTTCGGCAACTTCGCCATCAGCTTCTCGGTCATATCCGTCCTCTCGGGCTGCATGACCCTGTACGGCTTCGGCCTGGGCACCGGCGGACCGTCCGTCATGCTGTGGGGCTGGGTCGGTGTCGGCCTCTTCGTGCTCTGCGTGGGCCTCGCCCTGGCCGAGGTGACCAGCGCCTACCCGACGTCGGGGGCGCTGTACTACATGGCCGACCGGCTCGGCGGACGCCGCTGGGGCTGGTACACGGGCTGGCTGAACCTGCTGGGCCTGCTCGGCGCCATCGCCGGGATCGACTACGGCGCCGCCCTGTTCACCGGCGCCTTCCTCAACCTCCAGTTCGGCTTCGTGCCCACCGCCGGCTCCACGTTCCTGATCTTCCTGTGCATCCTGCTGCTGCACGCCACGCTCAACCTCTTCGGCGTCCGCCTCGTCAGCGTGCTCAACTCCATCAGCGTCTGGTGGCACCTGGCCGGTGTCGCCGTGATCGTCGGCGCCCTGGCCCTCGTCCCCGACCACCACCAGTCGGCCTCGTTCGTGTTCACCGAGTTCGTCAACGACACCGGCTGGGCCAACCCGTTCTACGTGGCGGCCGTCGGCCTGCTCCTCGCCCAGTACACCTTCTCCGGCTACGACGCCTCCGCGCACCTGTCCGAGGAGACCTCGAACGCCTCCGTCTCCGCCGCCAAGGGCATCGTCCGGGCCATCTGGGTCTCCTGGATCGCCGGATTCGCCCTGCTCGCGGGCCTCACCTTCGCCATCCAGGACTACGCGGCCGTCCAGAACAGCGCCACCGGCGTCCCGCCGGCCCAGATCCTCCTGGACGCCCTCGGCTCCGGCGGCGCGACCGCCCTGCTGCTCGTCGTCATCGTCGCGCAGCTCTTCTGCGGCAACGCCGAGGTCGCCGCCGCGAGCCGGATGGTCTTCGCGTTCAGCCGGGACAACGCCCTGCCCGGCTCCGCGCTGTGGCGCAAGGTCAGCAGCCGTACCCAGACGCCCGTCCCGGCGGTGTGGCTGTCGGTCGTCGTCGCGGGAGTGCTCGCCCTGCCGTCCCTCTACTCCGCCACCGCGTACGGCGCCGTGACCGCCATCAACGTCATCGGCATCACCCCGGCCTACGCCATCCCGATCTACCTGCGGCTCCGCGCCGGCGACCGGTTCGAACCCGGCCCGTGGAGCCTCGGCCGCTGGAGCAAGCCGATCGGCTGGATCGCCGTCGTCTGGGTGGCCGTCGTCACCGTGCTGTTCTGCCTGCCGCAGAAGTCCCCGGTCACCATCGACTCGATGAACTACGCGGTGATCGCCCTGGCCGTGGTGTTGGTGCTCGCCAGCGTGTGGTGGTACGTCGCCCGACGCTCCTACGGCACCCCGTCGGCGTACGGGAACGCCCGGGAGCAGGCCGAGATCGCCGAGGACATCGTCTGAGCACACCACGCGACGCCGCCTCGGCCGGCCACCGCAGGGTGGCCGGCCGAGGCGGGCGGGGGTGAAGCCTCGCTTCGGGTTCCGTGCGTTGCGTTCAGGCGACCACGATGTTCTCGGCCTGCGGCCCCTTCTGCCCCTGGGTCACGTCGAACGTGACGGCCTGCCCCTCGGTGAGCTCCCGGTAGCCCGAGCCCGCGATGTTGGAGTAGTGGGCGAACACGTCCGGACCGCCACCCTCCTGGGCGATGAAGCCGAAGCCCTTCTCCGAGTTGAACCACTTCACGGTGCCACTGGCCATGCTGAACATCCTTCGTCCACACGGGGAACCGGCCCGGTCGGGACGGCCCCGAAGCGCGGCGCCGCCGGCTTCGCCAGCAGGACTACCCCGATCCGCGCCCGCGTACGCCAGGCGGGCAGCGTTCGATCGGCGGGCTTCTCAGACGGAGTCGCGACCCCTGCGGGCGGGCTCGCCGTTCGCGGGCGGGTAGCCGGGTCGCGCCGGTACCGGCGGCCGCAGCGGCGGCGAGGGCAGCGGCGGGAGCGCCGGGTCGTACAGCCAGGTCGCGAACAGGTCGTCGACCGGTTCGGCCGCGTAGCGGGCCACGTGGCCGATGAAGCCCGCGGTGGTCACCACGCCGTTCCGGTGCGCCGCGGCCCAGTCACGCAACATCCGGAAGAACGCGCCGTCGCCCAGGGCGCAGCGCACCGCGTGCACGGCGAGACCCCCGCGCTGGTACAGCCGGTCGTCGAACATCAGCTTGCGACCGGGATCCGCCGGCGTCAGGTCCTGCGGCTGCGAGGACAGGAGCCGGTGCGCGCCGAGGGCCAGCGCGTGCGCGGTGCGGCCACCGGAGTGCTCCGACCACAGCCATTCCGCGTACTTCGCGAAGCCCTCGTTCAGCCAGATGTGCCGCCAGTCGGCGATGCTGACGCTGTTGCCGAACCACTGGTGAGCGAGCTCGTGGGCGACGAGCCGTTCCGAACCGCGCGCGCCGTCCACGTGATTGGCGCCGAAGAGCGACAACCCCTGGGCCTCCACCGGCACGTCCAGTTCCTCGTCGACCACCACGACCGCGTACTCGCCGAACGGATAGGGGCCGAACAGGTCCTCGAACAACCGCATCATGGCGGGCTGCCGGGCGAAGTCCCGGGAGAAGCGCGGCAGCAGGTGGGCCGGTACGTGGGCGGTCTGCGGCACCCCGCCGAGCCCCGGATCGCCGAGCAACACCGTCTGGTACGCCCCGATGGCCAGGCCCACCAGATAGCTGGAGGTCGGCGCGGACTGTTCGTACACCCAGGTGGTGGTGCTGGCCTTCGTCGTGCGGGTGAGCAACCGGCCGCCGGCCACCACCGTGTAGGCGGACGGGGTGTTCACCGAGATCTGGTACGAGGCCTTGTCCGCCGGCCTGTCGTTGCACGGATACCAGGAGGGGGCGCCGACCGGCTGGCTGGCCACCAGCGCGCCGTCCGTCAGCTCCTCCCAGCCGATGCCGCCCCACGGGCTGCGCACCGGCTTGGGATTGCCCGCCCAGTGCACCTCCACCGTGAAGGCGGCGCCGGCGGCGAGCGGCTTGGCCGGCCGGACCCGCAGCTTTCCGCCGCGGTGGGTGAAATGCGGCGCCCGGCCGTTCACCAGGACCCGGCCTATCCGGAAATCGGCCAGGTTCAGGTGGAACTCGGCGAGCGGTGCCCGCCCCGCGATGGCGCTGAGCCGGGCCGTCCCCGCCAGCCGGTTGGGGCCGGGGCGGTACTCCAGAGCGAGTTCGTAGCGGTGCACACGGTAACGGGGGTCGCCGTTGGCCGGAAAGTACGGGTCCGATGCCGCTGTTCTCTGGCCGCTCATACCGCTCCCTGCGCTGTGCTCGGGCCCTCTCAGGCCCGCCACGCCTCGATCGGGTTGCCCAGCCAACGGGTGTCGGCGGGGACGGATTCCCCGGCCATCACGAGAGAGGCGGGACCCAGTGTGCTGTGGGCACCGACCGTACTCCCGGGCAGGACGATGCCGCCCGGCCCCAGGGTGGAGCCCTCACGGAGGACCACAGTATCCGTCCTCAAGATCCGGTCGTGGAAGAGGTGCGTCTGCAACACGCAGCCGCGGTTCACACTCACCGCGTCGCCCAGCACCACCAGGTCCGTCTCGGGCAACCAGTAGCTCTCACACCACACGCCCCGGCCGATCCGGGCCCCGAGCGCGCGCAACCACAGGGCCAGCACCGGCGTACCGGGCACGGATCCGGCCAACCACGGCACGGCCAGCACCTCGACGAAGGTGTCGGCCAGCTCGTTGCGCCACACGAAGCCGCTCCACAACGGGTGCTCTCCCGCCCGGTGCCGCCCCACCAGCAGCCACTTCGCGGCCACCGTGACCCCGCACGCCGCCGTACCGGCCGCGAGCAGGACCACCCCGGACAACAGCGCCGCGCCCGCGACCCCCGTCCCGTCCGCCGTGCCCAGAGCGCAGAGCGCCGCCACCGTCAGCACGGCCAGGGCCGCCGAGCAGAACACCGGCACGAGCCGGCACAGCTCCACCAGGCCCCGCGCCCACAGCAGCCGTACGGGCGGATCGTAGGTCAGGCTCTGGTCGGCGTCCGCGGTGGACCGGGGCAGCCTGACCGGCGGCAGACCCAGGTACGAACTGCCCTTCTTGGCCTTCTTCGGAGTCGCCGACAGCACCCCGACCAGCCCGCCGTCCGGCACCGTGCGGCCCGGCGCGGTCATGCCGGAGTTCCCCAGGAACGCCCGCCGGCCGATCTCGGAGTGACCGATCCGCATCCAGCCGCCGCCCAGTTCGTACGGGGCGGTCAGGGTGTCGTCGGCCAGGAAGGCACCCTCGCCGACGGTGGTGAGGCTCGGCAGAGCGAGCACCGTGGACACCTCCGCGCCCCGGCCGATCCTCATGCCCAGCAGCCTCAGCCACACCGGAGTGATCAGCCCGGCGTACAGCGGGAACAGGGTCTCCCGCGACAGGTCCATCAGCTGGGTGACCGTCCACGCCTGCCAGCCGATCCTGCCGTGCGTCGGATGCGTGCCCGTCCGCAGGCCGAGGCTGAGCAGCCGTACGGACACCAGCAGCAGCAGCGCGTACGCCGCCCCGAACGCGAGGGCCCCGGGCACCACGGCGAGCAAGGCGCCCCGCAGCGCCTCGACCAGCCCGGCGTCGGCCGGCACGAACCGGCCGACCACGAACAGGGCGGGCAGGGCGGCGAGCACCGGCAGCGCCGTGAGACCGAAGCCGGCCGCCCCGTAGGCGGCCCGCCACCGGAGCGAGCGCGGCGGGCGTTCCCGGGGCCAGTTGCGCTTGGCCTTGCCGAGCTTGACGGCGGGAGCCCCGGCCCAGCGCTGGCCGGTCGGCACCTGCCCGGCCACGGCGGAACCCGGGGCCACCTCGGCCCGCTTGCCGACCCGCGCACCGGGGAAGAGCAGGCTGCGGGTGCCGACCACCGCACCCGCGCCGACCTTCACCGGGCCGATCACCAGCCGGTCCCCGTCCAACCAGTGCCCGCTCAGGTCCACCTCCGACTCCACGGCGCAGCCGCGGCCGAGCTTGAGCATGCCCGTCACCGGCGGCAGCGAGTGCAGGTCCACCTCGGGCCCGACCTTGGCGCCGAGGGCCCGCGCGTAACGCTCCAGCCAGGAACCGGTCAGCGAGGTCGCTCCGGCGCACTCGGCGAGCCGCTCGGCCGTCCACAACCTCAGGTGCACGCTTCCCCCGCGCGGATGACGGCCCGCCTTCACCCCGCGCAACAACAGGCGCGCGCCGCCGGCCGCGATCACCAGCCGGCCCGGCGGACTGAACAGCAGCGCCGCGCCGGCGGCGACCAGCCACCACGAGGCGGTGGGCGCCCACGGATAGGGCCCGAACAGGTGCAGCACGTTGCCCAGGGCCAGCAACGCCACCGTCCAGCGCAGACCGACCAGCGTGAACAGCGGGAGCAGCAGGAGACACTGCGCCACCTGGGAACGCGGCGGAACCGGGGCGACGACACGGGCCGCGTCCTCGTCCCGTACCGACTTCTCCAACCGGCGGGCCAGCTTGCGCAGGGTGGGCTGCTGGTAGATGTCGAGGACGGCCGCGCGCGGGTAGCGGGTGCGCAGGCGCGTGGTGAGGCGGGCGGCGGCGAGGCTGTTGCCGCCGATCGCGAAGAAGTCGTCGGACGCCCCGGCGACGGTCACGCCCAGGGTCTCGCCCCACTGCTCGGCGAGCCAGGCCTCGGTGCCGTACAACTGCTCGACGGGCCCGGAGGCCTCCGTCTCGGGGAGCGGCCAGGGCAGCGCGTCCCGGTCCACCTTGCCGGAGGTGCGCGTCGGCAGGTCGGCGACGGGCGCGAGCAGCGGCACGAGGGCCGCGGGCAACTCGGCGCGCAGCCGCTCGACGGCCGCCGCGTGGTCCCAGCCCTCCTGGGTGACCAGATAGCCGACCAGGAGTTGGTTGCCGCCGCGCGCCGTGCGGACCGCGCACGCCGCGCCCGCGACACCGGGCAGTGCCTGGAGCGCGGCGTCCACCTCGCCCAGCTCGATCCGGCGACCGCCCAGCTTGATCTGTTCGTCGCCCCGGCCGAGGAAGACCAGCCCCTCCGGTTCCGCGCGGACGAGGTCGCCGCTGCGGTAGGCGCGCCGCCAGCCGAGGGATTCCAGCGGGGCGTACTTCTCGGCGTCCTTCGCCGGGTCCAGGTAGCGGGCCAGTCCGACACCGCCGATGACGAGCTGTCCGCTGCCGCCCATCGGCACCGGTTCGCCGGACTCGTCGACCACGGCCAGTTCCCAACCGTTCAGCGGGAGGCCGATCCGGATCGGTTCCTCGCCGGTCAGGAGCGAGGCGCAGGCGACGACGGTGGCCTCGGTGGGGCCGTAGGTGTTCCACACTTCACGGCCCTCGGTGACCAGGCGCTGGGTCAGCTCGGGCGGGCACGCTTCCCCGCCGAAGATCAGCAACCGGACGTCGGCGAGAGTGTCGGGCTCCCAGAGCGCGGCCAGGGTGGGGACCGTGGACACCACGGTGATGTCCTGTTCCAACAGCCAGGGGCCGAGGTCGGCGCCGCTGCGGACCTGGGAGCGGGGGACGGGCACGAGGCAGGCGCCGTGGCGCCAGGCCAGCCACATCTCCTCGCAGGACGCGTCGAAGGCGACGGACAGCCCGGCCATGACCCGGTCGCCGGGCCCGATCGGCTCCTCGGCGAGGAAGAGCGCGGACTCCGCGTCGACGAACGCGGCGGCGCCGCGGTGGCTGACGGCGACACCCTTGGGCTTGCCGGTGGAACCGGAGGTGAAGATGATCCACGCGTCGTGTTCGGGTCCCGGGCGCGCGGCGGGCTCCGTCGGGAGTCCCGAGGGTGCCGCCGCCGGTCGTCCGGTCACCTCGACACGCTCTCCGGCGCCCAGGACGGCCCGCACCCCGGCCTCGGCGAAGACCAGCTCGGCCCGCTCGTCCGGGTCCTCGGCGTCGACCGGCACGTAGGCGGCGCCGGCGGCGAGCACGGCGAGGACGGACACGTACAGCTCGTTGGTCCCGGACGGCACGCGAACGCCGACCCGGTCGCCGCGCCCCACCCCGGCGGCAGCGAGGGCACGCCTGCGACGCTCCACCTCCGAGGCCAGCGCCCGGTAGGTCAGGCGGCCGGCGCCGTCGTCCAGGGCGAGCTCGTCGGGGTGCGCGCGCACGGTGGCCTCGAAGACGTCGACGAGGGTGCGCGGCGGGGCGGCGGGCCCGGCGGAGAAGACCGCGCCCTTCCCGGACTCCCCGCCCGTCCCGTGCTCCCCGTGCCCAGCGGACCCGCCGGGCACACCGGAACCCTCGGGCACGCCGGAACCCTCGGGCCCGAGGCCGTCTCGATCCGCGTCGGCGGCGCCCACGTGGCCGTTTCCGCCCTCGTCGTCGAGCAGAGTCAGTTCACCGCGTTCAGGTGTGGCTGCCATCGGCCCTCACGTCTCGGTCCCGGAGTGTCCGGGTCGCCGGCGGAGCCCAGGTTTGCCCGGGTTGTTCCGGCCCAGCACCAAACAACCGGCCAGTCTAGTCCGCGATCAAGAATCTTCTCGTCGAAGGCTTGTGTGTGGCGGAGAAGAGGCGGTACGGGACACGGACGTGCCCCGTCCGTGCGGGGCTGCCGTACGACCCCGTCCGAAAGACCGGCAACCATTCGGCGTCCAGCGAAGTTTTACGGCATCCTGGGTGCATGAACGACGTATCGGCCGGAAGGCCCACGGATGCCCCCGCACCCGCGGCCCGCCTGGCCTCCCTCGCCTCCGCGCTGGCCGACGAGACCCGGGCCGCCATCTGCATGACCCTGCTCGAAGGGCGCGCCTGGACCGCCGGTGAACTGGCCCGGATCACCTCGGTCGCGCCGTCCACGATCAGCGGCCACCTGTCCCGGCTGCTCGACGCGGGGATCTGTGTCACCGAGCGGCAGGGCCGCCACAGCTACGTACGGATCGCCGACGCGGCGACGGCCCGTCTGGTGGACGAACTCGCCTCCCACGCCATCCCCGATCGGGACGCCGCGCACGCCGTGCCCGTCGTGTCCGCGCCCGACCCGCTCGCCCGGGCCCGGACCTGTTACGACCACTTCGCGGGGCGGCTGGGGATGGCGGTCACCGATGCCATGGGGGAGCGGGGGCTGCTGCGGACCGAGGCGGCCTTCGAGTTGACCGAGGCGGGGCGCGAGTGGTGCGGGCGCGCCGGCGTGGACCTCGCCCGGGAAGGCCGTCGGCCCCTGGCGAGCTCCTGCCTGGACTGGACCGAGCGGCGCCGGCACCTGGGCGGCCTCGCCGGGGCGCGACTGTGCGCGCGGGCGCTGGGCGAGCGCTGGGTGGTGAGGCCGGCCGGCGGCGGCCGGGCGCTCCTGGTGACCGGCGAGGGGGAGCGGGCCTTCGGAGAACTGCTGGGGATCGCGGCGGACGCCTGGGCCTGAAGGGGCAGTGGGGGTGGCGGGACGGGAAGTACAGCAAAACATTTCGGTGGACACCGAAATGTGTGCTGGCTAGGGTGCCTCCATGAAGTCCCGTCTGAGTGTGCTCTCACCCGCCGTCCTCACGGTCGGCGCCGTCACCTTCACGGTGTTCGCCTGGGCCTCCGCCTTCGTGTCCATCCGCAGCGCCGGCGCCGCCTACTCACCCGGGGCCCTGGCCCTCGGCAGGCTGCTGGCCGCCTCCCTGGTGCTCGTCACCCTGCTCCTGATCCGGCGCCAGGGACTGCCCCCGCGCGGAGCCCGGCGCGGCATCCTGGTGTCCGGACTCGTATGGTTCTGCGGCTACACCATCGCGCTGAACTGGGGTGAACGGCTGGTCGACGCGGGTACGGCCTCCCTGCTGGTGAACACCGGCCCCATCCTGATGGCCCTGCTCGCCGCCCGCCTGTTGGGTGAGGCGCTGCCGCCGAGACTGCTGGCCGGCATGGCCGTCTCCTTCGTGGGCGCGGTGGTCGTGGGCCTCTCCATGTCGTCGGGCGGCGCCGGATCCACCTCGGTGCTCGGGGTCGCGCTGTGCCTGCTGGCCGCCGTGGCCTACGCGACCGGTGTGGTCGCACAGAAGCCCGCGCTCGCCTTCGGGACACCCCTTCAGATCACCGCGTACAGCTGTCTGATCGGCGCCGTGGCCTGCCTGCCCTTCGCCGGGCAACTCGCCACGGAGCTGCCCGAGGCACCGCTGTCCGCGACGCTGAACATGATCTACCTGGGCGTGGTGCCGACCGCGCTCGCCTTCATCGCGTGGACGTACGCCCTGGCCCGGATGCCGGCCGGGAAGCTGGGCTCCACGACATACGCCGTTCCGGCCGTCGTGGTTCTGCTGAGCTGGGTGTTCCTGGGCGAGGTGCCCGCGTGGCTGACCCTGCTCGGCGGAGTGCTGTGCCTGGCCGGGGTGGGGGTGGCCCGAAGTCGTCCGCGCACCGCGAAACCCACCGAGACCGAGGTGCGCGCCGCCGCTTAGGCGCGGACGCCCCGACGCCGCGCGTACGTGACCCCGGGGCCGGCCCGGGGCTCCGGCTCCCCGCTCCGGATCAGGCGCCGCCAGGCACTGGAGCGCATCGCGTGGTGGGAACGGCCGGGCCCGGGTGGCCAGTTCAACCAGGTGGGCACCGGCGGCCGGCGACATCGTGGTCGAGCCCGGATCACGGTTCGTGATCAACGGCGGCCAGGCCGTCCTGAAGGTCGGCACGCATGACGGTGCGGGCCACCGCTCGATCGCGGTGGCCCGCACCGTCATGTCCCGCGCCGTCCCGTCCGGTCGGGCGGCGGGGTCAGCGCCTGCGGAGTCGGTCGACGAGCCGCCTCGCCTGCGCCCGCTTGCGCGGATCGGCGGCGGCACGACGGACGGACGCCTCCGCCCGGACACCCTGCGGGGTGCGACGGAATTCCTTCAACTTGGCGAGCAGACCGGCCATGGTTTCCCTCCCGGATACGGAACCTTTACCCGCGTCTGCCCCGGCGCCGGTCGACGATGCGCTGGATCCGGGCACGGGCCGTCCACTCGCCCCGCCACCGGCACCACCGGCGTCATCGCCGCGCGCCCACCCGGTCCGGGTCCGATGCCCTCTCGGCCTCCCGCTCCCCGCCCGGCCCGCCGTCCGGCGCCGCCACGCGACGCGGGTCCCGGTCGGCGTCGCCGCCACGCCGCGCTCGGGGGAACAGCGTCCACTCCGCGAACCACCACGTCCCCGCGACGACTCCCGCCCAGAAGATTCCGGCCGCCACCGCCGCCGACCACGGCGCCAGTTCACTCCACCTCTCCAGTCCGGTGAACCCCACCCAGGCGGTGAGGAACACAGCTGTCACTCGTACACGTCGATGCCGGAACATGCGCCGCCCCTACCCCACGCGCCCCGCCGCACACAGGGTCCGACCGGCGCTTTCCTCGTGGCCGATTCCCGTGACCATGCCCGCGGGCGATCTTCCTCGTCGTGCGGTCTCGTCGTGCGGTCGCGTGCGGTTTGTCCTTCGCGCCGTCGGGCACGAGCGGCGGGGTCAGTCTCCTGCCGAGATCCGCTCTGAGGGGTTATGAACACCGTTCTGCGTCTACTGACCGTCATAGGCGGCTCGATCGTGCTCACACTCACCGTGGGCTGGCTCACCGACCTGCTGTTGCGCCGCGTCGACGCGCGACATCCGGAGACACCGCTGTGGAACCGCCTGCGCCGCTGCCGAGTGTCCCTGCAAGTCTTCCTGCTGGCCGCCCTCCTCAAGGCGTCGTACCGGCAGATCGACTGGCGGCCCCTGCGGGAACACGCGGGCGCCGTCAGCCAGGTGCTGTCCCTGATGCTGATCGGCGCCGGTGCGTGGTTCGTCGTCCACATCACCTCCGCCGTGGTCGAGTCCTCGTACGCCCGCTACGCGACCGGCACCCGTGATCCCTCGCGGGTCCGCCGGGTACGGACCCAGGTCACCCTGATCATGAGGATCGTCACCGCGGTCGTCGCCGTCGTCGCGGCGGCCGCGATGCTGCTGACCTTCCCCGACTTCCGCGCCATCGGCACGTCCGTACTGGCCTCCGCGGGCATCATCGGCATCGTGGCGGGCGTCGCCGCCCAGTCCACCCTGGGCAATCTCTTCGCCGGCTTCCAGATCGCCTTCGGCGACATGGTGCGGATCGGCGACACGGTGGTCGTGAACGAGGAGTGGGGAGTGGTGGAGGAAGTGACCCTCACCTATCTGGCCGTGCGGACCTGGGACGAACGCCGCATCACCATGCCGGTCTCCTACTTCACGGGCCGTCCGTTCGAGAACTGGTCGCGCGGTGGGATCCAGATGACGGGCGCGGTGTTCATCCACTGCGACCACGCCACACCCTTCGCGCTGATGCGGGAGAAGTTGAAGGAGATCCTGGACGCCTGCGAGGAATGGGACGGTCGCGGCTGGGACCTCGCCGTCACGGACACCACGGCCAGCACCGTCACGGTCCGCGCGATCGTCACGGCGAAGGACCCGGACGACCTGTGGACCACGCGGTGCACGGTACGTGAGCAGCTCGTCGCCTGGCTGGCCGAGAAGCACCCCTACGCACTGCCCCGCATCGCCACGTCTCCCGCGGCGGAGGCCTCCGGCGACCACTGACGTCCGGGTGGGTGGTTGAACGCGCATGCATGTCGAGGTGTCGGTGGGGCAGACGGTTCGTGGGGGGCGAACCAGTGTCCCCGCTGGACGCTGACGCATTTTCAACGTGTTCCCGCCCTGGTCACAGGGCATTTGATGGTTACCGTCAAGAGTGCCCGAAGGGGGCCGCCCGTGCCTATCACCCATGATTTCGACAACGGCGTGCTGGTCATCCGTCTCAATGAGGACCTGGACATCAGCAACCGCGGTGTGGCGCTCTGGGAGTTGGAGGCCCTGCTTCGCGGGTACCGGCCGCGGCACCTCGTCATGGTGGTCGCGGCCCCGCTCATCGGCCCGGCGGTACTGAGCACCGTGTTGCGGGCCGAACGGCGGTGCCAGGAGCTGGGCGCCACCCTCAGTGTGGTGGCTCCCGAGCGCGAGGCGCAGCGGCTGCTCCGCTCCCACAACAAGCCGCACGTGTACGAGACGATCGCCCAGGCCGTCGCGGCCGAGGAGAGCGCCGGCACGGCGGCGGCCTGACACCTCGTCAACTCCCTGTCCCATGCGGGGCGACACCATGCGCGACGGAGAGTCCTGCTCGGCCAGGCCGAACAGGACGCTCCGCCATGCCCGTTGTCGAGCGGAGATCATCAAGCGGTAGGCTCGATCCGCAACACGACGCGAAGGGGCATTCGGTGGCGCGGGTTGCGGTGATCGGCGGGGGTATCGGCGGGCTGGGGACGGCGCTCATGCTCGGAAGGCGGGGCCATGCGGTCACGTTGTTCGAACAGGACGCGCGGCAGGCCGGAGAGGACCCGAACCGGGACTTCTTCCACTGGAACAGACCCCGCGTCCCCCAGGCCGTCCAACCCCACTCTTTCCTCGCGCCCGTGCGCACCGTGATGCGGGCCGAGGCCCCCGACGTCTACGCGGACCTGCTGGCACGCGGAGCCCGGGAGTACCACGACTTCGACTGGTTCGGCGAGCACCCGCCGCACCGGGCCGGCGACGAGGACCTGGTGACCCTGCGCACCCGCCGCATCGTGCTGGAGGCCGCCCTGACCTCGGCCGTGCGGCGGGAGGACACCGTGGACGAGCGGCGCGGCCGCCGGGTGTCCGGGCTCACCTTCGCGGAGGGCGACCCGGCCCGGGTCACCGGGGTACGGGTGGCAGCGGACACGTACGAAGCCGACCTCGTCGTCGACGCGTCCGGTCGCCGCTCGCCGGTTCCCGCCTGGCTGGTCGCGGCCGGCTGCCGGCCGCCCGTGGTCGACAGCCACCGCACCGGGATCGCCTACCTGTGCCGCTGGTACCGCCTGCGTACCGACGGTCCGCGCGACCCCGGGCGGGTGAAGACCGGCTCGGCCTCGTCGTTCGCGCTCGCCGGCGTCTTCCCCTCGGACAACGACACCTTCGCGGTGCACCTGGTGCTCTCCACGGCTGATCCGACCCGCGGCGCGCTCACCGACCCCGCCGTGTTCGAGGCCGCCGCCCGCCGTTTCCCCGCCACCGCGGCCTGGCTCGACCTGGACCCCGAACCGCGGTCGGCCGTCCTCGCGATGGCCGGCTTGGACAACCGCTGGACCTCCCTCGTCGACGATGAGGGTCCCGTCGTCACCGGGCTGGTCAACGTCGGGGACAGCCTCATGCACACCAACCCCACCCTGGGTCACGGCGTGGCCCTCGGGCTGGCCGCCGCCCAACACCTCGCCACCCATGCCGACCTGATCGCCGCGGACCCCGCCCACCACCACACCTGGACGGCGCGGACCCTCCGCCCGTGGTTCGACGCACAGGTCGCGGCCGACCGCGCCAACGAACAACGCCTCACGGAGAGCGCACCACCCACGGACCGCCGGGCCGCGGCCTTGGCCGCCTGCGCCTTCGACGATCCCGTCGTCATGAGAGCCCGGGCCCAGGTGCGCCACCTCCTGCGACCGGCGCAGGACGCCTACGGCACCGACGAGGTGGACCGACACGTGACCTCCTGGCTGGACGCCCACCCGGAGTTCTCGCCGCGGCACGACGGCCCGACCCGGGACCAGTGGGAAGCGCTCATTCCGGCCTGAGCACCCCGTCACCCCCACACCCGTCGAAGAGGGACGCGGCGTCAGGGGCGCACGCGCCGTCGCCTGCGCCTCACGCGCTCCCGCACGCCGCTCACAAGGGCTGTTCGGGGGGCGCTCGGCTCGGCGACCATGGCGCCCTGTACGCACTTCGAAGGGGGAACGATGGGGCGTCGTTGGCTGGTGACGGGGTGTTCCTCGGGGCTGGGGCGGGCGTTGGCCACGGCCGCGGCGCAGGCCGGCGATCAGGTCGCGGTGACCGCCCGGAAACTCACTTCCCTGGAGGATCTCGTCCAGGCCTGGCCCGGCCACATCACCCCGATCGCGATGGAGTTGCGCGACGCGCGACAGTGCGAGGAGGCCGTCCGGACCGCCGCGGACCGCATGGGCGGGATCGACGTCCTGGTCAACAACGCGGGAAGCGGCCTCTTCGGCACGGTCGAGGAGGTGTCCGACGCCGAACTCCGCGACCAGATCGAGACCCTGCTCATCGGCCCCTGGCGCCTCACGCGCCTGGTCCTGCCGCTGATGCGGGCCCAGGGCGGCGGACACATCGTCAACATCTCCTCGCTGGGCGGCCGCATGGCCTTCCCCGGTCTCGCCTCCTACGTCGCGGGAAAGCACGCGCTGGAGGGCATGTGCCAGGCCCTGGCCGCCGAGGTGGCTCCGTTCGGGGTGAGGGTGACGGCCGTCGAGCCCGGTGTCTTCGCCACCCGGTACGGATCATCCCTCGCGGAGGCGGCCCACCGTCTCCCGGACTACGCGGAGGCGACCGGGGAGATGCTCGGCGGGTTCCGGGCGATGGAGGACAACGAGGAGTACGGGAGGCCTGAGGACTTCGCGGACCGTGTGCTCGCGGTGGTCGCCTCCGACGCGCCCACCCCCTTGCGGGTACCGGTCGGCGAGGACGCCTACGCCTACCTGGAGGCTGCCGAGCAGGCGGCCCGCGAGGAGTTCGCGGCGGCCCGTGCCCTCGTGCGACCGCAGGTCTGACCCACCGCACGGACGCCGCCGCCGGCGTCCGCTCTCGCGCGAGAACACCGCCGCGAGGTGTACGAGAGGCAGGAGGTCAGCCGGTGGGCCGCGCACCCGCCCGTTCCTGGAAGGTGCGCCGGTAGACGCTGGGTGACAGGCCGACGATCCGGGCGAAGTGCGCCCGCAGGCCGGCCGGTCCGCCGAATCCGCAGGTGGTGGCGATCCACTCGACGGTCCGGTCGTTGGTCTCCAGGTACTGCTGCGCCCGGCGTATCCGCTGTTGCAACACCCAGCGCAGCGGGGACATCCCGAGCGCGTCGGCGAACCGGCGCTCGACGGTGCGCACGCTCACGTGGGCCCGCGCGGCCAGGTCGGCGGTGGTCAGTGGCAGGTGCAGGTGCTCGTCGGCCCAGTCCAGCAGTCCCGCCAGCCAGTCGTCGCCCGACCCGGGCGGCAGCGGGCGCCGGTACTGGGCCTGGCCGCCGTCCCGATGCGGCGGTGTGACCAGGCCCCTGGCCAACTCGGCGGCCACGGCCGCCCCGTGGTCGCCGCGCACCACGTGCAGACAGGCGTCGATGCCGGCCACCGTCCCGGCGGAGGTGATCACGTTGGCGTCCTCCACGTACAGCACGGACGGGTCGACCCGGACGGCGGGATGACGGCGGGCCAGCTCGTCCGCGTGCAGCCAGTGGGTGGTGGCCCGGCGCCCGTCGAGCACCCCGGCGGCGGCCAGCACGAAGGCACCGGAACAGATGGACAGGATCCGCGTCCCGCGCTCGTACGCCTCCCGGACGATGTCCACCAGCTCCTCGGGCGGCTCCTCGTGCACGTTCGTGCAGGCGGGGACGACCAGGGTGTCCGCCGTCTCGATGCCCCAGCCGTCGTCGACGGGGGCAAGGGTGAAGCCCGGGGTGAGCCGCACCGTCGCGCCTCCCACGGGGAACGCCGCGAACCGGTACCAGGGATCGACCAGATGAGGCCGGTCGACGCCGAATATCTGGCACGGGACGGCTGCTTCGAAGATCGGCATGTCGTCGGTGACGGCCATGGCGACGCGATGGGCGGGCATGACGCGAACCTAGCGCACGTTGACGCCCTGGAAGGTCGTCGCGAAGCGCACCGCCGAGCAGGATGGGAACGCGTCCCACGACAGGAGAAGAACCGATGACGGAGCACCACCACCGACCCGACCGGACCCGTGTGAACCCGGTGATCGCCGTGTTCGGCGGCTACGGTCACACCGCCCGGTTCGTCACGGCGGAACTGTTGGAACGCGGCTGGACACCGGTGCTGTCCGGGCGGGACGCGACGAAGCTCGCGGCGGCGGCCGCCGATCTCGGGGTGGAGTGGAAGCTCGCCTCCGTCGACGACGCGGCGTCCCTGGACCGTGCGATCGAGGGCGCGGCCGCGGTGATCAACTGCGCGGGCCCCTTCGCCGAAACCGTGCCGCCGCTGGTCGAGGCCGCGTTGCGCGCCGGGATCCACTACCTCGACGTCACCGGCGAGACACTCGTCGCGATCGACACCTTCGACACGTACCGCGACGACCCGCGCGTGAAGGACGCCGGGGTGGTGGTGGCCCCGGTGATGGCCTTCTACGGAGCGCTGGGCGACCTGCTCGCCACCGCCGCCATGGGGGACTGGCCGGCCGCCGACGAGATCTCCATCGCGGTGGCCCTGGACAGTTGGCACCCGACCCGGGGAACGCTGCTGGCCGGCGAGCGCCGGGCCGGCCGCCGGGTGGTCTTCACCGACCGCCGGCTCCAGGTCCTCGCGGGCGACGAACCGGCGCCGAAGGGGACGTGGACGTTTCCCGAGCCGTTCGGAGTCGAGGAGGTGGTGGGGGAGTTCTCCACCACCGACGTGATCACCGTCTCCCGACACCTGGACACCGCGCGGATCAACACGTTCCTGAACGTCACCCCGCTGAAGGACCTGGCCGATCCGCTGACCACGGGACCGCGCTCCGCCGACGCCGCCGGCCGGTCGGCCCAGGTCTTCGTGGTCGAGGTCGTCGTCCGCCGAGGGGACGAGGAGCGCCGGGCGGTGGCCCGGGGTCGCGACATCTACGCCTTCACCGCGCCCGTCGTCGTCGAGGCGGTCGAACGGATCGTGGCCGGCGGTGGTGTCAGGGGAGGCGCCGGGGGTGTGGTCACCGCGGGGGAGGCCTTCGACGCCGAGGACTTCCTGCGGTCCCTGCCCCTGGACGAACTGGTGCTGGGCGGAGCGTGAGCCCCGGGCGGACGGGCTCCGTCCGCCGGGCGATGACGGCGCCGACACCCGACCCGACACGGCGCCGACACCAGGCGCGGCGCGGGGGACGCGGACGGTGCCCGGACGCCGCGCGGGGTCCCCGGACCAGTGTCCGGGGACCCCGCGCGGGCGTGCCGGGTCAGGGCTTGGTGCGCTTGTCCCGCATCGAGTCCTTGACGCCCTGGGCGCGCTCCTTGGCCTCGCCCATGGCCTCCTTGGCCTTGCCCTTGGCCTGGTCGGTCTTGCCCTCGGCGGCCATCCGGTCGTTGCCGGTGACCTTCCCGGCGACCTCCTTGGCCTTGCCCTTCGCCTTGTCCATGCCGCCCTTGTCGGCCATGGTGCACTCCTTATGCTGGGGATGCTGACGGGGATCAAACTAGGTCATATCGGTCAAGGGCGCGCGTCGAGATCCGGCGTCGACTCCTGCCGCGCTCCCCGCGCCGCGCCGACGCCCTCCTCAGGAGGGCAGGACCGAATCGTCGAAGGTACCCGCCCCGGGAAGCCGGTAGCGGGCCGCGATCAGGGCGGCGTCCGGGTTGCCCGTCCCCGTCGCCGTGCACAGGAGCTCGGCGACCTCCTCCATCCGCCGCCGCGTTCGCGGGCTGCCTTCGAGGGCGTTCAGAAGGCTCAACGTCTCGTACTCCCGGACGGCGGCGGGCAGCAGCGCGGGGTGGGCCATCAGCATGGAGGGAGTTCCCTTCTCCGGCGGTCGATCTCTCTGCGCCGGCGTGTACCCCACCCCGCGTCGATCACACGGGCCCGTGGCCCCGCGTGATCGACGCGCTCGCGGACCTGGACTCCAGGGCGCGGACGGAGCGGCCCGGCCGACTTCCGTCGGACCGTCCCGGGTCGCCCCGACGGTGGCCGCGACGCAGGATGGGGACCGTGATGACGGTTCTGGTGGTCGGTGTGCCCGAAGGCGAGGAACTGGAACGGCTGCGGTCGCGCATCCAGAGCAACCCGCACTTCCAGGTCATCTCCCACGCCCGAGAGGCGGCCGTCGCCCTCGCCCACGCCCGGGTCCTGCTCCCCGACATCACCGTCCTGGCCCTGTCCGGCGGCCTCACCGCCGACCCGGCGGCGCTGGAGGTCTTCCGCGGGGTGCGCGCCCTGGATCCGCCGAGCGGGGTCGTCCTGCGGACCGGTGCCGACACCCTCGTCGCCGAACTGGACGGTGTGGCCGCCGAAGGGTCCGTACACGTCGTCCGAGAGGGCGACGCCGACGGCCTGATGCGGGCCCTGCGCACCATCGGGCTGCGCCGCGCGAGCTGCGACCCGGACGAGATGCCCTGACCGGCCCGCCGGCCCGCCCGCCCGCGCCGCCCGTCGCCCGCGTCGCCCGCCGCCCGCGCCGGCTATGCCGCCTCGGGCGGACCGGCCGGGTCGGCGAAGCGTCGAAGGAACGCCAGCGCCGTGTCGGCGACCTCGCGCCAGCCGTGGTCGATGGTGAGGGCGTGACCCCGGTCGGGGATCTCCGCGATCTCCGTCACCGCGTGCTCGTTGCGCGCCTGCTTCTTGTACGAGGCGTTCGCGATGGCCCAGGGCACGGTGTGGTCCTTCTCGCCCGAGAGGACCAGCAGCTGTCCCCGATCGGCGCCGGTGGTCTCCACCTTCACCTCCGTCCACGGGTTGAGGTTGGCCGTGGCCGCCTGGAACAGCGGTTCACCGGACGCCGGCACCGCGAAGCGCGCGTACAGCTCGCGGGCCTCCTCCTCGGGCACCGCGTTGGCGAACGAGTACCGGAACTGGTCGTACGTCAACGGCACCGCCCGGTGGTGGTTCGCCGGGTTGCCCAGTACCGCGCTCGCGGCCCGCAGGGACGACAAGGGAAGCGGCAGCACCCCGCGGAAGGGCGCGGGGTCGATGGCGACCGTGGCCCGGGACAGTCCCCGGCCGGCGATGATCTGGCCGATCAGTCCGCCGAAGGAGTGCCCGACCACGGCGGGCGTGCGGTCCAGGGCGCGGACGAGGCGGCAGAAGTGGTCGGCCACCTGCCCGACGCTCTTGCCCGCGAAGACCTCCGGGTGCTCCCGGGCCTCCTCGACGGTCTCCGGATCGTCCGGCCATCCGGGGGCCACGGCGACGTAACCGGCCTCCTCGAAGACGGTGGCCCACCGGTCCCAACTGGTGGGCAGCAGCCACAGGCCGTGGATGAAGACGACCGGGATCCGGCCCGAGGCGTTGGCCCGTTCGACCTGGGCGAGGTCCCGGGCGTACGAGACGCCGGGTGCGTGGGGTGACATGGACTCTCCTGGATCTGGCTCCGGCTCCGGGGCGGAACGCGGGCTCGGCGGACGTGCTCGATGACGGCGGCCCCCGTTCGCTCGGAAGGAGGCGGCAGGGCGCGCACCCCTGCGCGCAGGGGCACGGCGGCACGCTAGGGGCCGCGGGAGGGGCGTTGTCGCCGCTGAGTGCACACCCCTTGCGCCACGGTGCACGAAAGGCCCGCCGCGGCGGCCCGATACGCGCCGGCCCGCCCCTCCACCTGCGGTTTCGGATTTCCGCCCGTGATCGGGGGCTGGTCTACTGTGCGCTCGGTGAGGTGGCGTGCGCCGTGGTGGGGGCCGCCGGCGGGACGACGGGAAGCACGTGAGGATCGGAGCCGACATGGAGAGCGAGAGCGGCGCGCGCCCCGGGGAATCGGCTCCGGATCGGGCGGGACGCGGCCCGGAGCGCGAACTCCTGGCCCCGGCACTGGACGCCGTGCGTTCGACGGGAGCGGCGTTCCTGTTGCGCGGCGATCCCGGGATGGGGAAGACCGCGCTCCTCGACTGGGCCGAGGAGCGGGCCGGCCTCGCCGGCCTGCGCGTGCTGCGCATGGCGGGGGCCGAGGCCGAATCGGCCCTCCCGTTCGCGGCCCTGCACCAGGTGCTGTGGCCGCTGCTCGACACAGCCCACGGCCTCCCGGACGGTCAACGCCACCTGCTGGAAGCGGCCTTGGGGGTACGCGCGGACGAGGCGCCCGCGGCGGGGGAGGTGGCCGGGGCGGCGCTCGCGCTGTTGGCCCGGGCCGCCGCCCGCAGGCCGATCGTCCTGCTCCTCGACGGCCTGCAGTGGGCGGACCCGTCCAGCGCCGCCGCGTTCCGGTTCATCGGGTCACGGGCGGCCGGCCTCCCGCTCGTCGTCATCGGCGCCACCCGCCACGAGGGCCGTTACGCCGCAGGGGAGGTCGGCCGGCCGATCGATCTCGAACCACTGGACGACGCACGCGCCGGCGACCTGCTGCGCGGGCTGCACCCCCACCTCGCCGAGTGGGCGCGCCGCCGTGTCCTGCGCGCCGCGGGCGGCAACCCCCTCGCCCTGCGGGAACTGCCCGCGGAGTTGGAACGCGCCGCCCCGGACCGGCTCGCCCTCCACGTCGATCCGGAGACCGGGGAACTGCTCGGCGAACTGCCGCTGGGCGAACGTCTCGGCGGACTGTACGAGGACCGGCTGCGCGCCCTCCCCGAGGACGCCCGCCACCTCCTGCTGCGCGCGGCACTCGGCGGTCCGGCGACGCCCGGCGCGGCCACGAGGGAGAGCATCGCGGCCCGGGCGGCCGACGGCGCCCGCACGGCCGACGCCGCGCACACGTCCCTCGGGGCGCGGGCGGCCGGCACCCGGCGGCGGATCGAGGACTCCGGACTGGCGCGTGTCGACCCGAGGACGGGCCGCGTGCGCTTCCACCACCCCCTGGTGCGCGCCGGACTCGTCCACACCGCCTCGTCCGCGGAGCGCCGCGCCGCCCACCGCGGCCTCGCCGAAGCCCTGCCCCCGCACAGTCCGCAACGGCTCGCACACCTCGCGGCGGCCGCCATCGGCCCCGACGACGCCCTGGCCGCCCTGCTGTACGCGGCGGCGCAGACCATGGCGGAGCGCGGCGGCGAGGCGGAGGGGGCGAGCGTCATGGCGCGCGCCGCCGGACTCACCGCCGACCCGGAGGCCAGGGCCGCACGCCTCGTCGCCGCCGCGGCCCTGGCCGCACGGGGCGGCCGACTGAGGTTCGCGGACCGGCTGCTCGCCGAGGCCGAGAACGAGGCCCGCCCCCGCACACCGCGCCCGGCGGCCCTGTACGCCCTGGCGGTCGCCTACGTGCGGCTCCACCTCGACGGGGATCCGACCCCCGCGCTCCAAGGGCTGCCCGCCGTGCTGGACGCCGCCGCCCCCTTCCGCGACGCGGAGCAGCGCGCGGCCCTGCTCGAACCGGCGCTCTTCGTCCTCGTCATCGTCGCCTCGCACACCGGCGACGACCGGGCCCGGGCCGCCCTGGACCGCCATGTCGGGCAGGCCTCGGAACTGACCGCGCTGTGCCATCAGGCGTGGGCCGATCCGCCGCGCACGGCCCGGGAGGTGCCCGCCCGGCTGCGGGCCGCCGCCGCGTCACAGGCGGACGGGCCGGCGGACCCCCTCGCCGCCCGGCTGCTCCTGTGGACCGCGATGGCGGTCGACACCGTCGCGGACCATGCCGCGCTGTGGGACCGCCTGTCGTCCCGGAGCACCTATGTGACCCAGGCGTTCATCGAACTCGCCCGCACCCACGACCACTTCCTCCACGGCCGGTGGGACGAGGCCCTCGCCCTCGCCCGTCGGGGCGCCGCCGCCTCGGCCGCCCACGGCTACGGCTACAACGAGATGATGTTCCTCCTCCACCACGGCCAGGTCCTCGCCGGGCGCGGCGACACCGCCGGCCTGGAGGCGATCACGCGGCTCCTGACGCCCTGGGCGGCCGACCGGCACCTTCGGCTGGTCACGGGCCGGCTGCTCGGCCTGAGGGCGCTGTGCGCCCTGGGGCACGGTCACGCCGGGGAGGCCTGGCACCACGTACGGTCCCTCACCCCGCCGGGAGTTCCGCTGCCGCGCCTGCCCTGGATCCAGCTGACCCTGCTGGACTTCGCCCAGGCCGCCGTGGAAACCGGCCACCGGGTCGAGGCGCAGGCCCACCTGCACGCCGTGCGCGAGGCCGGGATCGCGGCCGTCTCCCCCCACCACGCCTTCCTCGTGGCCGCGGCCGAGGCTTTGGCGGCGGCCGACGACGCGGCCGAGGACCGGTACACGGCCGCCTACGCCCTGCCCGGAGCCGAGCAATGGCCCTTCGAACTGGCCCGACTCCACCTGGCCCACGGCGCCTGCCTGCGACGCCGTTCCCGCCGCCGGGAGGCCGCCGCCCGGCTGACGGCCGCACACGCCGTCTTCGAGCGGCTGCGGGCGGCGCCCTGGGCCGGGCAGGCCGCCCGGGAACTCGCCGCCGCCCGAGGACCGGGCCCGGAGGCGGCGGCAGCCGAACGTCCCGCCGGCGAACTCCGGCACCCGCTCTCCGCACAGGAGTCGAGAATCGCCGAGCTGGCCGCCGAGGGGCTGACCAACCGAGAGATCGGCGCACGTCTGAGGCTGTCCCCCCGCACCGTCGGCGCACACCTCTACAAGATCTTTCCCAAGCTGGGCATCACCACCCGGGGCGGGATGGCCCGCGCCCTGCGGGAGGCGGGGACGGATGACGCCCACCGGCGCGCCTGCGACGCCTAGTGCCGTGGCCTGTTCGGACCCTCGTCTTCGTCGACACCGCGGCGGACGGTCCCCCGTACGGGCGGCTCCACGGGCGCCCGCCGCCGGACGGACTGAGAATCAGTGCGGGAACACGCGACAGGAGCCGACCAAGGATGCCGAACACCGCCGGTCGCCCGAAGCGGGCGCGCAACGTCCTGTCAGGCGTGCTGGTCCTCGCCGGGGTCGTCGTGACCGGGTGCGGCGGCGAGGGCCGCGACGCCGGGCAGGGACCCGGAGGAGGGCCTCGCCCCCAGGTGGCGCGCTCCGGCAGGGTCACCGTCGTCTACGAGACCAAGTCGGTCAAACCGGAGGACCGGCAGGCCGTGGCGCTGATCCGGAAGTCCCGTGTGCTGGAGCGGTCGGCCGACTGGGTGAACAGGGCTCTGGCCCTCCCGCACGACATGGTCGTGAAGGTCACCGCCGACGTGCCGCCCGGCGTCACCGACGCCGTCACCCAACCCGACGGCAGGACGATCTTCGTCCCGCCGTCGTTCCTGACGACCATCGAGAAGGCCCTCGCCGATGTCGTGAAGACCGTCGAACGGCCGGCCCCGTTCCCCGCGTCCGAGTACAACACGGACGATCTGACCGTGCTGTCAACCGAGTTCATCTTCGGCCACGAGATGGGCCACGCCCTGCAACGCCAGCTCCTCCTGGCCAACCTCGGCCTCGAAGAGGACGCGGCTGACGGCTTCGCGTCCTTCTACACCGTCAACGAGGTCGGGCCGGGCCCGTCGCTGGCCGCCGCGGTCCTCTTCGACGAGCTCGCCCGCAAGGAAGGCCGGCCGACCCTGGAAGGCCTGGCGAGCGACCATCCCGTCACCCAGCAGCGGGCCTTCAACTTCCTGTGCTACCTGGAGGGCAGCGACCCGAAGAAGTACCGGACGTCCCTGGTCGACAGCGGCTACCTCCCCAAAACCCGCGCCCCCCTCTGCCCACAGGCGTGGGCGATGCTGGACTACGGCTGGTGGACCCAGCTCCAACCCCACTTCAGCGTGGCGTTCAGGGCCCGGGGCGATGAGGAGCAGAAGAAGGCGCACGCGCGGCTGATCGCGGAGACGCAGGCCCTGGCGCGGCGCATCGACGAGATCCGCGGCAGTCAATGAGCCCGTGCGGGTTCTGGTCTCAGGGGTCGGCACGGAGTCTGCCGCGGTAGCCGCGGAGGCGGGCATCGCGAGCACGGCCAACGGCCGGGTTCGGGGCCTGCCGGGCCCGCTTCGTGGCGCGCGGATGCGGGCCGTGACCGCTTCGAAGGCGGGTGCGTCGCCGGCCTGCCCGCGGTGACGGTCGGGGCCAGGGGCCGTGTACGGTCGTCGGCGGCCGGGCGGACCTGGTGCTCGGGCCGCCGGGTGGTGGGGCGCGCGCGGGGCATCCGCTCAGGCGTCCGCCAGCGCCCGGGCCACCGCGGCCCGCGAGGTGATCCCGAGCTTGGGAAAGACCTTGTAGAGATGGCCGGCGACGGTACGCGGGGACAGCCGCAGCGCCGCGCCGATCTCCTTGTTCGTCAGCCCGGTGGCCACCAGACGCGCGATGCGCAGCTCCTGGGGCGTGAGCGGCTCACGGCCGGCCGGCCCGCCGTCCACCGACCGTCCCGCCGCACGGAGTTCCTCCCGGCACTGCTCGGCCCACGGATCGGCCCGCAGCTCCAGGAAGGAGTGGTACGCCGTACGCAACACCTCCTCGGCCTCGTCCCGCCGACCCCGCCGCCGCAGCCGGGAACCGTGGGCCAGCCGCAGCCGCGCCAGTTCGAAGACCCACCGGTCGGCGCCCGGTACCGCGTACGCGGCGGCGTACCGTGCGTCGGCCTCCTCGACGTCGTCCTCCTCCGAGCCGACCGTCAGGGCGTCCGCCGCCGCGAGCAGGAAGGCGTGGTGTTCGGAGATCTCGTCGATCCGGGCCTCACGCGCGGCGGCCACGTGGGCCACGGCCTCCGCCTGCCTCCCGCATCGCACGGCCGCCAGGACGAAGTCGAAGAAGGGCAGGTGGAACCAGGGCAACCCGAGGGGCAGTTCACCCGGGGCCATCAACCGGCGCAGCCTGCCGTACGCCTCCTCGTACCGCCCGTGCGCCAGCGCGGCCAGCGCACCCAGATGGCTCAGGTGGTCCGTGACGAAACGCATCCCGGCCCTCTTCGCGGCGGGCTCGATCCGGGCCCGGCTCTCGCGCAGCCCCGCCTCGTCGCCCCTTCCCGCCAGGAAGTGGGCGTGGTAGTGACGGAACAGCAACGCGTTGCAGTGGTAGCCGAGTTCCTCCGCGGCGTCCGCCTCCCGCAGACAGTCCTCCGCGGTGTCCCAGCGGCCGCGCAGGAAATGCCGATAGCACTTCGCCTTCGCGACGGAACCCTGGGTGGCGAACCCGTGCTGCCCCGCGAAGAGCCGCCACAGGCCGGAGTCCGCGCCGTCCACCGCGCAGGCGGTCCAGAGCAGCAGCCAGGAGTGCCCCGCCTCCTGTCCTGACGCCATGCGCTCGGACATCGCCCGCAGCTCGCTCTCCACGCCGTGCGCGGTGCGGGGCGGATCGGCCCAGGCGCGGTGGCACAGGCGGGCGGCCGGGGAGACCTGCCCCAGGTGTGCCTCCAGGGCCCGCCGCCCCCGGGGATCGCCGGTGTACGCCGTGGCGAGCAACAGTTTGAAGAAGGCCTGTTCCACCAGGTCGCCGAACGGTTCCCCGCCGGAGGCGGCCAGACCGGCGAGAGCCTGCGGCAACAGCGTGAACGAGGAGTCGAAGTCCACGTGGTGGCTCTGGTCCACGTACACGACCGCGTACGCGAACAAGGGGGCGATGTCCGCCGGTACCGGACCCCGCTTGAGTTCGTCGACCAGCCGAGCCGTGTAGGGCAGCCGTCCGCCGCGCGCCGACATCACCGCGGCCAGCGTCAGGCGCCTCGCCCGACTGTCGGGGTCGGTGCTGTGCGCCGCCGCGCGGTCCAGGAGCAGCGCCCCCTCCG
Source organism: Streptomyces sp. NBC_00513 (assembly GCF_041431415.1). Taxonomy (GTDB): domain Bacteria; phylum Actinomycetota; class Actinomycetes; order Streptomycetales; family Streptomycetaceae; genus Streptomyces. The sequence goes on from NZ_CP107845.1 coordinate 7,190,595, forward strand.
CGTCGCCCCCGCGGAGCGCGAGCCGTGATCCGGCCTCCTGGAGCCGCGCGGCGAGCGGCTCGCCGGGGGCCTCGGCGGCGGAGGCCTCGTGCAGGAGGCGCCGTACGTCCCCCTCGGGCAGGTCCTCCGCCAGGGCCCGGTGGGCGGCCCGCCGCTCCGTCTCCGAAGCCGAGGCGATCACCGCGCTGCGGACCAGCGGATGCCGGAACGCCAGTCTCCCGGCGTGGTCCAGCCGGGCCAGACCGCTCGCCTCGATCCGGTCGAGCACCTGCTCCGCCCGGTCCCCGCCGGCCGCCCGCCACCACGTGCCCCCCTGTCCGGCGGACCCGTCGCCGCCCAGGGCGGCCGCCAGCAGCACCCTTGTCGTCTCCGCGGACAGCGACTCCAGGCGCTGCGCGAACAGCTGCTCCAGACGCTGCCCGAGGGGCAGTCGTTCCGGCAGCGGTACGGTGCCCCGCCGGTGCTCCCGGCCCAACTGCCTCGGCAGTTCGGCCAGGGCGAGCGGATTGCCGGCCGCCTCGTCCACGACCCGCGCGACCGTGGTGCCGGCCAGGCCCGGATGCCACTGGCGCAGCAGGGTGGCGGCGTCGTCACCCGACAGCGCGTCCACGTCCACGGGATGGGTGGACCACCCCTCCAGAGCGGAACCATCCGGGCGCGTCGTGAACACCATCACCAGCGGGAGATCGCAGATCCGGTGCCGCAGGAAGGCGAAGACGGCCCTGCTGGAGGAGTCCACACAGTGCAGGTCGTCCACCAGGATCAGCAACGGCCGGTGGCGCGCCGCCTCAGCGAGCAGCCCGAGCGCCGCCGCCCCTACCGTGAACCCTCCCGGCAGAAGGCCTTCCCGGATCCCCAGCGCACTTTCCAGGGCGGCCCGTTGGTGTTCCGGAAGTGCCCGCGAGTCGCCCGGCAGCGGTCGCAGAACCTGCCCCAGCACACCGAAGGCGGTCGCCACCTCCGCCTCCGCGCCGACGGCGCGCAGGACGGTGAACCCGGCCTCGGCGGCGCGGGCCGCCGTCCAGTCCAGCAGCGCGGTCTTGCCGATCCCCGCGTCACCCCGCAGGACGATCGCCGAACCGCCCGAACCGGACCGGGCGTTCCGCAGCGCCCGCTCCAGCAGCAGGCGTTCACGCTGCCGGCCGACGAGACGCGGTCCGTCACATCCGGTGTTCTCGGTGACCACGGTGTTCTCGGTGACCACGGATCCCCCAGCCGGCCGGGGCGTGGGCCGTGCGTCTCGCTCACCGGAAGCGGCCGCCCCCAGCCCCTTCCGCCCCGATCCGCCCGCGCGGCGGCGACGTTCGAGTGCCACGCCATTATCCCGCACTCGTACGAGCGTCGCGACGACGTCCGATGTTGCCCCAGCCTGCACGGCTGTTGCCCCTCCCTGCACTGAACGCCCCGCGCCCTACCCATCCGTACCGTCCCGGCGCAGGCTGAGGACGAGGGCAGGCGCGTGGCGCGCGGCCCGGATTCCGGCACAGCGCCTCGGCCTCCGAGGCGGCGCACAGACCAGGGGGCCGCATGAGCCTGACATCCATGTCCCGAACCGCCGGCGCGGATCGGTCGGACCCGAACCCGAACGCGGACATGAACCCGAACGCGGGCACGAGCGGGAACGCGGGCACGGACACGGAGGTGGCCCCGGGACCCGCGCCGGCCGGAGCGGGCCTCGCGGAGGCCTTCGCCCCCCTGGTCGTCACCGACGGCGAAGCCGCCCGGTTCACCGGCCGGGTCGACTCCGGCACGCTCGGCTTCCTCCACGTGAGCACGGTCCGCGGCCCGGCCCGGACCACCCTCGCCCTGGACGCCTCGACCGTGCCCGGCGGGCACCTCCTCCTGGGCGTCCTCTCCGACGGTCGGGCGCGGCTGGTCCCCGGGGGCCGGGACGCGCTCCCCGCCGGGGAGGGGGAACCGGCGGGAGCCCTGCGTCCGTCGGACCTGTTCGTCCTGGACGGCTCGGAGTCGTTCGCCTTCCACGCGTACGAGGGCTTTCGCCTGCACCTCGTACGGATTCCGTGCGGCTCCCTCGCCGTCACCGGTGAGCGGATCCGCGACCTGGTCCGCCGGGAACCGCCCTTGCGCGGCCCCGTGGCCACACTGCTCGCGCCCCTCCTGCGGACCCTGGCCGAGGAGGCCTCGGGATACTCGGCGCGCACGGCCCTGCACCTGGCCGGCAACGTCGCCGAACTCGTCGCCGCCCTGGCGGTCGAGGCGGGCGACCGCGGGGCACGGCCGGCACGGCGGCACGAGCGGGAGGAGCTCACCCGCAGGTTGCGCGCCCACATCGACGAGTCCCTCTGGGACCGGGGGCTGTCACCGGTGACCGTCGCCGCCGCGCACCACGTGTCGATCCGCTATCTGCACAAGCTGTTCTCGGAGCACGACAGCACGGTCGGGCGCTGGATCCAGCACCGCCGACTGGAGGAGGCGCGCCGGGAGCTGGCCCGGCCGGGACGCACCGACACCGGCGTGGCCGTCGTCGCCGGTCGTTGGGGGTTCGCCAGCGCGGCCCACTTCAGCCGCAGTTTCCGTACGGCGTACGGAATGTCGCCGAGCGACTGGCGCGACTCCCGGGTCCGGCCGACGGGGTGACCCCGCCGGCTGAACCCGGGCTGTGCCGGCTGGTCGGGGGCCCGGGGCGCCGGATGCCGTGCGGCGTCACGCTCGCGGGGGCGCGGACTCCGCGGCGCCGAGGGCAGCCGCCCGCCACTGGCGCGGCGAGTGCCCGTACACGGCCTTGAAGGCCCGGCTGAAGTGCGCCGGACTGCGAAAGCCCCAGCGCTGGGCCACCGCCGAGATGGACGGGCTCACCCGCCCGCGCCGGCTGAGCTCCCGCTCGCACTGCTCGACGCGCCGCTGGTGGACCAGCCTGCCCACGGTGGTGTCCTCCGCCTCGAAGAGCCGGTGCAGGTAGCGCACCGAGATGCCGTGGGCCGCCGCTATGCGTTCCGGGGACAGGTCCGGGTCGCCGAGGTGGCGATCGATGTGCTCCCGGACGGCGCGGAGCAGCGCCTCACGCCCCGGACAGCCGGGATCGTTCCGGCCCTGCGGTTCCTCGTTCCACTCGTTCACGAGCGCGGCCACGAACTCCGTGACGACACCGCCCAGCCGCTCGCCCACCGTCACGGACATCGCGTCGCTCGACGCGCCGAGGCCGTGCAGCAGGGGTCCCAGCAAGGCCGCGACACCGTCCCCGCCGACCGGCACGACGCGCCCGAGGACGGGACGCAGGTCCGCCACCGACAGCCCCAGGGCGTGCGCCGGCAGTCGGCAGAGCAGTACCGACGCCCCTGCGGCGCGCTCCAGTGCGAACGGCCGGCGCAGGTCGATCAGGGTCAGTTCGCCCGCTCCGACGGTCGCGCCGCGGCCGTCCTGGGTGACGGCGGTCGTGCCGTGCCGGGGGAGCACGACGGCGACGGCGTCCAGGGGCTCTCGCGCCACCGTCCGCGGCGTACGACTCAGCTGGGCGGGCGCCGCCTGCCAGAGGAGCAGGCGCAGGTATCCGAAGCCGCGACACCGGGGGGCGTCGCCCTCGGGCCCGTCCGCCCGGTCGCCGGCCGAGACGGGCGCCAACCAGCGCGCGAGGTCGGCGGCGCCGTCGGTGTTCCGCTCCGCGTCGGCATCCGGTGGTGCGGCAGGTGCGGTGAGAGCACGCACGCAGACTCCCTTCGGCCGCCTCGGAGAACAACAGGACGCACGGGGGAGGGGGCGGCTGCCCTCCCGCGGTACTGCTTCGAGTCTGTGGCGCCGGCGGCGACGACTGGTAGGTCATATGACTGCCGTCGACGGGCGCGGCGACGGACACGGGCACGGATACGGGCACGGGCCGGCCGCACCGGCCCGCGCCGCGCACGGTGCGCCCGGCGCACCGCGTCCCGGCGAACTGTGCACGCAGCGTCACGTACGGGCACGGTGCCGCCGTCGAAGTCCCGTCCGGCGTTCCGTAGGGTGGGTCTGCGGTGCCGCGGCATGACCGGATCCGGCACCGAGCGCCAGCCTGCCCGGCCGTGGGGGGCCGTCAGGGGCCGCTCCGTCGAAGGCCCGCGGCCACGCCCCGTGCAGGAGTGCCCGTGAACAACGACGTCGAGGCCGTCCGGCCGGGACCCGTTCTCGAACGCCAGGTCCGGGCCTTCGTACGGCGCCACTCGTGCCCGACGGCACGCGACGGGCTCGACACCGCGGCCTCGCGCGCCCGCGTGTCGGACCTCTGGGACGGGGGCGACGCGCCGCCCGAACCCGACGTCGTGGAGGAGTGGCTGGCCGTCCCGGGTCCGGCGGGCCGGCGGATCCGGGTACGGATCCTGCGTCCGGCGGGCAGCGACGGACCGCTGCCGGTGGTCCTCTACCTGCACGGACTGGGCTGGATGCTGACCGACGCGTACGCGCACCGGCAACTGGTCGCCGACCTCGTCCTCGGCACCGATGCCGCCGTGGTCATTCCCGAGTACGACGTTCCGGGCGACGCACGCCACCCCGGTGCCGTCGAGCAGGCCCACACGGTCGCGCGCTGGATCGTCGGCCAGGGGGGCGAATGCGGTCTGGACGGGACCAGGATGGCGGTGGTCGGGGTCAGCGCCGGCGCGCACCACGCCGCGGCCCTCACCCTGAGGGCGAACCGGTGCGGCGGGCCGCGCTTCCTCCAACAGGTCCTGGTCTGCCCGGTGACCGACGCCGCGATGGACACCCCCTCCTACGAGGAGTTCGCCGAGGGGTACTTCCTGGGACGCGCCGCGATGCGGGACTACTGGGAGCAGTACGCGCCCGACGCCGAGACCCGCGCCCAGCGCGCCGTCTCACCGCTCAGGGCGTCGAACGAGCAGCTCAGGGGGCTGCCTCCGGCGCTGGTCCTCACCGCTGAGGCCGACGTGCTGCGCGACGAGGGCGAGGCGTACGCGGCTCGGCTGAGGGAGGCGGACGTCCCCGTGGTGTCGGTCCGCTACCACGGCACCATCCACGGATTCGTCCTCTTCGACCTGCTCCGCGGCACACACGCCGCCCGCGCGGCCCGCATCCAGATCACGGACACCCTGCACATCGCCCTGCATCAGTCGGGACGTTGAGACCTGCGCCACTCGCTCGGAGTCAGCCCGTACGCTGCCTGGAACCTGCGGCTGAAGTGACTCGCCCCGGCGAACCCGCACCGGGCGGCGACCGCCGCGACGGTGAGACCCGCGCACCGGGCGGAGGCGAGCATCCGCCGTGCCAGCGCGAGGCGTTCGGTGATGAGCCACTGTTCCAGGCTGATCCCCTCGCGGCTGAGGACCGCGTACAACCGGCGCACGGAAACCGCGTGTTCCGCCGCCAGGCGCTCGGGGGTGAGGTCCCGGTCGGCGAGGTGGCGGCGGGCATGCGCCAGGACGCGGGACGCCAGGGTGTCGTCCATGGCCTCCCTGGTCTCCGGTGCCCGTTCACCGGCCCCGGCCGAGAGCAGCAGCGCGCGGACGAGTTCGACGGTGGCGTTCGCCAGTGCCGGGGCACCGGGATCACCCTCCAACCGGCCGGGGTCCCGCCACAGCCCGCGCAGGTGGTTCAGGACCAGGTCGTACAGGGGGCTGGCGCGCAGTCGGAAGCCGGCCCGAAGCACCGTGTCGACCGGGACGCCGAGCCGCTCGGCGTCCAACATCAGCGACTGCGAGGCCCCGTCGCCGGACCAACCGAAGGACCGTGGTGTCAGTTCGTGGAACACGCAGATGTCGTCCGGTCCGAACACCTGCCGTTGTCCCGCGAGTTCGGCCCGGCCGAGCCCGTGCGGCTGGAGCGCGACGGAGACCACCGGATCGCTGCGGTGCCGGCGCACGTGCAGGTCCGTGCGGTGCACCGTGAAACCCGAGTTGCGGGTGGAGAACATCGGGAGGCCGCCGACCCGCCACAGCTCCATCCGCGCGTGGATGGACGTCCCGCCGTCCTCGTGGACCACGTGGTTGGGTACCGAGTCGTCGGTCAGCGCGTGGTGGAAGGCCCCCACTCGCTCGCCCGGTGCCACGGTGGTCAGATCCAGCAGCAGCACGACGCCCCCCATGTGACCAGCGAGGAAAGCATTCTGCGGTATTACCCGTCGTAACCGGTTGCCCGCCGAGTGTTCCGCCGGTCCGGAGGCCGGACGCCGCACGGTCGAGCGCGGTGACGCTGTCCTCGAAGAGGCGCTCGGCGTCCGCGCGGGTGTGCCCGTGGATCAGCCGCACCGCACGAGGGCAGGGCAGGTTTTGCATAGACATGCGTTTCGGTGCATACTCTTCCCATGTCTAAGGTTCTCACCTCCCTGCCCGCCGGCGAGCGCGTCGGCATCGCCTTCTCGGGCGGCCTCGACACCTCGGTCGCGGTCGCGTGGATGCGCGACAAGGGTGCCGTCCCGTGCACCTACACCGCCGACATCGGCCAGTACGACGAGCCCGACATCGGCTCGGTGCCCGGGCGGGCGCAGGCCTACGGGGCCGAGGTCGCGCGCCTGGTCGACTGCCGGGCGGCCCTGGTCGAGGAAGGCCTGGCCGCGCTCGCCTGCGGCGCGTTCCACATCCGCTCCGGCGGCCGTGCCTACTTCAACACCACCCCGCTCGGCCGCGCCGTCACCGGCACGCTGCTGGTCAGGGCGATGGTCGAGGACGACGTACAGATCTGGGGCGACGGCTCGACGTTCAAGGGCAACGACATCGAGCGGTTCTACCGCTACGGTCTGCTCGCCAACCCCCACCTGCGCATCTACAAGCCGTGGCTCGACGCCGCCTTCGTCTCCGAGCTCGGTGGACGCAAGGAGATGTCGGAGTGGCTGGTCGCCCACGGGCTTCCCTACCGGGACAGCACCGAGAAGGCGTACTCGACCGACGCCAACATCTGGGGCGCCACCCACGAGGCCAAGACGCTGGAGCACTTGGACACCGGCGTGGAGTCCGTGGAGCCGATCATGGGCGTGCGGTTCTGGGACCCCTCGGTCGAGATCGCCGCCGAGGACGTGACGATCGGCTTCGACCAGGGCCGTCCCGTGACGATCAACGGCAAGGAGTTCTCCTCGCCGGTCGACCTGGTGATGGAGGCCAACGCGATCGGCGGCCGGCACGGCATCGGCATGTCGGACCAGATCGAGAACCGGATCATCGAGGCGAAGAGCCGCGGCATCTACGAGGCCCCCGGCATGGCCCTGCTGCACGCCGCGTACGAGCGTCTCGTCAACGCGATCCACAACGAGGACACCGTCGCCCAGTACCACAACGAGGGTCGGCGCCTCGGCCGGCTCATGTACGAGGGCCGCTGGCTGGACCCGCAGGCCCTCATGGTCCGCGAGTCGCTCCAGCGCTGGGTCGGCTCCGCGGTGACCGGCGAGGTGACCCTGCGGCTGCGTCGCGGTGAGGACTACTCGCTCCTCAACACCACGGGCCCGTCCTTCAGCTACCACCCGGACAAGCTCTCGATGGAGCGCACCGAGGACTCGGCGTTCGGTCCGGTGGACCGGATCGGTCAGCTCACGATGCGCAACCTCGACATCGCCGACTCGCGCGCCAAGTTGGAGCAGTACGCGGGCCTCGGCATCGTCGGCACGGCCCGCCCCGCGCTGGTCGGCGCCGCGCAGGCGGCCGCCACCGGCCTGATCGGCAGCATGCCGGAGGGCGGCGCCGAGGCCATCGCCTCGCGCGGCGAGGTCTCCGGCGACGACGAGCTGCTGGACCGTGCCGCGATGGAGTTCGGCACTGACTGATCCGGTCGCGGTTCCAGGCCCCGGGCGGCGCGCCCGTCGATGCGCGTCGAGCCCCCCCGGGGCGTGGTGGAGAAGTACGAGCCGGGCCCGCATGGCGGGCCCGGCTCCTTCATGTCGTGCGGCGGGAGCGCCCGGTGCCCACGGTCCGTCACCGCGAGGGGAGTTGCGGAGCCGATTTTCGAACGGCGAACTTTTACAGAAAACAGTCGGTATATGCCGTGTCTCGCACCGCTATCCGGCTTGACGTGAAGAACACTTGTCGGCGGTCACGCGTCAACGGAAATCCACGAAAGGAGCAACTCGAAGAAACAGGTCGGCTGTCTCGCATCCGAATACGGAGGTATCACGATGCCCCACTCCACGACGGACGCACGTAAAGCCCCATTTCGCCGAAAAACCGCTCGACTCGCATCTCCGCTCCTGCTTCTCGTCACCATCGCGACCCCCGCCGGCACCGCGGTTCCGGCGCACGCGGCCCCCATCGAGGTGGCCCCCGCCTACGGCAACAAGGCATTGGCCGTGGCGGCTTCCAAAGAGGGCGCACCGTACGCGCGCGGCGCGACGGGCCCCGAACGCTTCGACTGCTCCGGATTGACGCTCTACGCCTTCCGGCGGGCCGGCAAGAAACTGCCACGCACCGCCGAGCAGCAGTACGAACACACCCGGCCCGTCCCTTCCGTCCAACGGGCCGCGGGAGACCTGGTGTTCTTCCCCAAGGGCTCGACCGTGGGACACGTCGGCATCTACGCCGGGAACGACATACTCTGGCACGCGCCGCGTCCGGGTGCCTCGGTGCGCCTTGAACGCATCTGGACCGGCAACGTCCGCTACGGCCGCGCCACATGACGTCACCGCCCCCTCCGCCGGCTGCGGACGGCTCGCCGGGAACGGCGACAGGGACCTCCAACTCACCCCTTCACACTCGTGGTTGCCGACGGCGGGCAGAGGCTCGGGCAGGGGTGCGCGTCGGGGCGCGACCGGCGCCTACGCGGCGCCCGCCCCGACGGCCGCGCGCGCCGAGTCCAGGGCGCCGGTCGCGGATCGGCCCGTCGCGTCGAATTCCAGCGAGGTCAGGCCCGCCGCCGTGGCGTCGAGGCTTCTCGCGGCCGTACGCAGGTCGGGCGCCGAGAGACCGGAGATCGCGTACGGGCGGAGCGGCGTGATCGCGCCGCGGAGCCGGTCCGCGGCCACCACCGCGGCCAGCACGTCGAGGTGCGGCCCGCTCAACCGGTCCAGCGCGGAGCGCAACTCCAGGCTCGCCGCCTCCGCGGCCCGTACCCGTCCCTCCCGCGCCGGCGGAGGTCCGTACTCCACCACCGTCGCCACGCGCTCCAGGAAACGGGCGTGGGTCTCCAGCAGGGTCTGCAGCCTCTCCGGCAACCGGCGTTCCTCGCGGGCGGGCCACACGAACAGTACGGTCACGGCGGCGAGTACGGCCCCCAGGGCGTTGTTCGTGAGGCGCTGGAGCACGTCGCTCCACACCACATGGGCATCGGTCTCGGTCAACAGGATCAGTACCGGCGTGCCGAAGACGGGCCAGAAGCCGTAGTTCCAGCCCCGCATGGGCCGCGCGATCCCGCCGCACACGGTGATCGCGATCGCCGCGGTGACCGGTCGGCCCGAGGTGAGGGCGAGCAGTACGACGGTCAGGACGCAGCCGAGGCACAGCCCGATGAGGCGCTTCGTGATCCTGGTGCGGGTGGCGCCCCAACT